>NZ_MIKB01000001.1 GCF_001730365.1 Enterococcus quebecensis
CGACGAATTAATTCACTGTAGTCTGGATAAATAGATACTGGGTTATTTACATCTGAGTTTGATAACAAATCTAGTGCATAGATCACTAATTTTCCAGAATAAACAGTAGCAGATATTTCAGTGGAAAGTTGATAATAGTGACCTGGAATTGTTCGGATTGTATTTTTTACAAGACCAGAATTACTAATATTCCCATCGATTTTAAAAACTATATCACTACTGGTTGCCGTTGCCTTCACAGTATTATCGGCTACAAGGTTTTTAGAAGTGGTTCCATCCCAACTAGGAAAGGATATCCAATTTAGCGTACCATAACGATTATATCCTTCCCATTTCCCTAACAAATTATACTTAGAAAGAAGTGTTTGATCCGCTACTTCTGGAGGTATTGGTTCTGTTTTAGTTAAATCGTTCGTCGTCTTCTTATTCTCTTCCGCTTTTAAACGTGTCTGTGGTTCCGTCTTTAAATAAAAAAAACTTGTACAAATGATAGGTACCATAATTAGTGTTAAGATAAGATACCACTTTTTTTTATTCATTTTCTTTCCTCCTATTTTATGCGTAATCATATAAATACATTATAGGATTTAAAACTAAGCATTTTTCTCCACTTCTCCTCCATCTCTCGTCGAAGTAGATTTTTAAACGTCTAAATTATGTTGAGTGGAGGATCCCCCTACTAAAAGGTCTTCAGAAGCACTTATTATTTGCTACTAATTAAGGCGCGGTCAACTTCATCTAAGATCCAAAACAATGCTTCTTATCCATCTAACAAATGTTAAATAAATTTTTATCATATTTAATTAAGATATTTTTCTTTTTTCTGCCACTATATTATCATAAAACATAAAATTTTTTTTTGAAAATCCAAAACTGAACACATTTCAGTTCTTTTTTAGATAAAATAATAACTATAGTTTATTTAAACTAATCTAAATAAAGGTTTCTATGATTAAAAATAACAAATATAAAAGAAATAATATTGATTTAAATATTAGCTTCATTGACTTTGTTTTTTTTCTAATCTATAATTCCACGGAAACTACTAATTAAAGGATGTACCTGAATGGAATTTTTTTTAAATGACAAAAACAAGAAAAAATTAGAACTTTTTAAAAAATTAATCTTTAAAGATGGTGAAAAAGTTTCTTTCACTTACCTCCAACATTATTTAGATATTTCTTTAAGCACATTAAAAAGATACTTTAATGAGCTAGAAACAGATGTTCAAAAAAATGAAGACCTAAAAATGATCATTTTTGAGAAAAATACAGGGGGATTCCAAGTAAACAATTATTCTGATTTTAAAATTGATTATCTACTTATACATTTAAGACTCCATTACTTGAATGAGTCTTTACAATTTAAGATCATTTCATGTATTCTTACCAAAAGCTATTTGACTGCAGATGAATTAGCAGAAGAGTTATTTGTAAGTGTTCCTTATCTCTACAAACAAATAAACACTTTGAACGAACAACTCAAAAATTTTCATATAAAAGTAGTTTTTCATTCAAATGAAAATTTGTGTGGTGAAGAAAAGCACCTGAGAATGTTTTGTTTTTATTTTTATTGGAATGCCTATCGCGGGACCATTATTCCTTTTGAATCTGAACTCAGTTGTGTATTTTCTTGTCCAGATATAATAGATAGTTTAGAGAAACGTTATTCATCTTCTGTGATCAATCGCATAAAATTAATGCTTGGCATCACTATGATGAGGCAATTTAAATATCAAATTCAGTTACCAACAGAAATCAAAAATATACTAAAACCTTTTGAAGTAACAACCGAAATTTCAATGTTGGTTAAGAGATACTTTATCTCTGAAGACGAACACTTATTTTTTAATTTGATGTTACGAAGTTTCATCTCAGACATCGATACTTCAAAAGAGAAAATCATCCTTTTTGATATGTTTCCAAGATCTTCTTCTTTAGTTTTTTCTAGTGAATTGTTAGTTAATGAATATGAAAAAAGTTTTTATTCTTCTGCTTCAATGACCTCTAAACAAAAAGCCAATATTTTTTATTATCTACTTATAGGATTAGTTCATTCTACTTTTTTTGAAATTAATCCAATGTATTTTTTCAGACAAGTGATGATCAACGAACAAAGTAATACCGAATTCTTAAAAAAATATTTAAAGAGACATCCAAAGAACTATCGCTTCTATAAAAAATTCAGAAAAAATCATCCTGAATTTACAGTAGATCCTACATTTAATTTTGGGATTTGTATGCTGTTGACAATTTTAACTGATATGTTTTTGATCCCTACAGTATCTATTTACATTCAGTATAGTAGTAATAATTTTGGTTCCGTATTTATAAAGAACAAACTTTTAACACTTTTTAATCCAGAGTCAATTAACTTTACAAAGCAAATACATGAAGCAAACATTGCGATTGTAGACAATTTTGAAGTTCATGAAGAAAAGGAAGAACAAACTTTTTTCTTCGTAAATAGTTTTTTAGATGAACGGATGTGGCTTGATCTGATCATTGTTATTCAAAAAATTTTACTATGGAGTGACTAGTACAAAGAAGGAGTCATTATTTGAAAAATAATAAAAAGCAAGACTATATCAGGTTGATATAGTCTTGCTTTTTTATTAGCTTTTTAATTACTTTTCATTAATTCAGTAACATATGCTCTTGTTTCAGGCTGTTCTGTTTCAATCTTAGCAATAGCCTTTGAGAAATTCGGTAAATGGTCTTTATGAGCAATCAACAACTCATCTAGCAATGTTTTGGCCATCGTACCACCTGGCACTAACGGATTAATGGTAAATGCATGTAGCGCCGCACCATAGTCTCCGTCTATTGCAGCACGAATCACGGTTTCTTCCATCCCTTTCATCACTTGAATGATACCACGTGCTGCTGGTGGAAACGCTCCCCAATTATAGGGTTCATGTCCATGAGAAGTTACGGGTCCAGAAACTTCTACAACACAGTCGTATGGCAAATCAGTGATTGTTCCGTTGTTTTCTGTAGAAACAACCATATCCGTTCGTTTATCATTATAAATTGATGCAATCATTTCGCATGCAGCATCACTGTAGTGTGTACCTCCACGTTCCTCTAATTCTTTTGGTTTGTAATCTAATTGAGGATCTTTATATAATTCGAATAAACGTGCTTCAGTTTCCTTTACAACTTGTGCTCTTGTTTCACCCTTTTCAAATTCTTCAACAGAATGTTTCAGCATTTCATCTTCAATATAATAATAACGATGGTAACCACAAGGCAACATACCTAGGTCTTTTAGTTGTTCATAGTGAAAAGGTGCATCCCAAATGTTCTTCAGATGACTTTCTTGTTCATTTTGTGGTCCATAGATTAAGTCTATCAATTCTTGCGTCCGTTCATTTCCTTCTTTGTCCCATACACGATGCCAATGGAAATGGTTGATACCGGCAAATTTAAAGAACAGGTCTTCTTCAGGAATTCCTAGTTTTTCTGCCGCTTGTTTACGATGCCCAATCGGTACATTACATAAACCAACCGTTTTCTTCCAACCGCCATGTTTAATAGCTGCCTCGGTAACCATTCCTGCTGGATTCGTAAAATTAACTAACCAAGCGTTTGGACAGAGCTCTTTCATATCTTCTATGATGCTTAAAATGACTGGAATTGTACGAAATGCTTTGAACATACCTCCTGCTCCGTTTGTCTCTTGTCCTAAAACACCATGTGATAATGGAATTCTTTCGTCTTTGATTCGAGCGTCTAATAATCCAACACGGAATTGCGTGGAAACAAAGTCAGCATCTTTTAAGGCTTCACGTCGATCCAAGGTAAGATGAACTTCCCAGTCAAGTCCTGCAGCTTTGACCATGCGTTTTGCCATAGCTCCTACTATTTCTAATTTTTCTTTACCAGCTTCAATATCTACTAACCAAATTTCTTTGATTGGTAATTCATCTTTTCTTTTAATGTAGCCCTCGATTAATTCAGGTGTATAACTAGAACCTCCACCAATTGTAGCGATTTTCAATGCATCTCTTGTCATGTGTTTCCCTCCTGATATTTTGTTCAGAATATGTTCTGACATCGTTTACATTCATATCATAATATGTGGGAATGTTCCCAGGTCAAGCTCTTTTCCTATTTTTTTTGTGTTATACTAAAAAGTGAACAGATCTTTAACTAGTTAAGTGTACAAAAATCTGAAAGAATTCTTTATTCTTCTAAATAATAAGGAGTAAAAATGACAACAATTATTGATGTAGCTAAACAAGCTCAAGTTTCAAAATCAACCGTGTCTAGAGTGATTTCAGGAAATGGCTATGTTAGTCAAGAAAGCCGTAAAAAAGTTCTCGATGCAATGGAAGCGTTATCGTACTCTCCTAACTTAATTGCTCGAAATTTACAAAGTGGTGAAACAAAAACAATTGGTTTTCTTGCCCATGGTTTTTTCGATCCTTTAGGAATTTTTCTTGAGAGTTTCATTTCCATTGCAAAACATTATAATTACTATGTCACCTTATATTTTACGGATGGTGATAAGGCAAAAGAAATTGATGCATTAAATCAAATGAAGTATAAACAGCTAGACGGTGTATTTATTTTAACTAGAGCAAACGAATGGGAAGTTATCGAACCTTATAGCATTTATGGTCCTATCGCAACTTGGCATCGAATTGATTCCGAGAGAATTTATTCTTCTTATGTTGATCATTATTCAGGTTATTTACGATCATTAAATTATCTTTTTCAGCGTGGATACCACTCTATTGGTCATGTTTTAGGTAATTCTGAAAATCTAAATACAAAAGCTAGGCTACGAGCAATCGCTGATTTTCACAACGAAAATCATATTCCAAACAAAAGTGAATGGATATTTCATGATAATGCAAGGCAAGACAACGGACGTATTATTGCTCGTCAATGGCATAGTATGGCGAATAGAACGGATGCAATGGCCTTTTACACAGATTCAGTTGCAGCAAGTTTCATCTCTGAATTACAAATTTTGGGTTACTCTATTCCAGAGGATGTCGCTGTGATTGGATTCGACAACAGTGAAATTAGTCGTTTGATGCACATCACAACTGTTGATTACTCTATTAAGCACCAAGCTGAAAATTCTTTTATTTATATTCATAATCAACTGAATAAAAAAACAATTGCTGAACGAAAAATGAGTGTTCAATTGATAGAAAGAAGTACAGTTCCTGTGAGAAGTGATAAAAAAAAGCAATGAAGTTTTTCTTCATTGCTTTTTTTGCATTATTTTTTTCGTTCATTTTTTAATATAGAGATCGATTGTTTCAATGATTTCCATACGCCGCCTTCACTATAAACCAATACATTTGATTTATATAATTTTGCTGAAAACATGGTTAACAATAGTCCAAAAACTATGAGAATCATAACAGAAATAATAGCTCCTGCCGTTGTTACTGTCTCACTTGCTAAACGAATAGGCATAATAAAAGATGAAATCAAAGGAATATAAGAAGATACCTTGATTACAATATTCTGTGGATCAGTCGTTCCTAATGAAATTCCGATAAAATACCCAATCATAGCAATATAGATAATTGGCTGAACTGCTTTTGCTGTATCTTCTGGTTTGGACACCAGTGATCCACATAATGCTGCTAATACTGAATAAACTAATACGCCCAATACAAAGAATATCAACGTGAAAAATAGGAAGCTTCCAAATAAATTTGCAGAGGACAATCCAGATAAGAAACCCTTGACCATATCTAAATTCTTCAACTGCGTATAACCGATTCCGATCGCTCCCGCATAGATTACGATTTGAGTCAGTGCTACTAAAATAACACCTGTCAACTTTCCGTAAAAATGTGTTTGTGCTTTCGTACTTGATAAAATAACTTCCATGATTCTCGTTCCCTTTTCGGATGCAATCTCTTGAGCAATAATTGATGCGTACGTGATAATAATCACCCAAAGAATGATGGTTACCACAAATGACACAGCTGATTGAATCGCTGTATTATCTTGCCCTGTCGTCATTTTCCCATCTTTATCGAAACTAACTTTGGTCTTTTTAAAATTTGCTGGTTGGCTTAAGCTCGCTAATTGTTCAGGAGTTAAGTTTAATTTTCCAGCATTCAGAGAAGATTGTAATCCATTAAGCATTTGACTCATCATTAGTTCAGTCGTTGTGCCTAATGACGATTCAGCATATAACTTTCCTTGAACCTGTTTTGATTCTGTTTCTAACACAAGAAACGCTTCAATATCTTTGTCCTTCAACTGCTTCTCAGCTTCTTTTTGAGACTTGACTACTTTAAATGTATAGTCATCTGTTTTTGATTTCGCTAATTCTTCTGCTACTTTGGGATTATCTGAAACAAGGCCAACCTTTGTCTCTTCTGAAAAACCCCCAGCTAGTGAACCAGCAACATAAATAATCCCCATAACTAAAAATGGAACGAGTATCATGATGACAAAGGAAACAGATTTTACATTCTTTTTATATACATCACTTGCTATGATCCAAAATTTATTCATTTGGTTCACCTGCTTTCATCTTGAAAATTTCTTCTAGGGTTGGCGGTTGTTGATTGAACATTGGAATATAGCCGTACTGAGTCGCACGAGCGAAAATTTCTTGACCTGCTTTTGGATCAGACAATGTCACTTCAACAACACCATCTCCACGTTTGACAGCTGATTTTACTCCATCAATTGGCAAAACATCTTCAGGATTTAGTGGTGATTCTAAAAATACTTTCGTTCGTCCAAAACTTTCTCGGATTTCATGAACTTTGCCATTTAGCACCATCTTCCCACTCTTTAACATGACTAGATGATCACAAATTTTTTCCACATTATCCATATTATGACTTGAGAATATGACACATGATCCTTTTTCTTTCAAAGCGATAATTCCATCTTTTAAAAGCTCTGCATTGACTGGGTCTAATCCACTAAATGGTTCATCCAAGATAACCAATTTCGGTTCATGAATCAGTGTTGCGATTAACTGAACTTTTTGCTGGTTTCCTTTAGACAGTGATTTTACTTTATCTGTTTTTTTGCCTTTAACTTTGAACCTTTCCATCCATTCATCGATTTTAGGTTCGATTTCTTTTTTTGTTTTTCCTCTTAATTCAGCAAAATAAATCAATTGTTCTTGAACAGATACTTTTGGATATAGACCACGTTCTTCTGGCAAATAGCCAATATCGTTATAGTCTTTAACACTTAGTTGGTGCTCATTCCACAACACCGTTCCACTGTCTTGAGTTAGAAAATCTAATATCAAACGAAATGTCGTTGTTTTACCAGCTCCATTTTGCCCGATTAACCCAAGTATTTTTCCATCTGGGATTCTAAATGAGATATTATCTACTGCAGTATAATCACCAAATGTTTTTACCAAATCATTTACTTCTAACATTCCCCATCCTCCTGTATTCAATTTAAATCAACTTTTTATAAAAAAAGTAAATTAAGTAATTCCTGATCAAAGGTTTTCAAATTAATCTTTAATCCATTTTAACATGTATCAGCATAAAAATACTAAATATTCTGATAATTAAACCATAGATTCGATGATACCTTTGATTATTTTTTTCTCCAGCTTCTCTTTTGATATACAAACAAGAAATTTCTCAAAAAATGTTTTTCTGCTACCCAATCATTATATAAATATTTTCTGTTTATATAATTTTGATGGACGGTATATAATGATATGATATCGTTAGTTATTAATAGTGTCAAACTCTTTTTTTTCGAAATGAGCCTTTTAGTTGACAAATAAACTAACGTGATAATTAAGAAAAGTTCTACAATAAGTATATTATCAGCAGAACTTTTCTTCTCATTATCCAACCATTTAAAACTCTTTTTTTGAGTCAAGTTCCTGATGTAGATGGTCATACACATTTTTGGCAACATTTTTCGGCAATCCAGAAGCATTCAATTCTTCTACGGATGCAGCGGTAATGTTTTTTAACGATTTAAACTGTTTCAATAACTCTTTTTTACGTTTTGGCCCCAACCCTTCTATGTCATCTAAGCGTGAAGAAAAGCTGTTTTTACTTCTTAATTGTCGATGGAATGTAATCGCAAAACGATGAACTTCATCTTGAATGCGTTGCAATAAAAAAAATTCTTGTGAATTCCGTTCTAAAGGAACGATATCTAAATTAGAACCAAAAAGAAGTTCGCTTGTTTTATGTTTGTCATTTTTAGCTAGACCTGCAATTGGAATATCTAAGCCTAATTGATTATCTAAAACCTCTTTGGCGGCATCAACTTGACCTTTTCCCCCATCAATTACAATCAAATCAGGAAATGGTAAATTTTCTTTTAAGACACGTGAATAGCGTCGATAAATAACTTCTCGCATCGAAGCGTAATCATCTGGTCCTTTTACCGTTTTTATTTTATATTTACGGTATTCTTTTTTGTCTGGTCGTCCATCAACGAAAACCACCATCGCTGAAACCGGGTCGGTTCCCATAATGTTTGAGTTATCAAAAGCCTCAATTCTTACAGGAGCTGGAATATTCATAGCATTCCCTAATTTTTCAACAGCTCCAATCGTTCGTTCTTGTTTGCGTACAATTAAATCAAATTTTTCTTGCAAAGCAACTGTCGCATTTTTTTCGGCTAATTTGACTAATTTCTTTTTTTCTCCTCTTTGAGGTTGTAGTACTTTTGTTGCCAACATGGCTTCCACACTTGCAATGTCGATATTGTCAGGAATCAAGACTTCTTTTGGAATAAAGTGTTCGTTTTCCTGATAAAATTGTCCCATAAATGTTAAAAAGTCTTCTTCCTCCTCATTATAAAACGGAAAAATAGAGACATCACGCTCAATCAATTTTCCTTGACGAACGAAGAATACTTGAACACACATCCAACCTTTGTCAACTGCATAACCAAAAACATCACGGTCAACTAAATCAGCATTGGTCATTTTTTGGCGAGTCATCACAGTTTCAATTGCTTTGATTTGATCACGATATTCAGCTGCTTTTTCGAACTCCATCTCTTGTGCAGCCGCATTCATTTTTTTCTGTAATTCTTCTTGGATTAATGGATGTCCGCCATTTAAGAAACGCTTGATTTCTCCAACCATTTCTGTATACGTTGATTTTGGGATATCAAATACGCACGGTGCTAAACATTGTCCCATATGGTAATACAAGCACACTTCTTTAGGTAAAACTCGACATTTTCTTAATGGAAATAACCGATCAAGCAATCGCTTGGTTTCATTTGCTGCACCAACATCTGGATAAGGTCCGAAGTATAGAGCTTTATCCTTTGAGACTTTTCGAGTGATCAATAAACGAGGATAATCTTCATTTGTAATTTTAATAAAAGGATAACTCTTATCATCTTTCAACATGATGTTATACTTGGGATCATTTTTGTGGATCAAATTTATTTCTAGAAGTAATGCCTCAATATTTGATTCCGTCACAATATATTCAAAATCCTCGATTTCGCTGACAAGACGCTCTGTTTTTGTATCATGACTGCCAGTAAAATAAGAACGTACACGATTTTTTAAGACTTTAGCTTTCCCGACGTAAATAATGGTACCATTTTTGTCTTTCATTAAGTAACAACCTGGTTGGTCAGGAAGCAATGCTAATTTATTTTTGATTTTTTCGTTCATAATACTTCCCTTCTTTTTTCTTGATAAATTATATTATACCATTTCATCTAGATTTAGACATAAAAAATAGGATGAAGAATATCTCCATCCTAAGAATTAATTCTACAGATATTTGTCGATCATTGCACGTAATTGTTCTTTTGACTGAACGCCTACTGCTTTTTCTACAACTTCTCCGTCTTTTTTCAAAAGTAATGTTGGAATACTCATGATTCCAAATGAAGCAGGTGTTTCTGGATTTTCATCTACATCCATTTTTGCGATTTTCAATTCGCTCTCATCATATTCTTCACTTAATTGTTCTAAAATTGGCGCCTGCATACGACAAGGACCACACCATGTAGCCCAAAAATCGATTAAAACAAGACCACTGTCTGTTTCGGCTGAAAATTCTTTATCTGTAATTACTTGTGTCATATTAAAAAACCTCCTACTCTTTTATATCTAAAACGATTATATCACTCGTTTGATTGTTCGACTAGTTTTCTGCTTACTAAAGGTAAGCGAACTATTTAAATTTAACAATTGTTGCTCCATTACCACCCTGATTCCCTGGGGCGAATTCAAAACTGCTAACACTTCGATGATTTTTTAAATAATCTGTAATACCAGTACGTAATGCCCCGGTCCCTTTACCATGAACAATCGTGACTTGAGGATATCCCGCTAAAATAGCGGCATCTAAATATTGATCTACCTCTGCCAACGCCTCTTCGTAACGTTTTCCTCGCAAATCTAATTGATTTGCTACGTGGCTCACTTCACTTGAACGAACAGCTGTCACTCTTTGTTTGGGCTCTTTTTCTGGAGCTACAGGTGTCATATCACCTTCGTCAACAGACATTTTTAAAATGCCCAACTGAACTTGCCATTCATGATCTCCTGACTTACGAATCAGCGTTCCACGCTGTCCATAAGTATTCACGATGACTTCGTCTCCTATTTTTAATTTCTTTTGTTCTTTTGCCTTTTTCAAAACTTTATTTTTTTCCAACTTCGCTTCTTCTTGATGTAAATTAGAAAGTTTGGATTTCGCATCAATCAATTGATGTTCTTTTATCCCACCTTGATTAACTCCGCTAAGCTGCATTTTGCGAATATCAGAAATAATCCCACTTGCTTCTTCTTCTGCTTGAGAAACTAACTCATTGGCTTTTTTACGAGCTTTTGACATTTCTTTTTCACGTTCATCGAAAAAGTAAGTGTAGGCTTCTTTTAACTCGTTATGCAGTCGTTGCGATTCATCTACATAATGACGTACTTCTAAATATTCAGTTTCTGCCATTTTACGACGATTTTCCAAATCAGCGATCATTTCATTTAAATCTTGGCTTTCGCCGTCCATAATGTGTTTTGCTTCATCAATAATCGTTGTGTCTAAACCAAGACGTTTTGAAATTTCAAAAGCGTTACTGCGTCCAGGAACACCAATCAATAAGCGATAGGTTGGACTCAACGTATCCACGTCAAATTCCATACTAGCATTAATTGTACCTGAACGATTATACCCATAAACTTTCAGCTCTGGGTAATGGGTTGTAGCCATCACATAAGCACTTTTACTTCCTAAGGCATCTAAAATGGAAATAGCTAGTGCTGCACCCTCTTGAGGATCCGTCCCAGCGCCTAATTCATCGAATAATACTAAGCTATGATTATCGACTTTATTTAATACATCCACAATATTCGTCATATGAGAAGAAAATGTACTTAGGCTTTGTTCGATTGATTGTTCATCGCCAATATCTGCAAAAACTTCATCGAAAATCCCCATTCTACTTTCTTCACCCGCTGGAATTGGCAACCCTGATTGTCCCATTAATTGAAGAAGACCTAGCGTTTTCAATGTTATTGTCTTACCACCTGTATTTGGTCCAGTAATAACAATTGCTTGATACTCTTTTCCGATCATGATATCGTTTGGAACAGCCTTTTCTTGATCCAACAATGGATGTCTTGCTTGCTTGAAATAGATATGATTCTCTTCATTGATTTCAGGAACTACAGCTTTCAATTCTTTACCAAAACGGGCTTTGGCATTTATAAAGTCCAATTTTCCGATCACATATGCATTGTGCATAATGTCGTTTCGATGAGGAACTAATTCGGCAGATAATTCGGATAAAATCCGCTCAATTTCATTACGTTCTGCAATCTGATGCTGACGTAAGCGGTTATTCAGTTCAACAATTTGTTTCGGTTCAATAAATAAAGTTTGACCTGATGCGCTTTGGTCGTGTACTACACCGCCAAAAACACTTTTATACTCTTGTTTAACTGGAATAACATAACGTTCGTTTCTCATTGTCACAATTGCATCACTTAGATATTTTGCATTCTTGCCTCTAACAATACTATCTAGTTGTTCCCTGATCGTCTGCTCACTTCTGCGGATATTATTTCGAATAATTTTTAATTCTGTGGATGCTTCGTCAGTCACCCGACCATCTTCATCAATCGACTCTTTCAGACGATGGTTCAATTCAGGTAAAACAATCAATTGTTCCGCCCAAGAATATAGTCTTAACAATTCAATCTCACTGTCTTGTAAATCATTAAAAAAGCGAATGATTTCAGAAGTCGTTGACAATACTCGCCCTACTTGTGCCAGTTCAATACCATTTAAATCTGCACCAATTTCGATTCGTTTCATATGAGGACGAATATTCTCCACTTTAGGAATCGGGATGCCTCCACGTAAACGTTGAATTTTTAATCCGTCTTCTGTTTCCTTCAACCAAGCATGAATTGTTGCTGCATCATTTATAGGAACCAAATGTTCAACTTCTTCTAGCCCTTGAGCTGTAACAAGATGTTGAGAAATTAACTGTTTGACTTTGTCAAAACCTAGTGTCGTTAAAATTCGTGTGTTCATTTTTTCACCTTCTGTTCTTTTCAAACTTAGACATAGCTTTTCTAAAATACAATGTTTCAATTATTTTAGACAGCTAATTGTCAATTAAGCCTTTATTTGATCATCTGTTCAATCCACATATGATAGATTTGCTTTGAAAAAAGCGGTGTATCTTTTACGATAAACCTAGCTAGTCCACTATTTTTAAACTGGTTTTGAACAGCGTCAACAGGCAACATTGATAACATGCTTAACACTAAAAATACACCAATGTAAATAACTAGTACACTTATTAAACCTCCAGCTAATCCGTTGGCTTGTTTTAAAACTGGAATAAAAACTAATCCGTGAGCAAAAATTGCTAAGAAGCGTACAACTAGCCAACCAGCTACTAATATAAGTAGAAAAGCTACCGCACCATAAAATGCCTGATCCAAATCTAGTGTTAATTCTTGGTTGAAAAAAACTAATTTTGTATCTGCTGTTGGTGAAGGATATGGGATGTACAATTCTAAATGAGAGGCCAAGCTCTTATAATACGTTTTCGCCACTAAATAAGAACAAAGATAACCGAATGTATATATAATCTGCAGAACTAATCCGCGTTTAGCTCCTGTGTAAAATCCAATGGCTAATAGTAGTAAAATGAGTAATGTTAGCATCCTGTCATCCTCTCAAATTATTGATCTTGAGTGCTTTTGTTTTGAATCTGTTGTTTACGATTTTCATTTAAAATTTGTTGTGCTTCCATATGATTATGGATTTCAACGTCTTCTTGACCATTGTTTTTCAGCACAACTCTCGCTTCTTCTTCGATTGCTTCGATACGCTTGATACGATTTTCAAGTTCTGCTAATCTAATTGTTCTCTTTTTTAACTCAGCCACTTCTTGTTCCAGATTAAGTGCTTTTTCTTGTTTTTTTAATTGATCAGAAATTGCATTGATCGCTAACAAAACAGATGCTTGCTCATCGTTCGTTTGTGGTGAGATATGCTTAATTTCCGCTAATTGTTCATTGACTAACCTTGTTACTAAATCCATATGCTGTTTACTTTCTTGCCCGATAATCGTATATGTGTGATCGGCAATCACAGCTTTATATCTTGTTTTTTCTTTGACCATGATCGTGTTCCCTCCTGTAGTGATCCATTACATGCTATTGTACCATGAAAATCGTCCATGTGTTCTCTAATAAACCCTTTCTTATTATATGCTACAAAACAGAAAAATTAAAGGTTTACTGTTATTATTACAACCTTCATTCACTTTTTTCCTTATTTATTACAAAATTTGAAGTGTAAATACTGGGGATTCTTTGAAAATAAAGCGAAATCCACAAAAATTTTAAAATCAATTTTCGTGGATTTCTTTTTATAACTTGAGATCAATCGCCTCTGACTTTTTATAACATGTCAAATAATGATAATTGGTTTTCATCTGGTAAATCTTTCAGCACACCATTTTCATTCATATACTCGATTAAAGTTTTAGAAACTTTTCCTCGACTTGCAAGATCTTCCTTAGATAAGAAGGGTTGTTCTCTTGCATCAACTATTGATTTTGCAACGTTGAGACCCAAACTAGGGACAGCTCTGAACGGTGCAATCAGGGTATCTCCATCAATCACGAAATTTTCCGCGTCTGATTTATATAAGTCGATCATGCCAAATTTAAAACCTCGTTCAATCATTTCGTTAGCAAGTTCTAAAACAGTCAATAGATTTTTCTCTTTCGTAGATGCTTCTAATCCTTTATCTTGAATCTCTTTCATTCGAGCTTTTACTGCTTCTTTTCCTTGTGACATGGCAACTAAATCAAAATCGTCTGCACGTACAGAAAAATAAGCACAGTAGTAAAGAATTGGGAAATACACTTTAAAGTACGCCACCCGTAAAGCCATTAGAACATAAGCTGCTGCATGGGCTTTTGGAAACATGTATTTAATTTTTGAACAAGAATCAATATACCAGTCTGGCACATTATTTTCTTTCATAGCCGTTAAATATTCTTCCCTTAATTCATCAGGAATTTTATTCCATAAACCTTTACGCACTGTTTCCATAATCTTAAATGCCATCCCACTGTCTAATCCTGAGTGAATCAGATAAACCATGATATCATCACGACAGCCGATAACCTCTGCTAAGGTTGCTTCACCTCTACGAATCAATTCTTCAGCATTCCCTAACCAAACATCCGTACCATGAGAAAGTCCAGAGATTTGTAGTAACTCCGCAAAAGTTGATGGATGTGTTTCTTCCAGCATTCCTCGTACAAAACGAGTACCGAATTCTGGAATCCCCAATGTGCCTGTTTTAGAGTAAATTTGTTCGGGAGTCACACCTAATACTTCAGGTCCCGCGAAAATCCGCATCATTTCAGGATCGTCAGTTGGAATCGTTTTAGGATCAATTCCAGATAGATCCTGCAGCATACGAATAACAGTAGGATCATCGTGTCCCAGAATATCGAGTTTTAAAATATTATCATGAATGGAATGGAAATCAAAGTGAGTCGTTTTCCATTCAGAATTTTGATCATCTGCCGGATATTGAATCGGCGTAAAATCATACACATCCATATAATCCGGAATAACAATAATTCCCCCTGGATGTTGTCCAGTTGTTCGTTTTACACCTGTAGAGCCTTTAGCTAAGCGATCAATTTCAGCTCCTCTAAAGTGTAGATTGTGATCACGTTCATAACCTTTCACGAATCCATAAGCTGTTTTATCCGCAACTGTACCGATCGTTCCAGCTCGATAAACGTATTCTTCTCCGAACAAAACTTTAGTATAATTATGGGCTTCTGCTTGATAATCACCAGAAAAGTTCAAATCAATATCGGGAACTTTATCTCCGTGGAAGCCTAGGAAAGTTTCAAACGGAATATCATGACCATCTTTAAACAAACGTTGACCGCAGTTGGGACAATTTTTCTCTGGCATGTCAAATCCTGAACCATATGACCCATCTTCGAAAAACTCAGAGTGCTTACAATTGATACAATGATAATGCGGCGCTAAAGGGTTTACTTCTGTAATACCCGTCATCGTCGCTACAAAGCTTGAGCCCACAGATCCACGGGAACCAACTAAATAACCATCTTCCATACTTTTGTGCACGAGTTTTTGTGAAATCAGGTAAATAACGGAGAACCCATTTCCGATAATACTATCTAATTCTTTTTTTAATCGTTTTTCAACAATGTCAGGCAATGGATCACCGTACAACTCTTTGGCACGAGTATAACTCAAATTTCTGATTTCATCTTCCGAACCTGGAATTTTAGGCGTATATAAATCATCTTTAACTGGTGTAATTTCATCACACATATCCGCAACTGCATTAGGATTTTCTACAACCAATCGATGAGCAGTTTCTTCACCCAAAAATTGGAAAGCCGTCAACATTTCGTCGGTTGTTCTAAAATGAACTTCTGGCAAACTATGGCGATTCAATGGATTTGCACCACCCATAGAACCAACTAAAATTTTGCGATAAATACTGTCTTCTTCATTTAAATAATGAACATTTCCTGTCGCCACGACCGGTTTCTCTAGCTCATCACCAATCTTGACCAAATTAGTGATAATTTCTTCAAGGTCGGCTTCGCTTTTCACTAACTCTTGCTCAATCAACGGCGCATAAACAGCTTTTGGCATTACTTCAATATAATCATAAAATTTCGCCCGATTTTTTGCTTCTTCCACACCTTTTTGCATCATGGCTTCAAAAATTTCACCATTGGAACAAGCTGATCCGATGATCAGACCTTCCCGCAATTTATTCAATTGAGAACGAGGAATACGAGGAATTCTGAAAAAGTAATTAACATTGGACATTGAAATCAACTTGAAAAGATTTTTCAAACCAGCTTGTGTCGTTGCTAGTATCGTAGCATGAAATGGTCTGGCTCGTTTATAAGAATCGCCTTCTCCAATATGCATATTCAATTCATCATGGTAATTCATATTATGATTTTCTTTGGCATCTTTTAAAAAGATCCAACACAAATGTCCAGTGGATTCAGAATCATAAATTGCTCGGTGATGTTGTTCTAAATTAACACCGAATTTTTTAGATAATGTATTTAATCGATGACTTTTAAATGTCGGATGTAAATAACGGGACAATTCTAATGTATCAATAACTGGGTTTTCAGCTTCAGGAATATCGTATTTGCCATAACTTGTATTTAAGAACCCCATATCAAACGAAGCATTGTGCGCTACTAGAATAGTATCTTCTGAAAATTCTCTAAACAAACGAAGAACTTCTTCTTCGGATTTTGATCCTCTGACCATTTCGTCTGTGATCCCAGTTAAATTGATTGTTGTTTGAGATAAGGGATGACCCGGGTCAATAAATTGTTCAAAAGTATCAATGATATTTCCTTTATGCATTTTGACAGCAGCCAACTCGATAATCGTATCATAAACAGCAGATAATCCAGTTGTTTCCACGTCAAATACTACATAGGTCGCTTCACTTAATTCAATGTGGGCTTCATTATATGCAATAGGTACACCGTCATCAACTACATTGGCTTCCACACCATACAAAATTTTCACGCCAGCTTTTTTTCCTGCGCTGTGGGCGTCTGGAAAGCCTTGGGCTCCGCCATGATCTGTAATGGCAATCGCCTTATGTCCCCATTTCCCTGCTTGAGCCACAAAATCAGCGACATTGTTTGTTGCATCCATCGTACTCATGTTACTGTGCAGATGAAGCTCTACTCGCTTATCACCTTCTGGTGCATAATCTTTCCGTGGTGCATGTTTTACTTCCATCAAATCTTGACAGTTCATCACTAAATCTCGCATGAATGTATCTTCTTGAATGCTTCCACGAACTCGTATCCAACTATGTTTTTGGATTGCGTCAAAAATTTGTTCATCTTTTTCGCCATTTGAGAATTTCTTAACGATAAATGATGAGGTGTAGTCAGTAATCTTTAAAATTAAGATTTTACGTTTAGATCGTAATTCACGTACCTCTACATCAAAAACAAATCCTTCAATCGTTACTCGACGTTCTTCTTCTAAAATGTTCTCCATAGGTATGATCGGTTCGTCATTTGGTATATTTCTGCCAAGACGAATTGGCCCTTCAAGTGCAGGCCCTTGCTGCTGTTGTTGCTTTTTCTTTTGCTCATGTTTAACAAGTGATTCTGCTGCTTGTTGTTGGAAGGCAGCATCTTGTTCTTGTTTACGCTCTTCGAATAGTGCTAACACGCGTTTGGCCTGTTGTTCGTCCATTTTAGGTTCGATATGAAACTTTTGAAAACCATAATTAATATACAGCTCTTCAATAATTGGTAAGTACTGTTGTTTTAAATAGGGTATAACTGCTTCATTGTCAACAGGTAGAATTATTTTTTTATCCTCAATAATGGGGGTTTGTGTTTTTATTACGCGTTGAACCAACGGTGTATCACATTGACTATTTAATAATGCTAGTTGCCAATAGTCCGTTAATTGCTCTTCTGAAAAGTCCGTTTTGTCCGCCGAGATTTTTACAGATATCCCTGCAATTTGCTGAAAAGCAAGTTCTAATTGTTGCATGAATGATTGATACAGCATCACAGGTAAAATTTCTGCGAAACCTAAATGAAATTCCCATAAGCGACTTTGTTGATGAACGACTACTTTGTTGATTCTTCCCTGTTGAATCAGAGGATGCTGACGTTCTTGGTCACTTAACTGAATCTGATCAATCAACTTTGCGAATAACTCCTGTGCCTTTTCTGCCACTAAAAGAACCTCCTTATTTTAAAAGCTGAACAGGCTAACCTGCGAAGTTAAATATATACAAAATCCAATAGCTTTTTAATTGGACAACTTGATAAGAAAGAGGCCCTTAGACATTCCTGCCAAGTGCCTCGCCACATTTAAGTATACTATTTTTTTTGTTGGAATACAATGTAAACAAAAAGATCTCTTCTTTATTTTCTTCTCTTTTATCAAGCCAAAACCAACAAGAAAATGTCTGCGAAATCTGATAAAGACAGATTCCACAAACATTTTTTATTATTCTTTATCTGCGTTCAGCAAAATAGATAATGTGCTTTCAAGTTCTTCTTTACGAACTTCCACCATTTCACCTGTTCGTTTAATTTTTACCTCTACAACTCCATCAACTGCTTTTTTACCTACAGTGATACGAATTGGACAACCAATTAAATCGGCATCAGCAAATTTGACACCTGCACGTTCATTACGATCATCAACTAATACTTCGTAACCAGAAGCCGACATTACTTCTTCTACTTCTTGAGCTAGTTTTGTTTGATACTCGTCTTTTACATTCATTTGAACAACATGCAAATCAAATGGGGAAATACCCGCTGGCCAATTAATGCCATTCTCATCAGTATTTTGTTCAACAATTGCTGAAAGTAAACGGCTGACTCCAATGCCGTAGCATCCCATAATTACATGTTTTTCTCTGCCATTTTCATCTAGAACTGTTGCACCCATAGACTCACTATAGCGAGTACCTAGTTTAAAGATATGACCAATTTCAATTCCCTTAGTAAATTCTAGAACACCATTTCCATCAGGTGAAGGATCGCCCTCTTGTACAAAACGTAAATCTTCATAACTAATTGGTGTAAAATCACGTCCTGGATTAACGTTGCTTAAATGGAAACCAGTCTCATTAGCTCCTGTAATAGCATTTGCTAAATCTTGGACATGAAGATCAGCATATAATTTCACTTCTTCAGACAACTCGACTGGACCAACAGAGCCAAAGTCTGCACCTAGATATTTACGTGCATCTTCATCTGTTGCTTCATCTAAGAAATCCACACCCAAGAAGTTTTTCAGCTTCACATCATTTACTTCGTGATCTCCACGAATCAAAACTAATACAGGCTCTTCATCAGCCATGAACAGAACAGATTTGATAATACGTTGTGGTTCTACATTAAAGAACGCAGAAACCTGTTCAATAGATGTAACATCTGGTGTTGCTATTTTTTCTATATCTAATTGTGTCTCATGTGATTTTTTAGGTGTATACAAACTAGTTGCCATTTCTAAATTGGCTGCATAATCACCTTCTGTTGAGAAACAAATTGTATCTTCACCAATATCAGAAATCGCCATAAATTCTTTAGAATCTTTTCCGCCCATCGCACCGCCATCACCAATAATTGCACGGAAATTCAAGCCGCATCGTTCAAAAATTGCTGAATATGCTTTTTCATAATCACGATAGGACTGATCAAGACTTTCTTCATCAGCATGAAATGAATAGCCATCTTTCATAATGAATTCTCGTCCTCTCAATAAACCAAAACGAGGGCGTTTTTCATCACGATATTTTGTTTGAATTTGATATAGATTCAACGGTAGACGTTTATATGAGTTTACTTCATCACGAATTAATTCCGTAAAGGTCTCTTCGTGAGTTGGTCCAAGAATGTAATCACGCTCATTACGGTCTTTTAAACGATAAAGATTAGGACCGTATGTTTCATAACGACCAGATTCCTTCCAAAGTTCCGCTGGAAGCAACGCTGGCATCAGCATTTCAACTGCATCAATTTTATCGAATTCTTCACGCATGATGTTTTTCAATTTCTCAATCACCCGATTAGCCAATGGTAAATAAGAGTAAATTCCAGCTGAGACTTGACGAATATAGCCTGCTCTCAGCAACATTTGATGGCTTAAGACTTCTGCGTCGTTAGGCACCTCACGTAGAGTAGGGATTAGCATTTTTGATTGTTTCATTAGAACTCTCCTTTGTTTAAACGAATATGTTGAAACTCCTCAAGTGATTCGTCATAAAATCTAATTATTTAATTAAAGAAAAAACGTTGAATATCGTTCCAAGTAACTAACACCATCAATAACATGATAAACCCAAAACCAATGAGTGTTAATACCCCTTCTTTTTCCTGACTTAAAGGTTTACCTCTAAGTCCTTCCAAAATATTCAAGACAATTTTACCGCCATCTAAAGCTGGAATTGGTAATAAATTAATAATTCCTAAATTGACCGACAGCATAGCCATTAATAGAATCACTGTGTTCAATCCTGCTTTAGATGCTTCTGAAGACATTTGGAACATCATTACTGGACCACCCAATTTGTCTAAACTAAATCCAGTAAATAGTGATTTAAGTGCTTTGAAAATTTGCATAGAACTATCTAGAGTTGTTTGGACACCACCTAGTAGTTTATCTGATAAGCCTGTTTTCTTTGGTGGTAAAATTCCAATTACACCAATTTCTTTTTTACCAGACTTTTGACTTTTAGGCGTTATATCTACTTCTCTTGTTTTACCACCAGATTCGACCAGTAGATTTAATTCTTTATCTGGACTCTCTTGAATGATCTTTGTAAATCCTTCCCAGTTAGCAACTGATTGTCCATCGATTGACACAATTTTATCATCTGCTTTCAAACTAGCTTTTTCCGCTGGACTATCTGCTTGTACTCCGCCAATGAGATTAGTGTTAGTATACGTTACTCCACCTTGCATGAATACATAAACTGTGAATAATACAAAAGCCAAGATAAAGTTGTTCATCGGACCTGCAAAATTTGTCAACATCCGCTGCCAAAGTTTCGCTGACTGAAACTGTACATCGATTGGTGCAATTCTAACTTCTGTCCCATCTTGTTCAATGATTGTAGCATCATGATTCACTTTGTAAGTGATCTCTTGTGACTCATCACCATTAACATAACCCTTTATAAATAAATCTTTTTCCAGATCTGCTTCCAACATTTCCATTGGAACACTGTTAGTTAACTGAATTTTCTTACTTGTATTGATCTTCACGACTTCTTCCTGTTCATTTAACTCAACAGAAAGAGTCATCCCGGGGGCTAGCTCCGTTTCATCTTCTCCCATACCAGCCATACGTACATAACCGCCAATCGGTAAAATACGAATCGTATAAGCTGTACCATCTTTGCCTTGATGAGCAAAGATCTTGGGTCCCATACCTATCGCAAACTCACGTACTAAAATACCAGAACGTTTTGCGAAGAAAAAGTGTCCAAATTCATGTACTAAGACAAGAATCCCAAAGACAATAATAAATGTAATGATAGTTTTCATAAACGACCTTCTTCCTTAATCCATCTTTCTACGATAGTTCTTGTTTTTTTATCAATTTCAATCACTTGTGCTAAAGTAACTTCGGTAGTTTCAGTGTAGTTCTCTACTGCTCTTTGAACAAGTTGTTCGATTTGCAGATATGAAATTTGTTCATTAATGAAGGCTGCCGCAGCAATTTCATTAGCTGCATTATAGACAGTAGGATACGCACCGCCCTTTTTTCCAACCGTGAAAGCTAATTTCAACATTGGAAAACGCTCGAAATCCATCGCCTCAAAATTTAATTGACCAATCTGTGTTAAATCAAACTCTTTTTCTTTTTTTATGGGTAAACGAGTTGGATACGTCAACGCATATTGAATCGGTTCTCGCATGTCACTAGCTCCTAATTGAGCCAAGTAGGCACCATCTTTTAAAACAATCATTGAATGGACTATACTTTCTTTATGTAAAACAACTTTTATTTTATCATAATCTACCCCAAATAACCAATGGGCTTCAATAACTTCTAACCCTTTATTCATCATTGTTGAAGAATCTATCGTAATTTTTTTACCCATTGACCAGTTTGGATGCTTCAATGCCTGTTCTAAAGTCACAGATTTCAGGTCTTCACGACTTAAATCTCTAAAGCTTCCTCCAGAAGCCGTAATCATTAGCTCCTTCAAATTGTCTTTCTTTTGACCTTCTAAGCATTGAAATATAGCCGAGTGCTCACTGTCTACGGGCAAGATATTCACATTATTTTTAATTGCTGCTTCAATTACCCACTTTCCTGCCATTACCAACGTTTCCTTATTTGCTAGAGCAATATCTTTACCAGCTTCGATTGCTGCCATCGTGGGTTTTAACCCCACACTTCCAGAAACCGCAGTCAAAACAACATCCACAGTATCAAGTGTTGCAGCCTTTATAAGCCCTACCTCTCCCACACCAAATGCAATGTTTGGAAAACGCTGAGAAAGCTCAATTTCCATTTCTTTTGAACCAACGCCCACATATTGGGGATTTAATTTTTCAATCAAAATCGAACCTTCTTCAATATTGGAATGAAACGTTAAGGAAATGATTTGAAATAAATCTGGATAAGATGTGACCACATCAATCGTACTTGTACCGATCGAACCTGTAGCACCTAACAATGCAATTTTTTTCATATTAAAAAGAAAAACCCTGAACATTCAGAGTTTTTCACCTTCCCTTCTTGTTTAGAAATTAAAATAACCCGAATAAATGCATGATTGGAAAAACAAAAAGTAAGCTGTCAAAACGATCCAGTATGCCACCATGTCCTGGTAATATATTTCCAGAGTCTTTCACATCATAATGTCGTTTGATAGATGATTCAACTAAATCACCAAATTGACCAACAACTGAAAAGACTACTGTTATAATCAACATCATTGGCAAATTGTATGCAAATAATTCTTTATTCGGCGTTAACACCAAGAATAATAGTGCGACAACAACTGCACAAAGAATACCACCTAGTGATCCTTCGATCGTTTTATTAGGTGAAACCTCTGGCCAAAGCTTTCTTTTCCCAAAACGTTTCCCAATAAAATAAGCACCTATATCTGTTGACCAGACAACGAATAATGCATAAAGCAAAACAACAAATCCAGTATGTCTTGCACTTACAAAATTTTGGAAACCAACACCTACATATAAACTTGTGATTACAGGAAATCCTGCTTGAGAGATGGTATACATATTCTTTGAAGCAACTAATCCGCCCAAAAGAATCATGACAGTCAAATAAAATAAAATAAAATTATCCGCTTTTTCTGGTAAAAAGAAAAACCAACGTTCTTTCGGTAAAACTAAAAATACGGCTCCTAAAGCTGAAAGTACGCCTTCAAAGCTAGCGATTTCCAACCCTTTCATTCGAAATAATTCATATACACCAACGACTGCAAGTAAGGCCGCCGCAAGTTCAATAACAAACCCCCCGTACCAAATAATTGGTATAAATATGACCAATGCTAGGACCGCCGTAATAACGCGCTGTCTCATTTATCTTCCTCCTCAGTTTCTTTTAAACCGCCAAAACGTCGGTTTCTATTTTGAAATGATGCTAGAGCACTCTCCAATAGCTCGGCATTAAAATCAGGCCACAGCGCATCTGTAAAAAATAATTCACTGTATGCGATTTGCCAAAGTAAAAAGTTACTGATTCTCTCCTCGCCACTTGTGCGAATCAATAATTCAGGATCCCTTAATTCTTCTGGTAAAAAACCAGTCATTAGGTGGTCTGCAATTGTCTTTTCAGTAATATCCTCTGGCAAAAGTTGCTTAGTTTTTGTTTTTTCAGCAATTTCTTTCACAGCTGTAATGATTTCAGCTCTTGATCCATAGTTTAATGCAAAATTCAAAACCATTCCAGTATTATTTTTTGTTTGCTCAATGGCACGTTCAATTGCATCTTGTGTATGAGCTGGTAAAAACTCTTGATACCCCATAACATGCACTTTTACATTTTCTTTGATTAGTTCCGGCACAAAGGTATCAAAGAAATCAACTGGTAACTGCATCAAGAAGTTTACTTCTTCATTTGGACGCTTCCAATTTTCAGTAGAAAATGCATACAAAGTAAGGACTCTTATCCCTAATTTATTTGCATGTTTTGTGATTTTTTTTACTGTATTCATACCTTCTTTGTGCCCAGCGATTCTTGGTAAACGACGATTTTGAGCCCATCGTCCATTGCCATCCATAATTACTGCTACGTGTTTAGGAATTGCTCCCTCATTATTAAAAGTAAACGTACTTTCTTTTTGTATGTATTTATTTTTTTGCGGAAAAAAACGTAACATATTTTTCCCTCCAATCCAAAATCTGTCTAAACCATTATAACAATATCTTTCAGAAAAGCCTATGCAAATGAAAAAATTTTCGATATTATTTAAAGATTTTATTGATGTTTCATTCTGCTATTTACTAAATCAGCAACTTTTTTTTACTTATTATTCCCAATTCAAGTCAATTCACCTCAAAAGAAAAAGTGAGGATGAGACAAAACAAACGTTGTTTTGCTGCACCCTCATTTAACATTAAAATCAATTTTCTGCTTGTTCTTGTTTTTCTGAATTTTTATTTTCTTCTGGTTTTAAGTTTCCTTTACTTATGCCGATTTGAACAACACAATCAGTTGGTACGAATTCATTATATCTACTCATTTTTACAACGGTTCCTTTAGTCACTGTCGAATCAATATAGTAAACTTGATACGTGATGTTAGCACCCTTAGATTGATATTCATCATAAAAAATCTTTTGAAGATCACCTTCTAATGTACTATCCTTCAAATCTTTGATGTATGGCTTACCGAATGAATAAACAACCTGAATCGTCGGTTTTTCATCTTTTTCAGTATATTTTTTGCCTATCTCCACAGACTGGCTAATGAAACGGCCATAAGGAACTGAATCGTTAAATACTTGTTTCACTTGTACTTGTAATCCATTGGCTTTCGATTCTGCTTCTTCCACTGTAAAGTTTGAAAAATCTGGAACTACTAAAGCTTTACCGGTCGAAACTTGGATTGACATAGATTCTTTTTTTGCAACTTTGGTGTCTTTGCCGATACTTTGCGATATGATCTTTCCATTTTCAACTTTTTCGGAATCTGCTTCATCTACTTTTAACGAAATTTCATTTTTCTTTGCCCACTCTGCAGCTTCTTCTTTTGGTTTCCCTGCAAAATCAGGCACTGAGATATCTTTTTCAAAGACTTCTTTTCCTTTTGAATAATAAACCTTGGCTTTATCTTTACGCTTGTAGTTTTCAGATTTGACGTCTTTATTTGTAATTTCAAATTTTAAGTAGTCTCCTGCTGCTACTTTATCACTGTATTCTTCAATGATGGCTAGATTATCTGCTTTGTGTTTACTAATCCAACCTTTTGCTTCATCAAGCTTCATTGATTTAAAATCTGGCAATGCAACTGGTTCTTCTGGGTCAGGTCCCAAGCTAGCATCAATCAGTAATTCTTGATTCTTTTTAATTTTTTTATTTTTCACTTTTTGATGGATGATTATATTCGCTGCTTTATCAAAATCATATTTCTGTTCTACTTGCAGTTTCACACCATTTTCCGATGACCACTGACGAACTTCTGATAATTCTTTCCCTTCGAAATCGGGTACTTTTACGTGTGTCATTTGATAGTAACCAAAGTACATTACTAGTACTGCCGCTAAACTTCCTAAACCGATTAAAACGAATTTTCTAATTTGTTTCTTTTTATACGTTGGATCTGTCTCAATCATTTCTTCTGGATTTCTTTGTTGATTTGTCACTGTTTCTACTGCAACAGCTGGTTCTTTTTTTGGTTCATATTTTTTCTTTTTTGATCGTTTTTTGGTATAAATCAACTCTTCTAAGTTCTCTGGTTCACTATGAGTCTTAGGCTGTTCTTCATTTTTTTTAGAGGTGTCGTACACATTTGTCTTACTATTTTTAGGACCATAAGACATTTCCGACTTAGCTTCTACTCTATCGGTACTTTGCTTGTCCTTATTTATTGAAAGACTTCCTGATCTGGTTTTCTTTTTCGCCTCTGATTGACTCTGTTTTTCTTTCTGCTCATCTTTTTGTTGGCGGATTTTTTCATAATTATCTCCGCTAAAATTCGATAAAAAATCACTCATATTTTTTTAACACACCTTTTTTCAGGTAATAGGTTTCATCAGACTGCTCAGCAATATCATTTGAGTGAGTCACGACGATGACGCACTTGTTGTGAACTTTCGCAAGATTTTGAAAAATATCGACTATCTCTTGTTCCATTCCTTCGTCTAAGTTCCCAGTTGGTTCATCTGCTAAAATAACATCAACATTTGTAGCTAATGCACGAGCAATAGCTACACGCTGTTGTTCACCACCAGAAAGTTGATTCACAAGACGATCAGCTTTTTCACTCGTAATACCAATATAATCTAATAAATTATATGCCACTTCCTTCTGATTAGAAGGCAATTCGTTATCTGTAATTGACATTGCAACTAAGACATTTTCCAAAGCTGTAAGGTAAGGGACTAAATTGTAACTCTGGAAAATAATACTAATCTCATCGCGACGATATTTTTCATAACCGATTGTCTTAATATCTTTTCCGTTCAATAAAATCTGACCTTCCTTAGGCGTGTCTAACGCACTTATCAACGAAAGAAATGTTGTCTTTCCTGAGCCGGACTGTCCTAAGATCGTATAAAATTTACCCTGTTCAAAAGAAACATTTGTATCTTTTAAAATAAATCGACGTTGATCGCCATCTTGATAATAATAATTAAGATTTTTTGTTTCTAAAATCGCCATTCTTCTTACCTCCTACATCATGATTTTTTTTGGATTCAAGCGAACAATATAAAGCAATGGTAAAACCGCTGATAACAATACTGTTCCCAACCCAACAAGCAAATAAGTCACGATATATCCTAATGAAAACTTCACTTCGTAGGCATTCATAATATCATCAGTTGTAATCTCTATAGAATCTAATGTATCCAGTCCAAACGCATTGATTGAATCACCTGTACTGTTTAGTATATCGCTATTCAGTAATGATTCTGAAACCATTTTTCCTAAAAAGTTTCCAGTAATCAATGAAAGAATCAAAGCAACACCACTGATAATCAACATTTCAATAATGATTTGTCCCATAACATGGCTACGCTTATCTCCTAATGATAGATAGATACCTAATTCGTGTTTACGATCACGCATAAATAATAAAACTACAAGAGAAATAATTAACAGCGTAGCTATAACTGCAATCAAAACAACATATCCTGAAATTTGAGACATTTTTTTCATGCTTCCGCCAATAGTTTCGTATTGATCTGTTGAAGCTCTTACCTTATATAATTTTGGTATCAAGGGTTCAGTTTCTTGTTTAAACGCTTCTACATCATCAGGACTTTTTAAGATGTAAATCGGGGTATAATATTCACCATCATTTTCTTCCGCACCTTTTACGTACGGATTTTCTGGATCTACTTTTTTCATCTTCTCAATATAATTTTTACTGATATCCGACACTGTTTTATTTGGCAGATAAATTGTGTTGATCTGTTGCAACGAAACAAATTGTTGATTGGAATTTTGTTGTTCTGTTTCTTTGTTTTCTTTATCCTTCATTTGAACCGTTGTCGGTTCAAAGATTCCAATAATTTGAATAGGAACATCTATTTTAAGTAGCTCTTTCTTACTGCCATCTTCATTAAAACTATTTCCTCTCATATCCATAACCATCTGGTCACCTACGGATAAACCATTTTCTTCCGCAACTTTTGAAGAAATCAACCCAACATTTTTTCCGTTATCTATATCTTCTTGAGTAAAGACTTTGCCTTCAAGAAGTTTGATTTTATTTTCTTCTACATCTAAAATTTTGGAATAATTTGAGCCTTTCAAAGAGAATCCTTCCATTCCAAAACCTTCTTCTTCTTTGGCTGAAACGCTCTTCAAATCCTTCGTCTCTGCCCAGCTGCTCGCATTATAATCGTAATATTTCACATAAGGTGATTCACCAATTTTTTTTATTAATTTCTCATCAAGTTGTTCAAGCTTACCTTCTGCTGCGGTAACCTCTTCTTGATTATTTTCATAATCAATTTCAATTGTTGCCATACCACCCAGTTGTTTTTTGATATTTTTTTCAACGTTCTGAGTAGATTGCTGAATCGCGATCGACCCTGCTATGACATTTCCCAACACAAAAATCACTGCAAATAAAATTAGCGATTTCCCTTTTTTTCTTGTCACACTGCATAATGCACGTTTGATAAAATTCATTTTCTCATCTCCCTCTCAAAAAAATTATAGCTACTAACTATTATTCCATAACACTTGACGTTTAACAAGCTAATTTTTAACACACGTAACTAAGTAGATATATTTATCTGAATCTCATTTTATAATCAAATTTTTACATTTTTTTAAAATAACAATTAATTTTAACATAACAAAAAAATCCTATCCAAATTAATAGATAGAATTTTTCATAACCACTATAATTAAACTTCTAAAAGTTCTTTTTCTTTTTCCGCTGTGATTGCATCAATATTTTTCACGCTGTCATCAGTCAATTTTTGAGCTTCTTTTTCTAAGCCTCGTAATTCATCTTCTGTGATTTCGTTATTTTTTTGTTGTTTTTTCAAATCATCAATAGCATCGCGACGAATATTACGAACAGCTATTTTAGCACTCTCAGCTGATTTTTTTACATCTTTCGCTAATTCTTTACGACGTTCTTCCGTTAATTGCGGAATAACTAAACGAATAACTGTCCCATCATTTGTTGGACTAATTCCGATATCGCTTGCTTGAATTGCTTTTTCGATATCTTCAAGTGAGTTTTTGTCAAATGGTGTGATCATCAATACTCGAGCTTCTGGAATGTTAATTCCAGCTAGTTGATTCACAGGTGTCATTGCACCATAATAATCAACTTGGATTCTGTCTAAAAGACTTGCATTGGCGCGTCCCGCACGGATTTGACCAAGCTCACGCTGTAGACTTTGTTCTGCTTTACTCATTTTTTCTTTTGCTGTTGCTAATACATTTCCACTCATTTTTTATTTCCCCCTTACGGTTGTTCCAATGTTTTCGCCAAGGCATGCACGGCGAATATTACCCGTTTCATTTAAATTGAATACCACTAATGGAATATCATTATCCATACTTAGTGAGCTTGCTGTTGAATCCATTACTTGTAATCCTTTTGAAATCACATCTAAGTGTGTTAATTCTTCAAACTTGACTGCATTTGCATCTAGCTTTGGATCAGCAGAATATACACCGTCTACGTTGTTCTTAGCCATTAAAATCACATCTGCATCAATTTCAGCTGCACGTAATGCTGCTGTTGTATCAGTTGAGAAATATGGATTACCCGTTCCGCCAGCAAAGATAACAATTCGTCCTTTTTCTAAATGACGTTCTGCACGACGTCTGATATATGGCTCTGCAATTTGACGCATCTCAATAGAAGTCTGTACGCGCGTTGGAACACCTAAGTTTTCTAATGTATCTTGTAATGCTAATGCATTCATTACAGTAGCTAACATGCCCATATAATCAGCTTGAGCACGTTCCATACCCATTTGGGCACCAATTTGTCCACGCCAGATATTCCCTCCGCCGACAACAATTGCCATTTCAATTCCTAATTCATGGACTTCTTTGATTTCTTTTACAATCTCTTTAATTGTTGGAGGTTTAATTCCAAACCCGTCTTCTCCGGCCAAAGCTTCTCCACTTAACTTTAATACAACACGTTGATATTTAGGTTTTACCATTTTTTATTTCCCTCCACCATTTGTCTAAGAACATTTTAACATACTCTAGGCATTCTGCCAGTCTATTTCTTTTGTTTTGCCTAAAAAAAGGGAGCGCATCTCAATGCGTTCCCAACTGCTACACAAGTAACAGATTTATTTTTTAATTTGACTCATAACTTCATCCGCAAAGTTATCTTCACGTTTTTGGATTCCTTCGCCAACTTCAAAACGGATGAATGATTTAACTGTTGCACCTTTAGATGCAACATATTTTTCAACTGTCATGTCTGGATCTTTAACAAATGGTTGATCTACTAATGAAATTTCAGCTTTAAATTTGTTTAAGCGTCCCACAACCATTTTATCAACGATATTGGCTGGTTTACCTTCGTTTAAAGCTTGTTCTGAAAGAATTGCTTTTTCGTGTTCTAATTCTTCTTGAGGAATTTGTGATTCATTCACGTAACGAGGGTTAATCGCTGCTACGTGCATCGCAACATCTTTAGCAACTTCTTCGTCTGTAGTTCCTTCTAATACAGTTAGTACGGCAATACGTCCACCCATGTGTAAATAAGCACCAAATGCAGCGTTATCGTCTTTTTCTACTAATTCAAAACGACGGAAGCTGATTTTTTCACCGATAACAGTTGTTGCTTCGATCAATTCAGTTTCTAAAGTTCCTTTATCTGTTTTAAGCGCTAAAGCTTCTTCCATGTTTGCTGGTTTGTTTGTTGCAATCTCAGTTGCAATTTTTTTAACTAAATCTTGGAACATTTCATTTTTAGAAACGAAATCCGTTTCAGAGTTAACTTCAACGATTGCTGCAAAGTTACCATTTGAAGCAACGTTTGCCAAACCTTCTGCTGCTACACGATCATTTTTCTTAGCAGCTTTTGCCATGCCTTTTTCGCGTAGGTAATCAACTGCGGCTTCCATGTTACCTTCTACTTCTACTAACGCTCTTTTTGCATCCATCATACCGACACCAGTCATGTCGCGTAGTTCTTTAACTAATTTTGCTGAAATATCTGCCATTTTTTTGTTCCTCCTAATTTTAAAAGCCTAGCGGGCTCGTCTAGTTCTGACAGAAAAACATGAAAATATAACTGAGCTGTTTGTGCCTCTTGTATATTTTATCTTTTTTCCGAAGAGCTAGCCCACATAGCTAGATAATTTAATTCTAAAATTCGTTTTAAAAAAGCTATCTCAAAGGAGAATCAGGCTTTTTCGCCTAGCCTTCGAGACAGCTCCGTCATTTTAAATTATTCTGCTGAATCGTTTGTTCCTTCAACAACATCAACGATTTCTTCAATTGATGCTGCAGCTTCTGGTGCTTCTTCAACAAAAATTTCTTCAACAGCTTGATCTTCACCTTGATTTCCTTCGATGAAAGCATCAGCCATTTTAGCTGTAATCAATTTAACCGCACGAATTGCATCATCATTTGATGGAATTACTACATCGATTTCATCTGGATCACAGTTTGTATCAACCATCGCAACGATTGGAATGTTCAATTTTTGAGCTTCTTGAACAGCAATACGCTCTTTACGAGGATCAACAATGTACATTACATCTGGAATTCTAGGCATATCAGCAATACCACCTAAGAATTTTTCAAGACGTTCACGTTGTTTGTTTAAACCAACAACTTCTTTTTTAGGAAGTAAATCGAAAGTTCCGTCTTCTTCCATTTTATTGATATCTTTCAAACGTTTGATACGTTTTTGGATTGTATCCCAGTTAGTTAATGTTCCACCTAACCAACGGTGGTTTACAAAGTATTGACCTGAACGAATAGCTTCGTCTTTGATCGCTTCTTGTGCTTGTTTTTTAGTTCCTACGAATAATGCAACGCCGCCATCTTCAGCAACATTTTTCATGTAATCGTAAGCTGCATCTACTAATTTAACTGTTTTTTGCAAGTCAATGATGTAGATACCGTTTCTTTCTGTGAAGATGTATTTCTTCATTTTTGGGTTCCAGCGACGAGTTTGGTGACCAAAGTGTACGCCGGCTTCTAGTAATTGTTTCATAGAAATTACTGCCATTTTTTGTTTCCTCCAATTTGGTTTTTATTTGTTCCCTCTTTCCAGCTTTAAGCTCCCTTGTGGACTGTATTCCTACAGCACCTCACAAGAAATATACTGAAAATGTGGATTTGATGCAATTTCCAGAAATTCTGAAAATAACACCTTTGTTAGTATACAACAGAACCTTAACAATTTCAACAGATTTTAAACCTATTACTTGTTTCAGTTAAAATTATACTATTATTTCGGTTTAATTAGCTGTAATTTACAGTTCTATAGATATACAGCCCAACATCCACATGCAATCAAGTCAACTAGTGGAAATAGCTCTAATTAGTACAATTCAAATCACCGATTGGTTATTCATCATGTTCTAGAATCACTCGATCATTTAGCGATTGAATATTTCTATTATTATGATCATAAAATTTTTGGAATGATTTAATTTGTTCTTTTGATACTTGGACAGGATTTTTTAAAATATACCATTCTACATTTTCTGTTAATGGTGGTGTTGTTAAGGAACCCAAATAGTGATAGTAACTCATATTTTTTGGAAACATTTCAGGAATATCAGAAATTTCTGTTTTTCTATCATCTGTGACATCATTGAGTACTTCTTGAAAGCCTTTATTTTCCGATCCTTCTTCGAAAAATACACCAATAACAGCCAAACGTCCATCTTGAGCTTGGTTAACAAAATGTGCTTCCATAGGATAATGCTTACCGTCTATTGTGTGTTCGCTTTCTGCATGAAAATGAAACTGTGTCAAATTAAACTCTCGTTCATCAATTGTTGCAGTGCCAGAGTCTGTAACTTGGATACTATGTCCGTTATTTTCAGCATTGGTAATTTTAGAACTGTAATTCAACTCGATTTTTCCACTATCAGTCATTTTTTTAGCTGATGAACTCAGAATATTGATGGGCGATTGCATCTTACCACTTGTTTGTTCCCAGCTTTTTTGATCATCATATTCAAAATGACCAGCTACTTTCTTGTGAGCGCTCTCTTGTGTGTGTGAAGCGCTCTCCTTAGTTTTTGTTTGAGCTTGTTGCGTACAAGCTGTCACAAGCAGTAGTGATGAAAACATCACTGGAATAAGTAATTTTTTTTTCATATTGTGTATCCTTCTTCCGACTCCGATTTGCTCAGCGTAAATTCTAAGCGTAAATCAGTATAAATTAAACAGGGCTAATTTTCTACTGGTAAAACCATTAACTTTAAATTAAATTTTCGTTAATCACAATAAAAACCGAAACAAATCTCTGAATAACCATAGATCGTTTCGGTCTTATTAATAAATTATTTAGTTAAATGGTACATTAAAATCCCTGCTGCAATAGCCACATTCAATGACTCTGCTACACCTCTAATTGGAATGTAAATATTTTTATCCGTCTTTTCTAAAAAACAGGCTGAAACTCCCTGACCTTCGTTCCCCATGATCAACGCATAATCATTAACTTTCTTTATTTCTTCGTATGAAACAGCTTCTGGATTTAGTTCGGTTCCGTAAATAGGAATCTGTGCTTCTTTGAAGCCATCAATCATTTCAGCTAATGGCTTGCGTATCACTGGTAAATGATAGTTACTCCCCTGCATCGCCCGAAGTACTTTGGTATTATAAATATCCGAACTTCCCTCGCCTAAAATGACACCAGATAAACCAGCTGCATCTGCTGTTCGAATCATCGTTCCCACATTACCAGGATCTTGAACATTATCCAAAAGTAACCAACTCCCTGAAAACTGTATATCTCCTTCATGATTTGGCATCTGAACAATAGCAATCATTCCTTGGGGTGTTGGCAATTCTGAAAGAGAGACTAAAACTTCATCAGAAACTTCAATCAATAACTCTTCTGGTTGTCCCTCAAGCCATTCCGACCATTCTGTCTTCCCCCGTTGATTATAAAGAATCCAAGTGATTTCTTCATTCGCTTTAGCTGCTTCTTCAATCAAATGAAAACCTTCAATTATATATTGTTGTTTTTCTTCTCTGTGTTTCTTTTTATGTAATTTTTTAAATTCTTTTATCATTGCATTTTTTGTTGATAAGATTTCTTTCATTTCTACACCTCACGTATTTATTATACCACGTTTTTTTTTAATCAAACAATCACTACTTTACTTGCCAGATAATCAAAGAGTCGCTATCATTAATTTAACGAAGAGCGAGGTGTTCAAGTATGAGAAAAGTACGCATGAATGTACAAGGAAGAGTTCAGGGAGTGGGTTTTCGTTACATGACTAAAATGGTTGCTGATGAACTAGGTATTAAAGGTACTGTTCGAAATGAAGAAGATGGTTCTGTATCCATTGAATCTGTTGGTGATGATGAAGCCATGACACAATTCATCAAAAAAATAAAAGATTCCCCTAGCCCTGCCGGACGTGTCACATATTTAGATATTCAAGAAGATTCAATGATGGAAGAACACATGAATTTTAAAGTTATAAACTGATTTAGACAAGAAGAATCTTACTCAGTCTTGAGGTTGATTCTTCTTATTTTTATTGAAAAAAAACACTTTTTCAAGTATAGTTAATCTTGTGCAAATTTCTTAGAAAAGGAAAGAATAGAATGAAAAAATTAAATAAGTGGCTACTAGGTTCCGGGCTTTTTACTTTAGTATTGTTTTTATCTGGATGTGTGAAAACGGGGTCAGATGGTCAACCAACTGGTGAAGGAATCATTTATAACGTTTTAGTTAAACCAATGAGCAGTGCCATTACATATCTAGTGGATAATTTCGATTGGAACTATGGCTGGGCAATCATTTTTATCACAGTTATTGTCCGAATCATTATCTTACCGTTAGGATTAAGTCAATCTAAAAAAAGTATGATCCAAACGGAAAAAATGCAAGCCATCAAACCTCAAATCGATGCTGCACAAGCTAAATTAAAAGAAGCAACCTCTCGTGAAGATCAAATGAAAGCGCAAGCTGAATTGCAACAAGTCTACAAAGAAAATAACATGAGTATGATGGGCGGTATCGGTTGTTTACCATTACTGATCCAAATGCCGATTTTCTCTGCATTATTCTTTGCTGCTCGTTACACACAAGGAATTGCTGATGCTAGTTTCCTCGGGGTCAATCTTGGAAAGCCAAGTATACTTTTTGTCATTTTAGCTGGAGTAGCATATTTAATCCAAGGATACATTTCCACAATTGGTATTCCTGAAGAACAAAAGAAGACAATGAAATCCATGCTGATCGTATCTCCTTTAATGATCGTTTTCATGTCTATTAGTTCTCCTGCTGGGGTAACCTTATACTGGGTCGTTGGTGGTATCTTCACCTGTATCCAAACATTCATTACAAATATTTTATTAAAACCAAGAATCAAAGCTCAAGTAGCTGAGGAATTAAAACAAAACCCACCCAAACAAGTCGTTACACCTCGTAAAGATGTAACCCCGACTGAAGAAAAATCGACAACACAAAAAAACGTTTCTAACCAAGGACGTAATGCTGGAAAACAGAATAGAAATTAAGGAATAAAAAGAAGAGCCTTACGCAGTCATATTTTGCGTTGGCTCTTCTTTTCCTCTTTATTTTCAGTGATCCCGTATATAAAAAGATCAACAACTTGAGTAATAGTCAGTAATGAATTACTTTGTTGTGTCTTGATGTAAGGGGAAAGTGTGTTAAGAAAATGCGTCGTTGTCATTTCAGCGGAAAGACCTGAACGTAGTAAAAAATCACTTTCTTCGAACAGTTGTAACAATGGTGCCTTATATGATTGATTCCAAAGCATAAATAATTTGAACTGGGTCTCCTCTTTTAATTTTGTCTTAAAATCATGCATCATTAAATCAAAATCGAAAGGATGTTTTGTTTTTAAACACTCCGCAAACTGTTGTAATTTGCTAATAGTATCAAGCTGCTGATCTTTAACAATCTGCAATAACTCTTCATTTACATCACTTAATAAATTTTCGATAACGCCAACATAAACTTCTTCTTTATTTTTAAAATGATGATATAAATTGGGTTGTGTAACCGCTGCTAATTCAGCGATTTTCCTTGTTGATGTACTTTGGTACCCATTATCCATAAACAATCGCGTTGCAACATGGATAATTCTAGCTCTAGTATTTTTCGTTTCTTTATCCATTATTTAGCCACCTACAGTAGATTTCTCTATTATTCTAACAGATGGATACAAAGAAAAATAGACTAGGTAGCTTTCTTTTTGTTTTTTATTTGTAAAAACAATTCATAAACACAAACAACGACAAGAATAACTAAGCACACAATAACAGTTGTAATAATCATTGGATATTTTTGATTCCAACCATCCACTGACTGATGTTTTAGCAAAATTCCAAAGTATGCCCATAACGCCACTAACCCATAAGCGACGTCTTGATTATGAATGATCGTCCAACTAACAATGAATACACCTACAGCTAAAATAATAACTGTCCATAAGATTTGATTATTTTGAAAGAAATCTATATTCTTATCAACAAAAAATGCTGTGATATTTGCAATAGTTGCAATGGTGATCCAACCAAAATAAACACTAAACGGAAGTCTTACAAAAATAGACTCTTTTTTATTTAATGAAGCTTTTGCTAAAACCTGATTTATATAGATCAATGTAATTAGTAAACCTAGCATAATCAAAACAGATAAATCAATTTGGAGATATTGCCACGCAAATAACCATGCGCTGTTCAGTATAGATGATAGGATAAACAATATCCGTAATTGCCCACTTATTTTCTGATCCGATAAAATAGATTTACCCGTTGGTGCAAGCCATTGATAAACAACAAAGACTGCCAACAATAAATAAATCAATGACCAGATCGTAAAAGTCAAACCTGCTGGTGCAAATAAATTAGAGTACGTATCTGAAACTTCTTCTGTAGTCATACCATTCAATGGTAACAAAACAGCCGCTGCATTTGTACCAAGCATGGTCATATAAGTAATAGTTACTAGCCACTTCAATATAGATGATTTCCTTAGTTTCATTTCAGTTCCTCCTTATTACAATCCTTTTTTACCGATAAATGGAAAAAATTTAGACGTTTTATTTGCGTAAACAATAAAATCTGGCCGATCTTTATATTTCTTTTCCAATAATGGAACACCTGACACAAATAAAAGTAACATTGTGATTGTGATGGGACCAATAACTCCCCATATATTTCGTGTCTCATTCAAACTTATGAGAAAAATCCCCCACCAACTTACTGCTTCACCGAAATAGTTTGGGTGTCTTGTCACTGACCACAGCCCGGTTGTTAAAAGCTTCCCGTGATTACTTCTATCTTTCTTAAATTGTGTCAGTTGATAATCACCTATTGTTTCAAACCCAAATCCAACCACCCAAATGACAATCCCTAGGGCATTCCACCAATAAAAGTCATTAACTGAACTTGTCATAACAAATAAGATTGGCATTGAAACAATCAACAAAAGAACACCTTGCAAGAAAAATACATTTAAGTAAGCTTTCAGTTTCACCCAGTGCGTTCCCCAACGTTTTCTCATATTTACATAACGATAATCTTCGGGTTTTCCGATATTTCTTTTTGCCAAGTGCCAGAACAAGCGAATTCCCCAAATCGTAACTAAAGACAATACAATTGTGCTAACCTTTGTTTTATCTGGTGTCACTAGATACCCCGTCACTGCAACGATTACAAACCCAATTCCCCAAGCTAAATCAACAATTGAATTATTATGAAGATATTGCGCTAAAAAAAATAACGCTGTAAAGTAAACAAAAATCACACTAATAATAATACCGATCGTCATAACGGTTCAACTCCTTCTTCTATTTCAAACGCCACAGCTACACTTCCTTGACCTGCACTCATTGCAACTACTGTTGAGATATCCATAATATAACTTGGTTGGAAACCAACTTGCTCTGCTAATTTATCTCCCCAAAAACGGGCTTTACTTTCTGAATTTGCATGAATAACAGCATATCGTTTTATTCTATTTTTCTTGTGTAATTTTTTTAACCGCTGAAATATCTTCTTTTCAATTCCTTCACGGCTGAATGCAAAATCACTCAAATTACCTTCTCCGTCTTTGTTCAAACTAACTATAGGTTTCAAATTAATCTTCTTCGCTATCTTTCCAGCAAATTTTGGAATTCTTCCAGAAGCAATCATTGGATCTAAGTCATCTACGCTAACCAGAATTTCTACTTGATCTCGTTTACGCTTTGTCTTTTCTATGAGTTCTTCAAAAGGAATTCCTGATTGAATCCATTCATTTGCGTTCATTACTAATAAACCTTGTGCGGCAGAATTTTGTTTGGAATCAATAACTGCTATCCTAGCTGATGATGTCGTTCGTTTCGTTGCTTCTTTTACAGTGTGAAATGTTCCGCTTAGTTTACTTGACACAGTGATAACCAAAATGGATTCATATTTTGTTTCTAAAAATGAAAACAGATTCTCTACGGTTTTTAGCGTTGGTTGAGAACTCGTTGGACGTTCCTTTTGATTGCCCTTCATTTGAAAAAATTGATTCGTTTGGATCGTTATTTTATCAATATAATTTGTATTTCCTATCAAAATATTCATTGGTAATACATGAATTTGATTGTTTAAAATATAATCTGTTGGTAAATCAGCTATCGAGTCCGTTACTAATGCAATTGGCGCTTTTCTTTGCTTACTTACTTGATACTGTAATAGCATATCATCTGCTTTTTGCTGAATTGGCTGACCAACAGTACTTAAGTAACTTAACACTTGACTTGGTTGATTAGAATGAATATGAATTCTGGCTTTTCCTCGATTGACGGCCACAACTAGTGAATCTCCATAATCATTTAGTTTTTCTTGAATTTCATTTTTAGATTGTGTTACGTGATCTAGTAAAATTTCTGTACAATACCTATACACAGGTTCTGAATTTATAGTATGTAGCGATTCCGACAGATCAATTTTTACAGAACCGCTTGAATCCTCTGCCCTCTTTTTAATTGACTGTTTATTGACGAATGCTTCTGTGAACCCTTCGATGAATAAATAAAAGCCTTTCGCTCCAGCATCCACCACTTGATTTTTTTTCAATATTTTCAATTGGTTCGTCGTATTTTCTAATGCCTGCTTTGCTTGTAAGAGTGCCTCAGGTAATACTTTTTCTAAGCTAGTCAGGTCTTCATTTTCATTTAAAGCTTCCGCCCATGAGCGAATAACAGTGATAATTGTCCCTTCAACAGGATGTTCTATTGCCTGATATGCTTCTGTAATCGCTAATTTTACACTTTTTACAAAACTATGAACAGAATTCGTTTCTTCCAAACACAATAAATTATTATAGATTCCATTAAAATATTGAGCAAAAATAATTCCTGAATTTCCTCTTGCACCTAATAAAGAAGCATCTGCAACCTTTTCAAAAACTTCAATGACAGAAGATGACTCTTCTTTTGTTTCTTCCAATATCGTTTGCATCAATGAAGCTAGGTTACTGCCTGTGTCTCCATCTGATACGGGAAAAACATTGATCTGATTCAACGTTTGTTTCCCATTAATCAGTTGGATAGCTCCTTGTTGAAAAGCAAATAATAATTCTTTGTGATCAATCATTTGTTTTGTTTTACTGCTTTTCATAAACAACGTTACCTCCAATTAAAATGTTGTGCTACATACACAGTAATTCCTGAAACACTTGCTGTTACAACGGTTCCCCAAATCAAATCAATAATCGTCACCAGATATGGCCAATCCTTAAGTGTGGCCAAATTGGTCAAATCATAGGTCCCGTAGCATAAAAAACCAAGGAAGCCCCCAGCTACAAGAGCGTACAGCAAACTGCCTTTTTCCAATGCTGGATTAACGACAAAAAATACAATTCCCATAAGATAGATTACATAAAATACAATAGCTGGGACTAATTTGGTCTGACCCATTAGTCCACCTAATTGTTCTTGGTAAAGTTTTTTCGCAATCAATAATAGCCAAATAAAATCAAATGTAAGGAACGTAACTGCTGAAACACTGTACAATTTTAACAAATAACTCATCTTATCCCCTCCTCAATTAAAAACTAAACCGGTTAAATTAACCTTATTGAAAATAGTAGTACAACAATTTTAGTTAGAAGCACTTTTATCTTTTTTCACCCCAGTACTTAGAACTTAATAATTTAAAACAGTACGACTACCTTATCGATTGATAAGGTAATCGTACCATGAATAGGTTGTTTACAAAAAAGTTTTGCTCTGGAATTTGTCTAAATAATTAGTTGGTTGATAACAAATAAAAGATGGAGACCACGCTATTTTCTAGCGGTTTCTCCATCTTTCATTTAATTATTTCACGATTAATAAGTCTAAACTAGCAAGAGATAATGACATTTTTGCAATTCGATTTAGTTCATTCAATCGATTTACTTTTACTCTCTCATCTTCTACCATAACCATTGTTTCTTCAAAATACTGTTCGATTAGCGGACGTAGACTCACTAACGCTTGATAATTTTCTAACATTGTACTGTCTTTAAAACTTTCTTCAATTTTATTCACAGCTTGGTGTAATGCTTTTTCAGCCTCATTTTCAAATAAGGATGTATCTATTTGATTTTCTTGATTCAACACTTCTCGACCTTTTTTAGCTAAGTTGATCACGCGGGTCAAAGCCTCTATCGAAGGTCTAAAATCTTTATCTGCCAGATGTTTTTTGAGAATAGCTGCAGATGAAAATAGTTGTGTAAGATCCTTTTGTTCTGCCGAAATAACAGCATCAATTACATCGTGACGAATATCTTTAGTTGTTAATAATTGACGTAAACGTGCTTTTACAAACTCTATTACTTCTTCTTGTCCGCTAGTCAATTGAATACCATATTTTTGACGATCAGAGTTAACCGCTTCATCAATATCCATTTGTAACTGAACTAATGGGAACTGCCATTCTTTATTTTCAACAATTCGAATCACTCCATATGTTTGACGACGTAGTGCATATGGATCGTTTGAACCACTAGGGATCATTCCAACCGCAAAGAATGAAAATACACTATCTAACTTATCCGCAATTGCCAGAACTGCTCCTATAGAAGAAGTAGGCAACTCACCTTCACTTGAAGTTGGCATATAATGTTCTCGGATTGCTTGAGCCACTGCTGGTTTTTCACCTTGTAGCAATGCATATTTTTCTCCCATAATTCCTTGTAATTCAGGGAATTCACCTACCATATTAGTAACTAAATCAAATTTATAAATTTCAGAGGCACGTTTCAAATCAGTCAACTCAACTTCTGATAAACCAACTTCTTTACCAATGATTTGCCCGATAATTCCTACCCGTTGCATTTTTTCATAGATCGTACCGATTTTTTCGTGGAACGTAACTTGTTTTAATTTATTTACACATTGTTCGATAGATACTTTTTTATCTTCGCTATAGAAAAACTCTGCATCTTCTAAACGAGCAATCAACACTTTTTCGTTTCCTTTTATTACATTCTCAATATGAACGTTATCTCCGTTTCTTACTGAAATAAAATATGGCATCAATAAACCTTGATCGTTACGAACATCAAAGTAACGTTGGTGCTCTTTCATAGAAGTAACTAATACTTCCTCTGGAACAGATAGATATTTCTCGTCAAAACCTCCAACAAAAGCTGTTGGATATTCAACTAAATTAGTGACTTCTTCCAATAAGTCTTCATCCAAATCCAGTGTCCAATTATTTTTTTCAGCAATTTTATTCGCTTGATCAACGATCATTGACTTTCGTACCATTGGATCAACAATAACAAATTGCTCTTTCATTTTTTCTTCATATTCATTTGAATGAGTAAATGCAACGTCATCTCCTAAGAAACGATGACCTCTAGAACGATTGCCTGTTTCAACATCTAGAATTGAAAATGGAATCACTTGGTCATCAAACAAAGCAACTACCCAATGAATTGGACGAATGTATTCAAAGTCATAATCTGCCCAATGCATGGTTACCGGGAAAGTCAAACTAGTAATAACCTCTTTTAAACCAGTTAATACATCACTTGTTTTTTGACCTTGGTTATGTTTAGTTACATAAACATACTCCACTCCATTTAATTCTTTATACGTGATTGCCTCAGTCGTCACCCCTTGTCCTCTGACGAATCCCTCAGCAGCTTTACTCCAATTGCCTTGATCATCTTGTGCAATTTTTTTTGCTGGGCCTTTGACTTCTTCCATTCTATCTTCTTGTTTTTCTGGTAATTGCGTCACTCGAACAGCCAGACGACGAGGTGTTGAAAAACTTTGTACTGTTTCATAAGTTAGATTATTCTCGTCTAAAAATTTCACTATTTTTTGCTCTAATTGTAACCGACTAGGGCTGACAATATGAGCTGGCATTTCCTCTAAGCCAATTTCAAGTAATAGATCTTTTGCCATGTTATTTTGCCTCCTTAGTCGTTTTATTTTCTTTGTTTAGCAGTGGGAAACCTAATTTTTCACGCTCCGCCACGAATATTTTTGCTACTGCACGAGCCATATTTCTGATACGAGCTAGATAACCTGCACGCTCAGTAACAGAAACGGCTCCACGAGCATCAAGTAAATTAAATGTATGGCTACATTTCAAAATGTAATCATATGCTGGATGTACTAGATTTTCATCAATGCAACGTTTGGCTTCTTTTTCAAACTTGTCAAAATTCTCCAGCAACATTTCTTGATTGCTGACTTCAAATGAATACTTAGAATGCTCATATTCCGGCTGATTGAAAATCTCACCGTATTTTACTCCTTCAGTCCACAATAGGTCATAAACACTTTCCACTTCTTGAATATATGAAGCTAAACGTTCAATTCCATAAGTGATTTCTGATGTTACAGGGTGGCAGGCCAATCCTCCTACTTGTTGAAAATAAGTAAACTGAGTAATTTCCATGCCGTCTAGCCAAACTTCCCAACCTAAACCAGCACAGCCCATAGATGGATTTTCCCAGTTATCTTCAACAAAACGAATATCGTGAGCTAATGGATCAATCCCTAATAATTCTAAACTTTCTAAATACAACTCTTGAATATTATCCGGTGAAGGCTTCATAACTACTTGAAATTGATGGTGCTGATATAAACGATTTGGATTTTCCCCATAACGACCATCTGCTGGACGACGTGAAGGTTCTACATACGCCGCATTCCAAGGTTCAGGTCCAATTGCTCGTAAAAATGTATAGGGACTCATTGTTCCCGCTCCCTTTTCAGTATCATAAGCTTGCATCAACATGCACCCTTTTGATGACCAAAATTTTTGCAATGTCAAAATCATTTCCTGTACAGTAAGTTTCTTTTCCATTATGTTCCTCCTTATTTTAAAAGCTGAATAGACTCATTAAACCTTTTCTTCAAAAAACTAGCCCACGAAGCTATATAACATAAAAATCGATAGTCTTCTGCGAAAAAATAAAAAGTCCCTATGCCTCTTAGAGACATAGGGACGAATAATCGCGGTTCCACCCTACTTCTGACAATATTTGTCAGCAGCTTTATTGACTCATACTCAAAAGCGCCCTTCAAAAGTTCCTTGTACCTGGCTCTCACTTTCCCAGACTCGCTATGACAGCAGTTCTTTTTACTCTTCTTTTTCAACGTATGTATTTAATTACTTCTTATGATAATCTTTGATGAGGAAGTTGTCAAATGATTTTGAAAAATCATTTAGAAGTTAAGATTAAATCTTAGAATCTTCTTCACCTTTTTTTTCGCGCCTCGGTAATTTGAGCGTATCTTCCCAACTTTTCATCTGATCGATAAATTTCTTGCTCTTGAGGTGGAGACCTACATACTCATCATATAATTCATCAATTGTTTGTCTAATTGCTACTTTTGTTTCCGACTTAACATTAATATCTTGTACTTTATCATACGAAATTGCAGAGAAGAGACGAATAAAATGAATGGCTCTAGGATCTGCATGGTAACGATGGTTATCAAAATGCCAATGCCGTTCACAAAGTACTCCACTGTATTTTGATGAATAATCAAACTTCCCTCGTGTCTCTTGACAGACTGCACAATGGGTCCATTCGGGTGTAATTCCAAAACGACTAAGCAATTGGATTTCAAAAATATTAGTGATAATTTCAGCATCTTTGTTTTCATTCAATAATCTTAATGCTTGTTGAACAAAATGGTATAGATTAGGATCATATGTCCGATCTTCGATTGCTGCATCAACTAAATTTAATATGTAAGTTGCATATGCGTTCACAAAAATATCTTCTTGGATCGTACGAAACGGTTGTATCTCTTTACTACCATTTAAAAAAGATAACCCCTCTTCTCGAAAGTCCCCAATATACACGGCTTCTGTAAAAGGCAAAATAGCCGGACCAATTGGATTATTTTTACGATGTGCTCCTTTTACAAAAAACATCAATTTACCAAAAGACTCCGTAAAAATTTTAACCAGCTTATCTTTTTCTTTGTAATCTTTGGTAAATAAAATAATTCCTTTTGTTTCCCCTAAGCTCATGATTTCGCCTCCAATATATGTTCTAATCTATTTTAGCAGAGATATACATAAAAGAACAATCCTGCATTACTACAGAATTGTTCTTTTGTTTCTTATTAATAATCGTCTTTGCGATAACCAAAATCTTGCAGGTGAACTTTTTTATCACGCCAGTCTTTTTGAACTTTTACCCAAAGTTCTAAATAGACTTTATCATCCAATAAATATTCAATATCTTGTCTGGCTTTAGTTCCGATCTGTTTAAGCATCTTACCGCCTTTACCAATGATAATCCCTTTTTGGCTATCACGTTCAACAATGATCGTTGCTTGGATACGAACTTTATCGTTTTCATCTCGCTTCATCGAATCGACAACTACTGCAACTGAGTGCGGGATTTCATCTCTAGTAAGTAACAATACTTTTTCACGAACTAATTCAGAAACAATAAAATATTCAGGATGATCTGTTATTTGATCATCTGGGAAATATTGCGGACCTTCTGGTAATTGATCGACCAGAATATCCATCAAACGTTCCACATTGTTTCCTTCTGTTGCTGAAATTGGCACGACTTCTGCAAACTCCATCTGAGTTGAGTAATCTTCAATAATTCCCAAAAGCTGATCTGGATGAACCGTATCTATTTTGTTAATAACTAAATAAACTGGACTATTCATCGTTTTAAGGCGTTCAATGATGAAATCGTCCCCTTTGCCTCTTTTTTGGTCAGCACTGATCATAAACAACGTAGCATCTACTTCACGTAAAGCACTATAGGCTGTTTCAACCATAAAATCACCTAAACGATGTTTTGGTTTATGGATACCAGGTGTATCAATGAAAACAATTTGAGCTTCTGGAACTGTATAAATTCCTTGGATCTTATTTCTCGTAGTTTGTGCTTTATCACTCATAATCGCAATTTTTTGTCCGACAATTCGATTAAGTAACGTAGATTTGCCGACATTCGGTCTTCCTACAATCGCTACAAATCCGGATTTATGTGTTTCTGTCATTGTTTCTCTCCTCTATAAAAAATCTTTTAATATTTGCCAAATTTTCGGGACAAACAACAGCAATCCAACGACCACCGCAAAACCTGTCGTTAATAGAACTGCACCTGCAGCCATATCTTTTACTTTCTTTCCGATTGGATGAAAATGAAAATCCGTCACCATATCAACTACATTTTCAAAAACCGTATTTATGATTTCTACAACTAATACTAGAAAAATTGCCAATAGCAACCATAGCCATTCCGTAATAGCCAATCGGAAAATAAATCCAATAATTATAGCCACTACTCCCATAAAAACATGAGTCCGCATATTGCGCTCTTCCTTAAAAACAGTGCGAATACCTTGAATAGCAAATTCCAGTGATGTAATAAAGTGCTTATTTTTCTCCGTACCTTTATCTTTCGAGTCCATAGGCATCTAAAATCTCTTTCTGTAAACCAAACATTTCTTTCTCATCATCAGCTTCCATATGATCATAGCCATTTAAATGTAAAAAACCATGTACAGCCAAAAATCCTAATTCACGTTCAAAAGAATGGCCGTACTCTTCAGCTTGCTCCGACGCCCTTTCAGTTGATATCATTATATCCCCTAAATTTCTAGGAAAAAGGTCTGCTTCGTCTTCAAAGATAATCGGTAATTCATCCTCACCCTCTTCTTCCAAAGCAAAACTAATCACATCAGTTGGTGCATCTTTTCCTCGGTAATCTCGATTAATTACCTGAATACCTGAATTATCCATAAATGTTACAGACATCTCTGTCTCTTCTGATATTTTCAGAAAACCTGCTGCGAACTGCAACAAATTTTCTACTTCTTTTACATGATTTTCCGATAAATCCTTCGTTTCATCAATGAAAGTTATATCCACTAGTCATCTCTCTTTTCTTGTTCGTCTTTCATTTTCTCAGCTTCTGATTTCATTTTTGGATACTTGATTCTTGAGTGGAAAGTACTGCACAATCCACTGACAAGAGATTTCTCCACAATCCGAATCTCTTTCATAGTTAAACCACAATCATCCAACTGTCCATCAGAAATCCGATCTTGGATAACATTATGAACAAATGCTTGAATTTTATCATTTGTTGGATGATCCATCGCTCGAACAGCAGCCTCACAAGTATCTGCAATACTAACGATTCCCGCTTCTCTTGTTTGAGGTTTAGGACCAGGGTAACGGAAGTCTTTTTCAGCAAGATCTGGATTTCTTTCTTTTGCTTTGATATAGAAAAATTTCATTAACGTCGTCCCATGATGCTGACGGCAGATATCAATCACCATTTCAGGCATATGGTAATCTTCTAAAATCTTAGCACCATCAATAACATGTCCAAAAATAATTTGTTTGCTATCTTCTGGCAGTAAAAAATTATGCGGATTTTCTGCACCCGCAGGTAAATTTTCCACGAAAAAATTGGCGTGCTTGATTTTGCCTATATCATGATAGTAACAAGCCACTCGAGTCAACAATGACCGTCCGCCAATCTCAGCTACGGCATTTGCACTTAAGCTGGCCACCATCATACTATGATGGTACGTTCCAGGCGCTTCTTCTAGTAGTTGTTTTAATAACGGATGATTGGGATTACTTAGTTCATTTAAAATGATCATACTATCATCCGTTACCAATAATTCAATGTAAGGGTGAAGTCCCATGGTTGCTAAAAAGGACAATACAGCTCCGGCAAGAGCGCAAATCATCATCGTCCATGTTTTACTATCAAAGACACTCATTCCTTGATAAACGACTAAGATAAAATCCATACAAACAGGGAAGATAATTACCCAAAAAACAGCAACCATTCCTTGTTCACCTATTCTTGTCCGCTTAACCACTGTTGCAAAAAGACCCGAAACCATATAACTTACTATAATAATCGTTAATGAGTTCGTACCTATAGAATTATAAAAAACAAATAATGAGAATATCACTTGGAAAACAGCTGCAAGTACTCCAGCTCTTCGACTGACAAAATAATTTAATACAAGTGGTGTAAATGCTGCTGGAAAAAATAGTGAAATGTACATCATTTGTTCCGTTTGGAAGATTTGGAAAAATTTCATTAATAAGACACTTAATGACATCGCTCCTACGTAAAACAGAACAAAGTGACGACGTTTGCCTTCTTCGGTAACTTGTTTAGTAAAAAATAATAGAACAAGAATCTGCATCACGATAGATAGTGCTAAAGCTGCCATTGGAAATAAAGAAGTACTTTGACTGGTCATACCTAATAATTCAAGTTTTTCCATCGCTTTACTATCGATTTGTGTTCCTTCACGAACAATGATCTCTCCTTGATAAATCATAGCAGGAGGAACCGCATCCATCGCATTCCGACGCATCTCTTTTGTTTTTTTATCATTCGCAAAATCATTTGCGACAATACCTTCGTTCACAATATAACGAATTTCTTGTTGAGAAGTACTGTCAACGTCAAGAAATTGAATTTTTTCAATAGCACTCTGACGGACAACATCTAAATCAGCTTCACGAACGTGATTCTTCATCTTTTCATCAACAATTTTCAAACTTTCAGTTTTCACTTGTTGAATCTGATCTACATTCAATGCAAAAATATTTTGATAAAATACATTTGAAAACTTTTGATAAAAAGAGACCTCATCTTGATCTAGCAATTCAAACTGAGCTTTTAAATTAGCTACTCTCTCTTCTATCGTTGGTTTAGGAATTGTTTCATCTTTTTTTGCTTTGGCTTTTTTTTCTTGGTAGTCTTTGTCTGTTTTTTCATTTGCCGCAGTAATCAGCTTGAAGAGCTTTTCAATTCGTTTATGCTGAACATCTGCTGTTTCCTCCTGATAGATGTATTCTGGAGTAACTGCTTCGGCTGCCAACTTTTTCTTTTGCGATGTTTCATAGGTATTTTCAACGTTTTTATTCGCTCGAATCGTATTCTCAGCAAGTTGACCTTCTTTTATTTCCACTTTTTTCTGATGGATACTTCCAAACATAACAATAAAAAGAAAAATAGAAAAAACAAATAAAAGTATAGGGATGTAAGCTTTACCTAGTTTATCACGTAATTTTAGTAATGAGTACTTCAACGGAATTTTCACTCCTTTCCGCAGGTTTAAATCTAATTTTGATTCTCTTTTTCATATGCTCTAATGATTTGAGCCACAACTGGATGTCTGACAACATCTCCAGCATCAAAATGAACAAAAGCAATTTTATTGATTGATTTTAATGTTCTTTCTGCATGAATCAACCCACTAGCAACACCTTTGGGTAAATCAATTTGACTTGTATCACCATTAACGATCATACGAGAATTAAAACCTAGTCTTGTCAAAAACATCTTCATTTGGGCAACAGTCGTATTTTGAGCTTCATCTAAAATGACAAAAGCATCATCCAACGTACGCCCTCTCATATATGCTAGTGGCGCAATTTCAATAACACCACGCTCCATTAGACGGTTAGTATGATCCATCCCAAAAACTTGATACAAGGCATCATAAACTGGACGAAGATAAGGATCTACCTTTTCTTTCAAATCTCCAGGTAAAAAGCCCAAGCTCTCTCCAGCTTCAACAGCAGGACGAGTTAAAATTATTTTTTGGACTTCACCTTTTTTTAGTGCAGCTATTGCCATAACAACAGCTAAAAATGTTTTACCTGTTCCAGCTGGGCCAATCCCAAAAATAATATCATGTTTTCTTACTGCATCAATGTATCTTTTTTGACCAACATTTTTGATACGAATCGCTCTGCCATGATGATCTTTAATTATTTCTTCTTCATACATTGTAACAAAAGCGTCCAAATCACCGCTTTTTGCCATCTTCAAGGCAGATACAACATCTGGGGTACTCACCTTAATCCCCCGTTGAATCAATACTTGTAACGTGCGTAATACAGATGCAATCAATTGAACTTCAGATTCTTCACCAATTAACTGAATTGTCTCACCGCGAGTATTGATCGTTACTGCGGTATTATCTTCTAAATATTTTATATGTTTATCATGGGTTCCTAAAAGCATACTCACATCATCGGAATCACTTAATTTCAATTCCAAAGATATTGACTGATTTTCTGTCAAAAAACGCCCATCTCCTTTAATTTTTTCATTCCTTATAATCATACCATATTATTTATTTATAAAAAAGAAGACATCTCTTTTGTATTGGTTTTTTAAACAAAAAAACCAACGAAAATCCGTTGGTTTCTTCATTATGACTAATTCTCTTTTAGTAATTCTTTTACAATTGCATTGACCTGATTGCCATCTGCTTTACCTTTGACTTCAGGCATTACAGCACTCATGACTTTACCAAATTCTTTAGGTGAAGACGCTCCGGTCTGATCAATTGCCTTTTGAACGATCTGATGAATCTCTTCTTCAGAAAGTTGTTTTGGCATATATTTTTCAACAATTGCGATTTCGATTTTTACTTTGTCAGCAAGATCGTCACGTCCCGCTTTTTCAAACTCTGATAAAGAGTCTCTGCGTTGTTTCATCTCACGAGATAAAACCGTTAACTCTTCTTCTCCGTCCAAATCACGGCTAGTTTTAATCTGCTCATTTTGAATGGCTGCCTTCAGCATACGAAGTACAGACAAAGTATCTTTATCTTTTGACTTCATAGCTGTTTTGATATCGTCATTCAATGTTGTTAGTAATGACATACAACCAGCTCCACTTCATCGAAAACTAGAATTTTTTACGTTTTCTAGCTGCTTCAGATTTTTTCTTACGCTTTACACTTGGTTTTTCGTAGAATTCACGTTTACGAGATTCTTGTAAAGTACCCGCTTTTGAAACGGAACGTTTGAAGCGACGAAGAGCATCGTCAAGAGATTCGTTTTTACGAACGACAGTTTTTGACATGTTAATTCCCTCCCTCCGAGCTTAAAAAGTAACCGTTTTTTATATTTATGAATTATTTGACATAAATAAAATACCGTTCTTTTTACATTATATCGAATGGTTATTTTAACGTCAACCTTTGTATTGAAAAAATGTACAAAAAAGTGCCAAAATGAGCAATGTTTTACACATATATGAAATATTCAAGTTGTTTTCTGAAAAAAAGTCATCTACATTCCTCACAACGGCCAAAAATCTCAAATCGATGACCTTCAATTTCACATCCGTTTAATTGTTCTTTAAAGAAATCCATTGGACACATGTGGATTTCTTTTGTCTTTCCGCAAACTGTACAAATAAAGTGATGGTGATGTCCTACTTCGTGGCAACAACGAAAGCGAAACTTCTTTTCCCCGTTCAAATCAGTTGTTTCCAGAAGTTCAAAATCTGCAAAGTCATGTAAATTTCGGTAAATAGTGTCGTAACTAACCCCATTGAATTCTTGGTTCATAAATTCATAGACTTCTCTTGCGGAGACATATCGATTGCGTCTAATCAAATAAGTGATCATTGCTTCTCTTTTTTTTGTATATTTTAAGCCATTCTCTTTCATTACTGCTAATGATTGTTCTATTTTAGAATTGGATTGCACCATTTTATTACCTCCAGAGATCAAATCAGAACCATTACGAATAAGATTCATGAAGGTATGGTATAATATATCTACAAAAAAAGCAAGAAAGGAATCATATTATGTCAATTGATGAACAAAAAAAATGTGTAACAATCTTTGTTATCTCTGATTCAGCTGGAGAAACAGCATCAAAATTAGCAGCAGCGTCCATGGCTCAATATCCTAGCGTTGATTTTTCATTATTCAGACGAACATTTGCCAAAGAAGAAGTTAAACTAAGAAAAGCACTTGAAGATGCAAAACGTGAAAACGCAATGGTTTTACATACAATTGTTAATGAGCGTTTAGTAAAAATTGCTAATGATTTTTTTGAGGAACACAATTTATATCATTTCGATATATTAACACCTCCCGTAGCTGAAATCGAACGCTTAACTGGCATTGCCCCAACTAGAGAAGCAGGTGCTTTACATCATTTAAATGAAAACTATTTTAAACGGATCGAAGCGATGGAATTCGCAGTGAAATATGACGACGGCAAAGATCCTAGAGGTTTCCTAGAAGCAGATGTACTATTACTAGGTGTTTCCAGAACATCAAAAACACCTCTTAGTTTATTTTTAGCTAATAAAAATTTAAAAGTAGCAAACTTACCTTTGATTCCAGAAGCACATTTACCAAAACAGCTTTGGGAAACAAATCCAAAAAAAATCGTTGGTTTAACTAATGATCCTGATATTTTAAACGGCATACGTAAAGAACGGATGAGAACTTACGGATTACCAGCTGATACTTCTTATTCGGATATTGAAAAAATCAGAAAAGAGTTAGCTTTTGCAAATGACCTCTATGAAAAGCTAGGCTGTGTTGTAATAAACGTGGCTTCACTTTCGATAGAAGAAACTGCTTCAATGATTTTAAATGCTCTTAACTTGGAAGATCATAGCTATTATGCAACAGAATCACCTGAAGCTTAATAATAATAAAAAACTAAAAGTAGTAAGACTACTTTTAGTTTTTTTTCATTATTTAAAACACCTGAATACCTTCTTTGTCGATTGATAATACATTAATCGCCGCTGAAAGTGGTAGTTTTTCCAATTCTTGAACCATTTTTTCTGTTTTTTCTTCTGGAGATAAGATTAAAACTGTTGGACCTGCTCCACTCAAAAATGCACCATATACGCCTACAGTATGCCCTAAATTCCGAATTTGATCTAAATGCGGAACTAGCTTTTTGCGGTAGGCTTCATGCCAACGGTCTTTTTCCATCATTACCCCTGCTAGTGGTAAATTGCCATTCAATATTGCAGCAATCATTACATTCGCAATTGAGCTAGCTTGCACTGCCTCTTTATAGGGAATAGATGCTGGTAACACGCTACGACTTTCAGATGTTAACAAATGAACATCTGGAATATAGGCAATCACATCACACATCGGAAAATGATGTTTCACAGAATGAACCTCGCCATCAACATAACTTGCAACAACAAAATCTCCACAAATTGCTGGAGCCACATTATCTGGATGTCCTTCGATTTCAGTGGCAATCTGCACTTTATCTTTTTGAGATAAGTTAAGATTTCCTAATCGGTTAGCAAGTTCAATACCTCCCACGATCACACTAGAACTGCTGCCTAATCCACGAGCTAAAGGGATATCCGACGTCATCTTCAATACCCTAGGCGTAAGATCAGGAGCGATTTTTAATGCTGTTTGAATCAATAAATTGGATTTATCGTTCGGGATATCCGTTCCCAGAGAATGCTTAATCACCCATTCTTCAGCAATTTCTAGTACTTCAATACTCAAGTACTGAGAAAGTGCAATACCACATGAGTCAAAACCCGGACCTAAATTTGCACTGGTTGCGGGAATTCTTATTTTCATAGTTCTGACACTCCATTACGTAAATGCATACGCATTTCCTCTAGATCACTCATTTTAGAAATTTTTACATCGGTTGCATTGATAGCTGTGTCGGGATCCTTTAGACCATTTCCAGTGAAAATAGTTACGACCGTTTCGCCTGGTTTGATTTTCCCACTCTTCACGTGTTGAATTACACCTGCTAAAGAAGCTGCCGAACCTGGTTCAACAAACACACCGTCTTGAGCCGCAACTTTACGGTATGCGTTTAAAATTTCTTCATCCGTTACAGAATCAATGAACCCTTTGGATTCATCACGTGCTGCTTCTGCCAATTTCCAACTAGCAGGATTTCCAATTCGAATTGCTGTTGCTATTGTTTCAGGTTGTTCGATTACTTCGCCTTTCACGATAGCAGCCGCTCCCTCTGCTTCAAATCCGTGCATTCTTGGTAAAAGTGTTCCTTTTTTGTCATGCCATTCCTTAAAACCTTTCCAATAAGCAGAAATATTCCCAGCGTTTCCTACTGGAATTGCTAAAACATCAGGTGCTTGTCCTAGTTGCTCACAGACTTCAAACGCTGCTGTTTTTTGGCCTTCTAAGCGATATGGATTCACAGAGTTTACCAGAGCTACTGCTTCAGTTTTCGCAATATCTCGAACGGCTTTCAGTGCTTCATCGAAATTACCTGGTATTGAAATTATATCTGCACCATAAATGATCGCTTGCGCTAATTTGCCCATTGCGATTTTCCCATCTGGGATTACGACATATGCTTTAACGCCTGCTCTTGTAGCATAAGCTGCAGCTGCAGCACTTGTGTTTCCAGTTGAGGCACAGACGATTGCTTTTGCGCCTTCTTCAACGGCTTTGGCAACAGCCATAACCATACCACGGTCTTTAAAAGATCCTGTGGGATTCAATCCTTCGTATTTTCCATATAGATTAATTCCTAATTCTTTTGATAAGCTATGCAATGGAATTAACGGAGTATTTCCTTCTGCTAATGAAATCATTGGTGTTTTGTCTGTAATTGGTAGATATTCCTTATATTGTTTTAATAGTCCTTCGTACATCTCATTACTCCTCCAATACTTTGAATGTATTTAATAATTCAAATTCATCTGTTGATTTTATTTCTTTAGTCACTTGCTTCATCTGCTCTTTTGTAATTGTATGTGTAATCGCAACGATTCTAGCTCTTGTACCATCAGATTTTTGCTGAACTAATTGGTCAAAGCTAACATTTGCCTCTGTCATTATTTGCGTTAATTTTAAAATTTGACCATGTCTGTCTGGTACTTCAATAGAGAAATAATATTTTCCAGAAATAGTCTCATCTGCAGCTAATTTAGTGTCGTGCTGATAGGAATTGAACATATGTCCTGTAGTCCCCAAACGAATATTTTTAGCAATGGTTATAATATCACTAACAACACTTGTTGCAGTTGGTTTAGCCCCTGCTCCTGGTCCGTAATACATTGATTCGCCCACACCTGAACTTTCGATAAAGACTGCATTGTATTCGTTACGAACGGAAGCAATAGGGTGAGATTTAGCAACAAGCATTGGTCCGACTTCTACCGCTATACTGCCTGATTGATTTTCAGAAGAACCAATCAATTTCACTTCGTACCCTAATTGAGCTGCCATTTCAACATCATCTAAAGACAATCCGCGAATCCCTCGGGTATCAACCTGATCCAATCTAATATTCATCCCAAATGCAAACTGACTTAAAATGACCATCTTATATGCTGCGTCGATTCCATCTACATCATTTGTCGGATCTGATTCAGCAAAACCTAATTCTTGCGCTTCTTTTAAAGCTTGATCATAAGATTTTTTTTCAGTGACCATTTGTGTCAGCATATAATTTGTTGTTCCATTCACGATTCCCAATACTTTTTGAATATTGTCAGCTGCCAAACTATTGGCAATAGTTCGTAAAATAGGGATTCCACCTGCTACACTGGCTTCATAATATAAGTCACAGTGATTTTTCTGTGCTAAAGCGACAAGTTCACTACCATGTTGCGCCAAAAGATCTTTGTTCGCAGTTACGATATGTTTGCCATTTTCTAAGGCTTTGGTAATGAAGGATTTTGCTGGTTCAACTTTTCCTATTAATTCTACAATTATTTTAATTTCATCATCATTGATAATATCATCAATATTTGTTGTGAGCTGGATATCAAATTTCTCAGCTAGTCGTTTTTTTTCTGTTTCATCACGTACCAATGCTTTTGAAATACTAATTTCCATCCCAGTCACCTGAGAAATTTTTTCTTGATGTTCATGTAAAATTGTCGGCACACCAGATCCAACTGTTCCCAGTCCGAGTAAACCCACCTTCATCTTATCCTTCATTCTTCTTCCTCCAACTATATAATTAGAATCATTTCATCTTATTCTAATAAAACATGGTTCTAGTATACCCAACTAACGTAAAAAAAACTACCCTTTTCTTTTAATTTCCCAAGGGAGTCATAGAAAAGGTGAGTTATTGGTGTTTGATATGTTCAAATGTCTGATTGAGGATATCTATAACATGGTGATCATCCAATGTATAATAGATAGTTTTACCTTCGCGTCTAGATTTTACTACGTGAGTATCTCGTAATAATTTTAATTGATGGGAGACGGCTGACTGCTCCATCGATAAACGTTCTCCGATTGCTGTCACGTTTAGTTCTCCTAGTTTTAGCAAAAGTAACATTCGCAACCTAGTTGGATCACTCAACACTTTATAAAGCTGACTTACTTTTTGAATTTCTTCGTTTTCTTTCATCGCTGAGCTCCCTTTCGTATTTTCTCTTGCTTATTATAGCAAATATTTTTTAAATGAGGATAGATTTTATTTCCATAATTATAAAAAAGACAAGTAGATAAAACATCATTACTTGTCTTTAATTAGTGTTAAATTTAACTATTTGCTTTTTTTACAGCATCCATCACTGCATATCTAAACCCATTTTTTTCCAACGCTGCAACACCTTTGATCGTACTTCCACCAGGAGAAGTTACACCATCTTTTAATTCGCCTGGATGTTTTTTAGTCTCAATGGCTAATTTCGCAGACCCTAACATCATCTGTGCAATGACTTCATAAGAAAGACTACGAGGCATACCTTCCATTACAGCACCATCGGCTAAAGCTTCCATAAATATATCGACAAAAGCAGGACTGCATCCGGCAACTGTACCGAAAGTACCTAGAATATTCTCGCTAACTTCTTCTATCTTTCCTAGTGATTCTAATACACGAGTTGCTTCCTCTTTTGATGCTCCTGGCATGTCAGAAGCAAAAACGGCACCAATCATTCCAGCGTTAACACTTACAGGTGTGTTCGGAATAGCGTGAACAACATGGATTTCTTTACCTAAAACAGCTTGAGCTTCTTCTACTGTATGTCCTGTGGCAACAGAGATAAGAATAGTACCTTTGGACATAAATGGTGCTGCTTGTTTTAAAATATCTAAAACAATTTTCGCACCCGTTGCGATAAATATAACTTTACATTCTTTAAATGCGTTATAATCTTTAATCAATTGAAAGTTGAATTTTTTTTGTAACGCTTCAGCGGTACCACTTGATCCACCTTTTACGAATAAATTTTCTGGTGTTACAATTTTCGCTTTTAAAAGACCTTCAATCATGGCACTTCCCATATGCCCAGCTCCTATAAATCCAATGTTCATCTTGATCACTCCTCATAATTTTTGCAAATGAAAGGACTGAAATAAACCTTCTATCTAGTTTTTTCAGTCCTTTTATCTTATTCTGTTAATGCATTAACTGCATGTTCAAAGTTCTTAATTTTTTGATTTGCTTCCACTTGAGAAGTGGCTTTTGTTGCCAAATAAAATTTAATTTTTGGTTCAGTTCCAGATGGGCGAATTGCAATCCAACTGCCGTCTTCTAAGAAGTATTTTAGCACATCTGATGGCGGTGTTGTTAGTTTTTCGACTTTTCCATCAGAAGATGTACGTGTTAATTCTTTGAAATCTTCTGTTTGCGTTACTTTAATGTCAGCAAATGAAGTTGGCGCTTCTTCACGGAATTTTTTCATTAAAGCTTTAATTTTTTCACTACCTTCAATACCACTCAAGGTAACTGAAATAGTTTTTTCTTCATAGTAGCCATATTCTTCAAAAATATCTTGTAATCCATCATAAAGTGTTTTTCCTTGTTTTTTGTAAAAAGCAGCAACTTCCGCCAATAAAACTAATACTTGGATTGCATCTTTATCACGAACGAAAGATTTCACCAAATAACCATAGCTTTCTTCAAAACCAAACATAAAAGTTTGTGAATGATCTTCTTCATATTGTTGAATTTTTTCTGCAATAAATTTAAATCCAGTTAAAACGTCTACCATTTTTGTCTTATATTTTTCTGCAATCGCTGTAGCTAGTTCACTAGATACGATTGATTTCAACACTACTGCATTTTCTGGTAACGTACCTGCTTGTTTATGAGCTTCTAAAATGTATTGAATCATGATCGCTCCTAATTGATTACCTGTTAAAACCTGATACGATCCATTAGGTAAACGAACAGCGGCTCCTAAACGATCTGCATCTGGATCTGTGGCGATCAATAGGTCTGCTCCTTCTTTTTCACCTAAACGAATTGCATATTCAAAAGCAGAATGTTCTTCTGGATTCGGTGATTTAACTGTTGTAAAATCAGGATCTGCAATGGCTTGTTCAGGTACAAGAACAAATTTTTCAAATCCAGCCTGTTTTAAAGCCTTCTCTCCTAGCATTTTTCCTGTACCGTGTAATGGCGTGTAGACTAGCTTTAATTCTTTCCCCATATCATCGATCAACTCTTGATTAATCGTAACGTTTTTCACTTCTTTTAAATAGGCCGCATCAACTTCTTCGCCAATGATTGTGATCAAATCACTCTCTTTTGCTTGATCGTCCGATAAAACATCAATTTTTAATGGATTCTCAATTTCACGGACATACTTAGTTAATGCATCTGCATCTGCTGGCGGCATTTGTCCACCATCAGCACCATAAACTTTATAGCCATTATAAGCTGCTGGGTTATGAGAAGCAGTAATCATAATACCTGAAAAAGCATTTAGATAACGAACAGCAAACGACAACTCTGGGGTTGGACGTAAACTTTCAAAAACAAATGCAGGAATATTATGTTGCGCTAAGGTTTTCGCTGCTTCCATAGCAAATTCTGGAGACATATGACGAGAATCGTAGGCAATAGCAACCCCACGACGCTTTGCCTCAGCACCTTGTGCATCTACAAAACGAGCCAAACCTTCTGTTGCTTGACGAATCGTAAAAATATTCATTCGATTGATACCTGCACCTAAAATCCCTCGCATCCCGGCAGTTCCAAACTCCAATGGCGCATAAAAAGCATCCTCGCATTTTTCAGGATCTTCGTTCAAATCGCTCAATTCTCTTTTTAAATTTTCTGGTATATTTTCTTCATTTATCCACTGTTCATAGACTTGTTCCCAAGACATGTTAAGCACCTCTTTTTATCATTTGTTTTCTTATCCACTAGTAAGTATATCATTCCATCGCCTTAGAAGAAAGTGATCCCTTAAAAAAGCTTTCTTATAAATTCTTTACGCTATTTCTTCAAAAGTCCCTGCATTTCTAATAGTTGATCCGTAATCATTACTGGTTCAGCTGCGAAATAATCCGAGAATTTTTGGCTCCACTGTTTTGTTTCTCTTGCTTCACCAAATATTTCCATTGTCTCATTGTATTCCTCAATCAAAGAATAATTGTATAGCTGAAACTTATCATAATGGACTACAGCCTTTTCAGGTAAACGTGGTTTGACTTCCATAGCTACAGTTGGTTTGCCTATGCTTAAACCAAATAATGGAAATGTATGTTCTGGCAATTCTAGTAATTGACTAATCTCTTTTCCATGTTTCCGTATACTTCCTACGACAACTGATCCCAGACCCAAACTTTCAGCAGCAATTACAGCATTCTCTAAAGCTAGCGCTGCATCAGTTGTAGCCAAAATAATCGGCTCGATACTTTCATCAATTAAATAAGGACTTTCGTGAGCCTTGCTCACCATTTTTGTTCGATAAAGATCACCAACAAAAATCAAAAAGACCGAACTTTTCAAGATTTGAGGATTCCCCGGATTCCATTTCACAAGCTGTTCTCGAATTACATTATCTTTAACAACAATAATGCTGTAAAATTGACCATTCATCCAACTGGGAGCTTGACGTGCGGCATCGACTATTGCTTGCAATTCTTCATTGGGCAAGACATAATTCTCATCAAAGTCTCGATAGCTGCGTCTATTTTTCAAAAATTCGATCGTTTCATTCATATTAATCTCCTCCATTTATTCTTATTTTATCATAGTGCATGCGAATCAAAAGTAATTTTTTTCGTGATTTTCTTCATTTTCTTTTCAAATATTGACAACTTATCTTCGTCTACTCTGGAAAAATTGATTCGTATACTATCCTGATTTTCACTAAAAATAAAACTTGGAGCAATTAATAGTCCTTCTTGTAGAAAAATTGCCCAGTCTTTTTGACGTAACCTCCCTCGTTTCCACTTTGCCCACAAATAAAAACCGCCTTTAGGCATTTCAACTTCCCATCCATCTATCTTGCTGACAACATCGAATACTGCCTGACCTCTTTCTTCTACCTTTTTCTTCAGATAAGTAGTTTTAGCTGAAAAGGCTTCATCAGTCAATGCCAAGTTCGCCAATACCTGGGGAAAAATACTCAATGAAAAATCCATCATCTTTCTTGCTTCAGCTAATTGTTGATTTACAGATGTCGGAGCACTTAACCAACCAATTTTTGTAGTTGACCCAAGAATTTTTGAAAGGGAACCGATATAAAGTACGTTTTCTGGATCTAATTTTTTTAGTGGCTGAATTTGATCCGATGAAATAAAATTTAATTTTCCAAAAACGTCGTCTTCTAATATTGGTACTTGGTAATTTTGACATAATTTAACTAATGCTTTTCTTCGTTTCATTGACATCGTTTTACCCGTTGGATTTTGGAACGATGGGTTAACCATAACCATTTTTACCCGATGTTGGCGAATCATCTTTTCAAGCGAGTCAAGACAAATTCCTTCCTCATCCATTTTCACACCATAAAGACGGATACCCGCTGCTTGGAAAATCGGTAACGCATAAAGAAAAGACGGATCTTCTATTGCTACACTATCGCCTGACTGGAGTAGTACTTGTAGAATCAAAAATAATGCTTGTTGAGCACCAGAGGTAATCAATAAACTTTCTGGGGGTAAGGAAAAGCCATACTCTTTTTCAGTCTCTCGACTAATTGATTGCCTCAATGGGAGATACCCTAAATCATCCTGCTGTTCTTCTTCTAAAAAATGCTTCCATGTTAATGGAGGAAACGCAAAACTGGGGATCAAATCTAATGGAAGTTCTCCTGTGTACAAATCTAATACATGTTCATTGGATTGTTTAAGCAACATTTCTATCTGCTCAATAAAAGGATCTACTTTGGCAAATGCGTTTTGCTGTAAATATTGGCGCCAATTGGTTCTTGGGGTGGTAGTGATTCCCCACTTCCCTTCATTGACGATCGTTCCGCTGCCTTGTTTTCTAACGATCCAACCTAAAGAAACAAGTTCGTCTAATGCATGAACAACGGTGGAACGATTGACTTGGAAAAATTCTGCTAGCTTTCTTTCAGAAGGTAAACGCTCACCGGGAAGTAGTTCTCCATTTTTTATATAAGACAGGATTAGTTCAATGATACTTATGTATATTGGCACGCCTTTTTCTTTTTTTAAAGACCACATTTTTTTGCCTCCTATTTGTTGATTTGGATTTTTGTTTTTTTGATTGATTCTTTATTATTGATATAGCTTAATTGTAGTATAACTTTATTTTTCTGTTTTCTTGATGTTTGATGGCATGTTGTTTCTGGCTGATTTTCGGCATTTAGTGGTAGTTAACGAAAGGTCCCAACGCTTTCTTTGGTCGCCTTGCACTGCTCAACATCGAATCATTTCATTCTTCGTGTTTCAAAACTAAGGATCAACGCTCCCTTTGGTCGCCTTGTACTGCTCAACATCGAATCATTTCATTCTTCGTGTTTCGCAGCAATTGGATGACCTGAAAATAACCCAATTGGCTGTTTTTGTCAACTTATGTTTGTTTTACAATGTATGTATCAAATTATTTATGAATAGAGGTTAGAGAATGATCAAAAAAGTTTTGACAGTTGCTGGTTCTGATTCTAGCGGTGGTGCAGGTATTCAAGCGGATTTAAAAACATTTGAAGAATATGGAACGTTTGGTTTTTCGGCTTTAACTAGTATAGTGACAATGGATCCAGATGAAGGTTGGAGTCATATGGTTACTCCTATTGAGCCTGAGTTGGTAGAAAGGCAATTAAAAACTATTTTTGCCGGTGGTTCTCTAGATGCGATGAAAACAGGCATGCTTGGTACAATTGAGGCCATTGAAATTACTCGAAGCTACATTGATAAATTTTCAATGGATAATATCGTCATTGATCCAGTTATGGCTTGTAAAGGAACGAGTGAACTGTTACAGCCGGAAAATGTCGCTGCTATGACTCGTTTACTTTTACCTAAAGCGACAATTACAACGCCAAACTTGGTAGAAGCTGGGATTTTATCTGAAATGGGTGATTTGACTTCTATAGATCAAATGAAAGAAGCAGCCAAGAAAATTCTTGCGTTGGGCCCTAAAAATGTCGTAATTAAAGGTGGTCACCGCTTGCAAACAGATAAAGCAATTGATCTTTTTTATGATGGATCTGATTTTACTACCTTAGAAAACGAATTATTTGCAACTGACTACAATCATGGTGCTGGCTGTACCTTTGCTGCTGCAGTAACTGCTGGTCTTGCTAAAGGATATTCTGTCATTGAAGCTGTAGCTCTAGCTAAAAAATTTGTGGCGTCAGCAATCAAAAACGGGCAAAAAATTAATCCATTCCTTGGTCATGTTTGGCATGGTGCATACAATCATGCAGAAAATCGAATGACGGATAATTAAGGAGTGATTCTATGTATAAAAAAAACTCAACGACTTCCATTGTTTTAGTTGGATTATTTGCTGCATTGACTATTCTAGGTACAATGCTTAAAATCCCTTTGCCTACTGGCGCATTTGTTCATTTAGGCAACGCCGTTTTATTACTAGCGGTTCTTTTGATTGGTTATAAAAAAGGTGCCTTGGCTGGTGGTTTGGGTTTTGCTATTTTTGATGTTTTAAACGGATTTGCAGCAGAAGCTCCTTATTTTATTATAGAAAGTTTTATAGTAGGCGGTGCAGCAGCTTTGATGATTGTATTTTTCCATCACAATATTAATACTATCTGGAAAATCATTGTTGTAGCTGCTGTGACCGGTATTGCAAAAATCATCATGACACAAGTAAAAAATACTATGATGGGTCTTCTTGCTGGTGCAGATTTTAATGTGGCATTTGCAAGCTCTCTGTCAAAATTACCCGCAACTTTCATCAATGTTGCTACTACTATTGTCATTGTGAGCCTTGTCTATTTCCCGCTGAAAAAAGCCATGGATATAATATTTACAAAACAAACCTTTTAATCAACCTTACAAAAAAACAGTCCACTTATTTTGACAATATCAAAAATAAGTGGACTGTTTTTTATTCTTTTCTACTAAAAATACTTTCCAACACCCCAAATGCAATTGCACCCACAGGAAAGATTATCCAGTTTGATCCCCAATTTCCTAAGAGAAAACCTTGGCATAAAAAGATTCCAACAATGATGGGCCAATAAACTTTTTCAAGTGTATGCAACCATTCTGGTTTCCTACTGTTGCGTTCAGCTTTTGCTCTTGGCCCCAGCTCATTTTCGTTTGAAATAAAATAAGTATTCTCAATCAATTTAGTAAAACTACCCATAATTACTCCACCAAAAATAAAGAAGAAAACACTAAAAGAAACTACTCCAAACATGCCTCCAACACCCAATAGCGCTCGTCCTATTGATTGATTGAATACAGTTAGTAAAACTACCGGTATCAATGATAAAATGGCCAATATTACTCCTGTAACCATGCAAAAAACAAACGAACGTTGGAAAATTTCTTTTCTTGTCTTCACTTCATTTTTCACTTGAAGAGGAATAAAACGATCATCTAGCCTTTTATTTGAATTGATCATACTTGTTCCAGCTATAATAAACAACGGAACTCCAATCGCTATACCAATAAAGAAAAACAGTAAACCAAAACCTATACCAAAAGGTCCGCCCAATACACCAATTGAAGCAAATAAGGCAGCGCTGCCCATCAAGATCATCATCACACCCAATCCAATCAGTGTAGCACCTTTACGTCTAATAGCTAAAAATTCAATCGATTCATCTATCGTAATTTCGTCGATTTCATATCCTTTCTCATCAGCAAACTCCTGCTTTATATTCATTTCATCTAGTAGTTCATCAATAGAGCCAAATTCTGAAATCACTGCACCTATAGCTTCATTTTCAGATTTCCCTTGTCTTTTTAAATCTTCGTATCTGTCTTCTGCGCTTGCAAGTAAATCTTCTTTTAGCTGTATTGTTTGGCTTGTTTCCGGTACGCTTAAAAACAAGCTGTCAATATAATCACTGATTGTTTTCATTCCATTTCCTCCTTAAATTAAAAGCATAGTAGGTTAAATAATAAAACGTTCGACCACTTTTTTTGTCAATAACCATTCGACTTTTTTTTCTTCCAAGTATTGTTTTCCAGACGACGTAATTTTATAGTACGTTCTTTTCTTCCCATGTGTGATTTGCCCGGGAAATGATTCGATAAATCCATTCTTTTCTAAACGGTTAAACGCTGAATATAACGTTGTTTCTTTGATCGAATAGTTATTTTGAGAAATCTCCGTGATTCTTTTAGAAATCGCATAACCATAAGAATCTCCTTCCTGCAAAACAGATAAAATGAATGTATCATTATATCCTCTTATTGCATCGCTGCCGATCATTGGACCACCTCCAATTACTCCATCAGATGTACTACGTCTGTCGTTGTAATTATAATACCATGATTACTACGACAGGTAAAGTAAAAACAAAAAAAGACTAGGAACTAACTCTTCGAGTCATCTCCTAGTCTCATGATATCTAGATTTTAATTAAATTGTATCACCATTAAAAATTGAATTTTTTACTATAACATAATCCACTTTACGAATTGCTTCAAGATCACGTCCACCTGCATATGAAATGGAAGATTGCAAATCTTGTTGCATTTCTACTAATGTATCAGCTAAACTTCCTTTGTGTTGAAGCCAGATTTTCTTCCCTTCAACGTTTTTCTTCTCACCTTTTTGAAATTCTGAAGCACTGCCGAAGTATTCTTTGTAAACAACGCCATCTTCAACTTTCGTCTCACCAGGAGATTCTTCATGACCGGCAAATAAAGAGCCAATCATAACCATCGTTGCACCAAAGCGTACTGATTTTGCGATATCTCCGTGTGTACGAATACCACCATCTGCAATTATTGGTTTTCTAGCTGCTTTAGCACACCAACGTAGTGCTGCTAATTGCCAACCACCAGTACCAAATCCTGTTTTAATTTTTGTGATACAAACTTTACCAGGTCCAATTCCGACTTTCGTCGCATCTGCCCCAGCATTTTCTAACTCACGAACAGCTTCAGGTGTTCCCACATTACCAGCAATAACAAAAGTATCTGGTAAATGTTTTTTCAGATGCTGAATCATATTGATCACTGCGTTGGAATGACCATGAGCGATGTCGATCGTTACATAGTCAGGAACTAAGTTGCGTGCTGCTAATTCCTCAACAAACGCATATTCGCCTTCTTTTACCCCTACGCTAATTGAAGTGATTAGACCCTTAGCATTCATTTTTTCAATAAATGGAATTCGAGCACTTTCATCAAAACGATGCATAATATAAAAATAATCATTTTTCGCTAAAAATTCTGCAATTTCTTCATCAATAATCGTCTGCATGTTTGCAGGAACGACTGGCATTTTAAAGGTGTGCTTACCTAATTTCACCACTGTATCACATTCAGAACGACTGTTCACGATACATTTATTCGGAATCAACTGGACATCTTCGTAATCAAAAACTTTCATACTTTATTGCCTCCTAGCAAGTTCTATTAAAAATACGCAAAAACCCGAACATTAAACATTAAATCGTTCGCATTTTCCAACACCTATGCTAATTTACACTATTTATTCGTGAAAGTCAAAGGTAAATGACGAAAAATATGCAGACTAACTTCCGATTGTTCGTCTTTTCAGATGAAAACTTCAAATCCAGAGTCTTCAAACAGCATTTATCTCACTTTTTTCTAATCTTGTTTGCTCCATTTTGTGTTTTTCCGCCTTTTCCTCTGGCAATAAGCGATTTAAAAGGATCGCTGCAATTGAAGCTGTAGCCACCGAAGAACTAAATAGATATTGTAAAAATTGAGGTAAAGATTGAATAAATTCCTTAGGTATTAAGGTTAACGCAATCGTAAGAATCATAGGGATTGCAATCACATACATTTCTTTTTCACTGATTTCAACTTCTTTAATTACTTTAAGCCCACTGATTGAAATAATACCGCACACAATGACGAAAACTCCCCCAATCACAGGAGATGGTATGGAAGAAATCAATGTTGATAGTTTTCCTGACAAACCAAAAACAATGAACCATGCTCCCGCTGCTACAAACACTTTTTTACTGGCAACACCAGTGATTGAAATGATTCCTGCATTCGTTGAATATCCCGTAACTGGTGTTGTTCCTAACATAGACGATATAAAACACCCAATGCCTTCCCCTACAACACCACGGTTAATGTTTTCATCTGTTAAAGGTTCTTCGCAAACATTACTAACCGCAAACCACGTACCTGTTGTTTCAGCCATTAAAACAACGTAAATGATAACCATTGTTAAAATAGATGATAGATCAAATGAAAAATGGAAATTAACAAACGGGATTTTGGGAACGCTAAGTAACTGCGCCTTAGATACCTGAGACAAATCAAGTATCCCCATAAATTGCGCAGTCAGACAGCCAATAATCAACGCCAAAATCACTGAAGATATTCTAAATATACGACCTTTCCCAGGAAAATGCGAGCCGATCATCGCAAACAAAATAAGCGAAGAAGCCGCAATGGTCGCCAATAAAATATTTTGACCTAAATCTCCCGAAGCCATAAAAACATTATCATTTAAAGCAACAGGCATTAGTGATAAACCTACAATAAAAATAATCGTTCCTCCAACAATCGGAGGCACAAAGGCTTTGATTAGTCGGTTAAAGACACCTGTTACACCTAAAATAATCACTAAAATTGCTCCAATCAAACTAGCTCCTAAAACAGTTCCCCATCCATTACCATTTTGACTATTGGCAAAATAAATACCTGCAACTGCTCCAATAGGTATAAATGAAGGGCCTTGTGCAACTGGTAGTTTCATACAAAAATAGGATTGAATAATTGTAGCAAGTCCAGCAGCAATAAAAGTAGATTGAATCAGCGCTGAAGATTCTTTAGTTGTTAGACCTATTATTGAAGCAATGATAAATGGGACAACGTATACATCCATCGCTAGAACATGTTGAATTCCTAAAAGAGCTGATTGTCCGATTGATACATCATCATTTGGCCCGACAGTTAATTTTGATTTTTTTACCTTCATCTCTGACATTATACTATTGCCCCTTTAATATCTTCATATTTTTGTCGTGAACTTTTCTTCCTTGAACCCAAACTTCACGAATATTCTCAGGTCGCGATAAATAAAGTATTTTTTGAAAAATATCCATTAACGGTTCTTCTTCAGAAAAAATCGGTAACTCCTGCGTATCAATAATTTGGATATCCCACGCATAATCAATAGCTAACTTTCCAACAGATAAACTTAATGATTCCCCGCCGCCAGCAGTCGCTAAATAAAATGCTTCGTTTAACGTAATGCTGGAATTTGGAACGCCACGTGTTTCACTACTACATTCTTTATCTACGCCATCTTCCAACATTCTTGAAGACATAACGGCTTGTTTGATGTTATCAAAAAGGCTAGGAGAAAAACCTCCTGAAATATCGCTGCCTAACCCAACTTCTACTTGATATTCCCTTAATAATTTAGCTATTGGCGTCACAGCATTGCCAAAATAAGCATTAGATATTGGACAATGAGCAACTGCTGTTCCTTTTTCCGAAAATAACTTCATGTCTTTATCAGATAAAAAACCACAATGAGCCATGACTGCTTTTTCTGTTAGTAAACCGAAATCATTTAGTGCAAAAGCATCATTTTTTCCAAATCGTTCTTTAACAAACGAGTGGGCCCAATCACTTTCACTACAATGAGATTGGATATGAACATCATATTTTGCTGCTAAATCCCCTAATCCTTTTAAAGAATCCTCTGTACAGCTTGGAATAAAGCGTGGTGTTACTACTGGATAAACGCCTTGAGGTGTTTTTTTATTTAGTTCTAACACTTCTTGTATAAATAATTCTGTTTCGGAAATGGCTTCCTGGGCATTAGTATCACGATAATACTCAGGATTTTGTTCTGGATCGTCCATCACAACTTTTCCAACTAAGCCTCTTTGCCCTTTTTCACTACAAATTTCAGCTAAACGTAGGCTTGCTTCTCGATGAACAGTTGCAAAATACAAGGCGGTGGTTGTTCCATTTTTTATTAATTCTGAAACTAAATCAGAATAGACTTTTTCTGCAAATTGCTCATCAGAAAATTTTGATTCTAGAGGAAATGTGTAAGTGTTAAGCCAATCATATAAAGGCAGATCAAGCGCAGTTCCAGCTTGGGCCCATTGAGGTGCATGAATATGAAGATCAACAAAGCCAGGTAAAATATACTGACCCTTAGCTAATTCTTGCAACTTATTTATAGCTGAATACTCATGGATCGTTTTAGCGTATTCTTCTTCAGATGAAAATATGATTTTAGTGATTATTCCAGATTCAGAAATACAAAATAAAGCATCTTCAAGAATAGTTACATTTTTTGAATCAGCACTGGAAAATGCAGTTCCTTTTACAACAAATTTAAACAAAATAAATACTCCTCTCATAACAATACAAAAGTAGTATACACAATAATTCGTATTCTTGATATATTTTTCTTGTATTTTTATAAAAAATAATCGAAAGAACAAGCGAAACACGAACATTGAAATGTCGAACACAAAAAAAGACAAGTTATTTTTACAACATTTGAATCAACTTAATAAAAAAATTCATTTAAAAAAATTGATATGATTCCTAAAAATTATTTTAGAAAGAACATCTATAGCTTTTGATTCTAGTCTAAATTGGGTTATACTTATAGAAGATTCACACTTACTAGGAGGCAAAAATTATGCTGAAAATCGAACGAATCAAAACTGGCGAGATTCAAGAAAATTGTTACTTAATCTATAACGAAAACAACCTATTGATCATCGATCCAGGTGCTGAAGCAGAAAAAATTGTTTCTTTAATTGAAAAAACAAACAAGAAACCACTTGCTATTTTGTTAACACACACACACTATGACCATATTGGAGCAGTCGAAGAACTACGTCATCATTATCATATTCCTGTATATGTTAGTCCCCTTGAACAAGAATGGCTATCAAATCCAACCTTAAATTTATCCGGCTTAGGTCGTCATGATGATATTGCAGACATCATTGTCCAACCTGCAGAAATAGAATTTGAATTAACGGACTATGATTTAGGTGGCATCAAATTTTCTGTTGTACCTACTCCTGGTCATTCAATTGGTAGTTTAAGTTTTGTTTTCGATGACTTTGTTATCACTGGAGATGCCTTATTTAAAGGCAGTATCGGTCGGACAGATTTGCACACAGGTGATATGCAACAACTTCTTCACAGTATCAATACCTATCTTTTCACATTACCAGATGAGTTTCCAGCTTATCCTGGCCATGGAGATGCTACAACTATTGAGCATGAAAAGAAAAACAATCCGTTCTTTAATTAAAACTAGACTTTCATACTTATCTTTTATATTCTCTAGCTCCTCAAAAAAAGATAAAATAAACCTGTGACTAAAAGCGTCACATCAATTTTCCTGAATAAATCTTTACCCCACTAAGCTTTTAAAACAAGGAGGATATGTCATGAATAAACCAACAACGTTATATATTATTCGTCACGGCAAAACCATGTTTAATACAATAGGCCGAACACAGGGCTGGTCAGATACTCCTTTAACTAAAGAAGGAGAAAAAATCATTCACTATCTAGGTCTTGGACTAAGGGACACGGACTTTAAAGAAGCATACTCTAGCGATAGTGGACGTGCAATGCAGACTGCTCGTATTATTTTACAAGAGCACCAACATGGCTCAACGATTCCTTATAGTACTGATAGTCGTATTCGTGAATGGTGTTTTGGTTCTTTAGACGGAGGCTATGATGGTGAACTTTGGGGCGTTGTACCTAGAATTTTAGCGTTTAAAGACTATGAAGATATGATGACAAATCGAATTAGTTATAAAGACTTAGCCGATGCCATTATTGCAGCTGACACGGCAAATTGGGCAGAACCTTATGAAAAAATCAAAGAACGTGTCTGGAGTGGCTTTGAAGACATAGCACAACACCGAGAAAAAAATGGCGGTGGAAATGTGATGGTTGTCTCACATGGATTGACAATTTCATTTTTATTATCTCTGATCGATCATAGCTTACCAATGCAAATTGGTTTAGAGAACGGTAGCGTAACTAAACTCGTATACGAAAATGGGACGTTTACCATTGATAGTGTCAATGATACTGACTACATTGCCAAAGGACGTGCTCTTTCATTATCTAATTAACTGAAAAAATAAGGTACTGGAGAATTTATTAACATTTCTCATCAGTACCTTATTTTAATTGATTAAACAAATTTTAATTGCTTTTTTTTACGATTGCCACGGCGTCTCTTGAATGTTGAATTTTTTCTAATGTAACCTCATAATTTTTAGCTGCATAAGCAAAGAACAAAACATCAACCACATATAATTGTGCTGTTAAAGAAACAGTTGCCGCACTTCTCAAAGGTGCTTCTTCTCCTTCTGGAGTTAACAATATAATCGAACTTTTTTCTGCCAACATTGAATTTGGGTTCGTTGTCAGCCCGATGACTGTCAGTCCTTTTTCTATGGCAAGATCGGCTAATGCATTTGTTTCCTGATTCATTCCAGAATTTGAAATACCAATGAAAATGCCCTTTAATCGGTTTGTTCCCATTGCAGAGGCAAATAAATGCTGATCCATCGTAAAGAAAACACTCAAGCCTATACGGGTAAATTTCTGATAGATATCTTGTGCAACTAGCGAGGAAGCACCCAATCCATAAACAAAGATAATCTCAGCATTTCCTACTGCTCTAACAGCTCGGTCAACCGCCTCATCTGCCAAATGCTCACTCGTTCTTTCCAACACATGAACCAAACGATGCTGCAACTTTTCTTTTATCGCTGCTGTTGTCTCACCATTTTCAACTTCAGTATACATTTTCGTATCCACAGTTCCTAGATTCGCTGAGAGCAATAATTTTAATTCAGTAAAGCCATTTACTTCTATTGATCGGCACAAGCGGATGATAGCAGCTGGACTAGATCCTGCTTTTTTTGCAAGTTCCTGAGCACTTAAATTAATGACTTCTCCTGTATTCTCTAAGATATATTCTGCCACTTTTTGTTCCGAACCTGGTAAATGCTTAAGATGATCTTGGATCGTTAAGATAATATTTTGCAGCATTACTACACATCCTTTTTCTGCTTAACTCAAACTTGTTTTCATAACTATAAAAAGATTTCCAATCAGTTCATAGATTTATTATAGCTAAAATCAAACAGAAAAGAAACGCATCCATTAAACCTCTATTAAAAAGTAATTGACATCTCTAAAATTCCCAACTTATGTTTCTTGTAAATCCTTTGGAATTCCGAATAAAAAGGTAGCAATAAATCCGCCTGCGTATGCAGCGAGTAAACCTAAGACATAAGCTAACCATTGATTATTAGCAATTAATGGTATCAGTGCTACACCGCTTGGACCAATGGCAATCGAACCGATGTTACCGAATGCTCCGATTACAGCCCCACCAATACCGCCTCCAATACAAGCTGTAACAAAGGGGCGTCCTAATGGCAGTGTCACACCATAAATCAATGGCTCACCAATCCCTAATATACCTACAGGTAGTGCACCTTTAATCATTTCAACAAGTTTCTTATCTTTTTTACAACGAATCCACAAGGCTAAAGCTGCACCTACTTGACCTGCACCCGCCATTGCTAGAATCGGCAACAGTAATGTCATCCCTGTTTGATTAATCATTTCAATATGAATCGGCGTTAGTATTTGATGTAGCCCAAACATGACCATTGGCAAGAAGGTAGCACCCAAAGTAAATCCTGCTAAAATACCTCCTTTTTCTAAAACAACATTGATTACACCAACAAGACTATTTGATATAAAACCTGCAATAGGCATAATCAGGAAAATCGTTATCAATCCAATCACAAGTAAGGCAACTGTTGGTGTAATAATGATATCAATCGAATCTGGTATCACTTTATGCAGTTGTTTTTCTATCAAAGACAACAACCAAACAGCAAAAATAACACCAATAATTCCACCTTGTCCAGCTGATAAATTCCCCCCAGTCAAAAAATTAGGTAAGGGTGCTTCTGGATTCATACCAGTCAACATGGTTACCGCACCGATCACTCCTCCAAGCGCTGGTGTTGCCCCAAATTCGCTAGCGCTATTAATCCCAGTATATAAAGCTAGATAAGCAAATATTCCATTTTTTATGATATTCAAAACGTCTATATATTGTTGCCATGAATCGCCGATCGTTCCAGCAACTAGCAAGTTTGACATTACTGCCGCAATCCCACCAATTATACCTGCTCCAACAAATGCAGGTATTAACGGAACAAAAATATTAGAAATCGCTTTCAAAACCTTTTTGAATCTAGAATTACTTTTATTTTTTTCCTTTTGTGTCGCTTTGACTTTAGCAGCTTTTTCTTCGACTAGTTGTTTTCCAGTTTGATCTTCCTGATCTGGAAATGGCTCACCCAATTTTACACCAGCTATGTCAACCATTTCTTGCGCCACTTTATTCACAGTTCCAGGTCCAATTACAACTTGCAATGTGTCATCTTCTACGACACCCATTACTCCCTCAATAGTTTTTAATCCTTCTAGATTAACTTTGTTGTAGTCACGAATATCCATACGAACACGTGTCATACAGTGACGTAGTTTTAATACATTCCCTTTACCTCCTACTTCTTTATAAATTTCTCTAGCCAAATATTTGATTTTGTCCTCTACCATGATTGTTTCTCCTTTCGATCTCATTTAAAGTGTATTTTTTATAAATTGGTTACCTTGTGCTAATTTTTTTAGCGCTTCGTCTTTTGACGCATTTGTCAATAACATAACGATTGCTAGTTTTACATTTTCATCTGCTTTGATAAAATATGTTGTTGCTGTTTCGTAGTTGCAAGCAGTTGCTTCCATAATAATTCGTTTTGAGCGTTCAACAAGTTTTTCATTCGTTGGTTTTACATCTACCATTAAGTTCTTATACACCTTACCAATTCCGATCATTGAAATAGTCGATAGCATATTCAAAATTAGTTTCTGAGCCGTTCCAGATTTCAATCGAGTTGAACCCGTTAAAAATTCAGGACCTGCGTCAATTTCAATAGGCCATTGTGCATATGGACTGATTTTAGCTTCTTTATTACAAGAAATTGAAGCGGTAGTGGCACCAACTGAGTCTGCGTAGATCAATCCACCGATCACGTAAGGAGTACGTCCACTTGCAGCAATTCCGATCACAATATCTTTACTTGTTAGTCCTAAATCTGTTAAATCTTGTTTTCCTAACTCTTGTGAGTCTTCTGCTCCTTCAACAGCTATAGTCATCGCTTTTTGTCCGCCTGCAATTAAACCTTGAACCATTTCTGGCGATACACCAAATGTAGGTACACATTCTGCAGCATCTAGCACACCTAAACGGCCACTTGTTCCTGCCCCCATATAAATGAGTCTCCCTCCATTATTAAAAGAATCTATGATTGATTTTACAACTGGTTCTATTTGAGGAAGTGCTTCTCTTACAGCTAAAGCAACCTTTTGATCTTCTCGATTCATTTTCTCCAGTGCTTCTTTTATGGTTAGTTCATCTAAATTCATAGTTTCTTGGTTTCTGCGTTCTGTGGTTAATTTTTCTAAATTCATTTTATAATGTTCCTTTCTCCGTCAAGTTAAACGTTCTACCAGCTTTTATCAATTGCAACAAAGAATGATCTTCTGGCGTCACTTGTGCAACAACATTAACCTTTTTATTCTCTGGTAAATCTATTTTTGTTAATTGAATTTCTCCCATATATCTTCCATAACCAATATTGTCAATCGTTACACTGCCCATTTTACGTTCTAATACTTCCTCTGGTTCAATCATTTCAATTTTTCCAAAACGTGCATCAGCACTGCGTATCACATCTCTTGCTTCATCCTGTCGATTATTATGATCACCTAAAATAAGTGAGTAATAACGACTACCAATATCTTCAACTTCCATTTGAATAACACCATACTTACTGTATATTTCAAACTGCTTCTGTGTTCGTTTGCTAATCATAGGATCTCCGAAGTAAACACCTTCAACTCTATAATTTTCTTTCAGATCAACTGCGGCTGAAAATGGATTGTCATAGCGATGTTTTTCAAGGGTAGGTAATCCTTCATATAATGGACCACGCAGCTGCTCATTCCCCGGAACAAAGGCAACTACTTGAAATCCAGTTTGCTTTAACCATTCATTTTTCTTTCTAAAAAATCGACTTGATAAACCTGTTTCGGGTCTTGGATAGTAATTATGCCACGCTTCAATATGTTCAAAATTTGCACGAAAAGATTTTAATTCTGTTATATCATCTGTTGTAATCGTGCTAGCATTCAAACCAACATCAAGAGATTGAGATACTTTTGCAATTAGTTGATTGGAAATAGCATAATCCATACGCAAACCGGTTACTCCTATAGATAAAAGTTCATCTAAATGCTCAAAGGAAAAGCCCGCACGTTCCAAAGCAATTCCTGAGATATCAACCATTAATTTCATCTTAGCTTTTTTAGCAACTTCACCAAGCTCTTTCAGTCTGTTTGCATAGAGGTCTCCATTCTCTTCTGGAATATGTAGGGAAGTAAAAATCCCTTTAAATCCAATTTGATGCATTTCTTGAATATATGTCCGTGTCTCACCAGTCATTTCTTCACCTAAGAAAATTGAAATGCCAAACATTTCAGCCACTCCTTTCTAATACGCTTTCATTATAAACTTTATGAAATTAAATTTCAACAAAAAACATAAATATTAAGATTTAACAAAATAAAATTTCGGATTAATCAATATAAAAAGAGCGAAAATGTTTATTTTTTCGACTCTCTCAAACACTCTTTTATTTATTCAATTGGCGATCCACGTTTTTACGCTGTAGCAACCCCAACTTCATCTTCTACATTTATCGGTCCAGTTCTAGTTAGATTAAAGCTCTTTACTAAATCCATATTGGTAATTACAACAACCATGTCGGTAGCTTTCCCAGCAGAAGTAATAAATTCTAAATCAACCTTAGCTATCAACGTTCCTCTAGATACTTTGCTTCCTTCACTGACTTTTATGTCAAATGGCTCTCCATTTAATTCTGCAGTATCAATTCCCATATGAAGTAAAATTTCTAAACCATTTCCCATCTTCATGCCAACCGCATGCTTTGTTTGAAACACACTAAGTACTTCCCCTTCAATGGGCGAGTATATTTCACCTGTTTCTGGAATAATTGCAAAACCGTCTCCCATCATCTTCTGAGAAAAAACAGGATCCTTAACTTCACTGATGGGAATTAAATTCCCTTTAGCAACTGCATATAGCGTTTCATTTAATTGAACTGGTTCTTTCTTTTTCAAAAATCCAAACATTTACTTTATCCTCCAATTTTCATGAATAGTAATAGTATAGAAAATTCTCAGAATAATTACAAGAATGAATATGTTGTAGTCCACTTTTCTCCCCTCACAAAAAGTTAGTTGGTTTTTTTGACACTAAAAGGTATACTATTAGTGATTTATTATTTTATTCCGGAAAGGATTGAACCTATGCTTTTATCAAATTTATGGAAAGCAATTATTCTTGGCATTATCGAAGGTGTGACAGAATGGCTTCCTATTAGTAGTACTGGGCATTTAATTTTAGTCGATGAATTTATTAAAATGAACCTTAGTAAAGACTTTATGGAGATGTTTAATGTCGTTATCCAACTCGGTGCAATCATGGCTGTTGTCTTTCTTTACTTTCATAAACTAAATCCCTTCTCTCCTCAAAAAACTGAAATAGAGAAAAAAGATACTTGGGTTCTTTGGTCTAAAGTTATTGTTGCTTGTGCACCCGCAGCAATCATTGGCATCCCGCTAGATGACTGGTTGGAAGCTAAATTTCACAATTTCTTTACAGTGGCCCTAATGTTAATTGTTTACGGAGTTGCCTTTGTAGTAATTGAAAAAAGAAATAGAACACGTAAACCAAAATGTACAGATTTAAATCAATTCACGTATAAAGCGGCAGCAGTTGTTGGCTTTTTCCAAGTTTTATCGTTGATTCCAGGTACCTCTCGTTCAGGAGCGACAATTCTTGGAGCAATTATTATTGGAGCCTCAAGATTTGTTGCAACAGAGTTTTCATTCTTCCTTGGAATTCCAGTTATGTTTGGAGCAAGCTTCTTAAAAATTTTGAAATTCGTATTGAAAGGAAATTCATTTGGATTTACAGAAATTTTTATTTTGCTAACTGGCTCTATCGTTGCATTTGTTGTATCAGTTATCGTTATTAAGTTCTTATTAAACTACCTGAAACGAAACGATTTCACCGCTTTTGGATGGTATCGAATTATTTTGGGTGTGCTACTTATTAGTTATTGGCTATTTTCATAAGACTATTAGAACCGATTGAATCGGTTCTTTTTTATTTATCGGAATAATTTAAGTAAGTAAAATGAACTCTCCTTAATGATAATGATTATCACTATTAATTAGAATCAATCTATTTAAAAACAAAAAACAAAACCTTATAAATAAAGGTTATTTCTAATTGATAACCACTATCATTCTCATTTAGTTGATTCTATTATCAATTAGATAATAGATGTGTTATCCTTTTTATAAGGAGTGATATTTATGAAACTTTCAGAAGAAAAACAAGCAATTCTATCTACTATTTTATGTTTATTATTTATGGTTATTGGCTTTATACTAGAAAAATCAGGTACAGCCCTTTACCCCATCAGTTTTATTTTAGCTATTTTTTTTGGCGGATTTAAACAAACAAAAGAAGGGCTAATTGAAACGATTAAAAATCGTCATTTAAATGTAGACTTACTGATGGCTTTAGCTGCCATCGGAGCTTGTATCATCGGTAATTGGTTTGAAGGTGCTATGCTAACATTTATTTTCTGTCTTAGTGGTGCATTGGAAGAATATACGACAAACAAAAGCAAAAAGGAAATTGCCAGTTTGATGAATATGCAACCAGAAACAGCATTGTTACTTAACGATCAAGGAAAAACGACCGAGACCGCTGTGAACCAATTACAGATTGGAAATTTATTACTTGTTCCTAAAGGAGCAAGTATCCCGATTGACGGTATATTAACAAAGGGTTCTTCAACAATTGATGAAGCAGCAATAACAGGAGAATCTGTACCTGCTGAAAAAAGAAAAGATGATTCCTTATTTGGAGGAACAATCAATTTAGGCGAAGCCATTACAATGACTGTTACTAAGAATAGTGAAGATACACTATTCGCTAAAATCATCCGACTAGTAGATGAAGCGCAAAATACTCCTTCCCAAACAGCAAGCTTTATCGAGAAACTGGAAAACATTTATGTAAAAGTCGTTTTGATTGCTATTCCATTAATGATTTTGATTCCTTATTTATTTTTAGGTTGGTCATGGAATGAGAGTTTTTATAGAGGAATGGTTTTATTAGTCGTTGCTTCTCCATGTGCTTTAGTAGCTTCAGCTACACCTGCAACACTAGCCGCAATCTCTAATGGAGCAAGAAATGGTGTATTATTTAAAGGCGGCGTGTATTTAGAAAATTTGGCTTCATTAAAAGCAATTGCTTTTGATAAAACTGGCACTCTGACACGTGGTGTTCCTGTTGTTACTGATTCCCTATTCTTAAACAACGATCAGGATGCTCTAAATATTCTTGTAGCGATGGAAAGAAGGTCTACTCATCCTTTAGCTCAAGCTATTGTCAGCCGTTTTGATGATGAAACTACATTAGATTATGAACAGATTGAAGTCAAAAACGTCATTGGTTTAGGAATGGAAGCAACTATTGCCTCTACTACTTGGCGTATAGGGAAAAGTACGTTTAACGACCAAACAACAATAGACAACACCTTACTGACAAAAATTGATGAACTCCAACAAGATGGAAAAACAGTGATTTGTTTGTTCAAAGACCAAGAAATAGTTGCATATTTTGGATTATTAGATGTTCCTAAGCCAGAAGCCAAAAAAACTATCAGCTATTTTAAAGAAGCAGGTGTTCATACAACCATGATCACTGGAGATCATGAAAAAACAGCTGCTGCTGTAGCAAAAGAACTTAAGATTGACGAAGTTTATGCGAATTGTTTACCTGAAGACAAGACAATCTTGATTAAAGAACAAAAAAAGAAATACGGCGTGAATGCAATGGTCGGTGACGGTATCAATGATGCTCCAGCTTTAGCAAATTCGGCTATCGGCATAGCTATGGGAGAAGGAACAGATATTGCTATGGATATCGCCGATATGGTTTTAATCCAAAATGACTTGGAGAAATTACAAATGAGTCATTTACTTTCAAAAAAATTGAAGCGAATTGTCACTCAAAATATTCTATTTTCTGCGGGAGTCATTATCATACTGATTTTGTCTAACTTTTTCCAAATTATTAATTTACCCTTAGGCGTGATTGGGCATGAAGGCAGTACGATTTTGGTGATTTTAAATGGCTTGAGAATGCTACAAACGATCTCTGTTAAACAATATTCTCCTGCAAAGAACTATTCTACAAAAACAGCAGAATCCGTCTAATTATCCTTACACAAAAATTCATTTTTACATGATGAAATCAATAATTTTACTGTTAAGGAAAAAAACTTGTCATCTTTTATTGCAATGCCTGTTTGGATTAGGTATAATGATTAGTGTTGAATTACATATGGATTTTCCTGTGTAAGACCTTAATTTATCGGAGGTGAAAGAAATGCCAAATATTGAATCTGCAATCAAACGTGTACGTACTAACGCTAATAAGAATGCTCAAAATTCATCTCAAAAAAATGCTATGCGTACAGCTATCAAGAAATTTGAAGATGCTGTAGCTGCTGGCGCTGACAATGTTGATGCGTTATATAAAGAAGCTGCTAGAGCTGTTGATATGGCTGAAACAAAAGGATTAATCCATAAAAACAAAGCAAGCCGTGACAAATCACGTCTAAGCAAAAAATTAGCAAAATAATGATTTGTAGAAGCTAACAAACGTTAGCTTCTTTTTTATACAAAAAAGTAAGGAAGAAAAAAACTTATGTTTTTCATCCCTTACTTCTTATTTTTCGACATAATTACTTCTAGTCCTGAAGTTCAAGTCCTTTACGATCAATTTGGATCCAGTATTCAGAAATTTTATTTTTCTCCACAAGGTAAACAGCGCTCGCAATTTGGACGACCGTTTTTCCGTTACTAATTTGTCCAGTCTGTTTCCACCGGACATAGACCTTATTATCCTCAGCCAATAGCTCTTGAATCTCTAATGTAAATTGACCATAGAGCTCCTGCATTTCCTTTACATGATCAATATAATCTTGAGGAGTTCTCGTTATTGTATATTCATTTTCAGACTGAACTTGATGCGCAACTACGGACTCATGCAAAAAATCGTGTGCCGCTTGAAGTTTTTTTCCAGACCGAACTTCCGCAAAAAAAGACTCAACTACTTTTTTAGATTCATTCATAGAAAGTTACCTCTATTCAATATTTAACTCATAACCTGTCCAGATAATTTAAGAATAAATAACTCAAAAAGTAACTCTTTATCCATCTTACCTGTTTTCATTTGATAATCATTCTCCACTAATTCATCATAGATAGCTTCCAAACGATCAAGTTCAAATCTTCGCACCTGCTGTAAAGCTAGTTTCACTCGATAAGGATGAACCTTTAATGTATCAGCAATATTTGATTGTTGATACCCTAACTTCGCTAAAATTTTTGTTTGTAAAAAGAGACGAATCTGATTTAATAAAATCGCATTTAACTTGATAGTTTCTTCTCCTTGAAGCAATAGATCTTCATATAGTTGGATTGCTTTTTCTCCATGACCAGATAAAACATCATTTGTTAGGTCAAACACATTATGTTCTAAGGATTTAGGCACTAACTCTTTGACACTATTTAATGAAATTATTTTGCTATCAGATGCATATAAAAATAATTTCTGTAACTCTCCCATCACTTTTGATAAGTTTAAATCAGTCAGCTGTAGTAATAAGTCAAAAGCTTCTGGTCGAATTTCATATCCTTCTCCATGAATTGTTTGTTCCACGTACTGTCTTACTTCTCGCTCCCCCATTGGATTAACATCAATGATTTCAGCTAGCTTTTTTATTGATTTGACCACTTTTTTTCGTTCATCTAATTTTTCAACGTTCGCAATAAATACTAGAATAGTCGTTGGTGACGGCTGCTCTAGATATTTAAGTAAACTGTCAATATCGTGTTCGAGCCCATTTGTTTTTTTCTCAGCGGTTAAAAAATAAGGATTTTCAATAAAAACCAACCGATAATCACCAAAAAATGGTATCGTTTCAGCTTCTTCCATTGCAACAGATAACGGAACTTCTTCCATATCAAATGAAGAGTAGTTAAATTGATCATCTTCTGTTTTGATCAGTTGGTTCATTAATTCTGTTTTAAACAATTCACTTAAATACCCTTCTGTTCCCTGAATTAGATAAACAGAAGCAAACTGCTGTTGTCTTACTTTTTTCAACGCCTCTTGTAAATTCATATTTTCCCTCATTTCTCTTTTCCATCCTATCACTTTGCTTAAGGAATTGCTAGTTTCCTGTTATGATTGTTTTGGCAGATGACATTTTTGAAAATGGTGACCATTCATAATAAATCATCCCATTTTTATCTGTTTGAAAAATCTTTACGTCACTCTTAGTTAATGCAGAAATTGACTCTTCATGAGGATGTTTGAACCTATTATTACGCCCACATGAAATAATTCCATCAGCCACTCTGAGCTTTTCAATGAACACAGGATCAGATGAGGTTTTGCTGCCATGATGTCCTACTTTTAAAACATCTACTTTTAGCGAAGAAAACTGTTCTAATAATTGTTGTTCCCCTTCTTTTTCTAAATCTCCTGTAAATAAAAAACGCCTTCCAGCAATCTTGGTATAAACTACCATCGAATCTTTATTTTCTCCTGTTCCTGAAATGCTAGGAGCAAGAATTTTAAGTGGAATTTTTTGACTAATCGAAGCACCAACTAAAATTGGATAGCATTTAGTACCTGTCTTTTTTAAACGATTCATCATAAGACGAAAAGCGACTTTATTTTCTGTACCAACTGGAAAATAAAGGGAACGAATTGGGATTTTGTCATTGATCGTTAATAAATCACCACAATGATCAATATCTCCATGACTGATCAACACCTTATCTAAATATTTCACGCCTTTACTTTTCAAGTATGGAATTACTGAATATTCAGCATTCTTCGGTTGTTTTGCTTTAACAGCCCATTCTTCTTTTTTAAAATCAATTTTCCCACCTGTATCAATCAAAATATTCTCCTGATGAAATGGCGCTTGAATAAAGATGCTATCTCCTTGTCCAACATCAATAAAAGCAACGGTTCCGTTGAAGGATAAATATTTATTGTACAACATCAGAATAAGAATAATACCAACTACGTATGATTTTTTTGATCGAATATACATCGTATGCAACAACAAAAAAAGTAGAAAACAAATTAGTAGAAAAAGTACTGGAGAAAACACACCAGTAACTATTGCATATGTGCTATAACGACTTAGCCACTCAAAGGCTGCTCGCTGTATTAGAAAATAAATCTCTAATCCATTAATTAACAAGTTAAGTTTAAATAAAAACGATCCTAACAGACTAACCGTTAGTACGGGTAATAATATTACCTCAAAAACAGGTAATAACAAAAATGTAAATAAACTACTCGTCAGCTGCCATTCAAAAAAGGAAAGTCCAACCAAGGGAATCATGGCGATATTCAGTAACAGAGAGAAACAATACATCTGTAGCTGTCGATTTTGGATTCGTTCTACAATTGGCTGAACATATAAAATAAAAAAAGATAAACTATAACTTAATTGGCCACCTATTGAAAATAACAAATACGGTTGAAAGATAAGTCCTACAAGCAATGATAAACTCCAACAATCCAAACTTGATAAATGCCATTTAAACTGTCGATTACTAAGGGAAAATATACTCTGTATCAACGCTCGAACAACACTAATTGAAAAGCCAGTTAATCCAGCATAAACAAAAGAAAATAATAACTGTAACCAAAATAGTCGATCAACAACAATCCCCCATCTCAAGAACAAATATCTAAAACTCCCAATAAAGAAGGTTACATGCATACCTGATAAACTAAACAGATGTAAAATGCCCAGATTAGCTAACATACCTTCTTTTTGAGAAAATTCACTTGATTTAAAACCAAAAATCAAAGTTTTTAGATGCATTGCAGTTTCTTCCAAAAAAGTATCTGAGCAATAATCGATTGCTTTTTTTCTGATTATGCTTAACCAAGCTAAAATTTCATAAAATTTAGGATTTTCAATTTTAATTGTGTGTATATCACTGATTGTTAAAGTTTGGTATACACCTTTTTCTCGCAAGTGTTGTCGATAATCAAAACCATTAAGATTCGTTTGAGTAATAGGTATCTCAAAGGTACCTGAGAGATTGATCTTTGTCACTTGATTCTCTTTTTCCCATCTCTGTTTTTCTTCCTCAGAATCAAAGCGATAAAAAGCGATTACTTTGTGCTTTTCTTTTTTATGAGTAGAGAACTCTCCCTCTAGCTGAAGTTGATCACCATCAATTTTAAACTTGTCAGGCAATACCACTAGTTGTCCGGTGGTCTCGCTTGTTTCTGAAAACTTCGGTTGTTTCTCTTTACTTAGAGTGAGATAACATGAAACAATAATCGTAAACATACATAGAAAACTAATACTAATTAACGTCTTATTTCCTGTACAAAGAACTCGACTAATAAGATAAAACCAGACCATTCCTGTTAATAAGCTTGGTTTTAAAACTAAAAAAACTGTTCCTATTGTTAATAAAACTGGAAATACCCAGTAATTATTGACCTGTTTGAGGTGCTTCGTCCATTGAAGCAATCTCTTCTTCTCCTAATTGTAATTCAGCAAAATATTTTTTTGATAAGGTTACTTGATCCACGGTTGCACCCACTTGCTGGATCAAAGCCATCGCATATTCATCATTTCGATAATCTTTTAAATAATGAATCTTTTTAATTCCAGCCTGTAAAATCATTTTTGTGCATTGTAAACAAGGGAAATGAGTCACATAAATTTCAGCCCCATCTGTTGGAATACCAAATTTTGCACACTGTAAAATTGCATTCATCTCAGCATGGATCGTTCGAACACAGTGATTATCAACAACATAACATCCCTCATCAATGCAATGAACGTCTCCACTAACTGATCCGTTATAACCTCCAGCAATGATCCGTTTGTCTCTAACAACTGTTGCACCGACTTCTAATCTGGTACACGTACTTCTTAACGATAATAATACACTTTGCGCCATAAAATATTGATCCCAAGGAATTCGTTCTACTGTCATTATTTACTCCTTTTTAATATTTATTTTTTTAAGCTATTTTTGCTGATTTTCAAATTAATAGTAGGATATACAAATAGTAAATTATAGAAAAAGTCTCGTCAAGAACCTGCACAAGATATTTGTAAAAATAGTTACTTTCCACCTCCCAGAATTAAAAAAATACAGTTTTTAGGAAGTAATTGAATCTTTTAACTTTTCAAATGTTTTCTCTCCAAATCCTGAAATATTCTTTAAGTCTTCGATTGTTTTGAACCCACCGTTTTCTTCCCGAAATCGAATAATTTCTTGAGCTTTCTTTTGACCGACCCCAGGCAAAGTCTGTAATTCTGTCTCACTTGCTTGATTCAAATTAATCTTCTTAGTATCATCATTTTGCTTTTCTATAGAATCATCATTTTTTTCAGGGTTTTGAATTATTTCACCTAGTTTTGGTACATAGATCACCATCTGATCAATAATCCGCTCAGAAAAATTGACTTGTTTTGTATCTGCTTCTTCACTTACCCCTCCAGCAAGCATTACGGCATCCCAGACACGCATATTGGCCGTTCCTTCATACATCCCTGGTTTTTCCACTGCGCCTTTGATATCCACGTATATTTGCCTAGAAATCGATTCTGTTTCTGGGAGTTGTGATGAGCTAGCTGAGGGTATAACTAATTCTTCATCTTGCAACATATCAGTAGTAGATTTACCTAAAACCAATATAACAATGATCACCAATGCTACGACCACAACGGCTCCTATAATCAAATATTGCTTATATTTGTGTAACACGGTACGATAATCCATACTTTTCCTCCTTCAAGATAAAGATACGCATTATTTTTATCTTTTCATGATAGAAAAAAAGAAACTCCGTCGTATAATAAAGTAAGAAGGTGATAAAAGATGGAAAAGGAAATAATCGAACTTTTAATAAATAAAGATTTTTTAGGGTTAGAAAAATTTATTGATCTTTTCGGGACTGATATCGTTAAATGTATCCGATCTATCTTAAATCATACGGATGAAAGAACCTATCACAAAGAAGTTGAAAACGAGGTTTTTTATCGTATTTGGCAAAAAATTTCTACTTATAGCGAGGAAAAAAGTAGTCTAAAAACTTGGAGTTTAACTATTACACGCAATATTTGTTTGGACAAAAAACGTTTGATTATTCGACAACAGAAGATGATTCCCATGGAACAACTACCTGAGAGTATTCTAGAAGAAAATTATTTTGAAAAAGAAGATTTTTTAGATTTATTGCACCATCTAACACAAGAAGATCAATTGATTTTCTTAAAATATTATTACTATCAAGACACACCAAATGAAATAGCCGAAGAATTGAATATAGATGTTTCACAAGTCTATAATCACCTTTCACGTGGAAGAAAAAAACTCAAACAGTTATTGATATGAGCCAACTGTACTTTCATATTTTCCTGTCAGAGCATACATTTTTAAAATTTAAGGAGGAATTTCAAATGGTCAATCCTTTTAAAGCTGTCATTAACCAGATCAATAAAGAAATAACAAGTGACTCAAAAAATGAGTTGAATACACAGCAAAAAAAGAATTTATTCAATCAAACAAAGATGTATATTTTTTTACAGGACTTTATAGAAAAAATTAAACCTTACTTAGAAGATGATGAAGAAATACGAGCTTATTTACCAATGACCAGCGACGGACAAAATGCTTCTGCAGTTGGGCTTGGTTTACTAGGAATGTATCATCCAGAATCTAAAGAAGCGAAAGCTTATGTGAAAGATTTCAATGACTTGAGGGGAAATAGAATCTTAATTTTTACAAATCAAAGAATGATTTTTACAACAATTATCGAATTTTTAGATCAACAAACGTTCTTTAGTTATCCTTATGACACGATCAAAGCTATTACTTTAAAAGAAAATAAAATAAACTATTTCGATTGGGAAGATTCTTTCCCACCAAAACGAGTTGCTCTTCATACGTATACTTTTGACTTTGAATCTGAGGATCATATTTTTTCAGAGTTACTAGGTCAACAAGATGCAGATATCTTGAAACGGCAATTGTTAGAAATACCTGCTTTGGAAGATATGCTTGTTACAAGAAAAATATATCGTGAGCGAAAATTTGACAGAATTGTTAATAATCCTGTGTTAGCTTATAAGTTGAGCTATTACTTTTTTAGTATCCTTGCAATAATCGTTCTTTTACTATTTGCTTTAGGAGGCTTCTTTCATATAGGACCCTTCAAAGCTACGTTTAACTTCTCTACTACTTGGATTATTCAAGAAATCTACAGTTCTTTTTTGAAATAAATAGAAAAAAGAAAACCAAACATTTTATTGTCTGGCTTTCTTTTTATTATTTTTCTTTTAATTTTTCAAGATAATTCAACGCATCCTGTACATTTTTTACAGGAATAATTTTCATTTTGGTCCCGACTTTTTCAGCAGCAGCTTTTGCTTCTTCATAATTTGTTTTAATTCCTGGTTCCGCTTTTTTCATTTCTTTTGTAATTTCATCGTCTGGTGCAAAAAAGATTTCTGTATTATTTTTGCTAGCTGTGACCACTTTTTTGTCGATTCCGCCTATTCTTCCAACAATACCGTCACTATTAATTGTTCCTGTACCAGCAATTTTATGTCCCTTACGAATCCCTTTTTGAGTCAATTGCTCATAGGTCTGCAAGGTAAACATCAGCCCTGCCGATGGTCCACCAATATCTCCAGCATCAATTTCAACTGGGATAGAAGAGTGAATCTCTGTATGATCAGTTAGCCCAATACCGATACCAGCTTTTTTATCAGTTGGTAGTTCAATCAATTTGCCAGTTGCCTCGTTTGATTTGTTATCTTGTAAATAAGTAACAGTAACCTCTTGTCCAACTTTTTGTTTTTTTACATAATCAACAAATTCTTGACTACTTTTAAAAGTCTTTCCATCAATTCCGGTTACTGTATCACCAACAGATATTTTTCCTTTAAAGTTAGAATTATCTTCAATTGCTAAAACATAAACACCTTTAAATGTCATTTCATAAGGAATTTTAGCAAGTTTAAGTGCTTGTTCTATCGCAGCATTTTTTGAAGAATCCATATAATATTGCTGTATCCGTTCATATTCACTGTTTGTGCTTGAACCCATTAAGTCTTTTTTACTAACTAGTTCTTCAAAATTAGAAAATTTTGCTTTTAACGCTGTAGCTAAAGTCGCTTTGCGCACACCAACAGTTGTCAGATAAAAAGCTCCTGGTTCTGAATCTTTTTTATTATTTACCGTAACGAATTCTTTCAAATTCTCAGTTGTACCGGGACCTTCAATATAATAAGGAATAGGAAAAATCAATATAATGATCAATAAAATGATTACTCCGAAAGGAAATATCGACTTGATTGATACTTTTTCTTCATGATTATTATTCATTGGGTTTCATCTCACGATTCTTTTGATTTAATGCTTCACAAATAACTGATGGTAAGTAGGCAGAAACATCCCCGCCGAACTTCAACACTTCTTTTAACAAACTTGAACTAATATGAGCATATGATTCATCCGCCATTAAAAAGACTGTTTCTAATTCGGGTGCTAGATGATGGTTCATCATAGCAATATCTTTTTCATATTCATAGTCCTTCACATTTCTTATACCACGAATTAAAAAACTAGCACCTAACTGCTCAGCAACTTCAACGGTCAGCTTTGTTTCCTGAACAATCACTTCAACGTTTTTCAGATCCTTTACCACGGTTTTTATCAGCGAAAGCTTTTCTTCCAATGTAAAAAGAGCGGATTTATTTGTGTTAACAAAAACACCAATGATCACTTTGTCAAACAGTTTAGTACTGCGCTGAATCATATTCAAATGACCATTCGTCAGCGGATCAAAACTACCAGGAAAAAGAGCAATTTTAGTCATTTTTTTCCTCCTGTTTATAAATCGTTATTTGAGTAATACCATATGTTGTTTCACGAAATTTTACTAACGTACTAATCGTTTCAGGTAGGTTTACAGATTTATCAGTCTCACAAACAACAATGGCATCTTCATTTAATAAATCATATGTTAGCATTCGATCGATTTGTTTTTCGATTTCCTGTTTTGCGTATGGTGGATCAAGCAAAACTAAATCAATCTTTGTTCCATCCTCTTTTAGGTACTCCAATGCTTTATTTGCATCCATCTTTTTTATGATGAATTTTTCTGGTTCTTTCGTCACTTCAATATTTTCTTTGATGATTTTAATAGCAGCAAAATTTTTCTCAATACAAATCCCTTTGTCCATCCCTCTAGATACTGCTTCAATTGCAAGTCCGCCACTGCCAGCATACAAATCTAAAGCTATTCCTCCGTCGAAATAAGGACCGATCATATTGAAAATTGCTTCTTTTACCTTATCAGTTGTAGGTCGAGTATTATCACCATCGAGTGCTTTTAGACGGCGTCCCCCATATTCTCCAGAAATAACTCGCATCTTTTACCGCTCCTTTTCTTTGACATCCAATACTTATAATAGTATAACAAATATACAGAAAAAAGATGAAAAATGTTTGAAGTCCGTTCACATTTTTCATCTTAATTTTTACACGTTTTCAGCTAGACGGATTTGGGTGTTTAATTCTTCTACTTCAAAACCTTCTTCTTTTTCATATTGATACGCATTCTTTGTCCCAATTTTCTCTGCAAAATTCATTTCTACATCCGGACGATAAGAACGTTCTACTTTACGAACAAAATGCAACCCATTGATTTTAGCTTCTGAGGGTTCAATATCTTCTTCATTCATATAAATCACAACGTATTTCATCCGACGAGATACATAGTGAATCAAGCCATAACGTTTTAATGTTTTAAGTTGTTTTAGACTATAGACCCAAACAACTAAACAGCGACGTTTTTGGATTGTAAACTCTTTTTCTTCGCTAACTTGCATGACAATTACCTCCGCAACCCGAATGTTTCCCTTTTTCAAAGAAAGGATTCCCGGCATCTACTTTAATATCCTCTGAAATTGTTTTAGCTACTGACATACCAACCAAATCTAATATTGTTTGAACAGCTGTTTCAGAAAAACGAAATTCAGCTACTTCATCGCTCATATCCAACGCTCTTTTGGCCTGTCGAAGAGCTCTTTGTTTTGTCCGAAAATCTGGCGCATGATTCCCATATGCTTCGATTCGTTCAAAAGAATCTTTAGCATCCAAAAAAGCTTTCTGTTTCTCACGAATATCTTTGGATTCATACATTGCTTGGCGATTTATTTTATAAGATTCAATACTTTCACTTGTTAAGATAGCTTGAACAAGTTTTTCTGTTTGATCTTCTATTTCAAATAGTTTTTCTGTTACTATCATAATTACTCACTTTCCTCTGTCTGAGATATTTCTTTTTCTGTCTCTTGTAATAAGACTAACATACTTGCTTTAGAGAAAGCAACGCCAATGTTTTCATTTTCTCTATGTGCAAAACGTGAATGGTATAATGAATCAGAAAACCATGCTAGAACTGTAAAAGATGGATCATAGATTGGTTCGGTAAATATTCCAGTCGCTTTCTTTTTATCCAGCTGTCCAATTTTCAACAATTTTTGATACTCATCGTTTGTTAAAGTAAATATCTCTGATGCTGTCGCTTGCTCTTTACTAAATTGCCAAATTTCAGCTCTTTCAGTTGAAAGAATGCTTTTTGTGTTTTTAGCTAATGTTTCAAAAAGTTTTTGAGCATTTTTTTGATTCTCGGTATTCACATGATACGCAGGTAAATTTTCTTTTAGCTTCAATAAATTGATCATCCTAATGACCTGATGACTTTTTATTGCGTCAAATCCATTTGTTTTTTCCGTCATCAATATAGGTACTGCTTCACCTTCCATTAGCTGATAAGGCATTAAAGTCAGTAATGTTTCTTTATCTAAATACGTCACAGCAGCCAATTGACCATTTCCTTGATTAAAAAACAAAATGGCAAATGTTTTATTATCAAACGCAATCAATGGACGATAATTCATATCTTCTTCCATCAATTCAATGTTATAGTTCTCTTCTTTATATGTAAATGCAAAATCTGAATAAATGGTCATCAATTCTGAAACTTCTGATAATGTCATACCGATAGAAAAAGGAGCTGTTTTTTTTGAACTATTAAAAGCTTTGAGCATTGTGATTTTTTCATCTTTGACATTCACTTCTAAATATTCAGAATCTTTTTCTCCATATATCCATAGTTCATAGCCCATTCCCGTTTTTTGCTTTTCAATTGGTTCTCCATAATCAGTGACAAAATCAATTGTTTTTTCCCCTATGTAAGTAGCGTATCCAGAAGTTGGAATTTCTTCGTAAGGCAATGCAGTAAGGGAGGCTTGAAGCCCCCCAGTATCTGCTTCTTGCTGCTTTTTTTCAACAGGAAAAAAGACAGGCTGTAAATAGCCAATTGTTAGGACTACAAAGAAAATGCCCAAAAAAGCTAAAAATCGTCTCATCTTTCTCCCCACTTCTCGTTTAATTTTCTTTTACTTCTATTAATAGATCGCCTGAACTGATTGGTTCGCCTTCAAGAACGTAAATATGTTCTACAACACCGTCAAAACGTGCTTCAATGGTAGTCTCCATCTTCATCGCTTCTGTAACCAGGAGAGCATCACCTTTTTTGACATTGTCTCCTTTATTTACTAAAACTTGGAGTACAGATCCTGACATCGTTGCACCGATTTGTTCTTTATTTGTTGGTTCTGCTTTACGTTTTGCCTGAATAGAAGATTTAATAGACGTGTCTTTTATGACTACTTCACGACGTTGACCATTTAAATTGAAGAATAACACTCTGTTCCCTTCAATGTCTGGATCCCCAATTTCATCTAGTCGAATAATCAATGTCTTCCCTTTTTCAATTTGTACTTCTACAGATTCACCTTGACGAATCCCTTGGAAGAAAGTTGGCGTGTCTAATAATGTGACATCTCCAAAATTTTGATATGATATACGGTAATCTAAGAATACTTGAGGATACATTAAGTAACTCAATATCTCTTCCATTTTTGGCTCATAACCGATTTTTTCAGTCAATTCTGCTTTTACTTTATCAAATTTTACAGGTGCTGCCAAATCCCCAGGTCTTTCAGTGAATGCAGGACGTCCTTTTAAAATAATTCTTTGTAAATCTTTAGGAAATCCGCCAACTGGCTGACCTAAATCACCTTGGAAAAATGTCACTACTGATTCTGGGAAGCTTAAATCTTCACCATTGGCATAGATATCTTCTTCAGTTAAATTATTTTGAACCATAAATAATGCCATATCTCCTACGACTTTTGAAGATGGGGTTACTTTAACAATATCACCAAACATCAAGTTAACAGTATGATACATCTTTTTGATATCATCCCATTTGTGCCCTAAACCAACAGCTTTGGCCTGTTGTTGTAGATTGGAATATTGACCACCAGGCATCTCATGCATGTACACTTCTGTTTGTGGTGCATTCAATCCATTTTCAAATGGTTTGTAATACATACGAACATCTTCCCAATAATGGTTTAGTTTTTGCGTATTGTCAATATTAACGTCTGGCGTACGCTCACCATTTACTAAAGCATAATATAAACTACTCATACTTGGCTGACTAGTTGCTCCACTCATTGCACTTGTTGCTACATCAACAATGTCTACGCCAGCCTTCGTAGCTGCCGAGTAAGTGATAATACCATTACCGCTAGTATCATGAGTGTGCAAATGAATTGGTAAGTCAGTAGTGTCTTTCAGCTCACTAATTAAACGGTATGCTGCTTGGGGTTTTAACAAACCAGCCATATCTTTGATTGCAATAATATGCGCACCCATTTTTTCAAGTTCTTTTGCCATATTTTTGTAATACTCAACATTATATTTTGCTCTAGAAGGATCATTGATATCACCAGTATAACAAATGGCAGCTTCAGCGATTTTCCCTGTATCTCTAACAGCTTGAATACTTTTTTCCATTTGTGGCAACCAATTTAAGCTATCAAAAATACGAAATACATCAATGCCTTGTCTTGCTGATTCTTTAATAAATTCTTCAATAACATTATCTGAATAATTTTGGTATCCTACAGCATTTGATCCTCTAAACAACATCTGTAGCAATGTATTTGGCATCAATTTACGAATTTTTCGTAGTCTTTGCCATGGATCTTCATTCAAGAAACGATAAGCAACATCAAAAGTTGCACCACCCCACATTTCACTTGAGAATAACTCCGGAAGACCTTCTCCAGTCAAACGTGCAATTTCTTTGAAATCTTGCGTTCTAACACGTGTAGCTAATAAACTTTGATGTGCATCACGGAAAGTCGTATCAGTCAATAATACATTCTCTTGCTTCTTGATCCAATCGATTACACCACTCGCACCATCTGTATCCAAAATATTTTTTGCTGTCACATAATCACTGCGTAATTCTAAATCAGTTGGAATACGTGGAGCATCAAAATATCTCTTTGTTGATTTTTCAATCCCTGGAAAACCGTTAACGGTTACTTCACCAATATACTTCATTGTTTTGTTGCCACGATCTCTTAATTTAGGGAATTCAAATAACTGCGGAGTACTATCAATAAATGTTGTTTTGGCTTCACCCGACTGAAACTCAGGATGACCAATCACTTTGTGCAGAAACGGAATATTCGTTTTAACACCACGAATTCTAAATTCTCTTAAGCAACGTTCCATTTTCTGAATTGCTTTTTCAAAAGTAAATCCATGTGTACAGACTTTTACTAATAGAGAATCAAAATACGGAGTCACCACAGCACCAGAGTAGGCATTTCCAACATCCAATCGAACGCCAAAACCACCTGGTGATCGATAGGTATCAATTTTACCAGTATCAGGCATGAAGTGATTCAATGGATCCTCTGTTGTAATACGGCATTGAATAGCTGCACCATTTAAAGTGATGTCCTCTTGAGCAGGGATCTTCATATCTTTATGCAGATCCAAACCTTGAGCAATTTGTAACTGAGAAACAACGATATCAATATCAGTGATCATTTCAGTGATCGTATGCTCTACTTGAACACGAGGATTCACTTCAATAAAATAAAATCGATCGCCTTCAACTAAAAACTCTACTGTTCCTGCATTGATATAATCAACATGCTTCATTAGTTGAACGGCGGCATCACAAATTTCTTTTCGTTTGGCTTCACTCATTGAAATACACGGAGCTACTTCTACCACTTTTTGATGGCGACGTTGAACCGAACAATCTCGTTCAAATAAATGAATCACATTCCCATGTTTATCACCTAATATTTGAACTTCAATATGTTTAGGATTAGAAATATATTTTTCTACATATACTTCATCAGAGCCAAATGCAGCTTTTGCTTCACTTTTTGCTCTCAAGTAGCCTTCTTTAGCTTCCTTTTCATCATGAGCTACACGCATTCCGCGACCGCCTCCACCAAGTGCGGCTTTAATCATAATAGGGAAACCATGTGTACGTCCAAAATCCAAGACGTCTTCCACGGTATCAACTGGTCCATCAGATCCAGGTATAGATGCGATGCCTGCTGCTACAGCAGCTTCTTTGGCTTTTATTTTATCTCCAAAAATATCTAAGTGGTGCAAAGAAGGACCAACAAAAATAAGACCTTCTTCCTCACAACGACGAGCAAATTCTAAATTTTCTGAAAGAAAACCATAGCCTGGATGAATCGCATCAGCACCAGATTTTTTAGCGATACGAATAATATCCTCCATATCAAGGTAGGCTTCAATTGGTTTTTTTCCTTTACCAACTAAATAAGCCTCATCAGCTTTAAAACGATGAACAGAATATTCATCTTCTGCCGCATAGATTGCCACTGTCCCGATGTGCATTTCTGTGCAGGCTCTAAATATTCGAATTGCAATTTCTCCACGATTTGCTACTAAAACTTTTTTCATTCTTTCACTCCTACCCGTTTTTTTTGGCTGACAAAAGAAGTGTCTATCTCCGAAACATGACGGAAGCAACATTTGTCCTGCCATTTCTTTGCCTTCATTTATATTTATTGATTACCAAGTAATCGGTACTCTTGATCTATTTTTTGTTTTTTTTCATCTGCACTAATATTCAATACAAACGCCACAGCGATAGAAATAATTAGCACACTGTTTCCCCCATGACTGAGGAATGGAAAGGTTATACCAGTCAAAGGAATAACTCCTGTAATACCACCTAAATTAATAAAAACTTGTAACAATAACATTGAACCAATACCGACACACATCAATGAATTGAATGGTTTTTTAGAGCGTACGCCTACTAAAATAATACGAGCAATCATAAACATCAAAATCGCCAAAATTATCAAGGAAACTAATAAGCCTAGCTCTTCAATCGTAATAGCAAAAATAAAATCTGAATGTGCTTCTGGTAAAAAGCCTTTTTTCTGAATACTATTGCCCAATCCTTTTCCAAACCAGCCACCATTATTGATTGCATAGTATGAATTTGCCAATTGATGTCCAGTGTTTCGTTCATCTTTAAACGGATTCAAGTATACAGCAAAGCGTTGATAGACATATTGAAATCTCTCAGGAATAAAACTTCCTTTACTTATGATCAAGGCTTGAATAATGACAATACTACCAAAAATACCAGCACCACCCACAATATACGTGTACATATAATTCACACCGCTAGCTAACAGCATAATAACCACTATTAAAGTCAAAATAGCAGCATTCCCTAAATCGGGTTGAATGGCAACTAGAAAAACTAAAAAACCAACCAAAAGCATTGGTCTGAATACTGCTTTCTTAAATTCTTTATCAATGTACTTCTGTCTGCGTCCCAAAATAAAAGCCAAATACCAAATGACCATAATCTTCAAATATTCAGCTGGCTGCATTGAAAAAGCGCCTAAATATAGCCAACCAGAAGCACCATTAATCGTTCTACCTAACGGTGTAAATTTAACGGCCATTAATAAAACAGATATTACTGCGATTGCAAACATAATAAACGCTTTATTTTGAAAAACAGTTGTTTTCATCTTGTAAATAAAAAACATCGCTACTAAGCTTAACACCCAAAATTGTAATTGAGAGATAACCATACCTGTTGGCGGCAAACCCTTTGACACTAACAACGAAGATGTCGAGCTATATACCATAATCAACCCCACAGCACTGAGAACTAGGTAAGGAATCAAAATACTATAATCTAATAGATGTCTTTTTTTTATCTTATTTGGCAAAGCTTAAACCTCCTTGCCCATATCTTTTTTTTCTTGTGTTTCCTCATAAACGTCACTATATAATTGATTTAGTTCTTTTTCTAAATCACTAAGTAATTGATGTCCTTCTGTTGAACTTAAAATACCTAGACGAATTGCATAAGTTACTTGGCGAGAAAAACCATACATTTGTGTATCTACGACTTCCTCAAAAGCTTTACATTGGGAAATACATAGGCTATTTTTTTGATTGCGTATCAACATCATAATCCTTTGTGCATCATCGTTTAACAGTTGAACGGCAAAATCTTTTGAAATGGATTCCATTGCACCCAACCTCCCATCTTAATTATGTAATTATAGCATAATTTGCCCTATTATTAACAGAAATTTTCTGAAAACCTATTGTTTAATTTTTTTTAATTTCGGATAAAGATGAATGAAAAAAAACTTATCTTATCTAAATTTCACCTTAAAAAAGAACCAAGAAAACCAGACACTCAAAAAAATTCAAATTAGAGGAACTATCATTTATATTACGTATCTAAGTATTTGAACGTAACCCATTTTTTTATTTGAGTTTAATTTTAATTCAAACCATAAACAATTACATAATAAATAACATAAAACCAACTTAGTATCCCATGGAATATTGCCCACAATATACTATGCCAATTCACATACGAAATAACTAGCGCTAGCGCACAACCAAACGAGATACCTGCTTTTGCACTTTCTTTCATTGCTAATCCTCCTAGTCTAATTTCAATAGTTTTTTATTTTCAGAAAATATACATTCTAATAGCATTCACAGTCGCAAACTTTTTTACAAATACTAATATTAATAGTAACAGAATCTATTTTAAGAAGCTATCAAAGTACATAAATATAAACGGAAAAAATAAAATATTGTTTCAAGAACATCCAATTCATAATTTTAATATTAATTCAATTTAATAACTTAAATAAAAAAAATATGTTTATTACACAAATAAACCCCCAAAACCTAGACTTTGAGGGTTTTTTGTCATTTCAATTCAGATTGAATTTATTTCTTTAAATCTACAACCATTCTTCCTTTGATTTTCCCTTGTTCCATTTCTTCAAAGATATCATTAACTTCATGTAGACAGCGTGTTTCAACAACTGGCACAACTTTTCCTTCTGCACCGAATTGGAATGCTTCTTCTAAATCTTTTCGCGTACCTACAAGAGAACCTACAATTTGAATACCATCTAATACTGTTTTAACGATTTCTAAATCCATTGTTTCTGGTGGAAGACCTACTGCTACAACTTTACCTGCAGCTCGAACTGAATTAACAGCTTGATTGAATGCCACTTTTGAAACAGCTGTAACAACCGCTGCATGAGCACCGCCAACTTTTTCTTGAATCCATTCGCCGGCATCACCATCTTTTAGAGGATTACATACTAAATCAGCACCTAACTCTTTTGCAAATTCTAACTTATCATCATTAATATCGATGGCAATTACTTTTGCATTAAAGACATTCTTAGCATATTGAATTGCTAAATTACCTAAGCCACCGATACCGTAAATCGCCACCCATTCACCAGGTTTTACATCAGAAACTTTGATTGCTTTATAACATGTAACTCCTGCACACGAGATACTGCTGGCTTGTGCTGGATCTAATCCTTCTGGAACTTTAACAGCATAATCCGCTTTAACGATGCATTGTTCTGCCATTGCACCATCAACAGAAAAACCTGCATTTTTTACTTGGCGACAGAATGTTTCACGGCCAGTAATACAATATTCGCAAGTTCCACATCCTTCAAAAAACCAAGCGATACTTACACGGTCTCCAACTTTCAAACTTTCTACCCCTGGGGCAATCTCTTTAACAATACCAATTCCTTCATGACCGATTACTCTTCCAGGTACTTCCCCAAAATCGCCATGAGCTACGTGTAAATCAGTATGACAAACTCCACAATATTCTACATCCACTAAAGCTTCACCAGCTTCAAGTGGTCTAATGTCTAACTCCTTGATTTCTACTTTTCCATTATTTTCTTTACTTACAACAGCTGCTTTCATATAATCACTCCTGTATTTATTTTTTATCGTAACAATTAGATTATACCATGTATGAAATCGTTTTAAAAGCTATTTGAGAAAATATTCACAATGAAAAGTATAATTTCTTTTCCTTTTATAAAAAAAGGGAATAAATCATATAACATGATTCATTCCCTTCATTAAAGAGCAGATTTAACGTTTTAGATTGCTGTAGTTGCTCCGCGGTATACAATACCACGACGAGGATCAACAGTAATCAATTCGTCATTTGCAATTAAACTTGTTGCATCAGCAGCACCAACAATTACTGGAATATCTTTAGCAATTGCAACAACTGCTGCATGAGAAGTTAAGCCACCTTCTTCAACAACTAAAGCAATTGCTTTATCGATTGCAGGCATATAATCTTTGTCTGTTGTCTTAACAACTAAAATAGAACCTTCTGTTGCATTAGCAACAGCTTCTTCAGCAGTATTAGCAACAACTGCTTTAGCAATAACTGAAGCTTCTCCGATTCCTTGACCTTGAACTAATTTTGATCCAATCATTTGGATTTTCATTAGATTTGTAGTTCCTTTTTCACCTACTGGTACACCAGCAGTGATGATGATCAAATCACCTTCGCTTGCAAAGCCTTCATCTTGAGAAACGTGTGTCGCTAAGTTGAACATTTCATCAGTACTTGATGGTTTTTCAGCAACAGTTGCATAAACACCCCAAGATAATGATAAGCTGCGTGCTTTTTGTTCTGAGAATGTGATTGCAACGATATGAGCTTTTGGACGATATTTAGAAATCATACGAGCTGTGTGTCCTGATTCAGTTGCTGCAACGATTGTTTGGATACCCAAATTACGAGCAGTGTGACCAACTGATTGACCAATAGCTTCTGTCATATCTGTTTTGCTGTATAGTTTTAGTGCAAATGAATCTTGATTGATCAAGGCTTCTTCTGTACGAACAGCGATGCGAGCCATCGTTTGAACAGCTTCCAACGGATAATCTCCAGCAGCTGTTTCACCAGAAAGCATTACTGCATCAGTTCCGTCATAAATTGCATTAGCAACGTCGTTTGCTTCCGCACGAGTTGGTCGTGGGTTACGTTGCATAGAATCTAACATTTGAGTTGCAGTGATAACTGGTTTACCTAAAGAGTTACATTTTTTGATTAATTCTTTTTGAACAACAGGAACGTCTTCAGTTGGAATTTCAACACCCATGTCTCCACGAGCAACCATCAAACCGTCAGAAACTTTTAGGATTTCATCAATGTTATCGATACCTTCTTGGTTTTCGATTTTAGGAATGATTTGGATGTGTGTTGCGTCTTGTTCTTCTAAAATTTTAGTAATTTCTAAAACGTCAGTTGCACGACGAACGAAACTTGCAGCGATAAAGTCAACGCCTTGTTCGATCCCAAAACGGATATCTGCAGCATCTTTATCAGTGATTCCAGGAAGTTTTACAGAAACACCCGGCACGTTAACGCCTTTTTTATTTTTTAATACACCTTCGTTTTTGATTTCAGTAACTATCTCGTTTGCATTGCGATCAATATCAGTTACTTCTAAATCAATTAATCCATCATCTAAAAGAATATGAGAACCAACGTTTACATCGTTAATTAATTCTGGATAAGTAATTGAGAATTTTTCGTTTGTTCCTAAAACTTCTGTCATAGAAAGGCGTACTGTATCACCAGTTTTTAAAGTGATTGCACCATTTTCCATTTCGTTCGTACGAATTTCAGGTCCTTTTGTATCAAGCAAAATTGCGACACGTTTCCCTGTAATTTTTGCAGCTTCACGGATATTTTTAATACGGTTGCCATGCTCTTCAAAATCACCATGTGAGAAGTTCAAGCGACAAACATTCATCCCTGCATTCATTAAGTTTACTAGCATGTCAACAGACTCACTAGCTGGTCCGATCGTACATACGATTTTCGTTTTTTTCATTACCAAACGCTCCTATTCCATTTTTGTTTATACGTTAGTTAAGTTTATTTTCCTCAAGGATACTTTATACAGCTTATTTTTAAAAAGAAATCTCTTGATTTAAATCATAAAGTGATAAATCCGGTTTATGTTTGTGGTTTTCCAATGTATCAACGATATCTGCTGAAACAACTTCGTTATCAAGCATACCGATACATTGACCACCTTTTCCGGCTTTTAATAATTCAACCGCATATGAACCGAATTTACTTGCTAAAACGCGATCCCGAGCACTTGGTGAGCCACCACGAACAACGTGTCCTAAAATAGATACGCGTGTATGGAAATCGCCATGTTGAGAGAGCATATCAGCAAATTCATTTCCGCCCATAACGCCTTCTGCTAAGATGATCAAGCAATGTTTTTTCCCGCGGTCACGACCTTCTCTAATGCGTTGTGCAACATTGTTCATATCAAAGTCGTGTTCTGGAATGATGATTTCATCTGCACCACCGGCCACACCTGACCAAAGAGCGATATCACCTGCACCACGTCCCATTACTTCAATAACGAATGTACGTACATGTGAAGTTGCTGTATCACGAATACGGTCAATTGATTCTAAAACTGTATTGATCGCAGTATCAAAACCAATCGTAAAATCCGTTCCCGGAATATCATTATCGATCGTCCCAGGAATACCTACAGCTGGAAATCCGCGTTTTGTCAAAGCCATTGCACCATGATAAGAACCGTCACCGCCGATAACGACTAAGCCTTCAATACCGAATTTTTTCAATTGTTCGATACCTTTTAGTTGTCCTTCTTCTGTTGCAAATTCAGGGTAACGTGCAGAATATAAAAATGTTCCCCCACGTTGGATTTTATCGCCAACATCAGCAATATCCAGACGACGAATATCTCCTGCCACCAAACCTGCAAAACCGTAGTTGATTCCATAAACTTCGATTCCGTCAAAAATCCCTTTACGTACTACTGCACGAATTGCAGCGTTCATTCCTGGGGCGTCTCCCCCACTGGTTAAAATACCGATACGTTTCATTCGTTCTTTCACCTCATATAATATACTTTTAAGCTGTAACGAGTTTTGTCACAGTTATTTATTACTCAAAAATATTACGTCACTCATTTTACCATTAATAGTGCAAAATGTCTTGATTTAAGAAGAAAAAAATGAAAAAGATGAAAACAACTAGTATTTTTTACCGTAAATCATTTGAAAACAACATTTTCAATCCCTAAAATTGTTTCCAACTGTTCTTTTGCAGCGACTGTGTCAGCCAACCAATTTTCTTCACCCAGAACTAACTTCTTTCCATTTTTTTCAAAGTACATAATCACTGGTGTATTGCCTTTGTATTGTTTAATCACCTCATGAACACTTTGCAAAATGTCTTTTTGATCTTTCTCTTCAACAATTCTTAAGTAACACGTTGTTGCACTAATATTCTTTTCGATGTCACTGGCTTTTTCAATTTGGTTTACTAGTAATTGCAGTTCTTGATTGTAATTACTTTTTTCGATTTTACCTTCTACATAGTATACCTGATTTTTTTCAACGTTTTGACGAAGCGTTCTGAAAACAGCTGGAAAGAGAGTCAAAGATAATGAACCGGTTAAATCATCACCTTCTACAAAAGCCATTTGTTCTCCTTTTTTTGTGCGGATTACTCGTATATCTTTCACATAAATTAATAATCTCCCAGGTTGATTTTCCACCACATCACTAATTAGCATCACTTGTTTAGCCAGACGTGTTTTTTTAAACTCTTCTGTTGGATGACCAGACAGATAGACACCTAAATATTGTTCTTCTTGTTCTAATTTTTCTTCTAAAGTGTAGTCAGCAACTTCTACTTCTTTAAGCTTCAATGTATCTTCTAAAAGATTCATGCTACCACCGCTGTAAATGATATTTTGAATTTCACTATCCAGACTGACCGCTAACTGTCGACGATTTCCTTGTAATTCATCAAAAGCACCTATTGCAATTAGAGGTTGAATATTTTCAGCTTTCAGCCACTTGCGATCAATACGTAATAAAAATTGATCAAATGTTTGAAATGCGCCCCGTTCTTTACGTTCATCCAGAATATTTTGTATAAAATCTCGACGAATTCCTTTTAACGAACTAAAACCAAACACGATCTGACCATGATTATTTAGATGAAAACTATATTGGCTAGTGTTAATTGATGGTTGTAAAATAACCATTTTGTTTTTACGAGCTTCACCGATATATTCTTTAATTTTATTTGGATTATGTCTGACCGAATGCAGAATTGCCACGTAAAACGCACCAGGAAAGTGTACTTTTAAATACGCCATTTGAAATCCGATAAATGAATAGGCAAATGCATGTGACCGGTTAAAGCCATAATTAGCAAACCGTTCGATATAATCATAGATCTTCGTTGCGACATCTTCGTTGTGGCCTTGTTTCATCGCACCATCAACAAAGTGTCTTCTTTCTTCATCCAACACCTCTTTTTTCTTTTTACTAACTGCACGTCGCAAAATATCGGCTTGTCCCAAACTGAACCCTGCCATTTTAGAAGCAACTTGGATGATTTGCTCTTGGTACACAATGATGCCATACGTATTTTTTAATATCGGTTCTAAGATCGGATCTGGATAATCAATTGCTTCTTGTCCTTTTTTTCTACGGATAAACAAGTCAATATTCTGCATCGGACCTGGTCGATAAAGTGCGTTAACAGCCGCAATATCTTCAATACTTGTCGGTCCAAGCTTTCTTAATACATTTCTGATCCCAGCTGATTCAAATTGGAAAACACCACTTGTTTCCCCTTTTCTAAACAACGCTAAGGTCTTTTCATCGTCTAATGGAATTTGGTTTAACACGATCTCTTTTTTATAGACACGTTTGATAGATTTAATGGTATCATCAATGATCGATAAATTTCTCAAACCTAAAAAATCCATTTTTAATAGTCCGATTTTTTCAACATCATTCATTGTGAACTGAGTAAGGAAAATGTCATTTGAACCAGGCTGCAACGGAACCAACTCTAAGAGATCCATGTCACTGATCACTACTCCTGCAGCATGTGTCGAAACGTGTCGTGGAAGTCCTTCTAAACGAACTGCTGTATCATATAACAAACGGTTGCTATCAGAAGAATTCACCAATTCAACTAGATTTTTAGAATCAGAATAGGCTGTTTCTAGTGTCATTTTCAAGGCGCTGGGAACTGCATTTGACCATCGGTTCGACTCACTTTGAGAAAGTCCAAAAACTCTTGCAACATCTCTTAGAACCATTTTTGCCGCCATTGTTCCAAAGGTAGCGATTTGAGCCATATGATAGTGTCCGTATTTTTCTCGAACATATTGCAACACTTCTTCTCGGCGATTATCCGGAATGTCTAAATCTATATCAGGCATCGAATGTCTTTCAGGATTTAAGAAACGTTCAAAAAGCAAATCATACTTGATTGGATCAACATCAGTGATGGATAAAACATACGAAACTAAAGATCCAGCTGCAGATCCACGTCCAGCTCCTGTAACAATTTTTCGCTCATGAGCAAAAGCCATCACATCCCAAACGATCAAAAAATAATCATCAAATCCCATTGTGTGAATAATACTCAGCTCTTTTGCTAAACGTTTTTCATACTCAGATGAAGGGTTATTTATTCGTTCAGGCAATTTCTGCAAGCATAATTCTTCTAAGTACTCTCCTGCTTGTTTCCCTTCTGGAATCGGATAATGAGGAAGTAATTTTTGATGCAAAGGAATTTCTAAGGAACATGAATCAGCAAGAAGTTCTGCATGTTGAATTGCTTGTTCACCAATTTTTTCACGTAGTTGCGCTACAGCTTCGGATTGATTTCTCAGATAAAACGGACCATCCACTTCGGTATCTCCAGCGTTTAAAGTCATTTGTTGCCCTTCGTTAATGTGAGCTAGTACCCTTACTGCAAAACCGTCTTCTCGATTTAAGTAACGCGTTTCTTGCAAAGCAATTAATCGTTGCATCTTTTCTTCGTAAAATTGGAATAGCTTAGGTTCAGTCTCCTGGTTACAAGTAAAAGAAGCTCCTATAAAAAAAGAATCTTTATCAAAAAACTGCATTAATTGAGCTAAACTTTCTGCAGCTTCCTGCTCATCTCTTTTCAAGGCAAAAGCGACTTCTCCTTTATCAGATGGCATTACAGCGAATAGATGCTTCAAATAATCTTTGATTCCCTCTAAGTAAAAAAACTTTTCACTATTCGTCTTTGCCGTGGAGATACGCATTAAGTTTTTATAGCCTTCTAGATCTTTTGCATATAACAACAATTGGGCAGATTGTTCGGATTTTTGAGGTGTATATTCTAAAGTCAAACCGATAATTGGTTTGATTTTTTCTTTCTTACATGCTTCGAAAAATTCGACCGCTCCATGTAATACATTGATATCCGTTATAGCTAAGGTCGTATAGCCTAATTTTTTTGCTTGCTCTACTAATTCTTGAATACGAATGGTACTTGAAAGTAATGAGTAGGAAGTTATTGTATACAATTGTGGAAAGGGCATAAGACATCTCCTTTTATATACGGTTGGAACAGAAGTGATTATTACCTATGTAAGTTACTTCTAATTCAACCGTTTCTTGTGAGTATTTCAAATAAAAAATGTACCTTTGAATTTCTTTACATTTAAAAAAATTGTGCTAAACTAAAGCTAGAAAAGAGGTGCAATCCATGCGTTACATTCTTGTATTGTTGTGGTCTTTTTTACTAGGACAAGTTGTCGGCTACATCGGCGGTGCCTTAAATGGTGGTACTTATGATTTTATGTTAACAACAATTATATCATTGATCACTGGTGTGATTATCATATTGATTGGTCAATTCGCAGTGCCAAAAAAAGAAAACACACGTGTCCAATAGCTCAAAGAACTAATTCAGTTGTTAAATTGTGTAAATTACCAGTATAAAAAAACCAGTTACTACAAACATTGTAACTGGTTTTTTTATGTTTTCAACTGTTTACAGTCTTTTATTTAAAATTTTGCGAAAATTAAACAAAGAAAGACAAATATTTGCTAAAACAAAACATGCCGTTACAATAAACACTGCACTATATCCCATGCCATGCGCAACAGTAGAACCAACCATCGGACCCAAAACTTGGCCAAAGTTACTACACATTTGGTTATAACTATAAATCCGACTTACACCTTCAGATGGTGTGAGTTTACTAATCAAGGTATTGATTGAAGGCATCAGTGCACCTGTAGAAAAACCTAAAAAGAAGCGCAATAAGCCTAATTGAAATGGAGTCGTAACGAAAGCCATAGGTATATAACAAATTATTGAGAATATCAATCCAGCTAACAGCACTTTATGATTTCCTATCTTATCCCCAAGTTTCCCTAAAATCGGTGAAGAAATTACCGCTGATACTCCTGCCACAGAAACAATCAATCCACTAATAAACAAAATATTTCCAGTATCGTGACTCAATGATCGAATATACAGCGTTAAAATCGGACTAATACTCGTAACACCGATTTGTAAAATCAAGGTTGTTATAAACAAACCAATTAAGATTGACACATGATTCATTTTCGAGAAAATTTCTTTCGTACTTAGTAAGTCTTTTTTCTCAACTGGCTGGAAATCTTCCTTAACCGTGAAAATCGTCAACAAAGTAGTAACTAATAGTACAAATCCAGTTATAATAAACACATTTTCCATACCAAACCACTGAGCCAAGGCTCCACCAAACGATGGACCAATCAACGTTCCTGCAATCGCTCCTGTTGAAAGAGTACCTAAAGCCCAACCACTTTTTTCTTTAGGTGCTTGTGATGCAATCATAGCTGTAGCGTTAGGAATATAGCCAGAAAGAATGCCATTAAAAAAGCGCATAATCAATAACCAATATACGTTTGGAACAAAAGCCAAGGACCCCATTGTGATAGTCATTCCAGCTGCCGCTCGAATCATCATTAGTTTACGTCCTTTTCTATCAGCTAAATTTCCCCAAACAGGCGCTACAATTGCTGCAGCAAATGCTGTGACAGATATTGCAAGTCCTGAAAAAAGCTCAATTTGATTCTTCGGCGTCCCTAACTGCTCAACATAAACAGGAATAAACGGCATAACTAAACTAATACTAGCTCCAGTGAAAAAACAACCTAGCCAAGCAACCATTAAATTTTTTTTCCAATTAATTTTCATTTTAACGAACACCTCACCAGTTCTTCATCACTAACTATACTCCAAATTTCCTAATCTCTCAAAAATTTTTTCTGTGAATAAACTAAAAAGAGACTAAGACATAACTCTGCGAGTTACATCTTAATCTCATAAAATCTAGATAAATCAGTAAAGTTAGAATAAATCTTTCCAAAAATCCCAACTTATAAAATGGCTAAAATAATAAAGTTCAAAATAAATAATGCATTAACAATCCATAGAATTGGGGAAACTTCATTAAATTTACCTTTCGCTACTTTAACAATCGCATAAAAAATGAATCCTACTGCAATTCCGTATGAAATACTGTAACATAGCCCCATAAAGATTGATGCAAAAAACGCTGGAACTGCCTCTTCCAAATCATTCCACTGAATATCTTTAAATGAAGCCAACATCATTATACCTACTAAGATTAATGCTGGTGCAGTTGCTTGTGCTGGAACAACTGCAATTAGTGGTGAAAATAAACTGCTTAATGCAAATAATCCTGCAACAACAACTGAAGTTAAACCAGTACGTCCACCAGCACCAATTCCTGCTGCACTTTCAACATAAGTCGTTGTATTTGATGTCCCTACAACGGCTCCAATAGACGTTGCAATCGCGTCTGCAAACAACGCTTTGTCCATTTTCGTAGAAAAACCTTTGCTATCTTCCAAAGCTAATTCATCTTCCTTAGAAAAAATTCCAGTCCGACGTCCTGTTCCAATAAATGTACCAATCGTATCAAACGTATCGGACAAACTAAAAGCAATAACCGTCATCAACACTTGAGGAATTTTTGATGCATCACTAAACAATGTTTGCATGCCGTCTGGGCCAAAAGCAGCACCAAAAGTCGTTCCTAATTCACTAAGAGAATTTCCTAAAGAATTTGTTTGCCAATCGATCGTTGACAAATCAACTACGCCCATGGGAATTGCAATAATTGTCGTTGTTACGATACCAATTAGAATCGCTCCACGAACATTTAAAATAACAAGAATTGTCATTAAAACTAAACCTATAATTGCTAATATAATTTCAGGGTTGTTGAAATTTCCTAACGCTGGAACAATGCTATCTCCATTAACAACACCTTTCGTTGGTTCTTTTTGTACAGTAAAATCCAATAGTTTGGCATTTTTAATACCCACGTAAGCTACAAAAATTCCAATACCGCCGCCAATCGCATGCTGCATACTTTCTGGAATTGCTTTGATAATCAATTTGCGAATTTTAGTTACTGTAATCAAGACATTGATCAATCCACAAATAAAAACCATCGCTAACGCCTGCTGCCATGTATATCCTAAACCAAAAACAACAGTAAAAGTGAAAAACGCATTCAATCCCATTCCAGGAGCCTGCGCATATGGAACATTTGCAAAAAGTCCCATAATCAATGTACCAATTATTGAAGCAATAATTGTTGCTAAAAATACAGCTTGAAACGGCATTCCTGTTTGAGATAAAATAGATGGATTTACAAATAAAATATAACTCATTGCAAAAAATGTCGTTACCCCTGCCATCATTTCAGTTGAAACCGTCGTTTTGTTTTCCTTTAATTTGAAAAACTTTTCCATGAATTTGTTTCTCTCCTCTGTACTATAAAATTTTATCAGGATTATTTATCAAATTGAATCAAAATAATAAGTGCATGTTCCTATTTCCTGATGAATACTTTTAAAGTATAAGTTAGAGTATTCTCCTTTTCAACAAATTATTAACTTTAAAGATGCATTTTCTTTTTAATGTTCGTGTTTTTCTGGTTTAACTTAAAAAAATCTCTAACTCACGCTTCGGACATTACTTTTTGTATTCTTTCTCTCCTGTTGATCATGGAAATTGATTAGTTTATCTGTTCAAAAAATAGCCTTACAATTACAAGCACTGCTGCTGCAATTGTAAGGCTTCATACCTATATCTTTTTAAATATTTCTTTTTAAATACACTATAAAACTTATACTAATAGATACCAAACCTATAACTACCGATACATCCATTTGCTCCTCACCTGTTTTCGGCAATTCTTTCCCGGCAATTGTTTCTGGAAGCTCCTTCGTGTTTGTCGGATCTATAATCACTTCTTTTTTCGCTAAAATTTCTATTGGAAAGACAACTTTATTTTTTTCTTCATCCAACACTACGGCAGTTAATTTTCTTTTTCCTTGAAGCTTCAATGAAGTCACATTGATTTTAATACGCCCTTCAGAGTCAGCATGCCCTACTAGATCTCCTTCTGGAAGTTCTGCTGTTCTAGCTTTAGGTTGCGGGATTTCCCCATCGTAAAGAACGATGGTCGCATTTGGTAAAGTAACTCCTCTCAATAGTTCATCATCTTCATACAGAGGATCAAAAATAGTCGCTTTTTTTATTTTTGCTTCGGCATCGTTCGCTTCTGGAAATTCAGGATCTATTATTGGCTCAGCTAACTTTTTACGACCTTCTATTGATGCCGAAATTAACTCTCCTGCAGCTTCTTTGCTTTCAATATACCCGATAAACGTCTCTGTATCTGGTTGAATTGCATTTACTAATTTTGCTCCAGTGAAACCAGAAAAACCATCCCCTCCACCAAATAAGAAGTCATTGATTACTACAAGATATGTCTGATCCGCCTGAATTGGTGTGCCATCTGTTTTATGCATTTCTCGGACTTCGAAAGGTTGATTTTGGTCTCCAGTTGCTACATACGTGTAAGCTAAACCAGAAATTTGTAAAAAGTAGCGTCCTTCTTCGTCATACTGCTCATTTAAAACCTGATGAATTTGTGCTCCAGTCATTTCGACTACTTGCATGATATTACCAAAAGGTTGAACTGCTTGAGCTGCACCCCATGTAATCTCATTATTTTCTCCAACCGCTAAGTCAGCACGAATTCCACCATTATTAGTCATGGCAAAATCAGCATTGATTCCCTGAGCTTTTGCCATAGCAACTTGGCCATCAGTAATTAGATTTCCGAGAGGCGATTCTTTTGACTCATTCACTTCTCGAGTGATCGCTCCGCTATCTTTAGCCGTTCCAATTTTCTTATTTGTGACTGCCTCTACCCGTTGTTGTGCATCTTTTACAGTTGCTTCAACTTTTTCATCCAGCTTTGGTACGTCTTTTCCTGTTGGGTCAACCGGCAAGACTTTTGCTGTTGGTGTATCTACAAAATCATTAGTATTCGGGTCAAGAACTCCCTGTAAATCAATATAGCCTTTTCCTTGCGATGTAGACTGAACAACTCGTGTTTTATTGACCACACCATTCGTATATTGGTGATTATGCGCTGCGAAAAATGCATCTACGCTATTTTCAGGATATAGCTCATTGACTTTGTTGATAACACTAGCTGCTTCACCATTGACTTTATTTGCTTTACTAGTTGCTGGAATATGAGCTAAAACAACAATCGCATTCACTTCCTGTTCCTTCAACTTGCTGGAATAATAGGCAATCGTTTCTGCTTCGTCCAAAAAATCATAAGCTTCATAATGTTCTTTTAATACTAGATTGGGAATTTCAGCTGTAACCACACCAATAAAGCCAACTTTAACTTTATTAGTCCCTGTTCCTATTTCTTTGATTGTGTAAGGCTTCCAATTAAATGGAATCTCCTCAGTTCCCTTTTTAACAACATTTCCAATTACAATTTCAGTTTTCGATGCTTCTCTTGGATAATTTTTTAAAATACCATAAGGATCCTCTAAAGGTGTTCCGCCAATCATAATCCGATTAAATTCTTCAAGACCTTCATCAAACTCGTGATTCCCTAATGTTCCTATAGAAAAATTCATCTGATTCAATATTTTAATTGTAGGTTCATCTTGAAGTAACCCTGAACTTGCCGGGCTTGCTCCAACCATGTCACCTGCATGTACACGTATCGTTTGAGCATTCTGGTTAGCTATTGCAAACCGTTCCTGTGCCTGATCCAAATAACCCGCAAGCAATGGAGCTGTTCCAACGTTTGCTACTTTATTTCCTTGGTCGTCAAAGAATGAGCCTGTGGTATTCAATGCACCGTGAAAATCATTGATTCCTAAAATCTGAAATGGAATCATCTTATCCTGTGATTGTTCTTGTGTTGTTTTTTGTTGAATTGATGTATTTTTAATTTCTATTCCATTAACCGTTTGTCCGTTAACAATCGGATGATTCAAAAGAACTGTTCCGCTAAGTCCCCCAATAGCGAATAACATAGTCAATAAAGAACGTTGCCACTTTTTCATCTTCATAAAACTCCTCTTCATTTATTTACAAACACACTTACCAACAGAGTAACAATTTATTAACACACTGTCAATCCAACCATTCTTCCTTCTTCGTCCAAGACAATTTCATTATACCAACTATAGTAAGTAATAAAACCAGTTGCAATCCTGTAAACAACAAAATAAATAAGACTTTGTCTACAGACCAATTCAGAAAAATGGTTTTTAACGTTTCAACAGGTTCAGTAAATAAATACACACTATGTAAACGATCAAAACGCCCGACAAAAATGGCTAGACTTGATAGTAGATTGACGATTAAAAAAAAGAACACTCCCTGCTGCTTTTTACTAAAAACACCTCTGCGATAACATTCATTAAGAGCAGTAAGTAATGTTGTCATTCCTAAAAAAGCATATACACAAATCCCTGCTGTCAACAAACTGAATGAAAGCCAAGCAGACAACGACTGGCCGAACAACTGATCCATTCCCCGATAGATGGATAAATTCTCTAAATGAAAAAAATCCGTCAATAAATATGGCGCATTAGGATAAAATAATAACCAAAGCATTCCTAGTATCAGGGCTATTTTTCTGTTTACTTCTCTGAAATGAAAGCTAATCTCGATGGGAATATATGCTAAAAAGACATTCAACGCCATAAAATGATACCTATCAGCAAAAAACACCATGCAAATACAATAAATCAATGTTGCTATTCGGATTGTCCAACGATAGATAAGATTCAACCTTCTCTCCCCTCCTTTTATTCAGTGTATCATAAACTAATTTTTTTCAAAAATTTTCTTGAAAACTTGTCATTCTACTATTTTATGCTAGACTAAATGAAGGAAATCTTCTGGGAGGAATGACTTTGAAAAAATTAATCGCAATAGATCTTGATGGTACAACGCTGAACGCACAGTCATTAATTAGTGGAACAACTGAAAAAACGCTAAAAAAAGCTATAAAAAACGGTCACTATGTTAGTATCGTTACTGGTCGTCCTTACCGTATGAGCGGACAATTCTATCGTCAATTAGGTTTGGCCACTCCTATGGTTAACTTTAACGGCGCACTCGTTCACATGCCTGAAAAACAGTGGGCTGATGAAAAAGAAACAGGCATTCAAAGAGATTTAGTTTTTGATATTTTAGCGCAAAAGAAAGCATTAAATCTTGATTTTGTCGCTGCAGAAAATAAAGAAACTTTTTTCATCGACAGTTTAGAGTACTTCGATTCAACATTTTTCGCCTCCGAAGCAACACCTAGTAATCTGTTGACTGCCAAAAACTTGATTGCAGATCCAACTTCAATGATGGTCAGAACTTCACAAAATCAAGCAAAACAAGTGTCCGATTCTTTAATGAAGCAATATGGGGACTATGTAGACGTCAGAACATGGGGCGGGCCAACACCGATTTTAGAAATCGTCTCAAAAGGGATACAAAAAGCGAAAGGCGTAGAACAAGTAGCTAATTACCTAAATGTGAAACGCTCTGATATCATTGCATTCGGTGATGAACACAATGATGAAGAAATGCTAGATTACGTTGGCTGGGGTGTAGCAATGAAAAATGCGACAGAACAGATCAAATCTGTTGCCAACGATATCACTGAAAAGACCAATGATGAAGATGGTTTAGCAGATTATCTAGAACGCTATTTGGATTTAAATGAGCAGTAACTCCAAGCTATCTTACTATAAAGAAAAAATGACTGAAGCGAAGCCTGCGGCTTTTCGTTCCAGTCATTTTTATTTTATAATTGACTACTCTACTCTAAGATGGATTTTTTTCAAAATTAGTTTATCTGATAATTGTGATTGATTGCTTTGTTCCCCGATCACTTCAGCAAAAATATTCGTTCGATCTTCTTTTTTCTGAAGTTGGTATTCTATTTTTCCCGTTTCATTTAACTCATTCATCATTTCATTGTAATTGTCTGATTCAATTTTTTTAGTGATAAACCCTAAAGACACCAATTGTTCATCTAAATTTTTTGCGGACATTAACGAACCAAAAGAAAGAGTTTGGCGAATCGCTTGATTTAATTGCTCTGTCTTCCTATCTTGCCCCTGATCTAACGATTTTTTCTTTATCAGAGCTTCATATTGTTCAACCGTCAGCATCACACCAGCAATTTTTTTTCTATTATAAATGTAGACTCCCGAGTTTGATTTTTTTGCTGCTTCAAAAATCGACATAGGAGATTGCTTTACATCTGTTATTGAAACTGATAGATTTTGTTCTGCTTTATTTTTCATTGGTCAACTTCCCTTCACAGATGATTATATCATACAGAATAGTGCTGTGAAGGGATTTTTTTGGGATTGTCTCTTTGTTTTACTTAATTATTCCAAGACAAAAAAAGGATAAGACAAAAGCGTTTTTTACTTTTGTCTTATCCTCCTCGCTTTTATTTCTGTATCAATCCAACATACTAGTTATCTTTTACTTTTCATTCATCCCTTTAGAACCAATATCTTTACGGAAAAAAGTTCCTTGTGTATCCACCGAATTCAATACAGCATAAACAGCTTGTTGCGCTTCTTTTAACGTTTTAGCGCTAGCTTCAACAAGATACACACGCCCACCATCAGAAACCAGTCGCCCTTTTTCCTCTGTTACTCCAGCATAGTAAATGTGTTCTTTGTCCACGGTGGAAAATACAGGAATAAGACTCCCTTTTTGATAGGCTTCTGGATATCCCTTTGCTGCAACAACAACACCTACACTATAGCCATCTTGCTTCCATTTTATTTCTGGTTGTTCCCCTTTAAGCAAGTCATCTATAACCTGTGCAAAATCACTCTCTAAGCGTTGCAGTACAACTTGTGTTTCAGGATCACCAAATCGCGCATTGAATTCAATTACTTTAGGACCCTCTTCTGTTGCTATCAACCCAGCATATAAAATCCCTGTAAAAGCTCTACCTTCTGCCATCATGCCGCTAGCTGTGGGTTTTAGAATCGTTTCAATAGCTTCTTTAACAATATCATTAGGAATTTGCGGAACAGGAGCATAGGCACCCATACCACCTGTATTAGGTCCTAAGTCATTATCGTACGCTCGTTTATGGTCTTGAGCGATAACCATTGGGTAAACTTCTTGATTACGAACAAAAGCTAACAAAGAAAATTCTTCTCCAACAAGAAACTCTTCAATGACCACTTTTGTACCACTTGTACCAAACTTATTGTTTTCCAACATATCTTTTAAAGCATTGTTCGCTTCTTCCACTGTCTCGGCAACAACTACCCCTTTTCCAGCTGCTAGTCCGTCCGCTTTAATAACAATAGGCGCCCCTTGTTTAAGCACATAAGCTTTTGCTTGGTCAATATCAAAAAATGTTTGATGGTCTGCTGTTGGTATTTTATACTTATTCATGATGTTCTTAGCAAAATCTTTAGAGCCTTCAATAAGCGCTGCCGCTTTCATCGGACCAAAAGCTAACAATCCAGCTCTAGTAAAATCATCAACGATCCCATTCAATAATGGTACTTCTGGTCCAACAAATGTCCAATCAACTTGATTTTTCTTGGCAAAGTTGATCAAACCAAGATGATCGTCTTCAGAAATGTTTACTAATTTAATTCCATCTTCTTTCATTCCATCGTTCCCTTTGGCACAAAAAACTGTTTCTACTTTAGGACTTTGAATCAACTTTTGACTAATCACGTGTTCTCTGCCGCCGCTTCCAATAACTAAAATAGTTAGTCCCATCAATTTCTCCTTTTAATGTCTAAAGTGTCTAATCTCAGTGAAGACCATGGCAATATCATACTTGTCTGCCATTTCGATTGATTCCTGATCTTTAATACTCCCACCTGGTTGAACAATTGCTTTGACGCCACATTTTCCGGCATACTCCACACTGTCACCCATCGGAAAAAAAGCATCACTAGCTAAAACTGCATCATTAATCATGGTGCCGGCTTGATCAATTGCAATTTGTACAGATCCAACGCGATTCATTTGCCCTGCACCAATTCCCAAGGTACGATGACTATTTGCTACTACGATACCATTACTTTTCACATGTTTCACCGCTTTCCATGCAAATTCTAATGCTGTTAATTCATCAACAGTGGGCTGTCTCTTGGTAACGACTTGCCAATTTTCAGCTGCTTCTTCAACAAGATCTTGATTTTGGATCAATAATCCACCTAAAACAGAGACCTTTTCATCTTTGATTGCTTGATTTTTATTAGAAAAGTCCAAGGTCATCAAACGAAGATTTTTTTTACTGCTCAAAATTTCAAAACCTTCTTTTGAAAAACTCGGAGCAATGATAATTTCTAGAAATAATTTATGCATTTTCTCAGCGATTTGTGCATTGACTTCACGATTTAAGACAATGATTCCACCAAAAATAGAAACTGGATCTGCTGTATACGCATAGTGATAGGCCTCATCGATTGTTTCACCAATACCGATTCCACAGGGATTCATATGTTTCACCGCAACCACTGCCGGCTGTTCAAATTCTCTTGAAATTCGAATTGCTGCATCCGCATCTTTGATGTTGTTGTAAGACAATTCTTTACCATGAAGCTGCTTAGCACTAGCAATCGAGAAAGAAACAGGAAGCGCATCTTGATAAAAAGCAGCTTGTTGATGGCTGTTTTCTCCATATCGCAATGTTTGTTTTAAATCATACGTAAGAGTTAATGATTCAGGTTCTTTTTCATCCACTAAATCTGTCAAATACTCAGCAATCAAAGCATCATAAGCAGCTGTATGTCTAAAAACTTTTGCAGCTAATTGCTGTCTTGTTACAAAGGTCGTTTCACCAGCTTCACGAAGTTCAACTAACACTCGTTCATAATCTTTAGGATCAACAACCGCTGTTACAAATGCATGATTTTTGGCTGCGCTTCTAAGCATACTCGGTCCACCAATATCAATGTTTTCAATTGCTTCTGCAGCAGTGACACCATCTTTCAGGATGGTTTCTTTAAATGGATAGAGGTTTACACAAACAAAATCGATGGGCTGAATACCATGAGATTCCATCGCTTTTATGTGTGCACTTAGATCGCGGCGTCCTAACAAACCACCGTGAATTTTTGGATGTAGAGTTTTGACCCGACCGTCCATCATCTCTGGAAAACCAGTCACCTCTTCGATTGAAACTGTTGGAATTCCCGCTTCTTCAAGAACAGCTTTTGTACCACCAGTAGAAATAATTTCTATCCCTTGTTCAACTAATCCTTTAGCAAAAGTAACAACCCCTGTTTTATCCGATACACTAATCAACGCTCTTTTTTTCGTCATGAATGGCTCTCTCCCTGTTGAGTTTTTATAAGATTTGCTAAAACATTTGGATACAGTTTATGCTCTAAATCATGAATTTTTTCTTCCAAAGAATCAAGGGTGTCATTGCTTTCAATCGCCACTCTTTCTTGTGCTATGATCGGCCCAGTATCAACTCCATCATCGACGTAATGAATGGTAACTCCTGTTTCAGAAACATTCCCTTCAAAAGCATCCTTGATTCCATTTAACCCTGGGAAATTCGGTAACAATGCTGGATGAATATTGATGATTCGACCTGAAAACACCTCTAATAAGGTTGGACCAATAATTCTCATGTAACCTGCTAAAACCACTAAATCAACTTGTTCTTCTTCAAGTAAATGAAGAATTTCTCCTTCATACATTGATTTCGATTCAAAATCCTTCGGTGAAAAAGAAATGACTGGGATCAACATCGTTTTGGCTCGTTGGATCACGTAGGCTTCTTTTTGATCACAAAATAACAAAGCTATTTGGGCATCAATCATTCCATTTCCTACTGCTTCAGCGATTGCTTGGAAGTTGCTTCCGTTTCCTGAGGCAAATATTGCTAGTTTCATTTTTACACCTCTTTAAAAACAATCGCTTGCTTGTCCTTAGAGATTATTTTGCCAATAATATAACTTGGTTCGTTAAGTTCACTTAGAATTGTACGAACATCGTCTACTTTATCTAGTGAAACCGCTAAAACCATTCCTATTCCCATGTTGAAAATCTCATACATTTCCATCGCAGGAATCTGACCATACTTTTCCAAAGCTTTAAAAATCGGTAATATCGGCCAAGTTCTTAGATTGATTTGTGCAGATACATTCTTCGGCAGCATTCTAGGAACATTTTCAACAAAGCCACCACCAGTAATGTGTGCAATCCCACTCACTAGTTCCTGTTTTACTAGTGGTAGTATTCCTTTCACATAAATTTTTGTTGGTGTCAAAAGCTCCTCTCCTAGAAGTTTTTCGTTCAACTCCGGAATACGAGTCTCGCCAGTGAATTGATGCATTTCAAAAAAAATCTTACGAACAAGTGAATAGCCATTTGAATGAATACCACTGGACGGCAACCCAAGAAGAACGTCTCCTTCTTTAATTTTCTCACCAGTGATTAATTGACTTTTTTCAGCAATTCCAACAGCAAATCCAGCAAGATCGTAGTCAGCACCTGTGTACATGCCAGGCATTTCAGCAGTTTCACCGCCAATCAGTGCTGCTCCCGCCTGAATACAACCTTCTGCCACGCCGGCAACAACTTGTTCCAAACGTTCAGGCATACTTTTACCTGTGGCGATATAATCTAGAAAATATAACGGCTCAGCGCCTTGTGCAACGATGTCATTCACGCACATAGCAACACAATCGATCCCAATACTGTCATGCTTATTTTCTTGAATTGCAATCATTAACTTTGTCCCTACTCCGTCTGTTCCCGATACTAAGACAGGTTCCTTCACTTCCACCTTACTTAAATCAAAACAACCTCCAAAACCGCCAAGCGTTCCCATCACACCTATGCGTTCTGTTTGTTTCACATGTTTTTTGATTCTTTCTATTACCTCATAACCAGCTTCAACATCTACACCAGCTTTTGCATAGGCATTTGCCATTAAGGTTCCTCCTAAAATTTTGTTTGACACACTGCTTTTGACTATACAAAACTTATTTTTTTCGCAAAGAAACTTGATAGTTTTGTTCGTAATCATATAATGGCGTTGGATAGTCACCATTAAAATACGCCATACAAAGTCCTGAATATGGAGCGTCATATTGTAAACCAATCGAATCTATCAATCCCTGCTCACTTAAAAAACTTAACGAATCTGCTTTAATGAGCTGTTCAATTTCAGAAACTGAATGATTGGCAGCAATTAATTCTTTTCTCGTTTGGATATCGATACCATAAAAACATGGAAATCTTAATGGTGGTGATGCAATTCTTACGTGCACTTCTTTTGCACCAGCATCTTTCAATAATCGGACGATTCGGCGACTTGTTGTCCCTCGAACAATTGAATCGTCGACCATAACTACTCGTTTTCCTTCTACCACACCACGTACTGCGGAAAGCTTCATCTTAACCCCTTGTTCTCTTAATTCTTGAGTAGGCTGAATAAAAGTTCGAGCAATATATTGATTCTTCACCAAACCCATTTCGTAAGGAATTCCACTAGCTTCTGCATAACCACTAGCCGCAGAAAGAGAAGAATTTGGTACACCCACCACTATATCTGCTTCAATCGGAGCTTCCTCAGCCAATCGTTTTCCCATATTCTTTCGGGCTGTATGCACATTTACTCCAGCTATATTTGAATCCGGTCTTGCAAAATAAATATATTCCATTGAACAAATCGAGTATTGCGTATCCTCAGTGTATTTTTCTACTGTATAGCCAGTATCATCAATTATGATTACTTCTCCAGGTGCTACGTCTCGAACAAATTCTGCTCCGATCACTTCTAATGCACATGTTTCACTGGCAATTACATACGCACCATTTTTCATTTGACCGATCGATAATGGTCGAAATGCGTTTGGATCAAGTGCTGCGATCATTGCTGTTTCTGTCATTAACAAATAGGCAAAACCACCCTTGATTGTCCGTAGACTTTCTTTTAATTGTTCTATAAAGGTCGGTTGCTTACTGCGTCGAATTAAATGCATCAAGATTTCCGTATCAGAGTTTGAATGGAAAATTGCACCGCCTTGTTCTAATTTTTTTCTCAAACTTTTGGCATTTGTCAAATTACCATTATGAGCTAAACCACATGCGCCATCGTAAAATTTAAATAAAAACGGCTGAATATTATCTACACTGCCATTTCCAGCCGTTGCATAACGCACATGACCGATCGCAGAATTTCCACTCAAAGAAGCGAACGAACGATCATCTTTAAACACTTCTGAAAGTAATCCCAAACCTCTATAGCCATTTAATTGACCTGCGTTATTAGAAACGATTCCAGCACCTTCTTGCCCTCGATGTTGTAAACTGTGTAAACCAAAGTAAACCACACGAGCCGCATCAGGATGGCCCCAAATACCAAAAACACCACATTCTTCATTTAAACTTCTCACTTCATAAGACATGGAATAGCTTCCTCCCACAACTCTTTAGCTGTTTGTGTCAAAACCTTGATTGTTTGATCGTTTGTTTGGATGCTGATTATTTCAGTCTCAGTTACTTTCCCAATAAGTTGGGCTTTATCTCTCATTAGTTCTTCAAATTTAAGCTGATTTTCTGACTTGATCGATAAAACAAACCTAGACTGCGTTTCAGAAAAGAGCCAAGAAACAGGCATACTTACTGTAATATCCAAGCCAACCGTATTTTTAAAAGCAGATTCTGCTAATGCAATACCTAAACCACCTTCGGAACAATCATGGGCACTTTCTATCAATCCTTCTTTAATTGCAGCTAACACCAATTGTTGGTTCTCTTTTTCAACAGCTAAATCAAAATCCATCAATTTCCCTTCAATGACTCCTAGCATCATTTTTTGTAACTCACTGCCGTTGAAATCAGCTTTGGTTTCCCCTAAAACATAAATTAAATCACCTACATTTTTAAACTCTTGTGTTGTAATATCTGACAAATTTTCTATCAGCCCCACCATTCCGATCACCGGCGTCGGATAGATAGACTTGCCATTCGTCTCATTGTATAAAGAAACATTGCCAGAAATCACTGGTGTTTCTAAAACTTCACAGGCCTTAGCGATTCCATCTGCTGACGTCCAAAGTTCCCAAAAGCTTTCTGGTTTGTCTGGAGAGCCATAATTTAAGCAATCCGTAATTGCCAAAGGCTGTCCACCACTGGCAACAATATTTCGCGCAGCTTCTGCTACAGCAATTTGACCACCAATTTCTGGATTTAAATACAGATAACGAGCATTACAATCCGTGGTCATAGCTAACGCTTTTTTAGTTCCACGAACCCTCAAAACCGCAGCATCACTACCAGGCAAAACAACTGTATTAGTTCGCACCTGAGAGTCATAAGTTTCATAGATCATTTTTTTAGAGGCGATCGTGGGTTGTTGAAGTAAACGTAATAAAGTTGCTTCAGAATCTGTTATTTCCGGTTTAAAATCTGCTAATGATTCAAACTCTTTGATCCTTGCTGGTTCTTTCCGTTCTTTATTGTAAACAGGCGCATCTTCTGCCAATGCATCAACTGGCAAATTAGCCACTTCCACACCTCTATGATTTAGGCGATAGAGCCCATCATCTGTGACCTGCCCAATCGTAACCGCATCTAGTTCATACTTTTTAAAAAGTTCAATCACTTCTGCTTCGTGCCCTTTTTCTACACAAATCAACATCCGTTCTTGAGACTCAGACAACATCATTTCATAAGGAGTCATTCCTGTTTCACGTTGCGGCACATCATCTAAATCCAAAATCAACCCTGAACCTGCTTTTGATGCCATTTCTGCACTAGAAGAGACTAATCCCGCAGCCCCCATATCCTGAATTCCTATCAAGATATCTGAATGCTCTAAAATCAATTCTAAACAAGCTTCAAGTAATAATTTTTCCATGAAAGGATCACCGACTTGCACAGCTGAACGTTGTTGTTCTTCTCCTTCAACAAATTCCTCTGAAGCAAATGTTGCACCATGTATGCCGTCACGTCCTGTTTTCGCACCAACATACATAATTGCATTACCGACCCCTTTAGCTTGTCCTTTTTGAATATCTTTATGATCAATCAACCCCACGCACATCGCATTTACTAATGGATTTCCTTCGTAGCATGGATCAAAAGAAACTTCACCGCCAACCGTAGGAATACCGATGCAATTTCCGTAGCCACTAATGCCAGCCACCACTTCTTCTAAAAGATATTTTGTCCGATCATTCGTTAATTCACCAAAACGTAATGAATCTAAAATAGCGATAGGTCTAGCCCCCATACTAAAAATATCTCTGATAATCCCGCCAACTCCTGTCGCTGCGCCTTCATAAGGTTCAATAGCAGAAGGGTGGTTATGGCTTTCAGCTTTGAAAACCACCGCCTGATCATCACCGATATCAACAATTCCTGCACCTTCGCCAGGACCTTGTAATACTCTATCCCCTGTTGTAGGAAACTTTCTTAAAACAGGCTTTGAGTTTTTATAAGAACAATGTTCACTCCACATTACAGAAAATAATCCTGTTTCTGTATAGTTTGGCATACGGCCTAGGATGTCTTCTGCAATCAGTCGATATTCTTCATCCGTCAATCCCCATTCAGCGTAAATTCGTTGATGTTTGATTTCTTCAGGAGTTGGTTCTTTCAATTTCATCATGCATTTGCCCTAGCCTTCCCATAATTTTTTACAATTGATCGAAATAAACGCACCCCATCCTCTGAGCCTAATAAGGCTTCTACTGCACGTTCTGGATGAGGCATCATCCCTAATACATTCCCTTTTTCATTGATGATTCCAGCAATATTTTCCAGACTACCATTGGGATTTTCATCAGCATAAGTAAAGACAATTTGTTGATTTTCTTTTAACGTTTCAAGAGTTGCTTCATCACAATAATAATTTCCTTCTCCATGAGCAATCGGTAACCGAATTAGGTCGTCTTTTTGATAGTCAGAAGTAAAGTTCGTCTGGTTATTCTCTACTTTTAATCTGACTGTTTTACAAACAAAATGTAGTGATTCATTGCGAAGCAACACACCTGGCAAAAGTCCAGCTTCAGTTAAAATTTGAAATCCATTACAAGTCCCAAACACTGGCTTTCCTTCATCAGCAAAACGGACAATTTCATTAATTATTTTCGAAAAACGTGCGATTGCACCACATCTAAGATAATCTCCATATGAAAACCCTCCTGGAATTAAAACACCATCAAACCCATCTAAACTATCTGCATCGTGTCGCACATACTCAGCGTCTTCACCCAAAATGTCTTTGACCGCCCATAGTAAATCCATATCACAATTAGAGCCTGGAAAAACAATCACCGCAAACTTCATGTTAGACTTCCTCCTGAATCTCATATCGATAAGTTTCCATATTAACGTTAGCCAATAACTTATCACAAATTTCCTCAATCACTGTTTCAATTGGACGATTTGAGCCGCTCACTTTAATTTCAAAATATTTTCCGATCCGTATCTCATCAATCTCGCTAAAGCCAAGACGATGAACCGCTCCTTTTATCGCTTCACCTTGAGGATCTAAAACAGAGTCTTTATAGGTAACATATACTTTTACAACATACATCGTTAACAAATCTCCTTTATTTTTAGTTAAATTTTTGTTTTAGGCGATCAAGCACTTCCTGGTACACAGGAACGATTTCCCCTAAATTCTTGCGATAAACGTCTTTGTCTAGATGGCTACTTGTTTTTTCGTCCCATAATCGGCAAGTATCAGGAGTAATTTCGTCCGCTAATAAAATTGTTCCGTCAGGTCGCCGACCAAACTCTATTTTAAAGTCAATCAAACGAATACCGATTTGTTTAAATAGGTCTAACAGCACCCTATTTACCTTGTGAGCCTCATGTTTTATGGTTGCGATTTCTTCTTCTGTTGCAATTTTTAAAAACTTAACATGATCATCGTTAATCATTGGATCATCAAGATGATCATCTTTGTAATAAAATTCTAAAATAGGGAATTCAAGTTGCTGACCTTCTGATATAGATAAACGTTTTGAAAAACTACCAGCTGATACATTCCTAATGACTACCTCTAGTGGAATGATTTTAAGTGACTCCACCAATTGTTCGTCTTTTGATATTTTTTTAATAAAATGGTTGAGGAGTCCTTTTTGGTTAAAATACTCGAAAATAATTGCTGTTATCTGATTGTTTAGTTCGGCTTTCCCTTGTATCATATCTTTTCTGACACCATTCAGAGCAGTTGCTTGATCTAGATACACAACTCTCAGCACTTGAGGATCCTCTGTTTCAAACAATCTTTTAGCTTTTCCTTCATATAGCAAGTTACTCTTTCCCACTATTACGACACATCCTTTTTTCCGTACATTATAAATGAAATGGAACAAAATATTTCGTCTTTATTCATTTATAGTTTAACAAGGTAAAGTATTACCGTCAAACTTTTATTAACATTTCGATCAACAAAACGACATATCGTTCGTGTTTAATACATAAAATACCACATATTAAGAAAATCTTGTAAGCATTTACAACTAATAAAAAAAGTGTTATGCTAAATGTAGTAGATCTTTGGAAAATTCACATTATTTTTATAGTGATGGTTTTAGGAGGGAACGCATAAATGGCTAGTGATTATGACTATTTAGCAGAGGATTTTTTGACTGGATTAATCCCAGAAGAAAAAACAAGATTATATAATGATTTATTGGCATTAGAAGAAGTCCACAAATTAAATCAGGATAGCTCTTACTACACATTCAAAAATTTAAAACGAATCGTCCATCGCCATTCAGAGCGAAGAAAACGAACATTTCGTTATATAAATAGTTATGATAAGGAATTAGTTATACACCAAGTACATGAGCAGCATTTTTTTAAAAACAATTACTGCATACATGTTTATTTCAATTCAAAAGAATGTACGTATCTATTTATTGAACAGTTACTCACCATGTTAAAAGCACCAAGCTCGCCAAGAATTCGTAATTTTCAAGAAATTACAATTTAAAAAAATAGTAGAAATCCCTCAGATAACTGCGAGATTTCTACTATTTTTTATTATCTATCCTAATCCAACACGATCAAAAATAATATCAACATTTTTCAAATGATAGTTATAGTCAAACGCATCATCTAATTCTTCTTTGGATAAAACAGAGGTAATTTTTTCATCTGCCTCCAGCAACGGTCTAAATGCTGTTTGGTGATCCCAAGCATACGCTGTTTTTGGTTGAACTAAATCATAAGCCGCTTCTCTAGCCATACCATGATCAATCAACTTTAACAACACACGTTGGCTATAGATAAGACCGTATGTTGCATCCATATTTCGTTTCATATTATCAGGAAATACAGTTAGATTTTTTACAATATTGGAAAAACGATTCAGCATATAATCTAATAAAATCGTTGTATCAGGAATAATGATTCGTTCTGCTGATGAATGTGAGATATCACGTTCATGCCACAATGTAACATTCTCATAAGCCGTTACCATATGACCACGAATGACACGAGCAAGTCCTGTCATGTTTTCCGAACCAATAGGATTACGCTTGTGAGGCATTGCAGAAGACCCTTTTTGACCTTTAGCAAAGAACTCTTCAACTTCTCGAGTTTCTGACTTTTGCAGTCCGCGAATTTCTGTAGCAAATTTTTCGATACTGGTAGCAACTAGTGCCATTGCTGATAAATATTCTGCATGTAGATCACGAGGTAGAACTTGGGTAGATATTTCTTGGGCACGAATACCTAAATGCCCACAAACATACTCTTCAACAAAAGGAGAAATATTCGCAAATGTGCCCACGGCTCCACTGATTTTCCCCGCTTCCACAGCTTTAGCTGCATGTTCAAAACGTTCTACATTACGTTTCATTTCTGAATACCACAAAGCTAACTTCAATCCAAACGTTGTCGGTTCAGCGTGAACACCATGTGTACGCCCCATCATTACCGTATGTTTATGTTCTTTGGCTTTTTCACCAATAATTGCAGTAAAATTCTTTAAATCTTCTCGTAAAATATCATTTGCTTGCTTCAATAAATAACCATAAGCCGTATCAACCACATCAGTACTGGTTAAGCCATAGTGAACCCACTTACGTTCTTCCCCTAAGGTTTCTGATACAGCACGAGTGAATGCAACCACATCGTGTCTAGTTTCAGCTTCGATTTCTAGAATACGCGCCACATCAAAAGAGGCATTGTCACGTATTTTTTGTACATCTTCTTTAGGAATATCGCCTAATTCTGCCCAAGCTTCATCTGCTAAAATTTCGACTTCTAACCATGCTTTGTAGCGGTTTTCATCTGTCCAAATAGCGCCCATTTCTGGTCGTGTATAACGATCTATCATTCGTTTATGTGCTCCTTTTTAATCCCAAATATTGGTTTGATAAATATCTTCTAATGTATCGAAAATATCCTCTGTTAAAATGGTTATATGTCCCATTTTTCTACCTTTTTTCGCTTCCGCTTTACCGTAATAATGAAAATGCCATTCTGGTTTTTCAGAGATCACATCCATCGTTTCATAGATCTCATTCCCTAAGACGTTGACCATCACAGCTTCTGATAACAGTTTTACTTCTGGCAGCGGCCAACCGCAGATACCACGAATATGAGCCTCAAATTGACTCATAGAACAAGCTTCGATTGAGTAGTGCCCTGAATTATGCGGTCTTGGAGCCAATTCATTTACATAGATACCTCCATCGACTGTCAAAAACATCTCCACAGCCAAGGTACCAGCTAAATCAACAGCCTCTGCAATCACTTGAGCAATCCGTTGCGCTTCAATCACTACCTCTTCATCCACTCTAGCTGAGGCAATCGTCTCGTGTAAAATATTATTTCGATGAATATTTTCAACCACAGGAAAAACCTTGATATCTCCTCGTCCATTCCCGCTAACTAATACGGAAATTTCTTTCTCATAAGGAATCCATGCTTCTAAAACACAGGTGCCTTCTCTAAGTAAGTTCATTGAAGGAGCTAAATCGGATGTACTGTATAACACAAATTGACCTTTCCCATCGTAGCCGCCTCGAGTCGTTTTCAGCACACAAGGGTAACCAATACCGTCAATCGCTTCTTGGATATCAGTCGGGCTGACAATAGTTGCAAACGGTGCAATAACAATGTTATTCGCTTCTAAAAAAGATTTTTCTAGCAAACGATCTTGTGTGATAGCTAAAAGATCTGTTCCTTGAGGAATATCTACTAAATCTTGAACTTGCATCAATGCTTCAACATCCACATTCTCAAATTCATACGTTAAAACCTGAGAGCGTTTTGCTAGCTCTTTTAAAGCTTCTATATCATCGTAATCAGCCAATAAATGCCAATCAGCGACTTGAGCGGCTGGACAATCAACGGTTGGATCCAAAACGCCTACACGAAAACCCATTTCCCGTGCACTAAGCGCCATCATTCTACCAAGTTGTCCGCCACCAATAATACCAATCATTTGTCCTGGTAATAAAGGTTTATTCAAGTTCATCACTACTTTCCATCAAAGTTTCTTCAAGAATCTTACGTTTTGCGTCTAATTTCTCCGCTAAGTCTCCATCATACATGGAAAGCATTTGAACTGCAAGCAGACCGGCATTAACAGCGCCTGCTTTTCCAATTGCTGTAGTCGCCACAGGGACACCTCCTGGCATCTGAACAATCGATAATAACGAATCCAAACCATTTAAAGCCTTAGACTGTATCGGAACACCTATGACTGGTAAAGTGGTTTTAGCTGCTACCATCCCAGGTAAATGAGCCGCACCACCAGCTCCTGCAATAATCACTTTAATACCACGATCACGAGCATGTTCAGCAAATTCAAACATATAATCTGGCGTCCGATGAGCGGATACTACTTTTTTTTCATAAGAGATATTGAATTCATCTAAACAATCACAGGTATGCTTCATTGTTGCCCAATCAGATGTACTTCCCATAATCACAGAAACCACGACAGACATAACATTCCCCTTTCCTTCTCTATTCTTTTTCATTTTATCAATGGAAATCCTACGTGTCAAAATTAAATCGAATATTATAGTTTTTTTTAATCTTAACGTTCGTATTACGGATGAAAAAAAAGAAAAACCGGAAAAACGTCCGGTTTTTTCAAAATTAAAGTTCATTGTTTTGTTCGTCACCTTTTAATCCATTAAATAATAAATTCAAAATGATCGCTGTTAAACTACTCATAACGATCCCATTTCCAGTGAACATTCTTACTGTTTCTGGCATTTGTTGAAATAACGTCGGAATCATATTAAATCCCAAACCAAATCCGATTGAAATCGCAATAATCAATAAATTTTTATCATTATTATAATCGACTTTTGACAACATACGCATGCCTTGTACAGCTACCATCCCAAACATCACCAGCATTCCGCCACCTAATACAGGCTCGGGAATAATCTGAGCTACTGCCCCAACTTTCGGCAATAAACCTAATGCAATGAGGAAAAAAGCAGAATAATAAATAGGACGGCGTGTCTTGATTCCAGAAAGTTGAACCAAACCAACATTTTGAGAAAAACCAGTGTACGGGAATGTGTTGAAAATCCCACCTAAAACAACGGCTAATCCTTCTGCCCGATAGCCTTTTTTCAACTCTTCTTCACCTACATGCTTACCAGTAATATCTCCTAAAGCGAAGTAAACACCTGTTGATTCAACCATACTGACTATGGAAATAATAATCATTAAAACAATAGAAGAAATATCAAAGGTCGGCGTCCCAAAATAAAACGGCTGTGGAAAGTGAAACCACGTTGCTTCACCTACTGGCGCCAAATTTACTTGCCCTAGCAAAGCAGAAAGAATCGTACCACCTACCAAACCGACTAATACAGCAATCGATTTTATAAAGCCTCTACCCCAAACTTGAACGACAATAATCAGACCAATCGTCACAAAAGCCAAAAGCAAGTTCGTTCCATCACCAAAATCAGGAGCACTAGCTAGCCCACCACCCATTTTTTCAACTGCGACTGGAATCAAGGTCAATCCAATAACCGTAATAACAGTACCTGTCACTAAAGGTGGAAATAATTTCTTGATTTTCGAAAAAATTCCTGACACCAAAACAACAAAAACTCCTGAAGCGATGATCGAACCATAAATTGCCCCTACACCTTTATCACTGCCGATCATAATCAATGGTGCTACTGCTTGAATCGCACACCCTAAAACTACAGGCAATCCAATGCCGAAAAATTTATTTACAGTCAACTGCAGTAATGTTGCGATACCACACATAAAAATATCGATTGAAATCAAATACGTCATTTGTTCTGAAGTGAAGTTCAATCCAGTACCAATCAACAAAGGTACCGCTACAGCTCCAGCATACATAGCTAGCAAGTGCTGCAACCCTAAAACTGCTGCCTTACCATTTTCAGTTTCTCTTTGATTCACGAGTCCTTTTTGATTTTCTTTGCTGTCCAAGTTTACGCATCCCCCTCAAGAAATTCGACTTCTCCATTTTTCAAAGAAGCAATACGAGCCAGTGAAACAACACGCATTCCCATCTCTTCTAGTAAATCTCGACCATCTTGGAAAGATTTTTCAATCACAATACCGATTCCATCTACTTGGGCACCCGCTTGCTGACATAATTCAACTAATCCTTTTGCTGCTTGTCCATTCGCTAAAAAATCATCAATAATCAGCACTTTATCTTCACTAGATAGAAATTTTCTTGAAATAGATATTTGGCTTGTTACTTGTTTAGTAAACGAATAAACAGAAGATGTTAATAACTCTTCATCCATCGTTAAGCTTTTTGCTTTGCGAGCAAAGATCATCGGCACATTCAATTTTTTTGCTGCGAAAAGTGCAGGAGCGATTCCTGAAGCTTCAATCGTCACTACTTTCGTGATACTAGCCTCTGCAAATACTTCAGCAAAACGGTAGCCGATTGCCTCCATTAAATTAGGATCCACTTGATGGGTTACAAAACTATCGACTTTCAAGACACCTTCTCCTAAAACTCGCCCGTCCTCTTTGATTCGTTGTACTAATTCTTCCATTCCATTCGACTCCCTCACCAATTTTTTCTATGTGACATCTTTTATAAAAACAAAAAAACCTTTTCTGCGTAAGCAAAAAAGGGTCTAAGACACTTTTTCACTTATAGACCAACATTTACGGTGTTGGGTAGAAACGGCCATCCTTATTATGACCATATATAAGCTTCTTGTATTAGTATACAATAGTACAAAACTCTGAAAATTTCAATGAAAATTAATTTTTTCATTGAAATTTTCAGAGTCCCTAATCAAATCTAAAGATTATTTGTTCCCAGTGAAGATCTAGATATCCTTCAAATCTGAGATATTTAAATGTCACTCTTTTTTTCTAAGTTTCTATATTTATTCATTTTATGACTAAACAGTTCTCCATTACTAGGAGGTGTGTATGTAATTGCATTGGCGCCAGCTTCAATCGTTTCCAAAATGGATGTATCTGTTGGTCCACCTGTAGCAATAATTGGCAGTTCTGGATATTTTTTGCGGAAAAATTTAACTGTATCCGCTGTATCTTTCCCTGCACTAATATTAATCATCGTGACTCCTGCAGCAATTTTTTCATCAATTGGAGTATGAACAGAAGTTACTGTACTCACAACAGGAATATCTACGACTTCACAAACCATTTCAACCGTTTCAATCGGGGTAGGACCATTCAAAACAACACCAATTGAACCTTGGGCTTCCGCAAACAAACTCATATAAGCGGATCGCTGACCTTGTGTTAATCCTCCACCTACTCCTGAAAAAACAGGAATATCTGCTGCTTCAATAATACTTTTCGTTATTGCGGGATGAGGGGTAAAAGGATATACTGCAATAACTGCATTTGCATCTGTATTTCGGATAATAGCAATATCTGTTGTAAAAATAATTGATTTAATCTTTTTGCCGAAAATTCGGATTCCACTTGCTTGCGCAATAACTTTAGGTACTTGAACAATATCCTGTTTTAAAGGCGTAACGATTTCCGGAACCCACTTTTCACTCATCCAATACACTCCTTTTCAGTGTTGTTTCTTAACGATCATATTGATTAAGATCATAACTTTCGATTACATGAATCACCTTATCAGCATATGTTGGATCCGTTGCATACCCAGCATCTTGCAATGCTTGCGCAGCTTGTTTATAGTTCTTTGCTAAAAGAACACGTTCATATAAACGAGGATTCCATGATACACCATTAACAAACAAACGCGTGTGATCATCCATCGATTCTTCCCAAGTTCCATAGACTCTAAAGTCTCCTTGGATAACAATCCATTCTTCATTAACATATTCTTTTGTTTCAAGGTTAACTTTTTTTTGATCACCATACGCTTTGATTCCAAACAAATTATTATACTTGGATGCTAATGTACTCTGTCCCCAATTTGATTCTAAGATGCCTTGTCCAATAATAATACTTGGTAATACACCATACGACGCTTGTAATTCTTTTGCGTGCGGACTAATTCTGTCAATAAAACCTTCTTTTGATACATTTTCCGCTTGTTGAATGGGTTCTTCCTCTATTTTTGAACTGTCTGACAATACATTGATTGAAAAAATAAATGCTACTCCAACAATCAACAACCCCGCAAAAAGCATCGGTAGATTTGTCTTTCTATTTTTTTTATTTTTATACCTTTGACTATTCATACATTCCCTACTTTGTCTTGTATTCGTTCCACCACTAAAAAATAATTAGTTTAGGACAATGGCTGACTGATTATATCAGTTTTCTTTTATACAATCAATCAACAGCTGTTGTAGTCGTAGTTGTCGATATTTCTGTTTGTACTTCAGATGTTGTTGAAGAAGTTATACTCGTTTCTTTTGTATCTTTACTAATATTTGTTGTTTTTTCTTTTGATGTTGCATGACCAAAAAAAACAAATATCACAGCTCCTAATACTATGATGACGGATAAAATCCCTAAAATCTGTTTCAAAAAAAAACTCCCTTACTTACTTATTCACCAACGTAAGTACCCATCAAATTTTCATTTACCCAATCTAGCAATTCTACTTTGGAACCTTCCAGTTGTCCTTGTAACGTAGCGGGTAATCGGAAATTCACAATGTCATCAAATCCCCACTCACCATATGAAACAGTCACTTTTAAATCAATAAAAGATTGTTCTTCACGGTTTACTTTAGATGGAACCAACTCAGCAATACCCGCTCCTGATTGCAGCCATTTTTTAGCTATCAATGTTTTTAATCTTTTATACTCTGAGACCGCTATATTTCGTTTTTCAGGAAATAGAATCGTTTGGCGTAAAACTTTCTGTGTAAGCATCCACTCATAGTCAGAAAACAAATTTTTCACTTTTTGCATTTCTTCGCTTGTCAGATTGATTCTGCCATCTTTCCAGTTCTCCCAATTTTCTTTTGAGGTTTGGAGATAGTCGGTATAAAATTTTTCTTCCGTTTCAAACTGCTCTATAATTGCATCAATAAGAATATCTATATACATTTGGTGCATGACTTTCGCCTCCTTTCTTTATTTTACTGAAAATATCAAAAAAATGCATCTCTTTCTATCGCTTATTTCTGTATTTTTAAGAAACATTCAGCCTTTTCCCATAAATGATAAGACAATTAAGCACTTCTGTCCAAAATAATCCATCATTTTGATCTTCTCATGTATAATAAGGTTATGAGAAGTTGGATTTCATATGTTCTAGATTCATAGACTAATTAGCTTGTCCACCTCTTGTATTCTTAACTTTCTGGGCTAAATGAGCCCAACCAGCTTTTATACTAAGGAGGAATTATCATGAAACAATACCAATGGGGTATCATCGGACTTGGAGATATTGCCAAGAGTTTTACTGAAAGTTTTCAACAAGAAAATAGTCGAATAGCGGCTGTTGCGTCACGAACATTAGCTAAAGCTGAAACTTTTGCTAGAGAATATGATATTCCTAATGCTTACGGATCGTTCGAAGAATTATTGGCAGATGAAGTGATTGATATTATCTATATTTCTGTTCCCAATCGCCAACATATTGAGCATATCTTAAAAGCACTGGACGCTGGAAAACATGTCCTTTGCGAAAAAGCTATTACAATGAACAGTGAAGAATTAGCTGATGCCATGAAATTAGCCGAAGCAAAAGGTTTAATTTTAGCTGAAGCAATGACTATTTTCAATATGCCTTTGTATCAAGAGATACGAAGCCAAATTGATTCTAATCGATTTGGAAAATTAAAAATGATTCAAGCACCATTTGGTAGTTACAAAGAACCTGACCCAAAGAATCGTTTCTTTAATCCTGATCTTGCTGGCGGTGCTCTTTTAGATATTGGGACGTATGCAGTATCATTTGCCCGTTGGTTTCTTACTTCACAGCCTCAAGTTATTGCGTCAGTGATGCAGCCCTTTTCAACAGGAGTGGATGAACAATCTGCAACTATCCTTCAAAATGAGGCTCAGGAAATGGCTACTATCTCTTTAAGTTTCCAAGCAAAAATGCCGAAACAAGGTATCGTTGCTTTTGAAGATGCATACATTGTTATAAACGAATATCCTCGAGCAGATGAAGCAAAAATATTTTTTAATGATGGTACTGTAGAAACGATTGTTTCTGGCGATAGCAATCAAGCGTTAAACTACGAAATTACTAATATGATTGAAATGATCGAAGGAAATTTACCTAACCGGTCACTCTTTTTGACAAAAGATGTTATTGATATATTAGACCAAATGCAACAGGCATGGAAAATTTAACGTGTAAAAAAGCTGAGATCAAAAACATTAGCGTTTTGATCTCAGCTTTTTGTATATTACATTTCGTTTGGTGCATGAAGACCTAATAAACGTAAATCTTCTTTAATAATTGTGGCCATAGCATAAACTAATGCTAAACGTGATTCTTTTTGTTCGTCATCCGTTAAAATCTTGACATGAGCATAATATTTATTGAACGCTTGAGCAACTTGAATCGCATGTTTTGCAATAACTGAAGGTTCATACTTTTCAGCAGCTTGAATAACAACTTCTGGGAATTTTTGTAACAACTTAATTACTTCCCAGCTGTCTTTATCATCTAATGCATATTCTTTTGTTTCATCAATGACAAAGTCTGCTTTTCTTAGAATACTCATTGCACGAGCATGCGTGTATTGTACGTAAGGTCCCGTCTCACCTTCAAAACGAACAACTTCTTCTAAGACAAAGTCAAAATTATTCAAACGGTCATTTTTCAAATCGTGGAAAATAACTGATCCGATCCCAACTTGTCTCGCGACTTCTTCACGATTTGGCAGATCAGGATTTTTTTCCATAATTTGTTTGTTCGCTAATTCTACCGCTTCGTTCAACACTTCTTCCAGAAGTACAATTTTCCCTTTACGAGTTGACAGCTTTTTACCACCTTGAGTGATCAACCCAAACGGAATGTGGTGCATATCAGCTGACCAATCAAATCCAAGTTCTTTTAGCACCGCTTTTAATTGTTTAAAGTGATTACTTTGCTCATTTCCAACGACATATAATGATTTTGCAAAGTTAAATGTCCGTTTACGATAAAGAGCTGCTGCTAGGTCACGAGTGATATATAGGGTCGCACCATCTGATTTTTTGATCAAAGCAGGATTTAAATCATAAGCTGATAGATCAACAATCTCTGCACCATCATTTTCTTTTAACAAATGCTTTTCTTCTAACAACGTTACGATTTCATCCATCTTATCATTATAGAAAGCTTCCCCGTTATAAGAATCAAAAGATACTTCAAGCATTGAATAGATTTTATCAAACTCTTTTAATGATTCTGTACGGAACCATTGCCATAGTTTCGTTGCTTCCTCATCGCCTTCTTCAAGCTTCTTAAACCATGCACGTGCCTCATCTTCTAACTCAGGCTGGGTTTCTGCTTCTTCATGAAATTGCACGTATAAACGTAACAGTTCATTGATAGGCGCATTTCTAACCGACTCCTCTGAGCCCCATTTTTTATAGGCAACAATCAATTTTCCAAACTGGGTACCCCAGTCACCTAAATGATTGATACGAACAGGTGCATAACCAATTTTCTCTAAAATAAACGCAATTGAATTTCCGATTACTGTTGATCGAAGGTGACCCATTGAGATTGGTTTAGCGATATTCGGTGAAGACATATCAATTGGCACATTGCCTTTTTCTCCGATTGTGCTGTCTCCGTAATGTCCTTTTTCTTTAGCGATTTGACCGATCACCGCTTGGCTGACCATTTTTTTGTTCATGAAAAAGTTTAGATAAGGACCGACTACTTCAATTTTTTCAAAATCTTCACTAGCAATTTTTTCTGCTAAATCTGCAGCTATTTGTTGAGGCGCTTTACGGTATACTTTAGCCAATGAAAAAGCTGGAAAAGCGACATCACCATGATCGACAGATTTGGGATTTTCCAATAACTGTGTAATTACTTCTAAAGATAGATCATCTTTGACTACGTCAAAAATAGCCTTTGCTACGATTTCTTTGTTATTCATATTATATATCCTCCTAAGAAATAATGGTTCGTTTGATTTTTTTAGAGTTACTACACGTTTATTGTCTTAAGACGACGTGCAGTAATCCAAAACAAAAAAGTCCCTGATGTCAAAAACACCAGAGACGAGATTTTCCCGCGGTACCACTCTAATTGTCCATTCTAAAAAGATGAACCTACTTAATCTTATAACGGTAGATAGCCGTCTGCTTATGCAGATTCTCCAAAGTACGTTTCCTTCATTCGATTATTTTCGGCTTTCACCTTCCCGAAATCGCTTGGTTAATTCATAATGAAGTACTCTCTTTTTCAATGAATCACTATTAAACTCGGTTTATTATAGCAAATATTTCTCTCTCTGCCTAGTCTTGTCCATTGACTTTATGTTTACATTGTCATAAAAGTTAAACTAGGATCTGCATTTAAGTTATAATCAGCGATATGATTTTTTTCCGCTTCTACAAATGCCGCTGCACCGATCATTGCTGCATTATCTCCACATAATCTAAGTGGTGGAACAATGAATGTTACACCAGGCAATTCTTTGGAAGTTTGCTTACTTAAGCGCTCCCTTAGGCCTCTATTAGCCGCTACACCACCAGCCATTACTAATTGTTTGACTGGGTATTCTTTACATGCTCGAATTGTTTTATCCACTAATACATCAATGACACTTGCTTGAAAACTCGCAGCCAAATCTTTGACTACTAATTTTTCATCACGTTGTTCCGCATTATGCACAGTATTGATAAATGAACTTTTCAATCCGCTAAAACTAAAATCATAATTCTCTTCTTTGATCATTGCACGAGGAAAATGATACGTATCTTCGCCTTGATGCGCTAACTCATCTATCTCTTTACCACTGGGATAGGTTAAACCTAAAACTCTACCCACTTTATCGTAGGCCTCACCGGCTGCATCATCTCTTGTTTCACCAATAATTTCAAAGGATCCAGTTTCTTTCATGTAAACAAGCTCCGTATGACCCCCACTTACTAATAATGCCATTAAAGGAAACTCTAGAGGTTCCTCAAAATGCGCTGCATAAATATGGCCAGCCATATGATTAACTGGAATCAAAGGCAAATCGTGTGCCCAAGCAAACGTTTTAGCCGCAGAAATTCCGATCAACAAAGCTCCTACTAAGCCCGGCCCATAAGTAACAGCTACACCACTTAACTCATTAGGCTCTATCCTAGACTCTTTTAAAGCATCATCAATACACAAAGTAATTTCTTCCACATGGTGACGACTAGCTACTTCTGGTACAACTCCACCGAAGCGCTGGTGACTTTTCACTTGAGAAGCCACAATATTTGATAAAATTTTATCACCATCTTCAACAACCGCAACACTGGTTTCATCACAGCTGCTTTCAATTGCTAAGATTAATTTTCTTTCTTTATTAAAAAAAGTCATTGATTCACTTCCTTAACTTTTAAACACATAACAACTCCGTCTTCTTTGGGATGATTGTAGTAATTTTTCCGACGGTTGATTGTTTTGAATCCTTTTTTTTCATATAATTTTTGAGCATTTAAATTAGAGACACGAACTTCTAAAAACGCCTGACTAATTTTTTTCTCCCCAATCTGTTTGATGAGTTGATCTATCATTTTGCTACCATACCCTTGTTGCTGAAACTCTTTATGGATTACAACATGGGTAATATCAACTTCATCCAAAACCCAGTGATAACTGATAAAACCAATCCATTGATTTTCTTCTATTAACACAAGATATTCACTTTTCTCTTGAGCTAAGTCAACCTCAAATTGTTTTAATGACCATGGTGATCCATGAAGGTATGACTCTTCGCTTAAACACCAAAGCGGGGCTGCAGGATCTTTTGATGGTATATTTCCCTTTAAATAATACATCGATTCACACTTCTTTTAAATATAAAATCATCTCTAGCGCATCTTCTTTATCTTCCGTATAATAATTAGGTTTAATCGTATTTGACAAGAACCCAAGTTGTCGATAAACACGCTGGGCATTTTTGTTACTTAGTCTAACTTCTAAAGAAATCGTCTCACAATTATTTGCTTTAGCAAATTGCTGGATTTCCCTTATTAAAAAACTGCCAATTCCTTTTCCCTGCTCCTTTGTCAAAACAGCAACATTTGTAATATGAGCATCACTACCAAAAATTCGGCAACCAATAAAACCAATTGTCTGATTATTTTTTTGAATCAATAAATATAGATGAGGATCTGGCGATTGAAGTTCTACTAGAAAAGCTGTTTTCGTCCATGGTAATTCTCCCGCATAGACTTCTCTTTCAATTGAAAGTAAATCCTTGATATCATCAAGGACAATTGCACGTACAGCATATTCTTGTTCTGAAATCTCTACCATTTTTTCATCATACGGTCGATTTTTAAAAAATATACCTAAAATACTATGAAAAAGATTAAATTTTTTCAACATAATTTTCTACCTCAGGTGTATGTTCTTTTAGCCAATTTTCTTCTGCTTCCACTCGTTTTAAATACATCGGTAAAAAGTGATGAGGATCCGCTTCTGGTTCGGCCAATCTACCTAGTTCCGCAAGAGTTGCTCCATTAGGTATTTGCCATTGAGGATACTCATTGATCTGAGCATTCGGTAATACTGATTCAATCAATTGGCGAAATTTCTCAACATCTTCTCCTACAAAATAAAGGCTTGAGTATTCTTTTAGTTGTTCAAGCCACTCTTCCATGGCTATATGACGATCTGATTTTATTGTTGTTAACACGCCATCTACATATTCATAAGCGCCAGTATAAACATTATTTCTTCTAGCGTCAAATACTGGAATAATCGGCCCATCCACAATGACACAATTTGCTGCCAACGCTTTTAAACTAGAGATGCCAACTAATTCTTTTTTTAAAGTATACGCCAATGTTTTTGCTGTTGTTACACCAATTCTTAGCCCTGTATAAGAACCTGGACCTTGAGCCACTACGATCCTATCAATATCATTTGGTATTAAGCCAACCTCTTTCACTAATTGCGTGATTGCTGGCATCAAAGTTAGACTGTGATTTCTTTTAACTGTGATTGTATGTTGTCCTATTATTTTTTTCTCTTCACAAACAGCAACTGTCAATGTCTGATTGGAGGTATCAATCGCTAATATCCGCACAAAAAAAATCCTTTCTTTCTTCATGTTAGTTGGTTTATTGTAGCATATTTTTATTCCTTCGTAAAAACACGAGAAGTTAAAACGAATAAAGAAGGACAAAAGCAATCACTATACTTTTGTCCCTTTTGTTACTTGATGTTCGCCTCTAAATAATCAATCAGAGGTTTACTAATATTTGTTGCAGTATCATTTTTTCTGGAATCCTCTACCATTATCATAGCTGAAAACTTATTATTACTTCGATCCATTGCTAAAAGGAAACTATTTTCTTTTCCAAGAGTATCTTGTTTATCCTTGATTTCAGCAGTTCCTGTTTTAGCTGCTAGTGAAAAGTCAGGATTGTACATGTTGTGAACATATCCTGATTCATCCTCCACACTTCCAAGTAAATCTGTTACGACCGTATTTGCCGCATTTGAGCTGATGACGTTTTCTTTCGTCTTCGTTTCTTTATTCAACTCAATTTTTGGATAGACTAATTTCCCTTCATTTTGGAATACAGTATACATTGTAGATTGTTGGATCGGCGTCACTAACAATTGCCCTTGCCCATACCCTGTATCTGCTAATAGTATTTCTGATTTAAATTTATCTTCATTAGAAAGTTGTGCTGGGTTCATTGGAATCGATAAATCTAATTTTTCATCAAAAATAAATTTATCCAACCCTTTTCTAAACGTATCTTCACCCATACGTAACGTTTGCTCCGCAAAATAAATATTATCAGAATTTACTAAAGCAGTTCTTAAATTAACTGGACTTGCTTCTTTCACACGGGTGACAAAATAATTTCCCCAAGAGGCATCTTTTTGCCATTTTAACCCATTAATTGCAATTTCTTCATCTGGTTTCAATGTGCCAGCGTCCAGACCAATGGCACCTGTAATTGTTTTAAAAGTAGAACCTGGCGCATATCCTGTCGCAAATCTTGCTGTGAACGGTAAATTCTCATTATTGGCATACGCATCATAATCCGCTTGTGAAATACCATTTGCCATTTTATTTGGATCAAAAGATGGCGAGCTGGCCGCTGCTAATAAATCTCCTTGTTGCGGGTTCATAATAACTGCACTACCAGGACGGTTATTAAAAATATTATATGCTTGGGACTGAACATTCTTATCTATAGTTAGTTGAATGTTTTCGCCATCTTTTTTATCCACTTTTTGAACAACCACTTTTGGAGCACCCTGTTCATCGGTAATTGTGATGTTCCCACCATCTTGTCCTCGAAGTTCCTTATCATAAGATTGTTCTAAACCTACTTTACCAATCACACCGGAACTACTTAACGTTGGATCCTTCTCGATATCTTCTGCAGTAATCATTCCTACATAACCAATTAATTGAGCAGATGCTTCTTTCAATGGATAGTAACGAATGGTCTTGTCTTGAGATGCTGCACCTGTGGGCAAGGTTGTTATTGGATCAAAAGAAATTTTCATTGGCACAAATGAATCTGGCTTAACCCAATTTTGTTTTAATTTTTGTTCAATTTCGTCTACCGGAATATTGAATTGATCGCTGAAAGCCTTGATATTATTTGCCTTATCTTGTCCATCACCAAGTTTTCCAGGAACAAGACCTACTTGATCAAATGCTTGATTAACTGCCAATCCCTCACCATTACGATCAACAATCTCTCCTCTAATAGCGGAATCTACACCAATTGATACCTTATCCTGACCTGACATACCAGGAAAAATTAAATTTGGCGCCCATTCAACTTTGTAACGATCTCCGTCTTTCTTGATCGTTGTTTTATACGCCAAGTTCTTCAAATTTCCTAAAGGCGTGGTCATTTCTAAAGTGTATGAAAATGTAAAGTTACCATCTTTTCCCTTAGTAATTTTTACATCTTTACTTTTGATTCCTTGTGCTTGAATCCCTGAAAAAACTGTTTGATATTTTTCGACAACTTGGGACTTGTCATAGCCACTTTGCTTAACAGATGAGTCACTTAATGAGTCAGAAAATTGATCAAATTCTTGTTTCGAAAAATGTTCTAAAAACATATCAGCAGATTTTTCAACTTTTTTTAATTCTTGCCCTTTCTGCCACATATCATAAGCAAAATAACCTCCAACTGCAGCAACTATTGTGATTCCACCAACAGCTATAATTAGCGGTTTTTTTGATTTTTTTCTCTCTCTTCTTTCCAATTCTTACTCCCCCAACTTTTCAATTCAATGTATTTATAATTTATTATACCTTATCCTTTACCCCCTAAGGTAGAAAAATGAAGCTTTTAGCAAAAATATAAAAATTTTGGCTATCCCAACCTGGTTTCACTCGCTACTTTCATTTCATAATCAGTCCTTAGCGGTATTTTTATTAAGGGATCATATGGTATACTATTTTTACTTATTACTTTTTATATTAGCTAGACGGGCAAACATTTCAGAAAAAGCCAACTATGCTTTCAATTTTAGGAGGAATTTAGGATGGGATTAATCAAAGCAGCAACAAGTGCACTAGGCGGCGGCTTAGCGGATCAATGGATTGAAGTTATTGAACCTGAAAACATGGGTGACACAACCGTCATGACAAAAGGTGTTTTTGTTCGTAAAAACGATAAACGCGGATCGAATCGTAAAGGAACAGAAGACGTTTTAACAGATGGTTCTGTTATCCATGTTTACCCTAATATGATGATGATTTTAGTCGATGGCGGAAAAATCATTGATTATACTGCCGAGGAAGGCTACTACACAGTCAAAAATGATTCTGCTCCTTCTGCTTTTAATGGCTCTTTAAAAGACGCAATTTCTGAAACTTTTGATCGTTTTAAATTTGGCGGTGTTACACCTCAAAAACAACAAGTTTTTTATATCAATTTACAAGAAATAAAAGGAATCAAATTTGGAACCTCTTCACCAATCAATTATTTTGATAATTTTTATAATGCTGAGTTATTTTTGCGCGCACACGGGAATTACTCAATCAAAATCACAGATCCATTGTTATTCTTCTCAAATGCGATTCCTAGAAATAAGAATCAAGTTGACATCAACGATATCAACGAACAATATTTATCTGAATTTTTAACAGCACTTCAATCAACCATCAATAAGATGTCTGCTGATGGTGAACGTATTTCTTATGTCCCATCTAAAAGTTTAGAATTGAGTAAATACATGGCCCAAGTTTTAGATGATGAATGGCGTGAATTACGTGGCATGGAAATCGTTTCTGTAGCTGTAGCCAGCATTTCATATACCGATGATTCGACTAAATTGATCAATATGCGAAATCAAGGTGCTATGCTTAGTGATCCAAGTGTTCGTGAGGGGTATGTTCAAGGATCTATGGCTCGTGGTATGGAAGCAGCTGGAAATAATGAAGCTGGTGCTATGAACGGCTTTATGGGCGTTGGCATGGGTATGAATACTAGCGGCAATTATTTTTCACAAGCATCACAAACCAATCAACAACAAATGCAAGAAAAACAACCGCAACAAAATGCTCAAGCCTCTACTGACAATTGGACATGCCCACAATGCGGAACAGAAAATACTGGTAAGTTTTGTTCTAATTGCGGTACACCAAAACCAACGAATGAAAAACCAAAATTAGAAATGAAATGCAGTGAATGCGAAGAAATAGTCGATTTATCAAATGGTATTCCAAAATTCTGTCCTCATTGTGGTAAACCATTCCAAGGCATTCCTTTATAAATCCAAAAAGACTAGGGCTTGGCAACTGCGTCTGGCCCTTTTTCTACATAACCAATAACAAAGGAATAACAAAAGTTGATACTTTCTGTATTTAATTATTTATCAAAAGAAAGGAAAAATCATGACGGATACTTTTACACATAAATGCCCAAATTGTGGTGGTCCTTTATTATTTGATCCAAAAGATCAAAAATTTCATTGTGAATACTGCTTAAGTATCTTTACAGAAGAGGAAGTTACCGCCTATGAGAACGCGCAACGAGACGCTCATTTAGAAGATGACTCCACTCAACTTAATAAAGAAGAACTCACCTTCACAGCTGAGTCCCAAGTCGATCAAATGACTGACGAAGAAAAATCCTCTTTCAAAGAAGCAACAGGTGCTAACGAAAACGCTGAAGATTCTTTGGAAGGTGTAATGGAAATATTCAATTGTCCAAGTTGCGGCGCTCAGATTGTCACTGAAGCAACAACTGCAGCTACTTATTGTTACTATTGTCATAACCCAGTTGTTTTATCTGGCCGATTAAGCGGACAATTTCTTCCCGAAAAAGTCTTGCCTTTCGCTGTTGAAAAAGAGGAAGCTATTGAAAAATTTTTAGCTTGGACAAAGAAAAAATGGTTTATTCCTAAAGACTTTTTCAATAAAGAACAAATTGATAAATTGACTGGTGTTTATTTCCCTTATTGGGTCGTAAATGCAGAAGTTGATGGTCAGATGAACGCTCTGGGAACGACTATTCGTATTTGGCGTATTGGTGACATTGAATATACTGAAACAAAACAATTTGATGTAGAACGTCAAGGGAAAATTGCCTTTAAAGAACTAATCAAAAATGCTCTTTCTAAAAATGTTCAGCAAAAAATGGTTGAAGCCGTTCAACCTTTCCAAATAGACAAAGCTGTACCTTTTAAAAGCCAATATTTAGCTGGCTTCCAAGCGGAAAAACGAGATATTGAATATGAAGCAATCAAAAATACTGTTGAAAGTGAGTTAAATGATTATTCAGAATCATTATTAAGAGACACTGCTTCCGGATACACCACATTAACTAATTTACGCACAGATATTTCTTTAGAAAGCGAAAAAAATCAATATATGCTGTTACCAATTTGGTTAGTGACCTATCGAAGCAACGAGCAGTCAAAAAAAGTTTATTACTATGCCATGAATGGACAAACTGGAAAAGTTAGTGGAATTTTACCTATTAGTTATAAACGATTAGGATTATTCACCTTTGGTATTTTCGCTGTATTGTTAGCTATTTTCCTGATTGGAGGCTGGTTTATGTGAGAAAAATTATTCTTAGTATATTATCAATTATTTTTCTACTTTTCGGCTTTTCTTTAAATGTTCAAGCGGCAGAAGATTCAATTGATGATCAAGCCTCTCTCTTTACATCAGAACAAATAATTCAATTAAAAGAATTAATCGCTCCGATTGAAAACAAAGCAAAAGCGAGAGTTTATATTGTATCAAATAATAACAACGATATTGATCCTAATCGATTTGCAGACTACTATATGTTAGACCGTATTGGAAAAGATCAAAATGGAATTACCTTCTATATAGATATGAATCAACGAAAATTTATTATTTCAACTTCTGGGAATATGATTGATTATATGGATAATAAACGAATTAATCGTACTTTGGATGACATTGAAGTTAGTATGAAAAACGGTAATTACTTCCAAGCATCCCAGAGTTTTCTAGAAAATATTAGCCATTATATCGATCAAGGCGTCCCTGGCGGACACTATCGTATTGACACTGAAACTGGCAAAATCACTCGTTTTAAATCTTTGACTACAACCGAAATAATCATTGCTTTTGTTGCTGCAATCATTTTAAGCGCCGTGTTCTTTATCGTAAACATTTCAAAATATCAATTAAAATTCGGCACATACCACTATCCATTTAGAGAAAAATCCAACTTGAACTTAACAAGGCGAAATGATACTTTAATCAATTCCTTTGTTACAACTCGCCGTATTCCTAGAAATAATTCTCGTAGTGGTGGTTCAGGAGGTGGAAGTAGCACTCATTCCACTGGAGGCGGAACGTTTGGCGGCGGCGGTCGCAGCTTTTAAAATATAACTAAAAAATCCCCATTTAAAAGAGAGACTTAAGTTCGGCTTTTAAATGGGGATTTTTTAATTAAATCATAATATTTAATAACTGCTGACGAAATTCTGGTCCATATGACACAGTACCAACTGGAATTTCATAACTCAATGCCTCACAAATTTTGGTCACCCAACTCGGACCAAATCCACCGCACAACTCAATCATTTGAACCCCTTCTGCTTTAAGTTTCTTAGCAACCTCAATAACACTACCATCTTCTTTTGCTTTAGGATCAAAACCTACAGTGATGAATGTACAAGATCCTAATTCATTTTTATTAATAACTGTATTTTGTTCAGGTGAAAAGTAAAAGAATGCCCATTTATTTAAGTTTTTCATGTTATTAATCCTCCGATATAAAAGATATTAGCTTATATATCAAAAACATTAGCCCTGTGCAACCGAAATGTTTTTACGTTATTTAATAGAAAAATTGTTCAATAAATCAAAACTAAAAGCAACGTATTTGTTAAACAGTCAGACCTGTCATTTCTATTTAACAATCACACAGATCGACTAAATCGGAAAGAACGATTCCTACTCATTATAAACTAGGATATGTAGTACATCCTTTAGTTCCAATCGGTTTTTACGTTCTTTTTATAATTTTTTTTTGATTTTCTTTCATTTTTAAGTTACAATCATTTTTATGAAATTATTTCAAACTAAAAAGAGCAATGATAAGCTGATAAGGTACACTTGTTTAGCTTGTGGTTACGTTCTGATCAAAACCAAACCCGACGAAAAAGACTTGAAATGCCCATTATGTGGTAATACACAGTCATTTGCTTACGTTGAGTTATAAGGAAGCCTTCGCAGGCTTTTTTGTAAGCAATGAAAAACCTATATCCTTTTCATTGCTTACAAAAACTCCCCTGCAGGAACATCAAAAACAAACCGTACAAAGTGATTGAAGCTCAAAATTTTATTATGCACTTGGGTTAGTTATACTGTAAACATTGAAAATTCTATTTGGGAGCGTATTATGAATAAAAATCTAATTATAAAAAGTCGAACTACTTCCTTTACGATCTTATTTTTAATTGTATGTATTGTTGGATTCATGCCTCTAATGATCAATAACTATACCTTAATTTGGAATATAGATGGTGTCGGACAATATTATCCAGCCTTTATGTATACTGGAAGATATTTGCAAAACTTCGTTTCTGGTTTACTTAGCGGCCAGTGGGTATTGCCTTCGTTCGATTTGTCCATAGGTATGGGAGAAGACATCATAGGATCATTAAATTATTATGGTTTTGGCGATCCACTAAATCTACTCTCTATATTTGTTACAAAAAACAATAGTGCATTTTTATTTTCAGCGATGATTATCTTAAGGATGTGGTTGTCTGGATTGTCTATTTTGTATTATTTTAACTATCTAAAATTTTCTAAATTCTCATCAATATTATCTGCTTTATGTTATACATTCAGCGGTTTCGCACTATATGGCGGGCTATGCTACATTGAATGGTTCTCTGTTTTAATCTATACCCCCTTAATTTTAATGGGTATTGAAAAGATTCTAAATGGAGAAAAATTTACTCTATTCGTCCTTGCTGTGTGTTACGCTGGCTTATGCGGTTTCTATTTTCTATTTATGTCTTCTCTTATCTTAGCTATCTATTTGCCCGTCAGATTACTTTTTCGAGGATTTAAAATACGATCTTTTATTAAAACTATATTGAAAACTTTTTATGCTTATATTTTAGGAATTTTTTTGTCTTCACCCTTTTTATTTCCAGCTATACAAGCCTACTTTAACAGTGAAAGACAAACACTTGATCCATTTCAAATTATTTTTAACAAACAAAATTATATACCTAAACTTGATTTTGATTTTTTCACCTACTTAACTCACCCTTTTTATAACAACTCACCCTACCTTAGCGGGGTCGTTATTTTGCAATTAGTATCTATCTTATTCCTTATATTTTTACCCAATAATAAGCAGAAGTATCAATGTATTGTCTTTTTAAGCATCGGACTATTTGCGTCTACTTTACCTATAACCGGGTATTTATTTAATGGATTTGGCCAAACTAATCAAAGATGGTACTATATCCTTCATATTCTTTTTGGCGGAATATTTGTCTACACTCTGGATAATTTTATGTATATGGTATCTAAACATTCTTTAAATATTGGGTCAAATCGCAAGAAGATTCATTTAATTTACGCATTAATTATGGTTTCAGTGATTGCCAATGTGTCTGTAAACCTTCTGTCAGCTTTTTCTGAGAGCGCATCAATCTCTCGCTCTGGTGGAAATGCTGCTAAAAATTGGCGTTCAGAGTTTATTCCATTTAAAAATGCTAAAGTCTATACCGACTCTCCTTACAACCAATTTAGCAATCATGATAACGATGCGGACCCATTTTTCAGAGTCTCTAACGATTCTTTAACAGGTATTAATTGGCGTCCAGAAAACGTTGCTATGCTGAATAATTACTATGGTTTAACGTATTGGTTCAGTATTATTAATAAAAATACCCAGACTTTGGTTGATAAATACAAAGGTGCCCAAGCTTTTTGGAGATCATACGGGTTCCAAACGAATGTTTCTCTCAATTCTTTATATGCTGTTAAATACTACATGACACCCAAAACTTTGGACAATTCAGATGATTATTCGCTAAAAGATACCACAACCTTTAACGATAAAAAATGGAACTTATATGAAAATAAAAATTTTTTAGGCTTTTCATACCTCGTGGATACTAAAACATTTAACGAAGCTACGACTAATAAACAAACATTCATTAACGATATGGACAAACTATATTCAAGTGCTAAAAAAGATTCCGTCGTTTCAAAATACGACATAGACAAAATAACTTTAACCACAAATGTTGAAAAAAACGAAACATTAATCTTGCCAATTTCTTATAATAAAAATTGGAAGGCTTCTGTTGATGGACAGAAAATAGAACTAGATAATATTGAACCTATTTTCATGTCGGTAAAATTAACAAAAGGCACCCACAAAGTACAATTTGTCTATAACAACATAATGATCAAACTTGGGTTGATTTGTTCTTTCTGCTCGATATTTCTTTTATTCTTGTTAAATCAAAAAAAACTTCAAAAGTAAATAAAGTGCCTCTAAAAGCTAGACTATGAAAGTTAGCTTTTAGAGGCACTTTATTTATCTTATTTTTTTAGTTTCAGACTAAATAAAAAAAGACCTATCAGTCTTCGTTATAATCATATTCAATTCAGACACATGGCGGCACTTATTTAGTGCTGCTTCCTTCCGGATCTGACACGCTTCATAAGCCCACCATTGTCCTAGCCTTTCGGCAAGATTTAGTATACCGCATTTTTTGATGCTTGGCTAGTCTTTCTGTTGATTTTTTAAAAGTTTCTTTTCATTCCTCAGTTTTCTAAAAAAATTTGAGAGTAAACTTCCGCACTCTTCTTCTAAAATTCCTGACTCTACATATGCTATATGATTAAATCGTTCATCTTCTAATAAATTCATCAATGTGCCGGCCGTTCCACCTTTTGGATCCTTCGCACCATAAAAGACCTCATCTACTCTTGAAAGAATCATAGCACCACTACACATGGGACAAGGTTCTAGTGTAACAAATAATTGAGCTCGTTCTAATCGCCAGTTATCAATCGCCTTACAGGCTTGCTTGATAGCAAACATCTCAGCATGTGCTGTTGCATCCTGACTTTCTTCTCTAAAATTTGATCCACGTCCAATAATTTGCCCATCTAATACAACAATTGCGCCAATCGGTACTTCTTTAATGGCTTCTGCCTTTTTCGCTTCTTTAATAGCTTCTAACATAAATCTTTCTTTTTCTTCTATAGTTAGACTTGTCGTCTTTCGATTCAAGCAATTTCCGCCTTTCATTCTTTATTATCATTAAACTATTATACCTACTTCATGGTACAATAGTTTAGTGAGGTGTGTCTATGACTATTGAGGAATTAATGGAATTATATCCTTTAGGAAAAATTCAGAAAACAGAATCAACAGGTGATGACCTTTCATTACGGATTGATGAAAAGTATTTTATCATTGCCAAAGAAACATTACAAGAAACAGAAATTCGTTTGTTAGAAAAAATGTTTCCGTCAAATGACTATTGTATCAATCAAAAAAAACACCCTTGGTTCGGTTACCTATTCAATCAAACGATCATTGAACTACAAGGTTCTTTCCGAATAATGCAAATGCAACTCAAAAAACCGAAAGCGTTTTTACAAACGGAATGGGAAAACAGCATTACAGAAATCTTTCCTAACTTGCAGGATTTCTTTTTCCTCAACGAAAACAATGGTATTTTAATTGAAAAATACACTAAAAAAAACTATACCTTGGAGGAATTACAAAGTATTTTTTTGACATTGGATGCTGATTTTGACACTTCAACAACTGTTTTTGTAGGAAATTTTTTTCCTGTTAATGAGCAGTTGCCCAAATTATTTCAAGAAGAACAGCAAATTTTTAAAGATGAAGCAGAAAACCTTCGTGGAAAATCAGCTTTTTCATTAAGTGATGTTGCCTTACATTATTTTACTAAAGATGCCTTAGATAAAAGTTTAATCATCCAAACGTTTGGAAAACAATTAGTTTTAACAACGGAAATTCAGCAAATTATCCTTTCTCTCTGGCATAATCAGGGAAACATCAGCTCTGCTGCTAAAGATCTATATATGCACCGCAATACCCTACATTATCGTCTAGAAAAGTTTTATGAACAAACAGGACTTTCTTTAAAACGAATGGATGATCTTGTATTTTGCTATTTATTAATCACAAAATAAAAACAAGTAAGTTAGCAACTTTTCAAAAATTGCTAGCTTACCTGTTTTTTTACATCATTTCTTCAACAAAACTGAACAAACAATCTTTTAAATTATCTGTATTATCTTTTATAGTCTCACCATAAGAAGAGATTTTTTTTCTACCATCTTTGACTTTCCCTAAAACATTCATCATAGAATCAAGCTCGTCATCAGATAAATCATCTACAATCCCTAGCAATTTTTCATTGCCGCCGAACTTATCATTTACGAATTTTTTTGCTTTTAAACGATTCGATACATGGTAAACTTTTTTAACGATTTTCTCAGACGCAATCACTGCAACTGAAATACCCGCTACTGCAGCTACACTTAAACCAATACTAATTTTTGTTGATGTTTTCATTCTTTTCAGCTCCCTTTTACTAACTATTTCTATGATACCACACTCTTAAAAATTGAGGTAATAAAACAAGATGCAACCTAGTTTTAGTTTCTGCGATTATTACCACTAAATAAAATAATGAGACGAAGCAATTGTAAAAATGTAGATAATGCTGCTGCCACATATGTTAATGCTGCCGCAAACAAAACTTTTCTAGCCATAGGTACTTCTTCTTCCGTTAAAATATTACCATCTGACAATATTTTCAACGCTCTACGAGATGCATTAAACTCAACTGGCAGTGTGACTAATTGAAAAAGTAAAGCCAATGAAAAAGCGAATATACCAATATTAATCAACGCCTGATTCCAACTCAAAAGCACCCCAACTAAAATAATTGGAAAGGATATGGCAGAACCAATATTGGCTATAGGTACAATCGCAGCACGTATTTTCAATGGATTATATCCTGTATGATCTTGCACTGCATGCCCACATTCATGTGCAGCTACACCAATCGCTGCAACCGAAGTAGATTGAGCCGTTGCTTCCGATAAACTTAAGATTTTATTTCCAGAATTATAATTATCCGTAAGATCACCTGCAATTTGCTGAACACCAACATCATTAATGTGTTCTGCTTGTAAAATATATTGCGCGGCTTTTGTGCCAGTTACGTTATTTCGACTTTGAATTTTATCGTATTTTCTAAAAGTACTATTTACATAAGATGATGCTGCCATTGATATCAGCAACCCTATGATAACTAAAATATATGTTGGATCAAAAATCCCATAAAAAGGCATCATTCTAACCCCTCCTATTCTTTTCTCCATTGTATCACGACTTTCTAAAAAAAGTGTACCCAGACTTTGACGAAATTATGAACGTTAAAAAAACAATCACTAACAAAATTGTCACATAATTTTAAGTCATTTAGATGGCATACTTTTAAAAAAAAAGGCATACTACAGCTAAGAGGTGAAGATATTGAAAAAAATACTAATTTACATTCTGCCATTTGTTCTTTTAACTGCTGGTATATGGTTTGGTTATGACTATTACTATGGGGGAAAAACTTATTATACCCGTGTCAATACACCTGATGGAACGAAGACAGGAAAGTTCTCTAACGGTGAGAAATATACAGAATATGATTATACGCAAACTGCTTTTAATAGTAAAGGTGAAAAAAATGTCCAAACATTGAGAGAAATTAGAGATAAACCATTGAGGATTAATGCTTATTTAAAATTAAAAGTAAATCCTAGAAAAGGTGTTCTAAGTTGGGAAGAAATTCCTGAAGAAAACGTTCCAAAAAAAGCTCTGGATCAATTAACTGATTAGATAGACTAAAAAAAGCTCTTCAAAAGAAGAGCTTTTTTTAGTCGTGTTAAGATTATAATTGATTACTAATTTTTTCAATATTTTTCAAAACAATAGATACCGTTCCATCCGGATTATTAACAAACTCAATCAGATCTCCATTACGATAAACATCAATCGGAACAATCAATTCAATCCCATTGCTCATCTTCAATTTTTGCTTACCAAATTTTTTCTCTGATATCTCTCTAGCTTCACGAACAGGTGGTGTTTTATCTACAAATTTCGATTCATTCACTTCATCTTGATAGGCCATCCGAGCTGAAATGTTTTCTTTAAAGACCAGTTCAGCTACTTGTTCATTATCGATCGTTCCAGTTTCTTCAATACTTTCATAAACCGCTTCTTTCACAGAAGCAATTAATTCAAATTCGTCTTCATTGAATTTTTTTCCAATACGTTTTACTGCTTTTTTGATTTCTTTCATATTTTCTTCTATAGAAGGTGCAGGTTCCGATTCGATCACTTTTTCTGAGAAGTACCAAACTTTTTCACCAGAAAACTCATAACGTTTTTCTAGCAGCTCATATGCCAAAGTATCTAGATTCACCGTCATTCCTTCATCTGGTTTTTGAGACTTCGATGGTAAAATAGCTCGGTTGATGATTAACTTATTGTAAACAGCTTCATCTTCATAATCTACATAATGCGTATAACTTTCTTTATAATTCAATTTAATCATTGCCAAATGCATTACAGTATCCAGTTCATACAAAATGAAAAGGACATCGGCACTTGGTGCATCCTCACTACCAGAATAAATATCATACCAATGCTGAGCCAACTGTTGACTCTTTTGAACAAAATCATTAGGAATTCCTCGCATCTTGTCCACAAAGCCACTTTCTTCTGCTAAAACACCTGTTTTTGTTTGAGCTGTTGAAAGTTTGGTGATTTTGCTCGTTAAATACACTCGTATGTATTCTGTTGTCAAATCCAATTCCTTCTCTGAAAATACTGGAGTCCCAGTTTCACGATCAATAATGTGTAAAATTGCACTTTTTAAATAAATATCCATCAATCATTCTCCCTTTTCTTAAGCCCTATTTAGTCTACCTGAAACAACAAAAAAAGCCAACTATTTTATTAGAAAAGTAGAACAAATCGATTAGCTATAGAAAAAATTAGACCTCTGAATAGACACCTCGTTTGTTCAGGTTGTGAGTGGATAAGAAAACTAATTTTAGCCACAAAAAAAGTGAGACAATCCTCTTATCTCACTTTTTCAGCTATAAAAATAATCATTACATCTCTTCTACAAATAATTTTCCTGTCACTTCATCAACTGGGTCTAGTTTATTAAAAATACCTTTCTTTCTGAAAATATACGTTAGAATAAATGGTACAACAACTGCTATCAACATCGCTCCGAAAAATGCTAAATAATATTGAGGAACAATAGATAAAATCCCTGGCAATCCGCCAACACCAATACTGATCGCTTTAACATCAAACAATGTTGCAAACAACCCTGCGCTAGCAGAACCAATCATGCCTGCGACAAAAGGATAAATGTACTTTAAATTGATTCCAAACATTGCAGGTTCCGTCACTCCTAGATAACAAGAAATCATAGCTGGAATCGATACCTGCTCTTCTTCTTTGTTTCCTCTGTGCATAAATACAACAGCTAACACCGCTGAACCTTGAGCAATATTTGACAAAGCAATCATCGGCCAAAGATTTGTCGAATGGAAATCAGCAATCAATTGAAGATCGATAGCATTTGTCATATGATGCAGACCTGTAATCACTAATGGCGCATACATGAAACCAAACACGGCACCAAATAACCAATTAAAGGAAGAAGTCAATCCCGCATTTACAATATCTGAAATCCAACTTCCAACAGCCCAACCAATCGGACCTAAAATCACATGAGCTGCTATAACAGTTGGCACTAAAGCAAATAGAGGCACAAAAATCATCGAAACAGCTTGAGGTATAACTTTCCTAAAGTAGATCTCCAAATATGCCAGTAAAAATCCTGCTAACATTGCTGGAATAACTTGCGCTTGATAACCAATCATATCCACTTGAGCAAATCCAAAATCCCAAAATGGAATATCAGCTGCTGCTGTACCTGCCACGGCATAAGCATTTAGTAATTGTGGTGAAACTAAAGTAATACCTAAAACGATACCCAGAATTTGTGTTGTTCCCATTTTTTTAGTAATACTCCACGTAATACCTACAGGCAAGAACTGGAAAATTGCTTCGCCAATCAGCCATAAAAATGAATTCACCCCACTCCAAAATTGTGAAACATCAACAATTTTTTGTCCATCTAAAAAACCAAAAGGAATACCTTCTAATACATTACGAAATCCTAAAATCAGTCCACCAATTACCAATGCAGGTATCAGTGGCGTAAAAATCTCTGCCAAAACTGAAATAGCCCGTTGAATCGGATTTAAATTTTGCTTTGCAGCCGCTTTTCCTTGTTCCTTGGAAACGCCTTCAACTCCTGAAATAGAAGAAAATTCATTATAAAATTGAGCTACCTCATTTCCAATAATAACTTGAAACTGCCCAGCATTTGTAAAAGTTCCCTTAACAGAAGGAATTTTTTCAATCTCTTTCGTATTCGCTTTACTTGGATCATTAAGAACAAAACGCATCCGAGTTGCACAATGTGAAACAGCAGCAATATTCTCTTTGCCCCCCACATCTTCTAATAACTTTTTAGCATCGTCTTGAAACTTAGCCATTTTATTCACGCCTCCCTTTCAACTTGTATATACAATTAGTTTGTATTTGTATAATACTTTATAATTTAAAATTTTACAAGCGTTTTCTTTTTTAAATTTAAATTTTTTATACTCTCTTATTCATTCAAAATAGTCTCGCCTCTCAAATTACTGGAAATTATTTCATAAAATGGTACACTTGAATTTATCAAATAAAATTGAAATATACTGCACAATCAAAGTATGTTGAACGAGGAATAGAATGAAAAAAAATAAATTGACTATCAAAATAAAAAAACGTTTATCAGCTGTTCAAGTTTTAGCTTTAGGTTTTATCGTCTTAATTTTTATCGGCGGATCGTTGTTAACTCTACCCTTCTTTTCACGAAGTGGTACAGCAACCCCTTTTATAGATGCCTTATTTACAGCTGTTTCTGCTGTTTGTGTTACTGGCTTAACTACACTAAACACTGCTCTACATTGGAATGCATACGGTCAATTAGTTATCATGCTTCTCATTGAACTAGGTGGCTTAGGTTTTATGACAATGCCAGTACTTTTATACTTTATCCTTCGCAAAAAGATTACACTTAGTACCCGCATTTTATTACGAGAAGCTCTTAATCTAGATGATATGTCAGGAGCCTTTCGACTAATGATGTATGTCGTTAAATTGGCAACAGTTATTCAATTAGTTGGAGCATTATTACTTTCATTCGAATTTGTACCTGAATTTGGCTGGAAGAAAGGTCTTTTCTTTGGTATTTTCCATTCTATATCTAGTTTTTGTAATGCTGGCTTTGATTTACTAGGAGACAGTTTGACTCCTTATCAGACAAATCCTTTCATTTTGTTAGTTGTGGGTGCTTTAATTATTTCTGGTGGTCTTGGTTTTATCGTTTGGCAAGATTTACTTCTTTATAAGAAAAGACGTAAGTTTTCTTTGCATACTAAAATCGCCCTTATTACAACTCTTTCTTTATTGATTGGCGGATTCATTATTTTTTTCGTCACAGAACACAACGCAAGCGATTTAACTACTGGTACTAATTTTTTTGATCGTTTAGCGAATACTTTCTTCATGTCTGTAACGCCGAGAACGGCAGGCTATTACTCTATCGACTACTTGCAGATGACAAATGCGGGTTTAATTACAACTATGTTTTTAATGTATATCGGCGGAACTTCTGGTTCTACAGCAGGTGGTCTAAAAACGACAACTTTTGCTGTATTAGTGATTCAAATTGTTTCAATCTTTAAAGGTCGTACTCGTGCTGAATTCCAAGGACGTACGATTCGCAATAGCACTGTCTTTCGTGCTTTAACCTTATTCTTTATCACATTGACGTTATGTGTACTTTCCATCATGCTTTTGACGATTACTGAAAACATCCCAGAATCCTCTGGCATAGAATATGTAGCATTTGAAGTATTTTCTGCATTCGGTACAGTTGGTCTGACTATGGGACTAACACCTGATCTGACAAATATAGGAAAAATAATTATCATGCTGTTAATGTATATTGGTCGTGTTGGCATCTATACTGTTGGTTTTTCACTACTAACGAAAGGTCAAAAACAACAAGCAAAATTTAAATACCCTGATGAAAGTGTAATGATTGGATAAGAAAAAGAAGCTTATGAATTTATATCCCATAAGCTTCTTTTTTATTTTTATCTTTTTTTAATTATGGATCAATAAAAGAACAAAAAATCCCACCCTCTAATGAAGGTGGGAAAAGGAGTTTTACTCTAAAGAGTAAAATGAAAAAATAAAAAGGGTTGTTGTTGGTATGAATTTATAATACTATTTTTTTAAATATTTATCAACTAATATCCCTTCAAAAACAATTATTATTTCAAAAAAAAGAAATCAATTTGTTTTTCGTCAATAAAATAAAGGATTATATAGAAGAAGTATTAGCAAATAATTTATTAAATTTGAATTTATGCTGATACATCAAATACATAACAAAAAAATCCCACCCTCTAATGAAGGTGGGAAAAGGAGTTTTACTCTAAAAGAGTAAAATGAAAAAATAAAAAGGGTTGTTGTTGGTATGTTTGTATAATAACTTCTAATTGAAAAAATATCAACAGATACGCTTTATTAAAATAAATAAATTTAGATGTACATTTTTAACTGCAGAAAAAATCTGAAACAAACTTTTTTCAAATAAGTGACTCACATCTTTCCGAACTTTATATTACTTCTAGTTAAAAAAACAAATAATAAGAGTCATTTTATAAAATAATTCCTGTGTTTTCCAGTATGTTTCGGACTTTTACGTCCATCTAAAGATTCTGCTGAATATGTTTACCGACTATCATTCTTCTACCCATAAGCAATAGCTTTTTTGAGCAACAAAAAAAGATCCGATAAAATCGAATCTTATAAATAATCTTAAATTAGTTTTTTACAATATTTACTGCTTGTGGTCCACGTTGACCTTCTTCGATATCAAATGATACGCTTTGGCCTTCGTCTAAAGATTTGAATCCGTCACCTTGGATTGCTGAAAAATGAGCAAACAAGTCTGTTCCGTTATCTTGAGTAATAAAACCAAAACCTTTATCTGCGTTAAACCATTTCACTGTACCTGTATTCATAAATGTGTTCCTCCTAGTGCTTTTAGCACGATTAATTTTTGCAATACCTTTGTGATAAAAAAAAGAGGAATTAAAACACCCTTACGAATGAAATGACCTATTAATTTAAATTACAATTATACTACAAATGTTATTATACGACCTTATTAACCAAAAGTACATATATATTTCCTATTATGAGAAAACACTCATTTTTATATTTAAAAACTGCAGAATAAAATCCCATCTCTGCTGAGATGGGATAAGGATAGTTATTTGTTAAGGTATTGATTTTTCAGACTTACTAAGTGTACTATATAAACTTCTTTCATGCAATCATATATTATTCAACTTATTAAATTAACTACTCTTCTTTTATATCTCTTCCTATAATCTAAAACAATCGTTATCAGTATAAAGATCTGTTCTCCTGAATACTATCCATGTCTCACTAATGATTTTATCTTTAAACGTATCAAGTAACACAGACCTATAAAGACTTAATATTACTTTTATAGAAAAAACCCAATACTAATTTATTTTATTATACGCATCAATCAACGCTGAATATGCATTTGATATTTCCTTCGTAGAATCGGTCAATGATTCTTCATCTTCAAAACTTGCAGAAAGTGTATTTGATAAACTTTTAAACTCTGATGCTTTATCTATAAAATTGTCAATATCGAAAGTTGAACTTGAAGAAAACCCTTCTTTTGCTATAGCGTTTGAATCTTTAGGAACTGCTTTAAGTTCATCTAATGCTTTAGAAATTTTAATGTTTACTTCAGCATATTCCTCAGGTATCAAATTTATCGTTCCATCCTCAGTTATACTGTCATTAACCAGATTTCTAGTTTCTTTTGCTACATCAATAAATTGTAGCATTCCTAATGAAATTTTATTTCCCTCTTTTTCATGCGATTTCCGTTCTTTTTTCTCTGTTTCACTCATTAAAGCTTGCATGTTATCGTGGAATTTTTTAAGTAGTTTATCTGCTTGTTTATAAACCGATAATAATTTTGTATTTAACTCTTTTCCTTTTTCATCATGATCATTCAAGAAATCTTTTTCATTATAATAGCTCTCAATTTCTTCTAAAATTGACATTTCTTTTTTTAGAACCGTTAGTAATGCTTCTACATCCTTATCAACATCCATTTTCGGTTTAGTAGAGATTGCTTTATCAGCTTCTTCAATCGCCCGTTGTACTGAACTAGTATCCCCTATAAATCCAAGTGCATTTTTATCGTCTGTTGGTGCAAAGTTACCAGCTTCATCTATATGATACTCAGCATAAGAACTTTCTATGGTTGTTAATTCATCTGATAGCACATTGAATAAGTCAACATATGCATTATACTTATCTCCTTCATCCATTTTTGAAGAATTAGAACCATAATTATCAATACTCTCTTTAGCCTTTTTCACTGTACCACACCCAGTCATAATAACTACCATACTGAATACTGACATTATCATAAACACTTTACTTTTATTTCTCATTTACTCCAATTCCCCTATTTTATTATTTATTAAAGAATTCGCCTGACACATTCATTGACTATACAATTATGTTAAATACTCTACTTTTAACTCACTATATATATTATTTTTCCCCTGTGCCACTGCCTATCTCTTCGTATAATAAATACGGTCCAAAGCTATTGTTGTTAGTAAGAAAGCTTTATGGTCATGAGCATCATCAATCTCGATATGGTACTCATCTCCACCTAAAGTCAATTTTCGTTTATCAATATCACAAATAATTTTATCCTGCAACGTAAACTGGTGGCTTCCTGTCATTCCATAACCTAATTTAACCTCTCCTATAGGTGAATCAATAGTAAATTTATAAGAGAAAATATTCAAAGAACGAGCCATAGAAAATACGGTCTTGCCATCAACTAAGATATGATATTTTTTGAAATTATATCTTAGAAACGATCCAATAATACTTAAAATATTTACTTTTGTTTCACACTTTGCCAAGCTTTGACCATTTAAGTCAGTAATTTCAAATTTTTCTCTTCCTAGAAAACTCCCTTTAACTTTGTATAATTGATTTCCTGATACATCTAAGATTTCATAAGTAGGTTTTAAAGCAACTAACTTTTGTTTGATAATATATTTCATATATAATTCTCCTTTTTTTGTTCTTCTATCTCTTGTTACTTAGATCACTTTATACTAAATCAAAATGATCTTATCCAAAACAACACAATAGTAAGGGGTTATTTATTTTGCTCCTGGTACTGATAGCTCTAGTGTATTTAACAAGTTATACTCATCGTCAAAAACATCCAAATAAACCTTTTCCTCTAAATCCAATAGTTTGAATGCTTCGTAATATAGCATTTCTTCACCTGGCTCTAACGTATCTCTATTAATCGCCTTAGAATCAAGTTGATTATTATTCACATTTAAAATTGTAGTTTCCAATCGTTTTTTCTTTTGACTGAAATAAAAATAATTCTTCAGCGGTGATACCGATCGATACCCTTTTTTATTCTTAAAATTGTAATAAACAACTAAGCTAGGATCTTCAAACGCATCCTGCAACAAATCAATAGCTGTAATTTCCACTTTATACTGATTCGTTTCGATCACTTTATCAGAAGAAACACTTTCATTTTTAACATTTACCACTTCTAAAGCGCTTGCTTTCATATCTAATAAATCAAGTCGTTCATTGTTATAACTAGTATAGAGATAACCAATTGGAGTTCCTTCAATTCGGAGGATATCATCATTTTTAGGCCAATTTTTTTTTTTAATATCGGAAAGATTTAAATAAATCGGAGTATTTTTATTTCTCATTAATAGTACTGATACGTACCATTCACCGTTTAACGAGTCGTCTTTTGACTTCACTTGTTTTGGCTCGCCTTCTACTTGAGCAACAAATGATATTTTTTGCTTAAACTGATCGGAATACTTAAGCATCTTTGGTGAATTAGCATTGCTAGCTAAATCATCATATAGCTTCTCTTTTTCTTTTAATGATCGCATAGCACTGTCGGAATTCACTTTTTTTTCTGTATGACTCGTTTCAGGTACGTTTTTTTTTACATTACTAAATGCTGAACAAGCAGCAAGCACACCAACACCCGTCAAAAGAAACAAAGCTAACAACCGCTTCCTTTTCAAATCGCCTCTCCTTTTCTTTTTAGTTTTGATATAGATAGCTTGAGTTCTAGAATTTATTGAAAGTACTTTCACAGTTTATACCTACATCGTGTAGTTATAATATCATGTACTTTTCTATTTTGTCAACAGTCGTGTTATAATTGGATTGTTGCTTCTATTCGATAACGAAATAATACTCAAAAAAAGACTTGATTCATTGAAAATGTTTTTATTATTCACAAAAGGAGGAGCTTTATGACACCAAAAATATCTGACTCAGAATTGGAAATATTGCGAGTGATTTGGTCTAACGATGGTCGTATGATGTTTTCTGAGATTGTTGAAGAACTGCATGCAAAAGAGTTCACATGGAAAAATAATACTATCTTGACCTTCCTTGCTCGTTTAACTGAAAAAAATATTTTAGATGTTCAAAAAAAAGGCCGAAGAAATGAGTACATTGCACTTTTAACCGAAAAGGACTATGTAGGGCAAGAAACGAAAGATTTTGTTGGGAAAATGTATGAGGGGGAAGTTAAAGGCTTGATTGCCACATTAGTTGAAAATAAATTGATTTCCAACAAAGAAATTGAAGAGTTGAAAGAATACTGGGAAAAAAATAAGGAATGATAATCGAAAAAACATTGAACTTACTTATTTCCCTCAGTATTTCAGGTTCAATTTTATTTGGTATTTGGTTAATAGGTAGACACTTCTTGAAAAAAAGGGGCGCTAGACGGTTTCAATACTATCTACTATTGCTTGTTCTACTCCGTTTTATTTTTCCGTTCTCTCCAAACAAAAGTATTTTGGGTACGATATTCTCCTCTATTGAATCATCTCCGTTTTACGAAATAATTTATGGCTCAAAGGAAGTAAGAAATCCTTCTGTTATTATTGGAGATAATGTCATTTTTAAGGACAATATCATTATGGGCAGCAAAGATACTCCTTTTGCACCTTATATTGTATATATATGGTTAGCCATTGCCGTTTGCTTGATTGTCCAAAAAATCACCAAATACCAAAGTTTTGCTAAGTATATCAAAGCAGATTGGCAGTCCGTAGATAATCCAGATGTTCTTGATCTTTTAAGTGAGATTTGTGAGGATAAAAAAATTACAACGCCTATTGATATATATACGACACCGCTTGTCTCATCACCTTTGTTATTAGGTGTGAGAAAAAACTATATCGTTTTACCACATGAAAATATGACTCAAGAGCAACTTTACAGCATTTTGTCACACGAAATTACACATTATCAAAATAAAGACATTCTCTATAAGTGGTTCATGCAATTCATTGTCTGTATTCATTGGTTTAATCCTGTTGTTTATTTTATTGAAAAAACGATGAATCGGGAATGTGAATACGCATGTGATGAAGCAACAACTCGTTACTTTTCTAAAGAAGAATGCTATAACTATGGCACCACATTGATTGAGATGACTAACAATCCAGGAACGTATAATGAAAAAGTTGCCTCCGTCACTCTTTATGAAAATACGAAAGAAATTAAAAATCGTTTAGACGCGATTATAACTTCTCAAACACACACACAACCCAAACGATCAACTGCTCTTTTATCCATCACTGTACTTATGTTTAGTGCGATTATTTTAGGAGCATACACTCCCACACCTTCAAAAGGAACACCTGATCAAAATAAACTGAATGAATCAATAACGAATACCTCTGACAGTAAACCTTTAGGTAGACCTTTTTCTTAGAGGCTCTTATGTGATTTGATTTATTCAAAAGAAATTAAAATAACACGATCTACATCTAGTCTGTCAAAAGCCTAGATGTAGATCGTGTTATTTTTTCTTGAATAATTTAGTTGGTACATCTCATGAAAAAGAATATGTTTTAAAATTCATTTCCATGTATTGCTATTTCTTCGGTTCATCCTCATCCATTTTCAGAACTGCCATGAAGGCTTCTTGTGGAACTTCCACAGAACCGACTTGTTTCATCCGTTTCTTACCATCTTTTTGTTTCTCTAATAACTTACGTTTACGTGAGATATCTCCACCGTAACATTTAGCTAAAACGTTTTTGCGCAAGGCTTTAATAGTAGAACGTGCAGTAATTTTTTGTCCAATTGCAGCTTGAATAGGCACTTCAAATTGTTGTCGAGGAATTAATTTTTTCAATTTCTCAACAATCACTTTTCCACGTTCAAAAGCAAAGTCTTTATGCACAATAAAGCTTAATGCGTCCACTTTTTCTGAGTTCAATAGAATATCCATCTTAGATAAGTTACTCTTACGATAGCCAATCATTTCATAATCTAATGAGGCATACCCCTTTGTACCAGATTTCAAGCGATCAAAGAAGTCGTAAACGATCTCTGATAAAGGCATATCGTAAATAACATTTACTCGATACTCATCTAAGTAATCCATTGTGACAAATTCGCCACGTTTTCGTTGAGAGATTTCCATAACAGCTCCAACATATTCATTTGGAACCATGATTGTTGCTTTAACATAAGGTTCTTCCACAAAATCAACGGTGCTTTGATCTGGAAATTCTGCTGGATTATCAACAACGATTTTTGTACCATCTGTTTTAGTTACATGGTAAATTACTGATGGAGCTGTTGTGATCAAATCAAGATTAAATTCACGCTCCAAACGTTCTTGGATAACATCCATATGCAATAATCCTAAGAAGCCACAACGATAACCGAATCCTAAAGCTTGAGATGATTCTGCTTCAAATTGCAATGCCGCATCATTTAACTGTAATTTTTCCAAAGCTTCACGTAATTCAACATAACGGGAATTATCGATTGGATACAATCCACAATAAACCATTGGATTCATTTTGCGATATCCTGCCAAAGCTTCTTTTGCAGGATTATTTGCTAACGTTACAGTATCTCCTACTTGGGTATCACGAACTGTTTTGATTGCTGCAGTAATGTAGCCAACATCACCAACCATCAAGAAATCTCGACTGATTGGTTTTGGTGAAAAGATACCAACATCTGTTACTTCAAATGTTTTATTGTTATTCATCATCATGATTTTATCGCCAGGTTTAACAACGCCATCCATGATTCGGACATTTAAAATAACCCCACGATAGCTGTCATACACTGAATCAAAAATCAACGCTTTTAAGGGTGCTTCTAGATCACCTGTAGGAGCTGGAACCAACTCTACGATTTGTTCTAGAATATCCTCAATTCCAATACCTGCTTTGGCACTTGCTAATACAGCCTCACTAGCGTCAATACCTATCACATCTTCGATTTCTGTACGTACTCTTTCTGGATCTGCTGCTGGTAAATCAATTTTATTAATGACTGGAATAATTTCCAAATCATTGTCTAATGCTAAATAAACATTCGCTAATGTTTGAGCTTCTATTCCTTGGGCTGCATCCACCACTAAGATGGCACCCTCACATGCTGCTAAACTTCTTGACACTTCATACGTAAAATCCACATGTCCTGGTGTATCGATTAAATGGAAAATATACTCATCACCATCTTTAGCAGTATAGCTTAATTCAACAGCATTCAATTTAATTGTTATTCCACGTTCACGTTCCAAATCCATCGCATCAAGTAATTGATCTTGCATTTCACGATCTGAAACAGTTTCCGTTTTTTGTAAAATTCGGTCAGCAAGGGTAGATTTCCCATGGTCAATATGAGCAATAATGGAAAAATTACGAATTTTTTCTTGTCGTTGCTTCATTTCATTTAGATTCATTAATAGTCCTCATTTCTTTTATGAAAAGCTGTACGAGCTTATATTTTTGATTTTATCAATCCAAACTAGCTCATTGCTCAAATCATTCTTAATCAGCACTTCCCATTATAGCAAGATTTCCGCCAGAATTAAAGAACTTTCCTATGTTTCCTTACCACACTCATCGATCCAATGATATCTCATAAAACCACATAGTTATTTGTTATAGAATCGAGTTTATTTTCAGCTCGCTAAATGCCGCTTTGGCTCAATCATCTCCATGTATTTTAAAGAGTTCACAATCACGAATACACCTTTACTACTTCCTAGCAGTCAAATACTCTATGTTATTGCCATTTTTTTGATATACTGGAGGTAGAAAAAATAATTGGAGATGGAAGAATGAACCAAAAAGCATTCAAAGATAGTTTAGAATTAAAAGCCGTGGATGAAAAATATGTAGATCAGTTCAATGAATTGTTGAGCTATGTCTTCCAATTTACGGAAGCTGATTTAGATGAAAGTGGCTATGAAAGTAAAAAAGAATTAATTAAATCAAAACAGCCGATTTTAGAACAGTCAAAAGTATTTGGTTGGTTTCATGAAGATCAACTGATTTCTCAGATTGCAATTTATCCATGTGAGGTAAATATTCACGGGACACTTTTCAAAATGGGCGGAATCACTGGTGTTGGAACTTATCCTGAATATGCCAATCATGGTTTGATGCAGGATTTGATTCATTTGGCTCTTAAAAACATGCGGGAAGATAAACAATGGATTTCTTATCTTTACCCTTATAGCATCCCCTACTACCGTCGAAAAGGCTGGGAAATCATGTCGGATAAATTATCCTTTAAAATTCGTGATACTCAATTGCCTAAACAAGTTGATGTCCCAGGTATGGTTGAGCGTGTTAGTGTGGATCATGAAGATGTCTTTACAGTATACGCAAAGTTTGCCCGCCAAAATCACGGAGCCTTGATCCGTAGCGAATTTAACTGGGAAGAATATTGGCGCTTTGAAAATGAAGACGAACGAACAGCAGCTGTTTATTATGGTGCTAACCACGAGCCTTTGGGCGTACTTTTCTACTGGGTAGCTGAAGAAGTTTTCCATATAAAAGAGATGTTCTACATCAATCAAGAAGCTCGAAACGGCTTATGGAATTTTATATCAGCACATTTTTCAATGGTTTATTGGGTTCAAGGAGATATCTATAAAAATGAACCACTAGCATTTTTACTAGACGACAGCCAAATTAAAGAGACGATTGAACCTTATTTTATGGCAAGAATCGTTGATGTAAAAGAAATGCTGTTGGCTTATCCTTATGCTAGTACAGCAAAACCATTTCATTTTGTAGTAACCGATCCAGTTGCAGAGTGGAACAATGGTATATTTAGCCTACTTTGGGATGAAGATGACCAAGTTTCTGTAACAGATGAACCATTAGGACAAGCTGTTCATATTGATATTCAAACATTAACATGTTTGTTAATGAATTACCGTCGCCCTACCTACCTTCATCGAATTGAGCGTTTAGATACAGATAAAGAAACCTTAAATTCTTTAGAGCGTATCTTTCCTGACCAAGAAGCTTACTTTAGTGATTATTTCTAATTACTATTTCATCAAAGTTATCACAAGACAGTTACTGGAGGAAAACGAACATGAAAATCTATTTTGCTGGTCCTATGTTTGCCAAAGCAGACCTATTATACAATGAGTACTTGGTTAAAAAAATTCGTGAACTTGACGATTCACTTGAAGTTTACTTACCACAAGAAAACGGAGCTATCAATGATAAAACCGCTTATGCAGATAGTAAAATGATTGCACTTGCTGATACTGAAAAGGTCCTTGAAAGCGACTTATTAGTGGCTGTTTTAGATGGAATCACGATAGATGCTGGTGTGGCTTATGCTAAAGATATTCCGATGATTGGACTATATACAGATACTCGTCAACAAGGAGCAGATAATCAAAAAAAGTTAGCTGCTTTGGGCGCCACTGCTGAAAATCAGTTTCACTATCTTAACTTATATACCGTCGGCTTAGTGAAATTAAACGGATCTATTGTCAGTCAAGAACAGGACTTTTTCTCCTTAATCGAGAAGCAGCTAAAAAAATATACACAGTTAGGAGGCTTTTAATGTGAAGTTAGAATTTGAAGATAAGCAAGAAAAAAATGCTTTTTATTTTTTACTTTTGTTTGGCTTTGCTACGTTGATCGTCAACATTATCAAAATTTTCATGGTACAGCCCACAGAACAATACGTATTACTCACATTTGAAATGATTGCTGGTATCGGGGTTATTTTTGTTCCTTTCATTTTCACAAAATTTACAGGGTTAATTTTCCCAAAAATGGTACGTTTATACTATTGGTTTTTCATTTGGATCGCAGTTTTTCTTGGAACTGGTTTGCGCTTGATTATTATTGTACCATTTTGGGATAAGATTCTTCATTCAGTCAGTCCAATTTTATTAGTCGCTGTTGGATATGCGATCATTGGCTATTGTTTGCGTGAGACTGATTTTTCTAAGATTAGTCCTTGGCTTTTTATTATTATGGGATTTGCCTTCGCTGGTTTATGTGGCGTTTTTTGGGAATTCTGGGAATTTGCATGTGATTCAATTGGTAATATGAATTTGCAACGCTATATGACTGAGGCAGGTCAGCCTTATATTGGACGTGCTGCGTTGATGGACACGATGGGCGATTTATTTACAAATACGATTGGTGCATTGATTTTAACTATTTATAGTTTTACTCAACGACATAAAGCTGATTATTTCAAATCTTATGCGTTTAGAAAAGTGAATAAGTAATATAAAAAGGGGCAACTTTAGAAATTCTAAAATTGCCCCTTTTTATATTATTCTACTTCTAGCTCAACCGAAATATTTCCTCTTGTCGCTTTTGAATAAGGACATACCTCATGTGCTGCTTTTACTAGTTCTTCTGCTTTCTCACGATCTACATCATCGATTTTAACAGAAAGAACAACACCCACTTGAAAGCCAGTTTGTTCATTACTGAATAGAGAAACCGTTGCTTTTACTGTACTTTTAGACGAGATCTTTTGATTAGACATCACAAGTTCCAATGCACTATTGAAACAAGAACTGTACGCTGCCGCAAATAATTGTTCTGGATTAGTCTTCCCTTCTTTATGTGGACCTGGTGAGGTCACTTCATAGCTAAATGACTTGTCAGGTGAAAATACTTCTCCTTCTCTTCCGCCTGTGTTGATGATTGTTGTTGAATAGATTTTTTTCATGATTCATTCCTCCACTTCTTGTCGTCACATACATACTACACAATTAAATTGTACACAACATTAATGAAAATGTACATCAGTTTGCTTCATAAAATTCACAAAAAAAAGACTCCTAAAAATTGAGGTTTTATACTCCTCTCTCCTTTTGAAGTCATTTTCCTATTTGAATTAACGGTTTATATCAGCAATTTGTTTACTTAAAATATTTATCTGATTGAGTAGCGAAAAATATTCTTTTTCATTAAAATCCAACTGAGCAAAACAGCCTTCCACCTGCTCATAAATTTCATTTTCCAATTGAATCGCTTTTTCTGAAAGCGAAATAATCACGATTCGTTCGTCATCTGGAAGTCTATTCCGATGAATATATCCATTTTTTTCCATTCTTTTTAGCATTGGTGTCAATGTACCAGAATCTAACTCAAGTTTATCACCAATATCAGAAATACGCTGATCCGAATATTCCCACAATACAAGTAAAACTAGATACTGAGGATAGGTTAAATGGAATGGCTTCAACACTTTAGCATACATTCTATTAAATTGTTTTGATGCGCTTTGTAAAGAAAAACATAATTGTTCTTCTAGTCTTCTGCTTTTTTTATCCACGTGATCCCTCTTTAGAAAAATTGATATAGATTAGATTTTACACAATGAAGTAGCCACAAGCAAGATTTATGGAAGTCAGCTTGAGTACTCTTCACTTTTTTATAAAAACTACTTTGATTTCTGATTTTTAATTGTCGCCATTGATACATACTCATCTATTTGACGTTTTTGACTTTCTAACTTTTCTCGTTTCTGATACAGATGATTTTTTTCAGACTCATCAGTTGTTTCAGAAAGTTTTTGATCAATTTGTTTTATTTTTCGATTCACTTCTTTTTGCCATTGCTGATTAAATTGATGCCACCACTCAGGATCTTTTTGAGCTCCTTGCGCATTATTCATAGATGATTTTAGCAGAGAGACATACTTTTGAATAGTATTTTCAAAGGTCTGATTTGAATCTTGTAAATAATAGTTCTTTTGCTCATCATTCATTTGTTCAACATAGATATTTTCTTCGTGACTTACAATGTTCTGTAGAAAATTAAAAATTGGTAAAGCTAAATAAACCACTAATCCAAATTCAGGGTAATAGTAGGCCAAAAAAAGAAGAAAAATTCTAAAAATAAAATTCCCACGATGTTTAAATCTAATCTTCTTTTGATATTCTGATTTTATTTTTTCAGTTTCTTCAATTTGTCTTTCAAGAGAATTGAGTAAAATTTGAAGAAAAATACTCACAATGAATGTTAAAATTCCGTACATAAAAACAATTTCTCTATTTGTATCTTCAATCAAAAGACGTGTAAATGCTGGAACTAAAGATAGAAAAAACATCAAAAACATATAAACTACAAAATCCTTATTTTTGATTTTTTTAACATGATTGAAAACTTGCGCTGTTTGGTACCATAAGTTTCCGACAAAACAAAAACTAATAAAATAAATTCCTATTGAACGCATCAACGTAATAATTTCAATGTTGCCTGAGTGAGTTAACTTTATCGGCAAATCCAAAACCATGATTGTAATAATAATCGCAATTATTGCATCTCCCAACATTACAACGCGATCCTTCATCTTTTCCATAGGAATCCTCCCAATCGTTTGCTCTCCTTTTATTTTATAACAAATTGATATTTTAGCAATTATTTCAAATTAAAAAGAGTGGAAAAACTAAATAATTCTAGTTTTTGCCACTCTATATACCTGAATAAAAACATGCAATGCCTTCGAAAGTTGCGGTTACTCTACTATTGGTTCATTTTCAAAAACCAATTGATCGTTTAATAAACTGATCGTTACTTTCGTTTTCGGCATTACTCTTCCTGAAACGATTTCTTTTGCTAGAGGAGTTTCAACTTCCTTTGTAATAAATCGTTTCAATGGACGAGCGCCATACGCTGGATCATAACCACTTTCTGCGATCCAAGTTTTTGCTTCTTCAGAAATTACCAGTTCGATTTCTTGATGTTCTAGACGTTTTGCTAATTGAGCGGTCATTTTCCCGATAATCCCTTTGACATTGCCTAGACTTAACGGTGTGAACAAAATGGTGTCGTCTATTCTGTTTAGGAATTCTGGCTTGAAGTTCCCTCGTAAAATCGTCATAACTTGTTCTTCAACTTCTTCTGGAATTGTGCCTTCTAAAGTCACTCCTTCAAGTAATAATTGAGAACCAATGTTACTTGTCATGATCAAGACTGTATTTTTAAAATCAACAACACGTCCCTTAGAATCAGTCAAGCGACCATCATCTAAAACTTGGAGTAAAATGTTAAATACATCTGGGTGAGCTTTTTCAATTTCATCCAACAAGACTATTGTATATGGATTACGACGGACTGCCTCTGTTAATTGACCGCCTTCTTCATAACCAACATAGCCTGGAGGGGCTCCAACTAGACGAGAAACGCTATGTTTTTCCATATATTCACTCATATCGATCCGAACCATATGATCTTCTGAGTCAAATAAGTCTTCCGCTAATGCTTTGGCCAGTTCAGTTTTACCAACACCTGTTGGACCTAGGAACAAGAATGAACCTAGCGGCCGGTTTGGATCTTGTAACCCTGCACGTGAACGAATGACAGCATCACTTACAGCATCTACTGCTTCATCTTGACCAATGACACGTTTATGAAGGGTTTCGTTTAATTTCATTAATTTTTCACGTTCACCTTCAACCAGTTTTGTTACTGGAATACCTGTTAAACGGCCGACAACTTGAGCTATTTCATTTTCAGTTACGGCTTCTTGTACCATTCTCACATTATCTTTGGCATTTTTTGCTTCAAGCTCTTTTAATTCTTCTTCTAATTGAGGAATCGTACCATGACGAAGAACAGCGGCTCTTTCTAGATCGTAATTATTTTCAGCGTCTTCTAGTTCATGCTTGGCTTTATCGATTTCTCCACGCTTGTTACTTACTGCGTTAACTTCTTCTTTTTCAGTTTCCCATTGCATCTTCATTGCATTGGCTTCTTCTCGAAGATCTGCTAACTCTTCTTGTAATGCACCTAAACGCTTTTTACTTGCGTCATCTGACTCTTTTTTCAACGCTGCTTCTTCGATTTCTAGTTGCATCAAACGACGTGTTACTTGATCAAGTTCAGTTGGCATTGAATTCATTTCAACACGAATCGTAGCACTTGCCTCATCAACTAAATCAATCGCTTTATCTGGTAAAAAACGATCCGTAATATAGCGATCTGATAATGTCGCCGCAGCAACTAAAGCATTATCGTGGATATTAACACTATGGTGAATTTCAAAACGTTCTTTTAAACCACGTAAAATACTGATTGTATCTTCAACAGTCGGTTCTTTCACTAATACTTTTTGGAAACGACGTTCTAATGCTTTATCTTTTTCCATGTATTGACGATATTCATCCAAGGTTGTCGCACCAATTAAATGCAATTCACCTCTAGCCAACATTGGTTTCAACAAGTTACCGGCATCCATACTGCCTTCGGTTTTTCCTGCGCCGACAATATTGTGGATTTCATCAATAAATAATATAATCCGACCTTCACTTTTTTTTACTTCTTTCAAGACTGCTTTTAGTCGTTCTTCAAATTCACCACGGAATTTGGCTCCAGCAATCAATGCACCCATATCTAACGAGAAAATAATTTTATCTTTTAAGTTTTCTGGCACATCTTTACGAACGATTCGTTGCGCTAGTCCTTCGATAATCGCTGTCTTACCAACACCTGGTTCACCAATTAAGACTGGATTATTTTTTGTTTTGCGAGAAAGAATTCGAATCACGTCACGAATTTCTTCATCTCGACCGATAATTGGGTCCTGGTTGCCACTTTTAACTTGTTGCACTAAATCTACACCATATTTTTCTAAAGCTTTGTACTGTTCTTCTTGGTTTTGAGAAGTCACACGATCTCCCCCTCTCATATCTTCAATATTTTTACGTAGTTCTTTTTCTGAGATCCCTTGGCTTGTTAAATATTTTGTCAAACGATAATTTTTTAACTTCATAAGAGCTAAAATAACAACTTCGGTTGCTAAAAACTCATCTCCAAATGATTCTCTGATCTTATCAGCTTCGCCTAATAAATTAAATAAATTTTGACTCATGCTTTGACCATATTGAATATTGCTACCTTGAATACTTGGATATTCATCAATCGCTTTATCAATCTCCTGCTCAAAAGCTTCTACATCTACTCCCGCATCTGTATAAAAATTACGTCCAAAATGATTTGGCTGTAAAAAAATCTTCCATAAATGAGCAATGTCGATTTCCTGATGATGACGAGTAACAGCTACCCGTTGCGCCTCTGCAATTGCTTCTTGTAACGTTGTTGTCATTTTTTCGATATTCATAAAATTACCTCCTAAATTTAAAAGCTTAACAGGTTTGTCCAGATCCGACTGAAAAATAAGAGATGTCGTCTGTCACATTTTTTTGTTACAATATATCGTTATCTTTTCTGAGGAACTAGGCCTGTGACGCTAGATAGTATTAAAGTGTAATGAACTCGATCTGTCTTAACTGAAAAATAAGGAAATATGACAATAGTACTTTTAGCCATAATCAACATTAATGTTTTTTCAGAGAGACTAGCTAATAAAATTAGCTACTATTAACATAGTATCGTTTATTAATCAAAAAGACATTACGTCCTTTGTACTATTTTTTCAAGGTCTAAAGTCTGATCATTTTTGACCTTGCAAAGCAATTATACACCTTTGGTCAGCAAAGGTCAAAACATACGCTATCCTTTTTTGATCAATTATTCTTCTATTTTTATGATAACCCAACTTACTATTTTAGCAAATGATATGGGTTATTTAGATAAAAAAAGACTGACTCTCCAATTAATGAGAACCAATCTTTTTTCAAATTATTTCGCTTAACATTTTTTTAATAATTAAATTTTTTCAACTTTAATTACTGAATTTCCAGCTACTTGCGGTGGGATTGACATAGTCATAGCAGGTAGGCCTACTAAAGTAAATTGAATTTTATCACCTGTTTTTAACTCTTCTTCAGTAATTCCACCAGCTAATTCCTCATTAGAAACGTTCAAAATAACACCTTCATTTTTCATCATATTGACTACTTTTTCAGGATCTTCAATCGCCTCTACTTGATTCAAAACAAGACGTATAGATTTATCTACGGTATCATTTTTCTTAGCATCTTCAACTAATACTGCTGTAAATACTGCTTGTTCTTGTTTTTGATCCTTACTATTTGAGGTTGTATTAGTGCTTTCATTTTTCTTGGTACTCATTGATGTCTCTTCACTTCCTTTAGAGGACTCTTTTTTATTTGCGTACATGCTCCCAAAGAAATCAAAGTAACAGCAGTTAATATAGTTATTGAGATTTTTTTCATTGATAGCTCCTCTTATATACTCATAATTACTGAAAAATACATGCATTAAATTTTTCTCTTTATAGGAATTGAAAGGCTGTCTAATAAATAGACCCTTCATTAACCATTTCTCCGATCATTGCCAGACATGGAAATCTCTTTTGCTAAATAGCGAATACGCTCCATAATTCGACGAGCTTTTAATGGTTCTTGTTCTCCTCTTTGCGTCACTGATAAATGTTTTTCTAATTCTTTTAAATCGAGATTTGATGAGAAGAAAGTCACTAATTGCTCTTGCATACGGTATTGTAAAATAACACTTAATACATCATCTCGAATCCAAGAAGTCATTGATTCAGCCCCTAAATCATCAATCATCAATACTGGTGATTTTTTGACAGCATCTAACTTTTCACCCACTAAATCTTTGGCAATCGCTTGCTTCATTTCAACTGTAAATGTTGGAAAGTGAACAATAGTCGTCACAAATCCTCGCTCTGCTAAATTATTAGCAATCGCTCCTAATAAAAAAGATTTACCTACACCAAATGTGCCTTTTAAATAAAGTCCCTTATGGAAATCTTTTGGTGCTTGAGAATATTCTTTTATAAATTTCATGGCACTAGCAAATGCTTCTTCTCTTCCATCAGAACTTAAGTCAAAATTATTTAAGCGCGCTTCACGAACATCTTTTGGCATATCCATAGCTTTGACACGTTTACGGATTTCGTCTTCACGCTGCTTAGCGATCAGTGCTTCGGTAGGTACATAAGTGACATCAATATAATGGAAGTTCAATGCTAATTTTGGCTCATAACCTGGAGCAATCATTGTTGGGTCATTCAGTTGATATTTTCTTTTTTCTTGAACAAATTCATATAATTTTGAGTAGCTTTTGCGTATGTCTTCGTCTGTTAAGCGTTCACGATTTTCTTCAATAAACCGTGTTACATCAGCATCCTTCATAACAACTTCAACTAGTTCATTATATCTTTCGTTCATATCTCGCTTTTGAATGATTTTTGACATTTCTTTCCCTACATCTTCCATTATCAATCACCTTCTTCGTTTAATAATTCTCGGAGTTCTTTTTCAAGTTCAGCCTGTCTTTCTGGCGAAAGTTTTTTTTCTTCGATTGGATTATCCACCCAATCTGGTAAAGTTTCTTGACGAATCGGCCGATTGTTTTGTCCGTAACGTTGTCTCGTTTGTTTTTGCTCTTTTCCTTTTTTAGCTATTTCTCGGACATGCTCAATTGCTTTCTCTGGTGAAAAAATACCGCTTTGCGCCCATTCATTGGCGATTCGATTGACGTAATCTGCTTTTAAAGTGGGCTGTTTTTGAATGTTATATACATAATTGATCAAAATATTAATTACACTATTCGGCAAACCAGACTTACTGACTAAATATTTAACTAAAGAGCGTTCTTGCGGCGTTGTATAGCCACCTCTTCCATTTTTTAAAGCTTCTAGATAATTTAATGGAAAATTCTTTTCGCTATCCATGATCATTTGGATATCTTGAGTTGAAAATCCATTCATTTTTAACGAATTGTAACGATACGTTTGTTGATCCTCATCGGATAACTCCGCAACTTCATTTTTTTGAAATTCACTTCTCTTTTGTTTTTTATCAGGATCATAGGCTCTATAAATTGCTCGTTCAAAGTCCTTCACATCGATTTTGCTCGTATAATAATCAAAAGATTTGGAACAAAAATCAATCATATCCAATTCTGTAATCCCAAATAAATTATGAAAGATAAATACTTCTTCTTTAAATCCGTCACCATTATCAGGAAGTTTGATTCCTAATCGTTCTATCCCTTGTATAAAGTAGGACCAATCAAAGCTTTTATCTACAGCACTTGGCTTTTTAGAGGGTCTCGGATCATTGAACGATTGCTCAATTTGACTTAACTGTTGATTTTGGGAAATGATTTGTTCTTCTTTAAACAAATAAACATCGTTAAATCTAGATGAGATATCTTCAAAACCAGTCAAGTTAACAAACTTAGGCTTGAACTGATTAAATAACTTATCTAATTTCCGTTGCCCTACACTATTTAAAAGAGTTAAGACCAGCACTTCATCTTTGAAAAATCGTTCAGCTGGCTCAGGATGATTTAAACGATATAAAAATTTGGGTCCGAGTTCAGAATCATTTTGGACGTATGTTGTTAACAATCCAATCCCTTCAAGTTTCCTTCTGGCTGATTGAATTTGTCTGATGCTTATATTCATCATAGTAATTAAATCCGCATGAAATAGTGATTCACTCATTCCTGACTCTTCAACTTCTGACAACAGTGTCAAATAAAGGCTAAATGCTTCTGCACCAATCATCGGTTGATATAGAAGAGTTAAAATCATCTGTTCTTGATCAGACAAAGGGGACGGAACAGTGACTTGAAAAATGCTTTTAGGATGTACTTCTTTCCAATTATCTTTCAAGGAAAGACCTCCTTATTCATTGGTTGTATCATTATTTGACGATTTTGCTTTATCTACAATCCCTTGTAGTTCTTTTAAGAAAACACTCATATCTTTAAACTGACGGTAGACACTAGCAAATCGAATATAAGCAATTTCATCCAGATTAACTAAATCTTCCATCACATATTCACCAACCAATGTGGTTGAGATTTCATTCTCTCCTAAACTACGTACACGATTTTCGACATTATCGACGATCTGTTCCATCTGTTCCATAGCGACTGGACGCTTTTCAGCAGAACGAATCAATCCACGTAATATTTTCTCTCTATTAAATTCTTCTCGATCGCCATTTTTCTTAATAACCAATAAAGGCGCCGCTTCAATTCGTTCAAATGTTGTAAAACGGTAATTGCAATTTTCACATTCCCGACGACGACGAATCGCACGACCATCATCTGCTTGACGACTGTCGATTACACGAGAATTATTATGATGACATCTTGGACAACGCATAGTGTTCACCTCATTTTATCTTGTATTTTTATTTTAATTTATTCATTTTTAGTCTACTACCAATAGTATAACATGAAATGGCTAAGAAACCATACATCTACGACGACTTCCTAAAGAAATTAATGGTCATTTAATATAAAAAAATCAAAGAAGAATATCCACTGCAAACTAAAAAAAGACAAGAGAAATTATCATCTCACTTGTCTTTTCACATCTTATTTTCTACCTCATTACCTATCAATTATTAAATAAGTTATCGGCTCAAATTCTCAAGGATAAAATAGTATATGAAACAAAAATATGCAATACATTACACTTTAAAAAAACCATTTTGAGAAATCCAATTCTCTACTTGTTTTTTTGTATCCTGGATATTTCCTTGATTGTCCCATACAATATCTGCCAACTTTTTTTTCTCTTCTATTGCTAATTGGCTTTCAATTCGATTCAAGGCTTCTTTTTCAGTTAAGTTATCTCGGTTCATCAAGCGGATTAATTGAATATTTTCTGGAACATAAACAACAGCTACTTGATCAACAAATTTATCATAACCGCCTTCATAAAGCAGAGGAATATCTACAATCACCAACGGAGATTCTTTTTTCTTGTCCTCAATTTCAGTTAAAATAGTTTTTTTTATAAATGGAGATAGGGTTTTATTCAGCAATTTTCTTTTCTGTTTATTAGAAAAAATAACCGTCCCCAACTTCTTTCTATTCAGTGAGTTATCTGAATTCAAAATGTCTGTTCCAAAGACAGAAACCACTTCAGATAAACCTGGTGTTCCAGGCTCAACGACTTCTCTTGCTATAACATCTGCATCTACTATTGGAAAACCCAAGCTTCTAAATACATTCACAACCGTACTCTTTCCTGTCGCTATGCCCCCAGTCACCCCTAAAACCATTCCCATCAATCAATTCCTCACTTTCAGAGTTTGACACTTAGGACAAAAATGTGTACCACGTTGGGCAACTTTTATTTTCTTTATTGGCGTAGCACATCTCGGACATGGTTTATCCGTTTGACCATATACATTCAATGAAACTTGAAAAGTTCCTGCTTCTCCCAACGCATTCAAATAACTACGAATCGTTGTCCCACCAGCTTCAACTGCTCGACCAAGCACATCAATAACAGCAAAGTACAATCTTTCAATTTCCTTTGGTTTTAAGGTATCCGCAGGCTGTTCAGGATGGATTTTCGCCTCCCATAATGCTTCATCTACATAGATATTACCTAAACCAGTTACTAATCGTTGATCCAGTAATAGCGGTTTGATCGCTTTATGATGTTTTTTTAGACCTTTACTAAACTCTGCTAGTTTAAATTCAGAAGGAATTGGTTCAGGTCCTAATGTCAAAATACCTTTATAATTTTTCCCTTGATCTTTTTCAACTAAAACCATTCGACCAAATTTACGAACATCAAGATATCTCAATTCAGTCCCGTCAGTAAATGTGAAAATCACATGCGTATGCTTTGTTCGTTCGTCACTTGGATGATTCGTTTCGTATTTCCCTTCCATCCTTAAATGAGAAATCATATCGTAATTCGTCATTTTAAAAATCAAAAACTTTCCACGACGTTCCATTTTTTCGATCTTTTGACCAATCAATTTCTGAGCAAAAACGTCTGCTTCAGGCGCCTCTATAATTCTTGGCCATAAGATAGTGACCTCTTCAATCGTCTTTCCGACAACTAATTTTTCCAAGCCTTTTCTAACTGTCTCAACTTCTGGCAATTCAGGCACTTTCCATCTCTCCTTAGCGTAAAGAGACTGACAAAGTGATTAAATAAACATCACCGTTCAAATCAGTCTCTTTTCATTATTAGTTAATTATTTTGCCTCATACCATGTTTTTCCCCAACTGCTGTCAGTAATCAACGGTACATGTAAGGCAACTGCATTCTCCATTACATCTTTAACTAATGCATTTAGTTTTTCTAACTCCGATTCTGGTGCTTCAAATACAAGCTCATCGTGTACTTGAAGTAACATTGTCGCCTGTAAATTTTCTTCTTTTAATCGCTGATCCATATTGATCATTGCAATTTTCAAGATATCTGCAGCACTCCCTTGAATAGGTGTATTAATTGCAGTACGTTCTGCAAAAGAGCGCAAATTGAAGTTTCGTGAATTAATATCAGGCAAATAACGACGACGATTATATAAAGTTTCCACAAATCCTTTATCTTTAGCATCTCGTACGATATCTTCCATATATTTTTTAACACCTGGATATTTTTCAAAATAGGTATCAATATATTCTTGTGCTTGTTTTCTAGTAATTCCTAGATTTTGAGACAACCCATAATCACTAATCCCATAAACAATACCAAAGTTTACTGCTTTCGCTTGACGACGCATATTTGATGTGACATCTTCTGGCTTTTCTATACCAAACACACGCATCGCAGTACTTGAGTGGATATCTTGACCTTCAATAAAGGCTTCTTTTAAATGTTGATCATCAGAAATATGAGCTAGGACACGCAATTCAATTTGAGAATAGTCAGATGAAAAAATCATCCAGTCTTTTTCTCTAGGTACAAACGCTTGACGTATTTTACGTCCTTCATCTAATCGAATCGGGATATTTTGTAGATTTGGATCAACTGAGCTTAAACGACCAGTCTGTGTCAATGTTTGTACATAGCGTGTATGAATTTTATCATCAGGTTGTATCACTTTAAGCAAGCCTTCAACATATGTGGATTGAATTTTTGCAATTTGGCGATACACTAAAATATCTTCAACGATTGGAGCTTGCTCTTTCAATTGTTCTAGTACATCTACTGCAGTTGAGTATCCCGTCTTCGTTTTTTTAATGACTGGCAGACCCATTTTTTCAAATAAAATCACACCTAATTGTTTAGGTGAATTCAAATTGAACTCTTCTCCAGCTTCAGCATAGATTTTTTGTTCAATCTCACGAAGACGATCTGAAAATTCAATTCGCATTTCTTTTAATCGATTCGCATCAACACGAATTCCTGTAATTTCCATATCACCTAAAATTTTCGAAAGAGGCAGTTCCATTTTATAAAATAAATCAGCTTGATTTTTTTCAACTAGTTCTGTGTCTAATTTTTCAGAAAGGAAATGAATGGCATTGATCTTACGAGCTAAATGACTGAAAAATACTTCATCCTCTTCAGGAAGCCCTTTTTTCGCCCCTTTACCATAAACAGTTTCATCAGAATGAATATCGGTATAGCCATAGTGTTGAGCTACCCCTTCGATATCTGCACTGTTATCATTTGTATCCAGTAAATAAGCTGCTAGTAATACATCAAAAGCGATCCCTTGCGTCTTACCAATATAACGGTTAAGTGAAACATAGGTACGTTTCGCATCATAAACAGTTTTCTTATATTTATCTGATAGTAACCAATCAATAAATGGTTTACTTTCGAATAATTCCAAACTATTAGTTGCATACACTTTTTTCTTGTTTCCCCATGCAACACCAACGATTGGAGAGGTATGATAATTATCTTCAAGCATCTCAACATACAATGCCATATCCTCGGTAAACATATCCTCAGTAAATTTATCAACTACATCAAAGTGAACATCTTCCAATTCAACAGTTTCTTCTTCAACATTTAGTTTACTTAAAATTTGTTTAAAATCCATCTCCTTGTAGAAAGGGATCAATTTTTCTAGATCTTTCCCCTCATACTTTAACTCTTCGATATTGATTTCAACTGGCGAATCTACATTGATTGTGGCTAAACGTTTAGACATAAAAGCTTGTTCTTTATCGTTGATTAAATTCTCTTTCATCTTGCTTTGTTTCAACTTATCGATGTTTTCATAAACACCTTCCACCGAACCATATTCTTTTAATAGTTTAATAGCTGTTTTTTCACCAATTTTCGTTACGCCTGGAATGTTATCTGACGTATCTCCTGCTAGACCTTTCATATCAATGATCTGATTCGGTGTGAGACCATCATATTTCTCTGCTACGTATTCTGGAGTATAAGTTTCTAAATCGCTGACTCCCTTAATTGTAATATCTACTTTGACAGAGCCTGTTGCTAATTGCGTCAAATCTCGATCACCCGACAGTACAACCACATCAAACTCTTCTTTTGGAACTCTTGTTGCTAAGGTTCCAATGATATCATCTGCTTCATAGTTATCTAATTCATAATACTTTACACCTAAACCAGTTAGCAATTCACGAATGTAAGGCATTTGTTCTTTAAATTCACCCGGTGTTTTCGAACGCCCTGCTTTATATTCTGGATAAAATTCAGTTCTAAAAGTTGTTTTACCTGCATCAAAAGCAACTAAAACATGTGTAGGTTTTTCTTTTGTCATAACGTTCTCAAACATATTATTAAACGCATAGATTGCATTGGTATGCAGTCCATTTTTATTTTTAAAACGCTCCAGGGAATTGTGTAAAGCAAAAAACGCACGGAAAGCTACACTATTTCCATCAACTAATAATAACTTATTTTTTGTCATTCTTTTTTCTCCTTATCTTCAGCAAACTGGTTTCCTTCCTATTCTAACAAAAATACGTCAACTTTGCAGTAGGAAGGAATTAAAGTTTCATTCAGATGGCTAAAAATAAGAAGTTACAAAAAAATTTTGCTCCATTCTTAAAACGATTCCTTACTGTGAATAAGGCAGAATCACTCGGAATTAATAGTAAAAAAATAACCCCTCCTCTGCACACTCAGAGGGGGGGAATTAGGAATACACACAAATGAAATTAATTTTTTGTAACAGCTATCTTTCTTTTATGTTTTTATAATACAAAAAATATGTGAACTATTTATGAACGAATAATTTCTAAAATGTAACTTTTTCTCTTCAAATTTATGTGTCTGCGATGTAAACTACAACCTCGCTTACCATCACCGATAGTAAAAAAATCCACTCTGCACACTCAGAATGGACTTATAACTATTGGAACTACACATAAAAATAAATTCTTTATGATATAAAGTAAGTGTGAATAATGTGTGAATAAAATCGTTAAAAATTGTAAATCAAGGTAAAATATTGCCTGCGGCACGATAAATTTCATACCATTCTTCTCTGCTCAACACAATCTCAGACGCTTTCGCAATTTCTTTGATTCGATCTTTATTCATGGTTCCAGCGATCACTTGCATATTGGCAGGATGTCTTAAAATCCATGCAGTAGCTAAACCAGTTGACGTACAATTATGGTTTTCTGCAATTTTATCTAACGTTGCGTTTAAGTCTGAAAATTTTTCGTTTCCAATAAAAACACCTTCAAAAAATCCGTATTGATAAGGTGACCATGCTTGAATAGTCATCTCGTTTAAACGAGAATAATCTAAAATACTTCCATCTCTATCTACACTTTGTTCATCCGTCATATTCACATGAATTCCTTGATCAATCATACCAGTATGTTTGATACCAAATTGAAGTTGATTAGCTAATAATGGTTGCTGTATTGTCTTCTTCAATAGTTCGATTTGCATGGGTTTTTGATTACTAACACCAAAGTATCTTACTTTTCCTTGCTTTTCTAATTGATCAAAAGCGGCAGCAACCTCGTCTGGTTCTACTAGTGTATCCGGTCGATGAAGTAATAAGGCATCAATATAATCAACACCTAAACGTTTTAAACTCCCCTCAACAGAGGAAACAATGTGTTCTTTTGAAAAGTCAAACATTCCCTTACGAATCCCGCATTTTGTCTGAATAATGATCTCTTCTCTTTTGATAGACGTTTCTTTCAAGGCTTTTCCAAATATCCTCTCACATTCTCCGCCACCATAGATATCAGCGTGATCAAAAAAATCAATGCCTTGCTCGTAAGCTGTTTCAATAATTTCTGTTGGATTCTCAGCGCCATTCATTCTCATGCACCCCAGAATAACGGATGCTACTTGTAACTCACTTGATCCAAATTGAATTTTCCTCACTAAAACCCCTCCTGAAATGTATTTACTATTATATTTTAACACAGTTGAATGAAAGGGTTTCATTATCAGATTTTTTTTAATAAATTTTCAATTTGAAAAAATATTTTCTCAGAAAAATTTTGTCCAATCAATAGGACGGGTTGTGAATGTTTTTGAATTAAATCTTGATAAAAAACTGTAGTTAAAATAACATCAGCATACATAATAGATTTAGTTTTTCTAGCATAAATAACTGTTAGATTATACCTTTCATAGAAAAAACTGGTTATTCTCTTACCAAGTTCTATTTCTTTTTCAAGTGATAAATCGGTCATTAAACAAATAAATATTCTTTTTTCACTATACACAGGAGAAATAAGTGAACTTAAAATCATAAAGTAGCGATAAAATAAAGCATCTTTAGGTATCCTCTGATAAATTGAACTATTTTTACTCAATCCAGATACACATTCATCCAGTTTACTAGTAAAATTAGGAAAAGCCTCTTGTAATACCTTGGCAGGTTGATTCCTTTCAAAGTAAAAATATGAAATTAGTTCATAATACAAATGAAATCCTAAAGATGCCACAATACTATCTTTTGAATGCTTAAATTTTTTCTCCCAAAAAACATGTCTGAATTTATTTGTCATCACTATTGTTCTTGAATAACAAGTGGTTTTCTTTATGTAATGTTCCTCTATAATATAGGCTTGCATACTTGAACCAAAGTATGGTAAAAAACGTGCCTGAATTATTAAGTAAAGGTATGCTACTTCCTCAATATCTATATATTGATAAGTTTCGTTGATTCTCATTGCCTCTTGAAGTTTAGCAAAAATGGAACTTTCATTAATATACTGCTGCCATTCTGCTTTTATTTTTATTGCCTTTCCCTTTTGATAACGCCAAATGGCTATTTGAATGATTCTAAACAGGGCTTCCTTTTGAATATCATTGATCTGCATATTAAAAAAATCAATCAGCAGTTGTGTCAATTGTCTACTTCCAGCTTTTTCCTGCAATAAAAAATTATTATTTGTTCCTTGATAAACAAACCAATAAAAGTGTAGAATCAACTCTCGAATCTGTTCTTCTTCTCCCGACAATTCATAGGTACCACGCCTCAAATAGACACCGAACTTTTTTAACCGATCATTAATTCTTTTTACTCGTCTTCTCAAGCAAGACTCACTAATCAACAGCTTTTCAGCTAAATTTTTCGTCAGAATCGTTTCCTCTTCAATAATAGCTTTTAAAAAAATAACTTCTGGTAAATTGCTTAAATATTGCACCAAAAAAATCTCTGAATATAAGTCATTATCTCGCTTTAAATAAAAGCTATTTTTTGATCGACTAACAATTGCTAAATGATTTTCTAACTGATAGATTTCAAATAATTTTTTCACTTTCTTGATATATCTCAATATCGTTTTTTGACTAACATCAATCTCAATAGAAAGCTGCTCTAGTGAGATACTGGTATCCACTGATTTTAATAATTTGAACAATTCAAACAATCTTCCTGATTCAAAATCAAAAATTTCTTTATATTCCATCTTCAACCTCCACTTTTAAAAATGAATACTCATTATATCAGTCTACTTTACAAAAAATACCACTTTTTTTGCGGGACTCAGTAATTTTAGAAAAAAAAATAATGAATATGCATATAAAATATACGTCATATTCACTACTTTTTATTTTTTTAATTGCGTATGCGTAATGTCATTGCATTTGCTGCAACAATTACTGTGCTCAGAGACATCAAAATCGCTCCTACCGCTGGATTTAATAAAATCCCCCAAGGTGCTAAAATACCAGCAGCAAGTGGAATCGCAATAATGTTATAGCCTGCTCCCCACCAAAGATTTTGGATCATTTTTCGCTTTGTTTGTTTACCTAAATCTAGAAAACGCAGAATATCTTCTGGATCACTATCCGTTAATACAACATCAGCTGAATCAATCGCTACATCTGTCCCAGCACCAATTGCAACGCCAATGGTTGCTCTGACTAAACTAGGAGCATCATTGATTCCATCACCTACCATCATCACTTTTTTTCCTTCGCTTACAAATGTTTGAATGAATTTTTCTTTATCTTCAGGTAATAACTCACCGTAATATTCATTAATTCCTAAATAATGTGCCACTGCCTCCGCTGCTACTTTATTATCCCCTGTCAACATTATTGGTGTGATCCCTTGTTCATCCAAATTAGTTATAAATTGTTTTGCTTCTGGTTTCACCTTGTCCCCTAAAGCAATCATAGCAACTAATTCGCCATCAATAATCAAGTAACTTATCGTATTGCCTTGTTCTTGATAACTTTGTTTCAATGAGCGATCAAATAGTATGTTTAAACGGTCTACCTCTTTCTCATTAACAATTTTAATTTCCATTTTATTGACTTTACCAGTAAGTCCTACACCAGAAATACTTTGAAGATTTTCAACTTTATCTGGTGAAATGTTTTTCTCTTCTAGATAATCCATGATGCCACTAGCTATGGGATGATTTGCATTTTTTTCCAAAGCCCCAATAATGCTCAGTATTTCTTCTTTCGTTCTGTCTTTGACAATCATTTCAAGCCCGGTTACAGAAAATTTACCTTCCGTCAGTGTACCTGTCTTATCTAACATAATATATTGAATATTATTTGCTTGTTCCAACGCATCCCGATTCTTTAATAATAATCCGTTTTTAGCAGCAATTGAAGTTGATCTAGCCACAACCAAAGGTATCGCTAAACCTAATGCATGAGGACATGCGATGACAAAGACTGTTACCATCCGTTCAAAAGCAATACCTATGTCCTTATCAACAATCAACCAAATTATAAACGATACAAGTCCAGCACCGAGAGCTATAAAAAATAACCACTTCGCTACTTGATCGGATAAAGATTCTAATTTTGATTTTTCAGTTTGTGCCTTTTTGACCATATCCATAACTTTTGAAAGGTAACCAGTTTCACCAGTTCCAGTCACTATTATTTCAATCATTCCATTGCCATTGATGGAACCACCAATCACTTTGTCATTTTTATTTTTTTCGATTGTTTTCGATTCCCCAGTAACCACTGATTCATCAACTAATGTATGCCCTTTGGTAATTACCCCATCAGCAGGAATTTTATCTCCCGCTGAAATGATTAAGCAATCATTTACTTGGACTTGATTCAATGGTATTTCCTCTGTAATACCATCATTATTCACTCTTTTAACTTTTTCAGGTAAAAGTTCAGCCATTTTCTGTAAAGCATCGCCTGCATTTGAAACAGCGTTCATCTCAATCCAATGTCCTAAGAGCATGATAACGATCAACGTAGCTAACTCCCAGAAAAAATCCATCACATGACTTTGAGGAAACAATTTATTCATAATAAATGCGTACAGACTGTAAAAATAAGAGACTGAAATTCCCATAGTAATTAAAGTCATCATTGCGGGATTTTTTTGTCTCAGTTCCATCTGCGCACCTTTTAAAAATGGTTCCCCACCATAAAAAAACAAAATCGAAGCTAAAATTAGAACTAACCACTCTGAACCTGTAAAAGTAAATTGAAAAGGTAAATCAACACCCATCATCGGTGATATAAAAATGATTGGTATCGCCAAAACAAGTGAAAACCAAAGCTTTTTCTTGAAGTTACCCATGTGCATAGAATGATCCTCACTAGACATTCGTAAATGCTTTCGGTTATCCCTTATACTTTGATCCGTAGTTTCTATTTCAGAGCTTTGATGATTTACATGTTTTTCTTCATCGTTGTTCATTCCAATTCCTTCTTTCCTTGTTTGACATTTAGCTATGCGCTAGACATCTTTTCGAACAATTCTTATTGAAGAAACGACTATTCTTTTTTAAGCATAGCACAACATATCCTTCTATTAAAACAAAGTCTCTTATTCATAGAAACGGTTATTCTTTGCGTATCTTAACTGTAGATATTCTTTTTCAATGCCAAGTATAACTTTTTAATAACCAAATTGCATAAGCTTTTTTTTCTTTGATCTTCCTATACTTTCGGCTAAAAGAATCCTTGATATATCTGTATACACTTTTCGCTGATTCCTGCTTTATTTCCATATACATTTGCTTTATAGCTTTTCGGTTTGCTCTATATTTTTTGCGATTGCCCCCGGTAAAACTATAAAAAATATCAATACCCTCTGAATTTTTCGTTATTGGCGAGTGAAGAAGCAGCTCATTTTGTGTCCTTTTTAAATTTTTAAGTAATTCCTCTGTTACTTGTTTATCTAGATTTTGCTTTATAATCATTTTGCATAGTCTCGTATACTCAATCTTAACAACATGATTATATACATGACTTGCGTAATCGACACCTTTATATAAAATGTTTGCACTAAAAGACATATTTACCAACAATTTATACTGCCGAATATACGTTTCTTCCATTTTTAAGTTGTTCTCTTGGTTAGGAATCTCTTTATTCAACTTTTCCAAAAACTGATACAGAAGATGATTTTTTTGTTCCTCAATCCTACTTATTTTTTTCATTTTCATTTCCTCCTTATTAATGAATGTTTTTCGGTATTTTTTATAGAAAATGATAGTGAAAATAAATATGTTCATATTTAAATATATAATTTTAAGTCAACTATAAAAAATAAACATGAATATCTGTCACTATCATTTAGAATACAACCTCTTTAAATCAAAAAAACAAAAAATCACAACACAACCAATTGAATATATTTCGGTATAAAAAACTATATCATCTTATGAAAAAAAACGCAAGAACAAAATGAAAAAAAAACGGTACACCTCTTCCTTAAAGAGTGATATAGTATAAGAAAGAATTTATAGGAGGAATTATTTTGGAAGTAGATTTAATTGCAGCTGGAAAAAGAATCAGGGAAATTAGAAATCACCATAAATATTCAATGGCGCGCTTTTCAAAATTAGTTGGAAATTCCAGTGCTAGTACAGTAAATAATTGGGAAAAAGGCAATAATTTACCCAACCAAGACAGGTTAGAAAAGCTCGCTATTCTCGGTAATACAACAATTGATTGGATTCGTTATGGAGAATTCGAAGACTATGTAGCTCGTTTATTGATAGAAGCAAATTTAAGAAAAAAACTTGATAAAAAACAGTTCCAACAATTAATTCAGACGCTTAAAAAACAAAAAATCACCTACTCTCAAGATTTGAAGATTCTGACTGTGGCAAATGAGCTATTTCCAGATTTATTTGAAACAAATTATAAAGCTATATTCTCAGAGGAAAGTGATAGTCTTATTTCAGAAGATTCTACAACGTATAGAATTGAGCAAAATGATCGTTACAGAAACGATTTTCTGCCCAGAATAGAAGAACTATTGCATGATTCTAGCCAAAAAGAAATAAATGCTACTGTATTATTTCGTACTTTCGATATGCTAAAGCGAACGGAATCAAATAAACACTTTCCAGCAATTCCTCAAATTTTTACTATATTATCAGATATTGTAACTAATGACGTATCTTATAGAAATAAACCTACTTCAAAAGTAGTTGATTATGCTGAGCTTACAAAAAATAATCACAAAGGAAAACAACTATCTGAAAATACGGTGAAAAAAAAATATGCACAAGCAAAAAAAGACTTAGCCGATTTACTAGATGATTTTTATTCCGAATACAATGATAAATGATGTATTTATCCATTCCTGATCTGCCTGAAAACTGCTCTCTCTCATTAACTATAAGTATCATATATTACAATTAGATGATAAGTTTGTTTCCAGATTTTAAATTTCAACTTTTTTCATTACGCTTGTACTTAAGATATGATTATTCTTCACCCCCTATGTTATACTTTATCTTGTGTAATTGAAGATTACTGACGATGATTTTTTATAATATCATGCGTTCAAATACGATTAATAAAAAGCGGGGAATATTCTTTGAAGAAAAAAATACTAGTTACACTTTCATTTATTTTATTAGTAAATGTTGCACCCATAAGTGTCTTAGCAGAAGATGTTGATCAAAAAATTAACAATCAAAATAAAAAAATAGAAGATATCGTGAAAAATGAAAAAGATGCTAAAGCTTACTTGGCAACTTTAGAAAATGAAATAACCACCATCGAAACCGAATATCAAACTGTTCTTTCTGAAAAGCAAAAGCATGAAAAAGAAATGAATAAACTAAATACTGATATCTTAAATTTAGAAACAAAAATCAAAAAAAGAAATGAACAACTACAAGCCCAAGCTAGAGTTACTCAAACCAATCGTGAACAAGAATCTGTACTGACAGTTATACTAAGTGCAAATTCGATTTCCGATGCGGTTTCAAAAGCTATAGCTGTTAACACCATAATAACAGCCAACAACGATATTTTAACAGCCCAAAAAAACGACAAAAAAGACCTTGATCAGTTAAAAGTTTCATTAACACAAACCCTGAAAACACTTGAAAAGAAAACAGGAGAACTTGAACAAAAAGAAGCTGCCTTAGCAGAAGCAAAACTTGAACAAAATGTAAAAATCAACGAAATTGCTGCAAGTCTTGCTACTGAAACAGCTGAAAAAAATAAGTTCGTTAAACAAAAAGAAGAAGCCGTTAAAAGAAAAGAAGCTCAATTAAAAGCGATTGCTGAAGAAAAGAAAAAAGAAGCCGAAGCTAAGTCTTTAGCTGAAAAACAAGCAAAAGCAGCACAAGAACAGGCAGCTTCTAACCAATCAACAGAAAAAGAACAATCAGCAACTGTTCCAGATACAAATATTGGTGCTGACAACAACCAACAAATCCCTACTCCTCCAACATCATCTGGCGGTTGGTCTGCTCCTGTAGCAGGTATGAATATTACTAGTGGATTTGGCGGACGAGAAGATCCTACTGGTATTTCCGGATCATTCCATGATGGTATTGATTTTAGCGGAGCAAGTGGTACACCGATTATGGCAGCTCGATCTGGTGAAGTTGTCAGCGCAAATTACAGCGGTATGGCTGGAAATCATGTTGTAATCAAACACGATAATGGTTACTATTCATATTATCTACACATGAGCAGTTTAAGTGTTTCAGCTGGACAATCAGTTAGCGCCGGTCAAAATTTAGGTGGCATGGGAACAACAGGTAATTCAACTGGTGTTCACTTACACTTTAGTATTTCAACAGGATTGTGGAGCGGTTTTGTTAATCCAGCACCATTTCTTGGTCTATAAAGAAAGAATAAACGATAAGAATTCCGCACTCTGTTGAATTCTTATCGTTTTTTTATTATGTTATTGATATCTTTTATCCATTTCAATTCGTTTAACCTCTTTCATGGAACGTGTTATAATGAGGATAGATAAAGAAAGGTGCTGATTGAAATGTTCGATAACTACTCAAACATCTTAGTTGCTATGGATGGTTCAAAAAATTCTGAGTTGGCTTTACAGTATGGTGTGGCTATTGCAAAAGAAAAAAATGCTACCTTATATTTATTATCAGTCGTAGATGAAAACGCAATTAGCCATAGCTCATATGCTTACTCAAAAGTACTTGCTGAAGAAAAAGAAGCCATCGAAAAAGAGCTACTAAAAAATATTTATTATGCTACCCAAGAAGGTTTAAATGATGTGATTCCGATTGTTGAGATAGGTAATCCAAAGGAAATGATTTCAACAGTTGTGCCTAGAGATCAAGCAATCGATTTGATTATTGTTGGTTCTACAGGTAAAGGCATGATTCAATCTAATCAACTTGGAACCACAACAAGTTATGTCGTTCAATATGCGCCTTGTAATGTTCTTGTTGTGAAATAGTCTCTTGTCTATTAAAAATAGGCATATAAAAAAGTCGTAGTTACTTTTTATATGCCCTATCAACGAAATAATTGAATGAAGCTGAAAATATATCTAGCTTCATTCAGTTATTTTTTTAGTCCATTCTTATTTACTTACCTCTAAACAATCCAATGGCAATTCCCAAAACACTGGAAGCTTTCACTAGTATACTGACTAAAACCATTAACGTTGTTCGCTCTATGTAATTCCTGCTCAAAAAAACTCAAGCATCAAATCCAAAATTAGAAAAGAATTTTATAAGATACTTGATCTATTTATTTATTATCAGATTAATTGACATAACCATTTTCTGCGTTACTTTATATTCATAGCAGTGTGTTGATTATTTAGATTTTTATTCAGGCAATTTCCAACTTAAAATATTCAAGTAAATTAATAATATGTGACAACCCATTCTCCTTATGCTTTCATATATTAAATCGGCATTATAAACAGCTAGTTCTTTTTTATTCAGACATTTTTTCACTCATTAATTGATCTATTTTATAAATGGCTTTTTGCCGACTTTCTAACAATGAATCCGCATACGTATCCAAAGTCATCTTAGCAGAAGTATGACCAAGCAACTTACTAAGACTTGAAATGTCCACACCATTTTCTAAACATCTAGTTGCAAAAGTATGTCGCAAGGAGTGAAAACGAATATTTTGTATTCCTGCTGCTTTTACAACTTTTTTAAAACGATATCTGATAACTCTAGGTTCCGTCATTTTATTTTTACATGAAACGACATAACTAGACATTGAAATGACTTTTTTCGTAAGTAAGTATTTTTTTAAATTTTCGGCCAACGGTACAATTCGATAAGAATTATCAGTTTTAGGTATACCGACAAACACTTCCGTTTTATTGCCCTCTTTTTTTTTGCTATTTACTCTATAAATTGTTCGATTTACATAAATAATACCTGTTTCAAAATCGATATCCGACCATTTTAGACCGCTTATTTCACCAATTCGAAGCCCCGAATACAATGCTAATATAATTGCAGAGCAACCCTTCTCCTGAAAAGCAAACTGTTCCAACTTTTTTTGCTCACTACTTGTTAAAGATGTTTTTCGTGACTTACATTTCTTATATGGGATTTTGATATTTTGACAGGGATTGGATGCAATAATATTTTGAGTATTTGCCTCTTCAAGTATCTTTTTTAATAAAATGAAAACATTGTTCATTGTACCATATGATAAGTTTAACTCTTTCAAAAATTTAACATAGGACCTGATATCCTCACTATCTAAATCGAATAATCTTTTTTCTCCAAAATAAGATAAGATATATTTATCTATTAACCATTCATAATTAAAAAAAGTAGATTGTTTTACTGTGTTTTTTTTATGATGATACAACCAATAGGTCGTCCATTCTTTCATATCCCTATCGAATAATTTTTTGTTTTTTGATTCTGCATACTGTGCTTTCAAAACAATCAATTTAGATTTCACCTCTAAATAACGTTTACCATAAGTATATCCATAAATAATTCTACCTTTACTATCTCTGTTTTTTATATATCTCCCTTCCCATCTACCATCTTTTCTTTTATAAATGTTCTCTCCTTTTTTTGGCATTAAATACTCCTCTCTACTCATCAATATTTTCAGTATTACTCATTTAATCAACGATCAATCGCCATATAAAATGATTAGAAATACAAAACCATCCAACATCCACACCAATAAAATAACATTATAAATAAATAGACCAAACTAAATATACCTTATATTTTGGATTAAAAAAACCAATTATTGATATTTATTTATCATTTAAAGTAAACTAAACGTTTTATATACCTATTTAATTCCCAGATCACAAAAGAATTTTAACTGTTTTTGTGTTATATTTATACAAAAAAAACACTAGACAACTTTATTAAATAAAGATAAAAAAACGAACGAAATGAATTGACATCCATTTCGTTCGTTATTTTTTTATATAATAATAGTTTTCAAACGGGCACTCATAGTTAATTAGTTAATTTTTATTTGTTTGTTTTACAACCGCAGAACTTATACACATGTAAATAATTTCCTGTTGCATTTCCTTTTGCATCATATTCTGGTGTTGATGAGATTAATTTTGAACAACAGTCATAGTACTTCAAACCATTATGTTTTACGTAAATTTTTGCATATTTTGTAGTAGTTTCACTATCTGTAACAACTGTTACTTCACCTTTAAGTAATACTTTATTGGCTTTTTTTACTGATGTTACTGTTGTTTGATCATCGCTAAATCTATTTTTTGATGTAGCTTCTGCACTTTGACCTCCAAATCCTAACATGATGAATAGTCCCATTGCTAATGAAATAGCAATTACAATTTTCTTTTTCAAATTACAACATCTCCTTATAGTATAGATTACTTTTGAGCGACCGTTTATAAAACTAAAACTATCAAATGATATAGAAAGATTACTAGAATAATCCTGACCGTACTAGATTTCCTGAGAATAATATTCTAAGCTCTTTCTTTAATATGTGGACTATTTATCCTATGAAAAACATCCCAACATATGTAGCGAATTGCCCTGTTTGTTTATAACTACTATGTCTTTTTTATCAAGCCAATATTTATTGGCTCGGATAGTTATCGATTAAATTTTTCCATCAAGTGCAGTGGTAAAATCCTCATTTCAACAACCCCGATGATGTCATTTTTATGAATAAACCCATAATACCGACTGTCTGTCGAATAAGGTCTGTTGTCTCCAAGTACCAAATAGAAATCCTTGGGAATTATTTGTTGATTATTTTTTAATTTTGTTATGTCGAAATTTTCCGTGAATAACAGGCCCATACTCTTTGCTTTTGTAACATCTTGTTTATCAATAAACTTTTCTTCTATTTTCTCGTTGTTGATATATAATTCATCATCTTTATATTCTACAAACTCTCCTGGTAGACCGATTACACGACGAATCGCTTTCTCCTGTTGATCGGGCGTTTCAAAATACACCAACTTAAATCGACCTATATTGGTTCTTTTATTAATGTAAACAAGATCATCTTCCCAAAGTGATGACAACATGCTATATCCTTCAACTTTAGCAAAAGTAAAGAAGAAAATAGAAAGTATCCAAATAAAAACACCTGCAATAAGAACCGAACAACCTATTTCAATCCCCATCCGTTTTAATTTACGTTGCTTTTTATTTTTTGAATAACCGATATTTCCTTTCTTTTTTTTTGTTTGCTTTTTTTTTAGGTTATTACTCTTAGTCCCATGGGTCACTTTATTTTTCTTACGGCTTTTTTTTTCATCTTTTCTTTTAAAAGGTTTCTGCGTATTTCTGATCTTTTTTGATTGATGAGTTTTATTAGCCATAATCGCCTAACTCCATTGTCTTGTTGTTATTTTTTTGCTGCTAGTGACCTTTCATTGATTTTAAATTGATCAATTACGGCTTTTTCATTCTTTTTGACTTTCTCAATGTCATTTTTGAAAGATTCTGTTAAGGTTGAATCTTTATAAAACTCTTTTTCTTGTGAAGATAAGTTGATTCCTAACTCTTTCATTGAGGAATAATAACGATTGATACAAACTTGCCCATCACCACTGATACGGTAATCTGCTTTATTTAAAGCAAATGCGGCTAAACGTAAAGACAGATTTTTCAAATTTTGTTCTGCTCGTTGCCCATCACCAGACTCTGCTAAGTTTAGCTGTTCCTCAATATCACGAAGATTATAATATCCAGAAACAATTGATTTTTTATCTGATTCACTTAAATTTGTTGATTGATAATAGACTACATACATTGAGGTTCCTGCTCCTAAAAACATCATGATAAAACACAGGACGCTTCCCCAAATGCATTTTTTTTTCTTTTTTTGTAATCCTCTTTTTTTTCTTGCAATCATTTTTCTCTTGCGTTTATTCTTTGTTCGAATAGAAAATAATTTTTTTTGCTCTTTTCCAGTTTTAAAAATACCAACAAACAACAGAAGAACAAAAAGTAGAAAGAGAATTGCTACCGCTAAACTAATGACTGCAATCCAGTCTAATAATGTCATTTTATTCCTCCCAACTTTCTACTCTACCTTTTTTTGCTTGGCCCTTTTTTTCTTCTTTTTCTCTTTTTTCTTGTAGCAAGACGAATAATTAAAAAGACAATCAAGACTAGGCCTATAACACCGCCTACAATCATACCAACTAATTTAAAATCAATTCCCCGATCTTGATCAATACCAATATCTTCCCTATTAAATTTATCAGCTTCTTCTTTAGTTATTTTGAACGACTCGTTCCATTCCCATTTTTTTTCTTTGGAAGTAGCAATAATGTGCGCTCTATAAGTTCCAGGAACCATTGCTTGGCCTTCCATACTGATTGGATAATTTAAAACAGTATTTGGCGCCATCCTCATTTTTGTCTTTTTAGACTCATAAAGGACTTCGTCTTTTTTTTCAGGCATAATTTGAACTTCCACTGTAAGATCATCCAGTAAATCAGCTGCTTCATTACCTAAATCAACCGTGATCGAATTACGTCCATTTTGTTGTGTCGCATATGTTTTTAAATACCCCATCTTAGGTTCAATCTTAGTATCCGTTTCTCTTAATAACATCGCAATCGTATATGCATATTCATTGATAATCATTGTACCGCTTGGTTCTTTTTGGGATTCGTCTTCTTGAATTTTTTGAAGTTGAATTCCACCTAAAATGATGCCATCATAACCCGTTTCCGGCATTTTTATTTCTAATTCTAGATCTTTATCAGATTCAGGCGGTATTGTGATTGTTTCTGGTCCTTTTACAATTTCAGCAAAATCAAATTTCATTGTAGAATCTTTTTCTAGCTTTGTTTCACCATATTCTAATACACCATTTGAATTTGTTCTGCTTCCATTTATTTTCACTCCAACAGTAACCTCTTTTTTACCAAGATTTGTAAGAGTGATTGAAACTTTTTGATTTTGACCAGGAGTCATTTTTAGATTGAAATAACCAGCATCATCTATTTGATTATCTGGATGATTTGTCTTATATAAAAAACCGACAGCTCCTGAAGCTTCCGACTCAGCATGTATTACTTGTGCGTTAAAAGAAAAAAGAAAAATAATTGAAAAGATACCCATAAGTAACGGTTGAATTTTTTTCTTCATAAACAGAAACATTTCCTTTCATTCAAAGGCAAGTTCCCCAATTACTAAGAGTAATAATAATTAGCGAACTTGCCTACTAGACACTTGCGTTTTATTTTATCTTAAATTTTTAAAGTACGTCAGCAAGTTCCCATAGAACTTTTGCTACGTGTGCTTCTTTCGTTTTTACTGTCTTACCTGGTACAAATAATGCAACAGAACCATTTTCAATTTTATTTGCATCAGTTGCATTAGGTGTTCCTGTGGAATCTTCTTCCGTTCCTTTTCCAGTTGCAGTGTTGTAGGCTTTTGTATTACCAAAAGCTACTGTATACGTACCAAAACCATCTTTAGCAGCTTTCGTTTCTAAAACGTCAACTATATTTTGAGATTCATCTAAAGTAAACGTTGAACCAGTTGATGATAATACTGCATGAGGACTCACACTTGCATCAGTATCTGTTTCAACAATTGGATTTTTAAAACTAATCGTTGAATTGCTTAAAACATTTCCTGAAGCTGCTTTAAACTGTTGTGTCATTTTTGCTCTTAACACCCATTTTTTACGCTCATCAATACGTTTATCTGTTAACTGTAAATAAACACCACGATTTTCTTTTGATCCATCAGCTTGCGTAACTTTAACTTGTTCAGCAAAATAAGTTTCATCTGTTAAGACCGCTTTTTGTTGTTTAAAGTTCATTGTTGAAACACCATCAATTTTTAGTGGACCATTATCTGGGTTTGGCACATAAGGTGGGTCAACTGGTTTTTTAGGATCTTCCGGATCTTTGTCGGTATTTTTTCCAGAATCTTCCACATAGTCGATTGATCCTTCTCCTGATTGCTTTCTTGCTTCTCCACCCTCAGCGTTTGCTGCTGCTGGTAATACTAAACTTGCACCTAATACTGTTAGTAATGCGATAGAACATAATGTTCTTTTTTTCATTTTTGTTTCCTCCTAGTTAATTTAAATTAATTTATGGTAACTCAGATAATATCCAAGTCAGCACCGTTTGGTATTTTCCAGCTACTCTATCAGAAGAGCCTGGAACAAAAAATGTTACTGCATCATTTTTGTGAATTTGTTTATTATTAAAGTTTGGATCAAGTACTGGCTGACCTGTTTCGTCAACTAAAGGAGTCAATGTAGAATCTTGTCCACTCTCATTTTCATCAGAGGCTCCAAATTCGACACTCCAGATTCCTTGTCCTTTGCCTTTATCAGCTTTAGCTAAATCGTACGTTGTCTTAATTTTGTCGATTTTTATTACATCATTTATTAATGAAGGTGCGTATTTTTTGTCCATCGTTGAATTTGTCCAAGTTTTATCCAATGAAATATAGGAACCTTTCAATTGCGACTTTTCATCTTTAGCAATCATAAAATCAGTTTCTTGTCGAACTTGTAATGTCCACCCTGCACTATTTGCACGACTGTCAGTTATTTGAACAAAATTCCCACGAGGACCTGTTTCATCCTCAAATAATTGTGCATTAGCATGATAGTACTGATCTTTGACCGATAGTCGATTACGCCCAAAATCTAGTTTAGGTACAAAATCAATTCTAAGAAAACCTTCAGTCAACGGACTTGGTCCTGGGTTAACTGGTTTTACAGGCTTTTCAGGATCAACTACTTGAGGTGGAATCAATGCAGCATCAAACCCTATTGTGCCTTCTTGCTCGATGGACTTCGCCAGAACATCAACATTAGAAGTTATAAGAAAAAGATAAGAGAGGCAAAAAGCAATCGTCAATTTTATTTTCACAGCTTGTTCTCTCCCTTTTGTTCTTTTTTTCGCTTCTTCATGTATGCAACTATAGCTAGTAAAACTACTATTGCTCCACTAAGTGTCAATGATTTTTTTATAATTTCCCCTGTTTGAGGATAGCGTCCAACAGGTTTAGTGCTAGTTGGTTTTACACTGTCCTTTGGTTCATCAACTGATTCTTTTTCTGGTTGGTCATCACTGTAAAACTCTATTACTGCTTCATGTCCCACCTGACCACCGTCAACAGCAAAATGTCTCACAGGTTTTAAGAAAAGCGTTAGACCTAAGATAGAGACAGCTATTGTGCTGAGTATCAGCTTCTTTTTTTTCATGCTATTCCCCTCTCTATGGTCCATCAAGCAATTCCCACTCAATAATTCCAACATAACTGCCCGATTCTTTGACAGCTCCGATTTCTGTTTTTAACTTGAAGCCGTCTCCTTTAGCTGACCACTTATCGCTAACTTTATTCGGCGAACCATCTACATTTGTTCCTACAGCAATATCTTGCATACCCGAATTCAACTTCACTTCGTTACCGCTATACATGTATCGAATAGCATTGGTAACCACCTGATTATTACTGTTGGTTAGTTCTTGTTTCATACGTGCCTGAAGTTTCCAAGGTTTTTTAGTTGCTCGACTATCCTGAATAACTAAAGCACCGTCAATTCTCACTGGTTCTTCAATCAAGCTTTCTTGGGCCTTAACAATTTGAGTACCAAAATAGATTTCTTTCGGTGCAGAAATCAGAGCGATTCCTCCTTTAAATCGATAAGTTACCTTTAATCCATTCTCTAAAACTTCAATCGCATCTTCTGGTGTGGGTCTACTAACGATCTCATACACTTCATCCAATTTATCTTTTACAACCTTAGCTACAGCTGGTTCTTTCGTTAAATAAACAAAGCTACCAACATCTCTTACTAAAGTAATGTCTGGATTAATATTTCTATTCTCTTCATCTAAAAATTCGACTGTAAGAGTCGCTTTTCCTGATTTAATTGTTAAGTTTAAGATTTTTTCTTCAGAAGTGTGACCTTCACTGTCCACTGCATAAACTTTAATCACTCTTTTTCCTATAGTTAAAGCTGAACTAGGCAGAGTAAACTTCCAGTCCATTTTTTTCCCTGGATTTGCCATGTCATTTGGCACTTTGCTGCCAAATTTCACTGCTTCCCCATCATCAAGCGTATAGAATAAGTCAACAAATTTACTTTCCGAATCACTCCATTGACCCGTTACATCAAAGTCAGATTTTCCTTGAATTAATTCTTGATCTTTTTGATCAATGAAAACTTCTGGTGGATTCCCTGAAAGACCGATTGTTACATCGTATGTCATCTTTGTTCCTTGATTTACGTCAAGTGATGTTGGTTGATTTTTCATGAAGATTGCTGTATCCATTTTATTAATATCATTTGTAACATAGACCAACTTATCTGCAGGGTGATTTTCTACTTCATAACCTGTTGAATTTAAAGCAGAGAACCCTGAATCATCAAAGTTAAAGAATAGATTTAAGAAATAATCTCTTGGGAACGCACTTGTTCCCTGTATCCAGTGTTTTCCGGTCCAGTTCAGAGCATGGTCTGGTCCGTCAAAGAGATACTGAAGCTTATACCCATTATCTCCATCATCTTTTATATAAACCCCTTTGTTATTACCAATTGCATAAACTGGTACTTGGTCATTCTTATTCAACTCCGTATCAATCATTGAACCGATAACAAAGTCAGCAGCTTTTTCCGAGCCAATATTGGTTATAGTGTAGTCTACATTAACAGTTCCGGTTGTCTTCCCAGTCATAATAATTTCAACGTGGAATTTTTTCGAATCGAATACTGAATCATACGTCAATTTGTAGATTATCATTCCATTTGGCAATTCTCGCTTATAGTATTTATAACCCTCACTAGTAATATGACTTCCTGTATTAAACACTTTCGGATTTGTATTGTTCCCATAAGCGTATATCAAACCATAGCTTGTCCATAGTGACTGTCCAGCCTCTTCAGGCTTAGCCACTGCGCTTGGCGTATGATATATATGCTGAACTCGTTTATTATTATCCATAAAAGTTACATTAGGAATTGCAAATTGTTTTTGTCTGTTTCCTGAAATACTCGTCTTCCCTAGTGCATCTGTAGGTCCAAACCCATAGCGTAGTTCTTTTCCCACACCCGCGGGTATTATAGCCTCTTCAGCCGTAAAAATTTCTGTCCATTCATCACTGTATGAAGCAGCCGATTTAGATCGTGATTTTGGAACTTCTTTTTTCTCTGATAAACTCGTTGATGTTTCAGGTATCGTTGACTCTTTTTTTCCTATTTCTAATTTGTTTGAACGATTTTGTTCTGAAATAGCTTGAATCGTTTGAATTTCTTCAGAGTTGGTTGTTCCTTGTAAGTAGAGCGTTGTTTTTTCAGACTCTTTTTCAAGGATTAGTTCCATTTGAGATTTTTCGTGATCGATTTGAATAAAAGTTATCTTTCCTTTATTCATCTCGAGTAATTTTTCCTTTTTAAAGGAAAGACTATCAGGATAGTTTAGGAAAATTCGTTGATTTTTTTTGGCAGAAGTTATGTTTAATGAGAAATATACATTATCCCCAGTGGTTTCTTCCACTTGTGTTGTTGTTTGCTCCAAAAATATTGGGTCATCTTTAGTTTCTGTAGCCTTAATTGAAGAACCCTTAACAAAAAAAATAGATACAACCAACAACAAAATCCCGAAAATCCCAATAACATAAGCTTTTTTTCCGATCTTCATTTTTTCAACTCCTTTCTTAACCTTAGTTCTTGCTTATGGTGCTCAACATAAGCAAGAATCTATGTCATTCTTTTATTCACTTTATTTAAATAGTAGATTTTTGTATAGCTTTAGAGGCTAAGCCGATAGCCGATTGAACGAACTGTCTTAATGAATTGCGGATTATCTTTATCTTTTTCCACTTTTTTTCTTAGATGAAAAATCAAATTTGCAACACGATACTGTTTATTGCCAATATCATCTTTCCATACGGTCTCATAGATTTCTTTATAAGAAACGGCTTGATTTCTGTTCCTATATAAAATTTCTAATGTTCTATATTCAAGACGCGTAAGACATATTTCTTTTTCTCCATTGATAATGACACTTAAATTACTAGGGAAAAGTTCAAACAATGGAAATTCATCCGAAATTCTCTCTTCTAAAGAGATACTTCCCATTTGCGTATCATGATTCAGTCCATTTTTCTGACGATGTAAAGCATTCTCCATGACTAATGAAAATTCTTCTGGAAAATCATTAATAGGTAAAACACCATCCACTCCTAGTTTTAAAAAAACTAAATTTTTGATACTATTGGTTTCTTTCGTTAACACCCAAACTAATTTATTTGTTTGGGCTTTGATTTCAATGATTGCTTTCAAAACCACACTCATTCTATTATCATCATCACTGTCATCAGGAATAACAATGCAGTCGACTTCTTTGATCATTAACTGAATATTTTCTTGATGAATTAAATGTACTTGTCCAATTTCATTGACTTTTTTCATATATTCTTTAGAAAGTGTTCCTAAAAATGAAGCAACTCCTATGTTATACATTAACAATCCTTCCTTTTCTAATTATTCATTTTATTGACAGTTATAACTCTTTTGTGTTTATATACAAATCATAATAATTTTTTTAAATTTTCTATTATGTTATAATCAACGAAAGTTTGATGTTATATGGTAAAAAGTTTCCTCATTGTTGTACAAAGAAGAAAAGAAGCTGAAACTACTATCACAATTATCTTTCTAAGAGACGTTGACGGCGGAGTGACGGCGTGAAAAATAAAAAAACTTGAAATGTTAGCTTTAACTAACGTTTCAAGTTTTTGTTTTATCTGCATCACAAAAGGGAATCAACTATCTTGAAAGTACTCAGGAGTTGTTGCTATTGATTCATCAATCATTAACTGATCCAGTCGTTGGACTATTTTTTTACGACTTTCTAACATTGAATCAGTGTAGATATCCAGTGTCATTTTAACAGAAGTATGCCCTAATAATCGACTAAGACTAGCGATATCTGTCCCCATTTCAATACACCTCGTTGCGAACGTATGCCTGAGAATATGAAAATGTACATCTGGAATACCCGCTTTTTTTACAGCGCTTTTGAAACGATAACGAATAACTCTAGGTTCTGCTAAATTACTTCTACAAGCAACAACATATTCGCTATCACTATTTTTTTTCTTCTCAATTAGATAATAAAGTATCTTTTTTGATAATGGTACGATACGATAAGATTGTTCTGTTTTGGGAGAACTTATGATTATATTTGTTTTATTTTCAGTTTTTAATGATGTTTTTACACGAGAGACTGTCCGTTTGATATAGACAATTTCATTTTTAAAATCGATATCTGACCATTTTAAACCACTGACTTCACCGATTCGTAGACCTAAATATAATGATAAAATAATTGGAGAACAGCCTTTTTCCTTCAAAGCAACTATTTCTAATTTACGTTGATCTGATCTGGATAAAGCCGAAAGCATTTTCTTTTTTTTATGTGGTAATCGAATCTTTTTATATGGGCTTCCCTTTAATAAATCATTATTTTTTGCTGAAATTAGAATTTTTTTCAATAAAGTAAAGATATTTCTGATCGTTCCAGACGCTAAATTTTGTTTTTCTAGTGAATTTATAAACCGTTGAATATCATCCTTTGTTACATTATGTAGGTAGCAGTTTTCAAAAAAAGGATATATGTAAGCCAGACATAGCCACTGATATTGAGCATACGTAGAGCTTTTAACGGCGGGCTTCACTTCATATTCAAACCAAAAATCACACCACTCTTTCAACAATTTTTCTTCAGATTTTTGATTCTCTTTTTCAATAAGACCTGCTTTCATGACAATTAACTTTGTTTTAACCTCTTTATATTTTTTTGCATATACATAACCATACTTTATTGATCCTGTTTTGCTCCTTCCTTTTATATAGCGCCCCTCCCATCGTCCATCTTTTCTTTTATAGATATTTTCGCCTTTTTTAGCTATTTTACTCAGTCCTTTGCTTAGTATTTTGACCATTATTTTGACGGCTGATAAAAAGCATCCAAAAAAAAGAAAACCCTGTGAAAATAGATATAATTCGTTTAGAAAAAAACTATTTCGCATTAATTTCTCATTTTTTTTCGTTTTTAGATAAAAGAATGAGAAAAATAGAAATAAAATCATGTTGACTTCTTATAATTTTCCAATTAAACTGAAATACAGATAGGAAATACCGCTGTTCTTCTTCTTTGTACAACAATGAGGAAAAATTATTATGGTATGTTTTGAATTGTAAAGTGACTGAAATTGACAATTTTTAAAATCTACTTTCCATAATGAGAGGCTTCATAAGCATATTAATTACACATCACCTCAAATAAAGAACTACATAAAAAAAGCCCCTGCTAGCAGAAACTAGCAGGGGCTTTTCTAATTCATTATGTTAAAACTTCGTATTCAGCGATTTTGCTTGAAATAATTCCAGATCGTTTCTTTTCCTTTGAATCATCATTTGTTGTTTGTTTTCTTTGATGCATCTGCTTAAATGATGCGCTTTGTACCCAATTTTTTTGTTGCTCTTTTGATACCCAACGACTTAGAACTACCAACTCTGTAATTTCAGGATTCTCAGGCAACGTGCGATGCATGAGCTGAAAGTTTAAAAATCCGTCTACTAATTCCATACTTTCTTTTGTATGTCCAGCTGTAAACTGTTGAATAATTTTTTGTGATTGAGCGGTTTCAGTTTGAATCGTATTCGTTACAATGTACATATTTATTCCCTCCATTATTCTTTCATAGTTGTTTCAATAAAATAATCTTGAATGATTTGACCTTGATCAAAATGAAGAACTCGCTGACAAGTTCTAGTAAGAAACTCTTTGTCATGAGTAATAACTAAAACTAAAATCTGTTCTTGATGCAGCCAACGGATGGTATTACTAACTTCTTCCATATGTAATAAGTCTAATCCACTGGTAGGCTCATCAAAAATGATTAGTTTTTTACCTGATAGTAATGCACTTGCAATTGCTACTCTCTGCTTTTCACCACCAGATAGAGTTTGGGGATGCCTCCACAAAAGTGACTCTAAATGAAGCATTTCAACAATTTTATTAAAGTCTTTGGTATTTTTTGCATTCAAACTTATTTCTTTTTCAACCGTTTCAAAAAACAATTGTAAATTAACATCCTGCATAACCACAAAGCTTTCTTCAATCAAATGCTTTGGTCTCATTATCTGTTCGTTTCGCCTTATAGTCCCCTGTCTTGGTTTGATCAATCCAGATAAAAGTTTTGAAAAAGTTGATTTACCTGCGCCATTATGACCAACAATCCCTGTTATAAAGCTACTATTTAACGTAAGCGAAGGAATCTTTAACACTGAAGGTTGTTTATGATAATGGAAATCAATATCTTCGCATGATATAACAATTTCTCCTGAACTATTTTCTTCCTTTTCTACTCTTTTCAGATTTGTTTGCTCAAGTGAGCGTAAACCCATTGATTGAATTTGTGTTGGTGTTTGTTCTTTCATTTCTTGATTTGTATAATTTTCAATGATAGTACCATTTTCCATTACTAAATATCTGTCCGCAAGCTCACTTAAATAATACAAGCGATGCTCTGAAACAATTATTGTCATGCCTTGATCTTTTAGTACTTGTAGGTAAGATTTCAGTTGTTCAATGGTAGATTCGTCTAAATTACTTGAAGGTTCATCTAATAAAAACAACCGATGCTTCAACATACTAGCAGAGGCAAAGGCAATCAATTGTTTTTGCCCCCCCGATAAATGAAACATGCTTCGTTCTAAAAATGCCTCTAAAGAAAATAAATGAGTGATTTCATTGATTCTATCAATCATTTCCTCCCTAGGTATACCATAATTCTCCAGAGCGAAAGCCAGTTCTGAATAGACATCACTCGTAAAAAACTGAGTTTTAGGATTTTGAAATACAACCCCAATGTCACGAACGTATTCATTAAACTCTTTTGTTAACAGTTCTTGGTCTAAAACAGTTCCTTTTCCCATCAACTCACCAGTATACAATTCAGGAATCAAGCCATTTAAGATTCTCAATAAAGTTGATTTACCACAGCCGCTTTTACCGCACAAAACAATAAACTCTCCTGTTTTGACTTCTAAATCTACTTGTCGAATAACTTTTTCTTGATCTTCATAAGAAAATGCTACATCTTGTAAATCAATCATTAAATAAACCTCCCAACAATACCACTAAGCAATAAAATACCAATCAATAAATAGTCTTGGATTTTTAAACGAGTCTCATAAACACTCGTATGTTCTTTAGGATTTGCTAAACCACGAACTAAGGCCGCTGAAGATAGGTCTAACGAGGTATTTTCAGCAGACATTAAAATCGGAACAACAATATACTCCATTGTTTGAAATGGATGTAAAAACAAATCAACTGTTGAAACAGCAATTCCCCGATATTTCATTGCATTGCGAATACTTTTAAAATCTTGAAAAAGTGTAGGGAAGAATCGAAACAATACTGTCAATGGAATAATTAAACCTAAAGGAACACGACATTTTTTCAAAGCAGCAATCCATTCGCTGATTTTCGTCCGATTCATAGCAAAAAACGCGGCCATAATGGTGGGCAACATTCTACGGTTCCCCACAAAGAGAAAATCAAAAAATGCGGCAAAAGAATTATCTATATAAGGAAATAACAAATAGTCCCCTAAAACAAGCAGCCAAAAGATACCATAGAAGATCGTCCCTTTTTTCAAGCTACCATTTAAAATAAATAATACATAAAGCAATGTCACAAACAATATTTCTGCCTTAAAAGGTAATGGAAACATCAACAAAAAACTTGCGAATAAAATTGTACATAGTTTACTTCTTGGATCAAACGTTACGTATGTTTTTTCCATAATTTTTCCCTTTAGCTTTATCGAAATGCTTCACATAAATTTTTTGACCGATCAAAATTCCTAAAATACTACATATAATTACTGCAGCTACACAAAAATAAAATGTCGTTGTCGTAATTGGTGCAAATACTTTGTCAATATAAACTGCGTCTTTTCCACGAGCAATTAATGAATCGATATAAGCATTTTTCATAAACCACAATGGCAATACTGGTCCCATCAAGCCAAAGCTAAATACTGTATAACTGACCATTGTTCGAATTTTTTCCGATAATTTTGTATAGTATTGAATCCAATCCGCCGCTACTGCACACAGAATATTTGGTAAAAAAGATAATGGAAAATGACCGGAAACTAAGAAAAACAGCCCCATAACACTTCCCATAATGGTAATTGCCCCGAAACGAGGAATGCGCTGGATAACCAATAAATAAACAATTCCTGCAAAAAGTGCTGTAGCACTTGGAATAAGAACTGAATTAAATGCTGGAATGGTGAAACGTAAAATAACCATTGCAATCGTTACAACTAAAAAATAGATTGCAGTATAAATGCCAATTGAAATATAATCTTGTATTTTTAACTTTTTCATTCCTGTCTTGACTCCTCTTGTTTTATTGAAAATAATAATAATAGCTGTCCGTATACCTCACTTAAGATCTTCAATTGATAGCGTCCTGTTTTCTCAAATTGTGCACTTGGCAGTAATAGTTGATCCTCTACCAAAACATAGTCTAAGGTATAGCCATCATAGGAGGTCTTTTTTGATTTAACCAATTCAAAAATAGCTTTTTGTTGCGCTAACTCTTGGACTACACCTGGATCGATTGACAAAGTAATCGTTTCACCTTTGGTATATTCTGATTTTGATAGCTTGGGTGGAAAGATCATTGGTTGTTTTAATCTCGTTTCAAAATGAACATCCTCAAATCCATCTGCCAAAATATCGATTGTTACCTTATCATTTTTTTCCCATTGATCAAACAGGCGATATCTACTATGATCTGTGTTAGCTAAAAGACCAAACTCTAAATGATTTTCCGGTTTGTGATATAAATAATCTGGCCACAAAAGCGGCACCGTTTCACCATTTTTAGTGATTGTAAAACTATAAATGTATTTTCCGTATGCTTCATGAAATTGATCATAAGTCATAATATCATACTCAGTTGAAAACTGAACCATTGCCGCATAACTATAATGAGCAAAGGAATACATCTCACTCACATATTCTAACTTATTTTGAATCATTTGAACATTTTTTTCTTGATTAGCTTCAAGTAATTCTCTAATTCCATACGTCCCATCTATAAAAAGTCGCTTACGTTTATAACTGATTACATTTGATACTTCTTCTTCAAACACAGGAGTCAACGACTGAATGCTCATTATTTTACTATTGCACTTCGGATATGATCCTGGTTGAGCTAAGGCTAAAATGTAATCTTTTACTTTGATATAAATAGGTACGTTTTTGATACTATAACTGCCTTCATCATTTAACACAATCTTTTTCTGATTTGTATGAGGAAATCTGCTAATGATTTGCTTAAACTTTTCTGACAAACGGTAGTCGATCTCCTGCAAACCAGAACAATCTGCTTCGTAAAATTCAAAAAAAGTCAATGTTGTTTCACCAATAAAATAACAGGGTAAATCTTTATTCTCAATATATATATAGTCATTAATCCTCACTGGACATTGTTCTGTTTCTCTTGTGTCATATTTAATTGAAAATCTATCCACTATTAACTCATTCATTAAAACACCCCTCCTCTTATTTGATTAGTATATCACAATTAACTGATAATGAGAATCATTATCAGTTAATTTGTTTTATCTTTTGAATCATATTTAATAACAAAACTATTATACAACTACCTACTTTATCTCATATCAGATAGATAAGTGAATGGGGAAAATTTTACAATCTTATCCTTCCCCGAATAAACACCATAAAAATTAGAACTTTTTGGAACTTCAAAAAAAAGCGTACAATGCAAAAAGTGCATTGTACGGTTCTCATACTAACTACTCAAGTTTAAACATCTTTTTACTTACTATCTATTTTAGTGAGTTGTTCCTGTATTTTCTTCAATATCTTCTTCCGTTGTCACAGCAGCTTCGATTGCATAAATCAATGAGTCTGCAATCGTTTGAATTGGCATTGATGGTGTTCCAACAGGGCGATCAATTACTTGCGTTGGTTCAAATGGTACATGAATAAAACCACCTTTAATACCAGCATACTTTTTATCTATCATATATAACAGACGATACATAATATCGTTACAAACAAATGTACCTGCTGTATATGAAATATACGCGGGCATTCCATTCTCTTGAACATTTTTCATCATTGCTTTGATTGGTAATGACGTAAAATAAGCTGTTTCCCCATCTTCTTCTAACTTTACTCCGATTGGTTGATTCCCTTTATTATCAGGAATTCTTGCTTCAGCTAAGTTGATGGCAACACGCTCAAACGAAACCGCACTGCGTCCACCTGCTTGTCCTACACAAATTACTATGTCTGGATTATGTTCTTTCATTGCAGTTTCAAGTACCTCACTGCTTTCTTTAAAAACAGTTGGTATTTCTAGTTTGATTACCTTAGCTCCTGATACTTCATCAGGAATCATCTTTACCGCTTCATACGCTGGATTAACAGAGTCACCGCCAAAAGGATCAAAACCTGTTACTAAAACTTTCATTATAAATAGCCTCCTAAAATTTAAAAGCTGAACGAGCTTTTTTACTATTGATTGAAGAAAAGCAAAAATGACGATAATACTTTTAATTACATTACATTTTTGATTTTCCAAAGAGATTACCCTTTAAAGCTGGCTGAGAAATTATTTGAATAATATCATATAGACAATTTGGAATACAAGCATAAAAATTGCAATGAACCATTGATTCTTGATTACGCCATATTTATCTTTCATCTCTAACATTGCAACTGGGACAACATTAAAGTTCGCTGCCATAGGTGTTAACAATGTTCCACAATAACCACAGGTCAGAGCCAACATACCAATTAATGCTGGATTAGCCCCATATGCAAAGACAAATGGCGCTCCAATTCCTACAGTCATCACTGTAATTGCCGCAAAAGCATTTCCCATAATAATTGTAAATGCCATCATCCCCAAGGCATAAATAATAATACCTATAGTTACATTGCCTTTTGGAACGACTGTACTTACTGCAGATGAAATCACGGTTCCAACTCCCGCACTGGTAAATACCGCACCAAGAGACGCTAGAAGCATCGGCAACATACTCAATGGCCCAACGGTTCCAAGCATATCAGCTGCATCATCTAAAAACGTTGTTGGTTTATTATTTTTAGAATAGAACATCAAGATCAAAATTGCTACTAAAACGCCAATCCCTACACCTACTAGTGCCCCTAGTTTTGTGAACAATGCAAAAATAATAGCAAATACCCCAATACTTAAAGCTGGAACAAAAATTTTCATTCCTAATTTATCTGACATTTGTTGCATATACTCTTTAGACGGTAACTTACTTTTCCCTTTACCTACTTTTTTGAAAATAGCTGGAAGGGTCATAGAAAAAATCAAAATCCCACTGATCATTGATGGAATAAAACGTCCACCACCAATAACAATTCCTAACGCACACCAGAAATAAGCAGTTCCATATCGATGTTGATTTGTTTTATCTAATAAGTTCTTAATACCCGTATAAATTAAAATCAAGCCCATCAAAATATATAAGACTTCCAATAACTTTTCACCAAGTAAGACTTCTGAATTCATAAAATAACTCATGATTGATCTCCTTTACTCTCAGTAACTCCGTAATATTTCTTCATCAAATGACGATCTTTTGTATAGAAGTAAATACTAGCTACAATTAGAGCAACGAGTGCCACGGGGATTTCGACTGCTGCTAATTGTACCAAAGTAACTTCATAACCTAATTCTTTTAAAGTTGATTGGACTAACAAACCGCCTGAACCGCCAATAAATAATACTTGACCAAAGAACCAGCAAATATTTTCCATTGCTGAAGCCATCCCTTTTAATTCTTCTTCATATTCTTTATTTAATTCTAAATTTTTAGATTCTACTGCACCAATTGACATTGGTAAAATGATCGGTCGAACAAATCCTGCAACACCACCAAAGCTTACATTAAATGCTGCAAAAATCATCCGAAAAACACCATAAATATCGATGATTACACCTGCTGAAACTTTTTTAAAATGACGAATTAAAGAAGCCGCTGATTCTTTCAATCCGTTTCTTTCTAAAGTACCGGTTGCCAACATAATAATGACAAAAATAGCCATTCCCCTATTACTTACAAAGCTCGTACCTAGAATGTCTAACATTCCTTCTAAACCAATTCCTCCAACTAAAGCTGTAACAACTAAGGCAATCATTACAATCAAAATTGAGTCTAACTTCATTGCGAAACCGACGATAACAATTAACACGCCTAATAAACTGAGAATATTTTCCACTGCTTACACTTCTTTCCTTATCTTTGTCTGAACCATGTTTTAAAAATAATAAATGAATAACAATTAACTATAGCAAAAAGGATACTTGTCAACATTTAATCAAACCACTACTTTAATTCCATTCGGTTGATTAGACGAGTACTAATTAAATTACGTTTAAAACAATGATCACTTTATTATACACAAATTTTTAATTTTTTTCTTTTTTTAGATAAAACCTATTTTTTATACAAACAAATGGGCTATGTCTAAATAGCTTAAAGTTGTTATTACACCACTAAAACAAGTTGTCTCAATCCGTTATCAAATATAATTAAAAACTGCCAAACGATCGATGTAATCTATCGTTTGACAGTCTCTTCTTTATTTTTTTGTTAACGTAATTACTTGAGTTGCAATTTTCTCCAAAAACGCTTGATCGTGTTCTACGATAAGCATGGTTGGTTTAACCGATAGAATCAATTTTTCCAATTGTTCATGATTGAAAACATCTAGATAATTTAATGGTTCGTCCCAAACATATAGTTCTGCTGGTTGGGCTAAAGACTTGGCCAATTCGACCTTTTTACGCTGTCCCATACTCATTTGCTCGATTCGATTTTGAAAGACTTCTCTTTCTATTCCTAATTTGTGTAAATTATTCAGAAACTCTTGGTGATTCAAACCTTGATCTTCCGAAAACTCTAACAATGTACCATGATTATCCTCATAATTCTGACGAACACAACTGATTTTTAATTTATCTGGTCCAAATAAATCACCTTTACTTTCACCATCAAATTGATTAAGTAAAAATTGAATGATCGATGATTTCCCTGAACCGTTGGCGCCTGCTAAAGCAACTCTTTGTCCATGATTTAGCTCAAAGGAAATGTTTTGAAATAAGTTTTCTTCTTGATAACTCAAAGTTAGATTTTCAACTGTCAACAATCGTTTATGATGCCCTGGTTGGTAATTCATTGTCAATGGATCAATGTATTCAACATCTTTTAAGAGGCTTTCTTTTTCTGTTAATTGTGCTTCCATCCGATTAACGATCGTTTTAGAACGTTTCATGGTACGAGCTGCCCGAGCACCTATAAAACCCGTATCGAAAATAGCTCCGCTGCCTTTATCCGAAGCCTTTCCATATTTATCTTGTTCCTTAGAACGAGACCATTCCGCTTTTTCAGCGGCTGTTTTTTTCAAACGGCTAACTTCTTTTTTTAATTTTTCATTTTGAGCAAGCTCAAACTCATCCCGGATTTTTTTTTGTTCTTCATAGACTGAAAAATCCCCTTGATACAACTCCAGTTGGCTTTTTTCGATAGATAATACATGATCTACCACCTCATCTACGAATATACGATCATGGCTGACCACAATAAATCCTTGACGTTTCTTTTTCAAATAATCTGCTACCTGTCTCCTTCCAAGAATATCCAAATGATTTGTTGGTTCATCAATCAGAGGAAAATAATGATCCTCAATGAATAGTAATGATAAAAGTGCCTTTGTTTGCTCCCCACCAGAAAGTGTTTCAAATGCACGCCACAAAATGTCTGGATTCACTTGCAGAAGATTTAGCTCACGCTCAATTTCCCATTGTTCAAAATTACTTATTTCCTGTAGCGCATAATAAGTTAATTGTTTTTTATCTTTGATTGGTTGGGGAAAATAAAGAAACTCCAATTGCTGAAGAACTTGACCACTATAGGCCAACTGGTTCTGTAAAATCTTTAACAATGTGGTTTTTCCACGACCATTTCTGCCAATCAAGCCTAATTTCCATTGGGTATCAACGTTTAAACTTGCTTGATCGAATAATATAGTTCCCTGATTATCATAGCCGAATGTTAGATTTTTAATTTCAATTTTAGACATAGTCTCACCTCAATATGAAAAGCGGAAGGATTTATTCCTTCGGTTCTTTTCAGAATTGACAATGCGTCTACGAGTACACAAAAAGACCCTAACGCTGAAAAATCATGCCAATCCTGAAAATCTACACACTGCTCCCTTAATGATTTATCAAGGTACAGTCTGAATGCAGCTTCAACAAATTGACTTAATTTTTCAACGCACGGATCCCTCACTTCGTTTTTATTGGGTTCACTATATCATGATGATTTACTCATTGTCAAGCAGTCAATTTCGTTACTCCTTCAACGGGAATAGCATATGGAAATAATTTTTCATATTTATAGTGTCTTTTGACTTATTTTTGATAATATTCTATCAACATTTAATGTTTCCCCCATTATGAACAGTCTTTGATTTATACTAAATTTATAAATAATTAAACCGAGGTAGAAAACAGATTAAGAATGAACATCAGCTTATTGTAAATATTCGATGTATTTCATAGCAAGGGAGATCATATCATGAAAATTGAACATATTGGTTTATGGGTCAAGGATTTAGAAAAAATGCGTACGTTTTATGAAACTTATTTCAACGCTCAATCATCTGATCTTTACCACAATAAGAAAACAGGTTTTCGTTCTTACTTTTTAACGTTTTCCGATGGAGCAAGACTTGAGATCATGCAGCGTGAAGATGTTAGTCATCTAAGTTCTAGTTTTGATCACGAGGTTCTTGGTTTTGCTCATTTAGCAATTGCTTTAGGCAGTAAAGAAAGCGTTGATAATCTCACCAATATTCTAGTACTGGAAGGTTATAATCTATTGAGTCCTTCTCGTATCACAGGTGATGGTTATTATGAATCTGTGATTGCTGACCCAGAAGGAAATCGTTTGGAATTAACTATTTAGTTTTGATCGAATAAATAAAATACGGAGGATATGAAATGACTATAAAAGCAATTGTTTTAGATATAGATGGAACACTTTTGAATGATGAAAAACAACTGACAAAAGAAACGAAAGCAGCGTTGATCAATGCTCAAAAAAGCGGTATTAAAGTTATTTTAGCATCTGGTAGACCAACTACTGGGATGCTAAAATATGTTGACGAGCTAGAAATGGAGCGATATAACGGATTGATTGTTTCTTACAATGGAGCACATGTTCTGGACGTTGGCTCACAAAAGGTACTATTCAGCCAGCCACTTTCAATTGAAAACAGCAAGGATATTTTAGAACATCTTAAACAATTTGAAGTAAAACCTATGATCGCTCAAGGAGATTATATGTATGTAAATAATGTTTATGATTGTATGGTGAACTTAGATGCGCCCCATGGCTCTTTAAACATCATTGAATATGAATCTCGAGGCGGAAATTTCCAATTGTGCGAAAAAAATGATTTGGCGGCATTCGTCGATTTCCCTTTGCATAAAATTTTAGTTGCTGGTCATCCTGATTACTTACAAAAGAACTGGCAAAATATTTTAGGACCATTTAAAGAAAAAGTCAGTGGTGTCTTTTCTGCCCCAATGTATTTTGAATTCACTGATCAAGGTATCGACAAAGCTAATGCTTTAGAAAAGACGCTGAAACCTTTAGGTATTCAAAGAGAACACATTGTTTCTTTCGGTGATGGACATAATGACGTATCTTTAATCAATTATGCGGGAATCGGGATTGCCATGGGAAATGCTGTAGATGAGTTAAAAAATGTTGCAAATAAAGTTACAGCTTCAAATAATGATGACGGGATTGCTCAAGCTTTAGCCAAATTGCTTTAATAGAAAAAATAGATTAGGGTTAAAAATCCTGATCTATTTTTCTATATTCGTCACATCATACGTAATAATCAGTTATAATTCACTTATACGAAGCTGACTGAAAGGTGTTTTATGCGATGAATTTAATTTTAAAATTAAAAAACTTAGATAAACTTACAACAAGCGAAGAAGTTCTTGTCACTTATATTCTGGATTTCCCAGAAAAAGTTATTCATTTTTCTCCAAAAGAATTGGCTGAACATTCTTATGTATCAATTTCAACAATTTACCGCCTGATTAACAAACTAGATCTCGATGGTCTAAATGAGCTCAAGTTGTCTTTGGTAAATTATTTGAATGAACATACGACTGAACAAATTATTAATATTGATTATCCAATTTCTGCTGAAGATAATCACTATGCCATGACTAGAAAATTAAAAACAGTTTATGATCAAACTGTTCAATCCACCATTGATACTAGCAATTTTGATCGGATGTCTTTCAATGGTGAGCTGTTAAATAAAGCAGAATTTATTGATATTTATGCAGCATCTGCAAATATTTATTTTGCTCAGAACTTCCAGTTCCAAATGCAAGAAATCGGTAAACGAATCAATGTACCCATTGATGATTATATGCAAAATCTTTCTGCTGCTAACAGTACGCCAGAACACTTGGCAATTGTTGTTTCTTACGAAGGTCGTAGTTCTAGTGTGAAGAAGATTCTAGAGACTTTAAAGAAAAATAAAAGTAAAATTTTACTGATTACATCTAAGAATAGTCCTCTACTAAATGAAACTTTCGATGGTGTTTTTCTGTTTTCTTCGCTTGAAAATCATTACAATAAAATTTCTTCTTTTTCTACAAGATTGTCTTTAATGTATATTTTTGATAGTTTGTATCTAAGCTTTTTTAATCAAGACTATGAAAAAAATTTAGCTTATAAATTGGAAAATTATCAAAAAATGAATCCTAATTTAATTTGACCTAGGACAATATAAAAGGCCTATCAGTATATAAAACATACTGATAGGCCTTTTTGTCATTTTAGTAAACCTAAATCGTTTTTCATTTTTAATACACGATAGACAGATTGATTCAATGCCTCTTCAGAATAAGCACCTTGCTCTATCCCTTGCAAAACATATGGGATTTGATCTTGAAAAGAAGAAGATAAAATAAGATCATTTCCTGCTTGCAATGCAGCTAGTCCTGCCTCTTCTTGGGATGTAAAATCAGCTAGTCCTGCCATATCCATATCATCTGTCATAATAACGCCTTGAAACCCTAACTCTTTCCTTAATACGTCATGAACTGGCTGAGAAATTGACGCAGGAGCTGTATCATCAATACTTGTCACAATATTATGAGAAACCATTATACTATCAGCACCTGCTGAAATTCCTGCTTTAAAGGGTAAAAAATCACTCTTCCGTAAAGTTTCAAGGCTTCTAGTATCATAAACAATCTCTACATGAGAATCACGGTTATTCCCATAGCCAGGGAAATGTTTTAGTGTTGAAGCAATTTTTTGTTTCTTTAATTCTTCCACACTTACCTTGATATATTCACTTGTTTTTTCAGCATCTAAACCTAATGTTCGATCGTAAATAAAAGCTTCTGGATCAGTAGCAACATCTGCATCAGGAAATAAACCGCCTTGAATGCCATAGGAATGAAGTACTTTTGACTTCTTTTGAATATCAGAACGAATCCCTGTCAATCCGGCTTCTTGATAAATCTCCATTGGTGATTTAAAGGCTTCTGCTACTAAACCATTGCCATTACTTAAACGAGAAACTGTCCCGCCTTCTTCATCAGATGCAATAAAAAGAGGGAGCTTACTTACAGCTTGATACGAAGCTATTTTGTCCTTTAAAGTAGTCGGCGTTTGTTCTTCAATATCTCTCCCAAATAAAAGATAACCGCCTAAATGATAGTTCTGTATATTTGCTTGTTGTTCTTCGATCGGTACTCGAGCAAGAAATAACTGCCCGACTTTTTCCTCCAGACTCATTGAATCTATTAAATCTTTAATTTTCTGTTCTGGATTCTTTAAAGGCCTTTGCTGATTGCTTTCTTCAGTCTCATTTTCTTTCGTTATTTCTGAGCTTGATGCTTTTGTATTTTTTTCTAGCTCAGTGCTATTATTTTTGTTAACTAGCCACATTACACCAAAACTAATACCAAAAATGAAGAGTAAAATGGTCACTGCACTAGTTATCATCGTTTTATTATTGATTGTTCTTCCTCCTTACTAAGGTGTACTACTATAGTTCCATTATAATTAGAATCACGTATAACAGTCAATTTTTTTCACCTGATTAAGCATTTACTTTTGACAAAAAAATAGACTCGTGAGATGCTTTAGATGTTACAAACAAAAAAAGAGAGAAGGTTAGATTTATATGTCAACGATGGTTTTTGTAAATTTTCCAGTTACTGACGTAAAGCGTTCTACAGAGTTCTATGAAAAGTTGGGTTTTACTAAAAATGAAGAGTTTTCTGGTGAAGAATCAAGTTCGATGGTTTGGGATGATAATTTTTGGATTATGCTATTGAATCATGATTTTTACAGTAAATTTATTAATGATAAAAAAATTGCGGATACGAAAACTACTAGCGGAGTTTTGGTTTCATTTAGCATGGAAAGTGCCGATGCTGTTAAGAAATTTGGAGAGACTGCTAAAGCCAATGGCGGCGATTTTTATCGCGTGGATATGGGCATGCCGGAAGACCAAATGTTCGGTCTTGAAGTTCAAGATCCAGATGGGAATTCATTAGAACCTACTTGGATGAATATGTAAATCTCCAACCAGACGTAACGGTTTATCAATGATGTTTATAGCTAAAAAGTTAAATCAAAAAAAGGGTCAGGGACATAACTCGAAGAGTTATGCCCCTGACCCTTAAATTCTGAATAAATAGTGAAACGAAGTCAGCTTATTATTATTTCTAGAGTTAAACATCTTCGTCCCAACAAACTATTTTATTCAGAGTATTTATTTTTAAAGAACTTTCCGAAAAATGCTAAAATCAAGCTTAGTAAACCAATACTTATTACCTCAGCATTGTTGCTCTCACCTGTATTTGGAAGCTTATTTTTAGTTGTAGGTGTTGCTCCAGTATTAGAATAATTTGATTTAGTGTTTGCTTTTGAAGTTGTATCATTATTCTCCAAATCTTTTGTCGACAAAGGAATTACCTTCCCAACACCTGAATCTGAAGTAGCACCAGTTAATGGATCAAGAGTGACAGCTGGAAGTTTTTCCCCTGCTTTTAATTCCAGACCTTCTGGAACAGCAGCAATCCACTTTCCATCTTTATCGACATCTACAGTTACTTTCTCTCCATTTGGAAATGTAATAACAACCTTTGAATTCGGCATTCCCGTACCTGAGACTTCTTTGGCACCTTCCATTACGTCGTTCACTAATGGGGCTTCGATTTTTTTGTACACATAAGTCACATCAGTTGGATCAACGGCATGATTTCCTGAAGCATTATTTGGGACTGCTACTAAAATATACCCTGGGATTTGTTTCGATTTTGTTTCATAAGGATCATTAAAAAGTCCGTTAATCAACTCACTGTCAGCTAATGGTTTGCCTTTTTCATCTACATAATTAACGGTTACTTTTGTTGCTTTCTTTTTGTATTCGTATCTCACTGTTTGATCTTTATCATTATGTTTTCCATCAGCATTTGTCGGTACAACTACTAGATCATATCCTGGAATCTCTTTCGGAGTTGTTTTATAGTCGTTACCGTATTCGCCAGGAACTTTCTCACCGGTTGCAATAGGATTACCATTTTCATCTACGTATTCAACATTGATGTTGGTTTTGATTTTTGAATAAACATAGGTTACTTCTGTTGTTTCAACCACATGCTTGCCTGAAGCATTGGTTGGTACAATGATCACTGTGTAACCTGGAATTTCTTTAGGTGCTGTTTTATAAGGATCGTCAAAAAGACCATTGATCAACTCACTGTCAGCTAAAGAAACACCCTTTTCATCCACATAGTTCACATTCACTTTTGTTGCTTTCTTTTTATACACATAACTCACGGTTTGATCCTTGTCAGTGTGCTTCCCAACTGCATTTGTCGGTTTAGAGACTAAATCATACCCTGGAATATCTTTGGATTTTGTAGAGTACTCTTCTTCATATTCACCCAAAATTTTGTCACCTGTAGTTAACGGGTTCCCGTTTTCATCTACGTATTCAACATTTATATTAGTTTTGATTTTTCTGTAGTAATATTTAACCGTCTGTTCTGTTTTTTCGTATTGTCCATTTTGGTTATCTGGCAATGTTTCTTTTATCAGTTCGTAACCCGGAATATCAATTGGAGCTGTTTCATAATTTGAACCGATCTTACCATTTTGGTTAGTTGTAGTATGAATTTTTACATCTTTGCCAGATGAATCAACTAAAATATGTTCTACAATGACTTTTCCGCCTGTGATTTTAAATTTTCCTGTTGTCGTATCTGTAATGGTTGTATTATTGACGTACCCCTCTGGAAGCTCTTCTGTTACCGTATTAGTGATAACATACTCTCCTGGTTCCAAACTAGCGATTTCTTCTGGTGTTGGCTGACGATTACTTCCAGTAATAGTCACGCTATTTCCATTAATATCTGTCCCAGTTATTATCCACTCAAAACTGTACTCACCATAAGTGTCGTTTTTATCTCTCCCCACCTTGATTGATGATGGGTTTTCAACAACTGATTCAGGTTCATTAACTACACCATCAATATCTACCGATGACACAGTTCGTTGAATATTATTAAAGAAATAACCAGTATCAAAACCGCCAAAACCATCAAGCCCTTGTAGTCGTACCATGTAAATTCCTTCTGGACCATTTAAATAGCTTGTCATGTCTACTTGATTTCCACTTTGTACTCCACCAGCTGAAAGAATCTCATACTGATAACCTTTACTATAAAAATCTTTGGGATTTGTGCGTATAAATTCTATTGTAGCAGCATTTGTATATTGGTAGTTTTCCTCTTGAGTAGGAAGAATGACACCATTCACAGTTATTGTAAAATCTCCTATATTTCTCGGTGTGATTCGATTGCTATTTTCAGTTTTCTCACTTGGGGATTCCAATACTTCTGGTGATTGATCTAATATTTCTTCTTCTGGAGCTGCAGGTTCTAAAAGCGCTTGCTCTGAATCTGATTGATTTTCTGCTACTTGCTCTACTCCCATTTCTCTATTGCTTTCGGCTACCTCCGAGTGCACGGTTATCTTTTCCTGTTTTTCAGCTGTAGCACTTTTCTCTATACCAACCGCTTCTGCTGAAATCGACGAATTTATAGCACTGTACGGTACTGTACCTAAAACCATCGTAGAAACTAATAATGTGTGTGTCCATTTTTTCATGTTTACCCTTCCTTTTAACAACATTTATATATATATTTTTTTACAATAGTTATTATATCTCATTTACACTTGTTATTTTTCCATTTTTTTTAGTGATCGTCTAAAAAAAAGAAAATTATTCACCTCCAAGTAAACAATGTAGTTTCATTAGTTTAACCTTCTTTCCAAAATGCTCATCTTTTCAATTCAGTTATTTCATTTTCAAAACATAATCATGACGATTATTTTATTTAACTAAAAAAAAAATAAAATTATATAAATAAGATACTAAAATGTAAAAAAATGAACGATAGAAACTCTAGTGAGTTGTCTATCGTTCATTTGTTATTTCCATAAATATTAAAAGGACTTTCTAAATTTTCAACAAAAATTACTTATTATCATGTTTATGGAATTTTTCTTTGATATCTTCAAAACCTTCTTTGATTTTGTCGCCCAATTTTTCAGCGCCTTCTTTGATATCATCACCGGCATCACGAGCTTTTTCTTTTACATCGCCAAATGCTGATTGTACTTTTCCTTCAAGCTCTTTGCCTTTATCATCTGTTACTTTACCTTGAACTTCTTTAGCCGTACCTTCAACTTTGTCTTTTGCATCATTTACGCGTTCATTTAAATCTGCCATGTGAAAATCCCTCCTAATAATATTTGTTACAAATTTACAATAACACCCTTTTTTAGCTTATACAAATATTTCGCTTTTTTCCTTAATATACTGATTCAAACGTCCATTAACCATTTTTTAGCACTATTCACTTCATCTATAGTTATTTGATGACCAGAAACAGTTCTCTCAACTGAAACGTTCGCGCCGCGATTTTCTAATTGAGAAATCAGTTGATCTGCTGCGTCTTTTGATACAATAGGATCGTTTATTCCAAAAGATAACCAAACTTTATGGTGACTAAGAGCATGTTGTTTAGTATCTACGCCAAGTGACATTGGATGAAAAAGAATCCCCTTTTGCAACTGGCTCTCTCTTTCCAACATTGCATGAGCAGCGATGTTGGCTCCGTTAGAATAACCAACAATTACCCAGTCTTCAACAGCAATTTGTTTTTCCTTGCTAATAGAAATAATTTCCGTTAGAAGATGATCAGTCTCTTCTTCTAAACTCTCAAAATCAAATTGATTTAGACCGTTTCGTTTAAAATAACGATTCATGCCATCCTCTTGAATCCGTCCACGAATAGAAAGAATCGTTGCATTTGGATCTAGCAACTGAGCAATTTCCAATAGAGAGTTTTCATCTCCCCCTGTTCCGTGAAGTAATAATAATTTTTTTCCTTGAGCTTTTCCTTCTTCAAAAATGTAATGCATCACATTCACCTATTTCTTTTTATTTTCATAATAATAGTTATCACAATTAAAATACTTACTTTTAGTAAGCTTCTATACATCATAATAACACCTTTCTGTTTATTTGTCACTTAGGATAGTATTTTTCAAGTATAAAAAATGGGTCTGAAGTATAACTCAAAGAGTTATGTTCCAGGCCCTTAATATCAAAATAAACGGTGAATCAAAAGTAACTTATTTCTCGAAGCTAACGCCTTTGATACCAACCATACTCATCCTAATCTTGGTGCTAAGATACAATTTTCTACAGTTTCTCTTTTTCATAAGTATTGATCGATTTTTTAAATTCATAACAAAGCTTCATCATCAGATAATAATAAGGCATAAACTGTCTGACTATAAAAATCTTTTCCAGGGCGTAAAATAATATCTCCAAATCCTTCAAATTCTACAGCGCCTGGACTTGTTTGCGTCTCAAAGGTTATTCCCCCATGATGAACGACTTGGTTTCCATGAACTTCAGGACCTGAATTACCAAATTGAGCTGTAAAAATAACCACAGTGTCCCTATCAGTGTATACATTCACAGTAATGTCTGACTCTGGTGAAACCAATACAGCTTGAGGTGTTTCCTTCGTCTTATGATTGAGTATAAAAGGATGATCTAATCCATCCACTAATACATTTTGTTCATAGTTTGTTTGAAATACTTCATTGACCTTTTTAATCGTTCTAAAATCAAAAGGTGTATTTGCAACTGACCTTTTCTCTCCTGTTGCATTAGTGTCACTGTCGACAACAACAAATTTATCAGCGTCTATCAGTAATTGATGATCGGCAACCGTTTTGGTCGGATCTCCAGTCAGATTAAAATAAACATGATTCGTTGGATTGAAGAGTGTACTCTCATTAGTGCTAGCCTGATAGGTTATTTTCCATTCATTTTGGTTACTTAAGGAATACGTAACACTCACTGTTATTGTTCCTGGAAAACCATTTTCATTAGCTGGACTAGTATGCGTAAAAACAACTGAAAGTTCTTCATCATTTTCTTTGATTGCTGTCTCCCATATTTTTTCTTCAAAACTATGAGGTCCACCATGGAGGCAATGATGAGTGTTTGGGTCAACAAAAACTTGGTAATTTTTTTTATCAATTGAAAACTGTCCATTTTTAATTCTGCCTGCAACTCGCCCAATCGTTGCGCCAAAGTATAAATCTTTTTCAACATATTCTTTTTCAGAATCAAATCCTAAAACAATATTTTTTCTACCAACAGCTGTTGGTACATATAAGTTAACAATCCGAGCACCTAAGTTTGTCGCTTCTAGAGTAACACCATTATTATTAGTAAGCGAATACAAAAATGCATGCTCTCCAAATTTTTTCTCTGTAACTTTCATTAGCTCTCCACTCCTTATTCATTCTGCTTCCTTAATAAAAAGGAACACTCATTATCATTTTAGCATGTTTTTTTCTATATTTTCTTCTAATTGGCACTTTCAACTATTTTTGTTTGATTTTACAATATCCTTGTCAACTTGCACTTTAAAAAAGAAAAGGGATAAAATTATACAAAAATTCTTTTATTTGTAACAAAATAAGACCTCTCTCATACTCGAGAAAGGTCTTATAAACATTGCTGTTTGAATTATGCGTCTGGATTTGCGTTGGCATCTTTGATACCATACTTTTTGTTGAAACGGTCCACACGTCCGTCTGCTTGTGTAAATTTTTGACGTCCAGTGTAAAATGGATGAGAGTCAGATGTAACTTCGACACGGATTACTGGATAAGTATTTCCGTCTTCCCACTCAACAGTTTCCTCAGAGTGCTTAGTAGAACCTGATAAGAATTTAAAACCTGTTGTTGAGTCCATAAATATAACTGGGTGATATTCTGGATGGATATCTTGTTTCATAGTCTTTTCGCTCCTTTGCCCTGATACATTTGCTGTATCAGAGTTATTTTGTCGATATACAACAGTACTATAATAGCATGATTCTTTTATTGATGCAATTATCTTTTTATATTTCTTTTTGCTTGTTTACCAAATGAAACATCATGGAAATCTTCAAAGAAATTTTGATTGTTTTTAGTTTTGCGTAAAAATTTGATGAACTGCTCTGTATATTCCAAAGAATCCCCTGTCATATGATTGCGCAACTTCCATGTTTCTTCCAATTGTTCTGATGACATCAGCAACTCTTCTTTACGAGTACCCGATTTCTTGATATCAATCGCAGGGAAAATACGACGATCTGCCAAGTCACGAGACAAGTGCATCTCCATATTTCCAGTTCCTTTGAATTCTTCAAAAATCACATCATCCATACGGCTGCCCGTATCCACTAAAGCTGTTGCAAGTATCGTCAAGCTTCCGCCTTCTTCAATATTTCTAGCAGCACCAAAGAAACGCTTTGGTTTATAAAATGCTGCAGGATCAATCCCTCCGCTTAATGTTCGTCCGCTTGCAGGGATTACTAAATTATAAGCACGAGCTAAACGAGTAATACTATCCATCAAAATAACGACATCTCGTTTATCTTCCACTAAACGCATCGCACGTTCCAAGACTAACTCAGAAACTCGTGTATGGTTTTGCGGTTGCTGATCGAATGTTGAAGAAACTACGTCTCCTTTAACACTGCGCTCTAAATCAGTCACTTCTTCTGGACGTTCATCAATCAAAAGTAAAATCAATTCTACATCTGGAAAATTCTCAGTGATGCCATTAGCAATTTCTTTCAAGACACTTGTCTTACCTGCTTTTGGCGGGGCAACGATTAAACCACGTTGACCAAATCCAACTGGTGAAAAAATATCAATCATCCGTGTAGATAATCGGCCTGAAGTTGTTTCTAATTTGATTTGTCTTTCGGGGTAAAGTGGTGTCAGTGCAGGGAAATGCGGACGTTGTTTTGCTTCTTCCGGATCTTTTCCGTTAACACTTTCAACATGCATTAAACCATAGTAACGCTCTGATTCTTTAGGAGGACGAGCTTTCCCCGCAACTTTATCACCATTACGTAGACCGAAACGGCGAATTTGAGAAGATGAAATATAAATATCTTCTGCACTTGGTCCATAATTGATTGGCCTTAAAAAACCGTAGCCATCCTGAGAAACAATATCTAGAACCCCTTCCATTAAGAAGAATCCTTGTTTCTCAGCTTGAGCTCTAATTACTGCTAACGATAATTCTTTTTTGTTCATTTGGCTATAATAAGGAATTTTAAACTCTTTTGCATAAGCATAAATATCTTTTAATGTACTATTTTCAAGCTCTGCCATCGTTAAATAGTCACTCATTTAGCCACCTCAATTTCTTCTTCTGTCTCAATCATTTCAATATCTGCACCAAGTGCTGTTAATTTTTCAATAATGTGGTCATATCCACGTAAAATGTATTCTACGTTATATATAGTAGTTGTACCTGTTGCCATTAATCCAGCAATGACTAAACAAGCACCTGCTCTAAGATCAGAGGCAACAACTTCTGCACCATGTAATTGTGTTGGTCCATTGATAACGATCATATTTCCTTCAATCGAGGCATCCGCACCCATACGAACTAATTCTGGGATATGCTTTGTCCGTTGTGCGTAGATACTATCAATAACTTCCCCTGTTCCTTTGGCTTTTAACATTAATGGTGTGATCGGCTGTTGTAAATCTGTTGCAAAGCCTGGGTATGGATACGTTTTAACTGTAGTCATTTTTAAGTCATGAGAAGGATGCACTTCGATCATATCTTCTTCGATCGTCATGTTGACACCCATTTCTTGTAACTTTGCTATAAAGCTTTCTAGGTGTTCATAGATTACATTGCGTACTTTTACGCCTTCCCCCATCGCTGCAGCTAAAGCTAAATAGGTACCTGCCTCAATTCGATCAGGAATAATCGAATGACGACAACCATGTAATTTTTCAACACCTTCGATTCGAATAATGTCCGTTCCCGCACCACGAATATTTGCACCCATATTATTCAATAAAGTCGCAACATCAATAATTTCTGGTTCACGAGCAGCATTTTCAATGATTGTCTTTCCTTCTGCTTTGACCGCAGCCAACATTACATTAATCGTCGCGCCAATTGATACCATGTCCATAAATATTCTAGTGCCGCGAAGTCCATCATCTGTTCTTAAATACATTGCGCCATGTTCATTCGTTACATTGGCACCAAGTGCTTCGAATCCCTTGATATGAAGATCAATAGGACGAGGTCCTAGATAACAGCCACCAGGTAAACCGACAACTCCCTCACCAAACTTACCCAACAATGAACCCATAAAATAATAAGACGCACGAAGACTATTGATCTTGCCTTTTGGCATTGGAACTGAAACAATCTCTGTTGGATCGATAACAAGTGTATTATCACTAAATGTAGTTTTAGCACCCATGATTTCTAGAATTTCAATTAATGAGTGGACATCTTGAATATCTGGTACACCATCTAGAGTTACTGGTGAATCAGCTAAGATAGCTGCTGGTATCAATGCCACTGCACTGTTTTTTGCTCCGCTGATAGATACTTCTCCAGTTAATGGACGATTGCCGTTGATTACGATTTTTTTCATTTTTTATTCTCACCTATCTATGTAAAACAATAGTTTTATTTTTTTATAATATACCCAAACTATTCTAACACATTAAAGAATAATAAAAAAGGCAACAGCTGACCCATTTAGTTTATTTTCATAATTCATTTCTTTTTTCTCAGTATTTTAACGAATATCGAACAACAGAAGCTAATACATAAAATTGGAAATAATAAAAAACTGAAACAACGGCAAATGCGTCATTCCAGTTTTAATCAGTTATAAAAAATAATTATGCTTTATTAGCAGAACCGAACCATTCGATACGTTGTTCAACTAACTCAGTAACAGCTTTTGTTCCTGGTGCTAATAATTTACGAGGGTCAAAGCCTTTACCTTCAAGATCTTTGCCTTCTTCGATGTATTTACGTGTTGCAGCTGCAAATACTTCTTGACACTCAGTATTAACGTTGATTTTAGAAACGCCCATTGAGATTGCTTTTTGAACTTGCTCTAAAGGAATACCTGATCCACCGTGTAATACTAATGGAATGTCACCAACAGCGTCAGCGATTGCTTGTAAGTGATCAAATGCTAATCCAGTCCAGTTTTCTGGATAAGAACCATGGATGTTACCGATCCCGCAAGCTAGGTAATCAATACCAGTTGCTACCATTTGTACACACTCTTGAATGTCAGCTAATTCGCCAGAACCGATGATTCCGTCTTCTTCTCCGCCGATTGAACCAACTTCACATTCCACAGAAACGCCTTTAGCGTGTGCTTTAGCAACAACATCTTTAGCTTTTTCGATGTTTTCTTCAAATGGTAAGTGAGAACCATCAAACATTACTGAAGTGTAGCCGATTTCGATACATTCTAATGCATCTTCATAATTACCGTGATCTAAGTGAAGAGCTACTGGTACAGTAATTCCCATTGAATCAATCAAGTCTTTTACTAAATCGTAACATACTTGGTATCCACCCATGTATTTAGCCGCACCCATAGAAGTTTGGATCAAAACTGGCGCTTTTTTAGCTTCTGCAGCTTCAAGAATCGCTTTTGTCCATTCTAGGTTGTTTGTATTGAATCCTCCAACACCGTAGCCGCTTTTGCGAGCTGCTTTAAGAAATTCAGTTCCTGATACTAATGGCATAATAAAATTCCTCCTAAGTTTTAAAAAAACTTTATTTGTTAAGGACACCCTTAACCAACAGTTATATTTTAGCAGACTTTTTAGTACTTTTCTACTAAAATTACCTTTTTCAGAAAAGTTTTGTCTAAACTTTCACAAAACTAAAGACACTTTCTTCTTTTTGTCTAAAAAAGAATGAATCAGTCTATGAATTTTTTCTCGATATATCCAAAACATTTCTATCTTTTTTTTATTAATTAAGTAGTTAAAACTATAAAAATCCGCCAAACTGCTGAACAAATCCAGACACTTTGACGAACTTAACTGTAACACTTCTATTTTTGTTTCATCTTGCGTTTTTTTACTTCTGGAAAACTACCCGTACTTTTGAAAATCCGCTGCTCATCTTCATTAGCAAATCTCCCAAGCACTGAATGAGTTGGAATGATATTCATAAAGGCATTTTCATCTACTTCATAAACAATTTGTTCCAAATCATATAATTCATAGCGAGTAATTACCATCATAATCATCCGCCCTTCAACACCAGAATACCCTCCCATCGACGGAAGCAGTGTCATCCCACGAATCATTTGTTTTGAAATCGCCTGAGTAACGACTTCGGGTTGAACTGTCACAATCATAGCAGTTATTTTTTGATGACTTGTATGTATCGTATCTACAACTTGTGTCATACAATAAATTGAAATAATCGTGTATAAAGCACTTTCCCAATCAAAAACAAACCCCGCAATAACAACAATGATCCCATTTAACATAAACATATAATTACCTACGGTCTTACCCGTTGTCTTAGATAAAACCAGTGAGATGATATCCATACCACCAGTCGTAAAACCCATTTTTAATGATAACCCTGCGCCGATACCAATCAATACACCACCCACGATTGCATTCATCAATGGATTCGTTGTCACCACTTCAATAGGAAGTAAAATCGTAGTTAGCGAAACCCATGCCACGTTTAAAAAGCTGTAAATCGTTGACTCTTTCCCTAATTTTAAAAAACCTAAAACAAAAATTGGAATATTTAATAGTAAAATAAAAAGACCTGTATCCATCGTAATCGACAAGTGAGTATATAGTAATGTTGCAATAACCTGCGCAACACCATTCATTCCTGCAGAAAAAACTTTTGCTGGAATCAAAAAAAAGTTTAAACTAATTGCTACTAAAATACCCGTAACAAAAATAACAGCAAACTTTTTTAGCATCTCACTTTGTTTGTATGTAATAATCCATTTGCTCATCGGTATCCTCCTAATTTAAGAGCCTAGTTAGCTCTTTTCACTCTGTCTGAAAAATCATTATGCTTACTATCATAAAGCCAACCTGACTTGTAAATGATAATAGATAAACTGACTCCTCAATTCTTGTTCTTTACTACCTTGAACAAAAATGCCCCGATTTAGAATAACAGTTCCCTCAAAAAAAGAAAAGAGAAATTGATTAAAATGAGGATTATTTTAGCTTATTTCCGTCTACTTTTCCTTCACAATAAGCTTTGTCAGGAAAAACGACTTTTTCACTTGTTTCTTACCTATTTAATGGTACTATAAAAGTACGAAATAGCGGGAGGAGATTATCAAATGGCAGCAAAAGAAGCAAGCTTTGATGTAACATCTGAAATGAACATGGAAGAAGTAAAAAATTCGATTCAGATTGCGTTGAAAGAAATCAAAAATCGTTTTGACTTTAAAGGATCGATTGCTGATATTAAGTTAGAAAATGACAAACTTGTAGTCGTTGCAGAGGACGACTACAAAATAGAACAAGTTAAAGATGTCTTATTCAGTAAACTGGTTAAACGTGGAGTACCTATCAAAAATATCCACTTCTCAGCAAGTGAAAAAGCACTTGGTGGTTCTGCCCGTCAATATGGCGACTTGATTAGTGGAATCGACAAAGACAATGCAAAGAAAATCAACGTTGCTATTAAGAATTCCGGCATTAAAGTGAAATCACAAATTCAAGAAGACAAAATCAGAGTAACTGGAAAAAGTCGGGATGATTTACAAAAAGTGATTACTTTGCTTAGAAACTTAGAGTTACCAGTAGAATTACAATTTACAAATTATCGCTAAAATAAAGTCGAAATAAGAAACATCAGTTTGTTAAAAAAACTCTGATGTTTCTTTTCTACTTTATCTATTCACTCAAAAAATCAGCCAATTCTTGGGATTTTTTTCCACTATTTAATCCTACAATTAAGCGAATCCGAGCTTTCGGTCCGTTTAAACCTCTAGAAAAAATAATGCCCATTTTCTTTAAATTAACACCGCCGCCTTCATAATCATAAATATCTTCAGCGATACCGTTAGAACAGCGAGAAACTAGAACAATTGGAATGTTTCTAGCTAAAAGTTTCTCTATTGCAGGGAGTGTTTCTGGTGGAAGATTTCCTGCTCCTAACGCTTCAATCACGATACCTTGGGTTTGGTTATTATCTACTAAATCAAATAAACTACCATCCATACCGGCATAGGCTTTAATCACATAAACTTCTCCCCCAACCGTTTGGATATCACATACTTCCTGAGAACACACTTCACTAGCAAAAAAAGTCCGTTCTTTTGCAATCATCCCAATAGGGCCAAAGGTCGGTGTACGAAATGTTGCAACGTTCGTTGTGTGGGTTTTAGTTACATAACGAGCCGTATGAATTTCATCGTTCATCACAACGAGTACACCTTTACCGTAAGATTCATCTGAGCATGCTGTCCAAACTGCACTTATAAAATTATATAACCCATCTGTTCCAATTTCATTACTTGAACGCATCGCACCTGTTAGAACTACAGGGATTTTATTTTCCAACGTAATATCTAAAAAGTACGCCGTTTCTTCCAGTGTATCTGTTCCATGAGTAATCACTACACCATCAATATTTTCAGAATATGCTTTTTGGATACGTTGTTTTAACTCTAGCATCCGTTCCAAAGTCATATGAGGGGAAGGAATATTAAAAATTGCCTCTACGATTAAATTTACTTTTCCTGCTAACAATTCTTCTTGGTTCAGTAAAGGATTCATTTGGTTTGTCGTGACATTTCCATCTACCTCTTTAGACATCGAAATAGTACCGCCAGTATGTAAAACTAATATAGTTTTCATTTTTAGTCTCCTTATTGTTTTTTTATTTAGATAAGTCAGTGAACGTTCTACTTAAAAAAGAGCCGAATATCTGATGATCGGCTTTTTCAAGTAATTATGATGACACTTTTTGAAAGATTAACGCTAATTTTTAAAAATCAATTTCGTCTTTTCTTATAATCTTTTTTTAGTATACCAGTTAGAGCTACTTTTTTCTATCGTCGATTGATTGGTTTAACTGCCAAAATTGATGCAGAAGTTGCTTCGTTCCGTCAGGTGAAAACGCAGTTTGTACTCCATTCCAATGAGCTGGAAAGAAACGTTGAACAGCATTGGTTGTAAAGCGCTGATCTAAAAGAAGAACAATCCCTTTATCATCCGTATCTCTGATGACTCTTCCTGCCGCTTGCAAAACCTTATTCATTCCAGGTATTTGATAAGCAAATTGAAATCCTTGATTTTTTTTCTGATCGTAATAATCTTTGATTAGTTCTTGCTCATGATTGATTTGAGGTAACCCAACACCAACAATTGCAGTGCCAATCAATCTTGTACCTTTTAAATCAATACCTTCAGAAAAAATACCCCCTAAGACACAAAAACCAACTAATGTTTCTTTTGGTTCTGAAATAAACTCCGCTAAAAAAGCTTCTCGTTCAGCTTCGTTCATCGATGTTTCTTGAATCTTCGTTTTTATCACGGGATTTTTATGTCGGAATAAATCATAAACGATATCCATATATGAATAAGATGGAAAAAACACAAAATAATTACCTTTTTTGTGTTGGACCATATTGGTTAAACTTTCAACTATTTTTCCATAACTACTTTCACGTTCTTTATACGTTGTTTGAATATAATTTTCGATTACTAATAATTGGTTTTCTTTCGGAAAGGGACTGGGAATTCTATATCGTAAACTCTGAACACCACCACCTAGAATTTCTTGATAGTAATCCAGTGGTGTTAAACTTGCAGAAAATAAGATACTTGCTTTACCTTTTTCTAATTTTTGTTGTAATAGAAATGATGGATCAATACAAAATTGCTTAACAACAATATCATAGTTTTGACAGTTTACATAGGTGCAATAATGGGTATCATATCCTTCACTGATTTTAGTGTAATTCAACAAGTCAAAATAAACACTTAACACTTGATTTAGTTCAGTAAAATCTTGATTTTCTGGCAACCATTCTTTGATTTTTTCAGAGAGAGAGTACACTGATTTGACAAGGGAGTCGAGGGGCTCGCTTTGCTGTATAAATTCTCTTTCCTCCTCATCACAAACAAGCTTAATCTTATCTAACTCTTCTTCAACTTTATCAATTCCTTGAATCAATTTTTTCTGTTTCTTATCAAGAACCTCTTTTAGAACAATTAGTTTATTTTTGGATAAAACTGCCGAGTACATCTCTCTCGAGCGATTCACTAAATTATGAACCTCGTCCACCAAAAAGATATTTTCTTTTTCCTCTGTTTGCTCATCAAAAAATCGCCTTAAGTACACAACTGGATCAAATAAATAATTATAATCGCAAATGACTAAATCACACCATAGGCTAACATCCAAAGATAATTCAAAAGGACATAATGTATGTTTACGTGCATATGATTCAATCACTTCACGAGTAAATTGATTTTCATTATTTAATAAATCCCATAAGCCTTCATTTAAACGATCATAATAACCATTTGCAAATATACATGCCTCTGGAGTGCAGTTTCGTTCTGTTAAAAAACAAATTTTATCTTTAGCAGTTAAAGTAACACTCTTAAGTTCCAGATTTTTTCGTTTCATTGCCTCCACAGCATCTTCCGCTACTTGCCTGGTGATAGTTTTGGCTGTTAAATAAAAAATTCTTTCTGCCTGTTCTTCACCAATTGCTTTTAATGTTGGAAACAGGGTAGAGATCGTTTTACCTGTTCCAGTCGGCGCTTCAACAAAGAGTTTTTGATCACTTAAAATCGTTTTATAAACTGCTGTCGCCAATTCTCTTTGACCTGCTCGAAAGTCTCCGTAAGGGAATGTAAGTTGTTTTAATGATTGGTTGCGGGTTATACGCCAATTTGCTTTAAAAATCAGCCATTGTTCATATTTTTGTGTTAAGTCATTAAAAAAATCTTTTAGTTCCTCTCTCGTAAATTCTTTTTGTTGACGAGTGATTTCGTTGGTTGTTGTTTGATAATAGGTCAACTGTAAAGTAATTTTTTCTAAGTTTTCCTGCTGGCAATAGATGTGTCCATAACACATCACTTGATACCAATACATATCTAGTTGTTCTTCTAACAACTCTGAAAATGCTGGTTCTGATGTTTTGATTTCATCGATGACTGTCCGTTTGTTTTCATCAATAAAAATACCGTCAGCACGGCCTTCAATTATGTAGTTTTGTTGGTTTAACTCTATGTCTATTGCTAGTTTGATTTCCTTTTTGTACTCTTCACCAGCTACTTTTTGAAGCTTACGATGAATTTTCGCTCCCTCTAAAGCTGTATGTTCACTGGTGTGCCTAGTATCAATACTGCCTCGGCGTAAAATAAACTCCACTAACCTACGAACTGCGATTCTTTGAGTATTCTGCATGTTCAATCCCACCTGTCATTTACTTATTATAGAACATACATTCGTAAATTAAAAGAGGCGAGAATTAAAAATAGGAAAATCTAAATGAGGTTTTCTTTGTCTCATTTAGATTTTAGCTTTTTATGAAAAGTTAGATAGTAAAGCTCACTCTGCTGACCTTTTGTTTTTCACCATTACGTTGAATAGTCACTATTTATTTTGACATACTCATAACTCAAATCACAACCAATCACCTGAAAACTTTCTAATCCTTGGTGAAGGTCTACGGTTATATAAATATCTTCATTTTTTTCGATGTACATTGCGATCTTACTGCTATTTTGTTTTTCTTCTCGATTTTTTGAAAAAATAAGATATTCGCCGTAATAGATATCTACTTTATTTTGGTTAAATATTAATCCTTCTGTTTTACCAAGGGCCATTGCGATACGCCCCCAATTAGGATCATGTCCAAATAATGCAGTCTTTACTAAAGGCGAGTTAATAATTGATTTGCCAGCTCTTTTTGCTTGCTCCTGACTTTCAGCATTTTTAACAGTGACAAACATTGTTTTTGTTGCGCCTTCTGCATCTTTGATAACGTCTAATGCTAATTCTTTACAAATTTGATTCAGCGATTCTTGTAACTCTTCTTGTTTAAATTCATGATGTCCACTAGCTAATAAAGCTACTGTATCACTTGTGCTAGTATCTGAGTCAATACTCATTGTATTAAATGATTGATCCACTGCTATTTTCAGCATAGGGTAAATCGCTTGTTTACTTATTTTAGCATCCGTTAAGATATATGCTAACATCGTCGCCATATTTGGCTCAATCATACCAGAACCTTTGACAATTCCTAAAATTTTTACATCTCCGATTTTTAAACTACGTACTTTGATTCGTTGATCCGTTGTTAAGATAGCATGGGCAAAATTTTCATAATTGACTTCTAATTCAAGAGGATGATTCTCAAAAAAACCTTCTATAATCTCAATTGGTAGCTGAGGTCCGATTAGACCTGTAGATGAAGGTAAGATATTTTCTTTTTCAATCTTTAGTTTGTTGGATATTTTCTTTAATATCTTATATTCATTTTCTCTGCCGGTTTTTCCTGTTGCAACATTCGCTATACCACTAGTCACAACAATAGCTTGTAACTCGTTATTTTTAATATGCTCTTTTCCGATTGGAATGCATTCTCCACAAAATGCATTCTTTGTAAATACTGCTGCAGCGTGACATACTTTGTCAGCTATGATCAACCCGAAATCTTTTTTTCTTTTTTTTATTCCAACATGTGTCCCATAAAATTTAAATCCCTCAGGTACTTCTTCATACTCTTTCATCGTTCACACCATCCCGTATTAGTAATCATATATAATTCTCTAATTTCATAAAAGTATAAATCAAAGCCCAAAGATAGTCAATGAATTTTTAATCATTCCCAAAACTTGAAATGAATTTTAATTCACATTAAACTGTATATTACGTATAAGAAAACAAAAAAACAGTACTCAGATTTCTCTGAATACTGTTCATGAAATATTTTTTTATTAATTATTTTTACCAAAAATACGTAAAAATGCTAAGAATAAGTTGATAAAATCAAGATATAGTTGTAAAGCAAAGAATACTGCAATACCTGTTCCTGCTTGCCCACCTGTTTGATTGTATACTTGACGAATTCTTTGGTTATCGTAAGCTGTAATCCCAGCAAAAATCAACACCATCAAAATTGAAATGAAAAATGATACAGCGCTACTTTTCAAGAAAAAGAAGTTAATGACCATCGCAATAATAATTCCAATCAATGCGCTATAAGCTGCATGACCCATTGCTGATAGATCTTTTTTCGTAAACATTCCGACTAATGACATCGCTCCAAAAGTCGCAGCTGCACTTACAAATGCACTGACCACTGTTGCCTGAGCGTACATTAGCAAAGTCGCAGAAATCGTCACACCATTTATAATGGAATATGCTACAAAACCGCTGATTGCTAAAGTTGGATTTTTTTGTGCTTTGAATCCTAAAAATAGTACCAGTCCAATTTCAACTAGCCATAAACCGAAAAATAAACCGGGTGATTTAATTAGTGCGATTAAGACACCTGGAAAAACAGTCAAAATCAGATAGGATACTAACGCACTTACTCCAATTCCCATCGCCAAAAATGCATAGATTTTTGAATAAAATTTGTTTATTCCGGCATTTACTACTGCTCCGTTATTCATTTATTTTTCCCTCTTTCTCTTCTAATTCTGCTAATGTGACTTGTGGCGGTTGAACCATCACGACTGCATCAAGTACTCGAGCTTCTTCCTCGTTGACAGCTTCAATTGAAATCGTCACAACATCTTTCATTTTATCCACTTTGATCACTTCAAATTGAAACGTGAGTGTTTCGTAGTGAAAAACTGGTTCAACAAAGTTCACCGAAAAATTGACTACATGAGAGCCAGGTCCTGGTAAATGCTTTGAAATTGCACTAGTAATGATTCCCATCAGCATAATTGATGGTACGATTGGTTTGCCATATTCCGTTTTTTGGGCATAATCATGTTGGATATATAAAGGATTGGCATCGTTGGTTAAGCCCAAATAAAGAAGTAAATCTTTATCTTCGATCGACTCAGTTAAAGACAGCGAATCGCCTTCCTCAATATCTTCGATGGTTTTGCCTAATTTTCTCGGTTTTCCGATATTCAAATTAGTACACCTCCACTAATGATAAGATAATTGTACCAAAATGACAATAAAAGGCAAGTTAAAAAGAAGCCTTAAGCAAACTGTTAAGACTTCTTTTTGGAAAAATTATATATTTTTAGCGTTATATGCTCTTTTTATAGAACATTTCTAGTTGTATTACTCAATAATGTCTCATAAGCTTGTTCGAACTTTTGAACATCTCCTGCGCCCATAAAAACAATTACAGCATTCTCGTGATCTAAGAGAGGCGAAACATTATCCTCTTTAATCACTTGTCCGCCTTTTTCGATTTTATTGCCAAGATCTTCGATTTTTACATCACCTTGTTTTTCTCTAGCAGAACCAAAAATATCACAAAGGTAAACTTGATCTGCTAAATCTAAAGCTTCAGCAAATTCATCCATCAGCGCAATTGTGCGTGTAAATGTATGAGGTTGGAAAACAGCAATAATTTCTTTGTCTGGGTATTTTTGACGAGCACCATCAATCGTTGCGATGATTTCAGTTGGATGATGTGCGTAATCATCTACAATAATCATATCAGAAACTTTTTTCTCTGTGAAACGGCGTTTTACCCCTTCGAAGGTTAACATCTCTTCAGTTACTTTTTCCATGTCTAAATCTTCAAAGTAAGCTACAGCAATCACACCTAATGCATTCATGATATTATGCTGGCCAAAAGCAGGTAACACAAAGTGGCCAACAAATTTCTCATCGTGATAAACATCAAATGAAGAGCCTTGCGTTGTCCGTTCGATATTTTTAGCTTGAATATCATCATCATCTGCTAATCCATAATAATAAACTGGAACATCAGACTTTAATTGACGTAAGTATTTATCATCACCGTAGGCAAAAATACCTTTTTTCACTTGATTAGCCATTGTTTGGAAGGCTGAGAAGACGTCTTCAATACTCTTATAATAATCTGGATGATCAAAATCAATATTCGTCATGATTGCATAGTCTGGAGAATAAGCAAGAAAATGACGACGATATTCACACGCTTCAAAAGCAAAAAACTCAGCTTTCGGATCACCATGCCCTGTCCCATCACCAATCAAATAGCTCGTTGGTGCAATTCCAGTCAATACGTGAGATAGTAAACCTGTTGTGCTCGTTTTCCCATGAGAACCTGTTACTGCAACACTTGTATACGGCTCAATAAAACGTCCAATAAAATCATGATAACGAATGACTTCTGCACCTAATTCTTTGGCGCGTACTAGTTCTTCATGTGTATCAGGAAATGCATTTCCTGCTATAACGATCATTTCTTTTGAGATATTTTCTTTATTAAAAGGTAAAATAGTAATACCAGCTTTTTCTAAATCACGTTGTGTAAAGAAATATTCTTCGACATCAGAACCTTGTACATTTAATCCTTTTTCAAATAATACAAGTGCTAACGAACTCATCCCAGAACCTTTAATTCCCACAAAATGATACAATACGTTTTCTGTTTTTTCCATGATAATCCTCTTCTCTTACTGGCTATATGTAAAAAATAAATTTGTCATTTTTGTAAAATTGTACGTTCTCCATTATCGTATAAATCAAAAAAATAATCAACCCAAAACAGCTAGATAATTACATAAGAAATAGAACGCTATAATTTAGATATCAGTCATAAGAGGCATAGATAGCTGACCTGAAAAATGCTTACTTACTTAAATAGTCGTATTGTTGTAATTTCCGGCCTTATTGTTGATTTATTCAATTTTTTATTACTTGTAAAAAACTCATTAGCCATTAGTTTTCATAATTAATCCCCTAAACCAAAAAAAATTTTAGCTTAGGGGAAATTTAAAAACAAATTCAATCTTTCATTTTTAATAATTATGGACCAGTCTCAACTGTCCATATGATTTGTGCAGTATATACTTTGTCTTTTAATAGACTCCCTGGCACCATTTTTAATAAGAATGTTTGGTTATTGTTTTTACCAAAATCAAATTCTTTGATACGCTCACTAGATGGTCCTTTTTGCCTATATATTTCAATATCTGCTAATTCTGTCATATATTTGATATCCTGATTGTCTTGAAAAACAATATCAGATGCCGTTATTATACCATCCTCTGTTTGAAGTACTTTTTTAAATCTTGATTTCAATGCCCATCCTGTTTGGTAATATTGCGTGTTTTTGATGATCATTTTCATATTACTTTCTAATGGAATGTAAGTTGTATTTGATTGTATAGTAGGCGTGCCAAATGAAATGTCTGTTGGAAAATCCTCAATTTCTATCTTACCCTTTGAAAGTTTCAGAACGATTTTTTTGCTTAAAGAATCTATGTTTAGTGTTGCTTCATAAATCCCAGGTTGTTGAATATTATCATCAAATGTAAGATTAATTTCATTTGTTCTGTTTTCTAGCGTTTTCATATTTATTGCGCTTGCTTTACTATGCTCTAGTATGAATTGTTTTTGCGCCTCTTTCTCCTTAGGAAAATCTATTGCCAGAACCGTAATTGATTGTCCAAAAAGAAAAGTTTTTCCATCGTCAACTGTGTCTTCGCTTTTGATAAAAAAAGGAATAGTCAGTTCCAACTGATTTTTTGCTTTATCTCTAAGCACCAAGATAGCTTCCGTATAACCAGGTTTTGATAAATCTGGTTGTTTTGTTATTTCTATATCCACTTGATCTGCACCAGCATTATCTGATAAATCCATAATTAAACTTTCCACAGGTGGTAACCCATCACCAATATTTAAAATTTGAAGTACAGGTTTTGCTTCTGGTGCAAGAGTATCTTGAACTTCTAAAATTTCAGAGCGTTCACTTTGATTGCCACTAGAATCGGTAGCCGTAACATAATATTTTTTATAGGGTTTCAACGGCCTTTGACTCTGAGGAATGTCTATTACAAATTGATCGTCTCGAGTTGCTTTACCAGAAAATATAAGGTCATTCGTCGTGCTATCAAACACTTTTACTGTAGATTCGGTTTCTGCTTGTCCTTCGATTTGATTACTGACGTCTTTTAGCGATGTCACTATCGGTTTGAATGGTGCACTGACATCTTCAACAATTTGTTTCTTCACCACTACTTTACCATGTAGGGCACTTCTGATCATAATCTCTTGTTTCCCTCGAAAATAACTACCTTCTGGTAATTTATAAACGATATCCCCATTACTATCAGCTCTTATTTGGTAGCGATACCCATCCCCTTCAACTTGGGACTCAAGCGAGCCTTTTGGAATGTCCTCATGACCTGAAAACCACACAAATGCATTAGGGTAGGTTTTAGCTCTAATCGTTGTGCTATTTAGAGTAGTTCGATCATCAGTCAACCCGTCCACAGTTAATGTCATACTCACCTTGTTCAATAGATTTTGCGCTTTAGTTATTTCTTTAAGGTAGTTGGCTTTTAATGTTTCATTTAGTACTTCACTCGCTAGTGCTTTTGCTTTATTTATTTTAAGTTGGGTTGTACTGAGTTTGATTGCTGTATGTGTACTATCAGTAAATAGATCTTCTATTAAAGCCTTTGATTCATCAACAGCATGATTCAAATCCACGAAAGAAGACGTCTTAAAAAATCCATTATTCCTATTAAAAACACCGTTTCCATGAACCGAAAATTCAATTGTCGCTTTATCTGATGTTGCCACGAATACCTTTCTTATACTCGTTGTGATCTTATCTCTAGCATTCTGAAATTGATTTACTTGCTTAACATAATAGGAAGAATCTAAATTAGGATACTCGGTTCCTGGAAAAACAAATACCGAGTCTTTGGTACTAAAACCGTTATATCCATGATCTGAAGTTACACTATCAACTGTTATTGAAAATTGGTAGATTTTCCCTGGCACCGTATTAATAACTTGTTTGACAGATACCTTGTCACTAGTTCTTTGAACCGGTGATATTTGAATGTAATCATACCTTTCTGATACTTTAAAACGTGTAAGAAAATCGGGTTCAGCAATTAATTTAGGATAATCAGGGATTGATTTACCATTTAACAGTGGAATCCAACTGTTTTTCGACAATAGGTCAAGCTTTTTCAAACTTTCATCATTCGCATTCGGTGGTGGTAAAATTGACTCAGCCTTTAATTTTTCCGTTGAGCTTTGTAGAGCTACAGCGCAACTAAAAAACAACAACAAACTTAATAAAATAACAGTGTAAAATATATTTTTTTTCAATTTAATATCCCCCCAGTTAACATTCTATAGCACAACGACTTTATTTTATACTCCAATACTGAACACTTTTCTGTTCACATAAGGAATTCCTTACAAAATATAGCCATGTTAAAGAAAAAAAAAAAGAACAGATTGAAAAAACAATCTGTTCGAGAGTTCGAAATATATTTGGACACTTTTCTAGCGTCATTATCTTTGTATGAATTTTATTAACCCTTGTATCACTCAATTTGTTGTTAGGTGATGGATGATTAATAACTATTCAAAATACTTACTATTTTCTAATTCCATACTTGAATCTTCAATAATTCCACTTAAGGATTTATCTAAGATACCTCTTTTTTTCTCTTGTTCTGCTTCCGCTACTTTTTGACCATAAGCTGTTTGACTTTTAGCCTTTTCTTTCGCAGTTTTTAGCTCTTTTCTAGAACGTGGCAACGTATGACTGATATCTTCTTCTTTACCAAAACGTTCCATATCAGGTTTGATTTGTTGGTATTGACGCCTTGTTACTGGGATTTCCGGTGAACCTTTAGGTATATTGAATTTTTGAACTGTAGGATCTTCATCCCCTTTTACTTGAAATGCTGCTGGTTCGTCGTCAAAAAGTAGATATGAGTCTTGATCCTTCTTCATTGCAGTGGCTAACTCTTGCTCTGTTAACATCGGTACTTTTTCTTCTGGGATCACAGAAGCTGGAATATATTTTGGGACAAAATAAGAACGGGTATCATAGGTAAAATTCTTTGACACTGATTTCTTGTTTTTCCCTGAAGTATTTTGAAAATCATTACCGTAGGAACTTTTTTTGGGCATCGTTCCAAATAGGTTGTTTTTTTGTTTTGTTGTTGTTTTATTATGAGTCATCATGTAATTTGGTAAATTGGATTTATGACGAGCTAATTCTGCCACCTGTTCCTGACTATGAGAAACATGCTGCGTATTTTTTTGCATCGGTTGTTTTTCTCGCACTGGTTGAACCATTACTGGGTCAATCACTGGGGTATTTGTCTTTACTTGTGTTGTCGTTTGGGTGAGCACTGGTTCTTCTTGAAAGAGTGTTCGTTTATTTTCAGAAGTTAATTTCACGCCTAATTCATCATCATAAGCTGGAAAACGAAAATGTTTTCTTTTAATTTGAGTTGGGTTTTCCATTCGAGTCATTCCTTTATTATACTTTCTGTCAATTTTACCATAAAACAATTGAATTCTAAACAATTTGCCTTACTTTTTCTGTTTTCAATCAGATATTTTATCCAAATGAATATTATTTCATAAAAATTAGTCGTTGAAGCAAAGCACAAGGCTTCTTCCAACGACTAATTTCAATGTGATTGCCTAAGGGTAAATACGGTTTAACAAACGTGGGAATGGGCTAGCTTCACGAACATGTTCGATTCCAGCCAACCAAGTAACTGTACGCTCTAACCCTAAACCAAAACCAGAATGAGGGACAGATCCATAACGACGTAAATCTAAATACCAAGAATATTCTTTCTCATCTAGGTCATGGTTACGAATTTGCTCTAATAAGTAATCATGATCAATAGCTCTTTCAGATCCACCGATGATTTCTCCATAGCCTTCTGGTGCAATCATATCTGCACAAATCACAACATCATCACGAGTAGGGTGTGGTTTCATATAGAATGCTTTGATTGCTTTTGGATAGTTTAAAATGAATACTGGGCGATCAAATGAATTGGCAATAAATGTTTCATGTGGCGAACCAAAGTCATCTCCCCACTCAATATCATCAAATCCATTTTTCTTCAACAATTCAACGGCTTCATCGTATGAGATACGTGGGAAAGGTAATTGTGTGTATTTTTTCAATACTTCTCTATCGCGCTCTAATACATCTAAAGCATGATCACAATTGTCTAACACACTTTGAACAAGGAAAGCCACATATTGTTCTTGGACTTCTAAACTTTCTTCTTGATGCATAAACGCCATCTCAGGTTCGATCATCCAAAATTCAATCAGATGACGGCGAGTTTTTGATTTTTCCGCTCTAAATGTCGGACCAAATGAGAAGACTTTACCAAATGCCAAAGCTGCTGCTTCCATATATAATTGTCCACTTTGCGACAAGTAAGCTTTTTGGTCAAAGTAGTTTGTTTCAAATAGATCCGTTGTTCCTTCTGCAGTACTTGCTGTTAAAATTGGTGGATCAATCTTAACGAAGTTATTATTATTGAAAAATTCATATGTTGCACGAATAATTTCATTACGAATTTGCATAATAGCATGCTGACGTGAAGAACGCAGCCATAAATGGCGATGGTCCATCAAAAAGTCTGTTCCATGTTCTTTAGGCGTGATTGGATACTCATGGCTTTCTCCAATGACCTCAATGCCTGTCACGCCAATTTCGTAGCCAAATTTTGAGCGGCTGTCTTCTCTAATCTCACCAATGATCCAGACAGATGTTTCCTGTGTTAATCCTTTTGCTAATTGAAATACTTCCTCTGGTACTTCACTTTTTACAACAATCCCTTGAAAATAAGCTGTTCCATCACGTAGTTGTAAAAAAGCAATCTTTCCGCTTGAACGTTTATTGGCGATCCAAGCACCTATTTTAACCGTTTCGCCCACATGATTTTTTGAATCAATAATTTGAATTTGTTTCACAATCGTCTCTCCATTCATTCCTTTTTTACCTATCCCGAATTAAGTGTTTTTAATTAACTGATTTTTTCTCAATAAATGCTGCAATTCTTTTAACAGCTTCTTCCAAAGTAGCTAAGTCTGTTGCATAGCTAATACGAACATGCTCAGGAGCGCCAAAACCCGCTCCTGTTACGAGTGCAACATGGGCTTCTGTTAATAGATCATCCACCCATTTCGTTACGTCTGTGTAACCACACATATTCAAGGTTTCTTTTATATTAGGAAACAGATAAAACGCACCGTGAGGCTTTTCCAACTTGAATCCAGGCAATGCAGCGAACATTGGATAAATCTTATTTAATCGCTCTTCAAACGCCACTCTCATTGTTTCTACCGTATCTTGTTCCCCAATTAGTGCTTCAACAGCTGCATACTGACTAACAGCTGTAGGGTTGCTCGTTGATTGGGATGCAATATCATTCATCGCTGAAATAATAGTCTCATCTCCAACTGCATAACCAATCCGCCAACCTGTCATAGCATAACTTTTAGATACACCATTAATGATAATCGTTTGTTTTTGAATCGCTTCTGATAGTGTTGCGATCGGTGTAAAGGTTGCTCCATTGTATACTAGTCTGCCATAAATATCATCAGATACAATTAAGATATCATTTAAAACAGCCCATTCGCCGATTTTTCTCAATTCCGCTTCAGAATAAATCATTCCCGTTGGATTAGAAGGTGAATTTAAAATAAGTAATTTGGTTTTATCTGTTTTAGCTGCTTCTAATTGTTCTACAGTTACTTTGAATTCATTCTCTTGAGTACATGAGATAAAAACAGGTACACCTTCGGCTAGTTTCACTTGTTCTCCGTAACTCACCCAATAAGGAACTGGAATAAGCACTTCATCGTTTGGATTCAGAACTGCTTGAAATAACAGGTACAAAGCAAATTTTGCCCCATCTGTTATGATTACATTTTTTGACTGATAACTCAACTGATAAAATGTTTTAATGTATTTTACGACCGCTTCTCTTAATTCTTTAATTCCAGCCGAGGGTGTATAATAGCTAGCTTTGCCATTTTCAATCGCTTGAATTGCTGCCTGTTGAATATTTTTAGGGGTGGTAAAATCCGGCTCCCCAACTGTTAAACTTAAAATGTCTTGTCCTTCCGCTTTTAGTGCATTTGCTTTAGCTGCTGCGGCTAAGGTAACAGAAGGTTCTAATTTTTTTGCGCGTGTTGATATCTCCATGCATCTCTCTCCATTCATTTTTTCCCCTTATTTCATCAATAACCTGTATCTCTATTGCTCATAATCTTGTTCAAAAAAAGCCTCGTCAGACATTTTTGATCACCATGATTTCTTCGGCATTTTTGAAGGACAGTAAATAATAAGTTAATAGGCCTTCTTCATTTTTTGTAACAATTTCCCAAGTAGGCTCGTTTTTATACAATCCCAAACTAATTTTTTGAATGTCTTTTTCTTTGTAATCTGTTTCCATAATTTGGCGGATATGTCCTTCCTCCACCCCATCTTTTTGATTTAGTACAGTGACTTTTTCTCCTGATTTCGGGATGATTACAACTAACTCTTCCCCTTTGTCATTTTTTCCAGTCACACTAAAGTAAGTGTCTTTTCTAGTAAACCAATAAAATTTATCAACGGATTCCAAATGTGCATATTCTTTTGCGATTTCTGTTGCTTCTTTTTGTGCTTGTGTTCTAGGATGTGTTGAGCGAACATAGAAAATAATCATCATTACAATGATCGCTAACAAAATCGCAATCACCCCTACAAGAATCTTCGTTTTTCTTGCTTCATGCTGTTCTTCTTGTTCTTGCAATGGCCTCGCCCTTTCCAAACGTACTGGTTATTATTATATCAGAAAATCAGTTTGATTTAATAGATTGACAGTAAATTTATTTCGTTTAATTATTTAAAAATTCCTTTAGCTCAGAAGTTATCTCTGTTAATGCTGCTTCTTTGACTGGCAAACTTTTGGGTAAAGCTTTTATCATCCGCTTACCATATTTTGCTGTGATCAAACGTCTATCTAAAACAACTAACGCTCCTCTATCGTTTTCAGAACGAATCAAGCGGCCTAGTGCTTGACGCAAACGAAGTGCCGCCTTAGGTAAAGCCTCATGAGTGAATGGTTGAATTCCTTTTTCTTCAAGATAATCATAACGCGCTTTTACAAATGGACGCTTAGGGTTTTCAAACGGTAAGCGAGTAACAATTAAGAGCGATAATGCGTCTCCCGGTAAATCCACTCCTTCCCAAAAACTATCCGCACCTAATAAAACACTATTTTTTGAGTATGCAAACCGCTTCAGGATTCTTTCTCGGCTGCCACTTATTCCTTGTGCCAGAAGCTCTCTGCCCTCATTGAGAAATTGTGGATGCAAGCGATAATAAACACTGGATAAAATTTCATGTGACGTGAATAGAACCAACATCGAACGATCTTGTTGCTGAGACAATTCTAGAACGACAGACGCAATATAAGTAGAAAACGCTGTGGCATCTGCTTGGCTGATTGCAATTGCTTCGGTTGGAATATACAATCGGGCATTTTGTTCATAGTCATAAGGATCTGGCAATGTTTTAAACAAGACATCCCTCAATCCTAACTTATTTGGTAAATATTTCTTATCATTACCGAATTTCAAAGTTCCACCAGTATACAAAATTCGTTGATAGCGATCATACCAAGCAGTTTCTGGCAAGATGCTCGAATCTAAGTCATTGATAGAAAGTAAGCCATAGCCTTGTGGTGTTACATTGTACTCCTTGATCCAACGGGGATGCCATTCATTCACATAAATATCAAAGCATTCATAAATAAACTCTATCCGCTCAAAAAATTGCAATAAGCTCACAAAAATAATTCGTTGAGACGGTGTGAATTTGTCCAGTTGTTCAGTAATGGACTGCTGTAATCTTTTTTGAATTTCCTGCATTTCGCTTAATAGAATCTCAATTTTTTGGATCGAAGACTCACCATCTAATGATAAATGATCAAATATCTGTTTAGTCAATAGCGTTGTTTCTACAGTTAACTGTTCTTCACTTGAAAATAGTTGTCCCATTTCATAAAATAAATCACTGAACTCTTCGACTAGATCATTTGATGCTTTACAATAGATACGCAACAATCGTTGTTCTTCTATTTCTTTTCCGAAAATTTGATTGACTTGATCAAACAACTGATCTTCTTCTAAATATAAATTAACTTGCTTTTTAAACGAGAGATAATTAAACTGGCGATTTGCAATTTTCCCAGCAATATCCGGCAAATGATGAGCTTCGTCAATAATCAAATATGAACTTTTTGGAAGGACTGGTATGTCTCTTAGTGTTTCTTGTGCCAAAAATGAATGGTTTACGATTAGTACATTACTTTGTCTAACTTTTTTATATAAAAAAAGGACAAAATCTTCTTTGTACAGCGAGTCTTTTTCTGATAAAAAATCTATTCCACGATGGGCAACTTCTTTCCAGAATACATGATTAAAATTGGCCAATTGCAACTCATCTAAATCCCCTGTTTCTGTTTCCAATAACCAAACTAAAACGCCCATTTGATACAAAGCGTACTGCTTTTGCTGGATAGGATTTTTTAGAGTCGCTTTAAATCGTTGTAAATCAAGATAATGGCGATGACTTTTGATAATTGTTGCCTGCAGTGGTTTGGGGCAAATATCATTCGCTAATGGAATATCTTTTTCAGCCAATTGATTTTGCAAAACGATTGATACCGTACTAATAATAACTGGATTATCAGGCGTTGCTAGATAACTTAAGGGAAATAGGTATCCTAAAGTTTTTCCTGTACCTGTAGCCGCTTCAATAAATAAATCTTTCGTTTCAGACTTGGTAAAATGTTCATAAACTAAGTTCATCATTCGACTTTGTTCTGAACGATACCCAATTTTATTTGCAAACACTTTTTCTTTTGCTTTTTTCTTTTGCGGAAAAATGTGTTCCCCATACAGCTTCTCTTCAAATAAGGGGACTTCTTTTTTTCTTAAGGCAATTCCTGAAACGACATGCTGTTCTTTTGATAATGGTTGAATATCTTTTTTCATTTCTGCATAAATTTGATGAATATATGCGCTAGTATCCATACCTGTTTGCTGACTTAATTGATCGATCGTCTCCATTGTAATCAATGGTAAACGACGCATTCTTGCTTCGATTAATAATAAAAGTTCAGCCGTTACCTGTGCATCACTGTCTGCTTGATGAGGATTATCATGAATCAATCCTAAACTTTCAGACAAATCCCCTAAACGAAAACTTTTTTCTGTCGGTAAAAAAATCTGTGCCAACTCAACTGTATCGATCCCGGGAATATTAAGTTTGGGTGTGCCGCATCTAAGTAATTCCTGTGTTAAAAATGAATAATCAAAATAAATATTATGTGCAACAAATATAGTATCAGCCAACAGATTATAAATCGTAAAGGCAACATCTTCAAAGTAAGGTGCTTTTTGCACGCGGGAATTACGAATACCAGTAAGATTTTGAATTTGTTTAGAAATGGCTTGATTGGGATTAATGTCAGTAGCAAAACGGGAAATGATCGCTCCATCTTGGATCAACACACAACCAAATTGAATGATCCGATCAATTGTGGGATCCGTCCCAGTCGTTTCTATATCAACTACTGCATATATTTGATTTTTATTCATTGAGTCCCCGCCTTTCCTCTATCCTTGAAAATTATACTACAAAATCAAAGTTTTTTTTAGTATTAGTTTATCTTCCTACCTCTCTACAGTTTTTTCAATCGTAAATTAGTATGATTGTTCTAAAAACTGACAATTTTTCTACTCCAAAATAGAATCACCCTTTTGCGATTCCTTACTTTCCTTTCCCTCATCTAACCTTTTTAGAACCTATATACTATTTTTAATTACAAAAAAACCTCAGGTGATATTCTGAGGTTTAAGACTTAAAATTTTTTCTTAATCTTACAACTAAACTAAGATTTTTTTGATACACTTCAAACTACTCTTCAACTGGTATCAAGCTCAAGTTTTGCATATATTGATCCATTAAAATGTACCCTTCTAAACGGCGTAGTAAGTCAACCGAGCAACGGACTTTTTTACCGAATAATGAACGGCTATAAGCAACCTCACGCATTTCTTGTAGAAATTCATCTAAGGAAGCGACTAAACTGCCACAACTTAATCGACCACAAATTAAAACATCCTCTTTGCGTTGTCTCAGTACTTGTCCCCATGAATAGTTTAAATACTCTGCTTGACTAATTTGAGCCAACAAGTCCGAGCGTAAAATGCTTTTTTTCTGAACATGACTTTTCTTAGAACCTAAACGCATACGTTTATTCATAAAGCACAAGTAAATCTCATCTTCCAAGTTTTCCATTTCGCTCTTTGAAAAATTTGGGATTTTCGTTGGTGCTTCAATTGTTTTGCTTGCTTTTAGTTGCTTAGAAAAACGAGGCCAATTACTTGGTGTTGCTTTTTTCGTCCTTCTTTTGTTAAGCACTAATTGATTAAGGTCTAGCATTTCAGATTTCATTGTTTCTTGTGGCGCCTTTTTAGCTATCTCAGATTCAGCAACTTCTTTGTGTTTAGCTTTCATTTGTCTGCGTTTTAATTTCAATGAAGTACGTTCTGTAGACTCTTGGTTTGATTCCTCTTTATTTTTTTGTTCTTGATTTAGGTAAACTGTAGGCTCTTCTTCTACTTGGAAATCTTCTTGAATTGGTTTTCCCGCCAATTCGTTCTCCAACTTTTTTTCTGTTTCTTCTCCTACAACTTCCCATGTCTTTGTTGTTTCGTCTATTTTTTCCGACGTTACTTCTTCTTCGTTTACAACTTCGCTTTCGTCAAGATCGACTTCTACATTAATTGGATTTTCTGAGCGAAGCATTGTTTTTGTTGCCTCTACAGTTTTATCTTCTTCAATCACCAACGGTTGTGCTCTTTTCAGATGAATCGTCTGGATACTTCTAGAAATGATCGGATCACTTTTAGCTGTATGCATTTCGATTTTCCCCCGACTGATCATTTCAGTTAAATCGGTAATCATTTTGCGTAGGCGGAAAATTTCATTTGATGTTTCAATCATTTGTTTCATCATTCCCTGTACTTCACCAGAGCTAAGTGCAGCATCTCCTCGAAAAACAAGTGAACGCTCCTGTTTTTCAAGTGTAATTTCTTCAAACCATCGTTTTAGATTCATACGAAGGTCTCTTCTAGTTGGTTCAAAACTTCCCATAAGTAATGTGTAGTACATCACTTCTGTTTCAACATACATGTAAATCTTCTTAACAACTAACTCTTCGAACTCCTCTGTTTCATCCCAGCTATCACAGATTGCATCAAAAAAGGCTTCGCCTTCAGCTAAATTTTGGTAATCTTTCGCTAGATTTAGCTTTCGAACTAAATAAAATGAATATGGAGTATCCACATTATCGGCATAAACCTCACGGCCTAAATAATCTGGATCGACCTCTTTACAAAGATAGGTTGATCTTTCTTCTTTTTCTGATTGACGTTGTCGCTTACTAATCGTTCTCACTTCCTCAATTTTTTTCCTGTATAAATCGTATCATTTTTTTAGAAAAAAGAACACACTTACTATTCATTATACCTGTAAAAAAGCAAAAAAAAGCTCATTTTTTTACAAATATGTGAAATTAAAAGAAAAACAGTGATAATTATCACATTTTAAAAGCATTTATATTAATAATCTGATTTAACAGTCTTTTTACAACACACTAAAAAAGTCATCATAAAAAAGTATATCTAAGCTATGTTCTGCTCGCTGTATTTTTTTATTTTAGGTTACATACTTCATTTCTCAGAATAGCTAGCTAATTATTTTCTCATTTGTTACAATATGTGAATTGGAATAATTGTAAAAAATGATGATGGAGTGATCAAATGATAGGTGTTTTGAGAAAAATGAGCTTATTCATAGTTTTAATGGCCGTTTTATTTATACTTGTAGCTTGTGGGTTATCAACAAATAGTGTTGGACATGGGCATGGACGAGAAGATAGTAAAAAATCTGCAGATGCTGCAACTGCTAAAGTTGGAGACTTTACAGTGACAATCTATAATGATTATGAAGTGATGAAACTATATGATGAAATGGAGATCATAGTAATTACATATGATTTTACCAACAACAGTGATGAGAACCAAACGTTTAATACCGCAATATATGATAAAGCCTTTCAAGGAGGAATCAGAATAGAGCGTTCCTATTTAGCTGGAATATTTAACAGAAAAAAATTTAAAGGTTCGAGAGTAGAAATTCTACCCGGAACTACAATCACGCTTCAAAAAGCGTATAAATTAAGAGATTCCACTTCGCCTGTGACAATTGAAATTGAAAATTATGATTATGATCATAAGGAAAAGTTAACAAAAGAATTTAATTTGCAAAAATAATGAATAAGCATTTGGCTATTTCAGATCAATATTTATAAATAATCTTTCTATCGTAAATAAGATAAAGTTAGCAAAATCCCGAAGAGAACCTTCGTGAATTCTTACTTATTTATCGAAGTTAAGCACTTCTTTCCCCTCTGTTTACAGGTTTTTATTATATGTGTTAGAAAAAAAGTCATACTGTTTATGACACTAAATTCTGCTATCATAAATTAAAGACTTTAGTAACATTAGCTATATTCATAAATTTTTTTCATACAAATAATAAAGAAAAGGAGCTGGTTTGATCACCTGCTCCTTTTTATCTACTATTTAAAAAGAAGAACACCCTCTGCAGGCATTCTTCTGTTTTTCTTTAATTTAGTTGAGCTTTCTTTTTATCACGGCGAGCAAGCGCTGGTAAAATCATTCCCAATAAAATCAACACGATTGGTGTGATAACATTAGAAGCTAATTGGAAGAACCACGCTTTAGGATCTAATGCAAAATCAACTTTCGGCACCATTCCTAAAATACAAGCAAAAGCTGTGAATAAGAAACACCATAAACCGAAACCAAAGGCAATTTTTGGATTTTTGATAAATTTGTATTCAGACGTATAATTTTTATAGGCTTTATTTAACATCATATAGGCAAAGAAGACCCATAGATAACGCATTGGCATTACTACAGAGTTCAAATTAGTCAACCATTTAACCAATTCTTTGATATTGTCGATACCAAACATCGGCAACACAATAATGATACTTACTAAAATACCAGTTAATAAATAACCATTGACCAGTGTTCCTTTTTTACTTCTTTTACGTAAAGCAGCTGGAACGTATTCTGGATCAGCATCAGCTAAAAGAATTTGTAGAGGCGCATCAATTGAAAAAGCTAGCGCTGAGATCTGACCAATTCCGTTAGTAATCGCATAAATGATCATCAATAAGTTTCCTACACCATAATATTCACCCAATAATTGGAATGCAGTATATGCACCATTTGCCATTAAATCTTCTGGAATGTTATTACTTGCAAATAGCATTCCCATTGCAAATGAACCTAAAACAGCAGAAACACCTACCATTGCAGCTAAGAAAATCATTCCTTTTGGAAATTCTTTTGCTGGATTTTTCATTGAATTCACGTATGGAGAAATTTTTTCAGCCCCACCGACTGCAAATACCAACATGGATACGGTAGTAAAGTAACTAAAGTCGAATTTAGGGATATACGTACTGATTTTATCCATGTGCGGTGTAGCAAATTCAACACTTGAATTCATCATTGGCGCACCAACTGCTAATAGGATAAACAGCATTGACATCACAAAGATTGCTGTTCCAGCCATTCCTCCGATAACTTTTAAAGTCATCAATCCTTTTGTAGATAAAAGCAAGAACACCAAGAAAATAGCTAAAGAAATCAAGCTAATTCCGACAACAGAGAAATTATTTACAATATCTCCATTCCCTTGGATCGCCCAACCAAAAGCAATTAAGACTAATTGCGGTTTTTGAGCTAGATAAGGGATATGTACTACCCAATACGTCCACGCAGCATAATATGCCAAACGTTTTGTACTCGTATTTTGCACCCATGAACTAACTCCACCACTGCTGTCTTTAAAGGTTGAACCCAATTGTCCGACAATCAATGCGTAAGGAATAAAGTATAATACCAAAATCAAGATCCATGAAGTCACAACAGAAATTCCTTGTTGTGCATAGTTATTCACGACGTTACCTAAGCCCCAAACCATGTTGAAAGCAATCAGACCAACGGTAAACCATCGCAGTTGTTTTTGTTCCATCAAAACACTCCTAATCATAATAAAGTATAAAATATCTTTTTAATCATAATCATTTTTAAGTGTTTAAACAAGCTTTCCTTTGCATAAATATCGATTTTATAAGCATTTTATTAGATTAGTCAGAAAATACTCATTTTTCTTAATAAATCTATTCTTTTACTCTGCTCATTTTTTATAAAAGACAGATTAAAACACTGAAAATTAAACAGTTACACCATTGTCAACTTCTCAACTAGAGGTCTCATCTAAAAATTGCACTTTCTAATATTAGCCATTTGAACACTATTTTGAAATGAATTCTATTTCAATTAATGCTGATAAATACAAACAAGACGAGTGTTATATTCAATAGTAGTCTTTTCTCATACAGTAACTTCATCTCTTTATCAAAGTAAAATAAAAACAGGCAGTATAGAAGTTAAGCCCTTCTATTCTTACCTGTTTTTCTATAGTGTTATTCTTCCAAAGTTTTTTTCTTTTCTTCCCTAACATCGTGAAGCCCTATTTTGATCTCTTTTCTTTTTTGAACAAGTACATATCCAAATCCAATTAGAAACGGTAAAACAAAGCTTCCGAAACGATATAATAGCAACGAGGAAACTGCATCAACAGTACCAACTAACGGTCTAAATAATAATAAATAAACAAATTCAAATGGTCCGATTCCTGCTGGTGTTGGAAACACTCCTGACAAAATAACAGAAAAACTAGTAAAAGAAAGAACCAAAAGAAAATCGATATTTGGATGATTCACAACCAATACGATGTAAGGAATCACGTACCAAAATAGTAGTTTCGCTACATTCCAACAAAAAATACGAATCATAGCTGAACGATCTCTTGTGATCGTCTGAACCGTTTCTCTTAATGAATAGATCTGTAAGTTGCATTTATCTACCCAATCACGCAAGCTTTTACGTTTAAAATGTTTATCCGCTAATTTTGTTAAAAATACTTGCAGATTTATACTACTTGAAAGAATCAATAAAGAAAAAATAATCAAAAATGTCAGCACCATACCGACTAAAATAAATGGAATCATTTTGGGAGCACGCTCATAAAATAAAGAAAATTGGAAAACTAATCCAAGCACCGATAAGAAAATAACAGCGACTTTATACATGATCATATGTAAAGCTGTAACACCCACTCCTTGAGATACAGCCAACCCTTTTTTCTTATAGAAATAAATTTCTGAAAGAAGCGTTCCCGTACCAAAAGAAATTACACGATAAAAAGCTACATAACAAGATGTGAAAAAACCATCTTTCGTTGTGAAATCTTTCTGAAAATACGAAGCAATCTGTTTAATCGAACGACCTTCAACAATTTGATAAACGACGCCAAATAATACAACCAAAGCGACAACAACCCAACTTGTTTCCATCAATTGAGCAAATATATCACTAAGAGAATTATCCATCACATAAATAATTACACCAATAAAAATTGCTAACAAACCAATATTCAGAAAAACTTTTGTTTTAGAATTGTTTTTCATGATTTCTCCCAACTAAATTTGTATTCACGGTTATCTCTTATAACTAAAATAAATAATCGCAATAGCTACAAGTGTACCAAAAATGAAGAAAAAATAAAAGCGTAATTTTCTCGTTTTATGGCGAAAAAGTTGTTGTGCCAATAACCCACCAATTCCACCACCGATAATACCTATAAATAAAAGATCAAATTCTGGTACTCGCCATCTTTTTCTTTTTGCCCTTTTTTTATCGAAATACATCACAAAAAATTCGAATACATTTACCACTAGCAAATATAGCCACGGTAAATGTTTTAGCCAACCACTCATACTTTTCCCTCCAACAATTACTCTGCTACTAGAATACCTTGAAAGAGCAACCGATGTAAAGTTAATTAAACAATAAAATTGAAAATTCATGCTAAGATTTTGGTACAAAAACGCTTAGTCCATGCTTGACTACTTTCATCTTAATTGGTAAATCTTCACTTGGATCACCATCAACACGCGTACCTACTTTCTTTTCAGTCATGCTTTTGATATCTATCTCAGCTGCAGTTATATATTTTATTTCAGGAATCTCATAGATTTTTCCTAAAAGAATTTTTGGCAGATAAAAAGCTAATTTAAAAAAGTTTAATTTGGGCAGAATCGTTAAATGAAACAAGCCGTCATCTGGCGAGGCGGAATCATCAAAATTCGTATAGCCACCAACTGAATTAGTCATTGTGACTGTAACCAATTGTGTTTTGCCTACCCATTGTTCTTTATCTGTTTTAATCTCTAAACGATAGCGCTTTTTCTTGGCTAATAATTTAAAAAAATTCTTCACGAAAATAATTTTTCCATACTTTTGTTTGTCTTCCTGACTAATACGAGCCGCCGTATCTGCTAAAAGTCCAATTGTCATGGTACTGACAATAACTTTTTGATTAATCATTCCATAATCAATTTTTCTAGTAATACCATCTAAAATCACATCAGCTGCTGCTTCAAAATTCATAGGAATCCCTAAAACTCTAGCCATATTATTGACCGTTCCACCTGGTAAAAACCCTACGTTTAAGTGAGGTAACTCTTCCTTAAAATCTTTCACATTATGATTGATTGTTCCATCTCCACCAATAAAAACTAGCGTATCGATCTTTTCTTTTTTCGCCTTTTCTACGGTTTTTTTACTATCGCAATCTGGCCCTACTTGTTCTAGTAAAAAATTTGTGCTCATAAATCCATGATCTTTTGCATAAGTCACAAACTTTTCGGCTAATTCTTTTCCTTTATCTTTGCCTGACGTTTCATTAAAAAGAATCATTACATTCTCCATTTGATTACCTCCTGAACATAAAAGCATAGTGAACTCGTCCAATTTTGACAGAAAAAGAGGAAGTATGTCACTACTTGCAACTATACTCCCTCTTTTTACTTTTTACTATTAGTAACACCAACTAGTTTTTATTTTGCGTTAGATTCCGCAATTTTCACAATCACATCTGTTGCTTTTTCCATTGCTTGTAAAGAAACAAATTCAAAGCGTCCATGCATGTTTTCTCCACCAGCAAAGATATTCGGCGTAGGAATACCTAAATAAGAAATTTTAGATCCATCCGTACCACCACGAACAGGCTCTATCAATGGCTCAATATCAAGTTCAATCATCGCATTTTTCGCTAATTCAATAATGCTCATATCTTTTTCAATCACTTCACCCATATTGTAATATTGATCAAATAAATCAATTTGAATACGTTCTTGATCGAATGGTTGGTTAATGATTTCTTGAATTTTTTTAATCAATGCTTTTCTAGCTTCGAATTTTTCACGATTGTGATCACGAATAATATATGTCATTTTAGCTTCTTCTGGTGTTCCGCTCATCTGCGCTAAATGGAAGAATCCTTCGTAGCCGTCTGTTTTTTCCGGCACTTCATTTTGAGGTAGTTGGTTATGAAAATCAATTGCCAACTGTAATGCATTAATCATTGTATTTTTAGCTGTTCCTGGGTGTACATTTTTCCCTTGAATCGTAACCTCTGCTTGAGCTGCATTAAAGGTTTCATATTGTAACTCACCAACTGGTCCACCATCCATCGTGTAAGCAAAGTCTACATTGAATTGGGCAACATCAAACTTATCCGCACCAACACCAATTTCTTCGTCAGGACCAAAAGCAACACGGATCGTTCCATGTTTGATTGACGGATTTTTGATTAGAATTTCCATTGCTGTCATGATTTCAGCAATTCCTGACTTATCATCCGCACCTAAAAGAGTGGTTCCATCTGTTGTAATTAATGTTTGATTTTTATAGTTTTTCAAATTAGGAAAATCAGTTGTATTTAAGGTGAATTTCCCTTCTTTATCTAATTGAATCGTTGATTGCCCATCATACTTTTCAATCACTTGAGGATTTACATTTACTGCATTGAAATCCGCTGTGTCCATATGAGCAATAAATCCGATGGAACGAACATCTTTATCTATATTACTTGGCAAAGTAGCGATCACAAAACCGTTTGTTTCATTATACTTTACATCACTCATACCAATTTCTTCCAACTCTTTTTTCAAGGTTTGGGCAAAATCAACTTGTGTTTGTGTTGAAGGTGTTGTTTCACTTTTTGGATTTGAGCGTGTTTCTGTTTTTACATAGCGTAAAAAACGAGGCAATAAATTTTCGTACATACTTTTGTTCCTTCTTTCTTTTTTATCTAAATTTAAATGGATTGGTATTTACCTCAGACTCGATAAATGTAACGTTCCAATTATAATCTTTTTTCCATTGATTGAATAGTTCTACTAACTTTGGCTTGCACAACTGCTCAATGTAATGGCCAGGATCAATCACTGACAAGCCTTCTGTCAACATGTCATGAGCCGTGTGATAATAAACATCTCCAGTGATATAAACATCAGCTTTCTTCTTAAGAGCATCACGGAAAAACTTTTCGCCGCTGCCACCGCAAATGGCCACACGCTGAATCAATTGCGTTTCATCTTCAGCGACAATTCTTAGCCCCTCTAGATCAAACTTTTGTTTCACAATTGCAATAAATTCACTTAATGGTATGGCTTTTTCCAAATTACCAATTCTTCCCAATCCATACTCTTTGCTGATATTATCTATTGTATACAAATCATACGCTGGTTCTTCGTAGGGATGTGCAGCTATCATCGTTTGGATCACTTCACTTTGAATCGTTTCTGGGAAAATCACTTCGATTTTGGCTTCTTGGACGGTTTCTTCTTTACCAATTGTTCCAATGGTTGGATTAGCACCTTCAACAGGCGTAAATCTGCCAGTTCCAATCAACGAATAACTAGTATTTTCGTACTCACCTTGAAGTCCCGCTCCAGCTTGACCTAAAACTTTGCGCATCATAGGTGCTTCATCGACAGGTACATATACCGCTAATTTTTTATAAGAAATTGTGTGTGTGTTTGTTAAATAAGTCGTTTCATGAATTCCTAGCAATTCACAAAACCAGTCATTTAGCCCATTATCGATAATATCCATATTCGTATGAGCTGCGAAAACAGCAATATCATGCTTCAACAAATCCGCGTACATTTTTGTTTGCAGATCATTCGTATCTAAACGTTTGACTGGTCTAAAGATAGGTGGATGTTTGGCAATGATCAAATCCACTTGTTTTTCAATTGCTTCAGCAACTACTTCGGGGCGAACATCTAAAGTCACTAACACACGATTTAATTTTTTATTCAATGTACCGATGTGTAAGCCCACTGGGTCTCCCTCTTCGGCTAACCACTGAGGACAGTATGCTTCAAAGTGTTCAATAAATGTATTACCATCAAGACTCATGTGACAAAACCTCCTGAATTTCAGTGATTTCTTGTTCTATTTGTTGCATTCTAGCTTGCTGATCTCCTGTAGCTTTAGCTAATTGAGCTAAAATATTTTGGCGTTGTCTCAATTCGCTCTGCCATTTTTTATAAAAAACTGGCGATTGTGTGTTTAACAAGACTGGTCCAAATAATCGTTCTTTTTCTGAATAAGCAACTCTTTGTACTTCTCTAGATGCTACAATGATTTCATAAATTTTATTATTTTCCTCTAAAATCTCTTCTTCAAGGATCGTATATCCATGTATAGTCAGCCAATCACGCACTGCTCTTTCGCCTATATTTGGCTGTAAAATTAATCGCTCATTACCTTGTAAACGCTGACTAGTCCAGCCAGCCTCTAAAATATCACGAATCAAAGCTCCACCCATTCCGCAAATCGTCACAGCTGATATCTCATCTGATTTATTTACAGCATCTAATCCATTAGCTAAACGAACACTGATTTGTTGGTCTAAACCATTTTTTCTCACTTGTTTTTTAGCAGCTTCGTATGGGCCTGTAACGACTTCACCTGCAATTGCAAAGTCAAGTTTTTTTTGTAAAACTAATGCCACAGGCAAGTAGGCATGGTCTGAACCGATATCTGCCAAACGGCTTTGTTTAGGAACTAACTCCCCTACACGTTTTAAACGTTCTGATAATTGATTTTCATTCATTTGTCATAATCCTCCATGGTTATTATACCATTGAAAATTGGGGTTGAAAACGTTGAAGCAAGTAATTTCTTGGCTATATAAAATACACGTTACTGTATCAAGCACTAGCTAAATATTCTACCTAAATTCAGCTACTTGGTTAGCAGTGATTTGGTTTACCCCACCCAGCTACTCTTCATAATACAGACTGTCCTTAGCTTGTCTTTCCTGCATTTCTTTCCTCAATTTCTTATGAGCTTTTTTAGAACCACGTTCTAGGTCTCTGCGTTTTTTTCGTTCATGATAGTCTTCAAAGAGTGAATCTAAATCATAGTTTGCTGGATACAACTCTTTTGCACTTCTATCTAACTTCAGCTGACGCTTATGAACTTTTATCTCTTCATTCTCTACGTAAATTATTACATCATTTGTCATCTCTACTTCTTTATAGACTAGAGCAATTTTTTTCTTTTCTGTCCAAAATACCCGATCACCTTTTTGATAAGTAGGAAATAGTGTTGTCTCTTTTTCTTTTTTTACTTTTTGAAGAGAATATTCTTTTTTAGTTGAATAGTTACGGTCGTGTAAATAGCTTTGTGCTTTTTTTACAACTTGTTCATCTAAATTCATCTTATTGGCGATCCAAAAAGCATTACTTTCTCCAGTTTCACCTAATATTAATTGATATTTTGGTGTCAAGTTCTCTGGATCAAAAGCCATTGCAGCTGTTAGAAAGTCTTCATGTTGTTCGGAAAATCGCTTAATTTCCCCGTAATGGGTTGTTGTAATAATGATGCTGCCCTTTTTATAAAAAGCTTCCATGATTGCAATCGCTAATGCTGCACCTTCGTTTGGCTCCGTTCCACTACCGATTTCATCTAATAAGATCAAGCTGTTTTGCTTTGCTCTCACAAGGATTTCAGAAATATTACGCATATGTCCTGAGAATGTACTCAATGCGTTTTCAATACTTTGTTGATCACCGATATCAACAAAAATTTGATCAAAAATCCCAACATTAGTCCCAGTCTCTGCACTAATCTGCACACCAATCATTGTTTGTAACGTAACTAAACCGATTGTTTTTAAAACAACCGTTTTGCCACCAGCATTAGGTCCTGTAATGGTCAACCCGCGATATTCTTTCCCTACAGATAGATTCAACGGTACTGCGCTGTCACCTAATAAAGGGTGTTTCACATTTACAAATTTGATAATACCGTCCTGATTAATTTCAGGTTCTATTCCTTTGATATCCCTGCTGTATTTTGCTTTAGCAAAAATCATATCGTATTGTGCTACAACATCTAGATTGGACTGGATCGCAGGTAATTGCTCAGCAATCAGACCTGTAAGTGTAGATAAAATTTGATAGATTTCTGTGGCTTCTTCCATTTTCAACTCAAACAATTTATCATTCAATTTTATCACTGTTGTTGGTTCTACAAAAACGGTGGTTCCTTTAGAAGACGTCTCAACAACTGTTCCAGAAATTTGCTTTTTGTAAGTTGCCTTGATTGGTACTGTGAAACGTTCATTTTTCTTAACAATGATTGCTTCTTGAATTTTTGGTTTATTTTGACTGTTTCGAATAAATGCATTTAGCTTACTCTCAATTTCCTTTTCAGTTTCTTGTATTCCTCTACGAGTTTTGCGAAGCTCACGACTGGCATCATTTTCAACTTGATTGTTACGAATAACATGATATATTTCTTCTTCAATAGTAGAAAAGAGTTGTAAAGTTTCACTGTATCTAGCTAAAAGAGGGGCAATAAATGCATTCTTTTGCATAAATGATTGAATCAATCGATTGCTTCTAAGAAAATCAGCATAACTGACTAATTCGTTTGGTTCTAAAACAAAGCCTTTTTCTACTTGTTTGGTTAGATGTTCAATATTGTTTAACCCCATAAATGGTACATGTAAATTTGCCATAAGTAGGGCTTTGGCTTCTGCTGTTTCTTGAAGACGTTTTTTGACTACGTCTAAATGACTGCTTGGTTGTAAAGCTTTGATCCGTTCTTTTCCGTAATGACTCATTGCATGACTCATCAATTTTTCTTTAATTTTGTTGAATTGGGTTTTATTATAGGTTTCTTGGTTCATGTGTATCTCCTTTTCTTTTTAGAGATACCTATCTTTATCTGACTGGCCAAAGAAGTTACTTGTTAGCTCTGTATCTATTTATTGATTCTGATTGTACAATCAACTAAAACACAAAAATAAGAGATGAAGATTTCCCTTCATCCCTCAATAATCAATAAATAAAGATTGTTATACAGCAATCTATCAGGTATTTTTATGAGTTAAGATAGGTATCAAACATAAGTACACTAAAGAAGCCATCAAAAAATGGTCGTTTAATCTTCAGCTATTCATTTCCTTAGGTTAGATACTTACACTCACAAAAACACCTCTATGGCTTTCTTTGGCTATTCATTTCTCGCACAAAGTATACCGCAGTTTTTTTATTTGGTCAATAAAAAAAGTTACAATTTACCCGAAATAAAGCAACAGTCATAAGGAGCTATTTCTAATTCGTCTAGAATAGTTGCAATTTTTTCATCGGTCATTGGACAATTTTTAGTAAAGTTAAACTCAGCTACATTGATTTTTTTTACTATGTTCGTTGAGTTTAAAACATATAGCGAGTAATTACTAGGGTCATAGCGTAAAACTCCAAATAATTCTTTAGTATAAAAAGGAATAAAGTCACCAGATTTTAGCACATTTGTTTTCTTACGAACGTTGATCCAATACTTGAATCCTTTCAGTATGGTTGAGTCCATATTGTTCCACGGAAAGTACTTTCTATTTTCTGGGTCTTTTCCCCCTGTAATTCCTACTTCGTCACCATAATAAACACAAGGAATGCCAGGTAAAACAGTCATTAAAGAAAAAGCGCTCAGAGTTTTGGTTTTATTGCCAGCCATCATCGTCAATAACCTCTCTGTATCGTGAGTACCTAAGTTGTTGAGATTATTGTAAAAGATATCCGTAGGGTAATTTTCTTCTAGTGTTGTCAAACTTTCAGCGGCCTGTTTAGGCGTCATTTCTTCTTTCAACAAAGCTAAAATAATCGAGCGAAATGGATAATTCATCACGCCGTATAAACTATCACCTAGTATATATTGTCGGCGTTTATCATAAGCTATTTTATTGGATGCATCTTCCCACACTTCTCCGAGAAGGATCTTTTCAGGATATTGATTTAAATTCTGACGAATCCCTTGTATAAAGAAATCCGGCAGCTCATCCGCAACATCCAATCGCCAGCCATCGATTCCAAAGCTATTCCACTTTGATAATACACTGTCTGTTTCACCATAAATAAACTCTTGATAGACTAGATTTTCTTTATTAACTTCTGGTAAATCACCAAATCCCCACCATGATTTATAAATACTTGGATAATCAGTAAACGTAAACCAAGGATAATAAGGACTATCTGAGTCTCTGTATGCTCCCTGTTTTTCTCCGTAACTTCCGTCATAATTAAAATAAATACTGTTCTTGCCAACATGATTAAAAACACCATCTAATATTATGTGCATCTCATTTTCATGTAAAAGATCTACAAGTGTTCTAAAATCTGCTTCATCGCCCAAAATACTATCGATTTTCAAATAATTTGCTGTATCATAACGATGATTGCTAATAGATTCGAAAATAGGGTTTAGATAAATAGCAGTCACGCCCAACTTTTTTAAATAAGGAATTTTCTCAATGATTCCTAAAAAATTTCCTCCCTGAAAATCCCAACGAATAATTTCTCCAACCTCGTTTTTGATATACATAGGCTCATCACTATGATTACCATAAATAAAAGAGTTTCTTTTTGGATGGTTGATCTGATTATGGGCATTTCCGTTATGAAAACGGTCTGGAAAAATTTGATAAACTACTGCTTCTCGGTACCACGCAGGTGCTTTGTCAGGTTTTGAAAAACATGTTGCTTGATAAGGAACAACGGAATGTTCCTCTTCATATATTTGCCCTTCACCACTACAAGCTTTTGTCGTCCCATAGAAAAAGGGTTGGTTGCCTTGACGAATCATAAAATAATAAAAATAAAGTCCTTTTCCTTGATTGAATAAATAGGAACAATTATACGAGTCATTTATATCTCTTGTCATTTTATAGTATTCATTTTTATACTTACTATTTTCTTTACGAATAACAAAATAAACTTCCTCGATAGCTTCTCCTTTTGCAACAATTGAAAAATTTACTTGTGTCTCCTTTTGGACAGCGCCAAAAGGATCTTTGTGTTGTTTTAACCACGGATTATAATAAACAGTTGTCATTGTCTTCACCTACAATTTATGATAATTGAAGCAGATTATTATATAGATCCAAGTAAAGTTGACTTGATTTTTCCCAGCTGAAATCCTTTGACATCGCTGTTTTGATCAAGTGATTCCAAGTCTTTTGGTCATTCCAATACAAATCGATCGCCATATTAGTACTATACAGTAGATAATATGAACTAAACTCTGAAAATCCAAATCCAGTTCCATCTTTGGTAACCGGATTGAAAGGAATCACTGTATCTTTTAACCCACCAATTTCATGTACTATCGGTAATGTTCCGTAACGCATCGCAATCATTTGAGACAAACCACAAGGTTCTGTTGCTGATGGCATCATAAACAAATCCGAACCTGCATAAATCATCTGTGCCAACTCAACATCAAAAGTAATTTTAACCTTAAATTTATTTGGATAACGTTCACAAAACGAACGGAAAGAATTTTCAATTCCAGGATCTCCTGTACCAAGCAATACCAACTGAACATCTTTTTCTAATAATTTATCTAGATCATCCAAAATCAGACTAAATCCCTTTTGAAACGTTAGACGACTAACAATCCCAATCAATGGTACTTCTTCACGAACAGGTAGCTCCATTTTCTTTTGTAGGGCTTGCTTATTTTTCTTTTTTCCTGAAAGATCATTGACTGAAAAATTGACCGGGATCAGGTGATCTGTCTCCGGATCATTTGTATCGTAATCAATCCCATTTAAAATACCACATAGTTTTGCTTGCTCCAGACGCAAAATACCATCTAAGCCAAAACCGAATTCAGGCGTTTTTATTTCTTCTGCATAAGAAGGGCTGACTGTATTTACTCGATCAGCATACATAATCCCTGTTTTCAAATAATTGACTCCATCACCAAAACGAGCAGCCCCATCATAATATCTATCTAGTCCCATCCCAAATAGATCTGGCAGTAAATTTTGATCATATGCTCCTTGAAATTCGATATTGTGGATGGTTAAAACTGTTTTGATCGAGCGAAGTGCTTCGATCCATTGGTATTTTTCTTTAAGTAAAAAAGGAATCATCGCCGTATGAAAATCATTGACATGGATAATATCAGGAATCCAATCAATTTTCTCCAACATCTCGATAATAGCTAATGAAAAAAATGCAAAGCGCTCCCCATCGTCATCATAACCATAGAGATTTTCACGGTCAAAATAATACAAATTTTCAATAAAATAATACGTCACGTTGTTCATCACAAAACGCTTAATACCACAATATTGGTGCCTCCAGCCAACATCTACATAAAAATTAGCAATATCTTCACACTGTAACTTAAAGCTTTCAGGTATTTTAGTAAAGTAAGGTAAAACAACGGAAACTTTCGCTCCTTTTTTTGCTAGTTCTTTAGGCAAGGAACCCGCTACATCCCCTAAACCACCTGTTTTAAAAAAAGGAGCGCATTCTGCGGATGCAAACAATACGTTCATGATTCATTTCCTCCAATAATATCTGCTTCAACTACTTGATTTTTTTGAATCACAATGGGATTTTTTGCTGTCCCTATAATTTTGACACCAGATTTAACGATGACATTTTTGTCTAGTATGGCATACTCGATAACCGCATCCTCACTAACCTGAGCATTGGACATGATGATCGCTCCTTTGACCTGAGCTCCTTTTTTAATAACTGTTCTTCTTGAAACTAAGCTATTTTCTAGTTTTCCTTCAATAACACATCCCGTTGCACACTGACTATTTTTTACACTAGAATCTGCTGAATAGTAGGTTGGTACTTCGTTTTTGAGTTTGGTATAAATTTTTTGTTTTGTATACATTAATGCATTAAATTTTTTCCCATCTAACATATCCATATTTGCCTGATAGTATGAATTCACATCATCAATTTTACTTAAATAACCTGTATATTCATAAGCTGTGGTTTTTGTACTAGTCATTCTTTCTTCCAAGAATTCATTAAGATTTGCTGAACTGCCATTGTTTTGACCAATTACTAATTGATCAATCAGCCATTTAGTCTGAACAATGTAAATATTCATAGAAAGATTCAAATGTTCTGTTTTATTTATGATTTCTTCAAATCCTTGAAGATTTGTAACATTGCCTTCTTTATCGACTTGTATGATTCTACTATTTGTTGATATTTTGTCGCTCTCCATCCGTTTATAGACAACAGTTATATTGTTGTTTTGACTTTGATGGGTTTTTAAAACAGCACGTAGATCAATGGAACAAAGCATACTACTGCCCATAAAAACAGTGTACTCAGATTCTGATTTTTCAAGATAGTCAATGATTGATGCGTAATAAGGCAAACCTTGCGCTTTTTGTTTAAAAAAATCTTGATAGAAATAAACAAAATATCGATTTTGCAGGGAGTCTAAATTCCATTCTTTGCCGCCGCCGATATGATCAAAAACAGAGCGAGTTTCTCCTTCATTAAATACCATAAAAATCGAATGAACATTAGCGTTGGCAATGCTTGAAAGTGGAAAATCAATTAAACGATATTTACAGTCAAAAGGCAATGTATCCAAAGGACGATTTTCAGTTAATGGTAATAACCCTTGAAAGCTTGATGGATTCCCTAAAATAGCACACATTTTCTTAGTCTTCATCACTTTGCACTCCAATCACTTCAGCATAACCAATGACTTCAATCTCATCTTCTTTGTAAACTACTGCATCATCACCAATTATGGCATTTTCACCTATAATAGCATTTCTGATTATAACGTTTTTTCCAATTGTTGCACCAGGCATGATCACACTACTTTCAATCGTTGAGCCGCTTTTTATTTGTACGTCCGTCGAAAGAATACTGTCCTTAACTGTCCCAGCTACATAACATCCATCAACAATCAATGAATTTTTCACTGAAGCTGTTTCCGTAATAAAATGCGGCGGTGAAATAGTATTTTTTGAAAACATACGCCAACTTTTATCACGCATACCCAATTTGTTTTCTAAACGGATAAATTCCATATTGGCTTCCCACAATGAATCAATCGTTCCAACATCTTTCCAATATCCTTCAAAGCGATACGCATAAACATTTTCACCCGCCTCTAAATAAGCAGGAATCACATGTTTCCCAAAATCAAGCATTTGACCATCTTTAGAGTAGCTATTTAATAACACGCTACGCAAGCGGCCCCAGTTAAAGATGTAAATTCCCATTGAAGCTAAATTGTTCTTAGGTTCTTCTGGCTTTTCTTCAAACTCAATAATACGATCATTTTCATCTGTATTCATGATGCCAAAACGAGAAGCTTCTTTATACGGTACTTCAATAACAGCAACGCTCAAAGATGCTTTATTCGCATTGTGTTCTTCCAACATCTCATCATAATTCATTTTATATATATGATCCCCAGACAAAATCAATACATATTGAGGGTTCATATGATCGATATAAGAAATATTTTGATAAATAGCATGAGCTGTTCCTTCAAACCACTTTTCACCATCTGAACTGGAATAAGGCTGTAGAATTGTTACTCCAGAATCAATGCCATCTAACCCCCAACTTGAACCATTACCAATATGATTGTTTAAAGTAAGTGGCTGATACTGCGTTACGACTCCGACATTTTTAATTCCTGAGTTGATACAGTTGCTTAATGTAAAATCAATAATTCGATATCTACCGCCAAAAGGTACCGCAGGTTTCGCGATATTTTTAGTAAGCTTTCCTAGACGTGTTCCTTGGCCACCAGCCAAAATCATTGCAAGCATTTCTGTTCCCATTTTACTTCGGGTGAACCTCCACCCTGCCCCCTTTCAAAAATACATGCCTATTTTTATTTAATTTTCTCTGACTTACGCTACTTTTTCTTTGATCTAGTGTTAATTTCTTTGGGTTTTAAGATAATTGCGCCCAGTGCTGGGACAATCGTTTGGATTTGATGATCAAATTGTTTAAAGGGTTCTGCAATAGTTTCACTGACGGGATTCGATGCAGTCCATGTCCCACCATATTCTTTCATCTCTGTGTTTAGTACTTCTTCATATTTCCCTGAAAAAGGAACACCAATCACAAAATCTTTTCTCTCTATAGGCGTAAAATTCAAGATAATGATTAGGAAGTCTTTTTTTGCTTTCCCTTTACGAATAAAGCTCAAGACAGTTTCTTCACTATTATCCGCGTCAATGATTTCAATCGTCTCAAAAATATGATCTAATTCCCACAATGCTCGTTCATTTTTATAAAACGTATTAAGAATCTGCGTAAAGTGCTGCATGTTGTGGTTCATTTCATCGTCAAGATCAATCCATTCTAAATGTTCATCGTATTTCCATTCTAAAAACTGTCCCCACTCACTTCCCATAAATAACAATTTTTTCCCTGGATGAGTCATCATATAGACATACAAATTTCGTAACTGAGAAAACTGCTTGTAACGATCTCCCCACATTTTATGCATCAAACTTCTTTTTCCATGGACAACCTCATCATGAGACAATGGTAAAATGTAATTTTCATTCATCATGTACATAAAAGAAAAGGTAATTAAGTGAAAATTATATTTTCGAAACACCACATCCATTTCATAAAAACACAGGGTATCGTTCATCCAGCCTAGATTCCATTTATAATCAAAACCTAACGCTCCGCTTTCAATTGTTCCAGTGATTTTAGTTTCCGAGGAACTTTCTTCGGCGATCATGATTAGATCGGGATGAGCCTGTTTGATGACAGCATTCAGTTTCTGTAAAAAATAATAGCCGTCCCAATTACGATTACTGCCATCTGGATTCAAAATCGTCGGTCCATCATCATAATCAAGATAAAGCATGTTTGAAACAGCATCTACACGTATGCCATCGATATGAAAGGTTTCAATCCAGTATAGCGCACTGGAAATCAGAAAACTTTGCACCTCAGGTTTACTTAAATCAAAATTCAATGAACCCCAACGAATATTTTTGGCCCTGATTTCATCAGTGTATTCAAATTGTGCTGTTCCATCAAAATAAGCTAAAGCATCATCGTTAATGCAAAAATGCCCAGGTACCCAATCAATAAGAACACCGATATTATTTAAATGACATTCTTCAACAAACTCCTGAAACTCCTCTGTTGTCCCATAATACGAGCATAACGCAAAATAACCGATCAATTGATAGCCCCAAGACATACCTAAAGGATGTTCCATCAAAGGCATAAACTCAATGTGAGAAAAGCCCATTTCTTTTACATAAGGAATTAATGTATCTTTCAATGAGTGAAACGTGTAAGGAGATCCATCTTCTTCACATTTCCATGAGCTAGCATGGACTTCATAGATATTCAGTGGTCGTTTAAAATAGTTAGAACGCTTCTTTCGTCCTTGCCAAAGACCGTCTTTCCATTTTTTTTCTGGTAGTGTATGTATGATAGCCGCATCTTTAGGACGTTTTTCAAACCTAACAGCGAACGGATCGATTTTATATACTTCTCTTCCATCTTCTTGCTTCACCAAATATTTATAAAAATCTCCTTCTTTTGGCTTTGTCGTAAAAATTTCCCATACGCCAAACTGTTCATCTTTTTTCAATGATAAGGAACGATTCCATTCATTAAAATCACCAACTAGCCAAATAGTTTGAGCTTTTGGTGCCCAAACTCTGAAAACATACCCATTTTTCTCTTTCTGAACCATTTTATGACAGCCAAAAAACTGTTGACTATAAAAATTTTCACCTGTTTCAAATCGTTCAATCGAACCCTTTCTATTCGTCATCTACTTCCCCTCACTCTCACTTGAAATGAAGTTTCTTTAAGGATATATGAAAAAAGTTGCAGAAAATATTCTTTTCTTTCTGAATTTTTTCAAAAGAAAACACAATACACTTTCTGAAACTCTATTGATTCCGAGCATTTATGATATAAAACAAACAGATAAATATTGGGAATTCATCTATTATGTTTTGCAGACAATTAACTATCTTTTATTAGATAAAACTCAGTAATTATATACTAAATCTAACAACAAAATGAAAAAAAAGAAAGAAATATCCCTCTACTGCTCAAATAAACTATTAAGAATTGGAATATTCTTCTCCTTTGAGAATTGCTCATTTAATTTTGAAAATATTCAATCAGACGTATAAAAAAGAACTACTTTATACACCTGTTTTATCTTTTTAACGCTCACTAGATGGAAATTATTTTCATACAACACGAATTAAATGATATATTTAACTTGAATTGTATATTATAAAAATAGGAGGAATAAAAGCATGAATATTTCGTTTGAAGACAAAATCGTGATTGTAACTGGTTCTACATCAGGGATTGGTGCCGCTACTGCAGAAGCTTTTGCTCAATCTGGTGCTACTGTTATTGTTTGCGGGCGTAGGGTTGAAAAAGGAGAAGCAGTGGTAGGAAAAATTAAGAAAAATGGTGGACATGCCTTGTTTGTTCAAACAGATGTAAATGACGATTCCAGCATGAATCATTTAGTCGCTGAAGTAATTGAACAGTATGGAAAAATCGATGTCCTTGTGAATAACGCTGGTGTCTATAAATCTTTTGCCTTCGAAGATATCGATATGGAAAAAGAATATGAAGACGTTTTCAACATTAATGTAAGAAGTTACATCTATTTATCTAAATTAGTTTTAAAATTTATGTTGGAACGAAAAGAAGGTAGTATCATAAATATCGCTTCTGTGGGTGCCCTAAATGGAGGTCCTGGCATTGCAACATATTGTGCATCTAAAGGAGCTATTTTACAATTAACTCGTTCGATGGCGAAAGAATTTGGTGGTCGCGGAATTAGAGTGAATAGTATTTTACCAGGACTAATTCATACGGAAATGATGCCTGAAGGTGGGCCAATGGATAAAGTTATTGATACTATGATTCCCTTAAAAAGAGCTGGAAATAGTATGGAAATTGCTCAACCAATCCTTTTTGTCTGTAGCCCATATGCTTCTTTTATTAATGGTGCATCTATTGTCATTGATGGCGGACAAAGCGCGTAAAACGAATACGCCTATAAAAAATAAGCATTAAGAAGTGTGATCGTAAAACGTTCACTTCTTAATGCTTCATTTTTTATACTAGCTATTCAACCAGTTAGCTACTTCATTTAATGCATCACTGATTCCAGCTGGATTTTTCCCTCCGGCTTGAGCCATGTCGGGACGTCCACCACCGCCGCCACCAACTTTTGGTGCGATTGTTTTGATTAAATCACCAGCTTTTAGCCCTTTTTCATTTGCTGTTTTAGTCATAGCTGCTAACAGACTAACTTTATCGTCTTGAGCTGTCGCTAAAACTAGAACATCTGACAATTCTTTTTGTTTCCATTGGTCTGCTAATTGACGTAATTGATTCATATCTTTTACGTTCACTTTTGCAGCAATATAAGTTGTTCCATTGACTTCCTTGATATCTTTGAAAATGTCTCCTGCTTGTTGATTGGCTAATTTTCCAGCAAGTTGTTCATTTTCTTTTTGTAGATCACGTAATTGTTGTTGTAACTGCTCTGTTTTTGATACAACTTCTTTCAATTGAGGTGATTTAACAATACCTGCAATTGCTTTTAATTGTTTTTCTTCCTCATTCATTAATTCATAGGCTTCTTTACTTGTTACAGCTTCGATACGACGAACGCCAGCACCAATTCCTGATTCAGAAATGATTTTGAAAATGCCGATATCTTCTGTATTTTTCACATGAGTTCCACCACAAAGCTCGATTGAATAGCCACCGATATTTACAACACGAACTTCTTTGCCGTATTTTTCACCGAATAAGGCCATTGCTCCCATATTTTTAGCTGTATCAATATCTGTTTCTACAGTTTCAACTGGGATTGCTTCCCAAATTTTTTCATTAACGATTGCTTCCATTTGGACTAACTCTTCTGGCGTTACTTGACCAAAGTGAGTAAAGTCAAAACGTAAATGTCCTGGTGATACTAGTGAGCCTGCTTGGTTTGCATGATCACCTAAAATATCTTTTAATGCACGGTGCAATAAATGGGTTGCTGTATGATTTTTTAAAATACGATTGCGCATTTTCTCATCTACATGTAGCTCATAAGTTGAGCCTTCAACTAGTTTTCCTGTTAATTGAACTGTGTGTAAAAATTGACCATTTGGTGCTTTTAGAACATTCTCTACATGTGCTACGATCGTTCCATTTTGATCCTTGATCGTTCCGTGATCGGCAACTTGTCCACCCATTTCTGCATAGAAAGGCGTTTCTGAGAAGATTAATTGTGCAGTCCCCTCCGAAAGTTCATTGACGATTTCTTCGTCTTTTAGAATAATCAATAGTTGACTTGTTGCTGCTAACTGACTATAACCAACGAATTTACTTTCAACTTTAATATCCGTTAAAACAGCCGATTGTACCCCCATTGATGTTTCTTTACTACGAGCAGAACGGGCACGTTCTCTTTGAGCTTCCATTTCTTTTTCAAAACCAGCATGATCCACTTTTAAATCTGCATCTTCTGCAACTTCTTCTGTTAATTCAACTGGGAAACCATAGGTATCATACAACTTAAAGATGTCTTTACCGTTCAGTGTTTCTTCATTAGCTGTTTTCACTTTAGCAATCAATTCATTTAGAATCTCTAACCCTTCATTGATTGTTTCATGGAAACGTTCTTCTTCTGTACGAACCACTTTTTCAATAAATTCTTTTTGTTGTAAAACTTCTGGATAATAACTAACCATTACTTCACCAACAACAGGAACTAATTTGTATAAAAATGCTTCATTGATGCCAAGTTTTTTCCCATGCATAACAGCACGACGTAATAAGCGACGTAACACGTATCCTCGACCTTCATTTGAAGGTAAAGCACCGTCACCGATAGCAAAAGATAATGCTCGGATATGGTCAGCAATTACTTTAAAAGAAATATCTGTTTGAGGTGATTGTCCATAAGTCACCTGTCCGCTTAATTTTTCAACAGCATGAATGATCGGCATAAATAAATCTGTTTCAAAGTTCGTTGGTGCATTTTGAACGATTGAAACCACACGCTCTAACCCCATACCCGTATCAATATTTTTATGCGGTAATGGTTCATAGCTATCATCTGCTTGATGATTAAACTCAGAGAACACTAAATTCCAAATTTCTAAATAGCGTTCATTTTCTCCGCCAGGATAATTTTCTGGATCATCTTCTGCCACATCATTAAATGACTCTCCACGATCATAAAAAATTTCTGAATCCGGACCACAAGGACCCGCACCAATATCCCAGAAATTGTCTTCGATATCAATAATATGATCCATTGACAAGCCAACTTCTTCACGCCAGATACGTTTTGCTTCTGTATCTTTTGGATAAACTGTTACATATAATTTTTCTGGATCAAATGCCATCCACTCAGGAGAAGTCAAAAATTCCCATGCCCAATGGATTGCTTCATTTTTAAAGTAATCACCAATTGAAAAGTTACCTAACATTTCAAACATAGTATGGTGACGAGCTGTTTTTCCAACGTTTTCGATATCATTGGTACGAATTGATTTTTGCGCGTTAGTGATTCTTGGATTTTCAGGAACAACTGAACCATCAAAATATTTTTTCAAAGTTGCAACACCAGAGTTGATCCATAGTAATGTCGGATCATTAACAGGGACTAATGACGCACTAGGTTCTACTGAATGTCCTTTTGATTTGAAGAAGTCTAAATACATTTGACGAACTTGGCTACTTGATAATTGTTTCATTATACGATTCCTACTTTCTAAAATGAGTATTTGTTTTGAGATTTCACCCAACAAAAAAAGCGCCATTCATTGCAATACAAGGACGAAAAATCGCGGTACCACCTTGTTTGCAATGAAGTCGCTTGACTATCATTACCTCTTAAACTCTATAACGCAGAGTCGCGTTGATATTTCTATCAAAGATTCTTTAAAGGGAGCAATTGCGTTTTTATGCTATTCTTCTTTCAGCAATGAAGAACTTTCTGTAAACATCAAAGAAACGAATCATATCCTTTATATTCCCTACAAATTATAAGGAAAGATCGAAAAAAAGTCAATGTTTTCAATTTACTTTTCGATTTTAATCACTTTTCTATAGAGGTAATCTGTTGGACTTAACTTTTGCTCAGGTAAAATCATATGATCAGAACTAAAATAAGTGGATAATGGCAACATCTCTTCAATCAAACTATTTTCAATTGGAGATTGTTTGGTTAGTTTTGATGCGGTTGGATTATTCGTTAGCTCGTAACGATTTTTTTGATTGTCTATGATCAAACCAAACATATTTGAACCGTCCATTTTACTTTTTATTTGGCGACCAGATTCGTTCTCTTGGATTAATAATTCATTGCCCCAACGAAATAAACGGCGAGTCCCTGCCCCTACAACAAATTCCCATTGATCCTCAGACATTAAACTGAAACCTTCTCTTTTAAGACTTAATTTTAGTTCATCATGCGTGCAATCTTTATGGCTATAGACAAAGTAATAATTAGATTCAGGTAGAAACTCTAAGTAAAATTGATTTTTTTCTAAAAGCCATTTAGGAAATGACCAGCTGAGACTTTCTGAAGCTGAAAGTACTGGAAATAGTTTTTCGCAAATCTGTTCTTCAAATGGAGAAAATCTCTCTACTTCTCCTTCAAATGTTCCTGTAACTGTATCAACTATTCCTAAAAACTCCGTTCCTGCGGGCAAAGCATATTTTTGAACAAACATCGCGGGAATCGCCATTTTTCTTAAGTTTGTTGTATGATCATTTATATACTCAGATATCCCTTCTAACGAAGACAGATCATAACTCACTTCTTCCTCTCTCCATTCACCGACAGAATCAATCGCTTCATTAGTCAATGTTGTTTTAAATGTATTTTTTTCTAGACTTTCTACATCAAAACCTAGTAATTCATGCGCTCGTAATCCTTCTGCACCTAAATCCCAACCAAGAATTGCTTCACTATTTCCTGGTACAAAAACAAACAATTCTCCATCTAGCTCAAATTCAAACGTACGACATTTAATGCCATAAAGTTCAAAATCAACTAACTCAATTGTATTGATTTCCATCGTTGGTGGAACAAAGTACATCAATAGTTGTTGTAGAATCGTTTCTTTTTCAACATCTTTTAAGTTTTTCCAATTTGACCATTCAATTTGTTCAAATAGATCCAAACCAACCCCTCCTCGTATGTTTCAAAAATATCTGCTATGATTAAGTATACCATTGAATGATTTTTTCATTAAGAAAATTAACTGGAGGTTTTTAGTATGCATACCCATTTTGGCAATGAGCGCTGGCATCAAGCTGCAGCATTTGCTTTGCGTTATGATGTGTTTGTTTTAGAGCAAGAAATTTCATTACAAGAGGAATTTGATGCACTCGACACAAATGAACGGAACTATTTCGTTGTTTATGAGGGTTATCTTGCGATTGGGACGATTCGCTATCAGAAAAAAGATGCTGTTACAATCCAACCTGATCGTTTTTGCGTGAGAAAAGAATATCGTGGAAAAGGGATCGGAAAACAGCTACTTTTATTATTAGAAGAAAAAGCTATCGGCGACGGATGTCTTTTCAGTGTCTTATCTGCTGAAAAAACAGCTTTATCTTTCTATAAATCCCTGAATTACACTGTGAATTCTGCTGAATATATAGAAGACGGCATCCTTTGCGTAGAAATGATCAAAAAAATAAGCAGCTAAGATGACTAATTCATCTAGCTGCTCATTTTTATTTATAACTATTTTTCTTAGATTTTTTAGCTGTACGAGTTTGCTGACGACGTTCAACTTTACGTTTTTGCTTATTGCTAGCTGAAATTGCCCATTCAATTTTCTTTTTGTATCCTGGTTTGATTTTTTTCTTTTTCTTTTTAACCAAACCAATTAAAGTTGGATCTTCCAAAGAATCTTTTGTTTTTTCACGTTTTGTTCGACGATTACGGTCATACGTATCAATCATTTCACCATTTTTAATTTCTTTTGGATGAAACTCGATACCTAATTGTTCCACTTCAGAAATTGCCTCTTCATCTGCTGGAGAGTATAAAGTGATAGCAGTTCCATCTAAGCCATTTCTTCCAGTTCTACCTACGCGGTGAATAAAGAAATCTAAATCCGTTGGGACTTCCGCATTGATAACATGAGAAACACCTTCAATATCAATCCCTCGTGCAGCTAAATCTGTCGCTACAACATACTGAAACTCAAGATCTTGTACTTGACGCATCACACGTTTTCGTTCGCGTGGAGAAATATCTCCGTGAATTTTCGCCACTTTTAGACCTTGATCTTTTAAGTAATCAGTAATTTCATCTACCCGTTGTTTCGTGTTGGCAAATATGATTACTAGATAGGGATGTCCAATCGTTAATAATTGATAAATCAAACGATTTTTATCTTTTCCTTTAGTAGAAACTAACCAATTATCAATAGTTTCGGAGATAATATTTTTTGGTTGAATATGCTCAACAACAGGATTTTCCATGTATTTTTTCAAGAAAGGTTTTAATTTTTCAGGAATCGTTGCTGAGAACACTAGCATTTGTAGCTTATTAGGCAAACGCCCAGCGATCTGATCGACTTCTTCTAAAAATCCCATGTCTAACGTCATATCCGCTTCATCTACTACAAAGGCAAACGCTGTATGTGCTTTTAACGCCTGCTCATTCATCAAATCTAAAATCCGTCCAGGGGTTCCAATCACCACATGAGGTTGCTGATTTTTTAATTTAGCGATTTGACGCTGCTTATCTGTTCCTCCGACAAAGTTCGTCACACGAATTTCAGGTTGACTAAATTTAGCAATTTGAATCGCTTCTTGGTAAATTTGATTCGCCAATTCTCTACTAGGTGCCGTGATTAGAATTTGTACTTCATCCAATTGAGGATTTACTTTATTCATCAATGGTAATAAAAATGTATGGGTCTTTCCACTCCCTGTTTGGGATTGACCGATAACACTCTTGCCTTTTTTAATGACAGGAATCAATTTTTCTTGTACTTCTGTTGGTTGTTCAAACCCTTTATCTGCTAATGCTTCCATGATAAAATCGTTGAATTGAAATTGTTTAAATGAACTCATTTACCTCACCTCTTTCAAACTTGTTGTGTAAGTCCTCATGCATTATACCACAAAAAGCGCAAATCCTTATTGATTTTCTGTTTTTTTCTCTCTTTTTATTGTGCTGCTTGTATAGATCCGATCAGTCAATTCGTTAAAAGAACGGAAATATTTTAACTATATATATCCTAATTTAAGTGCAAATATAAAAAAGAACAACATACAGAAAAGAGATAACGAAAACAAAAAAACACCAATACTTTAACTAGTTTGGTATGAGTCAAACGCTAGGATTTCTTCATTTTTTGCGGTAAAAATTAAAAAAATGAAGAGAAGTGGTGTTCACTTTCTCCTCATTTTTTATCACTACAATACTTTCAACCAATTTAACTAATTAATAAAATTTATTTTTTTACTAACCTAATTTGAATAGCTTCCATTTGTCTTGCTTCACCAGTTGTACCCGCAGTTTGACCATTTTGAACCCATGGCAACCATCCTTTATTTGATACATGTGCTCGATATTCAACATTATATACTTTAGCTATCTCACCAGTTAGTTTAATTTGAATAGCTTCCATTCTTTTCTTTTGGCCTGTAGTACCTGAAACAGCCCCATTAGAAACCCAGTTCATCCAACCTTTATCTTGGACATGAGAACGATACTGAATGCTTCCACCAATATGCCCTAAATTGTTAATAGATATTTTTATTGCTTCCATTCTTCTTTTTTGGCCTACAGTTCCAGATACACTTCCGTTTGCAACGTTACCAATCCAACCTAAATCCATAAGGTGGCTATTATAATTCACTCCTTGTGTACTCGGCGGAACCAGTGGCAATGATGTAATCCATGATCTTACCACATAAAATTTTTCTTCGTTTATTCTTGTACCAAAATTTTCACTGCCCGCACCGTAAGCATGTACAGATAAAATTTGTTTATTATTATTATAAACACCGCTACCGCTTGAACCTCCAGTTGAATCCAACTTATAGTAAACATTGTTAGCCGTGGTTCTTAGTATGTTTTCTGTCTCTGTTCCCATTTTTTTATTCAAGTCTCCATGATAACCAGACAACGTGATTGGGCTGTTCATTACTGTTGTTAAACCAAACCACCCTACACTGTTTCCGATATTTCTATCTAGTTTGATAGCACCAATATCATGTTGAGAATTACCGTTTTCAGTCCACCCTCTAACACTCATTAGTTTTTTAGAATAAGCAACACCATAAGGAGCGTAATTTCCATTATATCCAGGATAAACAGTAACAGATTTTGCAAAACCGCCATTTTCTTTACTATAAATACAATGACCAGCTGTTAGAACCGTGTCTGAAGATACTAAATTCCCAGTCCCAATATAACTTTTTCCATTTGGATATGTTATCACTAAAAAAGCTACTTTTTTGTAGGGATCTAACGTCGTATTAGATACAATTTTCCGATTGTCACTGCCAATAATGGATCTAGGATCCATACTTGAAACACCTGATTCCTTGTCAGAAACAAATAATGCATCTTTAGGTATCTCTGGGATAAATCCTTCCTCTGATACCACTCCCCCCTCAAATGCTAACGTCTCTAACTCTGACGGAATACTTTCTTGCTGAAAAAATTCTTCTACTATCCCATCATTATAAATCGTGTCCAAATCACTTTCTGCATACACTTGAGTAGCAAACAATCCCAAACCTAAACACATAAAACCTACTATTGTGCCCCACTTTTTCATAAACCAATCTCCTATATTTCATATTTTTTTTTAAAACTTCCTTTAAAATAATTATACCTAAAAGAAATATGTTTTTCTATAAAAAAAATATTTTTTTTTCATAAAGTTCAAAAAAACTCTGCTGATTTAATAAATCAGCAGAGTTGAAAACTTAATTTTTCTTAACAAACTCAGATTTCAATTTCATTGGACCAAATCCATCAACTTTACAATCAATGTTATGTCCATCAGCAGCATCAACTACTAAACGAATGCCTTTGACTTTTGTTCCTTGTTTGATCGCACCACTAGCACCTTTGACTTTCAGATCCTTGATAACAGTCACATTATCACCATCTGCCAAAACATTTCCATTGGAATCCTTGATAACTGCAACTGTCTCCTCTGCAGCATCTGTTGGTGACCATTCATGTCCACACTCTGGACAAATCATCATGCCTCGATCCTCATAAGTGTACGTTGAGCCGCATTGTGGGCAACTTGGTAAATTTTCCATTTAAAATCTCCTTTAAAATGTTGTCACTTCATTCTATCGTACTTCCACATGAAAGGAAAGCCCCATTTTATAAGGAAATTCTGTTGAAAAAATAAAAGTTATTACTTGTTCTCTTTGCCTTTTTCTACATAAGAAAGATCATTCACGCTATCAACTGTATATTTACCATCTTTATAGGTTACTTTTGACACACTAGCATTTTTCAGTCCACCGTCAGGCAAATCTGCATTTGCATCTAATTCACCTAATAATGTAATGATACTCATACCATGAGAAACAACTAAGATGTTATTTGCGCCTTCTTTTTCCGCATCTTTTACGATATCATCTAATCCTGCTGTTAAACGACTAACGATAGTTTTGCTGTCTTCTGCCGGCCAATTGACACCTTCTTTAACATTTTTCTTATCCATGTCAGATAAAATATCGGCAAATTCAATGATTCCTTTATAAAAACCGACTTCTTTCATCCAGTTATTGTATTCTTCGTAGGTCTGACCTTTTTCTTTTGCAACCGCAGTCAGCATTTCTTCATTCATTAAACCTTCATATGTGCCAAAATTATACTCTCTCAATCGCTTATCTTTCGTCATTTCTTTTGTGAGTTTTTCTTGTCCATTATTTTTCAATACTAATTCAGCCGTTTCGATTGCTCGTCCACTGTCACTTGTGACTACTTTGTCAAATGTAACATCTGATAATCCTTTGCCTAATTGTTCGGCAACTTCAACTCCAGCAGGTGTTAGAGGTGCATCAATCCACCCTTGAGAGCGGTCAACAGTATTAAGCATTGTCTTACCATGACGAGCAAAGTAAATTACCACCTCAGTATTTTCTTTCTCTTTTGTATCAGCTTTTTTCTCTTCTTTTGCAGTACCATTACCGCTACACCCAGCCAAAACCATTGATAACAACGCCACGCCAACAAACATTTTTTTTAAGTTCATCATTCTCTCTCCTTTTTCTATTTCCTTTTTTGTTAACTAGTGAACGAATGAAGTCTAATTTAAAAAAGAAAAAACCCAACTACACCAAATGTATTGATTTGGCATAATCAGGTTTAGCTTGTATTGAAACAATCACTATCCACTATTCAACTAACTCTAGTATAATAGATTCAGCAAGGAATGTAAATGCTTTCATACCCTATTTTTTATATTCTTTACATAGTTCTTGAATTTCATTATAAATCTCGGAAACTTCTTCTAAATTTTTTGCATTGGCACCGCTGGCTAAAGGATGTCCGCCACCGTGATGTTTTTTTGCCAACTCGTTGATCACAGGTCCTTTTGAGCGTAAACGAACTCGGTAATACCCCTCAGGTTGCTGAACAAAAATCCCCCAAGCCAAAACTTCATCGATCACCCCTGGCAACGAAACAATTGATGCTGTTTCAGAATCTACAATGCCGTACTCATCAAGCAATGTTTGAGGCAACATGACTTTGGCTGCACCATAAGCATCTACTTCAATATTTTGATACACATATCCGGCAAGTTTTGCTACATTCATGGGAATTTGCTCCAACTCACGATTTAACTCTGCTGAATTAAATTCATAAGTCATCAGTTCAGCCGCCACTTCTAATGTATGCGGTGTTGTTGCCGGATATAAAAATCGACCTGTATCACCAACAATTCCAGCATATAATAAACGTGCCGCCTTATTATTCATGACTAATTCCTCTTGATTCAGGTGATAAAAATCAGCAATAATTTCACTACAGCTGCTCGCCTTTGTATTGACCCATACTAAATCACCGTAGGGTTCGTCATTGGGATGATGATCGATTTTGATCAATTTATCCCCTAATTTGTAACGATCATCACTGATTCTAGGTGAATTAGCTGTATCTGTTACAATAACTAAAGCATTTTTATAGCAATCATCTGATACTTCATCCATTTCAGCTAAAAACTCTAAACCTTCAACAGATCCGCCAACTTGATAAACTTTTTTTTCCGGAAAGCTTTCTCGAAGTATCTCTGCCAAACCAACCTGAGAACCAATGGCATCTGGATCTGGTCGTTGATGGCGATGAATAATAATTGTTTGATATCCTTTTATAGTTGTTAATATTTCTTTTACAACATCCATATTTACTTCCTCCTATGTCCGCTCCATTACTTGACAAACAACGATTGCTTTAGCAACAAGAGCGTTCTCCAAGTATACTTCAATATCTAATTTTGCTGAACGACGCCCGATTTCTAAAACTCTTGGTCGTATATCTAGTTCGCTTTCTAATTGGATGAGACGCAAATAATGCAAACTCATTTGTTCAATCAAAACATTTCTTCTTTGATTGGTGATCATCGTCCGCTGTGTCACATTTGCGATGATTTCACTTAAGACACCAAATGAAATGGTTCCTACACTGTTAACCATTTGGGGGGCAACAGAAAATTTAAATTGAGGTTCGCCAGTTTTTGCTCCCTCTTCTACTGGCATTACTTCACCAGAAATTTGATCTGAGATCGTATCTGCAATCTGTGGCTGACGTTGCACCAATTGCATAGCTTTCATCACATCTTGCCTTGAGACGAAACCAACTAGAGACAAGTCGTCTTCAACCACTGGCATTACTTCTAATCCATCCCAAATCATTTGATGACTGACACTAGCCACACTCATCATTTTTTTTACAACAATCGGATCTTTAGTCATGACTTTATCCATGGTCAATGTTTCTGATTTCCCTAAGACATCTTTGGCCGTGACGATCCCCACCAAACGAAGACTTTTATTGACTATTGGAAAACGTGAATGGTGGGTCTTTTCAGAAAGATTTTGATAATCACCAATAGTATTGGTAGAGAATAGATAATTGGTCTTTTCTAAAGTTGTATAAATATCACTGACTAACATAATATCTTTTTTGATCAATTGGTCACTTAGCGCTCGGTTAATCATTGTAGCTACCGTAAATGTGTCATAGGTAGTTCTTAATACAGGCATTCCCAATTCATCTGCTAATTCCGCAATTTCAATGTCTGTATCAAACCCGCCAGTAATCAAAACTGCTGCTCCATTTTCTAATGCTAATTTTTGAACGCCTTGACGATTCCCAACAATCATCAATGAGCCTGGTGTGATATATCTTGTCATAGCCTTTTCAGTCATCGCACCGATGACAAACTTATTTAAAACCTTATCTAAACCAGCTGAACCGCCTAAGACATCTCCTTCAATAATTCGAACGACTTCACCAAACGTCAATTTTTCAATATGTTTTTTTAGTTTCCGCTCAATTCTGATTGTTCCTACACGTTGGATGGTTGAAACCAATCCGATATTTTCAGCATCTTTGATTGCCCGATAAGCTGTTCCTTCACTGACACCAAGATTTTTTGCGATACTTCGAACAGAGATGCGATCACCAATCGGCAACCCTTCGATGTACTTTAATATTTGATCATGTTTCGTAGCCATAATATCCTCCTTAATTTAAAAGCCTAGCAGGTTCGTCTAGCTTTGACTAAAAATTGGTTTATTCAACCAGCTGTAAAATCTATGTTCTTAAGCAGTTATTGATTTGCTCTACCTTCATGTATTCTTGACCATTTATAACGATTTACAAAAAATCAGGGCTAACCTTCTGTTTTAATTTCTCTTCAATCAAAAATGAAACAGCTATTCCTTCCCTATTGATTGACTTCACTTAAAAAGTATAACAAAAAATTCAGTATTTTAGTACAGATATTCTTTTTTTATTGTAACAGAAGTTAAAAATAGACGAACATACTTCTATTTGTTATTACAGTTAAGAGACTAAAAATCTGTTAAAAAATCATTTTCACATTTTTTTCACTGACATTTTTTCAAAAAAAGGAGTATGATAGTAACGGACTCTTTACACTTTTATAGGAGATGAATAAATGGAATCAGTGAATAGTTTTCAAGAGAATAAAGACGTACAAAAAAACCGCTGGTGGATTTTAGTTTCGGTGGCCATGTTTACTTTTATGTCTACATTAGACGCTAGTATTGTTAATATAGCTTTACCAACGATTTCCACGGATATGAATGTACCTATGAATCAATCAGAATGGATCGTTTCAATTTATTTGATGATTGTCTGTTCTTGCTTATTGCTCTTTGGGAAAATAGGAGATAGTTTTGGCAAGATCAAAGTTTATCGCATTGGAACAATTATTTTTACAATCGGTTCTTTATTATGCGGCTTCAATCAGTCTTTAGCTTTTCTGTTATTTGCAAGAATCGTTCAAGGGATTGGTTCAAGTATGACTATGGCTACAAACGCTGGAATCATAACTGAAGTTTTTCCTTTTAAAGAACGTGGTCGAGCTTTAGGTTCAATTGGTGCCTTCGTTTCCCTTGGATCGATTGCAGGTCCTGGAATCGGCGGATTAATTCTTTCTCAATTTTCATGGCCTTATATTTTTTGGATCAATGTTCCTGTTGGAATCATTACTATTTTGATTTGTGAGAAATTTTTGCCGAAAGATATTACTAAAAGCGGAAAAAAAGTTGATACACTTGGATTTAGTTTATTCGCCATCTTTATTATGACTTTCTTTGGAGCAATCTTTATTGGGCAAGAAATTGGGTTTACTGCTGTCTTACCATTGGTGTTATTCGCATTAGCATTATTCTCTTTCGTTGTTTTTCTAAGAGTAGAAAAACGGATTAGTCATCCGTTGATCACGTTTTCGATTTTTAAAAACAAAATCTTTACAATGAGTTTGATGACCGCTGTTTTAATTTTTTCATCTAACTTTTTCGTCAATGTTGTGATCCCATTTTATTTGCAAAACGCACGTGGTCTACCAGCTAGTAAAGCTGGTCTACTGATGATGGTCTTCCCCTTGTTAATGGTAGTAGGCTCACCAATCAGCGGTTTTTTGACAGATAAAATTGGTACAAAATTTTTAACGTTTACTGGATTGATTTTATTATCGATCACTTCGTTTATGTATATGTTTTTAAATCAAGGAACACCACTTTGGTATTATATTGTAGCTACTGGCGTTATGGGATTAGGTAATGCACTTTTCCAATCGCCAAATAATACAACCGTTATGAGTAGTGTGGCAAAAGAAGACTTAGGTGTTGCTGGAAGCATGAACTCTCTTGCGCGAAATCTTGGGATGGTTCTAGGAATTGCTCTGGCAACAACGATTCTATACAATGCCATGAGCGCTGTTTATGGTCAGCGAGTTACTACTTATATAAGTGAACAACCCGACGTCTTTATTTTTGGTATGAGAATTACTTTCTTGGGTTCTTTTATCTTATGTTTGACCGCTCTAGGACTAACATTGTTTCGTTCATTGAAAGAGAAAAAAAATAAACACTAAAAAAATGAAACGGATAGCAGAATTGTCTGCTTTCGTTTCATTTTTCTTTTATTTAACCAATCAGCAAATTTATTTGCTGTTAGTCATTTTCTTTTCCACTCTTGATACTTTTAATAAAATCTTCAAATAATTCCGTTCCAATCCCCATTTTTTTATAATTCTCGAGAATTGATTTTAACTCCATCAATAGATAGCCTACATATAAAACGTAGATTAACCCCACACCAGCTCCACCTGGAATCAAGGGTGCTAAGGGAATAAAAAACATCAATAACACCATACTTGCAACTTTTCGCAAAATGCCATTAATCCCTACTTTGCTTAAAAAGTTTATTTTTGGATTGATTTTCGCTGCTAAACTGCCGCTTAAAAAATCGATAATCATCGCTATGCAAATCAATGTCAAAACGTAAATAGCTTTGTGATCTGCATCGACTAGGAAACGATCTAAATACTCAAACATCTTCATAATTACCACCTTTTTTCATTATTTAATTTAGTTGTTTGCTGATTTATAAAAATAACCGATAGTTCACTCTTAATGTCTTTTTTCATCATTGATTGAACACTTATTAACTAGCGGTTAAGTACAGTTTATTCGATTTTTTCTCTAGTAAACTGCCGTCTTTCTCCCACAAAAATGTCACTTTTCTATCAATAGTTTTCCACTTTCGTAAGATTCAGCAAAACGAACCATCGCTTTATCTAGCTCTCGATAAAACTTACTTTCACTCATGTGATGTTTCATGTAAATGGCAATATTTGTCGTAAAGTTACGATCCATATACTTATCATATAAAATCTCTCGATCGTACACATCCAATTGATTCATGGCGTCTATGATTTTTGCTAATTCAACTTCAGCAAGATGTTTTCGATCGATTATCTTTTCAGCTTTTTGAGCAAATTGACCCTCAGTATTATTCATTTCAAATCTATAAGCAGCGGTTACTTTTGGCGAATGTTTCTCTCCAGCAATTCGTACCAATGAACGGTATGTTTTCAGTAAATCATGAACCTTTTTCTTCGTTTTTTTTCGATCAATTTCAGGAAATAATAGCATCATTTATCTTCTCCTTTTTATTTATTTTCTTCTTCCGTTATTCTTTTACTAAATTGTTTGTCGATCTCCTAATTCTGCCAAATTCAAATAATAGATCCGCAGCTTAATTTTTGATTTTTCCTTCATTCATCATTTCGTCCCCTTTCATTTTAGTAAATTAGCTAATATATAATAAAATCGTTGACTAAAATTAGCATTTACGCTATCATATAAGTATAGTTAAATAAGCTCTATTCTGTTTACGTACTTTCTAATTTTAGAAAATATCTGACTAGAATGGCTTTCCATAACTATTTACTGATAAATTAGCTTATAAGAACATTTTAATAGCTTAAAAGCTAATTGTCAACTAAAAATAGCTTAAAAGCTAAAATTTTTCTCATTTAAGCTTATGAAAGGTTGAAAAACATGAGTTTAACTTACAGAATCAAAGAGTTGGCTGATAAGAAAAAAGTTACTTTTGCTGAGATCGAACGAAATGTTGGCATTTCCAATGGACAAATTCGTCGCTGGGATACTTCTTCTCCTAAAATAGAAAATATCCAAAAAGTAGCTGATTATTTTGATGTCTCTACTGACTATTTATTAGGACGTTCGAAAAGTTCTTCTATTGAAGAAGCTGCTCTAGAAGATAATCTTTCTTCTCAAATTATGTTTCGAATGAATACAGATGGCTTATCAGAAGATGAAGTGGATGAATTGAAAGATGAAGTAGATCGTTTTCTTCGTTTTAGAAGATCTGAAATCGAACGTGAACGAGAATTAAAACAAGACGACAAGGCGTGATTGGATGACAGAGCAAATTGATGAATATCTTAGTTTTTCAGACAAAATAAACGATTATATTTCGGCGATAATGGTCGCAAATAATATCGGTTATGAAAATTACGACTATTCATATCTTTGGGATTTCGTAAAATCTAAGGGTGTCTCAATGCGCAGTTTCCCATTCGATGGCGTAGCAAGAGATCGTATTTCTGGTATGATCGTTAAAGACTCTTTAGAGACAACAATTGGCTATAATCAAAATATGAACGAAAAAAGAAAAAACTTTACCATCAGTCATGAAATCACTCATTATTTGTTTCATATGACTGAAAATAACAGTATCTTTACTGATACTGATCGCAGTTTGCACTATTCTTATAATGAAGAACTTCATGAGTTTCAAGCCAACATCGGTGCATCTGCAATTCTTATTCCAGATGTGGTTTTGTTCCGTTTCTTAAAAGAAGGATGGAATTTGTCTCAACTTTCCAATCATTTTAAAATATCGGAAAGTGCCCTTTATATTCGCTTGATTCATACGATGCAGGCTAATTTTGGTGTTTCTTATATCGCAGCGAAAACCAATGCGGATGCTATTCGGTATAAATTTGCGGGAAAAGGACAGCACTCTGCGGTTGAACTTGGAACAAATCTTGAAGCACGACTATATAGGACGAATCGCTTTATTGAAGCATTGTGATCAATAATAGGCAAAGAAATAAGAGAGTAGGAGGATAATCAGATTTTTTTCTGATTACTCCCCTACTCTCTTTTCTATATAAAAATACTGACCATTGAAAAGCGGCGACTTGACTATCTTCTTGTTACCATCCTTACATATTCGTCATATTTGGAAAAGCCACTTCTAAATCTGAATAATTATAATAGGACTGTCCATTGAAGCTAACAAAAACAAAATATTCAACAGTTTTCAATGAAGCGAAACTACTAATTGGGTTACCAGATAAACAAAGACCTCCTATAAATCTCATCTTACCTATTGGTGATAAATCAGAAATATTATTTTGATCTAAAATAAAATGATTGACTGCTTCAAGATTAGATAGATATTCTATAGAGTCAATCTGGTTATTAAATAAGTGTAAATCATCCGAAAACTTCAGATTTTTCAAACCCGAAATATCATTTATTTGATTATTATTTGCATACAACTGTAAATACTCTATTTTTTCTAATCCATTCAGATTTCGTAACTTATTATCTGAAACATCCAAAAAATATAAATTTTTTAAATATTGCACTCCGCTTAACGAATACACTACTGGATATTTTTCAGGATTAGCCTCAACACTTTTTACCTCCTCTAGTTCCTTTTCTGTAACGAAATCGTTTATTGATTTGTTCAAACCTTCCCCTACTGAGTATGCTATACTGGAGCTTTCAAAAATATCTATGATTTTTGCTGGAAAAACTCCATCAAACGAGACTTTTTTGTACGCTAATCCTTGATTTTTAATCTCTTCTAAAGTAACTTTTCCTATGCCTTTTACTCTGATTAAATCATCCAATGAATCATAAGGTCTTTCTTCAATAATTCTCTGAGCGATTACTTTGCCTATTCCTTTTATCTTTTGTAACTCTTCGTAATTTGCTTCATTAATGTTTATTCCCCCACTAGCTTTTGCATCCTTTGGAATACCTGTGACAAAAAAAACTATTAACAAAATTACTAGCGTTGATTTTATTTTCCTCATAAAAAACATCCTTTATTTTTACCATTAAGTATAATATAAACAACAACCTTGCACAAGACTTCTAAAAAGAGTTATTTTCATTTTCTAAACGCTATGACGAAACATCTTAAATGTATTTTGTTTTATGCAGAACTCGATATCCTTATTACGAATCATGGATTTAATGAAAATCTTACACATTCAAGCATTCTCTCTTTATAAATATATTTATTCCATTCTATTCAATAGATGTATTATTTATATTTACAGTTCCATCTACATTATCTACATTTGATAAAATAATAGATACCGCCAACTCCCTAATATATTTTTAATATTACTCATTCCACATCATCTATATAAATTATTTCAACATTAAGAATATTTAAATCAAAATCACTAAGAAACCATAAATATCAATACCCAAACAAAAAAAACCAAGCTCTTTAAAGATTAATTTTAAATTAAAATTAAAGTCAATATAAATTAAAAAACATTTACAAATATACGAACATAATGTATTATATAAATATCTAAATCGCGATGAGGAAAAAAATGAGAGTTGGGAAAAAAATGAAGAAAAAAACATTACTTGCTAATTTATTGGTAGGACTATCTTTACTATTGTTCACCACACCTGCGTCTGCAGAAGAAACAGAACAAGTGATAAATTCAGAAAAAGAAGTTCCTTCAATTAACATTGACGGAGACTTGCAACACAGTGAATCCCCTGTTTATAGCAACGATGGGATATACTTAGGTAAGATTGTCATTGATGAAATTCCTTCATTACAATCGAGAGGATTAATCCACAGTGAAGTTGCGAAAAACAAAAACTATAATATACATTTTATTGGCGTAACCGCTAATGTAGGATTCGGAATTACTGTAAAAAACAAAAATATCACTAGAGCTTATAATGCTTGGTCTAACGGATTAATCTGGGATGTTAGCACGAATAAATTGACACGTACAAATAAAGAGACTCGATTACCTGGTAGAGCGAGCTTTGGCTTTAAAGGTTGGGGATTTAACACAAGTTTCAGGCTCAGAGCAGTAATAAGTGGAAATAATTTACAAACGCATCTTGACATACCTTAAAAATCATGAGAGGAGCTCATAACATGCTTGGTTTAATTTTACTAACATTAACTTTGCTAATGTTAGTGGAGTGTGTATTAATCTACTTTAACAAAAACAGTAATAATAAAAAAATACGCAAAATAGCTCTTATCCTCATCTGGATTAACGGATTGTCTATTATTTGTTTTTTATTACCTGTCATAACGTTTGTAATTTTAAATAAGTAACTTGCTCCTTTACTTATAATCCTCATCACATTGAAGGGGGTTATTCTTTTAATTAAAAATCCTCTGCCAAAATAGTCTCGATCCATCCATCATCGAGACCAAAGGAACAAAAAAACCACCACGACCGTCGTCTGTGGTGGAAATGAAGGTTGTTATTTACTCTTGGTAGGAGTAAGTATGAAAAACCAATTCGGGATAATTGGCATGAAGATATACTAGCACTTTCACTTTAAATAAAAATGAATAGCTATTTTATATTTTATAAAAAAACTATGAGGAATTACTCATAGTATGACCTCTTAAGTTTCCTTTTCTTTTACATTCTATCAACCCTTATTAGTTCCAACATTTTTATGCCTGTGCTACACTTTTGTTAGTAACAAAAAAATGTTTCAATATAGCCAGCTTTGTGAATCAGCTTACTAAAACTTGTGAAAAAATGTCACTGTTTTAAATTAAACGGTTCATACAGCTTTAAACTTAGGGGGAATGTATTATGTTAGATCAAGAAAAAGACAATTTATCCGTTCTAATCTCTGACAAAGTTCAAGGTCCGTTTGTTACATTTATTTTAAACACTCATGTTGCTCATCAAGATGTCGAAAAAGATTCTTTAGCTTTAAAAAATTTCGCTAAAGATGCTAAAAGCCGTTTTGAGAAAAAATACACCGATCTATCTTGGGTACCATTTCAAGAGAAAATTGATGCATTGCTTGCGGATGCCTCTTTTTGGCGAAATGCAACCAAAAGTGTATCCATTATTATCAACGAAAAAGATATCTTTATTCACCGATTAAACGTTCCCGTTGATAATCAATACTACGTGGACGATCGACCTTATCTTTTAGGCATCATCAAAAATAATCAATTCAATTATCGTTATTATTTATTAGCATTAAATCGAGACTCCATGCAGTTATACTTAGTTGAAGACAATCGTGCTAAACCTGTCTCTCTTCCAGAAGATGCTCCAATTGATTTGGTTAGCGCTTTAGGAGATGAACTAACAGGCGGCGATGTAAATTACTCCATTCAAGGAGGTACTGGTTATAACGGTTCTTCAAAAGAAGGTGTTGCCTATCATGGTGTCAATACAAAAGATGAAGAAGTAAAAATCGACTGGACAAATTACTATCAAGCCGTTGACAATTATTTAAAAGATACATTTGTTAACTCCGATAAACTTCCTATTCGTTTGTATGCTTTACCAGAAAATCAAACATTATTTAAAAAGATAGCAAAGAATCCTTATTTAGATACATCGGTCTCTGTCTCACTTTCACCTGCACAAGTCTCTATCAAGGATATTGAAAAAGGTGTTAAAAAAATCAATGCTGAGCTTGAAACAGTTGAGACAACTGCGTATAACCAATTGTTAGATAAAAAGTTTGTTGATCAACTTGTTGATATTGTGCCGGCAACTGACGAAGGTCGTGTCTCTCATTTATTTATTTCTACAGCTAACTTCGTAAATGAAACAACAGAAATGTCTAATGAAGAATTTGACCGTAGAAAAGTCTTAAATAAAGTCACTGATAAAGTCTTAAAAACCGGTGGTAAGGTTTTTGTTTTAGACCAAAAAGCATCACCTGATGAAAAAACGCTATTAGCCATTCTTCGCTACTGATCAGATAAATGGACAAGAGCCACTTGACTATCTCAGTCAAGTGGCTCTTTAATTAAGTGAATTAAATATTTTTTTAGCTATAAACCATGTAAAAACTATCTATTAGTAAGGATAACCTTATTCTCATCTAAACAATCTGAACCCTTCCTACTTTCAAATCTATGCAGCTCCCAGGCTGCGCCTTCGGAATAGATTTCTACGACATAACTCTATCATTACTTTCATATCTAATGCTTAATACTTCTATACTATAACAGAAATAAATTTTTTTTGACAATTAATCTTTATTTCTTAACAAATCTTTATTTTCTAAAGAGATATTACTAGTCAAGAGTCTAGAAATATGCTATTATAAAAGAGTAGTTTTTGTTCGGTAATATATGTGTAGCTGTTTCAAATAAACATCTTCCACATTTTCACCTTTCAAGTAATTGCAAATATGTGTATAACACAAGGAGGATTTTTATTATGGAAACAGGTACAGTAAAATGGTTTAACTCAGACAAAGGTTTTGGATTTATCACTGCAGAAAACGGTAACGATGTATTCGTACATTTCTCAGCTATCCAAGGCGACGGATTCAAAACTTTAGAAGAAGGTCAAGCAGTGACTTTCGACGTTGAAGAAGGCCAACGTGGTCCTCAAGCTACTAACGTTAACAAAGCGTAATTAACCTTAGTAAATTCAAAACCTGACGAATATTCGTCAGGTTTTTTTATATCTAAAAAAGAAGAGGATGAGACAAAAGTAAAAAGCTCTTTTGCCTCATCCTCTAAACCCAAATAAATAGTGTTGTAAAAACAGCTACTACGCTTCGATCATACCAAACTCTAAATGATTTGAAGGCTTCAAAAATCCCTTCTTATTTCTGAGATATAAGTTGATGTTACTCAGTCCCTACTCGGTTCTCAGCGCTAAACGCTTTTGTCTCAACCTCTTCTTTTAGCTTATTCTTTAATCAATCGTACTAGCTCATCAGCGAATCCAGAACAGCTTAATAAAGTTGCGTCTTCCATTTGATCTGCGAAATCTTTCGTCACAGTCTTGTTTCCTATCGCTTCTTCAATGCTTTTAGTGATTAATTGACTGACCTCTTTCCAACCTAAATAATCAAACATCAGTGTACCTGATAGTAATAAGGAGGATGGATTCAGTTGATTCAATCCAGCAAACTCTGGAGCCGTTCCATGAGTTGCTTCAAAAATACCATGTCCTGTTTCCAAGTTTAAATTTGCTCCAGGTGCAATTCCAATCCCACCAACTTGAGCAGCGAGTGCATCCGAAATATAATCACCATTTAAGTTCAAAGTAGCAATCACATCATACTTTTCAGGATGAAGTAAAATATCTTGTAAAAAGATATCTGCGATTCTATCTTTGATGATTAGTTTTCCAGATTCCTCAGCCTCTCGCAAATGCCGATCAGCTTCAATCTTTCCAAATTCATTTTGGAGCTTCAAGTACTTTTCCCAAGTAAAAACTTTATCCCCAAATTCTTTTTCGGCCAAAGCGTATCCCCAGTTTTTAAATCCACCTTCTGTGAACTTCATTATATTTCCTTTGTGGACTAAGGTTACTGATTTACGGTTATTTTCTAAAGCATGTTCAATTGCTCCACGAACTAAACGTTCAGTTCCTTCTTGTGAAACAGGTTTAATACCGATTGCTGATGATTCTGGAAAACGGATTTTATTTACACCAAATTCAGTTTTTAAAAAAGCAATCAGTCTGTCAGCCTCTGAACTCTTAGCTGGAAATTCAATACCAGCATAAATATCTTCCGTATTTTCCCGAAAAATTATCATATCGGTCGCTTCTGGATTCTTTAGTGGTGACGGTACACCTTTGAAATAACGGACTGGACGATAACAAATGTATAAATCTAATTCTTGTCTCAAAGCGACATTCAGTGAACGAATACCGCCGCCAATCGGAGTCGTTAAAGGACCTTTGATCGCTACGAGATGCGTTTTTATGGTTTCCAATGTTTCACTCGGCAGCCAGTTGTCCGTTTTGTTAAAGGCTTTTTCCCCTGCTAATATTTCCTGCCAAACTACTTTTCGTTTCCCAGCGTATGCTGTTTCTACAGCTGTATCAAACACATTTTTAGCAGCTTGCCAAATCTCAGGCCCGATTCCGTCCCCTTCAATAAAAGGAATGATTGGAAAATCAGGAACTATTAGTTTTCCATTCTCAAAAACAACTTTCGCCCCATTTTTCATGCTTCCATTCCTCCCGAATGCAGTGTCGTTTTTAATTCACTATATTTTACCTGTCTAGGACCAACATAATGAGAGCGAGGACGAATCAAACAATCCTCTTTTTTCTGTTCATAAATATGCCCTAACCAGCCAGAAACCCGACTCATAGCAAAAATCAATGTGAATAAATCACTATCGATAGTCAAACAATGGTACACTGTCGCTGAATAAAAATCGACATTAGGAATCAACCCTTTTGTCTTCTTTAAATAATGTTCAACTTGGCAAGATAAAAAATACCACTGTTCTTTTTCTGTGAGAGTTGTTAACTCTTTTGCTAATTTTTTCAGATGTTTTTTTCTCGGATCTTCTGTTTTATATACTCGATGACCAAAGCCCATGACCTTTTCTTTTCGATCTAGTTTTTGATTTAGATACTCTTCTACATTCAAATTGCCTGAATTGATTTCCATCAACATATCAAAAACACGTTCATTTGCTCCGCCATGCAGAGGTCCTTTTAAAGAACCGATTGCTCCAGTAATACATGAATAGACATCCGATAATGTGGATGCGCAAACTCTAGCTGTAAACGTACTGGCATTTAAATCATGATCTGCATGAAGAACCAACGCTTGATTCATAGCGGCAACCTGTATTTCCTCTGCTTCTTTTCCTGTCAACATATAAAGGAAATTCGCTGCGATGGATAGATCGCTGCGTGGTGGAATAGGGTCTAAGCCTTTTCTTAGCCGTGCATAGGCAGCAATGATTGTCGGCATTTTTGCTTGTAAAGCAATACTTTGTTGGTAAGTTGAACTATCGTCTGTCGCTTCAGCATTTGGATCAAAGACACCTAAAAGAGAAATCGTTGATCGCAACACACTCATCGGATGAAGATTCTGACGTGTTTGAATCTTTAAGCAAGTAACGATTGTGTCAGATATTGGCATTTGGGCAGCTAAATCTTGTTTAAACTTTTCCAACTCTTGATTGGTGGGTATTTTCAAATACCATAGTAGATAAATCACCTCTTCAAACTGAACATTTTCAGCTACTAAATCATCAATATTGAATCCCGCAAACAACAATTGATTTTCTACGATTGAACTAATTTTTGTTTCAGAAACAATAACACCTTCTAAGCCTTTATGAATCTCCATCCAAGTTCCTCCTTTAAATAAAAGCTGAACGAGCTCTATCTATCTCGACTGGAAAATAGGAAAAATCGAGAGTGGTGCTTTTTACCACTATCTATTTTTATCTTTTTCCCGAGAGATTCGCTCGTAAAGCTAGATAATAAAAGCTGAACGAGCTCTATCTATCTCGACTGGAAAATAGGAAAAATCGAGAGTGGTGCTTTTTACCACTATCTATTTTTATCTTTTTCCCGAGAGATTCGCTCGTAAAGCTAGATAATAAAAGCTGAACGAGCTCTATCTATCTCGACTGGAAAATAGGAAAAATTGATAGTGGTGCTTTTTACCACTATCTATTTTTATCTTTTTCCCGAGAGATTCGCTCGTAAAGCTAGACCGTTTAGGATAACAACCTTCTATTTTGTTTTATACCTTATCCCCTACTAGCTTTGAAGTTTCTTTCGAATCACCATTGGCAAAATTCCGCCATGCTGATAATAAGTGATATCAACCGCTGAATCAAAACGAAGAAGCGTCTCAAATTTGATTACTTCTCCGTTTGGTTTACTTGCAGTCACAGTCACAGTATCCAAAACGCCTTTCGTTTCATCTATATCGATGTCAAATAACTCAGTTCCTGTTAAACCTAAGTGATCAGCATCTTCTCCCGGTTTGAATTGCAATGGCAAAACGCCCATCATTACTAGATTTGAACGATGAATTCGTTCATAGCTTTTCGCAATTACTGCTTCCACACCAAGAAGCTGTACTCCTTTTGCTGCCCAGTCTCTTGATGAGCCCATCCCATAATCATCACCAGCAAGAATCACAAGTTTCGTCCCTTGTTTCTGGTAATTCATTGCAGCATCATAAATAGACATTTTTTCTTGTGTTGGTGCAAAAACAGTATAGCCACCTTCAATTTCTGGGACTAGCTGGTTACGAATACGAATGTTGGCTAGCGTTCCTCTCATCATCACTTCATGGTGACCACGTCTGGCTCCATAAGAATTAAATTCACGAATTGCCACTCCTCGATCAACTAAATATTGACCTGCTGGGCTATTTTTTTGAATACTTCCGGCTGGTGATATATGGTCTGTTGTTACCGAATCACCGAATTTTGCGATCACCGCTAATTGTTTTAAGGGTTTTCTTGATTCTCTTTCTTTGGACATTCCTTTAAAATATGGAGGATTAGCAATATAAGTCGATGCTTCTTCCCAGCTATATAAGGGTTCATCATTGGTTTCAATATTATTCCATTCCTCATTGTCACTGAAAACCTGCGCATATTCTTGTTGGTACAATTCTGGTGTGACACATTCATCAATTAACTTTTGAATTTCATCTCTGGTAGGCCATAAGTCATTAAAATAAATCGGCATCTCGTTTTCACCTATACCTATTGGTTCGTTGAATACATCTATATCAACCCTTCCAGCTAAAGCATAGAGTACCACTAGTGGTGGTGAAGCGAGATAATTCGCTTTGACTAAGGGATGAATACGACCTTCAAAGTTACGATTACCGCTTAATACACCTGCCATTAGCAAATCATTATCTTTAATCACTTCTTCGATTTCAGGCTTTAAAGCTCCTGAATTACCAATACATGTGGTACAGCCATAACCAACCAAATGGAAGCCCAGTTGTTCTAGATAAGGCAACAATCCTGCTTTTTCCAAATACGCCGTAACAACTTTTGACCCTGGTGCTAAGGACGTTTTTACATAGTTTGGTACGTTTAAGCCAAGCAATGCCGCTTTTTTAGCAACTAAACCTGCACTCAGCATAACAAACGGATTGGATGTGTTCGTACATGAAGTAATTGCTGCAATCCCTACTGCTCCTGGTTTTAATTGATGGTGAACTCCTTCTAACTCTAAAGGAACACTTTCTTCCCGCTGTTCTTCTGAGAGGCCATAGCCCTGCAAGCCAGCGGGTGCTTTTAATGCTTGTTCAAAAGCTGTTTTCATTTCTGATAAAGGAACCAGATCTTGTGGTCTCTTTGGTCCTGCAAGGTTTGCTTCAATTTCACTTAAATCGATTTCAATCACTTTTGTATAATTAGGTTCTTGATCATTTATCGGATCATAGAATAATTGATTTTCTTTTAAGTAACGCTCGGCTACTACTACTGCTTGTTCTTCCCTTCCTGTTAGTCGCAGATAACGAATCGTTTCATCATCTACAGGGAAAAAGCCACAGGTTGCACCGTATTCAGGCGCCATGTTCGCTACAGTTGCTCGATCAGCTAAACTTAAATTAACCAAACCCGAGCCAAAAAATTCAACAAATTTTCCAACAACTTTTTGTTCTCTTAACACTTGAGTTACTTTTAATGCTAAATCTGTTGCAGTAGCACCTTGAGATAACTCATTGATAAAACGGACACCCACAACATCTGGAATTGGAAAATAAGAAGGCTCCCCAAGCATGCTAGCTTCTGCCTCAATTCCGCCAACACCCCAACCTAAAACACCTAATGCATTAACCATGGTTGTATGAGAATCTGTACCAACAAGCGTATCAGGATAAAGTAAAATCCTGCCATCTTCTTGTTTTTTTTGTGTCACAACAGAGGCTAAATACTCAATGTTGACTTGATGAACGATTCCTGTCGCAGGTGGTACGACACGATAATTATCAAAGACTTTTTGCGCCCAACTTAAGAATCTATAGCGCTCTTGATTTCTCTGAAATTCCATTTTCATATTTAATTGCAATGCTTGTTTCACTCCTGCAACATCTACTTGAACAGAATGGTCGACTACTAAATCTACAGGAACTTCTGGATTGATGGTGGTAGGATCTCCGCCAAAATCGGCAATCGTTTTTCTTAAAGAGGCTAGGTCAACTATAGCTGGAACACCTGTGAAATCTTGAAGAATCACTCGAGCAGGTTTAAAAGGGACTTCACCATTATTAATATGTTTTGAAGACCATCGAGACAAATCATCAATATGCTCTTGAGTGATTCCGACTCCATTTTTTTGTCGTAACAACGATTCTAAGAGTACACGAATGCTAAATGGTAATTTGGCAACAAATGGATCTTGAGCCGTTTCCAATGAAGCTAATGAGTAATAACTGTATTGCTTATGATTCATTTCAAAAAAAGTTTCTGATGCTTGTTTGCTGGTAATCAAAAACATCCCTCCTAAATTTCAAAACTGAACAGACTTTTTTTACACATTTAATTTTCGTCTTTTCTCTGATAGACTAGCTCATGAGCTTGGATAATAGAAAATGCTAAATAATTCAGTTTGTTTTAATGTACATGCTTCCAAAAAGAAAAATCTTTACAGTTTCATAATCTATGTAACCTGATTTCAGCCATTATAACGACATTATAAATAAATGTAAACCTTTAAGATAATGAGAAAAGTAACATTAATTAACATAGAAACGTCATGTACATGTCATGAAAATAAAAACTTTTATATAAAGGTTTTGTTGAGTTTTAACAGGTATGCCTTTAATAAAAATTAGCTATTTTAAATGATTTGCACATGTTTTTTTAACCAAAAACACATCTTAAAAAATGTTGTTTCCCTCACTAAATAGATGACTTTTACTAAGTCATATTTACACATTTTCAGGACGTTTTTGCCGCTTCCATGTAAGACAAAATTTTTTAAAAGTTTTCTTTAAAACCAACATAAAACACGTTACAAACTCCGCTTAGAATAAGCTAGGTTTGTAACGTGTTTACTCAAATATCTAAAGTAACTTTAACTTCTTGCAAAGGAACATCATAGAATCGGTCTTCTCTTCTACCTAAAAAATCTTTCCCTTGTTGTGGGAACAAAGCATACATCAAAACATCTTCTGTTGATTTTGCATACTCACTTATTTCTTTTTCAAATTGAGGTAGTTCCGGATCTAATAAATCAGCGGGTCTAACTGTGATAATGTCTTCTTCGCCTATAATTAGTTTTATCATTTCGTTTGAAATCGCTACTGGTGGTTTTCCGTATAGTCCTTTTACATAGTCCTTGATTTCTTTTGGTACCATTTTATAGCGTTCTCCGCTGATAACATTCATCACTGCTTGAGTCCCAACCATTTGTGATAGCGGGGTTACAAGTGGCGGGTAACCTAGATCAGCTCGAACTTTGGGTACTTCTCTTAAAACTTCTTCGTATTTATCTGCTAATCCTTGTTCAGTTAACTGGCTCAATAGATTTGATAACATCCCCCCAGGTACTTTGTAAATCAAGGTTTTTGGTTCTGTATCCTTCACTTTGGGATTCAACAGGCCTTCTTCTCTAAACTTGTCACGAATCGGATTAAAATAATCGGCAGCTTCTGCTACTTTTTTCATATCTAAATGAGTATCGTAACCTAGATTTTCTAATGCCAACGCCATTGATTCCGTTGCAGGCTGACTCGTTCCACCTGAAAATGAAGAAATCGCTGTATCAATAATATCTGCGCCGGCTTCGACAGCTTTTAGGTACGTCATTTCTGAAATACCACTTGTCGCATGTGTATGAACTTCCAAGGGTACTTGGATGTTGTTTTTTATTTCTGTAACTAAACGATAAGCATCGTCTGGTGTCAGAATTCCTGCCATATCTTTAATGCAAATTGAATCAGCACCCATTTTTTCTAATTCTTTAGTTAATCCGACAAAATAATCAATTGTATGAAAATCACTGGTTGTATAAGAGATTGCTGGTTGGCAGTGACCACCAAATTTCTTCGTTGCTTCGATGGATGTTTGTAAATTTCTTGTATCATTTAATGCATCGAAAACGCGGATAATATCAATCCCATTTTCAATTGATTTTTTAACAAAGGCTTCTACAACATCATCCGCATAGTTTTTATAACCAAGTAAATTTTGTCCTCGTAAGAGCATTTGTAATTTTGTATTTTTGACTGCTTTTCGAATTGTTCTTAGGCGTTCCCAAGGATCTTCATTCAAAAAACGAATACAGGCATCAAACGTTGCCCCGCCCCACATTTCTAAAGCGTGATATCCAGCTTCGTCCAGCGTTTGAATGATCGGAAGCATATCACTTGTCGGCATCCGTGTAGCTATTTGACTTTGTTGTCCGTCTCTTAAAACTGTTTCAGTAAAAAGGATTTTCTTTGTCATTTCATCTTTCCTTTCTCAATGAGTTGACTAATGGTTTGTTGCATTTCTTCTATACTGTGACGTCTTTGTCTGCCGCAGATTTTTGCTTCTTCATCACAGATAAAACAGGTTCTTGGTTTGTGATTTAGTGCTGTGCGACTTATTGAACATAGTCTGTGATCTTTAAGATAAATCACATCTAAATCCATCAACCGTCCATAAATATGTGTTTCTTCAACTTGAATTAATTTCTTTTTCAGTCCTTCAGGTGTTTCGTTAAGGACTAGATAATATTCAGAACCTGTATTCAACTCTTGATGTTTACAAACAACTAACTTTTCAGGAAGAAACAGCGTATTGATCTCTTTAATGACAGTTAAAAATGCGTTTCTTAGTTGCTCATTTGTTTTTACAGGTCCTGGGATATTCATTGTAGCGCTTAATAAAGTGCACGTTGGGTATTTTTGTAACAGCTCTTGTTGAATTATCACTCGGTTTTCCCGAGCATCCATTATTTCTTCGAGAGTAATTTTTTCTCCTTTTAAATAGGTTTCAGACATTCTTAACCACATCAATAATTGAACCATCTCGGTATTCGATTAGGGCGACGATTTGCTCGCCGTACTGGATTGTATCAGGTTGTCCTACAATACTATAGGCTTTTTGCTGTAGTTCTTTAATCGTCAATTGTGGAATATCCACTGCTTTAAAATGTTCTACTAAATCTTGACGTGCTGGATTAATGGCAATTCCGATTTCAGTTACCACAACATCTATACTACTTCCAGGCGTCACCACAGTATTGACTTCTTCAACGATTGTCGGGATTCTACCTCTAACCAAGGGTGCAATTACCAGACTCATTTTACATGCCGCGCTTGTGTCTGAATGTCCCCCAGAGGCACCACGAATAACACCGTCTGAACCAGTAATGACATTCACATTGAAATTTGTGTCAATTTCAAGTGCTGAAAGGATCGCTGTATCTAATTGATTGATCACTGAACCTTTACTTAATGGCGAAGCGTACATATTTGCATCAATTTCATAATGGTTGGTATTTTTTCCTAACGAATTGGCAGACAGATGGTCAAAATCTTGGACATCAATTATTTTTTCAATCAGACCTTCTTCTAGCAGTTCAACCATTGCATTGGTAATCCCACCTAATGCAAAGCTTGCTGTAATACCGTCTTTAATCATTGCTTCTTTCAAAAATCTGGAAACGGCCAACGCAGCTCCCCCTGTTCCCGTTTGGAAAGAAAATCCACTTTTATAGTAGGGAGAATGTGTAATCACTTTAGCAGCATATTCAGCAATCAATAATTCTTTGGGATTTTTTGTAAAACGAGTTGCTCCTTTGGCTATCCCGTCAGAATCACCAATAGCCTCAACCTCAACAACAAAATCCACATCGGTTTGTGGAATGCTGATTGGTGTATTTGGGTACGGCACCAAGCTGTCTGTAATAATCACCACTTGATCCGCATATTTGGCATCAATCATGGCATAACCTAAAGATCCGCAAGTTGCCTTGCCTTTTGTCCCATTTACATTTCCATACGCATCCGAACTTGGTGCCCCAAGAAAGGCTACGTCAATATGGATATCACCTCTAGCAATCGCTCTGGCACGGCCTCCATGTGAACGAATCACAACTGGTTTTTCCATGATTCCTTCAGAAATCGCAGCCCCCACTTTATCACGTAAACCACTAGACGTAATATTTGTTACCACACCATTTTTAATATGTTCGATTAATGGTTCATGGATATTTGCGATTGAACTAGGTGCAATCGCTAAATTCTTGATTCCCATCGCAGCAATTTCTTGTAACACCATGTTCATGACAAAATCCCCTTCACGAAAATGATGGTGGAAGGAAATCGTCATCCCATCTTTTAAGCCTGTTTTTTCAATGGCTTCTCTTAAACTACCCAATAATTTGGTATCTCTCGGTCTGACTGGATTGATAGTGCGACTAGCTTCTTTGTATTTATGAATATTTGTCAATTCATCTTTAAATAAACCGTATTGTTCAGCATAATTATCTGGAATTTCTTTGCCTACATTGTTTTTCATTTTAGACTTCCTCCTCAGAAATTAATTTTGCTGCAATAGCTAAAGCAATCACTCGCTCCGCCCGTTCAACGATTGGTTTATCTACCATTTTTCCATTGACTGAAATCACGCCTGATCCTTTAGCTTCGGCTTCCCGAATTCCCCAAATAACTTCTTTCGCATGTTGGATTTCCTTTTCAGTTGGCTCGTATACACTGTTTACTAAAGGAATTTGGCGTGGATTGATGACGGATTTACCATCAAAGCCCAATTGTTTGATTAACTCAACTTCTGCTAAAAAGCCTTCCGTATTGTCTACATCTGAATACACCGTATCAATCGCCGCGATTCCTGCAGCTCTAGCAGAATGCAAAATAAAACTACGGGCAAAAAATAATTCTTGTCCATCTGGATAGCGGTGTGTTTTCATGTTTGTCACATAATCTTCTGCACCAAGTGCAATCCCGATTAACCGCTCACTTGCCAGTGCGATTTCTCGAGCATTCAAAACTCCTTCAGCCGATTCGATTGCCGCCATCATTTTAGTCTTGCCAACAGTGATTCCATACGTTGTTTCCATTTCAGTGATCACAGCAGCCACATCAACAATATCTTGAGCCGTTTCTGTTTTTGGCAGACGAATCACATCCACTCCTGCCAAAACCATTGCTTCAATATCTTGGTGACCAACTGTATCCAAGCTATTAATCCGAACGACGGTTTCCACAGTAGAATAGTCAAATGTTCGCAATGCATTATAAACAAGTAAACGAGCACTATCTTTTTCTTTCAAAGAAACGGCATCTTCAAGGTCAAACATCAATGAATCTGCTCCGTATAATGTTGCATCTCGCAACATCGATGCATTAGCTCCCGGTACAAACATCATTGTTCTTCTTAAAGTTTCCATGAATGAATCACCTGCCAATCAATTGTTTCTTCGCCTGCACCACGATAAACGGCCGCAACGGTTCTGGCTTCAATCGTGCAATCTAATGCGCCTTTGTCTACTGCATTGACTTTGACATTCGTTACATCTAGTTTTTCCAATGTTTCTCGAATTTTCGCACGGATCTGACGCCCGAATTGTTTTTCAACGCTACTATTTAAATCAATTTGAATTCCGTTTGTCTCACTTGGATCTAGCATGATCAAAATGTCACTTGATTCAGTTGTACCTGCGGATGCGTTTTGCTTTATTTCCAAAATGTACACCTCTTATTCTTTTTTGTGATTCATGATTTCTTTAAATGTTGTCTCTGGAACAAGGGTTTTGATTTCTTCATAAGCGCCTTCATTCATCAAAGCCCTAACTCTAGATGCACTGATTATTTCATCAGCTTCTACTTTTCTAGGCAAAACGACTAGCTTCAACGTAGAAGAGAAAACTTGTTCCATCGCTTGATTATAGATATTTGTCACTGGTGATAATGGTTCTTCACCCACAAAACGTGTTGTAATAGCTAAAACCGGTGCAATTCGTTCTTTAAAAAGGACGGCATCTAGCGTTGCCTGAGCTTTAGCGATAGTATCTTTGGCTTGATCTTTTAGAAAATAAGAAGGAAATGTCGCACTTGAAACAATATATTCTCTTGTTGGTAAAACAACAACATTTTTTAAATGCTTGATTCCTTCCTTTACTAAACGAAAACGAGTGGTTGTATCAAAAAGTGAACGCTCTTCGGAAACAACAAAAACATAAACTGTCTCATTTTGTTTCGCTGCTTCGGTAATCAAATATAAATGCCCTTTGGTAAATGGATTAGCATTCATCACAATGCCAGCATTCTTTATAGTGGGGCGTTTCAACTTACTAATTTCTGTTAGATAGTCATGAAAATTCGGCATTCCTTGCTCCATAAAAGCCAACTCTTTTGTTACAATGATTTCTGTAAACCCCAAAGAACGGAATAAAGAGCTGACTGTTGGTTTCGTGTATAAAAAATAATGAGTAAAACCTGAATCAATCAACTGTTCACGTAAGTTTTGAACGATCTGGGTCAAAAGATTTTCATTTTGATAGGAAGAATCAACTGCGATACATTTCAAAATATTATGATAGACCGATCCTGTCGCAATTAATGTTTTTCCATCATAGATCCCTATGGTGTAATCTACCTGATCATCTGGTATCAATTCAGAAGTTTTTAGTAATTCAGCCCATTGTTTATATGTCTGATGATCCCGATCCAACCACAATCTTTTTATGATCATTGGATATCACTTCCTACTTTATTTTGCGGGGAATATTTTTAGTAATAATTTTGAAATTAAAAAAAGTAAAAATAGAACTAAAAATACTCCGCCCATTCCAAAAATCATTAACTCTCCAGCAATTTTTAATGCTTCCATATTCATAGCAGTTCAAACTCCTTTCCTTTTTTAGTTATGAGTACGTTGTTATGAAAAGAATGCCAGTAACAATCCGCCAGCTATAACAGATGCAATCTGTCCTGAAACATTCGCACCTACGGCATACATCAAGACAAAGTTTTGAGGATCTTCATCCGTTGCCATTTTTTGGATTACACGACTGGACATTGGAAAAGCGGAAATTCCAGCAGCTCCGATCATTGGATTGATTTTTTCTTTTCTGAATAGATTCAACAATTTAGCAAATAATACGCCACCCACGGAATCCATAATAAATGCGACTAACCCAAAGGCGATAATCATTAATGTTTGGACATTCAAAAATAAACCTGCTTGCATTTTGATTGAGATCGTTAATCCTAATAAGATAGAAACAATATTTACTAATTCATTTTGAGCCGTATTTGATAAACGATCTAGAACACCGCATTCTCTTAACAAGTTACCAAACATTAAAAATCCTACTAGTGGTAGAGAAATCGGTGCGATAAATCCTGCGACGATCGTAATAGCGATTGGAAAAATGATTTTTGTCATTTTTGATACGCTATCCGCTTTATATGTCATACGGATTTTGCGTTCTTTTTTCGTTGTAACAGCTTTGATCGCAATTGGTTGAATGATTGGAACAAGTGCCATATACGAGTACGCTGCAACCGTAATCGGTCCTAGTAAATTAGGTGCTAACTGATTGGATACAAAAATCGATGTTGGACCGTCTGCAGCCCCAATGATACCAATAGAAGCAGCCTCTTCGATATTAAAGCCAAACATTACAGCAACAATTACGGTAAAGAATATCCCAAATTGAGCTGCCGCACCAAATAACAACATAAACGGATTTTGAAGTAATGGACCAAAATCAATCATTGCGCCAATACCGATAAAAATCAGTAACGGAAAAAGCTCTGTGGCAATTCCGGCTTTAAACAAGACATCTAAAACGCCTTCTGCTTCAGAACCATTGACCATTTGTGTCAATACTCCCGTTCCTGGAAAGTTGACTAAAATTGTTCCTAACCCCATTGGTACTAGTAATGTTGGCTCATATTCTTTTTTGATCCCTAAATACATCAACAAACAGCCAATTGCCATCATAAAAATTTGTCCGAATGTTATAGATGTGATTCCTTGAATTAACGTTTCCACGATTTCACTTCCTCCAAAAATAGTCTATTTTAATCTATTGTAATTAACGCATCACCAGCATTGACAACTTGTCCTAATGTGATGTGAAGCCCTGTTACTTTGCCGTCTGCCGTAGCTACAACTTCATTTTCCATTTTCATTGCTTCTAAAATCAATAATGGTTGGTTTTCTTTTACTTCATCTCCAACGTTCACTAAAATTTTCAAGATCGTTCCTGGCATTGGTGATGTCATTGCATCATTTCCAACTGAGGCTGGTGTTACTGGTGTTGGTGTTTGCTCCACTGGTGTTGGTGTTGGTGCGGCTTCTACCACAGGTGGAGTTGGTGTAACTGGTACGGCAATCGGTGCTTGTGGTACACCGCCGATTTCTTCCATTTCTACTAAATACTCTTTTCCATCGATTGAAATTTTGAATTTACGTAACATTTCTTTTCCTCCTAAAGTTTAAAATGTAATGGGCTCGTTTACTCTGACTGAAAAATAGAAAAATGACTGCGATGTTTTTTTGTCACAGGCAGATTTTATCTTTTTTCCTTAATTGACTGAATAACAAACTTGCTTGTTGTATGATCAGTCGATGCAATGCTAGTAACTATGGCAGAGACCAACTGCACTTCTGGATTTCTTTTTAAAATACGCTTAACAACAAACTCACTTTCTGGTCGATCGCCTGCAGCAATTGCTGTTGCAATCGATGAAACGACTAGATATTCCTCACTTTCCACTGAGATGTAGCCATCAATTTCCCGCCACTTATTTATTTCTTTCACAGTAGAAGACAGTGGTAGTTTATTTGCTTCTACCTCTGTTTTGTCTTTATTAAACAGCCATTCAAATAAACCCATGAACTCACATCCTTTCTGTTTATGCATTCATTATAGGTAAAAACGATTACAATAAAATGGATTCAGCAAGGATAAATTGTTCTTTCGCTGTTCCTCTTTATCTCGATTCTTCTAAAACGCATAAAAACATTGTTATATCAAGGTTTATAAGCATTTAAGGATTTATTAACATCTTATTAATATCTCTTTAAGAAAACGCTATCATTCGTGTTTTTTTAGTGTTCTTTTTCTCCCTATCGACTATTTATCTAAACTTTGTTGGATTAAACTAGGCATTGTTAAACGAAACAAGAAAGGGTTTTCAAAAAAAACATCTTATCGTTATTTTTCTATTAATCAACAAAAAAAAGCCCGATTGTTTCGGAAAACGAATTTAATGTTGAAGGAGAGAAAAAAATGTTATTAACTGTTTTGTCTTATGTGATGATCATCGTCTTCATGTTTGTCATCATGAAAAAGAAAATGTCCCCGTTTACTGCACTAGTTTTGATTCCATTGATTTTTGCATTGATTGCTATGGTTGCGGGAGTTTCTAAGAAAGGTTCTATCGGAGACTTTGTAATGGAAGGTGTGAAAACAACATCCACTACTGGTATCATGTTACTTTTTGCCATTCTTTATTTTTCAATCATGTTGGATGCAGGGTTGTTTGATCCCATTACGAAAAAAATGATCCATATTGCCAAAGGTGATCCAATGAAAGTCTTGATTGCTACAGCAGTTGTTGCCGCAGCGGTCTCTCTTAATGGCGATGGAACAACTACCACTCTAATCTGCTGTTCTGCTTTTATTCCTATCTACAAAAAATTAGATATGAAGTTGATGAACTTAGCTGTTATTGTTATTTTGCAAAATACAATCATGAACTTACTTCCTTGGGGTGGACCAACAGCTCGTGCAATGAGTGTATTGAATGTTGGTGCTGAAATTTTAGCTTATCTGATTCCTGGTATGATCATTGCCTTACTTTATGTAATTTTCATCGTAGCACCTTCTATGGGGAGAAAAGAACGTGCTCGTCTTGGAATCAAGCAACTAACTGATGAAGAAATCGATGCAATGACAACTGTTACTGATGAAGAAACGTTGGCCATTCGTCGACCAAAAATTTGGTTGTTCAATGCTATCCTAACAATTTCATTGATTGCTTTGTTAGTCACTGATTCATTTGTTGGTCTCGGCTTACCGCCATTGTTCCTATTCTTAACAGGCACTGTTGTCGCTTTAATGGTCAACTATCCTGTTTTAAAAGATCAATCTTCACGTATTGGTGCAAATGGTGGCGATGCTGTTCAAGTGGTTATCTTAGTTTTTGCAGCTGGTGTCTTCATGGGTCTCTTCCAAGGAACTGGCATGGCAGATGCATTAGCTCAAAGTTTCACAAAAATTATTCCAAATCAACTCGCTGGTTTCTGGGGATTAGTGATTGCGCTAATTTCAGCTCCTGGTACCTTCTTTATTTCAAATGACGGCTTTTATTTTGGTGTATTACCAGTCTTGGCAGAAGCTGGCCGTGCATATGGTTTTACTGACATGCAAATGGCCTTAGCTTCATTGATGGGGCAAGCATTCCACTTGTTAAGTCCTCTTGTCGCATTTATCTATCTATTGCTTCGGTTGACAGGTTTAGATATGGGTCAATGGCAAAAAGAATCCGCAAAATGGGCCTTGGGGATTTTCATTATTTTTGTTGTAACGATCATTTTAACTGGACATATGCCACTTTATATTCCGCAATAACATATCCTTTAATCTTGAAAATCGCACAATTCGAACAAAATGATTGGGACCCGTATAAAGGGTGGGAACAGAAGCAACGCCTTCTTATTTCTCGGAGCTAAATACTTCTGTCCCAACCTCTTCTCTATTATTAATCTGCAAGGAAGTGATCAGATGAGCACAGTATCCGAAGCCGTTGGAAAAAATTTAGATTTAAGTGTAAATGAACCTCTAAAAGAACTTGTTTACGATGCCTTTCGAAAAACAATCATCCTTGGTGAGATCCCAGCTGGACAACGTATTAATGAAAAAGAATTCTCTGAGGTGATGAATATTAGCCGTACACCGATCCGCTATGCATTACAAAAACTTGTTGCAGAAGACTTAGTTGATCATGTTCCTGGCGTGGGAATCATTGTCAAAGGGATTTCAATTAATGATGCACATGAAATTTATGCGATCCGAAAGTCTTTAGATGTTTTGGCAACGATTACTGCAATGAAAGTGATGACTAATAAAGATTTTGAAGAATTAAAAAAGCTGTTAGAAGAAACTGAACAATTAAATGAACAAAATGAAATTGATCAAGTACTGAAAAAATTTTCTGATTTCAACGACTTGATTTACGAAAAAAGTAAAATGTTGCGATTGAAATCAATTGTTATGAAACTACGTGAATACTTAGTTTACTTTCGAGATATTTCCATTCGTTCTAAAAATCGTCGAGATAAAGCGCTAAATGAGCATTGGCAAATTTATAACTGTATGAAAAATCAAGAAGAAGCACAATTGGGATTATTGATTGAGGAACATTTAGATTATTCCCAAACGTTTATTATTAAAGAAATGGAAAAGTATTTAAATGAAACAAGTGAATAAACCTATATCTTCCCAAACAATTGGTACATTTGCCTTGCAAGCTTTGCTTTATGAAGCGGCTCTTTATCCCAAACCTGGATTAGTTGATCCTAAAAGTTGTGGCGCGCATAGCGATATGAATTATTTTACTTTTATTGACAGTAGTACTACTCTTGCGCCATTTCTAACCGAGTATGTTCAGTTGGGTATTAAACATAAAGGAACGCCTTTTGAATTATTTGCCAACGTTCGATCCCTTGGGCAAAAAGCAGAAAAAGCGATGTTAGCAAAAACCAATGGTGTCAATACTCATAAAGGAGCAAATTTCTCTTTTGCTTTAGTTTTGAGTGCAACAGGAAAGATTATTCAAGAACAACGAATAACCCTTCCTTTTTCAAAGCATGAAACAACTGTGATTTTCGACTATGTAAAACAAATGACTAAGGGCTTGCTTGCAAAAGATTTTGCTGATTTAGTACAAAAAAAACACTTAAGTTACGGTGAAAAACTTTATGTAAAATATGGTCTAACTGGGATTCGTGGAGAAGCTGAATCGGGATACCCAACTCTTCAAGAAATTGCACTCCCTTTTTTAAGAAAGCACCGTAAAGCTCAACAGCATAGAACATTTCTACTACTATTGTTACAACTCATGGCTAACATCGAAGATTCAAATTTAATCAATCGTGGTGGTATCAATGCTTGGAAAAATGTAAAAAAACAATCCGATGAACTACTACAACTTTTTTCAATAGACAGCTCTGAAAAAGAATTGGAAGAAGCCTTAATTCGTTTTGATCAAGAATTAATTCAAGTGCACCTTAGTCCTGGCGGTTCTGCTGATTTATTAGCTTTAAGTTACTTTTTTGCTCAGTTGGAAGGTCTATTTTGATACTTATCTTAATAGACAATAGAAAAAAACAGCGGATGAGCGTTTATTATTCATCGGCTGTTTTTCCTTCTGGATTAAATAGATAACCGATTCCCCAAACGGTCTGTAAATACTTGGGTTTTTTCGGATCATCTTCGATTTTATTTCTTAAATAATTAATATACACTGTGATCAGATTTTTATCCATATCCCCATCGCTCCAAACACTAGCATAAATCTGCTCTTTACTAAATACTTGATATGGATTTTCCATAAAGAATAATATCATCATAATTTCTTTCGAGGTCATATTCACTATGTCACCGTTTTTGCTAAATTGATACTGATTTTTATCAAACGAAAAGAGACCTTCTTTTAATATGCTTTCTTCTCGCTGCTGGCTTAATGTCAGCAACTGTTCGGTTCTGTTCAGAGTACTGATAACTTGGGCACGCAACACAGTTGGAGCAAATGGTTTGGAAATATAAACGTCACCACCTGATTCTAGACCACTGACAATATCTTGTTCACTCTTTTTCCCGCTGACAAATATGATTGGCGTTAAAGGCTGACGTTCTCGAATTAATTGAGCCAAATGATAGCCATCATTTTCATGCTCTAAACTTACATCTAAAAGGAATAACTGAAAATCTACTCGATCCATAATATCTAACGTTTTTTCAATCGTATCACTCTGATAAACTAACAGCCCTGTCGACTGAAGCGATTTCCAAATCAGCCTACGAATAGCAGGTTCATCATCCACAACTAAAATTTTTTCGTTCCGCAACATACACACCTCGTTATTCTTTTTATATTATCTCTACAATAGCGGAATTATCTTTAAATTTCAATATGAACTTGTTATGATATGAACAGACTTTTAAAAGGAGCTAGACCAATGAAACGAACAACTAGAATTGTAAACATCATGATTACAGCAATGATCCTCTTTATTGTTGTATCCGTTTTCTTTGCAATCCGTGGTTTCTCTGTTATTAGAAAAACAACCACTGCCAGTGGACAAGATTTCTTGTTGCAGTCAACAGAGTATGTTGGTAAAGTGATTCAGTTATCTATGAAAAATCGGCATCAATCACTCAATTACTTAGCTATAGACGGCAATTTAAAAAACAGCGATGCCCCTGCAACTTACTTAAAAACTAGCCAATCTTCTCTTACTACTTTTTTTGACTCACTTAATGATGAAGCTGATGCACTTTTCTATGTAGCACCTGACGGGACACCATTGTATGCTTTTCATTGGAACTCAGAAAAAAAACAGGTGTCAATTGCGGATATTCAAAGCATTCGTCCATTCATTAATCATGATTTATCTTTAAAGCAGCTACTTGATAATCCTACTACTCAAAATGGCGATTCCTATTTTATAGATAAAAAATCCTATATTAATTTTTATAAGGAAATCCGAACAGTAACAGGCAGTATTGATGGTTACTTGATTTTACCACTTAATTTAGAGGCGTTTTATAAGAATTTTTTACAAGATTTTGAATTAGACTATAAAGGTTACCCAATGATCAAAGATCGCTCAATGACTGTCATTATGCATCCTGTAACAAAACAAGTGGGTCTAGATATTATTAGCGATCGGGAAAAGCTTTATCCTAACTTTGATTACTCTGATTTAAAACGATTGGAGAAATATCAATTAAATCATTCTTCTGGAAAGTTAACCTATAAATCTTATTGGTGGGATGAAGATATACCTTCAGAAGTGTTAAAAATCAGTGCCTTTGAATGGATTGATGTTGGTTTAGCTCATTGGGTCGTTGCGATCAATGCGGATTATAATGAACGAAACGATGCTATCATCAATTTCGTCATTGTTTTGTCTTTCCTTTTAGTTTTATTATTACTATTAATCATCATCTGTTCGCTGTTTATTCATAATTTCAGAAAAAAAGAAACAATCGAAGAAGAAAATCGACGATTAATCGAAAAACAAAAACAACAAAAAGTACAACATCAACTAGAATTAGAACTCTATCAGCGCAATAAAATGGAAACGGTTGGTTTGCTCACTACTTCAATCGTGCATGATATGAATAATTTCTTAACCCCCATCATAGGTAATACGCAGTTACTTCTTGAAGAATACGCAGACAATCCTGTATTAGAAGCAGACCTAGAAGAAATCTTGCACTCTGCTCAAAGAGGAAAGCAGCTTTCATCAAACGTTCTACGTTTTTCTAAAACACAAGACAGTGTTCAAGAATGGATGGATATTTCTGCTGCTATTGGTGTAGCCACCCATCTTATTGGAGAAATTATTCCTAAAAAAGTACAGCTGACATTATCAATTCAAGAAAATCTAGGAACAACTAAGCTGGAAGAAATTGATTTACAAAACTTGATCTATAACTTGATAACTAATGCCTATCAGGCAACAAAAGATAATAATGATAAACGCCAAAAAATTCAGGTAACTGTTCGCCCTGCATCAAAAGAAATAACAGATATACTCAAAAAAGATAACCATAGGATGAATCATATTGACGCCTTTGTTACACTTGAAATCTCTGATAATGGATCAGGGATTCCTACTAAGTTACAAGAAAAAATCTTTGAACCATTTTTTACTACCAAAACGGCTGATGAAGGTACTGGCTTGGGCTTGTTCGCGGTGACCTCAATCGTTGCAAAATATGGTTGGCATCTAGTATTGGATTCAGAGGAAGGACACGGTGCTAGTTTCTTAATCACTTTTCCAGTACGTTCTCCTAAATAAACATTCTTTTATAGGATGTTTATTTTTTTTATAAGGTAATAACTATGTTCTACTCCTTAGACTTTATAGTATTTTTTCCGTTCATTTTTCGTTATACTGATAAGGAAATCATTTATTGAAGGAGTTCTATCCATGGGAAGTTATTTTAGTATTATCATCGGCATTATTTATCTGATTGGTGCATTTATGATTCCAACTTGGCGTCGTAAAAAAGTAAATCAAGATTGGAAGTTTTTTGAATTACTTTGGTTCTCACTTTGTTTTATCTTCTATGTCATTTATTTGGAAATCCAGCTTCACACTTATTACTATCTAATTCCTTCAGCCTTTTTACTGCTTTTTCTTTTTTGTTATTTTAAAGAAAAACGCAGATTGGTAAATGGATTGCTATTTAATCTATTTTTGGTTGTCGGTATGACTTATCTTGGGATTTTGTTAGTTAGAACGAATGATCCACTACTGATGGTTTTGGCTGGAATCACAGGTGCTGTCTTGTTCCTACTCTTATTGATTGGGCTTTATGCGTTACTTGTTTTCTTATACTGGAATGCTATTGTCGTTTTACGAAAAGAAGGACATTCTCTCGCCAATTTATTAACTTTGCTTTTAGCAATTGGTTTGACTGTTTTTTTAATTTTTAATTTTTATTCTACTCGAATTTTGCCGCAGTGGGCTTCTGTATTGTTTGGCATTTTGCCCTTATCAATGTTTTATTTTTCAATCGTTTTTTATAATTTTTTAACGATTTCGATCATCTATCAATTCAATCAGCCCAACTATAACCAAGACTTCATTATCGTTTTAGGCTCAGGTTTGATTGATGGAAAAACAGTGCCTCCACTTTTAGGTAAACGTATTGAAAAAGCCATTCAATTTTACAAAGCTCAATCTCGAGCAACACTACATCCGCCTAAAATTCTTATGTCTGGCGGTAAGGGAGATGATGAGCATATTGCTGAAAGTATCGCTATGAAGCAATATGCTATAGAAAAAGGGATTCCAGAAGAAAGTATTTTAGTTGAAACAAACTCTAAAAATACTTTGGAAAATATGAAATTTTCTAAAGAAATCATGGAACAAACTTTTGGTGGAACAGATTTTCATGCACTCTTCACTACTAATAATTTCCACCTATTTCGAGCGGGTCTTTTTGCGAAAATGGCCAATCTAAATGCTAATGGCATCGGCGCAAAAACGGCTTTTTACTTTCTGCCAAATGCTTTTTTGAGAGAGTTTATTGCAATCGTAATGATGCATAAACGCCGCCATTTAATTGTTTGTGGTTTCATTACGTTAATGATGATTCTATTAGCATTAGCTGACTTCTTCCTTGTCTCTCACAATTAAAACAAAAAACGAGGATAGGACAAAAACGTTTATCAGTATCCCACAAGACTGGTGCATGATTCGCAGAGTTATGTCCCAGTCTTGTTTTTTCTTTAGTGAAGATGCACATGACGAATCTCATCGTAACCAACCTTTTGACTATCCACATAAATTCCTAATTCATCGTGCCCTTGAATTCTTCCTATAATATCGGCTCCGTAATTCCCTTCACCATCTAATTCTTCTTTCTGAATAATTACTTCAACTTGATTTTGAAAGGCTTGAGCTAAAACTTCATCGATTTCAGCCCAACTCATTTGTCTCTTCTTTTCAGGCGGTTGTCTTTTCTTCTCTTGTTCAATAATTGCTGTATGTTCAGACAAATAAAAGCCTGCCCATTTTTTCATTTTTCGATCTTGATACTGCTCAAAATAATAGTCTCGCTCTTTGCTCATTGTAATCCCTCCATTCCTCCTGCATGTCCACCTACCAGTGATGCTCTTGAAATTGCTGTACCGCCAGATGATACCGAACTTGCATGAACTAATGAAACGTAGCCGAAGCGCTGACGAATTTCATCAATTAGCTGGTCTAAGTTTCGTTCTTTCAATTGTTCGTCTGGCTCATGAAATAAATCTAATTGTACATAAGTATTGTAATTTAGTTTGGAATACGTAATTCCAATATGTCGTACTTCTTCTCCATGCCAATGTTGTCTGAATATCATCAGACAGTAGTCGATTAACATCCTACTACTATTTGTTAAAGGAACTTTCATTTGCCTTGAAAAACCTGTTCCTTCTCTCTTAACAGCTTTTGAAAAGCCAATCGATAAGTGAACGCATTCTGTTTGGCAGTTAGCTTTTCTAAGCCTAGCTGCCACCTGATCTGCCATTTCTCGAATCACTACTTCAATCTCGTCTTGTTTTAGATAATCTCGCATCAAAATCTGAGAATTATTATAGGATCTCTCTTCTGGTATGTACTTTTCCGCTAAACGACTGCGGTCGATGCCGTGAGCATGAGCATAAAGCTGCTCGCCAATGATTCCAAGATTTCTTTTTAAGCTATTTATATCTGCATGGGCTAAATCATAAACAGAACGAATGCCGAGATCGTTCAATCTCTTCGCTAATCTTTGACCGATTCCCCACATGTCAGTCATTGGTTCAATGGACCAAACTTTTTCAGAAACATCTTCATAATGCCATGTTGCTAACCGTTCATCATTATGCTTCGCTTCAATATCCATAGCTAATTTGGCTAATAAGGGGTTGTCTCCAATGCCAATGGTAATATATAATCCTGTTTCTTTTTGGATTCTTTGTTGGATGAGTTTAGCTAATTCCATTGGTGTTCGCCCGAATAATCTCCAACTGGCTGTTACGTCTAAAAAAGATTCATCAATCGAGTAGATATGTAAATCTTCTTCTGCCACATATTCTGAATAAATAGCATTGATTTTCATGTTCTCTTTGATGTATTCATTCATTCGTGGCGGAACTACTACTAATTCAGGGTGATTAGGTACATCGTATTTCCTCGTTACATTAGTGATGCCAAGTACTTCTTTCGCTTTTGGAGAAGAAGCTAGAACCAGGCCGCCGGTATTTTCAGCATGACTCATAACGACAAGCATTTTTTCCATAGGATCATATCCTCTGGCCACACATTCGACAGATGCATAAAATGATTTTACATCAATACAAAAAATCGCTCTTCTAGGTTCTTTTTCATAGTCAAAAAACATTGCAATCCTCTCCTTGGTTTCTTTCATAGTTATTATACGAACGTACGTTTGTTTTGTAAAGGGGAACATCTTTTTAAATTTTGTGGGCTACAGACAAATTAAAAATAATACGAGCTACTATCAGCTTTTTGTCTGATAATCGCTCGTATTATTTTAGTATTTAATATTATCTAACATAACGTCTTTTGAAATGTGCTGACAATAGTTGCTAAACCAAATTATTTATAAACAACAATGATTTTCTTTTACAATTGTTTCATCTAATAACATATCATCTATTAATTTTTTGAAGTTCAAACTCCATAAATATAATGCCTCTTCTTTATACTTAATTTCTTGCAGACTATATCATTTTCCCCGTTCTAATTTTACACAAACGGATGAATTGTTCTGTTGCGCTCCAATTCTGCTGAACGCGATTTTTTGAATACCAAAGAGAACCACCTCTTATCCAATTTTCTCGCCATTTTTGTATTCCTTTATCTTTATCTGGATAATCATGCAGGCCAAATTGAAAACCGCAACATGGACAGATTTCATCTGAAGTGGAGCCATATTCTTCAGTGTAAGCTGGTTCAAATAGTCCATCAAACTCACAAACTGGACAACTATTTTTCTCCTCTTCTTTCTTAGTAGATATAATACCAACACTATTTAATTGTTTTTGTACGTCCCAATCCTTTGGTTGATCAGGAATATACCAAAAAGGACAACCCTTTTTCAGCCAATTTTTTCTCCATAAATCATGAGAAATTCCTTTATCATCATCTTTTCCAAATTGAAAACCACAACAAGAACAAACCTCACCTGATGGATGTTTTTCTCCATATGGCTCCATTTCAAGTTCTTTAAAGCCACAAACTGTGCATGTATACATTGTATTACCGCCATTCCTAAAATTCGCTTATTTGATTTTCCAGCACACTCATCTTTCTCCTACCACGTTCAAAGATGATTCTTTTATAATTGAAATCAACTACAGAAAGAACAACCCACTTTCATGTGCAATTTTTTCATATACTTTTTTATCTTCTTCACTTTGAAAAATCAAAGGTATACTAATATCATAATTCGTTTTTATAATTAAAGGTACTGTATTGAAATACAAGCTACTCCATAAACTTTCCCGTAAAAAACCTTTAAAAAACATATTCAATACATTAAGATCATCTATTAAATAAATTGGTTCTTTACTCTTTCTCAAAATTTCAATCTGTTTTAATATGATATATTTATCTATTTGATCAAAGAGCTTCTCTTGACTAATCAGAAACTCTATTAAATCTTGATTATTTCCAAATGTTCCTAAGTCGATATAACATTTTTCTCTATTTAATTCAAAAACTTTTTTGATGAAGCAAAGAAATTTAGATTCTTGACTTAATTTAAAATAGTTGTTTGATAGCAAATCTAATCGTGGATCTTCTTTAAGCATCGGTTTATTAAAAACATCTAATACAACCTTTTTGTATTTTTTTTCAGTCTCAATAAGTAGATCGTCATAATCATCAGCTCGAATATATAGCTCCCATAACTCACTATTAATATTCACCGTATCACTATCAATTGGCTGTATTTTGGGAATGATACCGTCTTGTGATTGAATCTCTAAGTCTGGTTCCTTTTTCATCGTAAGTTTTCTCTCGCTTTCCTTTTTCAAAATCTCTTTTATTTTTGTACTTTTCCAAGAACATCTTCTACGACTGGCTCCATCACCTTGTGACAAAACTGAATCATATTTTTGTAAATATCCAGTATCTTTTTTTGCTTTACTGTTCCCATTTCTTATTGTTGTGCCACTTTTAGGATTAAAAACAGCTTCTACCTCGGATATAATTGACAAAGACGTAATTGGCGCTACTGAATAAATTATGTATATGGTCGGAGTAAGCTATAAAAATACATAGCTTACTCCAACTTTGATTACCTTTTCTACTGATGACTCTCGTATTGCAAATTCACCAAATTCGTCAACTGCGATTTGGGTGACCACTCTGTTGGTTTATCTGGTTTAAAGTGCCATTGACAACCTCCTAATATCCAATTTTCACGCCACTTTTTTATACCTTTAATTTTTTCTGGATAATCATGCAGGCCAAATTGAAAACCGCAACATGGACAGATATCATCTGAAGGGTATCCATATTCTTCATCATAAGCTGGTTCAAATAATCCATCAAATTCACAGACTGGACAATTATTTTTTATCAGATTACTCTTTTTATAAGTGACGTCAATCTCTTTTAGTTGTTTTTCTACATCCCAATTTTCTGGACACTCAGGAATATACCAAAAGTGACAGCCTTCTTCTATCCAATTTTTTCGCCATTCTTCATATGAATTACGATTATCTTTATCATCTTTTCCATATTGAAATCCACAACACGAACAAATTTCACCTGATGTATTTTTACCATTATACTGCTTATTTTCTAAGCCATCATAGCCACATACTAAACACGAATATAACATATTTATTCCCCTCTCTATTTCTCAGGTTGCCTATTCCAATATTTTTTTCATCATATAACCTAGTTACACCATCAGTATCGACTTTTTTGATACTTGTCTTTATTCTTATGCATATCATTTGCCTTTTTAGCATAGTCATCAACACTCTTAGCCCCCGATCATGATGAGCTTTGAGTGTCTTATGTAGCTTCTAGTTGTTGTATTTTCTGGTACATAAAAGGTTTTAGTTGCTCAATATTTTTCAAAACATTATGTATAGTCAAAGTAAGTACACAAATTTGAAACTTACTTTGACCTATTTTAAAATTTAATCACTCTACTCTGTTTTATTATTTAGTTAGTTTATCTATAGCTATTCTTCCGTTAATTTTACTTCTTTATAATGCTTCCATTAACAATTGATTTTAAAATATCAGGCGAATAAAGATAATCTAAACCTATTTCAAAATCAGTTGACTTCTCATTTAAAATAATATTGTTCAACTGTTCAATACTTTCGTACAAAAACTTCTCTAGTTCAACATTTTTCTTTTGTTTCCCCCACACCCCCTCAATTATTCCCCAGTCAAAGCATCGCATAACTCTCAGATAGTTAGCACCTGACCAATCCGGATTTATGTCATCGCTTAAAACAATTCCACCAGAAACTAACTTATCTAACTGTTCTAAAATTTTAATTATTTTGGAATTATTTGAAACTATAATGTTATCATTTTCAATTGAAGGCCATGCGTTTAAAAGTTCTTCTCTTTTTTTTACGCCCGCTCTTATTTCAGCAATGTCTACTTTTTTATTCCAATAAACTTTTCTAATTATAAAAAACGTATTCTCATCAAATTCTTCTCTTTCATTTGAATATATAGAAAAACTAATTAAATCGCTATTCGGAACTTCCCTTACCAGTTGAAATATAGGCTCGCATTTTGTTTTAATATTTTCATTTATCACAGTAATTTTTGCTGGTTCTTTTATATAGTATTCTGTAATTTCTTCATATCTAACCATTGGTATTTGAGAAAAAGAAGTGCTATATTCTCTAATTTTTTTACCATTAGTTAACTCTTTAGATCGTGCTATTTTCATTTTTTTCTCCTTTACTATTTCCCTGTAAGTCTTGTATCAACATAAGTTGGTGGTTCTCCGTTTTTAGGTATAGAGTATACGTCACCTGTTTTAGGATTCCAATATAAGTCTGCCTTACTTTTACCACTCTTTCCTTTTACATCTTGCGTATATTCTTCACCACCTAAATCTTTTACTTTATTATTCGGTAGACGTTTCGACTCTTTAGCCTTAACGTCATCTAAATCTCTATCCTTCGCTATTTTCTGAATATAATCCCCAATAAACCATCCAACTATCCCATTAGCAAGGTCTTGCGCACTTGGGACTTTTGGTAGAGACAGAAATGAGAAGTTTCCTGTATCTAAATCTGGCTTAGGTATCGTTGTCACAGGCGGAACTACTGGAACTCTTGGAATTGGAATCACAAACGCCGTTCCTACAACAAGCCCTGAACTACTACCCGTCCATTTTTTATCCGCCGTATCGCAAACTTTCTTGATTCGGACGGTTGCTGCTGCTCGTGTCGCCTGCGCTCTAGCTACTTGAACTTGATATCGATAAGCCGCACTTTGATAATACAACGCCTGACTGTATGTCTGATAGCCCACAGGTTGCCCATTTCTTCCTCTGATATAATTGACACCGACATAGTTTTGCTACGGGTAGTACGATCTTCCACCATAATTCCCCACATAATTAATCCCTGATGGAATTCCTCCCCATGAACTTGAGGCACGCTGTGAAGATGGGACAACGGCATTCCAAACAGCTTTTGCACCATTCCATAATGACTGTTTTTAACTTTTTGTTTTCAAGTATCCATACTAATCTAATGTTGGATCAGCAGTAAGCCAAGTAAAAATAGATTCCTCTTCTGGATTTTCCATGTTGAGCCAAGCTATATAAAATGTTAGTTTTTCAATATCAGCCTCTTTATTGAGAGTTACGCTCTTTCCATTATCCAAATAGAAATACTCAACACCAGTAATATCTCCTACAGTTCCTATACTCAATTTTAAATTCCCCTTAAAAAAACTTACATTTAATAATACAAACGTATATCTTTGTTTAAATGACAATGTTTTATGTATACAGCCAGAGTAAACTATAATTACTGTAGTTACTCTGACTTTAATTACTACTTTTAGGCTCCGCTCCTCAACTTTTTAGAGATGTTTTTACATAATTTCACTCCAGAAGGGAATAAAATTCTTTTTTTTCTTATAGTACTCTACTTTTTTTTCTTTCAACTTAAACTCATACTGTAGATAAGAAAATAGTGTTTCTCCGTAGTAAATAATATCAGATCCAACTACAGAAATAACTGGATTGGGTGTTAATTCTAACTCTGAAATATACCTATGAGAATAGATAGGGATTAACCGTGGGGCCTGATTAAGATGCTCCAATATTTTTTTATTTCTTTCCTCTGTATCCTTTGGTTCCTTCTCCCAATATTCTTCATTCCAATCAACATCATTTAAACTTTCTTTTATTCCTTTAACAGGCGCTTGTATTCTAAGTTTGTTATTCTCTATATTTTCTTTCGATAAATCTCTCCAATTAACAAAACTGTATGAAACTGGTAATCCATAGCTATAAAATTCCTTTAAAGCAAGAGGGAATCTAATCTTATATATCTTTTCAATTTTTTCAATCTCTTCATTATCCATTCCTATTTCAAAATCAACTCCTTTTGCTCTCAAAGAAGATATTAATTCTGACCATTTTTCCATCTCATTGTCCGTCCCTTCAGATCTATACTTTTTATTTTACTTTCTTAAATGTGTCATAATGATCATCTGTATACCAAGCATTCCCCTCTTCATCTACTACGAGTCTTTCTGCATTTCTATCTTGCCCTTTTATTTTAGGATCAACATCATACTCTTTATATTTTCCATCTGGTAATTTTTGTTTTCCAGGTTGAGGGTTGTTCTTATATTCCCTACCACCTTTATAGCCATCTGGAGGCGTTCCTTTATGTTTTTTGATGTGATCTAACACATCTATTACTTTGTCTGGTATATTATCTGAATTACTATCTAAAGTTTCTCCAGTTGTGCTATAATAAGTCGTTTTTCCGTTGGTATGATCAATACTAATCCTTCTACGACCTAAATTATCGACAACTAATGAGCCTCGTTGACCACTTACATTATAATCGTTCGATGACCAACCTTTAGGTAGTTTATTCACCCCATAATTTCTAGCATCTATTCCGTCATCTGTTCGTAAATCCTTCGCTCGCTGATTGATTCCTTTACCAACCAAATAGCCTGTTCCAATCAATAAGCCACCAAAAGCTCCTGTTAACAGAGCGCTTCCGGCTTCTGCTGCAGTTAATGCACTACCTCCGCCTATTAAAGTTGGAAGTCCTAGCAAAGCCTCCGCACCCATTGATGACTTTTTAGTTCCCATCCATTTCTTATCCGCCGTATCACAAACTTTTTTTATTCGGACTGTCGCTGCCGTTCGTGTTGCTTGTGCTCTGGCTACCTGTACTTGGTAACGATAAGCCGCGCTTTGGTAATATAATACTTGTTGATATGCTTGAGATCCGACTGGTTGCCTGTTTAACGCCCCTATATAATTAACACCAACATAATTTCTTTGCGGATAATAAGCACCCGGTGCATAATTCCCTACATAGTGGATTCCTGACGCAACACTGCCCCACGTACTTGCAGCTCGCGGAGAAGATGGAACAACAGCATTCCAAACTGCACTTGCTGCTTTTTTTACACCATTCCAGACAGCACTGGCGACTTTCTTCACACCGTTCCAGACTTTCTGAGCGACTTTTTTGACGGTTTTCTTCACGCTATTCCATGCTTTCGACCACCAACCAGCATTTCTACGGATTGTTTTCTACGTAGATATAGCGATTCTGACTCTGGGGTTGTTCTACTTTTCCGTACCATGTATCTTCTTGTAGGAAGCGTCCAGTCGTTGTGCTGTATTCTCTGGCACGTAAATGGATTCGATTAGACTGATCATGGTATTCACTACGGTAGCCATATTCGTTTTCTAAACGCAAGGCGGCTTCCCCATATTCATTATACAAGGTATTGGTGATTAATTCACCGCTTTGTCGATTCGTGATCGTACCAATACTGCTATAACCATCACGATGGTATTGACCTTCTTCGTCTCCTAAGATATCTGTTTCTTCTCCAAAGGTAAATTCTTGTCTTTGGGTGGTTTTGACTTTTTTATCATAGGTTTCTTGCGTGAGTTTTGTTTGGTACCATTCTTTTTCAAGCAAACATAAAAACCTAGAGGAAATTTCCTCTAGGAATTATACTAACTGATTTAATTCTTTAGTTTTTCTTCACCAACATTAGTTGACAAAGAGCCTTTTATTCGGATTCTTGACTTAGGAGCCATCAGGTATTACCCATTAATGTTGGATCAGCAGCAAACCAAGTAAAAATAGATTCCTCTTCTGGATTTTTCATGTTGAGCCAAGCTATATTAAATACTAGTTCTTCAATATCAATCTCTTTACTGAGGGTTAAACTAATTCCATTATCTAAATAGAAATACTCTATACCAATAATATCACCTATTGTTCCTACACTCAATTTTAAATTACTTTTAAGAAAACTTATTAATGATAAACCTTCTCCTGATTCAACTTCACTTTTTATAGCTTTATTTTTATCCATATCTAGGATGACCTTTACGTTTTGAATATTCTTAGTAATTTTCAATGTAATACTGATACATTCATCAACTAAAAAATGTTGACTACTGACTTTTAGTGATTTATAGCTATATTTTTTTTCTATATTATTTTCAAATAATCGAATATTTCCTAATGGTGTTTTCAACATAAAAACTCTCCTTTTACTATTTTAAATACTGTTTAGGGTTAACTGGATAACCGTGTATTCGTCCAGCCCCATCAATATGCACTCTCACTCCAGTTTCTCCATTCGGACCTATTACTTTTCCAGTATCCCATACTTTAGTACCGTCATTTAGTAACTTTCCTTTTATCCAGCCTTCTTGTGTTTCATTTACTCCCGTTTGTCCTTTTTTCCACTGAGTTTTTGTATCTATACTGTTGTTATGTCCTGGAACATGTTTACCTTGTTTTCCAGCATCAACCGGGGGAGCATTTTCAATATCACCATTAACTGTTCCTTGTTTTGGTAATCCAGGTACATCCTTCGCTATCTTCTGAATATAATCTCCAATAAACCATCCAACTATCCCATTCGCAATGTCTCTTGCACTTGGGATTTTCGGCAATGATGGGAATGAGAAGTTTCCGCTATCTATATCTAAACCTGGTTTAGGAATCATCGTTACAGGCGGGATTACTTGTACTCTTGGTATTGGCATCACAAATGCGGCTCCTACAACCAACCCTTTATTCTTACCCGTCCATTTCTTATCTGCCGTATCACAAACTTTCTTGATTCGAACAGTTGCCATGGCACGCGTTGCTTTCGCACGTTGAACTTGTACTTGATAGCGATAAGCCGCGCTTTGGTAATATAATGCTTGTCGATATGCTTGAGCTCCGACTGGTTGCCTGTTCAACGCTCCTATATAATTAACACCCACATAATTCCTTTGTGGATAATAAGCACCCGGTGCATAATTCCCTACATAGTTGATTCCTGACGCAACACTCCCCCACGTACTTGCCGCTCTCGGAGAAGATGGAACCACTGCATTCCAAACCGCGCTTGCAACCGTTTTGACACCATTCCAGACAGCACTGGCGACTTTCTTCACACCGTTCCAGACTTTCTGAGCAACTTTTTTGACGGTTTTCTTCACGCTATTCCAAGCTTTCGACCACCAACCAGCATTCCCGCTGCGGTCACGGTATTTCTGCGGATTGTTTTCTACATAGATATAACGGTTTTGGCTTTGTGGTCGTTCGACTTCTCCATACCATGTATCTTCTTGTAAGAAGCGTCCTGTAGCTGTGCTGTATTCTCTAGCACGTAGATGGATTCGGTTGGACTGATCATGATATTCACTGCGGTAGCCGTATTCGTTTTCCAGAATAAATAGGTTAACAATTCCACTGGATTTTTATGTATAAATTAGAGCAAGTTTTTTACTTAATGTCCGTTTCTTCCTCTGTCGTAATCAATTTCGTTTATATATGAATTCAGAGCAACTAAAATATACAGCTACTCTGAATTTTTAAATTCCATTTTTTTAATTAAAAATCAGCTAGTTTATTACTTAATATTTTTTCGTACTTCATCAATGGTCATTTTGTGTATCACATTCTCTGTAGTATCATTTTTTTTGTTTAAAATAAAATAGATACAATCCCTATCTATTACAGCCTTTCTCAATTCCATTTTTTGATTTACAGTATACTTTCCTATTATTTTATCTAGATAAAATAACTCTAAATAAGTTTCATCATATAATATAATGTACCGATTTTTTACATCAATAGATGTAGTTACTTCACTAAAAGAAAGTACTATTCCCATTTCCTTATTCTTATACATAAGCGTTTCTTCGTCTAACTCAATAATATATTCATCCTGATTATTAGTAATAATCTTTTCCTTTTGAAACTTTTTTTCAGTTAACTCCCCTGTCAATAAAGAAAATTTATACATATAATCCAAACGTTTTAATAAAAAACTATTTTCTTCAAAATAACAAAACTCTGTATATGGTAAAAACTGGTCTTTTATCATTATTTGTTTTTTATCTCGTAAGTAAATAATATACATAGTTCCGCTTTCTACATCGTGTATTACGATTGTATCAGTATTATAATCTGAATAAACTTGATAAATCATTAAATCTGAACATATCTCATACACATCTATTTTTTCCAAATTTTTATTGAAAATTAAAATTCCTTCATAAGAATTATTTACAATCACAAATTTTTGTGTCACAGAAAGTACATAAATATCATTATCAATTATTGGTACTGTTATTTCTCCCAATATGTCCCCCTCCTATCTTGGTAGCTTTTTATTTAAATCTGCAGTTCCTGGTTTTAATTCACCTGTTTTTGGATCAGCTTCACCTATATGTTTGCTATGTTTATCATATACTTCTAAATGGCTTCCACCACCTAAGATAGTCTCATTATCTAAAGGAAATCTGTTATCTCTTTCCCACTCAGTTTCTTTCACTATTTTCTGAATATAATCCCCAATAAACCATCCAACTATCCCGTTAGCAAGATCTTGCGCACTTGGGACTTTTGGTAAAGACGGAAATGAGAAGTTTCCTGTATCTAAATCTGGCTTATGTATCGTTGTCACAGGCGGAACTGCTGAAACTCTTGGAATTGGAATAACAAATGGCGTTCCTACAACAAGACCTGAATTTCTTCCCGTCCATTTCTTATCTTACGTATCGCAGTCTTTCTCAACTTGAACTAACACTGTCACTCGTGTCCATTACTTAAACTTGGCAACAATCAACACTTGTATTAAAATATCTAAACAAATTATATTTTATGTACATAATCAGAGTAAGTTGATACAAAAAATCTAACTTACCCTGATTTAAAATGAACTTGCTATTACTAGTTCACTATTTGAATGGACCTTTCAAATAGTTCAACCCCATTTTTCATAACTGCTCTTACTTCTTCAATTTCTTCTTCACTCCAATCTGGTGTATATATTTTTCCAGATTTATTGATAGTCGGAAGATTGTCTCCATAAAAAAGTTTTGAATAAACCTGATTATAACTATCTTGATCTTCTAAAAAATGTTCATCGATTGAATAAGCTAAATCAGTAAAAATATTCCAAATGTCTAACATTTCTTTTTCATTTATTTCTTCTGAATTACTTACATACCAATGTATGAGCCAGTCAATATCAAAAGAAACTTCATTTTCTTCACAGATAATCCGATTCTCAATACAATAATTTTTGAAATCCAAATAATTTTTGAAGAATAATATTTTTCTACCTTTTGTGATAAATCCGTCCTTGTCATCTGTATACCAAACGGTCAATAATTTTTTTTCTGATAAATAAACTGAACTCTATGATAATCCATAAAGTAGCTTCCCCCTTAATTTTATTTAAATCCACGATCTCCATGCTTTTTCAATTCATTATGTTCAGTCTTGGGACCTGTTTTCCAATTTCATTTTCCATATTTTTCATCAAGTAGTCGTTTTGCAAAATCGTTCCCATTTTCGCCTATATAAGGTCGCTCTCCAGCAACCCAACTAGGAATATTGCTTGCTTTTTCCTTACCACTACCTGATATTGGCTTTTTGAATTCCTTTGATGCTACAACATTTCCTGCCGTACCATAATAATTGGTAATTCCTGTATTATGATCAACAGTAATTCGCCTACGTCCTAGCTCGTCAATAACAAGCGTTCCTCGTTGACCACTTACATTATAATCGTTAGATGACCAACCTTTAGGAAGTCTGTTCACACCATAATTTCTAGCATCTATTCCATCGTCTGCCCGTAAGTCTTTTGCCCTTGTACTTATTCTTTTCCCTATCAACCATCCTGTTTCAATCAACAAACCACCGAAAACCCCTGCTAAAAGAGCGCTTCCTGCTTCTGCCGCAGTCAAGGCACTACCACCGCCTATTCAGGTTGAAAGTCCTAACAAAGCCTCTGCACCCATCGATGATTTTTTCTTATTTGACGGTTTTCTTCACACTATTCCAAGTTTTCGACCACCAACCTGTATTTCCGCTTCGATCACGGTATTTCTGCGGGTTGTTTTCTACATAAATATACCGATTCTGGCTTTGCGGTTGTTCCACTTTTCCATACTAGGTATCTTTTTGTAGGAAGCGTTCCTTTATACCACTGCAGTCAAAATATTCCTTCAATTTCTTATTCTTTGTTTAAAAATATATTGAATAAATTATGTATGTAATTGAAGTAATCTATAAAAATACATAGCTTACCTCAACCTTTATTATCTTATTTATCGTACTGTCTATTCACTAACGAAGTTAACTGTTGATTAGATAGCCAATTCTTTGGTTTATTTGGCTTATAGTGCCATTCACAGCCATTCATTATCCAATTCTCACGCCATTTTTTTATACCTTTTATTTTTTGTGGATCGTCATGCAATCCAAACTGAAACCCGCAGCAAGAACAGATATCATATGAACCATACCCCAGTGTATTATAAGCTGGCTCATCTAGTCCATCAAACTCGCAAACGGGACATATATTTTTTATCTCATTTCTCTCTTCGAGTATAATCCCTATCTCCTTTAGCTGTTCTTCTAAATCCCAATGTTCTGGAAGATCAGGCATATACCAAAAAGGACACCCTTTTTTTATCCAAGATTCTCTCCACCAATCATGAGAAATTCCTTTATCATCATCTTCACCAAATTGAAAACCGCAACAAGAACAAACTTCACCTGAAGGATATTCTGTTCCATATGGCTCCATTTCAAGTTTATTAAAACCACAAATTAAACACTTAAACATTGTCTATCATTCCCCCTTTTCTAATTATTTACCTGGCTGCCTATTCCAGTAATTTTTTCCTTTTTAGGTTTAAATATAGTTCTACTGCTACCATCTCTATTATATGTACCAAAAAGACCTGTCGCACCATAATAATTGGTAATTCATATATGATAGTCAACACTAATCTGTCTATTTTGACACATCGCGCTTAACTATTCGTCTGGTTATAAACCTTATTCAAAAATATTTGATTTCATCTATGTATAAAGTCAGAGTAACTAAAACATATCGTTCCCCTGACTTTTTAACACTCTATTTTTTAATTTAAACTCAATAAAAATTAATCTTTAATTAAACTATGTTTGATATAATTCACCGTACTTTTCAATTTTTTGATATTCTATTTCAATCTTTTGAATAGCAGCATTCAAAAGATTATCTTTATTTATCTCCCGCAAACCATTAATAATATTTTCCAACACTTTTTTCCATTCTGCGACAAAATCCTGTTTTGATAATTCTATTCTAGAATTATCGTTTAACAGTTTTTTTGTTCCTCCCACGACTGATGTCCACTCTGAATCAATTGTTAAGCAATCATTACTCTGCCAAGTCATATTCCAAATACCATGAAATGAACTTGAAGGCCATTCAACAGTAAGAGTTCCTTCTTCTTTCGTTCGAAGCTGAAATAGCATTTCTAAAACATCATCCATCAGTTCGCTTAAATTATATTTATACGAAACAACTATTGGAATATAATTCCAAAACATTATCATATCTTCTGTATGCAAAATATAAGCACTTTCTACTAAATCAGACAAATCTGAAATATCATCTATTTCCATTGCTCCATTACTATTTATTTTGGGATTACTTGCTTGTATTCTAAACATTACAAAATTTTCCTTTCTTATTCTGATGGATATCCATGAAATGTACCTGTTCCATTATTTCTGATCCATATCCTTTTAGCTGGAACTGTACTCCCATCAGGTTTATGAACAACTGAAGATGAACCCGGTGGTAAATCAAAGTATCCACACTCTCTTGCTCCTAATTTTTTTGCTATTTCAGAAGCATAATCTAAATCTTTATCACTCCATTGTCCCTGAGGTGTTCCTTCGCTTTTAGCTGTAGCAGGACCTTCTTTCCAGTTCACCCCATGTTTTTTACTACCTTTATATTTTGCTTCTGGTTTTATTGAATTATTTTTATTAGCATCCTTCGCTAATTTCTGAATATAATCCCCTATAAACCATCCAACTATCCCGTTAGCAAGATCTTTTGCACTTGGGACTTTTGGTAAAGAAGGAAATGAGAAGTTTCCCATATCCATATCTGGCTTAGGTATCATTGTTACTGGTGGTACAACTGGAACTCTTGGTATTGGAATTATAAAGGCTGTCCCTACTATGAGTCCTTTATTGCTCCCCATCCATTTCTTATCCGCCGTATCACAAACTTTTTTGATTCGTACGGTTGCTGCCATTCGTGTAGCTTGCGCTCTAGCTACCTGTACTTGGTAACGATAAGCCGCGCTTTGGTAATATAATGCTTGTTGATATGCTTGAGATCCGACTGGTTGCCTGTTCAACGCTCCTATATAATTAACACCCACATAATTCCTTTGTGGATAATAAGCACCTGGTGCATAATTCCCTACATAGTTGATTCCTGACGCAACACTACCCCACGTACTTGCAGCTCGTGGTGAAGATGGGACAACAGCATTCCAGACAGCACTGGCGACTTTCTTCACACCGTTCCAGACTTTCTGAGCGACTTTTTTGACGGTTTTCTTCACGCTACTCCATGCTTTAGATAGCCAACCTGCATTTCCGCTACGGTCACGGTATTTCTGCGGATTATTTTCTATATAGATATAACGGTTCTGGCTTTGTGGTCGTTCGACTGCTCCATACCATGTATCTTCTTGTAAGAAGCGTCCTGTAGCTGTGCTGTATTCTCTAGCACGTAGATGGATTCGGTTGGACTGATCAGGTAGCCGTATTCATTTTCCATAATAAATAGGTTAACAATTCCACTGGATTTTTATGTATCAATCAAAGCAAGTTAATTGTCGCTAAATATCTGCTTCTTCCTCTGGTGTAATCAATTTGTAATCCATAAATTATCTGACCTACTTTCTACTTGGCCTTTTACCACTCCAATCCCAATTATGCTCATGCGGGAATTTGTGGTTATTGTGTCCGTCACTATGTTTAAAGTCTATATCTCGTTCAGCCTTACCATTTTTGTCATAAAATCGCCTCTGTAAAAGATCTCCTGATTTGTCATACAAATTAGAACTTTAATCAGGCTCACCAGTAACTGGTAAATCACCACCCCTTTAGTTAAAGTGATTTTCAAAGCTGTATCAGAATTATGTATGCTCTTAGAGAAAACTATGGCAAGCATAGTCTCTCTAATAATTTGTACTTCATATCATTCACTCTTTGTGACTTTTAACTTTAAATCATGTAGATTATTTTGCTTCCTTATCAGAGCATTTATTTGTGCAAAGGATGACTCTCCATTTGAGCAAATAAATATATCCATATGATCAGTTGGTGTAATAATTATTTCATTTTCTTCAAAAATAAAGGAAACAAAGCTATTGTATTTAAAAACAGAATCAATAAAATACTTTACCAATTTATTCTCAATGTCTGTTTCTATGCCAATATCACTGTGACAAATCTGTTCTTTTTTTAATACCTTATATAAATTATTCGATAAACCTCTATTCACTACCCATTCGTTTTCATAGTTCAAAATAAATACACTTTTCTCATTTAATTTTTTTAAAAAATCAAGTAAAAATGTAACTAAAATTTTCTCACTTTGGTTAAATTGTGACTCACTACCACCATATTGAAGATCAGAGAAAGTCGTAATATCTCTATGATTAATAAATTCTACAATGTATTCTTTACCTGAATTACAACTAAGTTCTGCAAAGTCATAAAAAGCGAACTTCTTTTTCAAATATGAAAATTTTTCTTCAGTTATTTTTTTCATAAATAGTATCTCCTGTTTTCGTTTTAAGGCTGCTTATTTTTATTTTTTGATCTGTTTGGCCAAATTTCTTCACCCTCATAGTCCAGGGATAACTGAATTTATTTCATAATTATAGTACCACGCTAAATAAACTTGATGATCTATTACTTAAAATAATTCTGCTAGGTGCCAAGATAGTGTACTTTCATAGATTTTAATGATTAAATAACTTAGCACATTCTTATATTAGATGACCAACCTTTAGGTAGTTTATTCACTCCATGTTTGTAATACCATTCTAACAATAAGAACTTACTATATCAACATGAATAAAAAATAAAACATATATATATTAAATAAAAAACAAAACAAAAGTTTCGAACCTCCTATTCCAATCCAATTTCATACTTCTAAAAATAAATTTTTCCTATTTTTACAAAGAGTTAACTATCAAAAAAAGGAAAAAAGGATTATAGTTATCTCATAAGGTTATTTTTGTTCAGAGCTCTCACTTTCCTAGGTAATAAATATCTACGTAAATTCAGTAAGAACGCTGACCTTAAAAAATCTTAGACCACTATTTATTAGGAGCGATGTCTGTGACCATCTATGAAAAATTTCTCCAAAACGAACGCCTAAGACGTTTTTTTGTTTTAGCTGCGATTATTTTCGTTTTATATCTTGCTAGAGGTATGATTACAATGATTCTATTGACATTTATTTTTACTTTTTTAGCTCTTCACTTCGTAAAATTTGTTCAAGGATTCATTAAAATCCCTTCTTTTGTACTTGTTGTAGCAACCTATTCTTTGATTGTCTTTCTGGTTTATCTGGCAATTACAAAGTACGTTCCAGTGCTTATACATCAGTCTTGGCAAATGTATAATTCTGTTGTACAGTTTTATCAAAATCCAACCGATGACCATAATCAGTTACTAATGGCTATCAATGAATATATGGCCAAATCAAACCTGATGTCACAAATTCAAAATGGTGCAAGTATGATTCTGCGTTATATTCAAGATATCGGATCGATCGGACTTTCTTTTGTTCTTTCATTTATTCTAAGTTTCTTCTTTATGATTGAGAAAAAGCAGATGGCAGAATTTTCTAAGTTATTTTTAAAGAGTGATTTTGACTGGTTTTTCCAAGATATTTATTTTTTTGCAGATAAATTTGTTAATACATTTGGTGTTGTGATGGAAGCTCAATTCTTTATTGCTGTTGTGAATACGGCTATTACTACTATTTGTTTAGCACTAATTGGATTTTCTCAGTTGCCTAGTCTGGCAATTATGATTTTTATTCTGAGTTTGATTCCTGTAGCTGGCGTGATTATTTCCTGTATTCCATTAAGTTTTATTGCTTATTCACAAGGTGGGATCAACGATGTGATTTACATTTTAGTTGTGATCATTGTTGTTCATTTATTTGAGTCTTATGTATTAAATCCTAAATTCATGTCTAGTAAAACAGATCTGCCGATTTTTTATACTTTCGTTATTTTATTAATCAGTGAACGACTATTTGGTGTTTGGGGATTGATCGTTGGTATCCCAATCTTCACGTTCTTTTTGGATATTTTGAAAATTAAAGCGATTCGACCTTTAAAACAACTACCAGCGATTAAAAAGAAGAAAGAGCGATTGGATTAACCTCCAATCGCTCTTTCTTCTTTTGTGGCTTTGGCTATTTTTGTATTTGGAAATCAGTCAGGCAACAAAGACTAATTGATTTCGGACCAAATAACTAACTCTCAATAGCTACCTGATCGATATCCTAATACACGGCCATATATAAGGAAAATCAATTCCACTGCTCCCTTTGAAGCTAAAAACCAGCTTTTTTATAACCAAAAAACTAGCTGAACCACCCTTTTCAACCTTCTTACCTAAGCCCCTATTTACTGTAAAGTAAACTCTTTCGTCAATTTCACTTTATCACTGAATAATTTCGTTGCTTCAACAGATACTGGTGTTGTCATATCTGCCAATTTGTATGGTACTTTCAAATTCAGTGTTACTCCTGGCTGAATTTCAGTCATTGAATCTACATACCCTTCTTCAGTCATGATAGCTGAGTCTAAAGCAATCCCATTTTGAAATGCTTTCGTTGTGATTGACGTTAAAAACATCGCATTTTTTTTGCTATTGTTAGTAAATTCGTAATCAATTACAGCCACGTCTTCTCCCTTGTAATCTTTAGCAAAGGTCAACTCTTTAATTGCAACATGATAATCACCTAAGTCACCGATATCAGTCACTTCTGCGTCTTGTTTTTTCACAGCTGTACTTGTTGCTGTCTCTTTTTTAGATGTTACTTCCTCTTTAGAGTCAGACCCCATATTTACTAGAACAGTCCCTATTACTAGAACACCGATCCCAATCAAAACAATTTTCTTCACATTCATTTTTTTGTCTCCTTTGTTATTTAGTCCGTTGTTACAACTTGATAGTACCTAATAAACAAAGAAGAATCTTATGCATTTTGCATAGTCTGATAACAAAAAAATCTGTCATACGAATCTAGGCATTCGTGACAGATTAAGTTTTTTATTGATTGAAACTTCTATATATAAACGAATTAAGCTCTAAACCACCTTTTGTGATCACCACCCAAAATAAAACCAACAGTCCATAACCTATCCAACGATAAACTTTATTTTCAGATGACAATAAAGGGAACTTTCTTTGATAATCTAAAAAATTAGTAAATAAGATAACCGGCAAAATGAAAATAAAAAGACTCTCCACAAGTTCTCTGATTCGCAAACTTCCTGTCGGTTGGTAAACTATGCTTCCAATGATCTGCCCAAATGAAATGACATACCAAAACAGAGCAATTACACGCTTCCACATTGTAGCTGTTCGAAATCCTGGAACATACTTTCTAAAAAAAGTACTAACACCTTTCAACAAATGACTGCTTGTAAAAATAAACTGCCTCACATATTTATTTTTAAGCCATATATTTGTCCTCGACCAGTTTGCTCTATAAATTCTTATTGGCCTTTTTTTGGAAACAGTATTTTTTTTTGCTTGCTTGACAGCTAATAATTTTCGCGAAAGTTGTTGTCTAAGTACTAAATGCATTTCTAAAGCTGTTTGATAACGTTCTCTCGGTTCTAGTTTTGTTGCTTTTCGAATAATTCCCTTTAATGTAGAATCTTCTGTGAGACGTTTTTTGGGATACTCTTTTACCGAGCATATATTCATCACAACCCCCAGTGAATACAGATCACTCCGCTCATCTGACTCGGCAAAGCCAAACTGTTCTGGCGCAGCAAATCCCATTGTTCCTAGCTGAACTGTATCACTTTCTTTCTCCCCGTCAACAGTTCGAACTGCATCAAAGTCGATCAACTTTATATTCCCCTCATTGGTCAGTATAATATTTCCGGGTTTGACATCTCGATGAACTAACCCTTTATTATGCAAAGCACCCAATGCCTCTAAGACAGCCATCGCTAGAGTTAAAATTTGTTCTGTTTCTAAAATGCCAGATGATTGAATAACTTCATTCAATGTTCTTCCCTGAACAAATTCTTCATACAGCCATAGTTTTCCATCTTGAACAATCAGCTCTTCGATTTTAGGTAGATGGGCATGTTTGATTTTTTGAAGTGTAACTAAATGCTCTTCTAGATATAATGGATAGCATTTTCTTACCAATAATTCTTCGGTGGAATGTTTCCGAACAAGCATCGGTCCATTTCTTTTATCTGTCAAAGGTTTGATTTCTTTATAAAAAAGAATCGTCTCCCTATTGCTATTTTCCATGATTACACTCCATTGCTTTATTTTATTTTTCAATTATAGCAAAGAAAGTGTTGTAATAGAATCGATCTTTGTTAAAATCGATGTATAATGAACACAACGTTATTTAATCGAAATGTAGGGGATAAGTAAAATGAATGAGAAAGATACAGATAAACTGATGCATTCACTCAAAAAAGCCGAAGATTTTCAAACAATCTTTTCCGAAACACGTCAATATACTGTTGATCAAACACTGAAAAACTATTTAGCTCACTGGTTAAATAATAAACAACTTTCAAAAAGTACCGTGTTAAAAAAAGCAGGTATCACAGAAGCAACCGGCTACCAGTACTTTGATGGTAAACGAAATCCTTCTAGAGAAAAAGTCATCGCTTTAACTATTGGTTTAGCATTAACCTTGGAAGAGACCAACGAACTGTTGAAAAAAACAGGTTATGCTCAACTCTACCCAAAACATCCTTGGGATGCTGTAGTGATTTATGGTATTTCCCATTGTTTATCGATTCCAGAAATCGATGATTATTTGTATAATGAAGGTCTTAAAACCTTTGGTGAATGACTGATGTTTACCACAAAAAAAAGTGTGGGACAAAACTAAAAATCAGTTTTGTTTCACACTCTAAAGCCTAATAAACGGTGGACAAAAGCCAGGTTCTTCGGCAATTTCGCAAAAATCGAGCAATACAAGAAGCGTATTGTTCGATTTTTACTCCAATTGCTCGAACCTAATCGACTTTTGTCTCAACCTCTTTTGTATATCATTTTTTTGACTTCTTCTTTCCAAGAATTGTAACCACAAAGGACACTACCGGTAAAACATAACAAAATACTGCATAAGGTAAGTAATTTACCGTTGCAACTCCTAAAGTTCCTGAAATAAAGACCCCACTTACTCCCCAAGGAATCAGAGGATTCACAACTGAGCCTGCATCATTCAATCCTCTAGACAACAACGTCAAAGGAACCTTTTTTTCTTTAAATTTATTGATAAAGGATTTTCCAGGTAGAATAATTGATAAGTACTGCTCACCGATCAGTATATTAATACCAATCGAACTCATCATTGTAATCACAATCAGTTTTTGGCGAGAATTAATCGCTGATTCAAACCGATCGAGTAAACAGTCAATGATCTCCATTTTTACCAATAATCCACCTAATGCTAAGGCTAAAATAATCAACGATACCGACCACATCATACTTTGAATCCCACCTCTGGAAAGCAGTTCATCCACTTGGTTATTTCCAGTTTGGGACACAAATCCATTTTGAATCATGTCAGCGGTCTCCACAAATGAAAAATGTGGATTTGTCATGAACATCAAAAGAACGGATATACCAATGCTCAGTAATAATGTAGGTATCGCAGGAATCTTCTTCCATGCACAAATAAAAAGAATAGCCAAAGGAATAATGGGAACAATAGAAATTGTAAAATGAGCATTCAATGTATTTACGATTTCATGAATACTTGTACTATTTAACGCTCCGTCATAATGTAATCCCATTATTAAAAAATAACCAAAGGAGAGAACAGCTGCCGGAAATGATGTTTTATATGTATTTTTTAAATGAGTAAACAAATCGACTTCTGAAATTGCAGCAGCTAAATTGACTGTATCTGAAAGTGGAGAGATTGAATTGCCTAAAAAAGCACCGGAAACAATTGCTCCAGTCGTTAATGCTGAATCAACACCTATTAAGCTCCCCATTCCTAAAAAAGCAATGCCGATCGTTGAAATCGTGGTGAACGAACTCCCCACAGCTCCTCCGACAATACCAGATATCAAAAAAACAGTCGGAATAAAATATTTCACAGATAAGAAAGAAAATCCCAAAACCATAATCGTCGGAATCGTTCCACCAGCAATCCATACACTGATCAAAGCACCGATCAAAATAAAAATCAATATTGGAATAATGCCAGAAGAAATTCCTTCTATCAGCGCATCATGAATAAAATCCCAAGAAAATTTTTTATAAACAGCAAATAAGAGCAAATAACCAATAGCAATTAAAATGGCAACATGAGCTGGTATACCTATACCAATAATACTAATACCGATCATTAACAATAATGTTATTAATAGAAAGACTGCCTCGTTAAAATTCACTTGATATTTTTTCATAGATCGTTCCTCACATTTTTATAGAGATCGCTTTTCTGGCTGTATCTCAATTATTTAAAAATAGCGACTAAAAGGATAGAACAGAAGTGTTATTTACAAAGAGATTGCTTCTCTTTTCACCATTTAGTCGCAATTAAGATATGAGACAAAAGTGAGTTTTACTTTTGTCTCATCCCTCTTCGCACTCTTCATTGCTAAACGTATCCTGACTAAAAGACACATTTATATTGTTATCTATTCAGCGTAAATTGCTTCTAATTTTTCTTGAATTGCTTGTTTGATTTTTTCTGCATATTCATCGAAAACTTCTTTGTCATTCATATATGGTGACATTGCTGCTGCACGTAGGATTGTTACTTTATCTGCACGTTCCCATTCAGCACGAGAGAACCCTAAGCTGTTTACAAATTCAAATGGGCTGTGACCATATTCTTCGATAGCAAAATCAGTATGTGATGTGATGAATTCATTGTTATACAATCCGCCTTTTGCATAAGAAGCGTAGTCGTAGAAATCATGGTTCAATTTGTTCATTTTCACAAGATCTGTATTGCCTTTTTCATTAAACACATAGTCCACCATATTAAAATCAGGTTTTGTTAATGCATGAATTTCAATGGTCTTATCACCAACTTGGAATTCTAATCCGTCGATGAAATGATAGAAGTGATAGGCTCCTTCGATACTTGCCCCCATCAATTTACCGTAACCTGTTACGTTTAGTGGTAATACTTTATGCGCCGTCCAGACAGCAGCTGCTGTAGCACCTGCTTTTGATCCTTCAAGAATATAAGCACCAAGTAAGGCTGGAATGTCTGCACCTTTTTCAAATACATAAGTTGCAAAGTAAGAAATTACGTCACGCATGCGAATATCTTTGATTACGACACCACCGGCAGAATATGGAATATAGCCCATCTTATGTGGATCGATCGTTACAGATTCTGCTTCTTCGATTGCTTTGAATGAGTTATAGACTTCTCTTGTCAACCAATCATTTTTTTCTTGGAAGATGTTATGTTTCGCATAAACTTCTTCAATTTTATCCCACTCGATAAATTGATCATTTTCATCTAAGAAAATTGAACGGCCGTAACCACCATAAGCAGCATCCACATGTACATAGAAGTAAATACCTTCTTTTGCTAATTTGTTGCGTAAAGCAATGATTTGATCAATACGGTCAACTTGACCTTCTTCTGTGGAACCAACTACGCCAACCACACCTAATGTTGGAATTCCTTGTGCAGCTAAATCACGGATTTGCGCTTCTAATTTGTCAATATCCATACGGTATTCACTGTTTACTTCACCAGCAATTACTTGATCTAAACCGATACCGATAATATCTGCGGCTTTTAACCATGAATAATGTTTTGTTTGAGGAACAATCCATTTTCCTAGTTTATCTAAGTTTTTACCGCTGCGAGCTGAATGAGCTTTGATTTCATCCATTTTATCTTGTACTTTGTCTAAAATATCTAGAATTTCTGTTGTAGACATATTTAGTAATTCCCATTCTGATTTACCAGAAACCATTTCTGGTACAACTGCTTGAATGGCAAATGGCAATGATTTCATGTTACGGGCATACCATAACCCTTCTAAGTTGGCGATCGAACCATCTGCTGCGATATGTCCCCAACCATCTTGATACCCCATCAAAGTAGCAAATTCTAATCCTACTTCTTCTTCCATTTGTGAGGTTGCTGGTGATGACTCATAAGCTACGTTATTACCGTTCCAAAGCATTGCAGTTGTATAGGCAATAATTGAAGGCATCAATGTTTCAGCATTCATATGCCCCCAGAAACGTCCAGCTGAATGCCATGGCAATGATTCTGTACGTAAACGTGAAGATAAAACATTGAACACACTTCTCATGTTGTCAGCTGTTTCTTGGAAACTTTTAGAACTTCTATCCTGTGGTGTAATAACAGGTAAATCTTGCGGCATATAGTTTTGTCTCCAGCCAACATGTTCATCGACCATTTTATTTAAAAGCTCTTTGAATAAATCAACGTTTTCGCCTTTGTCACCTATAAATAATGCTTTTAAGTTTGTATCGTCAGTGTTGAAATTTTTCATGATATTTTCCTCCAATAATTTCATAATTAATCATGCTGAAAAGTTTAGTTTTAATCGTTCTTTCTTATTTATCTGTTTTCTTCCATTCTGGTTTCTTTCTCTTATAAATGAACAATGCAATACCGATCATAATAACAGTTGCCGCCACTTGGAAAATAATATAAGCTATATGTCCACTTTGAGGAACTGAAGTTGGTGGAATCAAGCTGACTAGAATCGTAACAACCACACTCACGATCGCTAGAACTGAAACAAACCACATCAAACCATTGCCTTTGCTGCCTAATCTAAATGGACGTTTGGCATCAGGCATTGTGTAACGTAATTTAATTGCTGAAAGTGAAATCAATAGATACACGATGCAATAAAGAATAGTTGTTGTAATTGTGATAATTAAAAATGCTGCACTAATATCTGGAACAACCACATACAAGAATGAAACAAGTGAAATAACGATTGCTTGGATCATAACAAATGTAATCGGAATTCCTTTGCTATTACGTTTTTGGAAGAACGGTGGTAAATTCCCTTCTTCGGCCACTTTAATCATTGATTTACTTGGACCTAAAACCCAAGCACTCAACTGAACCAACACACCAACTAAAATCATTAAAGAAACAATATTATTGAAAATTGCCGGAATGCCAAGATCTTGTGTCATAATGACAAATGGTTGAGTAATATTAGCTAGTTCCATTTTTCCAGCTGGTACACTGTCAGCTACACTTAAACCTGCCACTAAGTTGAAAACAACCAATAGTAAAACAGAAGCAATCACCGCAATTGGATAGTTGCGTTTTGGATTATCAATATTGTTTGCATGGACAGATGAAATTTCAACTCCAGCAAAAATGAAGATAATACCTGTTAATGTTGGTAAACTTCCTAAATCACTAAAATCAGGTAATAATTTACTCGCTTCAAAATGACCTAAATAACTATCTTGGTTGATTCCATGTTTCGCCATATACATCATTCCTAAAACAACTAAAGCGACAAAAGGAATGTAAACACCTATAACAGCTCCCCAATCACCAGCTATTTTTACCATGTCAAATTTCAAATTAAGTAAGGTTATTGCCCAATATGAAATCAATATCATAATAAAAATAAATAAGTTATTGTGTCCTAAATCCGGACGATCAATCACATAACCTAGTAATACACCTACAGTTGAAGCAACCATAACCATTCCAAAAAACATTTGTACCCATAATAACCATGAAGTAACAAAACCCCATTTTTCACCAAACGCATTTCGTACCCAAACTTGGGGACCACCTTCTTCTGGCCAACCAGTCGATAGCTCAGCTGAAATTAAGGCAATTGGTAAAGCAAAACAACAAGCTGCAATCACCATATAAAAAATTTGTGCCCATCCTGTTGATGCTAATGTTGGAACACTACGAACCGTTCCAAAAAAGGCCATTGTAATTCCAATTAATCCAAATAATGATAATTTCTTATTCATACTTCTTTTTGACCTCCTGATTATATTTATTTTTTGTTTCCCACATGTGAAATCACATTCAAAGTATAGGTACCTTTCATGTCCAAGTCAAAAAGAGCAGAATTAAAAAAAAAGCTCGGTATTTAACATTTTTATACTCTATATAGCGTGTCAACGCGTCACTGTACTAAAGTGTTTAGGTATAAAAAAAGAGTTAAAACAGCTGTTTTGTAAAAGGTGTGTTTTCAATTGTTAGAAATCATTTTGAGTCCTTCTATCTTTCAAATAACCTAGATTAAAATGAAGGATGCTTAAATGAGAAATACTTCATTTAAAAATAATAAAAAGAAAAAAGAAGAATTTGACAAGTTCCTCTATTTGTCGTAGAATGACTACAAAATAACATATCAAACGTTAATAAAGCGAAGTAGCAAAGATGTCCCTATTTCAGAGAGCCAACGTTAAGTGTGAGTTGGCATATACATTTTTTGTGAATTACACTTTTAGTTTCTCACCGTAAGTGGGCGTCTATCTACGATACAGATTTGAGAGGTATATGATCATTCATATACAATTTGGGTGGTAACACGGAGAAGTTCGTCCCATAGGCTAACAGCCTATGGGGCGTTTTTATTTTCTTAAAAGAAAGGAAGAAGAAACATGACAAACATTATTGATGAATTAGAATGGCGTGGCGCCATCAATCAACAAACAGATAGCGAAGGTTTACGCGAATATGTTGAAACCGAGAGCATTTCATTATATTGCGGTGTCGATCCAACAGGAGACAGTATGCATATCGGACACTTAATTCCTTTTATGATGTTAAAAAGATTTCAAGCATTTGGACACCATCCGTTTATTTTAATCGGTGGAGCAACAGGAACAATCGGTGATCCTAGTGGGCGCACAACAGAACGTCAACTACAAACAATGGAAACAGTCCAACATAATGTTGATTCTTTAACAAGACAAATGGAAAAATTATTTGCAGTTGATACAGATAATACATTAACTTTAGTGAATAACTACGACTGGACGCATAATCTTACTCTTTTAGATTTCTTAAGAGATTACGGAAAATTCTTTAATATAAATACTATGCTTGCCAAAGATATCGTAGCAAGCCGTTTAGAAACAGGGATTTCATTTACAGAATTTACTTACCAAATTTTACAATCTATGGACTTTTTACACTTATTCCAAAATAATAACGTTCGTATGCAAATTGGCGGAGCAGATCAATGGGGGAATATCACCGCAGGTCTAGATTTGATTCGTAAAAAAGAAGGCGCAGATGCAAAAGCATTTGGTTTAACGATTCCGTTGATGCTAAAAGCAGATGGAACGAAATTTGGGAAAACAGCTGGCGGTGCCGTTTGGTTAGATCCAGAAAAAACAACGCCATACGAATTCTACCAATTCTGGGTAAACCAAGATGACCGTGATGTAATCAAATACTTAAAATTCTTTACTTTCTTAACAAAAGAAGAAATTGATGCTTTAGAAGTCAAAGTACAAACAGAACCACACTTACGCGAAGCTCAACGAGTATTAGCGGCAGAAATGACGAAATTCGTTCATAGTGAAGCAGATCTAAATGATGCTTTAGCTATTTCAGAAGCTTTATTTTCAGGAAATGTAAAAAACCTTACTGCTAAACAAATTGAAGAAGGCTTTAAAAATATGCCTACCGTTGAAACAGGGACGCTTGATCAAAATCTTGTAGATTGGCTGATTGAATTAGGTATTGAACCTTCTAAAAGACAAGCTAGAGAAGATATTTCAAATGGTGCGATTTCAATCAATGGTGATCGTATTAAGGAATTGGACTTTGTAGTTACTGCAGAGGATAGTTTTGATGGAAAATTCATTATTGTGAGAAAAGGTAAAAAACAATACACTTTAGTGAAGTTACTTTCTAAGTAAGAATAGTCTTCTTAAAATAAACACATTAAAAATTATTAACACAAATGAAAAAGTTTCGCCCCTATTATTGAATTGGGGCGAAACTTTTTCATTTACTTTTATTTCTTATTATTAAGGCGTTTGCTCTACTTGCCATAGAATCGTTGCCCTATAGCCTCCTGGCTGTAAAACTTCTCCAGACGGTACTTCTAATATCAAGCCTGATTCATTTTTATCCCACTCATTACTTACATTGTATTGTCCTTTAGTATCATGTGTTCTTTCTGCTACTGATTGTGAGACATTTTCTGACAGAACTACTGTTTCTGAATCACTAATTTTATATCGGATCGCAGATGGAAGAATTTTACTTGGATCTTCTTGGCTAGTTAATGGTTTTTTCAGAGTCGCCGTTAGATTCCAAGCACTAGTACTTTTACGATTGTCCCAAACAATCAATGGTTTGTCATATTTCGCTTTTTCGACTTTTATAAATGGAATTCCTAAAGTCTTACGCCCAAAATTCAAGAATTTAGGGGAAGATTGTACGAACAACATTCCTTTAAATTGATATTGAACAGTACTTTCTTCACTTGTGACTGGGATTTTGGTCTCATTTTCTGGTTTTTTCACTAGTTGATAGTTTTTGTCCAGAATAGATTGAAAGACTTGTTGCACTTCTTTTTCTTCCGTTAAATCGATCGTTGTTCCAATAATTTTATCAAAAGTAATAGGATCATGTAATGCCTCTCCGATTTCATCCACAAAGGTAACATTCACTTTTTGATTGCTTTGAATAACGATAGTAATCGTTTTTCTCAGTATCACGGAACCTTTTATCGCTTTTAACGTTGCTTTATAGTTCCCTTGTACAGGATTCGAAGTTAATGTGGTTGATTCCACAGAAAGATCTACTCCTTTACTTGAACCTGCAGCAACATCCCAGGCGACAGCCTCAGATTTTTCAAGAATCAATTGATTGATTTCACTTGTTGTCAAATTTTGGAAAGGATCAGGTCTACTTTTAAAGTTATTTGCAGCTATATAAAGCCCAGTAGAAGGCACTGTGCCATCTATTACTTGAACTGGAATTTTGATCAATACACTTTTGTCTTGTTCATTTTTATCCGTCATACGCACCATCACGCTTTTTAAACCCGTCGTTGACGTATCTGGCATCTCTCCTTCGTACTCATACGAAGCAGTATGTCCCGGTAGTATAACAACATCTTCAAGAACATCTGAAGCTTTTTTATTGAACGTAGCACCTTTTTTAACTATTTGCGGAACAGCTTTTGCTCCAAGATTGTAAACATTAAGTTTTAAAACATAATCTTGTGACGGCAAACCTTCATATGCTCCTTTTGACTCAGTAATCGCTATGACTGGGAGATCATACTCTCTGATTGTTCCTAATTCTTCATTAAGCTTTTCTGGGAGTTTATTCCTTGATATTGATAATATACCTTTGAATTCTTTTTGTTGATTAGAGGTAAATGGCATTGTACCTTCTTCACCATTTGGATAAGTTACATAGATAGTCCCCTGAACAGACTCCGTAACAATCTTACTTAATTTAATATTCGTCTTGGCATCATCCATATAATCGTTATAAACATTAAAAACCTCTGGATCAGCTTTTAGTTGCATATATGGAATCTCTTCTCCTGCAAAAACCTCATAACCTGTTTTAAAGGCTTTGTCTGGGGCAATACTTTTCCATGATGCACCTAATTGATAGGCCGAATCAACACCCGACGCAAGAACGGTTCCTTCAGCGTAATTTTTCTTCTCAAATCCCAAAGCAGCAAATGAGTTAGTGAAATAATTCCTTCCATTTTGAACACCAATCAAGTTATAATTTCCGACCATATATTTTCTATATTCTGATAACCAATTTCCTCGAGAATCTTTTAACTTAATGCTAAATTTGTTCTCTTGTTTAGGTTGCATATAAAATCCGCTGTTATTTCCCAAAGAATAAATCGTCACATAATCATCATAATAATTTGTGTCTACACTTTCTAACATTGAAAAACTCTTCGTTTGATTAGAAACATTATACATATCCAATTTGACTGAAAAATTCAAATTTCGATGTAAAGATAGATTGTATACAAAAATAATCTGATTTTTTTCATCTATTAAAATTTCTTTTAACTTTTTTTCTTTTCGCAGAAAGTATTTAGATGAGAAATTTGAAATAATATCATTCCGACCAATTCCATTGATTCTATCCCAAGCCCCTCCATACAAAACACCATTATTCACACCTGGAATATCTGTTACGTTTCCCGAGTGAACATATCCTCTGTCCCCCTTGTCTTTGACAATAAATCCTAATTCACTTTTCAAGTCGTTTGTAGAAAGTCCTCTACTTGGAAAACCGATCTTAGATTGATTTAGCGGATTAGTAATAAATCCGTCATTAGAATTTAAGCGAACGTCTTGCCACCCTGACATGCTTTCATTTTCAAATATTTGATCAGGAAGTACTGACGTGTCAAGCGTATAGTTTAGTACTTGATTACCTAAAGTAGCTGCAAGCGTCACTTTTTTCAGGCCCCTGCTGGAATTAATGATTGTTGTTTTAGTAACTCTTGTCTCTAACATTTTTCCTGAGGTTACTTCCCACGCTTTTGCTTCTATTTTTTGTGTTAGTAATTGAATAATTTGTCCATTTGTTTTTCCCTTAACTTCACTTACATTTAAAAACCGTAAACTATTAAAACTCATCCCTACTTTTGAATTTAAAATAACCGTTTGATTATCTGCCGTTTTATCATCTGAGATCACTGTAATGGGTATTGGGATCACTGTTGATATAATTTGGTTCCTCTTATCAGTCATTTTAATATATCCCCAATTAAACCCTAATTTACTGGTATCAAAAGTATCAAATGGTTCAGTGGGATCTCCAGCCTGATTTTTGACCCATTCATAAGTAGAACTAGTGGCATCATTGTCGCTAAAAGATTGATATTTCGAAAAAATATTCCCAGCATTTGTTCCCATTGCTAACTCTTTGTTCAGTCCAACTTTAAAATAATACGGAGATTTCAACTCTGCACCAAAAACAATAACAGTCCGTGTGGTAGTCGCTGATGCCCCATCCAAATTTACTTCGATAGTTGCTCTGTATTCCCCGACTGAATTATTAGCCGCTGTTGTTTCAGTAAATGATACAGAAAGTTCTTCACCTGTGCTCATATCCCAAGCACTTGAATCAGACTTTGATTGAATCAGTGTAAGTAGTTCACTTGTGTTTTTCCCTTTGGTTTCATCAGGATAAAGCACTACTTCAGTATTTGATTTAATCATCACTTTATTTGTTAAAAGGGAGGTGGTATCTTTATTAGTCACATTAATTGGTACTTTAAGCGTCGTTGTGACACTTTCATTCTTTTTATCTGTCATTTTTACATAGGCCCAATGAAATCCCGCAGTACTAGTATCAAATTGTTCCAATACTTTACCATTTTCATTGACAAACTGGTAATTGGCATCCGTCGCATCTGCATAATATAATGCTTGAAACTTCGTAAATAAATTGGTTGGGTTCGTTCCTAACGATAGTATAGCGTTTTGAGCAACAGCAACGAAACTCTGCGGATCAGCCCCAAATACAATCACATCTTTTTGAACAGAAGCTTTTTGCAACTCACCACCAGATTCTAGCGAAACTTCAAAATCAGCCTTGTACGCACCTACAGAAGTTCCTGAAATCGTTGTTTTAATGACGTTTACCGGAACTTCTGTACCATCTTCGGTAGTCCAAGCTCGCGCATTTGATTTCATTTTTACTAATTGTTGTATTTGCTCTTGTGTTTTGTTCGCTGTTTCTGCTGGATACAAAATAATTTTTCCACTAATATTATCCGTTTGAAGCGCCACTTGATTATCTAACAATAAAGAGGTGTCACTATCCTTAACGGTCACTGGTATCGGTACTCGGATACTGGTTAGGTTGTATCTTTCAGTAATTTCTACATAAATCGTTTGAAACCCTATTCGCTCAGCACTTGTTTTAGCAGGTGAACCATCTGCATTTACATAGGCATATAAAGCACCCTGTTCCGGGTGGGGTATAATCCGCTCAGAAAAGAGTTTGGTAAGATCAGCTTCATTGTTGAGATCTGGAAATTTTTCATTTTGTTTCATGGTCAATATTTTAGGTATAGCTTTTAAGCCTTCAGCGTTTTCAACAGGTTCTAACACCTTAACCAACTGTTTATTTTTCTCTACTACTTTTCCACTTTTTTCTATACTCACTTCAGAATCTTTGTCCTTCAGCTGTTTAAATTGCTGTTTTACTTTAATCTCAGGTTTTGCCAATATTGGATTAACTATAGTAAATAAAGTCAGTATAAAAAAAACGCTAAGTATACTTCCCCCAATACAATAACGAATTATTGTATTTTTAATGAAGCTTTTTTTCTTTTTTTTGCGATTCACTTTCTTCTCCTTTCTTTTTTATTTTTAATCACTTAACAAGTTCTCGCTTTTCCAACCACCCCCTTTACATCGCTACCACTTTAGCTGAATCTAGCCATTGTTTAGGATAATCATTCACTGAGTAGAGGTACTACACAAGATGAGACTAATTTTTAGTGATGTTTTAATTTCAGGTATTTAAGATTAGCTACGTTCTTTTACGAGTAGTTCCTTGGCTTTTTATCACTTTAAAACTTAAACCGAAAACAACAAAGCTAACAAAAAAGATTACGATCAATAACTGAAATACCCACTTACTATTCGCTTTGTTTTCTAACTGTTTATTAAGACTCTTGGCTTCCAATGTATTAACCTCAAAATCTTCTGTCCATGACCACTTCCCACCACTTTTTGAAGAAATCTGGATCTGAGCTGAATACCTTCCTGCAGCTAACCCCTTATCGGTTAAATCAACAGGAAAATCAATCATCGAGTTCGGTGCCATTCGCATCTCTTTTTTTTCGTATTCAAATAACACTTTTTGTTTATTGGCTTTCCTTACTAAAATATCAATATCCATCCCTTCCAGATATACAGGTTGAATATTTGAAATATTGACAAAGAAATGACTTTTTCTATCCTTAAAGGCTATGTATGTTTTATTTAGTTTTAACTCCGGTTTTATGTTGCTAGTATCACCGACTCTTAATAACATCCCAATTAAAAAAGCAAATTCGTTAACCACAACATCTTTTTTCCCTTGAACATTTTCTGAGTTATCCACTGCCAGCTGCATTTGGATACCTCCTGCTATCAAGCTATCAGCAGTTGACTCGGGTAAAGAAATCAGCAAGTCAACTTGCTTACTACTTGTGGCAGGAATCACCACTTTTTCGGGACCATTGACGATGGTTGTGAAGTCAGTTGTCAAAGAGGCATCTTTTGGTAATTGATTGGCTCCATATTCTACTTTACCAATATTATTGGTTTTTGCAGCGTTTAAGCGTATTTCAACTGTTAGCTCTTTTGCTATTGAATTGTAGAGTTTTAGGAAAACTTTTTGTCTTTGTCCTGGTTTCATCGTAAGATCAAAGTAACCTAGGTTCTTGTTCGTCTGATTCTCAGGATATAAAACCTCATAAGATAAGCCACCAATCAAATTTGTTTCATCTTGTTTAGCAAAAGTTTTATTGGGATTACAGAACAGCATAAAACAAAAGAATAGCAGTGCTAAATATGCACACGTTTTTTTTACCTTCACCCGTCTATTCCTCCTTCTCTTTATAAAAACAACTTCTTGACTCCGTATCATATAGACAATTCTGTGAACAATTTATAACAATAACTGTCAACCAACCTACTCACTTATTTAGTATCAACACACTACCAAACTATTTCTTAGTATGTGTTGTCAAGACTCCAGTTAACACTAGCTTTAAATGCTTTACCAGAAACACCTTTACCTGTAGTAACAGTTAATTTAGTATCCGTTAACTTTGTAGCGAAACCACCTTTAACAGCATCTGCTTTTGTTTTTGAAATGATATTTGTCGCAGTTGTGTTTCCAGCTTCTAACGTTACACTTTTGTTAACAGCGATGTTATTAGGATCAGCTAGTGCTCCTAGATTGCCTGCAACCGGATTTGGTAAAAAATCATTTGTACCTGGATCAACTTCACCAATATTGTAAGATTGCGCATCACCTAAAGTAAACGTTAGTTTTGATGGCAATTCTGTAGCCGAGCTATCTTTAGAAACTAATTTAGAGAGTGTTGCTGTCATTTTCCAAGCAGATGTTGTAACAACTTTTGTCCCTTCTCCACCTTCACCGCTTGTTTCAGTTCCTTGTCTGTCATCATTCACGACAACATACTGATCCCCGACTACCTTATTGCTGTATGTAGCAATATTCGCTGTTGCTGATTGACGTCCAAAATCAAATTTAGATGGTGTCCAGACCATTGCTAAGTTATCTTTAAACGGTCCAGGCCCAGGTTTTACAGGACCATCAGTATCAAAACGAATCCCCAAATCTGTTTGCTCAGTTCCTACTTCTTCTGCATTCGCAGGTTTTGCAAAAATCAGTAATGCCGATGAAGCAAGTAATGTTGTAAATAGTATTTTTTTCAAAATTTAATCCCCTTTCTTATTTAGCGTAAATAAAATCGGCGACAGTTACTGTTATAAATTGTTCACAGAATAAAACACTTCTCATATAATTATCCAATTAGCTTGATTTGATCTTTTAATAAGACAAATAAATAAATAATCAAAGATAAGCTTGCAATAGATACTATTAACAGACTGAAATTAATCGCTAAATCAAGTCTTTTTTTTCTTAGTTTTCTTACTAAAAAAACATCCCTTGAAAGTGTTACTAGAAAAAACAACAGCGAACTAGAGGTAATTCCTCCTAATATATATACCCACAAATAATCGATCTTATTCTCCTCCTATATAGTTATGTTGTACACTTTACGTAAACTGATAACACCTACAAATACAATCAAGCAGCCAATACCTACTAACAATAGGAGAAATGATGTCATCATCTGTCCCAAATGAGGAAGAGCACCACTCGTATTTGGATAAGCTATTGATTTTGTTTCATATATAGGTGGTTTGTTTTTTTCTGGTTCAACAAACTGATCAAAGGAAATCCCTGTCTCAGTCCTTTCTTTTTCAGCTAAAGCATAAGTTGTTGAACTAACACTAGCGAAACATACATAGATCAGAAGAATTAACGACCAAAGAAAGTACTGGTTTTTCATCCTTATTCACCATCTTTTCTACTGATTTTTTTTCGTTTGGGTGTCCCTTGTTTTTTTCTTTTGGCTATTCTAATCTTCTTCCATTGTTTTTCCCAGTTCTTTCGTCTAAAAAGAATCGTTAGCATAATTAAACCATTCACCGCAATCAAGAAAATTGTTGTTCCTTTGATCCAATCAGGGGTAATAATTTTAAAGACACTTTCTTCATTCATCTTTTTAGCCTGTTCGTTAGTAATTATAAATTCTTTACTTAACTGCCATTCCTGATAGTCATTGGATGCATCTAATTTTAAGTTATAGGTTCCTGAAGGTAATGCTGCAATTCCCCAATCCATTTCAAAATCAAAAACACTATTGGGAGCCATGCTATAATTTTCTACCGACTTCCTTTTAACAACTTCCGCTGTATCTTTTTTCGTCATAGTTGCCACGATGCTTACATTTTCCAGCACCTTTGGTTCAGGATTTTGCAACTTAGCTAAAACCATTTTCTTCCCACGTTTGATTGATGCTTTCACAGAGTTTAAATTCAATATTTGAGCATTATTAAATTCATCCCCTGACTCTGCCGTAATTACTCCAACACGATAAGAAAATTCTGTAGAGACACCGCTTTTCTCTTTTTGTTCTTGATCTAAAGCAAATATGATTGCTCCCATTTTTACCCCATCATACATTTCTTTTGGCGGGGTTAATTGAATTTCCACTGTCTTTTCTTCATAGTTACCTATCGTTAGGTCTGGTGTTTGAACTTGAATCATCGAAGTGATCGGATCTTTTAACGTTGCATCATAGTAAGTTTTATCATCACTATATTCAATTGTTCCACCGTCTCCTGTAATTGCATTTGTTCCATAAATTTTTATGTGCACAGGGTCTTTTTTAGTACTTTTGATTCTTACTTCTAATGTCTGTGCTTCTCCTGGAGTTGTTTTTACATAAAAATAGCTTTTGTTGGGATCTATCTGAGTATTTGATTGAACTAATGTCACCGTATACCCTAAATTATTCTCATCATCTCTAGCCATCACTCGATCTACAAAAAAAAATATCGAAATGAGGCACAAGAGTGAGGCATAAATAACACTAATCTTTTTCATGGACAACGTTTCTCCTAACTACTAAATATTTATTCTTATTTCATCGATTGCACGACAAATTCCACATGCCATTGATTTTTCCCATCATATTTCACGTGATTCACTAAGCGATAACCTTTCTTTTCAAAATAATCGTTCCAATGAGCCATAAATTCTTTAGCATACTTTTCAGCATCTTCTTTAGTTTGAAAGTGAGCCTCTATTTTGACCTGTTCATTATCTTCATAAAACTCATCCTTATCCTCATATAAATAAGTTGTAATGACATATATAATATAAACAATAGTCAATGAAGCGATGAACAGTACTAAAAACAGCGGCCAAATGATCGTTCTCATCAAAGCTATTCCGTTAACTATGATACCCAATAAAAAAGCAATCATTGATCCGTTCATTTCTTTTTTCTTGATGTCTCCTCGTTTATTTTGGATGTAAAACATCAAAACCAGAAGTACATTCAATGTCATCAATACAAACCCAATCAACAAGTACTTCAGGATATCCTGTAAATAGTAATTCATTAAAAATAATAACTGAATAATAAACTTGTCTTTTTTATCAATATAAAATACCGCATGCTCATAAAATTTTGAAAAGAACATAAAGTTGATGCCCCATCCACTTAAGAGTAAGCCTTCCCAAATATAATACCTTCTATATTTTTGATAATAATTCTTTTTATCTCTCACACATTCAGCCATCCATTTCTTTGTATAATCTCTTAGATTTTTTCACATACTTACTTAAACTTCTCGGTATAAAAACAGCTCATAGCACCCAACGTCTCATGTATTTTCCTTAATACACGATTATCGTGAATTTTCTTCTCTATATTTAATAAGTGATAACTTAACCTTTTATCCGTTTATTCCTAATATGAAAAATAAAGTTTATTACTCTGTATTTTCCCCTTGATTTCTTCGATTAATTACCGTAGATGACTTCATTAATCTCACGATAAATCGCAATGTTAACCATATTTTCATATAATAGCTCAATAATTTTGAATTCTTTTCTTGTTAGTGGTATTCTTTTTTTACGAATAACTAAACATAATTTTATTGCATCTAAAAAGTACTCAACAGACTCTCTTTTCGTCCTCATGCTTTTCAATAAATAGTTCTTATAATTAATTGATCGCATTTTCTATGACTATTCTTAAGGTCTCGACTCCTTGGTCATATAGGACAATTTCTGTAACTGACTTTTTACTCATTTGAGGAAAAAGTTTCATCTATTTTGATTCTATTTTTTCCATAAACAATCCAAACAAACTAAGGAATAGTTGTCTTACATATCAATTATTGGAATACCTTGTCATAATACAAGATTTCTCCACGTTGATACTTAAACCATCCAATAGGCCTATTTGTTTTTTTGTAATTTCAATTAATGAGTAACAGTGTTCATTAAGAGTTTTTTTAGCAATAAACGTATGTTGTCATTCTATTCAGAATCATTTCTAAATATGTAATGGAACAATTTTACTTTTCATATGGCTCCCTCCTATATCAATTGTTTTCTCATTTATTTTCTCGTTTTATTAACAAACCAGAAAAAGCTCTCCAAACCTAGCTAAATAAACAATTCATGATAGGTTTGACGGATAACTTGACGGCTTGCTCTACACTCAATTTCTAACGAGAATCCGCTACGATTCGTCTACATGAATAAGCGAACCATAAAAAAACTTTTTAACGATCGTTAAATGAAAATAACGAAAAAGACTATCACTTCCAAACTATATGATTTTTGGAAAGTGGATAGTCTAACTAATTAATTGAATTGCTTTTCTTTTTTCAGTCATAAAAGCACTGATATAAATATCCAGTGTCATTTTGGTAGAATGATGACCTAAGAGCGCACTAATTGTTGCTATGTTCACCCCTTTTTCCAAGCACCTAGTCGCAAAGCTATGTCTAAGTTGATGAAAGCGAATCGCTGTAACATCCAAACTCTGACATATTTTTTTTAGCCAATTCGTTATAAGACGGGGCTCTGCGGGCTTATCATCTCCTAAAACAAAAGGCCCCCTACTTTGTTGTTTTCCTTTAGTCAAAAGTTGGATCAGTTTGTTAGACAGGGGGATGGTTCGTTTAGACGCCACGCTTTTTGGTGTACCCTCAATAATTTTCGTTTTCACATTTCTCTCATTTACCACTTGAATTCGTTGAATCGTCCGTTGAACGGTAAGGATATTCGTTGAAAAATCAATATCTTCCCACTTTAGTCCAGCTATTTCCCCAATCCTCATTCCAGTTTCTAGAGCCAATAAAACTGCTAATCCTTTGGGGTGAGAAGCCGCTTTTTCCTTTAGTATTTTTTGTTGTTCTGATGTAATTGCCTTTATATTATTCGGTGTTTTCTTAGGTAAAACAACATTTTTACAAGGATTGTCTGTAATCAATTCTCTTTTCACAGCAGCGGTGTAACAAGACATCAATACTTGAAAGATGATCCTTACAGAGTTTGGGGACAAATGCTTTTCTAAGTCTTTAACCCATTCATTTAAATTGTTCGTTGTGATTGCTTTCAGTGGCATCTTCCCCAAAAAAGGAAGGATATGTGTTGCCATTTTATTTGTATAACTCGCACATGTACTAGGCTTTAAGTGTCCTTGTATTTCAGTTAACCAACAAGTAGCCCACTCAGTAAGGGTTCCTTGATAAACAATCGTTTTAAATGTATAGTTATGTGCGTGCAAAGCTTTCATTGTTAATAGTTTTTCTTTAAGAGGCATATACTTTTTATTATATATGTATCCATATATCGCACCCCCATCTTCCTTCCTACCTTTTATATATCGCCCTTCCCAACGACCATCTTTTCTTTTATAAATATTTTCTCCTTTTCTAACCATAAATCTCTCTCCTTTCTCTCTATTTTGACGGCAATTTGACGGCAAATGAATTATTCAACAAATCACCTATTTTAAACAAATAAAAAACAAATTATAACCAAATAAATACAAACAAAATTATAATGCGATGTTGACAAACACCCAAAAACATTATATTATCGAACAATAAACGTTTATCTCACATTTATTTCACAATTTTCTCATTTGTTAATATAACAAGAAATCAGATTAAAATAAAGAGGAAAAAAATTTCGAAGTAAATAATTCAATTCCTAGACCTTCTATCGTCTATTTCTTTCACTTCTTATATTTTCTTTAACAGTCGTAGTCTCCTCCTCTAAAAACTATCTCCAATGACAACTATATGCATTTAGGCAATTCATAAACAATAAAATTCAAGTGTCAAAAACATTTTTTATTTATCCTTTTTATGAAAAAAGTAGAATACAAAAAACTATTTAAAAAAAGTTTTTTCGCCCTTCCTCCTCATAGCATTTTTCGTTAATTCCGTGCTAGAAATGATTGATTTATGTCGCTTCATTCATTTGGTCATAAACTATCAACAGATGATTCGAGATTGATCTTCCGATCTTTTTAAATTTATTCTTGCAAACACTAAAAGCGATTTAAGATTTTTTATCAGATCATTCCTAATACAAAAAATATTTCCTTATCCAGTAACATCTAAGACGATATATTCCGTTGCTCTTTTTCTTTAATCACTTTTTAAAAATAGATTTTTTTACACTTTCTTTATTCAATATACTGGACAAAATACAAAATAGTTTTATAATGGAAAATGCTTGTAGTTATCCTTACTATTGAAATAACGATTCAATAGTCGCTTTGTAAATTATTATTTCGTAAAAAACAAAATTTTCTTGTGACAAAAAGCACAACTAAATCAAAGTTGATAGTTGATGTTCGATGATTGATACAAGGTGAACCAAAGGAAAGTTGCTTCCATTTACTGTAGCGATGCAGAATGCTTTTACTTATACAATAAGGAGGAACTTATGAAAATCGAAAAAATACAAGACGGCCATGGCGATGAATTTTTCCGCTCTTTATTAGCTTTAGAAACACTAGAAGATTGTTATAACTATTTTGATGACTTAATGACTTTAAAAGAACTAGAATCGTTAATTCAACGCTTTGAAGTTGCTAAACTATTATTATTAAACAAAACATACAGTGATATTTCCGAAGCCACAGGCAGCAGTACAACGACTATCTCTAGAGTTAAAAGAATACTTGATGAAGGAAACGATGGGCTATTAGAAATGGTTCATAGAATCGATGAACAAAACGAAGAAGAACTCCATCATTAAACTATTTATAGAATCGAAAAAAACGTTAAAAATTAATTTTTAACGTTTTTTATCTTCTAACTTTAAAACTAAATAAAAAAAACATCCGTTAATAGAATTAAATTTTCGACTGAATTCTATCATAACGGATGATTTTTATTATTTAGCTATCGGTTGAATCGTTTGCATAATCCATTTATCATTTTTTTCTTTATACTCTGCTTCCACTTTTTGCGGAAATTTTGATCCTTCAGGTGTTTTAATCGTAAATGTAGTAGTCACTTTTCTTTGCCCATCAGAACTATTTTTGATTTCTTCTGTCTTCATATCTATAAGCTCATTTACAGGTTGTGCAGCAGGCTTACTTATCTGCGGAATTGGAGGACACATAGAATCTACTAGTTTTGTATCCATCCTTTTTTTTAAGCTTACCCGCTTTTCTTCATTCGATATATCAGGAGAGTAGTAAAAAATATCATAGACAAGGGTTTCGTTGTACTTTTTGAATTCTTCTATCGCATCTTTCTTTTTATCCGCTGCAGAAGAAGAATATTGCAAAAAGCTAATTCCTAACATTATTAAAATAATACTCGATATAAGAAAATATTTTTTCTTCATACCTTACCTCTTTTCTTTTGTTTAAACCCATTGTCCTTAAACGTAATTATAATGGCTCATGAGCCATTTATCTTTATTTTTTGTATATACCGCTTTGAGTTTAGTAGGTCGATTTGGTAACTTATTTATACTCATATTAAAAGAAACAACAATTTCAATTTTATTTTTTTGAAAATTCGAATGAATTGTTTTCATATCATCAATAATAATTTTCGGAGGTTCTTTACTTACTTGAACAATCGGGCAAACCTGATCTAAGACCGAGTCAGTCATTTTTGTTGCAAGATAAGATTCTCTCTCCTTGTACTCATCATAGGTTCGAAAAGAAACCATTTCTGTAATCAATTGCTCGTTATTTCTCAAAAAAGACTGTTCTCTCTTCATCGTAATAAAATAAACACAAGCCGCAGAAATCCAAACAACAACATTCAATAGAATAAGATTTCGAGTAATTTTTCTCATAAAAATTCTACCTCTCCAACATGCCGTTTATTTAATTCTCTCTAAATAATTTTTAAAACTAGACTCATTTAAAGCACCCAATGACTTTCCTTGTATTACGCCATCAGCATCAATAAAAACAGTCATTGGTAATGCATTAAGCCCATATTTCATCATACTGTCACCCGTTTCATCAATATAAAGTGGCATAGTAAGTTTTTCATTGGTCATAAATTCTTGTGCTTTTTGCTTTGTTTCTCGATAACCATCTGTTTGATTAATCAACAAGTATTGTACATTAGTATCTGAATCAAAGGCTTTTTGAAACATTGGCATTTCTTGTCTACAAGGTGGACACCAACTCGCCCAAAAATTAAGAACAATGGGTTTCCCTTTAAATTCAGAAAGCTTCAATTCTTTTCCTTCAGCGTCTTGAAAGGAAATATTAAAGGCATCCTCAGTAATTTTATTGATAGGCATATCCTGTGAATCTGGTTCAACACTCATATTAATGTCAGTATTCGACTTTAATTTTGTATACATGAAAAAACTAGCGCTTAGCAATGCAATTAAACTAAGAAGCAAAAAAATAGATTTCTTTTTCAACTTGGTTCCCTCCTAACGTGGTACAAACAATTGCAAATAATTGATCCAGCCTGTCATCATAAAAATTCCAACAACGATTAACAATAATCCCGAAATCAGATTTATTAACTTGTAATTTTTCTTTATCGCAGCAAATACTCCTTTAAAAGAATCAATAAAAAGAGTACACAGGATAAATGGAAGAGCTAACCCCATAGAATAAATAAATAAAAGCCATCCCCCCATAAGAACCGTACCATGCTGTGAAGCAATCAGCAAAGCTGTACCTAAAAAAGTACCTAAACATGGAGACCAACCAATGGCAAAAATAACACCAAATAAAAATAATGAAAAACGTGAAGCAATCTTTCCAGAATGTTGAATACTAGGAAGCAAACGCGGTAAATTCGGCAAGCGAATCAACTCAGTCATTTTAAGTCCAGCAAATATAACTAGTATCCCTGTGACCAACTGTATTTCTGTACGGTATAAAATCAAGTATTGGTTAATATAGCTAGCAAGCATTCCCATTACAATAAATATGAATGAAAAACCACCAATAAATGAAAAAATCCTCATTAGTGAATCAATTTTACTTTTCTCGTTATTTGACCCTAAAAAGTAGGTGATATACACCGGGAGCAAAGGTAAGATACATGGGGAAATAAATGTAAGTACACCTTCCAAAAAAAGAATAAAAGAAAACATAATTGGTATAAGATCCTTTCAAAAGAATTTTAAATTCTCTACACTTCTATCTATTTAAAAACTAGAACACCAAAATATTAACATATCCGTGTGTCATTTAAATAGATTTAACATTACAATCGGTTATCATTTTTATTTGTAAAATGAAATGTTACTATATTTTTCTTTCTAGCTGATCCCCCAATGATATATATGTTTTTTTTATTTTTCTTTTGAAAATCCCTCCTATCAAACAAAATTTTTAATCGAATAAAATAACACCTTATATAAAATTGCAAACAAAAAACCGAGCCTGGCCAGCTCGGTCTTTCTTTGTGTGACAAATATGCTATTTAAATATGAATTGGCAAACCTAAAGCCAATTCAGAAGCATCCATAGTAATTTCCCCTAAAGATGGGTGTGGATGGATCGTTAATGCGATATCTTCTGCATTCATACCAGATTCAACAGCTAATGATAATTCAGAAATCATATCACTTGCGCCAACTCCGCCAATTTGTGCTCCGATAATAACGTTATCTTCGTTAGTAGTAACCAAACGTACAAATCCTTCAGTTTTACCTAAAGAGATCGCACGACCGTTACCAGCGAATGGGAATTTGTAAGCAGTTGCTTCTAATCCCGCTTCTTTAGCTTCAGCAATTGTCATACCAACACTTGCTAATTCTGGATCAGTGAAGGCTACAGCAGGCATTGCTTTGTAGTCTACTTCTACTTTTTTACCAGAAATTGCTTCAGCAGCAATTTTAGCTTCATAGCTTGCTTTATGAGCAAGAGCAGCACCCGGTACGATATCTCCGATAGCAAAGATGTTTGATACGTTTGTTCTGCCTTGTTTGTCAACTTTGACTAAACCACGTTCGCCAACTTCAACACCTGCTTGCTCTAAACCAAGATCATCAGTGTTTGGACGACGTCCAACTGTTACCATTACATAGTCAGCAGTAACTGATTCTTCTTTGCCGTCTACTTCATATTTTACAGTTACGCTGTCGCCATTGTCGATTGCTTCTTTAGCCATCGCTTTTGTTACAACAGTTACATTTTTCTTCTTGAAGTCATCTGTAACTAGTTTAACCATGTCTTTTTCATATGTTGGTAAAATTGAAGGACTACCTTCTAAAATTGTCACTTCAGAACCTAAGTTAGCATATGCGCCACCTAATTCTGCACCGATAACTCCGCCACCAATGATAACAAATTTCTTAGGTACTTCTTTCAAGTTCAAACCACCTGTTGAATCTAAGACACGTCCGCCAAATTTAAATCCTGGGATTTCAATTGGACGAGAACCAGTTGCTACGATCGCATTATTGAATGAATATGTTTGAGCTGAATCTGGATGAATTACACGTAATGTATTTTCATCAACGAAGAAAGCTTCACCTTCAATAATTTCGATTTTATGTTTTTTTAGAAGGAATCCAACACCGCTTGTTAACGTATTAACAACTTTGTTATCTTTCCATTCTTGTGTTTTCGTAAAGTCTAGCTCTACACCTTTAGCTGTTACACCAAACATTGTTGAGTCTAGTGATTCTTGGTAATGATGTCCAGCTGCGATCAATGCTTTAGAAGGAATACATCCAACGTTTAAACATACACCGCCGATAAACTCGCGTTCAATAATCGCAACTTTTTGACCCATTTCAGCAGCACGAATCGCTGCAACGTATCCTCCAGGGCCTGAACCAATTACGACTGTATCTAATTCAATGGCGAAATCTCCTACTACCATCTGATAATCATCCTTCCATTAATAGTAATTCTGGATCAGCTAATAAACGCTTAATGTTGTTCATTGCTTTTTGAGCTGTTGCTCCATCAACGATACGGTGATCAAAACTCATTGAAAGTTTCATCACACGACCAACAACGATTTCACCATCTGCATTTACAACTGGTTGTGTAGCGATTGTACCAACACCTAAAATCGCAACTTCAGGGTAGTTGATAACTGGTGTGAACCAGCCTCCGCCGACTGAACCAATATTACTGATTGTGATAGAACCATCACGCATATCTTGAGCAGTTAATTTACCTTCAATTGCAAGAGCTGCTTTTTCGTTGATTTCATCAGCGATTGCAAACATGCTCTTAGTATTCGCATTTTTAACGTTTGGTACATATAAACCATGATCAGTATCAGTTGCGATACCAATGTTGTAGTAGTTTTTATAAACGATTTCTTGTGCTGCGTCATCAATTGATGCATTCAAGACTGGGAATTTTTGAACAGTTGCAGTTAATGCTTTAACAACGTATGGTAAGAATGTTAATTTAGTACCATTAGCTGCTGCAACATCTTTAAATTTCTTACGGTGATCCCATAATTTAGATACTTCAACTTCATCATGCAATGTAACGTGTGGTGCAGTGTGTTTACTGTTAACCATCGCTTTAGCAATTGCTTTACGAGTTGGAGTCATTTTTTCACGAGTTTCAGCTTCGCCTAAATCAGAAACAAATGGTTTAGCAGGAGCTTTTGGTGCTGCTGTAGCTTCAGTTGCTGCTGGTGTTGCTGCAGTTTGTTCAGCTTGCGCTGGAGCTGCTGCTTGTCCGCCGCCTGAAATAAAGCTTTCAATATCCGCTTTTGTTACACGTCCGCCTTTGCCAGTTGGAGTAACTTGTGTGATATCTACATCTTTTTCACGAGCAAATTGACGTACTGATGGCATAGCCAAAACACGTTTATTTGGGTTAGCTGCTGCTACAACGCCAGTTGATGCTGCTGGTGCAGGAGCTGCTTGTTCTGTTTGAGCAGGAGCGCTTGTTGCTGGAGCTGATGCTGGTGCAGAGTTGTGTCCTGGTGCATCGATTTCAATTAATACATCTCCAACATTTGCTACTGTACCTTCTGGTACAACAATATTTTTAACTGTTCCGGTAACTGGTGAAGGAATTTCTTCAACAGATTTATCGTTTTGAACTTCTAATAAAGTATCATCTTCATTGATTGTATCGCCTGATTTAACGAACCATTTTACGATTTCGCCTTCTGCAATACCTTCACCGATATCTGGTAATTTGAATTGGAAAACACCGCCGCCATTATCTGCTACTGGAGCTGCTGCAGGTTGAGCAGGTGTTTGTTCTTGTGCAGGAGCAGCTGGTGCAGCGTCGTTTTCAGGATGTCCTGGTGCATCGATTTCGATCAATACATCTCCAACGTTTGCTACTGTGCCTTCTGGTACTACGATTGATTTAACTGTTCCTGTAACTGGAGATGGAATCTCTTCTACAGATTTATCGTTTTGAACTTCTAATAGTGTATCGTCTTCATTAATTGTATCGCCAGCTTTTACAAACCATTTTACGATTTCGCCTTCTGCAATACCTTCACCAATATCTGGTAATTTAAACTGATAAGCCATTTTTTAAGCCTTCCCTTCCTTTATCGTATCTGTCTAACTCGCAAATTGCGGAAAACAACAGCTCTAAATTTCCACGTAAAAAATTACGTGAAAATTTAGGCATGCTGTTTAAAGCAAATTTATTCAGCTGTTAATTAAAATTCTGCGATTTCTCTAGCTTTCGCTTCGATATCTTTAGCATTTGGCAACCAAATGTTTTCTGCTTGACCAAATGGGAAGATTGTATCTGGAGCAGATACACGGCCAATTGGTGCTTCTAATGATAATACTGCACGTTCAGAAATTTCAGAAACAACCATAGCGCCAACGCCAGCTTGTTTTTGAGCTTCTTGAACAACAACGACACGGCCAGTTTTCTCAACTGATTGAATGATTGTTTCAACATCTAAAGGAGCCACAGTACGTAAGTCAATGATTTCAACAGAAATATTGTCTTTCGCTAAGTTGTCAGCAGCTTTAATTGCTTCACGAACCATTGCACCGTAAGTGATGATAGAAACATCTGTACCCTCACGAGTAACAGCAGCTTTATCTAAAGGTACTTCGTAAGATTCATCTGGCACTTCCTCACGGAATGAACGGTATAGTTTCATGTGTTCTAAATAAACAACAGGGTCATTGCTTCTGATTGCAGAAATCAATAGTCCTTTTGCATCATATGGATTTGACGGGATAACAACACGGATACCAGGAGATTGAGCAATCAATCCTTCTAAGTTATCTGAGTGAAGTTCTGGTGTATGCACACCACCACCAAAAGGTGCACGAACAGTAATAGGCATGTTACGTGTTCCACCCATACGGTAACGAGTACGAGCCATTTGACCTACGATTTCGTCAAATACTTCAAATACGAATCCAAAGAATTGGATTTCAGGAACTGGACGGTAACCTTCTAAAGCTAAACCGAAAGCTAAACCACCGATTCCAGATTCTGCTAATGGAGTATCGAAGACACGGTCTTCGCCAAATTTTTCTTGTAAACCTTCAGTTGCACGGAAAACTCCGCCGTTTTGACCAACGTCTTCACCGAAGACCAAGACGTTTTCGTCTTTCTCTATTTCTAGAGCTAAGGCATCTGTAATTGCTTGGATCATTGTTTTTTGTGCCATGATTATTTCGACTCCTTCGCTTCGTAGAACGCAATTTGTTCTTTAATATTTTGAGGTTGAACTTCAAACATGTTTTTCAAGAAATCAGAAACTTTTTGTTTTGGAACTTTGTCTGCTTCTGCAATTGCTACTTTGATTTCTTCTTTAGTTTGTTCAATGATTTGGTTTTCTTTTTCTTCTGTCCATAATCCTTTTGCTTCTAGATATTTACGGAAACGGATTAATGGATCTTTTTGTACCCATTCGTCATCCATATCTTTTGAACGGTAACGTGTTGGATCATCACCTGATAATGTATGTGGACCATAACGGTAAGTTAATGTTTCGATTAGAACAGGACCATTTCCTGCTGCAGACCACTCACGAGCTTCTTTAGCAATTGCATAAACTGCTAATGGATCCATTCCGTCAACAACGATTCCTGGGATTCCTGCTGCTACAGCTTTTTGTGCTAATGTTTTAGCTGCTGTTTGTTTTTCACGAGGTGTTGAAATCGCAAAACCATTGTTTTGGATGATGAACACGCCGTTTGCATGATAGGCACCTGCAAAGTTGATTGCTTCATAGAAATCACCTTGTGAAGAACCGCCATCACCAGTATAAGTGAAGACTACGTTTTTCTTACCGCGTTTTTTCATCCCTAAAGCAACACCAGCTGCTTGGATGTATTGCGCACCAATGATGATTTGTGGTGGTAATGCATTTAATTCTGGCGCATAGTGGTTACCCGCTACGTGTCCACGAGACCATAAAAATGCCTCTGTTAATGGTAAACCATGTTGAACTAATTGAGGTACATCACGGTAACCTGGTAATAGGTAATCTTCTTTTTCCATAGCAAATTGACTTGCTAATTGGCTTGCTTCTTGTCCAGCTGTTGGTGCGAAGAATCCTAGACGTCCTTGACGGTTCAATGCAGTTGAACGTTGGTCTAATACACGTGACCAAACCATACGAGTCATTAACTCAACTAATTCGTCATCTGATAAATCTGGTACTGCGTCTTTGTTTACGATTTTCCCATCTTTATCTAAAATTTTAAATGTTGGGAAATCAGCGTCGACTTTTTCCATAAGTGCATTAAAGTCAATAGGTTTTTGTTTCTTTGCCTTTGCCATTTTGTCACACAATCCTCTCTGTTACGTTTCTTTTTTTCGAATAAAAATAAAACAGCGATGAAAACTGTATTACTTTTTATCGACTACACTTACAAATTATCACTAAACAAGTAAAAGAGCAAGTAAAAAGTTAGTATTTCTTTAAATTTGATTAAAATACTCGAAACCTTTCGTACCAAAGGTTAGTGATTAAAATCACAAACAAGAAACCGTTTTACAAAAAGAGTTCCTGATCATATCTTTTGACATTACTCTGTTATAGTCAGCCGAATCATTGTTATGCTACAGATAAATTGTCAGTCGGCAATTATTTGCTAAAAAATGAACAGACTTTTTTGAGTTAGACAAAAAGGAACAAAGACAAAATACTGCATATTTTGTCTTTGTTCTCTAAAAAACGAATATTAATAGTTTTATTATACATTTTTTCTACTCATTACGAATAACACTATCGATCACAAATAAAATTTTCGTCATTTGTTCCCAAAAAATTTATTCTAAAAAAACGATTCAAAACACTCATTTCAATAAATGAATTATCTACAAAAGTAGATTCAAGAATTTTATGACTTAAATCCACTCTTTTGTATTACGAATATATAGTCGTTTAGCAACTTCTACCGTAATCAAATATAGTACAATGATCAAAATAAACCACGCCCAATAATTAGCCGGAAGTTTCACAAAGTCAAAAACCTCCCGAATCGGTGTCAAGACAATCAATAATCCTAACCCAATTGCACCCATACTAGATAGGATCACAGCTGGTGAAGCAATACTTTGGATAAATGGAAGCTTCCTTGTACGTACCATATGAACAACTAAGGTTTGACTAACTAAACCAACTACAAACCAACCTGTTTGGAATAAATGTTGTGTTGCAACTGAATTGGCACTGAAAACAAACCACATAACCAGATATGTCATAATATCAAAAATGCTACTTACTGGACCAATACACAGCGTAAATTTCATTAAGCCATTTGTTTCCCAACGAACAGGTTTTGCTAATTCTTCTTCATCAACATTGTCCCATGGGATAGTTAACTGAGCGACATCATAAATCAAGTTTTGAATCAACAATTGAATAGACAGCATCGGCAAAAATGGTAAGAATGCACTAGCCACTAGAATTGAAAAAACATTCCCAAAGTTTGAACTAATCGTAATCTTGATATATTTCATCATATTACTGAAAACTTTACGACCTTCAAGTACGCCGTTTTCTAAAACGTTTAAGCTTTTCTCCAAAAGAATAATTGAGCTAGCATCTTTAGTAATATCTGCCGCTGTATCTACTGAGATTCCAACGTCAGCTTTTCGTAATGCAGGTGCATCGTTGATACCGTCCCCCATAAAACCAACAGTATGTCCATTACTTTGCAAAGTTTCGATGATTCGAGATTTTTGCATCGGATTTAATTTAGCAAATAAGTTCGTTTTCTCTACTTCTTCTTTCATTTGTTCATCGGACATCGTATCGATTTCTGATCCTAAAACCACATGTGATACTTCGATGCCAACATCTGCACAAACTTTTTTTGCTACAATATCATTATCTCCAGTCAAAACCTTTACGTTTACTCCATGTTCATGTAAAGATTTGATTGCTGTAATAGCAGATGTTTTGGCTGGATCTAAGAAACCCATGAAACCGATTAGCACCATATTTTTTTCATCTTCTACTGAATAAACAGCTTCACTATGGACATCTTTTTTGACCGCTACAGCTATCGCCCGCATCCCCTGTTCATTCATATGGATATTGACTTCACGCATTTTCTTCCGTAATTCTGGCGTTAAAGAAACTAACTTGCCATCAATCTCAGCATGTGTACATACAGCTTCCATTTCTTCAACTGCACCTTTAGTAATCATTAACTGATGGCCATCAGCATTCACAACAACCGTTAAGCGACGCCGAGAAAAATCAAATGGGATTTCATCTAATTTTGTGACTGATTTAAATGGGCTTTTTGTTGTGTTTTCTTCATGAAAATTTATGACTGCTACATCCATTAAGTTTTTCCAACCTGTTTGATAATGTGAGTTTAAGTAGGCCATTTCTAACACATTATCATTCACATTTCCCATTGGGTCCAGATGCTGTACAAGAACCACTCGATCTTCCGTAATTGTTCCTGTCTTATCTGTACAAAGCACATCCATACTACCTAAATTTTGAATGGAAGGCAGTTCTTTAACGATTACTTTATGTTTGGATAAACTCAATGCACCTTTCGCTAAGTTACTTGTAACAATCATTGGCAACATTTCAGGTGTCAATCCCACAGCTACAGCAATTGCAAAGAAAAATGCGGAACCCCAATCTCCTTTGGTGATACCATTGATTAAAAATACAATCGGGAATAAAACCATAACCATTCGCAACAAGAATTTACTGACTTTAGTCAAACCAATATCGAATGATGTTTTTCCTCTTTGTTTAGTTGCGTTTTTAGCAATATCTCCAAAAAAGGTATTTTGTCCTGTTTTCAAAATAATTGCTTTTCCTTGTCCACTCAAGACATCAGTTCCCATAAAAACTAAATCTTGCATATCAAGAGCAGAAATACTATCTTGCTCCTTATCTACTCCAGCCTCTACAAATTTTTCAACTGGCATGGATTCTCCAGTTAAAGAAGATTGGTTGATAAACAAATCTTTTGTCCAAAATAAAACTGCATCTGCTGGAATCATGTCGCCCGTTGCCAACGTTACGATATCTCCTGGCACAACTTCGTCCATTGGAATTTCTTTCGTAACGCCTTCACGAGTCACAGCTGCTGTATTTTCAATTAACTCTTTTAAATTCAAACTTGCTTTTTGCGAGCGATATTCTTGAATAAAGGAAATAACTACGCTTGCTAAAATCATCAAGCCCATTACAATTGCTGCTTCGAAATCTTGTGTAGCGGCAGATACAATCATCAATAATGCTAGCACGTAAACAAAAGGGTCTTTAAACGCTTCTAAAAACATAATAATTGCAGGAGTTGGCTTTTGAGCCGATACTTCATTTGTTCCATATTCTTCTAAACGATGTTTTGCATCTTCTTCAGATAGTCCTTTTCCTGACGTACGTAGTTCCATCATTAATTCTCGTTCAGACAGCATTGCCAGTTTTCTTAACTCTTGGTCTTTAGTTATTTTTTTCATTTCTATTGCTTTTTTGTTCATCATTTTCTTTTCCTCCATGTTCTAGCTCAATTCATCTTGTCTAGAAAAGGAAAAATCATTTCGATTCCATCGTTTCCAAGATGAAGGCTACATTTAATTTTCTCGAATGACTGGGGTCTTCCATGTGACTCTTCCTCTCTTTTTTTATTTTAAAACGATGGATCTTTGTAATTGTTAGAAGGTTACTTCGCTCCCTTTGGTCGCCAAGTACTGTTCATCATCAGCTCTGGCAAAGCCAGTCGTATTACTTCAATTCTTAAAGCTTTTGCTATCCGACTTATCTTTTCCTTTTAGCTGTTTGTTTTTTTTTGCGGAACTTCGCTCCCTTTGGTCGCCAAGTACTGTTCATCATCAGCTCTGGCAAAGCCAGTCATATTCCTTCAATTCTTAAAGCTTTTGCTATCCGACTTATCTTTTCCTTTTAGCTGTTTGTTTTTTTTTGCGGAACTTCGCTCCCTTTGGTCGCCAAGTACTGTTCATCATCAGCTCTGGCAAAGCCAGTCGCTGTGATTCACAGCAAAACAAAACGCACACTCAACAATAGAGTGTGCGTAAAATAGCAACTTAAATAAAATTATCTCTATCGTTGAGCTTTAGCACTATAGGGCGTAGATAATTTCTTATCAGCTACGTTATGAATGACCTTCACGATCATTCCTGTTCAACCAACTAAGAGTCTCTCGATTCTTTCGCGGCAGCAGCATATGTCCAAATAGGAGCCTCACCTAACAATTATTCAGTTCTTTATCCTCAACCATAATAGTCCATATTTTAACGATTGTCAAAAAAATAAAAAATTTTGTTCTTAAGTTTGATTTGTTTTGTTGTGTTTAGCTAAGTCAGCTTTTCCTTGAATAATCTCAGCTCTTGAAAAATTTGCTGCTTCTAATTCCTTATCTGATAAGTTTTCAAGTATTTCATAGAACCACTTTCCTAGTTCATAAAATTGTTCATTTGCCATGTTTTCGGATTCAGAAAACAATGTATTTTCAGCTTCATTAATTTTGAATTTCAAAATAAGGTCTAACAGATGATTTTGAATCGGAATTGAATATTTTTCTCCAGTTACTTCATCTGTTACATGAACCATGGGCATAATTTGAACTTCTTTTGTTTTTTTGAACGGATTGAAGACGGCTGCTTTAATTTGTCTCATAAACCAATCTTTTTCATTTTGCATCATTGTTATTTCACTCCTTTTATAATAGTAATTAAAATACTAAGCAGATTTTTACTCATCATTTTCTTATCTTCTATTTGATTTTACCATTATAAGTAGGAATTGCTAGGGTAATACTTGTGAATTCTGAACGCTTGTAATTCTGCTTCATGTAAGGTTTCGGACTGCTCTTCTAGTTGTCTTTTTGTGCGTCAGTCATTTCCTCAAAAAATCGACGTTCTTCGATTCGGCATCTTCAATGATTTCTTCAAAAAAAGTGCCTTCTTCTTTTGGATAAAAATAAGCAATCACTCGTTCATTATGGTGACGTTCACTTGCATATAATTGTCCGCAAGCTTCCATTTCCCGCTCTAATAACATCGCTATTTCGGCGTTTTCATCTTATTTCTCTTCATTTTTTATTCGTCTTTTTCAAAAGTACTGTTTGCTGAACTATTTTCTGGCACCGTTGTCCCAAAAGAAAAGTTCACGGTTTAGAAAATCGTTAATTTATCATTGGCTTGACCAATCTTGGTTTCCTGATTTTGAATTTCTCCAGCATTAATATCAATCATTTTTTCATATCTATTTATATTTTTTCATCCCTAATATCAAGTATGTCTTAATAAAGAATACAAGCAAATAACAGTTTTATCAATACTCGATACATATTATTCATTATATTAATTATGCATATTTTTAAAATTCTCATTTGCATCATTTTATTCAAAATAAAAACGGCTAAGACAGCTTTTAAGCTTGTCTCACCGTTGCCCTTCATATGCAAGAAGAGTACAAATTTTTATAGCCATCTAATGTTACGTCTATCGATTGCCTAAAATTTTCCAAACTAAATCAGAAAGAAAGGTACTTGCAAAATTACTAAACACATCCGATGTAAATTCTGGCAAATATTTTTTCAACAGATTTGTTACTCTGTCCTGATTTTTTGTGGATGTCTCCACTAATAATTCTGTACAGGCTTGAAATTCTTGACTATCTTGGGGTAACTTAGTCAGCGTTGCTTTTATTTCTTTGTAAAACTTATCCCAGTCGATTTGAACATCATCTGATGAATAGTTAACTTTATTATCGTTACCAAATATAAATGGGGAGTTATTAAAATGATTATTTTTAATTTCCATATTCTACTCCATTATTATTGCCAAACATAATTGGACTATTCGAGATATCACACTGATCCATATTAATGACTATCCGTTCACCATTAGTATTGTTGATACAATACTCAATAACTTCTCTTATATAGTTAGCAAATTGTGGCTCTGCACAAGCAATGATATATCTGTTACCAGAATTCAAATGGATGTACATGTCTTCCCCTCTGCTATCATTCGCTTTCTTTATTTGGTAGATAATTGCCCCTGAAACTACTAGTCCTAAAATACTAATAATCGTAAGGTTTTTTATAAGAAATAGGAATATGATAAAAGCAATAATTGGTTTAGTCATACTTTTGCTTGGTGGCGTATGAAGAGATATTTGTGCAATACTGCTGATTTGCAATGTCGTTCGATTAAATTGAATTGAGTTCTTTTCAATTAAGATTTGGCTCGTTTCAATTCTTTGATTGTTTAAATCATTATTTTCTGTATTCATTTAACTTCTCCTTTTGTATACTAATCACAACTTATTGATTATAACTTATTTCTATCTATATGTAAATAAATTTCAAAACATCTACAAGATAATATGTTTTGAAATTTTTTTCTGTTATTTTTCCTTATATATAAGGGAGTGATTTCTCGTGTTATTTAATGAGGTTTACAAGGAAAATTAGGTTGCGTGTTCGCATTCATTTCGTATATACTTAGAAGGTAGAATAGAATGACTGTTCAAATTTGAATATAAAAATAAATTGGCACTTCAAAATCTGGCGACAACCAAATATTTGAAGCCTTGTAAAGACAGAGCAAACTGCCCAAACAAGTTGCCAATAGTGCTAGCAACATATACTAGCTTCTTTTCTTGTACCTAAAGTGTACCTATTTTTCTATAGGTTTCTTACTAGTTTCTTTAGGTTACTTTGAAAAAGTAGTAGATGATTTTAGTGACTATTGTGAACGATATTGGGAAGTTGCCTAATATCGTTTTTTTCTATTCTACAAATTTAAGGAAAGGAGGATTGTTCAAAGTAAGACAAAATAAAAAAGGCACTTCATCACTTGGCGACAACCAACTGATGAAGCCTTGCATAGACAGAGCAAACTATCTATACAAGTTGCCAATTGCTAGCACAAAGTCCTAGCATTCTTTATTGTACCCAATTTTACTAGATTTTTCTAGTCCGTCTGGAAATTTTTTGTTAAAATCATGTACTTTATAAAGTCTGTATACTTTTTCTAGATAATTGATGGCGGTATTGGTAGTTTTAGGATGATAAAAAGTCGTTGAGTTTTGAGCAACTGAACTAAAATAGGAATCAATGCCCTTTTCGTATTGAGACATTTTTGGGAAGTTATCGAAAAATTGACTTTTTATCACTGATCACTCCAGTAGCGTTTTTTGCTTTACCTCAAAAAGAAGGCGATGGAAATTCTACCAGACTTACACTAATCATATACAAGTCATTTCTAACGCTAGTTCAAAAAAGTTGCCTAAGTCAATTTGTACATTCGGAAGCGCTGAAGCACGAAATTCAGCGCTTCAAAAAAAGGAGAGAACCATTATGAAAAAAGAGCTACATAATCTAAAAGCAATCCCCTATCAAGATATCACCGATTTACAAGATTTATTGGATCGTCTAGAATCTTGGCAAGAACCACTCGCTGTATTAGATCATTTCTTCCAATTCCGAACAGGTCCGATCAACAAGAAAAAAGTAATCAAAGAATACTACGCATGCGGTCATTTGTTCCACGCTTTTTTTACAGAATTTCTCCGGTTGATAGAAGATAAACAAGTCAAAATCGAAAAATTAGATCGTGAAAGAAAAGTAATATCTCATTTTATTAAAGTCTAATCAGCACCAGTTACTCTGTTAGTATAAAAATAGTGATGAGAAATTGTGAGTTCATTTCTCATCACTATTAACATAATTGCTTTCCTAATCCGAAAGTTACTGTTTAAACTTCTGGAATTGGTTCACTTAACAAAATTTCCCCACTTTGACCAAAATAATCCACTTGCATAGCCAATAAATCTGTCCGCCAATAGCCTACCCCTGCAGCTCCAGCAAGCTCCGTGAATTCTTCAAAAGTAATGTCACCCGCTTGTGCTTTTAAAACTGCTTTTTTTATTTCTGCAGAAGACTCTGTCACAGAAACATTTTTAGGTTTACCATTCAGTTGAATTTCAATGTATGACGCCTCATCATAGTAGCGATACACACCCACTTCTACCAAATAATCATATTTTTCAACACCTATTTTTTTAAAATCGCGGATTAACTGGGAAAATCCACCTGCATTTTTTTCATTATTGACGATTTTTTCGATTGCTTTTAAATTAAGACTCAACACATTCACTCCTATTAAATTGTATAAAAATAGATCTAAGCCAAAACTTATCAAGCTTTGACCTAGATCTTGGTCAGTCAACATTATGATGATACTTCAACAAAATGGTTGATTATTCAACTTCTGTCATATCTTCAATATATTTATACACTTGTTGTCCAGCAATTCCACCTTCACCAACAGCTGTTGTGATTTGACGTAATGTTTTTTCACGAACATCACCAATGGCAAAAACACCTGGCATACTTGTTTTCATATCTTGATCTGTTTCGATCCAGCCTTCTGCATTTGTTAAACCAGCTTTTTTAAATGGTTCAGTCAAAGGATCAAGTCCAACGTAGATAAACACGCCGTCAGTCTCGATTTCTTTCACTTCGTCCGTCAACACATTACGTAATTGTCCACCTTTAACCATCATATCATCGCCAACGATTTCTTCTAACACAGTATTCCATTCAAAAGAGATTTTTTCATTAGCAAAGGCACGATCTTGGATGATTTTTTGGGCACGTAACTCATCACGGCGATGTACAATCACAACTTCTGATGCAAACTGCGTTAGGTAAATTGCTTCTTCAACAGCTGAATCGCCGCCACCGATAACTAATAGTCGTTTATTGCGGAAAAAGGCGCCATCACAAACTGCACAATAAGAAACACCGCGACCAGCGAATTCTTCTTCTCCTTTAACACCTAGTTTGCGATGCTCACAACCTGTAGCAATGATTACTGTTTTGGCTTGATAGGTTTTGTCATCACAAATAACTTCTTTATATGCACCTTGATCTTTAATATCCATCACAATGCCATATGCATTTTCGGTACCGAATTTTTCAACATTTTCATACATTTTATAAGCCAATTCAGGTCCCATGATCGAATCAAAACCTGGATAGTTTTCTACTTCAGCAGTATTATTCATTTGACCGCCAGGAGCACCGCGTTCGATCATCAATACTGAAAGATTAGAACGTGACGCATATAACGCTGCGGTCATACCAGCAGGTCCTGCACCAATTACAATTACATCATACATATCTCTTTTCACCCTCCGAATTTTTCAAGTACATTTACTTTACAACTTAAAAGAAGGATTGTCTATATTTCTGCCCAAATTTACTCTTCAAGAATTGATTTTTCTAATGATTCAAAATAAAAAAGCAGTAACCTTTTTAAGTTACTACTTTTTCTATTGAATTTCATTTTGTTAAATAATAGACATAACCCATTTGACTCATAAAAGCGCTGAATACCATGCAAAGCGGTAGACTCAAGTTTTAATTTACTTTTCTGATGATGATGCACTTGTGTTGAAACGTTTTACTTCCCCGAACTTGCTTTTAACTATTCTAATTAAAGCAAGTTACTGCATAATTGTTTTTATAGTTCTTATTTCAAATTTTTTGAAATGAAATCATAATTGCGTTCTGTTAATTTTGCTGCACTTGTTTGAACACCTTTTGAGTATTTATCAAATGTACGAACCCCTAGCAACTTACCTCTTTGATCGAAAATTGGTGCGCCGTAGTTCCCATCTTTGCTAGCTTGGTTAAACCAAAAATTAGAAGCAATATTATAACTAATTGTTGCTTGGCTTTCCCACATTTCACCTTTCTTGTCAGCATCGTATCCAGGCATAGTTACTGTGTTACAAACTAAAATAGCAGGATTTTGGGTAACAGGAACAATTGAAACTACCTCACCAATATTTTGTCCATTTTCATTTGTTTTTACTGTCAAAATCGCTAAATTTCTCCAAGACTCTTCAAAATCCACTGATTCAACTTGGAATGAACCGAAAGGAGTACTCTCTCCATTTTTTCCTGGTGTAACAAATGATTTTTCAAGATTTCCACTGTTCTTTAAACCTTCAACAACGTTGTAAGAAGTTAAAACTTTATTCTTACCAATGACTGTTCCAGTACCTGTTACGCCATTAGCATCAATAAATGCTACACTTTGGTAACGTCCTTTGGCTGTATCATTGACTTTTGTTTTGTTCTCAGTTAATTTTTCTCTTACTGGATGAGCAGCTTCTACTTGTGGTGTTGCGGCAACTGCTGCAGTAGATAATACTGCACTGCAAAGTAATACTGTTACTATGTTTTGAATTTTCATTTTTACCATCCTTCATTTTTACAATATTTTTGTATACCAAAAATTATTTTGGTCATTCGTTTTATGCTACTTGAGTCCACCGCATTACATGGTATTCAACAACTATTTTTCGGCTATGCTTTGAATTCAATACTTGTTTTGTAAATCTAAATCTCTTTTTCCTTCATTTAACTCTTTTATGCTAATTAAATTTTTTCCCAAACAGGAGACTTCCCTGGTTCTTCACCACGTGTCCACCATTTAGCCTGGTATTGTATGCCTTTGTATGTTACTACGCTTTTACCTGTATATGCGAGGTTTGAGTTCCATTCTTCGATAATTTCCGTGTTTAATTTTTCCCATACATCATTTGTTCCCGGCGTATTTCCTTGGGTCCACCACTTGGCTTTGTATTCAATTCCCTTGTAGAATACTTTATCTCCACCTACGTAGACTTTAGATTGAACCCATGTCGTTTGACCTTCTACTGGCTTATCTACTTCTTTTTCTGTACGAACTGCTAATCCTGCAGACATTTGAGAACGGTTCGCTGCTTTGTCTACTGCTACAATTGTGAATGTATATGACGTATCCGCTGTTAACCCATTTACTGCATAGTTTGTCGTTTTGCTTTCGCCAATTCTTACGCCGTTTCGGTAAACTTCGTATCTATCAATGCCTACATTCGCTGTCGATGGATTCCATGATAGTTGGGCAGAATTTTTGGTTACATTCGTTGCTTTTAATCCTGTCACTTGACTAGGAGCTTGGGTAACTGACTCTTTCTCTGTGCGGATTGTTACACCTGATGACATTTGCGAACGGTTACCTGCTTTATCCACTGCTACAACGGTGAATGTGTAGGATGTATCTGCTGTCAAGCCATTTACTGCATAATTTGTCGTTTTACTTTCACCAATTCTTGTGCCATTACGGTAGACTTCATATTTGTCTACGCCTACATTATCTGTTGATGGATTCCATGATAATTGCGCAGAATTTTTGGTTACATTCGTTGCCTTTAAACCTGTTACTTGGCTTGGCGCTTGGGTATCTGTTTCTTTTTGATCCAAATGTTCGGCGATAAATTCATAATTTGATCTAGTGATTTTTGATCCCGAATTTTTAACTGGAACTCCACCGATCCAAATCTCACTTGTATGAACAGCAATTAATTGATTCTGCTCATTAAAAACTGGCGATCCAGAAGTTCCATTGATTGCATCGATATCATAGAAAAGACGATGCACTGTTTGTGAAAGTACTGAACCTTTTCCTTCCCATAACTCCCCATGTTTATCTTGACTGTAGCCTGGTATAGACCCTTTTGTCCCTGGTGAAATAGTAGGAAACTCTCTAACTGGAATTATTGGCACGACATCACCAATATTTTGACCTCTACTATTGGGTTTCACTGTGACAACCGCAATATCAAAATCACGATTCTTTCCTATACTCCAATATTTGTGTATATCTACTGATTCAATATCAAAACTACCGTACGGCATCATATTTCCGTTTCTAGCTGGATAAACTTTTGCTTGACTAATATCTACACTTGTTTTTATATTTTCGACAACATGTCCTGCAGTTAGTATTTTATTTTTCCCGATAACCGTACTTGAGCCAAACCCCTGATTCGTTGAAAGGTAGGCAACACTGGAATACGGAGCCTTTGTCGTGTCCATAATTCTCACTCGTTCATCTGTTCCTATAACAGCTCTGCTTTCTGGCTTTCTTTCCTCTGCATAGCTCGTTGTTGTCATTATTGTTGTTGATAAAACTACCCCACATAATAATAATGTCGCAATTTTTTTGATTTTCATACTCCTATTTTCCTCCTAAAAAACTTCAATTATACTCTTAGTATTTGCCACTTTAGTTCTTTTCCCAAACAGGAGACTTCCCTGGTTCTTCACCACGGGTCCACCATTTAGCTTGATAGTTTGTTCCTTTATAAGTAACTTTACTTCCACCGTTGTAAGCTAGGTTTGAGTTCCATTCTTCAATAATTCCTGTGCTTAATTTTTCCCATACATCATTTGTTCCCGGCGTATTTCCTTGGGTCCACCACTTGGCTTTGTATTCAATTCCCTTGTAGAATACTTTATCTCCACCTACGTAGACTTTAGATTGAACCCATGTCGTTTGACCTTCTACTGGTTTATCTGCTTCTTTTTCTGTACGAACTGCTAATCCTGCAGATATTTGAGAACGGTTCGCTGCTTTGTCGACTGCGACAATTGCAAATGTGTAGGATGTATCTGCTGAAAGTCCACTTACTGCGTAGTTTGTTGTTTTACTTTCACCAATTCTTGTACCATTTCGGTAAACCTCGTATCTATCAACACCCACATTCGCTGTTGATGGATTCCATGATAATTCAGCAGAAGTTTTGGTTACATTTGTTGCTTTTAGCCCTGTTACTTGGCTTGGCGCTTGAATAGCTGGCTCTTTTTCTGTACGAACCGACACGCTTGAGGAGACTTGCGAACGGTTACCTGCTTTATCTACTGCGACAACTGCGAATGTGTATGATGTATCTGCTGTTAAGCCACTTACTGCATAATTTGTCGTTTTACTTTCACCAATTCTTGTGCCATTACGGTAGATTTCATATTTGTCTACGCCTACATTATCTGTTGATGGATTCCACGATAATTGCGCAGAATTTTTGGTTACATTCGTTGCCTTTAAACCTGTTACTTGGCTTGGCGCTTGGATATCTGTTTCTTTTTGATCTAAATGATCTTGCACAAAGTCCAAGTTAATTCCAGTTAATTTTACTGCACCATTTTCTGAAGTGTATGCTGAGGTATGGATACCGATTAGACGGTTATCTGCATCAAATACTGGACCACCTGAATTTCCTCCTATTGTATCTGCATTGTAGTAGACACGATAGGCTCCTTGAGATGTAACACTTCCAGTCCCCTCCCACATTTCATATCCTCTATCTGCCCCATATCCTGGTACACGAGCACTTGATCCTAAGGGAATTGTAGGAGTGTTTTTTACAGGTACTTTGGGTACGGCTTCTCCAATTTCCTGACCAAAACCATTTTTTGTTAACGTAATAACTGCAATATCATGGTCATGTTTATTTACATTTGATGAATAATTTTTATGAATATCAATAGATTTAATACCAAATTGACCAAAAGGATTGTAATGCTGATTTCTCCCTGGAATAACATAACCTTTATTAATTGATCCTGAACTGTTTAATCGATTTACGACATGTGCCGCTGTAATCACTTTATCCTTGCCAACAACAACGCCAGTTCCTCTGACTCCATTTGCACTAATGTAAACAACACTAGAATAAGGTGCCTTTGTTGTATCTGTAATTCTCACTCTATCATCTGATCCGATGATCTTTCTAGAGGTCGGTGTATTTGTTTCACCGAATGATACCGTTGTAAATGAAGTCGTGGATAGAACGACACCACACATCAATAACGCTGTAATTGTTTTAATTTTCATGACTTACTCCTACTCTTATCTATTTTTAAATGATTATTTCAGTAATGCTCAAATAGCGTTGTTCCAATGATAATTTTATCCATGTAAAATTTTTTATAGGTCAAGAGAATAACACTTCCTACTTAACATTACTTTTACAATATAAAAGAACGATCTATAATTTATTTCTTTTCCCAAACAGGAGACTTCCCTGGTTCTTCACCACGGGTCCACCATTTAGCCTGGTATTGTATGCCTTTGTATGTCACTACGCTTTTACCTGTATATGCGAGGTTTGAGTTCCATTCTTCAATAATTCCTGTGCTTAATTTTTCCCACACATCATTCGTTCCAGGCGTGTTTCCTTGGGTCCACCACTTGGCTTTGTATTCAATTCCTTTGTAGAATACTTTATCTCCACCTACGTAGACTTTAGATTGAACCCATGTCGTTTGACCTTCTACTGGTTTATCTGCTTCTCTTTCTGTACGAACTGCTAAGCCTGCAGACATTTGAGAACGGTTCGCTGCTTTATCTACTGCGACAATTGCAAATGTGTAGGATGTATCTGCTGAAAGTCCACTTACTGCGTAGTTTGTTATTTTACTTTCACCAACTCTTGTACCATTACGATAGATTTCGTATCTATCAACACCCACATTCGCTGTTGATGGATTCCACGATAGTTGAGCAGAATTTTTGGTTACATTTGTTGCTTTTAATCCTGTCACTTGACTTGGTGCTTGGATAACTGGCTCTTTTTCTGTATGAATTGACACACCTGATGACACTTGGGAACGATTCCCTGCTTTATCCACTGCTACAACGGTGAATATGTAGGATGTGTCTGCTGTTAAGCCATTTACTGCATAATTTGTCGTTTTACTTTCACCAATTCTTGCGCCATTACGGTAGACTTCATATTTCTCCACACCTACGTTATCTGTGGATGGATTCCACGATAATTGAGTAGAATTTTTGGTTACATTCGTTGCCTTTACCCCTGTTACTTGGCTTGGTGCTTGAGTATCTGTTTCTTTTTGATCTAAATGTTTGGCAATAAATTCATAGTTTGTACCAGTAATTTTTGACCCTCCATTTTTTGTTGGATGACTATTCGTTCCATACCAACTTGTATGAACTGCTATCAATTCATTTAGATTGTTATAAACAGGTCCACCAGAGTTTCCTCCTATTGTATCTATATTGTAATAAACACGTAATGCACTTTGTTCAATAATGGAACCTCGTCCTTCCCACATTTCCCCAAACTTATCTCCACCATAACCTGGCATATTCCCTTTTGTTCCTAAGGGAATATGAGGGACATTTTTGACTGGAATTACTGGAACAACATCTCCTATATTCTGCCCATTTTTATTAGGTTTTAATGTAACCACAGCAATATCATTATCACGATTATTATTTACTGACCATCCCTTGTGAATATCTATAGATTCCACTTGAAAAGAACCGAAAGGTGAATAATTTCCATCTTTAGCCGGAACAACTCTAGCTTGACTCATCTGCCAATTTGTTTTTATTCCCTCAACAACATGTCCTGCAGTTAATACTTTGTTTTTTCCAATAACTGTACCTGTACCAGATGTTGTATACATAGAAAGATAAGCACTACTAGAATATGGAGCCTTCGTTGTATCTGGAACTTTCACCCGCTCATCTGTTCCTATAACAGCTCTGCTTTCCGATTTTTTCTCTTCTGCATAACTATTGGATGCAAATGTTGTTGTTGATAAAATAGTTCCACATAATAGCAAGGTGGTAAGTACCCTAACTTTCATTTTAAAATCCCCCCTAACATTATTTTCCTTCTGGACTCTTATTTTAGGTGAAACATTCCTTTTATAACGTTCAAAAAAATCTTTAAAAAAGAAAAAAATGAATATAAAAATAAAATAAATTCCAAAAAAACAAATTTCCGTTTAATCTACATTTAATTTTAAACCTATAAAATCATAGAATTTTCATTAAAATACACTGTTTATATGTACAAAAAAAACAACGAAAAAAATTTTTTCGTTGTTTTTTTCTTAGCCTTCACTATTTTGTAGCTTATACATATCCGAATATAAACCATTTTTCGCTAATAATTCGCCATGATTGCCTCGTTCTACAATCGTTCCTTTGTCCAATACTAAAATCAGGTTAGCATCTCTAATTGTAGACAAACGATGAGCAATAGCAATGGTCGTTCTCCCTTGACGCATATTCGCCAATCCTTCTTGTATCAATCCTTCAGTCTCTGTATCTATGCTCGCCGTTGCTTCATCTAATATAAGAATTTTTGGATCAGTCACCATTGTTCTGGCAAAAGAGATTAGTTGTCTTTGTCCACTTGAATAACTGGCACCACGTTCAATAACTTTAGCATGATACTTGTTAGGAAGTGTTTCTATAAATTTATCTGCTTGAACAAATTCTGCTGCTTTCTTAATTTGTTCATCAGTGATCTCTGTGTTTAACATGCGAATATTCCCTGCAATATCGCCATAAAACATAAAAGCATCTTGTAAAACTAAGCCTAACTTTTTCCTTAATTCAGCTAATGGATAATCCCGAATATCACGGTCATCAATCAATATCTCCCCTTCATAAAATTCATAAAAGCGCATCAAGACATTTATAATTGAACTTTTCCCGCTTCCTGTATGTCCAATTAATGCAACAGTATCGCCAGGGTTCGCAACAAAACTGATATTCTTCAACACTTTATTCGTACCATCATAAGAAAAACTAACATGCCGAAACTCGATTTTTCCACGTAAGATTTCGCCATCAGCTCCAATATTTTGCTGAGGCGTCAACTCGTCATTATCAAAAATTTTCAAAATCCGACTACCTGCTACCATTCCATCTGTAAAAACACTTAAAAAATCCATCATTTGAGTCATCGGATTAAAAAATGCTTGAACATACGTCACAAAAGCATAAATCAAACCGACTTCCACAGGAGAGTTCAGTGCGTCATAGCCAAACAAAGTCAATGTTAATGCAATCGCTAACGTATAAAGGAAGTTAATGATTGGGCCCAAAAGCAAGGAATTTGTTCTAATCATCGAAAAACGTGTACGTAAATAATCATTATTGGTTTCTTCAAATTCTTTTTCTAAACGTTTTTCTTGTCGAAATTGCTGTATAATTTGCATACCTGAGATATATTCATTTAATTTTGTATTCAACTGACTCAATTTTTCTCGCATACTTCTATAAATTCTTGAACTGAATTTTTGATAGTACCAGATTACCACTAGTAAAATAGGTAAGAAAATCAAATTATACAAAGCGATCCTACCATTGATCTGAAACATTGCAATAAAAGAAGATGTTACTGCAAAAATTCCCGTTAGAACCATCAAAAATACATACCAAAACTCAAATAAAGTTTCTGTATCATTCGTTACGCGAGAAACAATTGAACCTGCTGGGGTTTGATCAAAATAACGCATTCCAAGTGTTTGCAATTTTTCAAATAACTTCACGCGAATATACTGATAGGTTTTTAGTGAAGCCGTTGAATATAAAAACCATTGGAAAAACCAAATAATACTTTTAATAATCACACCAAACAGGTACAATCCAGCAAAAAATAAAATCACTTGATTCGTAGCTGTTTTTGGGGTTAAATAATCATCCATAAATGTTTGAATGATTCTTGGTAAAAAAATGTTAATAATAGAAAGAATCAAAGCAAACAAAATTGCTGACAAAAAAGTACGACGAAACGGCCGAGCAAATTTAAGCAATCGTTTAACAATCGAAACTTGTTCTTTTAAAGGAACGGATTTTGTCCATTCGGATTCGTATTTTTCTTCCATTATACTTCACTCCCTTCGATCTTCGCTTCCAACTGTTGTTTATCCCACATCCGTTTGTACCATCCAGCTAGATTTAACAACTCTTGATGGGTACCACGCTCCACAATTTTACCTTCTTCTAAAACAATGATTTCTTTGGCATGCATCACACTACTTAATCGATGTGCTGCAATAATCGTTGTTTTTTCTTTTCTAGCTTCTTTTAAGTTTGAAAGAATCGCTTCCTCCGTTTTAGCATCAACAGCAGATAAAGCATCATCTAAAATCAATAACTCAGGATTTACAATCAATGCCCTAGCAATTGAAATTCGTTGTTTTTGACCACCAGATAATGAAACACCACGTTCGCCAACTAATGTATCATACCCTTTAGGAAAATCCTTGATTTCATTGTTGATAAAGGCCATTTCAGCTGCCTTTTCAACTTCTTCCTCCGTAAAATCAGGATTGGCAAATCGAATGTTATCACGAATCGTCATTGAAAATAGAAAATGGTCTTGAGGAACATATCCCAATGAATTCATCAAAGCATTCAATGTATACTCTTTAATATCATGTTCTCCAAAAGTAATCCGACCTTCATAATGATCATATTCCCGCATTAATAATTTTAATAAGGTTGTCTTTCCAGCACCCGTTTTTCCAACAATCCCTAGAGTGTCTCCCTCACCAATCGTAAATTTAATTTGTTCCAATGTTGCCTGTTCATCTTTTGGATAAACAAATTTAGCAATTTCCATCGATAACCGACCTTTAGCTGGTGTTTGGATTCCATCCTTTTTCTCAATGATATGCGTTTTTTCATGTAATAACTCATTCACACGATCATAACTGGCATTTCCCCGCTCTAATACATTAAACAGGCGACCAATCGCAAACATCGGCCAAACGAGCATTCCGATATAACTTATGAATGAAATCAACTGGCCAATTGTAATCGTACCTTCCATAATAAAACGTCCGCCAATAATAATCGTCAGTACATAAGAAATTCCAATAATCAACGTAATAAACGGATCAAACAAAGCGTCTAAAAAGTTTACTCGTTTATTTTTGACGATAGCATCATCGATTTTCTCAGTAAAATCTTGAATATCTTCTTTTTCCTGTCCAAAGGTTTTAATTACTTTCATCCCAGTAATACTTTCTTGGGTCTTGTCATTAATTGTTGAAAAGGCTGCTTGTGAATCTCGAAAAGCATCATGTAACTTTGATCCCAATACTCTGGAAGTCACAGCCAATAACGGCAACGGAATCAACGCAATCAATGTTAATCTCCAATCAACAAATAAAATCATTGCTACAATTGTTGCACCGCCTGTTATCATTGAGTCTGCAAAGGTCAGAATCCCTGCTCCAGCAACATTTTGGATTGCATTCAAATCATTCGTTGCATGAGCCATCAAATCACCAGTTCGATACTTTTGATAAAACACATTATCCATTTTTGTAAAGTGATGAAATAATTGCCGCCTTAAATCTTTTTCAAGTCTAGCTGCACTTCCCCAAATATGAGTGCGCCAAATATAGCGAAAAATATACTGCGCTAACGCTGCTGCCAACAAAATACCAACCCAAAATAAAATAGGTCGAATCGTCAAATCTTTTGCAGCAATCTTATCCACAACGATACCAATGACTTTAGGTGGAACTAGTTGAACCAATGCAACCATAATCAATGATAATACCCCAATAATATAACTTTTTTTCTCCTGTTTGAAAAACCAACCTAATTTTTTAAATATAGACATGTACATTCTCCTTTTCTACTCTACCTACTCTTCGCTCACACCATTCATTTGTTGTTTTTGCATCTTAATACAACTCCTTTCATCAATTAAAAATAAGCACAAAAAAACGGACCAAAAATCAGCCCGCTTGTGTTTTTGAATTATGAATAGCTCCTAAAAAACCTTATTTATCCCCTTGGTTCTTCATTTGCTGCATCATTTGACGAATCTTCTTCTCAGAAGGTTTTTGTCCCATAGACATCATCATCATTCGTAACATATCCTCATTAACGGGAGGATTCTTTTTGAAATAGTCTTGCATATATTTGCGCGCAAGGAAAAATCCACCTGCTGCACCTACTAATAAAGCGATAATCGCGATTAACACTACTAAACCTGTTGACATATAAATCTCTCCTTTCCACCTAGAAAAGCCAAACAAGAACTTCTGCTATTAACGTGATTCATGCAGTCAATATTCCTGTCAAACTTACTATTTTTAAATTTAGTTGGGAATTTGTCCCAATTTTTTATAAATTGCTCTCAAGAAATCATTTTACTAGAAAGAAGCCGAAAAGAAAAGCTCTTTTGTCAGATTCCTCACAAGAATTTTACAAAAGCTCATTTCCTTTTGGTTTTCTCTTGTCTTATAAACCTTTTTCGATTTTTTCTAACAAATCTGGATCAAATTTTTGCGACTTCAACATAGCAATTTCATAGCCATAAGGTGCTTTACTTGTTTTTTTATCTGCACCAACATATGGCGTTTCCAAAATTTTAGGTAAATCTTTTAATTTTTCATGGTGAACAACTTTATTCAACGCATCAAAACCAATCGTACCAAAACCAATATTCGCGTGACGGTCTTTATGAGAGCCCATTGGATTTTTAGAATCATTAACATGGACAACTTTTAAACGATCCAACCCAATAATTTTATCAAATTCTTCTAGAACACCATCAAAGTCATCTTTAACATTGTAACCAGCATCATTGATGTGACATGTATCCATCGTTACAGATAATTTCTCATTCAGTTTAACACCTTCAATAATCGTTGCTAATTCTTCAAACGTACGGCCTAACTCCGTTCCCTTACCTGCCATTGTTTCTAAAGCAATTTGAGGTACTTGTTCCTTCCATAGAACTTCATCAAGACCTTTGATGATTTGTTTTAAACCGGCATCCACGCCAGCTCCGACATGGGCTCCTGGATGAAGAGTGATTTGTTTTGCACCTAAAGCATGAGCACGTTCAATTTCTTGACGTAAAAATGACGTAGCAAAACCAAAATTCTCTAATTTGATTGTATTCCCTAAATTAATAATGTACGGTGCATGAACAACAATATTGCTCAACTCATGCTCGTCCATAAATTTTTGACCAACTTCAATATTCATTTCTTCAATTGGCTTGCGGCGTGTATTTTGTGGTGCGCCAGTATATATCATAAACGTCGTCGCGTTGTAACTTGCCGCCTCTTCTGCTGAACCTAGTAGCATTTTTTTACCACTCATACTAACATGTGAACCTAATAACATAATGATCCTCCTAATTTAAAAGCCGAACAGGCTCGTTTCAGTTCTGACAGAAAACTAACCCGTAAAGCATAACAATTATAAAACTATACAAGCTTACATTTTCTACAATTTTGCTTCCCTTAAAAGAGTACGTGAAAGGAATAGAAAAGACAATCTTTTTGCCTATTCTAAGATACTAAATTTCACTACTTATCTTTCTTTGCAAAACGCATATAACTATCAATCCATTCTTCCATTGAAATTTTACTAACCAATTCCCCAATCAACTCATAAGGGATATTTTTCGGATTACTAAACCGAATACAGCTTTTCCCCATGTTTAACTTCGTGGGAACTACCTTTTGATATTCTTCTTGAAACCATGCTAGTAATTTTTTATTTCCCATAATTCCCATGTGATACAACGACAAATGGTTCTTCTGAGCAGCTAAACTAATAAAGGGTAGTGGTTCATCTTTTCTATCTAGATATCCATCTGGAAAAACGCTTAGAGGTACCACATATGTCGGCATACCATATTGCAAGCGTAAAATAAACCCTTCTGGGATATTTTCGGCCATGACTTCAGCTAATCGCTGATAAGATTCTTGCCATTTTTCATCAATATTTTCTATATAATCCGTTACTCCATCCATGACAGCTCTCCTTTACTTTGCCAAAAACTGACGATATAATTCTTTTGATTTGAATCCTTTTTCCAAAATATCAATCATTTCACTTTTCCTTTTTTCTTGTGTAGCTACCTGTTTAGCGCTATAGATATACCGTGCCCAATCCTTTTTATAGCCCGGGGTTAGTTTATCAAATAACGCTCTCGCTTCTTTATAATTTTCAATAAAAATTTCTATTTCTGGTATAAATTGAACATAGTCATCCACGCGAGCACTGCTTAATGATTTGGTTTTCGACTTCTCTATAACATTTTTTACCCCTGTTACTGTAAATGTCTCGTCCAAACGTACCATTCGATTGAATTTAAATGAACTATTGGCTATATACCCATCTCTCTCATTTACTTCAAGGGTTGGAAAAATTTCATCTCTGTGAACAAATGTCGGATAAACCTTATTGCCTTTCTTAGGGTATGCAACAAAAAGCACACCATTTTTATTAAGCAACTGCTTTTCAACAACCTCTGTTACAACAGCTTTAAACTCTGTCATTGTTGTTACAAAAACAAATAATAAATCTACTGGCTCAACCGGAAATTGTTCATGTGCATCTTTCAGTTCAGATAAATAATGTTCATTAGGTCGATTGACAATCGCTTTACTTGGATAGTTCTCTAGCTTCAATTTTTCAACAATCGATTTTTCCATTCTATTCAGCCTTCCACTCTGTTATCGGACTCACTTATAGTTTACCACAGAACGATTATTTATTTTACTTTCTAATTTTTTCAAATCATGATGAAATATACCTAACTATTTATCATGGTATACTAGAGGCATAAATCAATAAGAAAGTAGGTAGATGACATGACTATTATTGAAGAATATATTTTGAACGCTCCTGAAGATCGTCAAGAACAATTACAGAAACTCTATTTAACCATCAAACAACTGGTTCCTCAAGCATCGGAAAAAATGTCTTATGGGATGCCAACCTTCTATTTAAATGGTAATTTGGTTCACTTTGCAAACCAGAAAAATCATATCGGCTTTTATCCTTCTCCATCTGCTATTGAAGCCTTTAAAACTGAACTGACTGGTTACAAAACAAGTAAGGGAGCTATTCAATTTCCAACCGATGATACGTTACCAATAGATTTGATCGAAAAAATTGTATTGTTTAGACTTAAAGAGAACACTAATAAATGATAACAATAGGGGCGGACTTTTCAAGTTCGCCCGCATTTCAGACTCAGTACTACAAACAAAAAAGACTTTTTTACTACTTCATGAACCACCACACTACACTATCCTCCACTACTTCAATACTTCTCCTTCTCTATAACAAATAAAAAATTTCAGCCTATACATATTAAGTTTTTTCGACAAATCAGCTATGAAATATCTGAACAACTGTTCATTATTGATTTTTTTTGCTATAATATCACGGAATGTATCATTATATTGAGGTGAAGCTTTTGGACAATCGGAATAATTCCCATAAAACGGAACAATATTCTCATAAAGTACCGGAAAAGAAAAAAATTTTTTTGATCATAAATGTAGTGATTCGTGTACTGCAATCATTATTTGTCTTTGCAGTGGTTATGATTCTGTTAGGCGGTTCACTAGGACTTGGTATAGGTATGGGCTATTTTGCTTTCTTAGTGGAAGATACTAAGCCCCCGACAAAAGAAGAACTTCAGACAGAAATCAGTGATATCACTGAGGTTTCTAAGATGACTTATGCTGACGGTACTAATATTGCCATGATCAAATCTGACCTTGTCAGAACAAGAGTTGACGGAGAACATATCTCTCCATTATTAAAAAAAGCAATTATTTCTACTGAGGACGAATACTTTGAAGAACACAAAGGTGTTGTTCCAAAAGCTGTTATTCGTGCCCTTGTTTCTGACGCGACAGGTTTGGGTGGATCATCTGGTGGATCAACACTAACACAACAGCTTGTCAAACAACAGATATTAACAGATGAAACAACATTCAAACGAAAAGCTACTGAAATATTGCTGGCTTATCGTATTGAGAAATATTTTTCAAAAGACGAAATCGTCACTACTTATTTAAATGTTTCTCCTTTTGGTCGTAATAATAAAGGAGAAAATGTTGCAGGTGTTGAAGAAGCCGCTAAGGGTCTTTTCGGAAAAAGTGCTAATGATTTAACACTTCCTCAAGCTGCCTTTATTGCTGGACTTCCTCAAAGTCCAATCATCTATACGCCCTATAGCAATACAGGTGCGCTAAAAAGCGATGAGAACCTTTCATATGGAATGAAGCGAAAAGACTTTGTTTTGTTCAGTATGTATCGTGAAAAAGCAATTACTAAAGAGGAATATGAAACTGCTAAAAATTATGATCTAAAACAAGATTTTCAACCGCAACAAGAATCAAATCAAAATACTGAAGGCTATTTATATTATGCTGTAATGGATCAAGCAGCCAAAGTAATTATGGATGTCAACATAGAAAAAGCCGGTGTGAAAAAAGAAACACTGGATGATCTAGGTCTTTCTCAGTATGAAGATCAAGCACGAAGAGAAATTCAAAATCGTGGATATACAATTCATTCAACAATTGATCAAACCGTCTACGATACCATGCAAAATGCTGTAGCAAACTTCGGTTATATGCTAGATGATGGTTACGGTGCTGGCCTTGTTGAAACAGGGAATGTCTTAATGGATAACAAAACAGGGAAAATTATTGGTTTTGTTGCTGGCCGTGATTATAATGTTAGTCAAAGTAATCATGCTTTGAATACAACTCGTCAAGTCGGATCTACCATCAAACCTATTTCTGTTTATGGGCCTGCTATAGATCAAGGGATGATCGGCTCAGAAAGCCGATTGGCAAATTACCCCACTTCTTATAGTGGCGGAGACGAATTAACAAACGCAACAAATTCCGGTACGAATACATTTGATACAGTTCGTCACTCATTAGAATGGTCTTATAACATTCCCGTTTACCATCTAAATGAAGCTATGAAAAAGCAAATGGGTGATGATAACTTTTCCTATAACAACTATTTAAGTAAAATGAATTATCCACCTAAAAATGACTGGGCTTATGAATCTGCTCCTTTAGGAACAGTCGAAGCAACAGTTCTTACTCAAACAAATGGTTTCCAAACACTTGCAAATAAAGGACAATATCAAAAAGGTTACATGATTGATAAGATCACAGACAATAGCGGAAAAGTCATTTATGAACATAAAGAAACTCCTGTTCAAGTATATTCCCAAGCCACGGCTTCTATCATGAATGACATGATGCGATCTGTGTTGGATTCAAAAATAACTACTCCATTCAAAAATATGGTTTCAGGATTAAATCCTGCATTAGGAAATATTGATTGGATTGGAAAAACAGGAACAACAGACTCATACGTAGATGCTTGGTTAGTTGTTTCTACACCAACAATTACTTTAGGATCTTGGACTGGTTATGACATTCCAACTGCTATGAGCCCAAATAGCGGAGATCAAAATAGTGTATACCTTGCTAATCTAGCTAACGCGATCTATTCAGTCAGACCTGACTTATTCGGCAACGGTGAGAAATTCACACTTTCAAATGATGTAATTAAATCGAATGTATCAAGTTTTACAGGCGAAAAACCTGGAACATTCACTTATAATGGCGGTACTTATACAGCTCCTGGACCAAATGTCGTTTCCTTCTATGCAAAAGATGGTGCGCCTAAAGGGCAATATAAGTTTGGTTATGGCGGATCAGATGCAAATTATAGTGCTTATTGGAGTCGCTATGCTGCTCCAAGTAACTCTGGTACAACACCTTCTTCTTCAAATTCAGGCCAATCAACAACGCCTTCTTCTTCTGAGAAAAAAGAAGATACTAAAAAGGATGAAGACAAAAAAGAAAATGTTACACCTTCATCAAGTCGAAACAACAATAACTAAAAAAAGCAGACAACTGAACGTTCAGCTGTCTGCTTTTTTATTGCCTTACTTCGTTGAACCTTTTTGATCCATACCGTATGGTAAAATAACTGTTTTATCTTCGATTTCTTCTTTGTTCATTAATTTTGTCAATAGACGCATTGAAACTGCACCAATATCATATAAAGGTTGTGTCACACTTGAAAGACGTGGACGAGAAACTTCTGTCAGTAATGAATTATTGCTTGTAATGATTTCAAACTCTTCTGGTACTTTCACACCAGCATCAAGCATGCCGTCTAACAAACCGATTGCTAATTCATCATCTGTCACGTAAGCTGCAGTCGCTCCGCTATTACGAATACGTTCAGCCAAATTGATTCCATTTTTGAACTTATACTCAGATTCAAAAATCAATCCTTCATTATAAGACAAGCCATTGTCTGCCAATGCTTCTTTATAGCCTTTGATACGGTTTTGTCCATTGATTGGATCGATCAACGCTCCGCTAACAAATGCAATTTTCTTATTTCCATTTTTAGCTAAAAAGCTCGTTGCATCTTTTGTTGCTTCTTTATAATCAATGTTCACACTACCTACTTGCTCATCAGGGTCAATAGAACCAGCTAAAACAACAGGTGTTTTAGAACGTGAAAATTCGCCACGGATCTCATCTGTAATATGGTGTCCCATAAAAATAATTCCATCAACTTGTTTTGCTAAAAGGTTATTCAATACGTTCACTTCTTTTTGATCGTTACCGTCTGAATTAGCTAAAATAATGTTGTATTTATACATTGTTGCAACATCATCAATACCTCGAGCTAAAGAAGCAAAAAAGATATTGCTGACATCAGGAATAATTACACCGACAGTCGTTGTTTTTTTACTTGCTAAACCGCGGGCTACAGCATTGGGACGATAATCTAAGCGATCGATTACTTCTAGCACTTTTTTACGTGTAGCAGGCTTCACATTGGGATTGCCATTTACTACACGAGATACAGTCGCCATGGATACATTTGCTTCACGAGCAACATCATAAATAGTAATTGTTTGTTTTTCCATGTTTATTCTCCTAAATATTTAAAGTTATTTGCATTTTCTGAAAACGCTGTTTACATTTCTCACTAAGAATATCAGAGTTCTTTTATTTTTGCAACCGTTTTATCCCATTTTCATGAAAATTTACTACATATTTCAAAAAGCACTTTACAGCATTTCGTGGTATGATAAAGGTAAGTTTTACAGTAAATCGTATTAAAAGAAAGAAGGATATTTATGAATCAAGAAAAAATCAATGATCTAAAAAAATGGATGGCTACTGAAAATATCGATCTTACTTATATTAGTGATCCCGGACATATTGCCTACTTTTCTGGCTATGAGAGTGATCCCCACGAAAGAGTTTTAGCACTGTTTATCTCATTAAATCACGATCCTTTTTTATTTACACCTGCTTTAGAGGTTGAAGATGCAGAAAAAAGCTCATGGACCTATCCTGTTTACGGTTATCTTGATAGTGAAAATCCTTGGGAAAAAATTGCTCAACACATTAAAAATAACCAAATACCAACTAAAATTGCAACCGAAAAAGATGCTTTATCTGTTGCACGTTTTGATTGTTTAAATCATTATTTTCCAACAAGTGATTTTTCGGCAAATGCCACACCTATCATTGAAAGATTACAATTAATAAAAACGCCCATTGAAATTTCTAAACTTATGGAAGCTGGAAATTGGGCAGATGTTGCTTTAGAAATTGGGTTTAAAGCCATCAAAGAAGGTGCTAAAGAGCAAGAAATATTAGCTGAAATTGAATACCAATTAAAGCGCCAAGGGATTCGTTCAATGAGCTTTGATACGTTAGTATTGACAGGAAAAAATGCAGCTAGTCCTCATGGAAATCCTGGAAGTACTGCTGTTTCCAAACATGAGTTAGTCCTATTTGATTTAGGCGTAGTTTACAATGGCTACTGTAGTGATGTTACACGAACAGTTGCCTATAAAGAACCAACAGATTTCCAAAAAGAAATCTATTCGATTGTTTTAGAAGCACAACTAAAAGCCATGGATGCTGTAAAACCAGGAATCACAGCTGGCGAACTGGATGAAGTTGCTCGGGGAGTTATCAGCAGTTATGGTTATGGTGACTATTTCAATCATCGTCTAGGACACGGTATCGGTACAACTGTTCATGAATACCCTTCTCTAGTTACGGGAAATGATTTAGTTATTGAAGAAGGTATGTGTTTTTCTATCGAACCAGGTATTTACATTCCTGGAAAAGTTGGTGTACGTATCGAAGATTGTTTACATGTAACTAAAACTGGCTGTGAAGCTTTTACAAAAACACCAAAAGAGTTAATGATCATCGATTAATATAAAAAAAGAAAGAGCTTGAGACAAAACTAAAAATCAGTTTTGTTTCAGGCTCTAAATCCGAATAAACGGTGGGAGCAGAATTAACTCCTTCAGAAATAAGCTGCAATTAGAAAAAATTTGAAAAGTAATTTTCGTTAATTCTCTCTTATTTCTCGGAGTTAAACCCTTCCGTCCCAACCTCTTTCTTTTTTGTTAGTGCTATTCACCTTTAACATCTTCTAGTGATTCTTTAACAATTTTCTTTGTTTCTTGTTGGGCTTCTTCTACTTTTTCTGGTACATCCTTGGTTACTTCTTTTGCTTCAGCAATTCCTTCAGACACGGTTGCTTTTGCTTTTTTTGCTGATTCTTTTACATCAATAAAGATATCATCAGAAGTATCTTCAGCAATATCACCTAGCTCGTCTACTTGATCATTTACATCTTGAGCAGTCTTTTTAAAACGATCAGTTAGATCACCCGTTTGTTTCTTAAACGATTCTAAAACTGTATCAGACACACCTTGTGCCTTGTCTAAAGAATCTTTTGTTTTATCTTTAACGTTACCAGCCAAATCACCAGCTTGCTCACCTAAAATACTCGCTTTATCTTTAGCAATTGATGATAACTCGGAACCTTTTTGCATTGCATAATCTGTATAATCGGTTGCTTTATCTTTAAAATCATCTGCTTGATTTGCCAAGTCCTCACGCAATTCTTTACCAGACTTTGGTGCTAATAACAACGCCGCTGCCGCTGCTGCCGCTCCACCGATAATCGCTCCTAAGAAAAATCCACCTTTTTTAGCCATGTTTATTCCTCCAATATCTTTTATTATTTAGTTGATTCACTTGTTTTTGATGATTTAGAACGAAAAGCTCTGAATGCTGCTCCGCCAACTTTGCTTACAACCCCTGCTTTAGCAGTTGTCTTGCCAACAGATCCGACTTTTCCAAGTAAATTTCTGCTAGAATAATTAAGTTCAGAAACACTTTCACTTAGATCAGCTACCGCCTCAAATAACGGGTCAATTGTTGCAACTTTCTTATTAACATCATCTAATAACTCGTTACTCTTTACTAATAACCCTTCTACCTGTCTAGATAAAATATCTACATCTTTTGTTACAACCTCAATTGTTTTATTGGCTTCATCAACTGTGGTAGTTACCCTCTCGACTGTTTTACCAATTTTTATCAATACTAAAACAATAAACACTACTAATACAGCAAACGCTACTGCAGCAATAATCGCTGCAACCTCTCCACCTGTCATACTGTTGCTCCTCTCATCAAATATTCCATGTTCTTAGAATAACACCAACTGATTATTTTCACAAATGATTCAGTTAGCTTTGTTATTTTAATTATAACAATTTATAGAACAACTCTCTACATAGTTTTTAAACAAATTTAAGTGTTTTTTATGAAAAAAAGACAGAACAAATTTTGCTCTGCCTTCAAAAGAAAAAATCATTTCAATTGTTTTTCTCTATTTCTTTTTAGGGGCGTCTTCTTTAGCAAGTTCAGCACCTAGTTCAATAATATATTCACGTAGATTATCTTTCACTTCTGGGTGAACTAATCCGTATTCAATACTGGTTTTCATAAAACCAAATTTGTCCCCTACATCATAACGTTTACCAGTAAATTCTCTAGCAAATACACGTTGTGTTTTATTCAACGTATCAATCGCATCTGTTAATTGAATCTCCCCGCCAGCACCAGGCTCTTGTGATTCTAGTACATGGAAGATTTCAGGTGTTAACAAGTAACGACCAATAATCGCTAAATCGCTTGGCGCTTCTTCTGGTTTTGGTTTTTCGACAAAGTTATTCACGTTGTACAACCCTTTAGAAACCTCTGCTTCTGGGTTAATAATACCATATTTAGATGTTTCTTCATGAGGGACTTTCATCACAGCAATCGTTGATGCATGTGTTTCATCGTAGTCATTCATTAATTGTTTTGATAATGGGATTTTATCTTCCATAATATCATCACCAAGCATAACAACAAATGGTTCATTTCCTACAAATGCTTTTGCTTGTAAAACAGCGTGTCCTAAACCTTTTGGATGGGACTGACGAATAAAGTGAAGATTAACATCCGTTGTTTCTTCTACTAATTTTAACAAATCTGTTTTATTTTTCTCACGAAGATTACTTTCTAACTCGAAGTTTGCGTCAAAATGATCTTCAATAGGGCGTTTTGCTTTGCCTGTTACAATCAAAATATCTTCAATTCCTGAAGCTAATGCTTCTTCAACGATAAATTGAATTGTAGGTTTATCTACGATCGGCAGCATTTCTTTTGCCATCGCTTTTGTCGCTGGTAAAAATCTTGTTCCCAGTCCAGCTGCTGGAATAACTGCTTTTTTTACTTTCATGCCAAATGGCCTCCTAATAATTATATAGAAAATTCATTTTCTGTTTTACCATCACGCAACATAATTTCTTTTGCTGCTTGTTTTACATCTTTACCTTCATACAATACCTTATAAATCGCTTCTGTAATTGGCATATCAACGTTTAACTGTTGAGAAAGCTCATAGGCGGCTTTTGTTGTAGATACACCTTCAACAATCATCCCCATATTTTCAAGAACCTCATCTAAACTGTGTCCTTTGCCAAGCAAATTTCCAGCTCGCCAATTTCGTGAATGAACACTCGTACAGGTAACAATCAAGTCACCAACCCCACTCAATCCAATGAAGGTTAGAGGATTTGCACCCATTGCTACACCAAGACGGCTGATTTCAGCTAAGCCACGTGTCATAATCGCAGCTTTTGCATCATCACCAAATCCTAATCCATGAATCGCGCCAGCACCTAAAGCAATAATATTTTTTAAAGCCGCACCTGTTTCTACACCAATCACATCATCATTTGTGTAAATTCTGAAATAATCATTCATAAATAATGATTGGACATACATCGCATCTGCCAAATTCTCACTTGCCGCAGTAATCGTTGTAATATCATGAACAGCCACTTCTTCTGCATGACTCGGACCAGATAAAACAGCAACACCGCGTCTTATATCAGCTGGAATTTCTTCCATCAACACTTCTGATATGCGTTTATGACTTCCTTGTTCCAAGCCTTTACTAGCATGAATAATCAACGGCTTATTTGTACATTTCGCAGTGACCTCTTTTGCGACCATTCGAATCGCTTTTGTCGGAACAACAAATAATATTGCATCCGCATCTACAATACACTCTTCTAAAGATATCTTCCCTTGAATCGATTCTGGAATAACTAGATCAGGAAGATAATGTTGATTTGTGTGATAAGTATTGATTTCATCAATTTGTGCTTCATTATGTCCCCAGATACGAACCTCATGGCCATTTTCTGCTAACACTTGGGCCAAAGCAGTACCCCACGAACCAGGACCTAAAACAGCAACTTTTTGTTTCATTGGTGAAAATCTCCTTTCAAAATAAGAACAGCTAAATAAATTACTCAGTTCTGACAGAAAAATAGGGAAAATCAACTAAGTCATTCTATGACCCATTTAATTTTTATTTTTTCCTTAGAGCTGATTCAGTGTCGCTAGATCACAGAAAAGCTGACCGAGGAATAAGCATTCAAATCCTCTTCTTATTTCTTTAAATAAACTTGCCAAATAACTAATTTTATAACTTTCATACCCAGCTTACATTTTAACATAGCTTAGCTTGAATGGGCAGTTCTAAATGGCTTTTTTTGCAGTTCCTTTTTCACGATCGTAAAATTTCGGTGATCCTTTTTTGCGACGAACAACCACTGTAATAATCGCACCAAAAAATAGCACAAGAGAAACTAGTTGTGAAACCCGGATACTTCCAAATGCATATAGACTATCCGTACGCAAACCTTCAATAAAGAAACGACCAAATGAATACCAAATAATATATCCTAAAAAGACTTCGCCTTCTTTTAAGAAATTTTTCTTTCTTCTTAAAAGGACTAATAGGATAAATCCTAATACGTTCCAAACAGACTCATATAAAAACGTCGGTTGATGATACGTTCCATCAATATTCATATTATCGATAATAAACTTAGGTAAGTGCAATCCTTCTAAAAAGGCCTTTGTCGTCGCTGGACCATATGCTTCGTGATTCATAAAATTACCCCAACGTCCAATTGCCTGCGCTAAAATGACACTTGGCGCCGCAATATCTAAAAAGGTCCAAGTTGAGATAAATCGATGACGTGTAAAGAAAAATAAAGCTAGTCCTCCACCAATCAGCCCTCCATAAATCGCCAAGCCGCCATTTCTAGTCAAGATGATTTCGATTGGATTATCGACGTAATCCTGCCATTGAAAAATCACATAATACAAACGAGCACCGATAATGGCACTAGGTAATCCCCATAACATAAAATCAACCACGTCATCTTCTTTCAAACCGACGCGGACCGCTTCTCTACTACTTAGCCAAACAGCTAGTACGATTCCTGAAACAATGATAATTGCATACCAGTATACTGCTATTCCAAAAAGATTAATTGCAACTGGGTTTACTTGTCCAAACATTTGGCTTCCTCCTTAAACTATAGGTAACAAAGCTTTGCTACACCATGTACGTTTTAATATTAGTTTATTTTATTCACTATGTTCCAAAGCCAAAACAGAGCTCCCCAAGCCTTATCAGAAAAATAGCAAAACATGTTTGTAACTTTTTTTGTTATTTTTCTGAAAGACTAACCCACTAAGTTAGATAACACCTGAATTTTCCTCAATCAATCGAGTTAAACGCTCTTCAAATGATTTCGTTGCATCATAGCCCATTGTTTTTGCACGGAAATTCATTGCAGCTACTTCGATAATAATTGCAACGTTTCGTCCTGTTTTTACAGGAATCCTAATTTGCGGAACATCTACACTAGCAATCTCAACCACCGCATCATCGGAACCTAAACGATCATATTTTTTATCTTTTTCCCATGCTTCTAAATAAACTACAAGTTGAACCTGCATGAATCCACGAACAGCACTTGCGCCAAACAGATTCATGACATCAATAATTCCAATTCCTCGAATTTCAATCAGATGTTGCAAAATTTTAGGTGGTTCTCCCACAACCGTTAATTCATCTTGTTGATAAACATCCACTCGATCATCTGCAATCAAACGATGTCCACGTTTAATCAACTCTAAGGCCGTCTCACTCTTACCGATACCACTGTCACCTTGAATTAAGACTCCCAAGCCATATACATCAACTAAAACACCATGTACACTTGTTCTTGCAGCTAATCTGCCATCCAAATAACTTGATAATTCTCCTAACAATCTTGACGTGGAGATTGGCGAACGTAAAACTGCCAAACCTTTTTCTTTTGCCGCTTGCACCATCTCAGCAGGTGCTTCTAGTCCTCTAGAAATAATAAAAGCTGGAGTGTCTTTTTCACATAAACGACGCATAACCATCAATCGTTCTTCTGGCATCATTCGTTCAGAAAATGTAATCTCCTTACTACCGAACAACTGCAATCGATTATGAGGATAGTAATTAAAATAACCCGTTAACTCCAATCCCGGACGAGAAATATCGCCTGTTGTGATTTCTCTATTTAAACTTTCTTCATCGCCATAAACGACTTCTAAAGAAAGTTTTTCTACCAGCTGATGAATTTTAACAACTTCTTCCATATTTATCGACCATTCCTTTCTTCTACTCGTTCCATTTTATCATTTCACGTAAGAAGTTTCTAGCTATTAAGAAGATCAACGTATTTTTGTACTCCTTATGTAAAAATTTTATTCTATTAATTATTCTTACAAGGTTGTTTTTTCTTCGTTATTGACTATCATCAATAAATTTGTATACTTAGTTTGTATCACTGTATCCTGTTGAAAATAACCTATTGGAAGTGTTTCTATGAAAAATAGTTTAAAAGAACAAGCAAAGAGTCTTCCTTTGAGTCCTGGCGTTTATTTAATGAAAGATCGTCATGGAGAAGTCATCTATGTAGGGAAAGCAAAAAAATTACAAGAACGCGTCAGTAGTTACTTCGTCAAAAACAAACAACATTCCAAAAAGACTCTCCGCTTGATTCATCAATTAACTGATTTCGATGTTATAGAAGTCACTACTGAGCTAGATGCTCTTTTATTAGAATGCCAACTAATCCATAAATATCGTCCCATCTATAACCGGCAAATGAACGCTTTTGAAAAGTATAAATATATTGAAATTAATACCCAAAAGAAAGATGTTACCATCAATATCCTTACAGTTCCTACATATAAAAATTGTTTTGGTCCTTTCCCCATTAACCGCAAACTATCTGAATTGAAAGGAATTTTGGAGGACCTGTACGGATTAAATCAAAAAAATTATTGGCAACAATCATTTTCTAACGATTCCCCTAACCCAATTAAACGAGAAATCATTGTTGAAGAACTACTAGGTGCATTCGCATTTAATAATCAACAACCACAAAACCGTCTAAAAGAAAAAATGATTTTAGCTTCAGAACGTTATTCATTTGAACAAGCTAAAAAAATACACGAAAACTGGAAATTTATCACCCATTTCTTCACTCAAAATAAAAAACTGATTCTTGCAAATCAAACTCAATGGCAACTCCTCTATATTGCAATCGGTGCGAAAATAAAATATTATCTGATCTATCAAGGACTAGTTGTCAATAGTCGAACTTTGACAAAACAAACCTTTAATAAATATACTTCAACCCAATTAGTGAAAAAAATTCTTCCAAAAAAAAGACCTGAAAATAGGAATCAATTTTCTAAAGAACAAGTTGATTTTATCAATATTTTGTACAGTTATGTTAACCAACACAGAGAATGTCAGTTAATTGATCTTACTGATCCCTTTGCATAAAAAAAGGATAAAACCCAACATACTCGCTTGGGTTTTATCCTTATTCACCGTATTTATCTAAATTCCGCTCACTGACAATTGCATTGACTAATGACATAATTACTGCCATTAAGATTGCTGCTCCAAAGCTGGAAAAACCAAAATTCATTTCTCCAACAAATGAAGAAGTCATCTTCAAAATCGCTGCATTTACAATGAAGCTAAACAATCCAAATGTAAGTAAAGTAAGTGGAAGGGATAAAATCGTTAACACTGGTTTTACTAGCATATTCAATATGGAGAGCACAAATGCTGCAACGACTGCCATCCAGATACTTCTTACAAAAATCATATTGGGGAAAATTACTGATAGTGACACAAAGGTCAACGTATTAACGATCAAACGTTGAAAATACGTCATTAGAAGTCACTCCAGTCATCATCATTCACTTTTTCCGCTTGTTTTCTTTGTTTTTGTTCGTTAGCATAGGGGTTGGCATTACGAGTATTTCTGTTGTATGGATTTTGATGTCCATAGTAGTTGCTGTTTTTGTTTCTACCTGAAGGAATCAAAATAGCCAAAACAATATATAGAAAAATTGGGCTGCCAATAAAGATGAAACTAGCCACCACATAAATCACACGCACAATCGTTGGATCGATCCCTAACCACTCTGCAATTCCCGCCAAGGTTCCTGTTAAAACCACATTATTAGGAGATTTTGTCAATCGTTTTCTCATTTCTTTCACCTCTTGTCTCTTAGATTTTACACTAGAATGGATGAAGAATCATCCTTTTTTCACTCATTTCTCTTTCCAATAGTTAAGATGGAGCCAAATTTTGACTACGACTCTTAACTATCGGTTGAGAAATTTATATTTGCTTAAGCGATCACTGCTCTACACATTTATTTATCCGTGTCTTTTAAATAAATGTTTCCTGTTGTTGTAGAAGCATTGATTTGTGCCATATCGTCTTCATTCAATCGTCTGAATTGTAATAATTGATTGGTTCTTTCTTTCTTCTCACGAATGACCTCATAGTCACTCAAACGGCTATTGATACTGCCTAAACTCGTTTTTACAGTACCTTCTATACCTAGTTCAGCCGGTAATGCAATCTTTACATTTCCATTAACCGAACTTGCTTCTATCTTGCGTAATGTTTTTTCTTTAGCTGTAATGCGAACATCACCATTAATCAATGAAACACCGATTGTTTGAGGTGTTGCAGCGATCGTTACTGTACCATTCACAGTTTCAATAATATTGTCTAAGATTTCGCCATCCAAAACTTTAATATCTCCATTTACACCTTCGATTTCAAGCATTGTTGCATCGATTTTGTTAAACGTGATAGAACCATTCGTTGACTTTGCATATACATCTTTTGCTTTTAAATCTTCTACAGACACATTACCATTCAATAATTTGATTGAAACATGGTCAAATGTGCGTTCTGGTAAGTAGAAAACTAAATCTGCACGTACACGCTTGTTAGGAATTTGGAATGAAATAACTTCATCATCTACATCAATTTGGCTTCTTTCCAAAAATGCTTCAAGTGGTGTTTCGGCATCCATTTTTCCATAAAGCTTGATTTTTCCTTCTACTTTAACATCTGCTTGATCCCACGTTTTGAAAACAATATTTCCGTTAGCAACTTTAACATCAATCAAACTTGCTTGTGGTGTTGGGTAATTGAATTCATGATCAAATTTTGTTGTAGCAACACCAGGTACTTTAAAGCTAACATCTTTCCATTCCATATTATCATTCATTGTTTCTGAGAATGAATTAAATGTTTTCTTAAGAAAAGAACCTAGTTGAGAACCTGCTTCACTCATTTTTTCCCCAACTTGATTGATCGTATCTGTTGCTTGATCTTTCCAGTCATCAGGAATATCAAATTTTGATGTAACACGGTCTTTTGTCTCAGACCATTGTTCTTTGCGAATATTTTTTAATTCTGCTTCTAAAGTAATCTTTTCTTGATTTCTTTCATCTAAAGAATCTTCTAAAGACTTAATTTCTGTTTCTAAGGAAGTTCTTAAATCTAAATCTTCGTTTACTAATTCTCCTAATTCTTCTTTTGTGTTTAATTCCATCAATTTTTCTTGTGCTTCTTTGATTTCTTCTTTAACACCTGCAATTTCAGCGTTGATTTCATCTAACTCTACCGATGTACGGTTTGCTTCTGTTGCTAGATCATCAAGGATTTTTTCTAGACGCTCATGATCCTGTGCTTCTTTTGCTTTAACGTCTTCGTCAGAAACTTCAGGTTCAACAACCTCTTCCTTTTGTTCTTCTAACTTATTTAATAAATCTACAACTTTGTCATTTTCTATTGTATCAACAGTTGGGTTCGTTACATTTACTTTGTCGGCAGCTTTTTTGATTTGTTTCTCATCTTTTTCTGTCGCCATGTTTTCTAGTAAGACCAAAGCTTCCTCTGAAGATAGGATACCTTTTTTAACTAAGTCTAATACTCTTTCTCTTTCTTTCATGGAAATTGCCTCCTTAGCAAATTTTTCACCCGAGGGTGTTTTCCTTATGTACCTATTATGCCTTCTTTTTTATTCTTTGTCATAGGACTTAAGAATGAATTTTATCCTGTACTTCCGTACAATATCAAAAATCATAAAAAAGAAGAAGATAATCTCGTATTGAGTAATATCTTCTTCTTATTATATGTTAGATTATACAATCAACCATTCCGAAAGCGCCTTTCATTCGATAAACAATTGACTATTCTTAAGAAATTTGTTTGTAAATCAATTTAGGAGCTTGTCCTTTACCACCGATTTGGATGTTCTCTTTGATCATAGCTTCTACTTCAGAAATATCTGTTTTATTTGCATGGACAGTAACAAGAGAATCTCCAACTTTAACGTTATCTCCAATTTTCTTGTTTAACACTAGACCAACAGCTAGATCAATTTCATCTTCTTTAGTTGCTCGGCCGGCACCTAATTTCATAGCTGCAACACCAATAGCATCTGCAACTATTTCAGATACAACACCCTCTTTATCCGCTGTTACTTCAAACGTATACTCTGCTTGAGGTAATAATTCAGGATTTTTCACCCATTCAGGGTTACCACCTTGATTTTTAACGAATACTGCAAATTTTTCCAAAGCTGAACCGTCTGCAATCACACCAAGCAACATTTGACGTGCTTCATCTAAAGAATCTGTTTTTCCTGCTAGGACAACCATTTGACTACCTAAAGTTAAAACTAACTCTGTCAAATCCTCTGGTCCGTTTCCTTTTAATGTATCAATCGCTTCTTTAATTTCTAAAGAGTTTCCGATTGCAGCACCTAAAGGTTGAGACATATCAGAGATGATCGCCATTGTTTTTCTTCCAACAAGATTTCCGATACGAACCATTGCTTCAGCTAATTTTTCAGCATCTTCTTCTGTTTTCATAAAGGCACCTGCACCTGTTTTTACATCTAAAACAATCGCATCTGCACCAGCAGCAATTTTCTTACTCATGATTGATCCAGCAATCAAAGGTATCGAACTAACTGTTCCTGTTACATCACGTAGTGCATAAATTTTCTTATCAGCTGGCGTTAAGTTTCCAGACTGACCAATAACAGCAATTTTATCTTGATTAACAATATTGATAAACTCTTCATCACTGATTTCGATATGGAAACCATCGAATGATTCCAATTTATCCAATGTTCCGCCAGTATGGCCTAGACCACGACCAGACATTTTTGCAAAAGGAATATCTAATGCAGCAATAAGTGGAGCTAATACTAATGTTGTTGTATCTCCAACGCCACCAGTAGAATGTTTATCCACTTTTACGCCTTCAATACCAGATAAATCGATAACATCACCTGAATCAACCATTGCAAGAGTTAAGTTAGCGCGTTCTTCATCTGTCATATCTTGGAAATAAATAGCCATTAACAATGCACTTGCTTGATAATCTGGAATTGTTCCAGCAGTATAACCATCAATAAAAAATTTAATTTCTTCTTTTGTTAGTTCCAATCCGTTGCGCTTTTTTTCAATAACGTCGACCATTCTCATCTTTATCACCATTCCTTTTTTTATTTTAAATCTGCTAAGAAGCTAGTACCATAATCTGGCATCTTCACATTAAAGTTATCCGCCACGGTTGCGCCAATATCAGAAAATGTTTTTCTCAAGCTTAGTTCCTGACCTTTTGAGAAACGTTTAGAATAAACTAATAATGGTACGTACTCCCTAGTATGATCTGTTCCTTTGTACGTAGGATCATTCCCATGATCTGCTGTAATAATCAATAAGTCATCTTCTTTTAATTTAGAAAAAACTTCTGGTAATCGTTGATCAAATTCTTGTAATGCTTCTCCGTAACCCAAAGGATCTCTCCTGTGTCCAAATACAGCATCAAAATCAACTAGATTTAAAAAGCTCATTCCATGAAAATCTTTATCTAACAATTCGATAAACTTATCCATGCCATCCATATTTGATACTGTACGAATGCTTTCAGTCACACCTTCACCATCAAATATGTCAGATATCTTACCTAGTGCTATTGAATCTAATCCGTTTTCCTTTAACGTATCCATAACTGTTTTATCAAAAGGTTTCAATGCATAATCATGACGATTTGCAGTACGTTTGAATGTATCTTTCGATGTTCCAACAAATGGTCTAGCAATGATACGTCCTAACATATACGGTTCATCTCTCGTAATTTCACGAGCATATTCACAAATACGATACAATTCTTCTAAAGGAATAATTTCTTCATTCGCTGCAATTTGTAAAACAGAGTCTGCTGAAGTGTAAACAATCAATGCACCTGTCTTAAGTTGTTCTTCTCCAAGTTCTTCAAGAATTTCTGTCCCGCTGGCAGCTTTATTGCCAATGATTTCTCTTCCTGAGAATGATTTGATCTTTTCTAACAACTCATCTGGAAATCCATCTGGAAAAACTCTGAAAGGTTTATCAATGTATAATCCCATGATTTCCCAGTGACCAGTCATTGTATCTTTACCGGCAGAGGTTTCCTGCATTTTCGTATAGTAACCTAAAGGCTCGTCTACTTTTTGAACACCAGATATTTCTTCAATATGTGACAATCCTAAAGCGCCCATATTAGGAAGATTTAATCCATTCATTTCTTTAGCAATATGGCCAAGCGTATGCACGTCAAAATCATCAAAATCATTTGCGTCTGGTGCCTCACCTATTCCTACAGAATCCATTACGACAACATGTATTCTTTTAAATTCTTCCATTCTTTTTCACCTCATCAGTTAAACTTAAAAAATTAATAAATTAATCCAACGATTGTTGCTGTTAAACAACTAACAAGTGTTGCGCCGAATAATAATTTTATACCAAAGCGTGCAACCACATTCCCTTGTTCTTCATTCAAACTTTTAACAGCTCCTGAGATGATACCGATTGAAGAAAAATTAGCAAAAGAAACTAAGAAAACAGAAATGATTGCTGTTGTTCTGCCTGAAAATTCGATTGAAGTCGTTGTTAAATTAGTCATAGCAACAAATTCATTAGAAACTAGTTTCGTTGCCATGATACTTCCAGCATCTACAATTTCGCTTGCTGGTACACCCATCAAGAATGCAAATGGTGCAACTAAATAACCAATAATATCTTGGAACGAAATTCCGAAAATCCCTTTAAAAATTGCGTTGATCATTGTAATAACTGCTACAAACCCGATCAACATCGCTGCAACCGTAATTGCTACATGGAAACCATCCATGATATACTCTCCCAGCATTTCAAAAAAGGATTGCTCTTTTTCATCTTTTACTTCTAAAACATCTTCTTCATCTGTCACTTCGTAAGGATTGATTACCGATGTAATGATAAATCCGCCAAACAAGTTTAAAACAATAGCGGTTACAACATACTGAGGTTTCAATAAAAACATATAAGAACCTATAATAGCCATTGATACAGTTGACATCGCTGAAGCACATAATGTATATAGTCGGTGTTTTGGTAATAGTCCTAATTGTTTTTTTACAGAAATAAACACTTCTGATTGACCTAAAATAGCTGAAGCAACAGCATTATAAGATTCTAACTTACCCATGCCGTTGACTTTACTCAATGCAAGGCCAATATATTTCACAATAAACGGAAGAATTTTAAAATACTGTAAAATTCCAATTAATGCAGATATAAAAACGATTGGTAATAAAACGCCAATAAAAAATGAGCTTGCGTCTGGATTAACTAGTCCTCCAAAAACAAAGTTTACACCTTCACTAGCATATAATAGTAAATTATCAAAACCTTTTGCAATTCCTTCAATAACGAAATTACCTGCACTTGTATTCAGTAATACAAATCCTAAAAGAAATTGTAACGCCAACATAATGACAACTGGTTTAAATTTAACCTTCTTACGATCGCTACTCGTTAACCATGCAATTCCTACAAAAAACACCAAACCTATACAGCCAATTAAATATTTCATGTTCTCCTCCAATTTGAACTCGTTTACATTCTTTTGTAAAAGTAAGCGAGTTGCTTACTTTATTCTTTTTTTAATATCCGTTTCCTTGATCAGATGAGTCACCTGAAACAATAGAAACTCCTGCACTTGCACCGATTCTTGATGCTCCTGCTTTAATCATTGCGTCTACATCTTCTTTTGTACGAACTCCGCCGGAAGCTTTTACGCCAACATTAGGTCCTACAGTTTTTCTCATCAATGCAATATCTTCTGCTGTTGCCCCACCAGTTGAAAAACCAGTTGACGTTTTAACAAAATCAGCTCCTGCTTTGACAGATAATTCAGAAACAGTAACAATCTCTTCTTTTGTAAGTAAGCATGTTTCAAGAATAACTTTTACAAGTACATTTCCTGATGCCTCAACAACGGCACGAATGTCTGCTTCTACAGTTTCTAAGTCGCCAGATTTTAAAGCTCCTACATTGATAACCATATCAACTTCTGTAGCTCCATTGGCAATAGCATTTTTTGTTTCAAAAGCTTTAGTTTCAGATGTATTAGCACCTAAAGGAAAACCAATTACAGTACAAACGTCAACGCCTGAACCTTTTAATTCAGTACTAGCTAGGTTAACCCAATAAGGATTCACACAAACCGATGCGAACTGATACGTTTTAGCTTCTTGACAAAGTTTTACAATCATATCTTTTGTTGTTTCAGGTTTTAATGCTGTATGATCAATCATTTTTGCAATATCCATTATTACACTCCTTTAGTTTTTATACTTGTATTATACACTCAACAAGAACATTTGTAAACAACATCATGAAATTATGTTCAATTAATAAAAAAATAAATAGGAACGTTTTTTTAGTCCCTATTTATTCTATAAATAATCTCTATAGATTCAATAACCCTTCAGCTGCAATTTGATCAATGATAAGTACATTTGCATATTTACCCGCCAATGCACCATCAATAGCTTTGATTTTTCGCGAACCACCTGCTACTAAAATTGCTTTTTCTTTTTCTCTTAGTTCTGATAGTTCAATACCAATTGTTCGTTCGTTGATCTTCTGGCTGCATATTTCACCACTACTATCAAAAAATCGTGAACAAATATCCCCAACTGCTTGTTCTTTAAGAAGCTTTTCCTCTTCTTCACTAAAATAACCTAAACGAAATAACAAGGCTTCGTCTCTAACTGTTCCCACTGTAAACAGTGCAATATTTGCTTGTTTTCCTTTAGAGATGATTTTTTGAATATGCCGATCTTGCTCAACCATTTTTTTTACTTCTGCATTGTCAAAAATAACTGGTAGTGGCAATTGTACCGCTACAGTATGAAACGCTTTTTCAAATAAAGTCAACGTTTCATTGGCATATGTGTTCACACTAGAGTGGCTGATACCACCTTTTAGTTGAACAATTTCCACACCTACTCTTTCTTGGGAATCTAGTTTTCTTGCAATCTCATACATAGTTGTTCCCCAACTGACTCCTAAAATATCTCCATTTTTGATTGTTTCTTCCAAATATTCAGCTGCATATGAGGTTAGATATTCCGTTATCACTTGATAATTAGGTTCAGGTGAAAAGACAACATGTACTTCTAATAAGTCATATTTTTCTTTAAGACGTTTTTCAAGTTCGAATAAATCGGAAAATGGATCGGAGATTGTAATCTGCACGTAACCTTTTTCCTTAGCATAATTCAGCAATCTAGAGATCGTTGGACGGGAAAGATCTAATTTTTTTGCAATTTCCTGTTGACCAAGACCAGATTGGTAATACAATCTAGCAGCTTCGATACTAAGTTGTTGTTTTTGATTATCCATATTTATAGTCCGTTCTTTATATTTTCTTCAATTATAGCAAGAAAAAATGGCTAAAACAAACCACACTTCCTTGGTTAATTAAATAAATAGTTCCTAACTCTTCTGTTTTATCTTTGTCAAAACTTAAACATTCAGCAACAAAAATTATAATGGTTAGGTTTCCCAATATATCTGTATAATACATCTTGAATGAAATATTGTAAACACATTAATGAAATTTTGTTCAAAATGATTTTTATTTTTACGTTTTTCAGATTTTTATACTAAAAAAAAATACCCCGATAAGATTATCGAAGGTAATTTTTGCTACTTGTTATTCATCATGAGGATTATTCAACTCTGTGATTTTGCCTGTTGCTAAATAAACAATCCATTCACAGATATTCGTCACATAATCGCCAATACGTTCCAAATAAGTCGCTACATGGAGATAATCTGTTCCACTTACAACCGTTTCAGGATTGGCTTGCATCGCTTTGATAGAATGTCTATAGATACTATCAAAATATTCGTTTACTCTTGTGTCCATTTTTGCGATCATTCGTGCATCTTTTTGATCTGTCTTTACGTAAGCTATCAAAACATTATCAACCATTTTCTTAACATAATCAGACATATCTGATATTTCTTTTTCAATCTCAGGAATACGTGTCTCACCTTTTAAACGAATCGTTGATTTAGCAATTGATACAGCGTGATCTGCCATTCTTTCTAAATCAGAACTAGCTTTCATAACAGTGATAATCATTCTTAAATCTGTTGTTACTGGTTGCTGTAAGGCGATCATTTCAAAGCTTTTCTTTTCTAATTTTACTTCCATATCATTAATTTCTACATCATAATCGATCACTTCTTGGGCTATTTTTTTATCATGATTAATGTAAGCACGTACAGATTTATGTACCACATTACTTACCATCATGCCCATTTCATAAAATTGGTTATGAAGATTTAACAATTCTTCTTCAAATTGGCTACGCAACATGTGTCTTCCTCCTTTTATTTACCCAAATTTTCCAGAAATGTAATCTTCTGTTTGTTTTTCTTTAGGGTTCAAGAATATTTTTTTGGTATCATTAAATTCTATCAATTCACCTTGCAAAAAGAAAGCCGTTTTATCAGAAATCCGAGAAGCCTGAGACATATTATGAGTCACCATAATCATTGTATACTTTTCTTTTAACGTTAAGAGCATATTTTCAATTTTCCCACTGGAAACAGGATCCAATGCACTTGTTGGCTCATCAAGTAAAATGATATCTGGATCAACCGCTAAAACACGAGCAATACACACACGTTGTTGTTGTCCGCCTGATAAAGATAGAGCACTTTTGTGCAGCTTGTCTTTTACATCTTCCCAAACAGAAGCAGCCTTTAAACTGGTTTCAACCGCTTCGTCTAAAACCTGCTTGTCTTTTTCTCCTTTTAAACGTAACCCGTAGATCACATTTTCATAGACAGAAAAAGGAAATGGATTCGGTTGTTGAAAAACCATTCCGATTTCTTTACGCAGATCCACGATGTCCGTTTTAGGACCGTAGATATCTTTACCTTTGTAAAGCACACTCCCAGTAATCGTAACACCTGGAATCAAATCATTCATTCGATTCAACGAACGGAGATAAGTAGATTTTCCGCAACCAGAAGGACCGATCATAGCAGTGATTTCTCCTTGATTGATACTTAAATCAATCCCTTTTAAAGCTTCTTTTTTGCCGTAATACAAATGCAAATCTTTTGATGAAATAATTTCTTTTGTCATCTTGCTCCTCCTAACCAAAATGCCCAGAAACGTAATCTTCTGTCGCTTGAATTTTTGGTCGTGTAAAGATTTTTCTTGTTTCATCGTATTCGATTACTTTGCCTAAATAGAAGAAGGCAGTATAATCACTGATCCGAGCAGCTTGCTGCATATTATGTGTCACGATGATAATCGTATAGTCATCTTTTAAATTAACTAGTGTCTCTTCCACTTTTCCGGTTGAAATTGGATCTAATGCACTCGCTGGCTCATCTAAAAGTAAAATATCCGGTTTCATAGCAATAGCCCTAGCAATACATAAACGTTGTTGCTGACCACCTGATAAAGCCAAGGCACTTTTATCTAAGTTGTCTTTGACTTGATCCCAAAGTGCGGCTTGTTTTAAACTTGTTTCAACAATTTCATCTAACTTTTTCTTATCTTTTTCACCATGTTGTTTTAACGCAAATGTGATATTTTCATAAATTGATTTACTAAACGGATTAGGACGTTGAAATACCATGCCAATTCGTTTACGCATTTCATAAACATCAACTTCTTTTGTATTCACGTTTACACCTTTGTACATGATGTTTCCTGTAACTTTGGTGTTAGCGATCCCATCATTCATGCGGTTCAACGAACGTAAATAAGTCGATTTCCCACAGCCAGAAGGGCCAATCAAAGCAGTGATTTTATTTTTTTCAAACTCTAAATCAACACCTTTGATTGCTTCATTATCGCCATACCAGACATGTAAATCATCGGTATGAAGTGCAATCGGTTCTGGTAATTTAATAATATTTGTGTCACTTAAATTATATTCTTTCATTCTGATTCCCCTAACATTAGGCTGATGTCATTCTTTTATACAGTCTGTTTCCGATGAAACGAGCGCCGAAATTAAATAGCAATACGACTAAAATCAGAACTGCTGAAGCACCAGCGGAAACTGCTGCTCCATCTGGCATTGTTCCTTCTGTATTAATTTTCCATATATGAACTGCTAGCGTTTCTGCTTGACGGAAAATACTGATTGGGCTTGAGACACTCAATGGATTCCAGTTACTGAAATCTAACGCTGGAGCACTTTGTCCAGCAGTATAGATCAATGCAGCAGCTTCACCAAAAATTCTTCCAGAACTCAAAATTACACCCGTTAAAATTCCTGGTAACGCCTCTGGAACAACAACTTTTGTAACAGTTTCCCAACGAGATAAACCTAAGGATAGTCCCGCTTCTCGTTGTGTATAATGAACAGCTTTTAAAGATTCTTCAACATTTCTTGTCAGTAAAGGTAAATTGAAAAATGTTAACGCCAAAGCTCCAGATATAATTGAAAAACCATAGCCCATCTGTATAACAAAAATCAAGAACCCAAACAAACCAACAACAACTGAAGGTAGTGAACTCAAAATCTCAATCGAAGTTCTAATAAGATCTGTCACCCAATTTTTCTTTGCATACTCAGACAAATAGATACCGGCACCTAAAGAAATAGGAAAACTAATCAGCATTGTAATCAACAATAAATAAAGTGAGTTAAATAGTTGAATCCCAATACCACCACCTGCTTGATAGGCTTTAGAAGGTTTTGTCAAGAAGTTCCAAGAGATATGTGGAACACCTCGAACCAAAATATAAAGCAGCAATGCCGCTAAAATTAAAACAATAATGCCTGAAATAGTGTATAAGACACCTGTTGCAAATTTATCTGCTTTTTTTGCATTCATTATTTCAAGGCTCCTTTCCTACCGATGATCCGAATAATGATATTAAATAGTAAAGACATCAATAGCAAAATCAAGGCTAGTGACCAAAGTACATTATTTTCTACTGTTCCCATAATCGTATTTCCAATGCCCATTGTCAAAATACTCGTTAATGTTGAAGCAGGTGTTGTTAAACTAGCTGGCATAACCGCAGCATTACCAATAACCATTTGAATCGCTAATGCCTCACCAAAAGCACGAGCCATTCCAAAAACAACAGCTGTCAAAATTCCTGGAACTGCAGCTCGTAAAACAACTTTATAAATTGTTTGCCAACGAGTCGCTCCTAAAGCCAACGAGGCTTCTCTATAATGTCGTGGAACAGATTTTAATGCGTCAACTGTCATCGTTGTTACTGTGGGCAAAATCATAACAAAAAGTACAAATGTTCCTGCTAAGATCCCAAACCCTGTACCTCCAAAAATCGAACGAATAAAGGGCACGATTACAGACAAGCCAATAAATCCGTACACAACAGAAGGTATCCCAACTAACAATTCAATAACGGGTTGCAAAATTTTTGAGCCTTTCTTTGGAGAAATTTCTGTCATAAAGACAGCTGCCCCTATTGCAAATGGTGTTGCAATGATCGCTGACATAAAAGTTACGATAAACGATCCAGCAATCATCGGTAATGCGCCTACCATTGGCTTACCATCCGTTCCTGTTTCACTTGGATTCCAATTTGTACCAAATAAGAAATCAGAAAGTTTTATTTTATTTGTAAAAAAGGTCGCTAACCCTTTACTTGCTACAAAATAAAAGATCGATAGGACAACTAAAACAATCAAAGCAATACAAAGAAAACTAATAAATTTCCCTCGTTGTTCCATTCTGGCACGCTTTGATTTGGTTAACAATTTTTTCTGTACATCCTCCAAGAAAATTCCTCCTTAAATTAAAAGCGTAGCAGGCAAGCCTACGAAGCTAGATAACATAAAAGCTAAACAGGTCCATTCAATCTCAACTGAAAAATATGATTAAGGTATTTTGCCACAATCAAATTCTATCTTTTATAATAAATGTTCCGTTTTTCAATAATTTCCATAACAAATTCAGTTTAACTTTCCAACATAAATTTGCGTTTAATAACATGTAAATCTTATGTTAAGTTTGTAAATTTTGTGTAAAGAGCAATTATTTGATGAGATTTCCTTGCCAGTCCCGCTCTACTTCCATTTTAGAAACAGGAATATACCCCAATTGTCCAATGATTTTTTCTTGTACATCATCTGATAACATGAAAGATAAGAATTCTTCTGTCAATTGCTTTGGTTTTCCTAACGTATACATATGTTCATATGACCAAATTGTCCATTTATTGCTTGTAACATTCTCATCTGTTGGCTTCACACCGTCAACGCTTAACGTATTAACTTCATCGTTAACATAAGAAAAAGCTGTGTAACTGATTGCTCCTGGCGTATCTGCGACAATAGAGCGAACCATTCCACTTGAATCTTGTTCTTGCGCTTGAATTGCTGTTTTGCCATCTAATACCCAGCGTTCAAAAGTAGCCCGTGTACCACTTCCAGCAGCACGATTCAGCATAACAACAGGAATGTCTTTTCCCCCGACTTCTTTCCAGTTTGTAATTTCACCTAAAAATATTTTTTTGAGATTTTCTAATGTGATATCTGATACACCGATGTTCTTATTTACAATTGGTGTGATTCCTACTACTGCAACTCTGTGATCTGTTAGTTTAGACGCATCGATTCCTTTCTTTTCTTCTGCAAATAAATCTGAATTTCCAATATCGACAGCGCCAGTCTGAACTTGACTTAATCCTGTACCGCTACCGCCGCCCTGAACATTGATAAAACGACCTGGGTGCTGACTTTGATACTCTTCAGCAGCTGTTTCAACCAAAGGTTGTAACGCTGATGAACCTACCGCTGTAATTGATTCACCTCGATCAATCCACTTGGCACAGCCTGATAAAGTTAGTATTCCCATTAGACTAAAAAATAATAGCATTTTCTTTTTCATTTATCTGATAATCCTCCAAACTCAATTCAATCAATTCATTTTAACATTAACTGTTTCAGTTTAAAATTATAAGTTTCCAAAGTAATCTTTTTTTCATAATAAAATAACAATGGAACCTCTCAAAGTAGTAAAAAAAACCAAAATAAAAAGTACAATCAATAATTCGAATTGCACCTTTTATTTTCATTATAGTAATGGTGAAATCAGACGTGCTAGTCCTTCTTTCAATTTGATAAGTACACCTCTACTTTGGTACTTTTCTTCAGTTAAAAGATCTGATACTTTTGAGTCTTCATAAAAAGCATTTCTCACTTCTTCTGAAAATTCTTGATCATAAATAATCGTGTTAACTTCAAAATCCAAACGGAAAGAGCGCACATCAATATTAGCCGAACCAACAGAAACTATTCCACCATCAATAATCATTGTTTTGGCATGTATAAAACCATGTTCGTAAGTCTCAATAATAGCTCCATATTCTAATAATTCAGCTGAAAAAGAATAGGTAGCCCAATAAACAAGCATGTGATCTGGTTTATTAGGTATTTGCATACGAACTTTAACTCCTGATAATAACGCTAATTTCAACGCCTCATGAATAGAAGCATCTGGTATATAGTAAGGCGTTTGAATAAGTATTTCTTTTTTTGCTATTGAAATCATTTTCAAATAGGTCATCTTGATTTGTTCAAGCTCCGAGTCAGGACCGCTAGTCACAACTTGAACTGCTTTTTTTCCATCAGAGGTAATTGAGGGAAAATAAGCTGAATCGTAACTTAGTTCTTTACGATGCTGCGAATTCCAGTCCATCAAAAACCGATTTTGCAAACTGTATACGGCCTCACCATGAATCCTCAAATGATTATCACGCCAGTAACCAAATTTTTTGACACTACCTAAGTATTCATCCCCAACATTAAATCCGCCTGTATAACCAATTTTACCATCAATCACAACAATTTTTCGATGGTTTCGGTAATTAATTCGAGGGTTTAAATACGGTACAAATAATGGAAAGAAAAAAGCAATTTCTCCACCCATACTTCTTAATTCCTGAAAAAATTTCATATTTACCTGAGTTGATCCCCAGGCATCTAAAAGTAATCGAACCTTAACCCCTCTTTTGACCGCATTGATCAATTCTTGTCGTATTTCTTTACCTAATGTATCTCCACGATATATATAATATTCCATATGAATATGGTCTTTTGCTTGTCGAATATCTTCGATCAGTCCATCAAATTTTTCTCTTCCATCCGTATATAAACGAATGTCATTGTTTGTCGTATATAAGGAACTTTCAAATATAGTTAGCATGTAAATCAGCTGTTTTGAATCAACTTCTCCTGTCGGTGGATGCGGGAAAAGACCTCTCAATAAAGATTGTTTCTCGGATTCTATTTCCGCATTCATACCAATTTTTACCTGCATCTTCATATCAAAAATTTTGTCTTTAGAAATACCTCGGCCAAAGAAAATATAAAGAATAAATCCCAGGACTGGGATAAACATCAGTACCAACAACCACGACCAAGTTTGAGCTGTTTGTTTTCGTTCTCGAAAAACAATAATCAATGATAATAGCATATTAGCGATAAAAATAATAACAAATAAATTATCATACAAAAATTTCATTTATTCACCCCAATTATGTATTCCATACATTCCTTTGTAAAGCATAACGAACTTATGAAAATAAGTAAAGAAAAAGCAGACAACAATGTCTGCTTTATTTGTATTAAATTTTTAAGAAACGACGCATTGAAATGATTGAACCTAAAGATCCGATTGTCATCCCAATCACTACCATCAATAGATCAATTTGCCAAACAAATGATTCAGGTTTTAACAGTGAATAATTTGAACTTAGCAATTGTGGATTAAATAGCGTGTAGAATTTTTCATAACCGAAAGTTAATACCAAGATTGGAATAATCGCTCCAATTAAACCGATCCAAGCACCTTCTATAAAGAATGGCCAACGAATGTAACCATTTTTAGCACCCACCAAACGCATGATTTGGATTTCTCTTTGACGAGAAATGATCGTGATACGAATCGTATTAGATATCAAGAATACTGCGACAAATAATAGTAAAATTGCGGCTCCTAGTCCCCATGTTCTAACTTTTGCTGCAATGCTAAATATCTTGTCTGATGAAACACCACCATAATCTGCTTTAAATACATTTGGTAATTTTGCAGCTTTTTCTGATATTTTTTTTGTATCTGATGGTTCTTTTGCACTTACTAGATATACATCATACAATGGATTACTGTCACCTTCAAAAAGATTCCAAGCTTCACCCATTTGTTTTTGGATTTTCTTTAATTGTTTGTCTTTGTTAGAATATGAAATTGTCGCAACATTATCAATTTTATTCAATTCTTTTTCTAATTTTTGCATTTCATCTGGTGTTGTACCGATGTCAACAAAGACAGATACTGTAACGTTTTCTTCAATATCTTTTGCTAATTTTGTTGCATTAAAAATTACTGCCATAAAAATCCCAACAAGGACTAAAGTAATCGTAACAGCACTGGCAGACGCTATTGTCATCCACCCATTACGTTTTAAACTTTTAATACTTTCTAGGACGTGAGAAAAGAACGTTCTAATCATCGTAGCCATATTCTCCTTCCGCTTGGTCTCGAATAATTCGGCCATTTTCAATAGCGATTACGCGATGACGGATCGTGTTTACAATCGTGCTGTTGTGTGTTGCCATCACAACAGTTGTTCCCTGAGCATTGATCCGATCTAAAAGTTTCATGATTTCCCATGAATTTTCTGGATCAAGGTTTCCTGTTGGCTCATCGGCAATTAGAACTTTAGGCGTATTTACGATTGCACGAGCAATAGAAACACGTTGTTGTTCTCCACCCGATAATTCACTTGGGAAAACTCGCACTTTATGTTTTAAACCAACTAAGTCAAGAACTTCCATTACTCTTTTCTTGATATCTCTTGGTTTACGACCAATAACTTGCATTGCATAAGCAACATTCTCATAGACTGTTTTTTTCGTCAGTAGTTTGTAATCCTGAAAGACGATTCCGATTTCTCTTCTAAGGTAAGGAACTTCAGCATTTTTTATTTTCATCAAATCATGACTAGCGACTTTTAAACGACCTTTTGTTGCTTTTTCTTCACGGTACATTAGTTTAATAAATGTTGATTTACCGGCTCCGGAAGGTCCAACAACATAAACGAATTCACCTTGTTTTATTTCCACTGAAATATTACGAATAGCTGTCGTACCATTCGAATACTTTTTCATTACATCTTTCATTTCAATCATGGCGTATTCTCTCCATCTCTGTTTTCTAGACTATCAATCATTATAACATGACTTTGTTTCAAGGTTCTTTCAACAGTTTACAATTTTGTTTCATTTATATGAATTGCTTAATTTAATTGTTGCTTTAAGTACGCATCAATAAAGCCATCCAAATCTCCGTCCATTACTGCTTGTACATTTCCAGTCTCATAATTTGTTCTATGATCTTTAACCATCGAATATGGATGGAACACATAAGAACGAATTTGTGACCCCCAGCCAATCTCTAATTGTTCGCCACGTAAAGAAGCTGCCTCTTGGGCCTTCTTGTCCATCTCCAATTGATAAAGTTTTGCTTTAAGCATCCCCATCGCTTGTTCACGGTTTTTTAATTGTGAACGTTGCGCTTGACTAGCTACAACTGTACCTGTTGGAATATGAGTGATACGAACAGCTGATTCTGTTTTATTAATATGCTGTCCACCAGCTCCACTGGCACGGTACGTATCAACTTTTAAATCATCTGTATTAATATCAATCTCTACATTTTCATCCAATTCTGGCATGATATCAACTGAACAAAAAGAAGTGTGACGACGCTTGGCAGAATCAAAAGGAGATATACGAACTAAACGATGAACCCCTTTTTCAGATTTTAAATATCCATATGCATTATATCCTTTAATTAAAAGAGTTACACTTTTAATGCCCGCTTCGTCTCCTGCTTGGTAATCTAATGTCTCAACTTGAAAACCATGACTTTCAGCCCAACGTGTATACATTCTAAGAAGCATACTTCCCCAATCTTGAGACTCTGTACCTCCAGCTCCTGGATGGAGTTCCATAATAACATTATTTTTGTCATAAGGCTCGTTTAACAACAATGAAAGTTCATAAATACTTAATTTCTCTTTCAAGGCTAATACACGTTCTTCCAGTTCTACCTGAGTGTCTGAATCATATTCCTCTTGTTGCATTTCACTCATTATCTCTAACTCTTCAAGCTCATCAGCAAATTGATGAAATTGTTGAAACTTCTCTTTGTAAACGTTGGTTTCATTAATTAATTGCTGCGCTATTTCTGAGTTATCCCAAAAACCGGGCTCTGACATTCTGTTTTCTGCTTCCGCAATGTTCTCTTCTAACTGATCTAAGTCAAAGAGACCCCCTGAAACTTGTAATTGATTGATTCATTTCATCTAAAGCAGTTCGGATCTCAGCATTTTCCATGATCTTCTCTTCCTTCCATTTTCAATACTTTAGTACACAACAAACGAAGGTGGGGCGAACGGCCCCACCCTAGTCAATTATTACATATCTTTACCATGACAATTTTTGTATTTTTTGCCACTGCCACATGGACAAGGATCATTACGTCCTATTTTTTCGTCAACATGAACTGGTTTTTGTTTTGCACTTGTGTTACCTTGCGCTTCGTCTTCATCTGAAGGATGACTTGCTTCACCTTGAACGACTTGTTCACGCTGAACATTTTGACGAATTTCTGATTTCATGAATAGACGAGTAACTTCAAACTCAATTGCACCAATCATTTCTTCAAACATATTGTAACCTTCTGTTTGATATTCAACTAATGGGTTGTTTTGTCCATAAGCACGTAAACCTACAGATTGACGTAATTGATCCATTGCATCGATATGGTCTGTCCATTTTGTATCTACAACACGTAGAATAACAACTTTTTGGAATTCTAGAATTTGTTCTGGACCATTTAATTGTTCTACCTTAGTATCATAAACTTCTTGAGCACGTTTCACCAAATATTCTTTGATTTCTTCTGGTGATTTGCCTTCGATATCTGCTTTAGAAATAGAGTCTTCATGAACTAATGTTGAGGCAGAAAAATCTACAATACCTTCAAGATTCCAGTTTTCTTTTTCTAATTGAGTGTGGCTATCCACAACACGAGAGATGGTACGTTTTACCATATTCAATAGTGTTTCAGTCAACTCAGTTTCTTCCATGATCACTTCTTGGCGTTGAGCATAGATAACTTCACGTTGCTCACGCATTACATCATCATATTGTAAAACGTTTTTACGTGTATCATAGTTATTTCCTTCAACACGTTTTTGTGCAGATTCTACTTGTTTACTTAGCATTTTACTTTGAATAACTGCATCTGACTCTTCAATATTCATTCGATCCAAGAATGCTTTGATTCTTTCTGAACCAAAACGTTTCATTAAATCATCTTCAAGTGATAGATAGAATTGAGAAACCCCAGGGTCTCCTTGACGACCTGCACGTCCACGTAATTGATTATCAATACGGCGAGATTCATGACGTTCAGTACCAATAACAGCTAAACCACCAAGTTCGATAACACCAAGACCTAGTTTAATATCCGTACCACGACCAGCCATGTTGGTAGCAATCGTTACTGCACCTTTTTGACCAGCATTCATAATAATTTCTGCTTCTTTAAAGTGATTTTTCGCATTCAATACTTCATGCGGTACTTTTTCTTTATTTAGTAACTCTGATAATAACTCTGAAGTTTCAACAGCAACTGTACCAACTAAGACTGGTTGACCATTATGGTAACGTTCTTTGATGTCTTGAACAACTGCTTTAAATTTACTTTGTAATGTTGGGTAAAGTAAATCTGCACGGTCATCACGAATGATTGGACGGTTTGTTGGGATTTGGAAAACTTGAATATTATAGATTTCACGGAATTCTTCTTCTTCCGTTTTAGCAGTACCTGTCATCCCAGCTAATTTCTTATACATACGGAAATAGTTCTGGAATGTAATTGTTGCCATTGTTTTTGTTTCATCTTCAATCTCTACGCCTTCTTTGGCTTCGATTGCTTGATGCAAGCCATCTGAATAACGACGGCCATCCATGATACGACCAGTAAATTGGTCGACGATCAAGACTTTTCCTTCTTGAACAACGTAATCAATATCACGAAGCATAATAAAATTAGCTCGTAATGCTTGATCCATATGATGAGTTAACGCTGTGTTTTCAATATCATAAAGGTTCTCTAAGCCGAAGTTTTCTTCTGCTTTTTCGATACCTGCTTCAGTTAAGCTAATTGTTTTAGATTGAACATCGATTTTATAATCTTCTTCTTCTTTCAAACGTTTAACGAAGTTATCTGTACGAGTATAAAGAGCTGTTGATTTTTCAGCTTGACCAGAAATAATCAATGGTGTACGAGCTTCATCAATCAAAATTGAATCGACCTCATCAACGATCGCATAATTCAATGGACGTTGTACCATTTGATTACGATATACAACCATATTATCACGCAAGTAATCAAATCCTAGTTCATTATTTGTACTATATGTGATATCGCAATTATAAGCATCGCGTTTTTCTTCTGATGTTTTTGAGTTAATGTTCAACCCAACTGTTAAGCCTAGGAAGTTATACAACTCACCCATTTCATCAGAGTCACGAGTCGCCAAATATTCATTGACTGTTACCACGTGAACACCTTCACCTGTTAAGGCATTTAAATAAACCGGCATTGTCGCTGTCAACGTTTTACCTTCACCAGTTCTCATTTCAGGAATGTTACCATCATGTAAAACAATACCACCCATTAATTGAACGCGATATGGGTATAACCCTAAAACACGTTTTGCAGCTTCACGGACAACCGCAAAAGCTTCTGGTAATAATTGATCTAATGTTTCACCTTTTTTATAACGAGCTTTAAACTCGTCAGTCTTTGCTTTTAGTTCTTCATCGCTTAATGCAGCAATGGCTGAAGCATGACTTTCTACCTGAGTAGCAATGCCATCCAAGCGCTTCAGTTCCTTTTTATCATTTTCAATCATCTTTTTTAAAAAATTCGCCATGTTTTTAAGTGTTCCTTTCAATAAACTCTATTTATTTTTTGCACTAAATGCACAATCATCCTGTCCATTTTATCACTAGTTGGTAAGAAAAGAAATAACTTCTCTTAATATTAATAATATATTATACCATTTTTTATGTAATTCCGCTAAAAATAAGGAAAAGAGACTGCGACAAAACGTATGCCGTCTTGCTCCAGTCTCTTAAAAATCAAGTAGTCGGAAAGAAAATAGCTCTTAGTAGCAATCTCTCTAAAAAATCTGCAAATTTTAATAAATTAGATTATTTTAGTTTTTATTCATTGAACCAAGAGCAAATTTATCTGATTCAACTATTGATTAATCTGTTTCAATTAGTCCATATTTGCCGTCTTTACGACGATAAACAATACTTGTTCCATTGGTTTCTGAATCTTCAAAGATAAAAAAGTTATGTCCTAACATGTTCATTTGTAAAACGGCCTCTTCACTATCCATTGGTTTTAAAGAAAGACGTTTTGTACGAACAATGTCTAATTCTGGCGTTTCTTCTGGTGTCTCTTCACCATTTAAGAAAATAGCTGCTTTCGCAGTATTCATCCCTGTTTCACGAGATTTACGGTTAATTTTTGTTTTAAACTTACGAATTTGTCGTTCTAATTTATCAACTACTAAATCAACACTAGCATATAAATCAGGTGATGTTTCTTCAGCACGTAAAACTAAATATGGTAGAGGAATCGTAACCTCAACTTTTGCTGTTTTTTCAGTGTAAACTTTTAAATTCACATGTACTGTTGCTTCAGGTGAATCACTGAAATAACGTTCTAATTTACCAACTTTTTTCTCTACGTAATCTCGGATAGCTTCAGTAACTTCGATGTTTTCTCCACGCACATTATATCTAAACATAACGATTACCCCTTTCAACTACAACTAAAGAAGGAATAAAAGGACCACTCTGTTATCCTTCTTCTTAATTACATTATAACGAACTATCTTAGTTTTGCCAACAAAATTGCGGTCTAATTTACATTTTAATTATGCTTTTATCTTGCAATAGAAAACGTATACAGTTTTGATGGCTGATTCTCCAAAATAATTTGAGCTGCGTGAAATATTGTACGTCCTGTTGTATAGATATCATCCACTAAAAGAATGTCCGAATTTGCAACAGCTGCTTGTCCTTCTTTTGTGAGTTTAAAGGGTTGTTTTAAGGTTAGTCGCTCTGTTCTTGTTTTTTGTACTTGTGAGAGTCCATCGGTAACTCTTACAAGATATGGTTGGTAGGAAATATTGGCCGCTTCTAGTAATCCTTCAACTTGATTAAAACCTCTAATTTCCATTCGCTCTTTTGAAATTGGCATTGGGATCACTAGAACGTTCTTTTTCTTTTTGAAATAAGCCTGTAAAAAAGAGGTGAAACTATACCTAAGTGTATAATTCCCTTTGAATTTATATTCTTCAAACCATTCTTGCATCGCTTGATTGTATGAGAAAAGTGCTTCATGATGAAAATCATAATTCGGGTAACATTCTTGCCACCGTAGGCAGTCACTACAATACTTGTTCTTTGTCTGACGCTGACAACCATAACAGCAGTCTTTGAAAGCTAGTCTTTGAAATTCGTTAGCACAGATTGAACATAATTGCTCCGTTAAAATTTTTTTAGGTATTAAAATTTCTTTGATTGTTAAATTTCTATTAATTGATTGTCCACAGTAGTTACATCTCATCAATCAGTTCTCTTTCTATGCCTAAGGAATTCATTTTTTTAATTTGTCTAATGGCTTCTTTCATCCCTTTTGTGCAACCATCATGCAAAAACCAGACTTCACCAGCTGTATATTCTTTTCTTCGATCCACTCGTCCAGCAATTTGAACAAGCGCTGAGGTTGTAAAAACGTTGTGATTGGCGCCTAAAACAATCACTGATACACCATCAAATGTCACGCCTCTTTCTAATATTGTCGATGTTATTAGAATTCGATACTCTTTATTTCTCATTCCCATTACTTTTTCTAAACGATCTGGATCTTTGGAATGAACAGAAGCTAATGGTGCTTTCGGAAATTGCTTTTCAACGACTACTTTCAATTGCTCCATCATTGAAATAGTCGGGCAAAAAATCAGCACGTCATTTTTACTCACTAACGTGCGAATTTTAGCGATTAATTCTCTCGGACTATTTCCACGTTTAATTTTTTGCTGCCACTTATGACACCATTTTATTTTTGGAACTGGTAACTCTCTTCGATGATAGCGAGCTGGCAAAATGCTTGTATGCAACTTTTTTTGTTGTGTTTGTCTAATTAGTTCTTTTGTTGGTGTTGCCGTTAAATAAACAAGCGAACTATGATACTTGATAGCTTGTTGCACCCCATATCGCAGTAAAGAATTACCCACAAAGGGGAAAGCATCTACTTCATCAATAATCAACACATCAAACGCCTGACGAAACCGTAACAACTGATGTGTGGTACATACTAGCAATTTAGTATAACGATAAGCTTCTTCCATCTTTCCATGAAGAAGAATCATCTCTTCATCAGGAAAAACAGCTTGTATTCTAGGAAAAAGTTCCAAACAAACATCTACTCTAGGCGACGCAACACCGATTCGATACCCAGATTCTAAACAATAATGAATCATTTTAAATAACATTTCTGTCTTTCCTGCACCAGTTACAGCCCAAATCATTCTCGATTCAGCTTTCTTTACAGATGTTAATAATTTATCCGACACCTCCTGCTGTCCTTTTGTAAGTTCTCCTTCCCAGACAAAATAAACGGCTCTTTTTATCGATTCGGGTTCCGGTAAATGATAAAACATTTGACTTGTGTCTACTCGACCTAATTGAATACACGCTGGACAAAAGAACGAACCACTCACTAATTGAACCTCTCGTTTATTATGAATCTGACCGCAACGCAGGCATTGTATTTCTTTTTCATTCTGAACTTTCATCGTCGGTAATTTTTGACTATGTTCTTCTATCCCTTCAATACCAGTGATTTCTTTTTTTAAGACTTTCCTTCCCCATAGTTCTTTCATTTTTTTCCCCTCCACTATAATATACGCATCTTTTATATGATATTTTTTTACATTGAAGAAATACGAGAAAAAAGAAAAAAGATGAGACAGAAGTAAAAATCACTTTTGTCTCATCCATATCGCACTTAGAAATAATAGTTTACTCTTTATTACCAATCAAATTCAAGGCTTGCTGTAGAACTTTCTCACCGTTCATCATTCCGTAGTCTGCCATATTGATTACTTCTAGAGGGATCCCTTTCGGCTCTAAACGTTTTTCAAAATCACCTTTCATAAAACGAACTTGAGGACCTAATAATAATACATCCACAGGTTTGCTTTCTAAGTTGTTGTCAGCTTCTGAAGCAGAGACCGCAAAAATATCCGCATCTACTCCTTGTGCATCAGCCGCTTTTTGCATTTTTGTTACTAGTAAACTTGTGCTCATCCCAGCAGAACATACAAGCATAATTGTTTTTTGAGCCACTTTCATCCATCTCCTTCTATATATCTATAATATAACGTATTTTCTTTCTATATTAAATATATTATAGTGAACACCTATTTTTTGTCAACGCTTTCCTCTTTTTGCTTCATTGGCACTTAATCACTTATACAAGCCACTTTGATTTCAATAACTTATTAAAAACAACATATTCTTTTTCAATATTTATTTGCACAACTTGATAACTAGCATTCAACCAACCATACGCTCCTTTTTCTGGATGCTTATAGTCATTGGCCCACCAATCAACATCCATTCGTGCTGTTTTCGGAAGTCCAGAATGAGGAAAAAGTAGCTCGTCAAATTGGGTAAAAGTCAGAGTTACTTGTGAACCGCCATTGGTTGTTAAATAATGGGTAACGCTATCATATTTCTTTTGACGCTCTTTTGCCAAATTCTCCACTCCTTTCGCTTAAAGTATAACGACACACCTTTTTCTATTCAAAATTCTTGTAATTATTATCTCATAAATACTTAAAGAAGCAAACGATGCTCTCTCATTTAAAACGAACGGTTGCATCTCTTTCAGATTTTTTTTATACTTAAGACATTATCTAGAAAAGGAATGAGAAAATGCTTGAAAGTTATTTTACCATTCGTTCTGATGGAGAAAGTGAAATCGAGATAAAAAAATCGCGGTTTATCTGTGCTCTTAAACGTGTTTATTCCGAAGAAGAAGCAAAAGATTTTATCGCTCAAAAGAAAAAAGAACATTGGAAAGCAAATCATAATTGTAGTGCTTTTGTAATTGGCGAAAAAAACGATATTCAACGCAGTAGTGATGATGGCGAACCTAGTGGAACAGCAGGTGTGCCTATGCTAGAAGTCCTTAAAAAACAGGAGCTAATCAATGTTGCAGCAGTTGTTACTCGATACTTTGGCGGGACTAAATTAGGTTCTGGCGGTTTGATTCGAGCGTATAGCCATGCAGTTTCTAACGCTTTAACTGACATTGGTTTGGTCGAAGGAAAGTTGCAACAGGAAATTCGCTTAACAATCAGTTATGCAAATTTAGGAAATGTTCAAAATTTTATGGAAAATAATCCCTATACGTTACAAGACACAATTTATGGTGAACATGTCGAAGTCCTTTGTCTTGTTGATGAACCAAAAACAGAGCTATTTATGGCGGAAATCATCGAGCAATTAAATGGCCAGGTTACTTTTGAAAAAGGCGAATGTTCTTATCATGAAATACCGATTACTGAAAAGGAGCAAGTAGATGACATTTGAAGAAGTACTACCTCAGATTAAAAAAGGGGCAAAAGCTGTAAGATCAGGTTGGAGTGGTTTTGAATTATACATTGAACTAAGAGATGAGATTGGAACATCAGATGGTACCTTCCTCCAAGTTACTCCTTATTTTTTGATTAAAACATCTGATGAGGGATATAGTATGTTTTCACCAACAGTTTGTGACATACTGGCACAAGACTGGAAAATAGTCAACGTAGATTAAAATTTTGGAACAAACTAGGACGCTTTATATAAGTTGTCCTAGTTTTTCTTGTTACTATAAAAAAGGAGTAATAGTATGCATTTCGACGAATATAAGAAAAAAACAATTTTTGTTACAGGAGCAGCTTCTGGTATTGGTCAAGCTCAAGCCATTGCTTTTATCAGTCAAGGAGCAAATGTTTTAGGTATGGATCTTGATGCAGTTGGTTTAGCTGAGACAGCTGAAAAAGCGAAAAACGCAACAGGTCACTTTTCATCCTATGTAGGCGATGTTACTAAAGAAAATGAGATCATTTCAGCTATAGAGAAAGCAAATGGACTATTCGGTATGATACATATTTTATTGAATACAGCTGGTATTTTGGATAACTACGCACCCACTTTGGAAACATCTGAAGAGCTATGGGATCGTGTTCTATCTGTGAATTTAAAGGGAACATTTTTGGTGACCAATCAAATTCTACCGCAAATGCTGAAACAAAAACATGGTGTGATCATCAACATGGCTTCTATTGCAGGAATGGTTGCTGGAGGCGGTGGTGCAGCTTATACAGCTTCAAAACATGCAATTATTGGTTATACAAAGCAATTGGATCATGATTATATTAAACAGGGAATTCGAGCAAATGCTATTGCTCCTGGTGCTATCCAAACGCCAATGAATGCTGCTGATTTTGCCGGAGATGGCAAGATAGCAGAATGGGTGGCTAATGAAACGCCTGCTGGCCGCTGGGCAAAACCAGAAGAAGTTGCTTCATTAACATTATTTTTAGCGAGCGAAAACGCAGATTATATTCACGGAACTGTAATGACCATTGATGGCGGTTGGCTAGAAAAGTAATGTGGTTATACTTTACAAAATATGTAATCTTCGGTACCATGAAAAACAGTGAAGAAATTCACACTATGACACTTCAGTTGGCTGTGCTTTTAGCAGTCACGTCCTTTGGTCATAGTTATTACTAAAACAGATGATCTGTTTTACAAAGGAGAATAAAAAATGAATACCCCTAACTCACAGACCCAGTCGTGGTCTGTCATCGCTTTGGCGAAAATGGCTTTAATCACTGCATTATATGTTGTTGTTACTGTCTTTTTGGCACCGTTTAGTTTTGGTGCCATCCAGCTCAGGTTTTCGGAACTGTTTAATTACTTACCGCTTTTCAACAAACGTTATATTGTAGCAGTAACTCTTGGTGTTGCTATCTCAAATGTTGCTTCACCGTTAGGTTTAGTCGATGTAATCATTGGTAGTTTATCAACATTCTCAATTTTACTTCTTTCGTACCATGTAACAAAACGACTAAAAAGCCAAATTAAAAAAATGATTTTCACGGCGATTCTATGTTCATTGTCTATGTTTACTGTCGCTGGACAGTTGACTTATTTTTATCACCTGCCGTTTTTCTATACTTGGCTGACCGTTGCTATTGGTGAACTTTTATCCATGTCTATTGGCGGTATTTTGATTTATTGGATCAATAACAAAATCGATTTATCAAAATAATAGTTTTTATTCTAAAATTAAAACGACGAGATCATGCTAGTTCAGCTATCTCGTCGTTTTTCTATTTTTCTAAATAAAATTCGAAGCGATTTCCTACATACTGGGTTCTTACATATTCAAACGGTGTCCCATTTTCAAAGTAAGATATCTGACGCAAGCGTAAAATCGCATCTCCTCGTTTAATTTTTAAATAATCAGCAATCTGTTCCGAGGCTAACATTGCCGATATTGTTTGATTGGCATGTCCAATCTTATTGCCGCCTTTTTCTTCCAGAGTTTTGTAAAAAGAACTGGTGATTTCAGTCTTGCTATATTGATCGACTAAAGAATATGGAACACTGGCAACTTCAAAACAGATTGGCAAATCATCTGCAAAACGAATCCGCTCCATTCGTATGATTTGTTCATTTTCTTTCAGTTTTAATTTTTCCATTTCACTGGAACTTGGTTTCGCTACATAATAAGAAACCGTTCGGCTAGAGGGTACTCGATTTTGAGATAGCATAATATCAGTAAAACTCGTTGTTCCTGTCATTGTTTCTTGGACTTTTTTACGAGCAACGTACGTTCCAGAACCAATCTTGCGTTCTAAGATTCCCTCATCGGCAAGTGTTTGAATCGCTTGCCTCAGGGTCATACGACTAACACTGAACTGAATAGCCAACTCACGCTCTGATGGAAGCCTGTCTCCAATCTTCCAAACACCATGTTCAATGTCCTCTTTAATTTTATCGTGGATTTGAATATAAACTGGTAAACTTGACACCATCTTATTTCCTCCTTTTTATTCTCTTTCATTATAACTGGTATATACCTTATAAACAACCTAAAGTTCTAAATATTAGCAAATGAAACGTTTGCAACAATTATTTGGTATGCTTCATTAAAACTGTCACTATTCTTCATAACTCTTTAATTATATAATGGATATGCCGCAAAAAGAAATAAAAAAATCTGATCTAGCATCATTAAACATCCTCTTCTACAAACAAAAAACAACCCAAGCTGCTGACAATTCTACAGCTTAGGTTATTTTTTATTAAGAACGAATTTTTTCTTCGTCCATCATTTTATGTGCAGTCGCCATCATTAAACGAATTCGATTCAATTGATTCACTAGTGAAACTCCAGGATCATAGTCAATCGGTGCAATATTGGCTTTTGGATACTGACGGCGCAACTCTTTTATTACACCTTTACCAACAACATGATTTGGCAAACATCCGAATGGCTGCATACAAACAATATTATTCACATTTGATTTTAACAACTCAATCATTTCACCAGTTAAAAACCAACCTTCTCCTGTATGATTTCCAATTGAAAGGATTTTCCCAGCATCCTCTGCTAGTTCATAGATAGAGCTGAGACCATCAAATCTTTTCGAGCTTCTTAACGCCTTGTCCATCGGTTTTTCAACATACTCAATGATACGAATCGCAAATTGAGCTAGGTTTTTACTTTGTTTAGACATCCCCATATTCTCATATTTCCAAACTTGATTATACAACGAGTAATTCATAAAACCAATAATATCAGGAACTACAGCTTCAGCTCCTTCGGCTTCCAGCAATCGGACAATATCGTTATTGGCAGTAGGTGAATATTTCACCAGAATTTCACCAACAACTCCGACTTTTGGTTTTTGGAGGTCTTTTAACGGTACTTCATCAAACTCTTTGATGATTTTTTTCATGTTTCGATTGAACAGTGTTAATGAACCATTTCGAACATTTTTTTCGACTTGTTTCAACCATTTATCATGAAGGGCATCAATCATCCCCACTTTTGTTTCATAGGGACGTGTTCTGTAAACAACCCGTTCAAATAAATCGCCGTATATAAATGCCACAGCAATCCGTTTTAGCATTGGCAAAGTAAACTTGAATCCTGGATTTGATTCAACGCCTTTATTTCCCATTGAAACTGATACTACTGGAACTTGAGGGAATCCCGCATCATTTAGAGCTTTTCTAAGCAGAGGAATATAATTCGTTGCACGACAACCTCCACCTGTTTGGGTCATCATAACACTGACATGGTTTAAATCATATTCTCCGCTTTCCAGAGCTTCTACCAGTTGTCCAATTGAAATAATTGCTGGATAACAAGCATCATTATTGACGTATTTCAACCCTACATTAACTGCTTCACGGTCATCCGCGGGTAAACAAACAACATTGTACCCAGATGCTTTTAACGCCACATCAACTAAGCCTGTTTGATGGATTGGACTTAACATTGGCAAAAGTAAGGTATGCGTTTTTTTCATTTCTTTAGTAAAGATAATCTTTTCTGGTTCTTCATGCTGCAATTTTGGTTCAAAATTCATTTTCTCCCGTTCGCCAACCGCTGCTTTTAAAGAACGCAAACGAATCCTGATTGCTCCAAGGTTTGAGCCTTCGTCAATTTTTAAAACCGTATAGATTTTTCCATATTGATCCATGATTTCTTCTACTTGATCGGTAGTCACTGCATCTAAACCACAACCAAAAGAATTCAACTGAACCAATTCAAGGTTTTTCGATTTGGCAACTACACGAGCGGCTGCATATAAACGGGAATGGTAAACCCATTGATTGACTACACGCAAATTACCTACATCACTTAAATGTGACACACAGTCTTCTGTCAATACATGGAAGCCTTCTTGTGTAATAACATCAGCAATTCCATGATTGATTTCAGGATCTAAGTGATATGGACGTCCAGATAAAACAATTCCCTTTTCCCCTTTTTGATTTAGCATAACTAAGGTTTCTTCCCCTTTGTTGCGAATATCCTCTTTGAAAGCCTCTAGTTCTTCATATCCGTGCCGTAATGCTCGGGTCACTTGTTCCGCTGATATCCCAAGATCTGCAAATGTTTCACTCAAAACTTTTGCTACAGAAGCTTCATTAGCTAAGTTAATATAAGGGTTACGATAATCAACTTTCCCATCTCGGATGTCGTCTACATTATTTCTTATAACATCAGGATAACTTTGTACAATTGGGCAGTTGAAATGATTATCTGCTTCTGGTGATTCCTGTCTTTCAAAAACAACACCAGGGTAAAAAATCAACGGAATTTCTGAATCGATCAAAGCTTGAATATGTCCGTGAGAGATTTTAGCTGGATAACAAGCTGTATCACTAGGTATAGTTTCCATTCCTTGTTCATACAACTTTTTATTAGAACGTGGTGACAGTTCTACACGGAAGCCCAAATCAGTGAAAAAGGTATGCCATAAAGGATAATTTTCGTACATGTTCAATACTCGAGGAATCCCAATTCTTCCGTGTATCGCATCTTTTTCTTTCAATGCTCGGTATTTAAATAATTTACGGTACTTATAATCGACTAAATTGACTCTGCGGTCTTCTCTTTTAACTTTAATTTTTGCGCCTCTTTCGCAGCGATTCCCAGTAATAAACTGTCGACCATCAGAAAAGATTGTAACGGTCATCATACAGTTATTTTCGCAAAGACCACAATGAGTGAATTCTTTATCTGCTGTAAAAGTGTCCAGTTCTTCTAATCCAAGAATCGTTGTTTCTTGTCCCAATTCATAATTTTCTAAAGCAATCAAAGCAGCGCCATACGCCCCCATCAGACCTGCTATCGACGGACGAACAACTTCTCGTTCACTAATCGTTTCAAAAGCACGTAATACGGCTTCATTATAAAAAGTCCCTCCTTGGCAGACAATTTTCTTGCCCAATTCTTCTGGACGGCGAACTTTGATTACTTTATAGATTGCATTTTTAATAACCGAATAAGACAATCCAGCTGAAATATCACCAACAGAGGCGCCTTCTTTTTGAACTTGTTTCACTTTTGAATTCATAAATACTGTACAGCGAGAACCTAAATCAACAGGCGCTTTAGAACTTAGTGCTTCAATAGCAAAGTCTTTTACATCAAAATTTAGTGATTTAGCAAAAGTCTCAATGAAAGAACCACAACCAGATGAACAGGCTTCGTTTAGCTGGATTGAGGACAATACGCCCTCTTTAATTGTCATGGCTTTCATATCTTGACCACCGATATCTAAAATGAAATCCACTCCTGGCTGAAAATGATCCGCTGCTTTATAATGAGCCATCGTTTCAACTTCACCAATATCTACTTTCAACGCATTCTTTATTAAATGCTCTCCATATCCAGTAACTGCGGATTTTCCGATAAAAACATCTTTAGGTAATTGTTGGTACAAGTCTTTTAGGACGCTCATTGTTGTTTCTAAGGGTTGACCTTGATTATTGCCATAGAATGAAAATAGTAAATTTCCTTCTTCATCGATCAAAGTAACTTTGGTTGTCGTAGAACCTGCGTCAATTCCTAAAAATGCTACTCCGTGATGTTCTGACAAACTTTTTTCTTGTGCTTTCGCTTGATTATGACGCACTCTGAACGCTTTTAGTTCTTCTTCATTTTTGAATAACGGTTCTAACGTATCTGTAGGTTTTAATTGTTCTTGATTTCCTTTAGTCAGACGCTGAAGTAAATCAGCTAACGTCGTTGGGTTAGCTCCTTCAGAATAAATAGCTGCCCCCATTGCTACAAATAATTGCGGATTTTCTGGAAAAATCACGTCATCTGGTTGAACATCTAAGGTTTCAATGAATCGTTTTCTAAGTTCAGACATAAAGAAGAGCGGACCACCTAAAAATGCTACTTTCCCTTTAATCTTCCGACCTGAGGCAAGTCCTGCAATTGTTTGATTTACCACTGCTTGAAAAATGCTCGCTGAAATATCTTCTTTTGCCGCTCCTTCATTGATCAGAGGTTGAACATCCGTTTTAGCAAAAACACCGCACCTTGATGCGATCGGATAAATCGTTTGGTAGTTTTTAGCCAGTTCATTAACACCATTTGCATCTGTTTTTAAAAGAACTGCCATTTGATCAATAAAAGCACCCGTTCCCCCAGCACAACTGCCATTCATTCTCTGTTCCAAAGCACCTTCAAAAAAAGTAATCTTCGCATCTTCACCGCCTAATTCGATTGCAACGTCTGTTTCTGGGATAACTTCTTCTACCGTTTTTGTACAAGCGATCACTTCTTGCACAAAAGATATATTCAAAACATCTGCTAACCCCATACCGCCAGAACCTGTGATCGTCATTGTAACTGGCGTTGAGGCACCTAATTCTTTCATTGCTTCAGTCAAAACTTTTTCAGTTGCTGCTTGTACATCTGAATAGTGACGTTCATATTTTGCGAATTTCGTATGATTTTCTTCATCAATAATTACTAATTTCACAGTTGTTGAACCGACATCTATTCCTGCTCTGATCGTCATACACTTAATCTCCTTAAATTCCATATACTCTTATTCCCCAACACTTTGTTGATTATCGTACAGAATGTCTGATATAATACTTATGTATATTTTAGAAAGATTCTAAATTTATTGCAACAGGCAAAACACCCAATATTGTGAGATAAGCAACAAACTTGAAAAAACTGTTGATTATTTCGAAAGGAATTTTTTATGTCAAAGAAAATCGACCTTCGGGTTAAGCGGACACATAAAATGATTATTGAAGCTTTCTTTCACTTAGTTGAAGAAAAAGGATATGATTGTATAAAAATTCAAGATATCGCTGATGAAGCAATGATCAACCGAGCAACGTTCTACGCTCATTTCAAAGACAAACAAGATCTCTATGAACAAATTTTTGATTTTGCGGTCAATGCCTTTACTTCTGTGATTGATACGGAACAAATCATTGTCAGTAATCGAATTAAAGTAAAACAAATTGAATTGCTGCTTGCACACATTTATGTCAATATCCAAAAGAATAAAAAATTTTTTTTAACAATCATGGATGGCAGTTCCAACGAGCTACTACGAAAAAAATTAGCTGAGATTATTTACGAAAAATATGCCGATATTCTTGCTAAGTTAAAAATTACAGAAAACGACATAGAGGTTCCCATTGATTTCATTATTGAGTATATGACATCTATTTTTATTGGTACTCTTCATTGGTGGATTACAAGTGACACAGACATGTCTCCAAACCATTTGGCTAGACTTGTTATTAAACTAGTAGGAAATGGCCATCTAACAGTCTTAGGGCTTGAGATTGATAAATAACCTAAAATAGCCTGAAACAACTGTAGTGATCCCGAAAAGTTAGACTAAAAATCTAACTTTTTAAGTTCGGCTCAGTTGTTTCAGGCTATTTTTTATTCTCTAATTATTTTAGCGGTTTTTAGCTCGCCATTTTTTTGTATGTTCTGTATCTCTAGCAGAAATCACTTTGATTCCAGTTGGCTTCTCACCATTTTTCTTTTTAGAGAAAAGATTTACTTTAACATCATATTTTCCCTCACGAGCTAAGTCATAAACTTTCTCAGCGGTTTCAGTTATTTTCTCTTTGATATTCATTTGATCCACTCCTAATGCTTTTTATCCACTTTATCATACATTTCAGAAAAAGAGAACAGATGTTACTGTTATGTTCATTTTCTATAAAAAAAGAACAACTCCAAATGAGTTGTTCTAATAATACTGGGGTAGCTGGATTCGAACCAACGCATGACAGGATCAAAACCTGTTGCCTTACCGCTTGGCGATACCCCAAAGATGAAAATGGAGGAAAGTGGATTCGAACCACTGAACCCTAAGGAACGGATTTACAGTCCGTCGCGTTTAGCCACTTCGCTATTCCTCCAAAAGGTTTTAGTAAAAAACCTGACTTAGTTATAATACAAAACTTTCGAGCAAATTGCAAGCATATTTTCAAAAAAAATTGTTATTTATTTTTAGTCATTTAAATTCCACTGACGAATGATATACTCAATGGCTTCATCTAGCGTTTTTACTGTTGCTTCATTGCGATTATCAATCACTACAGCAAATTTTTTTGAGTCTTGTGGCACAACTTGACCAATTTCTTTTTTTCCGATCATTAACGTGTTGATGGTGATCGTTTCACCATTAATTTTTTTCTGCGTCTCTTCGATTCTAACTTCTATATCTTTATTTTTCTTTGACATCTTCATCCCTCCAAGACTCTATGGTATCATGTTACGTAAAAAAAAGCACCTATCATTTACGATAGATGCATGATCTTATTTCTATTTTAGGCACTAAATAATTGTTTTCTCTTGATTTCACTAAATGCACCACAAGCAATGCCTACTATCACTGAGATAATTCCTATAATAATAAACAACCATAAAAAACTTGATAGGTACGTTTGAATGAAATCATACATCGCTTTAGATTGGATTCCTAGCCTTTTTAGAACCCCTTGCAGTAAAATAATTGCAGGTGCCACGATCATCATTAATCCGCTGCCTATGCAAATATAGGCCCAGTATCTCAATAAACGGTGAAGATACCCTCTCAACGAAGAATAGAGAGAAATACTTAATAACCCCCATAAAACACCACAAATCCCCATAAAAAGAATCAGTTTCGATTTATAATTCATGACTTTACGGCCATAGGAAACCAAAAACGGCAACTCAATATAGCCTTTATAAATCTTTACAGCATTTTCAGACAGTCCCTTAACAGCTTGCTCTGATTCCGGCGTTGCCTGAATATTTTTTTCTTTCATGTAAGTTGTAATATCTTTAGAAACGGCCTCTTGGATATCTTGTTCGTTAGAGATAGAATATTTAGAACCTGTATTATACATGGCTTCAAAATATGCATTTACATCTGTTTTAACCGACTCTTGACTGATTGATTGTTTTAAGACACCTTCTGGGATATTACTGCCCAATGCACTGTTTTCTACTTGCTCGTTGATTTCACTCGTTAATTCTGAGTAATAATTTGCTTTAGCGGCTTGTTTGGCCATATAGCCTTCACTAAAGAGCGTTAATCTCAGCGTTAATAAAATCAAAAATGCAAACAAAAAGACAGAGGACAAAAAAGCAATAAAAAAACGAGAGATGACTTTCATTAAATGACCACGATTTTTCATCTGACTGATCCTCCTTTATGACTTCTCATTAATGATTGGCCCAGAGACATAATCTGCAGAAACAAAAACACGTTCTGGTGTTAAGCCAATTGCATCTAATGGGTAGCAAGTATATAGAATCAGAGATCTTTTTGAGCGGTCACCTAATTTTGTATTGATAGACGAATCTCGATAATCAGCAACTTTTACTTCTGTTACTTGATAGGTATAATCACCATAATGAGTATGGATGCTTACTGTATCTCCAGGTTCCAAGTAATAAATTTTCCCAAATGAAGGCAAGTTATGTCCCCCAATCAAGGTTGTTCCTAAATCCCCCGGAATCATGCTGCCAATATACTGTCCTGCGCCTAAACGTAAAATGTCTTCACTATCTCCGTAATATAATGGTTCATTAATTCCAACTTTGTCGATCACAACCTCACCAAACTGATCTCCTCCTACTGGATAGACCATATTTGAAGAAGCTAATTCTTCTTTATTGAATACTTCTGATCCAGCAACATCATTTGAGTTTGTATTACTATCACTCTCTGCATTAGTTGAATGACTAGCAGCATCATCCGTTTTTTTGACTGCAGAGGACGAATTTCCTTTTTGCGTTCTTTGAGCATAAAGGTTTGTCCCTTTTTGATCAAAAGAGGGCGCATCATTCAGTGAAATCAATTCAACAGCTGAAGAAGCAAAATTAATGACAGGTGCACCAATTATGTAAATAATGAGATAGCCAAAACACATAAAGAGAAGAGGCACGTAAATAAATGCCCCTACTCTTTTTAATTGTTTCATCTTATGCTAATTTGTTCTTTCTGCTCACAAATACTGCACCTGCTGCAGCAACGATTAATGAGCCAAAAGTAATTCCGCTTAATGCGTAATTTGATCCTGTATTTTTTACTGGAGTTCCAGTCTTGTATACAGGAGCGCCGTTAGCGTCTGTGATTGTCACAGCTGAATAGCTTCCGCCACCAAATGTGATTTTCACGCCTACAGCATTTCCAGCAGCTACTGCGTAACTTTGAATTTGCGAAATTACGTTAGCCGGCAACAATTTAATTGCACCTGCAAGTGAATTAGCACCTGACGTATTAACTGATACGCCTTCGACTAATGTACGAGCTGCTTGGATGTTTTTTACAGCTTCATCTACTTGAGCTTGTGTCAAATCAACACGTTTCAAATGATTTTCAGCTGCATTTTTTTCAGCTGCATCAAAATAGAATTTTTTGCCGCCAATTGTTGCACCAGCATTTAATTCATTAAGAACAGACTGTTCAGCTGTCGATATAGCACCATCAGCTGAAGCTGTTGATGCAAAGCTCAATGTAGCTACCACAGCAACGATAAATCCAATAACTTTTTTCATATTTTTTCCTCCCATCTTAAATATTTATAATCAATTACAGAAATTCAAGAGAAAATCTGTAAAAATTATACCAACAACAACTCCTGAAAGTCTCTATGCCACAGTGAAATAATATCAAAATACTTAAAGGATTTTGATATACAAACTTTGTATAACAAGCATTGTTTTTTACTTCACTATTTAAAATTATCACAAGCTACTTTAATAGTCAAACTGTTTTCAAGAAAAAATCTTAAGCAATTAAAACTTTACTTAGATTCTTTTCGACATAAGTACTGCTTCAAAAACATCATATCCAGCTTCCTTCAAAATCGCTTCAATTCGTTGGGTCTCATGACTTTCGATTTGCAACTCAATGATTGTTTCTAATTCCTTATGGTTCACAACAACAGTCAGGATACTAAAATCATTCATTGCTAATAATTTTGCGATATCAGCCAAAATCCCTTTGTGATCCTCTGGAATTCTGAGCTGAATTCTTGTACCTCCATCATGATAGCCCGTAATTTTTAAAAAGGCATCGAAAATATCGTTATTTGTAATAATCCCAACTAATTCATTTTTAGACACAACTGGCAAGACACCAATGTTTTTTTGACGCATTTGAAAAATCCCATCTTCTAAAGAAGCCTCTGGTTTTATTGTTTCAACTGTTTTTACCATCACATCTGCTACTGTTGTCTTATTTAATAAATAGTTCACTTCATAAACACTTAAACTGGTTGCTTTTGAAGGCATAGCTGCTTGGATAGTTCCTTCTGTGATTAATCCAACAAGTTGTTGGTTCTTTACTACAGGCAAACGATGAATATTATTCTTTTTCATTAAATCAACTGCATCAAATATCTTCATCTCTGGTTGAGCAACAACTAAATTTTTTGTCATAAAATCACTTACGCTCATATCATTATCCTCCTAAATATGCTTTTTTCACTTCTTCACTGTCAAGTAGTTCTTTACCGAGCCCACTTAAAACAACCTCTCCGGTTTCTAAAACGTATCCACGATCTGCAATTGATAGAGCCATTTTAGCATTTTGTTCTATTAACAAAACAGTTGTTCCTTGTTTATTGATTTCTTTTATAATATTAAAAATTTCTTGAATAAAGATTGGCGCTAATCCCATAGAAGGTTCATCTAGCAACAACAGCTTAGGCTTAGACATCAGTGCTCTACCCATAGCAAGCATTTGTTGTTCACCGCCAGATAAAGTAGAGGCATCTTGATTTTTTCGTTCTTTCAAAATGGGAAAGCGGTCAAAAATCATGTCATAATCTTGTTTTAAATTTCCATCTTTCCTTAAGAATGCACCCATTTCCAAATTTTCCTGAACAGTCAAACCAGAAAAAACATGGCGACCTTCTGGTACTTGACAAAGTCCTGCGGCAACGATTTTTTGCGGCATCATTTTTTGGATTTGTTGTCCTTCAAAAGTAATGGAGCCACTGGAAGGACGATTAAGTCCAGAAATTGTTCTTAAAATTGTTGTTTTTCCTGCCCCATTAGCGCCTATCAGAGAAACGATCTCTCCTTGTTCAACATTAAAACTTACATCTCTTACCGCTTGAATCACACCATAATGAACAGATAGATTTTCAATTGTTAGCATTACAGTTCACCTCCAAGATAAGCTTCAATCACGCGCGGATCATTTTTAATGGTTTCTGGTTTTCCTTCAGCGATGATCTGTCCATATTCTAAAACATAGATTCTTTGGCAAACATCCATAACTAGGCTCATATCATGTTCGATCAAAACGATCGTAAGTTGAAACTCTTTTTGGATTTTCCGAATCAGTTCAGTTAAATCAGCTGTTTCCTGCGGATTCATTCCCGCCGCTGGTTCATCTAAAAATAGCACTTTGGGTTCTGTCGCCAAGGCTCGAACGATTTCTAGCCGTCTCTGCTCTCCATAAGGTAAGTTTTTCGCTAATGTTTGAGCCTTATCTTCTAAACCAAAAATAGCAAGCAGTTCATAAACTTTCTTTTCCATTTCCTCTTCTTTTCTATAAAAAACAGGTAATCTTAAAATACTTGAAAGAATTCCTTCTTTATTTTTGCTATTCATTGCGATTAAGACATTGTCCATAACTGTTAAATCTTTAAATAGTCGAATATTTTGAAACGTTCGGCTCAATCCCATATCCGCAATTTTGTATGGTTTCATTCCATTCAACACATGTTCTTTCCCTAAAATATCCAATGTTACCGTTCCTTCACTTGGTTCATAAACACCAGTTAAAAGGTTGAATAAAGTGGTTTTTCCAGCGCCATTAGGACCAATCAATCCTATTAGTTCATTTGTTTCTAAAGTCAGATTAACATTGGAAACCGCTGCTAATCCGCCAAAATTTTTAGTTAAATTACTAACGTTCAATAGAGGCATTTGATTTGTCCTCCTTTTTCTTCAATAGTTTTTTTACAGAGAATTCCCACGTTCCTAAGAGTCCTCCTGGTTTGAAAATCATAATAATAATCAAGGCTAATGCATAAATGATCATTCTTAATGCGCCAGCATCTTGTAAAAACATATTTAAAATCCCCAGAACAATTGCTGAAATAAACGTACCCGTCACACTACCGATACCACCAAATACTACAATAATCAAAATATCGATCGACTTCATGAACCCAAAATCTTTCGGTGCGATCGTTTGAACATAACTTGAATAAATTGCTCCAGCTACACTTGCTGTGACTGCACCAATAATAAACGCTACTACTTTATATTTAGTTGTATTAACTCCCATGGACTCAGCCGCAATTTCATCTTCTCGTATAGCCATCGTTGCACGTCCTGGCCCACTATGAATAAAGTTAACAACAAGCAAGGTTACAATAACAACAAAACCAAATACCATCGACCAATTGACCATTGGCGGAATCCCAAAGATACCCGCAGGTCCATTAGTGATCTCTTTCATATTGATAATAATGATCCGAATGATTTCAGATATTCCCAAAGTTGCAATTGCCAAGTAATCCCCTTTTAACCTTAATGTTGGAATGCCCACAAGTAATGCTACAATTCCAGATAAAACAATTCCTAGCAAAATACCGCTAAAAAAACCGCCCATTGTAGGGTATTTTATAGACATTATCGCTGCACTATATGCGCCAATCGCCATAAATCCGGCATGCCCCAAAGAAAACTGTCCGGAAAAACCAATAATCAAATTTAGTCCAAGCGCCAACATAATATTAATACCGATTGTAATTAGTGTATACTCCGTAAATGGTGTAATAACACCTGTGACATATAATACATAAATAAACGCATACGCTGCCGCAGCAATTAAAAGCCAAACAAAATTATATTTAAGATTCTTTTTCATGCGCGCCACCTACACTTTCTCTTTGATGTTCTTGCCAAGAATTCCGGCAGGACGAATCAATAAAATAATAATTAATAATGCATATACTACCGCATCTTTATAATCGGAAAAACCAAGAGCAATCGTAATCGTTTCTAACAACCCAATCACAAACCCTCCTAATGCTGCACCTGGGATGATTCCAATACCGCCTAATACTGCGGCAACAAAAGATTTAAGTCCTGGAACTACCCCCATCATTGGATCGATGGAATTGTAATAAAGTCCAATCAACATCCCTGCAGCCGCAGCCAAAGCTGAACCTAGCGCAAAGGTAAATGAAATCGTACGATTGACATTAATTCCCATCAATTGTGCTGCATCTGCATCAACAGAAACCGCCCGCATCGCTTTTCCCATTTTTGTTTTTTTAACAATAAGTTGCAACGCAATCATCAATACTAGGGAAATAACTAAAATAAGTACTTGAATATTTGAAATTTGAATAAATCCTAGTTGATAACTCTTATACTCGATCGCTTGAGGGAAAGATTTTTTTTCAGGGCCTAACCAATAGATCATACCGTTTTGTAATAAAAAGGAAACCCCAATTGCTGTAATCAATGCTGCAATTCTTGTTGACTTTCTTAAGGGACGATAAGCCAGAAATTCAATGACTACACCAATCACTGCCGCTCCTGCCATTGATAAAATCAATGCTGGAAAAAAGCCTAAACTTAACTTGTTGATAAAGAAATACCCCATAAATCCGCCCAACATATAGATTTCTCCATGGGCAAAGTTGATTAATTTGATGATCCCATAAACCATTGTATACCCTAAAGCTAATAGAGCATAAATACTACCTAGAAAAAGCCCATTTACTAGTTGTTGGATAACTACTTCCATATTTTTCACTTCCAATGTTTTAGAATAATTATTTTTTTATTAATGAAAAAAGAGGATGGACAAAACGCAGATCATTGTCTCACCCTCTTTCAATTTCATATGAATAATTGTTTTTTTAAGGATTCACAGCATCCGCAGATGTTTCTTTTCCGTCTGTTAATCCTAGCACTACTGCTGATTTTTCAGGATTATGATCTTTATCCATTGTCATTTTTCCTGTTACACCAACAAAGTCTTTCAATGATGCCAAACCTTCTTTGATGTCTTTTGAATCTGCTGAATCTTTGTCTTCCATCGCTTGTTTTAACATGTAAACTGAATCATAACCTAATGCATTGAATGCAGATGGTTGTTTGTTATATTTTTTCTTAAATGCTTCCACAAATGGTTTTACTTTGTCAGTAGCAGGTGCTTTTTCTGAGAAATGTCCTGTGTAATATACATCAGAAACATTTTTAGCACCAGCAATTTCAATTAGTTTTTCATCGCCGAATCCATCTGCACCAAGAATTGGTTTGTTAATTCCCATTTCACGTGCTTGCTTGATGATCAAACCTGCTTCTGCATAATAACCTGGAATATAGATTGCATCATAATCAAGGTCTTTGATTTTTGTTAAGATAGCTTGGAAATCTTTATCTCCTGCAGTGAAAGTTTCTTCTTTAGCAATTTTTCCTTTGTATGTGTCTTTAAATGATTTTGTCAAACCAATAGCATAATCACTTGAATTATCTCCGATGATTACAACATTTTTGGCTTTTAAATTATCTTGGGCAAAGTTTGCTAAGATAACACCTTGGAATGTATCTTGGAAACAGGCTCTAAAAATGTATTCTTGCACTTTATCATTTACAACAGTAATGCTATCATCCGTTCCAGAAGGTGTAATAGCTGGTACCGCTGCTTTTGTCATATTTGGAATTGTTGCTTTAGCTGCTCCTGATGTTGCTGGACCAACGACAGCGACAACTTTATCTTTCGCTGTTAAATTGGCTGCAACAGATGTTGCTTCGCCATTTTCTGATTTGTTGTCTTTTTCGATCAATTCTATTTTTTTACCAAGAACACCGCCAGCATCATTGATCTCTTCAACTGCTAGTTTAATTCCTTCTTTTTCAGCATTCCCGTATGCTGAAACATCTCCGGAAAGTTCCATATTCATTCCAATTTTGATCGTGTCACCCTCAGCCTTATTTCCACCGCCGCTTGCACCGCCGCCAGCCGCTGGACCGCATGCTGCTAGTAAAAATAGACTAGCAAATAAAAAACTGAACTTTTTCATCTTATTTCCCCCTTGTTTTAAAAGCCGAAATAGCTTTTTCGTCTAAGTAATGATCTTCGCATATATAATTATTAAATAGTATGTATACAAATATAATCAAAAACGAAAGAAATGTCAACGAATTTTCAGAAAATTTCTATAATTCAAATTATTAAGATACACCTTCTACTTGTATGAGCCAATATTTCCCTTTATTTTCAAAAAACGTCGAGTTGCATATTACAACTCAACGTTTTGATTTTATTTTTTATTCCCAATTTTTCTTCGCTAAAAAATTAGCTGCTGCTCCAATCAAATTTGCATCATTTTTATAGTTACAAGTAACAATTTGTGGTACAAAATCATTCAATCCAAACTCGTCAAGTTTATCTTTCATCCGCTGATTGATTTCATCTAGTAACCCTTTTTTAGCTGATACACCACCACCTAAAACAATCATCTCTGGATCAAGAGAAAATTGGATGCTAAACAATCCTTGGGTTAAATACTCGTAAAAATTATTGACCTCTTCTATAGCCAATTCATCGCCAGATTCAGCAAAAGAAAACACGTCTTCCCCAGAAAAAGTCTCTTTCTCTATCCCTTTTCGTTCGCAATAACGCCAAGCCATTTGAACTGCAGTCCCTAGTTCGCTAAATGTTTTTCCTTCACTTAAGTACATTAAGCCAAATTCACCGCCATAAAGGTGAGCTCCTTTAGCAATTTCACCTTTACGAAACACAGCTCCTCCAATTCCTGTGCCGATAACAACGAAAACTACTTCTTGCTTTCCTTTGGCAGCGCCTTCATAAATTTCCGCCATCCCTGCGCAATTGGCATCATTTTCAATGGTCACAGGAAGTTTGAATAAGTCTTCTAATTCTTGAAAAATATTAAATCCATGAATATATGGAATCGCTGAAATCCCATTAATCATTTGTTCTTGAACATTTACCACACCTGGTGCACTTAATGCTACACCTTCTATCTCCTGATCTATTTCGTTAAACACCTTTAATAGAGTCTCTTTCATTTCTTCCCACGTATTTGGTGTTTTAAATTTCCCTTTGCAGCTCATTGTTTGCTTGTTCCAAATTCCATACTTTACAGCTGAACCACCAAAATCAAAGGCTAAAATAGCCATCCCATAACCCACCTTCGTCTATTTATTGTGCTTGTTCCTTCTATAGTTATAAGGACCATGATATTCTTGATCCGGATTTCTTTTTAGACTAAACTTTAAAGGCACATAATCAATCCCGCCCTTTGTAAGTGGATGACATCTTAAAAATCTCGCTGTTCCCATTGTTATTCCCTTAATGCTGCCATGTGTCTGCATTGCATCAATCATGTATTGTGAACATGTTGGGTGGTAACGACAACTAGCCGGAAGTCCAGGAGAAATAAATCGTTGGTAAAAACGTACCATTCCTATAAAAATATTTCCTGCCACTTTATCCCTCTTTTCTCTATCCGAAAAAACTATACCTCGTTTTGTCATTGAATGCAAGTTTACGAATAAAAGTGAAATACTTTTATATAAATTGTTAATAGTTGAAAAAGAAAACTATTCAAATTTCTGAAAGGATGATAAACTAAAGAAAAGAGATTGTAGTATATGATTTACGCAACTTCCCTTAATCTAAATTGAAATGGAGATAATCAAAAATGGGTTTAAAATTTGAACGTACAAATGACTTAGATAAATTATTCGATTCTTTTGCCGTAGATCCTAAAAAAATAGAAATGCCAAAAGAAGAATTAGAAAAACAAGCGGCTAAAGCTGAAAAACAAGAAGATAAGAAAAAAGAACAATAAAAAAATACTTTGACCTCGCACAAGAGAGTCAAAGTATTTTTTTATAGATATTTTTCAATCGCTTGCCAAGCTTCTTCTTTGCCTTCTTTTGTTTGTGAAGAAAAAAGAATAAAATCATCTGATTTATCGAAGTTCAGCGCTTTTTTGATAATACTTTCGTGTTTGTTCCATTTGCCACGAGGTATTTTATCTTTCTTCGTTGCAACCACAATGACGGGAATCTCATAATATTTTAAAAACTCATACATTTGAATATCTTCTTGCGTCGGTGCATGACGCAAATCAACCAATGAAACAACCGCTTTTAATTGTTCTCTTGTGGTCATATAAGTTTCAATCATCTCGCCCCATTTTGCCCGCTCTGTCTTAGAGACTTTGGCATAGCCGTATCCTGGAACATCGACAAAATGCAACGCATCTTCGATCAAGTAAAAGTTTAAGGTTTGAGTTTTTCCTGGTTTACCAGAAGTTCTAGCCAAATTTTTACGATTGATCAAGGTATTGATGAACGATGACTTCCCTACATTTGAGCGTCCTGCTAAAGCAATTTCAGGAAGATCTGTTTCTGGATATTGTTTAGGAGAAACCGCACTGATGATAATTTCTGCATTATGAACATTCATGTTTCTAACCTCCTCACATTATTTCATAAAATCAGTAAAAAAGTAGAGACGCATCTCTACTTTTAGTATTTTTCATGTTAGCCTGCTTTTTTGTCTTTCTTGTTATAGACGATTGCTGGTTTACCAGTTCCTTCAACAGCCATCTCTGTAATGATCACTTTTTTGATTGTATCATCTGACGGCACATCAAACATCACATCCATCATGATCTCTTCAATGATTGAACGTAATCCACGAGCACCTGTATTGCGTTCAATCGCTTTATTAGCGATTCCACGAAGTGCATCTGATTCAAATTCCAATTCAGTATCATCCAAAGACAATAATTTTTGATATTGTTTGACTAACGCATTTTTTGGTTCAGTTAAGATACGAACCAAATCATCTGTTGTTAGTTTTTCTAAAGCTGCGGTAACTGGTAAGCGTCCAATAAACTCAGGAATCAAACCGAATTTCAATAGGTCTTCAGGAATGATTTGCTGCATAACGCTTTCGTCTTCGTTCAACTTGCTGTTATTCGTACCAAAACCGATTGTTTTTTCACCTAGGCGGTTTTTAACGATCGTTTCAATCCCATCAAAGGCTCCACCAACAATAAACAAGACATTGGTCGTGTCGATTTGGATAAATTCTTGATGAGGATGTTTGCGTCCTCCTTGCGGTGGAACACTTGCAACGGTTCCTTCCAAGATTTTAAGCAATGCTTGCTGCACGCCTTCACCGGATACGTCTCTTGTAATCGAAACATTCTCGCTCTTACGGGCGATTTTATCAATCTCATCAATATAGATGATCCCTTTTTCAGCACGTTCTACATTAAAATCAGCAGATTGTAATAGCTTAAGTAGAATATTTTCTACGTCTTCTCCTACATACCCCGCCTCTGTTAAACTCGTTGCATCTGCAATTGCAAATGGTACATTCAATGTTCTAGCCAATGTTTGTGCTAAAAATGTTTTCCCAGAACCCGTTGGGCCAATTAAACAAATATTGCTCTTTTGTAGTTCTACATCTTCAGAGCTTGAATTTTCTGATTGATTTACACGTTTATAGTGATTATAGACAGCCACTGCTAATGAGCGTTTTGCCTGATCTTGTCCAATTACATATTCGTTTAAGACATCCAATATTTCTTGAGGTTTTGGGACATCCGTTAATTCACGTACGGCTTCGTCGTAAAATTCTTCATCAATAATCTCTTTACATAAGTCGATACATTCATTACAAATATAGACACCAGGTCCAGCAACGATTTTCTTTACTTCTTCTTGTGTTTTACCACAGAATGAACAGCGAACTGCGTCATTGCTATTTGTATTATCGTACATGTATGTCACCCCTCTAAAATTAAAAATGACTGTCCTTACAGTCTTAGAATATAATAGCATAAAACAAGTGAAAATGCGAACATCGGATTTGTAAAGATTTTATAAATCTAAGAATTCTTATGTTATACTAAAAGAGAAAAAATGACTTGCTGATTCTTATGAACACAGCAATAAAATGGAGGGAATTTCATGCTGGAACAAATTTTATTAGGAACATACACTCGTAGAGTTAGTAAAGGAATCTATCAAATTATACTAGATACTGAAAAAGAAATGCTTCTAGAAGCAGCTTTATTAGTAGAAGAAAACAGCCCAACATACCTAGCATTAAATCAAAAAGGTGATCTATTTAATGTCACATCAGTCGATGGCGAAGGCGGTATGGCAGCATATACAAATAATAATGGTCAATTTGAATTAATCAATAAAGTAACTGAAGCCGGTGCTCCTCCATGTTATGTAGCGATAGATGAAGAAAAACAGTTAGTTTTCGGGGCAAACTATCACCAAGGAATTGTGCATGTCTACCGTATTTTAACAGATGGACGTTTAGAACATACAGATAAAATTATTCATGATGAAGCTACTGGCCCTCATGAAAATCAAGACAATGCCCATGTTCATTACACTGACTTAACACCAGATCGTCGTTTAGCTGTTTGTGACCTTGGTACAGATCGTGTGTATACGTATGATGTTAGTGAAGAGGGAAAATTATCAGAAGTTGCTCAATATATCGCTGAACCTGGTACAGGTCCTCGTCATCTAGTATTCCATCCAAACAATCAATATGCTTATCTTTTCGGTGAGTTAGACAGCACAGTCACTGTCTTGTCTTATAATGCTCTAGACGGTTCATTTGAACAAGTCCAAAAAGTATCAACTTTGCCTGATGGTTTCAATGAATTCAATGGTGGCGCAGCCATTCGTATTTCTGCTGATGGACGATTTGTTTATGCTTCAAATCGTGGTCATGATTCAATTGCTGTCTTTGCAACAGCAATTGATGGCAGTAACGTAGAACGTATCCAATTGATTTCAACTGAAGGTGAGATTCCTAGAGATTTCGATTTAGATCCTTCTGGAAAATTTGTTGTCGCAGCGAATCAAAATACGGATAATTTAACCCTTTATCGTCGTGATGAAAAAACAGGTCTTTTAGAAATGATCCAAAAAGATGTTTATGCACCCGAATGTGTATGTGTTTATTTCAAATAATTACTCTCCTATTTACGAATTCGTATAATCAAATAAACATCCCCACAGCACTATTTAACCTGTGCTGTGGGGATGTTTTAACTAGAATTTATTTTTTCTGTTTTTTCAATTTATACGCATACTCACTTGCTTTAAAAAGTAAGCCATTGACTGGCAAGTCAAATTCACCAATAAATTCATTCACTGTTGGATTAAAGTTAGACTTAAACTTAATCAAACCATCACTTAAACTACCTTCCAATCCGCCCATATTACATGATGTACAACCACGTTCAAAACATTCATTGATTGCATCAAACCACGTTAAATACGCTGGCATATATCGTTTATAGCGATCGTCCATTCCTGCATAAAGAATTTCACTAGTCGAACCAAAAGTAATCGCCAAAGCACCTGCAACTACGGCAATATCACCAGAATGAGCGATGTTTTCTTCCAGTTCAGTCATTTCACGTGTTAAAGAAAAATCTAATTCTTCAAGTGTATGACGTTTTTTTACTTGGTTCTCTTTTAGGTTTGCTAAATCTTCTTTATTCTTATCAAAGCGCTGTTTTGTTTCTTCAAAGCGTTCTTTTAGGTTTACTTCTGCCAACATGATAAAAGAAGTCTCAGGGTAGATTGTTAATAGTTTTTTGAAATAATCGCTATTTCTAAGTGAAATATTTTGCCGTTCAGTCGTCAGTTCGATAACTTTGGCAAAATCATCCACCAACTCATTATGTCCTGTTTTTACAGTGACACCTTTTTTCTGGGCTTGTTTCATCATTTTCTTGGTGCTTTTTGATAGCTGTTCTTCACTAAAATCTTCTTTATAAATATTTGCTTGAAAACGCGGCTGAATCGTCGCATCCATGGTCATAGTCAAGCCTTGATGTTTCGCTCCACTTGCAATAATGTTATCGATGATCGCTTGAGCTGATGAGTTGATCGTTTGCTCTTCACCAATATGGAAATCTTTATAATGTATCGTTGGATCCATTTTCACAAATAATGCACGTTTTTTCTTTCCAAATTGTTTCAACTCTTTGAAGAAAAACGACACAAGTTCTTTATTAGTGTAATCCATGATTGGTCCTCTTGGTGTATAAAGCATTGAAAATTTCATTGGTAACGGGCGGATCAAAACTAAGCTAGATGCAATCAACGTCCCATTTTCATAGACACCAACGATCTCTGAACCCCAATTGTCTTTAACTTTTGCCCATGCAGATGATTGCAGTAAATTGCATAAGGGATGGTTTTCCACAAATTTATCGTGTTCTTTGGCATCCACGCCAATTTTAAATTCAAACATTAGAAAAAAACTCCTCTACATTTTAGCTTCTGTATTACCTTATCATAATTTATTCAACAGGAACAGTAAAGTTTTTCATTAAATTGGTTAGAAAATTTTAAGAGGCTGAATCAAAACTTTATTGTCTTGAACCAGCCTCTTATACTATAATATCATTCACAAAATTTTTTTATCGATCAAAGTCGTTTATCAAAATGAACGGATTTATTGATCCAAAACATTATTGGTGCAGCTACTGCCATTGTGGCAAATTCACTAAGCGCTAATGTAGCATAATTCCCCCAGAAAGCTGCTCCGCCAGCTGGTGCCAACATATAGGCAATGATACACATTGTCGCTGTGAAAAATAACGTATTTAATGCTAAGCGAGCGATAACATTAGGCACTCTTTTTTGTAATAAGGCTGTCAATCCTAACGAAATAAAGGATTGTAATCCACCGTATATTGCGTCCATGGCGCCAAAGCCAAAGAAAAAGTTATAGACCACAACTCCGCCTAAAACGCCCCACATCAGTTTCCGGTTGAAAACAACTAAATGATTCAGACTTTCAGAAATTCTAAATTGGATGGGGCCTGACGATACGGGTGCTACTAAAATTGTTAAACCTAGATATAATGCCATCACAATTCCATTCATAGTAATGGCTTTTACTTTACTGTTTTTATTGACAGTATCTTGCATAATTTCCCCTTCTTTCTCCGAGTTTTTTTACAAGGGATGGTTGATGAACCTTGTTGAAAAGAGATTTCTCCTCAAAAAATGATACGTAGGCATTATATCTTATAATCCTCACTTTAACAATGAGAAACTACTTTCGATGTAGTGTTCAGTCTTTTTTTCTTATTTTTTCAAGCTTCCGGCATTCTTAATTTTTCCTCGGTCTGTTATAATAAAACTTTGTACAGGGAGGAAAAAAATGAAGAAACATTTTTATCTTGTCATTAATGAAAATGCAGGTAGCGGCACAGGTCGCAAAGTAGCTGGCAAAATCATCCGACAGTTACAAACAGCAAGCATTGATTATACGACATTTTATACAAGTCATGCAGGACATGAAATTGAAATTGTTGAAAGTTTGGCGCAAAACATATTGATCCCTTGGAGCAACGATGAGGAAATAGAGTCATTCCCACTTTTGGTTGTTCTTGGAGGAGACGGTACTTTGCATAGCGTTCTTAATGCACTGAAATCATTCGATTCTAAAATTCCAATTGGGTATATTCCCTGTGGTTCAGGTAACGATTTTGCTCGTGGCGTTGGAATTCCAAGACAGGCGGAGAAAGCTTTTTTTCAGTTACTTAAAGCTCAAAGTCCTAAAGAAATTCACGTGATCACATACGATGAATCCATTCAAGATGAGCGCGGACTTGCTGTTAATAATATTGGAATCGGCTTGGACGCATCAATTGTCAATGCCGCAAACACATCAGCATCAAAGCATGCATTAAACAAGTTTAATATGGGGTCGCTATCTTATATTTTTTCTATTTTAAAGGTATTATTCACTCAAAAAGGCTTCCCGATTCTGGTAGAGATGAATGGTAAGAAACTTGAATTTGATCGGGCATTTTTATGTACTGTCACGAATCATCCTTATTTCGGTGGTGGTGTTCCGATTGCTCCTGTTGCTGATCCACACAAACCAGTTCTGGATTTTGTTTTAGTCGAACGTGTTAGCCTATTTAAAATTTTTTGGCTGATTATCTTATTAATGCAAAAAAAGCAGATGAACTCAAAGTACTTTCATCACTTTCAATCTAGTAAGTTCCGAATTGTTTCCACCGTTCCTCAATATATCCATGCAGATGGTGAAATTTTAGGTAAAAGAAGTACAGATATTTCTTTTGGAACAGAAACAAGATTATTTTGGTTTTAAAAATATCAAAAGAAGGGTGAGCCAACTAAGCTCACCCTTCTTTTTAATCTAATTTTTCAAAAGCCTGCGTCAAATCTGCAATCAAATCCTCACTGGCTTCAATACCAGTTGACAACCTCAATAAATCTGGCGTTAAACCATAAGACTCTCTCAATTCTTCTGGAATATCCGCATGTGTTTGTGTCGTCGGATACGTAATTAAACTCTCCACTCCACCTAGACTCTCTGCAAAAGTAAAAATCGATAAATTTCTTAAAAACGCTTTGATGGAATCTTGATTCTTAATTTTAAAACTTAGCATACCGCCACGCCCTGGGTACATCACTTCTTTAACATGGGAACTTTCTTTCAGATATGCAGCAATGGCTTGAGCATTCTTTTCATGTCTCTCCATTCGCAAAGATAAAGTTTTCAACCCCCGGATCAATAACCAACTATCAAAAGGGGATAAAACCGCTCCAGTTGTGTTTAAGGAATAAGCTAATTTTTCACCGATCTCTTTTGAAGCTGCTACCACGGCTCCTGCCAATAAATCATTATGTCCGCCTAAATATTTGGTGGCACTGTGTAAAACAATATCAGCACCTAAGTCTAAAGGTCTCTGAATTAAAGGCGTATAAAAAGTATTATCAACGATTAGTTGTGCGTGATGTTTTTTAGCGAAAACTGCAACATTCTCTATCGACACTTCACTCATCAAAGGATTAGTGGGTGTTTCAATAAATACAGCTGTGGTTTCATTTGTGATCGCTCTTTCAAAACCACTTTCATCATCTACATAAATAAAGTGATACATGCCTTGTTTTTCCAACTCTTTAAAATAACGGTAACTGCCGCCATATAAATCTCTAGAGGCGACAATTTGACTACCAACAGGGAATTGGCTAAATACTACTTGAACAGCACTCATTCCTGAACTAGTCGCCAAACCAACTGCACCATTTTCTAAAACGGCTAACGCTGACTCTACGACTTCTCTTGTTGGATTTTTAGTTCTCGTGTAATCATAGCCCGTCGACTCACCTAGTGTTGGATGTTCATACGTCGTTGAAAAATAAATAGGCGTATTGATTGATCCAGTTACTGGATTTTGATGATTACCGATTTGTGCCAAAAATGTGTCTGTTTGAACTTTACCCGATTGCGTTTTCTTTTCCATTCACTTCCCTCATTTCTACCAAAATAATATACCTTCATTTTTAGTTGAACACATCGCTGTGTTGCTTTTCATTATATACATTGAATGGTTTTCAAGGCAAGAAATAGTTCCAATAAGTAAGAAAAAACTGGAACAGCCGTTTAACTGCTCCAGTTTATCAACTATTTATTTCATAAAATCATACGGTGTTGTCTGTTTCATCCCGATCATCGGATCTATCGTTTGTTGTTGCACTAAATCCGGTGTTAATAATCTGTCAATTTCAGTCTCAATTTGTTCATCGACATCTTGAACAGGCTCACTAAATAAAGAAATTTCTTCTATTTTAGGTGCAGGTTTTAGTGGTTCAATCGTTTCTTTTACTACAGAAGTTTTTTCCTCTTTAACTGCTTCGTAAACAACTGGCTTATGATCATCTGTATCAGAGAATGGTGATTCCTTATTCAAGCCGTCTTCATAAGCTTCTAACTGCATTCTTGTCGTTAAGGACATGTCATCAGCGCTTGTAATTCGCTCTTTTAACATTGTCAAACGACTGGCAGATTCATGAGCCACACACGTATTAAAGGCTTGAACTTCTCCCAGTAAAATGAGTATATCCTTACTCCTCGTAACAGCTGTATATAGTAAATTACGCTGCAGCATGCGATGGTATTGATGAACCATTGGCAAAATGACCATTTTAAACTCGCTGCCTTGTGCTTTATGGATCGAACAACAATAAGAAAGAGTAATCTTATTCCATTCATTACGTTTATAACTAACTTCATTATTATCAAACTGAATTACTAATTCATCGACCTTATCTTCTGATTCTTTGGCCAAAATAATGCCCACAATTTCTCCCATATCCCCATTAAATACGTTAAGTTCAGGAGTATTGACTAGATGAAGAACTTTATCACCAATACGATAAACAGATTCATTCCATTTTACTTCTTTTTTCGTCCCATCATTTGGATTAAAAATTTCCTGCATCATTTTGTTTAAGGCATCGATTCCTGCAGCTCCTCGGTACATTGGTGCTAGCAGTTGAATATCTTGTGGGGAAAAGCCTTTAGCTTTAGCTTTCGTCACGATTTGACGGACGTACGTTTCGATATGATGGACGTCACTTGGGAAAAATGAACGATCCTTTTGATTCACAGTAAAATCTTGCGGTAATTTCCCTTGTTTGATCTCGTGGGCTAAGGGAATAATACTAGAACCGTCACCTTGACGATAGATCTCTGTCAATTCTTTTTTCGGGATTTCATTGATCTGCAGTAAATCATGTAAAACTTGTCCTGGGCCCACTGAAGGCAATTGGTCTTTATCCCCCACAAAGATCACTTGCATATTAGTAGGAATCGCTTTGAATAAGGTATTGGCCAACCAAGTATCTACCATTGACATTTCATCCACGATCAACAATCCACCTTCAAGCTCTTTAGCTGTCATACTAGGATTTTTTTCTCGTCCAGTTAACCCTAATAGACGATGGATTGTACTTGCTGGTAGCCCCGTTGTCTCATTCATTCGCTTGGCCGCTCGTCCAGTTGGTGCCGCTAATAAGATAGGAAACATTTCCTGCGTATAATCTTTTACGTCCAAAGAAAGTCCATTTAACTCTGCAAATAGCGAAACAATTCCGTTAATTACAGTGGTTTTCCCTGTACCAGGTCCACCAGTCAGGATGAATAAAGGTGATTTGATAGCTTCCTCTATGGCAGTTTGTTGGGAATCACCATACAGGATGCCTAACCTTTTTTCAATACCACGAATATTTTTTTCAATGTCTTTTTTGTCATACTTGATTTCTTTTTTTCGGGAAAGTAGACGTTGAATGGACGTACCGATTCCCCACTCAGAAAAATACAAGCTATTTTCAAAAAGTTTCGTTCCCTCTTGCTGAATTTTTCCTTCTTCAACCAAATGAATGATCTGTTCAGCTACTTGATCTAAAGAGATCTCCACAGGACGGCTCGCTTCAAGGGTATTAATTGTTTCTCTTAAAAGCATCTCTGCTTCTACATAAGTATTTCCTGAACGAACAGAATGTTGAAAAATCTCATGAGTGATCGCTGCTCGTACTCGCTTATCAGAATCCGCACCTATTCCCAGCTGTTCAGCAATATTGTCAGCACGTTTAAACCCGATCCCTTCAATATCTTCAACCAATTGATACGGGTTTTCATGAATGACATCTAATGTTTCTTCTTTGTAGGTTTGATAAATAGCAAATGAAAGCTGACTACCAAATCCATATCGGTTCAAACCAACGATTACTTGTTCCATTCCATGATTCAGGCGAATTGTTTCAATAATTGTTTGGCGTTTTTTTTCATTTAATTGAGGAACTTCTTCTAAAACATCAGGTGTAGCAATGATTCGATCAATTGCATCTTCTCCTAATATCTCGACAATTTTTTCAGCAGTCCGCTTTCCAATACCAGGAAATTTTTCGCTAGAAAGATAATTTACAACGCCACTAGCCGATGTTGGGCGTTCTTGTTGATAACTATCTACTTGAAATTGCTTACCGTAACGAGGATGATCAACAAAATGCCCAAAAAAGCGATATACTTCTTCCTCTTGAATTTGACCAAAGCTACCAGTCGTTACGATTTCTTTTTCTAAATAGTCTGTATTCGTATCCGTAATTTTTACCAGTAATACTTTATAAAAATTGCTGGGGTTTTGAAAAAAGATTGCCTGGACCTGCCCAACTACATACTCTTTTTCCTCTTCTCCAAACAGTGTATCCATCAAATTCCCCCGCTTCTATTCCTAAAATATGTTTACAGTAAAAATGAATCATCATTCCATAGTTTTAATAAATACTCTTGCTCATGATCTGGTTCAGTCGTTTCTAGTATGGACAAGCTGTTGTTTTTAAGCCCACCCATATTACGCAATTCACCTAATTCTTTCCCTGACATTGATTGGATAGCTGCCGTTAGAGATGCACCATGCCCAACAAAAAGATAGGGACCTTCTCCAGTCTTAACTGCTTGTTCAACAACCGATGAAATGCGAAAAATTGCTTGTTCAATCGGTTCGCCTTCAAATTCTTCTGGATTATATCTATCTAATTGATAACGCATATGATCTAGCTCTGCGCTGTAGATTTTTCTCATTTTAGCGATAGATTGTCCTTCTAATTTACCTAGTCCTAACTCTTTCAATTGATCTGTATAAACGATTTCTACTGGCTGCTCTAATTCTTGATTAATGCCTTCTGCCGTTTTTTTTGCTCGGGGAGAAGTACTTGAAAAAATCTTTTCAAAAGGAATCTCTTTGAGCGTCTGTCCTAATAATTTGATTTCTTCATAACTTGTCGGAAGCAGTGGTGAATCTCCGCTCATTCCTTGGAATCGCATTTCCTGATTCCATTCCGTTTTCCCATGACGGGTAAAATATAATTTCATGCCTTTACTCCCTTGATTCTAATCTATTAATTTTCTAAGTTGTTGTTTTCCATTAATTATCTTAACTAGTGTATCATTTTCACTATAAAAATTCCATTTAACTACGAGAGTTCTAAAGAAAAAACAGTCTGATTGTATTTCAAAAAAACTGAGTTATAATTAAAAATGTAAAAGACCCCATTAAAGGAGGAACTAGCTTTGTTCTTTGAACATATCCATCATATTGCTATCAACTGCTCTAATTACCAAAAAACGAAGGAATTCTATGTAGAAAAACTTGGATTTGATATTATTCGAGAAAATCATCGAGAAGATAAAAACGATGTCAAACTAGATTTAAAGCTAGGCGTTCATGAATTGGAGATTTTCATCTCCTCAGAACTTCCCAAACGTCCTTCATACCCAGAAGCGCTAGGTTTAAGACATTTGGCTTTTAAAGTGGATGTTATCGAAGATGTGATTGCTTTTTTAAATACGAAAGGTATTGAATGTGAACCCATACGAACAGATACTTTTACAGGTGAGAAAATGATTTTTTTCTTTGACCCTGATGGTTTACCTTTGGAATTACACGAGTAAGACAATTTCTTAGCAAATATCTTTCCTAAATCAAAAAGCTGTTCTCTTCAAAAAAGAAGGAACAGCTTTTTGACTACCTATTTTAATCTAATTTATCTTGTTCATAGTGATGATTCAATTCTAATGATGGAAAACCTTGTTGGCGTAGTGCTTCATAAACTACTAAAGCAACCGTATTAGACAAATTCAACGAACGAACATGCTCATCATTCATAGGAATACGTAAGCATTTTTCTTCATTTTCACGCATAAAGCCCTCTGGTAAGCCTGTTGTTTCTTTCCCAAACATAAAATAATGATCTTGATGATCTGTATAATCCACTTCACTATACGTCTGGTTAGCGAACTTCGTGATCAAATGCAACGGTTGATCACCTAGATAAGTTAAAAAAGCAGCCAAATTCTTATGATACGTGATATTCACATCATTCCAGTAATCCAAACCCGCTCGTTTCAAGTGCTTATCATCTGTTTGGAAACCTAACGGCTCGATGAGATGTAAGGGTGAGTTAGTTGCTGCACAAGTACGAGCAATATTACCTGTATTTGCTGGAATTTGAGGTTCAAATAATACAATATGATTTGTCATGATTACAGTTTCCTTTCATTTGAGTGACACAAAATATATTTTTATTCACTAAAATTAACATAAAAAAAACGTATCGCCTCGGTGTCAATCACTGCGAGTCGCTACGTTAGTGAAGCTCTTTTCACTAACTTTTATCAGAACAGGAACCTGATAAAAACCAATGAAAAAACAACTTGTATGTAATATAACACCATTACCGAAGCTTTGCAATACCTTTTAGCAAATTAACGAAATGTAAGCGCTACCTAAATTTACCTTTTAACATGCGAACGTCAATTGTGATTTCTGTTAGTGGATTTTTTTTAAGTTCTTCTTTTATCCGTTCATCTACTCCCCACTCCAATGGAGACATCTCCAATAAATCTAAACGATTCTCTTGTGGAATAGCAAACGTAAATGTCACTCGTTCATTAACTAAAACATCCATTTCTTTAGAAAACTTCGCTAAAACTTTTTCATTGGAATAATTTTGTTTGTTTTTATCTTCTGGATAAAAAGCAGCTCTTAACTCTTTTAAGTACCCTGCTTCTGGAATCACTTTAACCACTGTACCATCTTTTTTTAACACACGCTGGAATTCCCGATAATGAGAGGGAGAAAAAATATTCAAAACCGTATCCATAGATTGATCTGCAAATGGTAAATTCGTCAAATCAGCTACACACCAAAATGCATCTAGCGGCTGACTACTAGCTAAATAAATCCCATCTTTTGAAATATCAAAACCAAATTTAGAACCCGCCAAACCTAAATCAGAAAGTTCTGATAAAAAACTTCCTTCACCACAGCCTACATCTAGTGTGTGACCAATTAAGTCCATCGTATCAATTAACTTTTCTAATAAAGGTTGATACATCCCACTTTTGATCATCTTACTTCTGTGAACTAACATTTTTTTATTATACTCAGTCTGAATGCTGTGAGAAAGAAAATAAATCGTTCCTTTTTTCGATAAATCAAATTGATGATTTTCTACGCAAATCAAACTATATCCTTTTAATTCAAAGCCCTTTTTACAGACTGGGCAAAGAAATTGTTCTTGATGTTTTTCTAAAAAATTACGAGCTGAATCAATTTTTTTCAACATAAGGTTACTTCCTATTCACTATAAATTCTGAAACAAGTGGATAAACTATCGTTATTTATCTTACAACGATAAGAGGACTTTGGCAACAAGCATAATTATGGTACAATGCGTTTGAAGAAAAGACAAGGAGTGGAAAGAATGATCAAAGAATTTTGTGCCGAGAATTTCACGGATATCCCTACTGCCATTAGAAATGGTGCTGGACGTATTGAATTGTGTGATAATTTAGCCGTAGGTGGTACAACACCAAGTACTGGTGTTATTGAGGAAGTCATTTCATATGCTGGAGAAAAATCGATTCCAGTGATGACGATCATTAGACCTCGGGGCGGAGATTTTATTTATAATGATATTGAACTTAAAATCATGCATACAGATTTAATCGAAGCAAAAAAAATGGGAACAGACGGCGTTGTTTTAGGCTGTTTAGCAAATGATGGCTGGCTAGATGAAGAAGCATTAGAGCTATTGATTGAAAACGCAGAAGGCCTACAAATCACTTTCCATATGGCTTTTGATGAACTAAGCAAAGAAAATCAATTTAAGGCGATTGACTGGTTAGCAGAACATGATGTACACCGTATATTAACTCATGGAGGGCTTGCGGGAACACCAATTGAAGAAAATTTTGATCATCTAAAAGAATTGATTAACTATGCGAATGATCGGATTATTATCTTACCTGGTGGTGGCATTTCTGATAAAAATGTTGATGCTGTAGTGGATGCTCTACAAGTCAGTGAAGTTCATGGAACAAAAATCGTCGGATAATATCATAAATCTAGAAGAAACGATCCTACTGAATTAATTCAGAGGCGATCGTTTCTTTTATTATCTAAATGTTCATTTGATTTTTTTCTCTTGTAGCTGTTGCTGTTTTTTCACAAATAGCATTCTTTGTTTTTTCAATTTTTATTTTTTACAATAAAGTTAATTCTGTTATCCAGATATTATTTTTATAATCTTTCAAAAAACTCGTACGAAAGCAGGTTACTTATTCATGAAAAAAAGAAAACAGCTCTCTATATGATTGGTTTTGTTTCGATCACGATAACAATGGTTATGGATGTCTACGAGTATACCCTATCTTTGCCACTTCTGGCTTACAACTCGTATTCTTTTTGATTGTCGGAAGATTGCTGTGGTTCATATCTATCGATCAGTTTAGCCCTATCAGTCGCTATACCCTTTATTATTTATCAATTAACCGCTAAATATAGACATACAGCACCGTAAAGCAGATTGAAATATAGGATAACAAATAAAAAGAGTCTGAGACACAACTAGCAAGTTGTATTTCAGACTCTTAAAACATAATATAGACGTTGGAAAATACTTTTGTTCCAACCTATTTTTTTTGATTATTTTTCAAATAAAATACTGCATAAACAAGCTAGCAATATTAAAATAAATCAGCACACTAGTCAAATCACTTAAAGTTGTGATAAACGGACCACTAGCAACTGCTGGATCAAAACCTAATTTATCCATCAACATGGGAATCAAACTCCCAGCCAAATTTGCTACAGTAATTGCACAAAGCATAGCCATTCCTATAACGAATCCCAAAGGAAAATTATGTTGCCAAATACCCACAACAATAAAAATCGCTACTCCTGTCACTGCACCCGTTACTAGACCTGTTAATACCTCACTAACAATCAAACGACCAAAATTATTATCTTTTTCATCTGATATCGCTAGTCTTCTAACTGCAACCGCTAATGATTGTGTCCCTGCATTTCCTGCTGTTCCTGTGATCAATGAAATAAATACAGCTAAAATACTTGCTTCGCTAACTAATTCTTCATAATGGCTGATTAAAGTAGCTGTTGACATTCCTAAAAATAATAACGTAATTAACCAAGGCAAACGTTTTGAAGCTGCCTTAAATGGATTTTCACTGACCTCTTCAACGTTGACACCCGCCAAACCAGAATAATCACTAGCCGCTTCATCATCGATAACATCGATGATATCATCAACGGTTACAATTCCCAATAAATGGTCATCATAATCTGTGACTGGAAGTGCTAGAAAGTCATAATCTCGAATCGTCTGCGCAACATCTTCTTGATCGTCCCCAACATGCACAGAAATTACCCGCTCGCTTAATACATCTGAAATCATTGTATCATCATCATTCACGATCAGATCACGTAAAGAAATAACCCCGACTAGATGATTTTCTTGATCCACCACATATACATAATAAATCGTTTCAGCCACATCTGCCTGATTTTTCAACACGTACATCGCTGAACGAACTGTTTGATTGGCAACAATAGAGACGAATTCTGTCGTCATGATTGATCCTGCTGTATCATCTTCATAATGCAGCAGTTCTTTGATCTCCCCAGCATCCTCTGTACTCATCAAACTCAGGTACTTTGCCTTTTGGCTTTTATCTAACTTATTTAATAAGTCAACTGCGTTATCCGTATACATCTCCGATAACATTTCTGCAGCGTAACTTGGACGCATTTCTGCAATGTAATCGTTCATATTCTCGTTATCTTCTTCAATAACATCAAACATATCCGCTAATTCTTTAGGAGATAAGTAGCTATACACTTGTTTTCTATCTTCTTCATCAATCGATTGGTAAAATTGTCCCTGTTCATAGATATGAAGAGTTAAAAACAACTCTCGAAATTCAGCCATTTGCTGCTCTTTCAATTTTTCTAACAACAATGAGAAATGATCTTCCATTTCTTGCCCTTCATTCACACGTACCTCTCCTTTCTATTCTCTATAGTCGATCTGCAATTTTCTTCATATCTTCTGCTAAAGAAGAAGTCAGATCTAAGCGTTGTTTCGTAAATGGATGGATAAAACTTAATTGACAACAATGTAACGCCTGGCGTAAAATCCCGCTATCCATTTTGCCACCATACATGTCATCCCCCAACAAAGGACATCCAATCGCTTCAAAATGTACTCTGATTTGATGTGTTCTCCCTGTATGTAATTGAATATTCACTAACGCTTCATCAGCCTTACGTTTCATCAGCCAGTACTCTGTTTCAGCCTGCTGTCCACCTTCTACTATTGTTCTTTTTAGTATTGAAGATAAATCTCGACCAATTGGAAGTTGTATACTGTCATGGTCTTTTAATTCTGATACCCGTCCACCAACTAAAGCTTGATAGATCTTGATCACTTCTTTTTTACGTAATTCCTGATCCAACATTGCATGAGCAAAACCATGTTTAGCAAATAGCATCAAACCTGTAGTATCTCTATCCAAGCGTGTTACTACATGAATAACCTGATTTTTATACTGTTGTGCTTTATAATAAGCCTTCACACGATTAGCCATTGTACCATTAGGGTGATATTGGGCAGGAATCGAAGCAACACCTGCTGGCTTATTAACGACTAAATAATGGTCATCTTCAAAAACAATATCGATCGGCACATCATCAACGAGTAAGGTCTCATGCTCCCCTTCATCAGGAATCGTGATTTTTACTTGATCCCCAAAAGACAGCTTAAATAGTGCATTTTCAACAGACTGATTGACTTCGATTTTGCCACCTTGAAACTTGATCTTTGCTAAAAGACCTTTAGAGACTCCCTGCTCTTTCAGAAAACTTTTTACTTGCTGTGGTTCCTTCTTTTCAACTATCCAATTAAATTCCATTAACTTATTAATCCTCACTAATAAAGGCATCTTTTACTCGATGCCAAAAATGCATATGTCGATAAGAAGCAAAATGAATGCGTTCGTCCGCAATTCGATAATAAATCGACTTAATATCGTCTTGATAAATATCTAATTGATCCACCGTAATTAAATAATCATTACTTTCTTGCAACTGGATTTCGACCCATTCTGTATGGGCAATCACAATAGGAGAACCCAATGTTCGAAAAACACGATTATTTAACGAAGCAATTTCAGCCAGTTGAAAAGCATTAATACTAGGATGTAATACTGCCCCGCCAATGCTTTTATTATAAGCTGTTGATCCTGTTGGTGTAGATACAGATAACCCATCCCCACGGAAACGTTCAAATAGTTCATCCTTGATAAATACATCAGCCACCATTGTACGATTTCCACGTTTGATTGTTGACTCATTCAATGCTAAAAAATGCTTATCTGGTTTATTACCATGGAAACTAATTTTCACGTCTAACAATGGATAACTAATACTTTTTTCTTGATGAACCAGAAGGCTTTGAACTAATTCTTCTAATTCATAGTCGCGCCAATCCGTATAAAAACCCAAATGCCCCGTGTGGACACCTAAAAAACTAACTTCATTCAATCGATGACTGAAACGATGGAAAGCTGATAATAATGTGCCATCCCCACCAACAGAAATAACAAGATCTGGTTGGTGGTCATCAATTTCTATTTTATTTTTTGTTAATAACAGGAGTAATTGACCGGTAACTTCTTTTGATTTGTGTTCATGATTATGAACAATTGATACTTTCATCTCACTCCCCCTGTTCTTTATCAGGCTCTTCTTTGTTATCTGTTAATCGTTGATAGTAATTATCTTTTGATTTTCCTCGCCCATGCGAAAACAGATGCTGAGCTTCTTGAATTTCTTCACGAATCGTCGACATTTCTTCATCTAACTGATAAGCAGCTTCTGCCGCTCGTTGCAGCCGCTCTTTCATTTCTTCTGGAAAAACGCCTTGATATTTATAATTTAAAGAATGTTCAATCGTTGCCCAAAAATTCATTGCTAATGTACGAATTTGAATTTCAGCTAAAATCATTTTTTCACCTGTAATTAATTGAACTGGATACTGGATCACTAAATGATAGGAACGATAGCCACTCTCTTTTTTATTTGTGATATAATCTCGTTCTTGAATGATTTTCAAATCTTTTCGATTTCGAATAATATCTACTACTTGACGAATATCTTCAACAAATTGGCACATGATCCTAAGCCCTGCAATATCCTGCATCTCTTCTTCCAAACGATCTACAGAAATATTACGTAATGCCGCTTTCGTTAAAATACTGTCCACTGGTTTCACACGACCAGTTACAAACTCAATAGGTGTATGTTTATTTTGTTCTCGAAACTGCTTACGAATACCGCGCAGCTTGACTTTCATTTCTCCAACAGCCTGTTCATACGGTGCCAGAAAAAGCTCCCACTCTTTCTCCATCCTTATCCCTCTATTTCTTTGAATTTGATTCACAGCTTATTTTACCATAGAGCCGACAAAAATAGGGTAATTTGAGAAATTGTGTAAATTTTTTCGAGAATAGCGTACTTTTTAACTTCTAGTTCACTTTTCTTGACGTAAATAGGTAAAGTATGTAAAAATTGAATTAAATTAAAGAAAGTAGGTCAAAAATCAGTGAGCGAAAATTTGGAAATAGAATTTAAAACATTACTCTCTATTGAAGAGTTCAAACACACGATTAACTACTTTCAATTAAAAGAAGATCAATTTTTTACCCAAATCAATTATTACTTTGATTCGGTTGATTTTCAATTAAAAAAAAGACGTATCGGTTTAAGAGTTCGTACACTATCAAATAATGCAGAAATCACTTTGAAGATTCCAGAGAAAGTTGGCTTACTGGAAATCAATGATACCATTTCTATTGAAGAAGCACAGCGTATTGTTGAATCGGCCATACTTCCAGATTCTGGAAATGTATTCAGCAAGTTGACTACTTTAGGAATCAACAAAAATGATTTACGTTTAATCGGCAGCTTAACAACTAAACGAGCAGAAATCAAACTTCCCCAAGGTTTACTCGCGCTAGATGAAAGTTGGTACAATGAGCAACATGATTTTGAATTGGAATTAGAAGTCGAAGACGTAAAAAAAGGCAAAGAAAGTTTTCTTTTTTTATTGGATACTTTGAATATCAAAGAAACCCCATCACCAAACAAAATCCAGCGAATGATGCTAAGCTCGAAAGAAAAAGATTAAGAAGTTATAATAGTAAAAACATATCATTTCATTTTTCCCAGATTTTCTGATAAATTAGGGACACTTAGTTGAGAAATGATGTCTGGTTGCAAAAGGGTCAAATTGGAGGAAGTATGAATGATTGAAATCTATCTGTTCGTTAATCCTTTGGGGGGCATTTGTCTCAACGTAGAAAAGGATATTTTAAAATTGGTTGAAACTGAGAATAAAAAAATCCAGTTTCGTTTTATCCCACTAGTTAATATGCGAACCATAAACCATCTTATAAAATTATTTGATATTCCATCTCATGATATTGAACAACGGAATCAATTATTTGAAGATGTTTATTCCGCTGCATTGGATTATAAAGCAGCACAATTACAAGGTAAGAAAAAAGGACGTCATTTGCTTCTAGGCTTACAACAGTCTGTAGCAGTAGATAACCTTCCCTATTCATCAGAACTGGCTGAAAAACTTGTCGTAGAAGCTGGTGGTGATTTGGATATGTTCAAAGCTGATCGAGAATCTGATTTTGTCAAAGAATCATTTCAAACAGATCAACAAATTGCTCGTGAAATGGGTATTGTTAAACACCCTTCGGCAGTGGTATACAATTATACATGTGACCGTGATTTCGGAGTACTCGTAGAAGATTGCGAGTCAATGGATGAAATCAAAAAATTATGTGAAACATCAGAAGATACGCTACAATATTTTCATGAAAAATTTGAATTAAATAATTTCGATGAATCACGTGTTCCACATGGTCATTTGCATCTACTTTAATTTTAAACAAAAAACAAACTCGCCTTCCTATTCGATTAGGAGGCGAGTTTGTTTCTTTTATTTCTCTAGAGTTTCTACAAGTTGTTCTAATTCATTCAACCTTGATTCAAAAATAGTCATAGCATCTTCAATATATTGCGGTTTAGTCATATCTACTCCAGCTTTTTTCATTACTTCTATTGGATAGTCACTGCTTCCAGATTTTAAATAAGTCAAATATTTTTCCAAAGCAAGTGGTTCATTAGCTAGAATTTTATTTGCTAACGCTGATGCTGCTGAAAAGCCTGTAGCATACTGGTACACATAGTAATTGTAATAAAAATGAGGAATACGCGACCATTCTAAAGAAATTTCTGGATCTTTCATCACTTCTGGGCCATAATACTTCTGATTTAAATCTCCGTAATACTCACCTAGATACTCACTAGTTAAAGGCGTACCTTTGGCATCTTCAGTGTGAATAAAATGTTCAAATTCGGCAAATTGTGTTTGACGGAAAATTGTTCCCTTAAAGCCATCTAGATAATGATTTAATACATACGCACGAATACGTGGATCCATTTCTGTCTCCAATAAATATTCTGTCAACAGATTTTCATTAGTCGTTGATGCAATTTCCGCTAAGAAAATTGAATAGTCACCATAAACATATGGCTGATTGTTGCGAGTAAAATAACTATGAACGCTATGTCCCATTTCATGAACCAATGTGTATAATTGATCTAAGCTATCATGCCAGTTCATTAAAATATAAGGCACTGTGTCATAGGCTCCAGATGAATAGGCACCACTACGTTTTCCTTGATTTTCGGTAACATCAATCCAACGGTCATTAAATGCTGTTTTAACAACATCTAAGTACTCCTCTCCCATCGGTTTTAAGGCAGTAATCGCTTTTTCCTTTGCTTCTTCATAAGAATATCTGATTGAAGCTTCTCCTAGTATCGGCGTGTACATATCATACATATGCAGCTCATCCAGTTTCAATAGGCGTTTGCGTAACGACACATAGCGATGAAGCAATGATAAATTTTGATTTACTACATCAATTAACGTATCATATACACTTTCTGGAATATGGTTGTTACTCAATGCAGCTTCTCTTGCAGATGAATAGTTACGAACTTTAGCTTTATAATTATGCGCTTTAACGTGTGAGCTTAATGTTTGAGCAAATGTATTTTTGAATTGCTCATATACAGTATATAGCCCCTTAAAAGCCTCTTCGCGAACATTTCTATGGATATTTTCCATTAATTGACCGTAAACACCATGAGTCAGTTGAATTTTTTCTCCATTTTCATTTTCGATTACCGGAAATTTAAGATCCGCATTGTTTAAGATAGAAAAAGTATTACTTGATGCTTCAAAAATTTCACCCGCACCAGCTAATAACGCTTCTTGATCTGCCGATAAAATATGTGGTCTTTCACTCAAAATATTCTCAATAAAATGACGATACATCTCTAACTTCGTATTTTCATCGAAATATCCCCAAACTTTCTCATCGTTTAGCGATAATACTTCTGGCTCAAACCAAGCAACCGCTTCGCTAGCCTGGGCTAGTAATGAACTTGCACGAGCGTATAATGCCTGATATGTCGTATTGGTAGTGTCCTGATCATTTTTTAAATGAGCATAGACATAAATTACTTCGATTTTACGATAAATACTTAGTAACATTTCAATACTATTTAAAAATGCATTACTTCCACTTCCTAATGTCCCTTTAAACTGTTCAACTTCTTTCAACTCATCTGATAAAGCTTGAAAGGCTTCATCAAAAGATTGATCATCCTTAAATATTTTCGTCAAATCCCATGTCATCTCTATTGGTAAACTTGAACGTTCTGGTAATTGTTTTGCTTCACTCATAGCGTTTGCTCCTTTTCAAATTATTGTTAGATAGATTTATCTTATCACACTTTTAAAGGGAGTAGCAGTGATTAAACATTTATTTTCGATTCTTTTCAACCTTTCCCCCACATCTGCGATACTTTGATTTGGATTACCCATCAAAACTTTCCAACCATTTTCAACTCTCACTAAATGTTTACACGTAATCAAATAAGCAAGTAATTGATTTAAGCAATACTCTTGCATCAAGCTCATACAAACATTAGGCATCTCATAAAAAAAATCGACGGACTTTTCCAATTCTTTCATTAAAATCTCAATTAGTTCTGAATGCTCAATAACATTCTGATTAAAAAAATAGACCAAATTCCAAATTTTCACTTTTAATAAAATATCTGATCCTCTACAACAAAAAATGTGTATTCCCGAATAATAGAACCAAGTTGGCAGCTGAAGGATATGAAAACGATTGTTATATAACTCTGCTTGAATCACTCGTATTTGGTTATCTCTCCTATATAATTTTCTACCCAAATCATAATAGTACTCTTTCATCAACTTACCTATTTCAAACGTTCTTTGACTATAAATTTTTGATTTGTTGGGAAAGTCAAAAATTTTTAATAAAAAATCGCTGTAAAATTCCCATGTTTTTTTGGAAGAATAGACTCTTTTTTTCCAATCTTCCTCAATGTGAAAATGTAAGACTAACTCTTTCACTTCCCAATCCACTGTCCATAAATAAAAGCCTAGATTTTTGGAGTAATAACATAAATTTTTGGCTAGTTCACTTAAAACTTGATGATTTGAAAAGAGTTTCTTACCACAAATCCAAATGGGAACATAACCATGTTTCTGATAACTTTGAGTCCTTTCTACCAATTTTTGAGTACTTAACGAACTACATTGAATTTCTATCGCAAGATTTCCTATCAAAAGATCAGGACGCTGATTTAACGCTGGCAGATGCTTTTCTAATTCATAATCAATTGATTGTTTTTCACACCATTTGGCAAAAACCTTTTTCAACACCAAATGTTCCTCAGTCTCACCGTTTAAATAAATACTGCAAGTACTGTTCCTATAATGAGAAAAATGCGGCAATTTAACTCTTCCATTCTTAATGCGAACAGGATCATGGCAAACAGGACAAAAATACATTTCCTCTTTCAATTGTTCAATCTCTTCTCTAGATTGATTCAGTAACGTAATGACTTCCTTTTCTTTTGTACATGCATTGAACATATTATTCCCCCCGTAGTTAAAGTACGCAGGAGAAATGATTATTCACAAAAAAAATGATGTAAAGCTCTAATCGCTTTACATCATTTTTGGCACTTATTTAAAGTAATATCTTGTTAGCTCTAACGCATTGCGTTCCATAACACACGTTCCATATTCATTGAGCGTTTCTGGAGTAACAGTAGATAAATTAGCAAACTCTAATAGCTGAGCTAATTCGTTTTCCACATCTGTTTTTCCTAACTCATCCAATAAGAAAATAACTTGGAGATAATATGTTCCTTTAAATGTATATAAATTTGCTACCACAGACTGCAAGTATACTTCATTTGCTAACTGCACCATTGTATCAAAATCATTTAGTTCAAAAACCAGATTTTTCACTGTATTATCAGTAAATTCCTGTGTATCATCAGCAAAATCTTCTTCTATTTGTTTACGAATAATATTACTAACTTCTTCTGAATTTAAATCATTAAACCCTTCAAAATTAGATACTTCATCGATTGATGCATTCTTACTAATGAATAGTTCCAACCCATCACTTTTTGGTAGAACTTGAAAGGTAACAGCTTCACTACCTTGAAATTCATCTTCCACATCAACTTCTTCCAAAATACTGTAGAAAAAATTCTCTACTTCCTTGTGGTTGCCAAGTAAATCCAAAAATGTAATTCCTCTGTCAGCCAAATCTTCATTACCAATCAACACACGTATGGTATTTTCATTGATATGTTCCATTTCCATGTCGCTACACCTCACTTTTGCTCTATCAGGAAACTTATTCTTACGTACATTGTAGCGGAATCACGCCAAATGTAAAGGGAAAAGTAACAATATTTACAAATAAACTAGTGTCTTTGTATTTTCCTTGAAACTCATTTTTCTTATTATGTATTTTTTTTTATAATTGTTTACTTTTATTATGTAAAGCTCCAAAGAAAAAGAAAACCTCTGTCACAAGGACAAAGGTTCTCATTTTACATTTATAAACCTGCCATCAATTGCGCTTGACGTAATTCCAGTTGCCGAACTCCTCTTGGCAAGAAACGTCGAATTTCATCCTCATTAAAACCAACTTGTAATCTTTTTTCATCAATCATTATTGGTCGACGCAACAATCCAGGATTCTCTTTTACTAACTCTAGCAAGTCTTGCAACGGAAGCTCATCCAAATCCATATTTAGTTTTTGGAAAACTTTAGAACGAGTGGAGATAATCTCCTCAGTTCCATCCTCTGTCATTCGCAAAATTGCTTTCAGTTCAGAAATATTCAATGGTTCTGAAAAAATATTTCTTTCCTTGAATGGAATCTCGTGTTCTTGTAACCACGCACGAGCCTTACGGCAAGACGTACAACTTGGGGAAGTATAAAGTGTCAACATGTGCATCACTCCTTTTTGTGGATCTCGCCACATTTTTGAAACAGAAAAGCTTACTACTTTCCTATTTAATGTAAGTATACCCAACTTCAAGTCAAAATACTAGCTATTTTTCCAAAAAAAAACATAATTTCCCGTTATTTTACGGTTTTTTTTTCAATATTCAAATAAAATTCGTTTTTTTTTAGACATAAAATTATAACGTTTTCATTCTACAAAATTGATACCTATTTTTTATATTGTAAAAAATGTGCTAGTCTAAAAATTCTAACATTTTATTTTTTCATCCTACTCCTGTTTTTTTTTTTATTTAGCTGTATAATAATATCAATGACTTTTATTAATTAATTAAGGTGGTTATTTATGGAAACTATTTTTTCTGGCATTCAGCCAAGCGGAATACCAACTATTGGAAATTATATTGGTGCAATGAAACAATTTATTGAATTACAAAATCACTACAACTGTTACTTTTGTATTGTTGATGAGCATGCAATCACAGTCCCTCAAGATCCTGTGAAACTTCGTCAACAAACCCGTGGTCTAGCAGCTTTGTATTTAGCTGTAGGTCTGGATCCTGAAAAAGCAACAATTTTCATTCAGTCTGAAGTCTCAGCTCACGCTGAAGCGGCCTGGATTATTCAATGTAATACAACTATCGGTGAATTAGAGCGAATGACCCAATTTAAAGATAAATCACAAAAAAATGGACGTACAGGAGTTAGTGCTGGTCTTTTAACTTATCCACCGTTAATGGTGGGAGATATTGTTTTATATAATGCAAATCTTGTTCCCGTCGGTGATGATCAGAAACAACATTTAGAATTAACACGAGATTTTGTCGAACGTTTTAACAAGCGTTATGCACAAAAAAACCAAGAAATTCTAGTCCTTCCTGAAGTAAAAATTGCTGAACAGGGCGGACGTGTAATGAGCTTACAAGATCCAACTAGCAAAATGAGTAAATCTGATTCAAATGCTAAAGGCTTTATCTCAATGTTAGATGAACCTAATGTTATTCGCAAAAAAATCAAATCCGCTGTGACTGATTCAACTGGCATCATTGAATATGATCCAGAAAATAAACCTGGAATTTCCAATTTATTAAGTATTTTCTCAGCATCTACAGGTCGTTCTGTTGAGGAATTGGCTAGTGCTTATAACGGAAAAGGCTACGGTGAGTTTAAAACAGACTTGGCAGAAGCTGTCGTTGAACTGCTAGCTCCGATTCAAGAGCGTTATCACGAGTTATTAGCTTCTGATGAGTTAGATGATATCCTTGACAGAGGTGCTGAACAAGCACGTCTTGTCGCTAATAAAACATTACAACGTATGAAAAATGCGATTGGTTTAGGTAGAAAACCACGAAGATAAGACAAAAAAACAGGCTGAACGAATCAGCCTGTTTTTTAGTCTCTAAATTGCGCATCATGTAACCTGCGATAATGTCCGCCTTTTGCCAATAATTCATCATGGGTTCCTTCTTCTAAAATGCCCTTTTCGCTAACAACAATAATACGCGTAGCATGTTTGATTGTTGCCAAACGATGGGCAATAATTAACGTTGTTCTTCCTTCTGCTAGAGAATTCAATGACTCTTGAATCACTTGTTCTGTCTCAGTATCCAATGCGGAAGTTGCTTCATCAAGAATTAAAATGGGAGGATTTTTCAAAAACATTCGAGCAATCGCTACACGTTGTTTTTGCCCTCCTGAAAGTTTAACACCTCGCTCGCCAATCATCGTATCTAGACCTTCTGACAGTTGATCAACCACTTTTTCTAAGTGGGCTAACTTAACTGCTCGTTGAATTTCTTCTTCTGTTGCATCTAATTTTCCATAAGCAATATTTTCACGAATCGTCCCTGGAAATAAGAAAACATCTTGCTGGACAATACCAATTTGACTTCTTAAAGAAGCCAAAGTCATATCTTGAATATTGATGTCATCAATCGTAATTTTCCCCTCTGATACTTCATAGAATCTTGGCAACAAATTACAAAGCGTTGTTTTTCCAGAGCCGCTTTGACCAACGAAAGCCACAGTTTCACCTGGTACAATTTTCAAATTTATATGATTTAATACCTTCGTAGAATCAGCATATGAAAATGAAACATCTTCATAAATAATATCTCCATGTAAATGCTCAACGGTTAAAGCATTTGGTTTGTCTTGAATTGCAGGTTCTTTGTCTATTTCTTCAGTGAAACGCTTAAAACCAGCAATTCCTTTTGGATAACTTTCAATCATATTATTTACTTTTTCGATTGGACGGACAAAAACGTTGGCCAGTAAAATAAATCCAACAAAATCCCCACTTGTAATTTCACCTTTAATTGAGTAGTATGCGCCAAAAATCAAGGTGAAAAGGTTAATCAGCCGTATTAAAAAGTAATTATATGCTGAACTAATTCCCATCACTTTATAAAAAGTGATTTTAGATTGACGGTACGCTTGATTCAATCCCTCAAAACGCTGACGTTCAAATGGCTCATTAGCAAAAGATTGCGTTACACGAATCCCACTAACAGAAGCTTCAACACCTGCATTAAAATCCCCAAGGTTATCATAAATTTTCGTATTAACTTTTGTCATTTTTTTATTGAAGAAAACCAATGCAATGGTAATAAAAGGTAAAACTATAAAAGTTGCCAAAGCCAACTGTACATGGATTCTAAGCATCAAATAAAATGCTCCAACTAATGTCATCACAGTGATAAACACATCTTCTGGACCATGATGAGCCACTTCAGAAATCTCAAATAAATCTGTTGTTAAACGGCTCATCAATTTACCAGTCTTTTGATTGTCATAGTATTCAAAAGGTTGTGTCTGTAAATGTCTATAAAGTTCACGACGCATGTCGGTTTCAATATTTACACCAAGCTTATGACCAAAAAATACTACGATATACTGTAAAAAAGTATTAAGTATATAAAATAAAAGCAACCCAATACAGGCTAGTGCAATCAAACGAAAATTTCCTTTAGGCATAATTTTATCAATAATTTGATTCACAACAACTGGAAATGCCAATTCCAGTAAACCAGCTAGAACAGCACAACCAAAATCTAAAATAAATAAATGCTTATACGGTCGATAATAATTAAAAAATCGTTTTAACATAAACTCCCTCTTTCTTTTTTTGACACTGCTATTATTATACGCAAAGAAAGTCTTGGATGCAAAGTCTGAAACCATCAATAAAAGCAGCGTATACTGTTATTATTTTTGCTTTAAAATCAGATTATCCAAGTTTAAAAGTAAAAACGACCAAAATAGGATAAAAATAAACAGATTTCAAGTTGAAAAAACGTTATTTTAACTATACTATAAATAAGGCTATATATTTCACGTATAGCATACTATCATTAATAAAAGGGGAGTCTAAGTGAAAACAACAAAACTAGTTATTGGTGTTATAAGTATTATTTTATCATTATTACTACTGTTTCAATCTTCTATTGCTGAACTTGTGAATGACATAGAGAATAAAGCTGAGACTGACAGAATTACAGGTATGCTTTTGGCCTTTTCTTTATTAGTAGCTGGAATAGTTGCCATTACAACTAAAAATTCTTCTGGTAATGGCAACTTTATTGCTGCTGGATTTTATATTGCCGGTGGATATGGTAATTTATATATTTGGACAGTATTATCGATTATCTTTGGAGCAGTTTTCGTTATTGGGGATCCGAAAATAAGGAAAAATAATCAAAACACTAACTAATAAACTAATCTGAATTGATGATAGTTCCATTGTGTTTCAGACATTTTGAATACTATAAATGTTGATATATCAATCACTTGAAAAGATTAAAGCAATTTGTTAGGTTATAGCTATACATGTGCACCATAACAAACACCGATGAGTCACTTATGTCTTGGGGAAGATAGGTCTTATCGGTGTTTCTTTGCTCATATACTGAATTATCCCCTACCTCAATTTACTATTGATGTTACTTTAAAAAAACAGTCAATAAAATGCAAGATAATTCTAATTATTATACCTTTAAAAACAAAAATAAATAAAATATTTCATTTTAAAAGTAAAATATAATCGTCATATTGGATTTATTATTATTCTCATGATACTATATTTATGTAACAAATAATATTTTAGGAGGATTATTTTATTATGAAAAAGAAATTTGGTTTACTTGTTGCTCTGACTTTTGCTACTTTAGCTGTATCAGGAATGAATGCTTCTGCCGAAGAAGTTGGTACTTCTAATCAACGCTCTTCATTCCAACCTTATTTCACTGGTTCTGATATTTATAAAGATATTAAACCATTTGAAACAGTGGAATTTGCTATCCCTAAACTGCCTGTCATTTCAGGATATCATGTAAATGTTAAGTTTTATGCAAAACCAACTTCCAATAGTTCTGAAAACTTTTTAGTTGAACAAATATCCCCTGATGGTAACTGCGTTCTCGCTAGCGAAGTTGTTGCTGGATACAACAGTAATCTTTTCTATAAATCAACGGCAGGAGCTGGGTACTTTGGAACAAACTTCCGAATTGCTCGAATAACTAATTTATCTCTTCAACCTATGAACTATACTATTCAATACAATTACAAATTATCTACAGATCCAAATGATTTTGCCGGATTGTAGTATATAAAAACAGCGATTGGGACAAAGGTGTTTAACTCTGAGAAGTTAATGTGATCTAAGCAAAGCATAGTCTGCTTTTGTCTCACTGTTTATTCCGATTTTAAAGATCTGGTGTATAACTTGTAGAGTTATGCACCAGATCTTTATTTTTTATACCCCCTAATTCCTTTGATACTCACATTCAAACCCGTTAAATCTCTTTCACTTACTTTCTAATTTAAATTAAAATTTTTCTTTCTGTTCTTTTGTGAAAAAGTTCGCTACAATGATAAAGGATTTTGAAAATTATTAAGGGGTGCAATTTTTTTAATGAAAACCATTGTTTTTGACGTTGATGATACAATTTATGACCAACAACAACCATTTAGAAATGCTATTCAAGCAATTTTTCCTACTGTAAAGCCAGAAGACATGCACGCATTATACATTCGCTTTAGGTTCCATAGTGATGAAACTTTCCCAAAAGTTATGTCTGATGAATGGACGTTAGAGTACATGCGCTTTTATCGCATTGATGAATCTTTAAAAGATTTAAATTATCCCACTGTTTCAAAAGCAGAGGGCTTAAGGTTCCAAAAAATCTATGAAGATGAACTGGATAATATTGTCATGCATCCAGAAGTAGAAAAAGTATTTGATTTCTTGAAAGAAAAAAAGATTCCCATGGGAATTATTACAAATGGTCCCACAGATCATCAATTTAAAAAAGTCAAACAACTTCAGCTAGAAAAATGGGTTCCTACCGACAACATCATTATTTCTCAAAGTACTGGTTTTCAAAAACCAGAAAGAGAGATTTTTGACTTAGCAGCCAAAGAGTTTTCTATGGAGGCTGAACATACCCTATACGTGGGTGATAGTTTTGAAAATGATATCGCTGGTGCCAAAAATGGTGGTTGGAAATCTGTATGGTTCAATCATCGCTTAAGAGAGATGCCTTCCCATGAAGAGGCTACCCACCTTAAAGAAGTTACCTCATTTGATGATCTATTGCCAACAATTCAAGCTCTATTTGCTTAATTTTTGTAAATAAAAATAGTGCAGCGACTCATCGGTAAATTTTGACGATGAGTCGCTGCACTATTTTATTATTCACCAATACTTAAAATCATTCGAATATCGTCTTCTGTCATTTTTGCTAACTGCTCTTCATTTCCTTGAATCACTTTTTGGAACAATTCGCGTTTTTCTTGCTGTAAGGAGTCCATTTTTTCTTCAACTGTCCCTTCAGCGATCATACGCCAGACTTCTACAACATTCTTTTGACCGATCCGATGCGCCCGACCAGCCGCTTGTTCTTCTACCGCTGGATTCCACCATAAATCATATAAAATCACAGTATCAGCGCCCGTTAAGTTTAATCCTGTCCCCCCAGCTTTTAACGAAATCAAGAAGACATCTTTTTCGCCAGCATTGAAGGCATCTGCCATTTCCATGCGTTCTTTAGGTTTCGTACTTCCTCTCAAATAAAACGTTGTTAATCCCAATTCATGAAGCTCTTTTTCGATGATTGATAACATACTTGTAAATTGAGAAAAAAGCAACACTCGACGATTATTTTCTTTAGCAGCCGTCAGCAAGTCCTTAACCTGCTCTAATTTACCTGAACCGCCTGTATAATCATCAATGAATAGACTAGGATCACAACAAATTTGACGTAAACGAGTCAGCCCAGCCAAAATGCTTAATCGATTCTTTTTAAAGGCATCTTGATCCATTTGACTAACATCTTCTTGCATTTGTTTCAGATAAGCTAAATAAACTGTTTTTTGCTCTTCTGTCAGTACACTGTAAAGATTGCTTTCGATTTTATCAGGCAAGTCCTCTAATACTGTCTTTTTATCACGCCTTAAAATAAAGGGTTGAATCATTTTAGCGATTTCTTCAGGTTTCATTGATCTAAATAAAGTTTTCGTTGGAAATAATCCTGGTAAAATCATTTGGAAAATCGACCATAATTCATCTAAATTATTTTCTATTGGCGTACCGCTCAAGGCAAAACGTTGAGGAACCGTCAAACTTTTTAAGGCTTGAGCAGTTTTTGTTCCACTATTTTTTACCATTTGAGCTTCATCTAAAACCAAGTAACCGAGATGTAAGCTCTGATACATCTCAATATCTTGTCTTAAACTGGCATAAGAGGTAATCAAAACATCTAAACCAGCTTGATTTGCTAATTTTTCACGCTCTGATTTGTTTCCAGCAACAACTTCCGCTTGTAAATCAGGAGCAAATTTCTTTATTTCCGCTGCCCAGTTGTAAATCAAACTAGCTGGTGCCACGATCAAAGCAGCTCCTTTTTCGCTCTGTTCCTCTTTTTCAGACAATAAATAGGTGATTGTCTGTAAAGTTTTACCTAAACCCATTTCATCAGCCAAGATTCCACCGAATTGATAATAGCTAAGCATTTTTAACCACTTAAACCCATCAATTTGGTAAGTTCTAAGCGTTGCTTGGATATTATCAGGCAAAGCAGCATCGAAATTTTCTGGATGGGTTAAATTAGATACCATTTCTTTAAAAGAATCTGAAAAATGTGCTCTAGAATTGTTTTCTAACATATTCTCAATCATCAATCCTTGATTTCTAGGTACCTGAATCGTTCCTTGAACATTTTTCATATTCTTTCTTAAAAGTGTCAAAATTTCACTTGTTTGTTGGAATTCCTCTGAATCTAATGCTAGGACTTCTCCTGTTTGTAATGTATAAAAACGATCATTTCGTAACAAACTTGCTAAAACAGCGTCAATTTCTTGTTCTTCTATCCCCGTAATGTCAAAGCGGACATCTAACCAAGAATCGGAATCGGAAACTTCTATCGTTGGTTGATGATGAGCTGCATCTAAGAATAATTCTCTTAGTTTTTTTCCCATGCGAACCTCGCCTAAACGACGGAAAGTCGGAATTTCCGCTTTAAAAAAATAATACAGTCTTTCACCCGATGGTAAGTTTTTTTCATAGCCCGTCGTTTCTTTTTGATAGCCAAACGTTGATAATTGCTCTAGAATTTCTTGTTCTTTTTTGCTATCACGGACAACTTCTTGATTGGCTCCAGACGCAACTGAATACTCATCATCAGTTGAAAAAATCACTTTTCCGTATGTGAAATCCACTCGAACTTTGATCATTCCTTTAATCTTTCGAAAAATAAAGATCGTTTCTAATTGATGATAGACTACTTCTTCGGATACATCCTCACTGACGGTTACCGTTCCAATTTTTTTCAATAGTGGAATGACCGAACCGAATAAATCAGATAGTTCATGCTTTTCATATATGATTTCAGGTTTTTCAACCCGTTTCAATAATTGTAATAACGTTGTATAAACCGCTTCTTGTTCTTGTGAAAAAATAAACGCTTGATTTTGACAAAAACCCCAATGATAATGGGATAAAAATGTTGTTATGTGATCATCAATCTCTAATTTATAGGTCTTATCTGGTTGCTTAGTTACAGCAAAAAAGAGTGGCAACGTACCTTTTATGAAGGTTAAGTGACGATATTTTTTGCCTTCATCATTTAGTTGAAAATGAGGAAGTTGACTCATTTTTTCAAGTAGTTGCCGTCCTTGATCAATTGGTAAAACTAGATAACGCTTCTCTATTTTCCCTTTTACTTGAACTCCATTTGTACCCAGCAATTGAGTTGTTTGATAAATAGCTGCCAATTGCTCTAACAATTCTTGTGTTTCTATGGGAAATGCTTCTTTTTTGAGATCAAAATAATGCTGCTTATTGATCAAGAATGATCCTTCTTTTTGAAAAACTTGAAAGAACTCGCCAATATTTTTAATAATGTATGTTTTAGGTTTGACTCCTTGATAGCCAATACGTAAAGAAACTCCTAAAACAGCTAACTCTGGATAATAACTGTTGGTCTCAATCACATCTACAATGTATTCTACAACTAGCGGAACTAGTTTAGTTTGACTCTCAGACTGATTCAATTTGGCAAAACCTTTGGTGAACATCTCAGAAACTGATAAAGAACGTTTCTCAAAAATTACCGGTTGATCATCTTTGATAATTCTTGAAGTGCCTCTTTGACGTAAAGCTAATTCAACAGCTACCGTATGCTTACAATAGCTGTGATCCATCCAATAGGGACATTCACAAATATCATTTTCTTTAGCAGTTCCATCTAGTTGCACACGATAAAGTTCTTTTCCTAAAACTTCTGCATGCCAGATCTTTTTTTCAGGATCTTGCACAATTGACAAGACTCTGCCGTCTTTCATATATTCTCTGCCACGTTCAACAATTCGTTCTGGAATACTCCATTTCATCTGCTCACCTCCCTACGCTGTTTGATAGGTCACTTTACTTTGACCATTTCCATTTGTTTTAATTTGTAATTGTTGCGGAATTCTTGCTTTCAATTCATTTACATGACTTATAATACCGATCATTCTTCCTTCGTTTTCAATAGTTTCTAGTGCTTCCATAGCCATTTCTAAGGCCTCTTCATCTAAAGAACCAAATCCTTCATCAATGAACAATGCTTCGATTAAAACGCCTCCTGCCTGCTCTTGGATCACTTCAGCAAGAGATAAGGCTAACGCTAAAGCAGCAATAAAACTTTCACCGCCAGATAAAGTGTGGGCGCTGCGGCTGCTTCCTGCATTGTCGTCATAAACATTGATTTCAAGCCCCGTTTGATTTTTATAGCTGCCGGAATCTTGATTCAGTTCAAATTGGTAACGATTATTCGTCAACAAGTCTAAACGCTGATTAGCGACGTTTAAAACCTTTTCTAGATACGTTTGAAGTACATATCTTTCCAAGCTTGTTTTTCTAGGATTATCACCATTTACAGTAGCTGTAAGTTGATGTAATGCGGTAATATCTTCCCACTGATGCTCAACTGAAGCAATTAATTCTTTGACTTGTTTTTGAATGTTTTCATTCGCTTGGATTTTTTCTTGATGCTGATAATAGGTTGCTTCTTTGGCTTGAATCAAGACCTTTAACGACTCTATTTCATCTAGAAGCACTGTAATCTCTGGCTGCTCTTTATGTTCTAGCTTTTGTTTTAGTTCGTTCAACTGAAAAATCAATTGATCTTTTTTCTTGTCAAAAGTAGTCAGCTCTTCTTTAATTGCTTCTAATCTAGGGACTTCCCTTAATAAATCACGCACTATTTTTTCATCTAATCCAAAATTAGATTCTTTTAAAAGAACAGTAAATTTTTGTTCTAATGCGTTTTTTTCAGTAAGATTTGTCGCTTTTTCTTTTGAAAGATGTTCTTCGCTATTTTTTAGTAATAATTGATTTTCTTTTAATTTTGCTAAACGTTCATCTATTTCTTGTTTGCATATTTCCCATTGTGCTATTTCTTGTTCAAACTGTTCTTTCGTTGTTGTTACGTCATCTAAAGAACGATTATCATCACCTAATTGTTCTGTAATTGTCTTTATTTTCGTTTGATTTGCAACTAATTCTTGATGCTTTTCACTAAGGATTTGTTCTTTTTCAGTTACGTTATTTTTCTGTTCTTTAACTATTTTTTCTAGTTCGATTATTTTATGTTTCGCTGATTCGATTCGTTCTAATTCAAGTTCAATTTCGGCAGTTCTTTCCTTAAAATCATCGCTTACTAGTTCTATCCCTTCAGATGTGAAAGGTTCTGTTAACGTGACAACTTGTTTTTTCTGTAATTTTTCAAATAAAGCACCGACTTTTTTATCTTGAATTGTCAGCTCTTCTTGTAATTCTTGCTCAGTGTCCATTATTTGAGTTATTTGAGCTTGGATTTTTGCGACTACTGCTTCTTGTTTTTGAACCATCTGTTCTGCTTTATTGAGTTGGTTCTCAATTAGTTGAATTTCCTCTAACGAAAACTCTTGATGTTCCTTTTTATTTGGGTGCTCTAAAGCTCCACACACTGGACAAGCTTCTCCATCTACTAAAAATAAACTTAAACGACTAATCTGCATTTTTGCCCATTCGCTTTTTTTTATTTCTACCTGTTTATAAAGTATTTCTTTTTCAACTTGAGCCTGTTCTAGTTCAACTTCTCTATCCGTCAATTGCTGTTTAATGGTCATTCTTTTGCTATTAAGTCGCTGTTTTTGCTCCCAATTTTCCAAAAAGGTAAACCATTGGTCTTGATGACGTTCTAATTCTAACTGTTCTTTTTCAATTTTGGTCTGACGCTCTATAACAATGAGTTCTTTTTGATATGTTTGTTCAGCTTCTTCTTGCTTTGCTTTGATTTCAACTAACTGTAAGGTACAAACTTCTAGGTCTGACTGATTTTTCTCAATCGTAACTTTTACCTTGTCCTTTTCTGCATAAAGGGGTAACTGAAACTGAAGCTGTGTGACTTTTTCTTTGAGCTTACTTATACTCTCTGCTTCTTCTATATTTTTTTGTTGTTCATTTTCCCATTGCCGAATTAATTGTTGATGCTCTTCTTGTTCGATTTGATTCATTTGTAATTCTTGATCATAAGTTACAATTAACTTTGACTTTTCATCGATAGTTTCCAATAATCCTTGATGATTTTTGACCCATTGAAGCTGCTGTTCTTCTACTCGAAGGTTTTCAATCATTTCAGTTGCTAGATCTAGTTCTTCTTTTTGTCTGTTTAATTCACTTTGTTTTGTAAAATCATTGATTAATTCTTCCAGTCCAAACTTTTCTACTTCCTTTTTTTGCTTTGCATCTTGCAGCGCAGACAGTTCAGCCTTTTCTGTCACCTGTTGCTTCTGCATTAATTTTTGCTGTTGTTCCAACAAAGCCAATAGTTCATCTATAGATAGTTCATCTACTGGCTGCTCTTGCCAATAAAGTTGATCTAACTTCGCTTTGATTGTTTGCTGTGTTGCTTCAATTCCTTTATTAACAGTCTTCAATTGCATTTTTAGCTGTTCATTCAGAGTTTGATACAATTGCGTACCAAAAAGATTTCTTAAAACTTTCTCTTTATCATTACTATTGGCAATCAAAAACGTTCGAAACTCTCCTTGAGGTAAAAGAACGATCTGAGCAAATTGAGTGGCGTCCAAATGTAACAATTCTTGGATAAACGCATCAACTTCACGGCGTTTCGTATACTCCCTAAGCTCTTTTCCAGAATGATCTTTAACGATCAATGAAATCTTGGCACTTTGCGTTCGGGTGCCATCACCGCGTTTTTTATAGAGTTCTTGTTCTGGTTTTCTTGTAATCTCATAGATATGATCCCCGTGAGAAAAAGCTAAGTGAACTTCTGTCGCCTCCGATGGATCAGCAAAGGTCGAACGCATTTCCTTGCCTTGACGTAGTTTACCTGAGCTTTCACCAAATAAAGCATAGCTCATTCCATCAAAAATCGTTGTTTTACCAGAACCAGTTTTTCCGCTGATCAAAAATAAAGATGACTCTTCAAACTTGTTAAAATCGATTGTTTCATCAATATAAGGTCCAAAGTTTTTTAATGTTAGTGTTAATGGTTTCAACTTATTGCCCTCTTTCTGCTTGATGAATTTCAGCTAAATTGTCATTGATCCAAACTTGTTGCTGTTTCGTCAGTTCCTCACCTGTAACCTCTGAAAAGAATTGATCAACTAGTTCTGTTGGTGTTAATGTCTTGATTTCTTTTTTTGTTTCAGATGTCTTCTGACGTTCTTCTCTTCCGAATAAACGTTCAACTCCGATGATTCTCGGATAAATTTGTCTAAGTTGATTCATCATATTAGGAATCACAGCACGATCTGTTAGTTGGATGTGTAAGTAATCTTCACGATTGATCGATTCATAATATTCTGGTGCAATCAACTCTTTAAAACCACCTTCGATCTGAACAACGTCTCTTAGTGGTGTAATTTCTTTAAATTCAAAACTTGTTTTTTGCGTATCTGTATCAACAATCCAAACGCCCTTTTTCTGGTTCATTTCTGACAAAGAAAATTTTAAAGGTGAGCCACTGTACCGAGCATTTTCAGCTTGTAAAGCATTTTTCCCGTGTAAATGTCCTAATGCCACATAATCAAATGATTCAAGTAAAGATAAAGGAACCGTGTCCAAACCACCTACCATTAACTTTGTTTCCGAGTCTGATTTTTCACTGCCAGCCACAAAAAAATGACTGACTAAAACTTGAGCCATATCGGGTTTAAACTGCTTCTCCATTTCTTTAATGACTTCTTTCATCCCTTGTTCAATTGTTCGAATTTCCTCATTACCAAAATACAAACGAGCTGAAATTGGTTCAAAATAAGGCAATAGAAAAAATTGTGTATTCAGCATTTCAACAGGCTTAAATGCTTGATCTAAGCGAGTGTTTAAATGAAAATTCGACTGCACAAACCATGGACCGCCTGTTTCTAATCGGATACTGCTATCGTGATTTCCAGAAATTGCCAACACTGGAAATTTTTCTTGTAAATTCATTTTTACGATCATCTTGTTAAATACTTCAATAGCCTCCACAGAAGGCACTGAACGATCATATAAATCCCCCGCAACAACTACCGCATCCACTTCTTCTTCTTTAGCAATTGCTAATATTTGCTGGAAGGCATCTGCTTGTTCTTCTAATAAATCATACCCATGTAATTTTTTTCCGATATGCCAATCTGCTGTATGTAAAAAACGCATTATTCCACCACCTAAAAAAGTCCTTCTTACTATTATACCAAATTTATAGCAAAATACGTGAGCCAAGCATACAGAAATTATTTTATTGTAAAAAAAAAGGAAAGACACAACATTTTCACTTTAGTTTATTACTAAAGAAAATGTTAATGCCTTGCCATTTTTTATATTATGAAAGATACAGACTCTTTTACTAAAGAAATTAAAAGAGTAATGGATTTAATCATGCAAGGTGATAATTCCTTAGAAGAGCGACTTGCTTATTATGAAGATGGAACAAACTATTGCTGATTTACAAGATAACTTAAAAAAGTAGACTGGAAAATCGACTGTTATAAACAAGCGATTCTTTTAGGATCAGAAGATATTCATCAAGATAAACCTGGTCTTTATGAACTGTATTACAAAAAACAGGATCAAGATAGAAGTATTTAACTCGTAAGAGTCTTTCTTCATACTGATTTTCATCAAACAAACTAAAAAACTAGTACAAAAAAACGAACAATTTTGTACTAGTTTTTTTAGATTAATGCCAAAATATTGATAGATTAAAAAGTAGTTATCATTGCTTTTGAAGCCTACTCTTTCACTTCATATTTAAAATTAGGATCAATTTCTTTATCTAAGTTGTCAAAAGAAGCTTGCATTCGACGTTCAACTTCCGCAATACCTTCTTTATCCATTTTAGCAATATCACTAACATCTATTGGCTCTCCAAAGCGAACCGTAACTCGACGACGCTTAAACAAATCTTTCAATGTTAAAGGACCTTGATAAACTGCTGGGACAATTTGGACTTTGGCCATTTTGGCAATCAATGCCACTCCACCTTTTAATTCTGAAGAATGACGTGTTCCGCTCGGAAACATAATCAAACTTAAATCGGTGTTTTTTAGTGTTTTTACCGGCGTCTTAATAGCACTTGGCCCAGGCTTTTCTCGATCTACAGGAAAAGCATTCGCATGTTTTAAAATAAAACTCAAAAAAGTATTTTTAAATAATTCTTTTTTGGCCATAAAGCTAAATTTTTTCGGCGATCCGCCAACGGCTAAATACAATGGCTCCCACCACGTTCTATGCGGAGCAACTAAAATATAATTTTCATTTTTGGGAATTCGGTCTTTCTTTTCATAATGAGCATTGCCGTTAATAATAAATAAAACAACCCGCACAACCCCACGCATAAATGTAAAAAACATGTTTTTCTTCCTTTCTTTTCACTAGCTATAAGTATGCCGAAAACTGTTGCTTTTGACAAGTCTTTTTCTCAGGTTTCCGCTAATCTTAATCGTAGTATAATACAAGGATATTTTCCGTTCCATAAAAGAGCTTTATTTACATGATACAGCTTTCACATTACTACTTTTTATTTACTTACAATTGCTATATAATCTAAGGGAGCTGGAGGTGATAGCTAATGATCGAATTTAAACCACTCGATAAAGAGAAAAATGAAACCAATTTGATTACTTTGCTTTCTGAAAATCAAGAAGAAGAGAAAAAAATCCCTGCCGAAGAAAATATTCCATTCTCTTTAGCTTTATATGATAATGATCTATATATTGGCGGTATCACAGCAAATAAATGGATGAACGCTACTCATATTTCTTTATTGGCAGTCAACAAAAACGATAGAGGAAAAGGATACGGTAGCCAACTGCTCAAAAGAGCAGAAGAATTTGCCATAGAAACAGATTCTGCACTCATAACCATCAATACTCAAGATTATCAAGCAAAATCATTCTATGAAAAATTGGGGTATCAGGTTTTTGGGAAATTAGAGGATACACCTTTTATTGGAACAACAAAATATTACTTAGTTAAACAACTATAAAATGAAAAAATTGAAGGAATGAAACAATTATGTTATTACCAGATGAACGAATTGATCAATTATTTGCAGATGATATTCAAATCATCCAAAGCAAAGAGGTTTTTTCTTTTTCAATAGATGCTGTCTTATTAGCAAATTTCCCCCTCTTTCCAAAAAGTGGCTCAATCGTCGATCTTTGTGCTGGAAATGGAGCAGTTGGTTTATTTGCCAGTCGCAAAACAAATGCTAAAATCACACAAATTGAACTACAAGAACGCTTAGCGGATATGGGACAAAGAAGCATTCACTTAAATAAATTAGAAGAACAAATGAAGATGATCGAGTTAGATTTAAAATTAGCAACAACTGTTGTAAAACCAGACTCAGTGGACTTAGTTTTATGTAATCCGCCTTATTTCAAAGAACTGCCGACAAGTCAAAAAAATCCTAATCCCCATCTAGCAATTGCTCGTCACGAAATACATACAACATTGTCAGAAGTTATCGAAGTTTCAGCAAAGCTATTAAAAACTAATGGCCGTCTGGCAATGGTTCATCGCCCTGATCGATTTTTAGACATTCTTCATGCGATGGAATCGGTTAATATCGCACCAAAACGTGTTCGTTTTGTTTATCCTAAAGCTGGAAAAGAAGCAAATACATTATTGATTGAAGGGATTAAGCAAGGGAAAAAAGACGGTTTCCGTGTTTTACCACCATTATTTACTTATGATGAAGAAAACAATTACTTACCAGAAATGAAGGCGATGTTGTATGGAAACTGATCATTACTTTTATGTACTTCTTTGTAAAGATGACACCTTTTATGGCGGCTACACGACTGATCCAAAACGTCGCTTAAAAGAACACAATAGCGGTACTGGAGCAAAATATACCCGTCTTCCCTCTCGATTGCCTGCTGAAATGATCCATGTGGAAAAATTCAACAGCCGTAGTGAAGCCACCAAAGCGGAATACGCGTTTAAAAAATTAACTAGAAAACATAAAATCGCTTATTTAAAAGAGAGAGAAGCGAAGTGGTGCCAATGATCATGTTGCCAAACTTTTTCATATTGAAGACTTGGAAGCTAGAATCAACATCCATATCCATCAGACTCGTCGTGAAGAAGTCCAAACTCTTGTACATAAGCATTTGAGTTTAGATATTGAATCATTTGAAGGGATGGTCAACGGAAACCACTTAACTATTTCTTAACGCTAAAAAACTCAGCCAAATGAATGGCTGAGTTTTTTGATTTCTTATTTCAGTTCTTGTTTGACCTTATATAGTAAAAACAGTAAAAATATCACATTAACTAATAAAAATGGCACCATATAATCTTGTAGTAGTAAGCTTACTATGATCCAGCCTGCAAAATACAGAACGCTTTTACTAATAAAGGATAAATAATTATGCTCTCGTTTGCTGTAAATGATCATATTAACCATTGTTCCACCCAAGAAACAAACTAAACTAGCAGCTAAACACAAGGTGAAAAACAGCGGCTTAATTTCACTATTTACATAGTTTTCATATAAGACGATGGATAACTCCAGTCCAACAAAAATAAAATAATGAGAATGAATCAAAACCAATCCTGCGGTCTTTTTTTGTCTATCAATAGCGGATTTATAAATCGTATTGTAAAAAAGAAACATGACAACTACCAATAAAAAGAACAACACACTGCCAATACTTATTTCATCGAAGATAATCGTATTGGCTACAGCAATCACAGCTTCACCAAACAATAACAACGTAAACAAACTATATCTCTCAGTTAAATGTCCAAAATTTGTTGGAAAATCTTCTAAAGCTTTTTTCATAACAATTGGAAAAAATGCCGTAATAAACACGGAAAGAACATAAATAGCTAGCCGAACTGGATAAGTTCCCAATGGTAAAATCGTAATAAAACCAATCAAGCCACTTGCGCATAAAATAATTGCTAATTGATAACAAAGTTTCTTAACAACTGTGTCCTCAGTACTTCTCATCTTCAAATAATATTGTAATGCGATACTAAAAAATAAAATAGAGGTCGCTCCTGCAAAAGTAAAATGAGTCTTCTCAAAATCAATATTGATTGATTGGGCTAAAACAATCACCCAAAACATATCAAAAAATAAAAATAAAGCACTAATTTTATTTTTAATAGAAAAACGATTAGCAAAAACTGTCTGATAGGTCCAAATCGTCCAAAAAACAAGAGTCAACATCAAAAACTCTCCAATACTTTTGAAGGATAACATTTCATTTGCACCAACAAACAAAATAGAGGTAATACGGCTAATTGCATAAGCAAAAATCAAGTCATAAAACAGTTCAAACTCAGAAACCTCTTTTTTTAATACATGCATTCGATCACTTCCCTCCTGAATTGATAAGTTATTTTATGTTTCTTATTTTATTATAATCTGGTTTATCTATTTAATACAAAAATAGTGACCTTTTTATTACAAAAAAGAGAGGTAAAACTATTTCTAGTCTTCCCTCTCCATCTTCATTTATTCTATAATATCTACACCCAATGTCTGCTTAAAATGATTCAATGCCCACTCATGCCCAATCGGATCAAAGCTAGCTACAGCATTCTTATGGATAACAATTTTATACCCCAAATTATATGCATCCACTGCCGTATGAAGCACACAAATATCTGTACAGACACCAACTAAATGAATCTCTGTGATCCCTCTTTCCCGCAAACGGATGTCCAAATCTGTTCCACTAAAAGCCGAATAATGCCGTTTATCGATCCAGTAAACCGTTGCTCGTTCATGACTATTCTCGTAGAGTTCAGCTAATTTCCCGTAAAGCTTACGTCCATCAGTCCCTGCAAGATTATGGGGCGGAAATAAACTATTTTCCGGATGATATGGATCATTTTGATCATGTCGATCAATTGCATAAACAACAAAGTCTTGATTTTTGATAAATCTCTCAGTCACATCAATTAAAGCCTGTTCAATTTCCTGACCTGCACTTCCTGTTGTTAACTTTCCATCCGTTGCTACAAAATCATTCGTATAATCAATCGAAATCAAAGCTTTCATTTTGGTTCCTCCTAACTTTAAAAGCGAAACGAGATTGTCCAGCTTCGATGAACAATAGGAAAAAATGATGGAAGCGTTCTTAGCTTCACTCACTTTTTTATCTTTTTTCCGAGAAGCTAGCTCGTGACACTAGATAATTTAAAAGCGAAACGAGATTGTCCAGCTTCGATGAACAATAGGTAAAAATGATGAAGCGTTCTTAGCTTCGCTCACTTTTTTATCTTTTTTCCGAGAAGCTAGCTCGTGACGCTAGATAATATAAAAGCGAAACGAGTTTGTTAATTAAACAAGATGTTCTACAAAATGAATCACCATTTTTGCAGATTTTTCGCCAGCTTCTTCAATAAACTCATCAAATGTTTGTGATGCTTCGTGGTCAGCTGTGTCACTGATTGCCCGAACAACTAAAAATGGAATCTTAAACTGTTCAGCAGCTTGAGCAATCGCTGCGCCTTCCATTTCACACGCCAAAGCTTCTGGAAACTCAGCAAGAATATCCTTCACTTTTTTCTTATCGTTAACAAAAGAATCTCCTGTCACGATTAACCCGTGATGAATTGACATACCTGTTTTTTCTGCGGCCTTCTTCATCTCTAATTTCAAATAGTCACTTGATTCATAATATAACGGCATCCCAGGCAATTGTCCCGGTTGATAGCCAAATCCAGTAACATCCACGTCAAAATAAGCCAATTTATCAGCAATCACTAAATCTCCTACAGTTAATCCCTGACCGATACCACCAGCTGATCCTGTATTGATTACCATATTTACACCATATTGATGAATTAATAAAGCAGTTGTGACAGCTGACAAGACTTTGCCGATCCCTGAACGAACAACAATTACTTCATGGCGTCCTAAAGAACCTGACACAAATAAAGCTCCAGCTCTTTCCCAAGAACGAGTATCAGATAATGCTTCTTTTAAAATTTTTACTTCTTGATCCATAGCTCCAATAATTCCAATTTTCATAGTAATTTCATGTCCCCTTATCTATAAATTCAATACTATAAATATGACAATCGCTAGTAAAATTGCCACAACAATGATCGCTTTAGTCAGTGTACTACTGCGTTCACGAATTTTAGTTTGTTCGTTTGAACGACTCTTTGTAATTTCTTTTTGCTTTTTATGTTCTTTTCGATAGAAACTTGAAATTTCTTTTTCTTTTTTACGGTACTCTTTATCAGCTTCTTTTTGATTTTGCTCAAATAGTTTTTGTGCTTCTTTCTCAGCCTCTTCTTTTCGTCTCCGTAATTCTGTCCGAGTGACTAGCGGACCTTTGTTCATTGTTCATCCTCCTTAAACAGCGCTTTTAGTTGCTGTAGTTCCCAGTATTGCACAGCAAAAATCGTCTTTGCATCACAAATCAATCCACTATCAATCGCTGCCTTTGCTTCTTCTAATGTTACTGTATATAATTCTAAAATTTCATCGTCATCTTTAGGTCGAGGATTAGGAACTTTCTCTAAGCTCTCTGCATAATAGATATGAAGTAGTTCGTTAGCAAAACCAGGCGAAACATACATTGATGTAACAAAAGTAAACGTATTGGCCCGATATCCAGTTTCTTCCTCCAGTTCTCTTTCGGCAGTTTCTTTCGGATGGTTCTGTTCACCAGGATCGATTTTTCCAGCAGGAATTTCTAAAATAACTTTCTCCATTGGTTTTCTAAATTGTTTTACCATGATCATTTTATTATCTGCCGTAATCGGAATAACTGCAACGGCTCCTGGATGGAAAACTAATTCACGTGTACTCGTTTCACCGTTAGGCAAACGAACTTCATCCAAAACAACATCAATGATCTGTCCCTTAAATATCTCTTTTCTAGAAATCGTCTTTTCCTCAAACTCTTCGAAATTCATCATGCTGTTCACCAATCTTTCTATGATATAATACCTTAATTTTGAAATTTTATCACTTATCTCTCTTTTTGTGAATTTTTTCTGTATGTAGAGATTCTTTATAATTTCTGTCTTACTCAATTGTAGCTCTAGTATTCGTTCAAACTCATCTAATTATACCAGTTAATAAAGATTGAAACAGTCTTAGCAGAAAAATAGAGAGAAGAAAAACTAGGTCACTAGTCTTACTTCTCCCTTCAAAGTCTACTAAAATTATCTTTACCTACAATCACACTCTTCTTTTTACAAGTCGGACAGTGAGTTCATAATTTTAATCAAATCAGCGACATTATTGTCTTTTTTACTATTTAAGGTCCAACTAATACATTGTAAATAGTGATTTTTACTTTCTATTAAATCATAGATATAATAGACCTCCACACCATCTTTAGTTGCAGTAAACATGCTCCGTTCACCCTTTAGTCCATTATATTTAATTGCTTCTTTCTTTTCATTCGTTCGTTCACCTAAATCAGACAAATCAACTGAGTTCTTAAAGCTATCGAAATTGTCAAAATCCTTTTTGGGTTCGCTAAGAACCATGTAATATTCATCTTTTGCAGCATTCTTTAAACTAACATCTGCATTATCACTTAATTCTTTTGGCTCAACAGATTGCCAGCCGTCCATTAATTCTACTTTAAAATCACCGTTTTGGGTTTTGATTACTTCTATCTTCCCTCTAGAATCACTTGACGAATCTTTCGTTTCTTCAGTAGCTCCCTTGTTTTCATCCATATCCTCACTAGTCAGCGACTTATCTCTGGGCTCATAAAACACCTCATTGTCACCATAAGAGCTTGATTCCTCTACACTGGAACTTGTTTCTTCTATATAAGCGTCGTCATCCTCTACTTCTGCAACTTTACGTCCAGAACAGCCTGTGATCGCTAATCCCACTAATAAAATAGTAATTATTTTAAAATTCTTCACAATGTTTCTCCTTTTAATCCTGATCATTATCTTTCATTATACATTACGTCACTACTTTTTTCTTCTATTTCTTTTGGACTTTTTTGTGAACAAATTACTTCTCTCTACATCTGAAGTAGTAAAAAACACTGTTTTCCTTTCCAAATTCTTACATTTTCTCTAAATATTAAAATCAACCTTTGGACTGATATTCTTTCTAGCCTAGAATATGATAAAATAGCATATATAGCGAAGGATAATAACTTTCGACAGAAAAATGATTGGAGGGAACTAAAATGAGAAAAGTAAAAATTATCCAAACAATTGCTTATTTAATTTTAGCTGGTTTCATTCTGCGTTTTATTATCGGCATGCACATGCCAGCTAGTGTGATAGTTCTATTCGTTCTATTCGTTCTTTTAATTCTCCTAGTTCTGCTTTTCACTGGATCAAAAAAGCAAACGACAAAAAGAGAAGATGCGTTGCCGAATCTTACAAAAACTAAAGAAGAGCATTACGCAACGATTGGTATGACCGATGCGGAAATAGACTTTTTCAGAGATACAATGAATATAACAAAAAAACAAATCATTCAGTTACAGGAAAATATGAACGCTTCTACTAAATTAAGAGCAATCGATTTACGCAACGATACATTACGAGTGTCAAAAGCGTTATTTAAAGAATTAGTCAAAGATCCTAAAAAACTACATTTAGCAAACCATTTTCTTTATACTCACCTACCAAACTTGGTTGATTTAACAGGGAAATATTTAGAAATCGATAATCATGAAATAAAAAATAAGCGGACCTACGAAAAATTGGAAGAAAGTGCTCAAATCATCGACCAAGTCTCTAAATTAATTAAGAAAGATTATGAGCAATTTGTAGCCGATGATTTAGAAGACTTAGATGTTGAGATATCCGTTGCTAAAAGTAGTTTAAAAAGAGATAATGAAAATAAAGATAATCAGTAATAAGGAACTATAAAACCTCAACTGGAAACGCACTAAGTTTCCAGTTGAGGTTGATTTCAAAAAAATTTCAATCATTATCTAGCTCCACAGGCTTACTTCTCGGAAAATAGATCAAAACTGATTGCGGCAACAAACGCCACTCTCAATTTTCCCTATTTTTCTGTCGAAGCTAAACGAGCCAGATACGCTTTTATTTTATCTAGCTTCTCGGGCTTACTTCTCGGAAAATAGATCAAAACTGATTGTGGCAACAAACGCCACTCTCAATTTTCCCTATTTTTCTGTCGAAGCTAAACGAGCCAGATACGCTTTTATTTTTAGGAGGAAACGCAATGGAAAATAACCAAAAAGATGTAACCCCTGTAAATGATACGTTGGATGACTTATTAAATAATCCATTTTCAACACCTGTTGATTCACTGACATCAACACAACAAAGTGAAATTTCTGCTTTGCAAAATCAACAAGTAGCAGCTCGGCTAATTGATAAATTACCAGCTGAAAGACAAGCTCAAGCAAAAGAACTAGCTTCAAAAATTGATGTGCAAGATTCTCAAGCTGTTATCACTTATGGTTCTGCAGCACAAACGAAATTAAGTGAGTTTTCACAATCCATGTTAAACCATGTACAAGCACAAGATATTGGTCCTGTGGGAGATTCATTGACAGATTTAATGTATCGTTTAAGTGAGGCAAATCCTGACCAATTAAGAGTTGGAGAAGGCAACTTCTTTTCAAAAATGTTAGGAAAAGTGAAACAATCTGTTTTTGAAATCACTGCAAAATATCAAAAAATCGGTGCCCAAATCGACAAGATCTCAATCAAATTGGATCATGAAAAAAATGGTCTTTTAAAAGATAATTTAATGCTAGATCAATTGTACAATAAAAATAAAGACTACTTTGACGCCTTAAATATTTATATCGCAGCTGGTGAATTGAAGATGGAAGAGTTACAAACAATGATTATCCCAGAGGCCATGAAAAAAGCAGAAGAATCTGGAGATCAAATGGATGTTCAAATCGCTAATGATTATACACAGTTTTTAGATCGTTTGGATAAACGGACCCATGACTTACGTTTGGCGCGTCAAATCACGATTCAACAAGCACCACAAATTCGTTTAATCCAAAATACGAATCAGGCTTTAGCTGAAAAAATTCAAGCATCTATCAACACAGCCATTCCCCTTTGGAAAAATCAAGTTGTAATTGCTTTAACTCTATTACGTCAAAAAGACGCAGTTACAGCACAACGACAAGTTTCTGAAACAACGAATGATCTATTAAAGAAAAACTCTGAAATGCTGAAAATTTCAGCAATAGAGACTGCAAAAGAAAATGAACGAGGCATCGTTGATATTGATACACTACAGAAAACTCAAAATGACTTAGTTGAAACGATTCAAGAAACATTACGAATTCAGCAAGAAGGTAAAGAAAAACGCCGTGCTGCTGAAATCGAATTAGGTCATATGGAAGATGACCTGAAGAGTAAACTATTGGAATTAACACAATAAGCTCGTCCTAAGTCCTATTTTTAGAGCCTAATGTAAAACTGATTTTCAGTTCCGCATTAGGCTCTAAATAATAAGTGAGATTACTTATTTAATATAAACAATTTTTATTCTGACATTCATTTAAAAGACAGGCGTTGTATCAAAATCTATTGATACAACGCCTGTCTTTACTCTAACTCGATATTTTACTTTATTACTTCGCATTTTCCAAAGTAATGGTAATTTGAGCATTGTACTTTCCTAATGCTTTAATTGATCCTGCTGGAAAATCCATAAGAAATCCTTCGCCCTTACTCCAATAGTCCTCTGTAAGGTTATATTCACCTGAATTTGTATTTTCAGGAGTAAATATCACGCTGTCACTGTTGGTTAACGTGACTTCTTCAGTAGAATTCTTGTATTTGATTACATCAGTCATTATTATTTTTTCATCTTCAAGACTTTTTAAGGGTTCCGAAATTTTTGCTTTCAAGTTCCATTTCTGTTTTGTTGAGCGAGTATCTGTAATGATTAAAGGAGAACCACTTATGTCTGGTTTAGCCAATTTCATTCCCTTAATATTAGCTGTTTGTACACCAAAATCAAAAAGAGATGGTGATGATTGTATCTTCAATGTTCCAAAATAATAAAAAATTACTTCTTTATCTTTTCCAAATTCTACTGTTAACACATCTCCTACTAAGGAACGTTCAACTCCATCTACAACAACTTTAGAAAATTCATATCCTTTTATATTTTCTAATGGGATATCTAGTTTTTCTCGCATTTTTCCTTTTTTAGTAATAGATTCAAGAGGTAATTTACCATTTGTTTTTTCTTCTAAGAACTGAATACTGATTTCTGGTTCTTGTGGTTTAATAGTAAACGCTTGTGTGCTGGATTCTTTCTCTATCGGTTTGGCCATTGAGGTACCTTTAACATTGTAACTTTGTGTGACTGTTACTATTTCAGTTATTGGCGGTTCAGCCTCTATGGTATTGACTGTATAGGTTAGGATTACTTCTGTTTTCGGGGCTATCTTGCCCAGTTCTATTTTTAATTTTTTATCTATTCCAAAGGTAATACTCCCTTCTGGAATAACTACTCCATTCAATTTTACTGTTTTTTTGTCTACAACGACGTTTTCGGGGAATGCAACTGTCTCATAGACAACATTATCCCAATCAGATGGCTCATCTGCAGTATTTTTTATTGTCGCTTTGTATGAATTGCTTTCGGTTTCGAATATTTCTGTTTTTTCAACAGAGAAATCCGTTTGGATGACGGGTTGATTATTTTTAGTTAAATTTAATTCTTTGATATCAGATTTTTTATCGTTATCTTCTATCCAAAATTCTACTTTATAATTTTGTTTTGTTCCTTGTAATGCTGAACTAGGAATTTCGTAAGCCAACGACTGTTCCACACCTTTATCGGTATTTGTTACCTTACTTAACAATTGTTTTGTTCCACCATTTACAGAGTAATAGATAGACAATTCGTCTGTGTCTTCATCACTCCATTTGAGTGTCCCTTTAAAAGAATCGGTCCCTTTAATATCTCCTGTAGTTTCAACCAAATTAAGAATAGGCTTGCGATTATATTTTAAAGTAAATGTTTCTTCTTTCGATCTATTATTATCACTATCGACAATATAGATTATTATACGATTTTCCTCAGTAGTCGACATTTGTGCTTCTGGTATTTCTAAAGACCAATTATGTACTACATTTTTAGGATTATTCGGCAACGCCTTGGGATTAATTTTGATTGGTTCTCTACCATTTATTATCGCATACAGATCACCTGAATCACTATCTATATCCTTCCATGTTCCACTAATAGAAACATTGCCACCGTAATAAGTACCATCCTTATTATCAAGTGTCATTTCCGGTATCAATTCTACTGCGGAAACCGAAACACCATATGCCGCATTCGTGGATTCTCCTGGTTTTAGAGTGACTGGTTGTGTTTTAAAAACCATCCCTGAGTCATCTACCTTGGCTGATAACATTCCTGCAGCTGCCACGTCTTCGCCCAATTGCTCTTGACCAACAGCATCGACTGAATAAAATGTTCTATCAAATAGCGTTCCACCTGCATAATTACCTCCAGACCAATTAGCCATGCCATTCGGTACATCAAAATGGTAATCTAATCTGTACCCCTCATTTTCAATGTATAAACCTCTTTTTTTCCCAAGATAATAAATATTTACATCATCATCTTCACCCAATAGTGTGTCAATTATTGAGCCAAAAGCATAGTCTGTCAGTGTCTCATTCGACAAATTTTGATATTCATAGTTAACTAATACAAGATTGCTAGCACTAACATATTCCATTGTTTGAGTCACTAAAAGATGGTATGGCACAGGGCTTGAGGCTTCTATTTCAAAAACAGTTTTTAACAAAGAACTCCCTTTGTCCCCAGCTTTTCTATATTGTTTGAAAGATTTAAATTCTGCATCATCTCCAAAATATCCAAGCTTTCCAACGGTACTGTCTTCCCCCATAATCATTAACCCTGAACTTGTCCATGGGCGTCCCATTTCAATATCAGTCTCCACATCCCACAAATCAAAGGTGGTAGATACAATTTTGTCACTGTTCAAATAATAAAACGTTGGTGTTGCCAAAATGCTTAGTTCTTCATTTGTGAAATTTCTGAAATCAATAGCTGGATTTTTTAGAACAGAGTCCTGTTTTCCTCCAAAACTGAATGCAAGAAACTGATCTACACCAAGTCGTACTTTAGAAAATTCATAGTTTGCTACAGGCAACCAACCCTCATCGACAACTGGCTTTACTTTTTTTTCGTCCTTAACATCATTTTTTTCAGCTTTTATTTGCGACACACTAAAACTAGTATAAATGCCTAAAATTATCAGTAAAAAGCTCAGAAGAAAAAATTGTGGTTTTCTGTTTTTTGCTTTTTTCATAGTACATATAACTCCCTTCGACACTTTTTTCTAACAATATCCACTCATAAGTGTAATGTATTTTTTTTTCTTCATCTAGGGGTTTTACTGCCAATATTTACTATAAAAAAAGAATTTTATGAAAAAACGAAAGTTATTATACGATTGATAACAGTTTGTAAAAAAGAGCTCTGTTTCTAGCGACTCTATAGCAACACACATCAGGTAAAATTACGTAGATATAATAGGATTTTTTCAAGTAAAGTAAAGGTGTTTGTGTTTCCTGCAGTTTAAATTAAATGCATGCTCACAATTTGGACAGTTCTCAAAACTTGTATATTCTGCATAAGTCATTTCATGATGACAGACACCACAAAGAACCACTTTATCCGTTAAATCCTGCACTATTGGCCAGGGGTAAAACTCATGATTTTCCTGTTGATTATGACAAAGATGGCAAGCATAATACTTTTTACAGTAGTAACATTTGTTAGCAATAACATCTTCAATCAAGTCGTAATGGATACATCTACCAGAAGTATCCAGAGTTATGCCATATATCTTCTTCATATTATCGTCCCCTTTGTCCCAAAGCTTTTGATATTCTTTGAGCCAAAATAGCCGTAACAAAAGCTTTGACGGTATCTCCTGGAATAAATGCCAAACTTGCAATCAAACTTTTAGATAATGACACATCTGAAAGTAAACTCACACCTACTGCGCCTAAAAAATCTATAAATAAAGCACCCAATAGAAAAGTGATTCCAAATGCATACGATAACTTTTTGTTATCTGGATTGAATCGTTCAGTCATCCAGCCTATCATAAATGCAGCAAATGGATAAGCAACAAGATAACCTGCCGTAATACTGAAAAAAACGATCATTCCACCTCGACCACCAGCTAATAACGGAAAACCAAAAGCTACTAGCAATAAAAAAAGTAGGGTTGCAATCGTGCCATTTTTTTTACCTAAAAGTAAACCACTAAGCATAAAACCAGCATTTTGAATCACGATGGGAACTGGTAATAGACTAATTGGTATCGGTGGAAAAAATCCTAAAACAATAATAATTCCGATCATGATAGCAATTTTTGTAATATCTTTTGTTTTCATATGTCCCTCCATATATAAGTAATTTCATATACTTAAAAATACTAGTTCCCTCATCTTTTGTCAACCTATATATATTTAAGGTTAACCATTTTCACCTTTCAAAAAAAGTTCTGGAATTTAGTAGAATTTTAACTACGTCTTTAGTTGTTTTTCCTGATGATAATGATACAATAAAGTAAAAAGTACTGTTATCGTATTTGGAAGGGATGAGCAACTTGGTACACTTTGATTCAAAGGAAGAAGAAAAACAATATTATGAACAGCAAGCCGATGAAACTGCGTTTTTAAAATGGTACCATCAACAAGAACTTCCCGAATATGAAAAGCCTTCTCTAACTGTAGATATTGTTTTGATGTGCTATAACAAGGAAGAAGATCAATTAAAAATACTACTAATCAAAAGAAAAGGACATCCTTATAGAAACTCCTGGGCTTTACCTGGTGGTTTTGTTAATAGAAACGAATCGACTGGGGAAAGTGTGTTGCGGGAAACAAAAGAAGAAACAGGGGTAATTATTTCTAAAGATAATATTGAACAACTTCATAGCTTCAGTAGACCTGATCGTGATCCTCGAGGCTGGGTAGTCACCATTAGTTATTTAGCATTTATTGGTGAAGAACCGTTGATTGCAGGAGATGATGCAAAAGAAGTTCGCTGGTTTACAATGGAACGAAAGGAAAGCCTCCTCTCTCTAACAAACGGTGACGTAGAAATTGTCTTAGATTTAAAAACTGAAGACTCAACTGGAAAAGATACCTTAGCTTTTGACCACAGTGAAATTATCTTAAAAGCCTTCAATCGTGTGGCAAACAAAATGGAACATGATCCTCAAGTTCTACAAGTTTTAGGAAAAGATTTTACAATCACAGAAGCTCGTAAAGTATTTGCCAAATTTTCTGGCGTTGATTACAAATCAATCGATCACTCCAATTTTAAAAAAGCCATGCTCCATCATTTTGAAGAAATTGGCGAACGTCCTGTAGGAATTGGACGTCCTTCTAAAATTTATCAATTAAAACCTGAAAAATCTTCTTATCAATGAGAAAAGTCTATAGTATAAATTTAAGAACCCTCTCAATTAATAGTGAACAGTGAACTATCATATAAAATAATCATTGACAGATTTATACCACTTCATTTGTAGAGTGTCTACCTAATTTTCAGCTTAGGTAGACACTCTTTTATTTCCATGTTTTTCCAATCTAAATACTACTGTCACTTTTTTTGTAAGCTTAAAGCCTGAGCTCTCCGATACTGACTACTTAAAAGATCGATATCAGATTTTTGTAAACTAAGACTATCAATTATAGTAATCAGCGGTATCTTCTTTAATGTTGATTTGTATTAAGAAGATAATAATAGAAAAGCTTTTAGATTAGGAAGTTTTTCTTTTTAAATACAACAAGCTCAATATACTGATGTAAAACATCTACTTTCGTTTTAAGAACTCTCTTGTTTATATCGGATATCGCTCAGTTCAATGAGATATTAAAAATCACACCCTTTATTACGTTAGTTCGTAATAAAGGGTGTGATCTCCATCTCAATACTTTTTTATTTTATAATCTGTTTAGCAATAAAACTTGAATATTTTACTTGTCCTTCTATATTTGGATGAACGCGATCTTCATAGAACCAGTCCTCATGTTCATTACTATAACTATACCAATCAATAACGACTAAATTTTTATATTTCTTTTTCATAGCTTCTAACATTGTATTAACTTCATTTTGCCATCTACGTGTAGGAACACGGACGTTAATCCAAAATACCTTACGTTTAGAACCAATGGCCGTCATAAATTCATCAAACTGAGCTTCAGTAAAAGAACCATTTGTTCCAAGTCCGACTAAAACATTATCTTTCAATAATTTATCTTTATCTAACTTTTCAATTGGCGGCGTGCTAGTGTAAAGCTGTCTACCAACTTCACCATCCACAATCATCTTAGGAAAAATTTCTTGTAGACCTGTTGCCGCATCCAAAATTACTGAATCTCCAAAAGCTGTGATTTCCATTGCTTGTGCTTTCTGACTCTCTTCTGCTGTCAAATCAAAGTTTGTTTCTGGTACTTTGGTTGACGATTTGGTTGAATCAGTTGTTTTCCCTTCATTTTTAGCTTTTTCTGCTTCTTTTTTTTGATCAGCTTTCTTCTTATTCTCTTGAATATTTTTTTGCAGTTGTTCTTGCTCAGCAGTGACCTGATTTGACGGTGCAACAGCTAAAGCAAACAGGGCAAAGCATGATAGAACTACACTGATCAAAGCGGTCACTTTAGGAATAGTAACCCATGGCTTTTGAAAGAAATCTTTGATTGCAAACCAGGTGTACTGATAATAAAACTTTCCTAGTGGTTTCTCAACAAATCGATAAGAAAGTTCGCTGATTCCAAAAATCAAAGCAACTTCAACTAGAGAATGTAAAAGAACATGATCACTTAGATTTTTAATTTTTGCTTCATAAAAAATCATAACAGGAAACTGATACAGATAGATACCATAACTTCTTTTCCCAATCCAAGTAAATACGGGATTTGTCATCCAACGATTAATATCAGCTCCTGGATGAGCAGTAACTGCTACTAAAAGTGTTGCAAAAATACTGACAATAAACATGCCTCCGTAGTAGACAAAAGAAAAATGATCCGCTAAAAATAAAAAGGCAATCAATAAAACGGCTAACGAAGCAATCCCAACACCATTCAATAAAGTTTTTGCTTTTATCGGAATTTCTTCTTTCAAGCGATCACTTGGCCAAGCAAATGCCAGACCGCTTCCCATCAAGATAGAAAACAATCTTGTATCTGTCCCATAATAAACTCTCGTAGGATCAGCTCCTGGCGTATAAAGAGCAGCCATCAAAATTCCTGAACCAATAGCGGCTGCCATAATCAACCCAAAAATTTTACCGCTATGTTTAACATACCTTTTTAATAAAATAAATAACAACGGCCAAATCAAATAATTCTGTGCTTCAACAGCCAGTGACCAGATATGAGTAAATGGGGATTGACTTGTAAATCGATCAAAATAAGAAAATCCTCGAAAAATCTGCCACCAATTATTATAGTAAAATACGCTGCTAGCAACCACACTACGTAAATTATTCAATAGATCTTTTTGGAAGAAAACAATATATGCTGATGCCGTTACTAACATTGTAATTAAGCCAGGATATAGCCTTTTCATGCGACGAATATAGAATCCTTTAACATCAATTGTTTCAGTCTGAAGCCATTCTTGCCTCAGTAAATCAGTAATCAAATATCCAGAAACTGCAAAAAAAATAGGGACGCCTAAATAGCCCCCTCGCATTATATTTGGGAACAAGTGATAGAGAATCACACCTATCACTGCTATTGTCCGAATTCCATCAAATCCGGTAATATAACGGTGGTTTTCTAACCTTTTATTATTATTCATTTATATTCCAACTTTACTAGTATTCTTTTTTTATATTTCGAGTAATTTTTAACAAAGGAAACATGATTTTTAAATTGACTAATGATAGAAAAAATAAGTCGAGTTTGACCAAAAAAGGTGGTCGATTGAAGTGTAAAAAATTTCTATCCGGCTCATGTTCTTTGACAGTCGATGTTTTTGACTGATTTAATGTAGTAAGTTAAATATACGTTCTTTCCCAAAAAATGGCAAGTACTCTCACTCTAATTTTCGACTTTTTTAAGCAAATTTTAGATATTTTCTGGTTATCTGCTGATAAATTTTTATTGACTCACATGAAAATATATTGCGAAGGCTAAAAACTGTAGATTTACCAAACAACAACTTATATTTTTTTACTACTTCAATTCATATTCTTAATCTTTAAGACTTTTTTAAGAAAAAAAGATAATTTCTAAATAATTAGAAAGTCTTTTATTTACAGAGCGGTCGCTAACATCCATATAGCTTGAATAGAGTATTGAATAACCTTTCTTGTTTGTGGTGGATAATCTAATTGAGTCATTAAACGCCATTCTCAAAAAGAAATTACTGTTGGCACTTGCTGGAATTTTAGCTCTCCAACAAGTTACATTAATTTTCATTCTTTTTAAATTGCCGATCATAAACACTGCTTTAATTGCCTCTTAGGTAGACGAGTTCAATAATTTTTTTTAGTTCCTTTTGTTTTTGAGGTTGTTGCCTTTATTGGATAAAGGTTGTTCGTCTTGGCTACATAGATGTACAACACTGAACATGTCAGAACAATTATAATCAAAAATAAACTGTTCTAAACAAGCTTTTCTTTACGCTTATTTAGAACAGTTATTTGATATATATTAAACAAGTAGTGCATATAATGATGGATTATTGCTTAGATCAATATAGTGTGGATCAAACTCAGCCATTTTTTCTAGTAGATTCGGTAATTCTTCTTTATTTTCCAATAGAATCCCTAAAACAACAGGACCAGTTCCACGATTGACTTTTTTTGTATATTCAAAACGAGTGATATCATCATCAGGACCTAAAATATCCGTGACAAACTCTCTCAGTGCACCAGGACGCTGAGGGAAATTGATCACAAAATAATGTTTTAGTCCTTCAAAAATCAATGAACGTTCTTCAATTTCTTCCATACGGTTGATATCATTATTCCCACCGCTAATAATACAAACAACATTTTTCCCTTTGATGTCGTCTTTCATCAAGTCTAAAGCTGAAACACTCAATGCACCAGCAGGTTCTACAACAATCGCTTGTTTAGTGTATAGCTCTAAAATTGTTGAACAAACTTGGCCTTCGTCAACTGCTAAAAGATCATCGACATATTCAAGAGCGTGTTCATACGTTAAATTCCCCACTTGTTTAACTGCAGCACCATCTACAAACTTTTCCACGGCATCCAACATCACTGGTTTGCCCTCATCAAAAGCTGCACGCATAGACTGGGCCCCCATAGGTTCTACTCCGATAACAGCGGTGGTCGGGCTAACACTTTTGGTGTAAGTTGAAACGCCACTGACTAATCCGCCGCCACCAATTGCGGCTAGCAGATAATCCACTTGAAAATCAGACGCTTTTGCTTCTTGAAATATCTCAACAGCTGTCGTACCTTGTCCAGCCATAATATTTAAATCATTAAAAGGATCAATAAATGCTTGATCATTGGCTTTGGCATATTCTTTAGCAGCCTTCGCTGATGCGTCAAAGGTATCACCAATCAATTTAACAGTTACTTCATCTCCACCAAAAAATTTCACTTGAGAAATTTTTTGCTGTGGTGTAGTCGTCGGCATAAAAATTGTTGCTGCAACCTTCATTTCATGGCAAGTAAAGGCCACTCCTTGAGCATGGTTTCCAGCGCTGGCACAAACAACACCATTTTTCAACTTGTCTTGAGGAGTTTGTTTAATCGCATAATACGCTCCCCTTAATTTGAATGAACGAACTTTTTGTAAATCTTCTCTTTTTAAATAAACATTGCATTGATATTTTTGTGATAGATACATATCGTACTGCAATGGTGTTTTGGTCACTACATCTTTCAATGTATCGTATGCTTCTTCAACTTTTTGTTTCGTTAGCTTTAACAAATTCTCCCCACCTTTCATTATGTAAAAGAGTCTGAGTCAGAAGCGTTAAGCTCCTTTCTCAGTCTCCATCTCGTTGATTGTCTCTTTTAGTCTTCTCTTGATACAAAAGGCATCATTTTGCGTAATTCTGCACCAACTTTTTCAATTGGGTGGCCAGCGTTATCTTTACGCATTTGATTGAATTCTTTAAATCCATTTTTGTTATCATCGATGAATCCTTTGGCAAATTTACCATTTTGGATATCTGTCAGAACATCTTTCATATTTGCTTTCGTTTCAGCGGTTACTACACGAGGACCTGAAACATAGTCTCCATATTCCGCAGTATTTGAGATCGAGTTACGCATTTTCTCAAATCCTCCTTCATAAATAAGGTCAACAATCAATTTCAATTCGTGACATACCTCAAAATAAGCCAGTTCTGGTTGGTAACCAGCTTCTGTTAAGGTTTCAAATCCAGCTTCGATCAAGCTAGTTAGTCCACCACATAATACTGCTTGCTCACCGAATAAATCTGTTTCTGTTTCTTCTTTAAATGTTGTTTCCAATACACCTACACGTGTTGCACCAATTCCTTTAGCATAAGATAAAGCAACATCACTAGCTTTTCCTGTCGCATCTTGGTAAACCGCAAACAACGCTGGCACAGCGAAACCTTCCGTAAATGTACGACGAACAAGATGACCTGGTCCTTTAGGAGCAACTAAGAAAACATCCACATCTTTTGGTGGCGTAATTACATCAAAATGAATATTAAAGCCATGACCGAATGCCAATGCATTGCCTGCTTCTAAGTTTGGTGCAATTTCATTGTCATAAAGATCTCCTTGAATTTCATCAGGAGCCAAAATCATGACTATATCTGCTTTTTTAGATGCTTCTTCAACTGTTAATACATCAAAACCATCATTGCGTGCAGCTTCAGCTGATTTTCCTTCACGAATCCCGATAATTACTTGATTTCCGTTATCTCTTAGATTTTGCGCATGAGCGTGACCTTGCGATCCATAACCGATGATTGCGATTGTTTTTCCTTCTAATTGGTTGTTTTCTACTGAGTTATCGTAATATACTTTTGCCATTGTTAAACCCTCCAAATTTTTTATGCTTATAAGCGTATGCTTTAAGACCGTTTTTAGTTGTTCCCTCTTGTAAACCCTGTAACACCTGTTCGAGCTAGTTGTTTGATACCATAAGGTGCAACGACATCCACAAATGCGCTGATTTTTTCGCTTGTTCCTGTAACTTGAATCACCACAGATCGAGTACCAACATCGATAACATTGGCTCTAAATGGATCAATCATTGAGAAAAGTTCTGCTCGAGCAGCAGCTGGTGCATTGACTTTTACCAGCGCTAGTTCTCTTTCTAGATGGGGTTCATCCGTGATATCTGAAACTTTAATTACATCAATTTGTTTATTTAATTGCTTTATCACTTGTTCACTTTCATTTAGATCAGCTACTTGAACCACGATTGTAATTCGAGAAACATTTTCTTGTTCAGTTGGTCCAACAGAAATACTATCGATGTTTACCTGTCTACGTGTGAGTACACCACTAAAGCGATTTAAAACTCCTGAATTGTTATTCACTGTTGCTGTAATAATCCGTCTCATTTTAATCCACCCCCAACATCTGATGATTTGCTTTGCCTGCTGGAACCATTGGTAATACATGTTCCGTTGGTGAAATCATGACTTCGATCAATAAAGGACCCGTTTCTTTAAAAGCTTCTGTCAATTCAGCTTCAACAGTTTCAGGGTTATCTATCCTAACACCTTTAATATGATAGGCCTCTGCCATCTTCACAAAATCTGGTTGAGAAGAGAAAACCGATTCAGAACGACGACCATTGAAAAAGCTTTCCTGCCATTGACGCACCATTCCTAATGATTGATTATTCAAAATCACGATTTTGATCGGAATATTGTATTCATTTAAAATTGCAAGTTCTTGATTCGTCATTTGGAAGCCGCCATCACCTACGAAAAGCACCACTTCCTTGTCTGGACAACCTAGTTTTGCCCCAATTGCGGCTGGTACTCCATAACCCATCGTACCTAAGCCGCCACTTGTTACTAATTGTTTTTCGTTTTTAAAAGGATAAAATTGGGCTGCCCACATTTGATGCTGACCCACGTCGGTTGCCACAATTGCTTCACCATCTGTGAGTTCCCCGATGAATTCAATCACTTTTTGCGGTTTGATCTCCGTTTTTTGTTCTTTGTCGTATTTGAATGGATATCGTTTTTTTCTTGAAAGATTTAAATTTTTCCACTCACTGCACTCTTCACATTTAACATCTATTTTCAGCATCTCTTTTAATGTTTCCTTAGCATCAGCAACGATAGGAATCTGAGTATCGATTGTTTTACCGATCTCCGCTGGATCAATATCGACATGAGCAATAATTGCATTAGGAGCAAATTCTTTTGGTGCACTAGCTAAACGGTCATCAAAACGAGAACCTATATTAATCAAAAAGTCGCAATCTGTTAATGCCATATTTGCTGCAAAAGAACCGTGCATACCACCCATACCTAAAAATAGTTCATTCTCTGTGGGTACAGCCCCCAAACCTAATAACGAACTTAATACTGGTAGTTGATACTTGTTTATAAATTCCACCAGCTCTTTTCCAGCATCAGCGTGAAGAACACCTGCTCCAACCAATACCAATGGTTTTTTTGCAACAGTTAATGCCTCCATTAATTTCTTCACTTGGAGTTTATTTGGTTTCACTGTTGGTTGATAACTAGGTAAATTCAGTTTTACTTCGATATCTCCATCAGCCTCCATAATCGTCATATCCTTGGGCAAGTCAATTACCACCGGACCTTTTCTACCAGTTGTAGCAATATGAAAGGCTTCTTCAATGATCCTCGGCAATTCTTTTGTTTCCCTAACTTGATAGTTATTTTTAGTGATCGGCATTGTCAGCCCGATTACATCTGCTTCTTGAAAAGCATCTTTACCAATGCCATCTGTAACTACCTGACCAGTAAAAACAACCATTGGAATCGAATCGCTCATCGCATCTGCAATGCCAGTGATTGCATTTGTAGCACCTGGACCACTTGTTACAATTACTACACCTGGTTTTCCAGTAGCTTTAGCGTATCCTTCCGCCGCATGAACTGCACCTTGTTCATGTCTGGTTAAAATATGAGGAATATCTCCATCATATAACGCATCATACAAAGGAAGAACAGCTCCCCCAGGATAGCCAAAAATCATTTCTACCTCTTGCTTTAGCAATGCATCAATCAAAATTCTTGAACCAGTTTTCATCTTTCTTTGTTGTTGAGCCATGAGCTTCCCTCCTCTAGTCTAGCAAATCTTCTGGAATCTGCATGATTCCTCCTGTATGAGCTGAAGTCACCAATGCCGTATATCGAGCCAAGTATCCTGTTTTTACTTTCGCTTTAAATTTTGGCAATAGGTCATTTCGTTTCGCTAACTCTTCATCTGAAACATGTAACTCTAGTGTACGATTTATTAAATCTATCTCAATTTCATCACCATCTGCAATCAAGGCAATCGGACCACCTGCCGCTGCTTCTGGAGAAATATGTCCAACAGCGATTCCTCGAGTTGCTCCTGAAAAACGACCATCGGTGATCAAAGCGACATCTTTTCCTAATCCTCGTCCGACAATACTAGATGTTGGCGCCAGCATTTCCGGCATACCAGGTCCACCTTTCGGTCCTTCATAGCGGATAACGACAACATGACCTTTTTTCACGGTATGATTATCAATCGCAGCAACTGCTTCGTCATGAGAACTGAAACAAATCGCTTTACCTACAAATTTTTTGATAGATGGATCAACACCACCAACTTTGATTACACTCCCCTTTGGTGCAATGTTCCCATAAAGAATCGACAAACCGCCAACTGGGCTGTAAGGATTTTCTTTTGGATGAATAACTTCTTCATTTTTGATCACCGCATCTTGAACATTTTCTCGAATCGTTTTTCCAGTAACTGTGATTCGATCTGGATGAATCGCATCTCCTAAATCAACTAACTCTTTCATAATTGCTGGAACACCACCAGCTTCATGTACATCATGCATTGAGTAAGCTGAAGATGGCGCAATTTTAGAGAGATAAGGAACACGTTCCGCAATTGCATTGACTTCTTCTAAGTTGTAGTCGATCTCAGCTTCATTTGCGATCGCTAAGGTATGCAAGACAGTATTTGTCGATCCCCCCATGGCCATATCCAGTGCAAAAGCATCGTCAATAGCTTCTTTAGTAATGATATCTCTTGGCTTCACTTGATTTTTAACCAAATCCATCAAATGAAAGGCTGATTTTCTAACTAGTTCTCTACGCTCATCTGAAACAGCTAAAATCGTGCCATTACCAGGAAGTGCCATACCCAATACTTCCATCAAACAATTCATAGAGTTTGCTGTAAACATGCCCGCGCAAGAGCCGCATGTCGGACAAGCATTTTGTTCCATGAAATTAAATTCTTCTTCAGTCATTTTACCTTCTTTAAAGGTTCCTACTGCTTCGAACATTGAAGAAAGCGTTGTTGTATGTCCTCTTGGATCGACACCAGCTTTCATCGGGCCTCCAGAACAGAAGATTGCAGGTACATTCGTACGCACACTTGCCATCAACATTCCAGGTGTGATTTTGTCACAGTTTGGAATATAAAAGACTCCATCGAACCAATGGGCATTGATTACAGTCTCGGCAGCATCTGCAATGATTTCTCTACTCGGTAATGAATAACGCATGCCTATGTGTCCCATGGCAATCCCATCATCTACACCAATTGTATTAAATTCAAATGGAATTCCTCCTGCTTCACGAATCGCTTCTTTAGCCACATCAGCTAATTCTCTTAAATGTACATGCCCAGGAACAATATCAATGTACGAATTACAAATTGCAATAAACGGTTTGTCCATATCTTTGGCATTTTTTACCTGTCCAGTTGCATAAAGCAAACTTCTTGCGGGTGCAGCTTCAATTCCTTTTTTTATTTGGTCACTACGCATGTTTCATCCACTCCAATTCCAATATCTTCAGAAGAAATCACTTTCGCACTTCTGGTTCATCTTATTATTCATTCTGCCGTTCTCTCTTTACAATACTTTCTACAAAAAAAACATCCCATCGAAAGAATGGGATGTCTTAGTAAGAACCCCATCTACCAAAGACAAACAGGACTCAAACATCTGCGAAATTTCTCAGTGTTCTAAGTCCTACACAATTAAAATAATGACTAATACGTGATTGTTGTTTGTCTTTTTCATGGCAATGGTCTCCTCGTTTAAAAAATCTATAAAGATTAAAATAGCATGTGATAAATAAAAGCTTTTGTTAACTATATACCTAATAAATGAGAATGTCAATAAAATTTGGCAAAAAGATTCAGAAAATTCTAAAAAAACAAGTACTCCCTTTCTTACTTAATGTTTTATTAATGGAAAAGAGACTGTTTTTAAGTCTCCTTTCATTTTTTTGCTATCTTTATACATAGAAAAAAATTTATCTGCTAGCGATCTACTCCCTCATTTTGAAACTGAGGGTTGACGATGCATTATTCAAAATAAATGAAAAAACCGCAAGACTTTGGTGTCCAAGAAGATCCTTCGTATACTAGTAGTGAAGAAGTAACTGATACAAACAAATATATCAGAGTAATAATATTTGAAAATTTAGATGATTTAACCATAACGAAAAACTATTACGATGAATTAGGTAAGCAATCAGGAGTGCTATATTTCCATACATTTTTTATTCGCGTTTTCTTTATTCACATGAATCGTGACCTTCCACAAGAAACCTTGATTTATATAAACATAGTTTGGCTCAATAGAAATAGTTTATTCACTATAAAAAAACTGCTGATACTCTTAATTTCATAAGTATCAGCAGTTTTTCAGTTTCTTTGGAAATAATATAGAGGCTTATGCGTTAGACGTTTCATTTGTCTTTTTTTATCCTCAATAATTGTAAGAAGCTCATCAGAAAAATTTTCTAAAATTACTCGTCCACCTTTATAAGTGCTTCCACCCATTGAAATCACTTCATCCGGTGTTAAAATAACTTTTCTATGGGTAATTTTTTTGAAAAATTCTTCTATCAAGTATGTAGGCAAATAAAAATTATTTTGTGCTGAAAATGATTCCAAATAAATAAAATCATCAATACTGATATAGCAGTCATCCATAGAGACAAAATTCACGGACTTGTCCACATAAATCTCTCTTTTTTGTAGAACTTCATTGATTTTTTTATTCAATAAATTCAAACTTTCTATTTCTTTAACAAAATGCTCTAACTCTCGATAACGTACTGATTTACGCTCTTCATAAGTCACACGTAAAGCAACGCCAACCGATACAATTACAGCACCAATCAAAACACCAGTTATGCCTGCAATAAAAACAACCATTTAGATTCCCTCACTCTTTTTGTTCTTGTATTTTAGTATAACATACTCTTTTACAAGAACAAAAAAATACGATAAATTTTTTTCTTATTTTTTTTTAATTTGTATTATTTTTCTTATTATGAATTCTAGAATGCGATAATTGGTATGGATTACTCTTCTAATTGATGATATAATATAACGGTAATTATATTTTATACAGGAATTGGGGAAGTTTAGAATGGGAAAAAAAATTATTAAACTAGATTTTGAAGATGTCGTTATTGCAAATGAAGATGGTAGTACAACAAGAGCTCAGTATGAATGGTTTAATTTCAAACCAGAAATCGGAGATATTGTAGATGTATTTGAAGATGGAGATGAATTAATTATCCATAAAGTAGAAAAAACATCAGAAAACCTACAAGATAAGATCAATATCAACATCGTAAATGAAAACAACAATACACAGACCGTTGGGGGCTATGTGCAACATGGTCGTGTAGTAAACAAGTGGCTTTATTTTATATTAGCATTTTTCTTAGGTGGAGTTGGTGCTCATAAATTCTACTCTGGTTTTACTGGAAAAGGTATAATGTACCTTGTATTTTTTTGGACAACTATTCCAGGTATTATTGCATTTTTCACATCAATCGCAACTTTACTTAAACCAGCAGATCAAAATGGTAACATTGTTGTAAATTCATAATCAGCTTAATCAAAAAGGCTGGAACACAAGCGTTATTTCCAAAAGAATTGCTTGTGCTTCCATCATTTATTCACAGTTAAGGTATGAGGCAAAAGTGACTTTTGCCTCATACTTTTTGTTTGCTTAAGCCATAATAAGATTGAGTTGATTTAATTACAGTAGATTACACCTAAATGTACATCAGTCCATGAAATGTTTTATTTTTTTCTATTCAAAAATCAAGCATTCAAGTTGACCTTTATTGACCAATGAAGTATACTTTTTTTAAGCATTAAGGTATGCTTTGTGATAAAATGATTTGAAGAGTTTTTTATATAGGAGGAATATACTATGAATTTAATACCAACAGTCATTGAACAGTCATCTCGTGGAGAAAGAGCTTATGATATTTATTCACGATTATTAAAAGATAGAATTATCATGTTAAGTGGTCCCATTGACGATAATGTAGCCAACTCAGTTATTGCCCAATTATTGTTTTTGGATGCACAAGATTCTGAGAAAGATATCTATATTTACATCAATTCACCAGGAGGAAGTGTTTCTGCAGGTTTAGCAATTTTCGATACAATGAATTTTGTTAAAGCAGACGTCCAAACCATTGTACTTGGTATGGCAGCTTCTATGGGAAGTTTCTTATTGACTGCCGGTCAAAAAGGGAAACGTTTCGCATTGCCTAATGCAGAAATCATGATCCATCAACCACTTGGTGGCGCTCAAGGTCAAGCAACCGAGATTGAGATTGCTGCAAAACATATTTTGGACACTCGTGATCGTTTGAATAAAATTTTAGCAGAGCGTACTGGCCAACCACTTGAAGTCATTGAACGAGATACAGATCGTGATAATTTTATGACCGCTCAACAAGCGAAAGAATATGGTTTAATTGATGAAGTAATGGAAAACAGTACTTCACTAAGCAAGTAAAATAAATAAAAATCCCTAAAATTTCTATAAGGAATTTTAGGGATTTTTATTTATTAGGCATTTTTATTTATATTGGATACAAAAAACGATACACTTAAGATAGAAAAAACGAAAGGATGGTACTAGAATGGATATTTCAGTTATTGACGCAACAAAAGTTACAACAAAAAATGGTTTGATTGTTGGAGAGGACAACGCTCCTGTAAAAATGGTGGAGTTTATGAATGTTCGATGCCCATATTGCAAAAAATGGTTTGAAGAGTCGTTTGACTTACTAAATGAATATGTCAAAGATGGAAAAGTACAACGAATCATCAAACTTTTTGATAAAGAAAAAGAAAGTCTTCAGCGTGGAAATGTGATGCACCATCATATTAACTATGATTTGCCAGAAAAAGGATTGATGGATCTAAAACAAATGTACGCTACTCAAGATCAATGGGGAAACCTTTCTTTAGAAGATGTGGCAGTATTTGCTGAAGATACTTTACAACTAACTAAAAAAGAAGAACCTGCAATCATACAAGCTGTGATCGCCGAAGCCGAAGCCGCAAATATTAAATTTGTACCGACAATCGTGATTGGTGAGCATATCTTTGATGAATCTGTAACGAAAGAAGAGTTACTTGCTTACTTAAACGAAAAATAAAAAAAATGAGACAAAGCTTTGATAGCTTTGTCTCATTTTTTTTGATAGTTATGTTCTGTTAAGTCGCATTCACTATTACTTCTCTCTCTAACTTAGACTGAATACTACCTAAAAAACATAAACTATACATTAGCCTATTGATACAGTCCATAATACAAAAATCCTTTTTGAAAGAACATCATTGTTTAAAATCAGACATGATTCAGTTATACTTATATTATTGTATACTTGTTACCATTCATATGATGAAGAAAGAGGATAAAAAATATGTTAAAACATTACACACCAGCAATAAAAAACTGGGCAAAAGAAAATAGATCTCTATTACTCATGACAGTTCTTATTTATCAAGTACCCATTTTAGCCATAGGAATAATTAATTTTCCGTATCTTGACGATACTGCTCGGCAAATTACCGGTGCTACTGATTTTGCAAGAAGTTATTCCCGGTGGGTTAGTGAAATCGCTTCTTGGTTTGTACAAGGAAGTAGACACTTAACAGATCTGGGATTAACTACCCACATTATCACAGGACTTATTTTAGCCGCAGCAAGCATCATTGTTGTCTATTGTTTAAATAAAAAAAAATTAGAGGTGTTACCATTAATTGCGTCAACACTTATCGGTTTAAATCCTTGGTTTTTACAAAGTGTGAGTTTTAGATTCGACAGTCCATATATGGCATTAAGTATTTTTTTCTCCGTTCTTCCTTTTCTATGGTGGGAGAAAAGATCAAAAACTTTCTTTATCTTATCTATTATAAGTATTTTTTTCATGTGCAACACTTATCAAGCTTCCTCAGGTATTTACATTATTATGGTATTAGCACTTTCTTTAAATGAAATTTTGTCTAATGAGAAACACAACCAAACCTACAAAAAAGTATTTTTATCTGGACTTGCATACATTATTGCTATGTTCATTTATGTTATCGAAACAAAATTTAACCCTGAAATATCTGATCGAGGAGATCATGTTGTAATCGCCTCTATAAAAGATATTCCAAAAACAATTTTAACCAATAGCCAAATGTATTTAAATACGGTACAAGAACAAAGTACTAAGTTGTGGTTATCACTCTTTATAATTTTAATCCTTTTATTTATTGTAACAAGCATCTTAAATTCAAAATTACATTTCTTCAAAAGTATAAGTTTTGTTGTATTGTATTTGATTTTAGCATCTGTATTAAGCTATGGTGTATTTTTGATTTTCCCTGAAAAATTAGCATTGGTAGCGCCAAGATATGCTTACGGATTTAGTGTTTTTGCTTCAATAACGCTCATTTTACTTCTGAGTAAATTAAGCGTATCACCAAACTGGATACGAGTGACTAGTAAAGTGTTTATTTGTTTATTTAGCTACTACATGCTTTCATTCCCATTTGTCTATGCCTCTACACTTCACTATCAAAAAGAAGAATTTGAAAAGCAAAGCCTTATCTTGGCTGGGGATTTGAAAGATTTAATAACACCTGATACAATGGCTATTTACTCAAAATCACTCTTTAAAGACTCTCCTATTTTGATTAATTCTGTGAGAAATTTTCCTATTCTGAAAGAGATCGTTCCCTCAAATTCAGAGGTCTATTGGCCAAATCAGTTATGGTTTAAAACTTACACTGGAATAAATATTACTATTAATCCACTTAATCCTAAAATATTCAAAAAAGATCCTAGTGAATTAAAATTTTCTGATTACTATTATGACATCTATGAAAAGAACAATGATTTATATATCATTCCTAAATAAAGAAATAAGAACACTGAACTAGATAACTACTATTCGATTTAAAATACTGGCACGTCAAGTTAGAAGGGATTGACCTTTAACTTGACGTGCCAGTATTTTTATTATAGAGTCTAAAGCCGTAACCAAATGACAGACATCAAATTTTTTAATGAAACTCAAAAAATAGATTCGTCTATCATGCACTTTTCTCTCTCAGTTTATCAGCAAACTCGTTGATTTTACGAATTCGATGATTGATCCCTGATTTTGATATTGCGCCAGAAGGAATCATTTCTCCCAATTCCTTTAAACTGACTTCTGGATATTCCAATCGTAATTCAGCAATTTCTTGAAGTTTTCCCGGTAAAGCTGTTAATCCGACAACACTTTCAATATATTGAATATTTTCGATTTGTTTTGAAGCTGCATCAATCGTTTTATTAAGGTTGGCCGTTTCACAGTTGACCAAACGGTTAACTGAATTACGCATATCACGTACGATTCGAACATCTTCAAATTTCAGCATCGAATTGGTTGCACCGATCAAAGTCAAAAAGTCAGCGATTCTCTCAGCACCTTTTAAATACGATATATATCCGTTCCGACGTTCTAATGTTCGAGCATTTAAGTCATAGTAATTGAGCATCTGGCAAATATCGTCATTATGTTCTTCATAAATCGAAAATATTTCTAAATGATAACGACTCGTTTCTGGATTATTGACAGATCCAGAAGCCATAAAAGCACCTCTTAAATAAGACCTCATTTTTTGTGCATTCCCCATAATTTCATCGGATACATGTGTGTTGAACATCATACCATCCAGAATATCTAAATCTGCAAGTACACTTTTCGTATCTTGTTTCAATCGTACGATGTAGACATTATTCTTTTTGAGTTTCATTTTTTTTCGAACTAATAATTCTGAACGAACATTGTAATGGTCTTTCAAAAGAGAATAGATACGTCTGGCAATCGCTGCATTTTCCGTTTGGACATTTAAAACAAATTGCTGATTTACAATACTCAAGGATCCATTCATTCGAATCAAAGCGGCTAATTCTGCTTTAGCGTGCTCTCGATGAACTTCCAACGTTGTCAGTTCTTTTTTCACATCAGCTGCAAAAGACAATCTTCCTTCCTCCTTTCTTACTTTTTAAGGTTTAATATTTTGCGCCAAAAACGATGCGGAATAATTCATCCACAACCTTATCTCCATCATGGAAAACACCGCCGTCCCTTAATTTTAGAAAGTCGGTAGAAATCACACGGCACCCTTCATCTCTTAAAGTTTGGAAATCATGCTCTACTTGAACTAAATACTCATCATAAATTTCAGGATCCATATAACCGTCTGGCACTTTTTCGGTATTAACTAAAACTGTATCAATAAATTTACTTTTTAGATGCTCATGTAATACGCAGACATGATCTGCGTCAGTAAAGTGTTCTGTTTCACCTTTTTGTGTCATGATGTTGCAAATGTAAACAACCTCACCTGTTGCATTGATGATCGCTTCGCCGATTTCACTGATTACCAAGTTGGGTAAAATACTCGTAAACATACTCCCAGGCCCTAAAACAATCATATCTGCTTCTTCAATTGCTTTGACTACTTTTCTAGCTGCTTTTGGTTGTTCATCATCATGTGTGTTCGTTACAAATACATGATCAATCGTTTTTCGATCAATAGCAATGCTCGATTCTCCAACTGCAACTGTGCCGTCTTTAAAAACAGCATGAAGTGTCAACGGTCTTTCTGAAGATGGATAAATGTGTCCATCCACATGCATCATTTTTGAAAGTAATTGAATGGCTTCATAGGTACTGTTACGCATTTCTGATACAGCAGCAATAATTAGATTACCAATCGCATGATTAGCAAAATATTTATCTGACTTGTCAAAGCGATATTGAAAGATATCTTCATAGAGTTGAGGCATGTCTGATAGAGCAACAAGTACGTTTCTCAAATCACCTGGCGGCGTCATATTCATCGATTCACGTATTTCACCGCTACTTCCGCCATCATCAGCTACAGTTACAACTGCCGTGATATCCGCACTTTGATTTCGTAAGCTTTTTAAAATTACTGGTAAACCGGTCCCACCGCCAACAACAACAATTTTTGGTTTTCTAATACGGTACGTTTTCATTTTCATGAACGATTCACCGTCTCTTTACGTTTCCCTTTATCACGATGAGTAATATTAACATGATAATCTTGACTTAACTCTTTAGCAACACGTTCTGTCAAAGCAACAGAACGATGCTGACCACCAGTACAGCCGATCGCAATCGTTACACTTGATTTCCCCTCTTTTTCATAACCTGGCATCACGTGTTTTAATAAATCGATAAAACGAGTATAAAAGCTCTCTGTTTCTGGAAAACTCATCACATAGTCATAAACGGACTGATCTTGACCTGTGAGTGGTCTTAACTCTGGAATATAGTGTGGATTCGGTAAAAAACGAACATCCATCACAATGTCTGCATCAATCGGTAATCCATATTTAAAACCAAAAGAAACCAATTCAACACGAAATTCATGGGTATCTCTAGATTTAAATTCATCATTGATTCTTTCACGTAACTGTCTAGGAGATAAGTCAGTCGTATCAATAACAACCTGAGCATCTCCTCTAATTTCTTCAAGAATTGCCCGTTCTTTTCTAATACCTTCTGTAACCAAACCATCCATTGCCAGTGGATGAGCACGACGAGTTTCTTTATAGCGGGAAACAAGTTCCTCGTCAGTTGCATCTAAGAACATAATTGTGGTATCGATAAGATTGGTATTCTCTAGTTCTACCAACATATCTTGAATTTCTCTGAAAAAATTTCTTGATCGTAAATCAATAACTAACGCTATTTTTGTCACTTTTCCAGATTCTTTGATCAATTCCCAAAACTTAGGAATCAAACTTGGGGGCATATTATCAATACAAAAATACCCCATATCTTCAAAACTTTGAATGGCTACAGTCTTCCCTGCTCCGCTCATTCCAGTAATTATCACTAATTGTAAATTATCAGCCATTTCTAGCGCTCCTTTAGAAACATTTTACTAATTATAGCATCCCGGGCGTATCAAAGAAAGCTTTTCAACCAATTCTTAACTTCCACTCAGATTTTTTAGGAATTATCACTCCAGTTAGATAGAAATAAGATGAGCAAAAAAGAAGGTTCTAGAGTCTAACTCTTCGAGTTAGACTCTAGAACCTTAAAATCCGAATAAACGGTGAGACGAAAGCAGCTCCTTTAGGAATAAGCTAAACACTCTCTTCCAAAATACTGTATACGAATAAGACTGTAATACCGTATTTGGTACTACAGTCTTTTAATACAAATTTAAATAATTAAGATTACTAAGCATCTTCAATTACATTAAAGTAATCTAAATCTAAAATAGGATCATCGCAATTTATGCTTGAACGATCAGCCGGGTGACATTTAACGACTCTGACTTGTAAATCATCTTCCTTTTTTGAGATGGCTTCTCCTACAAAAAACCAAGAAAAATTTGATCCATGACAAACATATTGGGCGCCAACTTTAATTTCTCTTTTTTCCAAGAAAAAATCATCCTTCCATACTTTTCGTATGTATAGAATATCATGATTTCTAAAAAAAAATCACTCAACTTCCGTTTATATATTCTCTTTTTTTGACAATTTTTAAATTAAAATAACTAAAAAAACATTTTTTTAACTATCTTTATTATTTTTCTCTCATTTTTATTTGCAAAACCTTACTTTCTCCCTTATAAGGACAAGGTACAGCCATTTAAATACAAAAAGACAGCCTTTATATAATAAAGGCTGTGCTTTTCTTTTTTGAACGGATTACTTATAGGAAGAAAGATATATACCAATTAGGTTGAACAATATATCCATCTGTTTGTTATTTTACTTTAACAAGTTGAATAATTCAATAGGTATAGATAAATTTCATCTAATTTTCATACTTATAAAAAACAACAATCACGCTCCAAAAATGGAGCAGACCAATTTATAAAACTCGTTTTAAATATTTCCCCGTATAGCTTGCTTTAACTTTTGCTACTTCTTCTGGCGTTCCTGTTGCAACAATTGTTCCGCCCCCATCTCCACCTTCTGGGCCTAGATCAATCACGTGATCTGCTGATTTAATTACATCTAAATTATGCTCAATCACAAGAACAGTATTACCTGCTTCAACAAGTCTTTCTAATACAAGTAGCAATCGAGCTATATCATCTGTATGCAACCCTGTTGTCGGTTCATCCAGAATATAGAAATTTTTACCATTTGAGTTTTTGTGTAGCTCACTAGCAAGTTTCATCCGTTGTGCTTCTCCACCAGATAGCGTAGTTGCCGGCTGCCCCAGGGTAACATAACCTAACCCCACATCGACAATTGTTTTTAGCTTACGATGAATTTTTGGAATATGTTTAAAAAATTCTACCGCATCTTCCACTGTTAAATCCAAAATATCGGATATATTCTTCCCTTTATAATGAACTTCCAACGTCTCTGAATTGTACCGTTTACCATGGCAAACTTCACAAGGGACATAAACATCTGGTAAAAAATGCATTTCGATCTTAATGATCCCATCTCCACGACAAGCTTCACAGCGTCCGCCTTTAACATTAAAACTAAATCGTCCTTTTTTATAACCACGAACTTTTGCTTCATTTGTCTTTGCAAATAAATCACGAATATCATCAAACACACTTGTATATGTTGCAGGATTACTTCGCGGTGTTCGTCCAATTGGGCTTTGGTCAATATCAATAATTTTTTCGATATTGTCATAACCTGTGATACTTTTGTGTTTACCAGGCTTATTAGAATTGCGATTAATTTTTTGCGCTAACGCTTTTTTCAAAATTTGATTAACTAACGTACTTTTCCCCGATCCGGAAACCCCAGTCACTGTAACAAACTCACCCAAAGGAAATTCAACTGTTACATTTTTCAAATTATTTTCAGTAGCACCTGTCACTTTAATTTTCTTGCCATTCCCTTTACGACGCTCTTTAGGGACTGGGATGACTTTTTTACCTGAAAGATATTGTCCTGTTAATGATTTTGGATTTTTAGCTACCTCATCAGGTGTTCCAGAGGCAACGATTTCTCCACCTAAATGTCCAGCCCCAGGTCCAACGTCAATCAAATAATCAGATGCCCGCATCGTATCTTCATCATGTTCAACAACAATTAATGTATTCCCTAGATCTCTCATTTTCTTAAGAGATTCAATCAATCGATCATTGTCTCGCTGATGTAGCCCAATCGATGGTTCATCTAAAATATACAACACGCCAGATAAATTTGAACCAATCTGTGTTGCCAAGCGAATACGTTGTGCTTCTCCGCCCGATAATGTCCCAGCTGCTCGGCTTAGTGTTAAATAGTCCAATCCGACATTTTTCAAAAAGTTCAAACGATCTTCTACTTCTTTTAGGATTGGTTTTGCAATTACTTGTTCTTGTTCAGATAAAGTTACGGTTTCAAAAAATTTCACCGCATTTTTAATTGCCAATTCACTGACTTGACCGATATTCGTATTATCAATTTTGACAGATAAAGCTTGAGGATTTAAACGATAACCTTTACATGTTTGACAGGTTAATTCAGTCATATATAAACGCATTTGGTCACGAGTAAAATCGCTGTTGGTTTCATGATAGCGACGTTTAATATTCGTCAACACGCCTTCAAAAGGAACCTCTACATCACGTACACCGCCAAAATCATTTTCATAATGAAAATGGAAGAGTTCACCATTGGAACCATTTAAAATAATCTCTTGATGTTCTTCTGGTAGTTCATTAAAGGCAGTATCCATATCGATATTAAAACTGTCAGCTGCTTGTTCTAACATTTGCGGATAATATTGAGAACTGATTGGATTCCAAGGAGCAATTGCACCTTCATGTAGCGTTTTAGTTGGATCTGGAATCACTAAATCACGATCGACTTCCAACTTGATACCCAAACCATCACAATCCGAACATGCTCCAAACGGTGCATTGAAAGAGAATAATCTTGGCTCTAATTCCCCCACAGTAAAACCGCAATATGGACAAGCATAGTGCTCGCTAAAAAGTATCTCTTCTCCATCAATCACGTCTACTAAAGCATACCCATCAGCTAAACGTAATGCCGCTTCAAATGAATCAAACAAACGAGATCTAATCCCTTCTTTGACAACGATTCGGTCAATCACGATTGCAATATCATGTTTTTTATTTTTTTCAAGTTCAGGTGCTTCACTTACATCATAAGTTTCCCCATCTACACGCATCCGAACATAACCTTCACGTTGAATCATATCAAAGATCTTTTTATGTTGCCCTTTTTTCTTAACGATCACAGGCGCTAGTACTTGAATTTTAGTTTTTTCTGGCAGCTCCAGTACTTTATCCACCATCTGTTCAACAGATTGACTAGTAATTTCAGTACCATCGTTAGGACAAATCGGGTGACCGACACGAGCAAACAACAGTCTTAGGTAATCATTGATTTCGGTTACTGTCCCAACTGTTGAGCGTGGATTTTTACTCGTTGTTTTTTGATCGATTGAAATCGCTGGACTCAAACCATCAATACTATCTACATCTGGTTTATCCATTTGTCCTAAAAATTGTCGTGCATATGCAGACAAACTCTCTACATAGCGACGCTGACCCTCAGCATATAATGTATCAAAAGCCAACGAACTTTTTCCTGAACCAGATAAACCAGTCACTACAACCATTTTGTCACGAGGAATCGTAACATCTATATTTTTTAAATTATGTGCGCGTGCACCATGAATAACGATTTTATCATTTGCCATTGCTGATCTCCTTTGCTGTGAAATAAAGCGATATTTTTTTAACTGGGGCTTACTCATCAAAATCTTGTCGTAGATGGACACTATTGAACAGTACAAAATAACCCCATAGAAGTTTGCTCACTTCTATTCTCCTGCTTTCAACTCCAGAATCGTGTCTCTTAAAGTTGCTGCGGTTTCAAAATCTAATGCTTTGGCAGCTTCCCTCATTTCTTTTTCTAATTTCATCAATAAATCAGCTTTTTCCTGACGAGTAAGTTCATGATATGATTTATCGATTTTGAAAGGTTCGCCTTTTTCATTTGTCTTAGTAATCGAAATTAACTCACGGATTTCTTTAATAATTGTTTTAGGCACAATACCATGTTCTTCATTGTATTGTTCTTGGATTGAACGACGGCGTGCAGTTTCATCAATTGCCTTTTGCATCGAATCCGTCATTTTGTCTGCATACATAATGACTCTTCCGTCTGAGTTACGAGCGGCACGTCCGATTGTTTGAATCAATGAACGCTCACTTCTTAAGAAACCTTCTTTATCTGCATCCAAAATCGCAATTAATGACACTTCTGGCACGTCTAATCCTTCACGAAGTAAATTAATCCCAATTAACACATCGAATTCACCTAAACGTAAATCACGAATGATTTCAGTTCGTTCTAAGGTCTTGATGTCACTGTGGAGATACTTAACTTTGATTCCTAGTTCTTTAAGATAATCTGTTAAATCCTCAGACATTTTCTTTGTTAAAGTTGTAATAAATACACGTTGATCTTTTTCCACACGCTCATGTATTTCACCGACTAGATCGTCAATTTGTCCCATGATTGGACGAACTTCAATCAATGGATCTAAAAGCCCCGTTGGTCGAATGATCTGCGGAATCACAGTATCTGTTTGTTCATATTCGTATGGTCCAGGAGTTGCCGAAACATAAACAACCTGATTAACATGCTTTTCAAATTCTTCTAATCGCAGTGGTCGATTATCCAATGCACTTGGCAAACGGAACCCATAATCTACCAACATTTGTTTTCTCGCACGATCTCCATTATACATCCCTCGTACTTGAGGCATAGTAACATGTGATTCGTCAATGACTAATAGAAAATCATCTGGGAAGAAATCAATCAACGTATATGGAGGTTCACCTTCTGAACGACCATCCATATGACGAGAATAGTTTTCAATTCCTGATGTATAACCCATTTCCCGCATCATTTCAATATCATAATTCGTTCGTTGTTCTAAACGTTGAGCTTCTAATAATTTATTTTCATTACGAAGGACTTTTAATCGAGCGTCCAATTCTTCTTGAATTTGTGAAATCGCATGTTCCATATGATCTTCATTAGTAACAAAGTGAGTTGCTGGGAAGATGGCAACATGTTCTGTTTCACCAATAATTTCGCCTGTTAAAGCATCTACTTCTCTGATTCGTTCGATTTCATCTCCAAAAAATTCAACTCTCAAAGCATGCTCATCCCGTGATGCGGGGAAAATTTCTACAACGTCACCTCTTACACGGAAACGTCCACGCTGAAAATCAATATCATTTCGTTCAAACTGAATATTCACTAGACTTGTCAATAACTGATTACGATCCATTTCCATTCCTACACGAATAGAAACAACTTGTTCACTGTACTCTTTAGGATCACCTAACCCGAATATACATGACACAGAAGCAACAACAATAACATCATTTCGTTCTAGTAAAGAACTGGTTGCTGAATGTCGTAACTTATCAATTTCATCATTAATACTGGCATCTTTTTCTATATATGTATCACTAGAGGGAACATAGGCTTCTGGTTGATAATAGTCATAATAACTAACAAAATACTCGACTGCGTTATTGGGAAAGAATTCTTTAAATTCTCCATAAAGCTGTCCAGCTAACGTCTTATTATGAGCAATAACCAATGTTGGTTTGTTTACTTCTGTTATCACATTTGAAATCGTAAATGTCTTCCCAGTTCCTGTGGCACCAAGCAAGATTTGCGCCTTTTCTCCACCTTCGATACCTTCAACTAACTTTTTGATTGCTTCTGGCTGATCTCCATCCGGCTTGTATTTTGATACTAAGTCAAATGTATTGGAGGTCTCTCTTTCTATCATTCAACATCCTCCTCTTACTCTATTTAATTGTTGATTCGATTTCGTCCTAGGCAAAGTAATTCATCATGTTTCTTTGATTATTCAGTCTACTTTAAATAGGAAGCTTCTTCTTTAAAATATCAAATAAGTATCTACAAATATTTTACCATACCGAACATATTTTCGCTAGTTCTAGAATAGTTAACGTATACGCAATTTCTGCTAATTTACACTTTATTTAATCTTTAACTTTACCTTAAAGATTAAATCAGTTACTTCATATATGATGAACAAAAAATGCATTTCCATCTTCAATATGTGACATTTTATAACATAAGATGTTAGAAAATGATATTTTTTTGATTTTATCCTATTGAATGACTTGTGCTTTTGCCTTTTTTTACTATATAATTATCCAATATGCAAATATAGGAGGTATTTTATGAAAAGGAAACACTTTTTACTTTCATTCATTGTAATGATGGCAAGTCTACTAACATTTACACTTGGACAGTCTGCTCAGGCTGAGGAAAAAACATATAATATAGGAACAGATTTGACTTTTGCTCCCTTTGAGTTTCAAGACTCTAAAGGAGAATATATCGGAATTGATATTGATTTACTAAACGCTATAGCAAAGGATCAGGGCTTTAAAGTAAATCAGAAACCACTAGGCTTTGACAGTGCCATCCAAGCCGTTCAATCAAATCAAGTAGATGGCATGATTGCTGGTATGAGTATTACAGATGAACGTAAAAAATCATTTGACTTCTCCGATCCTTATTTCGACAGCGGTCTGCAAATGGCTGTCAAAAAAGGCAACGATAAAATTAAAAACTATGAAGATTTAAAAGGAAAAACCGTAGCAGCTAAGGTTGGAACAGAGAGTGCAACTTTCTTAGAAAAAAACCAAGATAAATATGGCTATACAATCAAAAACTTTGATGATGCTACAGGTCTTTATCAAGCCCTTGAAAATGGTGAAGCCGATGCTATTTTTGATGATTATCCTGTTCTAGGCTATGCCATAACGAATGGCCAAAAACTACAATTAGTTGGTAAAAAAGAAACTGGTAGCTCCTATGGTTTTGCTGTTAAAAAAGGACAAAATAAAGAGTTGCTTGAAAAATTCAATGCTGGTTTAAAAAAATTAAAAAACTCGGGTAAGTACGATGAAATCGTAAGTAAATATATTTCTACTGGAACTGAGTCTGAACCAAACAGTGACAGCAAAATGAAAAAGATTCAACCTAAAAAAGATACTTATGTGATTGCTAGTGACTCTACCTTTGCACCATTCGAATTTCAAAATGCAGATGGTAAATACGAAGGAATTGATGTTGATTTAGTTAAACGAATCGCTGAATTACAAGAATTTAATATCGAATTTAAATTCATCGGTTTCAGTTCAGCTGTGCAAGCAGTGGAATCTGGACAAGCTGATGCAATGATTGCAGGAATGACGATCACCAAAGAACGTGAAAAATCATTTGATTTCTCTACGCCTTATTTCAACAGTGGGATTCAAATCGCAGTCAAAAAAGGCAATGATACAATCAAATCTTATTATGACTTAAAAGGCAAAAAAGTGGGTGCCAAAATCGGTACAGAAAGTGCTGATTTTCTTGAAGCAAATAAAAGCAAATATGGTTACTCAATCAAATATTTAGATACAACTGACGCTCTATATAGCGCTCTTGAAATCGGTGAGATTGATGCAATGATGGACGATTATCCTGTAATTGGTTATGGCGTTGCTCAAAAACAACCTTTAATGACACCGATTCCTCGTGAAGAAGGTGGAAAATATGGCTTCGCTGTTAAAAAGAGTAAAAATCCAGAATTGATCGAAATGTTCAATGAAGGTCTAGCTGAATTAAAACGAACAGGCGAGTATGATGAAATCATCGGAAAATATGTAAAAGATGGTGCTTCAGAAAATAAAGTTGATGAATCAACGTTTACTGGCATGATCCAAAACAACTGGAAACGTCTATTAAGTGGTTTATGGATGACTATTCAATTAACATTGATTTCATTTATTTTAGCTTTAATTGTTGGGATAATTTTTGGATTATTCAGTGCTTCTCCAACCAAAGCCTTACGTGTGATTTCTACTATCTATGTTGATATTATTCGTGGGATTCCTTTGATGGTATTAGCCTTCTTTATTTACTTCGGTTTACCTGGTATTTTAGGATTCAATATTCCAGTCTTTCTTGCTGGGATCATTACACTAACATTAAACGCAAGTGCTTATATCTCTGAAATTGTTCGTGGAGGAATCAACGCTGTGCCTGTCGGTCAAATGGAGGCTTCACGGAGTTTAGGTCTTTCTTACAATCGAACAATGCAAAAAATTATCTTACCACAAGCAATTAAAATCATGATTCCATCTTTCGTTAATCAATTTGTTATTTCCTTGAAGGATACAACGATTCTTTCAGCAATCGGCTTAATTGAGCTATTGCAAACAGGAAAAATCATCGTTGCTAGAAACTTACAAAGTACAATGGTTTACTTTGTAATCGCAATGATGTATCTAATCTTAATTACAGCATTAACCAAATTAGCTAAAGTTTTGGAAAAGAAGGTGAAATAATATGGCTGAAAAAATTCTAGTAGAACACTTAGTAAAAAAATACGGTGATAACACCGTTCTTAACGATATCAATGTATCCATTCAAGAAGGCGATGTTGTTTGCGTCATTGGGCCTTCTGGTTCTGGGAAAAGTACCTTTCTTCGTTGCTTAAATCAATTAGAAGAAGCAACAAGCGGAGATATTATTATTGATGGTGCGAATTTAACTGATAAGAATACAAATATTAATAAAGTTCGTCAGCATATCGGCATGGTATTCCAACATTTTAATTTATTTCCTCACCTATCGATCTTGGAAAATATTACTTTAGCTCCAACCGATTTAGGCCGCCTTTCAAAAAAAGAAGCGGAAGAAAAAGCGATTCAGCTTTTAGATACAGTTGGTTTAGCTGATAAAAAAGATAGCTATCCTGAATCATTATCTGGTGGACAAAAGCAACGTGTAGCCATCGCTCGTGCCTTGGCAATGAATCCAGACATCATGTTGTTTGATGAACCAACATCTGCACTTGATCCAGAAATGGTTGGAGATGTGTTAAACGTTATGAAAAAATTAGCCAAGCAAGGAATGACTATGGTAATTGTTACTCACGAAATGGGATTTGCTAAAGAAGTAGCAAATCGTGTGATGTTTATCGATGGTGGTAATTTCTTAGAGGATGGCTCACCTCAACAAATCTTTGAAAATCCTCAAAACGAACGTACGAAAGATTTCTTGGACAAGGTTTTAAATATTTAAATAAAAACAGTGATAAACATCTAGATGTTTATCACTGTTTTTTCTAATTCAATTTGAATCCTTAGTTAGCAATTGCTTCCAGTCTTACCTTTACATCTTGTTCTGATAATTCATGTTTCACCACATAGCGATTAGCTGGATGATGGCGACATTCGTCTGAACAGCTACCAAGGTATTTAGCTTCGTTTTCTTCTGAAGCTAGAATTTGTTTATTACAGAATGGGTTGGCACAATTAATATAACGTTCGCAAGGTGTTCCATCAAACCAATCTTTTCCGATGATCTTCTTATCAACATGATTGATTTCAACACTAATTCGCTCGTCAAACACATACATTTTACCATCCCACAGCTCACCTCTTGTTTCTGGATCTTTTCCATAAACAGCAATACCACCATGAAGTTGAGAAACATCTTCAAATCCTTCTTTTAATAACCAACCTGAAAACTTCTCACAACGAATACCACCAGTACAGTATGTTACGACTTTTTTATCCATAAACTGTTCTTTGTTGTCTCTAATCCATTGTGGTAATTCTCTAAAGTTACGAATGTCTGGACGAACTGCTCCTCTAAAATGTCCTAAGTCATATTCATAATCATTTCTCGCATCGATCACGACAGTATTTTCATCAAGTAACGCTTCTTTAAATTCAGCCGGTTCCAAATATTTTCCTGTTGTTTCCAACGGATTGACATCTTCTTCTAAACTCAAAGACACTAGTTCTTTTCTAGGACGAACAAACATTTTATGGAAAGCATTTTCTGGCACTTCATCGATTTTGAAATACGTATCTTTAAAGCGTTCATCAGCTAACATTGCTTCCATATAGGCATCAGTATCAGCAATCGTTCCTGAAAGCGTACCATTGATTCCTTCCGTAGCAACTAAAATTCTACCTTTTAAATTTAATGATTTACAAAAAGCTAAATGCTCCTTTGCAAATTGTTCTGGGTTTTCAATTGTCGTATATTTATAATAAAGTAATACGCGATAATCCATTTTATCTTTCTCCTTTTTCTTTAGAAACTGCTTGCTATTCCCTTAATAGCCCTACAGTCTTCATTTTCTATTCATACGTATTGATTATATAAAAAAAGAAATAGGAAAAGCGAGCTTTTTGCTTGTGTGATAATGCACATAATAAAATTGAATTGAACAGTCTATCTCTTGAGCAAATACTGAACCAGTAAAAGGTAAAACAAAGCCGATTAGAACACTCACGTTCAAAAAAACTGTTCAAGTTTCCTAAAAAACTTGAACAGTCAATCAAATGTAATTTTTTATTGTCCAGATACTGCAAAATAATTCTCATCATTATCAGCAAAATTGAAAACTAGCCCCGTTGGTAACTGAACTAATTCTCCCACTCGTACGCCAGCATCTTTCATATTTTTGTATAATTTCATCACATCATCAGCAAAAAACATCAATGATGGCGTATTTCCAGCAACCTCTGGCGAATGTTGTTGAATAAATTCTAAATCATATAAAACAATACTAGTATCCGCATCTTCACTTGGTGCAATTTCTACAACAAGTGTACCATCTACTTCATCTCTTTCTTTTTCTACAAAACCAATCTTTTGCCAAAATTTGCTAGATTCCTCTACGTTCGTTACATATAACATTATCTTGATTTGGTTGGTAAACATATTCTTCTCCTCTTTTCATAGCGTTCATTTAACTTTCTTGTTTTCGATTAATCATCGAAACTTTTAAGGCAATTACTTTACTATTATATACTTTCTATCATATCTTATGATACAGGTTATGAAAATAATTATGCTTTGATCATGGTATTGAAAAAGAAGGTAAGATCGTTAAACAATCTTACCTTCTTCTTACTATTAACTCTCTTGGGGAAGAGAAGTGGATCACTTTTTAAGCATTTTCTTCAATTACTAAACTGCTATCATTCAACACATCACGATTTAATTCTTTAATTCTTGAACTAGTCACAATTCCAGCAACCATACTATCACTTACATTAATAGCGGTTCTAGCCATATCAATCAATGGTTCTACTGAGATAACTAGCCCTACAATCGCTACTGGTAAATTCATAGAACCTAAGACGATCAATGAAGCAAACGTGGCTCCACCACCAACACCAGCAACACCAAACGAACTAATCGTTACTACTGCAACTAGCATTAAAATAAATTCTAAACTAAAGACATTGATGCCCACAGTTGGTGCAACGATTGTTGCCAACATCGCTGGATAAACACCAGCACAGCCATTTTGACCAATGGATAAGCCAAAACTTGCTGCAAAGTTCGCAGTTGCGTCATCCACACCTAAAGCCTTTGTTTGTGTTTCAATATTTAAAGGCAACGCTCCTGCACTTGACCTTGAAGTAAAAGCAAAACTCAATACTGGGAAAGATTTTTTCAAATAGTTCACCGGATTTACTTTCACTGCAACTAAGATCAACAGATGAACGAGCATCACAATAATCAATGCAGTATATGAAGCTAAAACAAATTTTCCTAAATTAAGTATAGCATCAAAATCACTTGTTGCTACGACATTGGTCATCAACGCTAAAACCCCATATGGTGTTAAACGTAAAACTAATGTTACGATACGCATTGTGATTTTATAAAGGCTATCGATCAAGTTAGCAAAAAACTCTGCTTCTTTCGGTGCTTTGCGTTTCACACCTAAGTAAGCTATACCAACAAAGGCTGCAAAGATCACTACACCTATCGTACTTGTTGGACGAGTTCCTGCAAAATCTGCAAAAACATTTTTAGGAATAAAAGCCAAAATTTGTTGAGGAATTGATAGGTTTTCAACGGTTTCCTGTCGTGTTGCAAGTTCTGCAATCCGTGCCGTTTCTGCCGTTCCTTGTGTAAATTGTGCGCCTTGTAATCCAAATAACAATGTTGTTCCGATACCAATTAACGCAGCTACAGCTGTCGTTCCTAATAAAGTTGCTAGAACATTAAAGCTGATTTTACCAAGTTGCTTGGATTCTTTCATTTTGGTAAATGCTCCCACTATAGAAACAAAGACCAAAGGGATTACGAGCATTTGTAAAAACGCTACATAACCATTACCTACAATACCGATCCATTCCATCGCTTGCGTTGTGACTTTATCTTGGGTACCGAATATGAATTGAATAATTCCACCTAATACAATACCGACACCTAATGCTGCGAAAACACGAGTTGAAAATTTGTAGTGTTTTGCCTGCATACGGTAAAAGACGTATAACACTGCAAGAAAAGCAAGGACCACTAAAACAGTGATGAGTGTTGTCATTTTTTTCCCTCCTAAATTTAAAAGCGTAGTGGGCTCGTTTAGTTCTGACTGAAAAATGGGAAAATAAGTTTGCGAGGTATTTTGTCACAGACATACTTTATCTTTTTTCGGAATAACTAGCCCCTTTAAGCTAGATAACATTAAAAGCACAACGGGTTGTTTAATCTTGACTGAAAAACAAGAACAATTGACTGTAACGCTCTTTGGCACATTCCATTTTCATTTTTCCGAAAGATTAGTCCGTAAAGCTAACTAATGTAATCTAAATGACAAGTCCATCAAAGGAAGTAAAGGTTCCTGGGGATCATTCTTCAATGATCCGCCCTAAAAATAAATAGATTCATTTTCAGTGATAGATCCATTGTAACTGATTTAAGGGTCGGAATGGTATTATTTTGTCTCTGTAATGATAGAAAAAAAGAGTTTGTGATAGCCAAAAGCTATCGCAAACTCTATAATTTATGCCTCTTAGGCTTCTGATGATTGAAAATTCAATTGAATACCAGGTTTGTCTAAAGCAATTTCAGTGACTTCATAAGCCATACGTTGAACGATGCTAAACAATGGGCTAACTAATTCATCGACCTCTTCTTGACTAATGTCATCTTGGTTCTCAATTTTGTGATTAATCACATGATTAATCTGGCTAACTGAACCTGATAAAACGTACTCTTCAAAAACTAAGCGAAACTCTAAACGAGCTGCGATGATTGAGTTTTCCTTAGGATAGTTTTCATCAGTTGATTCAATTGGCGAAAAACCTACTCTAAGATCTGTCTCTACCTCTCCCATATCTTGTGTGCGCATATCATAATGAAAAGCCTCTACAACTTCTTGTTGACGTTTGATTTCCACGATTGTATTCTCCTTTTTCTTTTAAGTCCGATAGTCTTTATCTTCAATGAGTTAAACTTATAAAAATAATAGATATCCTTCATATATAGTATAACATACTTCTTTTTCTCACAAATACTATGAAAATAATTTTTAATCTAATTTTTAAATGAATGAATTGGTGCTGGAATTCGTCCACCTCGCAAAATAAAGTCTGTTGAAGCATAGTTATTAACCTTCATAACAGGTGCTCTTCCCAACAACCCACCGAATTCTACCATATCACCGACTTTTGTACCTTTAGCCGGTATGATTCGTACAGCAGTGGTTTTATGATTAATCACACCAATTGCAGCTTCATCTGCGATCATTGCAGCAATCGTTTCAGCAGACGTTTCTCCCGGTATTGCAATCATGTCTAAACCAACAGAGCAGATAGCAGTCATTGCTTCTAATTTTTCCAGATTCAATGCACCGTTATTGACTGCATCGATCATTCCTGCATCTTCTGAAACCGGAATAAATGCACCAGATAGTCCACCAACATGATTACATGCCATTACGCCGCCCTTTTTTACCGCATCATTTAATAATGCTAAGGCTGCCGTCGTACCATGGGTTCCTACACTTTCCAAACCCATTTCTTCTAGAATATAAGCAACGCTATCTCCTACTGCGGGTGTTGGCGCTAAGGATAAATCAACGATTCCGAAGGGAACATTCAAACGTTCTGAAGCAATTTTTCCAACTAATTGTCCCATACGAGTGATTTTAAATGCCGTTTGTTTCACTACCTCTGCAACAATATCAAAAGGTTCTCCTTTGACTTTTTCCAATGCCCGTTTCACTACACCTGGTCCACTAACACCTACATTGATTACGCAATCAGCCTCACCCACCCCATGAAAGGCACCGGCCATAAATGGATTATCTTCTACTGCATTAGCAAACACAACAAGTTTAGCACAACCCATATCTGATTTTTCAGCGGTTTCTTTAATTATATGCCCCATGTGACGAACAGCATCCATGTTGATACCAGCTTTTGTTGAGCCTATGTTCACTGAGGAACAAACAAAATTTGTTTCAGCTAAAGCTTGAGGAATGGAGTTGATCAAAATATCATCTCCATGCTGATACCCTTTCTCAACTAACGCACTGAAACCACCAATAAAATTGACTCCAACCGTTTGAGCAGCTCGGTCTAACACCTTAGCATACTTTACATAATCTTTATCTGAACTAGCTGCAGCGATAATGCTAATTGGTGTAACCGAAATTCGTTTATTGATGATTGGAATCCCATACTCAGATTCAATTTCTTCACCAACTTTAACTAGATTTTTAGCTAGACGAGTAATTTTATCGTAAATTTTTTGACAAGCCTTTTCACTGTCGCTATCGATGCAATCTAATAATGAAATCCCCATTGTAATGGTTCTGATATCTAAATTTTCTTCTTCAATCATACGAATAGTTTCTAGAATTTGATTTGTTTCCAACGTATTGCCTCCTAGTTAATATTGTTCAATAACAAGTCTCTACTAAAATACTGGTTTATTATAATTTGTGCATAACGTTGAAGATTTCTTCATTTTGAATACTTATAGTCACGCCTAGATTTTCTCCTAACGTATTTAACTTTGAACGGATCGCTTCAAAATCATTTTTTTCTTGGGGCATTTCCAATACCATCATCATCGTAAAATAGCTGTCCATAATCGTTTGAGAAACGTCTACAATATTCATTTCCAATTCAGCTAATTTCTGACTGACTCCAGCGATTATTCCAACTTTGTCTTTTCCAATAACTGTTAGCACTGCACGCATATATTTTCCTCCTAATTTAAAAACATAATAATCTTGTTTAGCATCGACTAAAAATAGGAAAACAGGTGTGTAACGCTCTTTGCCACATTTTTCCCGAGAAGCTAGCTCATGACGCTTAACGACTTAACTCTAAATAGTTTTTCCTATTATATCATAATCTATTCAGTCTTTAATAAAAAAACAGAACAAAATACACTTAATAATAATAAATGTTCGTTTTTTAGAAATAGATAAAAAAAACTTCTTCGAGCTATTAAAGCACGTAGAAGTTTTTTCCTTAAACATTGTGATAAAATTGTCCGTTGCACTTTGAACAAGTTACTTTGATTTTGCCTTTTCCTTTTGGAGCTCTTAATTGTTGTTTACATGTTGGGCATTTAAAATATTTATATGCCTTGCGTGTATTGATTCTTTCTTTTATAATCCTAAATTTCGTTTTCAGTTGTTCTACCTTCGTAACATAACGTGTATTTTCGTTTGAGCGCGGATAAATTCTTTTAGAAAAAAAGCGATAATTTGCCCAGAGTAATAGGGCGAAAGCTAACCAAAATGCAATTGAAGTTGGTAGGAATAGATTGAGTAGGAATAAAATTAAACTTCCTCTTACTAAGGTATTGTTCAATCGATCCATTCGTGCATATCTTCCTACTAATAGTTTTTGAACCTTCGCATTCCAACGCAGTAATCGTTCAAGCCAAATTTGTCCCATAAAATCCCTCTTTTCTTTGCTATTATCTCAATCAATCTGCAATGTTTCAAGAGGGATATTAAAAAATATTTTAAGCTCAATTAAAAGTATATTTGGTTGATCTTTATAATCTCTTCTTTGACTTTTTCTTTTAGTTCAATTGGACTTAATATCTCGATGGCTCCACCAAATGAAAGCAAGTAAGAACTCAACCAAGCTCCTTCCGGCTGCCATGTTTTTACTATTGTATATTCTTCGTGACGCTCAGTCTCGATATCTAGTAGGTCTTCTTGCACTCGGTACAATAGATCATTCGCTATTTTGAATTCTACACATATTTTTGAAAACTTTGGTTGATAATCCGTTATTAAAAATTCTTCTTCGATATCATTTACAGAGATCTCTAATCCAGTCATCCTTCTCAGTTTGAACAGACGAGTCGTTTTTCTAGTACAGCAATAACCTGCAAGATACCAAGCATTTTGTTTGAAAATCAACTTATTTGGCATGACTTCTCGAGATGTTTTTTCCCCTTTGCCGTTGATATACGAAAAAATGATACATTTTTTTTGACTTTTAGCCATCGTGATCTGTTCGATTCCATGTGCTTCATCTTCACGTCCCCAAGTTGAAAAATCAATATCGATCCATGGTTCTATTTGTTTGTTAAATAAGGAGGAAAGCTTATTGACTAGAGGTGCAACGCTTTTTAAGTTAGTTGCAGCTAAATTTTGCAACGCTAAAATAATCTGGTCTTGTTCCTCATCATCCACAAACGTTGCTGGAAGGTGGTGAGTATCAAGTAAACGAATCCCACCATCCCGACCACTTTGAGCGTATACTGGAAATCCTAACGTAGATAACGTATCAATATCCCGATAAATTGTTCGGGTAGAAACTTCTAGTTGATCTGCTAGCATAGTTGCTTTTGCTTTATTATGCAAACTGAGGTAATGCATAATATAAAATAATCTAGAAAGATTATTCATTGTCTTTGAAATCTAAAATCAATTTACTATTATCACCAACAAAATCATATTGATAAGAACCAGTTAAGTCATGTAACGCTCCAGTACTTTTAATGATCATCCCTGGTGAATCCAACGAACCTTTATCAAAGATCCCTTTTTCAGCTGCTGTAAAGGTTCCTGTTTTACCTTTATATTGGCCTTCAAAGTGGAAAAATCCCGTGATCCTTGCCGTTGCCAAATGTCCATCTTCTTTATTGCTTTCTAAATAATAAAGAAGATATTCCACCCAAGCTTTTCCTTGCAAATCGCCTTCAAGTTCATATTCTGCTTGTACTCGATTAACTGGAAAATCTATTTCGGTATTGTCCACCGGTTGTTCATCCCATTTTGTCACACTAAATGTTGCACTCATACTTATCCCTCCTTATGAATAACAGGATAGCAAACGTACGTTCTTTTTTCAAGCTAGAATTGTCAAATTAAGTGCAACACCGTTAAATATATTTCCTATACCTCTAGTAAACTCATAGATTATTGACAGATAATTAACAGTTTCACTCCTAACATTCTTGCTAGAATATCCTTGTAAGATCTTACAAAAATAAATGTTAGGAGGCAATAGTATTGGCAAGTGTTGAAACAGTAATAAATTGGTTTAGTACCAGACAAGGTAAAGTAACCTACAGCATGAATAGTCGTCTGGGGCCAAATAGTTATGATTGTAGCTCATCTGTATATTTCGCTTTGATTGAAGCAGGATTTTTACCGAAAGGAACAAGAATTGGTAACACAGAAACGCTATATAATTTAGAAGGATCATTACTTCAACCGGTATCACGAAAAGAAGCACAACGAGGAGATATCTTTATTTCCGGAGGAAAAGGCACCAGTTCTGGAGCAAATGGTCATACGGGTGTTTTTCTAAGTAACAATAGAATTATTCATTGTAACTATGGTTCTAATGGAATTTCTGAAACATCTACTGAAGGTGGTTGGATCGGTGGACCACCAACTAATTGCTTCAGACTAAAAGGAGCTACAATAGAAACCCCATCACAAACACAAAAAGGAGAGATTACTATGCAATGCATTTACACAAGACCACAGGGGGAAATTTTTTATTTCAATGGAGTAGACACGGTTCACATTGGACACCCCGATACACTTAAAGTCTTAAAAGATATTTATCGTGATAATAATGGAAAAGAAATGCCCACTTATAACTGGACAAATCCAGCGGCGCCTTGGTTTAAGCGTTTGGAAGCAGTTGCTCCGAATCGCAAGTAATAACAAATGTTAATTTTTCCTCTATTCCTTAATTGGAATAGAGTTTTTTTTACTAACACATATCAATCAAGAAAATCTTTTCTCCTTCAGAAATTTATACATGATATATTTATTAGTTACAGCTGTACTTACTTAAAAATATTTCTATTAAATAAACAGCTTAAATTAAGATTGAGGACGTATCATAAAAAATTTCATTAGGCGTTTTCCACCCCAAACATTTTCTCGGTCGATTGTTTAATTTATGAATGACAGACTCGATATAGTCGTTCGAGACGGTTGTCATATCAGTACGTTTTGGTAAGTATTCACGTATCAATCCATTTGTATTTTCATTTGTTCCACGTTGCCACGGAGAACCAAGGATCTGCAAAATAACAATCGAGGCCACTTAACTTACTGAAGTCGTTATATTGCGCAAATTCTGGGCCTCTATCTGGTGTAATAGGTTTACGTTGTTTTTTGCTTAGTGGAGAAAATAATTTTACAATCATATCTCTTACGCAAATAGAATCATTCCGAGGAATTCTACCAGCTAATAAAAATCGAGACTTTCTATCAACTAAAGTTACAAGGCAAGATTTTCCTCTGTGTCCCAATACAGTATCAGCTTCCCAGTGCCCAAGTTCTTCTCTAGTCTCAGCTTTTGTTGGACGTTCATGAATCGTTTTAACATCAGTAAATCTTCCACGTCGATCACCGACTCTCCTATTTACTGATTTTCTTCCTTTTCGTCTTAACATTTTTCGTGCTCCAGGACCTCCTTCTGGAAAACCTTGGTCAAATAAACCGTTGTAAATCGAGCGATAAATAGTATTATAGCTAATCGTAGATTCATTATCTTCCAAGCTTATTCTATTAGCTATCTGTTCTAGAGACCATTGGTCTTCAAAAAGAAGTTTACGAATTGTTTCTTTATAGGGTGACTGATCCAAGATTCTCTTTCTCCCGCATTTCTGCTTATTCTTATGATACAATTTTTGCGCTAGAGAAGGCGAATATGCTCTAAACTTTGTAGTATTCCTTCTAAGCTCTCTCATAATAGTTGAGGGGCTTCTTTTGATTAAGCGCCCAATTCTACGAATAGTAAAACCAAAACCATGATATAGAAAGATCATTTCTCGCTCACGTATAGTTAGGTGTGTGTATGAAGTCATAGCTGAATACCTCCTAATAGATATAATTCATCAACACCATTATAACAGGCTTTTTCGCCTTCTTTTTTAGTGTTGCACTTAAATTATACATTCTAGAGGGAACAAGTACGATTATTTATTTTTTTAAAAGAAAGTCATTGATTTTTTGACTAAATAGAGCAATATTTTCAGTTTTTGAAGCAGCTGTCGTTGCATCAACATCGTTTGGTTGATGGCTCCATTGACCTGAATCTCCTGTTAAGTAAATCCCTAGTTTTTGTTCTTTTTTGTGCTGATTAATAAAGTCCAATGCTTCTTTTGGCGGTTCACTTGACTGGATAGTAGCTAAAATAACTACTTTATCCCACTCTTTAATCTTGTTATTACCAATTTCTTCCACAGGTTCTACTTTTACATAGACATTCTCATCTACCAACTTCTGTTTTAGATCATCAATGACTTCGTTTTTAAACCCACGATCTTGAGTATAAATAATCGCTTTAATTGCGTTTTTTTGTTCTTTAGTTTTTGCATTGATTTCATAGCCGGAAACAGTTCCTTGTATTCTTTGCAATCGATAAATTCCTAAAAATCCACCAAAGCCTAGTAGAATTACTCCTAAACCTATTAATCCATATTTTATTTTTTTATTCATTATTCTTCCTTCTTTCACCTTTTATTCATATCGTAAAGCAGTTATTGGATCTAATTTTGCTGCTTTGGCAGCTGGGTACAAAGCGAAAGCCACCTCTAATAAACTCGTTCCACCTAGAATAATCAAGACACTCAGCTGGTAAAACCAATTCTAAAGGAAAACAAAAAAACAATTTATACCAATGATATAAATTGTGATTTTCTGGTTACTTTTATTTTAATTAATAGTTATGCTATACTTTTCACACTTGAGCTTTTGAATGAAAAGGAGTGATACTCATCGAATCGTATAAAAATAATTTGGAATTAATCAACGACTTAAAAGAAAAACTTGCTACTGGTTGGTTGGAAAAAACATATGAATCTGATACTTTGGTTATTGATGAGTATGAAAAAGCTACAACCATTTATTATGTTGTCTCAGGTGTAGTTTGTGTTGAAATATTAAATGATGGACAACAATATATTTCGTCATTTATTTTTCAAAATGACTTTTTCGGATTAGATAGCTTTTCAACCTTTAAACAAAAATCCCATTCTATTCGCGTAATCAGTGAACAAGCAACGATTTTTAGTATTCCTAAAGATTTATTGTTCAAAGTATTGAATGACACCCCTGTTCACTACGAGTTATTACTGGCTAATTTTGCTGATATTTTTCAACGGCATTATGGCTATTTCAATTTTCTTCATTTACCAACAACGGAACGAGTGAAAATCGCTTTAACTTATTTAAGTGATTATATTGGCATTTTAAATGAAGAAGAACATCTTGAATTACCAAAATTTATTACGCAAGAAGTCTTATCAAAATTTTGTCGTACCTCTCAATCTAGAATTTCAGTTTCTTTAAATGAGCTTGAGAAACAAGAATGGTTGGTAAAAAGAAAAGTTCCCATCACTATAAATTAACCTAAGTATAAAAATAAGAGATAACGTCACTATGACCGTCATCTCTTATTTTTATTATCTCGTCTTTACAATCATTTCCAATGCTTTAACCATCTCTTCACCGGCAAGATCAACTTCTTTATCTTCCATACACTGCTTTAGATTTTCAGTTACCACAAGACCTATGACCTTATCAATACTAGAACGAACCGCCATTAATTGAGTAACAACTTCTCGACAGTCTTTACCATCTTCCATCATTTTCAAAATTCCGCGAATTTGTCCTTCAGAACGTTTTAATCGATTGGCTAATTTAGGATCACAAGCCATCAACAACCTCTCCTCTCCAAGCGGACATGCCGCCCATCACATTAGTTACATCATACCCCAATGAGGCAAAATATTCACTAGCCATTTGTGAACGGCCACCAGAAAGACAAATAATGTAGTAAGGTTGTTCCTTATCCAGTGATTCTGCTGTCTCTTGCAACCCACTCAACGGTAGACTTTTTGCTCCCTTAATATGTCCTGAACGATATTCATCATCTTCACGTACATCTATGATAGCTATGTTATTTCTTTTTTCTAGTTGCTCAAATTCATCGATCATGATTGATTTATACATTATTTAATAACCTCCTGAGGGTAAATTGTACTATATATTTGAAAAGCACCATCTAAATTTTTAACAGTAAATCCATTGTTTTTCAAGATTCGTTCAGCTAGATAGCTACGTTGACCACTTTGACAGCTAACGATGATTTCTTTATCCGTTGGTAATTCAGCCAAACGTTCTCTTAATTCATCCAATGGAATATTCTCAGCATGAGGTAATGCCCCATTGTTCTTTAATTCACCTGGATTTCTCACATCAAGCAGATAAGCACCTTTTTCCAAAGCTTCTTTCAATTCGTAATATTGAATATTATCAGAAAAGCCTTCCATAATATTTGCAGCCGCATAACCGATCATATTAACTGGATCTTTAGCTGAACCAAAAGGTGGTGCATAAGTAAATTCCAGTTCTGGTAGATCCATAACTGTCAAACCAGCTTTAATTGCAGTGGCAATAATATCGATTCGTTTGTCTACTCCATCCGCTCCAATTGCTTGCGCTCCATAAATTTTACCCGTTGTAGGATGAAATAGAAGTTTCATTATGATAGGATGACTTCCTGGAAAATACCCCACATGGCTTTTAGACGTCGTATGAACAGCTTTATATTCTATGTTACTGTTACGTAATTGGCGTTCACTTAACCCTGTGCTAGCTGCAGCAAGATCAAATACTCGAACGATTGCAGTACCAATGCTGCCCTGATTTTTTCTAGAAACACCTGCAATCACATCTGCCACTTGTCTTCCTTGGCGATTTGCTGGTGAAGCAAGAGAAATCAATGCATCGTCTCCTGTGATTTGTTGTTTTACAACAATGGCATCCCCCACAGCATAGACATCTGGATCATTTGTTTGATAGGATTGATTCACTACGATCCCACCTCGTAAGCCAGTTTCTAAATCAGCTTCGACCGCTAGATTACTTGATGGTTTAACTCCTATTGATAAGATTGTAAAATCACTTGTAATTGTTTCACCCGAGCTTAATTCGATTTTTTTACCTGACTCTTTAAAAGCAGTTGCTCCTGCCCCAGTGTAAACAGTAATTCCCTTTTGCTTCAATTCTTTTTCAACAAACGCAGCCATTTCCTCATCTAAAGGAGGTAAAATTTGCGGTGCCGCTTCAACAAGTGTGACATCAATACCTAGATGTTGCAAGTTTTCTGCCATTTCCAGACCAATAAATCCGGCACCAATTACGACAGCTTTTTTAGGTTGTTCATTTTTAACTGCAGCAACAATTTTGTCAACGTCTGGAACATTTCTTAATGTATACACATTTGTTGCTTCGTCTAACCCTTCAATTGCAGGAACGACTGGTTCTGCTCCTGGTGAAAGAATCAATTTATCGTAACTGATTTCTTCTTCTTGTCCCTTTGAATTTGTCAAAACAGTTTTATTTTGTCGATTGATTTTGATTGCTTCTGTTTCTGGATAAACATCGATATTAAATCTTTTTTTCAATTGTTCTGGTGTTTGTAAAATCAATTCTGAACGTTCACTGATTTCTCCAGATACATAATATGGTAAACCGCAATTTGCAAAAGAAACATAAGGTCCTTTTTCTAAAACAATAATTTCAATCTCTTCTGATAATCTTCTTAATCTTGTCGCAGCTGACATTCCTCCGGCTACTCCGCCAATAATTACTACACGCATTATAGTTTCCCTCCTCTGATGTCTCCACGCCAAGCACTCATTCCGCCTTTGACATTGATTGCATCGATTCCTTTATTTTTTAATTGTTTAACTGCTCTACGACTTCTCATTCCTGATTGGCAAATCACATAGACAGATTCTTTGTCTTTTTTTGTATAAGAAGCCACTTTACTTAGGGGTATATTCTTTGCACCAGGGATATGACCTGATGTAAATTCTACTTTTTCTCGAACATCGATCACTTCTGGCTTTTCTACTAACTTCTTTTGAAGTTCGCTTGTGGTAATTGAATTTCCTTTAAAAAATGAAAACATATGCTCCTCCTTTATACCCTTAGGGGTATTTACAAAAATAATCATAAATGATTTTTTCTTAGTTGTAAAGAAGTTTGTTTCTTGTTTCATTTCTATTGATTCTTAATCAAACTGAATTATTTCTTAAGAAAGCCAAACAAATATTAACTTCTTTGGCACATTTTTGTAACATTAGAGCTCTATACTGAATTTAGTTACTTGAAGTTCCTGCGTAACAAAGGAGAACAGAGCTTAATTTATACAGCTCGCCAACAAGAAAAGAGGTTATTATTATGAATCAAGTAGTTCTAAAAAAACAAAATATATTTCCCATCTTACTAATCCTGCTTCTTTCAGTTGCTAGTATTTTACTTATACTAAATAAAGAAGAAGCACCCATCCAAGACGAAACAATCGCATATCAGCAGAATTTTATTGATGACATAGCAGCTGAAGCAAAACTTTTACAAAAGCAAACAAACTTATTTGCCAGCATTACCATTGCTCAAGCTATCTTAGAATCTGATTGGGGTCGTAGCGACTTAGCAGTAGAAGCAAAAAATCTATTTGGTATCAAAGGGGCTTACAACGAACAGTCCAGCATCATGCCAACAGATGAGTTTATCGATGGTGAGCGAATCACAATAGATGATTCATTCAAAAAATATAACACTATTCAAGAGTCAATGATTGATCATATCGAGTTTTTAAAAGGTGGAACATACGAGGCTATTAAAACAAGCAAAAATTATCAAGAAGCGGCCGTTGCCTTACAAAATGGTGGTTATGCCACTGATCCAGATTACGCTGAAAAACTGATTGAATTGATTGAGGAATTTAAACTAAATAGATATGATAAATAATCAAAACAGATCGAAAGACTTTCTTACATTAACCTGTTATTCTTAAATTCAGAAAGGCTTATTCTTATGTATAAGTTGTATTATGTTTTAAAAGACAGCAGAATTTATCTGCTAAGAAATAAAATGACACTTTTTTTTAAAAGTATTTTTACTTCACTGTATACCTTTATATTAATGATATCGCTTCACGCTTGGATTATTTCCTCCAAGTTTGAAGCCTTAGAAAAACAAAAAGCTATCGAAGAAGCAAATTCTCTGGAAGAAATAATTCAATCGAATTCTAGTGATCATTTAATTACTTTGGTGACCAGTTTGAAAATTAGTTTTAGCATTTTTAGTGTTGGTTTACTTTTATTTGGTATCACCTATCTTTTTATTCATTTTCAGAAAGTTTTATTATTGGATAAAAAAGAATTAGTTACGAAAAAAATGTTAGGTAGCTCGGCAACCAGAGTAACCTGTGAACTTTTTTTAGACTCTATTTCACTGATTATTCCAGGAATTATGTTGGGGACAATCATAACTGGATATCTCTATACAACATTCTTCCACTTTCTTACTTCTTCGCTGACAACGATTTTAGATCGGCCAAGGTATGTTATTTTCTACGTTTATATCCCTTTGGCTGGTCTATTTTTAGTTGTTTTTAGTTGTCAGTTTCTTTACCTAAAACACAAAATAACGAAACTATAAAAGGAGTTTATAACCTTGAATATTTTAGTTGCTGATGACAGTCCAGAAATGGTGCAGATTGTTAGTGCATATTTAAAAAAAGCTGGATTTACTGTTTTTAATGCTTTGGACGGTGAACAAGCCTTAGACATTTTTTATCAAGAAAAGTTAGATTTAGCCATCATTGACTGGATGATGCCTAAAATTGATGGGCTCGAAGTAATCAAAACCATCAAGGGTGAAAGCTCATTAAAAATATTAATGCTGACAGCTAAAACAACTGGTGAAGATGAGTTTCTTTCATTATCTAGCGGAGCAGATGATTATATTACCAAGCCCTTTCATCCTCAAGTGCTACTACTACGGGTTAAAAAATTACTTGGTTTAACTCATTCTTTTTACGTAAAAGACTTGCTGATCGATCCCAGTAACTTAAAAGTCTGGAAGAATGAACAAATGCTAGATTTAACGAAAAAAGAATTTGATCTTCTAATGATGTTAGTAAACAATCGCGGTAGTATTTTGACGAGAGATCAACTTTTGATAGGTGTTTGGGGCATGGACTATGACGGGGTAGCTCGAACTGTGGACACACACATTAGAAGGCTTCGTGAAAAAATCGGCGATGAGATCATCACTACGAAAAGAGGAGTGGGCTATCTCATTGAAAAAGAAAACTAGAAAAATCAGTACAACACTTACTTTAACCTTTTCTTTGATCATTATTGGCAGCTTTATTGTCATGTTTGTGTTAAACAGTCTGATCGTACCACATTATTATTTTTCAAAAATGGAACATAAGGTTTCCTCTGTTATGAAAGATATAAAACCATCTGATCATTCTGACGATCAACTAGCTGAATTGGAAGAGGACAATCAAGTCACCATTGTTACAAGGCATCTTGATGATACATCACTTGATGACTTTAATGAAGCTCTAAATGTAGAACTAAATCGAAAAAAAGTCGCATTAAATCGTTTCTGGGTCACTCAGGAAACGTTGGATCAATTACAATATAGTTCTCAATCAGTTCAGCGCAACTTCGATCAAGGAAAGCAAAAATCCAGCTTCTTAGTTACCATGCAGATAATTGACAATACCTTTTATTTAGTGGGTGTTTCTACTGTGAACTTTTCAGAAACAGCCAATTTGATCAATTCGTTTAATTTTATTTCTTTGAGTATTACGTTACTGTTGATTATCATTTTGATCTATATCTCTGTTCGAAAAATTACCGATCCTTTAGTTAACTTAAAAAAAGTTGCTGAAGAAATCACTGCATTGGCGTTTGTAACAACAGATGATGTCCCTGCCAATGAAATTGGAGAATTAGCTCTGAGCATCAATAAAATGAGTTATGCCTTGGCAACCTATCAAAAAAACTTGCTCGCTAAAAATGAGCAACTCAAGCAATTTACAGCTGATTTAACACATGAACTAAAAACCCCCATTGCCTTGATCAAAGCTTATAGTTCAGGCATTGAAGATGGTTTAGATGATGGAACTTATCTAGAAGTTATTTTAAAACAAACCCAACGATTAAATGATATCGTCGATCAAATGTTAGACTATGCGAAATTAGAACAACAACAACCTATCAATAAAGTTCCTATGCAATTGTCTGATGCTTGGCAGCAAACTGTCACTGAACTTGCACCAACGATGGAACAAGAAGATATTTTATTACTAGAAGCAGATACCGATAAACCTCTTTCACTGATTGAAGCGGATCCTATTTTGATCAGACGGGTTTTTGAAAATTTATTGACTAATGGACTCAAATACACCACTGACAAAGAAATTCAAGTCAGTTGGCGGGAAACGAATGAATTTATCGAATTTTCGATTAGTAACCAAACAGCTTTAACATCAGATTTTGATGTGAATAAACTTTGGGAAGCTTTTTATGTCCATGAAAAATCACGAAATAAAAATTTATCAGGAACAGGCTTAGGTTTATCAATCGTTCAATCAATTATGGACGAACATGGTTTTACAATTGAAGCAAGATTAGTTCATAAAACATTGATCTTTATTTTGCATTTCTACAAAAACTAAAAGGCAAGCGTGAATGTGCGCTTGTTTTTTTTTGACATTTTTCTGTAACAAAGCCTTGTTAAAATCAATTTGTATTCATTAGCTAGATGGGTTTAAATGAACCTACTACGCTTTTACATTTAGGAGGGAATTATGAAAAAATTTACTATTTACTTAAGTTTGGCTACTATTGCGCTATCTTTATCTGCCTGTAGTTTTACCCAGACAAAAGCAACAAGCAAATCAGAGGGTTTGATTGCTAGCAAAGAAATGGAGAAAAATAAGACCTATGCAAAAACTGATTTTTCTTTCGAGGTTGATCCTCAAACCTTTGCTGTTTCCATTAATGAAAATGGAGAAAAAGCGCAAATCACACAACCTCAAGAATCAAAAGAAGTCACTGATTTAAAACAAAGTAAAGAAGAAGTCAGTTGGACCTATCCTACTGAACAAATCAACGTTCATTTGAAAAAAGAAAACAATCATCTAGCAGTATCTATTACAAGTTTATCTGATGAAGATACAACTTTTGCATGGCCAAAATTAGATGCAAAAAACTATATTTTACCAATAGCCGAAGGTAAAACTATTCCCAATGATCAAAAAGAATGGTTAGCTTACTTTAAGCAAAATGAAGAATTAGCCATGAGTGAAGCTTTTTCAATGAGCTTTTTTACAACCAATCAAAAAACATTTGCCACAACTTTTGTCATGGATAATACTTTCAATAGTGACATGTTAACAAATACAGAACCTCACCTTACTTTGGAAGCAAACCACAATTTTATCGGCTTCGACAAAAATAAAACGTTGAATTACCGACTATATGTGACAGATAATGATCCTGTAGCTATTGCTAAAACATACCAAATGGATCGTATCAATTTAGATGAATTTAAAACATTAGATGAAAAAGAAAAAGAAAATCCAGAAATTAAAAAAATGCGCGGCGCACTTCAAGTTTATTACTGGAACAGCCGTATCTTAACAACGGAAGATATTAAATGGGGCAAGCTTCCACAAATGGTAGATGAACCTATTTTCCAATGGATCGGTGAATTATTAGCTCAATATGGTGAAGACGGTTCTGAAGAGTATCTAAAAGCCATGGAAGCATTTAGAAACAATGAAGGATATAAATTTGAAAAAAATACATTCTTAACTTCTATTAATTATGTCTTACTTTATCCACAATTTTATAATAAAGATATATTTAAAAATCCAGATGCACAAGCTCAAAAATTAATTGATAAAGGCATCGACAAACTAAGTGAACAAGACCTTTACACTCTTAATAAACATTTACTAGCTGGTATTATTGGCGATTTAACGCCACCTCTTGAGCAATGGGGACAAGCAAGCTCTTCTGATGTTTTCAAAGATATGAAAAAATCAGGCGTGGAAAATGCATGGATTGGTTTGCCGAACTGGGCTAATGGATTAATGAATCCAGAAATGGTTAAAACAGCTGCAGATGAAGGTTACTTAATTGGACCTTATGATTCTTATCAGTCTATCCAAGAAAATGCTAGTATCGACTGGAACACAGCATCTTTCCCTAATAAAGACCTGTATGAAAATGCCACAGTAACCAAGAAAAATGGCCAAAAAGTTGCAGGCTTCTTAGGTAAAGGTCGTAAATTAAATCCAACTCAAATTTTTCCAGATGTAGAAGAACGTTTTACAGGAATTATGCAAAATAAAATTCCTTTTAATTCATGGTTCTTAGATACAGATGCAGCTGGCGAAATTTATAATGACTACAGTCCTGAACATTTAACCACTCAAAGTGAAGATGTCGCTGGACGTTTAAAACGGATGAATTATTTTGATAAAAATGGTCTAGTTGTCGGTTCTGAAGGTGGAAATGATTTTGCTTCTAAAGATATGGTCTTTGCTCATGGAATCGAAACACCCGTCATCATGTGGTCAGATCCTGATATGCGTGAAAATAAAGAAAGTGAATATTATGTAGGAAGCTATGCAGCATTAGATGGCGGTATTCCAAGTAAATATAAAAAAGTTGTGCCAATCAAAGAAGAATACAAAGCCATCTATACTGATCCTGCCTATTCTCTACCCCTTTATAAACTTGTTTATAATCGTTCTGTAATCACTTCACATCAATGGGAATGGGATAGTTACAAAATCAAAGGACAAACCAATGAGCGTCGTATGAAGGAGTATTTATATAATACACCACCAATGATGCATATTGATAAAGCCTCTTGGGAAGAACGGAAACAAGATATTTCTGAAAATGCTAAAATTTGGAGTCCCTTCCAAAAAGAAGCCTTACAGCATGAAATGACTGATTTTAAAGTACTTACCGAAGATCGTTTAGTTCAGAAAACTGAATTTGGTGACAAGTTATCTGTTATCGCCAACTTCTCTGGATCAGATTACGAAGTTGATGGTGCTAAGGTTGCCAGTCATACAGCCTTAATTGTTAATGACGGAAAAGAAACGATTGTAAAAACTGAAGGATAAACAAAAAAGAAACGAAGCCATTAACGTTGGCTTCGTTTCTTTTTATTATTTTTTCAACTTAAATGTCAGCTCAACTGGATTATGATCAGAATTGTTAAATCCAGCATCAATCACTTTCCCATTGATATTTTCTACATTATCTGAAATGATAAACCCATCAATTAACGCTACAAATGACTCCCCTTTTTGGTAAGGTTTATCTAAATTACGAACTGACGGTACTGGTTTTTTCGTTTCGCTCAAAGCTGCAACTTGTAAATTTTCTGGTAGTTCTTTTTTAGGAAACGGCTGTAGCCATGTATATTCTTCTGTTGTGTCATTTTTAAATGTCTCAGTCGAAGAATCTAGCAGATCATGATTAAAATCTCCACCGCCAACGACATAGTTTCCTTTTTTATATTCATTTTCCATATGATCGAACAGCTTGTGTACTTGTTCTTTTTGGATTTTTTGATCTTTGATATACGCAGATAAATGAACATTGTATAACATTAGATATTTGCCGTTTTCAACTGGAATTTTGGAGACAGTGAACGCACGATCTAAATCAAAAAATTTATTGAAATTTGTTTCGATCGGCAAGCTATAACGAGTACTTGCTTCAATCTCATTATTGCTTAAGGTCAGGATGCCCGATTTTGATTTTCCAATTGGGTCTAAAATGGGATACATCAGAAATGCTGAATCATAATTAGTGGCAAATACACTTGAGTACTCATTAAATTCCTGATTGATTTGGGTTACTTCATTCACATTACGACTACGAGTAGCTTTTTCATCGACTTCTTGAAATAAAGCGAAATCTGGATCAATGTTTTTAGTCGTATTGATCGCTCCAGAGATATTTTTAATGACACTTTCTTTACTTACTGCTTTTGACTGTTTGCCACCATCCATGAAGAATGTATAATCTGGTGTATAAGATCCATAGCCGATATTAAAGGTTGTGATTTTATATTCTTTATTTGTTAATGCTTGTTTTACTTTAGCCTTTTGACTGATTTTGACTGGTAAATCATCAGCGATTCTAGAATAACTAAAATAAACATACCCAACATAAGCTAGAATGATCGTGATACAAATGGCTAGGGTGCCTAAAAAGATTTTGATACTTTTGTTTACATTCATTATTTTCTCAACTTTCTACTGTGTACTTTCCATTCTACAATACGAACAAACTGCTTCATTTGAAGGAATTGGTGCTCCACAAAAATGACAGATTTTATTTCCTATTTTGATCGTTTTATCTTCGATTACATTAGTATTCTCTTTTTTTGTTTCTTTAGGGTTTTCTTTTTGAATATCTTTTGTTACTGCAGACCTCGTTACTCTATGTTTATCCTCAACATATTCCTTTTTTTGCTCTGGCTCTCTATAAAAAATGCTTGTGATAGCATCAAAAACACCGATCCAGATAAGTATATCATTATCCCAATTACTAGAAACAATAAATACGAAAAGTAAAATACCACCGGAAATAAAATTTCTATTTAATAGTCTAGGGATCCCTGTTGCCCCCAGTATTAAAGTAAGAAAAAAAGTATTTCTAGGTTTCATATTATACAATAAACCTGATCTTTTGATCATAAATAGATGACTTTTAATAAACTGCCACATTTTTCTTTTCCCCCAACACTTTTCCATTTTTTTACCCGAATATTCATTATAAGCATAAAATCCCTAAGATTCAATATCGTATAAAAATAGCTAGAAGATCATTCCATATACAAATGATTTTCCAGCTATTTTCTGATTTCGATTATACTGAATTACTATACTATAAGCTATATTGTGGCACCTCCAAGACAAGCTCGTTTTTAATTATTTTTTTGCACTAGTTCCGCAAGTTTATTTACTGTGTTAGCATTTCGAATCGTGATTCGACTATACATCTTCGTTCCAACAATTTTTGACCAGCGGCTTCTGGAAAATGTTTTGATTGGTGCTGACCAGAAAATCACTCGTTCATGATAGGCGACCTTTTCATATTCTACTTTAGCCTCACCGACAGATACAATCACTTCTTCAGTTGTCGTTGGTGGAATCACAAAAATGACATTGTGTTTTGATTCTTTATCCGTATTCCACCATTCTGGCATTTGTTCTAGTGCCTCTAACAAATCAGTACCAAGAACAATCGTCACTGTAATTTTAAGTCCAAACTCCGATTCAATCAGTGCTTCACAATCTTTTGTTAGTTGTAAAACATCGGTTTCTTCACTTGAAAAAATCACATTTCCACTGTTTAAATAAGTAACAACATCTGTGAATCCACGTTGTTCAAAGCATTCTTTCAAAGTTGCCATGACCACTCGATTTTTTCCACCAACGTTGACTCCACGTAATAAAGCAATGTATGTTGTCATATGCCTTCCCACCTTTTTCTATTTACTATAGATTATAACTTATTCAACTACTAGGCGCATAGCAAGGGAACCAACAATTTCTTCATTGCTTTACAAGCAAATACTTCCTTCAACCTGATGTCTATATTATAATTCAATTAAGGAAACGCAAACGATAACTTAGAAAAAGAGAGGTTAGAGAAATGAAAGATATCAATGAATTTATTTCAAGTACCAGTGAACCAGAACAACGTGCACGCCTAGAAGAACTTTTTAATTGGATGAATAAAAATTACCCACAACTCAAAATCGTAATAAAATGGAATCAGCCTATGTTTACAGATCATGATACGTTTATTATCGCTTATAGTACATCAAAAAAGCATATTTCAGTTGCACCTGAGACTGTGACTATCGCAGCATTCAAAGATGAAATCGAAAAAGCAGGCTATCAACACACAGATAATATTATCAAAATAGCTTGGGATCAGGAAATCGATTTTTCCCTGTTAGAAAAAATGATCGATTATAATATACACGAGAAAATACACTATACTAAGTTTTGGAGAGAATAGTTTATACGGGATGTTACTCATTTCAAAAAAGTATTATCGATAAGAATATATTGAAGTAGTAATTTTATTCTAAATATATTATTATTTACATATAGAACAACATGTATTTATCTTCCCCAAAGATAAAATAATACTTGCTCCCATCTCAATCGAGGTGGGATTTTTTATCTACATTTTTTCCAAAGTAAGCACACACCATTTTTAACACATCGAACAAAACATTAAATTTTTCTTTAGCAAAAAATGAAGCCATCCTTGCAAATTCCCTTAATCTTTTTGCTCTTTTTACTATTTTTTGATTATTTTGAAAATTTGTGTTGACTATACTCCTTCCTTTAAGTTAAGATAACATTACAAAACAAAATAAAAAAAGGCGCCCTGCAGGAGGACAGCAAATCATCCCGCAGAGCCCTGTATTATCAGCCAGAACTAATAATACAAGTTGCCTCCGTCAATATTCATTGACTACTTCCATTGTACTAAAAGTAAGAAAAGATTTCCAGTCTTTTTTGCTTATTCTTTGAATTTAGTTAATACTTATTTACAGAACGCTTCGTGGTATTAGTATCTGACTAATATCATTTTTTTGTGTTTTGATTATTCTCTTGATAATTAGAGCGAAAAACAAAATAAAAAATAGGCACTCTGCGAAAGGACAGCAAATCCAATCACAGAGCCCTGTATCATCAGCCAGAACTGATCATACAAGTTGCCCAAGTCAATGCGCATTGACTTATTCATTTTACCTAATTTTTGTAAGAAATACTAGTGTTTTTTTACATCTTTTAAGTATTTGGATAAATCAATGGTTATTCATTGCACTTTTGCACGGTATTGGTTGGTGACCAATGCCGTATTTTTTCGCTCTTTTTATAAATAGTAAACACCAGCATCTCCTTTTTCGAACATACTTTCTATATTCAGCTTCGGTGTTTACGAGCTGGCATTACTGGAATCTATTCGCTCACCTTACTATAGCCATTCCGTCAAAAAAAGGTGTGTCACGTCAATGCGTAATGAAAAATGAAAAGGTAAAAAAATAAACATGCAAACAAAAATTTTCCTAGATCTACCGACTGAATGGTAAAAGTAACGAATAATTCCTTGTAATCCAGTATTAGTAAGAATGTATCTGTTGACCGATAGATTCTTACTTTAAAAAATTAGCAGGTTTTGCAGAGCCTACTATTTCAAACAACTGCTTATCCAAAACAATATTCCTTTATTACAAAAAACAACCCAACCAACCATTTCTCTACCACAAGGATAAGCAGATGTTTGTTTTTTTACTCAAACAACTTAAATTTAATCAAACTTTTCAACTTTATTATTATCAACAGTACGATAAAATGGAGAACTGTTAGTTAGGCTCTCTTTTATTCTGTGCATATAGGATCATTACTGTAATCACTGCTAAAGCAGCTAAAATAAGTGCTTCTGAAAAAAAAGTACCCCGAACTGTATCAAATACAGATAAAGAGTCAATTAATGCGATCCCATATGGTGAGAAAGCTGAACCGATATTAAACCCTACTAAAAGTAATGATGTTCTAAATGCCCCTTTATGGGTCGACCCATTGTTGATTTGATTAAATAAATACGGGATAAAGGTTCTAAAAGAAAAACCACAAAGCATTGCGCCAATCCCTGTAACCAAAACACTATTAGAAAAACCAATCAACGCCATTGCTCCACTCATTACTACAAAAACTACTGGCATTGTCCATTTCTTTGTCCACCTATAAACATGTCCGAAAGAAAAACCAGCCAACATCGCACCAACACCGATCAATGCCATAATATTGCTTCCGTCTGTAGCATTTCCATATCCTAGTGTATTCATCAATAACGTTCCTTTGACCGTGATAGTCATGTAGATACAAACAACAATAATCAATAACATAATATAGCCTGAGAAAGCGAATAGATTCATTGACTCTTGCTTACCGTCACTTTTTTCTGTTTGTAACTTAGTTTCTTTTGTCATTTGAGCTTGTCGTATATCTTCTTCAGAAACATTAGGCACAAACAACATGAACAAAATGATAATCGGCAAAACAAACAAATAAACCCAAAAAGACGTTTGCCAACTGATTTTGAGCAATTGTCCCACCATAAAAGTCAATGTCATACCACCAATCCCCTCAAAAGCACTTTGAAAACCGATCGTAGCTGCTCTTTCGCTTCCTTGATAAAAATAACTAATCAAAGATACTAGCAAAGAATTAAACAACCCCACCCCGAAACCAAAACAAGCTCTTGATATAAAAATAACTACAAAATTAGTTGTCACTGCCGGTATGATTCCAGAAACTAGTACCATTCCTAAGCCAATCAAAATCGTCCTGTTATACCCTAAGTATTTAGCAATTTTCGTACTCACTAAAACTGCTGGAATAATAAATAAAGCAGGAATCGTCGTCAGCATCTCAACTAAAGACAACGGTACATTGGGAAATGTCTTGATCATAGCAGGTATATTAGCACCAATTGCACCTCCTGACACAACAACCAAAGATACTGTCAAAATAGAGATTTTTTTCATCACCTGTTGATTCATATACTCACTCCTTCCTTATCATTTACCTCAGGATACCTCTTATAGTGCACTCTAAGTCAAGAAGAATTTTTATTCCGTTTTATTTTGGTTGCCTTATAGTTAACTATAAGTGCTAAAATGGGGATACAAATTATCTAGGAGGAAACTTTGATGGTCTATAAAATCCATGAATTTTCAAAAATGACTGGTCTTACACCTTATACTTTACGTTTTTACGAAAAAGAAGGCTTACTTACAGTAAAACGAGATCAAAATAATATTCGAATTTATGATGACCGTAACAAAGAATGGATCGATTTTTTCTTGCATTTAAAAAAAACTGGTATGACGATTGAAGATTTAAAACAATACCTAATTTGGTGGTATGAAGGGGATTCTACGAACAAAAATCGTTTAGATTTACTACAAAAACAAAAGAAAATCGCTTTAGAAGAAATGAAAGAAATTCAGCAAGGAATTGATGTATTAAACCATAAAATAGAGATTTACAAACAAAGAGTAGCAAAAAATAATGAAAATTAAGTAGCAAAAAAAGCGCTCCTTTTATCAGGAAACGCTTTTTAAATGTGTTGCTATTTACTTATGAATCGGGATCGAAAAACGAAAACATATTTCTTTTCCCTTAACAGTACAAGATACTTCTCCAGCGTGGTTTTCAATAATTTTTTTCACTAACGCTAACCCTAACCCGTTACCAATGATTTGATTATTGTTTTTCTGACCTCGATAAAAAGGTTCAAAAATACGCTCTAGCTCTTCTTCCAAAATTTCTTGCCCGCTGTTTCGCACTTCAAACGTCAACAGTTCTTTTGAAGCTGTGGCACTAACTGTCACAACAGAGTCTCTATCACCGTATTTGACGGCATTCTCAATTAGATTTTTTAGTGCTACGCCTAACATAATTTTGTTTCCTCTGAGCTGAATATTCTTTGAGCTTTTATTTTTCAAACGGATTTCTTTGTCAAAAGCTTGCAATGATAATTCAGTAAACGCATCATTAATCAAATAATCTGTACTGACACTATCTGTTAATTCAAGAAGATTATCATTTGCTAATAAGAGTAACTGCTCTACGGTGATCGATAGCTTGTCACAACTTGATAAAATCGCATCTGTGATTTTTTTACTTTCTTCGTCTGACTCTTCGATGTTCATTTGTAATAGTTGAGCGTATGTAATAATGACTGCCAATGGTGTTTTTAGTTCGTGAGCAGCATTATTAACGAAGTTTTTTTGCTTGAGAAATGACTCGTCTAATCTTGCAGTCATATCATTATAACTCATACTTAGTGCTTGAACCTCTTGAGGTTGTTTCTGATCGATTTTAATTTGTTTTCCTATATTCCTAGTATCTAAATCACTCATTGTTTTTTGGAGTTTTACCAGTGAGCCTAAGCTTTTCCCCACCAACTTGTAAGTGACAAAGGTACCAACAATGATCACTACCAACCAGACAAATGCAATACTTGATGAAAATGAGATTCTGGCCTTTGCTAGAGTGACACCTAAGTCTTTGCCTTCTTTAGGAGATAGAGCTGGAGTCGTCTTTTCAACGCTTGAATCAACTACTTTTGAATCAATTCGGGTCAACCGCTCGACAGAGAAATTTTTATTTGCACCAGTAACAGAAAACAACAACATGATCAACGACATACATATTAAAAGACCACTAACTAAAAAAGTAATTTGTTTTTGTAAGCTCATTATCCTTACTGTCCTCTCTCCATGGATTTGGCAGATAAACAATAGCCAACACCTCTAACGGTTTGAATCATTTCAGCAGCAACTGAATCAAGATCAGCTACTTTTTTTCTTAATGAATACATATGATATTTAAATGTATTGGAAAATAAATCTACATCTCCGTCCCATACATGTTCCATTAATTTTTCAGCAGAAAAAACCTTCTCTGGATTTTTGATTAGATACTCTAAGATGCCAAATTCTTTTCTTGTCAATTTAACTGGAACTTCTCCAACCTTGACGATTCTTTTTGTCGAATCTAAACTGATTGAACCGTAAACAATAACAGATTCTTCTAAACTGATTTTTTGTCGTAACAAATTTCGAATCCTAGCTTCTAATTCAAAAAAGTCAAAAGGCTTCGTTAAGTAATCATTGGCTCCCATATCTAGCCCTTTGATTTTATCCTCAACAAAACTTTTGGCAGAGAGTATCAAAATTCGGATCTCCAAATCATAGGTGCGTATCTTCTCTAAAATTTCCCAGCCACTCATATTTGGTAAAGCCAAGTCTAAAATAATTAAATCATATTCAGTTATTTCAATCATTTCAATTGCCTGGTAACCATCCATTGCTTTATCTACAGCATAGCCTTGTTTCCTTAAGCCCATGCACAACCCTTCGCCCAATAAAAGATCATCTTCAACTACAAGTAAACGCATATGATAAACCTCCTCAAAAAAATCTCACTTTTAGTAACTATAACATAGATTTTTTATGAAACCTTGAGAGGTATATGAATAATGTATAACTTTTTAGTTCAAAATTAAGACAAAAAATAGTGGACGGAAGGTTTGCAAACTATCTTGCTCAAAGTTGTCTAAGAGTATTGTCTTTTAAAACAAGTTGAATATCTGCTTGTTTTGCAATTTCTAAATCATGCGTCACCATAATAACACATTTTTTTTCAAGCAGAGCAAGTTCTTTTAACATCTCAATAATTCCCGTGGAGGTCACTTGATCCAAGTTTCCTGTTGGTTCATCAGCAAAGATCAATGGTGAGTCGGCTGATAATGCTCTAGCCACCGCTACCCGTTGTTGTTGTCCCCCACTTAATTTCATCACATTTTTATGCATTAACTCATCAGTAATGCCAACCGCTCTTAGTTTGTCTTTCACGTATTCATTGATATTGTCAACGCGTTGGCTTTTAATTTCCATTCCAACTTTTACATTTTGAAAAGCAGTCATATATGGAATCAGATTGTATGCTTGAAAGATAATCGAAGTAAAGTTTTTTCGATACTTCGTGATACCAGTCTTATAAATATTCTCTCCACGATAGCTGACGCTACCTTCAATAGGTGTTGTTAATCCAGACGCAATGGACAATAGTGTTGTTTTACCAGCACCAGACGGCCCCATAATTGTGTAAAAATTTCCTGCTTCAAAAGTATAATTGATGCTATCCAAGACTTTGTATTCCTGAATTCCTTCTTTGTATGAATAAGTGATATCTTTTAATTCTAAATTCATAATGTCCATTTCTCCCTTTACTCTTTTTGGGCAAACAGGTCTTTTGGATCTGTTCTAGCGATCATAATGCTCGGTACAAGTGTTGTAATAATGATTAGTAAGAATCCTAAGCCAGCTGCTTGTGAGATGACTGTTGTATTTACTTGAAGCGCCATTTTATCTACAGGTTCTACTTTTTTCGTTTCTTCTCGTCCATATTCATCTTCTTGTTGCACAATAGGATCTGCATTCTCAACTTGTTTTGATAACATCATATTTGAAATTGTTTCTCCTGATGTTTGGACGATTGCCAATGATAGTCCAAATGACAGTAGACCAATCAGTAAAATTTCTACTATTAACTGCAGAATTACTTTCACTTTTGTTTCCCCTAGAGAAAGTAAAATACCCACTTCTTTTTTTCGATCCCGAATAGATAATAAAGATAAGAAGGTTAAAATCAATCCACCAGCAACCACAATTACTTTAATCATGATCGAACTAAAGGTAGCCATTTTTTCAAGTGGCCCAATCATTTGCTCGTATTGTTCAGTATAAGCATCTAGTTTAAAGAAATTGTCCTCAGTTGGCATTTTATTTTCAGCATCGCTTACAAAGTCATCTACTTGCAGTGGATCTTTTAAGTAAAAGGTTACATCTTCGATATTTGCTTGTTTACTTGTTTTTAAAAAGGTATCGATATCTACATAAATTTGATTCTCCGGCTGAGCCATTTCATACATTTGTTCTATAGCTGAAACTTCTTTATCACTCTTATAGATACCGATTACTTTATATTCTTGTTCCTTGTCTACTCCATCTAGTGAAAATCCACGAATTTTAAAGGTATCTCCTAGTTTTAGTTGATTATTTTTTGCGAATGTTTCTTCTACAACCGCAGAATTTGCTGATGTTTTATCTGTGATAGCTTCGCCTTCTATTAGTTTAGCATCGTGGTTTTTAAAATCTGTCGTCTTTAATAGATCATTCGTACCAATTAATTTAAAAGCTGGTACTTCTTGACCTGAATCCATTTTAGGTATATTCGAATTTAACGCATTATTTTCACCACTGGCTTTTGGTTCAACTGATTTTAAGTTGCTTTTTGCTGCAGCAGATTCACCTCTCATCGTTACACTTTTTACTTGAGGTAAATTGCCAATTTCATCAACTGTTTCTCTTGAAAGTGGCTTCATGCTCGATCGACCACTAAATAAAGCTTCTCTAATTTTATCGTTATCTCTTTTCAAACGAACTTCTGCCCCTAATTGTTTTCGGGCCTCTACCTTGCTTTTTTCTGCCGATTGTTGGATGGCAAATCCTGATAAAATCAATAAAAAGACAATAAGGAACAAACCTAAAAATAAAGTTGTTCGCCCTTTTCGTTGCCAAATACTGATCAGTGATCTTTTAAAAAAACTCATATTGTTTCCTCCAATTTATACTCTCTTTTTTACAAGCAAATGTATCATAACAATTTCATGGTCAGATTTTGGTTAGATAATTTCCAAATCAGAAAAATAGTTTAAATTGTTTGCCTAATGAGTACGAAAAAAGCAGATCTAAGACATTTAGAGCATAAAAAAAGAGCGAGACAAAACTAAATATCCGTTTTGTTTCGCTCTTTAAATTTGAATAAACGTCAAGAATAAAGCAGGTTTCGCTATGCTTCAATCAATAGAGACTAGTCTATTTATTATAAATTTTAGGCCCTTTTCGCATGTTTTTACGATCATTTTTAGGCGTCTCCATTTTTTTTGAACGACCGCCACCTTGTTTCTTTTTAATCAATTCTAACATTTTTTTCTTTGTATCATCCATATTTACACCGTCCTTGTTAACAAAGTAACTGACTCGATATGAGTTGTTTGCGGGAAATTATCCACTGGTTGGACTTCCTTGACTTCAAAACCGCCTTCAGTAAGTAATGCTAAATCGCGTGCTAAAGTTGCTGGGTTACAGCTCACATAAACAATGCGATTAGGTTTAGTTTCAATCAATGTTTCTACTAGACTTGCTTCCAATCCTTTACGAGGTGGATCAACGATTACAACATCTGCTTTGATATCATTTTCGATTAATCTAGGTAACGCTTCTTCTGCTAAACCAGCTGTGAATGTTGCATTGGTAATATTGTTTAATTTTGCATTGCTTTCAGCATTTTTCGCTGCTTCTTCGATGACTTCCACACCATAAACATGTTTTGCATCTTTAGCCAAAGTCAAACCAATTGTGCCGATTCCGCAATACGCATCAACAACCACTTCTTCACCAGTCAATGCAGCGTATTCTTTAACTTTATTGTACATCACTTCTGTTTGTTGCGGATTTACTTGGTAGAATGAACGAGAAGAAATTTCAAATTTCAAATCAAAAATCGTATCGATCATTTGATCTTGCCCATGTAAAAGAATCGTTTCGTCACCAAAAATCACGTTCGTCTTTTTAGAATTAACATTTTGAACGATACTGACAACCTCTGGCAAAGCTTCTAAAATGTCAGGAATGATTTTACTACTTGGAAATAATTTAGGTGTTCTTGTAATCAAGACAACCATCATTTCTCCTGTATTGTAACCACGGCGAACCACGATATGGCGTAAGTTTCCTGTATTATCTGACTCGTTATAGGGTTTAATACTGTAACGTCTCATGATATCACGGATCTTAATTACCGCTTCATCAATTTTAGGATCTTGAATATAGAAGTGTTCTAAAGGAATCAAATCATGACTATTTTTTCTAAAGAAACCTGTCTGCAGTTTGTCATCGATTTTTCTAACTGGGATTTGTGCTTTGTTGCGGTAGCCCCAAGGATTGTTCATACCAATTGTATCCATCACAGGTACATCTGGTAATTTGGCAACCCGCTGCATCACATTTTTCACTTGATCTGTTTTAAACGTCAATTGAGCACCATAAGCTAGATGTTGTAGTGGACTGATGCCTACCTTCGTAAAGTTTGCATCTTTAACTGGTACACGGTCTTCGCTTGATTTTAAGATATTCAAAACTTTACCGTAACCAAAACTTTTGCCGACTTTCAACACTTTGATTTCTATTTTTTCACCTGGTAAGGCATTTTCTATAAAAAGCGGGTAGCCATCAATCTTGGCAACACCCATTCCTTCGTGTGTTAAATCAATAATATCAACTTCGATTGTTTCGTTTTTGTTCACTGGAAAATTATTCATAAGTCGCTCCTTCTTTTATGCGCTTCACTCATTCTAATGAAAAAATGCTAGAAAAGCAACAAAGACTTTCTTTTTATCACTTCATTGTAAAAAACAGCTCTCTGCAAGACAAAATACAGAAAGCTGCTTTTTTACTTCTCGTTATCTTTATCGGCAATTTTACCATCACCATCGATATCTTCTTCTGTTAGGCGTTCAACTTCTCTGACGAATTCTTTACTTGTTTCAAGATACTCGTCATCGTCTTCAGCTGATTCGCCATTATAATCTTCTAAAACTGAGCCCATGATTGCATTTGCTGGAATCGCATCTGCATTGGCAAACATTTCTATATGCTGATTCAAGTTGATAAATTCCATTGGTGCCTCACCGCCGTATTCACCATCTAAATTAATCATCATATTACTGTTGGAGTCTAGTGTCTCAGCATATAGACGGCTAGTTTTGGTATAGATCAACCGATGGTCTTCTATATGCTTCCCTCCATTTAGCATCAATGCTGCCAAATGTAAAATTTCAAAAACGTTAGCTGTTTTTACAATAATCAAAGAAAATTTCCCGTCATCAAGTTTCGCATCAGGTGCAATCTTTTCAAAACCACCGACTGAATTAGTCAATCCTAAGAAAAACATCGAAGCGTTGCCTTCATAAACACCTTCATCATATTCCATTCGCATCTTGATTGGCTTCACACGTGGCAACATCTCAGCGCCTTTAGCTAAATAAGCCAAATAACCAAAAATACTTTTTAATTCTGAAGGAACTTCATAAGTTAATTCAGTCAAATGACCACCGGCTGCAATATTGATAAAATAATTCTCTTTGGCTTTACCGATGTCCATTTTAACCGTTTGATTTTTCTTGATGACTTCTGCTGCTTTAACAATATTGTCTCTAGGAATTTTTAATGCTCTTGCATAATCATTGGTTGTTCCCGCAGGAATGATCGCCATAGACGGTCGATTTTCTAAAGGAGCAATGCCATTCACAACTTCATTGATTGTTCCGTCGCCGCCAGCAGCAACAATCAGGTCAAACCCTAATTCAGCAACTCGGCGTGCTTCATTTTTAGCGGAATTTTCATCTGGCGTTGTGGCAAAAGCACTAGCTTCATATCCGCACTCTTCCAAAACAGAAAGAATATCAGCTAAGTTTTTTTTGACTAGCTCTTTACCTGAAGTTGGATTATAAATCACTCTTGCTTTTTTCATAGGTCATCTGCTACTTTCTATCGTTTTGTCAATTCTTCTTGTAGCAATTTATTTACGATACCTGGGTTGGCTTGTCCTTTCGTTGCTTTCATGATTTGACCAACTAAAAAGCCAACTGCACGGTCTTTACCATTTTTAAAATCATCAACAGACTGTTGGTTATTGTCTAGCACTTCATTGATGATTGGCAACAATTGTGATGGATCAGATAGTTGAACCAAACCTTTGGCCTCAACCACTTCTTTAGCATCCCCACCGTTTTCAATCAATTCTTTAAAGACTTTTTTCGCAATTTTAGAACTGATTGTACCATCTGCAATCAATGTGATCATACCAGCTAAGTTTGCAGGTGTTAGTTTCGTATCAGGCAATTCTACTTTTTCACTGTTTAAGTATGCTGAAACTTCACCCATTAACCAGTTAGAGACCTGCTTAGCATCTGCGCCTTCATTTAAAGCTTCTTCGAAGAAATCAGACATTTCTTTTGTCAGCGTTAGAACCATTGCATCGTATTCAGGCAATCCAAGCTCTTTGATATATCTAGCACGACGAGAAGCCGGCATTTCTGGTAAGCTATGGCGAATACGCTCAATCCACTCATCATCAATGGCAAAACGAGGAACATCAGGCTCTGGGAAGTAACGGTAGTCACTTGAACCTTCTTTAACACGCATCAATAATGTTTTGTTCGTTGTTTCATCGAAACGACGTGTTTCTTGTTGAATTTCTCCACCTGAAAGTAATACTTTTGCTTGACGTTTTTCTTCAAAAGCAAGTCCTTTTTTAACAAAACTCATTGAGTTCAAGTTTTTAAGCTCTGCTTTGGTACCAAATTCTTCTTGCCCGTAAGGACGCAAAGAAATATTAGCGTCACAACGCATTGAACCTTCTTCCATTTTCACATCTGAAACACCTGTAAATAAGATGATTGAACGGATTGCTTCTAAATAAGCATATGCTTCTTCTGGTGAACGCATATCTGCTTCTGAAACGATTTCGATCAAAGGTGTTCCCTGACGATTTAAATCAACAAAGGAATAGCCGCCATCGCCATGGATATTTTTCCCAGCATCTTCTTCTAAGTGAACACGTTCGATACGGATGCGTTTTGTTTTCCCTTCAACTTCAATATCAATCCAGCCATCGTGACCGATTGGTTGATCGAATTGAGAAATTTGGTAGGCTTTGGGATTATCTGGATAGAAGTAGTTTTTGCGATCAAAATGTGTATCTTTAGAGATCTCACAATTTAAAGCAAGAGCTGCTTTCATTCCAAATTCAAGCGCTTGTTTATTCATTACAGGTAACACACCTGGGTAACCCCAGTCGATTACATTCGTATTGCTATTTGGTTCTGCACCAAAGTGAGCAGGCGCAGGTGAAAAGATTTTAGAGTTTGTTTTTAGTTCTACATGGACCTCAAGTCCGATGACAGTTTCAAAATTCATTAGTCATTCCCCCCTAAGATCACAGGTTTTTTCGTGTGGAAATCTGTTGCTTGTTCAAAGGCATACGCCGCTTTATACATTGTACTTTCGTCAAATGCTTTTCCGATAATTTGTAAGCCGACAGGTAAACCTTCTGAGAATCCTGCTGGTATTGACATACCAGGTAAGCCAGCTAAGTTTACAGGAATCGTTAGTAAATCGTTCATATACATCGTGATTGGATCATTGATATTTTCACCTAATCCAAAGGCAACGGTTGGTGACGCAGGGCCAATGATGATATCATATTTTTCAAAAACATTATCAAAGTCTTGTTTGATTAATGTTCTTACTTGTCCAGCTTTTTTGAAGTATGCATCGTAATAACCAGCACTTAATGAGAATGTACCAAGCATAATACGACGTTTTACTTCCACACCAAATCCTTCAGAACGAGAATTCACATAAACGTCTTCTAGGTTTTTCACATTTTCAGAACGGTAGCCGTAGCGAATTCCGTCAAAACGTTGTAAGTTTGAGCTTGCCTCAGATGAAGCAATAATGTAATAAACAGCTACGCCATATTTTGAATGAGGTAAGCTAACTTCTTCAACTGTTGCACCTAATGCTTTAAACGTTTCTGCAGCCTTAAGAACAGCTTCCCGAACACCAGCATCCACGCCTTCACCAAGATATTCTTTTGGTAAAGCAACTTTCATGCCTTTAATGTCTCCAGTTAAACCATTTGTAAAATCAGGTACAGAAACCCCAGCAGATGTACCATCTTTTTCATCGTAGCCACTGATTGCATTTAATGCTAAAGCATTGTCTTTGACGTTTCTTGTCAATGGACCAATTTGATCCAAACTAGAAGAAAATGCGATCAAACCAAAACGAGAAACACGTCCATAAGTTGGTTTCATTCCCACGATTCCATTAAATGAAGCTGGCTGACGAATACTTCCGCCTGTATCAGTTCCTAAAGAAACAGGTACTTGCCCTGCAGCAACTGCTGCAGCAGAACCACCTGAAGATCCACCAGGAACTTTAGAATGATCCCAAGCATTTTTCGTTTTCTTGAAGTATGATGTTTCTGTACTTCCACCCATTGCAAATTCATCCATGTTTAGTTTCCCAACAGGAATCATGTCTGCTTGATAAACTTTGTCCATAACAGTTGCATCATAGATTGGATTAAAGTTATACAACATTTTTGAAGCAGCTGTTGTTAAAATATCTTTCGTTACGATATTGTCTTTAATGCCGATTGGAATACCAGCTAATGGATTTGACTCAGTAATTCCTTTAAGATCAATTGCTTTCGCTAATGCTAATGCTTTCTCATCATTTATGGTAATAAATGAATCAACATCTTTTTCTGTTTCATTGATACGTTTTAATGTATCCTGCGTTAAATCAGTTGCTGTGATTTCTTTTGATACAAGCAAATCATGCAGTTCTGTTAATGACTTATCATATAATTTTTCCATTATGCACCAGCCTCCCCATTGTCGATAATTGCTGGCACTTTGATGTAGCCATTTTCTGATTCAGGTACGTTTTTCATTAATTCATCACGATCCATACCTGGTGTTGCTACGTCTTCTCTCATTACATTGATTGCCTGTGCAACATTAGATGTAAATGGAACACCTTCTGTATCTACGTCTTCTAATAGTTCTACCATATCGATGATTTTGCCTAACTGGTTAGTAAAGTCTTTTAACTCCTCATCGGAAAAAGACAATTTAGACAATTTTGCTACATGTTTTGCTTGTTCTTCACTGATTGCCATGGATACCCTTCTTTCCTTTAGAAAAACTCCGCCAAGCTGTCATGTTCAGATAATGATTAGACAAGTACCTGAAAGACAGCTCCTAAGAGTTCACTAGTTCATTTTTATACTGTTAAACGAATGTTTACGTTAAAAAAACAGCTTTTTTCTTATTCTATCATAAAATTCTAAGAAATTATGATCGAGATGAAAGAAAATAGTCTAATAGATGTAAAAAATAACACTGAACACTCTTTTTATTTGATTTATTACTTATTCAGGTAACTCAATAGTCGTACTATTATCAAGTGCTGTAACCATTTGCGCCTCATCCCAAACTTCAATGCCAAGATCTTGAGCTTTGGTTAACTTACTGCCAGCATCTTCACCAGCAACAACGATATCTGTTTTTTTAGACACACTACCAGTGACTTTTCCACCTAAATTTTCAATTTTCTCTTTAGCTTCTTCTCGATTATAATGAGTTAATTTTCCTGTCAAAACAACTGTTTTATCTTTGAATGGTGATTCAACAGCTTCTAACTGAGCTGTCCGAATGCCTTTGTACTCAAAATTAACGCCCGCTTTTGTTAGTTCATCCATCAATTCATGGACTTCTTCATTTTCAAAATAAGTCACTAAACTATCAGCAATGATCTCACCTATAGAATCAAGTGCTACGACCTCTTCTTTAGTCGCTTTGCTAATAGTCCTTAAATCACCAAAATGTTCTGCCAAAACTTTGGCCGCTTTTGCTCCAACATGACGAATGCCTAAACCGAAAATTAAACGTTCAACAGAATTGTCACGACTTGCAGCAATTGCCTGATAAATATTATTAGCTGATTTCTCTTTGATTTTATCTAACGTCATTAATTGTTCTTCTGTTAAAAAGTACAAATCAGCGACATCAGCAACTAGCTCTTTATCATACATTTGTTCCAAGACACGAGGACCCAAACCATCAATATTCATAGCATTTCTAGAAACATAATGATTCAGTCCTTCTTTGATTTGAGCAGGACATTTAGGATTGATACAACGTAATGCAACTTCTTCATCCAAATGAACCAATTCGCTGTTGCAAACTGGACAATGGGTTGGGATCTCGTACGGTTGGCTATTTTCATCCCGTTTCTCGGTCAATACTTGAGCAACTTCTGGAATGATGTCCCCAGCTTTATAAATGATCACCGTGTCATTCAAGCGAATATCTTTCATTGCTATAAAATCAGCATTATGCAAACTCGCTCGACTGACAGTAGAACCTGCGACACGAACTGGCTGCATCACTGCTGTTGGCGTAACTACACCTGTACGTCCAATCGTCCATTCGATTTCTTCCACGACCGTTTGCGCTTCTTCTGGTGGAAATTTATAAGCAATCGCCCAACGTGGAGCTTTGACGGTAAAACCTAGTTCATCTTGAATCGTAAATTCATTAGTTTTGATCACGATTCCATCGATTTCATAGGGTAATTCCGTTCTTTTTTCATGATACTCCTCTATATAAGCCCACACTTCATCAATATTCTGACACAATTTTTTTTCAGGGTTCGTTCTAAAACCAATTTCTGATAATTCATCCAATGCATCAAACTGAGTCTGTGCGGTCATCGGTCCAAAATCGGCCACTGTATATAAAAAGGTATTAAGATTACGTTTAGCAACCATGCTTGTATCTAACTGACGTAAGCTACCTGCTGCTGCATTTCTAGGATTAGCAAACACATCTTGTCCAGCTTCTTCTCGTTCCTTGTTCAAATTGACAAATGATTGTTTCGGCATATAACATTCGCCACGAACTTCAACTGAAATCGGCTTTTTCAATTCTAAAGGAATTGATTTCACGGTCTTCAGATTTTCGGTGATATTTTCTCCAACAGTTCCATCACCACGTGTTGCCCCTTGAACAAATTTTCCATTTTCATATTTCAATGAAATCGCTAACCCATCAATCTTTAGCTCACAACAATAACTAACGGGTTTGCCTGCCAATTTTTGAACACGTTCATCAAAATCGTAAATATCTTCTTTACTGAAACCATCATTCAAACTGTACATTTGAACATCATGAGTGACTTTCACAAATCCTTGTAAAATCTTACCGCCCACACGTTGTGTCGGTGAATCAGAAGTGATTAAGTCTGGATATTCGGTTTCTATGTCGGACAATTCTTTATAAAGCCGATCATACACATAATCTTCTACGGTAGGTTTATCTGCTACATAATACTCATGAGAATATTGATTCAACTGAGCTCGTAGTTCTTTTGCTTTATCTGTCGCTTGTGCTAATGTTAATGGCAATTCCGCCATAAGTAACCCCTCCTAAATTTGAAAGCCTAGCGGGCTTGTTTAGGCTCGTAGAAAAATAGGAAAATATAATCGAGACGTTTTTTGCCTCACTCATATTTTATATTTTTTCAATCGGAGCAAATGCTGCTAATAAGCGCTTGATGCCTTTTTCTGGGAAGGCTACGTCTAGTTCTAAATCTTTGGCTGTACCGCCAACTCGAACTACGGTTCCTGTTCCCCACGCTTTATGTCTGACTTTATCTCCAGCTTGCCATGCCATTGACTCGCCTCCACTAGCGACTTTATCTGTCACTGGTTGTTTGGTTGGTTGAGCGTAGGCTGGTTTAAATACTTTTGGCTCAAACGTTCTAGATGGTGCTTTAGGTGCGGCAATCGAACCTTGCAACTCTAATAATTCTTCATCAATCTCATCTAAGAAACGGCTTGGACGATTGTATTGCGTTCTTCCATATAAAGTCCTTGAAAAAGCATTGGATATATATAAAATCTCTTCCGCCCGAGTAATCCCAACATAAGCCAAACGACGTTCTTCTTCCAGTTCACTTTCTTCCAGCAGAGCACGAGATAAAGGAAATACGCCCTCTTCCATCCCAATTAAAAATACAACGGGAAATTCAAGTCCTTTAGCTGCATGAAGTGTCATTAAAGTTACTTGTGACGTACTTTCTTCTAAATTGTCCAAATCAGAAACTAGTGCTAAATCATTTAAGAATACAGCTAATTTTTCTTCAGGTGCATCAGCATCTTCTAAATCTTGACGCTCATAGCGCTTATCAAATTCTTGTGTAACTGTTAAGAATTCATCTAAGTTTTCTAGTCGAGCTTGAGATTCTAAATTGTTTTGTCTGACCAATTCTTCACGGTAACCGCTACGTTCCAAAACTTCCTTCACTAATTCGGTAATCGTTAAATATGGAATCATCTGAGTTAAGTCTTGAATCATCATACCGAAACTGCCTAACTCTTTGCCAGCTTTTCCTGAGATATTTGCTAGGTCTACATTTTGAGACGCTTCTAACAATGACCAACCATGCATCTGAGAAAAACTTCTTAATTTTTCGACAGAACTTTTACCAATCCCTCTTTTTGGTTCGTTGACTACTCGTTCAAAACTAAGAGAGTCCATTGGGTTAGAAATGATATTCAAGTAACCTAAGATATCTTTGATTTCTTTGCGATCATAGAATTTATGTCCGCCAACCATTGTATAGGGAATATTGGATTTCAATAGCATTTCTTCCATTACTCGAGATTGAGCGTTCGTACGGTATAAAACAGCAAAATCGCCATAAATTCGGTCTTTTTCACGTATTTCTTTTTGGATTTGACCAACGATATATTGGGTTTCATCTCGTTCGTTATCTCCACGATAATAAACGATCTTTTCTCCATCTGTATTTTCAGTCCATAGCTGTTTGTCTCGACGATTGCTATTGTTTTTAATCACATTATTAGCTGCATCTAGAATTTTTTTAGTAGAGCGGTAATTTTGTTCTAACATAATTACAGAAGCATCTGGATAATCTTTTTCGAAATCCAAAATATTCTGCATGTCAGCTCCACGCCAACCATAAATACTTTGGTCAGCATCTCCTACTACACATAAGTTTTTGAAACGCGCTGCTAACATGTTAACCAAAGTGTACTGAGCATGGTTAGTATCTTGATACTCATCAACATGAATATAATGGAATTTATTCTGGTAGTAAGCCAATGAATCGGGATGATCATTAAATAAACGAATGGTATTCATAATCAGATCATCAAAATCCATACATTGATTGTTTCTTAATTCTTTTTGATACATTTTATAACATTTTGCTACGACTTCTTCGTAAGGAGTGCCTTGTAATTCCGCCACTTTTTCTGGTGTTTGCAGCTCATTTTTCGCATTACTGATCGTTCCTAAAATCGAACGGGGATCATATTTTTTCACATCAATATTCAGTTCATTTAAAATTCGTTTCATTAATGTTCGTTGTTCAGAAGTATCAATAATTGTGAAATTACGATTATAACCGATATGATCCACATCACGGCGTAAAATACGAACACACATAGAGTGAAATGTGGAAACCCAGACATCGTTTCCGCCAGTTTCGAGTAGTTTCCCTACACGTTCTCTCATTTCTTTAGCAGCCTTATTGGTAAAAGTAATCGCCAAAATATTCCATGGATTGACGTCTTTTTCTTCAATTAAATAGGCAATACGGTGGGTCAAGACTCTCGTTTTGCCACTACCTGCACCTGCCATAACTAATAAAGGCCCTTCTGTATGTAGAACGGCTTCTTTTTGTCTTGGATTCATACCTTGGATCAAGGCGTTTTCTTGTGCCATCATCAACGTCCTCTCTCTTTTTTCAATCTTATCTATTATACCAAAAAAAACACAAAAGCTGAACAGATTGAACAAACCTTGAGTAAGTAAGATACAAAAAATTTTAAAGGTACCTGTTATCATGATTTTTTTCAGGTTATTATCGAAATGTTTAATGTATGTAGCTAGATTATAAAGCGAAAATTCTTTAATAATGACAGGATTTGCAAAACGATCATTTTGTTGTTATTGAGTTAGTATTTTATGTAGTTGTAGAATTAGATTTGATTTTTTCTGAATCGATTTTTTAGGAAAATAAAAAGCTCACTCAATAAAGAGTGAGACAGTGTCCCAGTACTCGTAATTGACGAGTTCTATTGATTTCAATCCACTCACTCAATAAAGAGTGAGACGTCTGAGCATAAGTGTTTCCTTCGCCGATAACAATTTCAATCCACTCACTCAATAAAGAGTGAGACCGTGAAAAAGTAACAAACTATGTACATATTTGCCACTTCTCCACATTAAACCTTCCGCAAAATGAGAAAACAATGAGGGAAAATAGAATTTTACCTCTATTCGTCTCTCAAATCTGGTGCGAATCCCCCAGTGATTCCGTGTGCACTTATGGTTCGCACCAAAAATCCATACATTTTACAGCTTATTATCTATTATACTTAGTATAATTATTCTTCCAATAGAAGTCACGTACTATTTTTATATAATCATAATCCAAATACTCTAGTACCTTCTCTTTAAAACCCTATTCATCCAACGATTTACACAATTGATCTACAATTTCTTCATTTACATAGACAGAAACTTCTCCACCATTCACAGGAAATGTTCCTGCACCAGTTTCATCCAACACAACTTTGGTTGGATGATTGCCTAAAATGTCAACAAATACTTTACCTGCATGTACCGCACTGATGGTCATTGTTTTTTCACTAGCTTGCGCATTCGTCATGATCACTGCGTAACCAGACTTTTCCCAATCAAATGTTCCAGTTCTCACCCAACCAATCACATTTGGGTCATCAAAATAACTCATTTCATTTCCATAAGCCAAACGCTCGCGAATTTTTAACAACAATTCTAAATCTTTCCCCACAGCAGCTACATCTTGAGAAGGAATGCCGAACATATCTCCCCAAAATACAACAGGAGTGCCTGCTTTTCTCAATAAAATCAACGCATAAGCATGGACTTTAAACCAACCGTCTACCCATGATTCCAAACTTTGTCCCTTTTGTGTATCATGATTATCAACGAAAGTAACTGCCCATTCAGGTCGCTCTTTCGCTAAAGTCCCTTCAAAAATATTTCGCATATCATATTGTCCATTTGAGTGAGCAGCTTCATAAAAATGATAATGTAATGGGACATCAAATAAAGAAATCAGTGTTCCTGAACTATCTATATAGTTAGTCAATTTCTCAAGTTCACCATTCCAGTATTCCCCAACAACAAATAAATCACTCCCCTTTTCTTTTCTTCTATTTAATAGCCAATCGACAAAGTAATTAAACTGAATATGTTTTACCGCATCCAAGCGATAGCCGTCAATATCTGTCAGCGCTTGATACCATTGCCCCCATTTATTTAGTTGATCAACAGTTTCAGGATACTCCATATCTAAATTACAACCCATTAAATAATCGTAATTGCCATTCTCACTGTCAACTTCTGTATCCCAACCTTTTCCTTCAAAGTTAAAAATACCATGATCTTTCCGTCGATCATCAAAATCAACACCAGAAAAATTCCTCCATGACCAAGTATACTCATTATATTTACGATTTCTTCCTGGAAATGTAAATTTCGTCCATGCTAAAATTTCTTCCTCACCACTAACAGCTTCGTTCCTATTATCAGAACGATATTTCACAGCGGAGACACGTTCTTCCTCGTCTGCACCCATAAAATGGTCAAACACAATATCCCCATAAACTTCTATTCCCTCTTTTTTTAACGTCTTAATACAAGTTAAATAGTCTTCTATTGTTCCGTACTTAGTTGAAACAGTTCCTTTTTGATCAAATTCACCCAAATCGTACAAATCATAAGGAGCATAGCCAACATCTTCTAGGCCTTGCGCACCTTTATAAGCGGGCGGAAGCCAAATGCCATTGATACCTTTTTTATGTAACACTTCTGCCAATTCAGTCAAACGTTTCCAATGCTGACCATCCGCTGGTAGATACCATTCAAATCCTTGCAATATTGTACGATTGTTCATACTTATCCCTCCGATTTATCCTATCTTCATTAAGCCAAAGAACAAACACCTTTGTCAACTGATAGAATTGTGCGCTTTTCCAGCACTAATGAACGTTTAAAATCATCAATGAACGTTTTTGACCGCTTTTGATTGCATCAGCGAATTTATTGTGCTATTATAATCAATGAAACGAGGTGTGAAAATGCTTACAGAAGAAAGACATCAAGCTATTTTACGTTTATTAGACCAGCAATCAGTTGTTAAATCACAAGAACTTGCTACTTTATTTAACGCTTCTGAATCAACGATTCGGAGAGATTTACAAGAATTGGAAGATGCTGAATTATTAGAACGTGTTCATGGTGGTGCCAAGCGAATTTTAAATTTAGGTTTTGAACAAGATATGACTGAAAAATCCGTCAAAAACACGCAAGATAAAAAAGCAATTGCTTTTCTAGCTTCTCAATTTGTTCACGACGATGATGTTATTTATTTAGATGCAGGCTCTACTACATTAGAAATGCTGCCTTTCTTAGCTGGAAAAAATATCACAGTTGTCACAAACTCAGTGCATCATGCAGCTAAACTTGGCGACCTAAATATCACTACAATTATTCTCGGTGGATCTTTAAAATTATCTACCAAAGCTATTATTGGTTCAACTGGGATGGAACAACTTAGCCATTTTCGCTTCAACAAAGTATTTATGGGAATGAACGGCGTCCATCTCGAATTTGGTTTAACCACGCCCGACCCTGAAGAAGCTGCTTTAAAACGTTTAGCTATTGCTCAGGCGGAAGAAGCGTATGTACTGATTGATCAGACAAAATTAAATAAAGTAACCTTCACAAAAGTGACTGATCTTGAAGAAGTCACACTTTTGACTAATCATTGTTCACCAGAATTATTGGAAAAATTCCAGAAAAAAACAACTATCAAGGAGGCCGTACAATGATTTACACAGTAACATTAAATCCTTCAATCGACTATATCGTTCATGTAGAAGGACTAAAATTAGGCGATTTGAACCGAATGACAAATGACTTTAAATTACCTGGCGGAAAAGGGATTAACGTCTCTCGAATTTTAAAAAGAATTCAAGCTGAATCAACTGCACTAGGTTTCTTAGGCGGTTTTACAGGAAATTTTATTTCTGACTGGCTGAAAAAAGAGGAAATTCAGACGAAATTTACATCTGTTCGTGAAGATACGCGCATCAATATTAAACTCAAATCTGAAACTGAGACAGAAATCAATGGTTTAGGGCCTGCTATCAGTAATGAAGAAATGCAAGAATTAAAACAAGCGCTAAGTATGGTTTCTGCTGGCGACATTGTAGTTTTATCAGGAAGTACACCTGCAACACTGCGCAAAGGTTTTTATGAAGAACTCATTCAGATTATTAAAGACAAAAAAGCCGAATTTGTTATTGATACGACTGGCAAAGATCTACTCAATGCATTACCGCAAAAACCCTTACTTATCAAACCCAACAATCATGAATTAGCAGAACTATTTGATGTTACGTTTAATTCTGCAGAAGATATCTTTCCATACGGGGAACGCTTATTAGAAAATGGTGCACAACATGTAATTATCTCCATGGCTGGTGACGGAGCTTTGCTTTTCACTAAAGATGGAACCTATCGTTCGAATGTACTAAAACGTCCGCTGAAAAATTCCGTTGGCGCTGGGGATTCAATGATCGCTGGTTTTGTAGGTACGTTTGCTAAAAATAATGATCCTGTGGAAGCTTTCAAATGGGGGATTGCGTGCGGCAGTGCTACTGCTTTTTCAGACGATCTAGCTTCGGTTGATTTGATCCATGAATTGATTTCAGAAGTGGAAGTTGAAAAAATCAACTAGTTTCACAGAAAAAAGATAACAATTAAAGGTTATGAAAACAGCTCAGGTGCCTTTTCTATCGAAACTAAACAAGATTACTACGCTTTTTATTATCTAGCTTCGCGGGCTACTCTCTCGGAAAAAAGATAAAAATTAAATGTGACAAAAAGCGTCACCTTCAATTTTTCCTATTTTTCTGTCGAGACTGAACGAGCTTACTACGCTTTTTACTATCTAGCTTCGCGGGCTATTCTCTCGGAAAAAAGATAAAAATTAAATGTGACGAAAAACGTCACCTTCAATTTTTCCTATTTTTCTGTCGAGACTGAACGAGCTTACTACGCTTTTTATTATCTAGCTTCGCGGGCTACTCTCTCGGAAAAAAGATAAAAATTAAATGTGACGAAAAACGTCACCTTCAATTTTTCCTATTTTTCTGTCGAGACTGAACGAGCCCGCTACGCTTTTAAATTTAGGAGGAAAAACAATGGATATCAAAGACTTACTTGTCAAAGACGTGATGATCATGGATTTACAAGCAACTGATAAAAAAGGTGCTATTGATGAAATGGTCCAAAAAATGTACGATGGTGGTAGAATTTCTGATATTGATACCTATAAACAAGGAATTCTTGCACGTGAAGCACAAACTTCAACTGGTCTCGGTGATGGGATCGCCATGCCTCATGCAAAAAATAGTGCGGTCAAAGAAGCAACTGTTTTATTTGCAAAAAGCAACAAAGGGGTAGACTATGAAGCACTTGATGGACAACCAACTTACTTGTTCTTTATGATCGCTGCTCCAGAAGGTGCCAACGATACTCATTTACAAGCTTTAGCTGCTTTATCTCGCCTACTGATTGATCCTGATTTTGTCGGAAAATTAAAGGACACAAAAACACCAGGAGACGTTCAAAACCTTTTCCAATCAGCGGAAGAAGCGAAAGAAGCTGAAGAAAAACGAGAACAAGAAGAAGAAACGGCCAAAAATAATCAAGAGACAGATCGTAAATTCGTTGTAGCTGTCACAGCTTGTCCAACTGGAATCGCCCATACTTACATGGCTGAAGATGCCTTAAAGAAAAAGGCAAAAGAAATGGGCGTTGATATCAAAGTTGAAACAAACGGTTCAGAAGGAATCAAAAATCGTTTAACCGCAGAAGATATTGCCCGTGCAGCTGGTGTTATTGTCGCCGCTGATAAAAAAGTAGAAATGAACCGCTTTGATGGTAAAGAGTTAGTTAATCGTCCAGTTAGTGATGGTATTCGTAAAACTGAAGAATTAATCACACTGGCAACTAATGGATCAGCTCCAATCTTCCATAGCTCTGAATCTGATAGTAAGGAAGATGACGGATCAGCAGAAGGTTCTGTCGGCTCAAGAATCTATAAAGACTTGATGAATGGTGTGTCACATATGCTGCCATTTGTTATTGGCGGTGGTATTGCTATCGCTCTATCATTTATGATCGATCAATTTATCGGTGTTCCTCAAGATCAATTGAGTCATCTCGGTTCTTATAATGAAGCAGCCTCTTGGTTCAATCAAATCGGTGGTGCTGCTTTTGGATTTATGTTACCTGTTTTAGCTGGATTTATCGCTTCTAGTATTGCAGATCGCCCTGGATTAATTGCTGGATTTGCTGCAGGTGCATTAGCCAATACAGGTGGAGCAGGATTCTTAGGCGCATTGATTGGCGGTTTCTTAGCTGGATATGTCATTGTGTTCTTAAAGAAACTCTTCAAAGGGTTACCAAAATCTCTAGATGGAATTAAGACCATTTTATTTTATCCAGTCTTTGGTTTACTGATTACTGGTGGTTTGATGCTTTTAGTTAATATTCCGATGAAAGTTATCAATGATGGGTTAAATAATTTCTTATTAGGACTTGATGGAACAAACGCTGCTCTTTTAGGAGCTTTACTTGGTGGGATGATGGCAATTGACTTAGGTGGCCCAATCAACAAAGCTGCTTATGTATTCGGTACAGCTTCTATTGCTGCTACCGTTACAGAAGGTGGAAGTATTATTATGGCATCTGTTATGGCCGGCGGTATGGTTCCTCCTCTAGCAATTTTCATTGCAACATTGATCTTTAAAAATAAATTTACTCAAGACCAAAAAGATGCTGGATTAACAAACTTAGTAATGGGCTTATCTTTCGTTACAGAAGGTGCAATTCCTTTTGCAGCAGCCGATCCATTACGCGTAATTCCAAGTTTTGTCGTTGGTTCAGCATTAGCTGGCGGTTTGGTTGGAGGATTTGGTATTCGCCTGTTAGCTCCTCATGGTGGCGTCTTCGTAGCTCTTTTATTAAGTCACCCACTTTTATACTTGGTGTTTATCGCAATTGGTGCCATCGTTTCCGCAGTTATTCTAGGAATTGTCAAAAAAACAGTTCCAAAATAAATCTTTAATAAATATAAAACTCAAATGGAAGAACCTCATTATCTTTCCATTTGAGTTTTTTTTCTATAAGAAATGAATATTTTATGATTATATTATTAGCATTTAAAAAAAATCTATATTAAAATTATACATAAGAAATGCGCATTCTTTACAAGTAAAAAAAAAATTTTCGTTGGAAAAACAATTGTTTTTGAAAATATTCAGAAAGGATAACTATAATGTTGTTTCATTATAGCGTTTTTTTATTATGAACAGATTATTAGGTAAAGTAATGTTAATCACAGAAAGCGCAAGTGCCATCGGTACTGCTACCGCTAAACTAGCTTCAAAGGAAGGTGCTATTGTTATTTGTGCTGTTCGAAATCTAAATGACATCGCTCCTCTTATTTCGGAAATAACACAAATCGGCGGAACCATATCCGCATTTCAACACGACATTGGTTCCATCCATAGCTGGCGAAAATTAGTTACTAGTACTATCAAAACATATGGAAAGATCGATGTATTAGTTAACAATGCAGGGATTTCTTCGCCTAAATTAATGTTAGATCTAACGATTGAAGATTGGAACAAAATTCAAGAGATCGATTTAAATAGCTTTACTTATAGCTTAAAAGAAGTCATTCCATTTATGATAAACAACAATGGCGGATCGATCATAAATGTCTCCTCTCTTGAAGGCTTAGTTGAGTTAACTGATGACAATCCCTATGGTGCAGTAAAAGATGTGATTCGCTCCCTGTCTCTTGATGCAGCCTTTGAATATGCTAAAAATAATATTCGAATAAACTCGATCTGCCCAGGTACTATTGAAACACCTATGATAGAGACTTCTTTTCCAAATATCAGACCTCAGTATAAAAAATCCGTTCAATTTCCTTATTTAGGAAAACCAAGAGATATCGCTAATAGCGTTATTTATTTAGCATGTGATGAAGCTAGCTTTATTACTGGCGCTAAAATGGTGATTGATGGGGATCGAGTGGCAATAGAATAGAGGAGGAAACAAAAGTAAAATCACTTTGTTTCCTCCTCTATTAAACTATTTTATTCACCGATATCATTCGTCTGATTAATCGTTTCTAAATAACTATGATCTAAAAATACGACGTGTAAATGATTCTTCGATTTCCTTAAGTCAAAACGTGTGGATAATTCTTTTTGCTTCAAATTACTGATATTTACATCAAACAATTTATCCCATAAAGCATCTAAAGGAACTTCTTTTAGTGCTTCTTTTGGCAAATAAAAGCGTAAGACTGAAACAAAATCATCATATTTTTCATCCAAAACCTCAATTTCCAAAAACTGACGTATATAAAACTCATACGCTGAAAGACCACCATCAATAGCCCTCTCCGGATTTAAAATGCGATAATTCATCATTTTCCGACTCTTTTCATCAATCCAAGGAAAGTAAGCTTGAGCATTTAATATTCCTTTTGTACGATTTTCTACATATTTATGACGGATATTATCATAACTTCTGGTAATAAAATATGTTGCATTCTTCTTTTCAACTGGCTGATAATAGTCATTTTGATATTGAACTGTTTGTGTCATATCTTCAGTAAAAGCATACTCAATATAGGGCGGACGCAACACCCCTGTTCCATTATTCCAAGCCAATTGATCATACCCCATCTGATCTCTAAACAGACGTTGATATTTTTGATTGACGGAATGATCCCACTTGAAGGGATTATTGAATAACGTCACTTTGATTACTTCATTGTTCAATTCAGTTACTGTTTCTACTTGCTGAACTTCTAAAAAAATTGGTTTAGGAATACGTTGAAAATACAAACTTGAATAGTACATTTTCCAACACGACGTCAAACACAACCCTTTAAAATAAATATCATAGCCAGCCAATTGATTGCAGTCTATAATCACCGCTTTTTTACTATTATACTGCTTAGGTAGTTTACTGATTTCATCTGCTTGTTCAAAGCTTCTCTTCTCAATACATTCAACATTATTATACAAGTATTCATCTAAAGATCGAATATAACAATAAATACCATTTTTAATCATTTTAGTATCACAATAGTCTTCGATCATCATTTGGTAGGCCAAAAAAATAGCACCATCTAGAATCGTTCGTTCATGAAGATTCAATTTAGAAATATGAAGTTGAAACTCTCCACCTGAACTGTTTACTTTGATCCATAGATTTTCTTCTTCTGTTAGTTGTTGAATTTGATGGGTTACTGTCCTTAAATCAAACTTTTGCATTTCTCCATCACCAAAAGTATAACTTTCTGGTATTGTTACAATGCGCAAAAAACTTAACCAATCAAAAATATCTTGTTTCAACTCTTCTAAAGAAATATCAGCCTGTTGAGAGACCATATATATTTTCTCTGTTTTTTTCATTTGCCCCACCTCACTCCTTAAGATAAGTATAACGAAAAAAAAGATAGACTTCATCTAATATACTTCCAGAATCGTAAAAGTTCGATAGTTCATCAAGTAAACAAGTTATTTCGATATGAATAAAGAAAAAAACACCTTATTTCTTTCAATTTAAAAAAATTTAAAAGAAGTAAAATGTTTTTTTATCTACAATATTACTGTTTCGTATTGTCTGTCTTCCAAGCAACTCGATTAATCAAATAAAACAATAAGGTACCAATCCCTATAATTAAAATTGCTAAATAAAACGCATAAATTTTTGATCCCGTAATATCAGAAATTTTCCCAGTAACCGATGGAACAATCACAGAAGCTGACATCCCAAAAAAATTAAATACCCCATACATCGTTGCAATACTTCCTTTGGGTGCTGATTCACCTAACCAAGAAATGATAATCGGCTCAACCGCTAATTTCCCAAAAAATCCATATGCCATAATACCGATAACCAAAATCGTTTGGTTTGTTGTCGTTACAGTTAAAAACAATACACTCGCTGCTAATAGTTCAAGAAAAATAATCAACTGAACTTTTTTGAGAGGTATCCCATCAGCAATCCTACTAAAAATAAGCGCACCTGGTATCGCAGTAAAAAAGACCAATGATGATGCCAAGCCTACTGAAGTTCCTGAAAAACCTTTCTCTGTTTCTAAAAAATTAGGTAACCATGTATCAATCAAATAATAGGTGTACAATGTTGAGAAATAAAGAATATAGGCTGAAATCATTCGAGGCTGGAACAATGCTTTGACTGAGATGTGTTTTTTCTCTTCTGGATCCATATGACTAATTATTGTTTTTTTAGGTTTTTCTAATCGAATATAGCGTAAAAACATGACAATCGCTAAAAGAATCCATGCAATCGTTGCAAAAATTAAGGTCTGCCATGGCAAGATTCCTGTACCAACCAGATAACTAGATGAAATCAAACCTAAACCACTGCCGATTGCTGTTCCACTATTAACAACAGCTGTTGCTAAGCTTCTTTTAGATACTGGTACATATTCTGCAGTCAGTGAATAGGCAACCCCATAATAAGTCCCACAACCTAATCCTGCTAAAACACTTCCTATAAAAACAATCCCAATATTTTGCGCCAGACCAACAACCAACGCTCCCAAACCAAATAATAAAAAACCAGGAATCAAAATTTGTTTTTTTCCTAACTTATCTACCAAAAGACCTGAAGGTATTTGCATACACACATACCCTAAAAAGTAAAAACTGGAAATGTGACCTAACTGAGCATCACTTGCACCACCAAAATATTCACTAATAATCGGATAAATAGGGGTCAAGATCGTTCGATATATCCAAATTACGATCCAGCCAATTGTTAGTATATAAATAATTTGTTTCCAGTAAGGAACGACTTTATTTTTTCCTTTGCTTTCATTCATATTTGACGTTCTCCTTTATAAAATCAAATCAACTAAATGACCCTCTACATTTAATTTCTTCCGAGAATAACGCAAGAATCTGCTGAATAAAAAAAGAAGAACAACCAGACAACAAAAATAGATATTTTCATGTCCGATTGTTCCTTCAATTCTTTATTAACTTGTTTATTTCTTGATAAATGCGCCAACGAAATCTGTTGAAACGCCCTCTTCTTGATTATAAATTACATGACCTCTTAAAATTGTCTGTACCACTTGAGCACCAATCTCTCGGCCAATGTATGGACTAATTTTATTACGATATTCCAAATCTTCTGCTTTTAATGTGTACGGTGCATTCGGTTTAATCAAAACGAAGTCAGCATCTTTTCCAATACTAATACGTCCTTTTTGATCTAAGTCATAACGATCTGCCGGATTTGCAGCGATAATATCGGCAAAATTTTTCAACGACAGCCCTCTTTTTTGAACACCTTCATCAAAAAGAACATCAACGTTATTTTGAACACCAGAAATTCCACCCCACGCTTCAAAAGCGTTGGTTTTGTCTTTTAAATCAGGCGTACATGGCGAATGATCCGATGTCACAAAATCAATTTCACCCGATAAGACTTTTTCCCACATGCCATTTTGATTTTCTTTGTCACGAATTGGTGGGGAACATTTAACAACAGGTCCAATTGCATCCAATTCATCCGTGTCAAAGTAAAGATAATGAGTACATGTCTCACATGTAACATCAACACCTTCTTCTCTTGCTTTAGTTACTTCTTCTACACCTTCTGGACAGGCAATATGACAAATATGGATGCGACAACCGGTTTCTTTAGCAAACAAGATTGCTCTACGAATTGGTTCTACTTCAGTAAAAACTGGACGGCTTGCAACATAGGCTTTCAATGTTGTTTCACCATTTTTGTAAGCAATTTCTCCTAATTTATCTGTAATTGCTGCATTTTCTGCGTGAATTGCCAAAACCTTACCTGTTTTAGCAACTTGTTTCATTCCTTCATAAAGAGAATAATCATCTACATTCATAAAATCGCCATCAATGCTGCGGTCACCACAGGTTGCCATAAAGCACTTGTACGCGGCTACTCCACCATCATTTAGCTCTTGAATCCCACCATTCAGATTAAACGGTACTAAGCCGCCAAATGAAGCAACATCTGATTTAAGTTTCCCTTGACCAGCATGATATTTTATTTCTAATGATTCACCATCAACGGTTGCTGGAACTTGGTTTAAAGGCATCTCCATAAATGATGTCACTCCACCTTTAGCACAAGAGGCCGTTCCAGTGATATATCCTTCCCATTGATCGCGGTAACCTCCGCCTGGATCAGTAATATGGACATGGGCATCTACCATACCGGGACTGACAACTAAACCGCTAGCATCAATTACTTTTTCTGCATTCCCTAAGTCATTGCCAATCGCTGTAATCAAACCATCTTTCACAGCAACATCGGTTTTAACCTCTCCTGACTCTAGAATAACTAAACCATTTTTGATCACTAAATCATAACTCATTCTCTCTCCTCCTAAATTTAAAAGCTTAACAGACTCATCTCAAAGTCTTTTTTCAAAGAGACTAGCCTGCGCAGCTAAATTAATCTACATAACAACGTTCTTCTTTGCTTCACTTTATACTTTTCAGCATCAACTCATAGTTTCGTTGCGTTTCTTAGCATAGTTCAAATTAAAAGTGTATGGAAGTATCCAGTCCAAACTTTAGCTCGCTCATAAACCTAATTATTTTTTATCTAAAAATCTGGTTAACACTAAATATAAACCAAAGGCTGATACAAAACCAGCAATCCACGAAATATCTGAAATCACTTTTAAAGCAGGGATAAAATTACCACTTAAACAGATGACTAATGCCACAATAGTCGCAACATATGCCGGCTTATTCAGCCCTTTATAAATATTATGACTATTATCTGCCTGTTGATCCATGTATAACTGGTTCAAGTCAATCTTCTGTTTCTGAACAAAATAGTAATTTGCAATCATCGTTCCAGCGACTGGTCCTAATACCGCACCAATCGTATTCAAGAAAATAAAAATACTAGCCGCATTCTCCATTAATTTCCATGGCATGATAAGAAAACTAATAACACTGGCAATCAAAACACCTTTTTTATAGTCAATCTTTTTAGGAAATAATGCGCACAACTGATAAGCAGCCGGAATAATATTCCCCGTTGCATTGGTTGAAACTGTAGTTAATAAGAACACTAGCATTGCAACAATAATTGCAAATGAATTATCCCAACGATCAACAATGTTTAGAATATTCCATTCTTGAATGCCATAACGAATCGAACCACCAATTAAAATCACTACACTTGAAAAAGCAAAAATACCGTAACCAACTAAAAAGCTAGCCGTTTGACCAATCGTTTGATCTTTCGTTGATTTTGCATTTTGAGTAAAGTCCGAAACACTTGCTCCAGGAGCTGCCCAGACCGCTAAAACCGAATTAATAATCATTAAATAAACAAATACTGGTGAAATATTATGTGCTGCACCTGAAACATCATAAGATAAAATCGGTCCCAATCCACCAGCTGCACCAATCGCCCAAATTGCCATACCACCAAAAACAATATAAATCAGCGGACTTAGAATGGCTGTGAACTTATTGAGAATATTCCCTCCACCAAGGCCAATCAGCATATTTACTACCCAAAAAAGAGTAAAGGCAAGCAAACCTGGAATAGAAATCCCAAAAATCATCGTATCCCCACCAAGATTTAAAAAGCCAGGCCATATTTTACCAATCAAAATCAATAATGCTAACGACCCAGTATAATTTTGTAATCCAAACCAAGCAATTGCAGCAACACATCCTCTAAGAAATCCTGGTAGTTTTGCACCAATATCTCCATAAGTTGAACGTAAATGAATAGCAAAGGGAATACCGTACTTTGATCCCGCCCGACCATTAAACGTCATAAACAACGCAACTGCCAATGCACTTATTATCAGAGCTAACATGATATTGATTGGAGACAGACCTAAAAATAAAAATCCTCCGACAGCTGTGTAATTGGGAATATTATGTACTGAACCCATCCACAGCGTAAAATAATTCAATTTCCCCATCATTCTTTTTGATAATGGCTTTGGAAGAAGATCTTCATTATAGCCACGCTCTCGATAACATTGAAGTTCTTCATCCGTGATTTGATAATCTTGGTTTTCCATAAGTTCGCCTCCTTTAAGCGCTTACAAGCACTAAGATTCCAAATAAGAATCTTTTTATTTACTGCTATTTCTAAAATAAAACAAATATGATGTGTTTAGTTTCTGTCCACTATATTTAGTTTCAGAAGCCAAACACATCATTATTTACTTCTCAGCTACTTAAAAATTATTCAGCAGCTTTCTTTTTTTTCAAATTTGCAAGCAAGAACAACGCTGTTCCTACTACTAATAAAATTACTGAAATGTAAAAGCCCATTTCTTTTGAACCAGTGGCGTCAGAAATTGACCCTGTTAATGTTGGTGCGATAACTGAAGACATCATTCCAAAGAAGTTAAATACGCCAAGTGTTGTTCCAATACCAACTTTAGGTGCATTTTCACCAAGCCATGAAATAATAATAGGTTCTACAGCTAGTTTACCTAAGAAACCATATAAAATCAAACCAATTAATAAAATAGTTGAATTTGTTGCTTGAACAGTTAACAGTAACATTACAGCTGCTAAGAATTCTAAAATCACGATAAACTGTACTTTTTTGTGCATAAATTTATCTGCTAAACGACTAAAGAATAATGCCCCTGGAATTGATGCAAATGCCACTAGAGAAGCGGAGAACCCAATAGCTGCTCCCTCAAACCCTCTTTCAGTTCCAAGGAAGTTAGGCAACCAAGTAACTGTCATGTAGTACGCATAACAAGTAGCAAAGTATAAAATATAAGCAAATAACATTTTTGGTGCAAATAATTTTTTCACTGAAACATGTTCTTTTTCTACAACAGGCTCCTCATTTTTTGCAGCTTCAGCTGCTTCTTCAGCTTCTGATTGTGCTAAAAATTCAGCATCCTCTTTATTATTACGAATAATTGCAGTAAACGCTACTAACATCACAACGATCAATGCTACTGAAATATACATCATTGTTTGCCATGGGAATTGTAGTTGGACAACTAAGAAACTAGATAAAATCAAACCTAATCCTGATCCAACTGCTGACCCACTATTTACGATAGCAGTAGAAAAACTTCTTTTTTCTTGCGGAATGTTTTGAGATGTTAGTGAATACGCTGAACCATAGAAAGATCCACACCCTAAACCTGCTAAAACACTACCAAAATAAATCATTGAAATGCTTGTTGCTTGAGAAATTAAGAAAGCAGCAATCCCAAAAACAATGAATCCTGGAATCAATACTTTTTTCTTTCCAATCTTATCAACTAGAAATCCTGCTGGGATCTGCATCGCAACATAGCCAAAGAAATAACAAGTAGAAATAAATCCTAACGCCGTATCAGAGATATTTCCACCTAGTGACTCATTAATTTGCGGATAGGCAGGTGAAAGAGCTGAACGATACACCCAGATTGTTACCCAACCAGCACATAATAAAATGACAATTTTTTTCCAATAATCCATTCCTGAACTCTTAACTTTTGCATCCATGTTTTTTCCTCCAAATGTTATTTTTTACATGAAAAAACGTAAGAAAGGTTTGTGCAATTTACGTTCTACCCATATACTCAAACAACTTCTTTATTCGCCTTAATTGTAAGCGTTAGCAAACTTTCACGCATCATTATTTTTCACAAACTTGTCAAAACGTTTGTGCAAAACGAACAATCACTGTTCTTTCACACAAACATTTTGAATGTAAAACTATTTTTTGTAGACGTTCAACGCTGCTTTAACTGCTTCACCTTTAACAATATCGGCACCATAATAATTAAGAGCACCTTCCAATGCTGATAATACATGAAGAACATTGGACTTTCTACTGCTATAACCCATATTTCCAATACGCCAAACTTTTCCTTGCAATGCACCAAATGAAGAAGCAATTTCTACACCAAATTCATCTAACATCAATGCACGAACTTTTTCACCATCGATTCCTTTAGGAATCATAATTGGCGTAACTGTTGGCATTTTAGTCGTAAGATCACCGTAGAAACCCAACCCCATAGCTTTTATTCCAGCAACGATTGCTTGATCATTTTGAGCATGACGAGCGTAAACATTATCAATGCCTTCTTTAATCAACATTCTTAATCCTTCATGCAGTCCGTAAATCATACTTGTGGCTTCAGTATGATGATTAATTCGTTCTTCACTCCAATAACGTTGAAGTTGGCTCAAATCAAGATAATTACTGCTAATATGATTTTCATTTCGGATGTCCTTACTTAAACCTAATTCTTTTTGATAACGAGAAGTTAAAACTTTTTCTACTTTATCGTTATAAGTAATCAATGACAAACCTGAAGGTACACTCACACATTTTTGTGTTCCAGCGATAGCAATATCTACACCCCAAGCATCAACTTCAATCGGTACACCACCATATGTAGCTACCATATCAACGACAAAGAAAATGTCATTCGTCTGACAATGTTCACCAATTTTTTCCATTGCTTGCATCTGACCATTGGCTGTTTCACCGTGAACCATGGCTACAATTTTTGGTTGTACTTTTTTAATTTCTTCAATTACTGTTTCTTGTTCAAATGGCGCATCCCATTCTTTTTCAAGATAGTGAATATCTGCTTTTGCACGTTCACAAATTTCACCTAAAAGATAAGCAAAACGACCGTAAACTGGAATTAGAACTTTATCTCCTGGTTCAATCAAAGCAATCAATGCTGCCTCTAAACCAGAGCGTGACGTTCCATCAACCGCAAATGCTTGCTTATTTTTAGTACCAAAAGGAATCTTGATCATTTCTTTTACTTCGTCCATAATATTTAAAAAGGCTGGATCAAATTGTCCTAAAATAGACGCCGACATTGCTCTCAAAGCTACTGGATGAGCTTCTACTGGTCCCGGAGTCATGATTGTTCTACTCGGTACCGTTAATTCTGAAAACATAACTATTCCTCTTTTCCGTTTTAATTTCATCCTACCCTTATATCTAAAAAAATCATTGTCACTTTTGAATAAAAAATTTGATTTTTCAGTTATTTCGCACAAAACACCCTTGAATCTGCATGCGCTATCATTTAGAATAGAAGTGGCTATATTCATATGCTAGATGTTACCATTCAATATGTCAAGAATTGATATAGCTTAGCAACAGAAATCGAGCATATCTACTTAGCAAATTAAAGAGAAAAACTCTGTTTTTATTGAAGCTGAACGAGCCCGCTACACTTTATTTTATCTAGCTTCTAGGGCTAACCTCTCGGTAAAAAGATAAAATCTGTCTGTGACTAATATCGTCACATTCATATTTTCCTATTTTTCTGTCGAGGTTAAACGAGCCCGCTACGCTTTATTTTATCTAGCTTCTAGGGCTAACCTCTCGGTAAAAAGATAAAATCTGTCTGTGACTAATATCGTCACATTCATATTTTCCTATTTTTCTGTCGAGGTTAAACGAGCCCGCTACGCTTTATTTTATCTAGCTTCTAGGGCTAACCTCTCGGTAAAAAGATAAAATCTGTCTGTGACTAATATCGTCACATTCATATTTTCCTATTTTTCTGTCGAGGTTGAACGAGCCCGCTACGCTTTTAAGTTTAGGAGGAAATCAATTGACTGTATTAGAAGATTTATTAAAAATTCCAAGATTTTCCGATTTAAAATTATTAACGAATCCTACCAAGGCTACTACAATTGTTGAAAGTATAGAAATTTCTGAAACACCTGACGTAGCGAATTTTATTCCAAAGAAGATTTTTCTTTTAACAACAGCAATGGTTTATAAAGATAATCAAAAAGACTTAATTTCATTGATTGATTCTTTAAAAGAGCAAGAAGCTGCCGGCATCGGTATAAAGGTCGGTCGTTTTATTGAGGCAATTGACCCGGATGTTGTAGCATATGCAAATAAAATTAATTTTCCCATCGTTCAGATTCCCAATACTCGGCCTCTAGGCGCCTTGTTACATCAACTGTTGAATTATTTATGGGATACTAAAACAGAGCAGTTAAGTTATGCTCTAGATATTCAAAAACGCTTTTCTAATTTATTGATACATGATGTGAGTATTGCACGTTTTATTGCAGATTTTGGAAAAATGATCAACACTCCAGTCATTTTAGTAAGCCCTTATCGCAAAGTAATTGCTCACTCAAAACATTTTACTCAAACCTCAAAACCTGCTGAGTATTACGTTGAACAACTAGTCAATAAATATGATAGTTGGATCGAAGATAGTAATGCATCATTCATGATCAAAGATTTAAATCAAGCTCCACTGCAAATTGCCGGATTTTCAGTAACAGTAAATAGTTATTTTCCACACCATTTATTGATCTTAAATCCAGAACAAGTTCCTTATCCAATGTCAGAATTTGCTGTTGAACAGGCTTGTTTAGTTTTATCGTTTATGCTGTATAAAAATCAAAAAATTCAGGAATCTCTGGATTTTCTTAAAAGTGACTTTTTAAGCCAATTGATTGAGTATCAGCAAACCCCTCATCAATCTAGACGTGATTGGCTTGACTTAGGAGCAAACTACGGGCTAAAGAAAAGTACACAGTATCAAATTGTTTATGCCGTTTGTAGTCAAACCACGACTACAGAAACGAAGATTAAGTATCAAAAAGAAGAAAGCGATGTGGCCTTTCAGTGGCTACATGAAACTTTACCTCTCAAAATCAAACATATTAGTATCTTTAAAGTGAAAAATACAAATCATCTCGCTATTTTGATCCAAAGTAAAGTGGAAGATTTGGAGACAATTTTAAATGAAACTTCTTTAGGTTTATCTGAAAAATTACCGATTAGATTGACTTTTGCTATAGGAAATCTGTATGAAACTGCTGAGCAAATCGCCAATTCTTATATTGAAGCGAAAACGGCTTATGAAGAGATGTTGACCATGACCAGCATTCCTTTGACTCATCGTTATCATCCTAAAGGAATGAAAAGTCTATTCGAAAGAATGAATCTTGAAGATGTACACTATTTCTGTGAAACAACATTAAAAGAACTTGCTTATCCTGTAGAAGATTCATTTATCGAGCTTCGCAAAACATTACAATGCTATTTAAGTTTTCAATGTGAAATTTCAAAAACAGCGAAAGAAATGTATTTACACCGTAATACCATCAAATATAGAATCGATCATTGCGCCAAATTACTCGGAAAAAACATTCAAGATCCGACAAATAGTTTAAATATACGTTTAGCTTTAGAATTATCTGAACGTTCTAATAACCATCAATAAATAAAATAGAAGTTGAAAGGAGCTTTATCACTCCGTTTCAACTTCTATTTTTGATTTTTAACCTGTAATTCTTGTTCCAGCTCTACCTAATAATGCTTGGTCAGCTTCTTCTAAAGAGCAAATAATTGCTGTTTTGCCTTGTGCAGCAAATGCAGTAGCAGCTTCCATTTTTGGTCCCATACTACCGTCTGCAAAATGACCTTCATCCATATATTGCTGTGCTTGTTTCACTGAAATCGTTTCTAATTTTTCTTGATTTTCTTTACCATAGTTGATATAAACATTACTCACATCTGTTAACATCATAAAGACGCTTGCATCGATTTGTTCTGCTAGTTTTTTACCAGTACGGTCTTTATCAATAACAGCTTCGATACCATTTAATAAACCATCTTCATTGCGAACAACAGGAATTCCTCCGCCTCCGCCAGCAATCACGATTGTATTTTGGTTTAATAGATTAACAATTGCATCTACACCATGAATCGCTTTTGGTTGTGGTGAAGGAACAACACGACGATATCCACGACCAGCGTCTTCCATCATCACCCAGTTTTTTTCTTGCTCCATTTGTTTTGCTTCTTCTTCTGAATAGAACACTCCGATTGGTTTATTCGGATGATCAAATGCTTCATCATCAGCTGAAACTTCTGTTTGTGTAAGTAATGTAATAACATTACTTGTTAAACCTTTTGTTTCCAGTGAATTTTTCAAGCTTTGTTCTAGCATATATCCAATAAATCCTTGTGATTCAGCATTACAAACGTCTAATGGAAACGGTGGAACCACGTCTTTTGCTTCTTCATTTTGTCTTAAAATGTTTCCAACTTGCGGTCCATTTCCATGTGTTAAAACGATCTCATAATTTAATTCTTCGATTTTTGCAACTAACTCTGCACTAACTTTCACATTATCTAATTGTACCTCAAGTGTTGCTTCTTGGTTTGGTTTTAAAATTGCATTGCCTCCCAATGCAATCACGACACGATTTGCCATAAAAATCCTCCTTTATTTAGTGCTGAAAAATTTGATTGTTGTTAAAAAGCCTGCAAGTAAATCCACACCTGACGTATGACCTACTTTGATTATTGCTTCAACGGATGATTCGATCTGTTCTTGTCTACTATCTGTCAGTAATACATCAACTAACTTGATAACTGGTTCACTAAAACGCATTGATAGTGCGCATAACAAATAATGCTTGCTGATGTCTGTTGTCACAGACTGCTCTGATAACAGTTCAGTAAGTAATAGCTGATTTAATATAGAATTTTCTTTATCTAATAAAAGTCTTGCTGCTAGATGTCCAACAATCATATCATCCCCAGATGGTGTTAGACCCAAACCTCTCCCCAAAAGAAAATCTAGTGCTGATTTTTGCTGAATCTCATCTTCAGAACACAATTGGTAAAGCTCTTCTTTAAATGGGTTTTCATCTTCCAAAAACTTAGCTAAAGAATGTTGGCTCCCAGTTTCTTTCACTAGTGTGTTTGTATATAAAAACAACCTTTTTTGACTGTTTTGCGAGAACTCTCCCATTATTTCCATTGTGGATGAATAGCTTTTTCCATGCGTTAGCAATAAATGATTTGTAGAAAAATGTAAACACTTTCGTTCCCAAATAATTTGTTCACCAATCTTAATTGTTGATAATAATTGTGAAAAATCATTTGATTGTAGATAAATACCATTCGGCATAAAAGGATAGTTAGTGGTCGTAATGACCACTAACTGTTGTTTCCTCTCATCTTGAATATTAAAACTATTTTTATATTTGCTATGAACATACCATTTTTGTCTTTCAACGTTATCCGTCAAAAGGACTTGATCAATAAAACAAGCGTTAACAAACAATATCTTCACCTTTTATTCTGTAAAACCTAATTTTTTTGCATACGCTAATACAGCTTTTTCAAAACAATCGATCGGCGGTGTTACTGTTCCTGCACCGATTTGGCCTAACCCAGCTTTTTTATTAGCAATCCCTGTATTGATTACAGGTAGAATTCCAGTTTCTACAACTTTTCTTGCATCGATACCAAGGCAAATCCCTTTGAAGTCCCATGTTGGAACCGGGAAATTCGGGTTACTGTCGATACAGATTTCAGTCATCTCATTACTTGTATTCAAGGCATCATAGAACCCACCTGAACCAACAAAACGAGTAACCGCTGGTGCTGCAATCATTGCCATACCACCAACACCAAATGTTTCAGTAATTGCGCTATCCCCCATATCAGGAGCTGCGTCTGCTTCACTAAAGCCAGAGAAGTATAATCCTTGAGGTGTATTTACTGGACCTGTGAACCACTCATCACCCATCCCAGCAATACGAATACCGAATTCATAGCCATTTCTACACATAGCCGTAACGATCGTTCCTTCTTGAATTTGTCTTGCTCCATCCATTACAGCTTTAGATGATGCCATCATGATATTTAGGAAATACTGATCTGTATCAGCTAAGAATTGAACAACTTCTTCACGTTTGGTTTGATCAATCTCTGTTAAACCAACAATGATCGGCGCCATTTCTTTTAAGAAAGCTAATGATGCAGCAATATTACGTTGGTGGAACTCATCACCCATGGCGATTGCTTTAGCCACTAACACATTGATATTTAAACCATCTTCTTTTGTTTTTAATGCAGCACTTAACACAGGTGCCAAAGTATCTCTCATCCATCTTAGACGATTGATTACTTCATCAGAATACGCGCCAAAACGTAAAACTGCGCCAATCCCTTCATTCATTGTACAAAAGGCACGGTTGCCATCTGTTTTGTTTTCAACAACTAAAACTGCCATGTTAGCTGAAGTGATTCCGCCCATTGGTCCAACGGCGTCCACATGATGACATGGAATTAGTTTCACTTCGCCTGATTCCAACATTTTTCTTGCTTCTTCTTCTGTTTCACACCATTCTTCAAATAACGCTGCTCCTACGCAAGCACCTTGAATTGGATCAACCATTTTATCATAAGTAATTGGTGGTCCTGCATGAAGAAGTACTTTACCTTCATTCAATTCTTTGATTACTGATTTTGCTGGGACTACGTCTAATAAGAAAGGAGATCCAGCAACGATTTTTGCTGCTACTGCTTGATTTGCTTCATCAATTGTTTTGTATACCATTTTTGTCATCCTTTCTTATTTACCTAATTCCACTTTATTTAAAAATTGTAATGCTTTTTGCAATGTGATGTTTCCACCTGCAACTGGTTGCCAGTCATACTGAACGACTTTGCCACCGTGATTGATAATTGCTTCTGAGAAACTACGTAAACCAATATTGATAAATCCTTGATTCGTCAATAACGCTAACATCGCATCTGTTGGTTCAATTGCAACTGGTGTTACCGCTGCTTGTGCTTCAATTGCTTTATCCGTTTGAGTTAATGGATGATCTAAAATAGCTAAAGCTAAACGAACTGCTTGAGCATTACTATCACAAAGAATCACACCTGCATCTTTCATGATTGTTTCTTGTTCATGAATATTTTGAGGATCTTCATCCGTTCCAACAATTGTACTAATCACAAATAATTCTCTTCCCTCAGAAGCGGCTTTTGCTTTGATCTCTTTAATCGTTGGTGCCAATTCTTGTGCCATATTCGCATGCGAACCATAACCTAAAACAACATCTAAAAGGATAATTGCTGTTTCTGGATCTTTGCCTGCTTCTTCCAACATTTCTTTACGTTTTGTCGGATCAATCATTGGATGAGGTTTTCCTTGTGTATAAACATCGTCACCTAAATCAATGATTTCATGTCCTTGATTTTTTAAGATAAAACCTTCTGGTGCATGTTCGTCACCAGTTAATGCTAAACCTTCTTTAATCAACATCGCAGCCTCATAAGCAAGAGTTCCACCAGAGTATAAGCCTTTGACAAATTTTTGTTCTGGTTTAAATGAATGTGCAGGAACTGTTAATGTTTCTTTTACAGATTGGACAGCTTCTTTATTTAGTAATTGAACAGCAATTTGTGCTGCTTCTTCTAATGTGTATGCACGATAAAGATTTTCTTCATGAGAAGAAGGTTTTTCACCTAAGAAAATTGTTACTGCGGGTTTTGAAATACTTCTCAATAAGTTTAATACTTCATCACGAACTTCTGGTGCAGGTGGCTTAGAGATTACTACTACCACTTCTGTATTAGGATCTTTTTCCAACGTCATAATGCTGTCTTTTAATGTAATTCCGCCAATTTCAGCTTTTAAGTCACGTCCGCCAGTACCGATTGCATTCGTCACGCCGCCGCCTAATTTATGGATAATTGTTGTTACTTCTTGAATCCCTGTTCCAGATGCGCCAACAACACCGATTTTCCCTTTACGAACAGCATTAGTGAACGCAACTGGAATACCATTAATGATACCAGTACCACAATCAGGTCCCATTAATAAAAGACCTGCATCATGTGCTTTTTCTTTTAAGCGTTTTTCATCTTCAATTGCTACATTATCACTGAAACAAAAAACATGTTTTCCTTCGTCTAAAGCTTTTTCAATTTCAAGTGCTGCATGTGTACCAGGAATAGAGAAAACCGCAACACCAGCATCTTTGCCTAGTTCAAATGCTTTATCCCAAGTTTTTGCGACTTCTTCACCCGCTCCGTCGCCGCCGCCTTTAGTTTGTTCTTCTAAAAACACATCGATTTCTGTTAACACTTGATCGATCAATGAATCATCTTCAATATCTAAAACGATTACCATATCGTTAGAAGATGCTTTTTCCAGCTCATCTGTGTACAAACCGCCAGTTTTAAAGATATCTTTATTAGCTGGTGTCCCCATCATTACAGAAACGTTATGAACGCCATCAATTGTATTTAATTTGTTTGTTAATAGCATCAATACAATAGAATCTTGATAGCTATTCGCTTTAATAATTGTGTGCAGCATTGAAATTCCTCCATTTGTTTAAAAATATAGCAAGCTCGCTTAGTCTTGACTGAAAAAGCAGTAGCTAACCCGCCTAGCTAGATAATTTATTTTGAAAAAAGCTTATTCCGCAAACTTATTTTTATGATCGTAACGATCATAATGTATGTCGTCACTGATTAGATATTCGTAGATGTCGTCTACGATTTCAATTCCATTTTCTTCGTAATTTTTTTCACGTTCTCGTCCTCGTTCTCCTGGATAATTAACTTCTTTAAATCCTGGACTTGGACTGATTTCTTTTAGTTCATCCAACATTGTTGAAATATTTTTTTTGAAAACATCTAATCCAATGAAAAATTCTGGATTAATAACTATATGAAGCTGCCCCAACTCACGACCTTTAGATAAATCATGATACATAGAAGAAACGTGTTTACCAAATGGCACTCCTAATAAAATACCCGATAAAATATCTACCATCATCATCAAGCCATAACCTTTTGGTCCTGCAATCGGTAATAAAGCGTTAACTGCAGTGGAATCTGTCGTAGGGTTTCCTTTGGCATCTACTGCCCATGAATCTGGGATTGATTCTTTTTTAGAACGAGCATGAAGAATTTTCCCCCAAGCTTGAACTGTTGTTGCCATATCAAAAGTGATTATACGATCATCATTACTTGGTGCTGCAAAAGCAATTGGATTCGTGCCAAAATAAGGTTCACTTCCACCAAAAGGTACAACCATTGGATCAGATTGACAAACAGAAAGAGCGACCATATCTTGTTTTGCTGCCATTTCCACATAGTAAGCAAGCGCTCCACTATGAGAAATATTACGGACACCAACAACGGCTACACCATTTTTTTTCGCCATTTCAATTGCATGGTCCATTCCCCTCTTGGCACCAACAAAACCAGAACCATTATCGCCTTCAAACATACCGCAACTAGGTGCTGTTTGTTCAAAAGAAAACGTGGGATCGTTTGTGATACCGCCTTTTGCAATTCTTTCTGAGTAGTATTCGACACGCATTGCTCCATGGGAATGAATTCCTCTAGCATCTGCAAAAGTCAAAACATCACTTACGATTTCTGCATGTTCCTCTGACAAACCAGCTTTTTGTATTTTATTTTTAATCAGCTGATGTAACTCTGCTTTTTTTACTCTCATTGTGGAGCACCTCCTTATTTAAAAAACTGAACAGGCTAAGCTGTGAAGCTAGATAACATACGATAACAACCTTACGCTTCACAACACCTTGTACCAAGAAACATCAACGCCTAACGTCATTGTGTTTCTTGGCATGTTTCAAAGCTAAACAAAGTAACATTTATTTCTTTTCACCAAAAGCATTTGTATTCTCATAACGGTCATAATGTAGTGTATTACTCTTTAAATAATCATAAATATCTTTGACAATTTCAATACCATCTGTCAATGATTTTTCATAATTGATTTGATTGATTTCTCCTGGATAATAAACTTGTTCAAACCCATCTGCTGCTGGAATTGCATGTAGTTCTTCCACCATTCCGTCAACTGATTCTTTAAACATATCTAAATCAGTGAAACGTTTTGGATCAATCAAGATATACATTTGACCTACATCACGTCCTTTAGTTATGTCATCATACATAGAAGAAACATGTTTACCAAACGGTAAGCCTAAAAGCATTCCAGATAAGATGTCTACCATCATCATCAAACCATAACCTTTGGGTCCTGCAATTGGCAATAGCCCATTGACTTTATGAGGATCAGTTGTTGGCTTGCCATCTTTATCAACTGCCCAAGTATCAGGAATCTCTTTATTTTTAGAGCGCGCATCCAACACTTTGCCCCAAGCTTGAACCGTTGTTGCCATATCAAAAACAATTGGCTCATGGCCTTTTCTTGGTGCTGCAAAAGCAATTGGATTCGTACCAAAATAGTTTTCTTTTCCGCCAAAAGGTACAACCATTGGATCAGACTGACACATTGCAATTGCGATCAAATCTTGCTGAGCTGCTTTTTTCACATAATAAGATAACGCTCCACTATGGCTGATTTTAGAAATTCCAACCACTGCTACACCAGATTTTTTTGCCATATCAATTGCGTAACCAAGTCCAACATCTGCAACAAATTGTCCCGCACCATTTTTACCGTGAACGATTCCTGAACTTGGTCCAGTTTCTTCAAATTCGATTTTAGGATCAAGCGTTACGCCACCTTTGTCGATTTGTTCTGCATAATATTCTACCCTAACTGCTCCATGAGAGTGGATACCACATGCATCTGCAAATACCAAATGTGTCGCCACTTCATTTGCATGCTCTGGTTTTAAACCAGCTGTTTCTAATTTTTTTTCGATTAAATCATGCAATTCTTCTGGTTTCACTAAAACAGTTTCATTCATTCTTAAACTTCCTCTTCAAATTAGATTTCTGGATCACGGTTACAATCTTTTGAATAAACGTACATTAATGGTTCATCACGTCCCACAGCATAAGCAGCTTGTTGTACATATGAACTCATAAAGATGTAATCCCCTTTTTCGACTGGCATCCATTCGTTATCTAAGTTGTACATTCCTTGTCCAGAAAGTAAGTATGCACCATGTTCTTGATAATGGGTCTCAATATAGCCATGACTTGCTCCTGGTTCAAAGGAAAGAATATGGAAGTTCATATCAAATCCTAAATCCTTTGGTAAAAAGTCCCACAGAAGAACATCTTTCATTCCTTCATATTCGATTGGTTCCATGTCATTGACATTACCGACTACTTTGTGAGCTTCGTAGCCTTCTAATGGTTGATAGCGTTTTTTGTACAAGAAGATTTCTGTATCAGTATCTTGACCATTTTCTAAATACATTAATGTGCTAGCTGGCAAATAAGCATAGCCGCCTTTTGTTAATTCGTGGGTTTCTTTTCCGTCATTGACTTTTAAAACACCATCGATAACATAAACGATTGTTTCTACACCTTCTCCACCAAAGCCTCGTTGGTTTTTACCATCTTTGTGCATCGTAATGATATAATCTACAAAATTTGCTCCTAATTGTTTAGAGCCTAAAATTGAACAATCACAGTTCTCAAAACCAGGAATCACGTTGTTTACTAGTCCATCATGAGGAATCAACGCATAATTATTTTTTTTGATCACTGCTCTAGATGACAACAAACCATCCAGATAACCAGTTTGATTATTTTTATACCCCATTTTACACTTTCCTACCTTCTATTATTTGTATGCTAATTCATATAGAGTGCTAGCTAATACTTTAACCCCATTGACTAAGTCGTCTATATCTGTTGCTTCTGCCGGATTATGGCTGATACCGTTGATACTTGGTACAAAAATCATAGCTGTTGGGAAATTCGGCGCGATGATTTGAGAATCATGTCCAGCCCCACTGTGCATTACTTTGTATTTCATATTTTCAGATTTAGCTGCAGTTTCAATAGCCGAAACGATGTCTTCGTTCATTGGTACAGGCGCTTCATCCATCCATAAATCAATATCAATTTCTAAACCGTGTTCAGCCGCAATTTTTTTCATTAATTCTTCGATTTCTTTTGTAAAGGCATGAAGTTCTCCACTGTCAGTATGACGGCAATCCATTGTAAACAACACTTCACCAGGAACAACATTTACTGTGTTAGGTTTAGGTTCAACTTTACCGAAAGTCAGTACTAATGGGTCACCAACTTCTAACGCACGATCGATAGCTTGTGAACAAATCTTAGCAAAACCATATACAGCATCTTTACGATAGCCCATTGGCGTCGTACCAGCGTGATTGGCTTCACCTTTTAATACAATCGTGTAACGTCTTTGACCAGCGATATTATTAACAACACCAATTTGTAAGTGTTCTTTCTCAAGTACTGTTCCTTGTTCAATGTGGATCTCTACAAATGCTTTAATATCATCTCTTGGTGCTTTACTTTCATCTCTAAAGTCAAAACCATGACGTTGCATTTCTTCAACAAATTTTAACCCTTCAAAGTCAGCGATTTCAATAACATCTTCTCTTTTCGCTTCACCTACAAAGTTTTTGCTTCCCCAGAAAACAGTTGGGAAACGACTTCCTTCTTCTTCAGCCATTGAGATGACTTCTAATGAACGTTTTGGTTTACCGTGTGTTTCTAATAGATACTGGATCGCAACATAAGCTGCAATAACACCAAATTGTCCATCCAAGTTCCCACCATTTACAACTGTGTCAATGTGAGAGCCTGATAAAATCGTTTCTTCTGGATGTTCTGTCCCTTCTACTCTTCCAAAGAGGTTGCCGATTTCATCAAATGAAGCAGTCATACCGATAGCTTCCAAATTTTCTTTCACAGTTTTTTGTGCTTCCAACCAAGAATCAGAATACAATAAACGTGTCATTCCACCTGTTGGATCGTTGCCAATATTAGATATTTGATCAATATTTTCCTGTAAAACTTTTTTTAAATCCATTTGATACATCTCCCTCTTTTATTATCATAACCATTGTAAGCGGTTGCCAGTTTTCATACACTATCCATATTTCACAAATTAACTACTATCTTTGTGCGCATTAAACATAAAGACTGGGGTTATTTGGGTTAAAATAGAAATAAGTTAGTGAAACTATCTAGTTTCTCAGGCCAATTTTTACATTAGGAGGACTTTTCATGATAAAACAAGAATTTTGCTATAGCCGATTGAATGATTTAGATTTATCTATGACTTTTTACTCTGTCCCCGATAATTCTTCTACCAAAGCTACGTTGCTTTATTTACATGGCGGCGGCTTACTTTATGGAAATCGTGATGATTTACCTGAGGCATATTGTCAGCTTTTAATAGAAAATGGTTACAACTTGCTGACTATTGATTATCCATTAGCTCCAGAGGTTAAACTTTCCACAATCTATAGCTGCTTGCAAGAAAGTATCACTTGGTTTTTGAATAATTATCAAACCACTCTTGGGTTAAGAAACCCTGATTATTTCTTATTTGGACGTTCTGCCGGCGGTTTTCTAACCTATCTTTTATCTGCACGCCATCATCTTTTGGAACAAAAAGGGTTGATTAGCTTTTATGGATATTACGATTTGACCAATCCAGCCTTCAGTCAACCTAGCAGCTATTACAATCAGTTCCCTAAAGTAGCTCCGATGGCTGCTCAAGCTATGATTCATTCTAAACCTATTGCAAATGCTTCTATTAATGAACGTTTTTCTCTCTATTTATCTGGCCGTCAATTCGGTAACTGGTTAAGCTATTTGGTCAATAATCCTAGTGAAAAAGAAACCTATAGCCTTACAGACACTGAACTTACTAAATTACCAGCTGCCTTTTTAGCTCACAGTTCAGCTGATCAAGACGTGCCTGTTGAAGCATCTCGAATAGCTGAAAGTAAAATCCCAAATGTTACTTATGAAGAAGTTGAAAAACTTCCTCATGATTTTGACAGCGATTTAACCAATGGAGAAGGCCATCGTGTCTATTATGCTTTAATTAAATGGCTAGATCAAACACTGGCTACTAGTTAATTTTAACATAGTAATCTATTAAAACAGTTATATCCTTATAAAAAAGACATTCCCGAGCAATCAGGAATGTCTTTAAAATTTGTCTTATTTTTCAGTTGCAGTTTCAGTGATTACTTCTACTGCACGCTTCATGCGGATATCATGTTTCAACATATCTTCAGTTAAGACACGTTTCACTTGATCAATCGGCATATTGTATTGTTCAGATAATTCATTGATTTCATTATCCATATCTTCTTGTGATACTTCAATATTTTCAGCTTTAGCGATCGCTTCGATTACAAGGTTAGTTTTCGTACGAACTTCTGCTTCTGCTTCAAATTGTTTGTGCAAGTCAGCTTCAGTTGTTCCAGTTAATTGATAATACATATCTGGAGCAATTCCTTGACGTTGCATGTTGTTTAAGAATTCATCCATTGAACGGTGAACTTCATCATGTACCATAACATGTGGAAGGTCAACGATCTCAGAGTTGTCAACAGCTTGACGAATTGCAGCTTCGTCTTTAGCTTCTGTTGCAGCAGTTTCTTTAGATTCTGTCAATTCTTTACGGTATTTTTCTTTTAATTCATCTAATGATTCTACTGAATCATCAACGTCTTTAGCAAATTCATCGTCTAAAGTTGGTAATTCTTTTGCTTTCACTTCGTGAACTTTCACTTGGAAAACAGCTTCTTTACCAGCTAAGTCTTCTGCTTGATAATCTTCTGGGAATGTTACTGTTACTTCAACTTCTTCTCCAGCTTTTTTACCAACTAGTTGATCTTCAAATCCTGGGATGAAAGAGTTAGAACCTAATTCAAGAGAATAGTTTTCGCCTTTTCCACCTTCAAAAGCAACGCCCTCTTTGAAGCCTTCAAAATCAATAACAACAGTATCACCTTCAACAGCTGCTTCATCTTCTTTGATTACTAATTCAGCTTGTGATTCTAATTCACGTTGGATGCGAGCATCAACGTCTGCATCTGTTACTTCACGGTCTTGTTTTTCAACTGTTAAGTTTTTATATTCGCCTAATTTCACTTCAGGTTTTACAGTTACTTCAGCAGTTACTACCCAGTCTTCACCTTTATTCATGCTTTCAACATCAATTTTAGGTTGTGATACTGGATCAATTCCAGCTTCTTTCACAGCTGCTTCGTATACTTCTGGTAAAACTGCGTTCAATGCATCCTCATACAAAGCTTCTTCTCCGTACATACGGTTGAATACTTGACGTGATACTTTTCCTTTACGGAATCCTGGAACGTTAAGATTTTTTTTGACTTTATCAAATGCTTGTTTCAAGCCTTTTTCAATTAGAGTTTGATCAACTGAAAAAGTTAACACACCATCATTAGTGCCTTTTTTTTCCCATTTCGCAGACATTTGTTTCCCTCCGAATAATTTAGTTTTATACATGAATTTATGTTATGCATACTTTTAAATAGTACACCATCACCACTTAAATGTAAACATTTTAGATGATATGTACTTACATAAATTGCGATTTTAATCAGTTTGTTCCTCACCTTTCCAAATTTATTTTTCTATTTTCCATTTTTTGTCTAACTTCAATAAAAAAAGGACTACTTGATTAGAGAAAATTGTTACAAATGGCATTAATCCACATAAACTATGCAACAACGACAACTTTTTCAATTCAAAAGACACTCCTCTTAAAAAAAAAATCAAAAATGGTAGCGAAGTAGAATAAAATGGATTCCTTTCGTTATTTTTTTTTATGTACCATTGTAGATGTAGAACTAGCTACACAAATTTAATCAAATGGAGGTAACAAATGAAAAAGATAGGAATATTTTTATTACTATTGTCTTTTGGTTTAGGGTTTGCTGAAAAAAGTGAAGCTGCACAGCCTATACAACAGCAAACAATAAAAGGGGTAAAAGATCCAACTTGGCTTGGGGATATGGGAGTCTCAAGGGGACGTTTACATGATCGACAAGATCTGGGATTTATTTTAAGAAAAAATACACTATTAAGGGTTCGTCAATCAAACCCAAATTTCAAAGGAAATGTAACCATACGATTATTAGGAAATGATAAAAAGGTAGAAAAAGAGCTTAAAGTTGGACAAATCTGGACAACGATTTCTGCTCCAGCCGATTTAGTTCCTTTTATTGATAGTCCTTTTGGTGATACATCAGCGACTATCGAATACCAAGTTGACAGTTATCAAGCACCAAAAAAATTACCAATTTATCAATTAAACGGAAATACACAAAGTTTTTTCCAAACATGGGATCAGCAAGATTCAGAATATGCTTTAATTAAAGGAAAGCAATTCCAAATGTTTGCTCCAAAAAAAGATAAATCATCTCTTAAATATTTAAAAGATTTTTCTTCTTTAAATGAAATGATTCAATATTTTGATGGTATTTTTGACTTTAATGACAAACTAATTGGATTAGACAACTCGTCAGCGATTCATCAACGTCCAGACACTCGCTACTTTATTAAAGCAGACATCAATGGAGCAGGATACGCTTATTACGGTTCTTTCTGGACTGCCTTAAGTAAAGATGAGATTGCAGAAATGTGGTTAACCAAAAACCATTGGGGTACCTTACACGAAATCGCTCATGGTTACCAAGCAAAATTTGATGATCAAGGAATGTACACAGGTGAAGTCAGCAATAACTTATTCGGAGTTCAATATCAATATGAAAAGTTAGGCAAAGAAAAAGCAGATAGAAACGGCTGGCTTTTTGATTATGGAAACCGAAACAAAATCGATAATGAACTTTATCAAGAACTCGTTCGTTCAAATAAAGGATACAATGAAATCAATGATTTACGATTAAAATTATTGATGTTATCACTCTTGAAACAAAAAGCTGGAAACGAAGCATTCACAAAACTCTATAAAGAATACAGAGAACTTTCTGCAAAAGACAAAGAAACAGCTAATCTACAATCTTATCCACTATTGATGCAAAAATATTACAGTGAAACGAACAAGATGGATGCTACTCCTATTTTAGAAAAATGGAAATTAGAAACCTCTACAGTACAAGGCGAACTTAACCGCGCAAAAGGATACACACCATTTGCACCTTTAGCCTATATTGTTCCAGAATATCAGCTACCGGCAGCTAGAAGATTAACAGACAATTCAATGTTGATTAATTCTAATTTCCAGATGGTCAATAATCAAGACATTGCGTCATTAGGTCTAAAAGGGTCACTGACAGTAAAACTAAACACAAACGGTTTGGCCTCACTTAACAATCAAAAAATATATTTAAAAGAAGGGAAAAAAGTAGTCAAAGAAGCGACTATTAAAAGCAACAGTAACACCATTACTTTCAATGACGTTCCAAATGGCGTATACACTGTTGAAGCACCTACTTCAGTAAATGGAGAAACTTATGTACAAGAGCAATATTATGCTTTTGTAAAAGAGCAAAACAATACATTTGAACTTACTTTGAACAAAGCAAAATCAAGTTCAATCGCTGATGATACGTTTAAATTTGCAGGACTTAGTGACACTATTTTTGCTACAGTAAAAATGGATAACGCCAAACAAGAACTTCAATTTGATTTAGATTCAGACACTCCTCATTCTTTCTTCCCGAATGAGACATACGTATCTTTACAAGTTAAAGACCAAAAAGGAGCAGTTGTTCAAACTATAACGGTCAAAGGAACTAACGAGAAACCAAGAAAAGTAATCACTTCAATGAAAGAAGGATATACACTTTCAATTTTCCACGCGGAAACAAGAACTCGCTTACTTTCTTCAGAAAATATAATCAACAAAAATTTAAAAACAAACCAATTTGTTTTAACTAAACATGGTCTGAAAAATACCACTTTCGATCATAATCCTGAAACAAACTTAATGAAAAAAATTGACAACAATGCCCAATTGATTCTAAAGAATCCAGAGTTAGAATCATTCCAAAAATCAGGAATCAAATATCAATTATGGGCAGCAATCCAATTATTAAATGAACCTCATAAAAAGAACTATCTAGAAAAGTACAAAGAAATTTTTGATACACCAACAACTATTGAAAAAGATTATACCATCGATTTTAAAGGCTATGCAGATAGAACATTTGCTACTTTGAATTTAAATACTGAAAAACCAAGTGCTAGTTTGCAAACCCAAAAAGGGATTCCACATTATTACTTTGATGACAACTATGGTACAATTTTGATTCAAAATGAAAAAGGTGAACCGACATTTAAGAAAGAATACGTTGGTAGCAAAGAGTTGGAAGAAGAAATAGAAACACTACCACTAAAAATTTCAGATTACATCACAGTCACACATAAAGAAGCAAAAAATCGACTGATGATTTTCAAACAGCCAAGCAAACAACCTTTAGAAACTGGCGAAACAATTACCTATCAAGTAACGGCAGATGGTTTGGTGAAAGCTAGCGCTCCAGCTATTCCACCAAGCAAGGAACCTGAATTTTCAAAACAAGTAGATGTTACCTTTAAAGGTCTGAGCGATGAAGTTTTTGCAACAATGGCTATCGATTTAGAAAAAAATAACGCCACTATCGAAACAAAAGCGAAAAGACCTCACTGGTATTTTGAAGAGCAATATGCTGCTATTTTAATTCAAGATAGCGCTGGAAAAAAACGTTTCGATAAAGAGTTTATCGGAAGAACGATTTATCCTCAAACGACTGAAACAACAGAGATTCAATTAAACGATTATATTACTATTTCCCACAAAGAATGGCAAAATCGTTTAGACATCATCGAGCAACCGAACAAACAAGCGTTAGAAACAAATGAAACCATTACCTATCAAGTAACCTCAAAAGGGTTAGTGAAAGCAACAGCTCCACCAGTTGAAGAACCAAAACCCGTACAACAAGTAGTAAACTTCAAGTTTAACGGGTATAACGATGAGACTTTTGCAACAATGGATGTCGATTTAAATAGTAAAAAAGCGACTATTCAGCGTAATAATGTCATGCCCCACTATAACTTTAATGCGTTCTACGCATCTGTTATACTTAAATCTGAAACAGGGAAAATAAAGTATAGACAAGAGTTTATTGGGAATGTCCATTATTCGGCTCTCCAAAGATCCTTCACTTTTGGATTAAATGACACAATAACTGTAATGCATAAAGAATGGCAAAATCGTTTGTTTGTTACTTCTGACAACCAAACGATGGAAACAGGCTTGACTACAACGTATAAAGTAACTGAAAATGGATTACAAGTTGTGAAATAATTTTTAGAATATAAGAAGAACTCCTCCTGAAACTTTTATTGTTTCGGAGGAGTTTTTCTATGTTAAATAGCGAATAACCTAATTAAACAACGTATCATGTAATTTTTTTGCGTATCCATCAGTCATATTACAAACAAAATCAACTGCCATTTTCAAACGATAATAATCCTTGTCTATTTCTGAACAACTTTCTGTTTCTCTCTTATACAACTCTTCAGCACTTCTAGGAAAGTTGTTGAATAGACGCTCTTCATATTTGTTCATCGGTTCTTTGTCATACTTTAAAACAACAGGGACAAATTCATCTAATAGACGATTGATGATGTTGAATCCAAGAACTTCTTGATCTAATATGGTCTTAGTTTGAAAAATATACTCATAAGAAAACTCCTTCAAAGCATGAAAACATTTTACCTCATCACATTCTTCATTAATAATTTCTTCATGAAAGGTTCCAGACATGATTTCATCGTAATGATCCACAAAAATTTTACTTGCACTTTGATAGACCTTTTTCTGTGTTTCACGTAAAAAATCTTGTATTGACGCAGCTTCTGAACCATCATTGACTAAAAATCTGTTCGTTCCAGTTTTCTCGTCAATAAATGATTTCAATTTTCTGTAGCTATATAAACCATAATTATAGGCATCTTCAATATCAGAAAATGTATAAGCAATATCATCTGCTGCTTCAAGCAAAAATACTAATGGATGGCGATTTCCAGTTGTTCCAGTAACAAACTTTATATTTTTAAATACTTTTTCTTCAGAATAAAAGTAGCCAACTTTCTTCATCAATAAATCCTTCTTATCCACCTGATCTGCACCTGCAGTATATTTTATAACTGCATCTAATGTTGAAGCAGTGAGGTTCATCCCAGTTTCTGAAGAGCCGTTGTCATTATGAAGCTTAGTGAGTAAACGAATCGTTTGGGCATTTCCTTCAAATCTCAAAAAATCTTCTTTTTGCTGTTCTGTAAAAGAAGACCAACAAGGAAGTAATTCGCCTTTTTTACTAAACCAAATCCGAATCGCTTCTTCACCAAAATGACCAAAAGGAGGATTTCCAATATCATGGATAAGCGCTGCTGTTTCCAATAAACGGAAGCTTTCGTTTAGTTCGTCTATTTTAATCCCCTTTTTATTCAATTTACTAATCACACCTATTAATAAATCTCGTGTATGCATCGCAACTTCTAAACTATGAGTCAAACGAGTTCGAACAAAATCATTACGCTCTAAAGGAAAAACTTGTGTCTTATCCTGTAATCGTCTAAAAGAATCACTCTTAATCACCCGACGATAGTCACTATTAAAAGCAACACTCAAGTCTAAAAGGTAATTTTTATGATTTAATTTATCATTAGGCCACACTTTGTCACTTTTTAAAGAAATTCTGAATGTTCCTACCAATCGATTCCATTGCATCATTGAGACAGCCTCCAATTTTTAGTAGTTACTCAATTTTTTCCAAATGAGAAACATAGATATTTTTGCATTTTCCTATATCTTTAAAAAATCTTTCACCAAAATAAGGGGCTTCTTCATTTAACTTAAATTGAACAGTATCTCCAGATTCAAAATTTCCCCAGCTCTTGTTGAAAAATAACCAGTGATTGTCTTTTTTTGACATTTTTTCTACATCAATAAAATTTTTAGCAATTGGTTTACTTAATTTAAAGCAAGCATATTGATCTTTTTTTTCACTTTTTATTACTCGCTCTTCACAAAGCATTGTTTCAAATACGCCATCCTCATCTGGAATCAAATAATCTTCCATCTGAATATAATGCTTCAGCTTATCGAAACTTGGTTTAACACTTTCAATTTCTCGATACTTCAATTCATCTGGCAAGACAACTCCTGCTTGTTCACGGATAGTACTTACTAAATCACAAACTTGTATTGCATCTAACTCTTTATTTAACAGCAGAGCTAGACGATCGGAACCAATCGCTCCTTTGATCTTACTCGGTGAAAAATGTGGTAATGCTATTGGATAATGTATATCTGTTGTAATCCAAGAAGCACCCATTTCATTCAAACAAGGAACACTTTGGTAATAATTGTCTGATAAAAAATAAAGAACAATCGGACTATCCTCTAATTCTTTTTTCAAACGATCAAAAATTTGTTCACCAGGCTTCACACCTGTTTCAGGACTAGAACTGTAAAAAATATCCTCTTCACGAAAACCAAACTTTTTCAACAACTGTACAAATATATCCGCATAACGTCGATCTTTGTAACAATGACTGACAAATACTTTTCTACCCATTTTTATCCCTCCAAACAATAGTTTCATTCACATGATAACAAATATATTATAAATAGTCATTCATTTTTATAATATAAATAATATTTTTTCAATATGTATATATAATAATTTTTGAATAATCCGGAGAGAGAACATATCATTCATTTGATTTCACATTCTATTTCAACTTATGGTGATTTACAGAATTATGTAAGAAATAACAAACTTTCAGAAGTGAAGAAATAAAAAAGTTTTGTTATTTTTCTTTATATATAAGAGAGAGGTTCTTTAGTGTTATTTAATCAATAAATCTGAGATTTTATATTGCGAACAGTTGTTTCTTTGGGTATACTTATAGCCATAGGATAGAAATAATTAACAAAGAAGAGTAGCAGAGGTTCACTTAGCCAGAAATGAGCGGATTGGATGTTGTTTCTTCTAACGATAAAAATAAATATTTGGCACTTCTTGGTATGGCTACCACCCAAACCAGCGAAGTCTTGATTAAACAGAACGACCTGCTTAAGCAAATCGCCAATGGTGTAAGTCATTTTCTTATTTTTACATTCCTCTGTATACCAGAAGACTACCAACCTTCTCCTTTTAAGTACAGACGAGTAAAAATAATGCCTCTTTGTCTTGCCTATTGCCAACGATTGCAGGTAAACTGTAGTCGTTTTTTTGTTTCTATCCTATAAAATTTGAGAAAAAGAAATGACAATAGGATGACAACATTCATTTTATTCACCTTGCACTTTTCATCATCTGCACTGTCTTATTGCCCATCGCAGTGATTCAAAGCAAAATAGGCACTTCACTTACCGGTACCACCCAGTAAATGAAGCCCTGAATAGACAGAACGACCTATCTATCCAAGTTGCCTGATTACTAGTACCGTAGCACTAGCTTCTTTATTGTACCTAATTTTTGTAAGAATTTCTAGACAGTTTTTGAATTTTTTCAAAATGGGTGAAGAATCTTGCTGTAGTCTTTTAGTCATACCAACGATAGAGGCAGTAATCTCTATCGTTTTTCTTTTTCTCAATTGTTGTTTGTTGCTTGAGTTAATTAACAAAAGGAGATCTTACTTATGAAAAATTCTGCACTTTGTATTAAGGCTGTTCCCTATCAAGAAATTATTGACCTTCGAGATACACTTGAACGACTACAATCGTGGCAAGAACCGTTGGTGGTTTTGGAGAAGTATTTTACGAATCCGAATACGCCGATTGATAAGAAAAAAGTTGTTAAGCAATTTTATGCTTGTTCAACGTTATTTCTACTTTTTAAGGATAATTACGATTTACTTACTGAACAGGCAAATAAACATGTTCTTACTATGAGTCGTTTGGAGAAAATGACGATTATAGAAAGTTACGTAAGATAATTTTGTTTCTTTTATTTTAATTAACCTATACTTTTTTATGCATTTGCTCAATTCATATTTGACACCCTACGAATACGAATTTTACATAAAGTATAATTTAATTTATAATTGATACCATAAAATAAAAAGGAGCATTGTATGAAAAAAAATTATTTGTTATTGGTAGTATTTTTTTGGTTTCTTCCTCATTTTGTACGCCCTTAAGCGTTCTTGCAGAGGAAACACTTCCTTCACCAATTGAATTAAACTTTTCTCTAGAAGGTAAATTTATTCCTGATTCATTTACCCTAAATATTGATGAATATGTTACTGGAGAAGTCACGGGAAAGAAAATCAAGCGAGTTGAGTTACACATCAATGATGAATTCGTTGATAAAACAAGACCTTTTTCTGATGGTACTTTTGAGTTAGATGCCAAAAACTTAATTAAGCAACAAACGGATAAAGTTGAAGTCATAGCATTTGGAAGTCAAAATGGCAATGACCAAATTCAGTCACAGTTGGTTCCCATTATTGTTGAAGAGATGATTTTAACAGTAAACGATTTTACCCTTCATGATAACTCAATTAGCGGAACCGCGGGTAATCGAGCTGATTCAGTTTCCTTATTTGTTGATGATGAACTGCTAAAAACCGTAGATATCAATAATGATGAGACCTTTACGATTCCACTTGACTCAGATGAAATTACTGGAATAGAGGATTCCGTAACAATTGTTAGCTCCCTTATGAATAAAGAATTAACTAGAACAACAGTTACGATTAATCCGTTTGATTTAAGAGCATCAATTGACGATTTTTTACTTGGAGAAAGCACTTCAATTTCAGGAAAATTATCAGGAAATGGGCTAAAAAAAGCACATACAGTCCGTTTATATGTTAATAAAAAAAGACGTGGTGATAGCCAGTTAAATAGTAATACTTCCTTTGTTATTAAAGCTAGAAATTTTATCAAAAATCTTAATGATACTGTGACAATTGCTATTTTAGATAAGAATGAAAAAGAACTTGCTCGTTATAATATTGCAGTAATTTCTCCGCAAGAAAAAGATCCTGCGAAACAAATTAAAGAGTGGTTTCCAGATCCTAATTTTGCATCAGCAGTTGCAAGATATTTACGTAAACCAATTGATTCTATTGTAACAAAAGAGGATCTAGCTAGTGGACCTTCCGAGATTTTTCACGGTGCCTACAACAAAATTAAATCTATTGAAAGTATCCAGTATCTTGCACGTGTAACTTCTTTTAGTCTAGAACATAATGATATTGAAGACTTAACACCTTTTACAAAAGCCGATAAATACGAGCTTTTACGCTCATTCTATTTAAGCCATAATCGAATAAAAGATATCACACCCATCTGTGAACTGTTAAATATAGATGAATTACCTCCTCGATTAATTAACTTACATTTAGATTTCAATCAGCTAGATAACAATGCTATCAAAGCACTTGCAAAAACATCGGCATTCGATACATTGATACATTTAACTTTGAATAACAATCATATTGATGATTTTTCTGACATTGCAGATGGGTCTTTTATACACCCCTATGGACAGTCAGAAGACACAACAACACCTCATTGGTCCGCCAGATTTCAATATATTTCTTTACCAAAACAACAATATACAGACTCTTTTGAATTTGAAATTCCTGCGAAAAACATTCATGGTAGTCCTATGTTGGAAATTGATAAAAATGGTACAACAGCTGGATGGCGTTTGGACGGGAATAAATTGATTTGGGACGAGATAGGCGATAGAGTCCGCGAACTAATTGTAACCGTGGTAGATCGTTCTGTAGATCACTCACCTCGCCATTATGGTCCCTCTGTAACGTACATCATTCCAATCGAACAACTACGTTAAAAAAACTATTAATACTATAGAGGGTGTACAACAGTCATCTATCTTAGAGCAATTAGACTAAAAAATCGGACAATTCATAAAGCGAATTGTCCGATTTTTGGTAAGTTGCAAAAAAGCTGAGTTTTCTATATCGTTTATTTAAATTTTCAGTGGCGTTAATAAAATTCAACGTGTTCTATCTCATCCTTTTATAAAAAAATGAGCCAAAACTAAAAAATAGTTTTAACTCATCAATTCATATCCATTATAGATTATTTCCCAGTAATCGAATCCCAAAGTCCACTGAAAAATCCTTTAATATTCTCCCAAAGACCTTTAGATTTTTCTTGAATTTGCTCTTTCGCTTTAGACAAATCTAATTCTCCAACGAAGTCTTCAAAAATATTTTTATCTTTCATATTACTCATTAATGTAGTTAATTCCTTCACCTGATCCGAAGTCATAACGTCTTTGATCCCTTGACTACTCAATGCATTTTCAACAGTTTGCTGAATGTCTTCTTGAGTCAATTTCTTCCCATCTGCTGTCTTTGCTGCTAATTCTTTTTTAGCTTGCTCTTGTGCAGCATTTAAAGCCTTATCGGAGTACCCATCTTTTTCTTTGTTTTCTTCTGTGATTTTAGATAGTACGCCCATTTCGTCTTGGGCAACTTCTACACGATCTTTATTAATGATCCCGCCAGATTCCTCAACGATTTTGTATACCCCTGCTAACGCACCAGAACCATCAATTGGCACAGCTGAAGCAACGGTTAACTTAGCATCTGTTATACCAGCAGTCAAAGCGGCATTTTGATACTGAGCTTCTGTAATTTTAGTAATATTCTTAGGTGTGGCAATATCTACAGAAATTCCTGACCCTTTTTTCTGTGTTTCCATTCGAACAGAACTATAGACTGCCCACTCTTTGGTAAAACCACCATCAGGAATAAAATTCATCAAATCTTGTCCTGTCGTTGTATATTGCGGTGTTTCTCCTTTAATACCTAGTTCTTTTAAAGTAAAATCTTTTTGTTCTTGTGTCAGTGCATTTCCTAATGCAACTGCATTAATTTGCAATGCTTGCTCAGAACTTTGAGTTGTTTTGGTTTCAGTATCGCTAGAGCTTGCTGATGTATTTTCCGTTGTACTTGCTTGTGTCGCAAATGCTGTTTTTCCAGTGTATAAACCTGTAGAAATTAAAAGTACTGTCATTGCTACAGCTAGTTTTTTTTGTTTATGCTTCATATGAGCCTCCTAAATATTTACTTGTCCATAACTATACAACATTCTTTTTAGATATTCCTTAAAAATGATCCCATTTAATAAATTTTTACAGTTCAGTTTTTTCTTATTTGTTGATAGCGTAGGTCTTACTTTCAAAAAAGATAGAGATAACTTCTTACGTAGAGAATAGATATAATAATTTAGGTATCTATTCCGAATGATTTTAGTATGAATTTAATTCTTATAATAACATAACATAATTTTCATTCCAAACCTTAAGAATGATATATCATTCTAAAAACACGATATGATTAAGATAAAACTTGAAGTCAAATAGGATTAAATAACATACATAATACTAACTTATTAAACATAATAGTGTATATTATATAATAACTACTTGTCATTAAATCATAATTAAACATTTTTTTATGTGATATAGACAAGTAAGTAAATTAAGATAAGGAGTTGTTTTTTTTGAGAAAAAGAATATTTTTTTTATTAAGTCTAGGAGTAGGTGCTGTTTTTCTCTCTCATTCTAGTTCTATTGGACTAGCAGCAGAAAATGATACTATCGATCAATCTAGCATTGTCCGCGAATCAGCACTTGATACCATGGATTCTCAACTAAACATGAATAGTAACAAAGATTCTCTAACAGACACTAGCCTTTTTAACTCACTTTCAGAAAATGATAAAGCTGAGTTAAAAAAATTAATGTCCAGCAAAGAAAAATCACCAAGAATCATTGGTAAAGCCATTGCACATATTTTATATCCATATATTTTTGAAAATAACATAAATGATAACAGTGGCGAAATGAAAGGTCCCTATGAAAAAGAATTCAAAGAAGGTCTGAAATGGTTCCAAGAAATACCCAAAGAAGAATGGATCATAAAAAAAGATGATGGAGATCTGCGCTCCTACTATTTAAAAAACAAAGTAAAAACAACTAAAACGGTTGTATTAATTCATGGGTTCAGCAGTCAACCTTTATACATGGGCGCTTGGGCTAAAGTATTTTACGACCTTGGCTATAATGTATTAGCACCTGAACTTCAAGGCCATGGTAAAAGTACAATAAAATCTCGTTCGTTTGGTGCAAAAGATAAGTACGATATTTTGGAATGGATAAACAAAGTAAATGATACTAATGGAGCTGAGTCCGAGATTGTAATATCTGGCGATTCAATGGGCGCTTCACTTTCTTTAATGATGGGCAGTATGAAAGATTTACCGAAAAACGTTACAGCTATAATTGAAGATTGCGGTTATTCTGATTTAACAGAACTATTCAGACATATGTTACAAAAATTAGGCTTTTTAAAAGAACCTATCATAAAAGAATTGAATAATCTTTCAGTTAAAAGACAAGGTGTTTCATTAGATGACATCTCTCCCATCAAGGATGCTGCATCGTCGACTATCCCATTATTAATCATTCATGGTGATGCAGACTTTGCCGTTCCAACATCTATGGCAGAAGATATTTTTAATGCTTCGATTGCATCTAAGAAAAAACTAGTACTAATTGAAGGTGCCGGTCATCCTACTTCTATTGTCTATGACTTACCTACCTATAAAAATGAAATTAAGAATTTTCTTACTACCAACTAAAAGTAACTTTTGATAGTAAACTTTTTCCTTTGTGGTTTCTACCACAAAGGTTTTTTCCATTCGATAATGCTTTATTATCTATAATAAAAAAACGAAGGTAAGAATTATCACTAATCCTTTACCTTCGTTTCATTATTCATTTTATTTCGTATACTCTTTAACTAATTCAATAACTTCTTCCATTGTATCGCAGTCATTCAACGCACGATCTGCAAGTTCAGCCATTTTCTTAGTATCTAGACGTTTCATCAAGCTACGAGTTTGAAGAATAGATGTGGCACTCATTGAGAACTCATCTAATCCCATACCTACTAATAGAGGTACAGCCATTTGATCTCCGCCCATTTCTCCACACATACCAGTCCATTTACCTTCAGCATGAGAAGCATCAATTACGTTTTTGATCAAACGTAGAATTGATGGGTTATATGGTTGGTATAGGTAAGAAACACGTTCGTTCATACGGTCTGCTGCCATTGTGTATTGGATCAAGTCATTTGTTCCAATACTGAAGAAATCAACCTCTTTGGCGAATTTATCAGCAATTACAGCTGCTGCAGGAATTTCGATCATAATACCAACTTGAATCGTATCAGATACTTTTGTTCCTTCAGAAACTAATTTTGCTTTTTCTTCTTCAAAGATTTTCTTCGCTGCTCTAAATTCTTTCAAAGTAGCAACCATTGGGAACATGATACGTAAGTTACCATGAACTGACGCACGTAGCAACGCACGCATTTGCGTACGGAACATGTCGTCCCCACGTTCAGATAAACTAATACGTAATGCACGGTAACCTAAGAATGGGTTCATTTCATGAGGTAATTGAAGATAAGGTAATTCTTTATCCCCACCAATATCCATTGTACGAACCACAACAGGTTTTCCATTCATACCTTCTAAAACTGCTGTGTAAGCTGTATACTGCTCATCTTCTGTTGGGAAATCTGGAGAATCCATGTAAAGGAACTCTGTACGATATAAACCAACAGCTTCAGCACCATTATTGTGTACGCCTTCTAAATCTTTAGGTGTACCAATGTTCGCTGCTAACTCGATGTGTTTACCATCAGCAGTTACTGTTTCAGCATGTTTTAATTTTTCCCATTCAGCTTTAAGGTCAGCGTATGCTTTTCCTTTTGCTTCAAAGTCAGCTTTTTCAGCGTCAGATGGGTGAACGATAACATCGCCATCGATCCCATTAACTGCTAAGATGTCGCCTTCTTTGACTTTGGCAGTGATTTCTTTTGTTCCTACGATTGCAGGAATTTCAAGAGAACGAGCCATGATAGCTGAGTGAGAGGTACGTCCGCCAATATCCGTTACGAATGCCTTTACATACGTACGGTCTAATTGAGCAGTATCACTTGGTGTTAAGTCATGGGCAACCACAACTACTTCTTCATTAATCATTGAAGGATTTGGAAGAGTAACACCTAATAAGTGAGCTAAAATACGTTTAGCAACATCACGAATATCTGCAGCACGTTCTTGCATGTAAGCATTATCATCCATTGCTTCAAACATACCGATATACATATCAGTTACTTCTTTTAATGCTGATTCAGCATTTACTTTATTATCTTGAATGTTTTGTTTGATTTGACCGATCATTTCAGGGTCAGACAAAACCATTAAATGTGCATCAAATACTTGAGCTTCTTCTTCACCAAGGCTTTGCGCTGCTTTTTCTCTGATTGCTTGCAACTCAGTCGTTGATTTTGCTAAGGCATCATCTAAACGGCTTTCTTCAGCAGATACATTATCTACAGATTTTTTGTCGAAAGACAAATCAGGTTGAACTAACAGGTAAGCTTTAGCAATAGCAACACCATCACTTGCGGCAATTCCTTTTAGCATTTCAGACATTATTCAGACAATCCTTCTTTTTTCATTGTGTCAACGATTGCAGCTAATGCATCTGCTTCGTCTACACCATCAACTGAGATAGTTACGTCTGAACCTTGACCAACGCCTAGAGACATAACACCCATGATTGATTTAAGGTTAACAGATTTACCTTTGTATTCTAAGTTGATATCTGAGTTAAATTTACTTGCAGTTTGTACTAATAAAGTAGCTGGACGAGCGTGAATCCCTGTTTCTGCTACAATGTGAAATTCTTTCTTTTCCATATGAATCGGTCTCCTTCGTAAGTAAAATAATTTTTTATGTTAGGGTTTTCCTTTCTTGGTACGTTTCAAGTGAAACTAGAAGCTAGATAATACCCTTTCAATTTTTAAGATACCATTTTTTTTGAGTAGTTACAACACTTTTCACCTATTTTTTATCTAATTAAAATAATCAATTATTCCGCTTCCTTCATATAATGATATATAATTCGTCCATTTAATCCGGCTTCCCCGACAATCGACATTCGATCGGGCAAATTTTTCCAAATCTCTCTAAAACTAGTAAAATCGTTGGGTTCTATGATAAGTTCAGAGATATCCCCTTCCTTTAAGGCTTTGATTTGTGCTTCAAATGGATTTTCGTGCATTGATTGATCACAGCTTTCACTTTTATTTTTGAACTGAGGCTATTGTATGACAAAAAGAGATATTTGTCTAAATTATGCTTATTGTTCTTATAAACAATCCCCAGTAATTTTACAAAAATATAATAGATTCTATTATATTTAGAATAAAGACCCAATTAATATGTTTTTTTGATTGTTTTTTTTGAAACAAGACAGAGTTCAATTGCTTGATTCTTACTAAAAAGATGCTATAATATTTTCAAAGGTCAAAAATGGTCAACGAACCATTTGACTTTATAACTGACTTTGATACATGATTAGTCTTATTTTGAAAGGACGTGTTATATCCTATGATCTGTCAAAATTGTCAACAAAATCCAGCAACGATTCATTTATATGCAAATGTTAATGGTCAAAGAAAACAATTAGATTACTGCCAAAGTTGCTACCAAAAATTAAAAACACAAGCAAATGATAATCAACCAACAATGTCTCAACAAGATCCTTTTGGTTTTGGAAGTTTAGATGATTTATATCGCTCTTTATCCCGTCAAATGCAAGAACAACAAAGAAATCCTAACGGTCAAGTCCCGCCTACTCAGTTTGGTGACGGCAATGGCTTTAATGGAGGACAACCTCCAAGAGGTGGCGCAGGACAAGGAAATGGCTTATTAGGCGAGTACGGTATTAATATTACTCAAGCTGCAAAAAATGGTGACATCGATCCTGTTGTTGGCCGTGATGAAGAAATCAAGCGTGTGATTGAAATCTTAAATCGTCGTACTAAAAATAATCCAGTCTTGATCGGTGAACCTGGTGTTGGTAAAACAGCAGTTGTCGAAGGATTAGCTCAAAAAATCGTGGATGGCGATGTACCACAAAAACTATTGGACAAAGAAGTCATTCGTTTAGACGTAGTTTCATTAGTTCAAGGTACTGGAATCCGCGGGCAATTTGAAGAACGTATGCAAAAATTAATCGAAGAAATCAAACAAGCTGAAAATATCATCTTATTTATAGATGAAGTTCATGAAATCGTGGGTGCTGGCTCTGCTGGTGATGGTAACATGGATGCAGGGAATATTTTAAAACCAGCATTAGCACGTGGCGAACTACAAATGGTTGGCGCAACTACGCTGAATGAATACCGTATTATTGAAAAAGATGCTGCTTTGGAACGCCGGATGCAACCTGTCCGTGTCGATGAACCAACAGTAGACGAAACGATTGCCATTCTTAAGGGGCTGCAAAAACGTTATGAAGATTATCATCATGTGAAATACACAGATGAAGCGATTATCGCTGCTGCAACTTTATCCAATCGTTATATTCAAGATCGTTTCTTGCCAGACAAAGCCATCGATTTGTTAGACGAGTCTGGTTCTAAAATGAATTTAACAATCCAAATCGTGGATCCTAAAACGATTGAAAAGAAATTAGTAGATGCTGAACAACAAAAACAACAAGCTTCTGCAGAAGAAGATTTTGAAAAAGCGGCTTATTACCGTGATCAAATTAACAAACTGCAAGCAATGAAAGAAAAACAAATCAGCGATGAAGAAACTCCTGTAATCGGCGAACAAAATATCGAAGCCATCGTCGAACAAAAAACAGGTATTCCTGTAGGTGATTTGAAAGAAAAAGAACAAACACAATTGAAAAATCTAGCTGTCGATTTAAAAGCTCATGTAGTTGGGCAAGATGATGCTGTTAATAAAGTATCAAAAGCAATTCGCCGTAACCGAGTTGGTTTAGGCAAACAAAATCGTCCAATTGGCTCCTTCTTATTTGTTGGACCAACGGGTGTGGGAAAAACAGAATTAGCCAAACAATTGGCTTACGAATTATTTGGTTCAGAAGATTCGATGATTCGTTTTGACATGAGTGAATACATGGAAAAACATAGTGTATCTAAATTGATCGGTTCACCTCCAGGTTATGTAGGGTATGATGAAGCCGGACAATTAACTGAAAAAGTTCGTCGGAATCCATACAGCTTAATTCTATTAGATGAAATCGAAAAAGCACATCCAGATGTATTGCATATGTTCTTGCAAATTCTTGATGACGGTCGTTTAACAGATGCCCAAGGTAGAACAGTCAGCTTTAAAGACACGATCATTATCATGACAAGTAATGCAGGTACTGGAAATGTGGAAGCAAATGTCGGTTTTGGCGCAGCACGTGACGGAGTGACAAAATCTGTTTTAGGACAGTTAAACAACTTCTTTACACCTGAATTCTTAAATCGTTTTGATGGGATCATTGAATTCAAAGCCTTAAGCAAAGAAAACTTGATGAATATCGTCAGCTTAATGTTAGATGAAGTCAATGACTTACTTGCTCATCAAAAAATTCAGATTGATGTACCAACTGATGTGAAAGAAAAATTAGTCGATTTAGGTTACGATCCTGCAATGGGCGCTCGTCCATTACGCCGGACAATTCAAGAACAAATTGAAGACGGTATCGCTGAATATTTCTTAGATCATCCTGAAGAGCATCAGCTGATTGCCAAACTAGATGATGACGGAAAAATCATCGTTACTGGAGAAACACCCTCTTTACCTAATGACATCGTTGAAGAAACTCCTGAAGAAGAATAATAAAAAAGTCAATCAGAATATCTGATTGACTTTTTTGTGTCCTTTAAGACGAATTCCTTTTTATTTAAGCTAAAAAAATTTATAATAAATATGAATAGATTGTACAACAAATTTTAGCAAGACTACTCTAGTTCTTCTCGATCTTTAGATACTCTGTTTTTTATTATTATAGTCAAAAAATAAAGAATTAAATCGAGGTGATAAAAATGAAATTAGTTAATGTAACCAATAGCTACAAAGAATTAGTCAATAAACAACTGGAAAATACCGATGCATACTTTGTTAAAGTTTATTCAGTCGGCAATACGACTGTCGTTTATACAGAAGCTACGCAACATGCTGAAATATTAATTATTAATAAAAAACGTGCGATTCGAAAAACAGAAATTAATGAAGTGCTAACGTACTTTTTAACACGTATTCCTAAGGAAAAATATGATCGGGAAAAAATTTCGATTATTGAGCTAAAAGACGTTACTGAAATTTCTATACCACTAAATCACACTTACATTGAGAAATAGATAAAAGGAAAGGTGTTGGACTCCTTGAAGCAATTGTCTTCATAGGGAGTTCCACACCTTTCCTTTTATTTTTTAACTCATTCTAAGTTGCTAGTTTTTCTTCTATTTATTTTTTTTTACACTTAAAAAAAGTGATAAAAATCCAGTTCCCAAAAGAATCGCAGCTGAAACATAATATGGGAAAAAATGATTGACATCGAACATGTAGCCTGACGCAATCGGTCCTATGATATTACCAAAACTTGTGAACGTCGAATTCAATCCATTTATCGTTCCTTGCTGATCTCCAGCATGTTTCGATAAATACGTTGTTACCGCTGGTCTAAATAAATCAAAAGCTAAAAATACGACAAAAGTAGAAAAGATAACAACTAGATTGTTGTTTGTAAATGCGATTACCGCTATGAATATTGAACTAGCAAAAAAAGTTAATTGAATCAATCCTATTTCACTTAACTTTTGGACAATTACATCAAAGAAAAACAATTGACAAATGAGTGCTAAAATCCCACTAACGGTTACAACCATAGCAATTTCACCAGTCGTGAAGCCAAAGTTAATCGTTGCCATAATACTATAAATTGACTCAAATGCTTGTAAGCCAAATGAAGAAATCAAAATTATTATGAATAATGAAGTGAATATCGGATTTTTCAAGATATCCATAAACGAACCTTTTTTTGCTTCAACGGCTGCTTGAATCCGTTTCTCTGGCTCTTTCAATACCGTCAACGTTAAGATAAAACCAATGAATGCTAAGATTGCGGCTCCATAAAAGGGAGCCCGAATTCCCAGATATGCAATAAAACCACCCACACCAGGTCCAATAATAAATCCACCACTTATCGCTGCCGAAACTAATCCCATCGCCTTAGAACGTTCCGCGATGGTTGTCATATCCGCTACAAATGCAGTAACAGATGGCATGAGTAATGCTGCCGCAACTCCTCCCAAACCTCTGGAAATAAAAAAACCATTTTTCGCCTGAGCTAATCCAAATAATAACTCGGAAAGTGAAAAAATAAGCATTCCCGTAGCAATCATTTTTTTACGACCAATCCGATCTGACAATACCCCTGCAATAGGTGAGATAATTAATTGTGTTATAGCAAAAATAGACATCATCATGCCCATTGTTGCGCCAGAAAAATGCATTTCTTCTTTTAGTTGCGGCATAACTGGAATAACTAGACCAACACCTAAAAACACTAAAAACAAATTAGAAATTGCCAAATACATCATACTTTTTTTACTATTCATGATATCACACCCCACTAGTTTTCATTTATAGATGACACTTACAATTCTATCGCGTAGACGACAGATTTTTGCAGTATTAGACACTCAACAAAAAGCCTCTTTTTATAATTCGTCATAAAAAGAGGCTTCTATAAAAATAATATCTCCTAACAAATAATTAGCAAATATCAACTAACAATTTGCCGTAAAACATTCATTTCAACATATTTTTACATCAAACTCTTCAATTCAACATCTGGATATTTATCTGCAAACCAACGCATAGCAAATTGGTTTTCAAATAAGAATAGTGGTTGATCGAAACGGTCTCTCGCTAAAATATTCCGACTAGAACTCATTCGTTCATCTAAATCAGCAGGATCGATCCAACGAGCGATTTTTGAACCCATTGGTGTCATAACAACTTCAGCATTATATTCATTCAGCATACGATGTTGGAACACTTCGAACTGCAATTGTCCTACTGCACCGATGATATATTCTTCTGTTAGATACGTTTTGTACAACTGGATCGCACCTTCTTGAACTAGCTGGTAGATCCCTTTATGGAATGATTTTTGTTTCATTACATTTTTAGCACTGACTTTCATAAATAACTCTGGTGTAAATGAAGGCAACTCTTCATATTGTACTTTTAATTTACCTTCAAACAAAGTGTCTCCAATTTGATAGTTCCCTGTGTCGTAAATCCCAATGATATCACCTGCTACAGCTTCCTCTACATTCTCTCTAGAATCCGCCATAAACTGTGTAACATTACTTAATTTAATTTTCTTGCCAGTTCTACCTAATGTCACATCCATACCACGTTCAAATGTTCCTGAACAAATTCGAACGAATGCAATTCGATCACGATGAGCCGGATTCATATTTGCTTGTATCTTAAATACAAAACCAGAAAATTCTTCTTCATAAGGACTAACTTCTTGTCCATCTTCTGTCTTATGAGCATAAGGTGACGGTGCAAATTGTAAAAATGTTTCTAACATTGTTTGCACACCAAAATTTGTTAATGCTGAACCAAAGAATACTGGTGTTTGATCCCCACGGGCAATTTTTTCTGTATCAAATTCGTCCCCTGCTTCTACTAACAATTCAACTTCTTCTAAAACTTGTTGGTAAACACTATCTTTATGAAGTGGTAGATCACTTGATATATCGCCATCCACTAACGGAATGAATCGTTCGCCATTATTATTTTCAGGTCGATACACTTCTACACGCTTGTTGTAGATATCATATAAACCTTCCAATCCTTTCCCCATACCAATTGGCCAGTTCATTGGGTAAGATTCGATATCTAGTAGTTCCTCTAATTCTTCCAATAACTCTAGCGGCTCGCGACCATCTCTATCTAATTTATTGATAAATGTAAAAATCGGAATTCCTCGTTTTTTGACAACTTGGAACAATTTCTTGGTTTGGGCTTCAATCCCTTTAGCACTATCAATTACCATGACAGCACTATCTACAGCCATCAAAGTTCGATACGTATCTTCTGAAAAGTCCTCATGTCCTGGAGTGTCCAAAATATTTACTCGTTTTCCATCGTAGTCGAACTGCATCACAGAACTGGTTACAGAGATTCCCCTTTGCTTTTCGATTTCCATCCAGTCAGATTTTGCAAAGTTTCCAGTTTTCTTTCCTTTTACTGTTCCAGCTTGGCGAATCGCTCCTCCAAATAATAAAAGTTGTTCAGTAATTGTTGTTTTCCCAGCATCTGGATGGGAAATAATAGCAAACGTTCTACGGCTATCTACTTGTTCTTTTAAATGCGGATTATTCATTTGTTGCTCCAATCTATTATTATTTTTCACTTGAAAATATTTTATTTGTTTTTTAAGATCTATTTAAAAGAATGTTTACATCTGAAAATTCTCCCTATTCTTTATTCTTCAACTAAACTAGTATATCATGGAATTACCTTGATTTTCAAAGTCTTTAGTCAAGTTCTTATAAAAATTAAAGAGACCAAAACAAAATTCAAAGAAGTTTGTCTTGATCTCTAACAATTGGGGAAGATTTAGTTCTTAATAATTATTTGCTAAAAATTAGCAGAATCATTAAGATTTGTTTACACTTAACTAAGTCCAGTATATAGTCAGCTATTTGATTGTGCAAATGAGTACATTTTTTAACCTAATTATGTATCATTATTTCCATTTCGTTATCTATTGATATTAAACACCTTATAATCTGGATATCAATCAATTACAGGCGTTATTAAATGATTAGCTTTTCCAAGAATTATTCAAAAAAGAATCAGACTTTTTACTTTATTGACAAATATCCCTTGAAGGAGGAAAAAAATGCTAGAAGCAATGATGTTGGAAGACACTGCCAAGCGTAAATTAACATTGTTCAAATTATTGACTACTTTTTCCAGCAAGGAACACAGTATCAATTTTTTTGAAAGTAAACTGGACTATTCTTACAGTCGGGTGGTTTATCTTCTAGAACTTATTCAACAGGATTTAACTAAAATGACTGGAACAAAAACAGAGATACTTCAGACAAATGGCGTTCGATATAAGCAAGATATTTCTTATGATAGATATTATCAATATCTAATTACCCAAAGTATTCCTTATCAATTATTAGTTTCAATTCTTTTTTATCCCAATGATAATTTAACTGAATTTTGTGAGAAAAATTATCACAGTAGGACAACCGTTGTTCGTAAATCAAAATTACTAAGTAGTTACTTTAAGCAATTTAATATTAAAATGAATGCTTCTAAATTGAACCTTTACGGTGATGAACGAGTGATACGAATAACATTATATACGTTAATATGGCTTGCTTCTCAAGGAACAAACTTGCCAATAAGCAACTTACACTCATGCTAGATATTATTTATCTACGAGTGAAATCTGGCAACATTCTGACAGAAAAAACAACAATTGCTCCTTATATTCCAGTCAATACAGCCTATGTGAAAGCCTTCTTTCATTACTTGATTAAGGATAGAAAAACATTGGAAGCTGAAGGTCAATTTGCCTCAATCTTGTTAATTACTACACCTAACTTTTTCAGAAAAAATGAGCATCGTCTAACATTATTAAACTCATATTTGGAAAATCAACAAAATTCAGCGACTAAATTATTGAAAGAATTTTGCACCTTTTTTAGTGAACAATTTATGCCTGATGATTTTTCTTGGGAGAAACACCCCGTTCTCTTTGGAAATATAGGAAATATTATTTCTTCGACAACAATCATTGAAAAACCTTTTCCAACATTATTTCACTCGATTAATCATTCACGCTATTCAAAAAATGAATCCTACTATCAATTATTTACACATTTCAAAGCATTATTTCAAAAAATTTCAAAAAGGAAAAATTTTAGCTGGCTTAAAAATAATAGAGATCAGTTATCAGATACATTGGCAGCTTTACTGGTTCCTCTTTATGAATCTTTTCAAACCACTAATCTAACCCGTATCGCATTGATTGCAGAGTCTAATTACTTACTCGTCCAGCCTTTAACAAAATTTATAGAAGAATTACCTTTTGTTGAATTAGTGGCTTATCGATCAGCTGAGTTCTCTTCATTTGATTTCCTTGTAGCTACGTCTTCCTATTTAATTCCGGAAGATTGTCATTTACCTTCTTTTGTATTTCGTTTCTCTGCGGATAACGATGAACAATATATTGGTCTTTATCAAGCAATCAAAGCTGTCCATAATAAGAAGATTGATGATTTGATTTAAATAAAAAAGAAAAGAGATAGATGCTAGGCTAGCATTTATCTCTTTTCTTTATTTTTATCGTCTTGGTTCGTCGTCTTCCATCTCTTTACGGAAAAAGCGACGATTTTCTTCTGGTTCTTCATCAACAGTTTCTTCGTCATGGAATACAACTTTTAACGCTAACACTCTTGTTCCTTCCATTTCTTCAGAGGTCAATGTGATGTTACCAACGTCAAATGAAAGTTTTTCGCCTTCATCAGGTATCGTACCTAATGCTGTGATCAAGTAACCTGCCATCGTATCCACATCACTCATATGCAGATCGGTTCCGAATACTTCGTTGAATTCATCGATTAGCATTCTTCCTTGAATCAAATATTCATGTTCACTAATCTTAGAATATAAGTTTTCTACTTCATCCGTCTCGTCATCGATCTCACCAACAATTTCCTCTAACAAATCTTCTAAAGTAGCTAAACCAACGACACCGCCATATTCATCTAGCAAAATAGCCATTTGATTTTGGGTTCTTTTCAGTTCATATAGTAAATCATCTATAAAAATCGTTTCAGGAACAAACAATGGCTCTTGGATGATATTTTTTAATTGGATCTTGTCAAAACCTAATTTATGTGCTGCTTTTAGCAAGTTTTTAGTATGAAGAACACCGACAATTTTATCTTTATCCTCGTTATAAACGGGAATTCTTGAAAAATTTTCTGATAAAACTGCATCGATATTTTCATGAATGTCATCTTCAATATTAATCATAAAAGCATCTGTACGAGGAACCATTACTTCACGGGCAACTTTTGTATCTAAGGAGAAGACACCTTGAAGCATTTCTAATTCATCATTGTCTAAAACACCCTCTGATTCTAACATATAACGCATTTCGTCACGTGTCATTTTTGAATCAGCATCATCAAATTTCATCGGTGTAAGCCTTGAAAGCAAATCCGTTGAAGCAGATAACAACCAAACGAATGGACGGGCGACAAATCCTATAATACGTACAAATCCCGATGTAGCTTGAGCTACTTCTTCTGATTTATTCATAGCAATCCGTTTTGGATATAATTCACCAAAAACAATTGAAACATAAGTCAATAAAGCTAATATAATAATGTTAGCAATATTTTTTGCAGCAGCTCCGCCACCAAGAATCGGTGCCAATCTTGCTGATAATGAATCAGCTAAAGACGCTCCAGATAAAATATTGACTAAGGTGATACCTACTTGGATCGTTGATAGAAAGCTTGTAGGATCTTGCAAAATCTTTAATAGCTTCTTCGCCTTTGCATCTCCTTCTTCTGCTTTTTGTTCGACTCGATTCTTATTTACAGAAACTACTGCGATCTCTGATGCAGCAAGAAATGCATTGATCAATGTTAATACGACCAATAATAAAATTTGCGCGATAAGCGACTGACTCTCGGGGTCAGCATTCATAATGTACACTCTCTCCTCTTAAAAGTTATTCGGAAAACCCTATATTTCATTTTCCATTTTCATTTAGTAATAAACTATTTACTAATCAATGTGATAAAAAACGTGACCACTTTGAGTAGCCACGTTAAAATCGTATCACAAACAATGAATAATTTCAATATTCGATTGTCATTTTCCCTTCATTGACAAGTCATTACCTTCACTGGCCAACACAATTTTTTCACTTTTACTTTCCCTAATCATTCCGACTACATGGATAACGATCGTTTTAGCAATTGCATAGAATGGAACACCTAAGAAAATACCTAGAAGTCCCGCAATATTACCAGCAACAAGTAGAACAATGATGATTGTTAATGGATGGATTTGCAATGACTTTCCGATTACGTTTGGATAAATGATATTTCCATCAATTTGCTGTACTACTAAAACAATGACACAACAAAATAGAGCTTTGATTGGCTCATCAAACACAGTGACAAAAACTGCTGGTGCCAACCCTAGATATGGTCCAAGATAAGGAATCAAGTTAGTGAAACCTGCGATCACACCGAATAAAAAGGCATACCGTACGCCAATTAAAGAGTAACCAATCGCAGTAAACGTACCTACGAATAAACACTCAATTGCTTGTCCACTGATATAGTTCGCCAATGTTTTATTGATTTTTTCCAATAATTCAGCAATGCTTTCCTGACGATTCTCAGGTAAAAAGCGTTTAATTCCTGGAACCAGTCGATTGCCATCTTTTAGCATGTAGAACAAGATAAATGGTGCAGTAAAAATAACAATCGTTGTAGAAGCAACTGTTGAAACAACTGATCCTAAACTAGTAGACAAACCACTTAAGAACTGTTGAATAATCTTTCCATAAGAAATATCCAATTTCTCAATATAACTGGTTAAATCAACCTCTTTAAACAAAGGCAGTTCTGCCATTTTATAGATCCACGTTTCCACATTACTGAAAACTGTCGGCATGTTTGAAGCTAAACTAGCTAACTGAGAAGCTAACTTAGGGATGACACTGACAAGAATCAAAACTACTGCTACTACTAAAATCAATAAAACTAGCAGCACAGCATAGGTCCTCTTTATCTTAGCTTTCATAAACAAATTGACAATTGGGTTTAAAATATAATAAAGAAATCCAGCTACTAAAACGGGTGCAAATAATGTCGAGAAAAATGTCCCAATTGGGGTAAATAGAAAATTAATTTTCGTTGAGACAAAAATCAAGGTAGCGATAACCAACAGCTCTGCGGACCAAAAAAATAATTTTGACTGTCTTAATTTTTCAAACAAAAATGTTCCTCCTTTGATAGCAATAATTTATATTTTTCCATAAAAATAATAATTGCTTGTTAGTAGATTTTAGCATAACTTTTTCTAAATAAGATAGCAATACATCTTAGTACCTATTTTATATAATAACATTTTCTCGTCATTAGATTATAAAAAAACACCCGCCACTTATAGCTACGGATGTTTAAAGAAATAGTTTAAATAATAACGATGTGTTTATTTTTTAAAAAAGCCTTTTACTTTATCAGCCAATCCACCAGCATCAATATCAGGAATCATTCCTTTTAATTTTTCATATTGCTCGCCAATCTCATCTTTGTGTTCTTCAAGGAACTGCTTCGCTTTTTCAAAGTTCCCTTCACCAATTAAATCTTTCACTTTTTGTACAATTTCATCTGTATTCATAATTGCCACAGCCTTTCTTTTTTCGTTATTTATAATTTACACTGCTACTAGTATTTTTACAAACAATAGACATATCCTTTCTTGAAATTCTAATAAAGAAGAAAACTTCTTTTGAGCAATTATTTGATGTATAATAAACAAAATAATTATGATTGAGGTGCTAAATGAAAATTGTTAAAACTAAAGATACCATGAGCGATATCTATTTAGATGCTCTTTCTATCCGTCATCAAGTATTTATGATGGAACAAGGCGTTCCTAGTGAAATCGAAATTGATAAGTATGAAGCTGCCTGTATTCATTTTGTTTTGTATGGTGATAACAATGAAGTAATTGCCACTTGCCGACTATTGCCACTTGAAAATGGTATGATAAAATTACAACGTATGGCAGTTCAAAAAGAATTCCGTGGAAAAGACTATGGTCGGTTAATCGTTGAAAATGCTGAACTTTTTTCTAAAAAACAAGGCTACAATACCATCACTTTAGGCGCTCAAACAACAGCACTTGGCTTTTATGAAAGAATGGGCTATGTAACAGAAGGGGAAAAATTTCTAGATGCCGATATTGAGCATTATAAAATGAATAAATCTATATAATTTTTTATCAAAAAATAAAAAGCTTCAAACATGCCCCTAATGAGTTATTATTCGACGATACGAAAATCATAAAAAAGACTTATTTTGTAATTCTACTTTAAAGTATAGAAAGTACAAAATAGGTCTTATTTTTCATTTTTTTAGCTATTGTTTATCGCTATTATACTATCACTTTCTTTAAACCAAAACTGCCAAATTTAGCTAATTGAATTCTTTATGATTTAAACTTATTTCCAGATTAGAGGAATTACGTAGTTAAGATTATAATTATAATAGTTTCCATCCTCTGTCTTCGATATAGCAGAAATAGACACAGTAATCACCTCTTCTTTATCCATAATATTATGGATAGTGATGATATCATTTTCAATTTCTACTTTTTCCGCACCGGATACGTATGTTTTTTTCACAGCATTGTTAAATTGAGAAGAGTATTTCACAGGATGGCCGAACATTATTTTTTTAGATTCCTTTTCTACCACTGCCGTAGGTGCTGTTATCATTGAATTTAGCTGAACAAGTTTTAACTTTTTCAAATTAGAGAGCGGTGTTAAATCTAGAACCGGAAAATGATTTAATCGAAGTACTTCCAATTTATCCAAATTTGCTAAAAAAGAAATATCTTGCACCATTTCAGTTGCTTTATCATCAGTTCGATGGGAATAATTATCTATACTTTTCAAGTTCTTCATCTTCCCAAGCGGACGTAAGTCAATAAGAGCACCACTTTCATCAGGATAATAGTTAATCGCCTCTAATTTAGTAAGATGTTCCACTCCTTCAAGAGAACTCCCATGTATAGTTAAATAAGTTTCATCAATACTTTCCATTTGTTTTACCGTTGGAAGTTCATCTGGGACTTCTTCCCCGATTAAACTTACAATTGTTTGCCTCGCTCTCTCAGAGGCAATATAAACCTTACGCTCATCTGCTAGATTGCTTTTCCCAAACATAAAAGCAGCAAACACTAGAGCCACAATACCACAACCGTTTAACAACAACCTCAATTTCTTTTTCATATCAATTCCTCCCATTCTAAAAAATAATTATACCATTAAGAATTATTTATATTCCATAATAAAATAAAAAAAAGTAAAACTTCATAAAGTTTTACTTTTTTTATTTTCATTTAACATCTTACATTGGCTATTTCTTCGATAACTCTAGATAACGCTGATACCAAATATCTACATAAGCATCGGAAAATGGGCCTTTTTCATTATTAATCCAATCTACTAATGTCTTAACATTTTCTTTTAGAATAAAATCAATATCTTCTGGATACTCCATAATCTTACTGTGAAATTCATATTCATCCACATCTAACAAACGTTTCTCCCCATCAGGAAAAACCTTGATATCCAAATCATAATCGATATACTTCAATGCTTCATCGTCTAAAAGATAAGGTGACGCTAGATTGCAGTAATAAGAAACCCCCTTTTCTCTAATCATCGCTATTATGTTGAACCAGTATTTTTTATGAAAATAAACAATAGCAGGTTCTCGAGTCACCCAACGACGCCCATCAGACTCTGTCACCAAAGTATGATCGTTCACGCCAATCAAGGAATACTCACTTGTTTTTAATACCATAGTATCTCGCCATGTTCGATGCAAATGTCCGTCGTGTTTGTAACTTTGGATCGTTACAAATTCACCTTCTTTTGGAATTGCCATAGTCCCCCAACTTTCCCTAGTACGAAAAATCGCTTATAAAAGCTGATTACTCTTCGTTTGGGTGTTCATTACACCGATATCAATACAATTATATCATAATTTTCAACTTTGCATACTACGGAGTTTGGTTTCTTATAGGAATGAGAAATATCTATTGGAATAAATAGTTTAATTTTGCTATTTAGAGGTTGAGATGGGGAGATTTTGAAGAAGATAGAGAATCCGAAATAGCTCGTTTTTTAAATAGAAAGTAGTAGCTGGTGGTATGTTTATTTCAAGTTACTAGGTCTGAACAAAGCTAGACAGCTTTGACGTGACTCTTTCTTTTAAAACTAAAATTTATTTAAATCCACTAGCTCTATACAGAGCTAGACCACTAAACATTTTCCTTTCAATTCGTGATATTAATTTAAATCCACTAGCTCTATACAGAGCTAGACAGGGAGATGAAAGAAAATCCCGCTATAGAAGGTATATTTAAATCCACTAGCTCTATACAGAGCTAGACTCATTGTTATATTCCATATATATGACGTCAGACATTATTTAAATCCACTAGCTCTATACAGAGCTAGACATTGTAGACCCCCCTTTTAGTAGGGGGGGTCTGGTATTTAAATCCACTAGCTCTATACAGAGCTAGACACAATCCACATTAGTGGGCAAGGTTGCCGACAGTATATTTAAATCCACTAGCTCTATACAGAGCTAGACTGTGAAATTGATAAAAATACATGACATATCTTCACCATTTCACCTATAGAACCAGTATAACATTAAATTAAAATGAGAAAAAGCCTCTTTTCACGCTAAAATCATCAAAATTCTGGTGCGAATCCCCTAGGGATTTTATGGGCACTTGGGGTTCGCACCAAAAAGTTAATCTTTCGGTCTAAAGTCTTGATTATAAAGTTCTACCATTTTTTGCTGAGGTTTTGGAAAAACATAATTTGAAAAATTTTCTTTTGTTGCCCAAGTTTGATTTTTCTCTATAGACATTAGTCCAGTTTGACGTCCATAAAACACTAAAATATGCCATTTTAAATGACTAAAAATGTGAGTAACTTCCCCTAATGTCCGCTTTTGCCAAACTACTTGGGGAAATTCTTCAAAAATATCTGAATTATCTTCTGCGACCATGCTCTGTTCTTCAAAATTTAAGGACATCTGCTGATCTTCCTTTGCCCAGTTTTTTTGTAAAAAATTAAATCTCTCTTTTGTTACCTCAACAATCGGAAATAACCACATATTAGCTAATAAGCCTTTTTCATCTCGCTGGCTTAACAAAAATTCCTGCTCTTTATTCTCAATAATTCCACCAATGTAGTAAACATCTTTTGGTTTTAATTTCTTTGATTTCACTGGAAAATTAGTCATTGTATTATTTTTATAGCTTAAACAATACGCTTGAATTGGACATACTTCACACTTTGGCGATGTTGGTGTGCAAATCGATGAACCTAGATCCATCATTGCTTGATTAAAATCACCTGGTCGTTTTTGATCAATAATTTTATACATCGCTTCTTCAAAAACCTTACGACTACTGGACTTAGCAATGTCATCACTGATTTCAAACAAACGGCTGACCACCCGCATCACATTTCCGTCGATTGCAGGTTCTGGAAGTTGAAAAGCAATACTGCCGATTGCGCCAGCAGTGTATGGACCAATTCCTTTTAATTGCCGTATCTCTTCGATCGTTTTAGGCATCTCACCGTTAAATTCGGTAACGATCTGCTGAGCCGCAATTTTTAAGTTTCTTGCTCTAGAATAATAGCCTAAACCTTCCCATGCTTTTAATAGCTTGTCATCTGGCGCTTCAGCCAAATCTTGAATCGTTGGAAACCATTCCATAAAGCGATAGTAATAATCAATCACCGTATCAACACGTGTTTGCTGCAACATAATTTCTGAGATCCAAATACGATAAGGATCTAAATTGACCCGCCAAGGCAAATTTCTTTTTTCTTTTTCATACCAAGCGATAAACGTTTCCTGAAAAGACTTAAGTGTTTCATCACTCCACGTCTCCCAATATTTTTCATTCTTCATTTTCTAATTCCTTTTCATCAAAATATTGCTGAATCAAATCCGAATCAAATCGTTTTTGAAAAAGTCCTTGTTTGACTTTCATTGAGCGTTTGTATGAGTCTAATTTTCGGTGCTTTTCCCATAACTTATCGCCTTCTTTTCTGATAACATCCAGTTCTTGATCTTCATCTTTTTCAAACGATAATTCTTCAAGAGCTACGTCAATCACTTCAAGATTAAACCCTTTTTGCATCAAGTGCATTTGAACCTTTTGCAGTGCATCTTTAAAGCTTTTTGTCCGATAACGTCTCATAGCTTTTTCAGCTGTTGCTTTTGCTACTTCTACTTGCTCATCCATTGTATAAAAAGTTAAGCCATGTTGAATGTCTTCGGCGTTTAAGCCCTTTTGTTTTAGTTGTTGCTCAATCATTTTAGGGCCTTTATCACTTGTCCGCATTAAGGTACGAACATAACTTTCACTGTAAATTTTATCATCTAAAAGGTTCATTTCTTCCAAGCGGATCACGATTTCTTTACGATCTTCTGATAAAATTTCCTTTTCTTTCAAATAATCTAAGATTTCTTTTTTTGAGCGTAGCTGATAACTTAAATAATTTAAAGACATTTGTAAACCAACATCATAAGAACCAGTTTTTTTAATTTTCTCAATCTCATCTTCTGTTAGTTCTTGTCCTTTTAATAGACGCTGACGTACCAAGGTATCCTCAGATACACGTAGTTTTTCTCCTGAAGACAACCAGATAAGATAAAACTGTCCTTTGTCTTTCGTAATTTTCGTGATTGTTTCCATCTTTTCCCGCCTTTCTAGTGAGAACGTATATTCTACTATAACATATAAATGACAGAAGCTAAACTAGCCAAATTGTGCTAAAATAAGAATTATCGCTAAAATTGATTAATAGATCTACGGATCAAAAGGATGGAACTATGACCACACAACTATTAAAAGAAGGACAAACGATTCCTTTAAAAATAAAACGTTTAGGCATCAATGGTGAAGGTATTGGCTATTATAAAAAGACAATCGTCTTCGTGCCAGGTGCTTTACCTAAAGAAGATATCTCTGTAGAAATCACAAAAGTAGCTCCAAGATTTGTTGAAGGACAGCTAAAAAAAATCATCAAAGCAGCACCTGAACGGGTCACACCACCTTGTCCAGTTTATGAAGCTTGCGGTGGCTGTCAATTACAACATTTATCTTATCCAGCTCAATTACTCTTTAAAAAAGATTTATTAAAACAGTCCTTAAATAAATTCAGACCAAGAAATTTCGAAAATTATCAATTACCTAAAACTATCGGTATGAAAAATCCTTGGAATTATCGTAATAAAGCACAGTTTCAATTACGGAAAATCGATGGTGAAGTTGAAGCTGGTCTTTACCAAGCTGATTCTCATCGCTTAGTTCCCATTGATGATTGTCTTGTTCAACAACCTGCAACAACTAAAGTTATGAATGCTTTGGTGGAATTATTAAATAAATATCAATTACCGATTTATAATGAACGAAAAAATAGTGGTATCTTCCGAACTTTAATGGTTCGTGTAGGCGTAAAAACGAATGAAGTACAGGTTGTTTTTATTACACAATCCGTAAAATTCCCACAGAAAAAAGCATTGGTGGAAGAAATCACACAACACCTTCCAGAAGTTGTTTCTATTATGCAAAATGTTCAAAACAAGAGAACCTCAATTGTAATGGGGGATGAAACAATCCATGTCTGGGGAAAAGAAAGTATTGAAGAAAAAATCAATGAAGTAACCTTTGATTTATCACCTAGAGCTTTTTTCCAGTTAAATCCGGAACAAACAGAAGTCTTATACGATGAAGCATTGAAAGCCTTAGATCTACAACCAAACGAAACTGTTGTGGATGCTTACTGTGGTGTAGGAACAATTGGGTTAAGCGTTGCTAAACAAGCAAAAGAAGTTCGAGGAATGGATATCATTCCAGCTGCGATTGAAGATGCTAAGATGAACGCTGAGCGTTTAGGTGTGACAAATACACATTATGAAGTAGGGACTGCTGAGGAACTATTACCTAAATGGCTTCAAAGTGGTTTTAAACCTGATGCAATCATTGTTGATCCTCCTAGAACGGGATTAGACCAAAAGCTTTTGAAAGCTATTTTAAAGCAGCCTCCGAAGAAGATGGTTTATATTTCTTGTAATGTTTCTACATTAGCGAAAGATTTGGTTGATTTGGCTAAAGTTTTTGATGTGAACTATTTACAATCTGTGGATATGTTTCCTCAGACTGCTAGGTGTGAGGTTGTGGTTAAATTGACAAGAAAATGATTTATTGTTATTCACTTTACAAGCTAAAAAGCATTTGGAGATTAAAATCTTCAAATGCTTTTTATAAATACTATTTATTTTTTTCCTACAAAAAATGATACAACTGCAACTAAAATCACAGCTCCGATAATTGAGGGAATCAATGCCATTCCAGCAACTTGAGGGCCCCAACTTCCTAAAAGCGCTTGACCAATTGATGATCCTACCAGACCTGCAATAACATTGTAAATCCATCCCATAGATTTTCCTTTACTGGTAATAGCTCCTGCAATTGCTCCAATAACACCACCTACGATTAAAACCCATAACCAATGCATAATATGACCTCCTTTATGAATAAATTTAATAATAATTACTTATTTATGCTATCAAATTATTTATTTTCTTGCGAAAGATACGCTTACTAAAACCACTATATTCTTATGGGTTTTCTTACTAATCAGAGACAACTAACTTTTTCTCCACAAAAATAGTTCGGGACATTGCTCTCGCGCAATTTTTCCCGAACCTATTTTAAATATAAAAAACCTATTCCACTTTTAACTTAAAAAGCAAAGTCAGAATTATAGTTCCACGGAGTTACATTCACTCCAACTTCGTAAAAGGCTACCCCATTTGAGTAGTTTGTTATAGTAAACGCCTGCTCTCCTCTACCTGTAACAATTTTTCCTAATCCATAATTCACAAGCCCAACATTGAGATGTGTATAATAAAGTTCTTTATTATAATATTCCTTGCCATTTATTACATTTCCATACTTCAAACCAAAAGTCTCGTTCCCACCAAATACGGCACGAACTCTAAAAGTAAATTTGTCATCGCTAAAATAATTTTTTCTATAGGTTTGCGTAGAACTTTTAAAAATTATTTATTTAGTATGTATAAATATTATTTTTTTTATCTTATGTAATATCAAATGTTAACTATTCACAGATAACAAAAAAACTGTATCCCTTATATAAGGGATACAGCCAATCTTTACTAAGTAAAGAATTATTTTACTGTTACTGCAGCGCCAACTTCTTCTAAAGCAGCTTTTAATGCTTCAGCTTCGTCTTTAGAAACGCCTTCTTTAACTGGTGCAGGAGCGCCATCAACTACAGCTTTAGCTTCTTTCAAGCCAAGACCAGTTGCTTCACGAACTGCTTTGATAACTTTAACTTTTTGATCGCCTGCAGAAGTTAATTCTACAGTAAATTCAGTTTGTTCTTCGCCAGCTGCTGCTGGTCCTGCTGCTGCTGCTACAGGAGCTGCTGCAGATACGTCAAATTTTTCTTCAATAGCTTTTACTAAGTCGTTTAATTCTAAAATAGTTGCGCCTTCTAATTCTGCAACAATGTTTTCAATGTTCAATGCCATTATGATTTCCTCCGTTTTAATAATTCATTATTTTTTTAATTTAGTTTATTACTAGGCTGCAATTATGCAACTTCTTCTTCTTTTTCTGCCACTGCTTTGACAGCGTAAGCCACTTGTCTGACTGGCGCTTGTAATACAGATAATAGCATAGAAAGTAGTCCATCGCGACTTGGAAGTTTTGCTAAAGATGTCATTTCTTCTACTGAAGATACTTTACCTTCAATAACGCCACCTTTAATTTCCAATGCTTTGGCAGTACTTGCGAATTCGTCGATGATTTTAGCAGGTGCTACTACATCTTCGTTACTAAAAGCGATTGCTGTAGGTCCTGTAAATACTTCGTCCAAGCCTTCTAGTCCAGCTTTTTTAGCTGCACGTGAAAGGATAGAGTTTTTGATAACTTTCATTTCAACATTTGCATCACGCAATTGTTTACGTAAGTTAGTCACTTCTTCTACAGTCAAACCACGGTAGTCAACGATGACTACAGAAGCTGCTGCTTGAAACTTAGCTGTTGCTTCTTCGACTAGGGTTTCTTTTTTAGCGATTGCTGCTTCACTCATTTATTTTCACCTCCTGATTATTGATGGAGAAGCTTAAATTGTAATTAAAACAAAATAAACTCCATGCCACCGTTGACATAGAGGGACGTAATTGTATGTATCAACAATTGTCCTCGGTAGGAAATTAAGACTTGCGTCACCTACTGTCTTCGGTACAGTTAATTATTAACCTCAACTACCTTACCATGGGAAAGGTAGTTGAGTCAAGTAAAAATTCTAATTCTATATCTTCATAAATTAGTTTTTCTAATTAAAATGAAGCTTGGTCAACGTGGATTCCAGGTCCAAATGTAGTTGTTACTGAAATGTTTTTGATATATTGACCTTTTGCTGCTGATGGTTTAGCTTTTAACAATACATCGTTGATTGTATTGAAGTTTTCTAGTAATTTTTCATTATCGAATGAAACTTTACCGATTGGTACGTGGATGTTTCCAGCTTTGTCAACACGGTAAGTTACTTTACCAGCTTTTACTTCGTTAACAGCTTTTGTTACGTCCATTGTTACTGTACCAGTTTTAGGGTTAGGCATAAGACCTTTAGGACCTAAGACACGACCTAATTTACCAACTTCAGCCATCATGTCTGGAGTTGCTACTACTACGTCAAAGTCAAACCATCCACCTTGGATTTTTTGAACCATGTCAGCGTCACCTACGTAATCAGCGCCAGCTGCTTCAGCTTCTTTAGCTTTATCGCCTTTAGCGAATACTAAAACGCTTTGCGTTTTACCAGTTCCGTTAGGTAATACTACAGCACCACGGATTTGTTGGTCTGCTTTTTTAGGGTCTACATTTAAACGGTAAGCAACTTCAACAGTTGCGTCAAATTTTGCAATATTTGTTTCTTTAGCCAAAGCGATTGCTTCTGCTACAGGGTAAACTTTTGTTGCTTCAACTTTTTTTAATGCATCTTGCATTTTTTTGCTTTTTTTAGCCATTTTGTTTCCTCCTTGATTGTGGTTATAACGGTCGAACCTCCCACGTAATTCATATCTTTGAATATGAAATAAACTGAGAAGCTACTTCTTTGGGTACTTAGAATAAAAAATTATCCTACAGTGATTCCCATGCTTCTTGCAGTTCCTTCAACCATGCGCATAGCCGCTTCAACGTCTGCTGCGTTTAGGTCTGCCATTTTAAGTTCAGCGATTTCTTTTACTTGATCTTTAGAGACATTCGCTACTTTAGTTTTGTTTGGCTCACCAGAACCTTTTTCGATTTTTGCAGCTTTTTTCAATAATACTGCAGCTGGTGGTGTTTTTGTAATGAATGTAAATGAACGGTCTTCATATACAGAAATTACAACTGGAATGATTAAACCAGCTTGATCCGCTGTACGAGCGTTGAATTCTTTAGTGAATCCCATAATGTTGATACCCGCTTGACCTAGTGCTGGACCTACTGGCGGAGCTGGTGTTGCTTTACCTGCAGGAATTTGCAATTTAACTAATTTTTCTACTTTTTTTGCCACGAGACATACCTCCTTAAGTCCGTGATGTGGTTAATTGGAGATGAAGATTTCTCCTCCCACGTCATTCTTTGACGAATCAAAGAAATGTTGTATGCAAAAATGCACACTAAAACAGTATACTCCGCTTTCGAGTATATTTCAATACTTTTCTACTCTTTTCCTCCTTAGCCATTATTCCAGAAATGAGAGAAAGATAAGTTTTTCTCGCATTTTTATTACGGTTCTAGTTTCTTCTGTTTAATTGTGATAGACTTTCGTTAGAAAAATCTTGATTTTAATTAAGAAGATAGGTGAACTAAACAATGGAAAATTTACGCTACAAAAGTGTGTTTGATATTATTGGACCTGTAATGATTGGTCCTAGCAGTTCTCATACTGCCGGAGCTGCTCGTATTGGTAAGATTGTTCGTAGTATTTTTGGCGAGCAACCAGATACTGTTGATATTTATTTATATGAGTCCTTTGCCAAAACCTACCGAGGTCATGGTACAGATATTGCCTTAGTCGGAGGTTTACTGAATATGGAACCTGATGATGAGCGATTGGCCGATTCTTTAAAAATTGCTCATGAGAATGATATGGAAGTATTATTTGTTCCATTAAAAGAAAAAGCTGAACATCCAAATTCAGTTAAGTTACTGGTCTCTAAAGGCGATCGAAAACTTTCAGTAACAGGTATATCGATTGGCGGAGGCAATATTCAAATCTCAGAGTTAAATGGGTTTAAAATTTCTCTGACAATGGGAACGCCAACGTTTATTATCGTTCACCAAGATGTACCAGGGATGATCGCAAAAGTGACCAATCTGCTTTCAGAAACAGATATCAATATTGGAACGATGACTGTTACTCGTGAATCAAAAGGTGAAAAAGCAATTATGATCATTGAGATTGACCATGCGGATATTGGTGATATTACAATGAAATTAGACCAAATCCCTCATATTTATAGTGTGAATTATTTTGATTAATTTAAATTAAAGGAGCAAATAGTTATGTTTCTATCCATAGAAGAGTTAGTGAAACAAGCAGCCGATTTTCCATCTGTCGCTGAATTGATGATTGCTATAGAAATAGAAAATCATGGCCATAGCCGTGAACGGATCATTGAAACAATGGAGCGCAATCTAGCTGTTATGAAACAATCCATCGAAGAAGGTGTTGATGGCGTGACCTCTGTAACTGGTATTACCGGTGGAGATGCAACTCGGTTAAATGATTATATTCAAGCGGGAAATTTTTTAAGTGGAGAAACCATTTTAACTGCAGTTAGAAATGCTGTGGCTGTTAACGAAGTCAATGCGAATATGGGATTGATTTGTGCAACGCCTACCGCTGGAAGTGCTGGAGTCGTTCCTGGCGTCTTGATGGCAGCCATTGAAAGGCTACAACTAACCCATGAACAACAATTAGACTTTTTGTTTACCGCCGGCGCTTTTGGTCTTGTGATTGCCAATAATTCATCCATCAGTGGTGCAGAAGGTGGTTGTCAGGCGGAAATTGGTTCAGCTAGCGCAATGGCTAGTGCAGCTTTAGTTTGTGCTGCGGGTGGTAGTGCCGATCAAGCAGCACAAGCGATTGCAATTACTTTAAAAAATATGATGGGATTGATTTGTGATCCTGTGGCAGGTTTAGTTGAAGTACCTTGTGTAAAAAGAAATGCCTTAGGATCTTCACAAGCATTTATTTCTGCTGATATGGCTTTGGCTGGTATCCGCAGTGTGATTCCACCAGATGAAGTTGTTGCTGCGATGTACCAAGTAGGTCGTCAAATGCCTCAGATTTTTAAAGAAACAGCGGAAGGCGGTTTGGCTGTTACCCCAACTGCACAACGGTTGGCAAAAGAAATTTTGGACAATCAAACAGAATCTCCAAATAGCTAATAAACAAAACTGGGATAATAATCAGAAATAGTCTGATTATTATCCCAGTTTTTATTTTAATTAAAATCTATCTGTTTCCATAAAAAATTCGCAACAAGTTGATCTACTTCTGTATTTTCATGTAACTGACTATGCTGCGCTGATTTACCATAGAAAATTTTCTCTTGTACCTCATTGCCATGTGTTTTAAATAATGAAACCACACTTAGTGCATCGGCAACAGGAACTGCTTCGTCACTTAAACTGCCATCTTCCACATCACCTGCGATGATTAGTGCTTTCATATCCTTAGAAACTTTCTCAATGCCATTAACATAGTCTGCATAACGTTCACTTTGAACGGCAGGCCCATTATCGATCACACCATCAATCGTCTCCCCATTAGATAATTCCACAAAATTATTAAATGGCGATGCAATGCCGACAAATCTGTTGATCTTAGGTAGACTTTGATCCTCGCCAAATGTAGTCAAATAACGTAAAGAACTAGCTCCACCCATAGAATGTCCTACAAGATTGACTTCTTTTATACCATAAGTATCACGAATATAAAGCAAACAATTTTTAATCCACTCTGCTTGGTTCCATTCGTTGCTCTTATTATCTTTGAAAAGCACTTGAATACTTGGATTATTTTCTTTTCCAGTCAATTTACCTTTAGCTTCTACTTCACCTTCAGCGCTAACAGTCAAAACCAACTCTTTTTTAGTAAGTCCATCGCCTTCCATACGTTTAATCATACGACCAAAAGAATTATTTCCTCCGCTATATCCGTGGATAAATAGGGTTGGAATGGCAGATTTCTGTACAGCTTCGCTAGACGATGACGTTTTAGAAGCTTGCTTATTTTCAGCGGTATTTTTACCAGAACATCCAACCAAAAAGAATACAATGCTTGTAACTATTAGTAAGTACCACTTCATCTTTTTCATTGTTATCACCTTCTCATTTGTTACTGTAATAAAAAAGAGCGGTTCAAAACTATGATTTAGTCTTGCTCCACTCTTTAAGCAGCGAAACAAAAGTAGCTATTCCCTTCTACTTCAATTCCAGCGTCTATTTTTTAAATTGAATCTACTTGTTCAAAATCTAACTCTGTACTTGTTTCGCGACCGAACATGTCGATATTCACTTTTAATTTTTGACGTTCTTCGTCAACTTCCATAACTTCACCTTCAAGGCCAGAAAATGCCCCTTCAATAATACGAACTGTATCACCTAAAGCAACATCTAAATCTGATTGACGTGTACTCATACCGATTGAACGTAAGATATGGTTGATCTCTTCTTGTAATAACGGTGCTGGCTTGCTTCCTGCGCCATGTGATCCTACGAATCCAGTAACTCCTGGTGTATTACGGACAACATACCAAGAATCATCAGTCATCGTCATTTCTACTAATACATAACCTGGAAATGTTTTATGGACGATTTCTTTGGATTTTCCATTTTTTACTTCTGTTTCTGTTTCTTCTGGAACTACAACACGAAAAATGAAGTCTCCCATGCCCATGCTTTGTGCACGTGATTCAATGTTTGCTTTTACTTTGTTTTCATAGCCTGAGTATGTATGTAATACATACCAATTCTTTTCAAATGATTCCATTTTTGATTCGGCTCCTTTAAGGTTTATAGTTGATAAAAATAATAAATCAAGAGTGACAAGCAGATCCTTGCGACTCATTTTCTTTTTCATGTGAAAATAAAAAAACCTCAGTTCCCCGAAGTTTTTCCTCAGTTGTAATTATAGCATCATTTGCTATGAATTACTAGTTTGAATTACTTAAGAATCCAACCAAAAACTGTTTGGATCGCTGTATCCATCACAAAGAATAAGGCTGCAAAAATTACTGATGTTTCGATAACTACTAATGTGTCTTTGCGCAATTGTTTTTTTGATGGCCAAGTTACTTGTTTCATTTCGTCTTTGACACTACGTAAAAATTTCATTTGAACCCCTCCATTATCTATTTCGTCTCTTTATGTAACGTGTATTTTTGACAGTATTTACAGAATTTTTTGATTTCTAACCGTTCTCCACGTTTTCCTTCACTGACGGCTTTAGAATAGTTTCGAGAGCCACAAACTGAACAAGCAAGTGCTGATTTCTTTGTTGCCATTGTTCGACCTCCTCTATTCACAAATTTACTCAATAACATTATCATTCTTTTAGTAAGATGTCAATGGATACTCAATAAACTATGGTTTTCTTTCAAATTATGTTATCATTAGCTTGTTAGTTGAATTTAACCTACGGGAGGTCAAAATATGTTATTAAAATCCGTTGTTATCAAAAAGAAAAATCTTACAACTGTCAATGAATCTTGTACGTTGGAAGAAGCATTAGCAATCCTCGAAGATTCAGGTTACCGATGTGTACCGATCTTAGATGAATCAGGAAAGATTTTTAGAGGAAATATCTATAAAATGCACATCTATCGCCACAAAGCAAATGGCGGAGACATGACTTTACCAGTTACTTATTTATTAAAAAATGCAACGAAATTTATTTTTTTAAACACTTCATTTTTCAAAGTTTTCTTTACAATCAAAGAACTGCCTTATATCGCTGTATTGGATGAAAACAATTATTTTTATGGCATTTTAACTCATAGTACGTTATTGAATATTCTTGCTCAGTCTTGGAATGTTCAACGTGGCAGTTATGTATTGACAATCGCTACAACAGGTAAACAGGGTGACCTTGCTGCGATGACGAAAATTATCGCAAAACACAGCAGCATCGCTAGCTGTATTACATTGGATATCGGTGAAGATGAATTTATCCGCCGTACCTTGATTACATTACCGGCAGAGACAACTGAAGAAACTTGTGCGGTAATCGTTGAGAATTTAGAACGTAAGAATCTTAAAGTCGTTGAAATTGAAGATTTACAAGCAAACGTTGAATAAGTAAGAAAAAAGCAGCCTTTCAAATGAAAAGCTGCTTTTTTTAACCTTCTTCACCAATAATGTGTACTTCGGTCTCTAGTGCAACATCGTATTTTTCTTTAATCACTTCTTGAATATGAGCGATCAATTCCACATAATCTGTAGCTGTTGCATGATCGATATTTACAATAAAACCAGCATGCTTTTCTGAAATTTGAGCGCCGCCCCATTTCAATCCTTGTAAGCCAGCATCTTGAATCAATTTACCTGTAAAATGTCCCTCTGGGCGTTTAAAGACACTACCGCAAGAAGGGTATTCTAATGGTTGTTTGGATTCTCTTAGTTCTGTTAATTCATCCATCTTCTCTTTGATTTCTTCATGATTGCCTGTGGCTAAGGTAAAGGTCGCTTCTAGAACGATACAATGCATTTCCTGAATGGCACTATGACGGTAAGAGAATTGCATCTCTTCATTTGATAACGTTTTGACTGTTCCATCCGCTAATAAAACCTCTACAGAAGTGAAAATATCTGTGATTTCGCCTCCATAAGCACCAGCATTCATATAAACAGCTCCGCCTACACTCCCAGGAATCCCACAGGCAAATTCAAAACCTGTCAGATTTTTATCTAAGGCAACATACGTCGTATCAATTAATTTTGCGCCAGCTTCAACGATGATCTGATTTCCTGAAACAGACACTTGTTTCATATTTTCTAACATGATCACCATTCCGCGAATACCGCCATCACGAACGATTAAATTACTAGCATTACCTAAAACAAGCCATGGAATCTCGTGGTTTCTACAGTATTCCACTAAAGTAATTACTTCATCTTTTGACTTTGGAAAAGCTAATACATCCACTGGTCCGCCAGTTTTAGTAAAAGTAAAATTCATCAAAGGTTCATCAAAAAGCAGCGTTATATCCGTTAATTCATTTATCATTTCAATTTTATTCATCGAAAGTCGTTCCTTTCTTTCAAACATCCTATCTATTCTAGCACGCTAAAGAGAAACTTTCTAGTCTGAGTCTATAAAATATGTTGCTGATGTTGGCGAATCATTTGTGCGCACAACTCATGGCTAGTGACTATTTCCTCTTGTTTTAAAGGAGTAGCGTCATTTGTTTTAACCGCTTCGATAAATTCTTCCACCATTTGTTGGAAACCTCGTTTTTCTAGCGTTGTCGTCCAATCCGTAAACCCTTTTTGTTGGATTACTTGTGGCGTTTTGATTGTTAGATCAGTTAAATTTTCTAATATAAAGGTTCCTTCTGGACTTGTTAGTTGATACGTTTCAATATTCGCACCGGCAAAGAGATCCATTGAAACAATTGCAGTTGTTGTTTCAGTTTCTAAATGAAGAAAGGCTCTTTTTAAAAGACCATTTTCCTCGATTATTTTCGTTTGTACTTGGCGAATATCATCATCAAGAAGGTAAACGGCAATATCAGCTACATGTAAAAATAAATCATAAATCACAAAATTTGCTGTCTGTTCTGATGCTATTCGATTTTTTTGAATCAAAAGCATATTTTTATTTTTTATTGATTTCAGTTCCTCAACTAAAGGAGCGAAACGACGATTGAACCCAACCATTAATAGTAGATTTTTTTCTTCAGCTAAGGTTTGGATTTCTTTGACTTCTGCTAAATTTTCACTTAAAGGTTTATCTACAAACACGTGAATGCCTGCTTCTAATAATTGCTTTACTAAGTGACCATGAACATTGGTTGCTGCATGGATAAAACAAGCTGAAATACCACTTTGGATCAATTCTTCTGTGGATGAAACCATTTCGTTAAAGCCGTATTTTGCACTGATTTCTTTGCGTGTTTGTTCATTTCTTGTGGAAAGTACAAAGGTTGCTTTGTTTCTTAGTTGGGCATATATAGGTAGATATGCTTTTTGAGCGATATTTCCTAAGCCGATGATTCCGATTTTCATATGCTTCCCTCGCAGTCGATAATTGATAGGTCTATCATACTATATTTTTTGTGGAATTGTTTGAAATTAAAGAGCTTTGTAACTGAACTAGATTAAGATAGTGATTCTCTTGCTATTATGCCTTGGTTCCATTTATTGGTTGTTTATTTTCTGTTTGAATCATTTTCTTCACTCCTTCAATTTTTGATACACGAAAAAACGGTATCAGTGGTTAAATCCCTCACTAATACCGTTTCAATAACTGTATATTTCTTAGTTGAAATTATTGCACATCAAATAAACATTCAAAAGACTAGAAACGTACCTTGAATTTTTTTATAATAGATACAGCTAGCTTTTTTAAGCTATTGGCAACTTGATTAGTGAGTTACAGCTTACTAGTTAAGGCTTTACTATTCGACGCCAATCGGATAGTAAAGTGCCTTTTTTATTTAATTTTCAATGTAACTTTCAGCATCATCAATAAAAAATGTTAATTTCAAATCAGGATACTTTTTATCAAGTTCTCTTAAACAAGAAATAAATTTCCTGCTTTGTAATTTTTCAGAAACATCATCAAAAACCGAACTAATTAATAACACATCTTCTTTAGAACAGTTTTTCAAATAATTGATAGTTTCATCTTCACTTTTGGATAAAATATTGGTCAAGTTTGCCCAACTTTTTTCAAGTCCAAAATCATCTTCTTCATTTATTTTTCTTCGTTCCTCTAAATTTTCTTTAATTTGATTAAATATATTCATAATTTTTCTCCCAATTAAATAATTATTTATGGTTGTTTTGTACCATCTGGAAAAATAGTTCCAATTTTTCCATCAGTTTTTATCACACCAACTCGTACACCATTATAATCTCCAAAAATAACTTCACCATTTTTAGCACTTGCAAAGTTTGGTTGGCTAGCAATCTGTTGTCCTGCAGTCTCTATATCTTTACTTGTCCAATTTTCTGGAAACCATGATTGCCCTGTTCCAGTACGTTTAGATGGCGTTTTATGGTGTGATACATTTCCAGTTCTAACACCATTAGGATAAGTTTTTTCAATATTTACTTCAAACCCATTTTCTTTTAGGAAATCAATGTTAGATTGACCATGACCGCCACCTTTCATTTTAGATACTTTTCCTGTAGAAGGATTGACAGTGAAATCTCCAACATCAGCATGTTTCAAACTTTGTTCTGGAATTTCAACTTTAGCCCCACTGGCTTTCTTATAACCCGAACTTCCCTTACTTTTATCTCTATCTAATGTATAATTCTTCCCATCCTTACTTCCTTTTAAAACAGGATTTTTAGATGGTTTTGTCCCTTGACCAGTTAAACCTTTCGCTCCATAATGAGCACCAACTGCTACCACAGCAATCGCACTTGCAACAGCCGACCACCGTTGTGCTTTTTCTAAATCTGTTAATGGTTTACCCGTCTTTTGGTTAATCCCCGTTCTCAATTAGAATATAAGCCTCTTACCATTGTTTCATTTTTTAATACAAAAAAATGATATCAGAGCGTTTCATACACTAATATCATCTTAATTACTTTACTTTTTTCGAATTTTATTCAACAACCTTTTTAGTTTTTACACATAAATACAACTGAATTTTATTCGCTATTGGCAACTTGATTCATGAGTGTACTCTCACTAGTCAAAGCTCTATTTTCTCAATTTCCGTCGAGTGATAGAGGGCCTATTATTATATTTACTTTTCCATTTTATAATTTTTGATCCAATTAAGTGTTTCTTTTTTATTTGTGATTAATTTGATAAAATTTGCTTCCTCAAATTGAACTTGAGTATCTTTTATATCGACACCATGAGCCTCACTTAACATATCAATTACCATTACTTTTCCTTCTGAGCTAGATAATAAATATTGATTACCTTCTAAAAATATCCCTTTGTATTGGCTTCCTTCATATAATTCATCACTAAAACTAGTCCTCTTACTAGTATCATCAAAAACTACAAAATCTATTGTTTCCTGCAAATTATCTTCATCAATTTCTGAAAGCAAGAAATCCTCTATTTTAAATATTTGTTGCTTTCCATATAATTGTAAGATATCCGTTATTTGTTTATCAATCACTATGTTTACCTCCTATTTAAGATTTTGGAACAGGGTAAGTCGTCCACACATTTTTTAATTCATCATAAACTATTTTTATGTGTGTTTCGCCTTTTGTTCCAATAACTTTTCCTGTATCAATAATACTAGAAAAAGAATTTTGCCCCTGACTTCCTACTCCATTTGGTATAGTTTCTATAAGCTTTCCATTTTTTAATGCATCTTGAACTATTTTATTAGCTTCTTCTGCCGAAGAGACATTAAACTTTCTAGCTCGCTTAGCAGTTGAACTATTCAAATGTTTATTCTTAATTTCAAACTCCTTAATATTAATATCCTGTATTTTTCCAAGCCCATTAGGTTTCTTATAACCCGAACTTCCCTTACTTTTATCTCGATCCAGTGTATAATTCTTCCGATCTTTACTTCCTTTTAAAACAGAACTTTTAGATGGTTTCGCCCCTTTACCAGTAAACCCTTTCGACCCATAATGAGCGCCAACTGCTACCACTGCGATCGCACTTGCAACAGCCGACCACCGTTGTGCTTTTTCTAGGTCTGTTAATGGTTTACCCGTCTTTTGGTTAATCCCCGTTCTCAATTCTTCTGCCATTATTTTGAAATAATCATCCACGAGGTTATTCTCTGGTTTCATCAGGATATCTAGATAATCTTTATACTTCTGATTAAATTGAAAATCTGCTTGCAAGACTTTTGTTGAACCGGTTACCCACATCCATACGTAAGCACCTGTTGCCAATTGGACTCGGCAATATTGTCTGCCTTTCATCCCTTCCGCAAATTTCTTCGTGCGTTTATTTTCTAAATCTTCCGCTCAAGGCTTTACTATCCGACGCCAATCAGATAGTAAAGTGCCTTTTTTATTTTTAAATTTACTTATCTTGCCAAAAGAATAGATTGTCTTTCATGCTTAATTCTTCTACAAGAATGTTTTTACAAACAATATTCATTGTCATAATTGACACGTCAATTGAACATTCAATAAATTCCTCATTTTCCATGCATTTGTTTAATGAAATATCTTGTGCATAATAGCCGGATTTCGGTCCTGTATCTTTAACTTTAAAATCACCTCGCCAATTCGCATCAGTCTCATAGTTAACTTTATAACAAGAAGTAAATGATATTTTCCAACAGTACTCTTCATTTTTTTCTATATAAATATACACTTCATCACCAAAATATTGACTTTGAATATCTAAAACTAATAAATCCCAATAATTTGTTTTATCAATTTTTGTTTGAATTTCATTAATCATTATAATAACTCCTATCTTTTATTTATCATTCCATGGTAAATGCCCCTCAGGACTAGTTCTATCTACTATATTTCCTATCTTATCTAATGGATTTCCTAAATCATCATAAATATGCATATGTTGATATTTTGTTATCTTATCAGGTGGATCAATACGTACTCTCATCTGACCACTTGCATCTTTTATGTGAACTCGTCCATTATTTTCAAAAAATTGCCAATCTTTCGGTATACTATTTCTTAACTCATCTAATGACATATTATTAATTTCATTAGGTTTTAATTTATTAAGATTAGCCCCACTGGCTTTCTTATAACCCGAACTTCCCTTACTTTTATCCCTATCTAATGTATAATTCTTCCCATCTTTACTTCCTTTTAAAACAGGATTTTTAGATAGTTTCGCCCCTTTACCAGTAAACCCTTTCGCTCCATAATGGGCTCCAACTGCTACCACAGCAATCGCACTTGCAACGGCCGACCACCGTTGTGCTTTTTCTAAATCTGTTAATGGTTTACCCGTCTTTTGGTTAATCCCCGTTCTCAATTCTTCTGCGATTATTTTGAAATAATCATCCACGAGGTTATTCTCTGGTTTCATCAAAATATCTAAATAATCTTTATACTTCTGATTAAATTGAAAATCCGCTTGCGAGACTTTTGTTGGATCGGTTACCCACATCCAAACATAAGCACCTGTTGCTAACTGGACTCGGCAATATTGTCTGCCTTTCATGCCTTCCGCAAATTTCTTCGTGCGTTTATTTTCTAAATCTTCCGCTCGTTTTCCCCAGCGATCATTGATCGAAGTCGCCCACGTCATATCTAGTTTTCCAATATCAAAAGTACCCGAAGCCGCATTCCAGGCTTTACATCCACTAACTTGGGCTATTCCTCGAGCTAGTTCTTGCTCGCAGGCTTCGTATTCTGAAAAGAAACTTGCGGAACGGGCGTTATAAGCATGAAACTTCTCTAACTGTTCTCTTTTTTTGGCAATACACTCACAAG
>NZ_MIKB01000002.1 GCF_001730365.1 Enterococcus quebecensis
ATGATAGGTACCATAATTAGTGTTAAGATAAGATACCACTTTTTTTTATTCATTTTCTTTCCTCCTATTTTATGCGTAATCATATAAATACATTATATGATTTAAAACTAAGCATTTTTTCATCTCCTTTTTTTCGCCAAAGTACATTTTCAAGTATCCATACTATTTGTGTGGAGAATTCATTATCTGAACGGCCCCTTCCCAGAAAAACATTCAGAATCACTTTTTCCCCATTATCTTATCTTAGATAAAATCAACTTGAACGATGCTATTTCTTACTTTATTGACTAATAATTTGGAATATCCACCTCGCTGGGCCACTATTATCTGCGATTTTCCTGATTCACACAAATAATATAATAAGCCACTAGGGAAGTAAGACCATCTTTGGTTTTAGAGAGGATTCCATTTTTGCTATTACTGCTATATTTAGTTTAAAATGACATACTTATACTTTGATTACAGTCAGCTACTAACCCACTATTTACTGAAACAAAGTTACTGAAATAAAAGACTATTTTCTATGTATTTAACAAATAGTAATTAATCATCTATATAATAATAGAACATAAATATTTTATTTAAAAATCCAAATCTGATCATATTTCAGTTCTGTTTCGGATAAAAAATTTTTATCCCATTTCCATAAAAAAAATCAACGTTTTTATATATCGTAAAGCAACTAAATAGTAAATGAAATCAATTTAATCATTCCTTTATTTTTTTCAAGCTGTAATTCCATGGGAAACCACTAAGTAAAAGATGTAAAAAAGGTCTGAGGTATAACTCTTCGAGTTATACCTCAGACCTTTAAAATCCGAATAAACAGTAAAACAAAAACAGTCTAAACTTTGCTTGGATCCCATAAACTTCGAAGAGTTGATAGCCTTCAAAAATAATATGTTTTTTCATTACTGATTGTTTAAAGCTGCTTCAACAAATGCTTTGATTAAATGTGGTGGTCTGTTTGGTCTAGAAATCAATTCTGGATGGAATTGGCAACCAACAAAGAATTTTTTCTCTGGCAATTCAACAATTTCAACTAAACGATTGTCCGGAGAGACACCCGAAAAGACTAAGCCATTTTCTTCAAATAATTGACGGTACTTGTTATTGAATTCATAGCGATGACGATGGCGTTCTTGCACAACTTCTTGCCCTTCATACGCTGATGCTGTGACACTACCTTTTTTAAGTTTACATGGATATAAACCTAAACGTAATGTTCCACCAAGGTTTTCAACGTTTTCTTGATCTGCCATTAAATCAATAATGTTATTAAGAATGTCAGGATTATTTTCTGCTGAACCAGCATCTTCTAATTTAACCACATTACGAGCGAATTCTACACAAGCCATTTGCATCCCCAAACAAATACCTAAGAAAGGTACATCGTTTTCACGAGCAAAACGAATGGCTTCTATTTTCCCTTCCACGCCTCGATCACCAAAACCACCAGGAACCAAGATTCCATCAGCATCTTTTAAAGTATCGGCAACGTTATCTGCAGTTAAATCTTGTGAATCAATCCAGTCGATTGCAATATCAGAATCAAATGCAAATCCAGCATGTTTCAATGCTTCTACTACTGAAAGATATGCATCAGGAAGTTCTACATATTTTCCCACCAAAGCGATTTTAGTTGTTTTCTTCAATCCTAGTACTTTTTCTTCCAGTTCACGCCATTCTGTCATATCTGCAGCTGGCACATCTAGCTTCAAATGATCACAGACAATTTGATCCATGTTTTGTGCTTGTAGCGCTAATGGAATAGAATAAAGAGTTTCCACATCTCGTGACTCAATAACTGCTTCTGGAGCAACATCACAGAATTGTGCTAATTTATTTTTTGTCCCTTGAGAAACTGGTAATTCTGTACGAACAACTAAAATATTTGGTTGGATGCCTAAGCTTCGTAATTCTTTTACACTATGTTGTGTTGGTTTAGTTTTCATTTCACCAGCAGCTTTTAGATATGGAATCAACGTTGTATGGATGTACATAACATTATCACTACCTACATCAGCTTTCATCTGGCGCAATGCTTCTAAAAACGGTAATGATTCAATATCACCAACTGTTCCACCAACTTCTGTAATGATGATATCCGCATCTGTCATGCTGGCTGCACGCATAATTTTTTCTTTGATTTCATTCGTGATGTGAGGAATAACTTGTACAGTCGCCCCTAAGTATTCACCTTTACGTTCTTTTCTTAACACTTCTGAATAAATTTTCCCAGTTGTCACATTTGAATATTTATTTAAGTTGATATCGATAAATCGTTCATAGTGACCTAAATCCAAATCTGTTTCGGCACCATCATCTGTGACAAAAACTTCTCCATGTTGGTAAGGACTCATTGTTCCTGGATCCACATTGATGTATGGATCAAATTTTTGAATCGTTACTTTCAAGCCACGATTTTTTAATAAACGTCCTAATGATGCTGCGACAATTCCCTTACCAATCGAAGAAACTACGCCGCCTGTAACAAAGATATATTTTGTCATAATATAAAAAAACCCTTTCTGCAAATAGATTTGTAGAGATGAGTGAACAACGATTCTTTTTTACTAACCATAAAAAACAAAAGCTCCCTATCCAAAATGAATAGGGAGCTGAAATTCGTTGTAAACTTCTGACCTTCTTAAAGGTGCCCAAGTAGTATAATACAAGCAAATTTGTTTGAGGTCAAGTTTTTCTATTAGAAGATTTTCGTTTTTTTAAGAAACTATATAACATTAATCATTTACTCTTTAATGTAAGCATTTTTGTAAGTGCTAGTTGCTCCGAAGTTATGATATTCGATGCCTTCAACACCTGGACGTACTAATTGTCCTCTTGCTTGTTGATACAACGGAATCAATGCAACATCTTCTTCTACTAATACTTTCTCAGCAGCAATCAATGTTTCCCAACGTTTTTCAGGCTCATTGGCATATTTGTTCGATGCATCATCGATCAATTTATCATATTTTTCGCTACGGTAACTTGTTTTATTTTTTGTGCTGACAGAACTTTCTAAGAAAGTCATCGGGTCTTGGTAATCTGGTCCCCACATACTGACCGAGAGTTCATAATCCCCTTTTTTCATTAGCTCGATTGAGTTATTTAAAGGAACCGTTTTTACATTGATTTTTAAGCCTGGTAATGTTTTCTCCAATTGTCCTTGAATAAACTCGGCAACCTTTTTATCCCCATCACCATCTTTGGATAGTAGCTCGATCGTTACATCACCATTCAATTCTTTTTTAGCTTTTTCCAAATAATCATTAGCTAATTTTTCATTGGTTTTTACTAAATCGCCAGCTTCTTTTCTGAAGTCTTCACCTGTTTCTGGGTTTGTGACGAAATCTTTAGGAATATAACCGTAAATATCTTTTGAGCCGTCTGCTAAGATATTTTCAACTAAGCTTTTCTTATCAAGAGCGTATGCAACAGCTTTACGCACATTTTCATTTGCGAAAATCGATGCTTTGTCATTTCTTTTTTGATTCATTCTTAATGAGTAGACTTTTGAACGCTGGATTGCTTCATAATCAGGATTATCTTTATTTTGTTTTGCAAAATCTCCTGTAAGAATCGCTACATCTAATTCCCCTGATTCATAGAGATTAAATACTGTATTCGTTTCTTTTAGTACTTCAAAATGGATTTTTTCTGATTTCACTTTATCTGCATCATAGTAATTTGGATTTTGAACTAAATCCCATGACATTGACGCTTGATCCCAGTTTTCCATTAGGAAAGGTCCGTTTGAAACGATATTCTCGCTAGACGTTCCATATTCTTTGCCTTTTTCAGTTACAAATTTTTCGTTTTGTGGAAAGAATGGTGAGAACGCTAATAACGACGTGAAATAAGTGACTGGTTTAGCCATTTTAATTTCAAGTGTGTAATCATCTAACGCTTTGACACCCAATTCATCTGCTGATTTTTCTTCATTTACAATTTCAGTTCCGTTAAGAATTGTCCCGTCCATCAAGAAAAAGTAATTCGCTTGATTTTTAGGATCAGCCATCTTTTTCCACGCAAAAACAAAATCATTCGCTGTTACATTATCGCCATTTGACCATTTTGCATCATCTCTAAGCTTGATCGTATAGGTCTTACCATCTTCCGAAATTTCCGGCATTGCTTTTGCTACAGCAGGAATAACGTTATCTTTTTCGTCCAATTGATATAACCCTTCAAAAACATTAGATTGCGCATTTACACTTGGTTCATCTTGTGTGAAAATTGTGTCCATAGAACCTACTTCAGAAGCTTCCATCAAATTCAATACTCTGGAAGATTTTTGTCCTTTTGAATTACCTTTACCTGTGTCTCCATCTGTTTTATTGCTTTTCTCCCCCCCACAGGCTGAAAGCAACAGTAGTGTTGTAGCTAGTATCAAACTTCTTTTTACCCCTTTTTTCATACATTCCACCTTTTCCTTCTTTTTTATTTATTTACACAAGTTCATCCATTGCAATTAACTCTTGTTTCACATCTAAGTATGCATAAGGAAGGCCTTGGTTTTCATATTCGAATTCTCCTCGTTGACTATCGATTGGATCAGCTCGTAAAAACTGCTTAGGAGGATTAAACTCTTTTTGGATTTCACTATTTGCAGGCATTCTGAAAATATCCAGATTACCAAAATAATAATTCCAGCGCTCTAAATCCCCGTTTCTACGTGCTCCCCCGCCAAAAGATAAATCAGCGAAAACCCATCCGTAAGGAGCCACATAAAATTGTGCCCAATCGTGACAACCAGTATAGTATTGTGACACATATAGTCCTGATTGCCATTTTGCGGGTATATTAGCCATCCGACATAAAGTGATAAACAATATTGCTTGAACCCCACAGTCCCCCTTTAAATTGACCGCAGCATATTCTGAAATATTATCAATCGTAAAATACTCTCTCATAAATGAGTAATTGACTTTGGTAGTGATAAAATCATAAATTTTTCGTGCCTTTATTATTGGATTCATCTCGCCAGACAAAATTTCAGCAAGCAGTTGCTCCAAATAGGGAGTAAAACGTATATGAGGCAATTGTTCGCTTAACTCAAATTCTGGTTGCAATTCAGATACTTGACTTGGATCTAATTCAACATAATCTACTTGATTGATATAACTATATTCAACTGAAAAAAGTTGACCTTCTTCTAAAATTGTTTCAAAATAAACTGTACGTTGGGCTTCTTTTTCAGGAGCAACAAACGTTGCTTCTGGCGTCGTCTTTAAAATTCTAATATCAGAAACTTGTTTACAATCTTTAGGTAACGGCAGATGCACTCGTACTTTTTCTCCTGGACGCTCGTATTCTTTTTTCACTTGAATACTCGTTTTTAAATGAATTTTTACTTTTCTACCGCCCTTTTCCTTCATTATCTGAACATTTTCAGTCAATTCTTGTTTTCTCAAGCGGTCTACTTCACTATCTTCTTTAACAATTAATCTCGCTTCATAATCAGCCTGTGTTTTGATTAAATTCATCAAAAAACGACGTTGAAAATGCACCTTGCCATCAATATAAATCCAGTCTACTTTTCCTTTTTCTTTCAACAGTGTCAATTCTTTTTCTTGATAGTCCTTAATCGTATCTTTCATCATCTTATTAGCTTCTTCCATACCGAAAGGATATTCGTTGATCCCAACAATACGAATGATGTCTTGTTCAATTTCTAAACGTTTTCTCAATGCTTCCGGTAATTCATTAGATAGCAGATGCGTAATTAACTTTTCAGCACCTTCAAAATCACCATAATTTTTTAACTTAACAACATCTTCTGGCAACGGTACACTCATATAACTTAAATCATAATACATTTGACACTCACCTTTCTTACTTACTCAAACCTAATCCGGCTTTATTAGATAAAGAAATGAGACTAGTAGCTTCTGTACCTACTCCCCCAGAAATTGCTACTTCGTTTAATCCAAATGTTGCATCTAAATCTGCTCTGGTGATGTTTTTAGTTGCTGCTGCCAAATGAGCTGCAGCTGTTACACCAATGTTCGTTTCTTCTACCATGCATCCAATCATACATTCAACGCCTGCCGCTTCACAAATACTATTTATCTTTAATGCTTCGTGGATTCCTCCGCATTTCATTAATTTGATATTGACAAAATCCACCGCACGATTCTTGATCAAACGTAATGCATCTTTTGAATCAAAACAACTTTCGTCCGACATAATCGGAATAGACACATTGTTAGTAACAAACGCCAATCCTTCAATATCATAATACGCAACTGGCTGTTCGACTAATTCAATGTCATATTCTGACAAGTGATTGATTGTATTCACCGCTTCTTTGGGTTTCCAACCTTGATTGGCATCCAAACGAAGATTAATGTGACTGCCAACAGCTTCTCTAATTGCTTTGATTCGAGCAATATCCAAATTAAATCCTGTACCAACTTTAATTTTCAACGTGTCAAACCCTTGTGATACAGCTAGTTTCGCTTTTTCTGCCATTTTATCAGGAGTATCGATTCCGATTGTCATATCTGTTTTAACACAAGAGTCATAACCACCTAAAAGTTTATAAACAGGTAGGTTGGCTTTCTTTCCAAATAAATCGTAACATGCAATATCGATTGCCGTCTTTGCCGAAGGCGCAAGCGCCGCCATTGAATTCATAATACTGTGAATCTTTTCGATGTCTAAAGGATCAACACCTAATAATTTTTTTTCAAATAATTGAATACATTCCGTTGTACCTTTTAATGTTTCACCTGTAATCAAGATGCCTGGTGAGCCTTCCCCATATCCTATAATCCCTTCGTCCGTTTCGATTTCAACAATAGCGCTCATTGAATATTCAATTGTGCCAAGTGAAATAGTAATTGGTTCTTTCAATCGTACAGATTTTGGCTCCACATTTATTTTAGTAATTTTCATTTCGTTCCCCCCAGTATTCTTCCCCTAATTTTATGTTCATTTTTGCCATCACTTTCTCAGCACCTCTAAAATAAAAATTCTTTCTTAAAGACGAAATAAACAGTCTTTTTTTAATTTAGAATTAAATTCTACCACAAAGTTTGAATTATTTGTTACAATTTTAAGATTACTCTATGTAAATGTCAATATAATGATGAGAATAATATGTGCTTTCCTTAACACGGGTTCAAGTGCTTGTAATTTTGTAATGAATCCGAGATAATATGAGTGAAAAAGGACTCTAAATAAAGGACGGCTGTATATGGAATTTAGAAAAATCAAAAACTTAAGGAAAGAAAAAAAGATAACATTAACTGAGCTAGGAGAAAAGACAGGATACTCAGCTAGCTTCTTGTCACAAATCGAACGTGGTGCCAACCGGCCTTCTCTTGAAGCTCTGAGAAAAATCTCTGATGCATTAGACGTCACTGTCGCATCACTATTAGCAAACGAAGCACCTCAAGTCATCCAAGATGACGAAACGTCAGAACATGGCTATAAAGTTATTCGAAACTCTTCAGGCACGATCTACAATCCATGGCAAACAAATTCAACTTACTATGATACGTTGTTTAATTTACCTGTACATACGAATAACATGGTTATTTCAAAGATTTATATTGATGCTCAATCATCCTCTAGCGGCAGAAAAATTGCTCATAACCTTTGTGAAATAAATTACGTATTAAAAGGGGAAGCTACTGTTGAGCTTAAAGATGAAATGTTAATTTTAAATGAAGGTGATGCGATTTTCTTAGAAGCTTTTACTCAACACAATATTATTAATGCTACCAAAAATGAGCTAATGCTCTTTACTCTACAATTTTAGTTAAACACCTCCCCACTTTTGACTGTTTTTTATTTTCAATATGACTCTATTGAAAAAGATTCTCATTTACAAAACATTTAAAAAAAGGTATTATATTGAAAGAACAACCTGTATATGTACGCAGTTACTCTTGCGAATAAATAAGGATCGACGGACTATAACTGAAAAGGAGTAGATACAATGACTGAAACAAATCAAGAATGGTCTGCTGAAGAAATAGAAGACATTAAAGAACAAATTTTAACTGCCTTAGAAACAGTTATTGACCCTGAACTTGGGATTGATATCGTTAATTTAGGATTAATTTATGAAGTGGATTTTGCACAAAACGGAGATACAGTTGTCAAAATGACACTAACAACAATGGGCTGTCCATTAGCCGATGTTTTAACGGATCAAATCCATGAAGCTTTAAAAGAAATTCCTGAGGTAAAAAATCCAGAAGTAAAATTGGTTTGGTACCCCGCTTGGACGACAGATAAAATGTCAAGATATGCTCGAATTGCTTTAGGAATTCGTTAACCATGATCATGATATAGCTTTGTTTTTGCAGTGGAGCTGCTACTAATGTGCAACATAGCAATCGCCAATTTCATAATGAACAATAGATAAAAGTAACAGCCTTTTAACTGCTATTTCAGTAATAGCAATTAAGAGGTTTTTTATTATATCTATTCTATAAAGCACGTTAAACAAAAAAACAGTTTAACCAGATAATTAACTGGCTAAACTGTTTACACTACTTGTAAATAAACTATTAAAAAGTTGTCTAGTTCATTATTTTGCTTCTTAAATATTTCTTTTACTTACCAAACAATAAAGTGCAATCAAACGTTATTTTTTAAAATTAAAATAACACAAATTTCTTTTTAAGCATATCCGAACATGCCCCGCTCGCACTTTGTGGACTATTACGTTAAAATTCAAATCCCACTAATGGAACCAACCTAAAAAAATAACAAGATTACTTTTTTCATATTGTCCATTCCTACATAATTACGATGACATGTCCTGACCACACTATTAATATAAAGGAACAATTCCAGTAAGTTCTGTATTGTCGATACGTTTATTTTTTATTTTTCAATACCGCATTTAACATAATAATTCCAGTAACAATCGTTGTTATCGCTTGTAATAATTTTATTTTATCGATTCCCTTTGTTTTAACCACCATAATTAATCCCTCCTATTCATAGTCATTGGCTAATAATAAACACGCCAACAATAATCAAAATGACTGCCAAAATCTTTCGAATACTCAGCTTCTCTTTAAAAACAAAATAAGAAATAATTACTGTCCACACATAGGTTAGAGATGTCATTGGAAAAGCGATAGAATAATCTAAAAATTTTAACAACGTAATATTCGTCACTGCACTTAAAAGGTACAAGAAAGAACCTAAATAAATCCAACCATTTTTTAATACAAGGTTCAGACTCAATTGCGGCAGATCATTCATTCCTTTTTTCAAAGCCAATGCCCCAACACTTCCTGAAAATGTTGTAATAACTAAGATCGTCAAAATTGCTACATAATCAATCATATTGTATCCTCATTTCCTTCAATACCTAAAAGAATTGATCCAGCAATAATGAAGCCTGTTCCTACTAATTTGTACCAAGTGATACTTTCATTTAAAAATATCGCTCCTAATACGATTGACAAGGCAAATCCCAAACTCATCATTGGTTGTAAGATTGAAACTTCACCATAACGAAAGGCTGCCATCATAAAAAACATACCTGCTCCTGCTGCAATAAATCCAAGAACATAAAGGATAATTGAATAACTCCCCGTTCCATCTGCACCAAATTTCCACGCTAATTGACCTAAGCTACTTAAAGTAGCTGCAATTAAAATCAATAGAATACCTAAGCTTAACTTCTTTTGTTTATTTTTTGCATCCATATGAGTTCCCCTTTCCTAACAATAACGATGAATAAATTCAAAAACAGTATCAAAATAATGGTCTGGCTCATAAATAAACGAGGATAGATGAGGAGCATTATTGACAATTAAACTTTCCTTCACACCATTTGTAGCTTCCATATTTTCATAAAGCATTTCATGAGGAACAAATTTGTCCCCTGTGCCATGAATAAATAATGTTGGCAAATTATTTTTTGCTAACTGATTAATAGAAGATGCTTGTTTAAGTGAATAGCCAACTTTTTTCTTAGCAAGGTTATCGGCGATAGTCAATATAGGAAATGCTGGTAACTTGAAAGCCGAACGCAACATAGCGCCAAACTCACTGTAAACAGATGAATAACCGCAATCAACAACTAATCCTTTTACATTTTCTGGTAATGTTTCACCACTTGTCATCATTACAGTTGCTGCCCCCATTGATCCGCCAAACAAAACAATTTCAGCTCCTGGTTCAATAGTCGTTACTTCTTGAATCCATTTCAATAAATCTAAGCGGTCCAACCATCCCATTCCAATCACGTTACCCGTGCTTTTTCCATGTGCTCTCAAATCAGGAACTAAAATATTGTACTGCTGATCAGAAAATTTTGATGCGACAAATGCCATGTCTCGTTGCCCAAATGATCGGTAACCATGAACACAAATTACCCATTTTTTACTTTTTGGATGCGGAATAATCAAACGGCTGTATAATTTTTCTCCGTCCACTTCCAACCAATGATCTTGACAAAAATCTTGTTGCCAAAATTCATTTCCTTGCAGATTCTGTTTCTCTTCAGTAAGATCGTATTGAGATTTTCCTTTATTAAAATTATCCGGATTCATCATCTCATGACCTGTTTTTTCATACCAATTGTTGTCTCTAAAAAGTGCAACGTTCAAGAAAAAACTTGCCGCATAAATCGACACTACAATGATTAAAATCAATAGAATAACTACTATTAACGCAATCCACTTCAAATATATCACCTCAATTATAAGATTTAACTCTAGAGTTAATTATACTCTTATTTAAGAAAAAAAGTACGAATGTACTCAGCAAAGAATTGTTTGACAATAAAAAGAGTATGAGTGAAAGCTAACCAGTCACTAAGCAGTCCGAAATAACCTATAACCCAAAACAACTGACCATTATCGTCAGTTGTTTTTGCTTTATTTGCTCTGTGTTCCTACCAAATGTGTTGTATGGAAAGATAAATAAAAAGTCGAGTCTTTCATCGACTTTTTACTGTATGTTCATCGGTTCAGCTAAGTTGAATAACTACATCGAGCTTATATTGGTATAATTATATTATATCTAGTAATTCTTGAATTATTTCTGTAAGTTCAAAACGTTCTTTTCCTGATTCATCTCGGAAGATTTCTCGTTGTCTTATTTGATCGAAGCTCATCTGTCTCCAATATTTTTCTAAAACTTTTTTTCTACTAACCATATTATTGTATTTATTGACCTCTTCCTTTACATCATTATAGTCTCCTATTTCAACTTCTCCATTAAATAAATCTGAATGTAGATAATTTTCAGCCTCTCGTTTTCTAGTGTGAAATGCTTTAACCCCTTGATTCCGATTTATTGATACAAGTTTTGTATTCTTCGTTTTCTCACCTTCATTCATCCTGTCGGAGTCGAGAAATATGGCAAAAGGTAGCCCTAAATTATTTACGACTTTTTTAGTTACCCAAGCTTTCAAATTATCGCAACCACCCGTTGGAGTTAGTACGATATTTTTTTCTGAAAATGTGGAATTGATTTGGTTGTTATCTTTTAGAACCTTACATAAATGATCAAAAAAAACAAGATCTGTTTTTCCTTCAACCAGAATAATTGCTTTTGCAGTGTTAGGAATTTGTTCCGATAATATTCCAAGCGTGTTTCTGATTTTGTCATAAGTAGCATCTCCTTCTTTATAAATAGAAGCAACCCCATCAGTTTTTTCAATCAGTCTCAAACTTTCAAGAGGAAGAAGTTCTCCTAACGCTGGTGTATGAGTAGTTAGTAAAACTTGACAGTTCTCCTTATTTGACAGTTCTATAAAAGATTCTATTAACATTTTTTGGTGAGATGGGTGTTGTGACGTTTCTGGCTCTTCAAACGCATAGATTATGTCACTGTTTCTTTCATCTTCAGATAATTTTCGTTCCGCCTCAGCTCTAAAGAAATTTAACAATATAAGCCTTCTAACTCCACTACCTCTTTTATTTATTGATATGTCGTCATCAGACTTGATTGTTAGCTTAAAGAGTGAGTCGAATTTAGGATCTGACTTAAATTCTGGAGTTAAAGATTCTGCCAACTCGCTATTCATTTCTTTAAGTTTTTCTAATGTTCTTGAGGCAGTTTCAGTTGCTTTTGCTTGTACCTCAAGTTTTATTCTATTCATTTCTTCTTCAAGACCTTGAAGAGCTTGAGATATTGCTATACTCATAGGATCAGTAATCTCTTTATCAGAGTCTGAGCTACTTCTATCAGATTGAAATAGTGCAAAAACTGGCAAAAATGTTTCCAAGGATGAATATAATTTTTTTGCATCCTGTGCATCGACAGGAATGTCCTGGATTTTTTTATCTAAGTCTACTAAAGGTAGTTCAAGAATAGCTTGTCTTATGCTAGAATTATTTCTTTTATCATATTTGGATTCGTCTACACCTAATTCAGTAGCACGCTTTTTAAGGTCTGCTTGTTTTAATAATAGCAAATCATTAAAATTATTAGCACTTGGATGGACACAAGAAATAAAAGTTGCTGGTTTAGGCTTACTAGTGGAACATTTGAATACTTTTTTTATTTCTAATAAACCATCTTGATTCAATAAATTTTCATTTTCTAATGTAGTAGAAGATGCAGTATCAATCGTTAAAGAATCAGGAAAATCTGAAAATATGCAACTAATTTCTATACAGTCGCTTGTTGCTTTAACTGATAGATCTTCTCTTTCACATACTACCAACTTATTATTGAAAAAAATCTCAAGTGCTTCTAAGACCGTAGATTTTCCGGCATCATTTTTCCCAATAAGGGCTGTCAAATCACTTACTTCTAGATACGTATCGCTACTATACCCTCGAAAGTTTTTTAATTTTAGCTGTTTTAATTTCATGTTTTACTCCTTTTAAAATCTTATAGTAGATCAAATTTTTCTTTCATCGTTGGATTTTTTCGTACTAATTTCTTCACAGTTAAATCATCCGCTTTGTTATTAGCTAGTCGTAAGTTATTCTCGGAAGATACAAGCGCGTCCTTGGTTTTCTGTAAATGTGTAATTGTCTTATCGATTTCATCAATTGCAGTTTTGAACTTTCGACTAGCTAAATCATAATTCCTCGCAAAACCTTCCTTAAATATGTTCAAGTCTTCTTCAAAATTAGTAATATCAATATTTTGCTCACGCATCAAAACAACCTCTTGCTTATATTTAAGAGAGTTAAGCGCTGCGTTCCTAAGAAGTGTAATAATTGGAATAAAGAATTGAGGTCGAATCACATACATTTTTTCATATTCGTATGAAACATCTACAATTCCATTGTTATAAAGTTCATTATCTGACTCAAGCATAGTGACGAGGATGGCATATTCGCATTTTTTCTCATTCCTATCTTTGTCTAATTCTTTGAAAAAATGTTCATTTTTCTTTTTGGTGGCAGTTTCATCACCTTCGTTTTTCATCTCAAACATTATAGAGATGATCTCTGTACCATTCTCATCGTTCTCTCGGTAGATATAGTCGCCTTTGCTACCGGTTTTAGCATCATTATCTTTACCAAATTCTGCATTTTGAAAGGCTGTCATTCTGAGACGATTAAACTCTATTTCGCAATGCTGTTCAAGACTTTCTCCAACCATTTTAGTTGATTGTTTGGCTTTAAAATCTTTATAGAAGGCAATCGTTTCTTCTTTTTGTTTGATCTCGCTATCGAACTTTTCTTTAATAGAACTCTTTTCAAGTTCAGCTTCTTTTTCTTGAAGTTGAAGTTTTGATTTTAATTCAGCTATTTCTTTTTCTTTCTCCGAATTAGCTTCTGTGATTTTTAGTTTGTTATCCGTTTGAAGCGCATTCATTTTTGCAGTTAGTTCTAATAACTCCTTTTCTTTATCCGCTAATGCATTCCTAACTTCAAATTCTTTCTCTTTTTCGATAGATAGGGCTTTTGTCTCAAGTTCCGTAATTTTCTTTTCCTGCTCAGCTAGTTTCTCCTTCATAGTGGCTTCAACAGAAGAAAGTGCAATTTTCTTGTCTTGTTCACCAGAATCAATCTTAGCTTGAAGCTCAGCAAGCTCCTTTTCTTTTTGTAGAATCTGTTTATCGAAAAAATTTTTAGTTTTTTCTTCCATTAAAGCCAACTCACTTTTATGCTGATTTTTAATTTGTTCCAGCTTTTCATGAATTTCTTCATTAAATTCCTTAGTGCGAACTTGGTTTAAGATATCAGCGTAGCTAGATTCATCAACAGTAAAAACTTTATGGCAATGTGGGCATTTTATCTCGTTCATGTTGCAGCTCCTTTTTATTTTATAACAGACTTTATTCTATAATCTAATTCTACCATTAAGTTAATATTTTTAGAAGTGAAATTAACACATTTATTCCAGTGACTATTCACTTTTTTGAATAAAGGAAATTGACAATAGATAGAAATATCAGCATAATATAAATTAAACACATACTTTTTGTTATAATTTTGTGAAAGCGGGTTGAATACTATACAAAATAGATTTATCGAAAACGAGCGTGCGTTGTAGATAGAATAGCAACTAACATAGTATCTCAAACTACCACCTCAAAGTTAGCAAGAAAAAGATATCTCTAATATGAAGAAGAAATTAGTTTTTTGGGTATCTCAATTTTTAGAGCCCAACAAAAAAGTTCCCATAAACTTTGAAAATATGTATGTTCATGATCAATTAAATAACTATCCGAATGGGGAGCGTATGTAGTAATGATAAAAATAGGAATAAATAGAAATACTTTTTTGCATAACTGGTATGAATAAAATCAAAGATTTACTTTTAACGGCTAATGGAAATATGATTTTTACTAATCACAATCTGAATTGAAATGAATTATAGGAGGAAAATTGGATTGAATCAAATAAGACTATTTATTGAGTTTCATAGCGGTGGGAAAAAAAGAACCAAGGATTTTATGACTGTAATAATTATACTCTATTTTATGTTGATTCTTGCTGGAATGATATCCTTAGCAAGAAAAAGTACCATAGTTGAAGAACTCAGCAATTTAGTAAATACTCTTTTTGAAAGTTTCGAAGCACTTTACAATTTTCAAAGGGAGGAAGTAATAATAAATTCTCCTTTACCTACGATGAGTTTCACGATGGAGATGGAAATACTAAAGTACGCATTTTTTTCTGTAATTTTCTTTATATTAGTAAACTCACTAGGGAATATTCTCCATATGAAGAGAATATACATGATGGTGTTATTAATGAGTTTGCAGAGTATTTTAAGTTTTATTTTTTTTGAAGAATCATTTCCAGTATTAGTAATAACAGGTAGCCTACTCTCTGTATTATTTTATTTCATCCCCATAGGGAGTGGTTCCTATTTTAGCATTATTGAATACGGTAGTTTTTTTACGGGAATATACCAATTTTCTTATCCGCAAACTAAATTTAGAGTTTTTGCTAAATTTGTATTCAGAATAATATTTCCGATATTTCCATTTTTATTATTTATGAAAATATTAGTTCCAAGTATAAGCCTTTACGTTATTGCAATTACATACTTTGCAATTTTATTATTGATTTTTATGAATTCAAGTGAAAACAAAGTACAGATAAGTCTCAAAAAAATAGTAGCTTTTTCTATTATAATTATTGCAACTATTACTAATCAAAAAAATATGAATGGTAGCATACTAGAGCTAGTACTATCAATTTGTGCAATTTTCTTTTCGCTAGACAGAGTTCTATCAGCATTTAAAGATTTAAAAAATGAGATTAAAAATACTAGTTTGCTATATCTGCTAGAAAAGAAAGCAGAAGATATAGATTGGCTATTGGAGAATAAAGTACCATTTGACTTTGATACGAATAAAACACCCTCGGAATTATTTTTACTTAGACAACTCATTGTTTGCTTTCACCTGTGTGAAAATGAACAATTAATTAAGCTGGCTGATCTTTATTTAGATAATTATGAAAAAGATACACGGTTTGTTCTTCAACTAAAATATTTTTCTTTGCTTGAATCAGAAACAATTGATTTTGACGACAGATATGAATATCTAAAAAATGTTTTTGATAAAAAACAAGGTACAATTGAGTATCTTCCTATAGTAGTTGAGTATAGTTGGCTTCTTTTTTTTAAGAATAAAGATTATGAAGTAATTGCAGAGTTACTTTCTCTCGTTTGGTATTCGTTAGATGACGAAAGTAAGTATCTGTTATATTATTCGTATAATAAAATAGGAAAAAACAAAGCTGCAAATTCTTTAAAAAATGAAATTGGTCAGTTCGACTTAGTTGAAGCTTCTTTTTTTGAATACGAAAAAGAGCACACAGAGAGTAATTGATCTATCAGAAAACCACCATAGGTAAGTAGCCACCCAATAGTTTAAATTGAATATACTTATAATCCAAAGTAGCTGATTATTCGTCAGCTGCTTTTCTTTACATAAATAGCCGTGTATCCTCACAAAATGCGCTGTGTTTGAATATAAATAAAAAGCCGAATCTTTCATCGACTTTTGACTGTTTTTTCACTGGTGCTATTTTACGCGCAAACAGTTAGTTTTATGAACGAAAAAAGTAGCGATTTTACTCGCTACAATCCTTCTAGGTCGTTCCTTTTATGCTTCTGCTACAAATGATATTTTTTGGTTTAATAATTCTTGTAATCCTTCTACCATGTCTTTCGCATTTTCACTTCGATTGACATTCTTTAGCAACTTTTCAATTTCTGAAAAATTAGCTTCAATCGTAAAATAATAATCAGTTGTTTTCCAAAAATCATCTTTTACCTTTGTTTCTGTTTTCGTAAAACAAAGGGTCATTCCTTTGTCACAAACATCGATGGTTTGGAAAAAGTTTGGTAATTGTTCTGCTGGAATATGCTCGCCCAATGTTTCGCTTGCAAAGGCTTCTTTATCTGGGAAGTTCCCCCAATAAATGTTTTGGCGTAATTCTTCGCTTAGTTTTTTTAAGGTTACTTTCGATTTAAAATTTTCGTACATTTCTTTCCTTTCGTTCCTTAACATCACGTTGATAACTCTGAATGAGAAGGAAGTCCAGTCTATTTTTAAAGATTTTTTTTCAAAGGAAAAATCCCGTTATTTAGACAAAAAACAGACTTGATTTCATTAACCAAACGAGTTATGATATCCAGCACTGCCAAGTATACAGGCAAGTACGTTAAGGAGGAGATGTGATTGAAGCAAACGAATTTGGAAGTAAAACTAATTGGAGAAAATGGAAATATTTTCAATTTACTGGGAATTGTAAGTAAAGAACTAAAGCAAAAGGGTTTCTTGGACGAAGCTAATCAACTATGGAAAGACGTGCAAGAAAATGCGAAGTCTTATGAGGAAGCTTTAACAATTATTCAAGAGTATGTCGTCATTATCTAGATAGGAGAGATGAAAAATGAAGAATTTGTATTTACCCAACATTGAAGAAGATGTTTTTGAAAAGATTTGTTGTACTGAAAATCTTTATCTAAATCTAAAATATGTAAAGAATGACCAATTTAAGAGTATAGAAAAAAATGATCGTTTGACATTTGAAAATTCAGAAAAAATCCTTTTTGAAGTTCTTGAAGTAAAAGGGTTTAGTGAACTGCAAACAACAGGAGAACCAATCACGATTTTTAGCATAAATCTTGTTTCCGATGATTCAGTAGAATCTATAGAGCAATGGCAGCTACTTAAAGTGAAAACCATTGGTAAAAAAATGGATACCGCTCGACTCGACCTATTAAAAACATTGCTTAATGAATATATGTATGACATTACAGATAGGTACATGCCACTTTACCCAATTGGAAGTCCTGAACAGGCTGAAGCAGACGAAATGGTTACAAGGATTTATGAAACACGGGGAGCGTTAGAACAATCCAAATTCACAAAAGAAATTGCTTCATCAAAAATTGAAAAATAGTCCTCCTATCAAAATGGAAGAAAACCAACGAAAATAGGCTTTCTTCCATTATTTTTTTATTAATTTGATATGAATAAATCAGATATAATGGAATCAAACAAAAGGTAAAACGCACTATATAAAAACAATATCCCAAATCTTAAACATTACATAGACAATAACGAAAGTGGAGTTAACATGAATCATCTAGCTTTTCAATAACTAATGCATGATTTGAAAATTGGAAAAAATAGATAAGATAATTGTTACAAATATAGCTCGAATAAATCGTAATGTTCTAGAAATATCACAAATAATTCATTGTCAGATTAAACCAAATCAAGAAAAACTCACTACATTATATAGTGGTGAGTATCGACTAGATGATTACAATCCATAACAAGGATTTTTTGCAAATTTTACAAACCTGTTCAGGAATAACATCTATAATATTTAATTTCATAAATGAAGTAAATACTTATTTCATGGAGTGATTGTTTAAAAATCTAAGCGATATAATTCTAGTGTGGTACCTCTTTATAATAGCCAATATATAAATTGACATATTTACTCCCATTTTTTGGAAATATATGATAAAAAGGTGTTGCTACATTCAAATTATTTTCTTCTAAGGTCGCTAACAATTCTGCATAAGATTGCTCCGTTACTTTATCAAAATCGTCAACAATTATTGTTTTTAATAATTGTTTAATTTCAAAATATGAGGCAAACTGATACCCATTTGCTTCGAAGGTATTTTCAATAATTGGAAAAAACATCTCAATGTCTACCATTTCATCTGTTGGAACGTTGTTAAGGCTATAAAAATAGGGACCTTTTACATTATAACCTTCGTCAGCAATACCAGAAACAAAATTTTCATAATTCTTTTCCATTTCAGAATAATGAAACTTTGCTCTCTTACTCACAACATTTTGAAAGCCGATTTTTTCTGCTGTAAACACTGTTGGTAACAATTTCATAGTTTGTCTACCTCACAATATAAGTCGATAACGATGTCGCCGTCTAAATCCAGAAGAACATGATAAATTGTTAAAAAAATACCCTTATCCTCTTCAATTTTTTTCTTAATTTCGTTATAAGGTATGGTTTCTTCTTGGTCATAATGACGATAAAAATAATCTGTAGTAAAGTCCAATCGTTCTTTATAAAAGAATTGTGACCTATTTTCTCCAACAATATTTATTTTATTGCCAACGGCAGATAAAATAGTTATGTCATTTGATTCTTCAAACGGATTATATTCAAAAATAATAGGTGTATCTGCATAATACCCATTCTGGATTAATACTTCTTTGAATTTTGTACTCATTTCAGATACTTGGTCAAAAATGTCATTTTTAGAGTTAAGAGTTGCAGTAAATCCAATGACATTGTTTAGGCTAAATTGCCTTGTTTTTAATTTCATCTTTTTCTCCCAACATTCTTATTTTTTATTTTTTTTACAATCCACCAAACTAAGATTAATATCAGTAAGATGAAAAGTACTAGAGTGACATATGAAAATATAATATTCCAGATTTCTGGCACAACATACATATCTTCTATCTCTGCTATAGCAAAAATCAATAACACAATAAGCACTACATATGTTGATATCTTTTTTGAACGCAATTTTATTATCTTTTTCCATGATCTTTTGGGCTCATCAATATAAGTTATCCAGTAGTCTTTATTCTTATTTAGCAAATAAGCAGAATATCCTACTTCTATAGTTAATCTAGAAAAAACAGCTCCCAAGAACAAGCCAAACAACACTCCAAATATTTTTGCTAAATTTCCCGTCAAAAAAGCACCTATCATTGAACTGCCAAAGATTATCCACAATGATTTTGATTCATAAACTTTAGATTGAGCAAAATAGTTAGCTGTGGTACGCTCTTTGGAGAACCCTACTTCTAATTGTTTTTTTAGCCAATAAAAATTATAAATCAAACAACCAATATACCCTAAACTAAACAATATTATAATGATAACTGAAAAATTTGATCCATACCAAATTTCATTAGGATTATCCCATTGAGTTATCATATAGAACATAAACATTAATATGCTTGTAAGTAAAATTGATTGGACTACTCCCAATATACCTAAAAATCCTTGGTGTTGAAGTAAGACTCGCTTGATGGATTTTAAATTAACAGATAAAAATGTCAACAACATAAAAATAGCAATACAGATAATAAAGATATTAACTTTACTTTCGAGTGGATTTATCCCATAGCCTAGAACAGCAACATTCCAAGTTATAGGCAAACAAAGAAGGGCAATAACCAAGCCTGCTAAAGATATTTGCAGCAAGCCAATACCTCCTCTAGTAGCTATAAATGATTTAAAATAGGCTTTATTTTTTTCATCTATCGATTCACTTTTAATATTCTTCTCCATAGAATTAACCTCCAAACCCAAAATTAAATCCTCCTACTAAATTGCTTATCTTATCTCCAATTCCTTTTGTAACATTCTTCACACCATCTTTCACATGATCAACGGCACTTTTAGGTGGATCACCAAATGGATGATTTATAAGCATATTTACCCCTATGCCTACACCAGCTCCAACAACTGTTCCTAAAGGTGGCAAGAAGGCTGAACCAACCATTGCGCCAACCGCAGAAGCTCCTGCACCTGAACCAATATCTATTGCAGTATCTGTCACAAAATTGACTGTTTCTCCTACACCAAGCCCATCAGATAGGTCTATGTTATCTGCAAAATTATTTCCTATTGTTAAACCCGTTCCAAGAATTCCTAGACCTTTTCCAAACTTACTAACTTTTGAAGCATCTCCCCATCCTTTAAAATCATTAATAGGATTAAAGGCATCTTTAAAGCCTGCACCCCCTGCTGCTTTCATCTCCCCAAAATTAAACTTTCCGTTTGGAAGCCTTGAGTAGTGATAGTCTCCCAAATCAATACCAGACTTATTTTGGAAGTCTTTACCTAGATTATAAGTGTGACCTCCATTTTGAGTTGGTTTAAATAAAAATCTATTTCCACATTTCAATCTACCTAATGAATCTTGAGAGATGGCAACGCCATTTAGAAAAGCACGACCATTTCTAAAACTTATGGCTGATACCGTTCCATCTTTAAAATAATCTAAAAAGTCAGGTCCAAATTTTTGAAGATTTTCGATTAACCAGTTTTCCGTTTCCTTAGGTGTCATATTTTTTGGCATGTGTGCAAAAGCATAGTTTGGTGAATTCTTAAATGCTGCTATATTTTTTTGGCTCGTAAACCAACTTTTATCTACTCCAACTGGCAAGGTATATGAGCCATCAGGATTTACAATCGTGCTATCTAACACTAGAACACCTTGCATTGCTATCTTTAAATCATTAAGACTGTTATTGAATAGCCCATTTGTTTGAGAAGAAAAGGTGTGTAACTTTTCCAATTTTTTTTGAAGTTGATCAATATCTTCTTGAATACTATCTGACATCCGATTTAAATTCCTCTGAAAATCAAGTAAAGCATCTAGTACTGCTGCAACTGGATTATTTCTTGAAGCTGTTCTTGCGACAGATGAGGCAAAGTCTACAGAAGCTTTCATTGCTTTCTTTGTCGCAATTTGTTGATTTAAATTATCTTCATTTAAATAGCCTTCACTTGAAATAGCTTGATCAGCTGATTTATATTTTTGTAATTCTTGTCCGATTGCTTCACAAGCAGTCGTTGCCCGTGTAATTGTTGGAATAATCAGATCGCTAAATACTCCTTTTCCAGCAGTATAAGCAGCTCCTGCTAGAGTTCGTCCATCAACTGCTGCAACTATTTTTTGGCTGCCAGTTTTTAATTGATTGACTGCTTCTTTTCCACTCGCCAGATTACTGGTTAAAGCTTGAATCAATTCTGCGGACTCACCACTTGAATAAACTAATCCCAAGGAATATCACTCCGTTTCTTATAAAGCATTTCTCGTTCTTCATCCATCTTTTTTGTTTCTTTCTTATAAGCTAATGCAATTTGTTCATTGGATTCGCGTAGTAATTGACGAAATGCTCGCTCTTGTTCTTCATTATTACGTTGTAACCAACTAGTTTTGGAGCCACCAAATCTTGAATTTTCATCATTTAAACTGCTTAGCTCCTGAAAACCTCTATGAAAGTCTTCTTCTAAGTTATAAATAGATTCTTCTATTTTTCTTTTTCCGCTATTAAGCTCATTAGTTAACTCTTCATTTTCTAAAATTAGCCGATTATATTTCACACGTTCTTGATCATTCATCTTATTTTCCAACTATTTCACCTCTTAAAATTTAATCTGACTGTCTCGAAGCGCAATAAGTTCTGCAATTTTGGGGAATTTTTCACTTTGAGTTGTTACACATTCAACTAGTTGAGCTAAATCTGACAACAATTGGTTATTGACTTCCATTCCAGTTTTCATACTGGCTATTGTACTTTGCCCCAAAGAGACTTGTTGTCCTTTATTGATAGTGACCGATTTAACACCTGAAACAGCAGCGGTTGCTAGGCTAGTACTAGAAGCAATTTTGCTCATAAAAAAGCCTCCTCTCGTCATTTATAGTGAAGTTTCGTTGAGTTTATTATAAAACCAGTATATCAAAAAATAGCTACATATTGTAAAAAACTCATAAATTTTTTTATAAACAATCTCTGCTTTACTATATATAAGTAACACAAAATAATACTATGGAGGTTTTCGTCATGGAAAAACTAAAAAAGAAACAGATTAAAGAATTAGAAAGCTTGGATTCAATTAAAATCGGTTATGCCCGTGTGTCCAGTCAAGAAGACAAACAACGCCTTGGAATGGAAGTTCAGAAGACAGCATTAAGCGATTGTCATGTCTTATTCACAGAAAAAGAAAGTGGCGGAAAAGATAATCGACTAGAATTAATGAATGTAATTACTCTAGCCAAGGAGCTGAGCAGTAAAAAAGTAGATGTTTCAATCTGTGTATACCGACTAGATCGATTAACTAGAAGAATGTTCACCCTAATATCTTTGATCGAAGAGTTTAACGAACATAATATTCGGCTCATCAGCTTACAGGAAAATTTAGAAACAGATACTCTTGTAGGTAAAATGCTGTGCATCTCTCTGGGGTTTGTGGCTGAAATGGAATTAGATAATATCCGATCCCGAACAAAAGATGGCTTACAACGAGCCAAATTAGAAGGTAAAAAATTAGGCAATCAAGGTTTACCTAAAAAAACTGAACAAAAAATTATTGATTTATATATTCTTAACTCTATACCAATTAAAGATATCGCGAAAAGATGTAAGGTAGCGGAATCTACGGTCTATAATGTTGCCCGTCGCAACAACCTTTCCAGAAGAAAAATGTAAGAAAAGACTTCCACTATTTCCTAACCTGTGGTAAACTTTATCTTAACCAATACTCTACTTAACCAACGTTTCGTAGAGGTCTAAAAATACATAATTCATTAAATTTCAAACGCTGATTCTAGAAGGTTACTACCTTTTGGAATTGGCGTTTTTGCGCTTTCTTTTAGCTATCTATTTGTCGTTGGTTCGATGGAGAAGTTGGACAGATAAGGAGGCGATAAATTGGGGATTATAGTACTAATTGTATTTGTAGTAGGTGGTGCATTGTATTTTCGGAGAAGAACCGTAAAAAAAGTACATGGATTGATGGACAATATTGATGGGCTTTGTATGGAGTTAGAAGTGGCTGTTCGTTCAGGAGACTTTTCTTCTTTAGAAGAAATCATCCTACAATCGGAAGAAATCAGAAAAACTTATCCATTTCTGGCTAGATTTGGTGACTTTAAACCTCTTCGGGCAGAATTCTTGAATCTGTATAATCAGCTACTCACACAAATTGATTCCGTTCACAGAGAACTAGAAGTTCAAAGACGTGTAAAGGAACTCAGCTAGACAAAGCGTTCATCAAACTTGAGAGGTGGTGAAAGATAATGGCACAACACACATATTACACAGAAGGTCAATTTGGGTATGATCCAAGTAAACCAAGAAAATGCCCAAAGTGCGGTGGAAAATCTTACAGTTCCAACCAAATTTCTGGTACAGCTAAATGCCCGCACTGCGGACATACGTTTTAAAAAGGATCGTTAACTTAGAGAGTAGCGTCTAGAAATACACGGCGTTACTCTTTAACAAATCACCTGTCAAGCAAAAAAACTTGACAAAATAGTGAAAACACGCTATAATGTGCAACAATACTTACCATTAGACAATTCTAACGGGCTAAAGTAGCACTTTTATAATAAGTGAGAAGTTTTTCTCCTTATTCGTGCTGTTTTAGCCCGTTTTTTATATAGATTTTTACGTTTAATCATAAAAAAATAAAAACGGCAAGTAGCCGAAAAGGAGAATAATTATGAAGAAAGAAACCAGAACTACACGTTTATTGTCGAAGAAACAAGGTCAAAAAGTTGTTTCTCTTGGGATGATTGTCACGTTATTTGCGCCACTCTTGTTGGCTCCAATTGCAAATGCAGAGGAAGTTTCAGCGACGCAACAACTAGCAGAAGAGCCAATTCAACTGGCTGAAAGTAGCCAAGTAGTAGAGATTCAAGAACCTGAAATTCAGGGTTCAGAAACAATTGTTGCAAAAGAAGTAGTTGTCGCTGAGAAACCCATTGTTGAAGTGGACGAGATCGAACAACCAATAGAAACTCAGCTTACAGAAAAATCATTGCTTGAAACTGAATTATCTCAAACACCTATTTTACCCGAACAAACAACAGATGAAACTACTGGTGTGTCGCTTGAGTTAGAAGTGGCTGACGAACTGGCCCCTCTTAAGGAATACCATGAAATTTTTGGGAAAGATATTGACAGAACTGCTTTAGAAGCAGCTTATAATAGCTACACAAGTTTGAATAAAGCAGATTATACTGCTGAATCTTGGACTACTGTTATGGAAAAAATTAACGGTCAGTTTGCCGGCGGTTGGTCATTATGGGATGGAGTGATAAACTACTACAATGAAAGTCCAAATATCTCTTTAGGAATGGACGGCCCTGAATTTGATGAACAAGGTGGACTGCTTAATGTATTGCAAAGTGTTCGAGATATGTTCGCAAACAATGTGTTGAGTGCAATCGGAGAACTAGTTGAAGCTCCTACCCCAACAGAAGACATAATATATTATGTTATGTATGTGGATGAAAATGGTAAAGAAATTGCGCCGACCATCTCCAAAACTGGAAAAGAATGGGAAGCAGCTACAGAGAAAGCACTAACGATTGCTGGATATACATTAGTAAGTAACCCCGAGTTAACCTTAACATTAGGAGACGGGTTAATTTTCAAATTTGAATATAAGAAAGATGAAATAGCGCCACCAATTGACGAAAACTTAAACCTTGACGCATTGAAAGCAGCTATTGCAACTGCGAATCCATTAAAAGAAGCTGATTATACACCAGAATCTTGGAAACCATTTGCAGAAGCAAAAGCAAACGCGGAAGCTGTTCTAGCTAAAGCAGAAGCTCAAAATACAAAAGCCACTTTGACTCAAGCTACTGTAGACGCCGCTACTAAAACCTTAACTGATACGCAATCAAAATTAGTTAAGAAAACTACAAGTGGCAACGATGACAATAACGACAGTAATAATACTGGCGACAATGGATCCAACTCTGGAAACAGCGGAAACAATAGCGCTGGCGGAAATAATTCTGGAAGAAATGGAAATAGCGACGCTAATAGAACAAACACTGGAGACTCCGCAAGCAATACGAATTCTGGAAATAAATCAGGAAACCAAACTGGCGGAAATGTTGCTACAGCTGACGAAAAACCATCTTCAAATAAAAATGGTCAAATTCCGAATGCTATGGCAGGAGAAAATTCCTTACCTCAAACTGGTGAAATAAATACACCAACTACCCTTTTAGGAATGATTCTCGTGGGAATTGCTAGTATTGGTACATTCATCTTCAAACGGAAACAAACTCACTAATTTTTAAGCCTTGTCAGATTTATTATGACAGGGCTTTTTTCTCGTCTAATTTTATCCGAAAGCTCATTAGGACATTGAAAACTTTTATGCTAAAATAGAGACAATTATGAATGAACAAGAACAGAATAACGCACGACCAACACCAACTAACAAGCTGAAAAAGCTATTTATTGGTGTTCTTTTATTAACTTTATTATTCTCGGTAACACTAAATATTGTCTTATTAACCCAGAAAAATAATCAAGACACACCGACAGCAAGAAATATAAATATCTGCGGAACAGACGACATAACGAAAAGTAACGAAAAACTGTCCGCCTTGACAGAGGAAAAAACAGCCTCAGAATATAAGGTCTTAGCTAATGACATTTCAAATCGTGAAAATTGGGAAGAAGATATAAACTGCCATTACATATCTTTCTATTCAGCAGTCTTAGACAATGACGCTGGGACTGCTGAAAAACAGTTTATGGCAATTAAAGAGCTTAGCGAATCTGGGCATAGCCTTGATTTAAGATTTGATAACATACTATCTATAAAAAGTATAGCAGCTATTTCTGATCAAATGAGACAAGGTGTAGTTAATTCAGATGATACTCTGGGTGGAACTCCAGAATCAACAGCCGGAGTAACCAGTGAATAAGATTGTCACTATTATTTCTATTGGAGTAGTATCATTGATCGCGAGCTTGATGATCTCAAGCTTTACTTTTGCAGCTACGAGTAATAGCCCGAGAAACGACTCGGAAGCAAGCACTAAAACGTGGTGTGATACCTTTGGTGCAGGTTGTGGAGCAGCCGGAGGAGCTATGTGGGTAAATAATACTTCCTCGAATATCTATGCAAACAATGTAAATATTTCTACAACAGGAAATTCTGTTTCTGCAACGATTTATGGCTCTATCTATACCTCTATTCATTATTACAATATTGGACGTACTGTCTATGCTACAAACATTACTGACGCTAAGGCATCAGGTAGCTTACCATTTTCTATAAATGGCGCAAATTGGCTTAGTAGAGGAGCAACACAGGCTCCAGGTTGGTTCTCTAGTGCTGGTCAAGGTACGCAAATTTCAATTAATGTAAGTAGTGTTCCTGCAGACGGTAAGACATACAATAAGTTTATTAGTGTTCGTCGTTGTTGGGGGTATTCACCTACTGGAATCGACGGAGCTTGTACGACTGAAAACACCCCTGTTCGAATAACAAGATCAAACCCAGTAAATTGGACTAGCTCTAGAAAATCATATATTTCAACCAATAAGGCCACAGTAAATGGCACAAATGGAGAAAGCAACCCACTTAAGGTTACCGCTGGTCAAACGTTATATTTTCGCCACAGATCAGATACAAGTGGATCTGGAGTGAATTATAGTTTAAATGTAAACGGTAAAGGCGCAAGGCTAGCCTCCTTTAACAATCCTCTCATCCGGCAAAATTCTACAGTAAATAATGTTACAGGATTCTACCAAATCTCTCCCTATTCTGGGGATAATGGAAGCTTTACATCCTACACGACAAATAAAGATGATATTGGTAAGACTATATGCCAAAGAATGTGGGTAAGTAAAATAGCTCACAATGCTGGAAGTGGCTATTCCAATTGGGTTTGTGCTAAAGTAGTCGCTGAACCGTGGCAATTATCATTAAATACTCAAATCAAAGGTAGCTTCACAGGCAATAATACTTATCAAAGTAAAAATATTACTGCTAAAGTTGGCGAAACGTTAAATTGGAAACATACTGCCACAAATACTACAAATTATGTTGCCCCAGCAGATGGAACAAATAAACATGGTTTCGGAACACTCGGGTATAATCTGCTTTATGCCAGAACAGCATCCCCTACAAACGGTGTAGCCTCACCTGAAAGTCACTGGGTTAGAAATACTGCCAACACGCCAAATATAAACAAAAACGGTGGTAGCTATTCCTATGAGGCAAGTAATTCAGTTTATCATGGACTCAGTGGAATTACAGGCATATATAGTCGCAATAATAACGGCAAACCGCCAACAAATTATACAATTAAATCGGAGGATGTCGGAAAGAATTTTTGCCAACGTCAATACACTGGACGAATAAAAGATGGTGGATCTGAAGCTTGGAGTGATTGGCGCTGTGCTTATGTGGCTTATGATTACGAAATCAAGCCCTGCATGGTCACACCTACAACTCCTTGTGGTGGTGTAGATATCCCATCAACACCTGGCGAAACGCCCACTCCCCCAGTCCCAACAATTGAGGTTCCATCAACGACAAAAGATACTCAGTGGGTGATTTCTGAATGGACAGTGCCTAGTGAAAAAGAAGCTAATCCAACGGCTACGAATTGGATTGACCCTGAAAGTGACTATAAGCACTATTATCGATCCGATTCTTGTGATGCTTATGACACAGCACATGGTGTGAGTCGAGCGGAAAGTAAGTGCGACAACAAAACCTATAAAGGCAATCAAATTTTCACTGGCACAACCACGTTTGCTAACCTAGCGAAAAACTTCGCTCTTCCAGAAGATGCGGAGCTAGGACAACGCTATTGTATCGCCCTGTCTGTTAGTCCCTATAAAATGACTGCTGGACAAACGGAAGACCAACAAAACACTAATAAGGATTGGCGACATAGCGCGCCTTACTGCTTGATCGCTATGAAGGAACCTAAAATGCAAGTCTGGGGTGGCAATACTTATGCAGAAAAAGGGATTCAAACATCAAGTCCTTTCAAGTATAAAGAGAACTCTTTTGGCTCATGGGTGGAATATGTAGGGCTCAGTGGCTCAAACATCGTAGGATTTGGTTCTGCTTCTGGTCCGACTACTGGACGTGCAATGAACAAGTCATTAACCTTTTCAAATAATACCGCTACATTAGGCAGTTATGGAACGGTACCCTCTAATGATGTGGTCAGTAAGCTACAAGCTCGCTACACTACGAACGTGACGAATGGCTGTAAAGAATCAGCCAATCCAAGATTTATCGTGTGTAAGAGTATTTCGTCCACCATTGATGTAAATGCTTTAGTCTCTTCACAAATCACAACTGGAAAGACAGTCATTATTGACGGACAAGATAAAACATTGAATATTACTGCAGATATCTCTATAAAAAATACCCCCTCTTCACTATCAGATATTCAACAAGTCATTCTCATTGGAAAAACGATTAATATCGCACCTAATGTAACCCAATTAGACGCTTGGCTACTTGCGGATGAATCAGTTGTGACTTGCGCCGAACCTAAAAATGGTACCTTGGTCAGGAACAAGTCCTTTGTTCTGCCTAAAAACTGCGATACACCGCTTAAAATCAATGGACCTATAAAAGCAAAAGCTCTTTATTCCTATCGTACGGCAGGTGGTTTGCGCGAAGAATCAGGTACACCTGCAGAAATTTATAATTTCAGAGCCGATACTTATTTATGGGCAAAAGCAAACTCAACGAATGCTGGTGCATACAGAACAACCTATACGAGAGAGTTATCACCGAGGTTTTAATAAATGAAAAAGGAAGAAAAGATGAAGAAAAGTCAATTTGCCAAATTTAAAGAAGGTGGTGTTTCCATGTTTTTAGTGGTTGCTGCGTGTTTATTGGTCAGCGTCGTTGTCGCCAGTTTTATCAGAGTAATGATTCGTGATCAGCAACAAGCCTCCCAACAAGACCTTTCTCAAAGTGCCTACGACTCCGCTCAGGCTGGTGTGGAAGATGCCAAACGATTTCTAAATTGGCAATTGAATAATTGTGGCGAGAATCAGACAGGTGCAACGGCAAAGCAATGTGAAAAAGTAGCTGCAGAACTAGCTAAAAGGACACAGGATCAGAGCTGTCAGATGTTAGGACACGCAGGAATTGGCAGTATAGATGGAGAAACCATTATCCAAACAAAAACATCTACGAATGATGCAGACTTAAATCAAGCCTATACCTGTGTAAAACTAGAAACTCAGACAGCTGATTTTCTTGGTGAGATTCCAGAGGGTGGCATGAAAGTCGTTCCATTAAAATCTCAATCCGTCTTTAATAAAGTAGAGATCAAATGGTTTATGCGTTCGGATTTAGGAGATACCACAAACCTAATTGTTGATTTGAATAATACTGGATTTAAAGATGGTGCCTACACCTTCCCGAAGAATGACAAGAAAATATGGACAACCAATCACCCAGCAGTATTACATACACAATTTATTTCTTTTGTGAATGGTGGAAATCTGGAAAGCTTAGATCAGCCATTTAATGGTTCTAACAATGGTGCCAGTTCATTAATTCTCTATCCAAATAAAATCGGATCATCTGTGAATTTAGGCGTTGATGGACGAACAAGAACTGGTAGAAATAATGCCAGTCTTGTAAAATGTGAACAATCACTAGAAACAGTAGCTTATGCCTGTCGAACAACTATTGATTTAGGAACGTCTGTCTCTCCATCTGCGCAGGCATTTATGGTTCTACGAACGTTCTACAACAAAAGCAATTTCTCTGTCAGTTTATATAATGATAATACCTTGGTGAACTTTGATGGTGTGCAGCCCGAAGTAGATAGTAATGGACGTGCGAATGACCAGTTTAGACGAGTGAAAAGTAGAATTGAGCTAGGTAATAGTAATTTCCCACTCCCTGACTTTGCGATTGACTTATCTGGTGAAGGAAGTAAACAGCTCTGTAAGGATTTTCAAGTGTCTCAATTAAGGCAAAAGTTCAATTGTGAATAAAAATCGATGAATAATTAGATTTTCGTGTGCTGAATGCGGGAAATGCCACCGACTTTTTCCATTAACGTGATTGCTCGTTTAGATTCCTTTTCATTTTTCATTAGATGATTGGGCAATCTACAGCGCTCACTAAGTATCTTTTCTGCACTCAGCACATGAAAGGAGGACTAGTTTAACCACTTTAAATGATTAGTGCTGTTGACCAATCAATATCTGTCATATCTTCAAAACTTTCCAAATCTTCAACATCAAAAATGGACATAATCAATGGAACTCTCTGCCATTGTTTCTTCATGATTTTGGCTAATTCAATGAAGAAATCATTAGATGAATTAAATTCAATGATCTCCATTAATTCCTCTCCAACCGTTGTGAATGAAAAGTCACTGTAGCTCAGCTGACAGGTTTGCTTTTCTTTTGTACGTATAGCTAAGACTAGATTAAGATTCTGAAAACCAACAAGTTCATCATCGAAAACAGCCATCTTGTTCTTTCTTGGAACGCCCACATCTACAAAACCACATTCATTCATTAATAAGAATTCTTTATTTTCTATACCGTATTTCTTATACAACTCAAATTCTTCTTCTGTGGTTGGCTTATATAAATAATAGTTGCCATCCTCATCATAAAGCGAAAGAGATGCTACTTGAAGAAATACTTCAATATCTTTTTTAGTCACTATTTTTAATGCCTCCACTAAGCGAGGAGAAAACTCCGTTGCCTGTATATCCTCTTCTGAAAGACCAAGCCATGTTAATTTTTCTTTAAATAAAGGAGAACGGTGTTCTTTTCTCATTACTTTTTCCATTTGTCGATAAGTAGTATTTCCTTTTTTCTGAACTGCTAAGGCATAATATAAAGCTTCGGAAAGGAACAAATAAATTGTCTCTTTACGATTTGCGTAGTAAGAAGAAATCAATCCTTGCCGAATATCCCCTGATAAATTTTTTCCATTCTTTATTGCTCGTAACAATTTTTCTGCGACTTTCTCCGCATTAAATTTACTATTCCGATCATTAATCAATGAAAAGCGAGTAGCCATACCATAGATATATTCTGAATGAGTTTGTCTCTTCATCATTTCTGAAATCTCATCATATAGCGATTTTCCTTTGTTGCTTCCTTGAAAAAATTGGTTATAAAAGTAGTTTGTTAAAAAATCATCCGAATGTTCCACTAAAACATGAGACATTGCTTCACTTATATGTTTAGGAAATTTCCACTCCCCAACTTCCATAGACTCCTCTAAGACAATCTGAAAATAGGCGGGTATGTTGAACATATTTATCCTCCTCGAAATTAGCAAGATTTTAGCAATGGTTTTAGCAACAAATGCCAAAACCAACATGCTAGAATTTTCTCATCAGCTAGTTGATAAAAAAATCATACCATATTCTCGAGTATATGGTCTAGGAGGTTACTTAAATGAACAACCAAGAACAAAACGATTATTCCGCAGCCCTTAGTCCAACCAACTTTTCAACGGATCATATGCCCATCGCTACGAAACGTCAAATACACAAAGATTCATGCGAGATCGTGCGCGCCGTGGTGCGTAAAAACTTGCTAGAGAACGGTATGTCGCTTATCACGAACACCGCTATGACGAACATTGCCAACTTATCAATGTTAGAGCAACAGCTCTCAGATATGGCACCAACTGCTGAACCACGCCTCAAAATGATTGTAGATGAATACACGATTCGAGCAAATCAAAGATTGGGAGGAAATTAATATGCATTTCGATATTGTCACTAGTTTTATGTGTTTCTTTTTAATTATTGGTATTGCCACAACTGGTTTGTTTGCTTACTGGTTTATTGTTGATTTTTTTAAGAAAGACAAACCTGTGAATAATGAACCAGAATACACCGAAGAAGAACAATTCTATGCCTCATTGCTCCAACAAAAAGTGGATTTGGATGCCGATGCCTTCGCCACTCGAAAAGCCATGATGGATGAATTTTTGCGACACAATAAAGAGCTGTAAAGCGAATGAAGAGTGTCAAAAAAAATATTTTGACACTCTTTCTAAAACAACTTTTCAGTTGGATAGTGAACCCTCTTATCTGACTGTGTACCTCTGTAAAGTCGTGTCTTATCGGTCAATATCTCACACAATTTTACACTAGAAACCTGCGTAACGATAGTATTTAATGGTCACTAGAATACAAGCATAAAAGCGAAAGGACTGATTATCATGAATCAAAACCAACCTAAAAAATTTAAAACCATTTTAGCTGATCCACCATGGGATATCCAACAAAAAGGAAACTACGGCGCCGTCAAGCATTACAACTTGATGACGCTGGATCGAATTAAAGCCATGCCAGTCGCAGATCTTGTGGAAGACAATGCTCATTGTTGGCTTTGGGTGACCAACGCCACCTTAGAAGCAGGATATGACGTGCTTCGTGCATGGGGCTTTACGCCACGCAGTATTTTTACTTGGGTTAAGCCTCGGCTTGGGTTAGGTGTCTATTTACGAAATTGTACGGAACACTTATTACTCGGCACACGAGGCAAAGCACCGATTCAGTTCAAAGGACAAATGAACTGGGGCTTTCTACCTCTTCAAGACCACAGCCACAAACCAGAAGAAGTCTATGACATCATTGAGCGCTGTTCAGAAGGTGAATACTTGGAATTGTTCGCTCGCCGTCCACGTTATAATTGGAAAATTTGGGGCAATGAAGTCGCTTGTGACATTAAAATGAAAAACTATCCTGTCCCTGCTTACTCGATCCATTTTAGGGATTTCTCAAAAGAATCGACAGAGGGAGTTGTGAATGAGCCATGAAAAAGCTAGTAGGCTACCTATTCCTATTTTTCTGTATGTGTCTGTTGCTAAATATTTCTGCTCGATTAGTTCTTCAATACTGGTGGGTACTGGTCATCATGGCGGCAATATTGACCATCTGTATTGTCTCATACCGCATTGCCAAAGCCAACGAATGGAAGTGATCGTATGAAGCATCTACCAGAAAACTTAGTGTTTAAAGAATTCTCTTGGAGTCGTCCCTTTTCTCAAGAACAAGTGGAACAGGTGATCCACCATCTGTTTACTTTGCATCCTAGAGGCACGATTGTCTTAGAAATTCGAGGATTTAACAAAAACGTTCACTATTACATTGGTGCAGACAAGCAGGATTTTTCCAAAATCGAAGCGGTATTCAGTTCGTATGGGTCACAAGATTTCTCCGAACAATTTTCATTTGATGCACCAGAACGTCAACCTGTTTTATGGGCAAAAAAGCTCAGTTCTCATCGTTCAAAATTCCCCCTACAAACGACCGCTATTGAATCGTTAACCCAAGCTGTGTTAGCGATTCTTTCAAAACAAGAGAAGGAACAGGTAGTCATCCAAGTATTGTTAGGTAGAAATTATCAGCCGATGCAAGTCCCAAACGATATTCCAGATCCACATACACCACTCTTTTCTATGATTTTAGGAAATATTCCACGGGCATCAACAGAAACCCGAGCAATGATTCAAGAAAAGATCAGAACACATCGGGTGGGCTGTGTTGTCCGATTTGGTAGTTCCGTCAAAAGTCCAATAAAAGCAAATAAACAATTTGAAGCACTTCTCAGTGTCTTTCGGAAAATGGAACAACCAAAGCTACAGTTAACGTTAGTCAATGATAAAGCAGAAAGACTGAATGTCGCTTCTACCCCTTGGCAAATGCCATTACAAGTAAATGTGACGGAATGCGCGAGTTTATTCTTTCTACCGACTGGAGAGGCACTTGATTACGAAGGTGTCCCACCGATTCATCCACGATTATTATTGCCACCTCCTTGGATGGTTGATCCACCAGAAAACGAGCAACGCTCCTTTGGGACTACTTTGAATCAAAATCTAAATAGCCGAAGAAAACTGACGATCTCCCCCTTAGATGCCTGTCGCCATACGTGGTGCGTCGGTCCTGCAGGAGTCGGGAAAACAAATGCCCTCCTACACGAAATCATGAGTGATATAAAGGCAAAACGTCCTGTGTTGATTTGCGAGCCTAATAGTGACCTCACGAATGATATTTGTCGAAGAATTCCAAAAGACCGTTTACAAGATGTGATTTACCTTGACCCTTGTGATCCAGAAGCGGTGGCAGGATTTAATCCGTTGGCTCTCTCGAAGGAAGTCGATCCATCCTTAATTGCAGAAGCGATACTAAGTATCTTCAAAGGGGTTTTTAAAGACAATTTTGGCGTGTTTTCACAAGACTTATTGACCAGTGGATTACTCACGCTCGCAGCAAACGATGACGTCACACTTTTACACCTGCCTCTACTTTTTACCGATGATCGCTACCGCAGAAAAATGTTGAAAAAAGTAACAAATTTGGAATTGCTTCACTTTTGGGCGCAGTGGGAAGACCTCAGTGAAAATGAACAACGACAACAACTTCGCCCTGTATTGAATAAACTCCGTCAATTTAGTTTACGAGAAGGGTTGAAGAATTGTCTGGCGCAAAAGCAACCCAAATGGAGCTTGACCGACTTTTTCAAAACAGGACGGAGTCCAATCATTTTAATCCCCCTCAATAAGGGCGTGTTGGGCGCAGAAGCCGTTTCATTGCTTGGCGCGATGATTATCTCGATGGTCTGGATGCTTTGCCTGAATCGGTCGACAGTACCGATTGAAGAACGGCAGATATGTAGTTTGTATTTGGATGAGGCGCAGAATTTTTTGCACCTGCCATTAGATATCTCAGAAGCACTTGCCCAAGCAAGGAAGTACCGCATGGCAATCCACATTGCCAATCAATACCGAAATCAAATGCCTACTGATTTACGTTCAGGATTAGATACAAATACACAGAATAAAATTCTATTTCAGCTGAATAGTTCAGATGCGAAAGATTTCGCCGCACTCGCTTCGCCAGATCTGCAAGCTGTTGATTTTCGCAAGATTCCACCATACTCCGTCTATTGTAATTTCCTTGTCGGAGGCAAGCCTACAGGATGGATGAGTGGTATTACTGATCCGCCCACACCGGAAATTACTGATTTAGAAATGGTAAAAAATGAAAGTCGAAAACGGTACGGAATGCCAGTTTCAGAAATTAACGAAATGATGAAAGAGACTTTCGGTTATCCGAGTGTTTCTGAAGTATTACCTACAGAAGAAACGAAACCAGAACTGAAGATAGGACGACGAAAACAAGGAAAAACGGAAGAAAAAGAGTGACTCTTCGGGTGGGTGTTCGGGTAAAGATAAAAACTACCAGACTCCCCGACGATAAAGGAAAGTGATCACTTTAAGGACGGAGACTCTTCTGTCTATTTTAATAGACAGATAGAGTTTTGATGAAAGAATTTAAGGAGGAGATGTTTTATGAACAATCAACAGAATCAGCCAGAAAATAAACGAGTGAGCAGAAAACAACTGATAGAAGTGGATCAACAACTAACCGATAAGGATAAAGAGTTACTACTTCTTTTAAGAAAATGTCGCTTTTTATCTACGGAACAAATCAGACAGATTTTCTTTCATGATAGTCCAAATCAGACTGCTGGAAAGAAACGAACCAATCGATTCATTAACCGATTAGATACCGCTGGTGTTATCTTCTTTCTTGAGAGACGTATTGGAGGAATCCAAAAAGGCTCGTCTAGCCGAGTGATTAGCTTAACACCAGCTGGATACAAATTAGTATATAAATGGCTAGAGATTGATAAACCTTATCCAAAGAAACGAATCACAGAATTATCCTATTTCAATATCACTCACCACTTAGCTATTTCAGAAATCTATACCCAACTGATGGAACTTCAACTACAAGATAAACTGGAAGTTCATCTCTCACAATTTGAACCTGCCGCTTGGCGTACCTTTAACCAACGAGGTATTCTCAAATTCCTCAAACCAGATTTGTATGTGGAACTGTTGGTGGATGACTATATTGACAGTTACTTTCTCGAAATTGATTTGGATAGCGAGCCCCCTCATCGGATTGTGAAGAAGTGTCAGGAAGCTTATTTAACTTATTTTCAGAGTGGTGTAGAACAGCGTCAACATGACGGCGTCTTTCCCTTTATTGTTTGGATCGTGCCGAGTACCAAGCGACGAGATACGCTACTCAAGCATTTAACTCAGAAATTAGGTGAGTCCATTTTACTCTTTCGAGTGATTACATTTGAGGAATTTTCCTTATTGATTATTGGTGGTGGTGAGTTGCCAGAGAAAGAAGGTGATGAACATGACAAAGAAAAATAAACCATCGACTGTCAGAAAAATTGGTTCCACCACCTATATCATCCACCGAAAATTTATCGGTAATCAATCTCTTCGATCCATTATAGAACGACTTATTTTACAAGGAAAATAGACAAAATCAAGACTCCACTTTTACTCCGAGCAGAGGTATACTGTCAGTGGGTTATAGGTGAAATCAACTATTTCAACAAATAAGAGGAGGACACTTATATGAACACACGTACATTGACAATTAAAGACTATACACAGGTAGATTTAACGCAACAAGAAAATATCACCGTCGTTTATTGTCGGTTATCAAACGATGATAAAAATGCAAATGAAAGTGATTCGATTGCCAATCAAAAGAAAATTTTATTGGAGGTTGTTGAAAAAGAGCAACTGATCAACCCGATTTACTTTGTAGATGACGGGATTACTGGTACGAGTTTATCGTACCGTCCCGCTATCTCAAGAGCAGTCGAACTCGTTGAGGCAGGCAAAGTCAAAAATTTCATTGTGAAGGATTTGAGTCGTCTCGCTCGGAACTATTTGGATTCTGGAAAACTTATTGAGATTACGTTTCCTGAAAACGACGTTCGCTTCATTGCCGTGAATGATGGATTTGATAGTAGTAAGCAATCGGATAATGACGCCAACCTACTTCCACTGAGGAATCTCTTCAATGAGTGGTATGCACGGGATACCAGTAAAAAAATCCGAGCCGTTAAGCAAGCGAAGGCAAAAGCTGGCGAACGGATGATAAGCCACGCCATTTATGGGTATAAGCGCGATGCAGAGAATCCTAAGAAGTGGGTCATTGATCCTCTAGGGGCAGAAATTGTCCAGAGGATTTTTTCTGAAGTAAAAGCTGGGAAAACTTTATACAAAATAGCCAGAGACTTAGAAAGGGATCATGTCGAAACACCTTCGAGACGAAGAATTTCACTAGGAGAAAATACTCAAGTAGTAAGTTTAGGCATATACAATTGGAATAGATCTATGGTGGTAGATATTATTGGAAAAATGGAATATCTAGGACATACTGTAAACGGGAAAACTCGAAGAAAATCATTTAAAGATAAAACAACAATCAAGCTTCCTAAAGAAGAATGGTTGATTTTCAAGAACACCCATGAGGCGATTATCGACCAAGAAACTTTTGATATCGTACAAAAAATGCGACAACATAAGCGAGTGTCAGGTAATCCTAGATTTAAAATTGGACATGAGAATTTGTTTGCGGGATTGGTCTTTTGCGAGACATGTGGTAGCAAGCATTACTACTGTGCTTTTGAAAAGAATGGACAGAATTTAGATCATTATAAATGTTCTAAATATGCCCGAACCTTTGATCGTTGCGAAAATCCACACTATATCCGAAAAGCCGACTTAGAAGACATTGTCTTAACAGAGCTAAATCAACTCCTAAAGACAATCAATTTTGATAAACAAGTCTTTTTGAAAAAACTAGAGAAAAAATTCCAACTAGAATCAAGTAAAACGATGAATCATCAACGCCAAAAGCTTTTAGCTGATGAACGACGCTATGAAGAGATCGACCGAATTATCCAACGATTATATGAAGATACTCTTTCTGGGAAATTAACCGATGAGCGCTTTATGAAAATGAGTCAGACTTACGAAGAAGAACAAACACAACTGATTGATACTATTTCGGTCGCTAAAACAAATCTTTCAGCACAAGAAAATCAAAGTTTAGATGTTTCAAGATTTATGGATAGAGTCAAGAAATACACTCAACTGGAAGCGTTGAGTGTGGAGATTGTGAACGAGTTGATTGACAAAATTATCATTCACAAGCCTGAAGGAACTAAGCGAAATCGAATCTTGACTATTGATATCCATTACAATTTTATTGGTAATCTAAAAGACTAAAAAGTGAGTAGCGTTACGGCTACTCACTTACTTAACTATTATAGACTGCTGGGTGACTGGACAGCTAAAAGTAAAAATCACTTTTTCCTCATACTCTACAAAAACAATAAATCTCGGCACAACGTCTTTTATTACCTCTTATTACTATTCACAATCCAACGCAATCAAATCTTCATAAGTCTCACGACGAATCACCAATTTATCTTGGCCATTTTCTACAAAAACAACTGCAGGTTTTACATTACGGTTATAATTATTCGCCATTGAATAACCATATGCACCTGTACTTGTTATAGCAAATAGATCTCCAGCTTCTACTGGAGGTAAATCAATTTCTTTGATCAAGACATCACCAGATTCACAATATTTCCCTACAATTCTCACTTCTTCCGGCTTTTCTGTACTGATTCTATTAGCTAGAAAACCATCATATTTGGCATCATATAAAGCAGGGCGTATATTATCACCCATTCCACCGTCTACAGAGATGTAATGTCTAACATCAGGAATCACTTTTTGCGAGCCAATGGTATAAATCGTTGTTCCAGCCTCAGCGATAATACTGCGGCCAGGTTCAATCCAAATTTCTGGAAATGAGTAATCTAATAATTCACATTGAGCTTTTACTGCATTTACAATAGCCTTTACAAAAACTTCTGGTTCCAGAGGATCATCAGATTCAGTGTATTTCACACCAAACCCACCACCCATATTCAAAATATTCACAGTGTAATCAAACTGATTTTTCCATTCATTTAAAATCAGCATCATTTTCTCAACAGCAGCTAAAAAGCCTTCCGCAGAAAAAATTTGCGAACCAATATGACAATGTGCCCCTTGTAAAATTAAGTGTTCATCTGCTAAGATTTTTTCTAAAGCCTCTGTAGCCTTTCCGCTATTTACATCAAATCCAAATTTGGAATCTACTTGTCCTGTTAAAATATAATCATGGGTTTGGGCATCTACTCCTGGCGTAATACGAAACATGACCTTTTGCTTTTTATCTTTTCCTTTTAAAATCTCGCTCAATAGATCGATTTCATAAAAATTATCAATAATGATCGTTCCTACTCCTTGTTCCACAGCGTAAACAAGTTCTTCTTTTGTTTTATTATTCCCATGAAACTCGATATTATCTGGCGACATACCACCTTTGATTGCAGTGTAAATTTCTCCTGCAGAGACAACATCACACCCTAATCCTTCTTCTTCCAAAAGTTTATACATGGCGATGCAGCAAAATGCTTTACCGGCATAAATCACCTTATTTTTTACGCCTAAAGAGTTGAATGTTTGTTTAAATCCTCTAGCACGTTGGCGAATATGAGCAACATCGTATACAAATAATGGTGTCCCATATTTCTCTGCTAAAACAGCAGTATCACACCCGCCAATCGTCAAATGTTCTTTTTCATTGAATTCAGCCGTTCCAAATAATAGCGGCATCTCTTCACCTTCTTTAATAGATTTATTAAAAATGATAGCATAAAAATGAAAAACTTCCTATCTATTTTTCATCCTATGCACAAAAAACGTCTTACTTATTCAGTAATTGATTATATAAACCTCTACTTAACTCACTCATTCCATTAACAGGTGCTTGATTAGCAAATAAAATCACTAGATTTTGATTAGCGAGATCACCATAGACAACCGTATTGTAAGCCCCTAAATTCCCTTCTGAATACTTTAGTCCATCAAAATAAAATATACCTGCTTGATATCCTTCTCTTTTGGCATCTGCGAGCTGTTCATATTGTTTTTGGTCAAAGAGTTGACCATTGGCTAGACTTTGAATGAATGTAAGAAAGTCCGCCGTAGACATATACATATTCCCAGCACCTAACAAACTTGAAAACAACTTTTCATTTGCTGAAAACGAATCAGTTTGGTAGTCTTGTCCTTCGTAAAAATATGGTTGTACTTTCGTTTCATTTTTTGGCAAGTTATCCCAAAAATAAGTGTGTTTTAAAGACAATTTTTCAATGACTCGTTTTTGTACTACGTCCTCATATTCTTGTCCACTAATTTTAGAAATTATTCCTGCCAGTAATGTATAGTTCCCGTTTGTATACATAAACTCTTTATCCGGCATTACTGCTAACGACTTTAACGCATTATCGATTTGACTTTTTTGAGTTTTTAAAAGTGTTGCTGGTTCTTCTTCTGGCATTAGAATACCAGAAGTATGATTAAGCATATCTCTGATTGTAATCGTTTGACTATACTTAAGCTCTGGATAAAAGCTTGCTAAAGTCGTATCCATTTTGAGTTCCCCGGCCTGGACTAGTTCTAAAATAATCGCTCCAGTAATTATTTTTTGTAAAGAAGCAATAGGATATACACTCTCTGTTTTATTGACAAGTTTTTTTTCTGCATCAGCATAGCCATAGCCTTGTTGAAAAAAAATATTGCCTTGACTAACTAATAAAGCTGTTCCTTGAAAATGACTTGTTTTGATTTCTTGGTCGATGTTCGTTTCCAACTCTGATTTTGTTACTACATTATGAGTAGGTTGTTTTTCTCCAGATGAATATTTGGCAAAAAATCCTGTGTCACTTTTTAGATTCCATCCAATGAAAAGAATAAAAAAGAAACACAATACGCCTATTAAAATATAGCTCTTTGAGCGCTTGTTCATCTATGTCACTTCTTTCTCAAAAACATTTCCTATAAATTATACCATTTACTAAAACAAAAACAGACTATCACGAACCAAAAAAATAAAACTGATCCAAAAATATTGCTTTTATAGCAATATTTTTAGATCAGTTGCTGATTATTTCTCTTTAGCGATTGTTAAAATAGCAGCCGGAATCCGATACGGAGAACATGAAATGTAATCCACACCGATTTTTTTTAAGAAGCGAATTGATTGGGGGTCTCCACCGACTTCACCACAGACCCCAATTTTAATTGTTGGATCAAAAGCTCTGATTTTATCAACAGCAATTCTCATTAACATCCCAACCCCCTCTTCATCAATATGTTGGAATGGGTCTGCCTTTAGCAGTTGTTTATTTTGATATGCACCTATAAATTTGACTGAGTCATCCCGTGAAAAACCATAGGTTAGTTGGGTTAAGTCGTTCGTACCGAAACTGAAGAAATCAGCAACTTCCGCTATTTTTTCAGCAGTTAAACAAGCTCTTGGTATTTCCAACATCGTTCCTATTTTGTACGGTACGATTTGCCCTTCAGTGTCAAAAATCGTTTGAATCGTTTGAACTAAACGTTCTCTTAGCCAACTCATCTCCTCTTGACTTCCGATTAAAGGAATCATGATTTCAGGTACAATAGTTATATCTGATTCATTTCGAGAGACATCTATAGCGCTTTCAATAATTGCAGCAACTTGCATCTCATAAATTTGCGGAGTGGTAACTGCTAAGCGACACCCCCGATGTCCTAGCATTGGATTTTGTTCATGCAATTCTTCAATTCGGTGATGAATTTCTGCCACCGTCCGCTTTGTAGCATTTGCCAAATGTATGATTTCTTCTTCTGTTTTAGGTAAAAATTCATGCAGTGGCGGATCCAGCAAGCGAATGGTACAGGATTTATCTTTTAACAAAGTAAACATTGTTAAAAAATCTACTTTTTGGAATTCTTTTAGTTTATTTAAAGGTGCTAATAGAGATTTCTCATCTTCTGCAAGAATCATTTTGCGCATTTCAAAAATTCGTTCCTCACCAAAAAACATATGCTCAGTTCTTGCTAAACCAATACCATCTGCACCTAATCTCAATGCAGTTTTTATATCTGCTGGTGTTTCAGCGTTTGCTTTTACACTAATAGCAGCTTCTTCTTTTGCCCACTCTGTAATTGTTTCAAGTAATTGCCACTCGTCTCCTTCAACATAAGGAATACTCCCTCTATAAATGGTTCCTGTTGTTCCATCCACTGAAATCGTATCACCTTGATGTATGACAACATCACCAGCTTTTGCCTGTTCTAAGAATTCATCTACATAAATTTCTTCGCATCCAGCAACACAGCAAACGCCCATACCTCTAGCTACAACTGCAGCATGGGAAGTCATACCTCCTCTAGAAGTCACAATCGCTTCACTAACAACCATGCCTTCAATATCTTCTGGGGAAGTTTCTTGACGAATTAAAATGACTTTTTCACCTTGTTCACTGGCTTTCTTTGCTTGTTCCGCAGTAAAATAGATTTTACCACTGGCAGCTCCTGGACTAGCTGGTAATCCTTTAGCAAAAATCTCGGCATGTGCTAATTGTTCTGGTTCAAATACTGGGTGAAGTAATTGAGTCACCATGGTTGGATTGATTCGTTGAATCGCTTCTTTTTTTGAAATAATTCCTTCTTCAACCAATTGGATGCAGATTTTGAATGCAGATTTAGCAGTTCGTTTACCATTTCTAGTTTGTAAAAGATAAAGTTTACGATTTTCAATGGTAAATTCGATATCTTGCATGTCTTTATAATGATTTTCAAGCAAATGACTTACCTTTAAAAACTCTTGATAAACATCAGGCATCAACACTTCAAGTTCGCTAATTGCTTGAGGCGTTCTGATTCCTGCCACCACATCTTCACCTTGAGCGTTTAGTAAAAATTCGCCGAAAATCCCTTTCTCTCCTGTTGCAGGATTTCTAGTAAATGCAACGCCTGTTCCACTCTCAGAACCAAAATTTCCAAATACCATTTCCTGAATATTAACTGCGGTACCTAATAATTCTGAAATATCATGGAGCCGACGATAAGTAATTGCTCTGGGATTATTCCACGAACGAAAAACAGCTTCTACGGCAAAAGCCAATTGTTCATAAGGGTCTTGCGGAAATGGTTGATGAGTTACTTCTAGAAAAATATTTTTATAAACCGCTACCAATTCTTGCCAATCTTCCACTTGCATTTCTGTATCAGCAACATAATTTTTCTTTGATTTGTAAAAATCTAACTGATCTTCGAAACGATTCTTATCAATACCACAAACAACATCGCCAAACATTTGCAATAGTCTTCTATAGCAATCGTAGGCAAAACGACCGTCACCTGTTTTTTTCATTAATCCGATAACAGTCTCGTCATTTAGACCTAAATTTAAAATCGTATCCATCATTCCCGGCATAGAAAACTTTGAACCACTTCTCACTGAAACTAATAGAGGGTTTGTTATATCACCAAATCTTTTTTTCGTTCTTTCTTCCATGCTACTAATGTGTAGCTTGATTTCTTCATATAGTTCATTTGACATGTGTTCTTTCTTTTTTAAATAATCTAAACATGCCTCTGTTGTAATCGTAAATCCTGTAGGCACGGGCAAATTTAACTTTGTCATTTCAGCTAAATTGGCTCCTTTGCCTCCTAATAAATCGACTTGTTCTTTGCTTCCTTCTGAAAAATCAACCACATAGTTCATGAACAACGCTCCTTCTTTTCAAATAGTGTATCACATATATCTAAAAACAATTATATTGTGTATCACATTGCAAGTCAAGAATCAAAAATGAAACTTTTTTTTACGGTTGATTTATTTTTATAAGAAATATATAATCATTAGTGTGTCACATTAAGAAAGTAGGTCGATAGAATGAAACTTACCTCAAGACAATTGGAGATCATTAAAATCGTCAAGGAAAATGAGCCGATCAGCGGTGATAGTATTGCTAAGACACTTGGTTTTAGTCGTGCCACTTTAAGAAGCGATTTAGCCATTTTAACGATGACCGGTTTGCTTGATGCTAGACCAAAAGTTGGTTATTTCTACACAGGGCAAACGGTTGAACCACTGCTTTATGAAAAATTATATAAAAAGAAAGTCAAAGATATTATGTTGCCGCCGATTTCAATCCATCAAAGTACCACGGTTTACGATGCCGTAACTAATTTATTCATTTATGACGTTGGCTCTTTATATGTTAAAGATGACAACGATGAATTAATCGGCATTTTATCTAGGAAAGATTTACTGCGGGCTGCAATTAGTAATCCAAATACCGAAAAAACACCAGTCGCTATGATCATGACTCGCATGCCTAATATTGTTACCATCACAGGGGAACGAACAATTTTGGAAGCAGGAGCTTTATTGATTCAGCATAATATAGACACTTTACCTGTTGTAGAAATCGATCAACCTAAAAAAGTTATTGGTAAGGTGACTAAAACGAAAATGATGGCTTATTTTATCCATGCTGGTAATGATATTGAAAAAGAAAACTATTAAAAATAATTATAGAAATAGTGAAGAAAAAAGAGGAGCGTACATTAATGAAAAATGACAAAATCAAAATTTATTTAGTATCAGATTCAGTTGGGGAAACTGCGCAAAAAATTATTTCTGCAGTCTCAGCTCAATACCCAAGTATTGACATGAGTGACATCAAACGTTTTCCTTTCATTACAGATGAGGAATTACTACAACCTATCTTAAGGGATGCTTTACATGATAAAGCAGTTGTTGTTACGACATTGGTAGATAAAAAACTGGTAAACTTAGTCGCAGACTTTGCCAAACGAACTGGGTTGCAATTTGTCGACTATATGAGTCCATTAAGCGAAATCGTTGAAGGAACCTTTGGTATTCAGCCTTTACAAGAACCGGGAGCTATTCATAAATTAAATGAACAATATTTTAGCCGTGTTTCTGCAATTGAATTTGCTGTCCGATACGATGACGGTAAAGATTCAAAAGGCTTTTTAGAAGCTGATTATGTACTATTAGGTGTTTCACGCACATCAAAAACACCACTGAGTATGTATATGGCCAATAGAAACCACAAAGTAGCCAACTTGCCTTTGATTCCAGAAGTTGCTTTACCGGCTGAATTGGATCAAATTGACCCTAAAAAAATCATTGGTCTGACAACCAATATCGACAGCTTGATGGACATTCGCAAATCTCGTTTGCATTCATTAGGATTAAAAGAAGACTCCGCCTACACAAATGCTGATCGTATCCAAGAAGAACTAAATTATGCAGCTAGTGTTTTTGAAAAATATAATGCTTTAGTAATCAATGTTGATAAAAAATCCATCGAAGAAACAACAACCATCATTGAAAATCTGACCAAAAACGAACACTAAGGAGTCCTATAGATGAATGAATCTCAATCCAATGAATTGATTGCCGAACTTATCAATCTAGAGGCCATTTTGAATTTACCTAAAGGAACGGAACATTTTATCAGCGATCTTCACGGTGAATTTGATGCATTCAACCATATTTTAAGAAATGGATCTGGAAGCATTCGTACTAAAGTCCATACCCTTTTTGATCAAGAACTCTCTGTTGAACAAATGGATGAGCTGTGTTTTTTGATTTATTATCCTGAAGAAAAATTGCACTCTTTAAAACGATGCCAACAACTATCGAAAAATTGGTGGTTTGAGACTATTGAACACCTGTTGGTCATCGTTCGTTTTTCATCCAGTAAGTACACTCGCTCCAAAGTTCGAAAAGCCTTACCTAAAACCTATGCATATATCTTGGAGGAATTGATCTATCAGTATGACGAAGATACAGATAAAAAAGCCTATTATCGTCAGATTATCAAAAAAATTATTGAACTTGGTGAAGCTGAACGATTTATCACTGATTTGGCTTATTTAACTCAACGATTTGTGATTGATCACTTGCATGTAATTGGAGATATTTATGATCGAGGCCCTCATCCTGACAAAATCATGGACTCTTTGATGGACTACCACTCTCTTGATATTCAGTGGGGCAACCACGATATTATTTGGTTAGGAGCGGTGAGTGGATCAAAGGCGTGTTTAGCTAACGTACTGCGAATTTGTGCTCGCTATGGTAATCTTGATCTTTTAGAAGATGCTTACGGTATTGATTTACATTTATTAAAATCATTTAGCCGTAAAACTTATCAGGAAAATATCCATTTTAAACCTAAAGAAAATCCCTACAGAAGTCTTACCATTTGGGAGATAACTGATGCCATGAAAATCCAACAAGCAATGGCAATCATTCAAGAGAAATTAGAAGGACAGCTGATTAGACGTCGGCCGGAATTTCAAATGGATCATCGCTTATTGTTAGACAAAGTGAATAACAACACACTTACAATCCATAATCAGACATACAGTCTTGTAAATACTTGTTTTCAAACCATTGATTGGAAAGATCCTTATACGTTGACTTTGGAAGAAGAACTAATCATTACTGATTTAATGCGACAGTTTCAACATGCTCAAAAGTTAAATCAACATATGGCATTTCTCATAGAAAAGGGTTCTCTTTATCTTCCTTACAATCACAACCTACTAATTCACGGTTGTATTCCTCTTAATGAAGATGGAACTTTTCAATCTGTGATTTTTGATGGAAAAACATTTTCTGGCAAAAGCTTACTTGATTTTTTTGAAACAACCATTAAACAAGCCTTTGACCAACCGTGGCAAACAGAAGATTTTTCAACAGATATCGTCTGGTATCTTTGGTGTGGTGAAAGTTCTTCTCTTTTTGGAAAAAAAGCAATGAAAACTTTTGAACGCTATTTCATCAAGGAAAGTGAAACCCATGTTGAAGAAAAAAATCCTTACTATGAATTGAGAAACTGCTCGGAAATATGTCAACAGATTTTAAATGCATTCGATCTCAAAGAGACAGATGCCCATATTATTAACGGACATACACCTGTGAAACTGCTTAAAGGAGAATCTCCAATTAAAGCGGATGGCAAGATGATTGTGATTGATGGTGGATTTTCACGAGCTTATCAAAAAGTAACTGGAATTGGCGGGTATACCCTACTATACAATTCATTCGGTATGCAATTAGCTGCTCATAAGCCCTTCTCTGATAAAGAAACGGCTATTGAAAAAAATGATGATATTATTTCCACTAGACAAATAGTTGATAGACAATTGAAACGCTTAAAAGTAAGAGATACAACAATCGGTCACTCTTTGATTAAAGATACTGAGAGGTTAAAGCAACATTTGGAAAATCATGACCACTCTTCTTACTTATAGACAAAGAACTAAGACGACAATTTTTCGTCCTAGTTCTTTCTTTTTTATTGAAACAAATCATAAACACTATCTCATCATTTATCCTTTTAACCATTGTCTCAACAAATCTTGCAAAAGGAAGAGAAAAATGATTAAATGGTTGTGATCGTATTTTTTATTGAAAGACTTTAGCGGTTTTAAGCTTCCTTTAATCATTATTTGATATGATCCGTTTACAATCTAATTATTTAGAAAGGAACGAATGGTATTTGGAAAAAAAGAAAATGACGCTATACGGAATGATTTTCTCTATTTGTTTCTTTTTGATTGTTTCATTCTTCTTTTCTACTCATACAGTAGATTACGCAAACGAAACAGAAACGAGTGAAAAAATCAGCAAACCAACCAAGACTACCTCTTCTTCAATAGTTAAAGGCCCAGAACCACAAACACAAGAAAATCCAGAACTTACAGTCTTTTATCATAAAATCAATCAAACCATGACAGACGCTGTAAATTCCTTCAAAGGTGATGTAGGTATGACTTATGTAGATCTAACTACAGGTAAACAAATTTCGGTTAATGGAACGAAAGAATTTTACAGTGCCAGCACAATCAAAGTACCTTTAGCGATGATGATTGCTGATAAAGTGCAAGCTGGAAGTTTAAAATGGGATGATCAGCTTACTTTTAATGAAAAAGAAGATTATGAAGTCGGTACTGGGATCATCATCAATAATATTCAGCCAAAATATTCGGTGCGAACATTGCAGGAATATAGTATCACTTATTCAGATAATATCGCCAAAAATATGCTGTATGACACTTTTGGTGGTGGAGTCAAAGCCAAACAAGCCCTTTATGCTCACTTCTTGCAAAAAGAAACAGATTGGGATGATGCAAAGCTCACTTCTGAAGACGCAGCAAAAATCCTTAATATTTTATACAAAGAAAAAGCATCAAACTCAGAGTATCAAACAATTTATAACTATATGAAAAATACTGTTTTTCATGAACGAATGGATACGCCCATTACGTCTGGAAAAGTGGCTCATAAGATCGGTTCTTATGAAGGTTATCTCCATGATATCGGAATCTTAGAAACAGAACATCCTTTTATTCTAACTGTCTTTACTAATGGACAGACGGATGCTGGAATCCCCTTTATTTCGACTGTAACTGATCAACTATGGGCTGTACAAAGTAGTGACTATCCCCATGAAACATAAAAAATAAACTTAACTTAATCAACGTTAGTAGTAATAATAATAAAATACATTAGAGTTTCAATCAACTTTATTATATCGTCGTAGAAGCTGGATTTACTAATTATCGCGGTGATTACACTATTTTCATTGAAAAATAAAAAAACTAAGTGGGAACAAATGCACCTTGGCTTTGTTCCCACTTAGTTTTTTTAGCTTAACTGCCCATATTCTTGATTTTAATCAAACGAGTGATCTCACTCCGCTCATTTTCTTCCAATTTCATTTGAATATAATAAATCGTCTCCTCTAATTGAGGAATCGTCATATATTCTAACGCATTTACCCGACGGCGAGTCTTCTCAATTTCCTCTGACATTAACTGACAGGTTTTTTCAACTTCTGCTAATTCTAATAATTTCGGTAATATAGTCGAAATTTTATCAAAAGCACGATCAAGTTCAGCATTAGAATTTAAATAACCATAGTTCAACGGTGCTTCAACAACTGTTTCATCATAGTGAAAATTCATGATTGGAACAGTCACACTCATAATATTTTTTTCAATAACATCAAGTGTTACCTCATTTGCAGGAACTGCTACTAATTCTTCGATAAAGGCTTCATTCAGAGTAGCATTAGCTAAGACAAAATTAGATAATGCTGTCGTTAATTCTTGTTCGACATCAATCCGCAGTTGATTATTTTTTTTGACTAGTAAAATAAATCGGCGCATTAGTTCATCTTGTTTATCCTTTAATAACTTATGACCACGAGTTGCGGTTCCAAGCTGTTTCTTTAGTCGAGAGAGTTCCATTCGTGTGGGGTTTACATTTAATCGCACCACTTTCGATCACTCTCCTTCGGTCAAATATTCATCCAACATGTCATCTTTGATTCGTTTTAATTCTGTTCTTGGTAACATTGACAAAAGTTCCCACCCTAATTCTAATGTTTCCTCAATTGAACGATTCGCATAAAATCCTTGATTTACGTACTCTTTCTCAAAGCGATCCGCAAATTTTGCATAGATTTTATCTACATCAGACAGCGCTGATTCACCAAGTACAACAGCTAACTCTTTCGCCTGTTTTCCCTGTGCATACGCTGCAAATAATTGATTCATTGTCGGCGCATGATCGATTCGTGTTTTCCCTTCTCCAGTTCCTTTGTCTTTCAGACGAGACAATGAAGGTAGTACATCAATTGGCGGCTGAATACCACTCTTATACAACTCTCTCGATAAAATGATTTGTCCTTCAGTAATATATCCTGTCAAATCAGGGATCGGATGCGTTTTATCATCTTCTGGCATTGTCAAAATCGGAATCTGGGTCACAGAACCTTTTAACCCACGAATACGCCCTGCACGTTCATATAATGTTGCTAAATTTGTATAAAGATAACCTGGATAACCACGTCGCCCTGGCACTTCACGTCGTGCCGCTGAAATTTCACGTAAAGCTTCACAATAATTAGTCATATCTGTCATGATCACTAACACGTGCATCCCTTTTTCATAGGCTAAATATTCAGCTGCCGTCAACGCCATTCTTGGCGTAGCTATACGCTCAATTGCCGGGTCATTGGCTAAATTCATAAACATTACCGAACGATCAATGGCACCTGTTTGACGGAAATCTTCCATAAAAAACTCCGCTTCTTCAAACGTGATTCCAATCGCTGCAAAGACAACCGCAAAATCTTCATCACTATTCAAAACATTTGCCTGGCGTGCGATTTGTGCCGCTAATTCTTTATGAGGTAAACCTGAACCAGAAAATACGGGCAATTTTTGACCACGAACTAAGGTATTCAAATGGTCAATAGCAGAAATACCCGTTTGAATAAATTCATCTGGGTAATCTCTAGCGACAGGATTAATAACTTCACCATTGATATCTACCATTTTTTCTGGCAGAATCTCAGGTCCATTGTCTTTAGGACGACCTAAACCATCAAAAATCCGACCAACCATGTCTTCTGATACACCTAATTCTAAAGGATGACCTAAAAAACGAACTTTTGAATCTCGAAGATTGATGCCGCTAGTTCCTTCAAATATCTGAACCATCGCTTTGTCTCCATTAATTTCTAAGACTTGTCCACGACGAATTTCTCCATTTTGCATACGAACTTCGATCAATTCTTCATATTTGACGCCTTCAACCTTTTCAACAATCATCAAGGGACCAACAACTTCATTAATCGTACGATACTCTTTAATCATTCGTCATCCCTCCGTCTGCAACAATTTGTTTTAAAACTTGTTTGATTTCATCCACCAAGCTATCTAAGCGATCGATTTGATCTTCTGGTACATATTTACTTCTAGCAATTTGATCCCTCAAAGCGATCGTCCCATCCATGATTTCGGATAAATAGGCACCTAAAGCTAAAGCCGTTTGACCTTCTTTATAAAAGGTTAAGATCAAGCGAAGCATTTTGTATTGTTTTTCTCTTGAAGTAAACGTATCAACATCATCAAATGCATTTTGTTGCAAGTAATCCTCACGAATTGATTTAGCAACCTCTAAAGTCAAACGATCTTTATCCGATAATGAATCAATACCAACTAGACGAACGATCTCGTCCAATTGTGACTCTTCTTGTAAAATACGCATACCTTCCATAACCATATCAGACCAATCAACTTGTAATTGCTGATCTAAATATTTACCGACTTCTGAGTCATATAAAGAATAACTTTGTAGCCAGTTAATCGATGGAAAATGGCGTTTTTGAGCTAATGTTGCATCCAATCCCCAAAAAACTTTTACAACACGTAATGTGTTTTGAGTAACAGGCTCAGAAATATCCCCACCTGACGGAGAAACCGCACTGATTGCTGTTATACTCCCTTCACGATGATCTTTTCCTAATGCTACGACTTGCCCAGCACGTTCATAATATTCCGCTAAGCGACTACCTAAGTATGCAGGATAACCTTCATCTCCAGGCATTTCCTCCAAACGTCCACTCATTTCACGCAATGCTTCAGCCCAACGAGAGGTTGAATCTGCCATAATTGCCACAGAATAGCCCATATCGCGGAAGTATTCCGCAATGGTGATTCCTGTGTAAATGGATGCTTCACGGGCTGCTACTGGCATATTAGAAGTATTAGCAATCAATACAGTTCGTTCCATAACTGATTCACCAGTACTTGGATCAATCAATTCAGGAAATTCGTTTAATACATCCGTCATTTCATTGCCGCGTTCTCCACACCCTACATAAACAACCAAATCAACATCTGCCCACTTAGCAATTTGATGCTGCACCACTGTTTTACCAGCTCCAAAAGGTCCTGGAACTGCTGCTGCTCCCCCTTTAGTTACAGGAAAAAAAGTATCAATCACTCGTTGTCCAGTAAGTAAAGGTACGTCAGGATTTAATTTCTCTAAAATTGGACGACTACGGCGGACAGGCCATTTTTGCATCATTGTAAACTCTTTTTCACCGTTTTCTGTTTCAATAACATAAACAGTTTCTTCAATTGTAAACTCGCCTTGTCTCACTTCTTTTACTGTCCCATTGATTCCAAATGGCACCATGATTTTATGCGGAATCACTTTTGTCTCTTGGACAAGACCTATAATGTCACCCGTTGAAACCTTTTCGCCAACAGAAACACACGGTTTAAAGACCCATTTTTTCTTTCTATCTAAAGCTGGAATCTGAACTCCTCTGCTTAAAAAATCACTTTCTGTTACTTCTGCAAAAGTATCTAACGGACGCTGAATCCCATCAAACATTTCTGAAATCAACCCCGGCGCTAGTTCAACTGACAGTGCTTCTCCCGTCGTCACCACTGGTTCACCTGGTCCAATTCCAGTTGTTTCTTCATATACTTGAATCGAGGCAACATCTCCCCGCATCTCAATGATCTCTCCAATAACACCCAGTTCTCCAACATGACAAATATCCTGAATACTTGCATCAGACATATTCTCAGCCATAACCAAAGGACCGGATACTTTAACAATTCTACCAGTTTGCAAAATCATTCCTCCTATTCCTTAAAACTTAGCAGGCTCGTTTCGCTTCGACTAAAAAATAGGAAAATCTGAGAGTGGTATTTCTCGCCACAATCCGATTTTATCTTTTTTTCGAGGATCTAACCTGTTAAGCTAGATTAAACGTAAAGCTTAGTAAGCTCGTTTAATCTTTTCAATGTCTTATAATATATTCTGTCCAATCGCTCTTTCCACGTTATCCTGAATCTCTTTCAAACCAATCCCTTTTGTCCCACTATGACTTGGAATTAAGATGATCGCTGGAGTGACTTCACTTTTATAACGTTCGATTGTTTCAACAGCTTGCTCAGATGCATCTTCCGTAATAAAAATCACACCAAAATTATTTTTCGCCATCGACTCGATTGATTCTCTAACCTGTTTTGCAGAAATTGCATAAACAACATCAAAACCAAATAACTTGAATGGCATGACAGAATCCTTGTCACCAATTACACCTATTTTATATGCCATCTGTCATCCGCATCCTTTCTCTAACAACTTCTACTGGAAAATTACTTCGTTTGCTAACTAGAATCAAACGTAAATTCTTCCACTCCACTTCCTTCGCATTTAAAAATGCAAGTAGTGGCAACGGACCAAACGCCATAATTTTAGCTTTATCATACAAGCTTGTCAGATAATCATCTTTTACCTTTTCAAAAGAAACCAAGTCTAATTCTTTCGTTTCAGTAGAAACAATCGGAGTTACCAATCCACCATATGTCGTGCTAAGAATAAATTCGGTAAAGATGGATAAATGTTGTTCAGTGTATTCTAAAAATCTATCTTTAGTAATACTGCCTGAGCTAGATAAAACGGTTGACAAGAAATTTTCATGATGCCCTTGAATAATCCCTCTAGCCATAGTAGAAATATTCGTCAAATCGATAAATGCTGTAACTTCTGCCACAATATCATCATATCCCAACCTCTCAGCAAGTTGTCGCTGGAACGTCAAGAAGTTACGATCATAAATAATATCAACGGCTTGAAGTACAGACGATTCTTGAAAATAATCCAATACTTCGAGAATGGCATTCATTAAAGTTTCTGGTAGCTCGTTAGATACCTTTGTACGAATCGCACTTTTCAATGTCTCTATGGAATAACGTCCGTCATCAATAAACAAATGATCTAGATTTTTCCCTGTCAGTTCAGCTTTCGTTAAAACTTTCAAATTATGAAAAGTTGAACGAGACGTATAGATCGCAATAATTTCAGGTTCTGGAGCCATTTCATACAACCATTCATATAACTTACCTTTTTCTTTTGAATAAATATATTCAAATCTGTCCGCAAAATCATCCGTCATGTAGGTTCCATAAACAGTATTTTTTAAAATATCCTTTAGTTCTTCTATATTTTTTGCATTTAATAATTGTTCATATTGTGCCTTACTTAAAAGTTCTGTTTCTTTAAGACGAATCAAAGGATTGATTTGATTATAAGCAGTCTCTTTCATCATGATCCTCCTAAATTTAAAAGCTGAACAGGCTCGTCCAGTTTCGACTGAAAAATAGGAAATTATGACTGAGACGTTTTTTGTCTCTTTCATAATTTATCTTTTTTCCGAGAAGCTAGCCTGTGAAGCTAGATAATAGTGAAGCTGAACAGGCTCGTTCAGCTTCGACTGAAAAATAGGAAATTATGACTGAGACGTTTTTTGTCTCTTTCATAATTTATCTTTTTTCCGAGAAGCTAGCCTGTGAAGCTAGATAATAGTGAAGCTGAACAGGCTCGTTCAGCTTCGACTGAAAAATAGGAAATTATGACTGAGACGTTTTTTGTCTCTTTCATAATTTATCTTTTTTCCGAGAAGCTAGCCTGTGAAGCTAGATAATAGTGAAGCTGAATAGACTCGTTCAGTTTCAACTAAAAAAAGTGAAGCGAGTCGCTTAGCTCATTCAACACTAAATTTATTGAAACAGCATTTCAGCTATCTTAAAGCTCTCTGTTTTCTTGATTTCTTGAACAAGGCTAGGGAATAGAAAATTGTATTCAATACCATCTTTGGCAATGATAAATCCACCAACATTTGGTATATACTCTTTTTCCAGTACCAATCTCAGTTTGTCAGAAGTATGTTCTGCCAGCCATTGATCGTCTAATTTCTCTTGTGAATACTCACCTAACTTTAACCGAGCATCTCCTTCAACAGGTAACTGACTAATAATCTGCTTTACGAAAATTTGAAACTCTGCCTCTGTCCAATGATTCATTCGTTCGATTGCCTCTGAAAAAAGCAGTTCCAAATAACCTTGCTTTTGATTCAACGTCCCTTGTTTGATCTCTAATTGTTGACGATTTTGTTTTTGTTTAAAAGCTTTAATTGTTTGTTCTTCATTTTTTTCGATTAACTTTCTTTCTTGTAAAAAAAGCGCTTCTTCTTGCTCTGCAAACTCTTGGTCAATTCGCTTAATTTCTACTTTTTTCAGTTCTAAAACTTCAGTTTGACCTTTTTCTAGAATTTGTTCGACAATTCTTTCGATTGCATCCATTTTTTTCCTCCTGTTACTTCACATTTAGTACAAGTAAGAATGAGATAACGAACCCAAGAATGGCATATGTTTCAACCATGGCAGCGTAAATGATTCCTTTTGTTGCATGTTCAGGTTTTTTAGCTAAGATTTGAATCCCTGCTGCTGCAACACGTCCTTGAGCGATACCTGAAAATAGACCAGCAAAAGCAATAGGCAAAGATGCCACAAAGTAATCCAAACCTTGAACCATTGACATACTGTTATCTAAGTTAATAAAAATCAAGAAAGCAATTACGAACCCGTATAACCCTTGTGTCCCTGGTAATAATTGTAAAATCAATGCTTGTCCAAACTTTTCAGGCTGTTCCGTTGTTAATGCAGCCGCTGCTTCACCGGTAAATCCAACACCTTTAGCTGAACCGATTCCTGCTAAAATTGTTGCCATAGCCATTCCTAAAACTGCAAAAAGAATTCCACCATTGTTATTAATTAAGTAATCCATCATGTTTTTATTCCTCCACTATTCTTTTACTTTTGATTTTTTTTCGATATTCATGTACTTCTCTTCTGTTTTCAACGGCTTGAATGCGCGACCACCGCCGGTATAAAATTTCCCGAAAAACTCTACATATTGTAACCGTGCCCCATGCACATAAGCACTTAACAAGCTTAAAAAGAGATTTAAAGCGTGCAAGGCTACAATCAATAAGATCCCTACAGTGAAGCGAGCTACAGGCGGCATAAAGGCCACCAACATATTAAACGCTGCTGCAATACTTCCACCTGAAATCCCTAAGGCCATCAAACGTGTGTAACTGACTAAATCACCAATATAACCTGTTAAACCATACAATCCATATAGACCTTTAGCCAATCCTTTAATTTTTGATTTCGATTGAATAATCGGTACTACAATAATTGATATGGCAGAAATAACTGCTACAACAATTCCAATTGTAACCAACCCATCATTGTTAAAGATCAACATACCTAAGACGGAAATTAAAATCCCCACCAATAAACCTTGCCAAGCAAAACTTTCACTAATACTATCTAAATAGCGTTTTCGTTTAGTTAATTCAATTCCGTTGACCATCAATCCTGTTAACAGCTGGATAAACCCAAAAATAACAGACAAGATCAAGATTGTATTTACATCTTCAGTCGTTGATAAAATGGGAAACGGTAACTGAATGCCAAACATCATCTTGGGTAACGTAGCACCAAAGAACGAACCGTAGATAAAGCCCCAAATAATGGTTGGAAAAGACAGTATTAGAAAGAAATCCGCAAAACGTTTCATTCCTCTTGGTAACACCAGTAGTTTAAGCGCAAGCAATGCACCTAACAACATCAACACTCCATATCCAATATCCGCCACCATCATACCAAAAAATACCATGTAAAAAGGCGTCATAATTGGCGTTGGGTCAACTTCATCATATTTTGGCAAACTGTACATTTCCGTCAGCATTTCAAAAGGAGCTACAAGAGAATTATTTTTTAATTTCACAGGAATATCGGTCTTAATCTCATCCTCAGTTGGTTGATCAAAGGTAATATAAACCTCATCTATAGGCAATGCCTTTTGCAAAGAAGCCGTCAACTCCTGTTTCTCATCAATCGGAATCCACCCTTGCATAACAAAGAAATAAGACGTATTTAGCAGATGTTTTTTTGCGCCTTCTCGATGGATATACGCATAAGTCATCTCCTCAGCAAAATATAGTTCTTCCAAATGATTTCGATAAGAAGACAAGCTGATTTTCAATCTCTTTTCTTCTTCAACAAGTACGGTCAATTCTTCTTTATTTTTTTGATATGCCTCTTTTGGTAAAATATCATATGGATAACGAAACTCATTGAAGCTATATTTACTCGTGATTTCTTCCAGATCATCTGATTGACTCTTCAAATAAATCAAGCTGTAATAGACATGATTTTGACTATGGTAAATTTCTTCAACATAAACAGATGCTACCTTTTCTATATCCGCTAAAAAATCACTTTGATTGGCTGAATTGATTGTTCCCAATAAAAGTTCGGTACTCGCTAATGAATTGGTTTGTGGAATAATATCTAAATACTGCCAACGAGCTAACCATTTTTCCCTTGATAACAACTCTTTTCTTGTAGAATCAATCGTGTCCAGTCCCTTTTTAAGTGAAGCAATTTCTCTTAAATATTCAGTGATTCTCAACTCGTCAAAACTTTTTTCAAGAGAGCTTAATGTACGTATTTGCCTTTTTAAGGGCTTCTTTTTAGAAGAATTTTCACCAAATCGTTCAATGAATGTCAGAGCTTCCTGAATTTCCGTCAGCATTGATTGAAAATATTTCTTTTTACTTTCATCTTCCTCCACTACGGTTGACGCAAAATGTTTTTTTATATAAGAGCTATCTACATTAGAATGAAAAAAATCTTTGATCTCAATTGCCTGCAACCCTTGAATCGTTTGAAGAATCACTTCTTCTCTTTCAGCAGAAGCAATGATCGTCATTTTTTCCATTTTATTGACTGCCATAGATTGTTTTCACCCCTTCTATTACGTGATCAATGATAGATTCTTTGTTTTTCTCATATTTTTCTTGGAAGCTTAGATTTTGTTCTTTCGCTTCACTTAATAAAACAACCTTTTCTTTTTGAAGTTGTTCGTTTTTTTGAGTTTCTAGCTCCTGCAGCACAGCTGTTACTTTCTCTTGACTAACCTCTTGTTTTTTCTTCAAGTCTGTTGCTTTTTTTTGTTCATACATAGCCAGTTCTTCTTTAAGCGTTTGTCTCATTTGATCCACTTGCTCTTCTGCATCTCGTATCTTATCTAATGCTTCTAAAACCATTTTTTCACCCCTATCATTTGATTACTCAGTATTCCTCTCTATTATTGAACTTATCACCCTTTTTTACAATCAAAAAGGGAATAAACTGTGTTTTTACTTAGAAAAAACACAACTTATTCCCTTAAAAACTGATTGAAAAATAAAAAAGGGCGTAAGTCCAAAAAATCGTTCTTCTCACCCCTTGAAGAACCTGATCCTTGAAGCTTGCGCCCAACCATTTTTATTTATATGTACTCATCTTAGCAAAAAAAAAACGAAATTACAACTTCTTTGAAAGTAAACTTTACCTGACCACTATAAAAAGAATCCCATCTTCAAACGAAGATGGGAAAAGGAGTTTTACTCATGAGAGTAAATGAAAAAAAGTTGTTGTTAGGATACCATTATCCTACTATCCTATTTTTATTTTTACAAATGAAAAGCATCCCAAATTCTAAAAAATGCAATATTTTGTATTTTAGAAAAAGAATGCCTCTAAATCGTATGCTGAACCACCGATCCGTTCAATAATAGCTTCCATCCATACATCTGTAAACCAATCATATTGAATTTGATTGATAATACTTTTTTTCAACTCATTAATTAATGTCTCACTATCCATTTGTCCATCATAATATGAATCCATCATTGTTAGAACTTTCGCATTACTATGCTGTTGAAATTTGTAGATACGACCTTTTTCTATGTAATAGAACCAATGATTAATGATAATCGCAAATCGTTCTTCTTTATTTTCTATTAATGTGATAAACATCTGAGGTGTGATTTTCTTCATTTTTTACTACTCCTTTTGAAATTTGTCCGTTTATTTCCAAGTAGAAAAGTCCCTTTTAACTTATTAATACACTACTTTTATACTGATTTTTCGTACCTATCATTTTATCATAACAATGACATCGATGTTTAAAAATCTAGCACATAATTCTCAAAAAAATGTCCAGCCTTCATCTTTTAGTCTAAAATTAACTACTATTTGGTATAATGTAATTGTACCTCTATTATTTTATCGATTGGAGAAACAAACAATGAATCAAAATTTGATAAAAGTAACAACAACTTTTCAGAATACATGGTTGATTAACTTAAAAAAAGATGCATTTGCTGATGAAAACGATATTTTATTTGGTGATACCTTACGACTTTCCATTTCTAAAAACGATTCTTATTACTTTTCAGAAGCAATTGCACTAACCTACAGTAAAGATATTTTATCTATTGACGAACCCACCGAAGGAGAAATTGAATTTTTTTACGCTATGAAAATTGCTCAAGAAAAAATGTTTTCAAAGACATTAGCTGCAAAATATGGCTTGGAAAAATACCTAATTCCAACACTAGCAACCGATAAGTCAACAGAAGACAAATAAAATAATAGCCTCTGATTTACTTCATTCAACAGGAAAAGTAAATCGGAAGCTACTATTTTGCACTTTTTTTTGTTACGCACTTTTTATTTATACATTTATTTTTTAGTTAAATTTTTTTGTTCACTAGAATAATTTGATAGCTTGAATTCAAATAGAACCACTATACTTCTAGCCTCCAACGCAAATTACGTAGACGCTAATAACTCCTGACACCAAAGTCAAGAAAGAAATCATTACAGACACCTCCATATTTAGTTTTTGAAAAAACAGTGTTTGCAAACAAATAAATTCCCTTAAGTAAAGAATAGCAAACAACAAACGAAATTGAAAGTAAAAAAATCTCAAAATGCGAAATTAGCATATTAAATATAAAATATTCAGAATTTCTTAAAAAAAAGAGAATATAACACTTGTTTTATGCTATAATCGCATAAAAAAGGAGGAAAAGCCTTGAATATCATAGATACTTTGCGTTTTTTTAGATTGAAGTTAAAACTTACTCAAAAAGAAATGATGCCTGAATATATAGACCCTTCAACATATTCAAAAATTGAAAGTGAGCGACGCGCCTTAAAGATAAATGAATTAGAAGAAATACTAAGTCACATCTCTGTTAATAGTGAAGAATTTTTCCGTTTCGCAACGTTTGATAAAGAACAACAGGATTTTAGAAAATACTTTTATTATTGTGCAAACCATTTAGAAAATAAAAGTACAAAGCAAAAGCTACTAAGCTATTATTTTTCTTTAAAAAATAAAGAAGAAAAAACACTACGAGAACTATCAAATTATATAGCAATTAAAAACTTTTTTCATGATCATTGGGATGAAGTAGAAGAACTTACTCAAAAAGAAATAGCGAGTACTCTAGATGGCCTACTGAACAAATCATTTTACCTTCAATACGATTACGCAATAACAAATAATCTTATTCGATTTTTTAATGCAAAGGAAGCTGATTTACTAATTACTAAAATGTTTCCAATTAAATATGAAGAACAACGTGATTTTACTACAAAAAAATTCGCTCATAGTATCCTAATTAATTTAATTACTTTAAAGTTATATGCAAAAGATTACGAAGGTGCAGAGAAGTACATTAGACTAGCAAAGAAACAAGACAAACAAAATGAAAATTATAATTTCAAATTAAATTTACAATACTTAACAAATCTTTTAAATTATCTTCTTGAAGGCGAACCTGTTTATATGGAACGTGTTTATGATTTCATTCATTTGCTAGAAAATGCTGGCGATGTTACACATGCAACCAATGTAAAAAAAGAAGTCAAGATGTTAACTCATGAGAGGGACAGTGAAAACTTATTGAATAACTACACAATTGGATTATTGAAGGAAAGTTAACCTTTTAATCAAAAAACGCCGATTAAAACAGTATATCCCACCTTTTTCAAGGTGGGATAAGGAGTATTACTCGGATTGAGTAAAATGAAAATACTGTTAGGGTACATTTATATTAACACTTAATGTTATAAATATCAACCCTTAAGTAATTAAATATTTTTTATTTGTTCACCTACCATAAATAAACCTCAATTTGAGTCATTTTTTCAGACTACAAATAAATCAATTTAAACGACTCCTCTTCCCAGAAGTCTGTTATACTCATAAAACCTTTATTTTAATTAAAGAAGACCTTATTTTCAATGAATATCTTATATTAATATTCATTTTTCTGTTAAAATAAAAAAAACATACAAAGCAGGCGAACTCACTTGAATATTAAACAAAGCAAAACAAATCTTGTTATTTTACTTATCTTGTTGTGGATAAGTATGATTTCTATTTTCCCTTATTTTTTTAACAACTACATTTTCAGTCAAGATGATCTCTTGTTTCATCGAACCAGATTAGAAAGCTACTATGAGGCAGTCAAACATCTGGACTTTTTTCCAAGGGTTTTTCCTAATATGGGGTTGAATTTTGGATATGGTGCAGATTTATTTTACCCATCACTTCTATTATTGCCGTTTGCTATTTTTCGAATAGTTGGGCTCTCTTTTGTTCCTTCTTATTATTTATATCAATTACTAATTAGTTTGATCACGGCAGTTTCATCTTATTATTTTTTGTATTCTATAAAAAACAATAAAAAGCAGGCATTGCTATTTTCTTGTTTCTATACACTGTCCACCTATCGATTAATCGATCAATCTGTTCGAGCGGCTCTTGGAGAGACCTTAGCTTTTGCCTTTTTGCCATTATTTGTTTTAGGCGTCTACTCTATTTTTTATAGCGATAAACATCGTTGGCAGTTATTGGCGGTCGGTATGAGCTTCTTGATTGCCAGCCACTTGATTACAGCTTTCTACTCTTTTATGCTACTACTTCTTTTTTTATTGATTAATTGGAAAAAGTGTAAAGAATTACAAATAAGAAGTTTGATTAAAGCGGGCCTGCTAACCGTTGGATTATCTGCTTGGTTTTTGCTTCCTTATTTAGAGCAAACCTATCAATTGACATTTAATTTTGCTCGCACAACCTTATGGACAAGTGGCTTGAACTTTAGTTTAGGGAATTTATTCGTTAATAGTCTTGCAAATTTAAGTGCCCCTTTTACGGAGTTAAAACCAAATATTGGTGTATTCCTACTTTTCGCAGTTATTATTGCAGGTTTCAATTATCCTAAATTAACACCTAAAAATAAACGCTTAACATTGATCACAATCTTTTTAATTGTTCTAGCTACAAATCTTTTTCCTTGGGCGTTGTTTAAAATATCTATTTTAGCAAAAATCCAGTTTCCATGGCGAGTATTGTTATTTGCTTCTTTCTTTGCCAGTCTGCTTGCGGTTAATTTGATTGAACAATTCCGTTTTCTTTCTAGTAAGGATGTGTTTGTATTTCTCAGTTTGACCAGTCTTTTAACTATTGGTTTTAATGTAAATAACTTAATGCAAAGTACTAGCCAGAATAATATCACAGTAACAAATAAAAATTATTCTGATTTTTATGAATCAGAAATTGGACATGGAAAAGAATATTTAGTCAAAGACACTGATTTTAAAAAATACTTTGCATCGCCTAGTTTAATTATTGATGGCGTTCCTTATAATGATGCGTTGAATCAAACAGTAAATCAGTATGAATTTAGTAAGTACGCTTTACGAATAGATGGTACCAAAGAGGTTCAATTGCCTAAATTTTATTACAAAGGCTATGAAGTGAAAGAAAATCAAAAAGTCATTAGTAATTACAATAAAGCTGGTCTTGTCACTGTTAGACTTGATCAAGGTGTTCATGATATTACTATTTCTTATAAAAAAACTACCATTCAAAAAGTTTCAAGTATTTTTTCGGTACTACTGTCTTGGATAATGATTTTTTTGTATTTGATTAAATGGAAAGCGAAAGATAATTGATCGTTTCTACTCATTTAATTTTGAATTGATTGGGCAATAAATCATAATGATTCTCTCTAGAAAGTTGCATGTGAATAAAAAAATCTTTATCAACTTATTATTGATAAAGATTTTTTTAATTATTTTATAGATTAAAATCAATGTCGCTACAGTCAACATATATATTTGCTTTTAAATGTAAACTAGAATTAATGCCTGTTTTTACTGATTTTGCTGAATAATTAATTAAGGAAAATTTTTCTGTGCCCATTTCCAATCCTACTAATGGATACTACTAAATTTCCATAGACAGTTTCAGTTCCATTAGTAAAAAACATTCTATACTTTAACTCTATCTTTCACCGGCTAATACATAAAATATTAGATATGAAACTAGGTATCCCTTGACTAAAAACCGTACTTTAAGATAAAATTATATTACAATAAATAAAAGGAGTGATTTGTTTTGAAGAAGAAATTATTGGTAGCAGGATGTTTAATCGTGTTTGGTTTGGTTATAGCACCTAAAGGAGCAAATGCAGAAGAACAAGAAACTATTAGGCTTAGTGCAAGTGGAGTAACTAGAGGTGCGCCTCAGGTCAAAAAGGTAACGCTGAATTCAGGTCAAGCTGTTGAAATTGAAATAGGGGCCTTTAAAAGTGATATGATTTTTTCTAAATATGTTGTAAAAGTCGCTGTTGACTCAACAGAAAAAGAAAGTTTTGTTTTTCGAAGAGATATAAGTTATCCCTACCAACCTCGGAAGCATTTACAACAGTTAGTTTATGACAACAAGGCTACATTTTTTATTAGTGCATTAGATTATAAATTTGAGAATGCTTCTTGGGAAGGAAGAGAATATATAAGAATAACAAACTACTCAGCGCAACCTTTGAAGTATACTTTAGCAGTCAATTCAGGTTTGCAACTGATGGGATCAGAGTGTGTAGATTACAGCGACATTGATTTTAACTTATAAAACAAACAAGGAGACAGCTTAAATAACAGCTATCTCCTTTTCTATGCTATAACTTTAATTGAATACATAGCTATATGTCTTTTAGCTGTAACATTTCTTCTTGAAAGTTTTTCTATGGTTCTGTTGCAAAGTTTAAAAATACACAATAATAATTTCTTACTTATAATATATCTATCTAAAAAAAATTGATGTTAAGTTATATGTATTGCGGTGCCTTATTTTTTACATTAAAATTCAAAAAAGGGGTACGTAATCATGTTAAGTAATTTTTGGAAAGGATTCTTTTTTCGCTGAAATTGAAGGATCAAATAAATTTGATTCACTAACTTTTGAAAAATCTATTACTTTTTTTATGGAGAGAATGGAACTGGAAAGTCAACTCGATTAGAGGCTATTGCGGTGAGGGCTTTAATCATGAGGAAGACAGTGTTACTTTTTCTACAAATAATATTCACAATTATTTGAATGTCTCAAAAACATTACGTTATGTTAACTTCGTTTCTTTTGAGTGGTGAAAGTTTTTTAAACCTAGTTAATCACCGCTTCAGAGGAAGAGGAAATGGATTATATCTTTTAGATGAACGAGAAGCCGCACTTTCTCTTCAGCGTCAGCTCTCTTTTATGTTATCTATAAAGAATTTAGTTGAAAAAGGTTCACAATTCATTATTGTTACACATTCATCTATACTACTTGCCATGCCTGATTCGCCAATTTTTTCATTTGACGAAGGAAGACCTATAGAAATTTCACATGAAAAAAGTATGCCGTATGAAATAACTTCACTATTTTTAAACAACTAAGGTAGGATACTTTCTCAGCTATTTGATAAATAATCTAAATTTAATGTTCTAATTCCTTTTCTAGCACCTTGAATGAGAATCATTTAATTTTTATAAACAAAAATAGTTAATGGTTGTCAGAGTTAATTGCTTTAAGGATGAAACAGTCAACAACTTTGCTACTCTTGTAAACTTATAATTAATCGTGTGGTCATATCTTGGTCAACCAAAAAAACAGGTGCTAAAAACGTGTTATGATACCCTAAAGATAAACGTTTCTAGCACCTATCTTTAAAAAACGAGTGGATACGGCGGGAGTAAAAAGACTAATGCTAACTAGTGCTAATATACACTGAAATATATCTTTTTTGCTCTTTATTAATACTAACCAATACGAATAAATAAAAACGAAATGGCATTCAAAAATTAGGCGTTGTGAGATGCAAAAAGTTACTGATAATCAGTAGCTTTTTTTACTATTTACACTTATCGTACAAGTTCATATGATTTTTCAAACAATTGGTTTATTTCACTTAACTAAACTTACGTATTGCTTATTCGCTGAAACATAGCCTTTGTCAGTAACCAATCTTGGCCAGCCATCCTTACTAAAAATGATACTTTGAACTGACAGTATTGTACCTTTATTTATCTTTTGCTTTTGAGTGCTGGTGGAAAAAGAATCTTTATCCCTATAACTCCAAATGTTCTCTTTAACTTCTACTTTACCAACAGTAGTAATATACTGATCAATATTACTAATTACCGGCTTTACGTATCCCTTATTTGCCGAAATATACCCAAGACTTGTAACTAATCTTGGCCAACCATCTTTACTGTATGCAATATCTCGAATATCTAACATTGTATCTTTTGGTATAGATTTTATTTGGGTTTCTTTAGAGAACGTATCTTTATTACTATATACCCATATATTTTCCTTCGTTACCAATTTTTGTGGAGTAGTAATATATTGGTCCACATTACCAACTACTTTAACAAAAAAATCTTTATTAGCCGAAAGATATCCTTCATTCGTGACTAATCTAGGATAGCCACTAGCGCTGAAATCAATAGCTTTAACATCAACAATTGTATATTTAGGTATTGCTTTTTTTTGAGTGTTAGCTGTAAAATTATCCTTATTATTATATACCCACGTATTCAGTTTTGCTGCATATTTACCAGAGTTAGAATGATATTGATTATAGTTTATTGAAGGATTTATCCATTGCTGAATTAATCTAAAATTAGCATTGTTAATCTTTGTCCCGAAATTATTTTTCGCTCCTGCATAAGCATGTACTGCTAAAATCTGACCTTTATTATTATAAACACCACTTCCACTAGACCCACCTGTTGAATCTAAGGTATAATAAACATTATTATCTGTATGTTTTAAAATATTCCCAGTTTCGGTACCCATTCTTTTGTTTAGATCTCCATGGTAGCCAGAAAGAGTAATTGGACTTGTCATCCCTGTGGTTAAACCAAACCAACCTACAGAATTTCCAATACTACGATCTAACTTAATTGCTCCAATATCGTATGCAGAACTAGAATTTTCAATCCACCCTTTAACGCTCATGAGTTTTTTCGAGTAAGCAACGCCATAAGGGGCGTAACTTCCATTATACCCTGGGTAAACTTCGACACTTGTCGCCCACCCTCCATCATTCTTGCTATAAATGCAATGTCCAGCTGTTAACACAGTATCAGAAGAAATCATATCGCCACTGCCTATATAACGTTTTCCGTTTGGAAACTTCATACTTAAAAATACTACTTTTCTATAAGGGTTAACAGTAGTGTCTGCAACTATTTTCCTGTTGTCAGAACCTATAATTTTTTCAGGCTCCGCAGATGGCGAACCATCTTCCAGATCACTAATATATTCTACATCATTTGGAATATCTGGAATTACAGCATTTTCAGTAGTTACCCCAGTACCTTCATAGCCAGACGATTCAAAATCATTTAAAGAATACATTTCCATGTTGTAATAATCTGTAACTTCATTATTATTATCAACAGTATCTAATTCACTTTCTGCAAACGTAGTCCCCCCACATGATAAACCCGCAAAAACAAAAACTCCAAACATAAATTTTTTCATTTATTCTCCTCCTGTTTATCTAATGTACACATATGAATACAGATATTTAACACAAAGTAACAACTATATTCATATATTATAATAACTTATACAAATTCTTTTATCAATGTATTATTGGATAAATAATTGTGTCGAAATTATATTTACAGACTCTGTTTGAAAAAAATATTTCTAATTAAAAAATCCTCTACCCCATGTCGTATCGATCTGTCCATCATCGGGATTTACAGCAATATAGCGCCGTTTGCTGCTACTAGCAACGTAACTGATCCACGCTGGCCATAATATAGCTATCATACGGGATCGCCATACGTGCACTGTAATAATCTAATGCTGTTTTACCTACACCTTGTCCAGATCGGACAGATACTTTAGGATGCTTTGCTAGATCGCCTAAAACATCCTTTTGTCATTCGTCAGGGTTCATAAAAAGAATATTCTGAAAGAATGCTGTAGGTTTGTCATAGTAGTAGTCGATCGCTGCTCCAATATCAGTAAAAGGAACAAATTCATTATCCATCGTTATACACCGCCCGTTTATTAGCAGCGTTGATAACCGCTTGTTTCCAATCATTAGATGCTTCACCTTCTTTTGGACCACTTAGTTTATTATGTTGAGCCTGTCTCAATGCATCGCCACCCAAGTATTTCATAAGCTCGCTCATGGCCTTATGCTTATCACATAACTTGACTGACACACCGTCCTTACCCTTTTTGACTTCTTGTATCAAAGTGCCGTCAACCTCATTAGAATCCCTAAACCTTACAAAGGATACAGGACGTTCTTCTACATCATCAAACTCAACTAATTCTTGTCCAAATTCTGTGAAATCAGCAATATCAGTAAAGGCTTGTTTTACATACTCTTGGATCAAGTCTTTAACATCGACAAATGTTTCTTGTTGCAACTCTGCTTTGAGCCTATGCAATTCTTTTTTTATGCTATCATTTGCTATCATTCTAGCTCCATTGGCTCTGGCTGAATTATAATCACATTGATAAGCTTTAGTAATATTAAAGTGTTGCAAATAAAATAAACAGAACATCTTTTGCTGTTCCGTTAAGTCGTCATTCTCTATTACTCGTTGCAACTTCTTTTTGTGTGCAATCTTTTTCTTTTTGGTCGCCCCCTCTTTATCAGGAGGTGCATTCCACTTGCGAGACTTCCACGACTTAACTGTGTTGATAGATACTCCGTGTTTCTCTGCTATGTCTTTGTATTTCATTCCTTGCTTATAAGCTTCATAAGCTAGTTCCCATTTCTCCACAAATTTAACACTCTCTTTTCTATGTATTTAATTATGTTATAATACTCTTGCATTGACGTAGCCACCTAGCAGCAGTATAAACCAAAGCACAAGAAAAGGAGATAGCTCAACGGCTATCTCCTTGTTTGTTTTATAAATTAAAATCAATGTCGCTGTAGTCGATACACACATTTTGTTTCATATGCATTCCGGATGTGATACCAATTTTGAATTTCTTCGGTTTTACCGAATAATTAATTATTGTAAAACGCTCAGTGGCCGTAGCTACTGGATAGTTTAGGTCAGAAGCAGGAGAATATTTATACTCATTAACTGTATTATTATTATTACTCATACTAGTTGTTACTGTTTTCACTCCGTTTAAATATCTGTCATGCTTGAACACAAAATAATCATTTTCAGGATTTTCTGAAGAATATTTAAACAAAATTTTTGTAGCGAAATCACTTGAATTGATCGATCCTACATCAATATTATATAATTGACCTGAAATTAAGGTAACCTCACGTACAACGACCGTTGCTCTGCCATTTAAATTAATTTTCTCCCCATTTAGTTCTGCACTTTCCGCATTAACAGAATTCATACCAACAAATAAACCAAATACCACCAAGGAACTAGCAACAAACAAACTTTTCTTCAACATAAACGCACTCCCTTTCTTTTTGTAAATTAATTATAACACAAAGAATGAATTGACGAAAATGAAAAGCCACCACATAAGCGATGACTAAGTTATTTTGCTATCAATTATCTAAATCCAGATATAAGGTCTCATAAATTTCTTGTTTTGTATCAAAATCTATTATTATTAATTCAAGAACACTAATGATAGGATTCTTTGTAGTATTTATCTCTATCCTTTTTTTGCAAAAATAGGTTTTCTCTTCTAAAAACATTTCTTTCCAAGTTTCCTCAGTATCTAAATTCCCGTTTATTTTAAAAGGATACATATCACCTGAAACTACATTAAAATCTGAGCTACTAATTACATCGATTTTCCCGCTCTGGCTTTTGAAATCTCCTCCATAAATTTTACCTGTAATCGTGATTACCGAATCTTCTGTATAAGTTTGCCTTGAAAATAACTCCTTGTCTTCTGGAGTAAATTTAAAATCATCGTGTGTATCACTATTAGTAAACTCAACTGAAGATATTTGATCCCCATCAACCATTTTAGCCATACTAGCAAATTCAGGGGATAGTTCATCTGCTAACCGATCTACGCCTGGATAAACATAAATATTTACAGTGCTATCAGAAACATCTTTCACTAAGAAGTTATTTCCGCCAGTATCAGTAGTTTGTGTAATGGTCAACTCCTTTCCCTCCTTTGCTGCAGTTATTTTGGCCTTGAGAAATTCATATGATGATTTTATTGAATTCCATATAATTTCTTTATTTTCAATAATTAATGGTATGGCAGGAACGATTATATCACTGTACGCAATTTTCAGTCCTGCGATTAACGAACCTTCCTCTACGTTCATCAATTTCATTTCTAAAAGCTTTCGATCTTCTTTGGTATATCTTTCCCCACCTTTAATATGTAGGTATGTTTTTTTATCATAGATTCAGTTAAATTTAATGACGTCAATACATATTCTAGATTATAGCCTTCACTTTTTTGCATTTGATTTCCTGCCACTCGCAAAGAAATATTTTCTTTATACGAAACCGGATTATGTTCTCCTGACATTTATAAACCAACTCTCCTTGTAAAAAATATCTGCTAATTTGATTAAAACAGAAAGAAGCTTAAAAAACAAGCGTTTTCGGAACTTCTCTCACAGCAGATATAATCGCAAGGATTATGAATTGATTATAAACGAACAAACGTTCCGTGTCTATCAATAATTTAAAGAAGCCTACACATCCGCCTCAGCAAACCACCTCAAACCCACAAACCACATCCTCGGTTTCTATGTACAAGAGCCTCCACGTTAGAGCGTATTTGCCCATATGGATGCGGAGGCATTGTCGTTAATTAAACTGTCACTTGTGACAGGTTAACCGCACAGCAGCTATGTAAAACACTCACAGGCAAGAATGGAGTAAACCAACTGAGGAGTGGGTCTCAAATCATTTTTTAGTTTATTTGTTGTTAGCCTGTGAGTGCTGATAACCACCTGCAACAATGATCACTCTTAAAATGGGAAGATAGTTGTATGATTGTTTGCTTTGGTGGTTTATCTAATTTGTTGATACTATCATAATACAACGGATTTCGAGCTTAAAACCCTAATATTTCCCTAAAAAAAACTATTTTTTTAAAAGCTAGTAACTTACCACCTCTATAAGCTTCGGAAAATTCTACTAATTCTAATGATTTTAGTTTCTCAATATTCTTGACGCTATAGGTAATTTCTTGTACTTTTCCTAACTCGTCTTCTTTATACACTTTAATAATACGGCTTAATTTGACCGTACCGCATGGATTGACTACAGAGACGTCTGATAATGACTTTAAGGCGCTCACAACAGCTTGTATTTCCTCTCGCGACTCTTTACTAGTGGCTATATGATACTTAGATACCAATCCAAATCTTTTGATCATTTTTCGTTCCTCGTTATTTGTATTGCTATTATTTCGTGGCATATCCGTTATTATTGGTGATTCTAAACTAACAGAGATACCACTCATGCGTTGCCAACTTCGGCATTTTTTTAAAGTTGATCTTGCATTCTATTTAGTTTGCTTGTAGTCAAGCTCAGGTATCAGTGTCATTGCTCCCCTCCTATATATGTTATAATTACTCCGTAAAGGAGTTGCTATTGTGAAAAAAATTAAAGGATTTCTTGTTAGTAGTTTTGGTATAAATAGTATCATCTGTTTTTTGATGCTATGTTTAGGTTTCATCATTGATAATCGTATGAATAATTCTGGTTATGAAAGCGCCGTTTACTTCAACGAAGGTTATTGGGATGATACTTTGAACGAAGTTGGAATTGTATTCTCGTTTTCCACATTTTTTTATACTTGTTAATCTACTCATTGATCAGCAACAAGTTACAATTTAATCGTTTTATTAACCCAGATGTCTCGTTGTTTACTAAATTATTTACATTATCTTTTATTCTGGGACTCATAGGTTTAGCAATTTATACAGGACAGGATATTTATTATTATTTTTTTATTAGAGAATCTTACTGAGGCAATACTCACACATCAGCTATCACCATCCAATCTAACAGCACATGATTATTTCTCCTGCAGTTCTTCGGCTAGATATCCCTCAATATCTTCCACGATTTCAATCCAATCTTTATCACCGTTTTTTATAATAATCTCAATATCATTTTTTATTTCTGCCATTTTAAACGTTGCTATTTGTTCGGCGGTGGCTGGTTTCCTAGTTTGCCCCCAAACGGATTCGTAAAACATTGGGCTGTCCCAAAATTTACTATTGCTTGGATCATAAATTCTAACCGTACAACCACTGTCGTGCGTATCCAATACATTAGCGATTAAACTACCGCTAACAACGTAATACTCCCCAACCTCAAAGGTTAGTTGGTGGTTTTCGCCTATAATCTCATTAAAATGTTGTTCCAGTTCATCAACTATCAATTTCCCATCGTTTCCCCAAGACTTATTAAAATAGCCTGTATGGTACAAAGCAAAAGTTTCTTCTGCTAGCTTTTTAGCGAGTGTTTTCTCTGTCATCTTGATTCCTCCATATTTTCCAATTTTATTTCCCCCCCTTATGCTATAATCAATATACAAAGGAGTTGTTATATTTTGTTAAATAAATTTCTACATATTTCATTATTAACTATTAACCTTATGTTTTGCATATTCTCTTTGTATTCGGGAATTGACCTCTTCACTTTTGGATTGGTAATGGGAGCGTTGATTTGGCTTCTAAGTCTCTATACTTTGCTAAAATATAATCAATTTTTCTTTCTTGCTATTTTATTTATATTTTTTATTATTTTATTGGTACCTCTATTTTTTTTGTTCTTTATGATGTATATTTTCAAAGGTATCCCTTACTCTTCTCATATATTTGAAACTACTCTTATATCAGTTACAGGTATGAGTTATTGTTTTTTAACTCCTTTATTGTCCCTGATCATCATTAGTCGCAGTCATACGAATAAACTTTTAAAGGACGCCGTATAACTGTATCCACTCCACTCTCTAAAATCTATTTAAAATCACTCTTAACAGCGGAGTTAATCAATTTGAAAAGAAAGATTTATGAAGCCATACTGCCGTTGCATTATTTTGTTTTATCAAGCGAAAAAGACGCACATAGTATCGAAGATGTGGAGAAACGTTACAGATTTAGCAAAGAGTTTGTAATTGAAGCTATACTTTATTATGTAGCTTCGCGCGGATCTATTATTGATGATGATTCGTATTTGATTGATTTCAATAATATTCCTCTTGAATACGATAGCATTGATCAAGTTTCCAACGCAGAAATAGTTATCACCGACACTGATCAAGAACGAATCAAAGCTAAAGAAAAGAATAAGAAAAAAAGTTTCTTCATAAAATAAACACTCTATACCGTTAATATAGAGTGTTTATCTTATCTTATTTTTCATATCAAAAACAAATATTGTTTTTCGCTCTTGCTTTAGTGCTTCAGCGATCAGCATCATTAGCCCGAAGCTAGCATCATAACGATATGTTTCAATAGCGTTTATGGTTTGCTTAGATACTGTGTACTTTTTGCCAAACCTTTTACGCCCTAAAGATGTCACTTGTTGAGCTAAATCTTTTTGCGATATACCCATTGTTAAACGATACTGTTCAATGTTATTCTCATATGGATATATTTTGAATAATTTTTGTATAAAACTCCGCTTTTTCCTATTTGCTATTTTAAAGACCTCGTTCTATGTATGGTGTGTAATTAGCGCATGTGCGAAGTTGCACATGCGCTAATGATAAATAAAAACCCTCGTTATTAAAAGGCTTTTATATAAAATAAATATCCACAATAATCATAATGATAGCAATAGTTTTCTGATAGTGTTTCAAACATTAGTTCTTGTTTTACCGAACAACATTTATGCTCATAGTTTTTTAATATGCAAATTGAACTAATCGCCATCTATCCTTTATGATATAATCAATTTGTTAAAATAATAAAATTAAGCGAGGAATTGAAATGAAAAAGAAAATTGTTTTAAGTTTGATTGTGTTAAGTGGCGTTACATTGGTAGCGTGTGGAAATTCAGAAGAGAAAACGGAAAAGTCTAGTGCAGACAAGCCGCAAAGTAGTGTTTCTAAAAACAGCACAAGTAAGACTTCTGAAACAAAAGAAGAAAAAAAAGAAGAAACAAGCGGTGATTTCGTCAAGTTTGCAAAAGATGCTACTTTTGACGGAAAAATGCTTAAAGGTAATACCTACAGTGTGAAAATTACAAGCAACAAAGTTATACAACCTGGGGAAGTTGGTAACGAATACGGCGATAAACCCGTACTTGCTTTTTGGTACGATACATTAGTTTCACCTGAATATAATGAAAGTCCTGCTATCAACCCTAATACTGCTTGGCTTATGAACTTTACAGCAGTGCAAGATAATGACCCAAATAAAGTCAATAAATTAAAAGTTACTAGCTTGCCCGACACTCAATTTTTAGATTCTCAAATGGCAGAAATCAAACCAGGAGGCACTGTACCTAATGCTGTCGCATATGAATTAAGCGATAACGAAACTCCTGTCACTTTAACCGCTGGTAGCATCGTAGGGAAAGAGTACGGCAAAGCAGATTTTCCGGTTAAATAGAGCAGGTTGCCTTTCCTCCCCATCTCGCAACGCCTATAAAGATGGAAGGAAGAGAAACATGGCAACATTTAAAGAATACACAAAGAAAGACGGCACGAAACTATGGTCGTTTCAAGCTTACCTAGGTATCGATCAGACCACTGGGAAGCCATTAAAGACGACTAGACGTAATTTCAAAACAAAGAAGATGGCTCAAAAGAAACTGAATGAACTTTTAGTAGAATTTGAGAAAAGCGGTCTACAGAAAAAAGAATATATCACTTATCAAGAGGTATATGATGAATGGATTGAGCCGTATAAAAATACTGTAGAGGAAAGTACATTTGTAAAAGCAAAGAGGATTTTCAAAAATCACGTTCTCCCCTTCTTTGGGAAAATGAGACTCGAAAATATTGAAGTTAAGCATTGCCAGGAAGCGATGAACTTGTGGGCTAAAAAGCTTAAACGATTTAATATGATTATGAACTATGCGGGTATGGTATTTGATCATGCCATCCGATCTGGTTTAATATCTACAAATCCCACAAAATTAGTAACTAAGCCCAAACCGAAAAAGCTGCTGGAAGAGAAAAAAGAAAACTTTTACACTAAAGAAGAGCTGACACTTTTCTTTAGTTGTTTAGAGAAAGAAAACGAACCGAAAATATATACATTATTCAGGTTGCTCGCATTTTCTGGTATTCGTAAAGGCGAAGCTTTGGCGCTTACCTGGAATGACATAAACTTTGAATCTAAAACTTTAACCATTAACAAAGCGTTAACTCGTGGTGAAGACTCCAAACTGATAGTACAGACGCCAAAAACCATCAATTCTAAGCGAGTTATTAGTATTGATGATAAAACTCTAAACATACTCAAACAATGGCGTATAACGCAAAAGAAACACTATTTCATTCTAGGTATAAATACCATGAATAAGAAACAACTTATTTTTAGTAATTCTGACAACAAACACTTGCAACCGACAATCACAAGAAAGTACATGTTGCAAGTGTGTAAAAAATATTCTTTAAAAGAAATCACTACACACGGTTTTAGGCATACTCATTGTAGTTTATTATTTGAAGTTAGTGCAACGATCAAAGAAGTACAAGATAGACTTGTCCACACTGATATAAAAACAACCATGAATATATATGCCCATGTATCAAAGGAAAAACAAGAACAGACTGCCGCTTTGTTTGCTAACTATGTAGAATTATAGCTATGGCATTCAATTTGGCATTCAATGCAAAAAAATAGACAGTAGAAACGCTGTACAAACCTCTGTACATCAACATTTCTACTGTCTGTCTCCATAAAAGTTATGGAGACGGCGGGAGTCGAACCCGCGTCCAAACACATTGTCACTTAAACTTCTACGTTCATAGTCATACTATTTTAAGGCTTCGCTGAAGTTCATGCCGCATAACAGGCCCAAACTCTCGCTAGTCTGATGATCTCTTTTAAATTTTACAGACGGAAAAATTTAACGTATCCCACTTAATTTGAGACCCTTACTCGAGCACATGGGCGATGCCGAGAGGATCTTCACCCGCTGTTTTTACGCAGCTAGAGCGAAAGTATTGTTTTCGTTTTTAGCAGTTATATTTAACTGTAACGTTTTTACGTAGACGTAACCTACGAAACGCGATTCAAGCTCAACTATGCCTGTCGAATCCGTAACGTCCCCGTTAAGATTAAATAGCATAATATACGCTTTCGTTAGTATAACATATTTTTCTTGATTATTAAAGGCACATCAACTGATTTGGAGCCTTCTACTGTCAATTCCTTTAATCTGTAAAAAAACTAATGACCTGTTCCGAAAACATTGACCAAAATCGTTCCAATTACAATAAAACCAATCCCGATAATTGTTGGTGTATTGATCGGTTCTTTCCAATAAATAACTGAAAAAAAAGTAATCAAGATGATCCCAATTGCGCCCCACATTGCATACGCTACATTTAATGGCATATACTTTATTGCTTTAGATAAAGTATAAAAACAAACTACATAAGCAGCTAAACATTCTACTGAAGGTAGTAATTTACTAAATCCATCAGTCGCTTTTAAAAGATTTGTTGCTACAACTTCACTTATTATTGCTACCAAAAGATACAAATAGCCTATCATTTACTTCTCTCCTTAAGTCGTGTCCAAATCATTATATCAAAAACTTGACTAAAATAATCTTTTCGCTATGTACATTGATTTAACTATTCTTATTACCCGTGTTTTTGCCAAAACTTGACAACAAAAAATCATCTCTGGACTATGCCTAAAACCCAGCAATGATTTCTTACTACCCATTAATAACTTACTTCAAATTCAAGGTTCCATATAATAATTAAGCATCCAGTTAATACCGAATTTATCAACAACCATCCCATACTTTTTAGACCAGAATGTTTCACCAAGAGGCATCGTTACCTTTCCACCTTCTGACAGACGTTCAAAAATCCGATCAATCTTCGCTTCATCTTCTGTACTGATTACTAAAGAAACATTATTCCCTTCGATAAATGGAAAACCCATTCCGTCAGGAACATCTGAAATCATCACAGGTACGCCTTCGATTGTCATTGAAGAATTGATTATCAACTCTTTCCACGCTTCTGGTGTTGGGTTTTCAGGATCTTGTGGAGCATCAGCAAACGTCATTATCCCCTCACTCTTCACATCAAAAACCGTTTCATAAAAAGCAATTGCCTCAGCTGCTTGATTCTTAAAATTCAAATATACTTCTAACATTGTAATCATCCTTCCTACCTATTTTTTATGATTATCTCACGTAAAAAAAGATTAAGCGAAAAGAAGGCTCATACTTTATGAAAAATCGGTATCCTTTAAAAGAACTGAAACAAATTGTTCCAAATATTCTTGGTCTATTCCATCGTAGCCTTTGGTCACGGAACTATCAAGATCTAAAACACCTAATAATTTTCCTTCTTTAACCATCGGAACAACTATTTCAGAACGGGCAGTTGAGTCACAGGAAATATAGTTTTTGTGTTTTTTCACATCATCCACTACTAATGTTTTACGCTTTTCAGCAGACTCTCCGCAAACACCTTTTCCCACTTTGATTCTTGTACACGAAACGTTTCCCTGAAAGGGTCCTAGAACTAATTCTTCTCCATCAAATAAATAATAACCAGCAAACACAGTGTTAGGTAGCGCATTTGCCAATAATGCAGATGAATTGGCTAAGTTAGCAATTTTATCGTGTTCTATTTCAATAATTGCAGCTTGTTGTTGTACTAATAATTGATATGCTGAAATTTTCTCATCTCTTGTTTTCCACATTTTTCTTCACTCTCTCTTCTATAATAAAAAATGCTATAATTATTTTCTTATTATATCATAGGCATATATTAGAGAACTATTTCAACTCAATAATATTCTGAACTATTTACTTATTTGACTGATTCTTGTTTACGATATTCATGTGGTGTCATTTTTAAATGCTTCGTAAAAACTCTAGTAAAGTATGAGGAATCTGTGAATCCTACTTCTGTTGCAATTCGATATAATGGCAACTCTGATTCAAGTAAAAGACGACAAGATTCTTCTATTTTCAATAAATTTATATAGTCACTCACACTGATTCCAAGCTCTTTTCGAAACAAGCGTCCAAAGTATTGCGGATTCAAATAAACATGTCTAGCAATATCATCAATCGTTGTTTTCTGTTTGAAGTTTTTCTTGATAAACTGAATTGCTTTAGTGATAGCTTCACTAAATTGCTTATTATAACTTTCTGAAAGAGTGTATTTTTTTTTGCGCGACATAAACTTATCCAAATGTTCCATCATTTGGGTTTTAGAATATGGTTTTAGCAAATAACCTCGAATATTATAAGACAAACCTTGTCTTAACAAGTCAAAATTAGAATAGATAGAAGTCCAAATTGTGTATGTTGTTGGTTTGATCTGCAAGATTTCTTTTTGTAATTCTAATCCATTAATGCCCGCTGCTTCGATATCCATCACAATTAGTTCCGGCTGAAACACTCTAGCTTTCTTTAATGCCTCGTTTCCATTTTGCACTTCAAGTACATTTAGATTTTCTCGTTGATAATTTTCTTTAATAATCTCTTTTATAAATTGTCGCTCTAACTCATCTTCTTCCACAATCATTATATTTTTCATGAACATCATCCTCTGGTCATAATGTTAATCCTTTAGAAGCTGGAATCATAACCTCCACAGTCAACTTATTTAAAGTTTCCACCATTCGAACATACGCCTGATCTCCTAATAATTCAACCAGCCTCGTGTTACTTTTAGCAACAACCTTAAAAAATTCATCTTCTATTGGCAACTCTCTTTTTTTCTCTAGATAAATCTGTTCTTGAATCGTAATGAGAATACTTCCTTTTGTTTCTGCTACTGTAAATAATAGAGAACAATCCTCTTCATACTTAGACAGTCTGAGTTCTAATAACTTTTCTACAATTGGAATCAACGTCATCACAGGTATACGATACGATGCCAATTCTGGTGGAAGATCAATCTGATAAGATAGTCGATTCGTCAATCTAGTTGTACTAATCTCTAAATAGCTATTTAAATAGTCGAATGCTTCTGCTAAAGAAATGCAATGATTTTGTGATTGATAGTTGTAACGGATAACGCTAGATAACTTATAAATAGCCTCTTCTAAATTAGTATTTTCATTAAAATGAGCCAACCTTGCTAATGTAGTCAGTGAATTAAACACAAAATAAGGTGTGAGTCCTTTGATATTATCCTGATTCTCTATATGTTCAATTTTTTGAGACAGAATTTTTAGATTATTTTCAGTCTTCTGTTTTTCTTTTTCCAACTGTTCTTTTGTCAATGTTTGAGATAAAAAAGCAGCAAACACTGAAGCAAAATTTTCAACCTTTTCTAAGTCATCGTCTTCAAAAAGGTGTAATATATTCATTTTTTCATTCGCACCAGCTTTATCAATATCAGATACAATCAATAAGTTGAGGTCTGTCTCGTCCCTAAAAAATGGTCCAAAAATCAACAAACCACGCATATTACCACAATATTGAAAAGGATAGATAAATTTTGTTAAACCATAACTGCATCGATGGCAATAAGAAATATTCTTTTTCTTTCTAAAAATACCACTGCTTGACGGACAAGAGGAACAATCCATCGATCGTTTACAAAAACTTTGGTTGGCTTCATTGATTGTTGAACTCACTTTATCAAAAGATTGAAAATGCGGGCGTACCTTAAATGGAAACCTTTTTAATAATTCTTCGGACTGCTCGATCGTTTGTTTGGAAAGCTCTGAGCTGGTGTAGACAGTTAGATAAACATTTTCCACACTATTCGCTCCTTTTCAATACATCACTTATTAACTTAAAGTATAACATAAATAACATTCTCTGCAATTTAAGCTTTTAATCCTGTCAGTACAAAATTTTAGACTGAGTAAAAGGAATATATCCAATAACTTCATCTTATCAATCAAAGTTTTTCATTAGTGCTTGACTACTCTAATTGGTAAATCGAATTGAGCCATATATTCTCTGATTTTTTCAAGTTCATCATCTGTATAAGACATATCAACATCTTGTAACGGATAACTTTGTCCTAATTGTTCATATTTTGCCACACCCAGTTTGTGATAAGGTAAAATATCGATACTTTTTAAATAGCCGTTAGTCTGAATCTTTTTAATATACAAAACAGTGTTTTTTAATGTTTCCATCGAATCATTTAATCCTTTAATCAATGGCATTCTAACTGAAACATTTGCTCCTGCTTGAAACAACTGTTCCAAGTTTGTCATTATCCGTTCATTTCTTGCTCCGACTAATTCACGATGCCGCTCAGGATCAAAATGTTTTATATCAAATAAAAATAAATCCGTTACATCAATAAATTTCTGCATTGTCTCCCATTTCGTATAACCACAGGTCTCAATAGCTGTGTGAATACCATTCTTTTTACATTCTGCTAAAAGCTCTACGGCAAACGCACCTTGATACGTCACCTCTCCGCCGCCTAAAGTAACGCCTCCATTTGAACTCAAGTAAAACAGTGTATCTTGTAAAATAATATCCATTATTTCTGGAATAGTCATATCCTGCCCCATCACCTTCAATGCGTTTTTAGGACAGCTCTCTTCACAAACACGACATCCACTGCAAGAAATTTCCCGATCAATAAAATGTTCTTTCCTGCCATCTATAGTGGTACGCATTTTGTGAATGTTCCTTGGACAAACATCCGCACAAATTCCGCAATCATCACATAATGATTTTTGTTTCATAACCTGGAATCCTGATTCTACACTTTCTGGATTTGAGCACCATTTACACCGCAACGGACAGCCTTTAAAGAAGACTAGCGTACGAATCCCATCCCCATCATAAATGGAATACTTCTGAATATTAAAGATTCGGGCCGTTTTATTTGCTGACAACATCTTCTCTCACTACTTTCCATTATTTTTTCGGCAAATATTTTCTCAACATTTTTTTTCCAGCATCGTTTATTTGATAAGTTGTTAATAGTTGATTTTCCTCATTAATGTATGCATCTGCTTCATCTAGTAACCCATTTTCTTTTAATGCAAGTACATGGTCTAAAAATGCCGCTTCATTAAATTGTTTCTCTGCACCGTATTCTGGATGGAGACAAGTCATCAACTCTTGAAAATGCATTTTTTGTCCCTCCAATTCTTTTAGTACACGGAACCGTAATGGTAATAACGTTTTGCCCATTATGCTGCCTCCTTTTTAAAAAATGAAAGTGGGTTGACTGATACCATAATTGCTCCAAAAGTAATCAGTAAAGCACCTACAATAACTGTTGGTGTAATTGCCGAAAAATCTTGTGAGACAACTGCCGAAAAGATGATTCCCCACATGACATACGTACTATTTAAAGCCATTCCTTTAGCCACTCCGCACATACTATTGGCGTTATACCACTGTAAGAATGATACAGCCGCTACTAATGCTGCTAAAGCCAAGACAACCAACGTTTTTGGTGATTGAAACACCTGTTGAAAAACACCGAATCCATTCACTACAGGCATGACAATCAAGAAGAATGTCAATCCAGATGTAATATCACGGATTGTAATTGTTACTTTAGGGTCAAGAACAGAACCGCCAAATGCTGAAAGAACACCTTCAAGCCCCCAACCTATAGCAGCAATTGCTGCACAAATAATACCTAAATAGAAATTCTCTACATTTCCTGCAGGTGGTGTGTAGGAAATGACCACTGCACCAACGACACAAATACCCATGCCTGCCCAAACACGTTGGGTAATTTTTTCTTTTAAGAAGACAGCTGAAAGCAACGCTCCAACAACTGGACATAAAGCAGAAATTGGTACAGCATATGTTGGACCAGCAAAAGCAATTCCTAAAAGATATGCTCCCTGAGCAACTGGTCCGCCCATTAAAGCAGCTAAACAAGTCATTTTACCTGGAAATACTTTTAAGCTTCTAACAATTTCCTTCAACCTACCTTGATAGGCATTATAAATAATCAGCCAAATTGCTGCTAAAAAATCATTAAATCCAGCAAATACTAACGGAAGCGCATAAGCATTAGGTTCATCTGAAAATAGAAACAACGAAATCGCTAAAGCTAACAATGCACTATTTAATCCAAAAAGAAGACCCGATGATAGCCCATTTAACAGTCCTTTACGCTCAAAACTACTGGCTTGTTTAATTTTAGCTTGTTCAATATTAGAAGCATTTAGACCATTTACATTATTCATTTTTTTTCCTCCATCTATAAAATGAGGTTGAAATAAAAGCTGTTTAATCCTTCATGCACTAAACAGCTTTCCTTACCATTCTTTGACTTTTAAAATAACAAGTACGAATAGACTCCCTCTAAAAATCTAACATTAGAAATGCTCAATCATTGTTCTACTAATGATCTCGTCTTGTACTTCTTTACATAATTCAACAAAATATGCACTATAACCAGCTACACGAATAATCAAATCACGATATTCTTCTGGATTTTCTTGGGCTTTCAATAACACATCGTTATCGATATAACTAAACTGCATCTGCCCATTCCCTAAAATCGAAGCTGTTCGTAAAAGATTGATCAAGCCATTTTCGCCTTCTGGTGTTTCTAAAATACCTTTGAGAAGTTTAAAGTTATGCACCATTCCAATAGTCATACTTTCTACACCAAGCTTGCTGACGGACTTAATGATTGCTGTAGGACCAAATTTATCGGCTCCTTGGCTAGGAGAGATCCCATCAGAAAGTGGTACCCAAGCATTTCTTCCGTTTGGCGTTGCAGCTGTCATTTCTCCAAATGGTGTATTATTAGAAATTGACAATGTTCCATGACTCATTTTTGAATAAAGCATGTCATATTGTTGGTGTTCCCTTTCTGTCCAATTAATAATTTCTGCTGCAATAGAATCAGCATAGTCATCATCATTTCCATATTTAGGCGCATTTAAACAATCACGTTTGATTTGATCATATCCAACAAAATCAGCATCTAATGCTTCTTTGATTTGTTTTAGTGTATATTTATGATCTTCAAAGACTAATTTTTTAATTACAACCATTGAATCTACATACGTGCCTAAACCAGACCATACTAATCCTGGTCCATTATTAACTACTGCTCCTCCATGAGTAACATCTTTTCCAGTATCCATACAACCTTCAACCATTAAGGACATCAAAGGTTTTGGAGCAACTTCTGAATGGACGCGCTGACTAATTACAGTACCAATCGCTGATAAATGAACGATTCTTCTCAGTTGCTCTTTAACGGCCTCATCAAATTGTTCAAATGTTGTAAAATCATCTAAATCCCCTGTATCAATTCCTTGCTTTGAGCCATGCCATTTCATAACCCCACGATTCAAAACGAATTCAATCGCAATTGGCCACTGCGTGTATCCAGTTGAAGTCCATTGATAGATACGTCCGGATTTTTGAGGTTCTACACAGCCCATTAAGCAATAATCTCGGGCATCTTCAATACCAAATCCTTTAGCCAACATCATTTTAATATGGGAATCGTCAAAGTGACATGCGGGAAAGCCCATACCTGCTTTTACAACTTCAACTATTTTTTTCAAATATTTTTGTGGTGATTGATTATGAATACGGCAAGCCAATGAAGGTTGATACACTTTTGTCATGCGAATTGCTTCCATAATCGCATAAGTTAACTCGTTCGTTGCATCTCCTCCAGTGCGCTTCACTCCGCCGACTGTACAATTGATAAACGGTTGATATCCTGCAAAGAATTTTGCCCCGCCTTCACTAGACAACCACATATATTCCGAACATTTAATGAAGAAACAACCTAATAATTCAATAGCTTCATGTTCTGTTATCTTTCCTGATTCAATATCTGCTTTATACATTGGATAAATATACTGATCCAAACGTCCTAATGAAATACCCGTTTGGTTTTCTTCAATAACAAACAATGATTCCATTGTCCAAATTGATTGCAATGCTTCTTTAAATGTTTTTGGCGGATTTGCTGGAACCGTTAATAAGGTTTCTGAAATTTCTAAGAGTTCCGCTTTTCTTACTGAATCTTTCTCTTTATTTGCTAACTCTTTGGCATGATCAGATAAACGTTTAGAATAATTTAAAATCCCCTCACATGTTTCGATTTCAGCTTTGTAGAAGTACATTTTTTCAATATCATCTGGATTGCTCATTGATAATTCAGAAAGTTTTTCTTCTGCTTCTTCTTTGATTTTGTTAATTCCTTTTTTGATCAGTAAAATATCATATCCTGGACAAGTGTCACCACCGCCATTAATTTGGTGATAGGATAGGTCGCTGACGAAAGCTTCACCAGAAAATTCCCAAAGACCTGCTTCTTCATATTGAGACTGACAAACTTCATCTAGTGAACGTGTTTCCCAAAATGGAAAGATATCTTCACGAAGCATTCTCTTTGTCTCTTCTGTAATTTCAAATGGATCTTGTGGACGTGATTCGATTGTATCAAGTTCATCCAATACCCAACGCCAAGCAATATCCGGAGCAACTGCGCCAGCACGAGGGCGTCCGCAAGGGTGTCCTACAATCAATTCATTGTCTTGAATCAGTAAGGGTGCTGTTTCACATGCATGTTTAAATGCTTTGGCACGCAATATAATTTTAGGCATTCCCCAGTGTTTTTTTGCAACTTCAGTCACTGCTTTTGCTCGATGAGCAGTTACCGAAGGCCTAATAGTTAAATAATGCTCTTTTAATTTTTTCAATCGGGGACTAAATGCGCTTAGTTCGTCTGCTTGAACAGACGAAGAATTTGATGTATTAGCAAGATCGTCCTCTTTCAACTCTTGAATAACACCAGAAAACACTTTGACTAACTCTTGTGACTCTGTATTAGATAGATTTTTTGTTGCATCAATTAATTGCTTTTCTAAAAGTTGATTATTCATATACTATTCCTCCACTATTCTCTTCTAAATGATTTTCTGTTGATTACATGACAAACATCTAATCCATTGTAAATAGAAAAAATCAGATGTTCTCCAGCAGCTAGAACGTTTATTAATCCTGAATGTATGGTTCACTCTCCTTTATCTACAAAACTGTTCGCGCTTACATTTCTATCGAAAAAATTTTTGTTTACATGACTTAGTTTAACTTGTAAAATTCATAGATTTTTTTAAAATAAAGACTTTCTATTGTAAAAAAGAGAGATTGTAAAATTCTTTCCTTATATATTTATTTATACTCTTCATAGCAAATTCAAATGAATTCACACTTTTTTCAACCTTTTTTATGTTTGATTTAATTAATTAAGGGTATAGTTTAATCATAGGAAACAACAATTTTGTGGATGAACGTGGTGTTAAAACTCTTTGAGGACTAACGGATGTTTATTCTCGACCTAATGAGGTGTAGGTTCGAATCCTACCGTCCACGTATGTGCCATCGTTATAAACATAATAAATACTGAAAGGAAGAATGTTTTATGAAAATAATCTTTGTTACTGGAGCAACTTTATCTGTGATCACACTTGCTGCTTATTCAATTTTAAAATATGTACCAAAACATCAACACTATTATGGAAAGCTATAGAAAAAAGCTGTCGTGAATGAAAATTCTCATTCACGACAGCTTTTTATTTTACAAAATGATTATTTAAAATAAAGTCTAATTTGATAAATCTTCCCCATTTGTCGCAATAACTTTTTTATACCAGTCAAATGATTTTTTCTTCGAGCGTTTTAACGTACCATTTCCTTCATTATCACGATCGACATAGATGAAACCATAGCGTTTTTTCATTTCTCCAGTTCCAGCTGAGACTAGGTCGATACAGCCCCATGTGGTGTATCCTAATAAATCTACGCCATCAAGCTCTACCGCATCTTTCATAGCCTGAATATGCGCTGCCAAATATTCGATACGGTAATCATCAATCACTTGTCCATTTTCGTCTGGTGTATCCACTGCTCCTAAGCCATTTTCTACAATGAATAATGGTTTTTGGTAACGGTCATACAACTCATTCATTGTTGTCCGTAAGCCTAATGGATCAATCTGCCAGCCCCATTCACTTGCTTCTAAATAAGGATTCTTCACAGAGGCGAAAATGTTGCCAGCCGTTTGTTCATTCACTGCTGGATCTGTTGATTGTACTCTTGAAGAGTAGTAAGAAAATGAAATAAAGTCTACTGTATGTTCTTTTAATAACTCTAAATCCCCCTCTTCAATGGGTAATTCGATGCCTTCACGTTCCAATTTTTTCAATGCATAGGCTGGGTACTCTCCTCGAGATTGTACATCGATGAAAAAGAAATTTTCACGATCCGCTTGACGAGCGGCCCAAACGTCTTCTGGTTTACATGTATAAGCATAGTTTGTCCCCGCGGCTAACATACAACCTACTTGGTTTTCTGGATCCACTTCATGCGCTATTTTTGTCGCGACAGCACTCGCTAATAACTCGTGATGGGCAGCTTGATATTTGACTTGTTCTTTATTTTCACCTTCTTCAAAATAAAGACCTGCTCCCATAAAAGGTGCGTGTAGGATCATATTAATTTCATTGAACGTCAACCAGTATTTAACTAAGCCTTTATAACGATTGAAGATCACGCGGCATAGGTTTTCATAAAAACCAACCAATTCACGACTGCGCCATGCCCCATACTTTTCAACAAGATGCATCGGACAATCAAAGTGAGTGATCGTTACAAGGGGCTCAATATCGTGCTTGCGGCATTCTTTGAACAAATCCTCATAGAACTTCAATCCCTCTTCATTCGGCTCTGTTTCGTCTCCTAGAGGGAATATACGACTCCAGGCAATTGACAAACGATAGGTTTTAAAACCCATTTCCCCAAATAAAGCAATATCTTCTTTGTAGCGGTGATACATATCGATGGCATTTTGAGCTGGGTAAAAATGTTCTTCATCAAAAGCAAACATCTTTCTCTCTCCAGTGATTACTGGAAAACGATCTCGTCCAACTGGTGCTAAATCTACATTGGCTAAGCCACGTCCGCCTTCGTTATAGCCGCCTTCACATTGATTGGCTGCCGTTGCGCCGCCCCATAAAAAATCTTTTCTAAATGACATTCTAATCATCCTCCATCAATTTATTTTTAGTAAAAATCTAATTAACGAATCACTTTCATTACTTCCTCACCAGGTTCAGCCAAAACTTTAGTCAACGTAATAATATCACCAAAATCAGCTGAATTTGTTACAACAACAGGTGTAATTGTATTATAGCCCTTTTCAGAAATTTTATCTAAGTCAAATTCAATTAATTTATCACCCGTTTGAACTGTTTGACCTTTTTCAACAAAATATTCATAATATTCTCCATTTAACTGAACCGTATCAATACCAACATGGATCAATAATTCAACTCCTGAATCACTTGTTAAACCAATTGCATGCTTAGAGTCAAATACTGCGGTGACAGTTCCTGAAAAAGGTGCATAAACAACGCCTTCTACAGGTTTGACTGCAAAGCCTTTTCCTAAGATTTCTTCTGAAAACATTCCATCCTCAACTGCTTTTAAAGAAACGATTTCTCCTTTAACTGGGGTTGCCACATTCAATATCTCTTCTGAAATAACTGAATCAACACTTGTTTCATTTTTAACCACTTTTTGAGCTTCTTCTGCAACAGGTTCTTTATATAAAATATAAGAAATGACAAAGGAAATCCCAATACTAATTGCAGCACCTATACAAGCAAGATACAAATGTTTTAAAGTGTCGTCCCCGATATAACTTGGAAGTGTCAATAAACCTGGTGAACCACCCGTAAAGTTTTTCACTCGTCCAATTCCCATAAATAATCCGCCAAGACCGCCACCAATCATCGCTGCGTAAAGAGGTGTTTTAAATCGCAAATTGACACCATACAAAGCCGGTTCAGTAATACCAAACAAACCTGTTAAACCAGCTGAGGATGCTAACTGCTTGATTGAAGAGTCTTTCGTTTTAAGTCCGACAGCTAATGACGCTGCCCCTTGACCTAGATTAGATGCTAACATACCTGGATAAATCACTGTATCATAACCAGTTGTCATACGATTGTTAATACCAATTGGAACAAGACCATAGTGTGTACCTGTTGCTACAAATAATGGAGTGAATGCACCAATAATCGTCGGTACCAACCACGGGCTGAAATTTTCTAACGCTTTGATTCCATTTGAAATACCATCACTGATAAGATAACCAACCGGACCAATCACAACTAATGAAACCGTTCCAACAATGGCAATAGTAATCAACGGTTTACTGAAGAACTTGATCACTTTTGGTGATACTTTATCTGCAATTGGTTCAACATAAGACATAAACCAGACAGACAAAATTATTGGAATAACTGATGAGCCATAAGTTACAGCAGAAATTGGCATACCGAAAAGATGAATACCACCTTCACCAGCTTCTTTGATCGCATTTACCATTCCGACAAAATTAGGATGCAGTAAAATCCCACCCACCATCATCGCTAGATACATATTTGTTTTAAACTTCTGAGCTGATGATGCTGCTAACAGAATTGGCAAGAAGTAGAAAGCTGAATCTGCCATAAAATCAATAATGATGTACGTTTGTCCAGTTTTATCAATCGCATTAAAAACAACTAATAATGAAAGAACCGCTTTTAACATACCAGCTGCTGTAATCGCTGGTAATATAGGTGTGAAAATGCCAGTAATAGTATCAATGATTTTCGATGCCGCACCACGATCATCTTTTTCAGTTGACGCAACTTGTTCTCCCTCTAATGAAGGTACCTCTTTTAAAATTTCTTTGTAAACACTGCCTACATCACTGCCAATAATAACCTGATATTGTCCACCTTTTGACACAACACCCATCACACCTGCAGTATTTTTTATTATATCAGTCTGTGCTTTTTCTTCATTCTTTAAATTAAAGCGTAGTCTTGTCGCACAGTGAGTTAATCCACTAATATTTTTTTCTCCACCGATATTTTCGATAATTTTTTGTGCTAATTCCTGATAATTCATTCCTTTTCCTCCTTCAATGAACAGCATTTTATAGAAAATGCTTTTTCTTTGCAATAAGTGTAATCCTAGAACCATTGAATATGCTTGTTAGTAAAAACAATAAAAAAATACCTAAGAAACCTCTTACTATAAAGAGATTTTTCTTAGGTATAGCCTGCTTTTACACAGTAACAATCCTTTAATTATTGGTTATTCTTCTAATGTGAATGGTTAGATAGATCATCTCGTCTTCTTTTAAATCACGACCAAATTCTTTTCCAATATACTCACGAATCTTTAACGCACAAAGATATTCTTCTTGATACTTTTCTTTTAGCATAAACAAGAAACCTTCGTCCTTATCTTTATCTAATTCTATTCCGCTAAATAGTCGTTGCACAAAAAATTTCAAATGTGTAATAAAACGTTCATAATTCAACGTATACTCATCTAAATCAGTTTTATAATGATATTTAACAATATTGATAATTTTCTGAATAACTTTCGTCATCTCAGAAACTTGGCTAACCTGTGATAAATCTAACTCTGCATTAACAATGTGTAATGCAATAAAACCAGCTTCATCTTCAGGTAAAGATATATCCAGACGATTGGAAATAATGTTTAACGCTTCTTTTCCAATCAAATATTCATGATTGTAAAAACGTTTAATTTCCCAAAGCAGTGCATTTCGAACAGGTAATCCATTATTATGTCGATCAATTGCATAATCGATATGATCGGTCAATGTAAGGTAGATATTTTCATTTAACTTTTTTCCTAAAGAAACCTTAGCAAAACCAATAATTTCATTAGCAACCTGTAGATGCTCTAAGCGAACATTTGATAACAGTTGAGTCAGCTTATTTGTATTTAAATCTGCATTACTTGTATACACTTTTTCTACAAGTGTATCATCAATGCTATCGCCAACCTTTTGTTTAAACCCAATACCTTTACCCATTACCAATACTTCATGACCGTCTGCATCAAGAGACTTGACAATATTATTATTAATTACTTTTTTTACTTCCATAATATCTCCTCAATGAGATTAGATCAGCTAGCTAAAACATGTAAATAAAAGAAATGAAGTATAGCCTGAATATTCAGTAACAATCTTGATTTCTCTTGTAATTAAAACACGAAAATAAAGCGTTGTCAATGATGTAAAAACAAGCTTTATTTTTTCAAATAAGAAATGTTATTTCATTAAATATTATTATTACTTTTCGTATTTTTAATAACCAGTGAGACAGAAAAAATAGTCTGCCTCACTGGTTTGTTTATACTTATTCATACAAATAGTTTTCTCTCAAATATTCTAACTGACTATCATTTACTTTTAATACCTCATTCAAGTAGCCGACCATGGTTCCATAACGCTCCTCCACTGTGTCGTACGCTCCATTTAGATAATCTTTTCTTGTTTGCTGTAATGACGCTAGAAAAGCTAGCACATCTTCATTATCTGTGTATTTTTTATAGATAGCCATTCTTTTCGCATTTCTAGGGGCATTCATTTTATCCGTTAATAAATAATCTTGATAAATTTGTTCTTTATCCACCCCTAAAGCGGCTAAATATAATGCAGCAGCCCAACCTGTCCGGTCTTTTCCTCCTTGGCAGTGAAATAGCAATGGTGTCGAGTCTTTTTGTAAAAGCACTTTAAAAAACTGCTGGTACGCCTCAATGGCATGGATTCCCAAAACTAATTGCTCCATTTGTTTGATCATTACATTACGGTTTTTGACTAGTTGCTCGCGCCCCGCTTTTGTCTGTACCATTATTTCTAATTGCGCTATCTTCTCTTCATCCCTCTTAGAAATAGATTGTGTACTAGCCTGCTGAGCAACATCTGCATGAGGATTAAAGTTAAACACCTGACTTGTTGAAATACTTATATTTGGATCTTTTGCTATTTCTTCAGGTGAACGAAAATCAATGATCCGTTTTAGACCCATTTGTTCAATATATACTTGACCTTGCTGATCTACTTGATGAAGTGCATCTGAACGAAAGACTTTTCCCCACTTTGTCAATCGACCGTTCACTGTAAGATACCCGCCCATATCACGACAATTATACAAATTTATCAGAGGTAACCGTCTCTCTGAACCAATAAAGACATCAGACTTTGCTTTAAGTTTAAAGTAAAGTCGTTCTTTAAAATTAGGATCTTTGAACGTTTGCCAACCTTTTTCGTGAAATTCTACATAAGTAGTATCATCTATATCTAACGACCCATCCGTTCCATAGTAAACTCTTACAGGCAACTCCACTGTATCTGGAATGCAAATCGCCAAATTGTTCTCGTCTCTTTCCACTTGAAGTGTTTGCATTTTTTCACGCTCCTATTGATTTTCAAGATTGACAGTTTCTTCTGTTACTCCTTGTCTATCTAATTTTTTCATAAATGGCAGATACAATAATAATACTACAACAAATTGAATCAGTTGCACAACTAATCCTTGCCATCCAGCTGCCATAAAACCAGATAAGAAAGTAGGGAGATTTTTCGGTACATTAACACTAATAACAGGTAAAAAACCGATGATTGTTGCGACATAAGCAATCCCGACACAGACAGCCGCCGAAAGAGTCAGTGGGATAAAAATAACAGCATTCATAATCATTGGAATCCCGAATTTCATTGGCTCAGTAATTCCAAAAACACTTGGAACTAAGGAAATTTTTCCGATTGATTTGAATTTTTCACTTCGGCTCATCCAGACTAAAATTACCGCTAACGCTAATGCTCTTGGTCCTTTAAAAGCATCTAAGAAAAATGAATTGATAACGTTTGTCGCTACTTCTCCTGCTGCTACAGCTTCCATATTTGCATAAGCTTGTGTCGTAAATAAAACTGCAATAACAGAGCCAACAACCATACTTCCATGAATACCGAAAAACCATAATAATTCAGATAAAAACATAATGAATAGTGCCGACCATATTGAGCCGCCTAAAGATTCAAGTGGAGTTTGAAGATTTGTATAAATAAAATCATGGATATTGCCAAACTTGGTTTCAGCAAACAACGTACTGATTATAATAACTACGATAAAAATAATTGCAGCTGGAACAATCGCTTCAAAGGTTTTAGCAATTGCTGTTGGTACACTTTCTGGCATTCTAAAAGTAATTCTCTTTTGTACCATCTTAGCAAATACCCAAGTCACAACCAATGCCACAATCATTCCAACAAAGATTCCTTTTGATCCAAGATAAGTTAACTCAAACGCCATAGCAGGTTTCTCTTTTCCAATATCAAATGCAGTGATTGGAGTCAAAACAAAGAATGATGCAAGCGATAGAATGATTGAGGAAATCGTATCTCCTTTTTTTTCTCTTGCCATCGCACAAGAAATACCAATAATCACATAAATTGTAATTAAATTACTTGAAATTGATGTTCCTAGTGAACAAGCTTTCACAACGATTTCAGGTAAACCAGGAATCATTCCAATAATTGTTGTCAGACTTCCAACAATAGTAATCGGCAGTGTCATCATCATTCCATTAGCGATACTTTTGACAAACGTATTATTCGAAAACTTATTGACAAACACATTCAACCCATTAGTAAATGTACTTTTTTTCGTTTCTGACATTTGTAATCCTCCTTTAACAAGCCTTAGTTAGCTGAGATAATTTCTTGTGCTTTTTTAAAAACTTTTTCTCCATTCATCATGCCGTAATCCATCATCTCAATGACTAAAACAGGAATTTCTGGATACTCTCTTTTCACATCGTCTTGCTGGTAACCTACTTGTGGTCCTAATAAAATAATATCTGAGCCTGCGACTCTTTCTTCTAATTCACTTAATCCGCATGCTGAAATATCTGCTTCAATTCCTTGTGAAGATGCATACTCCTCCATTTTTTTTACTAACATTCCTGTAGACATTCCACCTGCACATGCTAATGTAATTTTCATTATAATCACCTTTTCCATTTTATTTTTTATCTGTTTTCTCTAATTAAGGTACGCAACTCCTGCATTTCTTCGTGTAAATCAATAAACTCCTTCGTAAAATCTGTTACGGTAATTGCAGCCATCATATGATCTTGTGCGTGAGTTAAAAACATATTTGCCGACTCATCTGGATTACTGGCAAAGGTTTGTAAGATATCTGTATGGTGCTGATGAGCAATTTTCATATTGCTCTTACTTTCCTCCAACATTTTTTTTGCAGCAACGATCTCTCCACCTTTTGCTTCTTTAATTGCATTCATTGCCAGTGATTTTGCGTTCCCGGCATAAACAATAATCTGCATTACATCTGTCTCTGAAATCATTCGACCCTCTCCTTTAAAACACTATTTACGTTTACATAGTTATATAAGCAATAAGCATGCCAAACAGCTAATCTATTGATATAACACTGATCTGGATAAATGTGTTTTATTTTTCCAAATATAAAAACACATTTTAATTATCAGTTAAAACACATTGCAATAAATAAAACAGGTGACTTTGACTATTTAAGATCACAACATTATACTTAGTTCATACACAATATCCATTAAAGGTGGAAAAAAAATGAAACGAATTGATAAAGTAGCAGAATTACTTAGTCAGTATTCTGAGAAACAACCAGTTACTGCGAGTGAAGTCGCTGAACAACTGAAGATCACACGGGCAAATGTCAGTAGCGATTTAAATCAATTAGTCAAGCTAGGAAAAGCAAAAAAAAGTGGTACAAAACCTATTTATTTTTGCTCAACAACACCGAAAGAAAAAAAAATAAGCAATATCTTAGATGAATTCACACAAAAAAGCCCTAGCCTGTTTCATTGTAGTGAACAGGCCAAAGCAGCTATTCTTTATCCGCCAAATGGAATGCACATCTTATTAACTGGAGAAACTGGTGTAGGAAAAAGTATGTTTGCTGAATTGATTTTCAATTATGCAAAATCGCAGAATAAGATGAAAACGCATTCTGATTTTATTACCTTCAACTGTGCTGACTATGCGAATAATCCACAATTGTTAGTAGGTTCTATTTTTGGAGTTCTTAAAGGTGCTTATACAGGAGCAGAAAATGATCGGGTGGGACTACTAGAAAAAGCTAACGGCGGTATTCTTTTCCTTGATGAAATTCATCGTCTTCCCCCAGAAGGTCAAGAAATGCTCTTTACATTTATTGATCGAGGAATTTATCGTAGGCTTGGTGAAACGAACAGTGAAAGGCAAGCACAGGTACTACTCATTTGTGCAACGACAGAAGACACTTCATCGTCACTACTACAAACCTTTGTCCGAAGAATTCCTATGCGGATCGAAATTCCCAACTTAGTAGACCGAGGATTAGAAGAACGATTACATTTAATTTCAAGCTTTTTTCAAACAGAAACAAAGAAATTAAGAACGCCCATTGAGGTTTCAACAAATACGATACGTGCTTTATTAGGTTATCACTGTTCAAATAATGTAGGACAGCTAAAAGCAGACATTCAATTACTTTGTGCAAAAGCCTACTCTCAATTTATTGCTAGACAAGAAGAAACAATTAAGATCAGCAGTTATGAACTACCTCATTACATTCGGGAAGGTCTTTATAATGCTGAAGACCGAAAAAAAATCTGGCTGTTACTTCCTAATATGAATACCCGCTTTTTCCTATTTAATGAAGAAGAAACGACACTTTTTTTACCTAACATTACTAAGGGAAATGATATTTACCAAATCATTGAACAAAAAATAAGTGATATGGAACGAATTGGACTTGATATTTCTCAGTCCTCTGAAATTATTGATACAACTATCACTAATTACTATCGCTCATACAATACCGATTCCGTTGTTGACTTAACAAATCTTGAACAAATCGTTGGCTCAGAAATTGTCGCAACAGCTAATAAAGTTTGTGAAAAAGCATCTCGCTTATTGAACTTCTATCTGTCTGATAATGTTCGATATGGTTTGGCACTTCATTTGTATAATACAATTCAGCGAGTAAAACGAGGGCAAAAAATCAACAATCCACGAATTGTCGAAATAAAAAAAGAGCATCCTCATCTTTTTGAAGCTGCTCAACATTGTCTTTCTGTTATTGAAGCTGATTTTAGTGTAAAACTTCCTGAAGACGAAGCTGGTTTTCTCGCATTATTTTTCACCTCTGAAAAAAGTCAAAGTAAAAAGAGCCAAAAGGTTGAAGTCATTGTTGTAGCTCATGGTGAATCAACTGCAACAAGTATGGCCAATGTTGTAAACAAACTTCTTGGGGAACAAATCGCTGTGGGATTTGACATGAGTCTTGAAGAAAAACCAATCAGCGCTTTATCAAAAATTAAAAAGTATCTTTCAAACAAAGACCAGTTAAAAGACGTACTTTTACTCGTTGATATGGGTTCATTGATTAATTTTAGTGATGATTTGGAAAAAAGTTTAAATATCAGAATCCGCTGTATTGAGTTAGTTAGCACTTTACATGTCCTAGAAGCAAGTAGAAAAGCCTCTCTAGGAAATGGGCTAAATGAAATTTATGAATCTACGATGAATATTAAAGGACTTTCTACCTACCAAAAAAAGAATGAACGTCTAAATGTCTTAAAATTATATATTCTTACACTATGTACTACAGGCGAAGGCTCTGCTCAACTAATAAAAAAAATGCTTTGTGATCGCTTAAATTTAAGAGGCGGTGCGTGTGAGATTGTATCTTTACAAGTGACTGATGAAGACTTATTAGAACAAACAATTACTAATCTTAATCATACAGGAAAAATCATCTATACAATCGGTACGTTTCAACTACCCTTAGCATGCCCTCATTTTTCGATTACCGATGCATTAGATGAAACAAAGACTGAAAAAATGCAATCTCTCATTGATTATGAAATTGCCTTTGAAGGAATGAGAACGAATATTGCTACTATGTTAGTTTACGAGCAAGGTGAAAATTTGATTTCCTCTATTAGAGACTGGGTAGAAACTATGGCTTCTGAAATCAACCCTAACCTTTCTTATGAAATAAAAGTTGGTTTAGCTTGCCATATTGTTTGTATGATTGACCGCTTAAAACAAGGAAAAGCAGTTAGCAGTTTTCCGCAAACACCCTATTTTCAAGAAAAATATGTAACTGAAATCGCCAGTGTTCAAAAAAATAGCCAAATCTTGGAAACGTACTATGCTGTTAAAATACCAAAAGATGAAATTTTTTATATCACTGCTTTTTTTATGAATGAATCATTTATTTAACAAAACAGAATATGGAATAGAAATAAAAAACGGTTGGAACAGAAGCCTTACCTCTCCAAAATAAAGTAGTCACCATGCAACCACAACTCGTACCTTGTTGTGGTTTACAGCAACAAGAAGGAATTTACAAAAATTGCCAAGCATTACAGTAAACTTGTAAACTGATGATACTTGGTGTTCTTCAAATGTGAATTTTCCCTTTTTTTGTAAGAGTTTGCTTCTAGTCCCACCGTTTATTCACAGTCAGGCTATGATTTATTTCTTTTCTATCATCCCTCTTACATTCTAATAAACTCGAAAAGATTCAAACTATACCAATCTAAGAATAGTGTAAAATAGATTTTAAAAGTAAGACAGAAAATTATTCAAAAAATGAAAAGCAATACTGTAACGAATGTCTTTTGTGTATAAATAAATAAAACCTAAAATCCATCCAGCTGAGGCATACACTAACAAATTTAATGATATGTTTTGCTCATGTAATAATCCAAAGACCAAACCTGATACCAAAACAACCAATAGATTATTGCTCTTACTATTTTTTGTAAAAAAGTAATTAAAAAATATTCCTCTAAAAATCAACTCTTCTCCTAATGGAGCAAATATAACAATAGTAAAAAACATACTTATGGGCATAATATCAATCATCTTATTAAGTATTTCTTGATTCTCAGGAATATTTGTCACTTCTTGATTTTCTAAGAAAGTATATACTAAATCGATCATTTGATTTAGTATTACCATTGCAATAAAAAATAATCCTTTATTTTTCGTAAACTTATGAAACCCAAAATTTCTTGGATTATTAAGTTGTAATTGCTTTTGATACTTTTGATAGATCCAATAAAGTAACAAACAGGCTATAATTATATGAACAGTCAATAAAATTGTTTGATTATTTCTAATAAAGTTTGGATTTTCTATAAATATTTCTTCTACATAAGATAAACTCCAAACTAAAAAAATCAGACATAAAAAAACAGATTTTTTTATAACACCCCTAATAACTTTTACTTTTTCTTTCAAGTACATTTCCTCCTTTTTGCTAACTTATCCCTTTGAAGTCCATATTATTCTAGCAGTTTAATACTCTTTTTACTATGTTATTTTGGTAGATTTTCTCTCCTAGCACTATTTTGGCTTAAAGAGTGAGCATTTGTTTCATATTAATCGAGTTTGACTATAAAAAAAGCCCAGATGCGATTTGCTACTGGGCGTTCAACTATATAAATTTTTTTACTCATAGAACAGAATCTCAGACCTAAAAATCCGTACTTTTAAATCGTTTTCCCATTCATATCCTTTTTCTGTTACAAACTATTATTTTAATTAGTAAACTATCAGGAAGATTAAAGACAGGCTTCCCTACAATATTTATTTTGAAGCTATTTAATCTTAAATTTAATTGTTCAAACAATTAAATTTAAGACTAAAGCACCAATCAATCCAACAACTGAGATAATCGACTCTAAAACAGTCCAAGTAGCGAATGTCTCTTTAATAGATAAATTGAAGTATTCTTTAAACATCCAAAATCCTGCATCATTTACATGAGAAGCTATCAAACTACCTGCTCCAGTTGCAATTACCATCAACGCTGGATTCGTTCCCGTAGTAGCCATTAAAGGTGCAGCTAAGCCAGCAGCTGTTAGAGCCGCTACGGTTGCAGAACCCAGACAAATTCTTAAAACTGCAGCAATCACCCAACCTAAGATCAAAGGCGACAGCGTTGAATTGACGAATAATTGCGCCACATAATCCCCAACACCCCCATCGATTAGAACCTGTTTAAAAGCACCTCCGCCCCCAATAATCAATAACATCATGGCAATTTGCTTAATTGCATCTTCTGCTGACTTCATAATTTCTGGCATTGTTTGTTTGCGACGAATGCCCATTGTGTAAATTGCAAATATTAACGATAACAGCATTGCCATACCTGGTGTGCCAATAAAAGCAATTACTTGATCAATCATTGATGATTTTTCTGTAATTTTCCCACCTCTTACTAACTCATAACAAGTTGCAAGCGCCATCAAAATAACAGGAAACAAAGATGTTAGCGTACTAATTCCAAAACTCGGTGTTTCTTCTATGGAAAAGGCCTTTTGCTCCCCTAAAGCTGAAATATTTCCAGTACGATTAAATGCATCTGGGACAATTTTTTTCGCTATTTTTGTATACAATGGTCCAGCAATAATACTAGTTGGAACCGCAATCACAAAACCATATAGTAAGACCATTCCAATGTTTGCTTCATAAATTCCTGAAATTGCTGTTGGTGCTGGATGTGGCGGTAAAAAGCCATGAGTAACTGACAATGCTGCGGCCATTGGGATTCCTAAATAAAGAATTGAAATCCCTAACTCACTAGCAATGGTAAAAACAATTGGAATTAATAACACTAGACCTACTTCAAAAAATAATGCGATTCCAATAATGAAGGAAGCAGTCAAAACTGCAATTTGAATTTTTTTCCGACCAAATTTATTAATCAAAGTCGTTGAAATTCGATAAGCTCCACCAGAGTCTGAAACTAATTTACCTAAAATTGCTCCAAAACCAAAAACAAGTGCTAAGTGACCTAACTGACTACCGATTCCATTTTCAACAGTTGTAATAATTTGTGTTAGGGGCATTCCCAAACCGACAGCTACTAAAATAGAAACGATAACTAAAGAAACAAATGTATTTAATTTCACTTTCATAATCAAAAACAAAAGAATTAGAATGCCAAAACCTACGATTAATAATTCCATCCATTTTCCCTCCTAATCGTTGATACTACTTGGTATATTTCCGCTGAAAGTCAGCAATTGCCTGAAATTCATTTTGCAATAATCTTGTTGTTCGAATGAAGATAGGCAACAATTCACGGTAAATTGGAAAGTGAGATTCATTAGGTATATGTTGATTCGTCACACCAATCATCGCTGACACTTCTTCAAGTGATTCAATCAAGCCTAGGCTTTCCATTCCAATAACTGCGGCTCCCAAACAAGAACTTTCGTAGCTTTGCGGGATTGATACCTCTTGTTCAAAAATATCAGCTAATAACTGACGCCATAAAGCAGAACGAGCAAATCCTCCTGTTGCATGGATTCTTTCAGGGCGTTCCACCAACTCTTCCAAAATCAATAGAACTGAATATAAATTAAAAACAATTCCTTCAAGTGCTGCTCGTACCATATGTGCTCTTGTGTGTCTTGTGGTTAAACCAATAAACGAACCTTTAGCATTTGCATCCCAAAGAGGTGCCCGCTCGCCTCCTAAAAAAGGATGAAATAACAAGCCATCTGAGCCCGCTGGAATTTTCTCAGCAATTTGAGTTAAGATTTCATAACTGTCTATTTGCATTTGTTCAGCTGTAATTTTTTCTGGAGCAAATAGTTGATCTCTTACCCACCTAAAAACAATCCCTCCATTATTAACTGGTCCACCTATCACCCATTTATCCTTTGTAAGTGCGTAACAGAACGTCCTTCCTTTAGCATCTGTCACTGGCTTATCCGTCACCATCCGAACCGCCCCGCTTGTGCCAATCGTCAAAGCAAGTGTCTTTCCATCAATCGCATTAACGCCTAAATTAGATAAACAGCCATCACTTGCGCCTACGATAAAGGGGATCTCAGCTGGCAATCCTATTACTTCAGCATAAGATTCTTTCAATGGTGTTATTTGATAATCTGTTTCAACTAATTCAGATAATTGTTTTTCTGAAATATCTAGTAGTTCCAAAACCTCATTGTCCCAGTCTAATTTATGAATATTAAATAAACCCGTTGCCGATGCAATTGAGATATCTACTTTAAACTGACCAAATAATTTATAAAATACATACTCCTTAATGCCAATAAAGCGAGCCGTTTTTTGAAATAAATCAGGAGACTCTTCCTTTAACCATAAAATTTTACTTAGAGGGGACATCGGATGGATTGGTGTCCCAGTTCGATGATAAATCGCCAATCCTACGGATGATTGGTTTAGTTTTTCTGCTTGATGATATGCTCTATTATCTGCCCACGTAATACAGCGCGTCAATAATTGATTTTCTTCATCTAATAAAATCAAGCTATGCATCGCACTTGAAAAAGATACTCCGCCAATTCTAGCAACCTCTGCACCACTTTTTCTAATAACAGCAGTTAAAACGTCTATGACAGCTTCAAAAATTTCATCTGGGTCTTGTTCCGCCATATCGGGAACTTCTTGATACAAAGGATATTCTTTATTGGCGTAGCCTTTTACATTACCTTTCGTATCATACAAAACAGCTTTAGTACTTGTTGTTCCAATATCTACACCAATGACATAATCTTTCATTTTTCCACCTCTATTTCTTTTTAACTTCATGACCACCAAATTCATTGCGTAAGGCTGCTACAACTTTGCCACTAAATGTATCTGGATAAAGCGAACGATAACGCATCATTAAAGACATCGTAATAACTGGTGTAGCAATTTGCTGCTCTAATGATTCTTCTACTGTCCATTTTCCTTCTCCTGAGGAATACATAATTCCTTGAATTTCTTCCAAACGCTGATCTTTTTCAAAAGCCGCTTGGGTTAATTCCATCAGCCATGAACGAATAACCGATCCATTATTCCAAACTTTGGCTACTTTTTCATAGTCAAATGAAAATGGCCCATGTTCTAAAAGATCAAAGCCTTCGCCAATTGCTTGCATCATTCCGTATTCAATGCCGTTATGAACCATTTTCAAATAGTGACCGCTTCCAACTACTCCAGCATATAAATATCCATCATCAACAGCAATATCTGCGAAAAGAGGTTCTATTTCTCTAAATGTTTTTTCATTACCGCCAATCATAAAACAGCCGCCTTCCCTAGCTCCTTTTACTCCACCCGACGTCCCAACATCAAAGAAATAAATCTGTTTGTCTTCCATTAATTTTCCACGTAACACAGACTCCTTATAATTCGAGTTTCCCCCATCGATAAAAACATCCTCTGGTTCAAGTAATACCATCATCTCTTGGAAAATAGCTTCTGTTGGAGCACCACTTGGCACCATTGACCAAATTATTCGCGGTTTTGGCAGCTCTTCAATCATTTTACTCAATTGATTAACAACCATAATTTCTTTTTGGTTTTCATCTAATTCAGGTAAGTTTAAGTCAAAGCCAACTACTTGATACCCTGCATCTACAAAATTTTTTGCTAAATTGATACCCATTTTTCCCAATCCGATAATGCCAATTTTCATAAACGTTCACTCCTTGGTTAAACTCCGAGACGTCATACGTCATACGTTTATAAAAATGATAACGCTTTCTATTGATATTGTCAACAAAAAAAGTATCCACCTATTTGAGGATACTTTTTAAATATTTAATTTATCTTTATTATAACCTAAATGCCGTTTCATCGCTGTTTTGGCTGCTTCACCCTCTTTATTTTTAATTGCATTCACAATTTGTCGATGTGTTTCAATTGTTTCTTCTCTTAAACTACGATTCGTTAAACTAATAAACAATGAAATCGCAGTTTGAATAATTGGGATTAAATTGGGAACCACTAAATTTTTGCTAGATTTTGCAATGACTGAATGTAACTGAATATCTTTTTCTTCATGATTTTCATTGTTATTGATCAACTCTTCAATTTCTAGACAAATTTTTTCCATTTCTTTAACTTCATCATATGTAGCATTTTCAGCAGCTAATTTAGCTATTTCCGGCTCGATCATCATACGAACATCCATCAAATCATGACTCAACTTTTTTTTATCCGTAATAAAGCTAAGACCAAGTGGATCTTCTGTCAAACCTGGATTCTCAGATACAAACGTTCCTTTTCCACGCTGAATCATTACTACATTGCGAGCAGCTAACAATTTGATCGCTTCTCGAATTGTTCCTCTTCCAACGTTAAGTTCACTTGCCAATTCGAATTCATTTGGTAATTTATCACCAACTTTATATTGTTGGTCTTTAATCAGTTCTTCAATCTTACTTGCGACTTGCTGTGCTAATGACTGACCTTTTTGTTGACTGCTATCTAACATCTTTATGGTCTCCTTTTGACTAGAGTTTTCAAAATCTCTAGTCCCACATTTCTTTCTATTATTGTACTCAACTCTTTGGTTTGAAGCAACATATAATAAATAAACTTCCGTAGTCTGTCTTTTGTAAAAGAAAAAAATACATCAAATGTTCGAAAACATTGATGTATCATAGTATAACAGCAGCTAGGGGCTAACCGACACGCCCTCTCGGGTATTTGATTTTGAGTGCTATTATTTAATAGCTACTTTACTGTATAGCCTTTAATTTAAAAAACTTTGGATTATACATCTTTTACATATGCATAATCCCGTGGAATCAATTTTTAGGTTTTTGATGCCTTTTATACCTTCTAGCTGCTCCAATGATTAAAAAAAGTAACAATAAGAGACTGATCAATTTTTTGGCTGATCTTAGTTTCTGTTTCCATTACTATTGCCTCTTTATTCTTTAATGTTAAATTTTAATACCATGCTACTTTTTGCCTGAGGGGAAGCTTCTGAATTAGCGTTAAAGTATTTCCCATCAAATCTAAGCTTAGTAGATGTTTTAAAGTCCAAGTCTACCAAATGAATTGCCTTAGTGTTTCCATTTAAACTCTGCACTTTTGGTTGATCATTTACGAATAAATTAAGTCGTAATTTATTCTCCGGTTTAGTGGGATCTTTCTCTTTTGCTGATAAATAGGTCACTTCGCTATCTTTTTCGACTGAGAACGAAGTCATCTCTACTTCCAACGAAGTATTGTCAGAGTTGTTAGTGACTGAGTAACTTTCGGAAATAACCTTATCTTTGTTTTCACTTTTCATATCCGAAAAGAACAACATTTTAGTAGGGATTGTTACATTCACCCATTTATTCTCAACATTGACCTCAATATCGTAATCATACTGAACTTTTTTACCTGTTTTGAGGGTTTCTTCTACTCTTACTCTAGCCGACTTCAGCCCTGATGTTCCGGTGTCAGGTAGATTCACAAATTCTACGGGTTTTATATTTTTAATTTCGTTAGAATCAAAATATTTGTTCATATTATTTTTAAAATCTTCATTTAAAGTATCTCCCGAAGCATGTAATACTGTTGAAACTTTTTTTGGTTTCAATTGATTTACTCTTAATGGTTGATAGCCATCCTTTGTAATTTCATAATAAACAGACCTTAAGTCGTTATTATACCGATTTCGTTCCTCATTTTCGTAGAGATAATTTTTTGTAGGTTCTCTCTGCCATGCTCGAACAATATCACCGTACTGAACGGATTGCTTTTGATCCGTTCCCCATTTTTTTAAAGTATCTTGTTTCAACTCTACTCCTTTGGCTTCAATATGAGCTTGCCCACGCTTTGTTTCATCCATAGTAATTGTCGTCGTTTTACTCAGATCAAACCAGTCAAACTGATAATATAAATCTTCAAAAGAAGTATGAATTGGTTTATTGTCATCTTCTAATCCAGAAACTGCCGCTATGATTGGATTTTCCCCAAGTATCAATGGAAACGCAGCACTAGTACGAGTATCTCCCAAAGCACCATAAGCAACACTAGATCTGCCCCACTCCACTTTAACAGGCACAGAAACATCAACTTTTTCTCCAGTTGAACTCCTCACGACTGTTACGATCATTTTTTTATTTCCAATTACATCCTCTTTTACTGTTTCTTTGATTTCAACCGTATAGTCATCTGGTTTAATCTCTTCATTTCCTTTTTTCACATTTTTCACAAAATCTTTTGGATTCAAACGATCTATTGATGCTCCTAAGGATAATGTTTGAGGTTTCCCTTCTGCTGATAATTTCTCTTGAACAGTCACCTTAAATTTAGCCTTTGTATTCTTTGCTTTCCCTTTAAAAATTAATGTATATTCGTAAACACCTGGTTTACTGGTGTCTATATTCGTCTCTTTATTCGGTACACCTTCAATGCTTATTCTTTTATCCGACCATGGAATATCCTTGCCGTTTTCATCCGTAGCACTAGAAAATCCTTCTTTCCAGCTTATTTTCTGTTCAACATCCACAGTCAAATCTTTTGTCTTTAGTGAAGATTTATCTTCTTTAATAGTTACTGTTGATACGTTACTATACTCTCTACTCTCTATATGAAATACCCGAACTTTGTATATTCCTGGCTCTTTTGTATCCAGTTCCTTCGTTAACCAATCGCTTCCTACTTGTTTCCCATCTGGATAAATATAATAATATTTAAAATCCTCGGCTTTAATCTTATTGCCATCTTTATCTGTTACGTTTTTGAATGGCATATTCGGATCAAACTTCTCTCCTTGATAGAGATTGACATCTTGTAACTCTAGTTTTGTTTTATCTTCTTTAACAGTTATTGTTGCTACATTACTATACTCATTACTCTCTATATGAAACACCCGAACTTTGTATATTCCTGGTTCTTTTGTATCCAGTTCTTTTGTTAACCATTTGTCTTCTACCTGTTGCCCTTCTGGGTAAATATAATAATATTTAAAATCCTCCGCTTTAAGCTTATTGCCATCTTTATCTGTTACATTTTTGAATGGCATATTCGGTTCAAACTTATCTCCCTGGTATAGATCGACATCTTGTAACTCTAGTTTCGTTTTATCTTCTTTAACAGTTATTGTTGCTTCATTACTATACTCTTCGTTAAATGGATCATACAGCCGAACTTTGTATATTCCTGGCTCTTTTGTATCTAGTTCTTTTGTTAACCATTTGTCTCCTACTTGTTGCCCTTCTGGATAAATATAATAATATTTAAAATCCTCCGCTTTAACCTTATTGCCATCTTTATCTGTTACGTTTTTGAATGGCATATTCGGATCGAATTTTTTTCCTTGATACAGTTCAACATCTTGTAATTCTAGTTTCGTTTTATCTTCTTTAACAGTTATTGTTGCTTCATTACTATACTCTTCACTCTCTGGATAATACACCCGAACTTTATATGTTCCTGGCTCTTTTGTATCCAGTTCCTTCGTTAACCATTCGTTTCCTACTTGTTGCCCTTCTGGATAAATATAATAATATTTAAAATCCTCTGCTTTAATCTTTTTGCCTGCTTTATCTGTTACGTTTTTAAATGGCATATTCGGATCGAATTTTTTTCCTTGATACAGTTCGACATCTTGTAACTCTAGTTTCGTTTGATTTTCTCTGATTCTTACATATACTTTATTACTCCAACCCACTCTAGGGACAAAAACGAAAAGTAAATACGACCTTACTTTAGTTGTGTCTATAGCTGAAACTCGATTATGTTCTGCTATTGATTTATTATCAATCCAGTAATTATACAAATTAAAAAAATTATGATCGGTTATCCTAGTTCCAAATTCGTCATATACCTTATCTAAAGGAGAATTTGGATCAAATTTCTCATCTATACCTATATATAATGTTACACTTTTTACTCTTGGTGCGGGTACCCATATCTTTATATTCCTATATAGATCAATCATTTCTTGATTATCTTCAGTTTTCTCTTTAATAGGTTTTGATTCTGCCGATTCCTGTTCGTTTTGATTTTTAGAATTCACCTCTACTTCATTATTTGAAGAACTGGAATTCACTGATTCATCATTTGCTTCCTCATTTTTATTCTCTGCAATTTCAGTGTTTTCATTGTTATTCTCTGCAAATACTTTACCTGTTTGTAACACATGTTCAAATGTTAAAAGTATGCACAAAGACACAAATATCAGATTTTTTATAAAAAGAATTTTTTTATTGTCTTTCACCTCTTGAAACCACCTTTCATTTAAAAGCCAAACGTAGAATACTCTACACTAATACCGCTTGTTCTATATCTGATTTGTCAATATACATTGTACAGTGTTTGACCTTATCTTTTTTATCGTCATCTGTTCTACTATCCGACAATATAAAATAAAAAAACTTCTGATTAAGTAGATACGATAAATTATTAGCTTTTATGAAGAAGTTAAATGATTATTTTACAATTGTTTTATAAATGGTCGCACTTTTTCTAGAAAAACTAGGTTGACTCCAACATACTATATAGCTTGAGAAACATAATTTACACAGTTATTAGCCTTCCACATTTGATAGTTAGAATTTCTTTTATTCCACCATTTATTCGATATGTTACCACTTTTTTGGACTAACATTTTTTTAATATCTTACAATTATAGGAAACTTTTGTTGACTTTTATTTAAAAAACAAAAAAAGATACATCAACAGTTTGAAAACGTTGATGTATCTTTTATACCGGCGGCCGGGGTCGAACCGGCACGCCCTCGCGGGCACTGGATTTTGAGTCCAGCGCGTCTGCCAATTCCGCCACGCCGGCATTAAAATTATTTTGCAAGGCGGTAACCGGATTTGAACCGGTGATGAAGGTTTTGCAGACCTCTGCCTTACCACTTGGCTATACCGCCATATTACAATTTAAAATTCTCAATAAGAGAAAACTGGGGTAGCTGGATTCGAACCAACGCATGACAGGATCAAAACCTGTTGCCTTACCGCTTGGCTATACCCCAAAAATTAAAGCTAAGGGCGACTGATGGGAATCGAACCCACGCGTGGCGGAACCACAATCCGCTGTGTTAACCACTTCACCACAATCGCCATAAAAACTATAATAAAAAATTAAAGCTGAGGGCGACTGATGGGGATCGAACCCACGCATGGCGGAACCACAATCCGCTGTGTTAACCACTTCACCACAATCGCCGTAAATCAAATTACAACAGGGATAGTAGGAATCGAACCCACAATGACGGTTTTGGAGACCGTAGTTATACCGTTTAACTATATCCCTACTGTTTAATGGAGGAAAGTGGATTCGAACCACTGAACCCTAAGGAACGGATTTACAGTCCGTCGCGTTTAGCCACTTCGCTATTCCTCCAAATGGCGCAAGACAGAATCGAACTGCCGACACACGGAGCTTCAATCCGTTGCTCTACCAACTGAGCTACTGCGCCAATAAAACTATAATAATAACGGTCTGGACGGGACTCGAACCCGCGACCTCCTGCGTGACAGGCAGGCATTCTAACCAGCTGAACTACCAAACCGTAATTTAATGGAGGTTGACGGGATCGAACCGCCGACCCCCTGCTTGTAAGGCAGGTGCTCTCCCAGCTGAGCTAAACCTCCAAAAAATATAAAATGACCCGTACGGGAATCGAACCCGTGATACCGCCGTGAAAGGGCGGTGTCTTAACCGCTTGACCAACGGGCCAATAAAAACTTAATACGGAGAGTAAGGGATTCGAACCCTTGAGACAGTGTTCACCGTCTACATGATTTCCAATCATGCTCCTTCGGCCACTCGGACAACTCTCCAGAGTTAAAAGAAGCAAATATTACTCATATGTCCTATATTAAGGAACTCCGGCAGTAGGACTCGAACCTACGACATCATGATTAACAGTCATGCGCTACTACCAACTGAGCTATGCCGGAATAACAACTAGCGTGGCGACGTCCTACTCTCACAAAGGGAAACCCTTCACTACAATCGGCGCTAAGAAGCTTAACTTCTGTGTTCGGCATGGGAACAGGTGTATC
>NZ_MIKB01000003.1 GCF_001730365.1 Enterococcus quebecensis
GGGAACTCAGGAACAGGTTATACAGTGACAGGTACAGCGCCAGCAGGAGATATTGTAACAATTAAAAATTCTGGTGGTACTGTTATTGGTACAGCAACAGCTGATCCAAGTGGAAACTACACAGTAACTATTCCAACAGGAGCAGCATCACCAAATGAACAATTAACAGCAACAGCGACTGATGGAGCTGGAAATACAAGTGCGGGTACACCATTTACAACACCAGCGGATCCAGTAGTTGTTACTGCCCCAACAGTAACAGGAGTAACAGGTACATCTGCTACTGGTTATACGGTAACAGGAACAGCAACTCCTGGCGATACAGTATCCATCAAGAATACTGGTGGTACAGTGATTGGTACAGCGGTAGCGGATGCAGGAGGCAACTACACAGTAACTATTCCTGCCGGCTTAGCAACACCAGTTGAACAATTAAAAGCTATTGCATCTGATCCAGCTGGAAACCAAAGTACAGCTACACCATTTACAACCCCAGCAGATCCAGCAGTTGTTACTGCCCCAACAGTAACAAGCGTGACTGGAAACTCAGGAACAGGTTATACAGTAACAGGTACAGGGACTCCTGGAGATACAGTAGCAATTAAGAATACAGGTGGAACAGTAATTGGTACAACAACCGTAGATCCGAGCGGAAACTACACAGTAACTATTCCAAGTGGAGCCGCTACGCCAAGTGAACAATTGACAGCTACAGCAATTGATGGCGCTGGAAATTCAAGTACAGGCACACCATTTACAACGCCGGCGGATCCAGCAGTTGTTATAGCACCAACAGTAACAGGAGTAACAGGTACATCTGCTGCTGGCTATACAGTAACAGGAACAGCAACTCCTGGAGATACAGTATCCATCAAGAATACTGGTGGTACAGTAATCGGTACAGCCGTAGCGAATGCAGGAGGCAACTATACAGTAACTATTCCAGCTGGCTTAGCAACACCAGTTGAGCAATTAAAAGCTATTGCATCTGATCCAGCAGGAAATCAAAGTACAGCTACACCATTTACAACCCCAGCGGATCCAGCAGTAGTTACTGCACCGACTGTAACAAGCGTGACTGGAAACTCAGGAACAGGTTATACAGTGACTGGTACAGCGCCAGCGGGAGATATTGTAACAATTAAAAATTCTGGTGGTACTGTTATTGGTACAGCAACAGCTGATCCAAGTGGAAATTACACAGTAACTATTCCGACAGGAGCAGCAACACCAAATGAACAATTAACAGCGACAGCGACTGATGGAGCAGGAAATTCAAGTACAGCTACACCATTTACAACCCCAGCAGATCCAGTGGTTGTTATAGCACCAACAGTAACAGGAGTAACAGGTACATCTGCTACTGGTTATACGGTAACAGGAACAGCAACTCCTGGCGATACAGTAACTATTAAAAATACAAATGGTACTACTGTTGGAACAGCTGTTGCAAATGCAGGAGGAAACTACACAGTAACTATCCCAACTGGGGCAGCAACACCAGTTGAACAATTAAAAGCTATTGCATCTGATCCAGCTGGAAACCAAAGTACTGCAACACCATTTACGACACCAGCAGATCCTGTTACAGTGGCAGCACCAACTGTTCAAAATGTGACTGGGAATTCAAAATCTGGTTATACAGTAACAGGAACAGCAACAGCAGGAAATACTGTGGAAATCAGAAATGCAGCTGGAACAGTAATCGGAACCAGTGTTGCTAACTCTAGCGGCAACTATACAATTATGATTCCAGTAGGTTCTGCAACGGCTCAGGAACAATTAAAAGCTGTGGCAAAAGACGGAAGTGGCAATACAAGTACAGCGACACCGTTTAATACACCAGCAGATCCAGTTGTTATCGTAGCTACACCGACAATAAGTAAAGTAAGTGGAAATTCACTAATTGGTTATACAGTTCTTGGTAAAGCAACTCCTGGAAATAAAGTAGAGATTCGTAATTTAGATGGTACTCTTCTAGGTCAAGCAGTTGCAGGATCAGATGGTGTCTTTGAGATTAAAATCCCTATCGGATTTGCATATCCTAGTCAAGCTTTAAAAGCAATCGCAAAAGATAGTGATAATAATCAAAGTGCGCCAGCTAACTTTAATTTACCACCTGATTCACTTTCAAGATCTGTCACTCCACCAAAAGTAATTAGTGTGGACGGTAGTTCAACAACAGGTTACACAGTAACAGGAACAGCAGATCCTGCCGATGAAGTTAATATTTATAATGAAGACGGCGTATTGGTAGGAACAGCTGAAGTAGGGGATACAGGGAACTATACTGTACAAATACTAATTGGCAAGGTAATGCCTAATGAGAAAGCTACTGCAGTTGCTGTTGATCCAGACGGCAATCAAAGTGTTCCAACAGAGTTTCTCATCCCAGCTGATTCTAATTCTGGAAACGGCAACGGAAATGGTAACAATAGCGGTAAAGGAACGAGTGGTATTTTAACTAGCAATGGCAAATATGGTTCTCAAAAGGATCTCCCTAATAATGGAGAAATAGTTAGCAATTGGGGATTACTTGGAGCATTGTTACTTGGCGGTTTAGGATTATTCACCTTCAAACGTAGAAATAAAAAAGAAGAAGAATAAATCATTAAATTAGCCTTCTATAAGGGGAAACATGAGGTAGGATAAATGTCCTATCTCATGTTTTTTTCAGGTAGCAGCTGATTTTTCAATCTTTAAGTGTTTTTCAGAATGATTCTTTCTTTCTGGTCTTTTTTATCGTAAAATAGCATTATATAAAGAGAAAGGGAGGATATATGCATGCCAATTCGTGTTCCAAAAGAACTGCCAGCAATTAAAGTATTAGAAAGAGAGAAAATTTTTGTAATGGACGAAGATCGTGCTATGCAACAAGATATTCGCCCTTTAGAAATTTTAATTTTAAACTTAATGCCAAAAAAAGTTGAAACAGAAGTACAACTACTACGACTTTTAAGTAATACACCGTTGCAGATTAATGTAGAATTTCTACACATGAGCAGCCATGAAACCAAAAATACGTCTAGTGAACATTTAAAACGTTTTTACCATCAATTCGATAAGATAAAAGAAAAGTTTTATGATGGATTGATTATTACAGGAGCACCTATTGAGCAATTTCCCTTTGAACAAGTTGATTATTGGGAAGAACTACAAAAAATTTTTCAATGGAGTACAACCCATGTTTTTTCAACATTGCATATTTGTTGGGGAGCACAAGCTGGCCTGTATTTTCATCATAATATCGATAAATATTTGTTAGAAGAAAAGTTGACAGGTATTTATCATCATGATGTATTAGAGCCAACTTGGAGCATTTTAAAAGGATTCGATGATATATTTTTTGCTCCACATTCTCGGTATACAGAAGTTAGAAGAAGGGATATAGATAAAATCAGTGAATTAGAAGTTTTGGTTGAGTCAAAAGAAGCCGGCATTTTTTTAATTGGAAATAAAAATAATCGAGCATTTTATGCAATGGGCCATTTAGAATATGATCGAGAAACATTACAACAAGAATTTGAACGCGATCAACTAAAGGGACTCCATCCGAAGCTACCTGAGAACTATTTTCCTAAAAATAATACTGATTATTTCCCGCAATTACGATGGCATATGGCAGCATCATTGTTATTTTCTAATTGGTTGAACTATTCAGTTTATCAAAATACGCCATATGATTTAACTAATTTATTAGTGTAATAGAGGTTATTCAGCTGAGACGAAGCTTGTTTGTTTTAGCTTTGTTCTTGAAGGGATTGGAAACGCTATCTTATTTTGGTTTTTTCACTATAATTCGATGCATTCTCTTTTCTTTTTATTGAAAATAAACGTATTATAGAAAGAAAAGGAGGGAGATTTCAGATTTTTACAGTAGTAGAGATATAATGTTTAAAATCTAGAAAATTTAATTAGCTAGAAAGATTGTTGTGTTAAGTGTTAAATATGATTAAATTAAGTATAGTAAGGAGAATAATTATGAAAATACCAAAAAGGTTTTTAGCGGGTTTAGTAATTGCAATTATGTTTTTATTTTCATTTGTTCCAGTATTCGCACAAGAGATAGGATCTATTACAGCACCGTCAGGGATAAAAGCGGTGATTGTGATCCTTCCATTAATTTTAGTTTTAGTATTGTTATTCCGTAAAGTTGATATGATTATCGCTGGTTTTGTTGGTGGAGTTCTGGCGATGATTATTGGAGGAATTGGGTTAGAACAAGCCAATAAACAATTACTGGAAACGATACCTACAATGTTGGGTATTACTGTTCCAATAATCAATTCAGCAGTCGCGATGGCCGTTTTTAAATCTGGCGGCTACTCGGCAGCATTAACATTAGCTAAAAGAGGGACAAAAGGTAAGGTAGAATATGTTTCAGCTTTCATAGTTGTATTGTTAGCAGCAGCAACGTATATGTCTGGAATTGGAGGTGGCAGCGCAATGGTCATAGCACCACTAGCTTTTGTAGCTGTAGGTGTTGTTCCTGAGTTAATCGCAGCAATGTCACTCGCTGCAGCTGTATCCTTTACAACATCACCAGCATCACTAGAATCAAGTATCGTTTCCAAATTAGGAGATTTTAGTGTTGCGACCTACGTTTCGAATATGCGTCCAATTTGGCTGCTATTTTGTGTTTTAGCAATTATTTTAGCTTTTTGGGGAACAAAAAGACGGAATATCGGATTTAAGGAAAATGCAGATGATGAATATGCAACAATGAGCAATAAACAATTATTCAAACTAACTTTACCAGCTATTTTTTTACTTTTTGCTGTTATTTTCGGCCCTATAGTGAATGACCTTGTAGGATTCCCTTTGTTGACACCATTAGTTTATATGGTCTTAACAATTGCACTGATCTTTATTTGTACACGTTTTACTTTAAACGAGTCTGTTGAAGCTATGGTAGACGGATCAACTTACATTTTAACGAGATTATTTCAAGTTGGGATATTTCTTGCTTTTATCAATATTATTGCTCAAACAGGAACATTCGCTGTAATTGCTGGTATTGCAAGCGCTGCACCAACAATAATCATGGTTCCTGTTGCAATTTTAACTGGGATCTTAATCGGTATTCCAGCTGGCGCATATGTGGGTTCCGTTTTAACATTGGTTTTACCAGTTGCAGTATCATTAGGATTTTCTTCGATTGAGCTAGGATTAGTTGCTGTAGGTGTTGGTTTAGGTAGTCAAATGAGCTTTGTTAATATAACAATGCAGGCACTATCATCTGGTTTCCAAATTCCAATTCTTGAAGTGGTAAAAGGAAACATAAAATGGATAAGCGCAGCCTCTATCATTTTAATCGGTATTGGTTTCTTCATTTAATATAAAAAACGGGGTGGAAAAAATGGATATATTAATTAAACAAGCAAGACTAAACGATGGTGAAGAATTGCAAGATGTTGGAATTAAAGATGGTAAAATTATTGCTATTTCAGAAAAATTGACGACAGATGCAGTTACAGTGATTCATGCTCATGGGCGTGTCTTAATTCCTGGTTTGGTGGAAAGTCATATTCATCTGGACAAAGCATTAATTGCTGATAGAAAACCAAATAAATCTGGTACTTTACAAGAAGCAATCAAAGTTACAGCTGAATTAAAACCAACATTCACCGAAGAAGATATCTATCAACGGGCAAAAAAAGCGTTGGAAATGATTATTTCTCACGGAGTGACTGCTGTCAGAACACATGCGGAATTCGATCCAGCACAAGGTTTTTCGGGTTTTAAAACAATCATGAAATTAAAAGAAGAGTACAAAGATTTAATCGATATGCAAATTGTTGCATTTCCTCAAGAGGGAATTTTTAAAGCGCCAGGCACTGAAAAGATGATGTATGAAGCGATGGATATGGGGGCTGATGTCGTTGGGGGGATTCCTTATAACGATGCACCAGCGGAAAAACATATTGATTTAGTGTTTGAAATCGCAAAAAAATATAATAAAGATATAGATCTTCATCAAGATTTTAGTGACGAAGCAACAGATATTTCCATTGAGTATTTATGTAAAAAAACAATTGCAGAAAATTATCAAGGAAGAGTTTCTGTAGGACATTTAACGGCATTACACGCATTAGAACCAGAGCGATTAGAAGATATTGTAACATTGATGGCAGAAGCAAAAATCAGTGTAATGGCTCTTCCGGCAACTGATTTACATCTTGGAGCTAGAAATGATCAGTACAATGTAAGAAGAGCGGTAACACCAATCAGAAAGTTACGTGATGCTGGAGTGAATATGTGTCTGGCAACAAATAATATCCGTAATGCATTTACTCCATACGGCAACGGTGATTTGATGCAAATTGCAATGTTAGCCATTCCTGTGGGGCACCTTGGCGGAGCAGACGATTTACCTACAGTTTTACCAATGATTACAGCTAATCCTGCAAAAGCATTAGGTCTTAGTAACTACGGTATTCAAGTTGGGAACAAAGCTGACTTAGTATTGTTGGATACAAAAGTTAAAGCTGATGCAATCATTGATATACCTGAGAGGAATTTTGTTATTAAGAATGGTAAAATTACCGTTGAAGTAAAAAAAGAAGTAACTATATTTAAATAATTGATCTCAAATAGCTAACTATAAATATGTTTATAGTTAGTTATTTCTTTATATCAAGATATTAAGTTACTATAAACATATTATGTAAACTGTTAACTTGTAAATAAAAGCTCATCATTCTCAATTAAAAATATCAATTGAGAATGATGAGCTTAAATGCTTGTTAATGCATACGATTATATGATACTCTTTATTATATAATAAAGAATATTGGAGGTATAGGTATGAAAGTTATTGTCTTAGGTTCATCTCATGGTGGTTATGAAGCAGTGGAGGAATTATTAAACCATCATCCAGATGCAGAAATTCAATGGTACGAAAAGGGCGATTTTATTTCTTTTCTGTCTTGCGGAATGCAACTTTATTTAGAAGGTAAAGTAAAAGATGTCAATTCTGTTCGTTATATGACTGCTGAAAACATGGAAAATAGAGGAGTTAGTGTCTTCTCAAATACAGAGATTACTGCTATCAATGCGGAGGAACATCAAGTTACTGTGAAAGACTTATTGACGAATACAGAACGTATTGAAGCATATGATAAATTAATTATCAGTCCAGGAGCAATTCCTTTTGAATTAAACGTTCCAGGCAAAGACTTAGAAAATATCTATTTGATGCGTGGTAGAAAATGGGCCATCAAATTGAAAGCGAAAACAGTTGATCCCGATGTGAATAATGTAGTAGTTATCGGCAGCGGATATATTGGTATTGAAGCAGCGGAATCCTTCGCTAAAGCTGGCAAAAAGGTAACGGTTATCGATATCTTAGATCGTCCATTAGGTGTCTATTTAGATAAAGAATTTACTGATGTTCTGACTGAAGAAATGGAAGCGAATAACATAAAAGTGGTTACAAATGAAACTGTTCAAAGTTATTCAGGAGAAGGACGGGTTCAAAAAGTTGTAACTGACAAGAATGAGTATGAAGCTGATTTAGTTGTGGTCGCAGTTGGCGTCCGTCCTAACACTGGCTGGTTGAAGGAGACATTGGAATTACATCCTAATGGTTTGATCAAAACAGATGAGTTTATGCAAACAAGCGCTCCTGATGTATTTGCAGTAGGTGATGCAACTTTAATTAAATACAATCCTGGTGAAACTGAAGTCAATATTGCTTTAGCAACAAATGCACGAAAACAAGGTCGCTTTGCAGTGAAAAACTTAGTAGCTCCAGTAAAACCATTCCCCGGTATTCAAGGTTCATCAGGTTTAGCAGTTTTTGATTATAAATTCGCTTCAACAGGAATTAATGATGAAATGGCCAAAAAGCTCAATAAGAAAACAAAGTCAAGCTTAGTTGTTGAAGATTATTTAATGGACTTTAATCCAGATAAACAAAAGGCTTGGTTCAAACTTGTTTATGATCCTGAAACAACGCAAATTTTAGGAGCCCAATTGATGTCAAAAGCGGATTTAACAGCAAATATCAATGCTATTTCTTTAGCAATCAAAGCAAAAATGACGATTGAAGATTTAGCTTATGCAGACTTTTTCTTTCAACCATCATTTGATAAACCTTGGAATATTATCAATACAGCTGCTCTAGCGGCAATGAAAAATGAACAATAAATTAGTTTTAAAACCTGATACAAAACCATAAACAGTTTTGTATCAGGTTTTTTTACGGTTTTAATGGAATGAAGTAGTATTATTAATCCAGAAACAATAAAATGGAATTTTAATGATAACAAAAAAGTCGTTAGAATAGATTTGCCAACTCTTGTTTCTCTTTATTATTAATAATTTCCCCATTTTAAATTTACTTAAGTTAAAATATTTCATATATATTGATTTAATAACTCGTATTATTTAATATTAAGATAAACTAATTGTTAGTATTAATTTTATTATCTGTAATATTTGTTCTTTATACTCAATCAAGTAATACAAAAAGTGTATAAGGAGAGATACGATGTTTAAAAAAGTGTTAGTATTGTTTTTCATTACTTTATCTGGAGCAATTATTCATAGTGAGGAGGTTCATGCATCTGAAATAGAAAACAATCAAGTAATCTCAAGTAGAGCTATTCAAAATGATAAGTATGAACCAACGGGTAATCAAGATGTAAGATACCCTCAAATTGTAATTAGAACTAACCGAACACCGGAAAGAACAGATATGAATGATGTGATTAAAAAAGCAGATACTGCGGCAGATCAATATCCATTTGAGGATAAAGAGAATAGAGCTAAAGCTGTAACACAAGAACTTACGAAAGAATTCGGTAGCGGTAGATTTGGTCATACTTGGATTATTATATTTAATAGTAATAAAAAAGGGGATGCAACAACATATGGTTATCACGAGAAATATGGTTTTGTAAAAAATGGAACAGCTGGGGACAGAAACGACAATCCAGAACGTAAATTTCACGTTGAACGTGTATTACCACTTGATGAAAATATGACAACCGAAAAATTAGAAAAAGAAATTATACCAGCACTGAATGAACAAAGTGCTGAGGTTGGAAAAATCATGGGAATTCCTATTGAAAATCCTTCTAATGGTGCGTATACACCAATAAATAACTGTGCTTGGTTTGCTGGTAATGTTTGGAATTCTGCAACAAACAATGGTTTACTTTTTACTCAAAATTTTGATGGAGTGACTCATGGTAATTATTGGGGTATGCCGTTTTTATCAATGGTCAAAGAAATTGCTGACCCTGGAATGGTTGCTGAAAGTTTGGCTGCTTTTTAATAAATAGTAAAAAAACTCAAAAAGTTAGACCTTAAAATCTAACTTTTTGAGTTTTTTTGTATGTCTGAATTTAAACTTAAAATTGTCTATGACTACTTATCTGGTCAAGAAGGCACACTGCATCATTGATTGGGAATTGGCTCAGAATGTATCTCAAAAAACTGCATATCTATAAAAAGTCTAATTTTTTTGGTCACTACAAGAAGAAATTTTTTGTAGTCTTTTATTAGTGTGTTAAGAATGGTAGGATTGAAGTAAATAACTTGAAGTGGTGGGGAAGTTGATGACGATTATACTAAAAGAAATGGACGCAACTGATTATGAAAAATATCTCTCTTTTGCAATTGAAGATTATGCTAAAGATAAAGTAACAGCGGGAACTTGGAATGAAGAAGAAGCAATTGATTTAGCAACGAAAAGTTTTAACAAGCTTCTTCCAGAAGGCAAAGATACTAAAAATGACTATCTCTATTCGATTGAAGATAATTCACTTGATAAAAAAGTCGGATTTTTATGGGTTCATTTGAATAAAACACTTTATGGTTCAAAGTTATTTATTTATGATTTCATTGTGTTTGAAGCATTTAGAAATTTAGGTTATGGCAAACAAACAATCACTTGTCTAGTTGAAAAAGCTAAGAAAATGGATGTATCACAGATTGACTTGCATGTATTCGCTCATAATAAAGGGGCAATCCATTTATATGAACAAACTGGTTTTGTAGCGACAGATATTAGTATGTCAAAACAGATAAAATAAAGAGTCTTTTAAAAATGTTCGTTTGAAATGAGGGAATCAATGAATCAGTATTATTGTAGAAAAATCATAACTGAAGTAATTCAAAAGCAACACTAAAGAAGGAGTGGAAAACAGGTTGAAGAAATTGATCTCACTACTAAAATTAAAAATAGAGGGGAAAACTGAATTAGTTTTAAACCGTACTTGTTTATATTTTAGGGTCACCCTTATTTAGTTTTTTAGGAGAATATGACACTATTTTCGAGCAATCGCTAAACACTAAAATTTCGCTAATAATTTCTTTTTTTTACTCGTAATAAAAGTTTTTACGCTGTATTATGGGTAAATCTTCTCTTTTTATGAGAATGCAAAGGAGACATTTTTATGGAATTTAGTAATTGGCAAGGCTTGACACAAAGTGAAGTAGAAGAACGTCAAAAAGAGTTTGGATTAAATCGATTAGAGGAAAAAAAACAAGAACCCTTTTATTCAAAAGTCGTTAAGATTATTTTGGAACCTATGTTTTTGCTGCTGATCTTAGCTGGTCTTATTTATTTTTTCCTCGGTGACCCATTAGATGGTATAGTTATGTTGACGTTTGTATTTGTTATCATTGCTATTGAAGTGATTCAAGAATGGAAAACAGATCAAACGTTACATGCGTTAAAAGATCTTTCTGCCCCAAAAATAAAAGTTATCAGAAACAATGAATCTATTGAGATTTTGAGCGAGGAACTTGTGCCTGGGGATATTATGCTAATAGAAGAAGGCAACAAAGTGCCTGCTGATGGGTTTGTTGTTAAAGCAAATGATCTTAGAGTAAATGAATCTTCTTTAACTGGTGAAACAGAAGCAGTCTGGAAAAAAATGGCTGAATCTAAAAAGTCTCAAACAAAGGATTATTGGCGTAATGATTATGTCTATACAGGTACTTTAGTCACTACAGGTAGTGCGACTATTTTGGTGAATACTACTGGGACTAATACTGAATTTGGTAAAATTGGAAAGCATCTCGTTACGGTAGAAACTGAAAATTCGCCACTAGATAAGCAAATTGGCAAATTAGTCAAAGTCTCTGCTATTATCGCTTTTCTCTTACTTTGTGTAGTTTCCGTGAGTACTTTTTTTAGTGACACTAGCTTAGAATTAAAAAATCGAATCATCCAAAGTATTCTGTCAGGTATAACAATTGCTATGGCTATGATTCCAGAAGAACTCCCTGTTGTTTTGACTGTATTTTTGTCTATGGGGGCATGGCGATTAGCTAAGAAACAGTCTTTAGTTCGTAAGCTTTCAGCTGTTGAAACGATGGGCGCGATATCTGTTTTAGCCGTTGACAAAACTGGGACAATTACTGAAAATAAAATGACAGTATCGAACGTTTGGGCTTTTGATCCAGATGAGACAGATCGATTAAATGAAGTGATGGGGTTAGCGAGTGAAACTGATCCATATGATCCTATGGAAATAGCTATTTTGGACTATAACGAGAAAAAAGGGTGGAGTAAAGAAAAATTATTCAATAGTCCACTAGTCACAGAGTATCCATTTACAGATGAAATCAAGATGATGGGGCATGTTTGGAAAAGAAATAATCACATAGAAGTTACAGTAAAGGGTTCTCCAGAAAGTGTCTTGCGTGTCTCAGATATAACAACAGAAATGAGAGAAATAATTCAGACTAGAATAGATACTTTCGCCAAAGAAGGGTTGAGAGTCATTGCTGTTGGTGAACAAATTATTGATACAATAGATAAAGTCCCTGAAACAATTGAAGATTGTTCACTAAAATTTCTTGGATTGATTGGATTAGCTGATCCGCCCAGAAGTGGAATTGAAAAGGATATTGAAGAATGTATAGAAGCAGGCATTAACGTTGTCATGATTACTGGTGACAATGGTATGACAGCAACCTCGATTGCAAAAAAGATAGGAATTAGTAATGCTGATAACTTTTTAACTGGTTTTGAATTAGACCAAATGAATGATAATATGCTAGCAAAAAAAGTAGAATCTGTAAATGTTTTTTCAAGAGTTACACCAGAGCATAAAATGAGGATCATCAAAGCTTTCAAGGAAAACGGTGAAGTCGTTGCTATGACAGGGGACGGAGTAAATGACGCTCCAGCTCTTAAATATGCTGACGTTGGTATTGCCATGGGCAAACGTGGTTCAGAAGTCTCCAGAGAAGCAGCAGATATCATTTTACTAGATGATAATTTTTCAACAATTGTGAATACTGTGAAAGATGGGAGAAAGGTTTACGATAATATTAAGAAAGCAATCGGCTATATTTTTGTCATTCACATTCCGATTGCATTGACCGCATTTTTAGGACCTGTTTTGGGAATTCCTCAAGCAGCGTTATTCTTATTACCTGTTCATGTGGTCTTACTGGAACTTGTGATAGATCCGACTTGTTCGGTTGTTTTGGAGCGTCAACCCAGTGAACCCGATGTAATGAAACGTCCACCAAGAGATCCCAATGCCACTATATTATCACAGCGTTTATTAATTCGAAGCATATTACAAGGAATAATGATCTTCTTTGCGTCGTTCTCAGCGTATTATTATACACTACAACAAGTACCGGCCAATGACGAACTGGCTAGAACGATGGGGATGACAGTGCTTATCATAGCAAATCTATTTTTGGTTCAAGTAAACAGTTCGAATAAATTATTGGGTATTCAGACATTTTTGAAGTTACGACATGATAAAGTAACATGGATTATATTAGGTGGAACCATTTTAGGTTTACTAGCTTTGATTTATTCTCCAATAAATAGTTTTTTAGATTTAGCGCCATTATCATTCATGCAATTACTTATTTGTTTGTTTTTAGGGATGGTATCTGTATGTTGGTATGATGTTGTAAAAATCATTAGAAGTAAAAATCAGTAGTGTAATATGTATATATTGTGAGGTGTGTGCATGGTCAAACTTTCAACTGATAGGAGAATTATAGAGAATTGAATTTGAAAAAAATTACAGAAAACGTACTTGACAAGCTTGATTGCTGGTCTTTTCGACATTTTTACTATTTCATTTTAGCAAAAAACGAGTATTTAGTGTTTTAAAGCGTTTGGACTTATCGAATTCACTACTCATAAATCATTAAATAAAAATAGAGTTTTCGCATGATACACACAAAAACATACATGACTAATGAGTATCATGAATTATTGATTGAAATGATAAAATCTCCTGATTATTTGATTGAGTATCAGGGAGACTATACAAAAGTGAGATATAGCGAAGTTAGGTTTGTTGTGCCCGAGTTTTGATTGAGGTTCATTTTAGATTCATATCTACTTTGTATAATGTATATTATGTTAACTAGGATGAAAAGATAAAGAAAATACGTTAATCGCTTTTACTGCACTCCATCGTTTCTACAAATACAAAAAAGACAGGTACAAAGCTCCTGTCTTTTTTGTAACCACTATTTTAAAGTATTGGTGATAATAACCTTGAGAAATTTTGTTTGAACCGCAACCAATGTGACTGATCTTTAATAATTTCATCCGTCAATAAAATGCTTTGTTCCATATCTTGCTCAAATATTTGTGTTAGTTTCCAAGCAATTTTCGTGTCGTAAATAAATGTACTTACTTCAAAATTCAATGCATAACTTCTAATATCCTGATTTGTTGTACCTACCATAGAGATCTCGTTGTCAATGATCATTGTTTTAGCATGTAAGAAACCGTTTTGGTACATATAAATCTTAACGCCTCTTTTATGAAGATAGTTTGCGTAGTACTGAGTTGCACGATAAATAAAAGGATGATCAGGCATGCACGGAATCATAATGCGTACGTCAATACCGGAACGAACCGCAATCAATAAAGCGTTAATCATGCTATCATCAGGGATCAAATACGGTGTTTGGATCCAGACTGATTTTTCAGCAGATAAGATCATTTTAATGAAGCCACTTTTTAAAATTTCCTCTTCAGAATCAGGACCGTCAGAAACGATTTGTAAAGCTAAATTACCAAGTTCGCTATCTTCAGCGATTTGAAAATAATTTTCTAGATAGTCCATTTTTTGTGAAGTATGTTGTACAGATGCGTTCCAATCCATGATGAATATTTCCTGTAATGAAAAAACGGATGATCCAACTAAACGAATATGGGTGTCACGCCAATAGCCAAATTTCTTACTTTCACCTAAATATTGATCACCAACATTAAATCCACCAGTCCACCCTATTTTCCCATCGATGACTACCATTTTTCGGTGTAGATGGTAATTTAAACGAGTTTTGCTGATCATGTTTTTAGAAGTAATAAAAGGTGTTACTTTCCCGCCAAGTTTGACAAAATCTTTAAAAAACTTTTTATTCGCTCCTGGAGAACCCCATGGGTCATAAATCAGATGAACTGATAGACCTTCTTTCACTTTCTCTCCTAGTAAATCTAAAAATTGATTACCTATCTTATCATTGAAAAATGAGTAGTATTCCACATGAACGGTTTCTTTGGCTTGGCGGATATCTTCAAATAATGCAGCGAACTTTTCTTTTCCATCTGTATAAATTTCCAAGCTGTTTCGCTTACTTAATGGCGATGAATCCATATTTCTAAAGTACTTATTAAGTACACGAGCATCGGTCAATAAATTAATATCTAAAGTACCATTCGCTTTTAAATTGTCTTCATCGACTTTATGTTTGATTTCTGTGATTTTTTCTTTATCGTACGTGGTCAAATTGAAAACTTTTTGCCCATTGATTCCTCTTCCACAAAAAATATAAATAATAAATCCAATACCTGGTAAAAATAATAACGTCATAATCCAAGCTAAAACGCTTGAAATGCTTCTTGGTTTTCTAAAAACCGTAATCAGCGCTGCAGTGGTATTTAATAACAATAACCCTAAAAGTATGATGATAAAAATTCTCATCTGTTTTCATGTCTCCCTCTATATACATAATATATTGATTATAGCAAAAACTAGTCATTCATCCAACAAATATAACATCGCTTATAGCTAATAAATTGTATCTAAAAAATAAAGACTACTTTTAAAAATTTACCTATTCCAATTCCCATCAACTTGTACTATAATATGCTGATATATTTAATTGAAAAGAGGCTTACAACACATGGATTTAAAAATGCTTTTCATGATTTTTGTTATAAATTTTTCTTATATAACATTAAACACTATTCGCTTTATGTTGACAATGAAAGGCTATCGATTGATTGCTCCTTTGGTAAGCATGGCCGAAATAACTATTTATGTTTTAGGGCTAAGCATGGTTCTTAATCGATTAGATGATCCTTTGAATCTAGTAGTTTACGCTTTAGGGTATGCTGTAGGAATTAGTGTGGGAATCAAGATTGAGGATTATCTGGCTTTAGGCTATATTATGGTTACCGCTATTTTGCCATCTTCAACTGAACAACTAAATTTACCTGAAATCTTAAGAGAACACGGCTATGGCGTTACTCAAAGTTTTGGACAAGGACGTGAAGGTGAACGTATGATTTTAGAAATTCTTTCGCCTCGTAAAAATGAACGTAGTTTATACAAACTAATCAATGAAACAGAACCTAGAGCGTTTATCATTTCTTATGAACCTAAGTTTATCTCGGGAGGATTTTGGACAAAGAAAGTACGTAAAAGAAATAATTAATCAAACAACGCCTCCTTCTTTTTATCAATTAGGAGGCGTTGTTTTTTTACTTTTCATATTTTAGTTTACATAATAAAATTATGCTCAACCTATCATTTGAAATAATGAAATGAATTTGTATTTGGAAAATAATCACTAAATAATAAGCTGTATAATTGTTTTTTAAAGAGCACTCGTAGATTTTGATCTTCAATCGATTCCCATAATAAGCTCAGCTCTGATTCCAGTGTATCCAATGACTCTTGAACTACTGCTGAAGGCATGTAGTCCTTAAGAATTGGAGTTGAAAAATAAATTTGGCCATCGTTGCTTCTTTTTAGATCTCCAGTTAATAATAATGTCTCTTGAAATATATTCATTTTACTCTTATCAGACTTATTCCGTTTAGCTGATCGAATCACTTTTTGAATTTGAGGGATAAAATAATTGATATCGACATCACCAATTAAGTGTTGCAATGGCTCAAATTGTTTAGGTAATTCAGATCTTTTAGAAAGTAGAAAGAAATAGTTTGCTAAATCAAATGGGATAATATTGTCTGCGAAGATAGAGACAATATTATTATTAGCATCGCCCTCTTCTATTCTGCTGAAAAAAACAGGAAAACTTTCGGAAGAAAATTCCAGGCCGAAAAAATAATCCCCATTTTCTTCTTCAAAAAGTAAGGACCATAACCATTCTCCAAATAGAAAGTAACTTGCATGTATACCTTCGTTTATAATCATTTGTAAAGCTTTTTTGATTGAGTCGCTGACTTGTAGCTGAGTTTCATCTTTGAAATAGATAGGAAATGATAAAGTGTACCTTCTGTTTTCTCGCTCAAGAAGCTTGTGTTTGATTAATTTGTCCAGATATAATTCGAGATTGCTATTTGTTGGGATATCCGACTTTATTTGCCGTAAAATCACTTCTTGTCCTTGTCGTTCAATAAGATAACTCACTATTTTCATGAACAATGGATCAGAAACGATTTTATTTAAGTTTGCTTCATCTGTATTTGATCCAAAATAGTATACTATATTTTCCAAATTTAACGCACTCCTTTTTATCAAAGTATTAGCAAAAACCACAGACGGACTCTAACTTGCTCCATCTGCGGTTTCACTTAAAAGATCTGTAATTTTTAGCTAAATGCTTCAGTTAATTGAGGAACCACTTGTTTTTTACGTGAAACAACCCCGTTTAAGAATGCACGATTATTTTCTAACGTCACATTAAATGCTGCCTCTACCTTGTTTAGTGAGTCACCAATTACTAATAGTTCAGAATCGCTATTTAAAATATTGGTAATGATCAAAACAAATAGATCGTAGTTTTTTGAAGAGTTTTCATTCTCCATAGCCGCTTCTAGTTCTTCTTGGCGATCTAATACTTCGTTTAGGTCTACTGTGTTGACTTGGGCAATTCGAACATTTTTATCCCCCATTGGGAAGCTCTTAGCGTCTAAATCTAGTAATATTTCAGCAGATTTATCACTTAAATTCGTACCAGCTTTTAACATATCTAAGCCATAACCCTCTAAATTAATTTCTGCAATATCAGCTAATTCATTCGCTGCGTTGATGTCTTCTTGTGTACATGTTGGAGATTTGAATAACAACGTATCTGAAATGATCGCTGATACCATCATTCCAGCAATTTGTTTAGGGATAGTAACATTATTTTCTTTAAACATTTTTAAAACGATTGTACTTGTACAACCTACGGGTTCCGCGCGATAATACAATGGATCAGCTGTTTCAAAGTTAGCAATACGATGGTGATCAACAACCGCAAGGATATTTAACTCTCTAATATCGGAAATACTTTGTTGGAATTCATTGTGATCAACTAACATTACTTGATTTGTTTCTCCAGCTGCACTTTCCACCACTCGTGGTGCATCTACATTAAAATAATCCAACGCATATTGAGTTTCTTCGCTTGGTGTACCTAGTGCTACTGCTTCAGTATTTTTACCTAGTTCTTTTTGTAGATAGGCAAAGCTAATAGCAGCTCCTATTGCATCTGTATCTGGATTTTGGTGTCCAAAAACTAGAATTTTTGACATAATCATGGTCCACTCCTTCTTTTTTCTTCATTACTAATAATAACAAAAAATAGAAAAGAAACAACAATAATAGCTGCTCTTTTCTATTTTTATAAACTATCTTTTAGCATAGCCATTGTAGTCATCAACATGGAGTAGCTTTTTAGCATTTGCTACACGATCGTCTGTTGGTGGTTCAATGCCATCTAATGGATAATCTAAACCTAATTCATCCCACTTGTATTTACCCATTGTATGATAAGGTAGCACTTCTACTTTATCAACATTTTTTAAGGTTTTAATAAAGCTATCTAAACGAATCAGATATTCATCATAATCGCTACGTTCAGGGACTAAAACATGACGAATCCAAACAGGTTTACCAATTTCTGAAAGATATTGAGCCATTTCTAGGATGTTCTCATTCCCTAAAGAAGTCAGTAACTGATGTTGTTCATTGTCAATATGCTTAATATCGAACAATAATAGATCTGTATAGTTCATAAGCTCTTGGAATTGACTAAAAAATGGTTCCTCTCTTGTAAATGGTTTTCCACAAGTATCAATTGTTGTATGTATGCCATTTGCTTTTGCTTTTTTAAATAAGTCAGTTAAAAACTCTAGTTGAAGTAATGGTTCGCCACCACTAACAGTGATCCCGCCTTTTTCGCCCCAATAAGAACGATACTTGGTTGCTTCATCTAATAATTCATCCGTAGTTACTTCACGACCGCCAGAACCAATTTTCCAAGTATCCGGATTATGACAAAACTGACAACGCATACGACAACCTTGCGTAAACACAATAAATCGAACGCCAGGTCCGTCAACCGTTCCAAAATTTTCTGTAGAGTGAATTCTACCAATAACAGGAGTTGTCATTCCTTGTTCCTCATTTCTTGTTGTTTTACTTTAAAATAATTCTTGAGCATCAGAATTTGCTCAGTATTTATTTTAAAAAAGGGATGACGCAAAGTCACCCCTTCAATTTTTGTATATTAGAGTTTATCATGTGATGTTCTAGAAATAACATCTGCTTGTTGTTCAGGTGTTAAGTCACGGAATTTCACGGCATATCCAGATACACGGATTGTTAAGTTCGGATATTTTTCTGGATGAGCTTGTGCATCTAATAATAATTCGTTTGTGAACACGTTAACGTTTAAGTGGTAACCACCTTTATCGAAGTAGCCATCCATTACGTTACGTAAGTTATCAATTCTTGTACCATCATCTTTACCTAAACCATTAGGATTGATTGTTTGTGTATTAGAAATTCCATCTAGTGCACTTGTGTACTCTAATCTAGCTGTTGAGTTAAGTGACGCTAAAAGACCATTCTTCTCACCTAAGAATTTACCATCTTGATAACTTGGGTTAGCACCTGGTGCTAATGGTTTGCCTGCACGACGTCCGTCTGGAGTATTACCAGTTGCTTTACCATAAACAACGTTTGATGTGATTGTTAATAATGATGTTGTTGGTTTAGCATTACGGTACGTATGTTGGCGTCTAATTTGAGTCATGAAGTACTCAAGAATCCAGTTTGCTGTCGCATCCGCTTCTTCGTTATCGTTACCATATGTTGGGAACTCATTTTGAGGAACATAGTCAATTGCTAAACCATCTTCGTCACGGATTACTTGTACGTTACCATGTTTAATAGCCATTACTGAGTCAGCAGCATGTGAAATTCCTGCAATACCAGTAGCAAATGTACGTTGTAAGTTGCTTTCCATGAAGGCTAATTGAGCTGCTTCATAAGAATATTTATCATGCATATAATGGATAACGTTTAAAGTATTTACATACAATTCAGCTAACCAATCCATGATGTCTTTATAGCGATCAATAAACTCGTTGTAGTCTAATGTGTCACCAGTCATAGGACGGAACTTAGGTGCAACTTGCATTTTAGTTTTTTCGTCTACTCCACCATTGATAGCATAAAGAACTGCTTTAGCTAAGTTTGCACGAGCTCCAAAGAATTGCATGTCTTTACCCATAACTGTTGCAGATACACAACATGCGATCGCACAGTCATCTGATCCCCAGTTCGAGCGTAGTAAATCATCATTTTCAAATTGGATAGATGAACTTTGTTTTGCGATTTTAGATGCAAATGTTCTAAATCCTACTGGTAAATGTGAAGAATATAACACTGTCAAGTTTGGCTCTGGTGAAGGACCCATGTTTGTAAGTGTGTGTAAGATACGGAAATCACTCTTAGTTACTAGTGAACGTCCATCTAAGCCCATACCAGCGATTGATAATGTTGCCCAGATTGGGTAACCAGAAAATAGTTGGTTATATTCTGGCGTACGAGCAAATTTAACCATACGTAATTTCATGATTAAGTGATCGATCATTTCTTGCGCTTCAAACTCAGTAATTAAACCAGCTTCTAAATCGCGTTGGATATAGATATCTAAAAAGGCAGAGATACGTCCAATAGACATTGCCGCACCATTTTGTGATTTAATCGCACCTAAATAACCAAAGTACAACCATTGGATCGCTTCTTTCGCATTTTCAGCTGGTAAAGAAATATCGAATCCATATGTTGAAGCCATTTCTTTTAAGTCTGCCATGGCTCTGATTTGTTCAGAAATTTCTTCTCTTAGACGAATAACATCATCAGTCATTACTTTGTTACCAGTATTACTTAGATCTTTTTTCTTCTCAGCGATCAAAAAGTCCATCCCATAAAGTGCAATACGACGATAGTCACCGATGATACGACCACGACCATATGCGTCTGGGAGACCAGTGATAATTTTATTTTTACGAGCTGCTCTCATTTCTGGTGTATAAGCATCAAAAACACCTTGGTTGTGTGTTTTTCTCCACTCAGTAAAGATTTTAGACATTTCATCATCTACTTCGTAACCATTTGAAGTTAAAGAATGGTTTGCCATATTGATTCCGCCAAATGGCATAAACGCTTGTTTCAACGGCACATCTGTTTGTAATCCGACGATTGTTTCTTCTTCTTTGATTAAGTACCCAGGTTCATGAGATGTGATTGTTGCAGGAATGCTGTTATCCATGTCGTACACACCATTTTTTTCATGTTGTACTTCAAATAATTCCTGTAATTTTGTCCATAACTTGTCTGTACTTGGCGCGATTGGTTCTAGGAAAGAATCGTCACCAGTGTATTCAGTATAGTTTCTTTGAATAAAATCACGTGTGTCTACTGATGTTTTCCATTTGTCGCCTTTAAAGCCTTTCCATTGTTCCATTGTGGGCCTCCTTAGTATGCTGAAATCTATTGTAACAGCTTTATGTGATTAGTATAACACACGAACGGTTTTATGCAAGTATTTAATTAATATTATTTGAACTAATTCTAGATATATTTACGATAATGATGTAGAAACCCTTTAAAATAAAGGGTTTCTTGTTTGTGATATCTGTAACTAACTATCGTGATTACAATGTGAAGCATATGAACTCTGTAATACAAAAAGAGCTATCTGTACTAGTACAGATAGCTCTTTTTGTTAATTATATAGAACAGAAGAAAGCGTTATATCGTTTGATCAGTCGGTTTTTCTACTAATTCTGATGTATGCATTTCATGAACTTCCAAAATCTCACCATCTTCTTTTTCATCTAGTATAAATGAACCATTTGATGTTCGATCGTTGATTGGATAGCCCTCAGAATCAATCGTGTATTGTTTGCCATTTTGAGTAGTGACTAATAACTCTAAAGGAGTGCTTTCAGACATAAAGGTTACGCGATGAGGATTCTTTTTCAATTCACGAAGTACCATCAGTCCTCTTTTTGCTCTCCCTAGTTGTGGTAGCTCTTGGGCTAGCATTCGTTTGATACTCCCTCTTTGGGTTAAGATAACGACTGGTGTATCGCCTTCTTCATGTACTAGCAAACCGTTAACAACGTAATCTTGATCTTTTAGATTCATAGCTTTTACTCCCGCTGCTTTTGCACCTACGACAGGTACTTCTTCTAACGGATAACGTAAACCAAAGCCACGATGACTTACTAAAAAGACATCTAAGACTTTTTGTTCGTTTGTCAAATAGACATTTACAATTTCATCTGATTCGGATTTTAGTTTCATGCAATTTGTTGGACGGCTCTTATAGGTTCTCCAAGGTTCAAAGTCAGTCATTTTACTTTGTTTGATCATACCTTCTTTGGTCATGAAAACAAATGTTTTCGTTGGAGAAAGTTCTTTATAGGTATGAACGGCAATAATTGATTCGTCAATTGATAAGTTTAAAATAGTTTGTGAAATATGTTCACCTATTTCTTTCCATCTTAAATCAGGAAGTTCATGGACTGGTCTGTAAATCACATTGGCTTTGTTCGTAATTAATAAAATATGATCCAATGTGTTAACTTCTCCTGTGTAAAGAAGAAAGTCCCCTTCTTTCATCCCGATTTCTTCTGGTTTAGATGCACTATAAGATCGTAAACTACTACGTTTAATGTAGCCTTCATGAGTGACAGTAACAACTACATCCTCTTGAGCAACTAAAACTTTTGTATCGATTTTAATTTCTTGTATTTCATCTTCGATCTGTGTTAGACGAGGATTTCCATATTGTTTTTTAACTTCACGTAATTCTTTTTTCATTACGTTGAATAATTCTTTTTCGTCGTTTAGAATTTTTGTTAATTCTGAAACAAGCTGATTCAACTCTTCTGCTTCTTTTTCAAGTTGAGTGATATCTGTATTGGTTAAACGGTATAATTGCAACGTCACAATAGCTTCCGCTTGTTCTTCAGTAAATGCATAGGCTTTTACTAAGTTCATTTTTGCATCTTTTTTATCTTTACTGCCACGGATTGTTTCGATTACTTTGTCTAAAATCGACAAAGCTTTTATCAATCCAGCAACGATATGCTGACGTTTTTTCGCTTTGTTCAACTCAAACTGACTACGGTTCGTAATAACTTGTTTGCGATGGGCAATGTAGCTGTCTAAAATACGTTTTAGTCCAACTTGTTGCGGCGTCATGTTATCGATGGCTACCATATTAAAGTTATAGTTGATTTGTAATTCAGTGTTCTTGAATAGGTAGTTTAAAATACCTTCTGCGTTTGTGTCTTTTTTTAGCTCGATTGCAATCTGTAATCCTGTACGGTCACTTTCATCACGTACTTCAGCAATACCATCGATTTTTTTATTTAAACGAACTTCATCCATTTTTTTAACTAATGTCGCTTTATTGACTTCATATGGAATTTCAGTGACAACAATCTGCTGTTTGCCACCTTTTAGCGGTTCTATTCTTGTTTTTGAACGAAGAATCACTTTTCCGCGACCTGTTTCATAGGCTTTTTTGATTTCTTCTTTTCCTTGTAAGATACCACCTGTTGGAAAATCAGGTCCTGGAATAAATTCCATCAGTTTATCTAAAGTTGCATTTGGGTGATCAATCAAGTAGATTGTACCATCAATAATTTCGGATAAGTTATGGGTAGGAATTTCAGTTGCGTATCCTGCTGAGATCCCTGTTGACCCATTTACAAGTAAGTTAGGATATTTTGCTGGTAAAACAGTTGGTTCTTTTTCAGTATCATCAAAGTTCCAAACGAAATCGACTGTGTCTTTTTCAATATCCTTCAAAAGTTCTCCGCTTAGTTCAGACAAACGAGCTTCTGTATAACGCATCGCAGCTGGCGGATCACCGTCCATACTTCCGTTATTTCCGTGCATTTCGATTAGAACTTCGCGAAGTTTCCAATCTTGGCTTAAACGAACCATCGCTTCATAAATACTGCTATCACCATGGGGATGATAATTCCCCATGATGTTTCCGACAGATTTAGCGGATTTTCTAAAACTTTTTTCAAAGGTGTTTCCATCTTTATTCATAGAAAATAAAATTCTACGTTGTACAGGTTTTAACCCATCACGAATATCAGGTAGGGCACGTTCTTGAATGATATATTTGGAATATCTTCCAAAACGATCGCCCATTACTTCTTCAAGAGTCAATTCTTGAATATCTTGGCGTTTTTCCAAATTCGTCACTTCCTACTCTAAATCAAATAAACTGATTTCTTCTGCTTCTGCATTCTTACGTTCAGCTTCTTCTCTTTTTTCTTCATCTAATACTTCATTTGAAATAGATGGAGAAATTTCTGTTTCTCCGTCTTTTCTATCTAGAATACTGCCATCTTCTTCTAAAGTGAATTGTACATGGCGTTCAATCCATTTTCTTCTTGGTTCTACTTTATCGCCCATGAGTGTCGTTACACGGCGTTCTGCTTGTGCAGCATCATCTATTCGAACTCGGATCAATGTGCGTGTCTCAGGGTCCATAGTGGTCTCCCACAGCTGATCAGCGTTCATCTCCCCTAATCCTTTGTATCGTTGAAGCATATATCCTTTGCCGACTTGTTCTGTTACAGCAGAGAGTTCTTCATCTGTCCAAGCATATTCTGTTACAGCTTTTTTCCCGATACCTTTTGACACTTTATAAAGAGGCGGCAAAGCAATGTATATTTTGCCAGCTTCGATCAAAGGCTTCATATAGCGATAAAAGAATGTTAGTAGTAAAACTTGAATATGGGCACCATCAGTATCCGCATCGGTCATGATAATGACTTTATCATAATTACAGTCTTCAACTGAAAATTCAGGACCCACACCTGCTCCAATAGTATAGATCATAGTGTTGATTTCTTCGTTTTTCAAGATATCCTGCATTTTAGCTTTTTCAGTATTTAAGACTTTTCCTCGTAAAGGTAAAATCGCTTGGAATTTTCTGTCGCGGCCTTGTTTGGCTGAACCTCCGGCAGAATCTCCTTCGACTAGATATAGTTCGTTCTTTTTAGGATTGCGTGATTGCGCTGGTGTTAATTTACCAGATAAAAGAGATTCACCCTTCTTCCGTTTTTTTCCATTACGACTCTCTTCACGAGCTTTACGAGCTGCTTCACGAGCTTCACGAGCTTTGATTGCTTTGCGTATTAATTGTTGGCTCATTTCGCTGTTTTCTTGTAAATAAAAGCCCATTTGCTCACCAACGACGTTATCAACGGCATTACGAGCGGCAGGAGTTCCTAATTTTTCTTTGGTTTGGCCTTCAAATTGTAACAAGTTTTCAGGAACGCGAATGGATAAAACTGCTGCCAAACCTTCACGGAAGTCACTACCTTCAAGATTTTTGTCTTTTTCTTTTAGTAGTCCAACTTTTCTTGCATATTCGTTGTAGGCTTTAGTCATAGATGACTTCATACCAACTTCGTGTGTACCGCCGTCTTTTGTGCGTACATTATTTACGAAGGAAAGAACGTTCTCTGAATAGCCGTCATTGTACTGATAAGATAGCTCAACTTCAATCCCGTCCTTCTCTCCTGAAAAGTAAACAACGGGCGTTAAGGTGTCTTTTTCTTCATTCAGATAGGTAACAAACTCTTTGATTCCTTCTTCATAATGAAAGATCTCTTCTTTGGGTTCTTCACCTCTAAGATCTGTGATGGCTATTTTCACACCTTTTAGTAAAAAAGCAGATTCTCTTAAGCGTTCAGCTAATGTGCTGTATGAAAAATGTATTGTAGAAAAAATAGTATCATCTGGAAGAAAAATCACAGATGTCCCATTCTTTTTGTTTGTTTTACCAACTTTTTTTAATGTTCCAACAGGTTTTCCACCGTTTTCAAATCGTTGCATGTATTCAAAGCCATCACGAACGATACGAACTTCCAGCCAGCTGGACAATGCATTAACTACACTGGCACCTACACCATGAAGTCCTCCAGATGTTTTGTACCCACCTTGGCCGAATTTTCCTCCTGCGTGAAGAACAGTGAAGATTACTTCTACTGTAGGAATTCCAGATGCATGCATTCCTACGGGCATTCCACGACCAGAATCACTAATTTTAATGCTATTGTCTTTTTGAATTGTTACACTGATTTCATTTCCATATCCGGATAATGCTTCATCGACTGCATTATCAACGATCTCATAGACTAAATGATGTAATCCACGGCTGTCTGTGGAGCCGATATACATTCCTGGTCTTTTTCTTACAGCTTCCAATCCTTCTAAAACCTGGATGGAGGCGTCATTGTACTCATTGTTTACTTTTTTCGCCAAAGAAAAAACTCCTTATACTTGAATTATAGGGCTTTTCGCCACATCATTACAATAATACTCTAAAAGCTCTCAAAAAAAAAGAGCTTTCCTATTCGGTAACTCTTTCTTAAGATTATTTGCATCTATTTAGGCATTTCAGCTAATTCAATTTTAATGCAACGATTCATTATAATAGCATTTCTTCCTGCTTTTTTCAATAGTTCTGCCGCTTCTTCATTTTCCAACCCTAATTGAGCCCAGAATACTTTTGCATCTGTTTCTAAGAAATCTTGAGCAACTTCAGGTAAAAACTCGCTTCGGCGGAAAATATCAACAATATCGATCTGTCCAGGGACATCTTGTAATTGTTCATAAACTTTTTCCCCAAGAATTTCTTGTCCTGCCAGAATTGGGTTCACAGGAATGATCTCATAACCTTTTTCTTGTAAAAGTTTCGCTATTTGATAGCTTGTTCGGTCTTCTTTCCCGCTTAGTCCGACTACTGCAATGCGCTTAGCTTGTCTTAAATAGTCAAAAATTTGTTCTTGTGACGGATTTTCTACAGGCATTTTAGTCATCCTCTCTCATTTTTCTTCTATTTCATTATACAACGAATATTTAATTATTGTTAGCTGTTTCTATTCATGATAAAATAAATGCTAGTTTGAACAGAAAGAGGTTGCTCAATGAAATTTTTTGTGCTATTGGTTATAGCCTACTTATTAGGTTCCATCCCTTCTGGCGTTTGGGTTGGAAAACTTTTTTTTAAAAAAGATCTTCGTCAATTTGGAAGTGGTAATACAGGGACGACAAACACGTTTAGAGTTTTAGGAAAAAAAGCGGGGATTGCTGTTTTGTTTATGGATATTTTAAAGGGTACGTTGGCAACTAGCTTGCCTGCATTATTTTCTTTAGATGTTAATCCGCTAGTTTTTGGAGTCGCTGCTGTACTAGGGCATACATTTCCGGTTTTTGCGAATTTTAAAGGAGGAAAAGCTGTTGCGACAAGTGCAGGGATGATCTTAGCTTATAATCCATCATTTTTCGTTTATTCCGCATTAATTTTTATTATTATGCTATACATTACCAGCATGGTGAGTTTGACTAGTATGATCAGTGCTGTGTTGATTACTCTTTCAACGGTTATTCTCCCCTTTGCAATTCCAGCGATTTTGCCTAAATTTGATTGGTTACTAACAACTATTGCTATAGCTTTGACGATTTTTATTTTTATCCGTCATAAAGATAATATAAAGCGAATCAAAGATGGAACGGAAAGTCGGGTTCCATTTGGTCTAGGTGCTAAAAAAATAATTAAATAGTAAGACAAAAGTCAAGATATGAAGTGAATCATTCATGTCTTGACTTTTTTCATTTATTTGGTTGTAAGTGTATAATGTGTTTTGAAAACATCCGCTGCAGATAGTTTGTTAATGCCTTTTTTATCTACAAGATTACCCGATGCATTTACTTCGTCGGCAATACCGCACCAAGGCTCGATACAAACGAATGGCGCTTCTTGCGGATAAGGAGACCAGATACCTACATAAGGCATATCTGTGTAACTTAAACTAATGCTGTGAGGACTTTCGTCCGTTTCAATAGTAAAAGTATTTCCGCCTTTGGTTTCAAAAATAATTGCGTCGTTTTCGAATAGCTCACGACGTAAATCAAGACTCGTATTGGTTTGACCTAATGTTTTATGTTCAAAATCTGTAAAAGGTCCAACTAAGGGAATTTGAGTTCGAGATTTTTTCGGTGAAAAGCTTAAATAATAATCGTTGAACGTCAAATTTTTCTCTAAAGGAACATTAAATGCCGGATGACCACCTATTGAAAAATACATCTCATTTTTACCAGTATTTTCAACTTGATAAGTGACAACCAGATTTTCTTCTTCTAAGGCATAAGAAAGTATTAATTCAAAATCAAAAGGATACACTTTTTTTGTTTCTTTAGTGCTTTTTAAAGATAATGAAACTAATTCAGAACCATGCTCAATTACTTGAAACAGGCTATCTCTAGCAAAACCATGTTGTCCCATAGGATATGTTTGTTTTTGGTAGGTATACCGGTCGTCTTTTAAACGTCCTACAAACGGAAACAACACTGGTGCACGACGTCCCCAAAAAGTTGGATCACCTTGCCAGATATATTCAATGTCATTCTTCTTTGATTTCAAACTGACTAGTTCAGCACCATCTTCAGCAATTGTTGCAATAAGAAATTCATTTTCAATCTTTAACGTCATTTCAAAGCCTCCTACTTGTTGTCTTTTTCCAATTCTTTAATAAATTGTTTGTTTAAAACTTTCAGATAGGTTCCTTTCATCCCGAGAGATCTAGATTCGATAATCCCAGCTGATTCCAATTTTCTTAATGCATTAACAATTACCGAACGTGTAATACCAATTTCATCTGCAATACTTGAAGCAGTCAATCTGCCTTCTTCTCCATCCAAAGCTTCGAAAATCGCTTGAACGGCTTTTAGTTCGCTGTAAGATAACGTATTAATGGCCATTTGCACAGCTGTTGCACTACGAACATCCGCTTCAATGTTTCTTGATTGTTGATAGAGAATCTGCATACCAACAACTGTTGCGCTGTACTCTGCTAGAACCAAATCTTCATCATTAAATGATTGTTTTACTCTAGCCAAAATAATCGTTCCAAGTCGCTTTCCAGCTCCAAACATGGGTACAATCGTTGTTAAACCAAAAGGATATTTTTCACGTAATTCTACTGGGAAAGCTGTTAAATCACTAGTGATGGAAATATTTGCTTCTGTTTTAATTAAATTATCCACTGCATCTGTATAGCTTTGCGGGAAACGTTTTTCCTCAAACATATGCTTCACACGTGCATTGTTAACATCCAATTTTTCGTTATACCCTAACAAAACTCCTTCGTTGCTAATGATATAGGCATTGCTGTCTAAGACATCCCCCAAAATCATCGCCATTTTGTCATAAGGCAACTCTGCTCTTTGGTCAAATGTATTATTCTGTTGTAATAGTTTGTTTATTTGACGGGTTTTTTCTAATAAAGTAGTCATTTTACTCCTCCTAATTTAAAAATGTATTGTACTTGTTCAGTCTCAATAGAAAAATAAGTCATTGTAAAAAAGCTGTTTTTTGCCTCATTAACCAATATTTTATCGAGAAGTTAGCCGTTGAAACGAGATGATATTAAAGAATATAGCGGCTCAAATCTTCGTTTTGGACAATGCTATTCAGCTTTTCATTCACATAAGCTTCAGTAATTGTGATTTCACCCATTTGCATATCTGGTGCTTCAAATAATAGGTCTTCCAATAAACGTTCCAAAATCGTATGCAAACGTCGGGCACCGATGTTGTCAGTGTCACGATTGACGTTAAAAGCAATATTAGCAATTCTTTCTATGGATTCTTTGGTGAAGATTACATTAACATTTTCTGTTCCTATCAGGGCGATATATTGCTTGATTAATGCATTGTTTGGTTCTGTTAAGATCCGTATAAAGTCTTCCGCTGTTAAATCATCTAGCTCTACACGAATCGGAAAACGTCCTTGTAGTTCAGGAATTAAATCACTCGGTTTAGATAAATGGAAGGCGCCAGAAGCAATAAATAAAATATGATCTGTTTGAATTGAACCATATTTTGTATTGACCTGTGATCCTTCAACAATAGGTAAAATATCTCGTTGTACCCCTTCGCGAGAAACTTCTCCTGAATTTTGTTGGCTTTTTGAAGTGATTTTATCAAATTCATCAATGAAAATGATACCACTGCTTTCAGCTAAACGAATCGCTTCACTATGAATGTCAGCTTCTTTGACGATTTTTGCTGATTCTTCTTTTACTAATAATTCTTGGGCTTCTTTAACTGTTACTGTTCGTTCAACTTTTTTCTTTGGAGACAAAGCACCCAATGTCTCATTTAAATCGATACCCATTTGTTCCATACCGTTATTCATAGCGGGCATCGTTTTCTTAGGTTCTTCTATTTCAATCGTTACTTCACGATTGTTTAACAATCCTTTTTCTAGTTGGTCGAGTATTGACTTACGGTTGACTTTGATTTCCTCAGTTACTTCTTCTTGGGTTTCTTGAGGTTGTTGTGCACTATTGAACATTTGCATCATTTGTTCAAATTGGTTGTTTGATGTTTGTTTTTGTTCTTTTTTGATTCCAGGTACAAGAACTTTTACTAGACGATTATTCGCTTTTTTTAAAGCTTGTGAGTAAACTCGGCTGTATTGTTGTTTTTCAACAATTTGAATCGCATTTTCAACAAGATCTCGCACCATCGATTCTACATCACGGCCAACGTAGCCAACTTCTGTAAATTTGGTAGCTTCAACTTTAACAAAAGGTGCATTGACGATTTTTGCCAAACGTCTAGCAATCTCCGTTTTTCCAACGCCCGTTGGTCCGATCATCAGCATATTTTTTGGAGTTACATCTTGTTGCATTTTTTCTTCCAACTGTAAACGGCGGTATCTGTTTCTTAAAGCTACTGCGACAGATTTTTTTGCAGTTTCCTGTCCGATAATATATTCGTCCAATTCTTTGACGATTTCTCTTGGTGTTTTATTCAATTCATTCATGGTCGCTATCCCCCATCTATAATTCTTCAACTATAATATTATGATTTGTAAAGACACAGATATCTGCAGCGATGTTCAACGCATTTTTAGCGATTTCTTTGGCCGACATCTCCTTGTCTCCGTAGTGTTTCATTGCTCGAGCTGCAGAGAGTGCAAAATTACCACCAGAGCCAATTGCTAAAATACCATCATCTGGTGTGATCACTTCACCTGTACCTGAGACTAGCAACATTTCTTTTTTGTTCATCACGATCAGCATCGCTTCTAATTTTTGCATTGATTGTTGAGTACGCCATTCTTGTGCTAGTTCAACGGCCGCTCGAGTTAAATTACCGTTGTATTCATTTAATTTACCTTCAAATTTTTCTTCTAGTGTAAATGCATCTGCTACACTTCCCGCAAAACCTACAACAACTTCATCATTGTATATTCTGCGTACTTTTTTTGCAGTTCCTTTCATAACAACGGATTCCCCCATCGTTACTTGACCGTCACCGGCCATTGCAAATTTCCCATTTTTTTCAACAGCACAAATCGTTGTTGAATGAAATTGTGATTCAACCATTATAGTTCCTCCTAATTCAAAAGTATAACGAGCTCGTTATACTCCAACAGTAAAAGTCGATTGTGGCGCTTTTTACCACAAGTTATTTTCATCTTTTTCTTGTCGAAGTTAGCTCGTGAAGTTAGATAATGTTAAAAGTAGAGCAGGTTCATTTACTCTTGATCAAAAAACAGGAAAGTATGTTTATGTTTTTTCAACGCTTATTTTGTCTTTTTATCGAGAAGCTGACCTGCAAAATTCGTTGTCTACACTTGTTATGCACGAGGATGAAACGTTCGATAATTTTTTTGTAAGCTTTCTTTTGTTACATGGGCATATATTTGTGTAGTAGATAAGTCAGAGTGACCTAATAATTCTTGAACTGTACGCATGTCCGCACCATTATTAAGTAAATGTGTGGCAAATGTGTGGCGTAACATGTGAGGATGGATATCGCTATTCAACGTACTTTTTTTTATCAACTGGTTTAAAACATACTCGATTCCTGTTGGGGTGATCTGCTCACCATGATGGTTAACAAAAACAAAAGCATGCTCTTGTTGGTATCTTTCCATCAAAACCGCACGTCCATTTTCTAGGTATTCTTTAAGAGCATCTTGGGCAAACGACCCAAAAGGTACATAACGATCTTTATTTCCTTTTCCATGAATAAGTAACACATTTGCAGAAAAATCAATCGACTGTAATGTCAAATTTGTACATTCGCTGACACGGATACCTGTTCCGTAGAGAATTTCCAATAATGCTTGGTTTCTTAACTCTAAAGGTTTCGATCCCTTAGCACTTTCAAATAATGCATCCATTTCCTTTTCATAGAAAAAACGAGGAAGACGTAATTGTTTTTTCTTCATGTGTACGTAGGAAAAAGGGTTTTCTTTGATTACTTCGTTTTTAAGTAAAAACTGGTAAAAGGATCGTAAACTAGCGATTTTTCGGCTAATGGAGTTTCGGCTATATTCTTTATCATAAAGAGTACTCAAATAAGTTCGGATATCTAGGTGATCTACACTTAAATAATCCATATCACCAGAATCTTCTAAAAATTTAAAAAAGTTGAGAATATCTTCTTCATAGGCAATTTTAGTTTTTTCAGAATAACCACGTTCAAGGATCAAATATTGTAAAAACAACTCTGGCCAGTTTCTTTCCTGCATAGAAGTTCCCCTCCAATAAATTACAAAGTAACTTTAGCATAACCATTTTCAAAAAACAAATGAATTGTCAGAATTTAATTAATATTTTCAAATTAGGTAACAATTTATTCAAATTTGATTGTAAAGATTGCTCAATTATAAGGAAAATTTAATCTATGAACAAAAAAACCAAAACAAAAATATTGTTTTGGTCGTCTATTTATTTATCTTGTTCGACTAAATTAAGTTCTTTACTAGCTTTTGCCAATGTAGTCAATGCTCTATCGGCAATGGCTTCGTAGCGTTCTTTTTTATCACGAATTCTTTCAGGCAATTCAGGGAATAAACCAAAGTTAGCATTCATTGGTTGGAAATGTTTGCCTTCTGCATGAGTAATATAATACGCCATACTACCTAATGCTGTTTCTCTTGGTAAAACAATAGGTTCTTGGGCTTTAGCTAAACGAGCAGCATTGATACCTGCTAACAAACCGCTAGCAGCACTTTCTACATATCCTTCGACACCTGTCATTTGTCCAGCAAAGAATAAGTTCTCTCTTTTTTGCGATTGATATGTTGGTTTCAATAATTCTGGTGAATTCATAAAGCTGTTGCGGTGCATAACACCATAACGAACAAATTCAGCATTTTCTAAACCTGGAATCATTTGGAAAACACGTTTTTGTTCTCCCCATTTTAGGTGTGTTTGAAAGCCTACTAGATTATATAAAGATGCTGCGGCATTATCTTGACGTAATTGGATCACGGCATATGGTCGTTTTCCAGTCTTAGGATCTTCCAATCCTACTGGTTTTAATGGACCAAATAACATTGTTTTGATTCCGCGTTTGGCCATCACTTCAATTGGCATACAGCCTTCAAAAAACTTCTCTTTTTCAAACGTTTTTAATGGCACAACTTCAGCCGAGATCAAGGCTTCATAAAATGCATTGAATTCTTCTTCTGTCATCGGACAGTTTAAGTAAGCAGCCTCCCCTTTATCATAACGAGACTTCAAGTAAACTTTATCCATATCAATGGTTGATTTATCTACGATTGGTGCTGCAGCATCATAAAAATAAAAACCATCTGAACCATTAAACTCTTTGATTTGTTCAGCCAAAGATTCAGAAGTCAATGGACCTGTCGCAATAATGACGATGCCTTCAGGGATTGCAGTGATTTCTTCATTTTTAACTGTAATTAAGGGATGATTCTTTATTCTATCTGTGATTTCTTGTGAAAATGTATCACGATCCACCGCTAAAGCACCACCTGCAGGTACAGCAGTCTTATCAGCGCTGCTGATAATGATTGAATCTAAACGGCGCATTTCTTCTTTCAGTACACCAACTGCATTGGTTAAGTTATTCCCTCTTAAAGAGTTTGAACAAACTAACTCAGCAAAATTTTCTGTTTGATGCGCAGGTGTATTTTTTACTGGACGCATTTCGTAAAGTGTAACTGGCACTCCTGCTTGTGCCACTTGCCATGCTGCTTCACTGCCGGCTAATCCAGCGCCGATAACTGTTACAGAAGTAGTCATATATTTCCTCTTTTCTTCAAAAAACCAACGGGAAGAACCGTTGGTTTTTAATTTTTCTTTGATAATATGGGTTATTTTTGAACGTTTTCTTCGTAGTCTCCGTTAACACAAACTACTTGCTTGCCACCTTTGACTTTTTTCTCAACGAGATATTGCCCACATTTTGGACATGGACGTCCAATTGGTTTATCCCAAGAAGTAAATTCACAGTCTGGATAGCGACTGCAACCGTAGAATAATCGATTTTTTTTCGATTTCCGTTCAATGACTTGACCTTCTTTACATACTGGACAAGTAACACCGATTTCTTTGACGATTGCTTTTGTATTCCGACATTCTGGGAAGTTACTACATGCATAAAATTTACCATAACGTCCTAGCTTGATCACCATTGGATGGCCACAAAGATCACAGTCGAATCCAGCTGGTTCGTCTTTAATTTGAATTTTTTCAATTTTTTCTTCCGCATTAGTTAATTCTTTTTCAAATGGTTGGTAGAAACGATCAACAACTTCGACCCATTTTTCATTACCAACACCAATTTTATCCAAATCACCCTCCATTGAAGCAGTAAAATGAACATCGACAATTTGCGGGAAGAATTCAACTATTAGTGAATTGACAATTTCACCCAATTCAGTAGGTTCAAATCGTTTATTTGTTAATTTAACATAATAACGTCTTTGTATTGTTTCTAGAGTTGGTGCATAAGTAGATGGACGTCCAACTCCATTTTCTTCTAACGCCCGAATCAAGGTTGCTTCACTAAATCTAGCTGGCGGTTGTGTGAAATGTTGTTTTGGTTCAATGTCAAGAGCATTGACTTTGTCTCCTTGAACTAGATCAGGTAAGATGTTTTCTTTATCCTCTTTACCATCATCACGACCCTCAACGTATACTTGCATGAATCCTTTGAATTTCACTTTAGCGCCATTGGCAATGAAAACTACGCCGTTTTGCTCTAGAGTTACTTTCATTGTGTCCAAAACAGCTGGTGTCATTTGACTGGCAACTAAACGTGACCAAATTAATGTGTAAAGTTTTAATTGGTCTTTATCTAAATATTGTTTGATTTCATTTGGTGTACGTAACACACTAGAAGGACGAATAGCTTCATGGGCATCTTGGGCACCCTGAGCATTTTTTACTTTGCGTCCGCCATGAGCTGAAAACTCACTACCGTATGTTTTTTCAATGTATTCGGCTACTTCGCCTTTAGCTGATTCGGCTATTCTAGTCGAGTCTGTACGCATGTATGTGATCAACCCAACAGTACCTTGTTTTCCTAATGGAATTCCTTCATACAGCTGTTGTGCAACCATCATGGTTTTTCGCGTTCTAAAATTTAATTTTCTGGCTGCTTCTTGTTGTAAACTACTTGTTGTAAAAGGTAACGCTGGATTGCGCTTGCGTTCCTTCTTCTCAACTTTTGTTACATCATATTCTTTGCCTTTAATACGGGTTGTAACTTCTTTTACAGCTTCAGCATTTGGTAATTTTTTCTTCTTGCCATCTAAGCCCCAAAAATTAGCTTTAAACTTTTTCTTGCCCTTTTGGAAGTTACCATCAATACTCCAATATTCTTCAGGTATAAATTTACGAATATCGTTTTCACGATCAATAATGATTTTTAGAGCTACTGATTGTACTCGTCCAGCACTCAATCCTTTTTTGACTTTACGCCATAGAATCGGGCTAAGCGAATACCCAACTAAGCGATCTAAAATGCGACGGGCTTGTTGTGCATCTACTAAGTCTAAATTGATTGTACGTGGTTCTTTAAATGCTGATTTTACAGCTTCTTTAGTGATTTCATTAAATACAACACGGTTTTTATCATTCAAATCCAAGCCAAGAAGAAAAGACAAATGCCAAGCAATCGCCTCTCCCTCTCGATCCGGATCGGCTGCGAGATAAACTTTATCAGCTTTTTTAGCAGCGGCTTTTAAGCTTTTGATTACATCGCCTTTACCACGGATAGATATATAGTGAGGTTCATAATTATTTTCAATATCAATACCCATTTTACTTTTTGGTAAATCTCGAATATGCCCAACACTGGCAACAACCTTATAGTTTTTTCCTAAATATTTTTCAATTGTTTTGGCTTTAGCAGGGGATTCTACAATAACTAGATATTTATACGCCATTCAACGTGTGGCTCCTTTCGGTTTTTGTGTTTCTTCTATTATATATATCAAAATGTAGAGAACTCACAAATCGTACTTCATCATATCTATTCATTACAGGTTTGTCAAGGATTGATACAGTTAAATCGAAAAAAATTGAATTTCTTCTAGGATGTCTTGGGGACAAGTTGTACACTTGGCGCCCTCTTGGATGAGTCCATGACAACCATCTGACTGAGAATTCAACAAATTACCAGGAACAGCAAAAACTTCTCGACCGTATTCTAAAGCTGCTTGTGCTGTGATTAGAGAACCGCTTTTCTTTCGGGCTTCGATCACACAAGTGCCTAGGCTCATACCAGCAATAATTCGATTCCTCATAGGAAAATGATATTTTCGAGGGCCTGTACCATTAGGATATTCACTAATGACTAAATGTTCTTCTTGCATCTTTCGTTGAATATGAGCGGTTTCTTTCGGATAACAAATATCTAGACCTGTTCCAATAACACCAATAGTATTGCCTCCGTGCTCCATTGCGACTTGATGACTGATGCTGTCGATTCCTTTAGCTAATCCACTAATAATAGTTAAGTCGTTACTGATCATTTCTGGAATTAATTGCCGCGCAATATTTATGCCATAGACAGACGCTGATCTTGCTCCAACAAAGGCCAAAGATTTTTTTTCTAGAAGTTTTAGATTCCCCTTGTAAAATAGCAACACTGGACAATTGTATATTTGTTTTAAGCAATGAGGATAGATTGGATCTAAAATTGTGATAAATGTGTGTGCTGACTGATATTTTTTCAGCTGCTCGGAATTGTTTGACCACTGATTCCATGATTCAGAGAATAATTTCTGATAAGTTGTGATTCCAGCTATTTGAATAATTTCTTCTTTTGAAAAATCTGCACTATTATTATATTTCATCGAAAAATCTAATACTTTCAACATACCTAAATTACCAATGCCGTTGCAAACGGCTAATTTAAATAATAAATCTCGTTGTTTTTCTTCCATAAAAAAACCTTCTTTCGCCAATACTTGTTATATTAAGTATTCGCAAAAAAAGGGATTTTTTATTTTTTTAACACATATCTTTGATCGGAGCGAATGTCTTTCTGTGAATCGTACATATTCCTTGTTTTTCTAAACCTAGTAAATGTTCTTTTGTCCCATAACCGGCATTGTTTTCAAATCCGTATCCTGGAAACATTCTGGCATAGTCTTCCATTAAGCGATCACGAATGACTTTGGCTACAATACTTGCTGCTGCAATGGATACAGAGCGAGCATCTCCTTTAATGAGATTTTCTTGAGGAATTTTGACGTCCAATTTCATTGCATCGATCAATAAATAATCAGGAATGAAACAAAGATCTTCAAGTGCTATTCCCATTGCTAATTTTGATGCTTGATAAATGTTTATTTCATCGATCTTATTGTGGTCGACCATTCCAATACCGATAGAAATTGCTTGGTTTTGGATTTCATTATAAAGTTCATCTCTTTTTTTCGCAGATAACTTTTTAGAATCATTTATTCCAAGAAGTTGGAATTTTTCGGGTAAAATAACTGCAGCAGCGACAACAGGACCTGCTAAAGGACCGCGCCCTACCTCATCGATACCGACAATCAAACGATGTCCTTTAGCCCGTGCATTATTTTCAAACAGTTGCATTTCTTCAAGTAATGCTAACTCTTTTTCGTGGCGTTGTATTCTTCTTTCCCATTGTGCAAGAGCCTGCTGAACGCCACTACGTTCATCTTTTTTCCATTGATAGATTCTTTTATCACTTCTTGTATTAATGGTTGCTAAATCAGCTTTAATTTGTTGAATTGACTCAGTTTTCATCTTTTATGACTCCTAATTCTTCCCAACGATCTAATGTGTATGGCCCTAATTTGCTGCTACGTATTTCTTGAATGATCATTTCACTGGCTCGATCATAATCATCTCGATAACCACGTTTTTGACTGATCAACATCAAAAGTTCAGCTGCGGGTAAAAAAGTTTCTTCTTCTGTTAAATGATAGCGTTCAACCAGACGCTCAGGATAGAAACGAGAAAAGAACGACAATCCGTAAATTGCTAAATCGTCCAAATGAAGAAGTTGATCTTTGATTGCTCCTGTCAAAGCTAACTTCTTACCAATTTCTTGATCCTCAAACTTAGGCCACAGGATTCCTGGTGTGTCCAACAACTCTAAGTCAGTACCGGAACGCAACCATTGTTGACCTTTGGTTACTCCGGGTTTATTACCTGTTTGAGCAATTTTTTTTCCTACTAGACGGTTCATTAACGTTGATTTTCCTACGTTTGGAATACCGATACACATTGCACGGATGGGACGTGGTTTCAATCCCTTTGAGCGCTCTCGTTCAAGTTTTTCTTTCAACGCTTTTTTTGCTTCGGGAACAATTTTATTGACACCTTTATTCTGTTGGGCGTTAATCACTAAAGTATGATAGCCTTTTTCTCGAAAATATAGCTGCCACTTCTGGTTCTGTTCTTTATCAGCTAAGTCTCCTTTGTTCAGTAAAACTAAACGTGGTTTTTGTTGAACAATTTGATCCATCATTGGGTTTCTAGATGAAAGGGGCAATCTAGCATCAACTAACTCAAAAACAATATCGACGTATTTTATTTTTTCAGATACTTCTCTTCTGGCTTTTGCCATGTGTCCTGGAAACCATTGTATTGTCATCTTATCACCTATCTTGGTATAAATTTCATATGTTTTATTGGGTAGTACACAAATTGTGCTTTTCCTATAATATATTTGCTTTCAACAGCACCAAAAGACCGGCTGTCTTTGGACATTCGCCGATTGTCTCCTAAAACAAAATAACTATTTTTTGGTAAAATATTTTCTGTAGTAAGATCACTTAAATTAAAATTTGTTGTATAAGGAGCTGTTTCATGATCTTTTTTTATATTTTTTTCTAAAAAAGGTTCTTCAATTGGTTTCCCATTTATATAAAGCTGATCCTTTTCGTACCTAACAGCATCTCCTGGTAATCCAATCACTCTTTTAATGTAGATTGCCCCGTTTGGTAGTTTGAATACAACTACATCAAATCGTTTGATGGATGAGAATTTCTCCATTACAATCATGTCACCTTGACTAAGTGTTTTCTCCATAGAATTGCCATCCACAGGTACAGGAATCAGAATAAAACCCCTTAGTATAAATAACAACACTAAAGAAGGAACGAGTAATTTCATGAAAAAAATAAAATACCCAATATATGATTTTTGCTTTTCCACTCTTTTCTCTCCCTTTCTTTCGTTGATTCTATTATAAAGGAAAAATACTAGAAAAAGCGACTAATTTAAAGGAAAATTTCAAGCAATTAAATAATAAATGAGAAATAGGTATGAAAAATGCTTTTTTCAACTTCGAATGAGCAGTTTTTCACGCCTATTTTTCTTTAATTTCCTTTTTGAAGTTCCTTAATGCCTGTATCATATGCTTGATCGTTTTCTTTGATCTTTTTAGAAACAGATAATTCAATTTGAGCAGCAGTTTCATTGTCTACTTCGCCAGTGCTTGGAAGGTTGTTGGCCGATTGTATAGCGCTGACAGCTGCTTTAGTTTGTTCAGAATAGTCACTGTTATTTGCATTAACATCGTAGTCTAGTGCTTTTAACAGAGCGTTGATATTTTTAACTACAGATGAAGAATCACCTATTTTTAAGGTTTTATCTCTAGAAATAGGCGTTAAATAAGCGTAGTCAGGATAATCCGCTTTAATAGTTGGTTCTAAGCCTTTTTCGTGTATCCATTCACCTTTTGGTGTTAACCATTTTAGAACAGTTAACTTAATCTCACTTTTGCCATTTAGATTTTTAACTGTTTGGACAGTTCCTTTACCGAATGTTTTTGTTCCGATAATTTTTTTATTTCCAGATTCTTTTAAAGCCGCTGCGAAAATTTCAGAAGCACTAGCGCTCCCTTCGTCAACAAGAACTACTGTAGGTTCTGTAACTTTAAACCCACCATCTAATTGGCTGGAAGCAACATCTTCGCTTGTATTCCCATTTTTATCTTCAAATTTGATGATTGTTTTTCCATCTTTAAGAAACATGCTAGCCATTTTTTCTACTTGATCTAGTAACCCACCTGGATTTTGACGTAGATCAATCACAAAAGAAAGAGCTCCTTCTTTTCTCAATTTTTTGATTGTTTCTTGGAGTTCTTTATAGGTATTTTCTCCAAATGAAGTAATTTTGATTGAACCGATTGAGCGGTCAGTTTTATCCAATTCTCCTTTTACTGTTTCGATCGGAATCGTATCTCGAGTGAGTTTTAACTCAAATGTTTCCTGACCTCTTTTAACTGTTAAACGGACTTCTGTCCCTTTTTTCCCACGGATTTTACTAACTACTTCTGCAAGAGTTTTCCCTTTTGTTTCTTCATTATCAACTTTTAAAATTGTGTCATTGGCTTTCATTCCTGCTTTTGCAGCTGGCGAGCCTTCAATGGGTGCTTGAGCAACAGTAGGAAGATCATCTGTCATTGTCATCGTTGCACCAATCCCTTCAAAACTACCTGCAAGGCTTTGATCCAATTCGTCAGCCTCAGGTTCATTCAAGTAAGTGGAATAGGGATCATCCAAAGCTTCCGTCATTCCTTTTAAGGCACCGTCAACAAGTTTTTTTTCATCAACTTTCCCTACATAGTTACTGACGATTTCGTTATATAGATTGTCTACTTTTTTTAAGTCGCTACTTTGAGTGGGGCTTTGGGCCAGTTGTTTTTTGTATTGGTAATCAAAATAAATATAGGAGCTACCGCCAGCTAAAAAAGCAACACAGGCGATAGAAATAATGTATTCATGAAAGGGTACTTGTCGTTTATGTTTCATAAAGTCATCTCTTTCTGTAAATTTCTCTTTGCATATTTCCCAGTTTAACATGAAAAAAAAGGAAGGAAAAGCTTTCTTTTGCTCTTCCTTCCTTTTTTATTTATTATTTTCTACGTATTTTTCCCATAACTCATCAAAAATGTACATATTCTCCAAATAATCTGTATTCATTTCTAAATAGGTTGACAGTTCATGGTAATCTTCTGACTGCTTTGGAAATTGAATATCTTTTGCTGCATCATTTGCAAATTGACTTTCTTTTGTTTTTTTAGGTGCTCTCAATGTCATTAAATAGTGATAAAAACTTCTTCTCATCCATTCACCAATTTTCTTTTATAAAATTTGCTCGATTTGTATGTGACTCTTTATATCGTTCAGGATCTTTTTTGTAAAAATCTTGATGGTAGTCTTCTGCTTCATAAAACGTAGCTGCGGGTTCTATAGTTGTAACGATAGGTTCTGTAAAACGACCACTTTTTTGTAAAGCTTCTCGGCTTTTTTCAGCTGTTCTTTTTTGTTCCTCGCTTGTATAGAAGATTACTGGACGATAATTATCTCCACGATCCTCAAATTGCCCTAAGGCATCTGTAGGGTCTGTTTGTTGCCAATAGATCTCTACTAATTTTTCATAAGGCATTAGAGTCGGGTCAAATTCGATTTTAACAGCTTCTGTATGTCCAGTCGTATGGCTTAAAACTTGTTCATAAGTAGGATTTGGAACGTGTCCTCCGGTGTATCCTGACGTTACTGAAACAATACCAGGTTGTGTATCAAACGGCTGGATCATGCACCAAAAACAACCGCCGGCAAAAATTGCTATTTCACTCAATTAGACCCCTCCTTTTTATCTGTACTGTCTTTCGGTAAGTAAATATTCATACGGATATCATCATCAACTAAATTTATTTTTTCAGCACGTATGAATAATCCATTTTGCATTCTAAATTGATCTAGTCGTAGTAAAACTGTGCTATCATCGGGATTCACTTCTACCCAACTAGGCAGTTTATAATCTCTTTGAACAAACTTTAAGATTTCTTTTATTGGAAGCCCTAAAGTTCCTACAGATAAACTTTTTGCTTTCAATTGAACATTTCCGTTGTCCATTACGTAAGGATCAAAATAAAGATAAAATTGGATTGGATGTCCAAGAACTTCAAAAGTACCATTCAACATCGCTTCATTTTCTAAATAAAATTTATACGTGATCTCAGATCCTTTTTGAAAATCTTCAAGATAAAAATCAATCAAAGCATTTACTTGTTTTTTATTTGATTGAATCGCAATGACTGGGGTTCCTTCTTTTTCTACTAATTCAGGGATAGGTTTGTAGTTTGGTTCCCGAACTTGAGTCACTCTTATAAAAACAAATACAATGCTTCCAATCAAAAATCCAATCAAGACAAGAAAAGCAACTTTCCAATGGTTTATTGATTTTTTCACTTCGGGCGTTTTTTTTCTCCGTCTATTTGTTTTTTTTACTTCTTTTTTTTCTTCTGATTCATTCATCATAGGTCTCGCTCACTTCCTTTATTTAGCCATTTTTCTTTAGTTTTTACCATCTTGTCACGTACTGTGCTTGCCATGATTTGATAGCCTAGATTATTTGGGTGAAAACGATCTTCTTCATACAACGCATTATTTTTGATGTCATGGTCTTCACTGGATGTTGTACTGATGTTTTCATTACTTACAATTCCAACTTGGTCTCCAACTCCTTTATAGAGTAAGTCATTAATTGGAATGAAATAGGCATTTTTTTCAGCTTTTACTATTTCTTGTGTTCCATTATTCCAATTGTCCACGATTTCTTGCATTTCTGTAATGTCAGGGAAATATAGATAAAATGGATTATAGATGCCTAGAACATAGATTGGTGCATCAGTATTATATTCGCGAATTTCCGTAAGTAGTTTTTCGACTTCTTTTTGATAGTTTCTCAAAGGTTTGTTAAATGAATCTTTTGTTAAACGGAACACATCCCCCTTGATTACTTTCATCAAATCATTACCACCTACCGTTAAAGTGATGATATCCGCTGACGCGAACCCTTCTTGAATCTCTGAATTTTTTTTGATCCGTTTAAGAATCTGGTCACTACGATCACCATTTTTCCCAAAATTATCGGTTTGAACACCATTTAAATGGTATTCTTCTTGTAAATCCTTAGCAACTAATGGAACAAAGCCGCCTGAACTAGTTGAATCACCAATCCCTTCGGTTAATGAGTCGCCGATTGCAACATAATGTATTACTTCTTTGGTTTCTTTTTTTACTGCTTGTTTTGTTACGATACCTAAGATTGGTTTAGCCTTGGGAACAGCTACTATCAACAGCGAAAAAGTACCAATAATCATCAGAAAAAAAAGCACAAAACTTGACCAATTTTTTTGTAAAAATAATTTCATTGTATCCCTTCCTTTACTGTAAATCGCTTCAATAATTTACAGTACAAAGTCTCTTAATGAGTCTTTGTTTTTCTATTTACTTAGATTTTAAACCCCTGATCATTAAAATTATCTCTATTTTAAGTGTATTTGTACAGTAAAATTTGCAAAAAAAATAATTTTTTATAAAAAAAAGCAGATCAGTTTGATCTGCTCAAAACTCAGTCTGTGTAATACATGATAGCAAAAGCCCCTTTACCTGTGTGAGTTGCTATCACAGGATTTGTATGCAATACAGGGATTTCCATGTCAGGAAATAGTGCTTGCAGGCCTTCTTTGAATCCGTTGGCTAGTTCTAAACCATCAGCATGAGAAATACCAATTTGTCGTACATTGGATAAATGACTTAACTCATTTTTTAGTTCTTCAAACCACTTATTGAAAGTTTTCATTCCTCGACCTTTAGCCACTGGAATAAGTTCAGTATGATCGAAATCCATGACAACTTTCATATTAAAAATATTAGACAAAAGTCCTGTTGTACGACTGATACGGCCGCCTTTAACGAGATTATCCAACGTAGAGATTCCGATAAATAGTTTAGTGTTTTCTTTGACATGATTGATTTCAGCTAAAATTTCAGGCACACTTGCTCCGTTTTTGGCAAGTTTAGCTGCTTGGATCACTTGGAATGATAAACCTTGATCAGTAAAGTCACTATCGATCACTGTAACTTTGCTAGAACTTAAGTTTCCAGCTTGTCTAGCTGCTTCAACTGTACCACTTAAACCTTTAGTCATGTGGATTGAAACCACCTCACTGCCATCAGCACCTAACCGATCATAAAGCTCAACAAATTCACCAATAGGCGGTTGGCTAGTTTTAGGTAAAGCTTTTGCCTTACTCATCAGATCCATAAAATGTTCGCCTTCTAAATGATCATCATCTGCATAAACAACGCCGTCGATCATCACAGATAGAGGCATCATTTGAATATCCAATTCATCGCGAACACTTTTAAGCATCGTGCAAGAAGAATCAGTTACAATTTTAACATTTGTCATAATTTAATCACTCTTTCTTTAAAAACAACCTCAATTCGTGGTAAAATAGTTTTGAGGCTTGAATGTCTGTATATAGTATAACAGACAAAGAATTATTTTTCACCAAATTAAAATGAAGGAAGTTGATTTCTTGGAAAAAGTTAAATTCTCGAGAAAATATATGATTGTAAATGAAGTACTCAATGCAGTGACCCACGGGATTGGGGTTGGATTAAGTATTGCCGGGTTAGTCTTTTTACTTGTGAAAGGAGTGCGCATGGGCTCTGCTGTTCATGTTGTTTCATATGCTATTTATGGTTCAACGTTGATTCTTTTGTTTTTAGCGTCTACTTTGTTTCATAGTTTGATATTTACTAAGGCGAAGAAAGTTTTTCAAGTTTTTGATCACAGTTCGATTTTCTTATTGATTGCTGGAAGTTATACACCCTTTTGTTTATTAAGTATCAATGGTTGGCTTGGCTGGTTATTGTTTGTTCTTATATGGGTGATGGCGCTCAGCGGAGTTGTCTATAAATCATTGACACTCCACAAACAAGAAACAGTTAAAAATGTTTCTACTGTAATTTATATTATTATGGGTTGGTTATGTATAATTGCTGCTAAGCCTTTATATGACTCTCTAGGCTTCACGGGTATTGCATTATTAGTAGCTGGTGGTGTTTCTTACACTTTAGGCGCTGCTTTTTATAGTTTGAAGAGTATTCGTTTTATGCATGTTGTTTGGCATTTGTTTGTTATGCTAGGTGCAGCATTTATGTACTTTTCAATTTTGCTTTATACGTAAGAGGTTCAACTCACCTTTATTTAAAAAGCTAGTTAAAGCACTTCTTTTTGATTACTCAAAAAAAGAAGTGTTTTTTTATATTTCCCTCTTTACAAACCGAACAAACATTCGTATAATAAGTATACAAACATTTGTTCGATAAAAAATTATGAGGTGATTAAGAATGAAAGCAGTTCGTCGGGGCGGGTTATTATTTTTTGTATTGGTTATAGGTATTTTCTTAGGAACATTAGGGTTACGTTCAGCTTTACTTATTGTTAGCCCTCTATTTATTATATGGTTCATGCTATGGGATGAGAAAAGATACACGCAAGCAAGAAGAAAAAGAGAACATCAACACTATATTTATCGTAAATACCCTTAAAATAAAAAAAGATCGTTGCTCTTAGATTCCTTAGAGCAACGATCTTTTTTAGTATTCCATCAATGTAACTATTTCATAATCCGCAATTTTATCTCGTCCGTGTAAATCCATCAATTCAATCAGGAATGCACAGCCAACGACAATACCACCCAAGGCCTCAATCAATTCTATTGTTGCTTTGATCGTGCCGCCTGTAGCTAGTAAGTCATCACAAATCAATACTCGTTGTCCAGGTTGGATAGCGTCTTTGTGAAGTGTTAATGTATCCGTTCCGTATTCCAGATCATAAGTTACTTCGATTGTTTCACGAGGTAGCTTCCCTTTTTTACGAACAGGAGCAAAGCCTAAGCCTAATTCATAAGCAACTGGACATCCTACAATAAACCCTCGAGCTTCTGGTCCAACTACCATGTCGATTCTTTTTTCTTTCGCATAATCGACAATTTGTTTTGTTGCTTCACGATATGCATCCCCATTTGCCATCAATGGTGAAATATCTCTAAAGATAACACCCTTTTCTGGATAATCAGGAATACTAGCAATATACTCTTTTAAATTCATTTTTTATACTTCCTCCTCATTCCACAGCCATTGTTGTAATGTTTCACGATTGCTGTATAACAAAAACTCTTCAGTTTTGATTCTCTTTAAGCGAGTTTGATAGACCTTACTTTCAGTTAATGGATGATTTTCAGGATTATCGACTTTTCTTAAAACACCGTTTTCTATTGTAACAAATCCTAAGTCAAAAAACACCTGAATCATAAAAATTAATAATTTTTCTTGTATTTTTAGATGCTGAGCGACCACATTTAACTTATAACGAACATCCACTTGTTCTTGTTGTCTCACAAATTTGTATAATTGGGCGTATTGTTCTCTCGTTCCGGTACCGTTCAAGTACGCATCTTCTTGAGAACGCCCTAGCATATAAACGCGCTGGATTTTTCCAAGTTGTGTGATCTGTTTCAGTAAATCAATATCATCTGGACAATCGACAAATACTAATTGTTGAATCGCTCTTTTCTCGATCCGTTCTATGACATCATCTAAATCGTTAAATAGCAGCTGCTCGCTAGTTACATCATCTATCAGCTTTTTACTATCGCTACTAAAATAAATATATAATGTATTTGAAACGGGTATTTCCTTTTGACGTGCATTTTTACCACGAAAATCAAATAATTGAACGCCATCAATCGAAAAATCACTGACCATTAGTTGAGGTTTTTTATTACCATTCCACTCATTGATGGACAATTGACCAGCGACATTAGTTGTTCCTAGTCCAAATTCATCTGCTTGATTCCCCATTTGAAAAGCAATAGCGTCCAATTTAGCCCCCGCTTGACTTAGCTGAAATTTAAGATGACTTTTATCTGCTCCAATTTGACGGATTTGTTCAATGGACACATCTTTAAATAAAAAGTTTGGTACTGGATTATCTGTTCCGAATGGAGCTAGAATTTTTAACTGTTGAATAAATGAAATTGTTGTTTCTTCTACAGTCAATGTTTCATCTATCAGTAATTCTTGTCCTTGGGAAAGGTCGATTTGATTTTTTTCAATATAGCTAATAAGGTGTTTTTTTACTGTATCAATGTTACTAAAAGGCAATGTCATACCTGCAGCCATATGATGTCCGCCAAAATGAGTAAATTCTTCACGGATTTCGCTTAATGCATCAAAGAGATTCAATGCTGAAACACTACGCCCAGATCCTTTTGCGGATTCATTATTTTCGTCTATTGTCAATACAATCGTTGGCTTCCCTGTTTCCTGCATAATTCTTCCAGCAACGATTCCAAGCACGCCTTCATGCCAACCTTGTTTTGCTACAATATGAATGGATTCAGTTGGATCAATAAGTTCAAACGCTTCTTTTGTAATTTTCGCAACGATTTCTTTGCGTTCTTCATTTTGGCTATTGATATAAGTAGCGATTTGTTCAGCTTCTTCTTCATCAAACGTAGTCATCAGCTCAACACCAGGAGCAGCCTCTCCTAATCTGCCTAAGGCATTCAAACGTGGTGCAATTGTAAAGCCGATATTCTCTTCACTTAAGGTCTCTTTTTTGACTTCTGCTAAATGAATCAAGGTGTCTAATCCGATTCGTTCACCATTTCGAAGCATTTCCAACCCCATTTTTACAAGGACTCTATTCTCATCTGTTAATGAAACCAAATCAGCAATTGTACCAATCGCAACTAAATCAAGAAACTCAACAGGCAGCTCTCCAAGTAAAGCGGTAGCTACTTTGAACGCTACCCCTACCCCTGCTAACTCTCCAAAAGGATACTGCCCTTTTGGATGTTTAGGGTGAATGATCGCAAAGGCATTAGGTAATTCTGGAGGCAGTTCATGGTGGTCAGTAACAATCACGTCAATTCCTTGTTCTGCTGCATAATTGATTGCTTCATGACCAGCAACACCATTATCAACGGTAACGATCAATTGTATGCCATTTTCAATCTGTTCTTTAAAAACTGATACATTTGGTCCGTATCCATGAATAAATCTATTTGGCAAGAAGTATTCCACTTCGCCACCAATTAGTTCTATTGCTTCTTTCATGACAGTTGTACTGGTGATTCCATCCGCATCATAATCGCCGTATACGAGAATTTTTTCTCCCTGTGCAACAGCCTGTTGAATTCTATTGACGGATTTTTCCATGTCATGCATTAAAAAAGGATCATAAAGGTTTTCTACTGTAGGGCGTAAAAACCTTTCTAGAGCGTCTTTTGTCTGAATATCTCTATGCCATAAAAGTTGCCCTAGCAATGGATTGATTTTTTCATTTGTTAGTATTTCTGAAAACTCTTCCGACAATTCCGATTTTTCCCGTAATTGCCATGTATATTTTGCTTTTTTCACAACGTCACTCCTAACCAGATAATTATAACAAATAGAATAGGAAAACTAAAGAAAGTATCATAGATGCGCTACTATTTTTCCAAATTAAAAAGCAGAGATAAACTATTTCTGTTTTATCTCTGCTTCTGATGACTTACGCTTCTTCATTACTTCTTGGTTTAGTAAAGTGATCCACACGGCTACCAACAGGGGCTGTGTCCTCTGCAGCGGTTAAAGGTGTATTGACAATAGCTTCATCATATTTTGCTTGCAACTCAGCTAATTGATTTTCGTATGTTCGTTTAACTTTTTCAACTTCTTCTTGTGTTAATTTGTCTGCATCATTTTTGTAAATCTCGATGGTTTTCTCTAATTCTTTCACTTGTTTTTTCTGTTTCCACATTGTCGTGGTTGATGTTAACAAGCCAATTAAAGCTCCTAATATGGCAGAACCAAGAATAATCAGAATTAACGGACCTGAAATTTTTGCAAAACCAAAGCTTACTGGGACTGTTTGATTATTTAGTACAGCAAATATCACAATAATTAGAACCAAAACAAGACCTATAATTACACGCCACTGATTTTTCATTTGTTCTTCCCCCTTATTTTTTGTTTAATAATCCGCCAGCTAATAAATCACCTATGTGAGGAAATAATGTATACAAACGATAGGCTCCTTCCATGACACGAGGACGATTGATTTCACGTTTGAATGTTCCCATGGCATTTACTATTTCTCGTGCTAGTTTATTTGGTTCTAAAACAAATAAATCAACAGAAGCTAAATAGTCACCTGAGGGATCCGCCTTATCGAAAAAGTCGGTTTGGATAGGACCAGGGTTCACGGTTGTAACAGAAATGCCTAAAGGTTTTAATTCTAGTCTTAAAGCATTTGAAAAACCCAAAACCGCAAATTTTGTTGCAGAATAAACAGTTGATTTAGCTGTTGCCATTTTACCTGCCATAGACGCCACGTTGATAATGTGACCTGTACCTCTTTCAGCCATTTGAATCGCTGTTTTTTGTGTAAACACCATCATGCCTAAAACGTTGACTTCAAACATGTTTCTAGCTACCACTAAGTCTATATCCACAAAATTTTCAAAAATTCCAAATCCAGCATTGTTGACTAATACATCGATAGGACCGACTTCTGATTCGATCTTTTCAAAAACAGTTTCTACATTTTCAGGATCTGCAATATCCAATTGAAAAGAAAAAGCTAATTTTCCACTTAACTCTTCACATGTTTCTTTTACTTTGCCAATCAAATTAATTCTTCTAGCACATACAACAACAATAGCGCCTTTTTTTGCTGCTTCATAACAAATTTGTTCGCCTAAACCAGCTGAACCACCTGTTACAACAACAACTTTATCTGTTAAATCTTGTCCTTGATACATTTTATTTCCCCCTTACTGATCTTTGAAAGGTACGTCCACTATTTCCATATCTTTAACAATTTTTGTTCTCGGAAAAATTTCTTTGGCCTCATTTTCTAGTTGAATAATATCTCCAGTCAAATAACGAGCACTAATGTGAGTCAGTACCAGTTTTTCTACATTAGCGTTTAAGGCAACTTGTGCTGCCTGATGACTTGTAGAATGATAATATGCTTTGGCCATTTTTTCCTCATCTTTATTAAAAGTACTTTCATGGACTAGGATATCAGCATTTTCAGCAAGTAGTACACTGTTTTGTGTTTTTCTGGTGTCACCTAAAATCGTTACAATTCTTCCAGATTTACTTTCCCCAACAAAATCTTTGCCATCAATCACTTTCCCATCAGGCAATTCTACTCGTTCTCCTCGCTTGATTTTACCGTAAATCGGTCCTGAAGGAATATTTAAAGCAGCGAGTTTTTCTACTTGTAATTCTCCCTCATGATCTGCCTCAACGATTCTATAGCCGAAGCTTTCGATGCCATGATCCAAGGTTAAGCATGAAACAGTAAATTGCTTATCTGAGAATACGATTCCTTCTTTGGTTATTTCAATAAATTTCAGCTCGTATGAAAGCCGTGTCTGAGAGACTTTCAAAGCAGTTCGGACAAACGCAGCAATTCCAGGCGGCCCATAAATTTCAAGTTTTTCATTTCCTCCTTGAAAAGAACGACTACTTAACAATCCTGGTAAACCAAAAATATGATCTCCATGCAAATGTGTTATAAAGATTTTTTCGATTTTTCTAGGACGAATGTTACTTTTTAAAATCTGTAATTGTGTTCCTTCTCCGCAGTCAAACAGCCAAACTGCATTTCTTTCATCTAGTAATTTTAAAGCGATACTGCTTACGTTACGATGTTTTGCTGGGACTCCAGCTCCTGTACCTAAAAATTGTAATTCCATTGGCTACCTAACTTTCTTTAAACTTCTTCTTTATTTTAGAAGAAAGTCATCACTTTAGCAAATAATATTTATTTTACAGGAAAACGTAAGACAACAGTGGTTCCTTTCGGCAAGGTATCAGTTAATTCTATTTTCCCATGATGTTCTTCTACTATCCATTTTGCAATCGCAAGACCGATTCCATAGCCACCTGTTTTACGATTTCTAGAGACTTCTCCTCGATAAAATCGTTCAAATACTGCTGCTTTTTTCTTATCGGCAATACCGATACCTGTATCACTGATATTTACTACCCATTCGTTATTTTTAACAGTTGAAACGACCATTATTTTCTCATCAGGTGCCGTATATTTCAGTGCGTTATCAAGTAGAATGATCAATAACTGATGGATTCTTTCTTTGTCGAAAACTAATTGCTGTTCTTTTCCTAGCTCAATAATGAATTCTTTTTTCTCTGCTATCGCCAGCTCTTGATACGGGAGCAAGACTTTCTCTAAAAAGGGATTGATTTTTACTGATTGCTTTTCTAAAGTTAGTGAATTTGAGTCTGAGCGAGCAAGTAAGAGTAAATCACTTGTTAACTGGCTCAAACGTTGAACTTCATCTAAAGATAAAGCAATTGTCTCAGATTCTTCTAGAATCGTATGATTCGGTTGGGTAAACAATTTTTCTAGTTTTGCTTGTATAATTGTTAGCGGTGTTCTTAATTCATGAGATGCATTTTCTACAAATTCTTGCTGCTTTTTCCATGAGATTAGGATAGGTTTCATAAACCATTTTGAAAGGAAATAGCTTAATCCTATTGACAACAAACCAAAGATAATCATACAAATAATCAATATTTTCTTAAACTGCTCAACGGTTCCTTTGATTGGATCGATATTTACTAATAGTTGAATATATGCTGTTTGAGATTGATTTTCAACTGGTAAGGTGATCGAGCGAAATTGCAGTGAACGTCCATTACTATCTTTTGTTTGAATACTAATAATGTTCTTTAGATCTTTTGTCGATAGTTTTAAATTTTGAAAATCATAAAAGCGGGAACCCAACTCAACTTCATTGATTATCTTTCCGTCTTTTGACCAAAGGATAACTTGTTGTTGGAAATTATTTGGTGGCGGTGTCGCAAATTTTCTGGTTTTCGTTATTTCTTCCTGTTTCCGTTCATTATTTGTAAGTTGATGCTGCAAAAAGTTCTTGTCCTCATAAAGTCGTTGTAAATCATGGTCAACTGTTTGGTAGATCGAAGTTTGAACTAATTGAAATACAATCCAGCCCAAAATCAGAAAAATACTTGCAAATGAAATCAAGTTCATCAAAAAATATTGGATTCTCTGCCTTCTGTTTAATTGCTTATTCATTGTTTTTCTCCTCTGGTATTTCAAATAAATAACCAACATTACGCAAAGTTTTGATCCAACGATCAATTCCAAATGGTTTCAAATTTTTTCTAAGATTACTCATATACACCTCAACCACTGTTAAGGTAGTGTCAGATTGAAAGCCCCAAATTCGGTCAAATAATTGATCTTTAGTAATAATACGTCCTTGATTTTGCATAAGATAGTGTAAAAGGTCGAATTCTTTCCCTTGTAAAATAAGTTCTTTTTCATTAAAACTTGCCTGACGGTTATCCAAGTCTATTCGTAAATCATGGACGACTAATTCATTTTTCTTATTCAGTCCTAAAGAACGGCGAGCAAGTGCTTGAACTCGTAATAATAATTCTTCCCGATGAAAAGGTTTAGTTAGATAATCATCTCCACCATTTTTAAACCCTTTGACTTTATCTTCCAAAGCATCCTTAGCGGTCAAAATCAGTACAGGTGTATAAATATTTTTCTTTCGTAAAGTGGTTAACACTTGTTCACCAGTCATCAAAGGTAGCATCAAATCTAAAACAATCAGATCATAAATACCTCTTTCAGCTTCATATAAAGCTTCTTCTCCATCGTAAACTTGAACAATTTCGCCTGTTTGGGATAAAACCTCCAAAATACTGTCTGATAATATCTCGTCATCTTCCACTAATAATATTTTTAGCACTTCTATTCACATCCTTATAATCAAAAAAGAAGACGAATGGAAAAAGTTACTTTGTCACGTCTTCTCACTTATCATTTATTTAATTTGAAGAATAGGTTTAAATGGACACTGTTATTATCGTCCATTTAAACCTATTCATTTTATCAATAGCTGCTAATTAATGTTCATTTTTTTCATTTAGGTCTTGTTTTTTATTTCTCCAAGATTTCTCTGCTGAATCTTTTGTTTCTTTTTCTACATCTTTTGCATCGGTGATTTCTTTTTCTACATCGTCAAAATCTAAACGTGTGATTTCACCGCCTAATTCATTCATAATCAATTGGTTCAATGGACGGTTGTCATCTTCTTCTGCAATTAAAATCAGTCCAGTCTCACCTTCGCCGATTTGCTTAGTTACATGTTCAAAGACTGTTTGGGCACCTTGAATTTCTTTAGCATCTTGAGAAGCTCCAAATAAACTACCTGCAAACCAACCTAGCAAGATACCTAATGGACCACCTAAAATACCTATCAACATTCCAATCATACTGTTTGTAGATGTATGGTTATTACCTGTGAAATCAAGAAAATCATCAATTTTGAACTGATGAACACCATCATTTTCATGAGTGACAACAGCCATTTGTTCCCCTTTTATTTTTCTCTCCATATACAATTTTTTTATTTCTGAAAATGCTTGATATGCTTGGCTCTCTACTTCGAAGTGCATGATAATAACTCGTTTAGACATACAACCACCTCATTCTATTTGATATTCTTATTCTAACAATAAACTGGTTATTAAAGCAATGAAAATAATTATCTAGGTGGTTGACCGCCTGGACCGCCACCCATTTGACTTCCGTTAACTTTTGCACCTGATTGATCGACTGAAGTCAACGTATCCTCGATGGTGATTTTTGCTAATTCGGTTCCTTTAGAATAGTTGCTATTGCTATACAATCCGTTTTTCTCAGTACCTGTATCTTGACCCCCAGTAGATAAAGTCACGGTCTCTCCGACTTTTAAATCAGGAGAACTAATTGTTACGTGGGAAAACTCTTTTGCAGGAGCAAATGAAAGGATTGTTTTTCCAGAGCTATTTTTTAAATTGATAAGCGTACCTGCTTTATTTGACTCATCAAAGTAAAGACTAAGTGCTGGTTGAGAAGAAGAATCGCTAACACTCATTGCCATACCTGAACTTCCACTTGCCGCAAACACTCCACCCTCCATTGAAAAAGTACCATCATAATCCAATGCACCGTTTCCATTGTCAGTAGGACCATTTACAATTAATGTGCCCGCAGTCATACGGACATCACCATTACTGTCAATCCCGTCACCATCCGCATTGACATATACTGTTCCGCCATGAATTTCTATAAATTTAGTGCTGTCACCACCAGCACCGGGTTTTCCGCCTTCGTTAGGTCCTCCAAAAGAATCTGCTCCAAATTGTCCATCTTGACCAGATTCTCCTGAACTCCCATTAGCAGCATTAATCCCGTCATCTGTGGATTGTACTGAAATATCACCATCATTAATTGTAACAGTTGATCCTTCCAGCCCTTCATATGAGTGATTGACATTGATTTTTCCTTTATTGATCAGCAAATCTGTATTAGCATGAATCCCATCATCTACACTCGCTAATGAAAAGGTGCCATCATTAATCGTAACAGCTGCGTTGGCATGAATGCTGTCATCTGCCGTGTTTAAATCAAACGATCCGTCGTCTATTATAATATTTCCAGAAGCTTTCAAACCTTTATAACTTGCAGTCGTATCAATTGATTGATCATCATAGCCTTTAGCCGTTTGGATGTTGATATCGGCTTTAGCAATAGATAGATTTGTTTCAGCTTGAATGCCATCGTTACCTGATTGAATTGTAAATGTTCCGCCATCAATTGCAATCCAGCCTTTATTTACATCTGTGCTATTATTCGCTTGCATGCCATCTCCTTCGACCGTTTTTAAAGAAAAAATCCCCTCCGCAATTGATATTGAGTCTTTTCCTTTCAGTGCGTTATTTTTGGCAGTGACATTAATCGTTCCATTGGTGATGATTAAATCATCTTTGCTGCGAATGCCGTTGCTGTAATTTCCAATAATTTCTAACGTGCCAGTTCCATTAATTGTTAAATCATCTTTACTGAAAAATGTAGCGTCTGGTTCAGTTTGATCAGCGGAAGCAAAAACATAATCGGTGCCATCCGATAGACTATTTTTTGAACCCTCAGCTAAAGTAGTGATGACTTTTTTTGCTTGTTCAACATATATAGCAGAAGCTGAATCATTACTTATCGACACATCTTTTAATACCAAATGAACTGTTTCATTATTTGCATTTATTTTGATCTGACCTTTATAGTTTCCAGTTAAAATATATGTGCCTCCTGCAGTAATTGAAATCGTATTGTTTTTTTCAGATACACCTGATCCGTCAATTGTGCTGCCTGCATCTTTTAATGTTATTTTAGTTGCTGTAGTTTCATCGTATGTTTCAACAAAATCATCGTTGTTATAGTCACCATATTTATTTTCTTCTGTTTTTTTCGCTGTTTTAACAGCAAGAATTTGTTCGGTACTTTCTGATGTTGCTTTCAGAGTGTTGGATGTTTCTTTTTTGCACCCAACTAATGGAATGAGTACAATCATTACCATTGTTAAACCGAATTTCATTTTTTTCACTATCAACCACCTACAATTCATCTCTATTTGTTGAAACTTTTCCGAAAACAATAGTTAAGTTTCCGTTTCTTACACGCATAGCATCCATTAGTTCTTTTTCTTGTTGACTATCTTTTAGTTTAATACGGTAACGTAATTCATAAAGGCTACCCATAGTCGTTGTTTTCACTGAATCTAAACTAGCAGAGTAGGTATATTGGCAAAATAAATCGTCGAACACTCCTGGGTAATCTAAATCTTCTGGAATTGTGACCTTCACTTCCCGTTCAGCAACTTTTTGTTTTTCACCAAAATGAATCGTGTTTAAAATTAATAGAAAAATAGCAATAATCAAAGAGAATAATGCAATGTAACTCACATACCCCATTCCAGTTGCTAATCCAATTCCCATTGACCAAAAAATACTTGTAATTTCTCTAGCCCCTCCTGCCACAGATCGGAATCTAATTAAACTAAATGCCCCTAAAACAGCGACTCCTGTTCCTAAGTTGCCATTCACTAACATAATGACTAGTTGAACTAAAACTGGCAAAACAGCTAAAGTAATGACGAAATTTTTACTATAAACATTTCTATACATATGAACGGAAGATACTAAAAGACCTAATAACACAGATGTGACAATACAAAATGATAGTTGTTTGAATGACAAATCAACTGAACTTTCTACTAATAAGCTAGATAACATAACGAAGATCCTCCTTAAATTTAAAAATACAAGTGGCAAGTTCCAGAGTAATTAATTTTTAAAGTTTAGCTTGCAAAGCTAGATACACATAAGTAACGCTGATAGGTTTGAGCATATTTTGAAAAAGATATTGGATAAATACCGAGTTCTGCTAAGATTTCTGAAAACCAGAGCGGATATGCTCCCAAGGCTTTAACTTCCATTAATACATCGATTTCAGGCGCTACTCGATCTCCTCTATCATCTAAGGTATCCGTTAGTTCTTTTTTTCGATAACGGATATTAAAATCAAAAGTTATTCGGAAATCTTCATTTTCAAAACTAAATAATGCTCGTCGATCATAAGCAATCATCACTTTAGGTTCCAGACCTCTTCTAGACACAAGCCAATCAATTTCGTTTTTTATTTGCTTATCTTTAGTTACTTTCAATTTAAACGAATGGGGATATCGTATGTAGTTTTTGGCTGACAGATAAGATAAAGACACCCTTCTTTTGTAAACTACACCACTGACTTTCTTTTTTATTTCCAGGAAAACATCGGAATTTTCTGTTGGTACACCATAGCTTCTAATCCGAAACTTTTCTTTGTACACTGGTTTGGCTATCGAATGGCGGATCATTTCGTAATCCTCAGTATCAAAATAAAGAGAAATAATTGTATGCAACCCATAATCATCTTCACCCATATATGGAAGTAACTTTTCTCTTAATTGATGATACATTTTATTCGTTAGTGCGTATTTTTTTTCTTTCCTTTGAAAACTATTTTTTAATTTAACCATATTATTTCCTCCTTTAACTTCGTTCATTATATAAAGGGAAACATAAATGAAGCTTAAAAATAACGAGAAAAAAACACCTTATCTCTGAACAGTGTGTTCACTTTGAGATACGGTGTTTCATACATTATTTATTTAATTAACTCGCCTATAGGAGTATATTCTTTATTCTGATCTTTTGCGACAGCTTCCATTGTTAAATGTTTTTTATACGTATTGATTCCAGTTGAAACAGTTTCATTTTCTTTCGCTGCTTGAACGATTCCTTTATTTGCGATCATAACAGCATATGGTATCGTTGCGTTTGTTAAAGCAAATGTCGAAGTTCTTGGAACGGCTCCTGGCATATTAGCTACAGCATAATGGACAACACCATGTTTTACATAGGTTGGATTATCGTGTGTCGTAATTTGGTCAGTAGTTTCAAAAATCCCGCCTTGATCAATTGCAATATCAACGATAACTGCTCCTGGCTTCATTTGTTTGACCATTTCTTCGGTCACTAATTTAGGCGCTTTTGCTCCTGGAATCAAGACAGCACCAATTACTACATCGGCTTCTTTGACTTTATTTTCGATATGGTAGGCATTAGAAATCAGCGTTTGGACATTATTGCCAAAAAGATCATCTAATTCGGCTAAACGATGGGGATTAACATCCAAAATGGTGACCTTCGCTCCTAATCCTATAGCAATTTTTGCGGCATTTGTTCCCGCTACACCACCACCAATGATCACTACTTTTCCACGTTCAACACCTGGAACTCCAAATAGTAGAATGCCCTCTCCACCTTTAGGTTTTTCCAAAAATTGTGCGCCAACTTGGACGGACATTCTCCCAGCGACTTCACTCATAGGTGTTAACAATGGCAACGTATGGTTTAAGCTCATTGTCTCATAAGCAACAGCTGTTACGTTATTTTCCATCAAAGAATCCGTTAGTTCGGGTTCTGGTGCTAAATGTAGGTAGGTAAATAAAATCAAATCATCATGAAAATATTGAAATTCTTCTTTTAACGGTTCTTTAACTTTTATAACCATATCAGATTGCCAAACTTTTCCAACGTCAGTTTCAATTTTTGCTCCCACATCTTTGAATTCTTGATCTGTGAAACCAGATCCAATCCCCGCTTCATGTTCAATAACTACTTCATGTCCGTTGTTAATCAGGCTGACGACTCCAGCTGGAGTAATTGCAATTCTATTCTCATTGTTTTTTATTTCTTTCGGAATACCAATACGCATAATTTTCACCTCACTGATTTATTTTATACAACTAATGTTCGTTCATTACTAAATTCTTCATATGTTTTGTTTATTGCAATGTCTTCCAAGGTTGCCACCAATGTATGAACTTCTTCATACGTATTATACAAAGCTATTGGTGCCAAACGGATAACATTCGGTTCTCTGAAGTCTGGAATGATGTTGTTTTTTTTCAACGCCTTGCAAATACGATAAGCTTCTTCGTGTTCTAAACAAACGTGACCGCCTCGCTTACTATCTTCGCGAGGATTTCCAACAGTGTATCCATATTTCGCAAGTTTTTCATCGATTAAATACATTAAATATGCTGTGATGGATAATGATTTCTCTCGAATCTTGTCCATACCTATTTCGTTAAAAATAGTTAATGTTCCTTCTAAAGGAGCCATCGCTAAGAAGCTAGGTGAGCCGATTTGCCAACCACTAGCATCGTGTTGATGTTCAAATTCATGTTTTAATTCGAACTGGGTATCGTCTTTGTTTCCCCACCATCCTGCTAGTCCTGGTGTTTCTTTAAAGTGTTTCCTATTCATATAAAGTCCCGCAATAGATCCTGGGCCTGCAGATAAATATTTATACGTACACCAAACTGCAAAATCAGGATCAACATCCTTAAAATCCATAGGTACTGCGCCAATTGCGTGGCACAAATCCCAACCTATTAGGATACCTCTTTGGTGTGCTGCTTCTGTCACACGTTTCATATCCAATACTTGAGAACTACGGTATAAAACAGTTGGTAAAAGAATGATTGCTACGTCCTCAGTCATCGCTTCAATAACTGCGGATTCATCAATGAGACGTCCGTCCGAACTTTTTACCACTTTTACCGCCTCACTTGGATCATAACCACGTAATCGAACTTGACTATCTATTGCATAACGATCTGTTGGAAAATTTAAATCATCAACTAAAATTTTGTATCGATCTTTTGTTGGTTTATATAATGTACTAATACATTGATGGATATTGGTTGTTGTACTTCCTGTAATTACTATTTCATCTGGATAAGCATTAATCAAAGGTGCTGACATCTCACCTAGTTTACCAGCGTAATGAAACAAAGCATCCCATAATTTAATTCCTTCTTTTTTCCAAATATCTAGCATATTAAGCAATGCTTTTTCGGCATCTTTAGACGCTAAACCTAGTGAATTACCGTCCATGTAGATTTCTCCCGGTTGAACATAAAATCGATCTCTAACGTTTTTAAGCGGGTCTTTACGATCCATTTCTTTTGCAAATGCACTATCTGTTTGAAATATTCTTTCCATTATCTGTCACCTTCCAAGTTTTTTTATTTAAAAGAAGCTATTCTTATACAAGAAAAATACCTCTCATCAGAACAAACTAATTATGATAACCTATTACTTCTGTTGAATTTTGCGAATCCAAAAACTGCTAAGAGTGCCATAAACCCTACACCAACAAGCAAATAGATAGCCACTGTCCACGACCCACTCACCTCACTAACTTTCGTTACTATAGGGGTACCAATGAAAATTCCGATATAATAAAATAAGTTAATAAACGAAATACTTACACCAATCAATCGCTCTTGTTTCACAATTTTCGGGGCTAATATCATCACACATGAAGAAGACAAGCTAGCGCCAGCCGAAAGTGTAAAGAGCTGTGCAATAAATGTGAAACTGCTTGACAAATGTGCCATCCAAAACGTTGCTATCAACATCAGTATAAAAGAACAAACAATAATGCCTCGTCCTTTCTTCGTCCGATCAATCAAAAAGCCAGCCAATGCACCAAATGGAATACCGAACAAACCAAAATAGCCGGCATAACTATTTGCTAAAGGTTCTGATAATCCGTAATTTTGGGTATAAATCAGCGGATAAAGATTGATAAACGCAAACAATATGAAGGCCATACAGCCTTGAGCAAATGCTAACAACCAAATTGATCTATTTTCTATCGCTCTTTTAATTGAATCCTGTTCTTTTTTTTGGTCGGAAATGGGCGTTTTTTCTGGCTCATCTAACAAAATAAGATACAAACATAAAGAGAGAACAGATAAGCCTGCAATAATCCACCAGAGCGAGCGGAGTCCATAGATTTGGGATAAAGGTTTAAACAAATTCATTGCTAACATTGAACCTAATGCAGAAAAGGTTCCCCAAAGACCTGTTGCAATGCCACTTTCTCCATCTTTGAACCAAAAATTGATTAAAACAATTCCTACCATGATAATCATTGAAAATGAGATACCTTCAATCGCTCTTGATAGTAATAACAGCCAAAAAGCATTCGAAAAAGCGCCCATAATATTTCCAATTGCCAAACACCCCATTAAACCTACTAACAATTTTTTTGCACCAAAACGTGTAACTAAGGCACCGCCAGGAATTGCTAGAAAAATACCAGAAACTGTAAAAATTGACATCAACCATGAAACCATTGACAGACTTACACCTAAATCTTGACCTAATTCACTTTGAATCGGTACCAGTTTCAATTGACTCAAGGAAACAATTACTCCACCTGCGTACAATAACAAAAATTTTAACCACCTGTTTCTCACCATAAAGAATACTCCTTTTTGGTCCGTCTTTTTAGTTTGAAGAAACAATAGATTTACTAGTAAACCTTTACCAGCTCTTAAGATAAGATAATCATAACGAATTTTATGAGTTGTTGTATATAGAAATATGAATAAAATGTAAACGTTTTCTTTTCATATTAGAAAATGTATGCCAATTATTTTTACAGTATGAAATAAAATCCTTCATAACTGCTATTTTTTTGCTATAAAGTTCAAAAATGTTCGATAACTCTAAAGCTACTATAGAAAAATGGGCACTTTTCCTCTATAATTAATATACTGATTTAGCATAACAGCATCTAAAGGAGGTATACCATTGGATAAAACTGACCGTAAACTTTTGAAAATTCTCCATGAAAATTCACGAATTTCGATTGTGGAATTGTCTCAAAAAATTAATTTAAGTCGTCCTAGTGTTAAGGAGCGTATCAATAAGCTAGTTGAGCAAGGAATCATCACAAATTTTACAATTCAAGTTTCATTGGAACAAGTCAAACAATCAATAACCTTCTTCACTGAATTAAGTCAAGTAACAATTTCTGTTGAAAAAACCTTAAAATTATTAAAAGACAGTCCTTATGTAAATGAAATTCATATTGTTAGTGGTGATGTGAATTATTTGGTGAAAGCAACTGTCGCTAATACAACTGAAATGAGAGATTTACTTGCTAATTGGATGAAATTTGCTAATGTTAAAAGTTCGATTGTTTTAGAATCAGCACTAGAAAACCGACTCTATTTAGATATGGACTGACCAAATAATTTACTTAGCCTATAATAGTTACTTTCAGCTTCATATTGTGAATATATTCACTTAGATCCTCCGTAAAAAAAAGAGCCATAATATTATCAGCTCTCTTCTCCTATCTATTGTGTTAATCTACAAATTCAAATTCATATTCACCAATTCGAACAATATCCCCATCTTTAGCACCACGAGCACGTAATGCTTCATCAATACCCATGCCACGTAATTGACGTGCAAAGCGCATCACACTTTCATCATGTTCAAAGTTGGTCATCTGGAATAGTTTTTCTAATGATTCTCCAGATAAAATCCAAGTAGCATCTGAATCGCGATCAATCGTAAATTCTGGGCCTTCTGGTTGGAAACCGTAATGAACAGTATCTTCCACAATTTCTTCTTCATATAACGGAAACTCCGGCGTCACATCTAACAAATCAGCAGTTGCGTTAAGTAATGGCTCAATTCCTTTACGTGAAACTCCAGAGATCGGGAAAATAGGTAGATGATCTGCATATTCATCTGTGCGTTCTTTTTCAAGTTGTTCTCTGAATTTCTTCAAATTTTCTTCTGATTCAGGCATATCCATTTTATTTGCTACAATAATTTGCGGACGTTCCATCAAGCGTAGATTATGAGATGCTAATTCTTTGTTGATTGCTAAATAATCTTCGTAAGGATCGCGCCCTTCCATTCCGCTCATGTCTATCACATGCAAAATAACTCTTGTTCGTTCAATATGACGTAAAAACTGAGTCCCAAGACCAACACCTTGAGATGCGCCTTCAATCAAACCTGGTAAGTCAGCTGCAGCGAAACTACGGCCATCACTTGTTGAAACCATACCAAGATTTGGCACCAATGTTGTAAAGTGATAGGCACCTATTTTAGGTCTAGCAGATGAAATAACAGACAGTAATGTAGATTTCCCTACAGATGGGAATCCCACTAAGCCAACATCGGCCAAGACTTTCAGTTCTAATTCGATTTTTCTTTCTTGACCTGGTTCACCATTCTCGGCAATTTCCGGAGCTGGATTTTTAGCTGATGCAAAACGAATATTCCCACGTCCGCCACGTCCGCCTTTAGCTACAGTCAGTGTTTGACCATTTTCGATTAAATCTCCAATTAATGTACCTGTCTCAGCATCACGAACCGTTGTGCCTGGTGGAACTTTAACAAATGTATTTTCAGAGCCACGCCCGTGCATTCCTTTGCTCATTCCATTTTCACCTGGTTGTGCTTTAAAATGACGATTGAAACGAAAATCCATCAGTGTACGTAATCCCTCTTCTACGACAAGGATCACATCTCCTCCTTGACCGCCATCTCCACCAGCAGGCCCGCCGTCCGGCACATATTTTTCTCTACGAAAGGCCACCATTCCGTCGCCACCTTTACCGGCTTTGACATCAATTGTTACCTGATCTAAAAACATGGACATATTTTGTCCTCCTATCTAAAAAGGTTGGGACACAAGTTATTCAGCCTTTTTAAAAAGGACTACTTGCGTCTCACCGTTTATTCTTTTGTAAATGATAAAAGTTGTTTTAAAGCCTTTCTTATTGTAAAGGTTAAACTGAGATTTGTCTAGCCAAATTCGCTTTTATGAGCTAGAATTTGAAGCAACAATTGATGTGGAGATTGCAGCTTCAACCATTGCCTGCTCTTGAGTTATCTTCATTGTAACGGTTAGTACAGATATATTTATATCAATAGTAGATAAAAAATGCATTTCTTCGTTGATTCACAGTCCTAAAGCTAACGATTTGTGAAAAAAACGTAGATTTATTTTTTCTAACTATTCTACTAATGATGAAAAATTAATCTGTTTTAATGAACTTAAAAAAGCTACTATCACAAAGCTATTGTAAACATCTAGTTTACATCAACCACCTAAAATAAAAGACAAGATTTTTGACAAATACTTTAAATGCGTTCATGCTATAAGCATATCGTATGTATCGTTTTTTTAACTTAGCGGTTAGACTGCATTATTTCTTTAAACGTTGTCAAGCTCTATAGGTTCGTTCATAAAATAACGTATAGAGTATCACTTGCTCTTAATTATCAAAGGAGGAAATTTAGTATGACAGTAAAAGTAGGTATTAATGGATTTGGACGTATTGGTCGTTTAGCATTCCGCCGCATCAAAGAAGTTTCCGATGATATTGAAGTTGTAGCAATCAATGATTTGACTAGCCCAACGATGTTAGCACAGTTGCTGCAATTTGACTCTACTCATGGAACGTATCCTGGTAAAGTAACAGCGACTGATGATGCAATTGTAGTTGATGGTCAAAGAACAAAAGTTTATGCAGAAGCTGACGCAAGTAAATTAAAATGGGTCGAAGAAAATGGTGTCGATATCGTTTTAGAATGTACTGGTTTTTATACATCAGAAGCTAAAGCTAAAGCCCATATAGAGGCAGGTGCTAAACGTGTTGTGATTTCAGCTCCTGCTGGTGATATGAAAACGATCGTTTATAACGTTAATGATGACACTTTAACTGCTGATGATACAATTATCTCAGCAGGCTCATGTACTACTAACTGCTTAGCACCGATGGCTTATTTTTTAAACAATGAATTTGGCATTGAAGTTGGTACAATGACAACGGTTCATGCCTACACCTCAACTCAAATGTTACTAGATGGTCCTGATAGAAGCGGTAACTTGAGAGCTGCTCGTTCTGCTGCTGACAATACTATCCCCCATTCAACAGGTGCAGCAAAAGCAATTGGTTTAGTTATTCCAGAATTGAATGGAAAACTGCAAGGTCATGCTCAACGTGTGCCAGTTGTTGATGGTTCATTGACTGAACTAGTTTCTATTTTAAAAACAAAAGTAACGGCTGACCAAGTGAATGAAGCTATCAAAAAACATACGATTGATAACCCTTCTTTTGGCTATGATGATCGTGAAATTGTTTCAGGTGACGTCATTGGAACGACTGAAGGATCGATTTTTGATCCAACTCAAACAGAAGTAACCTCTTCTGGTGATTTTCAATTAGTGAAAACTGTTGCTTGGTACGATAATGAGTATGGATTTACTTGCCAAATGATCCGTTTATTGGAAAAATTCGCAAATTTATAGGAATTAAACTATAAATAAATATACATGTGCATAACCCTTTTTACTAAATAAACGGGCGTCCCTGAATTGCTACTTTAATTCGCGGGACGCTCGTTTTATCTTCTATTCTTGTATTGATTTAACTAAAAAAATTAAACATGTTCAGCGATGTGTTCAACTAATCGTTCAGTTTCATCCCAACCTAAACATGGATCAGTAATTGATTGTCCAAATATTTTTCCGTCTGCTTCTTGACGACCACTTTCAAGGAAACTTTCAATCATAAATCCTCGAACCCATTGTTTCATATCGTCATTCCATGAGCGATTGATCAACGTCTCTTTGACGATTCTGATTTGCTCTTTGTATTGTTTCCCTGAATTATCATGATTTGTATCAATCATGATAAAAGGATTTTTGTAATTGCCAGCTTTATATAGATTGACTACTTTTAATAGGTCCTCGTAGTGGTAATTCGGGATATTCTCACCATATTCCTTTAGCCCACCTCTTAAAACAACGTGTGCTAAAGGATTTGAACTAGATTCCACCTCAAGTCCATTGAAAATAAATTCTTGTTTTTGTTGTGCTGCATACAAAGAATTAAATAAAACCTTGAGATTACCACTAGTTGGGTTCTTCATACCAGTTGGCTGGTCGATTCCGCTAGCAACAAAACGATGCTGTTGATCTTCGACAGAACGAGCGCCAACAGCAATGTAGCTGACTAAATCTTGCACAAATTCAAGATTTTCTGGATAAAGCATTTCGTCCGCTGTTGTTAAACCAGTTTCACTAATTACACGATTGTGTAAACTACGAACAGCAGCAATTCCTTTGATTAAATTACTTTCCCCTTCGGGATTTTGTTGATGTAACAAACCTTTGTATCCGTCACCGTTGGTTCTTGGTTTATTCGTGTAAACACGAGGAACCATAAACACTTTGTCCTGTACTTTTTCTTGTAATTTTGCCAAACGAACTACATACTCCATCACAGCTTCTTCATTATGTGCAGAACAGGGGCCAATCACTAATAGTACTTTATCATTTTTCCCTTCAATGATATCTTTCAGTTCTTGATCACGAATCACTTTTTTCTGTTCTTGCTGTGTTGTTAGTTTAGATAATGATTTGATTTGTTCGAAATTAATTGGTTGACTTAATGGTTTAAAACTCATACGATAACTTCCCTTCATTCTTTCTGATGAACAAACAATAAAAAAACCCGCCCTTTTCATTTCTGAAAAGGACGAGGTTTAAAGACTCGTGTTACCACCTTTGTTTACAATCAGCTCACACTCATTGACTTGACAGGTACAAAATTATACCTTGGCACAATAACGGGTGCACTCGACCGTCACAGCCTACTATATTCGGTGTGAAGTTCAAAGAGGAATTCAGATACATTAGGTTTATGCGCCTCTCAACAACCGGCTGCTTTCTGTACACCTGTAATATCCTACTAGTTCTTATCAAAACTTTTATTGTTTATTGAAGTCATTGTAAGAGATTCTTCAAGCGATGTCAATCATTTTAATCAATAAAATATAAGGTGATGGGGACATACGCCTTTGAGTCAAACCCTATTTACTTAGAAATTGACTATTTTGCTTCAGCCTACTCGGTTGGCTGATTTTTCTTTTTTTGTTGACATTCTTCGCAGATGCCATGAAAAGTTAGTCTGTGATCTTTTACCATAAAACGATAACGTTGTTCAATCACTTGTTCTACTTCTCCCAACAGATCTTCTTCCACTTCTTCGATGTTTCCACATTCCAAACATAAAAGATGATGGTGAAAGTGCTTAGCTCCTTCTTTACGCAAGTCATAACGAGCTAATCCATCATTAAAACTTACTTTGTCGACGACTTTTAAGTCAGTTAATATTTCTAATGTACGATAAACTGTTGCTAGACCGATCTCTGGACTTTTCCGTTTGACTAAAAAATAGATTTCTTCCGCTGATAGATGGTCTTTCTCATTTTCTAGTAACACCAAAACGGTTGCTTCTCGTTGAGGAGTCAGCTTGAAACCAGATTCATGCAATTGTTGTTTCGTTTTCTTTAAAGCAGCAGTAGAATCCATAAACGCAGCTCCTTGTTTAGAATGATTTTAATCTAAAACTATAATTCCTAGTAACAAATTATAATAAGTATAAAATAACTCCACAACATTTGCAAGTCATTCTCAATTAGAATGAAAAAACAATTATTTTTCTTTCGGCTCTTCTTTTAATATCGTGAAACCCTCTTCTTGAGAAATTTTTCCTTGTTTCAGTAAATTACCAATTGCTCGTTTAAACTGTGCTTTACTGATGCCGAAAGTTTGTTTGATTTCCTCTGGATTAGATTTGTCAGTAAATGGAATCTTGTGCTCAGCAGAGCGCTCCAAGAATGTTAATATCATAGCAGCATCATCACTAATCACCTCATACCCACGAGGTTTCAATGAAAGATTCAAAACGCCGTCAGGTCTAACGCCGATTACACGACCATTGACTCTTTCACCTAAACGAGGTTCTTGGTAACGTTCTGACGGATGAATAAAGCCGATACAAAAATCATCTGTTAAAACAAACGATCCAACCATTTTCAATCGGTAAACAACACCACTGATATTTTCATTTTTTAGCTCTTCCGTTCCTTGTTTAGCCATGGCCTTAAAGATTTTTTCATCTGCTAATTGACCCCAGATTCGTTCTTTATTATCCACCTTTAAAGAAACCATCAACTGATCTCCTTTTTTCGGCCATAATTCACGCATCACAGGCAGTTCATCTAAAGAAACAACAACATCCTTATCTTTTAGACCGATGTCTACAAATGCCCCTAAATCTCTCCTAGTTCCAGTAACAGTTCCAAAGGCATATTGCTCCAATCGTGCTGTAGGAATATTCGTAGTCATTTCTGGTTCTTGTTTTTGATTTATATACCCAAAGCCTTCTACAGCTTCACCAATTTCATGTTGACCTTCTTCTTTAGATAATCTCAAGGTAATTCCATTTTTTTGTAAAAAGTAGTAATTCTCATTTTCATCTATAACTAATGCTGTAAATACTTGTGCTAACAGTTCATTCATCTTTTTTCTCCTTCTGGCGCTTAGCCTAAAAAATACGTAATAGGGCGATAGTGATCATCCCTACCAAAACAGTTTTCATTAAATCTTTTGTACGAATAGCAACAAGTAAAGTAGGTATACAACTTATCGCTTCTAACGTTTTTACTTTAGGAAAGCCTGTCGCCTGAACTTCTAAAATACTCTGAAATAAGAGTGCCGTCAAGATGCAAATTGGAATATAAGATAAAAAACGAAGAAACCATTTTGGAAAATCGACTTTTTTTGAGATCAGAAATGGAAAAATCCTTGGAATCCAAGTGACTAATGAACATCCTAAAATAGTTAGTAAAACATAATTGTTACTCATGGTGATTCACCATCCCAACTGCGCAACCTAAAAGTGTAGAAAATAAAACAGAAAGTTCCGATGAAAAAAAGCCCATAAAGAAATATAAAGATACACAAACGGTTCCCAAAACAATCAATGTTTGTTTCGTGCGTTTTTTAATAGGGTTTTCCACTTGGAGAACAAATAAACCTGCAAACATAGCCACTAAGGCAAAATCTAGTCCTAATAGATAAGGATCTGGAATCCATGTTCCTAATAACCCTCCAATGACAGTAGAAACGATCCATGTTAAATACGCCGTGATATTCAACCCATGTGTCCAAGCTGAACTGACACGGTGATCATTATTTAAAGCTGTCATCAACACACCATAAGATTCGTCCGTCAATAATGTGCCAATACCAATATTTGTAATCAACGGCTCCTTTTTGAAATGTGGTGCCACTGACATACTCATTAGAAAGTGTCTCAAATTAACTAAAAATGTTGTAAAAACAATAGCTGAGATCGGCGACTGAATCGCAAGCATCCCACAAATAATAAATTGTGCCCCGCCAGCATAAACTAAAATCGACATCAATGCAATTTCTAAAATTGACAAACCCACATTTTTACCAACGACTCCAGCAGCAATACCTATCCCAAGGTAACCTAAAATTGTTGGTATACAGGCATTCACACCTTCTTTAAATGTTACATACTCTTTTTTTTCCATACCCATATAGTTCTCCTTAAGATACAACGTGGCTTTTAAGCCATCTTTAATTACCAACAGTCTAACCAACAGTTACTTTTAAAATACGATTTCCCCATTCTCTGATTAACAAACCAGACTGGGATATAACTCTACGAGTCATATCCCAGTCTCATGGAATCCAAATAAACAATCGAATTTGAAGTAACTACTTTAAAAATAAACACTCTATCCCAATTTTGTTTTAGCTTTTAAGTTATCTTCCTGCATTTCTGGAAGCATTCCCTTTAAACCAACCAGTTTTTGCATTGATGGTAACTAAATACTGATTGTCTGCTCCGTACAAATTGTAATAACCTTCCCCATTAATGATTCTAGCTGGTTGTAACGAGTATGCTCCAGCTGTAATGTACCCACGTTGAATGGAAGTTGCAATAACTTTTTCTTGAACACCAGGTGCCCAACTCCAAGCAGGATTGCTCATGTCACTAACATCACTTGGATTCACTGAGTAAACGGGATCAGTATATATACCTTGAGCATTTGGCGCCGAAAACGTACTAGAGTCCGGTTGGCTACCATTGGAAGTTTGAGTATTATTTCCTTGGTAATCAGACACTGTATCATTGGTCGTTGTTTGTGCAGATGTTTGGTTTGCGGCAGACGGTTGTGCCACTGCATTTTCTGTGTCTGTCAATGATTTATCCGCTTTTACCAATACATCATTCAACGGTTTACGCAATCCTTCGCTTTTCACTTTATCGACTTCTGTTTTTGCTGCAACATAGGTTTCTCTTGTTAATGCATCCGTTAAGACATTGTTTTTATAAAACACATCCACTGCTGCTTTGGCTTTTTGCAATTGATCATATTGTCCCGTTGCTTGTTCAACTGCTTGATTGATTAGTTTATCAAAGTCATCTTTTTCAGCCCGTTTTGTTAACTCAACTTTTTTATCAACTTTGATTGCTACATCTTTTAATTTGCTTCCATCAATAATTGGCTCAGCAAATAATTCATTTATTTTTGTAATAGCTGCTTGTTTGTCCATGACTTTTTTATACACAGCATCTAGATTTTTGTAGTTTGAATCATTTTTCAACGTATCTAAGTTTTCTTTAATCGTCTTTGTGCTAACACCAACCATTTCTGGTTTGAGAAATAGTTGCTTATCATCTGTAAAGTAACTATTTAATTCTTTTTCAGTTTGAGTTGCTAACTTATCTTGCTTTTGTGCAACTTGTTCTTCAGTTTTAGAATTTTTTTGTGTCTGACTATACGCGAACCAAGATCCTCCAGCGAGTATAACAACTGCAGCTAAAGCGATGGACATCTTCTTATAATCTTTATTGGTTGATTGTTTTTGAGATTCATGTTTAACGACAATCTTATCTGTTGGTTTTTCAAATTGATTATTCGTCTTTTTCCCTTCATCTGCTGGATCTTTAAAGAAAATAGGCGCAGCATCCATCTCAATCTCTTCTGGTTTTTTACTTTTTGACGGAATCTCTGTAGTGCTGCTAGGCAAAGCTTTCGGACCAAAAGTTTTGGTTTCTTCAATCTGGTCATCTGGTTTTGTAAATTTTGTGATTTCTTCTTTTGGCATATTTTTTTTCATTTGCTCAGAATCTTTTTTTTCAGATTCCGTTGTTTTATTTTCAGGCTCCTTTGGATTCACTTTATCTAGTCCTTTGTCGTATGATTCTGATTGTTCAGCAGAAGTTGTTACTTGATGATTTACTTCTGACAGTACATCAGTTTCTTTAGGTGTTTCTTGCTGTATATCTGTCTTAGTTTCTGAAGGAGTTTTCTCAATGGTTTCTGGTTTGTCATTTTTATGTTCATTGATATATTGATTTAATGCTGCAGTATCTGCTAATTTGTCTGTTTCTTTATCAAGAGAAACAGACTCTTTTTCAACGTTATCTGGTGATTCCGTTGGCGTTACTTCTGTTTCAACTTGTTCTTTTTTATTATTTTCAGTTTGTTCGTTGTTTTTTTCTTCTGGTTGTTGCTCATTGAACATGGTCATCACATGACCAATACTCATATCTTTTAATTCAGACCATTCGATATTTTCATTTTGATCTTTATTTAAAAAATCAGAAGAACTTTTTTCTTTTTCGTTATTTTTGTCATTCTCAATCGTTGTTTTAGCTGAAGTTTCCTCATTATCTTGTTGATTTTCAAAAGAAAAACCACACTTTGGACATACTTCGTCTTGGCTGTCTATTTCAGTTCCGCAATTCGGACATTGATTCGTCATTCATTCCGCCTCACATTCTACACATTCATGTAAATCTAATCTACCATAAAATCGTGTTTCTTCCAATATGTAGTATCTAACTTTTTTATTACGATTGTTTAAAAATAGCCCTTTTCGAAAAAATCGAAAAGAGCTGTTCAAATTTTAAAGAAAAACGTCTTATTCTAGAAAATCTTTTAATTGTTTAGATCGAGAAGGATGGCGTAATTTACGTAAAGCTTTGGCTTCGATCTGACGAATCCGTTCACGTGTTACACCAAATACTTTTCCAACTTCTTCCAATGTTCTTGTACGTCCATCATCTAAACCAAAACGTAAACGTAAAACATTTTCTTCACGGTCAGTCAAAGTATCTAATACATCTTCTAGTTGTTCTTTTAATAATTCATAGGCTGCATGCTCAGCAGGACTTGTAGCATCTTGATCTTCGATGAAATCCCCAAGATGAGAATCGTCTTCTTCACCAATAGGTGTTTCTAAAGACACAGGCTCTTGAGCGATTTTTAAAATTTCACGTACTTTTTCAGTCGGCAAGTCCATTTCTGCACCAATTTCTTCTGGTGTTGGTTCCCGACCTAAATCTTGTAGTAATTGACGTTGGATACGAATTAATTTATTGATGGTTTCCACCATATGCACAGGAATACGAATAGTTCTAGCTTGGTCAGCGATCGCACGAGTAATTGCTTGACGAATCCACCACGTAGCATATGTTGAAAATTTAAACCCTTTACGGTAATCAAATTTTTCAACAGCTTTCATTAAACCCATATTTCCTTCTTGAATCAAATCAAGAAATTGCATACCACGTCCTACGTAACGCTTAGCAATTGATACTACTAAACGCAAGTTTGCTTCAGCTAAACGTTGTTTTGCTTCTTGGTCGCCTTCTTCGATTTTTAAAGCTAACTCCACTTCTTCTGCTGCAGTTAATAATTGAACACGTCCGATTTCTTTTAAATACATACGAACAGGATCATTGATTTTAACACCAGTCGGGGCAGATAAATCTTCCATTTGGGCTTTTTCAGCTACTTTTACATCTTTTTTAAGACTATGTTCACTCGGATCCCCATTCTCGTCAACAACACTAATACCAGCATCCTCAACTTTTTGGATCAGTTTTTCCATTTCGTCTGCATTCAATGTAAATGGTGTTGCTAATTTGTTCGTTAAATCATCATAAAAAACACTACCTTTAGGCTTGTTTTCTTTGATAAAGGCTGCCAATGCAGCTGAATATTTTTTTTCTGTTTCTTTTTCCATGAAAGAAGGCCCCCTTCATTTTTCCATTCGGCAAATGTATAAATCATAGTCAAGTACGTTGTCTAAAAAAATTAATTAAGACGCTGTACGACTTTTTTGCAATTGTTTTACTAAGCTGATAACTTCAATGGCTAACTCGTCTACTAATTGTTTGTTGCCAAGTCGTTCTGCTTCTTTCTTTTGCTGCTGCTTTTCAGTAATCAACTCTTCTAAACTGGAATTTGCAATTACTTTCAAAACATCAGCTATCTCTCGTTCAGAACTCTCATCTGAAATAGTTTGTAAAGAAATATCTATTGCTAATTTCTTAATTGCTTCTTCTTTTAAATAATCCAAAAAGTCAGCAAGAAGAAACTCATCATGAATACTCATGTAACTATCTAACAACAAGTAGAGTTCTTGATAATGATCATGGGCAAAATTGAAATCAGGAAGTTGAATCATTTGATTTCGAACACTTTGTTCATTCATTAAACGGTACAATAACGTACGCTCTGCTTTTTCAACTTGTGTTAAAGGCAACTTATTTTGCACAGTTGGAGTAGCAACTTCTTCAAACATCTCAGGCGGCTCCAACATGCCTTCCATCTCAAAATCTTGAGGCGGAGGTGCAATTTGCTGTTGCCGTTCTCTTCTTTTAGTTGAGCGCTGCTGTGTTTCAAGTTGTTTTAATTGCTCCTCTAAAGAATGAAAAGATAACTGAAATTCTTGAGCTAATTGATTCAAATAGCGATCACGTTCTAGCGGTGACTGTACCAAGATCAGTTCCTGCAGTAAGTCATTCACATAGTCTAACTGCTCTTTTTCATTATTCATATTTCTAGTCAAACGATGATATTGCATTTTAAAACTAAACACTGTCTCTCGACCATGTAGTGCTAACTCACGAAATGACGCATCCCCATATTTCCGTAAGTATTCATCTGGATCTAACTTCTCTGGAATGCTCACAACACTCAATTGAAAACGACTGTGTTCGCTTAGCAACGAGATTGCACGATTAGTTGCTTCAACGCCCGCTGTATCGCCATCATAACAAACGACAAGCTCCTTTGCTACTCGTTCAAGCTTGCGAATTTGCTCATTGGTCAAGCTAGTTCCCATTGATGCAACACCGCTTGTAATTCCCGCTTGCCAAGCAGCGATTACATCCATAAATCCTTCAAATAAAAATACAGTATTTTCTTTACGGATTTCTTTACGGGCTTTATCAAAATTAAATAAAGTATCTCTTTTATTAAACAGCACGGTTTCCGGACTATTTAAATACTTAGGCATATCGTCCCCTGAAAAGTGTTCTGTTTTAAGTAATCGTCCTGAAAATGCAATCACATTTCCACGATCATCATTAATCGGGAACATAACCCGCTGATAAAAACGATCCAGAAACTCGCCATTGTCTCTTTGAATAAATAACCCAGATTCTTTAGACAGATTCTCAGCTACTTCTTCATTTTGAAATACTTGACTTAAGAAATCCCGTTTCTGAGGAGCGAATCCAATTTTGAAAGTTTCAATCAATTCTTTTGTTAATCCGCGATCCAGTAAATAATTCAAAGCTGGCTCGCCGATTTGTGTATTCATCAAAACATGATGGTACAAATCCGCAGCTTTTTTATGCAGTTCAATCAATTTGCGATTTTGTAGGTTTTCTTTAGAGTCAGAATCTGTTGCGTTAGTCCAGTCGATGTTTACTGGGATTTGCTCCAATTCAGCGACTCTTCGTACTGATTCCGGGAAATTAATCCCTTCTATTTCCTGCAGAAAATTAAAAACAGTTCCGCCTTTTCCGCAGCCAAAACAATGAAAAATTTGTTTATCTTCTGCTACTGAAAATGAAGGGGAACGTTCTTCGTGAAATGGACATAAACCCATATAATTCTTGCCGGATTTTTTCAATTGAACGTATTGTCCAACCACATCAACAATATTCGTACGTTGCCTTACTTCCTCGATAACCTCTTGAGGAATTCTTTGTGCCACTGTTCTCACCTCCAATAAATAGCTAAAAGCTAATTCACGTGATCAGTCAGTAAAAAAGCACTGAAACTTCCAGCGCGATTTTAAAAAGACACAATTACACATGTTTCATTGTATCATAATACACATAATTTACAAGTACATTGAATCTTTATTTTCATTATTCTCACCTATAAAAAAAGAATCTGAGGTATAACTTTCAATGTTATACTTCAGATTCTTAAAATAAGAACAAATAGTAGCTATAATTTTTTTATAAATCTTTAATTGTTTTCCCTGCTCTTTTCATTTGGAAAAGACCAATTATGATTCGTACAATGATATTAATAAGCATCATCACTGCAAAAATCGGTAATGTTTGACCATTTAAAAAGCCGACTTCTAAGATGCTATGGAAAAGCATCGCTGCTACGTAGATACCGCCCACAGTTGTGATTGCTAAGAAAATCCGCAAAGGGTTAAATGGTAAACAAGCCCTGATAACAGCCATACAGCTAATGCCAATCAATAGATAATACATCAATGTCGTTGTTTCTATTTGAGTGAAAGCCTGATTTGCCCCTATCAAATAAACAGCAACAACGTTCGCTACCACCAACACAGCATTGACAGAAGCATTTTTTAAAGCAGTGGGTAAAAATTTCCCGTTAACTCTTCTCTTGTCACCTTCAAAGGATAAGAAAAATGCTGGGTACCCTTCAATAGCCAAATCGATCAATGTGATTTGAATAGGTATAAATGGAAATGCTACTGTGGTAAACACACAAATCATCGACAAGATAAATGAATAAATTGTTTTAATAAAGAAGATACTTGCCACTTTCGTTACATTATTAACAACACGTCTACCTTCAAATAAGACATCCGGCAAGGTCGTGAAATCGGAATCCAACAAAACTAAATTAGAAATTTGTCTAGTTGCCCCATCACCTTCTGCCATAGCGATACTGCAATCTGCTTCTCTTAAAGCTAAAACATCATTCACACCATCACCTGTCATGGCAACTACATGATCATTGTCTTTCAGTTCTCTAACGATGGTTCTTTTTTGTTGCGGTGTTACACGACCAAAAACAGTATATTCATGAACAGCTTGACGAACCTCTTCTTCTGTTTCCATCGTTGATAAATCAATGTACGATTCATACCCAAATAAACCGGCACGGCGAGCAATATTAGAAACTGTCACAGGGTTATCACCAGAAATAACTTTTAAGTCGATACCTTCTTCACGCAAATACGCTAAAGTTTCATTCGCATTTTGACGAATTGGATCATCGATTTCTAAAACAGCCAATGGTTCTAAGTGAGGCATAGATTTTTCATCCAATGGTGTGTTTTCTGCAATAGCCAACATCAATACACGATACCCATTCTCTTGTGCTTCTACTACTTCATTTGGTAATTGATCCGCTGTTACTAATTTTTCAGGAGCACCAAGATAAACTGTTCCTAATTCTTTAAATTCAACTGCTCCCCATTTTCGCTCAGATGAAAATGGCAGGGTTTTAATCGCACCGTAGCGATTAGATAAGTCAAAGTGATCACGAATGGCTTGCATTGTAATGTTATTGTCTGTACTCTCTGCCAAGTAACTTCCAATAATTTGTGGGAAATTTTCGTGATAATTTGCATGCATAACTTTTACTTTTTGAACTTTCATTTTACCTTCAGTAATGGTTCCAGTCTTATCTAAACAAAGAGTATCTACATGGGCTAAGGTTTCAATTGAATACATATCTTGAACAAGAATACGTTTTTTAGCTAATTTCACAACACCTGTTGTTAGTGCAATACTGATTAAGAGAACCAAACCCTTCGGCAGCATTCCAAGCAAAGCTGCTGCAGAAGCAACTACTGAAGCTTTCATTCCAGAATCTCGAATCATAAATCCTTCTAGGAATAAAATGATCCCTATAGGGATGATCACTAAACTCGTAAACTTAGACACTTTTCGAATCGAATTAACTAATTCAGATTGAATTGGTTTGTGCACTTTTGCTTCTGCTGTAATTTTAACAGCGTAGTTATCAGCTCCAACATGAATAACTCTTGCATACACTTGACCACTCGCAAGAAAACTTCCAGATAACAGAACGTCTCCTTCCGTTTTCTCAATTAAATCAGATTCACCTGTCAATAACGCTTCATTCGCTTCTGATTTACCTTCTATAACTTCCATATCAGATGGGACTTGTTCCCCAGCAGAGATCAAAACGATGTCATCGACCACTAATTCTTTTGTGTCGATTTCCACCTCTTTGCCTTCACGAATGACATGGACACTCTCTTTAGCTACAATTGATAATTTTTGCACTAAATTTCTTGCATGGATTTCTTGGTAGATTCCCATGCCCATATTCACCAATATGATAGCTAAAAACGCCAAATTGGAGTATGCACCTACAAAAAATAAACAAATTGCAATTGCAAAGTTTAAAAAGTTAAACAGTGTCATTACATTATCGTAAATAATATCTTTTGTTGATTTAGCGACATTCTCTTCGTAATCATTTTGCAGTCCTTGCTTTTTTCGTTCCTCCACCTCTATTTGAGTCAAGCCTTGCTTCATGTCGAACTTATTTTCCATGGATTTGATTCCCTACTTTCTCATTGTTAAAAACACATCTTCTTTAGTTTACTTGTAAATAGAAAGAACATCAAGAAAATCCTTAAGAATTCGTAGTTTTTAATAAACGATAATTCCTAAGGATCTGTATTTTTACTATTAAAATTATTTTAACCACTTAATAAATTGCTGATTCATCTTAACGATATCTGCGTAAAACATGTTGCCTCCGTTACTATAAAGAAAGCCGCCATTATATACAAGCGCTTGAGGACGATAATAACGATACGTTTTTTCCTCTGTATTCCCTAACAAAGGAGATAAAATCTCTCTTGAGTATTCTTCTGCAAGGGCAACAGAATTTTTTCCACCACGTTCTTTTACAAATCCAATATAATCTAACCCGAAATTATAGGCCTGCACTGCTGTCCAAATATCACAGCCTGCTTCATTTGCTTTTTCGATAGATTGCGCTAAGAAAGCGACACCTGTATCAATACTTTCCTTAGTACTGCCAATTAATTGCCGTTCGCCATAAGCGCTTTCGCTACTTTGCATCAAATCATCTGACTTACCTTTTGACTCAGTATAAATAATAGCTAAAACTAAATTTTTATATTCAGGGATGTTGTTTTCTTTTACCGCTCGTTCTACTTCCGATTCATAAGTTACCACTTGCTGAACATTCTGGCGGATCTTAAATCCAAAATATCCTATACTGATAACCAACATCAGCAAAAGCAGTAATAGTATTCTTTTAATGATTTTCTTTACTTTGCTCATCTTATCATCCAAACTTTTTTTAGGTAGCTTTTATAATACGTTATTATTCAAAAAAAATCTAAAAAAAAGACGATTCTTTATTATTCTTTAATAAAAATTTGAGCATTATTTCGTCTATTCAGTTTCCAACCACACCAAAAACCGATATACTAAACAGGATAGGTGGTAACCATATGGAAAAAAGAAAAAAAACTTTACTAACTACTGATAACAGCTCAATTTATTATGAAATCTCAGGGCAAGGTTTTCCTTTATTTCTTCTCCACGGAAATGGTGGTAGTGGAAAATATTTTGAAAAACAAGTACCAGAGTTTAGTCGCAGCTTCAATGTTTTTACCGTCGATAGCCGCGGGCACGGTCGTTCGAAAAACAAAAGTAATTTCCTCTCTTTCGAGCAAATGGCAGATGATCTCCATGGGATCATGGAACAAGAAAATATTCTTCAAGCAGATATCGTTGGATTCAGTGATGGTGCTAACTTGGCAATGGTTTTTGCCAAAAAGTATCCTGAGTTCGTTCACCGATTAGTTCTAAATGCCGGTAACACAGTTGTTCAAGGTGTTAGTCTCCCAATAAGAATTGTTACAGTAATAGAATATATCTGCTTTAGGTTTCTCGCTTTATTTAGCAAAAGAGCAAAAAACAAATCACTTGTTGTTGGTTTAATGCTAAGAGATATTGGTATTTCTCCCTTGGACTTACAACAATTATCCGTTAAAACTTTAGTGATAGTTGGTAAATATGATATTATCAAACAGTCTCATTCAATGTTTTTAGCTAAAGAAATTCCTAATGCCTCATTTGTTTTAGTGCCAAAACAAGGACATTCGTTTGCTAAAAAAAATCCTAAGGTATTCAATCAAGAAATTTTGACATTTTTAAAAGAAAAGTAGGTGCTAATAATGAAAAAAATGCTTCAATGGACAAAAGATCATATCAGCTATCTTAAAACAATTTTTATTTTTTCAGTAGTCATTATTATTATTCGTGAATTACTCTCAATTGCTAAAACAATTTCACTAAACCAACTTGCGACTATTTTTCAAGATATTGCATTTTGGAAAATTGGCTTGATGTTTCTAATTGGTTTAATTGCTGTCTTTCCTATGATTGGTTACGACGTAATTCTAAACAAAATTTTGAAACAAAAACCTAAAAAAATCTATCTCCTAGAAAGTAGTTGGATGATTAATACAATTAATAATGTAGCTGGTTTTGGTGGTTTAATCAGTATTGGTTTACGGTCTGAATTTTACGGGAAAGAAAAAGACGGAAAAATGGTTGTCAGAGCCCTTTCAAAAATTCTGATTTTTTTAATGTCTGGACTTTCAATATACAGTCTACTCGCTTTTTTCCTTGTTATGTTCGGACATACAAATGATTATTTACAGCAATATTGGATTTGGCTGATTGCTGGAGGCTTATATTTTCCAGTTGTTTTGATTGCAAGTTTGATTAGAAAAGATGAATATATCGGTGATATCGATAATAAAACGCGAGTTGGACTTATTTTGACTTCTTTTTTAGAGTGGACAGGCGTTTTAGGTAGCTTCTTGTTGATTGGTATGTTGATGGGTATCAAAGCAAATCCAATGCAGATTATCCCTCTTTTCATCGCTGCCTCAGTGATTGGGATCGTCTCTATGATTCCAGGCGAACTTGGTAGTTTTGATATCATGATGATTATAGGCCTATCTGCACTGGGAATTGACCGGGATGTTGTGGTTGCATGGATATTACTTTATCGTTTTTTCTATTATATCTTACCATTCTTTATTGGTGCTATTTTCTTTATAAAAAATCTAAGTCATGGCTTAAATTCAAAATATGCTGGTATTCCCAGAGAACTATCAACGGAATTAGCGCATAAATTTGTGGTGTTTTTGATGTATTTTTCAGGTGTTATGATTGTTCTTTCAGCTACAGTTCCAGAAGCTTTTAGTGAATTTGGTTGGTTAAAACATTTAAACCCACTTTCGTTTCATATCATCACACAATTTCCAGCTATTTTATTGGGTTTTTTATTACTTATCATGGGACGAGGAATTGCAGCGAGAGTTAAACGAGTTTATCTACCCACGATTGGTTTGATTTTAGTGACATTGATTTATACCTTTATCAAAGATTTCAGTTGGGGTGTTATTATTTTCCTTAGTCTGTTATTGGTAATCGTCGTTTTTTCAAAAGGCGAACTAGTTAGAGAACAACTGGTCTACTCTTGGGAAATGATTACTATTGATGGTATTATATTTCTGGCTCTGACTATTTTGTATATTGTAATAGGCGTATATAATTTACCTGCATTTCCTCACCATAATGGTCACTTTATCTCCTTCTTTTTCTTTCCATCTGAAAAAGTTTGGCTTTCCGGATTTATAGGCATTTTATTAGTTACATTGTTTAGTTATTTATTTGTCCGCTACCTAGAAGGCAGTCGATATAAAATGGGTACACCATTAGATGAGGAACGAGCACACACTCTTTTAGAAACATATGGCGGAAATACAGATAGTCAATTAATATTTCTAAAAGACAAAGACATGTATATCTACACCAATCAAGAGCATGAAGATACGGTTTTATTACAGTTTAAAACGTTAAACAATAAATGCATTGTTATGGGAGACCCTTCAGGGAAAAAAGAAGATTTTCCAATTGCCCTTGAACAATTCATTAATGAAGCTGACAAATGGGGCTACCTCCCTGTTTTCTATGAAGCATCTGAAGAAATCGTGATGTTCTTACATGAATTCGGCTATGATTTCATCAAAATGGGGGAAGAAGCTCATGTAGACTTGCCTAATTTTACGTTGTCAGGTAAGAAAATGAAAAGTGAACGAGCAGTTATGAATCGCTTTACAAAAGAAAACTATCAATTTGAAGTCATTCACCCACCTTTTTCAAAAGAGTTGATGCAAGAATTAAAACAAGTTTCTGATGAATGGCTTGGTAGCCGTAAAGAAAAAGGCTTCTCATTAGGATATTTTTCCGAGAGCTACTTACAACGCGGGAAAATAGCAGTTGCTAAAGATCAAGAGAACCAAATTATCGCTTTTGCAAATATTATACCTACGTATACTCAAGATGAAGGTACAATTGATTTAATGAGATATAGTAAAAAAGCCCCTTCTGGTGTAATGGATTACCTGTTTATTTCTTTATTTAACTATATGAAAGACGAGGGATTAACTTATTTTAATCTGGGAATGGCTCCTCTATCAAATGTTGGAACATCTAAAAAAAGCTTTATCCAAGAGCGAATCGCTTATTTAGTCTATGAATTCGGCTCTCGTTTTTACTCATTTCAAGGTTTGAGAGATTACAAAGAAAAGTATGCTGCTGAGTGGTTTTCTAGATACACTTTATATTCCAGAAACAGTTTCATCGCCTATGTGATGATTGCATTGCTGATTATTGATAATGCACCCATTGAGGAACAAAAGAAAATGCACGGTGTACGCCGCATTCTTAGAAATAGGTCTCAACGATAAATAAAAAGAAGGACTGATATTATCTCAGCCCTTCTTTTTATTTATTTTTCTATTTCAATAACAATACCTGATCCGACAGTCCGACCACCCTCGCGAATAGAAAAGGTTGTTCCTTGTTCTACTGCAATCGGATGTATCAGTTCTACATCAATCGTTACATTATCACCCGGCATTACCATTTCGATCCCCTCTGGTAACTTAACAACTCCAGTTACGTCAGTTGTACGGAAATAAAATTGTGGACGATAATTCTCAAAGAACGGTGTGTGACGTCCGCCTTCTTCTTTCGTTAGTACATAAACTTCTGCAATAAATTTTGTATGAGGTGTAATTGAACCAGGTTTTGCAATTACTTGGCCACGTTCGATTTCGTCTCGTGTAGTCCCTCTCAAAAGCACACCTACATTATCCCCTGCTTCTCCGTAATCTAAGGTTTTACGAAACATTTCTATTCCGGTTACTATCGCTTTTTGAGTGTCAGGTTTAATTCCGATGATTTCGATTTCGTCTCCAACGCTTACTTTTCCTCGATCGATACGTCCTGAGGCAACTGTTCCTCGGCCTGTAATTGAAAAGACATCTTCTACTGGCAACAATAGCGGTTTGTCGGTATCTCGTTTAGGTGTCGGAATATAGTTGTCCACCGTATCCATCAATTCCATGATTGCAGCTTCGGCGTTTGGATCACCTTGCAATGCCTTCAGAGCTGAACCTTTAATAATAGGTGTATCATCACCTGGGAAACCATACTCATTTAGTAACTCACGAACTTCCATCTCTACTAAATCGATTAATTCTTCATCGTCAACTAAATCAATTTTGTTAAGAAATACGATTAAATAATTTACACCTACTTGGCGTGACAATAAAATATGTTCTCTTGTTTGGGGCATTGGTCCATCCGTTGCAGATACAACTAAAATTGCTCCATCCATTTGGGCAGCCCCTGTAATCATATTTTTCACATAATCTGCATGTCCAGGCGCATCAATATGAGCATAGTGCCGAAGTTCGGTCTCATATTCTACATGTGCTGTGTTAATCGTAATACCGCGTTCACGTTCTTCTGGCGCTGCATCAATACTAGCATAGTCTTGCGGGTTTGCTAGGCCTTTTTTTCCTAATACACTAGTGATTGCAGCGGTTAATGTTGTTTTCCCATGATCGACATGTCCGATCGTTCCGATATTTACATGCGGTTTACTTCTTTCATAATGTTCTTTTGCCATAATTTACAAACCTCCTATTTTGATTAAAGGTTCAAAGTAAAATCAATTTAACTTGACCATCTCTGACCTTTATAGTGTTATTATATACCTGTTATTAAAATACACAAGTTATTTGCTTACTTTTTATAAGTAAATAAAAATGATGATAACACATGAAAAAGGAAGGGCAGAAATACATCCGCCCTCCCTCTGTTCATTCTTCAATCAATTAGTTATTGTGCTACAAATTGATCCATCTTCTTCTCAACAGCTTCCCCACATACATTGGCAAATTCAGCCGATAATCGTCGAAGTTCTATCGCATCTTCTAAAGAAAGATCTTCCGTTTGAAATTTTCCAATTAATTCCAATAATTGTTCTGTATTGTCATTCATACCGCCACCACCTTATTTATTCATCGATTACTTGTTCATACTCCAATTCATCATAAATAGTTAAAATGAAATTTTTACTATACAAATTAGTTAGGTTCTCTATTTATTATACCAAATAACTTTCATGATCAATGTAAAGAATAATTGATTCAGATTGATCATTCTTCTTTAAAAAAACAAGTTAGATCATCTAATGTAATTGTTTTATAGACAGATATTTGTTTTGCTAGAATAAAATGCTGGGAATTTCTCCAAAATATCCAATAATCGCAACTTTCTTACCAGTCTGCACTTTTTAGTAGTTCTTATTTTTTAACTGCCTTTGGATTATTCCCTTTGATAATAATCATTTGATTTTACTCCCTCATCTGTCTCATCTTCTCTCCAAATGAGACAAATAAACCATATGATTATCAACCAACTTCAATTCGCGACTACTCTTATTCACGCAAAATAATCTTCTTCTAAATAAAAAGCATAATGTGCTCGTTCAGATATGAAGGGAAATAGGCCACTATAACTGAGGTACTTTTTTTCTCATTCATATGTTGTCATTTTTCCAAAACTCAAGCTCATGAAGCTAAAATAAAACAATCACATTCTAACCATATCATAGAAAAAAAATAAAGCAAGAGTATAAAAAAGCTATCCAAGAAATTTCTCGGATAGCTTAACTTTAACTATTTAACAGTTACTTTACCAATTGAATCATTCGCAGATACTGTTTGGTTTGATTTAGTTAAATCGTAGTTTTCAACAACATCTTGATTTGTGAATACAACGATTAAATCAGATTTCTTACCTGCAGTTTCTAGAGCGGCTAAATCAATTGTAGCTACTTTATCACCTTGTTTAAGTACTTGACCTTCTTCAACATGTAAAGTAAATGGTTCACCTTTTAGCTCAACCGTATCTAAGCCCATATGCAACAACACTTCGATACCAGAATCTGTTTGAATTCCTAATGCATGTTTTGTTGGGAAAATACTTGTGATTTTTCCAGCTACTGGTGTAGAGACTTCACCATCAGTTGGAATAACAGCAAAACCATCACCCATCATTTTAGCAGAAAATACATCATCTTGTACTTCTGAAATTGGAATAACTTTCCCATTTGCAACAGCATATAATTCAGTTTCTTTTGCAGTTGCTTTTGGTGTTTCAGCTTTCACCTCAGGCTTTTTTGCAGGTTCACCTGAAACTGGAGCTGCTCCTTTGTGAAGCTTAGTCATTTCATCTGCTACGAATTGTACTTCAGTACCAACGATGACTTGAATATTTTTATCGTCAATTACTTTCACACCTGGTACGCCAGTTGCTTTAATTTTTGCTTGATCAACTTTACTTGTGTCATTAACCGTTAAACGTAAACGAGTTGTACAGTTATCAATTGAAGTAACATTTGCATCAGCGCCAAGACCTTGATAGATTTTATTTGCTAGTACAGCAAATTTATTATCGCCAGTAGTATCAACGTCTGGTGTTTCTTCACCTTCGCCTTCTTCACGTCCTGGAGTCATTAAGTTGAATTTCTTAATTGCAAAATCAAAGATTACAAAGTATAAAACTGCCATTACAATACCTTGAATGATTAACATAAATGGTTGATTTGCAATTGGATTGCGTAAACTTAAAACAAAGTCCACTAGGCCTGCACTAAAGGCAAACCCTGCTGTCCAATGGAAAAATGCTGAAATAAATAATGAGATACCCGTTAATATTGCATGTAAAACATACAATGGCCATGCAACGAACATGAATGAGAACTCTAATGGTTCAGTCACTCCTGTGAAAAATGAAGCAAAAGCTGCGGCAATCATCAGTGAAGCAGTTGCTTTTTTCTTTTCAGGACGTGCATTACGGTAAATAGCATATGCACCAGCTGGTAAACCAAACATCATAACTGGGAAGAAACCAGCTTGGTACATACCAGTAACTCCTTTTTCACCAGCTCCTTTTAAAAAGTTACCAATATCATTAATACCTGCCACGTCAAACCAAAACACCGAATTTAACGCATGGTGCAATCCTGTGGGAATCAACAGGCGGTTAAAGAATCCGTATAAACCAGCACCAACAGCACCTAATTTAGAGATAGACTCCCCGAAAGTAACTAATCCAGAGAATACTACTGGCCATAAGAAGAACAACACGCCAGAAGCAACTAACATTGCTAAGGCTGTCATAATTGGCACCAATCGTTTTCCACTAAAGAAGGATAACGCCATTGGTAGTTTTACTTGACTGAATCGATTATACATCGAAGCTGCAATCAAACCAGACAAAATACCAATAAATGCATTACTGATTTTAGCAAATGATGGATCAACTTGCTCCACAGGAATGCCTTTCATTGCACCAACAGCTGCTGTTGAAAGTAAAGTTGTTACAACCAAAAACGCTACTAATCCACTAAGTGCTGCTGCGCCATCTTTATCCTTAGACATACCTAACGCTAGTCCTACCGCGAATAAAACAGGTAGATTATCGATAATTGCACCACCTGCTTTAACTAAAAAGACAGATAGAAAATTTGGATCTCCCAAACCTGTCATTACGTTAGGGTCAATCCAATACCCAATACCCATTAGAATCGCTGCAGCTGGCAATACCGCTACAGGAAGCATCAACGAGCGTCCCATTCTTTGCATATAAGCTTTCATTTTTGTATCTCTCCTTGTCTTTTATTTGATCATCTTTAGCCGTTCGATATGAATAGCTAGATAACCTAATTCTTCATTTGGTACTTGGTAGTGAAAATTTCTCATTAACAAAACTTGGACTTTTTTCGATATTTCGTAACTTTCTGCATATTTCTTACGCACAATATCCAAAATCTCATCATCTAACACTGCATACTGACTTTGCTGAAAACGATGAATAAACAATCGCAAATGATTGACTAATCGTGAATAACTCAAGCTCATCTTTTCATCATGGATATTGATTCCTAATTCTTGCTCAATTAAATGAATAACTTCTGAAACAATAGTGACTTCACGAATACTTTTACTATTATCCGTTCGTCCGCTGCGAGCACTATGAATATGGATTGCAATATAACCTGCTTCATCATAACTAAACGGAATTCCAAGTGTTTGCGTCAAATAATCCACGGCCCATTGTGCAATTGAGAACTCTTCACTATAAAGAATTTCGATCTCATTTAAAAGTTTATTTCTCACAATGATATTATTTTGGATATTTTCAGCAGCAAACGCAATATGATCACTTAAACCAATATTGATGTGTTCATTCAGTTTCTCACCAAGTACGGTCTCGGCATGAGCGATGATTGCTTCCGTGACAAAAAAATACTTTTCATCAATTTGTGATAATAGAACTTGGAGCTTTTTTAAGCCTTCGGGTTCCATTACAAACATTCGTTCCACTTGCTGTTGGGGTAACAAATCATTTTTCTTTTTGTTAAAACCCACACCCTTGCCAACTGCCACTTTTTCCTGCCCAGCATCCACGACAAGTACTGCATTTTGATTGAGCACCTTTTTGATTTTCATAAACATTCCTCTTCTGCAGAAGTAGATTGTCCATTTTCTTGCTGTAAGACAACAAAAAAGCATAGAACAATCCCGTCAAAATATGAGTATATCATATTTCAATGAAATTCTTCCATGCCTAGTATTATCTAGTCACATGAAAACGCTATTTGCAATTTGTTAACAGTGATAGTTTACAAAGATATAGACCATTTGTCAATCATTTTGATTCTATTTTTTTCTTACTGATGAAAATTAGGCTATTTAAACGTTTATCTTATAAAAAAACAGGAGCGTTCTAACAATGAGAACACTCCTGTTTACTTTTTATTTTTCCTCTTCAGGATCTGCATATTCATCTTCGTCATCAAAGTCATCATCTACATCATCTTCATCAATAATCGTCAGATCTTCTTCGATTCCTGGTAACTCTTCTTCCTCATCATCAGAATCTGCTCCGATTTCTTGAAGATCTGAGTTATATGCTTTGATCTCTTCGTCTTCTTCATCATCGTCATCATCATAAAGAATGTCATCGTCGTCATCCGTCAATTCAGCATCTTCCGGATCGTCATCATTGTAGTCGATCACATCTTCATCATTTGCATCAATAATGAAGGCATTGACTTTCTTACGTTTTCTGCGGCGTGGTTTATCCTCTTCATCTTCTTCTAAACCGTGTGTTACTTCTTCGTCGATAGAATCAATTGGATACCATGAGCGCAAGCCCCAACGGTTATCTCCTAAAGAGATAAAACTGCCATCAATATTTAAGTCAGTATAAAATTGTGCTAAAGAGTCACGAATTTCGCTGTCAGATTTTCCAAGATAATTTTGAATTTGGTTTACTAAATCAGAGAAGTCCATCACATCTTCACGTTGTTCTAAAATTGCGTGCGCAACTTCGATCATGGATAGTTCATCTTTGTTCAACCCGTCAAATACATTAATTTCCAAACGGTACACGTCCTTTCACAGTCTACTCCTTATCATACAAAAACATCAAGAAAAAATCAATTGATTATTGCATAATTACGCAGTAAATTCTAGTTCTAAATGATATTCACCTATTTTTTCCGCTTGAGAGTACAAATCATAATCAATCAAAATGCTTCCTGCAACAGGCTGATCCTTCAAGCTAAAGCGTAAATTACGAGTAAATGTCGTAATTTGGAATAAGCCATAAGGCGTCTTGTAACTAGTATCTAACCGTTCCTGATAAGCAAACTTCAAACGCATTCTAAGTCCACCAGCTCGAATCAATTGGATTTTCCCGTCCGGTTCGACTTTGATCGTCACCGGCACAGGCTCCCCTTCTTCTTGCTCTTCTTTATAACGGATATATAGCGTATCACCGATTTTTACAATTTGACCTTCTAAGTCGAAATAAAAATTTTTCTTTTCCCCAGCTTGATCTACAACTGTTTTCAATTGAATAGATACTGGTGTACCTTGTGATAAATCCATTTAACACACTCTCCTTAATTTAAAAGCGTAGCAGGCTCAAAAAACTCTGACCGAAAAATAGTAAAAATTCAAGAGGACACTTTTTGTCGCATTCAATTTTTGTTTTTTTCCCGAAGAGCTAGCCTGTAAAGCTAAATAATAAAAATGATCTAGTGAATCATTTAAACCAATGCCTCAGCAATCATCTGATCGATTACTAAAATAGTACAGCATTTACCTAATAACAAAGGTTCAATACTTTCTGCTTTTTCTTTACCGCAGCCGATAACCATGACATTTGGGATGTTCACCAAATCTTCCACTTTAATCCCCAGCATTCGATTACTCAGTTCATTGTTCACTGTTTGACCGTTTTTGTCAAATAAGGACGCCACCGCATCTCCTTTGACACCTGTTTCTTTGATTATTTGCATTTCTTTTGTTTCTATATAGCCAAGACGCTTCCAAGTTGAACTTTCATTTGGGTTTCCTACGCCAATAATTGCAAAATCAACATTCTTTGCTTGTTCCATTGCTTTTCCAACTAGTTGTGTATCATTTAAAACCTCCGCTAAGGTAATACTTTCAGCTAATGCAGGAGCATAAAAATATTGACATCGACTATTTAATTTCTCAGCTAAGCGAAAAACTAAATGATTGGTATCAAAATAAAGATGCTCACTAGAAACACCACCCACTAAAGGACAAACATTAGTAGTTGGAAATGAACAGTAGGACATTTCATCGATCATATCAGCTAATGTGGTTCCCCACGATAATCCTACACTCATACCATCTTCTAATCGTTCTTTGAGGTAAAAAGAAGCTGCTCGGCTGACTTCCCGTTGTACTGTTTCTATCAGTCTTTGATCATTTGCAGGTACTACGATTACATCGTCTAACTGATATTTCTTTTCTAAACGCAAACCAAGCTCTACCGCATACGCCGATTCATCTTTGATTGAAATCGATACAATTCCAGCCTCTTTTGCTTGCTGTAAAATTTTAGAAATAACAGGTCGTGAAATCCCCATTTTCTGAGAGATCATCGCTTGAGTCATTCCTTGTTCATAATACATTGTAACAATTTTTAGCATTTTTCTGCGATCTTCACTTATTTTCATAACTACGATCGAACCTCTATCATTAAATTTTCTACCGCTTCAACTAGTGAATCAACTTGAGGTGTTGCAAGGGATTCCAACATTTTTTGCGCAGGCATTGGTACAAATTCCCCACCTAAACGAATAATTGGTGCTTTCAATTGCAGCGCCATTTCTGACTCAGCAATAATTGAGGTGATTTCCCCGCTAAAACCACTGTTTTTAACTGCTTCAGTTACAACAATTACTCGTTTTGTTTTTTCAACAGATCGCAAAATAGTTTCTTTGTCTAACGGTACCAATGTTCTTGGATCTATCACTTCAACAGAAATTCCTTTTTCTTTTAAGATTTCTGATGCTTCCAATGCTTTATTGACCATAATTCCTGTAGCAATGATTGTCACATCATTCCCTATTTGTTTGATATCAGCAACACCAATTGGAAGTGTATAAGGTTCAGATGGAACCTCTGCACTAGTTTTATATAATAGTTTGTGTTCATAGAACATAACAGGATTATTATCCTTTATCGCCGCATGAAGTAACCCTTTTGCATCATATGCATTTGACGGTTGGATGACTTTTAGCCCTGGTATATGTGCCATCCAATTTTCTAAGCTTTGCGAATGTTGAGCTGCTGCTCCTGTACCAGAACCTGCTGCGGTTCGCATCACTAAGGGAACTTTAGCTTTCCCACCGTACATGTAATGAATTTTAGCCGCTTGATTAACAAGTTGATCCATTGCTACAGTAATAAAATCAGAAAACTGCAATTCCATCACCGGACGCATTCCTGTCATAGCAGCGCCCACTGCCGCACCAGCAATTGCACTCTCAGAAATTGGTGTATCTCTCACACGTTTCGCTCCATATTTTTCTTGAAGTCCCTGGGTAGCACCGAAGCCACCGCCATAAACACCAATATCTTCTCCTAAAAGAAAAACACGTTCATCATCAGCTAAGGCTTCATCCATCGCTTCATTGATTGCTTGTAAATAAGTAATTGTTCTCATACTTCATCCTCCGCATAAACATGTGTCCATAAATCATCCACTGTCGGCTCGCTGTCTAACTTCACCGAAGAAATTATATCTGCTAGATCTTTTCGAATCGCGATTTCCAATTGACGAATGTCTATTTCTTGAAGCATCCCTTTTTGAATCAGTTCTTTTTCCAAGCGAAAAATCGGATCATTATTTTCTTGCCATTCTCGACATTCATCTTCTGAACGATAAATTAACTTATCTGACTTAGAATGTCCTTTATGACGATAAGTCAGTGCTTCGATCAATGTAGGACCGTCGCCTTTTCTCGCTTTTTCTACTGCGTTATGAACCGTTCTAGTTACAGCTTCCAAATCATTCCCGTCAATGGTTATTCCTTCAATACCATAACTTTTTCCTCGTTCAGAAAGTTTATCAATATTAACCATCTGCTCAATTGAGCTACTCATACCGTATTGATTGTTTTCAATGAAATATATAACTGGCAACTGCCATATAGAGGCTAAATTTAATGCTTCATGGAAACTACCCTCATTTGTAGCACCATCACCAGCATAACATAATACCACTTGATCCGTTCCTTGCATCTGAGCGCTTAATGCAGCACCTGCCGCAATAGGAAAGCCCGCGCCAACGATACCGTTTGATCCTAAGTTTCCCACATCTAAATCAGCAATATGCATACTACCGCCTTTACCTTCATTTGTGCCAGTTTTTTTCCCAAGCATTTCGGCAAACATACTTCTGATATCTGTTCCTTTAGCAATGCAATGTCCATGATTTCTGTGTGTTGATACGATCCAGTCACTCTGTTTTAAAATCCCTGCTCCCCCAACGGCAGTTGCTTCTTGTCCAGTGCAGAGGTGCATCGTACCATACAGCTCTCCAGTATCAAAAAGTTCTTGAATCATTTCTTCAAAAATACGGATTTCCCACATTTTTTTCAAAGCATCAATCTCATTAATCCATTTAATTTCCTTGTTATCGATCATATTCCGGCTCATTTTCTCACTCCTTTACATTTGTTCTCCTGTTAATCATATGTAAATATTTTATAGTTTTATTTAGCCGATAGCAAGATTTTCTCGGTATTTTTTTGATTTCTTTAAAAATTCCTAGTTTTCCTAGTTTTTTCTATACGGATAAGCATGTTTTTTCTTGTAAATCGTTTATAATAGAATATGGAGGTGGAAACTGATGTTATTTCACGATGAAGAAGCGATGTTATTTTGTATGCATTGCCAAAAAGAAACACTCCATGACATTGAATATATGAACGACATTATTTCGAGCATTGCATGTGAGGAGTGCCATAACCAAATGAGCATCGATATTGATGCAATGAATCATTTTTATCATTATCTATATGAACGCTTAGTCTCTAAACCTGGTCGCTTAACTGAAGAAGCTAGACAAGATTTCAGTAAATTTTTAGCCACCATGCCAATGAGGATTATTAGTAAACCAATGCGTTTTACGAACGAATATAATCGAATGAATAAAGAAGTGAAAGACTACGTCTCTCGCGCAAAACAGGATGAAGAATATGATGACTAATTTAAATCAGCTTTTTACCACCAACCAACTATTCTTATATGATCAGGATTGTTTGACGGAAAAAGATTATTTCCTCCCCTTTGCATTAACAGATACTTTAACAACTTTTTCTGGGATCAATCAACAACCGATCATTCATTTTTGGCAACTTGATCAAGTAATGATACTTGGCATGAAAGATACTCGAGTAACTGATTTAGATAACGGGTTGATTTCTTTAAAACAAGATGGCTATAATGTTGTGGTTCGTAACGCTGGAGGATTAGGTGTGATTTCGGATGAAGGGATTTTAAATGTATCACTAATTCTGCCAAACCCACTTAAGAAAAAAATCAGTATCGACGAGGCATACAGATTTATGTGGAGTTGGATCAAGCGTGCATTTGAGGATTCAACTCATGCTATTGAAGCTTTTGAAATTACTGAGTCTTATTGTCCAGGTACCTTTGATTTAAGTATTGACGGAAAAAAATTTGCCGGCATTGCTCAACGACGTGTAAAAGACGGCATTGCTGTGATGATTTATTTGAGTGTTAATGGAGATCAACAAAAACGTGGCGAAAGTGTTCGTCGCTTTTATCAAGCAAGTTTACATGAACATTTCGGTAAAAATGGCTATCCCCCGGTTAATCCATCTGTAATGGCAAACTTAGAAGACCTGTTGCAACGCCCCTTAACAATCGATGAAGTCAAAAAACAATTAATTGACGTATTGTTAGACGATGTGCCTGTAACTATCGATGAACAAATGTTGCCAAAATTATTAACGTCAGAATGGTTTATGTCTGAAATCGATAAACAAATGAATAAAATGAAACAACGAAACCTGTTATTGAATTAGCTAGATTTAAATGGAACAATAGGATTTCCATCGTTATGTTTAATCATATTCATCTATAAAAAACACTTGCGAGAAAACATCAGCTCATAAAATATTCGCTGTGTTTCACAGCAAAGGAGTGAAACAATGTCAACGCCTTATAAGTATCAAATTTTACCGATTGAAAAAGTCTTTCGAGACCCTGTTCACAATTATATTCATGTACAACACCAAGTGATTTTAGACTTGATTAACTCAGCAGAAGTACAACGTTTGCGCAGAATCAAGCAATTAGGTACCTCTTCATTCACTTTTCACGGCGCAGAACATAGTCGTTTTGCTCATTCTTTAGGTGTTTACGAAATCACTCGACGAATTTGTGATATCTTTCAACGTAATTACTCAAGTGAACACTTAGGAGAGGAAGGCTGGGATGATAGCGAACGTTTGGTTACCCTTTGCGCCGCTTTACTTCATGATGTTGGTCACGGACCCTATTCCCATACTTTTGAACATATTTTCAACACTGACCATGAAGCTATTACAGTAGAAATCATCACTTCTCCTGAAACTGAAGTCTTTCAAATTTTAAATCGTGTTTCAGCAGATTTTCCCGATAAAGTAGCCAGTGTAATCACTAAGCAATACCCTAATCCACAAGTTGTTCAAATGATTTCCAGTCAAATTGACGCTGATCGTATGGATTATTTGTTACGCGATGCTTATTTTACAGGAACTGAGTATGGTACTTTTGATTTAACCAGAATTTTAAGAGTGATCCGACCTTACAAAGATGGGTTAGCTTTTGCTATGAATGGTATGCATGCTGTGGAAGATTATATTGTCAGTCGTTATCAAATGTATGTGCAAGTCTATTTCCATCCTGTTTCTCGTGGTATGGAAGTTATTTTAGATCACTTGCTTCATCGGGCAAAAGAACTGTATGAACAACAACCAGAAGATTACCAACTACACTCTCAATTACTTGTTCCTTTTTTCAAAGGAAACTTTTCTCTGCAGGAATATTTAAGATTAGATGATGGCGTTCTTAACACTTACTTTACTCAATGGACGTCTTTGCCTGATCCGATTCTTAATGATTTAGCTAATCGCTTTTTAATACGTAAACCGCTAAAATCTGCTACATTTTCCGGTAATCGTGATTCTGTGACCATCCGTCACTTAAAATCCTTGATTGAAAAAGTTGGTTATAATCCAAAATATTATACTGCCATCAATTCAAGTTATGACTTACCTTATGACTTTTATCGACCAGAAAAAAATAGCCATCGAACACAAATTGAAATTATGCAAAAAGATGGTACACTGATCGAGTTATCCAAAATTAGCCATTTAGTTGCAGCATTAGCAGGACAAACACAAATTGATGAACGTTTTTATTTTCCAAAAGAAATGGTTGACCCAAAAAGGCAACAGCATTATGATTTGTTTGATGACACTTATCGTGAATTTGCTTCGTACATTCATAACGGTGCATTAGTTGAAGAGAAAAACTAAAATATATATCCACTGGAGGAACTTATGTCAGTCAAATTAGTTGCAATAGATATCGATGGAACCTTGCTTGATTCCAACAGAAAAATCACGCCCAAAGTGAAAGAAACACTAAAAAAAGCCAATGAAAAGGGCATATTTATCGTTTTATGTACTGGACGTCCTTTGCCAGGTGTAAAAGAACAGTTAGCAGAGCTAGAGTTGTATGGAGATAATGATTATGTGATCACTTACAATGGTTCTTTAGTACAATCAACTAAATCTAATGAAATCATTTCCCAATATACATTAAGTTATGATGACTTTTTGGAAATTGAACTAATGTCGCGGAAAGTTGGCGCTCATCTCCATACGATTGATGACCAAGCGATTTATACAGCAAACCGAGACATCGGCAAATATTCTGTACATGAAGCATACCTAGTTGATATGCCCTTGAAATACCGTGCAGTCGATGAAATGACACCTGATCTATCAATTATTAAAATGATGATGATTGATGAACCAGAAGTTTTGGATAATGCGATCAGCCAACTTCCAGAAGCGTTCATTAACAAATATACAACTGTGAAAAGTACCGATTTTTACTATGAAATTTTAAACAAAGAAGCAAGTAAAGGTAACGCTCTAGCTAAGCTTGCGGAACACTTAGGTATTTCACAAGAAGAAACGATGGCTATTGGGGATAATGAAAATGATTTATCTATGATCGAATATGCTGGAATTGGTGTTGCAATGGGAAATGCAACTGAAAGTGTGAAGCAGGCTGCAGACGTTCACACAACCAGTAATGACGAAGATGGAGTTGCGGAAGTTTTATTAAAATACATGTAATGAAATTTCTACAATTTCAATAAAAAAACAAGAAAATAATTTAAAAAAGCCAATTATTTTCTTGGCTTTTTTATTTTTGCGATGTCCATTTTTCTACTGCCCATTTATGACTTCCTCGTTTTAACAAATCAATCCCCTCATTGACAGAAACCCAGCGAATTGTATTTGTTTTTTCTAATGGTTCACAAATTTGTCGCCAATCATCTGCAACAAAAAAATAACCTGGATTATAATAGTCTGTATTGCGATGTCTTGAATGAAAATATTCATCCGCTTGTCCAAGGTATTCACCGATAGTCACTTCAACACCCAACTCTTCAACCATTTCTCGATGAATTGCTTCTTCTTTTGTTTCTCCGTGTTCAATTTCTCCACCTGGTAAAAAATATGCTCCATTTGGCGCTTGAACTAAGACCATTTCTGCCCCTTGACTTCTTGAGACAATAATATATGCCCCTAACCTTTTTTTATATACCAACATTTCCGATTTCTCACCGAATGACGGTGTGCTCATAAAAACAACTCCCTTTTCTTTTAACCTAATATTACATGAGAATTTTCTAATGAACAAGCGATAACTTATCATTTCACTCACAATATCTACAAAGACTATGCTACTATGAACACATCCGCAAATTTTCCCATCAGATTTGCGTATTATCTCCACTTATGAAAGGAAGTTGATTCATATGAAAATGGCTCACACTTGTGTTCGTGTCAAAGATTTAGAAGCATCATTAGAATTTTATCAAAAGGCATTCAATTTTGAAGAAAGCCGCCGTCGTGATTTTCCAGAACATAAATTTACTTTAGTTTACTTAACATTACCTGGTGATGGGTATGAACTAGAGCTTACGTATAATTACGATCACGAAGCCTACAACTTAGGCGATGGCTACGGTCATATCGCTATTAGTACGGATGAAATTGAGAAACTTCACGAAGAACAAAAAAATGCGGGATTCACAGTTACTGACATGAAAGGTTTACCTGGAACTCCTCCATCATACTATTTTATTACTGATCCTGATGGGTATAAAATCGAAGTTATTCGTACGCGTTACTAGTAGAAAACGGTTGTTCATGTTTTAGGTTAATCCTAATCTGTGAATGACTGTTTCTTTTTGACACTTCATAAAAATGTATTTATCCCCTTTTTTTATAAAAAAGTGATAAACTATTATTCTAGAGATTAATTGAGGACGTGATCAAATGAAAAGTGTTATCGGCATAGCAGCCAACCAAATTATTCAATCCGTTGATGTTTTTAACGGCAACCATGTAAGTTATACCCCTCAAGGTTTTGTTACAGCTGTTCAAAATGCAGGAGGATTGCCAATTGTTTTACCTATAGGAGCAGAAGAAACAGCAGAAGCTTATATTTCTAAAATCGATAAATTATTATTAGCAGGTGGTCAAGATATCTCACCAGATTTCTTTGGTGAAGATCCTCACCCGAAACTTGAAGAAACCAATCGCAACCGTGATCTGTTTGAAATAGCCTTGATTAAAGAAGCGGTTAAACAAAAAAAACCAATATTCGCAGTTTGCCGAGGGATGCAATTGCTTAATGTCGTTTTAGGTGGAACTTTATATCAAGATCTTTCTTTATATCCTGATTGGAAAGTTAAACATGGACAGCAACCTACTCAACCTCAATTTGCTACACATGGAATTCAAATAGAAAAAGCTAGCTCTCTTTATCCGCTATTGGGAGAAGACTATCGTGTTAATTCTTATCATCATCAAGCAATTAACAAACTAGCCGCGCCTTTGAAGATTATTGCAAAATCCTCTGATGGTATTGCAGAAGCTATTGAATCAGTCGATGCAAAACAACGAATATTAGGTGTCCAATGGCACCCAGAACTTCGATTTGATATTGAATCAAAAGAATTTAACCTCTTTGATTACTTTGTGAATCAACTATAAAAAAAGAAAGGTAGCAGATTGGTTGACCCCACTCTCTACCTTTCTTTTTTATAACTAAACCAAACTAAAAATCAAATTTTTCGGGATTAGAGCCGAAACGTTCATTTTTATTTAGTTGATTGATCTGTTTTATATCCTCTTCGGTCAATTCAAAATCAAAAACATCAATATTCTGTTTAATGCGATCTTGATGGACAGATTTTGGAATAACAATAATATCACTTTGTAAATGCCAACGAATAATCACTTGTGCTGCCGTTTTATTGTATTTTTTACCAATTTCAACTAAGGTAGCATTTTCTAGAATTTTACCTTGACCTAATGGGGACCAAGCTTCAACAGCAATATTTTTCTCTGCTAAAAACTTACGCAACGGTTCTTGTGTCAATGCAGGATGAAGCTCAATTTGGTCAACCATTGGTACAATTTCAGCGGTAGTTAACAAATCATCAATATGATGCTCATGAAAATTAGAAACACCAATCGCTTTAGCTCGTCCACTACGATAGATCTCTTCCATAGCACGCCAAGAATCTTTATATTTATCTTTTACTGGCCAGTGAATTAAATACAAATCAACATAATCTAAGCCAAGTTTATTTAAACTTTCATCAAAGGCTTTGAGCGTTGTTTCATATCCTTGATCTGTATTCCACAACTTGGTTGTTACGAAAATTTCTTCTCTGGGAACATCAGACTTACGAATTCCTTCCCCTACACCAACTTCATTTTTATAAACGGCAGCAGTATCGATTAAGCGATAACCTGCATCTAACGCCCATTTTACTGAATCAACAGCTTCTTCCCCATCTTTCACTTGCCATACCCCTAAACCTAAACGTGGGATAATCGAACCATTGGCTAATTTTTTTGTTTTTTCAAATGTCATTATTTGTTCATTCCTTTCAAAAAAAGTGTTTACATTCATAGTATACTCCTTAAATAAGCATTTGGAAAACGCCTAAACTATATAGCCAGGGTGTTTTATTCAATTTCGTCATCAAGTATAGAAATCTCATACTCGGTAGCTTATGATAAAGAATGATTCTATCTTATGTATGAAAGGCTGATTCCAATGACACTTGATTTTAAAAAACATATCGATAATTACCTTGAAGAGCGAAAAACATTTAGTAATATTTCCAAAAAAACGTTAAAAGCATACTATTCTGACTTGATCAACTTACACCAGTTTTGCTCTATAAATAATTATTCTTACTCTATTGGTATTTCTAAGTATATCAATGAATTCCAACAAACATTAAAAGCAACAACGTTAAAAAGGAAAATTGTTGTCTTTAAAATGTTTTATCGGTACTTAACAAATGAAAATTTAATGGATATTCAATTGGATTCAAAACCAAACTTTAACTACTATTACATCACTCCGAGAAAATTACCTAAAATAGTATCACCCGATGAAATAAATACAATATTAAAGAAAATGTATTTACTTCAATCAACTAAATTGACACCGTCAAAACGCAGAAATCTTATTCGTGATACCGCATTAATTGAACTCTTAATTGCCACTGGAATTAGAATCGGAGAAGCACATGCTTTAAATATCGTTGATTATAAACCTAAAAGTCGCTTATTGTTGATTAAAGGAAAAAATCATAAAGAACGGTTGATTTATATCTCCCCATTTGAAACAAATCATGCATTAGCTGAGTATCTTAAAGCTAGAGAAGAATATAAGCCTAAATCAAATGCCATTTTTCTAAATAAATATGGGAAACGTCTGTCAATTTATGGTATTGAAAATATTTATTCGAAATACCGAGATTTAGCGAATATCGCCCCTTCCTCTACTCCACATCACTTGCGACATACATTTGCAACAGAACTATTGTCAAATGGAGCGGATATTCGAGAAGTTCAGGAGCTACTTGGGCATTCGAGTATTGTTACAACACAGATTTATACTGCAGTGAGTACAAATCAAAAAATTAAAGTATTGGATACTTATAATTTGAGGAATAAATTACACCCAAAAACCTCCGAATAACTATAAATTATTTGGAGGTTAAAAGTATTGAGTATTCAATTTGATTTTTGGAATAGTAAATTTAATCAATTCAAAAATTCTATAAAAAAAGA
>NZ_MIKB01000004.1 GCF_001730365.1 Enterococcus quebecensis
TTTCAGCTGCGTATTTTTTCATATCTTCGATTGCGGCTTCATCGGTTGGATAGTTTTTTGAAAGAACGCCTAGTACAATATGGCCTTCTGCGGCTTCGTAACAATCTTTGGCATTTTCTACTGAGTTGGCTAAAACGTTTAAACAAATACGGTTTTCTAAATAATTTGGTGTTAATGACATGGTTGGTTCACTCCTATTTTATAATTTTTTTACTTCATGATCGCAGTTAAGCGAGCCACAATTTTGTTCATTTCTGCTTCGTTCACGGAACGAATATCAAATTCTATAATGCCATTATTGGCTTGATATTCTCTGGTATAAATCGCTGGGCTTTCAGCTTTCAACTCTTTAATAACTTCTTTCGCTGATTTTAAGCCGTTAACTTTGATACTTGCCCGATAAATTTCTCTGCCTGCGCCATCTTGAACGACTTTGGCTTCGATGTTTTTAATTTGGTTTAAATCTGCAATAAATGGCGCTAAACGTTCGTTCATGGAATCTCCTGATTCACTGCCATTTTTCACATAATCTTCTACTGCTTGAGTAAAACCTAGAATATTGTCTTTTCCGATCTTCATCGCACGACCGATACCTTTGCCTTGAAGACGAATCCACTCGATATATGTTTTTTTACCGATTACTAGTCCAGCACTTGGACCTTCGATTGCTTTGGCGCCACTATAAATCACTAGATCAGCACCTGCTTCGATATATTTAAATAGATCTTCTTCCGCCGCAGCATCAACAACCAGTGGCAAATTATACTTTTTAGCAACAGCTGCTGCTTCTTCCACACTTAGCATGCTTTTTTGAACCGTATGATGGCTTTTTATATACAGAATGGCCGCTGTTTGATTAGTGATCATCATTTCGATGTGCTCAGGCGAACACATATTAGCGTAACCAGCTTCTACAACTTGTCCTCCACCTTGTTCTACCATCACCTCAACAGGTGTACCATAATCTACATTATGCCCTTTAGGTAAGATGATTTCACGTTTCGTGATTTTGTCTGTATACGGGTGATAAGCATGGTAAACCGATCCTTCACCAATTAAGGCCGCCACGCTTTGGGCAATGCCAGCAGATGCAGAAGAAACAACTTGGGCATCTTCAACATTTAATAGCTTGGCTAAATATGCCCCTGTTTGAATACTTAATTCACTCATTTCAAAAAAATGTTCCCCACCGAATTTTTGCGCAGCTAAGACATTTTCAGAAACTTTTGACACCCCTAAAATCGTCATTCTCCCTGAAGCATTGATAACTTCTTTTAGGTTGAATTTTTCATAACTAATTGTCATAAACGATTCCTCCAATAATAGTTTTCACAGGTTTGATTAATTCTTTTGCTTCTCTCGTAAACCCATTTGAATCAGTCAATGTCTTCTGACCAGTTTCAATGTTAAAAATCGTGATATCTCCGTCATAGCCTTCTTTTAACTGACCTTTCGTACTAAAGTGAAAGGTTTCAGCAGGAACAGCTGTAACTTTTTCAATAATTTCCGCCCATTCATAACCTACCACACGTAATTTCTCCATGGTCGTAGCTAAATCATAAACAGGTCCATTTTCACGATTACGGATATAAATATCTGTACTGATTGAGGTTGCTTTCATACCTTCTTTTAACGCTGTTTCAGCCACATGAAAATTAAAACTATCTGTTCCATGACCAATATCAAAAACAATACCTTTATCATACGCAGCCCAAGCAAAATCTTTAATTTTGTCTGAAGTTTGGTTCAAGATACCATTAGGCTTACCATTAAAACAATGAGTCAACACATCCCCTTTAGACATATGTGCTAAAATTTCGTCTAATTCTGGCGGCGCTGAACCAATATGCACCATTAACGGTAGATCATTATTTTCTTTTTGGATTTTTTTAGCCATTTCTAAAGGAGTAATGCCATTGTCACCGATCACCGTTTTACTCATTCGAGCTTTGATTCCTACGACAAAATCAGGTAGTTCAGTTAATGCTTTATGAACTAGCTCTTCTTTGACTTTACTTAAATCAGCTAATTCATCTTGTTCGACAATGCCCCATTTTGAAATGTTTACTAAAGCGTAGACATTGGTTTTTGCTTGCTTCGCTAAGTCGTAGAATTCATGGATATTTTCAGCACCTGTAGTCCCAGCATCAATAACTGTTGTTACACCTTTTTTTACACCAATTTCGTCTGGAAAATCATAATATAAGGTCATTTTCTCAAAACAATGAACATGATCATCGATCCAACCAGCTGATACGTAAGTACCAGACTCAAGCTCAATCAACTGTTTGCTCTCAGATTCTATCTTATCTGCAACTTTTGCAATTTTTCCATCATTGATTGCTATTTCTATTGGTTTACCTTCAACGGTCTTTCCATTTTTTATGATTAAATCATAACTCATTTTATCCCCTACTTTTCTTTAAATCTAAATTTTGTCCAGGGTTTTACAAAATCCAACAACAACAATTCTTTCTTTGTTATTTGACCTACTTTGTTTTTACGTTCATCCTTATGTGGCTGTAAAACAATTTGCAGTTCATTTTTGTATTTCCCAAATGTATCATTGCCGATCACAACATCACCAATTTGAAATTCTTGTGTATTATCATGTGCTGGATTGTCCTGGTTTTTATACTTTTTTCGTACCTCAGTTGAACGAACCACTTGATCGGTGATATCGCCACGGCGAAAATGCTGTTCAGTCAGAGTGATTTCTTTTTCGACGTTACTAACATCACGTGTAAATTCAATTGCCAACTCAAGCTGATAACGATTTAAACTACCTAATAGTTCCAACTCTTCATCAGAAGCGTATGCATTACCTATAATCACATCATCAATCAACCCTGTGGCAAATAAATGCTTCGTTTGAACTTCCACTGGCAAATGACGATGTAATTCAAGTGTCGGTAATCCATCATTCACATCCCACGGACCAATTGCCCCCGTTTGAGAATTAATAAATGCAGCTGTCCGAATGCCATGTTTTTTAAACCGAATACTACAACGTTCAAAGAAATCATATGGCAAGGCTGTCCCTTCTTGCGGATAAAAATTATGACATCCGTATAGATATGGAACATTGGCTTCATAGGTTAAAATATTATCTAGATAAGCCACATCGTTGCTCATATTCAATTCAATTGCTAATTCAAATGGATTGAAGGTCAACTTCGCTTCTTTATTGCCATCAAACCCAGCATCTAAACGAATTCCGTCAGCTCCAGTTTCATAAAAGAATGTTAAATCATCGTATGAAATTTGCAATTCATCAAAAATATTCGGAGCAACATCTAAAATCGTTTCATAACCTAATTCTTTCCCATAAGCAATTAGAGATTTAAATTTTTCCTTTACAACTTCTTTGCCTTCTGTAACTTCCAACATACTCATAAAGATTCGTGAAAATCCACATTCACTGGCTTTTTTCAAATACGCTTTATCTTTTTCTATATCACTATGATCTGGGTAAACAGATACGCCTAATGCTCTTTTCATTAACGTTTCCTCCGCTCTAAATTGTCGAACTTCTTACAATGCTAGATATTTCCAAGAAAGTACTGAACTACAAAATATAGTCACTGTTCCAATAATAAATACAGGAAGCTTGATTAAAATTCCAATAACAATTGCAACAATAATCAAAGCAATTGAAGCCATAAATAGATGCAACAACCTCAAATCAGTATATTTTGTAGACAACCATTTTCGTTCAATCATTATTTGACTAAAAATAAAAAATACTATGAACCAAATTAACATGACTTTAATCACCAAAGAGGGTAGTAACACTACTACCCTCCCTCTCTTTTTTCTTAATTATGCAGTCACTTCTTTTGCTTTCTTTTCAGCTGCCAACTCCTCTGCTTCTTTGTCCAGCTGTTGTTTTTCATATACTTTGAAGAACGGGTAGTAGATCGCCAAAGTAATCACGAAATTCACACAGACAAGTAATGCTGCTGGAACACTCCAATTTGTACTCATCCAAGCCGCGATAGGAGCTGGTATTGCAAAAGGTAAACGAGCTGCCATCATTGGAATGACATTAGTCACTGTTAAAAAATAAGAAAATGTTGTTGTGATCAGTGGTGCAACAATAAACGGAATCCCTAAAATCGGATTCATCACGATTGGCGCACCAAAAATCACAGGTTCATTAATATTAAATAGTCCTGGTAAAAAGGACAATCGTCCTAAACTTTTCAAATAAGTTGATTTAGAAAACATCATTAAAACGACCAAAGCTAAAGTAGTTCCTGCGCCACCAATCCAAATAAACCATTGTAAAAATTGTTCAGTAAAGATATTTGGCAAATGATTAACAGAAGCTCCTTCCTGAAAGGCTAGCGTATTTTCAGCAATCGACATATCCCAAAACGGTCTGATAACCGGCCCCATAATCGCAGGTCCGTGAATCCCTAAAACCCAGAAGAAACAGATCAAGAAGACTGTTAACAATCCTCCAAACAAGCTATTTCCTGCTAATGTATCTTTTAAAGGCATTAACAATGTACTTAAGAAGTCATTTAAGTTAAAGCCAATCACATGACGGATTACCCAAAATAATAATAAAATCACAGCGCCTGGAATCAATGCGATAAATGAATTTGACACTTCCGGTGGAACACCCTCGGGCATTTTAATTGTAATGTCCCTTTGAATAAAGAACCGATAAATTTCGACAGAAATAAGTGCGGTCACAATTGCTCCGAATAAAGAAGATGAACCCAAATTTGCTAAATTGATATAACGGCCTGTTGCAATCACATCTTTGACATCTTCAAATACTCTTGTTGGAGGAGCTGCGGTCACCAAAAATGCCATGACTGCTAAAATTCCACACGTTAGAGAATCTAACTTGTAACTGTTTGCCAAAGAAGAAGCAATTGCAAATGTCGCATATAACGCTAAAAGTCCCATAGTGTAACGTGACGGAATATCCAAAACTGCCTGATATGGTTCAATAAATTTCATATAGGAATCAATTGGAATATTCTGAAACACGGTAAAGAAAGCACCGACAATTGTCAAAGGCATAGTTGCGATAAGACCCTTTCTAATCGCAGTCATATGCCTTTGCGAACCAAATTTGTTAGCAATCGGCATCAATTTTACTTCCATCCACTGCACAAAACTATTCATTTCTTTTTTCCTCCGTCCAAAAGTTAGTATGAATAAAGAATCAAATTATTTCCCACTCATAATAACATGGTAACATTATAATGTAAACGGTTTTCAAAAAGAAAAGTGCAAAACAAATTATCTCTAGCTAGGTAAATCTACTGGGAAAATTGCACCAAATATCATTGCTCCTAAAATCGCACCACCAGCAATTGGTTTTTTCCACACGTAGAAAATCACCGCACCGATAATTGAACCAATCCCGATTGGAGCAGAAGCACCACATGCACTAATGATAATTAAAGGACCTAAGAAGCGGCCCGAAGCATTTCCCGCTCCCATCATTACATCTGCGCCAAAAGTAGAGTTTGATTGATTGATTGTAAATTTACGAATCATAATAATAATTCCACCAATAATCATCCCAAGAACTGCCCCTGTTAATAATGACAACCCAAAGTTTTCAAGAGGAGCTTTAATTCCCATACTTAAAAGAATTGCTGGAACACCAATTCCAACTCCAGTTAAGATTGCACCGCCGATATCTAAAATACCAACAAGAGAACCTTCTAAAATACGTGCAAACAAAAAGCTTGCACCAAAGGCTGCAGCTGCGCCATACGAACCGCCGTCCATTCCAGCTTTCAACATAGCCACGATCGCCACTTCATTAAAAGCACCTACACCATACTCAATATACATATGTGTTCCTGCAAATACTCCTGCAGACAGCAAACCAACTAAAATCGGAAATGACCAATCAGCAAACCAAAAATTCTTTTTTCCTTCTAATTCCAAAGTTTCTTCCATTACCGTTCCCTCTCTTTCTCCTTAAATTATTTACCTACACTGAAAACATCATGCATATTTTCCAACCAACCTGGAATCTGTAGACGGAAACTCTCGATCATTTGTAAATCAAATCCGCGGAAAAAGGCACTAAATACAAATAATAAAATGACTGCAACCATCATACTCTTCGTGACTTTATTCCATCCGATTTCATCGACACCTTTTCCGATTAAAATCCCTAAAACAACACCTGGAACCGCATTTCCCATAATCATTGTTGCAAGACCACCGAAAATTGTTGCCCATAAACCTGAACGTTTTCCAGCATCAATTGCTGCTAACCAGAATAATACTGGCATAACTGTATTGATCAATAAATTTGCCGCTGGAACTAACACAGCAACTGCCGTTACTTGTAATGACTCTGGTATTGCTGAAGCCGTTGTGTTTAAAAAAGCCACAACCAACATCCCAATAACTGCACCTGAAATTCCCATTTTTTTAGGGTTATGCATTGTCTCAGCAACATTTTTATTTTTTACCAACAAAGCTGCAGCAGCCCAGTTAGGAATCACACGGTGATCCACGTCTTGTGTAAACGCCCCTGCTCCAACAGTTGATGCCCACGCATTAAAGAAAAAACCTAATCCAAATGAGAAATGGCTAGCAGCATCTCCTTCACAAGCGTTCATCTCACCTAATGTTCTAAATGCCCCTAACCCTTGTGTACTTGGTGCGTGGAACATTCTTGCAGCTCCTGCTCCTGCTGCAAAACCAACAACACTACCAATCAATAGTGACTTGAGTAAAACAACTAAAACTTCCATTTAATTTGCCTCCTTATGCATTCTTTTTTTCTTTCCAAAAGGGATAGGAAGACCATTGGGATCAGCAACTTTTTTTTCTACAAACGGAATCGTCTCCATCTCAATCAATGTGATTTCCACTTCAACATCCAGTAAAACACGATAATCTGCACGTGTACGAGGTAAAAAGAAAAAGAAGAAACGTTCAGTAAATGTCTCCTGATCTGCTTTTACTACCTGAATATCCAACGGTTCAATACGCACGATGACATCATTTTTTTCTTTCAGCACGCGATTATGGATTTGATTCAACGCATTAGCAAATGCTAAATTTTTTTCTTTCCCCGTTCCTTCTACCTGAATGACTTGGCGTTGTTTAGTTGTTACTTTTTCCATTTGATTTTCCTCCCCGTATTTTAGAAGTTGAAAAGACGCCTTCAACTTCACCTGAAAAGCTAACTAAGTTCAACTAGCCATTCTTTTTCATATAAGCTTCAACAATTCGTTTACCTAATTCTTCTTGATCCATAAAACCAAAACCTAAAACCGTTTTTCCATCATTAATTGCAGTTACACCTTCATCAATTGAACGCATACCATGACGTTCTGGATAACCATATTTTGTTGCAGCTGTTAATGCACCTGCACCGCCACTTCCACAAAATGAAATTCCTAGATCAGCATTTTCTTGCTGCATCACATCACCCAAGCGCATATCAGCACCCATTCCTGGGACAACAACTGCTTTTCCTCCAGCTGCTTCCACACCTTTTGCTACATTTTGACCTTTACCTAAACGATCTGCGATTACTACTGTTACCATTATTTATTCCTCCTAATTTTTAAAAGCTGAGTGGACTCATTCAGGCTCGAATGAAAAATAGAAAAACATGACTGTGATGTCCTTTATCACATTCAGGTTTTATCTTTTTTCCGAGAGACTAGTCCACGAAGCTAGATAATTTTAAAAGCTGAGTGGGCTCATTTAACTCCGAATGAAAAATAGGAAATTATGACTGAGGTGTTTTTTGCCTCATTCATAATTTATCTTTTTTCCGAGGTGTTAGCCCGCAAAGCTAGATAATTTTACTCTTATACTTCGTTTTGTCTAGCTGCTTCAAAATGAATTGATAAGACGTACATTTCATCTTGTGGCAAATTGCCGATATGCTGAACAACTTTATCCGCAATCATCAATGCTTCTTTAGATACTTCCTCAAACATCACCGGATCAACACCAGACATTTTTTCATCAGCCTTCGATCGTTTGATCATTTCATTAACGTGATTAATCAAAATCGTCCACTGTAGCTCTGTTGGTTCTATCTTTTGTTCCTCCAACAACTCACTGATTTTTTCCAGCGACGCTTCCAACTCGACTTTATTCGAACTTTCGTCAATTATTTTTCGAGCATCGTCAGTTATTTTCATCTATACTACCCCTCTCTTATATAATTCAATAAAGCAGTAATTTCTGCTTGATTAACCATTAAATCATTTTTCGCAAAAATCTGTTCGATCTTCTCCACTAACTCTTGTTGAGCTAACAACATTTCTTTTACAACATTGCCCTCATTCTCGTACTGACTGTCAAAAGTGATACGATGAACCATCAACATCACATGGAGTAAAAACGCTTCCTTATATTCTTGCGTTAATTTTTCAGCAAAGACCTTAAGCAGTTCTTCATAAATCACGTATGTCCGCACAATTATATCTCGACTCTCAACTTCAATTCCTTGCTTTTCTTTGACTTGCTGACGAGGAATCAAACGAGGAACTTTTCTTGCTTGATTATGAGTCAAAATCTTATTGACCTCTTCTTGAATACTGTGAATATCAGCTGTTGTCGGCAACGGATTAACTTTAATAAATGGACGATTTAAGATCTCGATGGGAAAAATACTCAAAACTAAATCTGGATTTTTTTCCTCAATAACATCTACCGCATTCAATACAGAAGCAAAGCCTGCAATTTCAACATTAGAAACTTCTTCCAAAATTTTTTGTTCGATTAGGCTTGTCACACCTAATCCAGTTGAACAAACATAAACGATTCGTACTACATTGATTTCATGACGATTTTTTTCATAAGCAACTAAAAAATGTAACGCAATGTAAGCAATGAATGAATCATTAATTAACAATGCTGATCCCACAATATCACTTTGACTGGCAAATTGGATCGCAGAAAACAATTGTGGATACTTGGCCTTGATGTCATCAACAAATGGATTATATTCATTAATAAAAAGATGCTTTTTAGTTAATCGTAAAGACAAATGAGCAAAAAGATTCGTGAACAACTGCCGATCTCGATAAAAAGGGAAATTAATTTCTTCTGAAACGTCTTTTATTAACTCTTCAGTCAAACCTACGATATCTTGCTGATTATTCGCCACAAACACATCACTATAAATGTAAAGGTATTCATCTGCTAATAGAGGCAATTCATAATGATTAAACACTTTGTTCATCAATAAAAATGGCAATTCTTCCTTTTGCTGCAAAACTTTTTGATTTGTCAGCATTTTATAGCCACCAACAGTATGATGTAGCTGCATTCTAGAAACTGCTATTGCCACACGTAATGTAATTGAAAGGATCTCAGAATAATTAAATTGATCAAATAATGACGGATCCAACAAACTAGTCATTTCTTTTAGAGCAACTTGGTAGATATTTTGAAAAATCGTATTGACTCCAACATGAACTTCCTTCATTTTTTTCTTTTGACCAGATTGAACAAAGTAACTCATAATTTGATAAATATCATATTCTGTAATTTCTTTTTGTGTTATGAATTCCATCAACAAACGTATTTTACTTTCCTCACCAATGATAGAAAATCCTTGCCTACTTTGACGATCTAGTGCAAGATCATACACACGGATTTTTTCTTCCACACGTTCCAAATCGCTGATGACTGTATTCCTACTAACCTGCAGTCCATCTGCTAGTTCATGAGATGTTAGATATTTCGATGCTAATAATAAGTGAAAAATCAGTTGATTTACTCTTAATTCCTGGTCAGGATATGTTTCAAAGCGTTCTACTTCAATGATTTCATTTTTCAAAGTCAAACGTTCTGAATCAGGTATTTCCAACCAGATTCCTTTATTACGACGTGTCTGCAGTACAACATTCTGTTCTTTAAACCAATCACGAACATTTTCTAAATCGTATTTGATCGTACGTACACTCACTTGGAAGGTTTCTGCCAATTCTTTTGTTGTAACACTTTCATCTAAATCTAATAGCAACAACAAGATTTTTATTTCTCGTTTTGATAAGTGCAGTGACATTTTACTCACCAACTTTCTTTCCCTTACACTTGAACTATAGCTTGATTTTTATTCCTTAACAACACAAAAAAGTTGCACTTACACAAGTGCAACTTTCTTAGTATACTATTTTATCTTAAAAATTTAAATTCTTTAAAGTGTTATTTTTTATAATTCAATATAAATACTTCCAGCGAAACAACAAGGTTTATCACTATTTTTCCTTAGTGCAAATGAATATGTGCATTATTAAATACTTTTTTGCACCAACTAGTGCAATGATTTTATTTGCAACAAAGTATAAATAGGATGGCATTCTTTCAACTGGTGTCTATACAAGAGCCTATCCACTCTTTTGGTTTCTGTTTTATAAGTATTTTACTCCTAGGTTCAAAATAGTACAAAACAAAAAAGAAGACCGAAGTCTTCTTTTTTGTCACAGTATTTATAAAAATAAATAGATAAAATCTTCTCCACAAAAATATTTATCCGACACGCCCACATCCGGTAGGTATGATTTAACATATGTGCCTCTGTTGTTTTGTCAATCACTAGCCGTCAAAACGGAACAGCCGAAGCTATCTGATTGAGTCAACTCGTCGCATGAGGATTACTTTAACACAGATAGGCATTGATTGCAAATCCTTCTGTTGTCTAGTTGTCTTCTTTTAGCCACTCATCATATAGAGACTCTACCAAAGCTACCGTTTCTAAAGTCATTTTCTTTGTCATCACTGGACTTTCTAGTAAGCCTTTTTGAAGACATTCATTGACATGATCCACTTCAAATACAAATTCACTGTCAAAATCACCGATCAACTTTTCTTGATTTCCAAGATCATCATAAATCATCGCTTGTTTTGTTTTCCAAAAATAAGGAATTTCTATGCGACCTTTTTCACCATAAATCGTCATCTTACTTGGGATATCCAATTTAACTGAAATAAAAACATTACCCAAAATTTGGTTTTGAAACTTCAGTGCTATGTTTGCCTGATCGTCTGTTGCACCTTTATTTCTTGTCCCACTGCCATAATATTCTGCAATTGATTGGTCTAACACAAATTGCATATACTGCAGAGGATAACTTCCTGATCCATGTAGTGTTCCGCCCCCAGCGTCTAACGAATGAAACCAACGGATATGATTAACACTGGGATACGCTGTTACCGATTGAATAAAACGTACCTCACCTATTTTGTTTTGCTGAATCGCTTTTTTTACTTGTAAACTAATCGGTAAAAAAACTGATTTTTGTGCTTCCATCAAGAAACACCTATTTTGTTTTGCTAACTCAAAAAGTTTTTCTGCTTCTGAAGCCTTCAAAGTAAAAGGTTTTTCAACTAAAACATGTTTGTGATTTTCCAACGCCATTTTTGTTGCTTCGTAATGTCCTTTGTTATACGTAGCAACATAGACAATATCTATTTGCTCATCTTGGCATAACTCTTCATAACTTCCGTATGCTTTAGGAATATCCAAATTTTCGGCTGCTTTCTCAGCTTTATCCAAATTTCGTGAAGCAATGGCAACAACGGTTCCTAAGCTACTTTTTTTTACGCCTTCTACAAAACGAGGAACTATTTGAGCAGTACTTAAAATCCCATAACGAATATTCATTCTTATCGACTCCTTTGCTCATACTATAGCCATAAATTCCGAAAATTTCAAAAGGATTCGTTTGTATTCCATTTAGTTATTGCTAAAAAAATAAACGAAACAAAAATACTGTACGTATTGCTTCGTCTATTCTCTAACAATCAAAAAAACATACTCGTAATTTATTCGGTTCAATCTATCAACTATTCCAACTCTATTAACATTGGATTTACGAATATTTATGTATATCTTTATCTATGTACTACTCCCCATTTAACGAATGCCGATACTTATTTTTAGTGCATGATTAACCTTCAACATATCGTCTTCTTGTAACTGGCAAATCTTGTGAAGGATCCGTTCTTTATCCAACGTTCGGATTTGTTCAAGCAATACCAATGACGGTGTCATTCGATCGTCATGCGGTATATCCACTTTGACCTGTGTTGGTTGCATTTTTTTATTCACATTCCTAGTAATAGGTGCAACAATCAACGTTGGACTAAATAAGTTTCCCTTATTATTTTGAATAATCAATACCGGTCTGATTCCTCCTTGCTCTGAACCAACAACAGGCGAGAGATTTGCATAAAAGATTTCTCCCCTTCGCATCATAATACTTTATCACCCCTAACCTAACAAAATCTTCTTCATTGTAAATTATATCATGCTTTTATAGTAAAATTTTTCAATATTTTGTACCAATCACTTAAAACTTTGATAATCTCTTTAAAAAGAGGATTTCATGAGAAAAAATTATTTAATAATTATTTTCAAAAAAGAAAATACGCTCTGTCAATTAGATACCTTTCCATTCGATATACCACACATAAAAATAACATAAATTCAATTACGGATATCATTAATCCTCATTTATATAGCAATAATTATATGTTTTATTTGAGAAACAACAACACCATCAACATACTTTATTCATTTATCTAAACAAGTAATTATTTCCGTAAAAAAACATTTTTATATAAAAGTGTCTTTAGAAAATGAACATTCCGTCTTCCTATCAAACAAATTACAATTCATATTCTCACCATTTTTTTATTTTGAAGTTACTTGTTATTTTGTTAAATAAAAAAAATCAGAAATCATACTTGATAAAATCAAATACAACGACTGATAAATTAAATTTTTTTATTTTTTAATCTTATAACTCATTTAAAATACTGGCAACTTTAGTTGTAATCAAATCAATAGCTACGTGATTTTCTCCACCTTCTGGAACGATCACATCGGCATATCGTTTTGTAGGTTCGATAAATTGATGGTACATTGGTTTCACCACCGTCAAATACTGTTCAATAACAGAATCCAATGTCCTTCCACGCTCTTCCATATCCCTTTTAATTCTTCGGATAATACGAATATCGTCATCTGTATCTACATATAATTTAATATCCATTAGTTCCCTTAATCGAGTATCCTCCAAAATCAAGATACCTTCTAAAATAATGACTTCTTTTGGTTCTTGGATCACAGTTTCAGAACTTCTCGTATGAGCTACATAATCATACACTGGTTTTTCAATGGTCTGATAATTTATTAACTGCTCTAAATGATCAATCAACAAATCCGTATCAAAAGCAAATGGATGATCATAATTAGTTGCCAATCTTTCTTCAAAACTCAGATGGCTTTGATCTTTATAATAAGAATCTTGTTCCAACATCATGATAGAATGATTCGGAAAGTGATTGAAAATTGCCCGACTAACACTTGTTTTGCCACTGCCGGAACCACCAGTAACACCAATCACGATTGGTTGATTATTTTTCATTCAACGAAACCTCTCTCTTATATGTAATAGTCATGATAACCTTTTTCTATTATAATAGAAACTAGAAAGAAAGCCACAATTTTATTCAATATTTTTCAAAATTCCTTTATTTATAAATAATCTCATAGAAAGGACGTATACTATGATCATTAGAACCATAAAAAAATTACAGTCAGTTCATTATGACTTATTTTTATCAGCTGATCCAAATAAACGTTTAATTACTAACTATCTAGAACGTGGTTTATGCTTTGAATTAATTGTTAATGATACAATCGTTGGTGTTTTAGTGTTGCTTCCGACTCGACCTGAAACACTAGAAATTGTAAATGTTGCTATATCTGAAACTTATCAAAGACAAGGGTTTGGGGAGCAATTAATCCAATTTGCGTTAGCTCATGCCGAAAAAAATCACTATAAAACGGTGGAAATTGGTACTGGAAGTACTAGCTTTGGGCAATTATACCTCTATCAAAAATGCGGCTTTCGTATGACTAGTGTTGATCAGAATTTTTTTCTTCGTCACTATGAAGAAGAGATCATCGAAAATAGACTGGTTTTAAAAGATATGGTTCGTTTAAGTATTGATATTTAAAATAAAAACAGGAATCAAGAGTTATCTAGAAACTCCTGATTCCTATTTTTTATTGTTCCAACACACTGAAAATATCATCCAATCGACTAATTTCGTATGTCGGTTTGATGATTGAGTCTGCGGGTTGTTTAGAGGAGTTCAACCATAGTGTTTGAATTTCAGCTAAGTTTCCACCTTGAATATCAGAAGCTAGAGAATCGCCAATAATTAGCGTTTTTTCCTGATCAAAGCTAGGAATCCTTTCAAAAACATAGTCAAAATACTCCTTCATCGGTTTTTGATACCCCACTTCTTCCGATACAAAAACATCGTTAAAAAATGGTCTTAACTCTGAATCATCCAGCCGCTGATACTGCGTTTTCGCTACCCCATTTGTTACAATATACAGCTGATAATTTGGTTTTAGCTGTTGAATGATTTCTTTACTATTGCCTAACAAATCATGACCTTGACTTAAATGATAACGGTATTTTTGTCCCAGCTTTTTCCCGTCTACTTTTTTATCCAATTGTTTAAATAACAAACTAAAACGAGTCTCTGTGATGGTCTTTTTAGTTGTTTTTCCTTGTTCAAAATCCTGCCATAATTGGCTGTTAATTTTTTTATATGTTGCTGCTATTTCATCCGTTAGCGCTAAGCCTTCTTCTTGAAAAAGGGCTTGCAATGCTTTTTTTTCCGTTAATTGAAAGTCTAATAACGTATCATCCACATCAAATAATAATGTCTTAAATTTCATGTTACACGCTCTTCTCTTTTTTTGTGTGCGGTAAAGTAAGGCAACAAAGACTGTAATTCTTCTTGATTCAACGAACGATATTCGCCCAACGCAAGACTTGTGTCCAACTTGATTGGTCCCATTGATAATCGTTTTAAATAAATCACTTTTTTGTCGACAGATAAAAACATTTTTTTGACCTGATGAAACTTCCCTTCTGTGATATCTAAATAAACATGGCTTTTATCTTTATTCGAGGATAAAATCGTCAGTTCTGCCTTTTTACATTTTGTGCCATCAGAAAATACAATTCCTTGAGCAAATGCAGCACAATCGGCTGTTGTCAGTTCTGCATTAACAATTACTTCATAACGCTTTGAAACTTTTTTATGAGGCAACAGTAATTGATAGCCTAATTGTCCATTATCTGTAATTAACAGCAGCCCTTCTGTATCGCGATCCAATCTTCCGATAGGATATAATCCAATTCTTTGATCACTTTCATCTAGTAAATCAATAACTGTTTGATAGTGTGCATCCTTGACTGCCGTCACTACACCTTGGGGTTTATTCAACATATAATACACATGAGTCTTGTGCTGGATTTTTTTAGTTCCAACAAAAATCTCCTGTAACGTGGCATCCACATTTAAACTTTCATCTAGGATGATTCGACCATCAACCCTGACTTGTTTACTGCGAATCAAAGCTTTAACTTTTCTTCTAGAACCTAATTTTTCCTGTTCCAATAATTTATCTAAACGCATTTATTTTCCTCATTTCAACTAATAGTTTAGTATAAACAATGGAGGATGAAAAGAAAATAAATTAAAAATCGCCTCTTACATTATCCAATCAACCTTTAAGTAATAATTAAAAGACTTCTTTTCTCTTTTCACTTCCCTTGACTTACCTTTTGTTTAGAGGTATGGTTGATTTAGAAAGTGAATAAGGTTTCTCAAAAACAGCGTAATGACCTGGGAGAGAATAAGGTATCATATGGAATTTCCCCTGGATGATTGTGCACAATTATTCGGGATTTTTTGTTTTTGCTGTCCATTTTGTAGAAGCATCTTGTTCGTTTCAATTTATGAACAAGAAAACCTTAGCTAAGTTTGAGCTTTTGCATGTTTACAATCAACAGCAGCAAAACTCCTTTTTTCCATCATGTTGCGTTTTGCAGATAACCAAATATAAATTCATTTTGATTTATCTAGCTTCACAGACTATACGAGTCTGTTTTGCTTTTAAATTTTAAGGAGGAATTTAGGTTATGTCAGTATCATTAGAAGTTAAAGAAAGAGCTGTCCGTCCACGTTCACTAAGAAATCAACTACGTCACTCTGGTCAAGTTCCTGCAGTCGTTTACGGGTATGAAATCGAAAGTACGCCTATCTCAGTTGATCAAAAAGAATTAACAAAAATCTTACGTGATAATGGTGTTAATGCTGTAATCACAATGACTGTTGGTGGTAAAAAAATCAACACATTACTGTTTAAAGCACAATTAGATACTTTCACAACTCAAATGAAACATGTTGAATTCCTTGCTGTAAACATGAAAGAAACAACCGAAGTAGAAGCAGAAATCCTTCTTGTCGGCGAATCTGAAGGGGTAAAAGCTGGTGGTGAGTTAACACAGAACTTATACAACGTTCTTGTTTCAGCGACACCAGATAAATTACCAGAACGTGTTGAAGTTGATATTACTAAACTTGCTATTGGCGATGCAATTACTGTCGCTGATTTACAAAAAAATAAAGATTATGACATCATTACTGAGGGTGAAGAACAAATCGCAGCTGTTGTAGAAGCTAAAGCAGCTGTTGCAGAATCTTCAGAAGAAGCAGCAGAACCAACTGTAATTGGTGAAAAAACAGAATAAATTATAAAAAAATAGAGACAACAAGTTTGAGGCAAAAGAGTTTTTTACTTTTGCCTCAAACTTGTTTTTGCAACTCACGTCTTTCTCAATAAAAAAGCTTTACGTTTGCTTTTTATTGAAACATGACAGAAGCGAGTTTTAAATAAATAAGGTATACTAATAATAGTAAATAGATAAAGGAGGTCAAATAAATGGTTGAAAGTTTTGATAGTGAACGTCGTCGTTACGCTTCTTTAGGTGTGGTTGAAAGCCTTCCTAGTGCCTTAATCGACAGTATCTGGCTGATTATAGATTTGGATTTAAAAGGAGTTATTCCACTTACAAATATGCTTTATTTTGATTTAATTGATAATGGTGGGAAAGTAACGATTCATTTTTCACAAGAGATGAACGATGTTCAAATGGCCGTTGATTTACCTTTTCCTTATTTTGAAGACTATCCCTCTCAAGTTTTTGCTTTCGATGATGGGAATAAAGAAACGATTTTACTTCCAGCTGAAATGTTAGAATAAAAAAATAAACTGATCAAATAAAAATAGTTCTGATAAGATAATTAAACCTTATCAGAACTATTTTTTACTTATTAAGCCATTCGTTTAGCAATGAAAGAATAGATAGCAATTAAGATCACTGCCCCGATCAAAGCTGAGATAATTGGAAATCCACCAATCACTGGTCCAAAGTTTCCTAAAATCATCGTTCCTATCCAACTGCCGATAAATCCCACAATGATATTACCAATCACACCACCAGGCACATCCTTACCTAAAACTGCTCCAGCAATGGCACCTAGTACACCGCCGACAATCAATGACCAAATAAAACTTAACATAACAATTTCCCTCCTCTAGTTTGATTTTAATTGCTGATTACGCTAAAGTTCTTGTATTGTTCTCTTTATTTTTATTATCTTCGTTTTCATCTTTTTTCTTGTTTTCAAATTTTTCTGCGTATTGTTCTTTTGTCATAATATCATCAACATTCATATTGAATTCAATTACATCTAGCCCCGTCATATTTTTCACTTCTTCAGAAACTTTTTTAGTAGCTTCAACAAATACCTGAGCAATGTTTTTGCCATATTCACCAATAACATCTAAATCAATCGCTACTTGCTTTGTACCAACTTCTGCACTAATTCCTTTGGTGGGGTTATTTCCATTTGTAAATTTGTCGGTCAAGTTAGTGATTGCATTTCCGCTCAATCCTAAAATACCAGGAATTTCTGATACGGCAATACCAGCAATTTTTTTCACGACTTGATCGTCAAATGTCAGTTTTGTTTTGATTCCATTTTCATTTGTTCCTTCAGTTGTGTTTCCATTTGCTTTGTTATCCATTTTCTTCTCAACCTTTCTTGATTTTATTTCAATTTATTTTATCCTTCAAAAAAAGCTTGTACAGAAGCTAAAATTGAAGAGACAGAACGTTTTTTATCTTTCATTGTACCGATAAAGTAGCCGATTCCTGATAAAAGGATAAGCAAAAGTGTTTTCCAAAGTCCCATTGTCATAAAAAATATGGCGACTAAAGTAAATAGACTCGTGAATATAATTTGATTATGATAAGGAGCTAATATAGTTAATTTTTTCAATATATTTTCCCCTCTAAATCACTCGAGACGTTTTTTTATTCATAGGCAGGATAGATGATTCGGCTTTTTTCTTTTTGAAAATCACTTTTGTTTTATTCGTCTCAACCATAGCCGATCGTTGTAATGCTTGTTTGATTTGTTCTTGGATTTCTTTCCCTTTGCTTAAAAACAACTGCTGTTTCCCATCTGCTACAATTATTTCTACGTCTGCTGTTTGCTTCTTGGTTAATCTCACTTTCACTTGGGTATTGTCAATACTTACAATTTCTTGCAATGAAGATTTGGCAATTGATTCCAAGGTATGAAGTGGCAAGTTTATCTGACCTATTTCCTTTTTTATGTGTATTTCTTTTTTAGTAATCGGTTTAAACACAACCATAAAAAAAGTGAGCAGCAATAATATTGCTAGGGCAAAAAGAAGCACTTCATAAAAATAAACTAGCCAATTATATTGAAACCACAGATTCCGATAAAAAACGGTCACAACGCCTAAATTCGTCATTTGAGAATATAAACCAACGATTCCAAAAATACCAACTATTAATAGTAACGAAATAAGTCCTTTTATTACTCGCATAGTTTTTTCCCTCCAACGTTGTTTGTACTTTGGCAAAAGTTCTTTTCTGTTTCTATAATTTATGTTAAACGCATCACCCAACAATTACAAAAGATACGCATGTCCTTTCTTGGATTTCCAAACTTTTTTCATACCAATTTCATTCTGTAAATGCTACTGTGAACGTACTCTTCTGATAATTTTAAGCACTCAAAAAAGCAAGTTGACTAGCAAGGGAGTTCCCTTACTAGTCAACTTGCTTCTCATGTTTCATACATTACTCAACGTAAGCTAAGCGATATGAGACTGTTCTTCCGAATGGAAAGACTTGAAGCTCTTTTAGTTGATCTGATTTCAAATAACCAATCGCACCTTGATAAAGAGGTAAAACAGCCGCATCTTTTTCAATAAGTGTTTCTTCTAATTCCTTCAACTTATCCCATCGTTTTTCTGGTTCATTTGCTAGGGTAATTCTGGCATCATTTAAGCCTTTATCATATTCTGGATTGTTATAACCTGCTGTATTCAATCCACTCTTAGAATCATAAAACTCTAAAAAATTAATTGGATCAGCATAATCTGGTGTCCATGTACCAAACACTAAATCAAAGTTACTAGCTGTTTGTAAATCTAAACGATTTTGCAATGGTACTGATTTTAGCGTAATTTTTAATCCTGGCAAGTTTTGTTGTAACTGCCCTTGAACATACTCAATCGTTTTCTTTGCCAGAGCTGAATCGGCTGAAAGTAATTCCAGCTCAATTTCTTCTTTCCCTAGTTCTTTCTTTGCTATTTCCCAGCTTTTTTGAGCTGCTTTTAAATTAAAAGGAAGAAAATCACCATTTTCTTTTCGGAAATCGTCTCCTGATTTAGGATCTTTCGCAAAGTCTTTTGGAACAAAGCCATTAATTGCGGTCGAACCATCTCCTAAAATATCTTTAGCAAACGTTTCTTTATCAATTGCTTGTAAAATAGCTTTACGGACGTTCACATTACCCGTTACTTCTTTTTTATGGTTAGGACTTAAATATCCCACCATTGCTTTAGGTGTAAAATGCGCTTGAGGAGAATCTTTGTACTGTAGCGCATAAGTATCTGCTAAAACAGTATAATCTAAATCACCCGCATCAAAAAGATTGGTTCCTGTACCGATTTCTTTGACTACTTGAACATCAATCGTGTCTAGCTTCACATTTTTTTGATCCCAATAATCTTTGTTTTTTGTTAACTTCCAGTTTTCTGTATTACCATCCCAACCAGAAATCACAAATGGACCATTCCCAACAAAGTTATCTGCAGAAGTGCCGTATGCATCGCCTTTTTCTTTAACAAACTTTTCATTCTTAGGCATGAATGGTGTCCCTACTAATACTTGAGCTAAGTATGGAATTGGGTATTCTAATGTCATTTCTAAGGTCTGGTCATCAATTGCTTTTACACCAAGCTCATCTAATTTCGCTTGACCTTCACGAATTTTTCGACCATTTTTAAAAATATCCATTTGATTACTACTACTTGATCCAAAACTTGGATCAACAACATTTTTAAAAGAAGAAACAAAATCACCAGCTACAACTGGGTCACCATTACTCCACTTAGTATCTTTAAGTTTGAATGTATAAACTAATCCATCTTCACTAACAGTTGGTTCACTGCTAGCCACTGCCAATTCTGGATCATGATTTTTGTCCATACGATAAAGACCTTCCACTACTTGACCGATCATATCCGAGCTGTAAACATCAGTATAATGCGCACTGTCTAATGTTGACAGTTCTCCACCTGAAGCAACTTTGATTACTTGCTTTTGCGAAGCATTGCTGCCATTACTTTTTTCATCAGTTGAACTTGTCCCTTTACCTGTGCTGCAAGCAGCTAATAACACCATCGTTGCCAAAACCAAAAAGCCAAACTTTTTCTTCATTATCCAATTCCTCCTCATTATAATTTATTAACTACATAACGAAAAACTTCCATTTCTTGTTCCAAATAATCATAAGCAAAATCCGGATGCCACTGGACTCCTAAAAACGCTAACATCGGATCTTTACTTTCTACACCTTCAATAACGCCGTCTTCACTTAGTGCTGTGATCTTTAATTCTCTTGCTAATTTTTTTACTGCTTGAAAATGAAACGAGTTAACGGTTGTTTCTTTGCCATAGATTTTACGCAAAATACTTGATTCTTCTGTTCGAATCCGATGTGTTGGAATCTCTCTTGGAATCGGTATTTGCATATGAGCAATTTTCGATTGATTGAAATGGCTGATATCTTGATATAAACTACCACCAAGGGCCACGTTGACTAACTGCAAACCACGACAAACAGCGAAAATAGGTTTCTTTTGGGCCAACGTTTCTTCAATTAAGGCTAACTCAAATTGATCTCTTTCATCAGATAAAGTTGCTTCTTCAACTAGAATATCTTCTCCGTATAATGTTGGCGATACATTTTGTCCACCAGCTAAAATTAATTTATCGATTTGAGTAACATACTCTTTAGCCAATTCTGGAGAACCCACTGGCAGTAATACTGGTAATCCCCCAGCATGTTGAACCGCTTTTACATACCCCAAAGGCGTATAGCTAATTGGTAAATGATATAATTTCGCTCCAGCATCTTCAATTTCATTTGCTGCAATTCCAATAATTGGGCGCCTCAATCTACATCGCTCCTCTTTATTTTCCGACAATAATTGTACATAGTTTATCAGATATATATACGAAAGGATAGTAGAAATAGAGACAGTGCGATAGTTTTTAGCTATCACAGTTTACTTACTTTTTGATAGAGAATAACTATTTCCATTTTAACCTAACTCATCTTATTCAGTAACTTTTTTGCTTGTGAATAATTATTTTCTGAATTTTCTAAACAATATGTTGTTGACAAGTTAAAAAACTGGTGGTAAAGTTATAAAAAACAAAGAACAGAAGAGTACCTTTATTATTTCTCACAAGAGAGTCTTTGGTTGGTGGAAAAAGACAGAAAGATAGAGCGAACCACATCTGGGAGTTAACTTTTTGAACAATACAGTAGGAAAGTTCGGGAATGCCCGTTACAGCATTAGAAGTCTATGACTTCATGAGGTTATCGTTGTGAGGCGATAATAAATAAAGGTGGAACCACGATTTTACGTCCTTTGGCATCATTGCCAAGGGACTTTTTGCTTTTCAACGCACTACGACTACTTTAGCAGAGTTGATAATGAAAAGTACTTGAGTCACTCATCAAGGTGTATTACGACCCCACCGTAGGACAGATTTACCAATCCAGTCCTCTCATCAAGTAATAAGTTTTACAAAAAAAGTTCACTAAAATAAAAACAACACACACAAACAGAACAAGTAATCATTGCCCCTTTCCTGACAGAGACTTTTTTATTCGCTGAGAAAAAAAGCTGGAAAACTTTGACGAACACATCTGTTTCAGTCATCTTCTGAATTCAGTAGGAATATGCGGCTTTCTCCGTTATCAGAAAAGAGTCTTTATATAAAGACTCTATGAGGTTAATACTGTGAAGTATTAACAAATTGAGGTGGAACCACGATTAATTCGTCCTCTTGGCTAATGAGCCAAGAGGACTTTTTTGCTGTTCTGTGAATCACTTCCATTCAGCAACCTTAAAAATAGTAAGCAATTTTTCCCTATCTGCATTACCAAAAAGAAAAACAATAAAAAACTGGAGGAAATATTATGGACTACATTTTAGAAATTTTGCCGGCTTTAATTGACGGCGCAATCATGACGTTGAAAGTTTTTATTTTTACACTATTGGGTTCAATCCCATTGGGAATTTTAGTTGCCTTCGCCTTACAAACTAATTTCAAGCCCTTAAACTTCTTGATCAATATCTACATTTGGCTAATGCGAGGAACGCCCTTATTGTTACAACTGATTTTTGTTTTTTACGGCTTACCATTAATAGGGATAGTCTTTGAAAGATATGATGCAGCATTATTCGCTTTTATTCTAAATTACGCAGCTTACTTTGCAGAAATTTTTCGAGGTGGGATTCAATCAATTCCAGAAGGTCAATATGAAGCAGCAAAAGTTTTAAGATTAACCAAATACCAAACAATATCCAGAATTATTTTACCTCAAGTAATCAAAGTTGTGTTACCTTCTATCGGTAATGAAGTCATCAATTTGGTGAAGGACACTTCGTTGATTTACGTCCTTGGTTTAGGTGACTTATTACGTGCAGGAAAAATCGCTATGAGTCGTGATGTAAGTTTACTTCCATTAGTTTTAGTTGGTGTCATTTATCTGTTATTGACTGCTGTATTGACCCTTGCATCTAAAAAATTGGAAAAACACTATCAATATTATAAATAAGCAAAGCTAAACAAGCCTGTCCGTCTTTTTGCTTATCTAGATTTGAAGGCTAATCTTTTAAATTAGGAGGAAACAATTATGTTATTAATCAAAAATTTAATCAAAAGCTTCGATAACCGTCGCATTATAGATCAACTGAATTTAGAAATCAAGGACGGAGAAATTCTAACAATTGTTGGACCATCTGGCGGAGGAAAAACTACATTATTACGCTGTTTAGCTGGTCTAGAATCAATTGATTCTGGGGAACTGATCATGGATGGCGTGCCATTTAATCCGGTCGAAATGGATAATGCTGACCAAGTAGTTGGAATTGTGTTTCAAGATTTCCAATTATTTCCTCACCTTTCAGTATTGGATAATATCACTTTAGCTCCAGTCCTTTCTTTGAAACAATCAAAAGAAACTAGTGAAGCAGAAGCGATTGATTTACTGACTAAATTTGATTTAGGCGGAAAAGAGCGTTTATATCCTTATCAACTATCTGGTGGACAAAAACAAAGAGTCGCTCTTGCTAGAGCTTTAGCTATGAAACCAAAGATTTTAGGCTATGATGAACCCACCAGTGCTCTTGATCCTGAACTTCGTCAACAAGTAGAAGAAGTCATCCTAACACTAAAAGCGCAAGGAATGACGCAAATCGTAGTCACTCATGATATGAATTTTGCTGAGAATATTGCCGATAACATACTGAGGGTCACACCTATTCAGTAGAAAGGATACCTTTATGAAGAAGAAAAATTATTTACTACTTACACTCCTTGCTTTGTTCACTTTTCTTTTGATAGTTGGATGCGGCAGAAAAAAAACAGACACCGATCAATGGTCACGAATTGCTTCTGAAAAACGAGTTATTGTTGGGCTAGATGATTCTTTTGTCCCAATGGGTTTTCAAAATAAAGCAGGAGAAATCATCGGTTTTGATGTTGATTTAGCTCGGGCCGTTTTTGACTTGTATGGAATTAAGGTCGACTTTCAACCAATTGACTGGTCAATGAAAGAAAATGAATTACACAATCAAACAATTGACTTGATTTGGAACGGCTATTCTAAAAATGCTGAACGGGAAGAAAAAGTATTGTTTAGTGATGAATATATGAAAAATGAGCAAGTCGTTGTTTCCTTGAAAAAAAATCGGATCAATCATTTTACCGATATGAAAGGAAAAATTTTAGGTGCTCAAAACGGCTCTTCTGGGTACAATAGTTTTGAAAAACAGCCAAAAATTTTAAAAGATTTCGTCAAAGATAAAACAGCAATTTTATATGATGGTTTTAACGAGGCCTTTATGGACTTGAAATCTGGACGAATTGATGGATTATTAATCGACCGTGTTTACGCAAATTATTATCTTTCTCACGAAGCTACTTTAGCTGATTATTCAATTGTCAGTGGTGATTATGAGAGCGAAGCTTTTGCAGTAGGTTTAAGGAAAAGCGATAAAAAGTTAGCTGAAAAAATCAATCTAGCTTTTAAAGAACTCAGAAAATCTGGTAAGCTTTCAGAAATTTCTAAAGAATGGTTCGGCGAAGATGTGACGAAGTAGCTTATTAATAAATCAAAATCTAAAATTCCAAACTTGATTATTCATATCAGTAACTTTTTATAAAGCTTCAAATATATACAACTATAGAAGCAAATAAAAAACCGCCAGGAATTAACCTGGCGGTTTTTTGCTGTTTTATTCACTTAAATATTTACTTGTTATATCAACCAAACGTTTCGTTTGATCTTGAATAGCAGCCTTCACTTCATCGGCTTTCAACATGTTGCCTTCCCCATCGATGGAAGCACTTGTTCCATAAGGATTTCCCCCAGCTGCAAAGGTTGATGGATTTACATATCCTGCTGGTACAATAATCGCACCCCAATGTTGCATTACTGTATAAATTCCTTGAATAACTTGCTCTTGTCCGCCATTGGGATTTTGTGCAGAAGAAAATGCTGTAACAAATTTATTTGCTAATTTACCTTGTGCCCAAAGTCCACCTTGTAAATCAAAGAATTGTTTTAATTGGCTAGCCATAACACCAAAACGTGATGGTGAAGAGAAGATATAAGCATCTGCCCATAACAAGTCATCACTTGTCACTTCTGGAACATCAGCTGTTGCTTCCACATTTTTACGCCATAATGGATTAGAATCAATGGCAACATCTGGTGCTAATTCATGAACTTTTCTTAAACGAACTTCTACTCCATTTGCTTCTGCTGCTTCTTTGGCCCATGTTACCATTTGTGTACCTGTGCCTGTTGAACTATAGTATGCAATTAATAATTTTGTTGCCATGTTTTTCTCCTCCAATAACTGTTGTTTTTTATCTACATTCATATACTAACAAAAAGTAAGTTAACATGCAACTCTTTTATCTTACTAAAAATAAGTAATTTTAAAAATAAAAAAAGCGCAACAAGCATCACGCTCATTACGACATCTTTCATCTATAACTATTTTCTTTATCTTTCCCATCCCAAACAGACATTCCCTCTGAAACAGAAATAACATTATACCCATAATTTTCAAGAAAAGAACACGCATGTTCCGAACGAACACCATGTTGGCAAATCACATAATGAGGTTGCTCCCGATCAATTTCTGACATCGTTTCTGGTAAAGTGGATAAAGGATAGTTTTTTGCAGTGGCAATATGACCTTCCGCAAATTCATCTACTTCCCGAACGTCAATGATTGAAACTGGTTCATTGACTGTTAATTCAATTAACTCTTTTAATTCTTTGATCGATACTCGCTTCATCTTAATCCAATTCCTCCTGTGGCTTTTCAAATATCCAACTTCTATCACGCCATAGACCACCAAATTTGATGATTATCGGTTTGCCTTATTAGCAGTATACCACTGTTTGTTCCCACAACAACAGTTTACTGCCTTTTTTGTGAATTAGATTAAAAAACTAGTCCTTACTTCAAAATATTTTTTGAAACACGACCTCATTCAATATATTTAAAATTTGATTTCCACATACTTTCAAGTAGATTCTTATTATTAATTGACTACATTCTTTTATCAAAACATTTTAATAGCTCCTTAACTAAGAAGGTTTTCTGCAACTTAATTGATACAACCACTCCCTCTATATTTTATCTAAAGTTTGTTGTTGATAGACCTGTTTTCTAGCCATAGAATCGTTCCAAAGTCATGGCTATTTCCCTAACGTGTATTAAAATAATTCTACATTGTTACATCATCATTTTTTTAGCGGTAATAAAAAAACAAATGATGATTTTCTTTCATAAATTTTTTTCTCTTTTATCAAAGAACGGTGCTTAAACCACCCATATTCGAAATTTTCTTTTCTATTTTAAGTAAACACAAAGAAGGCATACTATTATCCGTAGGCCTTCTTTGTGTTTACTTAAAATAGTATCAACTTTCTACATCCGAACAGTTCTCAGTAGGTATCGTCATTCTTATGTTCTTTATTTTTTTAAGGTCCATTTTCTAAAAGCCAATTAATTTTAGCTGCATAAACTGTATTACTTCTGATCTTCCCAGGCACAGTTTCTAAAATCAAAGAACGCGACGTATTCGTAAATGAAACAGTTACTTCCCGACCTGTATCTCCCCCTGAGCTAAACACTTCATTTGTTCCTTGTTTATTAATTGGAATTTCTTTATTTTTTTCTTCCCTCACATATAAGTTCAGTCCTGATTCATCTTCTCCATGAGTATTTTGAAAATGACTCTCTAACTGAGCTGTTAAACGCCACTGATTTTTATTAAATCGTGTGTCTTCTATTTTCAATTCAACAGCTTTTTCTTGAACTATTTTTTGTTTTCTTGATTGAATAGCTGGTTCTCCAAAAGAAACGTTTGAAGAAAAGTTTTTTATGGTTAACATACCCGGTAATAATGTTATGTTTATTTTTTTAGTTATCTTACCAATACTAAAAGACACTTCATATGTCCCTACTGCTCTTTTTACTAATGTTTTATCTATTAAAATTAATTCTTTCTTTTCTTTAGACGTTGCTATTTCCCAAGCGTTTGCTTTGCTTTGTTCAAGAATAAATTGAATTTGCTCTGCTTCTGTTTCTGGATAATCTACCGCAAGTGTACTAAAGGTTTCCCCATAAAGCATATAAGTATCGTCTTTCATTGTATCAGAACTTTCTACTAAAAATTGCACATCAATGATTGTTTTATTTTTTGCTTTATCCAGCAATTCAATTGTTGCTGTTGTTCGTCCTACTTTTGTTAGATCCGGTTGTTTTATCATCTCCATCGTGATATCTTCAATACCCGCATTGTCATAGATATTTTTTAAGAGCATCGATATGCTTGGAACAGATGCGTTGATTTTTACTTGCTGAATAACAGCTTCAGCTGTTGGCGGGGTCGTATCTTTCACTTGTTGTAAGTTAGAAGCAACACTTTTATTTCCACTACTATCGAGTGCAATAACTTCATAATTTTTATACGGTACTAGTGGTTGCTGTGCCTTTGGAATCGAAATATCAAATTGTCCCTCTGCATCTGCTTGTCCTGTTAAAAAAATTGATTGATTTCCTTTTTCATAGACATTGATTGTCGCGTTAGCTTCGGAATGTCCAGAAAAAGTAATAGACTTATCAATTACTTCGTTTAATTGTGGGGGATCAGGCGGAGTTGTATCTTTTACCTTACTGGTTATGGTCAAGGTCTTTCCTTGTAACATACTTTTTATGAGAATTTCCTCACCCGCCTCAAAATACTTCCCTTTAGGCAACTCATAGGCGAACTTGCCGACACTGTCTGCTCGAGTTTGATATCTCGTCAAATCGCCCTCTACTTCTGAGTTTAATTCGCCTTCTGCTAAAGCAGGACTCCCTGAAAAAGAGAGAAAAGAGTTTGGATAAGTTGTCCCTGTAATTTTGTAACTAGCTTCTTGTAAATGATTATCTACCAATGCTTGAATTTTCAACGTCATTTGGATTTTGTCTAATATAGTTTGCGCTTTTGTTAGTTTTTCCTCTAATTTTTTTTTATCTGTCTCCGTTAATACATTGGAAAAATTCTCCACGTCTTGTTTCAAGTTATCTACTTTTTGCTGGCTTGTACTTAACTTCAATGCGTTTTGATCCCTACTTGTAAATAAACCATCTATACTTGCTGTTAATTTTAAAAAGTCATCTGTAACATCTGTAACCCCAAAATCAGATAAAATCCAATTCGTATAATATGGAACACTAGTATTAGTACTCACTACTGCATTTAATGGTTTGCGAAAGCTAAATCCAATTAAATAATTTTTTGATTCATTTGACTTCATCGTAACTACATTATTCATTGTTTTATCCAGATATGAATGACTTAGATGGTAAAAAATAAAATAATGATAATTATTATCTACTATTATGTTCGTCATAGATATGTTTCTATCAGTGTATGTGGGACTATATCGCATTCTAGTTTTCCCTTTAATTTGGTAGTAACGGTTTGCTTCTAAAAAAATTGATTGCTTTATCTCAGCATCAACTATTGACCGCCCGCCACCTGGGCTACCATTTGAACTCCCAGGCAAACTTACAGAAATACTGTCACCATCTGAATTTATAAAAGCCTTATTAAATCCTTCGTAATAACTCTCTGTGGTCGTTAAGTCATGTTCCTTCGATCTTTTAGTTCCTGAATCAGTTTCGGTAACAACTTGTATTTTCCATTTATCTTTATCTAAGGTAATTGTCTTATCTGCTTTATTTTCAGCTGCATCAACCATTCTCCCTGCAGCCCCAACAGTTATAAAAAAAATGAGCCCAGTAATAACACTGACCAAAATAAAAGGCTTTCGGTTCAGATATCTGATGTTATCCATAAAATCTCTCCTATCATTAAATAAATAGATAAACCCTTTATATTCTAGTCGTAATTATATGAAATAACAAGCGCCTCCATTATCCTTTGTTGGTCAAATAAAAATCAATATAAAACATTGACTATCAATATATATATTTAATTTCAGTCCTATATCACCATAATCAAGAATGGTCCTCATAAACTAATTTGTGTAAGTTATCGTCTATCAAAAATGGGTTTACCTACAAATTTTACTCCCATTTGATTCAATTAATGATTTATACCAATAAAAAGATTTTTTCCTTGATCGTGCAAGTGTGCCATGACCGTCATCATCCATATCAACATAAATAAAGCCATAACGTTTTTTCATCTCACCTGTTCCAGCACTAACCAAATCGATACAGCCCCATGGCGTATAGCCAATTAAATCAACACCGTCTAACTCAATCGCATCTTTCATTGCTGCCACATGTTTACTGAAATAATCGATACGATAGTCATCTTGAATTGTTCCATCAGCTTCTACTTTATCGACTGCTCCAAAACCATTTTCTACAACGAATAATGGTATATTATAACGATCGTACAACTTGCATAAAGAAATGCGTAATCCTAAAGGATCAACCGCCCAGCCCCAATCAGATTCTTGTAAATAAGGATTTTTGACAGCTGGCATTTGATTACCTCCTACATATTTCACTTCATCTGGATTTGCTGCAGAAACAGTCGACATATAATAACTAAATCCGATATAATCTACGGTTCCTTCTTGGATGATTTCATCATCACCAGCTTCTTTTTTGATCACAACATTTTCTCGCTCGAATTCTTTTAATTTATGCGCTGGATAATATCCTTTGGCTTGTACATCGATATAAAACTCTTGTTCGCGATTGAATTTAACAGCTTCCATTACATCTTCTGGATTACAACTCATAGGATAACTCGGAATGTACGCTACCATCATTCCAATATTAAAATCAGGATTGATCTTATGACCTAATTTAACAGCTTTTGCACTGGCAACGAATAGGTGATGAGCCGCCTGGTATTTTGCTTGTTTATCATTTTGATGAATCCCAATTTGAGTCCAACTCCGTAAAAAATTAATTTCGTTAAATGTCATCCAGTACTTCACTTTATCTTTATAACGCTTAAAAAGGGTTTCACAGAAAAACAAGAAATAGTCAATGACTTTTCTACTTGACCAACCATCTAATTCATCTGCTAAGTACATAGGAATATCAAAATGGTTGATTGTAACAACTGGTTCTATGCCATAACTCAACAACTCATCAAACACTTTATCGTAAAAAGCTAATCCCTCTTCATTGATCTCCATAGTTCCTTTAGGACAAATTCGTGACCAAGCAATTGATAGCCTAAAACATTTAAATCCCATTTCGGCAAACAATGCAATGTCTTCTTTATAATGATGGTAAAAATCGGTTGCTACATGACTTGGGTAATATCGATTTGGATCAACATAACCGATAGCTCCCTCAGGTAAAGCGTCTCCTCTGCCACTAGTCTCTATTTTCCCTTCTTTCGTTTTATAAGTGATCATTCTAGGTGTTGTATGGCTGCCACCTGTGATTGCATCTAACGTACTTAATTCCTTACCACCAGAAAGATAACCACCTTCATATTGATTTGCCGCAGTTGCTCCACCCCATAAAAAATTTTCTGGAAAGACTGATTTACTCATTTATCATTTCTCCTCACTATACTATAAATTTCTGGAAACAACGTTTCCTTTAACTACCTTCGATTACTTCCTATCCTCCTTCTTGACGATTTAATCATAAAACATCTGATTAAGGGAACAGGACAGAGATTGTTACATTAGAAACAGAAAAACCATAATATAGAAAACACGACAAAAATTTTTGTCATCTTTACTATATTATGGTTATGCCCGAAAAAATTCAGTTACATTCCGTTACTATTATGTTAGCACACAAAGAAAGCGCTGACAACCTTTTGTTTCCCCCAAAAATAAAACTAGGCTAGGGGTTAACTCTACAAGTTATATCCTAGCCTAGTATAATCTGGATCAACAGTCGGAACAGTAGTAACTCCTTTTGAGGCTAAACTTTCTGTCCCAATCTTCCCTTTTTAATACTAAGTATACGTTAGAAGAGCGGAAGTTACTTCCCCTTCCTCTCTTATCCTGGGCGTTTTTTTCTATGTGCTTTCCATCTACTGAGTAGTACGTAAATCAATAGTAGTAGTAATCCAAGTAATGTTACTTTCTCAGTCATACTTCCCGTATTTGGAAAAGTTTTTAACTCTATGTGCGTTTGTTTAGGCTTGGCTAGGGTTCCATAAATTTTTGTTTCCGATTCTTTTGGCGGCTGTACAGTTACTTTATCTTCACCTATTTGTCCATGTATCTCTATTTCGGCGGCATGAACATGGACTACCTCTTGATAATAAAACATACACGCCGTCAAAAGAATACTTGTAACGATGTAACCATTGAATCGTTTCATTGTTCATCACAGCCTTTTGTCAAACTATGGTGTTACACCAATTGTCGTACCGTCTTTTTGAATCGATGTGAATTTCAACGTCAGTGTATAATCTTCTTTTGCTGCTTTTTCATTAACATCTGAAGGTAAGCTAGCTACTGTGTTTCCTGTGTAGTTAAATTTTGCAGCATTTGCATACGCTGCAGCTGTATCAGTGTCAATGTTTAAACGTCCATCTTTGTTAGCTAATTTCATCCATACAGGAGCACTAGCCAAATCAACTAATGTATTGTTTTCAACTAAATTAGTTGCTGTAGGTGTCGCAACAAGACCTGTGCCTTTTGCATTAATCGTTAATTTATCAACATACTTTGGAGCTCCAATCATTTTATTCAAGGTCACTGCAACACCCCGACCTGAATTATTCACAATACTGTAATCTGCTGACTCAATATTCTTATGTGCACTGGCAGTTGTAGTATGGAAAGCCGTAGCTGTATCAACAGTAACATTAATCCACTCATCTGATCCTTCTGGAATAGTCGCATCGGGATCAGTATTATCTAATTTACCAATCGTCCCATTGATAATAACATCTGCAGAGTTTTCTCCGTCGATGGTTTCAGCAAAAACTACCTTAGTGATTCCTGATACACTAAGACCTAACATCATTGCTGCGATTAAAAAATTTGTTTTCTTCATTATTTATTCTCCCTCTGTGTGTAAAATGATTTATATTTAAACAGAAACTCTGTTAAATAACTTTGTTAGTTGTTGATCCGAATAGTGATTCCTGCTTGAACTTGTCCACGTTTTTTATTTGTTTTCGAATCATAAATATCAAATGTAGCTGTTGCTGCATGATTTCCTTTCGGAAGCTTTTTATCCAGCTTTCCCCCATTTATTTCGTACCCAGGCTGGATTGCACCTGAAGAGTAAACTTGTTCATTGTTATTATCTAAATGAATCACCACATTGATGGGGTATCCGTTTTCCACTGGATTTTGAATGTATAGACTGCCTTTACTATCTGAGGTTTCAAAAACCGCTTCTGACTTGATAACCATATTGAACTTGCTAGCATTGACAGCTTTTTGTTCGGCTTCTTTCACTTCTTTATCGCTCATTTTTTGAGCACCTTTTGTATCCGGCAAGTAATCGCCTGAAACAACTTGTATAGAATCGGCTTTATTGGAAAAATAATAATATAAACCTCCTGCACTGAATCCAAAAATAAGTAATAGCAATAAAATTAGTAGTCGTTTCTTTTTCTTCTTTTCATTATTCACTTGATTTTCTTTATACATCTGATCCCTCTCATTCTTCATTTCTTTCAACCTTGAATATGATTTTATAGGTTGGAAATTTCGCTACTGCATTAGGATTGAAGTATTTGCCCCTTAGTTTTAGACTTTTTTGTTCACCAGTTTTCAAAACACCAATCGATAAAGGATTATTTATTAAATCAGCAGTTAAAAAATTGGATTCTGTTTGTTTATTGTCCACAAACATTTGCAAAGCAAGTTCTTCATGACCATAGTTTCCAGAAAGATTATCTAATAGGAGTAGCTGATTTGCAGCAACATTTTCATTTGTTAGATTGGTTATCGATACTTTCGTAGACACGTTACCTTTATTACTAAGTTGATAGTCTGGAGAAGTTATTTCTCCTTCTTTTGAAGTTCCAAGATCTTTATTCTGTGTTTGAAAAGCCATTTCGATGGGAATTTCTACGTTTATAACTTCTGTCACCGTTTGAAATTCTGTTAGAGGAGTCATAGCTAAAATAACTTCTATCCCTGAAACGCCAGTGACTTTTGTACGAACGTAATAAGTGACGTCCCCTTCTAATCCTTTTAATTTTGTTGTAAATTTTTGATGCTTGTCTCCCAAAAGATGCGCAATTTGAGATTTTGTTTCATTTACTGGAAAGTTTTTATTCTTACTATACTCCACCGCAACTTGCTGATAGAGTCCACCATAATAAGCCGTTTGACCTGGGATCGCTAATTCTTCTCCATTTGTGTAGTCAGTCCACTTACCTGTGTCACTGCTCAACTCTCCATTAATTACTGCTGAAGTTGTCGTAACATCAGTAGTGATACTCTTTAACTGAGGTTTGGTACTAATCTTAAAATCCTTAGAAAATTCACTTTCTCCTGCCTCATTTACAACTACCATTTGCGCCCAATAAGTAGTATTAGGATTTAAATCACTGATCCGTATGCCATATTCTGAATTTAGAGAGGTGTTTACTTGACCATCAAACTCATCTAATGTCACAATATGTTTCGCTTTTTTCAAATTATTTATATCCCCTTCATCAGTAAAAAGGAAAAATTTAACTGCCCTAGCTGGACTTCCATTATTGACGGATCTACCATAAAGCGAGAGTTCTGTATCAGTGGCATCATACGCTACAAGATTTAATTGATTTGGGACCTCCACAAATGCACTAAAAACAAGTTTCTGTGAGTTTTTTAAATCAAGCAGTTCTTGACTATCAAAAGGATGAGGAGAGCCTACTATATTTGTAAAATTACTTCCCCTAATATTTAAATCTGAATTTTCTTTAAACATCTCTCGGGTTGGCGTGTTATTCATCTTAGTTGAAAATGTTTCTATTTTTTGCATATAGTTGCTCGTAAACGCTAAATTTTTGACGCCATTAGCTCCATTTAATCCAATCGTTCCAAGACTGGTGCTAGAAAAAGAAACTTTTTTAGCTTTATTCATATTAATAGCAAATGTACTGGAAGGCTCTGTTGTAAAAATCCCACCACTAGCAACATCAATTGAAACTTCCGATTTTTCTGCAAAGGTCATTCCCCCTTTAGCCGTATAAAGGTTGATCGGCACCGGCAACATAAAATTAACTTGAGACTGCTCTTTAAAATCGAAAGTGATTGGTCGTGTTAGATTACTATCAAAAAATTTATTTTTTGTGCCGCCCGTTGCAAGTGTTACCTTATCCAAATTAAAAATACCATTTTTTTCTACAATATAACTTGGGGAAAGCACGCCGTACATCACATTACCATTCGTCTGAACATCTAATCGTGCATGTTCTCTCACTATTAGTTGAGATGTCCCTGCATGCGGATTTCCTGAGGCATTTCCTGTTGACCAGATAAATGCATTCGTCACCCCTGAATGTTTGATTGACGTTCTTCCACTTTGAATTTCAACATAATTGATTTCTGCCCATTCTTGGGAATATGTATTTGTTCCTCTTTGGTCGATCGTATTTTGTCCTCTCATAATGACCGAACCGTCTATGTTATAGATCATTTGTCCATTCGTTGAATAGTAATCCACATTATCAAAGATAAATGTCATATTTACAGCCGCTATGCCTGTCACTACACCGTAATACCCAATAGCACCTGATCCATCACTATTCCCAAACTGAGTATTTCGAATTTCAATAACTGCATTTGCCTCATTGATATAAAACCCACTGGTAGGTGAACCACCTTTATTGTATGTAATGATGTGATCAGCACCGTCAATGATCATGCCATTTTTAAGTTGATAGCCTGTGGTGCCTAGGTCAATATCATTCGTTAGGCGTAATTTTAGTTTTTGACTATCTTTCAAATATTCCCGCAATGTAGTAGCTGAATCAACTAACCAGAAACCATCATCGGTTTGTCGAGCACCTATTTTCAATATATTTTTATTATTTATTTCAGGTTTATTTACATTACCTCTATTATCAATCTCGATATCGTTAGTTATTTTTTCATTTTCTACATTCTCTTCAACGGTCGATTCTAAAATCTCCGAAGAGCTAGTTTCAGAACTTTCTGAAGAATTTAGTGTTGCTTCTTCTTCAGGTAATTGTACATTTGACGCCGTCTTTTCATTAGTTTTATCTATTCCCAAGGCATAGGATCCATCGAAGGGAAAGATCATTAATATAAGTATACTAATAAAAATCAATCTACTATTTTTTTTCACGACAGTCCTCCTTTGACTTTTATATAAAACATATATAGAAAAAACCTCCTTACCACTTCATTGTATTCTAATTTTTGTGCGATTTCAATTTAATAACATTAGTTTTTTATATTTTATATATTTTTTTCATCTATAATTGTTTATTATTACAAACTTTTTGTTAAATAAATTAAAGGAAGCTATTTTTAAGTACACTTTGGATTTTGGTTACGTTAAAATCAACCATCTTATATTTTCAACCATTCTATGTATAACCCAATTCCAGTTACATCACCTTAAGAACTTCATACAATCTGGGAAATAGACTAAAAAACAAAAAGAGTAGACTAATAATTATCTACTCTTTCTGTTTTTTAGTTTAACCCAAGTATCTCTATATAGGTTCCGGTTTCTTTCGTTACTTTTTGTTGATCAATAACTAAAAATATATCAAACATTTTTTGTAGAAAAAAACGATCATGAGAAACAACCAACATCGTTCCTTTAAATTCTTCTAGTATCTCTTCTATTTCTTCTCTTGTTTCAATATCTAAATGATTCGTTGGTTCATCTAGCAGTAAAAAGTTAACTTCATTGTACATAAGTTTGGCTAACTCCAAACGAATTTTTTCACCACCACTTAAAAATCGAACTTGTTTCATAACATCATCACTATAAAATGAATACTTTGCTAAAATGTGGCGACTTTCTTGTTCAACTGTGGAACAAGCTTGAGTGAATACTTGTAAAATGGTCTGTTTAGGGTTCTCATATTCAATGGTTTGGGGTAAATAACCTATATGGAGATTTGTCCCTTGCTTGATCTGACCACTATCAAGCTGTTCTAACTCCAGCGCTAGCTTCAATAAGGTACTTTTTCCTACACCATTTTCCCCTATAATTGCTGAGTGTTCTTTCCAAAAGAGAGTGAATGTTGCCTGATCAAATAGTTTTCGTCCATCATAACTTTTAGCGACTTCTCTAAATTGCAGAACTTCCTTACCAGAACGATCCGTTTCTTTAAATTTTTTCCCTATTTTGCTTGCTTCTTCTTTGGGTTTAGGGACTTTCTGAATCTTTTCTAATCGCTTTTCAAGTTCCTTAGCTTTTTTGAAGAACTTTTCGTTGTCTCCTTCGTGTCCCCACTGTCTAAAACGACGAATAGCCAGTTTCATTTTTTTTATTTCTTTTTGCTGTTCAGCAAAATCTTTTCTCAATTTCTCCAGCTGAGCTTCTTTTTGTTTTTTGTATTCCGAATAATTACCCTTATACTCCAATAAATGTCCATCTTCTAATTCTACAATTTTTCCCACTGTACGATCTAAGAATAATCGATCATGAGAAACAATCAAATATGCCGCTTTCTCATGTGTTAAATAGCCTTCCAACCAAGCAATCCTTTTGGCATCTAAATGATTGGTGGGCTCATCCAATAATACAAGGTCATTTTCCTGTAATAAAATTCTGGCTAATGCAACAATCGTTCGTTCGCCGCCACTTAGCTCTGATAGTTTCTTCGCCAATAAGTGATTGATTATTAAACCATTCGCAATCATTTCCAATTTATTTTCCATTTCATAACCGCCAGCTTGTTGAAATTCTTCTTGTTTTTGACCATAGCGTGTCATTATTTTTTCCAAGTCACATTCTGGATCAGCCATTTGGATTTCTAATTTGGTTAATTGATTTTGAATCTCATTCAATTGTACGAATGTTTCCAATAGATATTCTTTCACTCCTTGTTCAACGGCTTCTGGCATCTGAGTTAAGTAACCGACACGTCCATTTTTTTTACGGCTGACCGATCCTGAATCAACTGTTTCTAATCCTGTAATAATTTTTAAAATAGTTGATTTGCCTGAACCATTTGTACCAATCAGTCCAATTTTTTCACCTTTATTGATCTGTAGATTTAGTTCCTCAAAAAGCGGCACTGTGCCATATTTTTTTGTAATTCTTTGTAATTGTACTAACATTTTTTCCTCTTTCTGCCATTCAGACAGATAGAACATAATCGCCTTTTATATATTTTTAAAGTACGCAAAAAAGCCGAACAAAGTCTTCTTGTTCAACCTTCACTATTTACTGCTAGTTAAAAAATCCCCTGTCATTTGATTAGTTACTGAATCCTTTTTATCTATTGGAATCAGCAAATAAATTTTGGGTTCTCTGTTATTTTATGACTAATTATGTTTAAGTAAATAAGTCTGAATGGTCTGTTTTATTCAATTAATTATCCCTTTTTAGACACACTTGTCCCTTGAAATAAAAAATTGGAAATTATAACATGACAAAAAGCCAGGTACGCTATAATATATGAAAAGCTTGCTGTTATTTTTGACACGTTGACCATAGTACTTATTCACCACCTTCGTCATTTCTTAGCTGTATTTTAACATTATCTGTTAAAATATGCAAAATCGGCTTGTTTATTCACCTTGTCCATAGTGATTTAATCTTCTTCTAACGTTAACGAAGAAGAATTTTTCTTTAAATACAGAAAAAGAATCTACCCCACCGGGATAGACCTATTGTGTGTTAAAAATTTTTCGAAAAATAATGTTGTTTTTTCCAAGACGTGAATAATAAAAGCCATCTGACTAATTAGTTTTACCGCTCATATCCGTGAATATAGTAAAACAGAGATACTGATTTTATTCAGCATCCCTGTTTCTAGTTCACTAGTTAGCTACAATGTTTACCAATTTATCAGGAACTACAATTACTTTACGAACTGTTTTTCCTTCGATAAAAGATTGAATTTCTTCAGCTGCTAATGCTTTTTCTTCCAATTCTTCTTTACTTAAACCTCGTGCTATATTTAATTTTGCTCGAACTTTTCCATTCACTTGGAAAACAACTTCTACTTCATCTTCAATCAAAGCTGCTTCATCAAACGTTGGCCAAGGTACATTGGTCAAACTGTCTTCATTACCAAGGATTGCCCAAAGTTCTTCACCAATATGAGGAGCAATCGGAGCTAACAATTGGACAAAGCCTTCAATGTACTCATACGGTAATACATCAACTTTATTCGCTTCATTAACAAAGACCATCAATTGAGAAATTGCCGTATTAAAGTGTAGATTTTCCATATCTTCTGTAACTTTTTTAACCGTTTGATTATACACTTTAGTTAATCGTCCATCATTTACTGTAGTAATACGGTCACGCATTTTATCATTTTCATCAACGATGAAACGCCACACACGATCCAAGAATTTACGGCTTCCTTCAAGACCATTTTCACTCCAGGCAATTGAAGCATCCAGTGGTCCCATGAACATTTCATACATTCTTAAGGTGTCTGCACCATATTTTTCAATAACATCATCAGGGTTTACAACGTTTTTCAATGACTTGCTCATTTTTGCTGGCGCTTCTTCTAATTCTTCACCAGTTTCACTATTCACCCAAATACCATCACGTTTCTCTACAAGGTTCGTTGGAACTAATACACCACGACTGTCTCGGAAGCTTTGTCCTAGAATCATTCCTTGGTTGTATAATTTTTGATACGGCTCTTTAGTTGGTACAACTCCGATATCATACAAGAATTTATGCCAGAAGCGAGCATACAATAAGTGAAGTACAGCATGTTCAGCTCCACCAATGTAAATATCTACTGGTAACCAACGCTCTAATTTTTCATAATTAGCAAGCTCATGTTTATTATGCGGATCAATATAGCGTAAGTGATACCATGAACTTCCAGCCCATTGAGGCATTGTATTGGTTTCACGTTTGCCTTTTTTTCCTGTTTCAGGATCAACGACATTAATCCATTCAGTAATATTTGCAAGAGGTGACTCCCCGGTTCCACTTGGCTTAATGTCATCTGTTTTTGGAAGCGTCAATGGTAGTTCTGATTCTGGAAGAGTAGTGGTTGTCCCATCTTCCCAATGGATCACAGGGATCGGTTCCCCCCAATAACGTTGGCGTGAGAATAACCAATCACGTAAACGATAACTGATTTCTTTCTTCCCTACTCCTTTTTCTTCTAACCAGACATTCATTTTAGAGATAGCCTCTTCTTTGTTTAATCCGTTTAGAAAATCAGAATTAATGTGAAGTCCATCACCTGTATAAGGCTCTTTTTCGATATTTCCACCTTCCAATACTGGAATAATATCAATGTTAAATGTTTTAGCAAATTCGTAGTCACGATCATCATGGGCAGGAACAGCCATAATTGCCCCTGTACCATAAGAAGCTAGTACGTAATCAGCAATCCAAATTGGAATTTCAGCGCCATTTACAGGATTCACTGCATACGCACCTGTAAACACACCAGTCTTCTCTTTTGCTAGATCAGTACGGTTTAAATCAGATTTTTTTGAGGCAGCATCGATATATGCTTCAACAGCTTCTTTTTGCTCTGGTGTAGTAATTTTTTGAACTAACTCTAACTCTGGAGCTAAAACCGTGTACGTTGCGCCGAATAGTGTATCTGGACGAGTGGTAAAAACTGTAAACTCATCCTCTTTGCCAGCTACTTTAAACGTAACATTTGCGCCTTCTGAACGACCAATCCAATTACGCTGCATGTCTTTGATACTTTCTGGCCAATCAACTAAGTCTAAATCATCTAATAGACGGTCTGCGTAAGCAGTAATTTTCAACATCCATTGACGCATCGGTTTTCTAACAACATCATAACCGCCACGTTCACTTTTCCCATCGATTACTTCCTCATTTGAAATAACTGTTCCAAGTTCTGGCACCCAATTCACTGCTACTTCTGCTTCATAAGCCAATCCATGTTCATATAGTTTCGTGAAAATCCATTGGGTCCACTTGTAATACTCTGGATCTGTTGTATTGATTTCACGATTCCAATCGTAACTAAATCCTAGAGAATTGATTTGACGTTTAAAGGTTTCGATATTTTTTTTCGTAAATTCTGCAGGATCATTTCCCGTATCTAATGCATATTGTTCTGCTGGCAAACCAAAAGCGTCCCACCCCATTGGATGTAATACGCTGTATCCTTGGCTTCTTTTCATTCTTGATAAAATGTCTGTCGCCGTATATCCTTCTGGATGTCCAACGTGCAAGCCTTGTCCAGATGGATAAGGGAACATGTCTAATGCATAAAATTTCTTTTTACTTAAATCATCATGAGTAGTAAAGCTGTTGTGCTTAGCCCAATATTTTTGCCACTTTTTCTCAATTTTTTTGTGATCGTAACTCACGTATTTTCTCCTCCTATTTTTAAATAACTTTTACTAACGATGGTCAATCGCGGTGGTAACAATTGTCTAAGATAGTATAGCCAATTGTAGGCCTTCCATTCTGAAAGCTTTAGCTCTTAGAAATTGATAAGACCGAAATAAAGTGTAGGTGCTTCATAATAAAAAACGTCCTACAGGAAAAAATTCCTATAGGACGTGTGACTAACAACGTGGTACCACCTAAATTTACTTACATAAATGTAAGCCTCAACGCTATAACGGTCGTCACCGATCTTACTTAATAAAGCTTAGACCTGCGTTTACCTTAGTCTAACCATTCAGTAAAATAACTCAAAGGCGAGTTCGAAAGCTTCTGTGCGTATTTCCACCAACCATACGCTCTCTAAAACATGGTTCTTTCTACTATTCCTCTTCACTGTTTGTATATCAGTTGTGTGCTATCATACTACCAAACTTCTGTGCTGATTTCAATCATTTTTATTTAACTTTTAGTTTTTGTCCGATGTAAATTGTATCACCTGACAAACTATTCATTTGTTTGATTGTTTGAACACTTGTACCATATTTCTGAGCAAGATCCCATAGTGTATCACCACTTTTTACTGTATGAGTAGTCCCATTTTGACTACTTCCTTGATTACTAGAAGAATTACCAGAACCTGCAGAATTGCTTTGCCCTTGTTTAACAATCAAACGTTGACCTGGATGGATAATATCTCCATTTAAATTGTTCCATTGACGTAAATTAGCAACACTTACGCCGTTTGAGTTAGCAATTGCCCATAAAGAATCTCCAGATTTTACAGTGTAATACGTATTCGTCGTACCTGTATTGCCAGTACCACCGGTGTTACCGCCTGTGTTGTTGCTACCACCAGTGTTGCCGCCACTTGTGCCGCCACCTTGTTTAACAATCAAGCGTTGACCTGGATAAATGATATCACCATTTAAGTTATTCCACTGACGTAAGTTAGCAATACTTACTCCATTTGCGTTAGCAATCGCCCACAAAGAGTCCCCTGATTTTACCGTATAATACGTATTGTTTGTCCCTGTATTGCCACTTCCGCCTGTGTTACTACCAGTGTTACCACCGCCAGTATTTCCACCGGTGTTGCCAGTACCTGTATTTCCACTACTTTGTTTAACAATTAAACGTTGACCTGGATGAATGACATCACCACTCAAATTGTTCCATTGACGTAAGTTAGCAACACTTACGCCGTTTGCGTTAGCAATTGCCCATAAGGAATCCCCTGATTTTACAGTGTAATACGTATTGATCGTACCCGTATTGCCAGTGTTCCCTCCAGTGTTGCCGCCACCGGTATTGCCACCACCAGTATTGCCAGAACCTTTACCGACAATCAGCTTTTGACCTACATAGATAACATCATTAGAAAGGTTATTCCAACTTTTAATATTTGCAATCGAAGTTCCATACTTGGCAGCTAAGCCCCATAAACTATCGCCGGCTTTTACTGTATGAACCACATCTTGTGCAGTACTACCACCACCGGTATTACCACCAACATTGCCTCCACCGGTATTGCCACCAGTGTTTCCGCCTCCAGATGAAGGGGTATCATATTGCGTTAAATTGTATGTTGCAATAATATTATTTAACTTCGTATTATAGCCTGGATCTGTTGCATAACGCCCTGTTAACCACGCTGTCGCATCTTTGTATGAGTTCGTATTGCTCTTCCATGCGCCAGAGTAGAAATAAACGCCAGCTTGGAAGGACGTGTTTTTCAAAACATAAGCATTATCGCCAAATGATTCTGAGTATGAAGGATATTTTCTAAAAGCAGCATTAACTTGAACCCACTGTCCATTAATTACTTCCCATGTCTTCATAGTAACAGATTGTCCTTGATAGCTTCCTTTGATCCCAAATAAGTTGTGATTTGGTGCTGCTGCTAAAGTACTTCTTCCCCAATCACTTTCAAGGATCGCTTGAGCCATCATCACAGAGGCATATAAATCATTCGATGCTGCAACAGATCTTGCATGTCCAGCAATTTCAGCTATAAAAACACTTGTATCGATGCTTCTAGTCTGCCCTGCAACTCCTGAACGCATCATAAGATCAGATTTTAGGTCAGGAATTTTTGTTTCTTCCTTTTCGACTGCAGAAGAATCCGTTGTTTGTTCTGTAGGAAGGGTTGTCTCAGTACTTTGTGTTGTTTCTGATGTATTTAATTCTGATGATTCTTGTGTTTCAGACGTTGCTTCACTTGAAGTCGTCTCTGGTGCTGTCGTCTGAGTTTCTTGTGTCATCGAATCGTTTGAGTCAGTAGTCGTTGTTTGTTTTTGAACGGCTTCTGTATGTGTATTTGTATCTGAGTAACTTATTTGTGCACTAGGAGTTTGCTCTTCTGCGGCTTCAGCTATTTTCGGTGCTACAATCGGTGCTGCGATCGATGAAACAACTAAAGCAGAGCTAAGTACAGTTGTTCCTTTTTTCAACTGATAATAAGCAAGCTTGTTCTGTTCAGCTTTCCTCCGCTCTTTTCTTGATATCTTGTATGTTCCCATTAGTATGTCCTCCAAATTTTCTAAAAAAAGTATATCTTGAACTATAGTATACCCTTTTCTGAAGAAAATAGAAATATTTTTTATTTTTCCAATCCATAATAAATAAATAAAAATGCAATTTATTTTCACATTATAAGCCATTCTTATCCCTATTTAATTAATACTAGGTCTCAAGTCTGATGATTCTCTTTACCTTAGGCTGATTTTTTTATTAAGGACTTGTTATTACTTCCAAAAATAATTATAGTGGATAAGAAGTAACTGAATTGTAAAATGAAATGGGGGAAAAAGATGAACAAAGAACACTTTTTGATTGAATTGAAAATTTATTTAAAACCTCTTACTAATCAACAGCAAGCCTTCATCTTAAACAAATACAGAACAATTTTTGATGAACGTTTTGCTGCTGGTGAAACAGAGGAACAAATTGCAAAAAATTTAGGGAAACCAAGGAGTATTGCCGAAGAAATTTTACAAGAATTCGATATCACTGTGCCTGAAAAAAAACTTGAACGAAACGGTTGGCAAGAGATTCAGCCAAATGTAAACAGTGACTATTATTATGAAGAGGCTCCCGAACATCCATATGAGGATACTTATCAATTACACAAACGGCCTCAGCATAGCCCTTTTACTAGATTCTGTCAGGTTGTAGGTGTTCTTTCACTTAACTTTCTTTTGATGTTTTGGTTTATTTTTTCTTTTGCTATGCTCTTTTTCTCTGCTTGGTTAGTTGCCGTTATCTTTTTGTTTTCACCAATTCTGGGAGGAATATCAGTCTTGGCTGGTTTTAATGATGCCACGATGTTTCAGCTTTTCCTCAGCATTTTCCTTGCAGGTGCCGGAATTATCGGAGTAATGATTTTAACGCCGTTAACCAAATTTTTTGGAAAAGCACTCAGACGTTACCTACAATGGAATATCCAAGTTTTAAGAGGAGAGATTTAATATGAAAAAAACAACGGCGTTTTTTCTAAGTATCGGTGTGATGACTATGATTATTGGCGGAATAGGCAGTGGCGTTTATTTCAAGCGGGCTGAAAAATCTATGACTGACACAAAAAAACAAAGTTACGAGATAAAAAATAAAGAAAATACCAAAGAAATTCATTTAACGCTTTCCGGGAATGCCGATTTTTATATTCTAACTGAACCTACAGATAAAATCGTAATGAACACTAGAAGCTCTGCTCCTATTTCTCTTAATAGTTCCCTAGATGTGAAAGAAACAAATGATCAGTTAATGGTATCTGCAAATAGTGCTAAAAATAAAACAGAATTCGAAGGTTTAAATTTTGATCTTTTCAATAGAGGGGCAGCTGTGACATTGACGATCCCTGAAAGTGCTGAACATTTGATTATAGATGGCAATGCTAAAGGGAGAATTAACCTTTCAAACATTACTACAAAAGATTTGTCGATCAAATTGAATGATGCAGACCTGGATGTTAACAATATCAACGCTGATAAATTGGCAATTGAGACCACTCACGGTGATCTGAATGTCTACGCAGATGTACACACGGATAAAGCAACCTTTACTACAAAAAATGGAGATATCCTAATAAGTGAGTTCACTGCATCTAACTGGACTGCCACTAGCTCATCAGGCGATATTTCATTAAACACAGTCAACGGATCCGCTAAAATAGACACGATAAATGGAGACATTCAAGCAACTGATCTTAAAGGTGAAATTGAGGCAAAAAGTACTAATGGAGATTTTTCACTTTATGGAACTGAAATCCCTAAAAAGTTAACGGTTAACTCTCAGCAAGGCGATATCAACCTACATACTGAAGAGATTTTGTATGATGTCGCAATCAAGACCAAAACTAAGCTAGGCGATAGTACTATTTATGGAAAAGATAGTTCTTCTTACAAACGAGGAAAAGGTTCAAAAACATTTGATCTACAAACAAAATCTGGGGATATCTCTGTCGAGGGTCCTTCTGATTTTGAAAATGAAGAGGATGAATAATTTTCTATTCTCTTCATTTCAAAGCCTATGCAAAAACTTTTAACGTTTTTGCATGGGCTTCTTTTTTGAAATTTCTCAGATGTGTTCTTATTTATTTGATGTTATAATAAAATTTACCTAAATTCGAAAGGAACGATCATGAAAAATAAATTATACTATCAATTTGCGGGCAGCTGTTTTTTAGTTGTTTTTATGTTTTTAGGCTATGTAGTTCGATTTTATCCTGAATGGTTGAAAGGCTTCGATCAAACAATCACAGGTCTCGTAAGGACTCCATATCCTTTTGCAAACCAATTTTTTATTTGGTATACAAAGTTTGCTGATCCATTAACGGTTGGCATTCTCACTTTAGCAATTGCTTTTATACTATTTCAAGGTAAGTATTATGCGGAGATGCTCTGGCTTTTAATTAATACAGGTTTAATTGCAGGTTTAGCTAATCCCGCAATCAAATTATTGTTTATGCGTCCTCGTCCAACTATAAATCATTTGGTAACTGAGCATAGTTACAGTTTTCCTAGCGGTCATTCTACTGGGAGTGTACTATTGTATGGAACGATTATACTATTGTTGCCTCAATTTATTAAACAAAAAAAACTTTGTCTGTCCCTACAGATTTTACTAGGTTTAGGCATTTTTCTAATCGGAGTCAGTCGTATCTATGTCGGTGTCCATTTTCCTAGTGATGTTTTAGGTGGTTTTTGTTTTGGTTTAGCTTGGCTGTTAATGACTTACCCAATTTATTTGGAAAAACGTTTTGTTTGGCGCTTTAAAAATAAACAAAAATAGAAAGAAGAAGAATGATGCCTGAATTTATCTATACAGAAGATCCAAATAAACGATATCACACATGGAACTACGCCTTACGCCAGCAATTCGGTGGGAAAATTTTTAAGGTTCCTTTAGATGGTGGATTTGATTGTCCAAACCGTGATGGGACTGTAGCTAAAGGTGGTTGTACATTTTGCAGCGTCTCTGGATCAGGTGACATGATCATCGCACCAAAAGATCCATTACCAATTCAATTTCAAAAAGAAATTCAGATGATGCATAAAAAATGGCCTAATGTTAATCAATATATCGTTTATTTTCAAAACTTTACAAATACTCACGCTCCAGTTGATGTGATTCGCCACCGCTTTGAACAAGTAGTCAACGAAAAAGGCGTGGTTGGTATTTCAATTGGCACACGTCCTGATTGCCTTCCAGATGATGTTGTGGAATATTTAGCAGAACTAAACCAACGTTATTATTTATGGGTAGAATTAGGGCTGCAAACGACTTACGAACACACTAGTTCCATCATAAATCGGGCACACAACTACCAAACCTATTTAGATGGTGTCAAAAAGTTAAGGAAACACAATATCCGCGTCTGCACACATCTAATTAATGGTTTACCTGGTGAAAGTCTAGAAATGATGCGTGAAAATGTGCGTCGAACGATTCTTGATTCAGATATTCAAGGAATCAAATTGCATTTGCTGCATTTAATGACCAATACTCGTATGCTAAGAGATTATCATGAAGGGCGCCTTCAATTAATGACTAGGGAAAACTACGTCAATGTGATCTGTGATCAATTAGAGATGATTCCGCCTGAAATTGTGATCCATCGTTTAACTGGGGATGCACCTTCTGATACTTTAGTTGGACCTATGTGGAGTTTGAAAAAATGGGAAGTTTTAAATGCTATTGATGATGAAATGAAAAAACGAGGAAGTACTCAAGGTATTTATAATGTTCGGGATACTAAGGGGGTTCTTATCTAATGCTGCAAACAGCGCTCCGTTTCAGTCACACACTATTAAAAGAAGTAACTCAAGAAGGCAATATCGTTGTCGATGCCACGATGGGTAACGGAAATGATACAGCTTTTCTTGCAGAATTGGTTGGTTCCACTGGTTACGTTTATGCCTTTGATGTACAGGAACAAGCATTGATAAATACAGAAAAAAAACTCACTGAATTAGGTCTAAGAGATCAGGTTGGCTTATTTAAACAAGGACACGAAACAATTGATGTAACAGTACCGAAAGAAACATCATTAACTGCAGCTATTTTCAATCTGGGCTATTTACCTAAAAGCGATAAAGAGATCATTACAAAACCAGACACCACCAAAAAAGCTTTAGATGCTTTACTTCCTAGATTAAGCCCTAAAGGACGAATTGTTATAGTTGTTTATTATGGTCATATCGGAGGAGAAGCCGAATTAACTCTTGTACAAGAGTTTTGTCAGCAACTACCGCAAGAAGATTACAGTGTATTAACGTATCAGTTTATCAATCAGAAGAATAATCCACCGATTTTATTTTGTATTGAGAAAAAATAACTTGATTTAAGTAATTCTACATTTTTCTAAAAAAAAAACTGATTCTCACAAAATTTGAGAATCAGTTTTTTTATTTTATTCAAACACAAATTGATTGTGATAAAGTTCTGCATAAAAACCATCTTGTTTCAACAGTTCATGATGATTTCCTTCTTCAATCACTTCACCATTTCTTAAAACAACAATTCGATCCGCATTCAAAATAGTTTTCAAACGATGGGCAATAACAAAACTCGTTCTGCCTTTGATTGCTTCATCCATTGCTTTTTGAATTTTTGCTTCAGTTACGGTATCTACATTACTTGTTGCTTCGTCCAGAATCAGTAAAGATGGGTTTGTGATAATTGTACGGGCGATACTAATCAATTGTTTTTGACCTGTACTGAATATATTATTTTCTTCAGTTATTTCTGTATCATAGCCTTTTTCTTGCTCCATGATAAACTCATGAATATTCGCTTGTTTAGCAGCATCAAGGATCTCTTCTTCAGTTGCTTCTGGTTTACCAAAAGCAATATTCTCTCGAATCGTTCCAGAGAATAAAACCGAGTCTTGTAGAACAATTCCTACATGCGTTCGTAAACTACTTAATTCAATGTCCCGAATATCCGTTCCATCAAATAAAACTGACCCACTATTTACATCATAAAAACGATTTAATAGGTTCATGATCGTCGTTTTCCCTGATCCAGTCGGGCCAACCAAAGCAACCATCTCACCTTTTTTAACATTGATGGAAACATCTTTTAAAATCGGAATTTCTGGATCATAACCAAAGTCAACATGATCCAATGTCACTGATTCTTTGATACCATCGATCTCTTTTCCATCTTTTGGATTGATTTCATCTGGCTCATCAAACATTTCATTCAAGCGACGAGCACCTGTAATTGCTAATTGAATCATGCTGTAACCGGAAGAAATTTGCATCAATGGTTGATAATATTGTTGTGAATATTGAACAAACGTTACCACTAGACCTAAAGCAACAGTCTTTTCTAAATCACCGTTTAGTGCTAACCAACCACCAAAGAAGATTACAATGGCTGTATTTACAAGGGACATCCCTTGCATCATTGGAAAGAGCAAACCTGAGTACACTTGACCTTTGAATGTTGCTTTACGTACGGTTTCATTATGTTCTAAAAATCCATCAATCGTTTCTTCTTGCAGACCATTTGTGATGATCACCCGTTGTCCGCTGATTTTTTCATCCATATAACCGTTTAATTTCCCAACTTCATCTTGTTGAATGTCTACATATTTACGAGCTTTGCTGATAACAACTACCGCTATTATAATGGCCACAGGAGTTGATGCAATCGTTGCCCAAGCTAATTCAACATTTTGACGGAACATCATAATCAAGATTCCTACAAACAAAGCAATATTTGTCATTACTTGTAGCAGTGCTTGGTTCAAACTATTTTGGATATTATCTAAATCACTTGTAAAACGACTTAAAATTTCTCCATCTTGATGAGAATCAAAGAAGCGAATCGTTAATTTTTCCAATTTATTAAACAAACCAATACGCATACGATTGGTTGATTTCCCAACAACTTGCGTAAATAAGATGCTATAAATAAAGTTTGCTGCACTTGTTAATACATAAAAAATTAATAGCTTCCAAATGATATCAATAAACTTACTCTTATCATCGTTCCCTTGCATCAAAGCGCCCACGTAATTTGCCAATTCTTGAATCGCTTCACCAACAAACTGAGGTGCTTTTACTTGTAAATACGTTGCAATGACAATCGTCACAAAGATAAACAAGAAGGAAAGCTTATAACGTTTTAAATAATGAAAAAAGAATTTACTTGCTCTTATTAAATCAGTCATTATTTTCATCCTTTCCTTTTTGTGTTTCGTAAATTTCTTGATAGATAGGATTTGTTTTTGCTAGTTCTTCATGCGTTCCTTCACCGACTAATTGTCCTTTATCCAAAACCAAAATTCGATCTGCATGCAGAACAGAAGAAATTTTCTGAGCAATGACTATTGTTGTTGTTTCTTTTAAATCTCTATCTAGCGCTTCTCTAACTAAGCGTTCTGAACGAGCATCTAAGGCACTTGTACTATCATCTAGGATCAAGATCTTAGGATCTCCAATAACTCCTCGTGAAATAGATAAACGTTGTTTTTGTCCACCAGAAAAATTGTTACTTCTTTCAGCTACTGGCGCTTCATATTGTAATGATAGTTTTTCGATAAATTCTTTGGCTTGCGCAATTTCAGTTGCACGAGACATATCCGCTTCACTAGCATCTTTTTTACCTTGACGTAAATTTTGAGAAATCGTTCCTGAGAATAGAATTGCTTTTTGCAAAACAAAAGAAACTGTTTTACGCAAACTGTGCTCATTAACATCATGTAAATCGACTCCGCCGACTTTCACTGTTCCTTCTGATGGGTCAAATAATCTAGGTATCAATTGAGCTAAAGTAGATTTACCAGCACCTGTAGCACCAACGATACCGATCATTTCACCAGATTTGATAGAAAACGACACATTTTTCAATGTATCTGTCTCATCTCCTGGGTAACGGAAACTAACATGATCAAAAACCACACTACCGTCTAGATTTTGTTCTGGTACGTCTTTATAAGTAAGTGCAGGAACGGTATCCATGACTTCTTTGATCCGTTTGATAGAAACTGCCGCACGAGAGGTCATCATCATCATCATACCGCCGATAATGATTGCCATCATGATTTGCATCAAATAACTCATAAATGAGGCTATACTGCCAATTACAGTTGGATCATCTTTTACTAAATTACTTACAAGGAAGATTGATCCTACAACAGCTAAATTAGCTGCCAACATAAAAGATGGGATCATAACTGAAAATAGTGTCCCTACAATCAAATTATGTTTAGTCAACTCTTCACTTACTTTTGTGAAACGGTTTAATTCATTTTTCTCTTGAACAAATGATTTCACCACGCGAATCCCTAAAAGATTCTCCTTCGCTAAGCCATTTACTTTATCGATCAGCTTCTGAATAATCATAAAATGTTTGCCCATTTGAGAAAAAGATAGTGCTGTGATAATAAAAACTGCGATAACTAGTAAGACTATCACCCACCACAACTGCGGCAATGTCATCATCGCTAAAATAAAACTACCAATAAAAAGAATCGGAATTCTAAAAAGTGATTGCAATGCGATCATAATCACATTTTGGATTTGAGTCACATCATTCGTTAAACGAACAACTAAATTTCCTGCTGAAAATTCTTCAATATTTCCAAACGAAAACGTTTGGATTTTTCTAAAAGTCGCTTCACGAATGTCAGCACTAACACCTTGTGCAACTTTTGCAGAATAAATCGTATTAAAGACCCCTGCTATCAAACCTAATCCTGCGATTCCAATTAAATACAAACCAAGTTCTTTCATTTGGCTCTTGTCTTCTTTAATAATTGCTTCAAGTACTTTTTGTAATAGTTTTGGCTGCCATAAGGCTGACATAACCATGATAATAACAGTAATTAATGCTATGGTAACTTCCATTTTGTACTTTTTGACATGCTCCATAATAATACTCACTTAATCCCAACTTTCTTTGTAAAACTAGCCTAGTTTGATTCGTTGTGCAACATTCAACGTTTATTTAGTGTTATTATCAGATAATAAGTGAATGAGCGAGACACAACGCCTTCATTGACTTCATCAATTTAACACTGTAAAATTAGGCTGCATAACAATTTACCATTTTTAGAAACGAAATTCAAGAAGTTAGCTTATATTTTTTATATAAAAGGATGAGAAATTTGGAAGAAAAGTTATCAAAAGAAAAAATTGTTCAAGCTGCATTTGAGTTACTAGAAGAAACACCTGAACTAGAGAAACTTTCCATGCGTAAAGTTGCCAAAAAATTAGATGTTCAAGCCCCGGCAATTTATTGGCACGTTGAAAATAAACAAGCTTTACTGCAAAGTATGGCTGAAGAAATTGAAAATCATTTTATCCCTCCAAAAGTTCAAGATAATTGGAAAGAATCCATTTATGCTTATATGGAAAACTATTATGAACTATACTTAAAATATCCCTGTGCCACCGAAATCGAAATCCACACGGTGCCAGCTTATCCTTCACGTTTGCGTAACTTGGATATGATGCTTGGTATTTTGCATGATGCTGGTTTTTCGATTGAGTTGAGCTATATGACGATCACTTCTTTACAACATCTCTTATTCGGCATGTTGATGGATTCAACAGAAGAGAAAAAACTTTACAATAAAGTGGTTGACGGTGATGATTACTTAACACAGCAAGTAATCTTAATGAAGCAATACGTTCAAGAACATGAGTTAGATAATATCAACAATAGTATCCAATATAGACATAAAGAAAAACAAAAAGACTTCTTTATGAAGACCTTAAAAATATTTTTGAACGGATTGGATTCTTTCGTTTGATTCCTCTTACTATAAGATACGAAAAAAACTTAGACAATTTTTTTATTTTTGTCTAAGTTTTTCATTTTATTTTTCTAATGGTAGCCACTCGAGTACTCGTTGAATCCAAGTATCCCAGAATACCCAGTCATGATTGCCAGGTCCTGTCTCAAAAGTATGTACTATATTCTGTGCCGTCAATAGTGCGTCCATTTTCTTATTAGCATGCAAAAGTAAATCTTCCTCACCGCAGCAAAGAAAAATATTCGGCACTTCTTTCTGTTCTTTGATTAATTGTTCAAGTAAAAAGACTGGATCATTGACTGATCCTTGAACCTTTTCTAATGAACCAAAAATACCTTCCCAATAGTTTCTACCTCGAATAGACAACAAATCCTCTACTCTTCCAGCAAGATCCACAGCACCCGATAAAGAGGCAACTGCTCCATAATTTTCTGGTTTGGCTAGCCCAAGCTTTAATGCGCCATAGCCCCCCATTGAAAGACCTACAGCAAAAGTCTTCTCTCGCTGAGTTGTTAGCTGAGGAAATAATTCATGACAAATACTTGGCAATTCTTCAGAAACAAATGTCCAGTACTTCATATCGTACGTTGTATCTGTGTACCAGCCAAGATCTGTAGATGGCATAATAACTGCTAACCCCAAATCAGAAACATAGCGTTCGATAGAGGTACGACGCTCCCAAACACTATGGTTTCCACCCATCCCATGAAGTAAATACATAACAGGTACATCTGTCATCTTTCCTTTTGTTGTCGTACCAATTTTTTTCTCTGTTCTTTGAGGTAAAATGATATTAAGTGATACTTCCATTTCCAATATATTTGAGTAAATATTCGCTTGTAAAAAGGCCATGCACCATCCCTCATTTCTTTTTTCTACTATTGTATCATTAAATACATTTTTTTGACTAAACAAAAAAATACCCGCTCTTCGATGAAGAACGGGAGGAGGAGTTGAAAATGAAAAGTGTGTTTAGCTTTTGTTTTAAGTTGTTTTCTCTTGGTATGGTTATATAATACAAGTGAAATATGAATTTTTTATGTTAAAACAGCGCTCACTTTAGTCATTTTTTATAAAGAAATTCTAGCCCCTCGAATTATTGACTTTCTTTTTAACTGTTGCATTTAAAAGCATTGCTGCTAGGATCAAGCCAATTCCGACTAAATAGACATTATGAAGGCCTGCATATAGCATTCCTCGTAAAGGTTCCAACAAATTAGCTGGAATTGTATTCGCTGTATGAGGATTCACTAATTGGTTCATCACATCTGAATCAACTTTTAATGAACTTTTTGCTAATTCTGAAGTCGTCACCGCATTGATGATAACACCAAAAATCGAGACCATCAATGTTTGTCCAATGGTTCTAGCAAGTGTGTTAAATGAGGTTGCAACCCCCATTTCAGATGGGTCAACACTGCTTTGGGCATTAACAGTTGTCGTTGTGATTGTAATCCCAAAACCAACACCTAAAACAGAAGAGATCGCAAAGAACCACAGAAATGAAATAGACGCAGGAACCAACACTAGAAAAATACCGCCAAGCAAAGTGAAGCTTAAACCAATCGTCAATACTTTTTTCGTTGAATGTTTCTCCATTAAATTACTAGCTACAAAAGAACCTACCATCCATAAAATAGACATTGGAGCCAATACAAGGCCACCAATTCCAGCACTTTTACCTAATACACCTTGCATCCACATTGGAATATAGACTTCCACACCCATTAAAAATCCACTGATCAAAGCAGCTACGATATTAACGATCACGAAAGTAGAATTTTTAAATAGCATCAAATCAATAACAGGATCTTTTGCTCTTTTTTCCACGAAAATAAATCCGATAAAAAATAAAACAGAGGCTCCCAAACAAAGGAACACTTTTAAATCAAAACCACCATCACCAATTAGTTGAAATCCTAATAATAATGTCAATAAAACAAGCATTAACTGAATGCTGCCTAAAATATCCATCGGTACTTTCGTCTTTTCTCTTTTTGGTTCAACTAAAAAGTATGCAATCAACCCCATTAATACAATCCCTATAGGTACATTAATGAAGAAAATCCAATGCCAACCAACAGTATCTACGATAAAGCCACCAGCAAGCGGACCAAAAATACTAGCAATTCCCCATGCCGCGCTATTTAAGCCTAACATTTTTGCACGTTTATCAATTGAATAGATATCTGCAAGAATCGTCAAAGCTACTGGCATAATCGCTCCAGCACCAATCCCTTGAATTGCACGAGCAATAATCAATGTGATCATATTTTGTGCCAATCCACAAAGGGAAGAACCAATAATAAAAATAATAATTCCAATCATAAAAATCGGTTTACGTCCGATTTTATCGGCTAATTTTCCGTAAATCGGCGTTAACATCGCATTTGTTAATAAATAAATTGAAAAGACCCAGTTCATAATTTCCATACCGTGTAATGAACCAACGATCGTCGGCATTGCGGTTGAAACAATCGTCCCTTCAATTGCTGTCATAAACGTTGCAACAAAAACACTAATTGTCACAAGTTTAACGTTTGTTTTTCTTTCCATATATCTCCATCCTTTTAAATAGTTTACATTTTTCACTTAGAGTAACTTAAGTTACACTCAGTTTACATGTTTCACTGAGTTTAGTAATTGTTTTTGCTTGGGTAGATGATGATTATTTCTCTTAGAAGCTTTTGACAATTCACTGGTAATTAGGAACTACACGCTCTTTGATCCTCTAATAACGCTCATTATCTGTACTACGCAACAAAACAGCGCCACTAATTTTCATTAGTAGCGCCGCCTCGTTTACTCCATCAAACTTTTCTTGATAGCTTCGACTTTATCTGTCTGCTCCCAAGGTAGTTCAATGTCTGTACGACCAAAATGACCATATGCTGCTGTCTGTTTAAAGATTGGACGACGTAGGTCAAGCATTCTAATAATCCCTGCTGGACGCAAGTCAAAGTTTTCTCTAACAGCTTCGATCAATTTACTTTCAGGTACTTCACTTGTTCCAAAAGTATTAATTGAAATTGATACAGGTTGTGCTACACCAATTGCATAAGCTAATTGGACTTCGACTTTTTCAGCTAAGCCAGCTGCAACGATATTTTTTGCAATATACCGTGCTGCATAACTTGCAGAACGGTCAACTTTCGTCGCATCTTTTCCAGAAAAAGCACCGCCGCCATGACGAGCATAACCGCCGTAAGTATCCACGATGATCTTCCGTCCAGTCAAACCAGCATCGCCTTGTGGTCCACCTATAACGAAACGGCCTGTCGGATTAATAAAATATTTTGTTTTATCATCTAATAATTCGGCTGGTATAACATCTTCAATAACCAGTGCTTTTACGTCTTTTTGAATTTGCTCCAGCGTCGTTTCTTCATCATGTTGTGTACTGATTACTACTGTATCTACACGCTGTGGCTTACCGTGCTCATCATATTCCACAGTCACCTGTGATTTAGCATCTGGACGTAAGTATGGAAGCTTCTCCTCTTTACGTAGTTCAGCTAAACGACGAACAAGTTTATGACTCAAAGAGATTGGTAGAGGCATCAATTCCGGCGTTTCGTTAACGGCAAAACCAAACATCAACCCTTGATCTCCAGCACCAATATCATCTTTGGTATCTTTTTCACCACGTGTTTCTAGTGCATCGTCAACACCTTGAGCAATATCTGGCGATTGCTCATCAATTGCAACAAGAACTGCAACGGTATCTCCATCAAATCCATACTTTGCTCGAGTGTAGCCAATATCTTTAAGTGTTTTCCGAACAATCTTTTGGATATCCACGTATGCTGTAGTAGAAATCTCTCCAAAAACTAAAACCAAACCTGTTGTAACGCTTGTCTCGCAAGCTACACGTGCTAACGGATCTTGTTCTAAAATCGCATCTAGAATTGCATCACTCACTTGATCAGCAACTTTATCTGGATGTCCTTCTGAAACAGATTCTGATGTAAATAAATGTCTCTCTGTCATAATATATTCCCCCTAGTTAAATTCGGTTACAAGGCATCTTTGTGAAGAATAGCTAACCCACTCCTTACAAATCCTTTCGGGAACTTGTAACGCTTATTATTATAACAGATTATTAAAAAAAAGACTTACTATTTAAAAAAAAAGAAAAAGCAAGTCTGAAACTCACACCTTAAGATTAAGAAGTTGCGCCAACTTAAATAGTGAATTTCATTTTGCTCTTATTATTAAATATGCAGTTGTTGATTGGACTTTTGTGCAGTAAATTAAAAATTCTGAAATAAGTGTAGTGGCAATATTCTCATTTCTACTACACCAATAATATCTTTTTGATCCACTAGTCCATACTGGCGACTATCTACAGAATAAGGTCGATTATCTCCCAAAAGTAAGTATTTCCCTTTTGGAATTTCTGTTTTTTCTGTTAAGCTGAAGATCGAAAAATCATCTGTATAAAGTCGTCCATTCTCTTGAGATGTTTGTTGCTCTTCAAAGATAAATTTTTCTTCCCTATCTTCCCCATCTATCTTCAACTGATCATTTTTATATGTTATTTTTTGACCTGGAAGACCAATGATTCGCCGAACTTCTTTAGCTTTTTTCCCAGGTATCTGCACATAAACTAATTCAAATGTCTTAAGTTTGCCTAATTTATTTACGTAGACTCGGTCACCTTCTCTTAATGTTGGAACCATTGAATATCCCTCTATTTTAGGTAAACTAAATAGAAATACAGATAATAGAAATACTAGAAAACTAGTGATTGCTAACGCTCCTAATAGTTCAAAAAATATTATTTTACGTTCTTCTCTTTTTTTTCTTTTTTTTGCCTCAATAATTGCTTTTTTTGATTTAATTGCTTTTTTAGGTCTTTTTTTGCGTTTTGTTTTTTGCGTTTTGTTTCCTTTAGCCAAATTCTTTTTGACTGTACGTTTTTGTGATTCCATAATAAATCACCTCAATTTATTTACTTTTTCTGATCTAAAGCAGCTTCATTGACATTGTACAGTTTAAAGACTTTTTGCTCATAGCCTTTTACTTTCTTGACGTCTTCTTGGTATTCTTTTGCCAAGTCGAGATTTTTGTATATCTGAGTATAGTTTCTCATAACATTGGTTCCTAACTCTTTCATTGCATTATAATACCTATTCAAAGCTAATTGTCCTTCTTGACTACTTACCTCACTTGCTTTTTTCGTACCGTAGCTAGCAATACTATTGGCAAGATAACGTAAATTTGATTCAGCTTTTTCTTGATTTCCGGCTGCACTTGAAGCCTTTGTCAACTCACTATCAAAATCATTCAACAGATAATATCCATTCGTAATTGAATCAGAATCATCTACTGTTAAATGCATCGCTTGGTAATACGATGAGTAGAATGCTCCAGCACCTAGGAACAATCCTAAAAGCAAAGAAAGAATCATTGCAGTTCGCTGACTTTTCTTTTTTTTGATCAATTTCTTTTTAGCGATACGTAATTTTTTCTTCTTTTTCTTTGTTGTTGGTCTTATTTTACTTAAACGTTTCACTTTTGAACTCGTTCCGATAGTTAAAAATAGAAACAGAATGAAAAACAAGATGGCAAGGACCGCCAACACTAATCCTATAATAAAAAACCAATCTAATGTTGTCATGATCCTTCCCTCCAATTATTTGTCAGCATTATTTGCTTGTGCTTTATTCTTTTTACGACGTTCAGCTTTTTTAACAGCTTCTCTTTTTTGACGGATTAGACGGATAATAAAGAAAATTGTCAGAATAACAACAAATAAACCAACAGCTGCACCCACGATCAATAGCCAATTTGTTCCTTTTTCTTGAACTAAGCCAACATCTTCACGGTTAAATTTATCCGCTTCTTCTGAGGTGATTTCAAACGCTTCCGTCCATTCCCATTTTTTATCACCAGATGTTGCTAGTATGTGGGCACGGTATTTCCCTGGAACCATTTTTTCCCCTTGCATATTTACAGGAAAGGTCATATTAGAATTTGGAGCCATACGCATTGAGGATTTTTTTGTTTCGTATAAAACTTCATCACTTTTATCAGACATAATTTGAGCTTCCATTGATAAATTGTCTAAGAAATTAGCTTTGATATTAGAAACGTCTACATAAATAACATTTCGTGCATTTGATTGTCCAGCGTTTACTTTATTCAAGTTCATTTCTGGTTCTACTTTAACGTCTTTTTCGTGTAAAACCATTGCAATAACATAGGCATATTTATTCACAACGTTTGCGCCTTCTTGTGTTTTATCTTTATTATCATCCGCTTTTTTCAATTGAATTCCGCCGACAATCAGTCCATCATAAGAAGTCTGAGGCATCGTGATCTCAATCTCTAATGTTTTTTCAGAATTGGGGGGCAAAACAATTTTCTCTGGCGCTTTAACGACATCAATAAAATCATATTTCAATGAATCGTCTTTTTTCAAATTGACGGGACCGTATTCTAAAACGCCGTTCATATTGGTTTTCGCACCATTCAGACTAGTTTCTACCGTCACTTCTTCATCTCTTGGATTTTTCAACAATACTTCTACTTTTTGTTTTTGTCCTGGTGTCATTTTTAAGTCAAAATAGCCAGCATCTTTTTGTTGATTTTCAGGAAATTTTATTTCATAAACAAATCCTGTTGCACCGCCTGCTTCTTGAGCAAGACTTTTTATTGGCCAAATCGTAAGTGTAATAATAAAAATAATAACCATTGTTACTATGTATATTCGTTTATTTTTCATAAAATTACCTTCTTCCATCCTATACTTTAGACAAGATCGCTGATTCCTCGAATGGAATCAGCGTCTTGAGTGTTAACTATTTTCGTTTTTATCCAGTTTTATTTTCTATTATGCTTCTGGAGCAGCTGGTGCTGGAGTGTACTCAATTGACCAAGTAATGTTTGCAACGTATTTTCCTTTAACGATGCTTTGTCCAGCTGGAACCACTAATTCTACAGAATCACCTGCTAAACCAGTAGCCGTTTCACCAAGAGTATTTGTTGTATCTGCAGCTGATGTACCAAATTCAGCATAGAATGTACCTAAACCTTTAGCACCTGTTGAGTCTGATTTGTTATTGTCATAAACAAGTTTAGCTTGTCCATCTTCTCCTAAAGTGAAAGCTTCTGGACGTGATGATGGCCAGTTAGCTGCTGGCATATTTGAATTTAAGAATCCATTTGCATAAGAAATTGTAGCATTTTCTAATTTATTTGAACCGTTAGTAAATTGTTGAGTCATTGCTGCTTTGATTTGATATTTGTGGTCGTTTCCTGAACGTTTGTCCGTCCATTGTACATAGTTACCACGAGTTACAGTTGTTCCATCAGTTAGAGTTAAAGTAACTGGATTTGCGTTTGTTTTTGTCGCTTCTGGTGATACACCAATTTTTTGATTAGGGAAAACAAGATTAGAAACAACATCGATTGTGATCGGTCCGCCATCTGGATTTATTGTAATACCAGGATTTTCCTCAGGATCTACTTTTGTTCCATCTGGATTCTCAGGGTCACCAGGTAAATTTTTATCGTTGTCTTCTTCATAAGTTACTTCACCTTTACCTAGCAATGTTTTTGATTCTGTTTCTGCATTTGCTGCAATTGGTGCTAAAGCTCCCGCTGTGATTGCTGTTACTACTGCTACTGAACATAATGTTTTAAATTTCATTTGTGTTTCCTCCTAGTTTTTATGTGTGTGTATTATGGTAACTCGGCTAATATCCAAGTTAACTCGGTTTGATATTGTACTGGATGAATTTTTATTCCATCTGGTACGGATAAAAAGATTGCTTTATTGCCATGGACTTGCTGGTTTTCAAAATTTTCGTCTACAATCGGCTGATTTTTTTCATCAACTTTTGGAAAAAGAGTATTTTCTTGTTCAGCCGGGTTCTCATCTGATGCTCCGAATGAAATGATCCAACTGCCTCTTCCTTGTCCTTGATCAGCGGAAGCTACTGGAAAGGTTGTTCCAGGAGCATTCAATTGAATGATATCTTTACTGAGTTGAGGCGTTTTTTCTTGAGTATATGCGGAATTTGCCCACGCTTTATCAAATGATAGTACTGCCCCTCTCAATTCTTTTTCTTTATCATCTTGAATAACATCATTTTTGAATTGGTGTTCTTGCCGAACTTGTAGGGTCCAACCAGAACTTTCCGCTCTTGAATCAGTGATTTGCAGAAAATTCCCTCTAGCATTAGGTCCGTTGTGAAACAATTGCGCATTTACATAAAAGTTGCGGTCTTTTTCAGTGATTTTAGTTCTACCAAAGTTTAGCGTTGGCGCAAAATCAAACCTGAGTTGTCCGCCTGTTGAAGGTCCTGGTCCTGGATCAACAGGTTTGACTGGATTTTCAGGATCGACTGGATCTGTTGGATGTTCTCCAGTATATACAACCGTCCCACGACCTGTTACATTACTTTGATCTGCGAAGGCAACAGCCTCTGTTGCTGTTATGGTTAAAAACAGCATACTAACAGTTAAAATTAAGAATTTTTCTTTCATTCATCTGCCTCCTTTTCTTTCTTACGTTTCTTTAAGAAAAGAAAAAGTGCTAAAACAACCAGAACAATTCCGCTAATTCCAATAGTACCTTTAACAATTTCACCTGTAGAGGGATATCGTCCTACCGGTTTTGTCACTTTTGCCTCTGTTGGGCTAGTCGGAGTTGGCTTTGAAGGTTCCACTGTCGCTTCTGTTGAGTCTTCATAGAACGTAATGATTCCCTCTGTGGTCACCTGTCCCCCATTCTGGTTTTCAGCCGCATTCACATTGGATGAAAATTGTGTGACTACCACCAAAGCCATGATAGAAGATAGCAACATAGATATTCTTTTTTTACTCATACGTTTCTCTCCTAAGTTTTATGGATTGGTTGGCGGTGGACCTGCGACTAATTCCCAAACGATGGTTGCTTCATATTTTCCTGCATCTACAGATTGACCTGAATCTACTTTTAATTTGAAACCATCTCCATCAGGCGACCATGTGCCGCTGACATTATATGGGTCACTATTATCATTTTTGCGTGATACAATAGGTTGTGATGCTCCCATTAAAGTGAGTTCATCATTTTGATATACATACCGTATCGCTCTTGGTATATAGGTGTTTGGATCATCCACTTTGGCTAGTTCTTTTTCCAAACGAGCGTTTAATGTCCATGTTTCTTGAACCGCACGGCCATCTTTCACGATTAAATCCCCTCCCTCGTATGAAGGGTTATTGATTTTTGTTCCTTTCGGATTAAACTTAGTTGCTCCAAAGTTAATAGTTTTTGGTGCGGAAACAAGTTCCAAAATACCAAAAATACTACCTCCTGGATTGTCAACATTCGCATCTTTTGAGAATATATCATGTGCTCGATCTGGATCATCGGGACCTTCTATGAATGCCCCCGATTCTCTTGGAGAAAAGCCAGTTCCAGTAGCTACGTTATTGATTACTTTACCAACAGCTGATTGTTGAACCTCTGTTTTAAAAGTCACGATGACTTTCTCACCAGCTTTCAGGTTACCAACTTTGACAGTTAACAGCCGAGAAGTTACATCATACGTATAATCTTCTGTTTCGGTTACACTTTTACCGTTTATAGTAACTTGTGCTGTTGCTGGATCAAATTTTAGTCCTTCTGGAATCGTGTCTTTAATTGTTACTTTATTCCACACTGCGTCCAGAGTAGCATTTTTACCATTAGTTGCTGTTAATGTATACGTGAGAATGTCACCAACTTGTGTTGTTTTATCCCCTGTAGAAATAACTGTTTTCTCCATTAATGGATTATCTGGTATCACATCAACAACTGTATATTTTGTTGCCGCTTTAAAGATTGCATCTCGATATTTTAAATCTGTTGCTGGATTGATATTCCCCTTGTCACTATTGGTAGGAGGTACTGCCGGATTAAGAACATCCGTTATTTTACTAGCATTATCTTCTAAGAAAATTTGAACAGTTTCACCAGCGTTTAAGTAACGAGGCAAGTTATATGTCCATGTCCCATCCTCATTAACTTTTCCAACAGTTGTTTGACGAATACCATTGATATCAACATAGATTTTGGCTTTTGGTTCAGCCTTCTCCCCAATCAGCTGTTTCATTCCATTGCTAACTTTTCCACCAGTGACAATCGCCGGTTCAGGAGGGGTTACATCTAAAACTGTCGTCGTTGGATCTATTTCAGAAATCCATGGACCTCTGACAGCATGTGCTTTCATCTCTTTATGAGTGATATTAAACTTTGTATCAGTTACCATTGCATAACCTTGATTGTCAGTTGAAGCAGTATGGGTATCACCATACGTATCGGTATAAGTTACTTTTGCTTGACCCGCACCTGCATAAACAGGTTGTAAAAGAACATTACCGTCTGCATCAAAGTTATCTGTCGGTGTCATTCCGATTTTTACCCTTGCCTTATAGGTTTTATCTGCATCTGTTACAGGCACCCATTCAACCTCTGGGTTTGTATTCATACCAGCAATTCGACGATATTGTGTTGCCACAAACGTTGCTAATCCTGGCTCTGTTGTTGTTACATTAGACGCTCCGCCATTAGCTTTTGCTGAAAATTTTTCAACCTTAGCATACGTTTGTTGGGACGGCCCCATTAATTCGGATCTTAACGTCCATAAATCAATATCAGAATCATTAATCGTAAATACATTAGTAGCAATATTTGTTGTAGAAACGGCGGGACTATTACTTGTAGAACCTGTATTTTTGTTACGAATGTCAAAACCTTTTGGTGAATTCATCGTAAATGTCCGATTAGAGCCACTTGTTATATCAACAATCGGGCTTGTTGTAGAACCAACAATATATACACTGCCGCCAGGCTCTAGGTTAAATGATGTGTCATTTGCACTAAATTGCATAACTGATCCAGTTCCTCGGCTAAGTAAATTGACCGTTGCATCTTTTTTAACAGTTAAAGAAGAACCAACATCATCAAATCTTACTGAATTCCCTTGCATATTCGAGTTATAGATGGAACCTTCGCCAATTGTTATCGCACGATAATGTTGATAAACAGCTGGATAAGCAGCACCGGTTGTTTCATTTTTTAAAGATACTAGGGCATTTTTCCCTACAGTAAATTCCATGCCTTTACTTGTTGAAGCAGCATTGTTTGAATTTTCTACAAACCATACCGCTGAGTAGTTCGCATAGGTTACTATACCTCGCCATTGCGTTTTATCTTCAATTATCATTCCGCCAGCATAGTAATTTTCTTCTGTTGTCGTCAAATTCATGTAGCCATAGGTTTGCACCATTGATTGGTACGCTCGAATAAAACGGCCTACTCTATTACCATTTACAGGTTCTGTCGTGATATTTCCAGTTCTAAATGTCCAACCTGCGACATTCCCAGTTCCACTACTACCATTAACAAAGGCGTACCTACCTGCAGAAGAAAAACCATTATTTAAATTTTGCCGTGCAAGCATATCGTGAATATGAAAGAAACCAATTCCATCTGTTGGGCTATTTATTTCAAAACTTCTAGCATTTAGATGCAAGCTATGTCCAGCTCCATCGATTTCAATCGATGTTCTTCGATCACTCATAGATTGATTGCTAGTATTGGAAATGTCGGCTTCCAATACTATTTTGGTTACCGTAGCATCATTGTAGGCCGCTCTAAGTTCCGCCCACGTACTAACAAATTTTACATTCACTTCTGGATCAAACCCTATTGCATCATTTGCAGCTTTATTAGCAGTAATCATTTCTTGGGTTGTTGGTCCAGGATCGCCATTGTCACCAGGATAATTTCCTGTAAGAAATGGTTGTGTTTGACCAGAAAAAGTCGAAACTTTTTTCTGTGGCTCACCCTTAACATTTACTGGGAAAGTGATTTTTTTAGAAGTTAACTCTTGCTTAGATGAATTAGCCAAAACAATTCTTCCTTCAGTGGCTTGATTCGATCGGTGTACAGAAAACTTAATTTCTAAAGGAGCTTTGCTGCCCTTAGTAGTAATTATTTTTACTTTAGAATCCTCAGTATCTTTTATAACTACCTCTTCAGGGTTTCCAATAGAAATACCCTTTGAAAGGACATTTGCTGTTACTTCATCAAATCCCTCAAAAGAAAGGCTTAAATTTTCAGATTTTTGCTCAGCTATTCTTAATGTTACTGGCACTTTTCCATCCGTTTGTTCAGCTTCTGCTTCAATAGAATATTTATCTACTGACGCTTTTAGTGGTGTTGTTTTAAGAAATGCAACCACAGAGATGATCCCTACCAATAAAACCAATCCAAAAATAAAATAAGACTTTTTTCCGATTTTCATATTTTTCAACTCCTCTCCTAACCATTTTTTGCTCCCTCTGTCTTAAAAGATTGAACAATCTATTTCCATTTTTCTTGCCAATTATTTGATTTTTTGATACATTCACAATGCAGGGGAAAATTAGTGCTGAATTTTTGTTTACTCATCCAAAGAGAATGGCTGTTCTCTATTTGGATTTTGGCAAAAGAGTACTGATTTTCTCTATTTTTGTTTATGCTTCTATAATTGGCTTGAAAAAGAGAAACCTTAACCAAATTGAACTTTGTCACCGTCACTGCCTACCTATTTTCAGAGCACCCGCCATGACATCTTTGGTACTTGTTCCCTTTATCGCTTTATAATGTTAATTTATACCCCTTTGAACGAACTGTTTTAATGTATTTTGGTCGAGCCGCATCGTCTTCAATTTTTTGCCTCAAATGAAAAATCAAATTTGATACACGATACTGTTTGTCATTTCCTTGATTTTCCCAAACATGTTTATAGATATCTTCGTAAGAAACTGCAATACCTTGCTGTGTTTGTAAAAATTCCATTGTTTTGAATTCTAATTTTGTTAAGTTTATCTCTTCTCCATTTAATACAACACTAAAATTACACGGACGTAATTGGAGCTTTGATTCGTCAACAGGTTTTATTACATCCCTATCAGTATTTGTATTAAATCGACTATATCTATCAAATGCATTTGTTATTAGAAGTTTGCATAATTCTGGATCAGATTCATTATCAATGATTCCATCTGCTCCAAGTTGCAAATAGACAATATGATTCATTTTATTTGCTCGTTCTGAGATTACCCAAATGAACATATCATGTTTTTTCTTTAATAAAATAAGTAGTTCACAAACAACGCCAATATTTTGGGCTCGATGTTCTTCAATAACGATACCGTCATATGTTTCAATTTTGGCCGCTTCATTTCTAGTAACAGGATGTACCTGTAACTGATCACTTTTTAATGAATCTATATATTTTTGCTCATCTATTTCATCTAGCAAAACAAATGCTAAGTTGTACATATAGTATTCTCCTTTATAATTTTATTCGTAGATCACTTTATCTATACGGCACTCACTTCATTAAAAAACACAAAAAAAGATATATTATAAATATAATACAGATATATTCTTTAAATCAAAATAAGTTTAATCCATTTCATTTGTTAAGTCTAGAAAAAAATGATCTTTTATTTATCATATTTTTCAAAAAAAGTAAAAAAATTTGAGAATTATGTGGAGATTCTATCTTTCTGTTTATTCATTTGTAAGTAACTATTTTTATTTTATTCGTGTAAATTTTCTTGAAAAAGTAAGGTGAATAAACATCGTACAACGCTTACATTTTTTTCGTTTCACTTCTGGAAAACAGCACCGTAAAAAAGAATATGAACTACATCAGTCACTATGTATTATTCTGAAAAAATAACTTTTCTATATTAATAAGGTACTATTTCATCAACAATTGAATACCTTTATCAAAAAATTATTCCAATAAAAACAATAAAACACCAAGACGAATTGAATAATCATCTTAGTGTTTTTTAAAATAATAAAAAATTGCAAAAATTTTGAAATTTATTTTATATAATATACTGTTTTTCACTAGTTATTACAACTAATTTTTTTAAAATCACAAATAATCATTGAAAATTGTTCTTCAATTACTATACAAGTTGACACTCACATTTTATGCACACTGTGAGCACTTTGGATGCCTCCACACGCTTCTTTACATGCTTGATTAATTAATCTAAACGAACTTTTAGCACTATTCAATCCACGTTTGTATTTGATTTCATCGGTTACTTCACACTTGTCGTTTAAAGCTTCCAACCAAAAATAGATTCCTTCTTTATAGGTATCTAAACCTTCCAACAAGATTTTTGTTGCTTCTTTTTCGCCATAGAATACTAAGTTTTTCCTGAAATTTTCTTCCTCTACAAAGAATCTATTAACATTGCTACGGCAAAATGAATACATATCTTTACCTCTTCTGTTAATGGCTTGACTACAGCTGATCTCTTGTACTTCCTTAGAAATGGCATTAAAAATCTCATTGTAGACTTCAACTCTTTGCATTACCGACAAAATCATATCCGTATAACTAAACATAATGCTCTCTCCTCCCATAACTAAGCAGCTAAAACCGCTGACTTATGTTCATTATAGTATCTCTCAATCTTTTATATCAAGTAATATGCTATTAAAACAAAAAATAATTGTCATTTTTTTCTTTCCAATATCTATTTTTTTTAGACTTTAAAACAAAAAAACAGCCCATTTCCTAGTGTTTACAAGGTATTGGGGCCATTTTTTTTACTTTATCACTATTTCAGTGAAGTTATTTTTCGTTAAAAATTTTAATAATAAAAAACGATCGATGATTCTAAAATATGACTGTTCCCACAAAGTTAAATTGCCAAAGTTTATACAAAAACTATTAAACAATACTGCTTCATTCAAAAAAAACTTTTTTCTTAACTTTTTTTCTTCGTTCTCTGCAAATGCAATATTGGATAGTTTCGTCCTGCATCATCAACCTCACTTCGGTTAATTGTTTCAAATCCCATTGCTTGATAAAACATCTTCGCATATTGATTTTGTTCATTAACATCAACAAACTGAATCTGGTTTTCTTCAAGTAAATTCGTTACTATCTTTTTACCGTACCCTTTACCAATATATTCTGGATCCAGAAAAAGCATTTCTAACTTATTTCCATCTACTCCAGAAAAACCGATTGTCTTTTCCTTCATTGTCCAGACTTTTACATCCAAATGGGGAAAGTAAGTTGGTAATTCGTTCTTTATAGTTTGAAAATCCTCTGTTTCCAAGAAATCATGCGTTTTTTTGACCGCCCTTATCCAAATCTCAACAAGTATATTATACTCATTTTGTTGTGCTTGATGATAATTCATGTTCTTCACCTAAATTCCGTTTCCAATTAAACATTCATAGCCTAATTTTTTTAGCTCTGAATTATAATTATTTACTTTTTTTATATCTGTTACTCCAATTAAACGATCAATCACAAGATTGGGCTGGCTTTGATATTCAACAACTTCTATTTTTCTGCCCAATTGAATCCGCTCATTTTTTGTTGTTTAGTTCATTGATCTGTTCTTGTAATTCTCCCAAGAGTTCAATTTGCATATTTTGCATTTGAAGCAAATGCTGCCATTGACTATTAATTAAATAATCCATTTTTTCATGCAGTAGATTAACTTCTATTTCTGATTTTAAGTTAATTTGATAGTCATTATTAGCTTCCTCCCGATCTCTGGCTTCTTGTCTATTTTGACTCATCATGATAATTGGTGCTTGAATTGCCGCTAAACAAGATAACGCTAGATTAAGTAGAATGTATGGATATGGATCAAACGGTTTAAAAAAAATCATAGTGGAGTTGATAATAATCCAAATGGTTAATATAGCAATAAAAATGAAGATAAATGGCCAACTACCACCAAACTTAGCAATTGCATCTGCTGTTTTTTGTCCCGTAGTCAATGTTTTTTTAACTGGAGGATTTAACTTATCAGTGATCGTTTTATTATCTTTAATACTGTCAACGATTGTTTCATTTAGGTGCTCCATTTTTCCTGAGTCTGTCGAGATCATCTGCTTAATATAATCTAAACGATAGTTCAGTAACTCTTGAAAAGTAATTTTTGACTCTTTTGTCAGGTCTGAACGGACTGCAAGAATGAATGAACGGATTTCTTCTTCTATGTTTTTTAATATTACTTCACTATTATGTTTTGAGCTCATCTGTTTCAATTTTTCATCATGATTTTTTTTAGTCATTTTTTTACTCCTTTGTTTCTATTTAACTCTATCATACTATGTTCTAAGCATTTGGAACATTGATTTGAATAAAAAAACTTGAAACAAAACGATTAACTCGTTTTGTTTCAAGCACTAAAAATGAGCATATGACAAGAATTGTTGAAAGTTGAATTCTCATCACACTATTATTCCGTTTCTTTGTATACATTTTTTAATGTCAGTGGGGCTGCAAATGTATGGTAGCTTAAGCCTTTGACTTGAGGATTTTGTAATACAGACTGCTGATTTTGACTGATAATAATCATACCCGCTGTGTTTTCAATGCCTTCTTTTTCAGCAGCTATCAATGTTTCCCATCTTTTTTTCAAATCAGTGGCATATTTTTGTGAAGCATCATCTAACAACCCGTCATACTTGGTATTCGAATAATTGCGATCATTTCCTGTCCGTAGCATATTTAGGGTGGAAATAGGGTCTTGATAGTCAGGTGTCCAATAAATCAAGAACATATCATAGTCACTTTCCCGACTAAGATTCAAGGCAGTTTCAGTTGGTAAAGCTGTAACCTTAATTGTTAAACCAGAAAATAATTTTTCTAGACTTCCTTGCAAACTTTCACCCATTTTTTTATAAGAGCCATCATCTGTGACCATCAAATCGAGTATAACCTTGTCCCCCAACTCTTTTTTTGCCAGTTCCCAATACATAAGCGCTTCTTCTTTGTTATACTTCATTAATTTTCCGGCATCTTTTCTGAAATCTGCACCAGTCTCAGGATTGCTTACAAATCCTTCTGTGACTGCACCGTATAATGGTTTTGAGCCATCTGCAATAATGTTATTCACTAGATTTTCTTTATCGATTCCAAATGCTAAAGCTTTTCTTAAGTTTTCATTTTTTAAAGGTGTATCTTTGTCTTTACGTTTTTGGTTTAACCGAATGTAGTTCATCGTAGCTGTTGGATATGAGTGATAATCTGGATTGCTTTGATTTTGTTTTGCTAACTCTCCAGTGACTGTCGCAACATCTAATTGTCCGTCTTCAAAAAGATTCAAAGCTGTTGAGGCTTCTTTGACTACTTCATAATGGATTTTATCTGATTTTACATTTGAATGATCCCAATATTTTTCATTTCTCTTTAAATCCCAGCTTAAATCTGTTTGCTTCCAATTTTCTACGGTAAACGGACCATTATAGACAACATTTTCACTTGTTGTTCCATAATCTGTTCCCATTTTTTCAACAAATTTTTGATTTTGCGGGAAAAAAGTTGGAAAAGCCAGAACAGAGGTGAAATATGGTTTGGCTTCTTTTAACTTTACTTCTAAGGTCTGATCATCAAGAGCTTTCACTCCCAGTTCATCTACCGTTTTTTTGCCATTAGAAATGTCCTCTGCATTTAAAATTGTATCAGCGACTAAGAAACTATAGACGAATCCGTTTTTAGGGTCAATCATTTTTTTCCAAGCATATTCAAAATCAAAGGCCGTTACAGGATCATCATTGCTCCATTTAGCATCTTCTCTTAACTTGATGGTATATGTTTTACCGTCTTCCGATATCGTTGGCATCTCTTTCGCTGCTGCTGGAATAATCTGATCTTTGTTATCTAATGCGTATAAACCTTCAAATGCTGCAGTCTGTACAATTGCATCTGGAAAATCCAGCATGACTGACGTATCCAGTGTCGTTAATTCTGACGGTGACATTAAGTTTAATGGTTTTATCTCCTGAGCGTCTTTTACTTGTTTGCTACCAGAACATCCTGAAACGATCGTCACCGTCAGCGCTATCCCTATGCTCATTTTAATTGTTTTTTTCATACATTTCTCCCCTAATTTCATTTTATATGCGTTCAACCAACATCCAAACAACAACAGCTGCTTCTTTGCCATCATTATAGTTGATATGACCTTCTCCTGCTTCGATCAGCTGAGCGTCACCGGGCTTCCCTACAAGATCTTGCCCATCTTCCAATATTGTGTGTGCTTCACCTGAAACAACGTAAGAATATTCATCTTGATCATGTCTGGCAAATCCTTCTAACGGTCGTTTCTCTCCTGGTTGTAAAATAACTACACCCATTTGAACGTTTTCATTTGGCTGATTTTCGGCATCGAAAAAGATTGTCATTTCTTGAGGTAAAGATGGTTTAATCATCATTATTTCTAACAGCTCCTTCTATTTTTTTTATTTTAGTGTGTGATTTTATTTATTATTGCCTTAACAATTAGATAAGTCAATAACATTTTTGAAAATTCTGACTTTTCATCCGTAATAAAAGAAAAGGGTCTGAGGTATAACTATAGGAGTTATACCTCAGACCCTTAAAATCCGAATAAACGATGAGACGACTGCTGCGATCTTATCAACTTCTAAAAACTAAAGCTTTAAGAGTTGAAGGTCTTCTTATTTCTCGTAGCTGAAGATTTTCGTATCAGCCTCATCCTTCGCTGGCTTTATCTTCTAATTTTAGTATGTTTCATTAACTCCAGTATCCCTGATGAACAGCTGCTGCTGCTTGTTCAACTTCTGGGAAAGGTCCGATTACTTGAATCTCTTTTTGCCCACGAGCTAAGATTTCTTTTGATGGTAAATCAAAAGTCGGGTTTTGTTCGTTGTCACCAGTCAATTCCAATAATCGTGTCTCTGTCATTGCGTAAACAATCGCTCCAATATTTCCCCAATAAATCGTTCCCGTGCACATAGCGCAAGGTTCTGCCGTTGTATACAACACACAGTTCCATAAAAATTCTTTACTGTATTTTTGTGATGCTTTTGCTGCTAACGTTGTCTCCGCATGGCCTGTACAAATATTTTCCGTGATTTCAATATTTTCCTGTTCTAACAAAATGTTGCCGTCTTTGTCTGCTAATAATGCCCCAAAGGGCGTATTACCGTGTTCACGAGCATTTTGAGAAATTTCGATGCAACGACTCAATAATTCAATGTGCTGATCTTTTTTCATAAAGAACCCTTCCTCTGTTTATTAGTTTAATCTAAAACGAAACGATGATTTAAGGTTTCTTTTGTTCCTTTATCGATACCGATTGCTTGTCTTAAATACGTATCAACGTCACCATAATTCTTTTGGACTGTTTCGTAGAAGTTATCCAGATAGCTACTGTCAACATTTAAGGCAACATGTAGGGCTTCTAAATTGGCCTCTTCTAACTCAGCTTTCTTTGCCTGTTCTAAAATCATTGCATTTTCTTTTTTTCTCAAGTCATTTGTTAATAAGTAATCTTTGTAAATAGCTTCTTTGGGGACACCCAATGTTTCTAGAATCAATACTGCCGCAATTCCAGTGCGATCCTTACCAGCAAAACAATGGAACAGAATACTTTCTTGTTTTTGCAAGGCTAAAATTTCTTCAAAAAATTGATTGTAGCCTTTTTGAGATGTTGAGTTTAACGCAATATCTTCATAAAGTTTTTTCATATAAGAAGCAGATTTTTCTGGAGAACCGATTTTAACAAAGTCACCAATCGACGCTCCTTCATCTTGAATATCTTCTAAAATATCAATATGAATATACTCTGTTTTAGGAACAGACATATCAGGTCTTTCCTCTACTTCCGCTTCACTTCTTAAGTCAATTATTTTCCCTAAACGATACGTTGTTTCTAAGCGATTCTCATCTTCTTTAGTCAAACTGGATAATTCCCCAGATCTTAAGAAAACATCTTTTTTGATTTGTTTGCCCTCTTTGTTTTTGATACCGCCAATGTCACGAAAATTTGTAATAGTTACCATAGTTTTGTCCCTTTTCCTTCTTTTTGTTCTTATTATACACAAAAAATGCTAAGAAATGTTTCTTTCGTTCTTTTTTATACGGAATATAATTTTGAGACAGAAGCCGTAAGGTTTCTGTCTCAATCTCTTATTTCTTCAATTGTTTTTTTCCCGCTTCTACGTAACTTAAATCATTAATTTTATCCAGTGTATATTTACCATCTTTATATTTAACTAGACAAACACTTGCGTTTTTTAAACCGCCTTCTGGAATCTTATAGTCATCAAATAAGGTCGCTAACAATGCTGAAATACTTAAACCATGTGAAGCAATGAAGACATTACCATTGCCTTCATTTTTCATTTCTTTTTCGACGATGTCATCCAGTCCAGCTTTAAGCCGAGTCGTGATTGTTTTATAGTCTTCTGCCGGCCAATTAATTTTAGCTTCTTCTACATTTTTAGCATCTAATTTGGCCACACTATTGGCAAATGATTCTGGCGTCATATTTTTTAAAAATTCTTCCAAAGTAACCCCTTGATCATCAGCAATATCTTGCCACATGGTATGGTTTAGATCACCTTCATAAGTTCCAAAGTTAAATTCTCTTAAACGTTCGTCTGTATTAACTTTCAAATCAGATGATTTTTTATTTTCTTTTACAATCAAATTTGCTGTTTGAATAGCTCTGCCGCTATCGCTACTATAGACATTTTGAAATTCAATATCTTTTAACCCCACACCAGCAGCTGTTACAACTTCTTCACCAGCTTTTGTTAAAACGGCATCTGACCATCCTTGAACACGATCTGTTGTATTTAACATTGTTTTCCCATGACGAACAATGTAGAATGTTAATTCTTCAGGTGTTTTTTTCGTGACGGATGCAGCGTTTTTTTGATTTCCATTCCCACATCCAGAAACTACTAACAAACCTAGTATTAAAACTCCTAACAGTTTTACTACTTTTTTCATTAAATTACATCCCCTTCTTATGAATTCGCTAAATCTTCCCCATTTGTCGCAATAACTTTTTTATACCAGTCAAATGATTTTTTCTTCGAGCGTTTTAACGTACCATTTCCTTCATTATCACGATCGACATAGATGAAACCATAGCGTTTTTTCATTTCTCCAGTTCCAGCTGAGACTAGATCGATACAGCCCCATGTGGTGTATCCTAATAAATCTACGCCATCAAGCTCTACCGCATCTTTCATAGCCTGAATGTGCGCTGCCAAATATTCGATACGGTAATCATCAATCACTTGTCCATTTTCGTCTGGTGTATCCACTGCTCCTAAGCCGTTTTCTACAATGAATAATGGTTTTTGGTAACGGTCATACAACTCATTCATTGTTGTCCGTAAGCCTAATGGATCAATCTGCCAGCCCCATTCACTCGCTTCTAAATAAGGATTCTTCACAGAGGCGAAAATGTTGCCAGCCGTTTGTTCATTCACTGCTGGATCTGTTGATTGTACTCTTGAAGAGTAGTAAGAAAATGAAATAAAGTCTACTGTATGTTCTTTTAATAACTCTAAATCACCCTCTTCAATGGGTAATTCGATGCCTTCACGTTCCAATTTTTTCAATGCATAGGCTGGGTACTCTCCTCGAGATTGTACATCAATGAAAAAGAAATTTTCACGATCCGCTTGACGAGCGGCCCAAACGTCTTCTGGTTTACATGTATATGCATAGTTTGTCCCCGCGGCTAACATACAACCTACTTGGTTTTCCGGATCCACTTCATGCGCTATTTTTGTCGCGACAGCACTCGCTAATAACTCGTGATGGGCTGCTTGATATTTAACTTGTTCTTTATTTTCACCTTCTTCAAAATAAAGACCTGCTCCCATAAAAGGTGCGTGTAGGATCATATTAATTTCATTGAACGTCAACCAGTATTTAACTAAGCCTTTATAACGATTGAAGATCACGCGGCATAGGTTTTCATAAAAACCAACCAATTCACGACTGCGCCATGCCCCATACTTTTCAACAAGATGCATCGGACAATCAAAGTGAGTGATCGTTACAAGGGGCTCAATATCGTGTTTACGGCATTCTTTGAACAAATCCTCATAGAACTTCAATCCGTCTTCATTCGGCTCTGTTTCGTCTCCTAGAGGGAAAATACGGCTCCAGGCAATTGACAAACGATAGGTTTTAAAACCCATTTCACCGAATAAAGCAATATCTTCTTTGTAGCGGTGATACATATCGATGGCATTTTGAGCTGGGTAGAAATGTTCCTCATCAAAAGCAAACATTTTTCTCTCTCCAGTAATTACTGGAAAACGATCTGGTCCAACTGGTGCTAAATCTACATTGGCTAAGCCACGTCCGCCTTCGTTATAGGCGCCTTCACATTGATTGGCTGCCGTTGCGCCGCCCCATAAAAAATCTTTTCTAAATGACATATCAAAATTCCTCTCTCTTATAAAGCTTGCAGCAAAACATACAAATTTCTGCTGCAAGCTCCTTTTCTTTAAGCTAAACCAGTAATTAATGTATCATTTGATGTTACTTCACGATCTTGAGTTTCTACAATATCTAGATAATCCCCAGTGTTTGTAACAATGACTGGCGTTTCTACACTATAACCAGCTTCTTTTATTCCATCGATATCAAAAGTAACTAGAACTTGTCCTTTTTTCACTTTGTCTCCTTGTGCGACTTTACCTTCAAATCCTTTACCTTCTAACTGAACTGTATCCATACCGATATGAATCAATAATTCCATCCCTTGATCAGAAATCAAACCAATAGCATGTAAGGTTGGGAATAGAGTCATTACAGTCCCATCAAACGGTGCTCTTACAACACCCTCTGTTGGCTCAATCAACACTCCTTTGCCTAGCGCTCCTTGAGCAAATGCTTGATCACTTGCCTTGCTTAAAGGTAAGACACGACCTTTTACTGGACTTAAAACAGCTTCTTTTATTGCTTTTTGAGCCTTGTCATTTTTAGTTGTTTCTGCAACTGTGTTATCTTTCCAAAAGAAGAATGTTAGTGTAAACCCAATAGTCATAGCAATCAAAATTGCCACAAAAGAATGCATCACTCCGCTTGCATCATCACCATTGATAAAGTTTAAAACGCCAAAGATTCCCAAACCACCCATTGTATAAGAAGTAACCTGGTTAATCATCAAGTACAAACCACCAATTGCTGCACCGATCATTGAAAAAATGAATGGTGTTTTTTTAGGTAATGTAATTCCATAAATCGCAGGTTCAGTTACACCAAAGATACCTGAAATAATAGCTGGCGGACATAACGCTTTGATTTTTTTGTCTTTCAATTTGAAGAACATAGCCATAACTACCGCAGTTTGAGCAAAACTAGCTGCAAACGAACCTACTAATACTTGGCTGAACCCTTCTTGTGTAATTTGCATGATTGCAAGGGGCACAACACTCCAGTGTAAACCAAAAATAACTAAAACTTGCCAGAAGAACCCAAGGATTAAGCCATACAATGCTGGTGAGAAGCCCATCAAAGATTGGAACCCTGCACTTAGAAGATCTGTCAGCATACTGATGATTGGACCAATAACTAAGAACCCAACTGGTAATGCAATCAATAGTACAAAAAATGGTACTAAGAACGTTTGAACAACTTCAGGAATAATTTTTTTGAACAATTTTTGAACTTTCGCTGCAAAAGCAACAATGAATATGATTGGAACAACACTACTTGTATATCCAGCACCTACCCATGGAATACCTAAAAACGTATCGTAAGCAGGCAACCCTAACAAGCTATATGGTGCTGCTGCACCTGCACCCGCAGTTTTTTCAAAGGTAGCTTGCAGCGCACTTCCTTGCACCGTTGGATAACACAAAGCAGCTCCAATAACGATACCAACCATTGGGTTCAGGTTGAACTTTCTGGCAGCAGTATAACCAAGAATCACAGGCATAAAGTAAAAGATTGCATCGCCAATGCCATTTAACATTGTATAAGTTCCAGAAGTAGCTGAATATAATTTCAAGAAAACTAGCAGAGCATTTAAACCTTTTACCATCCCAGCAGCTGCTAAAGCACCAAGAAAGGGTTGGAAACATCCACTTAAGATGTCAATTAAACGATTGAAAATATTCCCACCAGATGATTCCTGTTCTGTATCTGCAGAAAGTCCAGCAATTCCTATAACTTCTTCATAAACTGCAGGCACATGATTCCCGATTACTACTTGATATTGTCCGCCGCTTTTCATCACAGTAACAACACCGTCCATATTTTTCAGTACATCATCATTTGCTTTTGATTCATCTTTCAATTTAAAACGTAAACGAGTAATGCAGTGTGTTAAACTATTAATATTTTCTTTTCCACCTACATTGTTAACAATTTTCTGTGCTAAATCATGATATTTTCCCATTTTTTTGTTCCTCCAAAGTTTAGTTTTTTAATCACAATACTTTTGAAGGTTTAGCCAACTTAATGTCACTATCCAAACGATCTTTCTGTCTTACAATAACGCTCCACCTTTCCTAACTATTTTGTTTGCATTCTATTCTAAGATTTAATAATCTTACTAGCTGTTTGTCTGTATGACTCTTGCAATATGAATAATTAAATACATCTTTTCTTCTTTTGAAACAGTGTAGTGATAATTTTTAGTTAAAAAATCAGCAATTTTATTTACACAATTATATGCATTGGAATATTTTTTTTTAATCACTTCGTATAATTCTCCATCTTCTTCATGATGAAATTCTTTATGATTCAATAAACGATAAGCAAAAAATTTTAAATGAGTACTAAAACGATAAAAATAAACGGAATCTTCATTAAACGTAACTTTAAAATGATACTTAACAATATTCGTAATTTCTTGCATCATCTTGGTCAATTCATAAATATCGCCTACTTCTTCATCCATCTCGGCATTAACTAAATGTAGAGCAATAAATCCCGCTTCATCTTCTGGTAACATAACACCAAATTTCTCATTCACCATTTCTAAAGCTTTATTACCAACAAAATATTCATCTGAAAAAAAACGTTTGATATCCCATAATAAAAAGTTCTTAACTTTAATTCCCTGCCTCATTCGCTCTAAAGCGGTATGAAGATGATCTGTTAAGGAAATAAAGATAGTGTCGTTTAGCTTTTTACTAAGTTTAGTTTTAGCGTACTTGATGATCTCATCAGACAATTGCATTACTTCTAAAGGTAACTCTCCTAGCAACTCTTGAAATTTTAAAGAAGTGTCCTGATTTGCTAAACGAAATACTTGATCTACCTGATCTTCAGGTATGATATCTCCTATTTTTCTTTTAAATGCAATACCACGTCCCATCACAATTTGTTCTTCTTTATTCACATCCAACGTAATCACAACATTATTATTCAAAATTTTTTGAATAATCATTTTTTCACTCCCTTCTTCACGTTTTACTCCTTTTAATTGTAAAAAAGAAAAACCCAACCTTTCCAAAAAAGAAGATACTCCTCCACTTTGGAAAAATTAGGTTTAGCTTGTAATTAAACAATCACTATCCAGTATTCACTTGTTGTTTACAAACATAGAATACCCCATTACACAAAGAATGTCAACGTTTTCATAAAAACGAAAAAAAAAACATTTGGCAATAAGCTAAATGTTTTGTAAACATGACCCGTACGGGAATCGAACCCGTGATACCGCCGTGAAAGGGCGGTGTCTTAACCGCTTGACCAACGGGCCTTTTAAAATTATGGGCCTAAATGGACTCGAACCATCGACCTCACGCTTATCAGGCGTGCGCTCTAACCAGCTGAGCTATAGGCCCTTAAAGAAAAAAAGCGGGTGACGAGAATCGAACTCGCGACAACAGCTTGGAAGGCTGTGGTTTTACCACTAAACTACACCCGCATGTTTCTTCTTTCAAATGGCGCAAGACAGAATCGAACTGCCGACACACGGAGCTTCAATCCGTTGCTCTACCAACTGAGCTACTGCGCCAAAAATTAATTTAAACGGTCTGGACGGGACTCGAACCCGCGACCTCCTGCGTGACAGGCAGGCATTCTAACCAGCTGAACTACCAAACCATCGTTATTGTGTTGCGTCACTAATAACTTTTTGCTTATTTAAAAGCAATTGCGGGGGCAGGATTTGAACCTACGACCTTCGGGTTATGAGCCCGACGAGCTACCTGACTGCTCCACCCCGCGATAATATTCTATAAGTAAGCTTATAGAGAAAGAAACAAGATTCCATTTAGGAACTTTGTAAGGAGGATAAGGGATTCGAACCCTTGCACGGTTTTACCCGCCTGACGGTTTTCAAGACCGTTCCCTTCAGCCGGACTTGGGTAATCCTCCGAAATTAAAATTAATGAAACATGACCCGTACGGGAATCGAACCCGTGATACCGCCGTGAAAGGGCGGTGTCTTAACCGCTTGACCAACGGGCCGCTATGAAACGGAGAAGGAGGGATTTGAACCCTCGCGCCGGTTTCCCGACCTACACCCTTAGCAGGGGCGCCTCTTCAGCCACTTGAGTACTTCCCCAAGAAAATAATAATAGATAAATGGGCCTAAATGGACTCGAACCATCGACCTCACGCTTATCAGGCGTGCGCTCTAACCAGCTGAGCTATAGGCCCATAAAGCGGGTGACGAGAATCGAACTCGCGACAACAGCTTGGAAGGCTGTGGTTTTACCACTAAACTACACCCGCAAAATTAATTTAAAACGGTCTGGACGGGACTCGAACCCGCGACCTCCTGCGTGACAGGCAGGCATTCTAACCAGCTGAACTACCAAACCATCGTTATTGTGTTGCGTCACTAATAACTTTTTGCTTATTTAAAAGCAATTGCGGGGGCAGGATTTGAACCTACGACCTTCGGGTTATGAGCCCGACGAGCTACCTGACTGCTCCACCCCGCGATAATATTCTATAAGTAAGCTTATAGAGAAAGAAACAAGATTCCATTTAGGAACTTTGTAAGGAGGATAAGGGATTCGAACCCTTGCACGGTTTTACCCGCCTGACGGTTTTCAAGACCGTTCCCTTCAGCCGGACTTGGGTAATCCTCCGAAATAAAAGTGTTATTAGATAAAACGTCACTACAATGGACCTTGTAGGACTCGAACCTACGACCGGACGGTTATGAGCCGTCTGCTCTAACCAACTGAGCTAAAGGTCCAGGCTCTAAAAAAAGTAATCGCGGCGGAGGGGATCGAACCCCCGACCTCCCGGGTATGAACCGGACGCTCTAGCCAGCTGAGCTACACCGCGGAAATAATAAATTACTATGGAGCCTAGCGGGATCGAACCGCTGACCTCCTGCGTGCAAAGCAGGCGCTCTCCCAGCTGAGCTAAGGCCCCACAACATAAATCGGGAAGACAGGATTCGAACCTGCGACCCCTTGGTCCCAAACCAAGTGCTCTACCAAGCTGAGCTACTTCCCGTATTTACAAATGCACCCAAAGGGAGTCGAACCCCTAACCTTTTGATTCGTAGTCAAACACTCTATCCAGTTGAGCTATGGGTGCTACATTACTAATGCCGAGGACC
>NZ_MIKB01000005.1 GCF_001730365.1 Enterococcus quebecensis
CTGCCAGTAGTTTATTATACCGTTCTTATGATGTAGGGAAGGTTGTAGACACAAAGCTTAATGAACAAGGTATATCTATTTATGAACCGAGTAAATTGAGTAATGGCTTGCATCAAGTAGATTTTACGCGAGATAAAGATAAAGAAGTGATTCTAAATGTATTGCCGGGAAGTGTTCGTTCTAATAAAGAATACACAACTCAAATAATATGGACACTTGAGAATGGCCCCTGAGGAAAGAGGAGGGGGAGGAAGAGAGTCATAAGATTAATCATTTTTTGTTATTAATAAAAACATTAGTCTCTTTTCATTCAAGGTTTATATAATTTTTATTTTGTTATTTTATCTAAAATGGGATTGAAAAATGTTCAGTTTTGGATTTTGTTTTATTCTATTTATAATTTATTATTAAATAGAGATGGGAAAAAGAAATAATTTTAATTTAATTTATTTTTATGTTGTTTTTTGAAAAAGCCATAAAGGTATGGGAGAAGGAGTGCTATGAAAAAAAATGTTGTTTCTACTCTGCTTGTGATTTTGTGTGGTGTGTTTCTTTGGAACGAAACTGCTGAATCTGCGAATTATGATTCAGAAATTGCCTTAACATTTAAAGAGGATGTCAAAGGAAAAAGTACTACCAATAGCACAGATAGTAAGGATTACGAAAAGACTGAAGAAAAGACCGGAAAAAAGGATGAAAAAAAGGATGAAGGGAAGTTTTTTCCAAATACAGCTGGCAAGTTTTATCCTAAAACAGGCTCCGAGGTTAATACTTTCTTCATAATGCTAGGGTTACTTGTAACACTAGGCAGTATAACTGTATTGATTTTTAGATTTCGCTATAAATCAAAAAAAAGATAACATCAGTGGTTGTTTTGGGAGGTGAAAAAAATAAGAAAATTGAAATATAAGATAGTTTTCTCTGCGTTAACGTTAATTATAGCTTCATTCTGCGTTTTTTTTCTAGCTAGTACACTTAAGATTCGAGCTGGTGTTGACACAACTGTAGATACACCATCAGCAGATGTAAACTTAAGAGAAGGAACACCTATTTTATTTAATAGTTGGTATGGACATACTTATCATTGGCCACAAGAAGGCCAGGCACAAGAGAATAGACATTTTTTTGCTGATAAAAATAACTGGAATAAAAAAACAGATTGGTATGATATTACGAGAGATGAAAATAATCTTACCATAATACACAAATCGGCGATATCTGATGATAATCATTTTGTGGTTCGTGGTAGCTTTAGCGTTAAAGATGGAAACTATTATAGGTTAGTTATGGATATCGTACCAGGTGATGCTAGTTTCTATACTCCAATAGCAACTGTCTACAATAGATCAGTTTACCCGTTTATCGAAAGAGTGGTTAAGGAAACACATTTGAACGTAATTTTCAAAGGGGTTTACTCATCTGAATATATTTCATTTGGTTCAAAAGTTCAATATATGAATACCCGTTCTAAAGTGGTATTTAAAAATATCCAACTATATGATTTAGGACCAGTTACGCTTAAACAGGTTAAACCTTATGTTGATGAATTATTCACAGATGAAACTCATACAGAGTTGAAATCATCAGTAACTCAAAAAAAAATCAATGAGGTAAAAAAAATTGTAAATACTCTCTCCACAACTTCAGACCTAAACTTGTTAACGGCTGAAGTTTCGAAAGCACAAGCACTGCTAAATAAAATTAATATGACTTTAACAGTTTCGGCGTTAGGAGACAATCCTAAGAGCATTGAATCTCGAATGATTAGTGGAAAAGCATATCCAAAGTCTTTTCTAAGTTTTTCTGGTACTTCTTCATTCCCAGAAGGTGAGATAACCACAGGGATTGATGGAGATACTATAAAATATCACCTTCGAGCAGATAGCGAAGGAAATTATAGCTATTCATTGCCTGAAGGAGAGCATTTTAAGAAAGATACAACGATCAGTGTTTATAGCATGTTGAATGGAAAGTATAAGACGGAACAGACAATAGTCAAGGATACAACACCACCTGAAAAACCCGTTTTAAATGCAATTAAAGATACTAGTCAATTTTTTACTGGAAGTGCTGAATCGGGAGCACAAGTGAAAATTTATGATGCTGAAACAAAGACTGTATTTATACAAGGTACTTCGGGAGCCGATGATCAGTTCAGTTTCACGATTCCAGAAACCCAAAAACCGCTCTTTCCGTATAAGCAGTATTATGCAATTGCGACAGATGCTGGTGGAAATAGTAGTCTGCCTTCAGATGTTAAAAAAGTAGCTGATACTACGCCACCTAAAGCTGAAGCTGTTAAGCAAGTATTAGAATTAGGTTCTCCATTGCCCCAAGTTAATCAACTTGTAAAAAATGTTTCCGATAATGCTGGGGATGGCTCTGATAATATAACGATTGAATTAATTAAGGAGCCGGATATTCAAAAGGCAGGATACAAAATTGCAGAGGTTAAGGTGATTGATAAGGCGGGGAACTTTGTCATCGTTAATGTACCAGTTATCGTAAAAGATTTGGATACAACGATCAATGAAACTCACTTATTGCAAGCGTCTAATTTGACAGCTTTAGCAATCGATTTTCCAGAGACTAGAGAAAATCAAAGAGAATTTATTTTGCAACATGCTAAAGTGAATGCGTGGGACATAACAACAGGCGAACTTCTAACGAATGAACTTACTATTGATTATGGTTCGACAATTAAAGAGCCTGGAGTCTACGAGATAAATTTAGCCATTGGTACACTTTCAAAAAAAATTAAGGTGGAGCTTCTTGAGGGAAGTATAGGTTTTAAGGATATACCAATAACAATTGATTTTGGTATTCAAACAATAAAAGCAAGAAGACAAGAACACACTTTAAAAAATAATCTACGATTGACAATTGATGACAGTCGTTTTAAAAAAGAAAAATGGCGTTTGGCAGCACAACTGAGTCAGCCATTTACGACTTCAACAGGAGTTGGATCAACGATAGACTTAATCTATCGTTCGTATGATTTAAATAATAATCACCACGAACAGGAAATAAATGAACTAGCAAATACAGTCATTTATCAATCTGATATAGAAAAAAACAGATTAGTAGAATTAGAATTTTCAAAAGAAAAGCAAAAAGAATTGGTTCTAACAGTTTCACCAGGAAGTGTTCGATCAGGCATGGATTATTCCACTCAAATAATATGGACACTTGAGAATGGACCGTAATATAGGGGGGAAATCATGATCAAAAGAACAAAAAAACTTTTTTACAACATTATTTTAATACTAGGTATTTTGACCATCGTTCAGTCGGTGACAATTGCACAAGCAGATACAGGGAGGCAGTCTGAGGTTGAAGTTTTTTTTACTGAGAACAAAGACCCTACAGCGCCATTAAATCCTAAAGAACTCAGTGAGCCTGTGGAAATCATTTCAGATATTCCGATTAAACCAGGGACACCGGGACCGTTAAGTGTTGATTTTGCTCCTCATGTAGTTTTTGGAGAGCAGGATGGATCAGCAGATGATGACGTATACTTCGCCCAGTTAACAAAAGTAAAAACAGTAAGCGATGGTTCAGAGGATGAAGTTCCTAACTACATTCAAATAACTGACAATCGTGGAAAAGATAATGGTTGGAAATTAACAGTCAAACAAAATGGACAACTGAGAAATGGCGATCATACATTAACTGGTGCTGAAATGATGTTGAAAAACATTAAACTTATTTCTCCGAATGGGAACAAAGAACCGATATATACCAAGGATATAACACTAGATCCTATAAATAGTCAACCAATGGAAGTTTCAAGGTCTGACGAAAAAACAGGAAAAGGCACTTGGATTATTATGTTTGGAAGTAATCTTTCGGAGAGCAAAAAAAGTATCCAAATTAAAGTTCCAGGGGATATTGAAAAAAAGAGAGGGAAATACACAACTTCTTTAACTTGGGAGTTAGTGGATTCACCAATATAATCAAAAACATAGGGGGAAACAAATATGAAAAAGAACACACAAACAAGACTATTCGCTTTAGGTCTTACAACATTTGCAGGTCTAATGTTAGGGGCAACAACATTTGCTGAGGAGCCAACAGAACCAATAAAGCCACCAACAATCGCTGATCCTCAAAAACAAGATGCAGAGATTTCGTTCACGCAAAATACTGACCAGCCTAACAAACCAACAGATCCTAATAATGGTAACGAGATTGAAGATGGAACTGGAATGGTTGGTCCATTAACGATTGACTATATTTCAAAAATTAAATTTGATAGTCAAAAAATTTCAGGGAATACTGAAAAGTATTATGCAAAATTAGATTCAGTGAGATATGTTGGGAAGCCAGAACTCGTTGAAAAAGCCAACTTTATTCAAGTTACAGATAACCGTGGATCAAACGCTGGATGGAAACTACAAGTGAGACAAGATAAACAGTTTGAAAACGTCAGTGAGGATGGCAAGGTAGTTACTAAACTTACTGGTGCAGTATTAGGATTTTCAAACACAACATTGAAATCAGCTTCTTTATCTACTAAAGCACCAAGCGCACCGTCAGCAATTACTTTTGACGGTGATGCAGCTACGCCTGCGAATCATGATGCAGTGACGGCGGCTGAAAGTACTGGTATGGGAACATGGTTCTATTCATTGGGAAGTAGTGAAGAGGAAGGTAAAAGAAGTATTTCTCTTAGCGTACCTGGTGATTTAGCAAAAGTAGCCGGTGCATATAAGACTCGATTAACTTGGACATTAGTTGATAGTCCTGCATAAAAAGCACACAAAGTAACACACAAAAAACAAAAAACACAAAAAGGAAGAGGAAAACACTATGAAAAAGATTACATTAACAACAGCTGCATTATTAATTAGTACAACTGTTCTTGGGGCATTACCAGCTTTCGCAGTTGAGATACCAGCTACAACAAATGCAAAAGTATCTTTCAAAGCCGACGATCAAGGAGATGGCAGCAGTACCGATCCGACAGATCCGGAAGGTGGCGGCATTACACCTGATCCAGGTGAAGGAACCTCAACAAAAGGTCCATTAAGATTTGATTTTGTACCGAATCTTTCTTTCGGAGAGCAAAAAATTTCAGGTGGAGACAAAACATACCATCCTTTAATGGTAAAAGCGACTACAATAGCTACAGGTGAAAAACCAGCTGCTCCAAAATATGTCCCTCATTACGTTCAAGTAACGGATAACCGTGGAACAAACGAAGGATGGAATGTAACTGTATCACGTACAGATTTCAAAACTCCAGATGAGACAGACGAAGTACTAGGAGCGACATTGACACTTGCTAATGGAAATATTAAAGGAAATCTAGATGCTGATGCTAGTTTAGTCCCAACTATTCCTACTAAAGATGGAAAAGCAGAAGTCATTACTATCTCAGATACTGCATCTAACGTTATGACAGCAGCAGCAAATAAAGGTATGGGATCTTGGGTGACTTCATATGGTTCGGAAGCAGGTACATCAGCAACTGATGTGAATACTAACATTACATTAGCTGTGCCAGCGAAATCAAAAAAATATGCAAAAGCATATACATCAACGATTACATGGACACTTGCAAGTACACCAACAAGCAAGTAAGTCATAGCTTTTCAATGAATAGTTTGGTAAACGAGCAAGAATTTCTTCTCGTTTATCAAACGATTCTTACATATGTTAAAAAATATTGTATAACATAGAAACTTATTAGGAAATGGTTAGGAGAAAAGAATGAAACGTATATTATCGTTATTAATCACCATCATCGCATTAGGAAGTATGCCTCTAGCGGCTTTTGCTAACAATGAATCAATGAACTTTTCGGTTAGTGCGGTTCTTCCAGAAAACCAGATTAACAAATCAAAATCATACTTTGAGTTATTAATGAAACCTGGACAAGTTCAAGAATTAGAAGTTATGATGAATAACTCATTGGATAGGGAAGTTACTGTAGTTAATCATGCTAATTCGGCTATCACTAATGACAACGGAATTGTGGATTATAGTATTGATAACCCAGAATTAGATTCCACTTTAAAATCTCCATTTTCAAAAATTGCTGAGGTGGAAAAAGAAACAACAATTCCTCCAAAGAGCAGTAAAAAAGTTAAAATCAAAGTGACTATGCCAGAAGAGAGCTTTGACGGTGTCATTTTAGGTGGTCTTCATTTTACTGAGAAAGAAGACAAAAGTAAGGACAATAAAAATAAAGCAGGCGTACAAATTGAAAATCGTTTTGCTTTTGCCATTGGCGTTCTTTTGAAAGAAACGGACAAAGAAGTAAAACCTGAAACGAAGCTTGGTAAAATTGAAGCGTCTCAAATTAATTACAGAAATGTTGTAAAAGCGAATATTCAAAATACACAACCAGTTATTATGCAGAATCTGGATGTAACTGCACGTGTGACCAAAAAAGGAAAGAAAGAGACTCTGTTTGAAACAAACAAAGAAGGGTTGCGAATGGCGCCCAATTCTAATTTCAATTACAGTATTAATTGGGAAAACCAAGAATTTAAAGCTGGAAAATATACATTGCATATGACTGCCACAGACGGTTCTGACAAATGGGACTGGTCAAAAGATTTCGAAATTAGTGGTGAGGAAGCGAAGAAATTAAATGACAGAGCTGTTGAGTTAGAAAAAGATTATACGAAATGGTATATCATTGGGGCAGCGGCAGGTGTGCTGGTTCTGTTAATAGTAACCTATGCTTTTGGACAGTATGTTACTAAACGAAAACAAAAAAAGCGCAGAATGGAAAAAAGAAAACGTAAGAAAAAACAGCAAAGGAAAAATAACCCAACAAGGAATAGAAGGAAATAAAATGAAATAAGGTTTTGTAATTGTTAATGAGTAGGGTTAAGAAATTGAAAATAGGAGAAATGAGTATGTACAATATAGGTTATGTTTCACTGATTAAACCTCAAAATGAATACTTTAAACAATTAGAAACAGATGAGTCATATTCTTTAAAGGTAGTAGAAGATCTTGATTTAAATGACATTAATATCATGGATGTTTTAATTTTAGAAGAAAGTACAGAAATGAATTTTACTAAAATATGTGAATATCTACTAGAAGTTAGGAAAATTTCAGATATCTATCTGTTGATTCTTACTAATGAAAACCATACAGTATACACATCGCGCATGGTTTATTTAAAATTAGGTGCAGATGGCATATTTACTGAAGAACCAGAAGAATTTGATCTGATTTTAAAAAATATTTTAAAACGTATTAAAAATAAACTTGTTGAGCCAATTGAAGAAAACAATTCTTTTGAATTAATTCCAGAAAAATCCTGTGCTTTAATTAACAGACAAAAGGAAGTGGATTTAACAAGACAAGAATTTGTTGCTCTCAGCCTTCTTTACAAAAATAAAAACCAAACAGTTACCTACGAAGAGATATATAATTCTATTTGGAAAAACAGTACAAATGAGGTTGAAAAGAATCGTGTTTGTAATCTTGTTTCTCACGTTCGGAAAAAATTATCTAAACAAATAAATTCTCCTGCTCGTGTTAAAACCGTTCGTTCAATCGGGTACATTCTTGAAGTTTAGATGGACAGTTATTTTAACAAAAAAATAGATAGAAAAAACAGCTCCTGTGAATTACTTAGAGCTGTTTTTTCTATCCTTTTTATATGTTAATGCACTACTAAGACTACATTTCATCAAGAGGTAAATAAGTATACTCTGCAATTTCAGCAGCGTGACTTCCGGCTACATGACCAGTGACGAAAGCTGCAGTGACGTTGTAGCCACCTGTATAGCCGTTAATATCCAATAGTTCACCAGCAAAGAATAGTCCGCCGATTTTTTTACTTTCCATTGTTTTAGGGTTTACTTCTTTCAATGATATACCTCCACCTGTTACAAAAGACTTCTCTATAGGTAAAGTTTTAACCGCATGGATAAGGAATCCTTTTGTAGTTTGAACAAATTGTTCCAATTGAAGATCTGTAACTTGTTTTGCTGGAGTATTCACTAGTTTTAACTGTTCGAGCAAAAGATCTAGATAGCGTTCTGGTATATAGTTTTTTAAAGCATTTTTTATTGTTTTATCAGGATGTTCATGTAATTTACTTTGTAACTCACTAAGAATTTCAGACTTTTCTTTTTCTGGGAAAATATCAAGAGATAAAGTAACAGGCAGATCATTATTTTTTTGAAGTTCTTGATTTATAAAGCTAGAGCATCTTAATGCAGCAGGTCCAGATAGACCAAAATGTGTGAATAGTAAATCCATTTGATGACTTACAATGGTTTTTCCTTTAGAATCTAACACAGCGAGTGAGACATCTCGTAGTGATAATCCTTGAAGTGTCTTATCTCGAATGAATAAGTCCTCAGAGATGATTGGGGACTCTGTAGCATATAATGGGCTAATTGTATGTCCTAATCGCTTAGCTAGCTTGTAACCGTCACCTGTTGCACCAGTAGAAGGATAAGTCCGGCCACCTGTAGTTAAAATAACGCATGGAGCATAAATCTTTTCATGTTCCAAAGCGACACCAATTACTTGTTGATCTTTATGGAGAATCTTTTCAACTTTAGCTTCTGTGTAGATAGTTACACCAAGTTGTTCCAGTTTATTAAATAAGGTTTCTACAATGGTTTTAGAACGATCTGTGACAGGAAACATCCGTCCGTGATCTTCTTCTTTTAGATGGGTGCCATTGGACTCAAAAAACTCCATAATATCATAATTATTAAACTGCGAAAAAGCGCTGTACAAAAATTTACCATTTCCAGGGATATGGGCAATAATTTCATCTGCTGGACGATTATTAGTCACATTACAGCGGCCACCACCGGTTAATAATAGTTTTTTTCCTACGCGCTTGTTTTTTTCTATCAATAGTGTATTACTGCCTGCTGTAGCTGCTGCAATAGCAGCCATCATACCGCTAGTACCTGCTCCAACGACAATAACATCGAATAATTTCATAAATTCTCCTCCGCTTCAATGGTAGTTTAACACAAATTTCAAAATTTTTTCTGTATTTTTTTCATTTTCTAGTAAAAAATTGTGGAAATTTTCTGAATTTAGGTTAAAATAGGATTATAACGATGAGAGGGTGATTAGATGGAAGCAAAACAGTACGTGGAAGAAATTCAAAAGAAGATTCATGAAAACGATCGAGGGCAAGTTGAATACTTGCAGGCAGTTGACGAATTTTTACCGACAGTTGAGGTATTTTTAAAAGAAAATCCAGCATTCATTGAAGCCAATATATTAGGTGTTTTGATCGAACCTGAAAGAATTTTGCAGTTCAGAGTTCCGTGGCAAGATGACCAAGGCAACTGGCGTGTGAACCGAGGCTATCGAGTACAGTACAATTCTGCGATTGGTCCTTACAAAGGAGGCTTACGCTTTCACCCTAGCGTGAATTTGAGTGTAATGAAGTTTTTAGCATTTGAACAAATTTTTAAAAATAGTTTAACAGGGTTACCGATTGGCGGAGGCAAAGGCGGAAGTGACTTTGATCCTAAAGGAAAATCAGATGGTGAAGTTATGCGCTTTTGTCAAAGTTTCATGACAGAATTACAAAAACATATTGGACCAAGTACGGATGTGCCAGCTGGGGATATTGGTGTTGGAGCAAGAGAAATTGGTTATTTGTATGGCACATATAAGCGTTTGAGAAATTATGATGCAGGAGTTCTAACAGGTAAGCCATTAGGCTATTGGGGTAGTGAAGCTAGAACAGAAGCAACAGGCTATGGTTGTGTTTATCTGGTAAAACATCTATTAGATGATTTAAATGATTCATTTGCAGGAAAAAAAGTAGTTGTTTCAGGCAGTGGGAATGTCTCTATTTATGCGATGGAAAAAGCAAAAGCATTGGGTGCTTCCGTTCTTACGTGTTCTGACTCGAATGGTTTTATTTATGACCCTAATGGTATTGATGTTGAGTTAGTCAAAGAACTTAAAGAGAAGAATCGTGAAAGAATTTCTAAGTACGTAGACACTCATAAAGATGCAACCTATTATGATGGTCAGTCAGTCTGGGATTTTGACATAAATTATGATATCGCTTTGCCTTGTGCTACACAAAATGAAATTAACGAAGAACAAGCAAAACGCTTGATCCAAAATGGTGGGAAAGTCGTTGCTGAAGGAGCAAATATGCCATGTACCTTAGAAGCGGTTCATGCATTAGCTAAAGCGGGGGTTCTTTATTGTCCAGGTAAAGCAGCCAATGCTGGTGGTGTTGCAGTTTCAGCCCTAGAAATGAGCCAAAATTCAGAACGTTTATCATGGTCATTTGATAAAGTTGATGGCATGTTAGAGGATATTATGAAAAATATTTATGAAACATGTCGTGATACTGCTGCTAAATACGAGGCACCAAATAATTTTGTATTAGGCGCAAATGTTGCTGGTTTTGAAAAAGTTGCTAAAGCAATGCTTAGCCAAGGGTTAGTTTAGACAAGCGGAGAACTTGTTGACAGTTGAATAAAATCGAATAGAGAATGATTGTGATGTAGATATTTACAATCATTCTTTCTTTTTTATCTGTCAACTTTTATGCTATAAATTATCCATATTAAATGAAAAAAAAGAAAATTGGTACATACAGTAATAATTTGCTTGAAAAAAGCAGAAAAAGAACGTAAAGTAGATACTGTATTAAGTTTAATTTCAAGGAGGAGAAGGAATGTCACACATTCAATTTGATTATTCCAATTTGACACCATTTGTTGCTGATCATGAATTGGAATACATGCAGGCTCAAGTGACTGCAGTAGACAAAGCATTAAGAGAAGGAACTGGGGCTGGAAGTGATTTTACTGGCTGGATCGATCTACCAGAAAATTATGATAAGGACGAATTTGCTCGTATCAAAAAAGCAGCTGAGAAAATTCAATCTGATTCTGAGGTTTTGGTTGTAATTGGTATTGGTGGTTCTTACTTAGGCGCGAGAGCAGCGATTGAATTTTTACATCATTCATTTAATAATTTATTACCAGCAGATGAAAGAAAAGCACCACAAGTATTCTTCGCTGGAAACAGTATCAGTTCAACTTACTTAGCAGACTTGATCAACGTTATTGGTGATCGTGACTTCTCAGTAAATGTTATTTCAAAATCAGGCACAACAACTGAGCCGGCAATTGCATTTAGAGTATTTAAAGAATTATTAATCAAAAAATATGGTAAAGAAGAAGCAAATAAACGTATATATGCAACAACTGACCGTGCTAAAGGTGCTGTTAAGGTTGAAGCTGATGCTGAAGGTTGGGAAACATTCGTAATTCCTGATGACGTTGGTGGACGTTTCACTGTACTGACACCAGTCGGGTTATTACCGATTGCTGTAAGCGGTGGAGACATTGATGCCTTGATGACAGGTGCTAATGATGCGCGTAAAGAATATGCAACAACTACTGACTTGACTAAAAATCAAGCGTATCAATATGCGGCATTAAGAAATATCTTATACCGTAAAGGCAAAACAACTGAAATGTTGATTAACTATGAACCAGGTATGCATTATTTTTCTGAGTGGTGGAAACAACTTTTCGGCGAATCAGAAGGAAAAGACCAAAAAGGAATTTTCCCAGCAGCAGCCGATTTTTCTACTGATTTGCACTCGATGGGTCAATATGTTCAGGATGGAATGCGTAACTTGTTTGAAACAGTCGTTAAAGTTGAAACACCGCGTCACGTAGTTTCTATTCCAGAACTAACAGAAGATTTGGATGGGTTAGGTTATTTACAAGGTAAAGAAATCGATTTTGTAAATACAAAAGCTTTTGAGGGGACTTTACTTGCTCATACAGACGGTGGCGTGCCGAACATGATCGTTAAAATCCCTGCGATGGATGCTTATTCATTGGGCTATGTTATGTACTTCTTTGAAATTGCTGTTGGTATTTCAGGTTATTTAAATGGTGTGAATCCATTTGATCAAGAAGGTGTAGAAGCTTACAAGAAAAATATGTTTGCCTTGCTTGGTAAACCTGGCTTTGAAGACTTAGCAAAAGAATTGAATGCACGTTTGTGATATAGTTTTTAAATCTGTTTAAACAAAATGCCGCCGAATGAGGACACTTGCATTCGGCGGCATTTTTTATTTTAGTTCAAAAGAACTTCTTAGTGACTCTTATGGAATCCTTTTATTCATTTTAAAAAGAATCATTTGGATGCAAGAGAACAGTTCATACCAGGTCTGTTCATCATAAACATCTGAAATATAGAATACCTTTTGTTTTGTCCGTTCCTCCCGAGGTTCGAAACAATCTATGATGACAAGCTCGGCATCTTGTAAAGATTCCGTTATTTGTATTGTTTTAGGATTAAATATCGTAAGTAGTTTATTTTTAATATATGCTGTACCAATGTTATTTTTAGAGTATTGAATGTAAACAGATAAAGATGGAGGTGAAAAAGTTTCAGTTAAAACAGTTAGTAAGACACACATTCCAAAGTTGCATGAATCTGGAACTGGGAAGTCAGGGTGTTCTTTTTTAAAATTATGGTAAAATTCATGAATACTGTGATTCTCTTTTATGGAAAGCTTATTACTGTTTTCTTCAATAAAAGAAGCTCTAAAGAATTGTACTGGACTCATCGAAAAATACGTTGCTTGGATCATACCAATCAATACATAGTAAAAGATAGTGGCTCTTTGATCTTTGTTCACGGAAGAATCAAAGTGGATATTTTGTTCATATTCTTCTATTAGTAAATCGCAAGCCTTGATTAGTGGTAAGCTTCTTGGGAACGATTCATATAACCTTACTTTATCTTGCAATGTATCTACTTCAGAAATATAACATCTAGCAATCAAATTAAAAAATAAAATCTCGTCCTCAGATGCAAGGAAGGGTTCTACGAGTTGTGAAACATCGTTAGCCGTTTTAAAATATTTCGATAACGCTTTGATTTTTTTTGGTAATCGAATGGGATGTTCTTTTTGTCTGACCATGAATAAACCAACCATAAATTCTAGGCGTTTAACGACTGAATCAGGGTACTTTGTTTCCAATTGGGTAAAATCAACACTGGCAGAAAAATGTTTCATATTTGGAAAGTTATATGGCCAAGCAATCCCTCTATAAACATTCCAAAAGAAATAAAAGTTAAGCATTCGAATATATTTTTCTTTTCCTTGAAAATTAGTATTGGGGTGAAAGACTATTTTTAAGGGGAATCTTTTTAATTCAGCATTAATTATGTTGATGTTTTTATATATATGTGGAGGGCTAACATATAATTTGTCAGCTAAGTCCTCTACTGAATTGTAATGATTTAAAAGAAGTTCTAAAAATATTTTGAATAACAGAGACTCTTCAAAATATTTGAGACGTAACTGAATAATCAGATAATCCATATCGTGAACCGAATGATTTTGAACTAAATATCCACCGGTTCTTTTTTTTAGTTTCAGATTTTGTAGATGTTCATTAGCTTTGACATCTGTAGAAAGTTCTTGGAAATATCTTTTTAAGGTACTCAAAGAAATGTTAAGGAAATTTTGTAAATAAGAAAAAGAAATTTCTTCATTTTCTCTATATAATAATTCAGTAAAAAGCTGAATTTTTTTTTTGCTTTTTTCATTTAACATATTTTCCATTTAATCATCCCTTTTATTAGCTTTTTCCCAAATTATAGAAACAGAACGTTTTAAAGTCAAATTTTATGGATAGTATCACATATAACAGTAATTATTTATTTTTTTAATACAAAAAAAATCTACTGTTTTTATTTTTTTAATAAAAACAGTAGAAAAATAATCATCGAAAGTTATTGTCTTTAGGATAAGGTAGAACATATAATGAATCGTCTTCTTCAACTATTTCACTTGAATCAAATTCATGCTGTTGCTGTGATTCTTGACTAAAGTTATTTTGTTGATTTGATCTAAATTGTTCTGATTGAATCGATGGGTGAGACGTTTCATTCGTATTTTTAGCAAGCCGTTCTTTTGCTTCTTCCTCTGCTTGCAGAGCTTTTAGGTGACGTGAGTTGTTGTTTTTTCCGCTTGTAAATGTTAAATAAATAATCAGTGCAATCATGATAACTGTTAACAGAATCAAGCCAATAAACATACCGAATGTAATAAACATGATGTATAACCTCCTTTAGGAATCATATTCTTGTATAGTTTATCAAATGTTTCATGTAGAGTCATCTATTTTTATTAGATATTAGAAATAAAACATTTTCCAAGGAGGTTTTATTTGCCCGATTGAAGAAAACAGAGCAATGGCATTGGATATAGGGGAATTCATTAATGTTGAGGGGAATTCATTTAATTATAATTAAACTTAGGTGGAGGTTACCCGTGGAATTATTAAGATAATTAAAAAAAATAAGCAAAATGAAAAGAATCCTGTAGAAATTTCTTTGTCTGTGGTAAAATATAGAAAGCAAGTTTTTTGGAGGAATGAGTTTGAAATCTAAAGAGTTATTACATACAGTATTATTTTTTATAGGTCTAGCAGTAGTCCTTGTTTTATTGAGAGAATTTGTATTTACACCTGTTGTGGTTAAGGGACATTCAATGGACCCAACCTTAGCTGATGGTGAGCGAGTGATTGCGTTGAAAAATACTGAGATTAATCGCTTTGATATCGTAACATTTCCAGCCCCGGATGAACCCAAAAAGAGTTATATTAAACGAGTAATTGGTTTACCAGGTGATACGATTGAGTACAAAAAGGATGTTTTATACATCAATGGTAAAGAAGTGAAAGAGCCCTATCTAGATAAATTCAAAAGTGAAGTAACAGATGGATTGCCATTGACATATGATTTTACTTTAAATGAAGTAACTGGTGAGAAAAAAGTACCTAAAGGTGAATACTTTGTAATGGGGGATAATCGTCGTAATTCTAAGGATGGACGAATGATTGGTTTTATCAGTAAGGATAATATATCAGGAGATGTTAAGTTTGTTTTATGGCCGCTGAATCGTTTTGGAACGATTTAGAAGGAGCAAACATGTAACTCTTTAAAGAATAAGAAAGCTCTCTTTTAATTAAGGGGCTTTTTTTGTTGAATAGTGATTATCATATTTGATGGCGATCTATGATAAACTAAGAGGTATCAGACATTTATAAAGGATGTGACAACATGAGCCTACAATTTATCCGTGGAACTGCTGAAATGGACTTAGAAGAAGTACTTTTGCAAGAATCCGTTAAGTGGTTATCAGAAAAAGATACAAATGAAGTTTTTTATTTGGTACCAAACCATATGAAATTTGAACAAGAAATCAATGCGCTTAAGCGAATAAAATATATACAAAATAATCAAAGTGATTCCATTGCTACGATGCGTTTACAGGTATTTAGTTTTTATCGATTAGCTTGGTACTATTTACAACATACTCAATACTATAGCGCTGAAGTACTCTCTGAAGCTGGAGCTGCAATGGTTTTTAGGAAGATTTTAACAGAAAATGAAGAATCATTAAAAGTCTTCCGTGGAGAAATCAATAAATCTGGTTTTATTCAACAATTATTTGATTTATATCAGGAAATGAAAGAAGGAAACATTGATTTAGAAGAACTATTTGGTCTTTTATCAGGAGAAAATGCTGATAGCAAAGAGCAAGATTTGCAACTGAAGGTTCAAGATATTAAATTGATTTTCTCAAAATTTGAAGAAACCATGAGTCAATATGGGATTAAGTCAGCAGAAATCATTAATTATTTAACAGAGTATCTAGAGAATCAGGATTTGAGTAATGTTTTGTTTGTGGTGAATGGTTATCACCGATTTTCAGCAAGAGAGTTAAAATTGATAGATGTTTTAATGCGTAAAGGCGGAGAGGTTAAAATTTCTTTGGTTTTGGACAAAAAATATCCAAGTGAGCTACCTTCAATGATGAACTTATTTTATGAAACAGGTACTACCTACAATAAGTTGTATCAATTAGCTAGAAAATCAAATGTAGCTATTCTGCCTGATTATGTTGAGAAAAACAACTTTTTGATTGTTAATGATGGTCTTAAAACTCTGGAAGATTACTGGGTTAAGGCACAGGAGAATCATCCTCAAAAAAACAAAAAAATGATAGATGATGACTCTGTACAACTTTGGTGTGCAGAAAATCTTAAAGAAGAAATTAGTCATATTGCTAAAGAAATTAGGAGATTGGTCGTTGAAGAGAATTATCGCTATAAAGATATTCAGATACTCACACGAGAATTGGATAGTTATGAAACTATGATCGAGCCTGTATTTTCTTTGCATGAAATTCCAATCTATTTGGATCGAGACATGGCAATGGAACAGCATCCATTAGTTGAGTTTATTCAATCCTTATTTGCTATTCATGCCTATCGATATCGCTATCGTGATGTATTACGTTTTTTAAGAACGGAACTATTTTTCCAAATCGAAGATCAAACTTCAATGGAAGAGTGGCAAATAGAACGGAATGAATGGCGTCGTAAAATTGATGTAACCGAAAATGTAGTGCTTGCGTATGGGTATGAAGGGTATCATTGGGAAAAAGACAAAGATTGGCACTTTATTCGCTATGATTTCGAAGCAGACCAACAAGATGACACTGAAATGATTGAAAAAGACGCCAATACTGTTCGGAAAATGATACAGCAAACAATCCCAACGTTTTTTGAGAAGATCGAAAAAGCCCAAACAGGTATGGAAGCGGCTGACCATTTTTATCAATTTTTAGTGAGCAGCGGAGTGGAAAAGCAATTAATGATGTGGCGTAATCAAGCAATTAGCACAGGACAATTAGAATCCGCTAGAAATCATGAACAAACATGGCAAGCCTTGATGACCCTTCTGGATGAGTATGTAACAATCTATGGAAATGATTCTTTTAACTTGGCTATATTTGAAGAAATATTTTCCAGTGGTTTAGAAGGGTTGCGCTACAATAAAGTACCGACAGCTATAGATCAAGTACAAGTTCGTGCCATTGATCTTGCTCGACCAGGGCAGGCAAAGGTTGTTTTTGCCATTGGTTTGACAGATCAAGTGTTACCGCAAAAGTTTGATAACAAAACACTGTTTTCTGATGAAGAACGACAATTTGTTAATGGTTATTTGGATGAAGGGCAATTTTTATTGAACGACACAAGAAAAAGCATTGCTAAAGAACCTTTCAATGCATATATCATGTTTTCTTCAGCAACAGAGCGCTTGTATTTTTCATATCCAAGCGTGAAAGATACAACCAAAGATGTAAAAATCTCTACTTATCTAAAAAATATTCAATATGATTTAGGGTTGAATATGCAACAGCGAAACACGTTAGCGATTTCGGATAATCAGCAGGTTAGCTTGGAACATATTGGGACTTATCGGACATTGATAAGCGATCTGACAAATTTGAAACGACAGAAAAAAGAAACACAAGAAGGTATTTTACCATTTTGGTTAACGATGGAACGCGAATTAATGACGCAAGCCCAAGCGGATTTAGCCACACATGTCTTTGAAAGTTTGGGACATCAAAACTTGCCTGAGAATTTGCAAGATCAATTAGCAGATGAGTTGTATAGCAAGCAGATTTATACTTCTGTTTCAAGAATGGAAAGTTTTTATCATTGCCAGTACCAATACTTCTCTCGATTTGGTTTAGGATTAAAAGAAAGAGATGTTTTTGGACTATCTCCAGCTGCAACAGGTGAATTTTTCCACGAAGCATTGGATCAATTCTTTAAATTATTGATTATGCAAAATAAACAATTATCTGAACTGACAGATCGAGAAGTCAATGAATTTACAGAGCAAGTCTTAAATGCTGTTTTTGGTGAAATCAAATTTTCAATTCTTGATTCATCAAATCGAATGAATTACATTCGTTATCAGTTGGGACAGACAATCAAAAAAGTTAGTTGGGCATTGAGACGGCAAAGTGAACGAAGTGGTATGAGCACTGTTCAAACAGAAGTGCTATTTGGTCAAATTGCTAGTCAAAAAGGGATACAGGGGCTAGAATTACCCTTGCAAAATGGCGGAAATATAAGTGTTAGAGGGAAAATCGACCGCTTGGATCAGCTAGTAACACCTGATTCTGTATATTTAGGAGTTATTGATTATAAGTCTAGTCATAAAAAGTTTAATATCACAGAAGCCTATTACGGACTAGCCATGCAAATGTTGACTTATCTAGATGTTGCTTTAATGGATGCCGTAAATCTAGTTGGGAAGGCAGCCAAACCGGCTGGATCGTTTTACCTTCATGTTCATAATCCAATTTTATCCTATGAAACAGAAGATAAAAAAGAGCAACAACTTTTAAAGAAATTTCAATTTGATGGCTTATTATTAAATGATCCAGTTTTATTGGAAAATTTGGATAGGAGTTTACAAGCTAAACAAAGTTCATTGATTTTTCCAATTGAAGAATCTGCTAAGGAAATTATTAAGCCAGGGCGACGTCAAGAAGACAAATTTGTTACGGAGCCTGAACTAGAGTCTTTATTAACACATAATCGTAGTAAATTTATCGAAGCTGGGAATAAGATCACTAGTGGAGAGATTGATTTAAACCCTGCATATCAAGGGAAAGAACGCATTGCTTGTCGTTTTTGTCCATTTAAAAGCGTCTGTAATTTTGATGTAATGCTAAAAGAGAATAATTACAATCGAATCGAAACATTGTCCAAAAAGGAAGTAATGGATCGTTTGGTTGAAAATGAGCAGGAAGGAGGATCAATCGATGAGTAAAGAAATTCCTTTACGTCCAGAAAATGAACAATTTACTGATAATCAGTGGCAAGCAGTCTTTGACGGTGACGAAAATATTTTAGTTTCAGCTTCTGCTGGTTCTGGAAAAACGACAGTTCTTGTTCGTCGAGTCATCGAAAAACTAAAAAGTGGAGTAGATATTGACCGTCTATTGATTGTAACTTACACAGAAGCTGCAGCTAAAGAAATGAAAGAGCGGATTCAGACAGCTCTTCAAAAGGCAATCACAAGCGAAAGTGACCAAGAACGAAAACAGCACTTTGTTAAGCAACTGACCTTGCTTCCAACCGCTAATATCAGTACACTCCATGCATTTTGTTTAACTGTGATCCGCCGTTTTTATTATTTGATTGAAATGGACCCAGTTTTTCGTTTATTAACAGATGAGACTGAGATGCTGCTATTAAAAGAAGATGTTTGGGATGATCTTAGAGAGCAATTCTATGCTGAAAATCGAGAACCTTTTTATCAATTGACTAGCAATTTCTCCAATGATCGTAGTGACGATGGATTAACGCGTTTAATTTTTTCTCTTTATGAATTTGCTAGAGCTAATCCAGATCCAGAGGACTGGTTGAATCATTTAGCAGATAGTTATCGTGTGACTGGACAATTAGGAGATTCTGCGCTATTTCAAGAATTTTTAAAGCCACAAATAATGGAAACCTTGTTTCGTTGCATAGATCGTTATGAAGAAATGATTCGCCTGACAGAAGGGGAAGAAAAACTAGAAAAAATAGCTATCCTAGCTAGAAATGAAAAAGAATTTGTTGAGACATTCTCCAGTCAATTAGCAGATAATGATTTAGAATCTGGATTTGATGTTTCAAAAACTGTAACCTTTGAACGTTATCCAACAGTACGTGCAGAAGAATTAAAAGAAACTGCTAGTCAGGCAAAAAATCTACGTGAGCAAAACAAAAAAGCGATAAATGACATACTGACAAACTTATTTACTTTATCACCTGAACAAATGAAAGAAATCTTGGAAAAGTCACTTCCTGTTGTCGAAGAAATGGCTAAAGTAGGTAAATCGTTTATTGATGAATACAGTAGTCAGAAATTAAAAAAAGGATTAGTTGATTTCAATGATTTGGAACACTTTACCTTAGCAATATTAGCGAAAAAAGAAGCTGGTGAATGGATAGAGACAGAAGCATCGAAGTATTATCGGGATAAATTTGATGAAGTTTTAGTTGATGAGTACCAAGATATCAATCGCTTGCAAGAGACGATTATTTATTGGCTAAGAAGACCAATAGCTGAAGAAGGAAACTTGTTTATGGTTGGCGATGTAAAGCAGTCGATCTATTCGTTTCGTTTAGCTGATCCCACTTTATTCATCGAAAAGTATAATCAATATGGGCAGAATAAAGATGGAAAAAGGATCGTTTTAGCTGAGAATTTTCGTTCTAGAAAAAATGTTTTAGATTTTACCAATTTAGTTTTTGAACAGTTGATGGATGAACGCGTGGGACAAATTGCCTATGATGAAGCAGCAAAGTTGGCTCATGGTTTTGATCAGTTTTTAGAAGCGGAAAACTATGATACTGAGCTGTTGATATACGAAAAAAAATCAGGACAACTAGAAGAACCTATAAAATCAGAGGACTCACAACTAATCTTGGAGGATAAAACGGAAGGCGAGCTACACATGACAGCTCTTAAAATCAGAGAGTTAGTAGATAATGAATTTTTGATTTATGATAAATCAACGAAAGAAAATCGACCAATTACCTACAAAGACATTGTGTTATTGTCACCAACCAAGAAAAACAATTTGACAATTTTAGAAATATTTAAAGTAGCAGGGATTCCGATTCAAGTAAATGATGCCCAAAATTATTTCCAAGCAACAGAAGTTCAAACAATGGTTGCTCTATTGCAAATTATTGATAATCCTTATCAGGATATTCCATTAGCAGCTGTATTACGCTCTCCGATTGTTGGCTTGAAAGAAAATGAATTAGTTATGATACGCTTGGCCGCTAAGAAAAGTTCTTATTATGATGCTTTTTTAACTTTTAACCAAACTGAAACTTTAGACAAAGATCATCAAGCTTTAAAAGAAAAAACACTAAGGTTTTCGAAGTGGTTGGAGAATTGGCGAGAAATGGCTAGACGAAATCAATTAGCTACGCTGATCTGGCATATTTATCAAGATACTGCGTACTTAGATTATGTAGGAGGTATGCCAGCAGGTAAACAAAGACAAGCCAATTTATATGCATTAGTTGAACGTGCAGCCAGCTATGAACAGACAAGTTTTCGTGGTTTATTTCAATTTGTTCGTTTCATTGAGAAGATGCAAGAAAAAGATAAAGATTTAGCTGAGCCTGTGATTTTAAGTGAAGAAAATGCCGTTCGAGTAATGACAATCCATGCAAGTAAAGGGTTGGAATTTCCAGTTGTGTTTATTTTGGATATGACGAAAGAGTTTAACCTTGGGGATTTGAATGAGCGATATATTTTTGACGATCGATTAGGCGTAGGCATTCGTTATCTGGATCAAACAGATCGAATGCTATACGAAACGTTACCATTTTTAGCTATCAAACAGGCAAAGTTAAAAAAATTACTTTCAGAAGAAATGCGTAAATTATATGTAGCTTTAACAAGGGCTGAACAAAAATTGTACCTTGTAGGCTCATATAACGATCAAGATGCGACCTGGAAAGAGTGGTTGAAAGTCGGAGACGTTCAAACAAAAGTTTTACCAAGTGAAAATCGCTTGCAAGGTAAAAGTAGTTTAATGAATTGGGTAGGAATGAGTTTGATACGTCATCACAAAATGAAAGAGTTCCAAACGGAATATTTAACGGAGAATGTAGGGGAAGTTACAAAACATCCGGCAAATTTCTCTGTTACTTTTAAGACAGAAAAAGAAATTCAGGAACAGTTTATGTCTCTGCAATTTATTGATACGTCTTTGATAAAAGGAGAACATAGTGACAACAATGATCCTAAAATGATAGAAAAAGCTCGTCACCGTTTAGATTATATTTACCCATTTCAATTATCAACAAAAACAACAAATTACCAGTCTGTATCTGAAATCAAACGTGTATTTGAAGATCCTGATAACAAAGAAATTGCTAAAATAGAATTAGGTGAAAAAAACACAATCCAATCAGCACCAATGATTGTTCATCGAATGAGTGAAGGGGAACTTGGGAAACCCCGATTTATAGAAGCAATTCGAAAAGCATCTGCAGTTGAGATCGGCACAGCCACTCATTATCTATTGCAGCTTTTGGATTTAACCAAAGAACCTATAAAAGAGAGTATCGAAGAGCTAGTTGAGGAATTGATCCAAACGAAGATTATTCAAGAAAATATTGCAAAACAAATCAATATTGATCAAATCCTAGCTTTTTATCAAACCAAATTAGGACAACAGCTCTTAGCCAATCCTACTCAAGTAGTTCGTGAACAACCATTTTCGATGCTGTTAAAAGCTGAAGAATTAATCAAAGACTATCCGAAAGAGACAGATGATGATTTGTTGATTCATGGAATGATTGATGGTTATATAATTCAGAAAGATGCTTGTATTTTATATGATTACAAAACTGATTTTGTCCAAAACATTGATGATGTCCAAGAAATAAGAAAAGTCATTCAGCGATATAGAGGACAATTAAATTTGTATCGAAAAGCCCTAGAACAAACGACAAACAAACAGGTGACCCAGGTATTTTTGATATTATTATCAGCTGGAATCATCATTGACATGGATCAAGAAAAAATTATTGAAAAAATGAATGAATAAAAGCAAATATACTTACAAATTGTAAGTTGTGTGCTATACTCATTTCACGAGGTGAGGAAAATGGAGCAAGTAAAAACAACCGAATTTTCACTATGCCCTAAATTTGAAAAAGCTTTTGCGATTTTAGGAAAAAAATGGAATGGTTTGATTATTGATGTCTTGTTGGAAAATGGTCCTCAACGTTTTGGTGAGTTAAAACAGAAAATTCCAGAGTTAAGCGATCGAGTATTAGTTGAACGCTTGAAAGAACTGGAAATCGAAGGTGTTATCTTGAAAGCTGTTCGCTGTGATGAGAGTAGCCGTCTAGAATATTTTCTCACAAATAAAGGCATGGACTTACAACAAGCGATGGAACAAATCCAAAAATGGGCAGAAAGATGGGTCACCGCTGAAGAATGCAGTTGACCTAAGGCACAATTTCTTGTAAACTGTAATCAATTGAATAATGGAAAATGTTGATGGAAAAAAGTAATTTGGCTGATACGAAAAAGGGAAAATCTGTCTTAGACTGCAAACAGATTACGTAATCGAAAAATGAAATTCACTTCCGGAGTTTGTTTGTTCTAGAGAGAGCAGACCGGTGAAAGCCGTTATAAGAATTGAGTGCATGATTTTTTGTCATGAAGTAGGATGGTAACACGATAGCTCGTTCCTTTATAAAGGAGCGGGCTATCGTTTTTTATTTTGTCCACACGTTGACTGAAAGATAAAAGCAAGATTCGCACTTAAAACAATTCAATTCCATTAAACATATATAAGAAAGGAATAGAAAAATGACATTAAAAGCTCAATTAGAAGCATTAAGAGATGAGACATTAGCTAATATTGAAAATGTGGCTGATCTTAAAGCCTTAAACCAAATCAGAGTAGAAACCTTAGGTAAAAAAGGTCCGATTACAGAAGTGTTGAGAGGGATGAAAGACTTATCTGCTGAAGAGCGTCCTATAGTAGGAAGCTTTGCAAATGAGATTCGTGATCTATTGACTGAAGCTCTTGAAGGACGTAAAGAAGTCTTAGAAACAGCTGCCTTAAATGCGGCACTAGACCAAGAAACCATAGATGTGACTTTGCCAGGAAAGCAAATGAGTCATGGAACTCGTCATGTGTTATCACAAGTAATGGAAGAAATCGAAGATATTTTTGTAGGTATGGGCTATCAAATTGTTGAAGGTTATGAAGTTGAGTCTGATCATTATAATTTTGAACGAATGAATTTACCTAAAGATCACCCAGCCCGTGATATGCAAGATACATTTTATATTTCAGATGAGATTTTGATTCGCACTCATACATCACCTGTTCAAGCTAGAACAATGGAAAAACATGATTTTTCAAAAGGTGCATTGCGCATGGTTTCTCCTGGGAAAGTGTTTCGTAGAGATACTGATGACGCAACACATAGTCATCAATTCCATCAAATCGAAGGCTTAGTTATCGATAAAAACATAACAATGGGCGACCTTAAAGGTACATTAGAAGTTGTCATGAAAAAAATGTTTGGTGAAGATCGTAAAATCCGTCTACGTCCAAGTTATTTTCCATTTACTGAACCATCCGTTGAAGTTGATGTTAGTTGTTTCAAGTGTGGTGGATCAGGTTGTAATGTATGTAAACAAACGGGCTGGATCGAAATTCTAGGTGCTGGTATGGTTCATCCGGATGTTTTGAAAATGTCAGGGATTGATCCAAACGAGTACAGTGGTTTTGCCTTTGGATTAGGTCCGGATCGTGTGGCGATGTTACGTTATGGTGTCAATGATATTCGTAATTTCTATCAAAATGACTTGCGTTTCTTAAATCAGTTCAAGGTAAAGGAGTAATCGACAATGTTAGTTTCTTATAAATGGTTAAGTGAATATTTAGATCTTTCAAAAATTTCTGCAAAAGAATTATCCGACCAAATGTCTTTGACAGGTATTGAAGTTGAAGGGGTGGAAGTACCAGAAGAAGGCTTGAAGAAAATAGTCGTAGGAGAGGTTAAAGAATGTGTTCCTCATCCTGATTCAGATCATTTATCGATTTGTCAGGTAGACATTGGAGAAGAAGAATTATCGCAAATCGTTTGTGGTGCGCCAAATGTAAAAGCTGGAATCAAAGTGATCGTGGCGTTACCTGGTTCTAGAATTACTGGTAACCAAAAAATTAAAAAAGGAAAAATGAGAGGCGAAGTCTCAAATGGAATGATTTGTTCCTTACAAGAATTAGGTTATTCAGATAACGTGATTCCTAAAATATATTCCGAAGGTATTTATTATATGCCTGAAGAAGCAGTGAATGGCAATGATGTTTTTCCGTATTTAGACATGGATGATCATATTATTGAGTTGTCTATCACGCCAAATCGCGCAGATGCATTAAGTATGCGCGGAGTTGCTTATGAAGTAGGGGCAATCTATCGTCAAACGCCTAAATTTAATGATGAAATTTTAGTAGAAGATACGAGTGAAACTGCTGCTGATTATGTATCTGTAGAAGTAGAAGATAAAAAAGATGTACCAGCGTATCAAATCAGAGTGATCAAAGACGTTAAAGTAGCTGAAAGTCCATTATGGCTGCAAAATCGTTTAATGAATGAAGGCATTCGTCCGATTAATAACGTAGTTGACGTAACGAACTACATTCTTTTATTATTTGGACAGCCGTTACATGCCTTTGATTATGATAAGTTAGAAAGTAAAAATATTTTAGTAAGACGTGGAAAACACGGAGAAGAACTAGTCACTTTAGATGGAGAAACAAGAAAAGTTTCTGAAGAGAACATTGTAATTACAAATGGGTCAATCCCAGTTGCTTTAGCAGGAGTAATGGGCGGTGAGGATTCAGAAATTACTGACGGAACAACTACGGTTGCATTGGAATCAGCATTATTTGATTCTTTATCTGTTCGTAGAACATCCAAAGAATTTAATTTACGTAGTGAATCTTCTAGTAGATTTGAAAAAGGCATCAATCATGCAACTATTGGAGAAGCAGGTGATGTTGCTGCTGCCATGATTGCTACATTAGCTGGTGGAACAGTCGTTTCTGGCAAAAGTGTTGGTTCTGAAATAAAGTTGGAAGACGTTAAAGTTGCTGTGACACTTTCAAGAATCAATGATTATTTAGGCACTGAATTAGATCAAGCAACTGTTAGTGAAATTTTTGAAACATTAGGTTTCTCATACACAGTCAACGAGGAGAAGTATGTTGTTACAGTTCCTCATAGACGTTGGGATATCACAATCGAAGCTGATTTGATTGAAGAGGTTGCACGTATTTATGGATATGACAATTTGCCATCCACGTTGCCAAAAGGTGAGACAGTCGCTGGTAGTCTAACAAATGGACAACTATTAGTTCGCAAAGTTAAAGGCTTGTTAGAAGGCTGTGGCGCAAGTGAAGCCATTAGCTACGCCTTGACAACAGAAGAAAAGTCTCGTCAATTCATGATGAGAGAAAGTCTAACAACAACTCTACAATGGCCGATGAGTGAAGAACGTTCTGTTTTAAGAATGAACTTGATTTCAGGTTTGTTAGACGATGTTGCTTATAATGTAGCTCGTAAAAATACAAATGTTGCTCTTTATGAGATCGGACGAGTGTTCTATCAAGATAAAGATCCTAAGAAAGACCTGCCTTATGAAGAAAATCATTTAGGACTTGTTCTTTCTGGAAACACAGTGGTAAAAGATTGGCAAACGAAAGAAACACCTGTTGATTTTTATACAATCAAAGGAATGCTGGATGTATTATTTGAATCTGTTGGTATCGCTGATAAGATTTCCTATGAAGGCACAAAAGAAATCAAAGAATTACATCCAGGTAGAACGGCTTCAGTAAAACTGAATGCAACTGTTATTGGCTTTATTGGTCAAGTTCACCCAACAATCGCCAAAGAGTACGAGATTCCAGAAACCTATGTTGCTGAATTAAATCTCCAAGCGATCATTGAAGAAGAAAATACTCCTTTAGTGTATCAGCAAGTTTCAAAATTCCCGGCAATTTCTAGAGACATCGCCTTACTTGTTGATGAATCAGTAACGAATCAAGAATTAGCTGGAACGATTTCTAAATATGCTGGAAAATTCTTACAGTCTATCCGTCTATTTGATGTTTACCAAGGTGAGAATATCGCTGAAGGTAAAAAATCAATGGCTTACAGTTTGACTTTTGTGAATGCTGAGGCAACGTTAGTCGACGAAGAGATCAATAAATCACTTGAAAAGGTGGAAAAAGCGTTAGTTGAGCAATTTGATGTAACGATTAGATAATAAAAAATCCACGAACTTTCTTAACTGAAAGCTCGTGGATTTTATTTATTTCTTATGCCCAGTTTCGAGATAGCCATCTAGAAAATTGAGAAATAGAAAAATTAATGACGAAATACATTAAAGCAACCAATCCGTAAATCATAAAAACCTGTTCCGTTTGGGCGTAACGTCCCATCAAGATATACGATTTTCCAAATAACTCTTGTAAAGCGATAACCGAATACAAGAAGCTAGTATCTTTGATGACGGTCACGAATTGAGAAACGATCGCAGGTAAAACATTGCGAATCGCCTGTGGCAAAACAATATACACAAGGATTTGAAAATTGCTAAAACCTTGCGAACGAGCTGCTTCTTTTTGACCTTTATCTACACCATTCAAACCACCTCGAATAATTTCTGCCAAGGCGGCCGTAGTGAAAACAGTGAAACTAACGATACCTGCAGGAGTTGATTTGATTTTAAATATCAAGAAAATCACGTAAATCCACAACAAATTAGGGATGTTCCGTACAACTTCAATGTATAGACTAGATAAAAATTTTAAAGGTCCTTTCTTTTGGTTGCGTAGAACAGCAAGAATTGTTCCGAAAATTGTACTTAAAACAATTGACACAAAAGAAATATAAAGAGTAAGCTTTAAACCGTCAAATAAAAAACGCAAATTATTGCCGGTCAAAAGTTGATGTATTTGTTCTGAAAAAGACATTGTTGCGTCCTCCTATCTGGTATATGCTTTCTTATTGTTTTCTTCCATTCTTCGAGCCAATTTAGCTAGCGGGAAGCATAGAATAAAGTAAAGGAATCCTGCTGTAGCAAAAGCGGGAATATAGTTTAAATTAATGGAAGACCAACTGTTTGCCGTAAACATGATATCAGCACCAGAGATGATCGCAACGGTAGACGTGTTTTTAATCAAATTGACAATCTGATTTGTCAAAGGAGGCAACATAATTCGCCATGCCTGAGGTAAAATAATATATCGCATCGTATCGCCATAAGAAAAACCTTGTGAATAAGCCGCTTCAAACTGACCTTTAGGAACTGCTCCAATTCCAGAACGGACAACTTCCGAAATGTATGCGCCATGATAAACTCCAACGCAAATAATAGCAATCGTAGTTGTTGAAAAAGTCAATGCAGGACTTATTAAAGGAAAACCATAATACACTACAATAAACTGAATCAACAGCGGTGTATTCTGAAAAAATTCAACATAAACACGGCTAACTATATTCAGCAGCTTGTTGTTCAACGCTGATAGACTACCAAAGAAAATACCTAAAAGCATTGCAACGACCAGCGAACCAACGGCTAAAAGAATCGTATACAGAAAAGCGTCACCGAAGAGTTTCCAGTCTTTCAATAATGCTTCCCATCGATAGAGTGCAAAAGGGCCTGCATTCGCTATAATGAACATCTAATATCCTCCTAAATCTGAACAAAATATAAAATCAAGAAGCCTTAATCTAGATTCCATGCTTTGTAAATTTTATCTAATGTGCCATCTTGTTCCCATTTTTTTATCAATTCATTCAAATAATCATTTAATTCTGTATTCGCTTTTTTTGTAGCGATACCATATTCTTGAGGGGAGAAACCATCTTTAAGAATTTCAGTTTTATCATCTACGTAACCTGTTAGAATAGATTTATCAACAGAAAAGGCATCAATTCTTTTTGAAGTTAAGGCGGTTTTCAGTTCAGGATAAGAACCAAGTTCTTGGTATTTGAAAGAAACACCTAATTTTTTTGCCTGTTTCTCAATTGCTTCTTTTGTTGTTGAAGATTGAACAACTCCAATAGTCTTTCCATCTAAGCTTGCGGTATCTTTGAATTTATCTGCTTTTCTTACTAAGAAACCAACTTCGTCTTTGTAATAAGGCGTTGTAAAGTTATAAGTTTCTTTGCGTTCGTCTGTGATTGTAAAAGTAGCGATCACCATATCTAATTCGCCATTATCCAATAATGGTCCACGAGTTTTAGCAGTGACACCAATGAACTCTACATTATCTTCACTGCCAGTCAATTCTTTGGCAATCAAACGGGCGATGTCTGGTTCCATCCCTTCGTTTTTATTTGTATCTGGATTCATATAGCCGAAGTTTGGTACATCTTCCTTAATCCCAACTTTAATCACTCCAGAATCTTTGATTTTTTTGATACTAGTTGATTTATTATCAGTAGATGAATCAGATTTTTTATCGTTTTCGCTGCTGCAACCTACCATCAATCCTAGCAATAGAGTGAGAGTGAGTGTGCCTATAAATTTTTTTGTTTTTTTCATTAAAAATTCCTCCTTGTAAATAGTGTGTTGTTTGATGGAATCAAATTGTTAGTTATGAATGATTTTGCTTAGAAACTCTTTTGCACGGTCATTTTCAGTGCTGGTAAAGAAATGTTCAGGTGTTCCTGTTTCGATGATTTGACCATTATCCATAAAAATCACTTTGTCAGCAACTTGCCTTGCAAAGCCCATTTCATGGGTTACACAAATCATGGTGATGTTTTGTTTAGATAAATCAACCATAACATCTAATACTTCTTGAATCATTTCCGGATCAAGTGCCGAAGTTGGCTCATCAAAAAGAATGATTTCTGGATGCATATTTAAAGCTCTGGCGATCGCTACACGTTGTTGTTGGCCGCCAGAAAGTTGAGCAGGATATGCATTTGCTTTATCAGCTAACCCAACTCTTTCTAAGTACTCCATTCCAGTTTTTGTTGCTTCTTCTTTACTAACGCCTTTAACTTTGATGGGTGCTAAGGTAAGATTTTGAATAATTGTTTTGTGGGCATATAAGTTAAAACTTTGGAAAACCATTGCCGCTTTTTGTCGAACTTTTTGAATTGGAGCCTTAGGTTTGGTAATATCGATGCCATCTACATAGATATTACCATCACTGACTTTTTCTAAACCGTTGATACATCGAATTAAGGTGCTTTTACCAGAACCAGAAGGGCCGATAATCACAATCTTTTCACCTTCTTCGACGTTCAGAGAGATATCTTTTAATACATGATGGTCTCCAAAAAACTTGTTTACATGTTCCAATGAAATCATAATTTTTCTCCTTTATGTATAGTTTTATCACATCGTTTTTTTTAATTGGTAATGTCAAATTGAATGAGAGAGGATAAACGGAAATTTTAAAGCGATATTTGACTATGTATGATAAGGTTTAAAATTTAAGGGGTTTCCTTTTACACAGTTGTTTATTTAGATTAAGCAACAATCTTATTTTCATAATATAAAAACAATTATCTCTTATAATTAATCCTATCATCATAAATCTATTCGTTTGTTAATGTTAGAAATTATAACATAAGAAAAATAAGATTACTAGTTTTTTTTGAAGAAAGAGAAAAGCAAGTATAAAAGCTTTCAGCAAATAGGATAATCCTGAATAAAAGAATGATATAATGATAAAAGAGGGTTAATAAAACTTGAAAAATAATACTAAAAAGTAGAAAATAAGAGTGTTGAAAAAATACTGTAAAGGTTTGATTGAGTTGAATAATCATGAAGCGATAGGATTTATAGATTCCGGAGTCGGTGGACTTACGGTTGTTAAAGAAGCATTACGACAATTACCTAATGAACGGTTGATTTATCTTGGAGATACTGCAAGGTGTCCATATGGGCCTAGGCCTGCGGAACAAGTCGTTCAATTCACTTGGGAAATGAGTAATTTTCTTTTAGAAAAAAAGATTAAAATGTTAGTGATTGCGTGTAATACAGCTACAGCTGTAGCGTTAGAAGAAATCAAATCTCAGTTGGATATACCAGTCGTTGGTGTCATTTTACCAGGAACTAGAGCGGCTTTAAAAGCAACGAAAAATAACCGTGTGGGTATAATTGGGACTGCTGGAACGATCAAAAGCGGTGCCTATGAAATTGCTTTGAAAAATAAAGCGCCGAAAACATTTGTTTCTAGTTTAGCTTGCCCAAAATTTGTTCCCATTGTTGAAAGTAATGAGTTTCACTCCTCTGTAGCTAAAAAAGTAGTTTCAGAGACACTAAACCCATTATTACTGAAGAAGCTGGATACATTGATTTTAGGCTGTACACATTATCCATTATTACGCCCATTGATTCAAAATGTTATGGGAAATGAAGTGAAATTGATTGATTCGGGTGCTGAAACAGTTAGTGAGGTTAGCATGTTGTTGGATTATTTTGATATTGCAAATACTCCAGAACATAAAAATAAAGCAAATGAATTTTATACAACGGGTTCTAAAAAAATGTTTAAAGCCATTGCTAATGATTGGTTGGATTTAGAAACAATCACAGTTGAACAGGTTCGATTAGGAGGAATGAAACATGGTCAGACATGATGGTAGACAAGTAAAAGAATTGAGAAAAATTACTATAGAAACGAATGTTTATAAACACCCAGAAGGGTCAGTAGTGATTTCTTTTGGAGATACTAAAGTTATTTGTTCTGCAACCGTGGAAGAAAAAGTGCCACCATTTTTAAGAGGTGAGGGAACTGGTTGGGTAACAGCTGAATATAGTATGTTGCCAAGAGCTACTAACACAAGAAATATCCGAGAAAGTGCTAAAGGAAAACTGACTGGCAGAACAATGGAGATTCAACGCTTAATCGGACGTTCACTTAGAGCAGTAATTGATTTGAAAAAATTAGGAGAACGTAGTATTATCGTTGACTGTGACGTTGTGCAAGCGGACGGGGGCACTCGAACAGCAAGTATTACTGGAGCATTTGTTGCTATGAAAATCGCAGTTGATAAAATGCTTCAAAAAGGTGATTTACAAGAAAATCCAATTAAAGAATACTTGGCGGCAGTTAGTGTTGGAATATTAAGTGAAGGCGAGTGCGTTCTTGATTTAGATTATAAAGAGGATTCTGCAGCCGCTGTCGATATGAATTTAGTGATGACTGAATCAGGTAATTTTGTTGAGCTGCAAGGAACAGGAGAAGAAGCAACATTTTCAGGTGATGAGCTAAATGCATTATTATTTTATGGGAAAACAGGAATCGAGCATTTGATTGCCTATCAAAAAGAGGCATTAATGAATCTGTCTATGGAAAATAATTATACTTCAGATGAGAATACAATCGTTATTGCTACTAGAAACCCAGGAAAAGCTAAAGAGTTTAAGAAAATTTTTGCTGAAAAAGGGTATCAAGTAAAAACATTATTAGATTATCCTGAACTACCTGATGTTGAGGAAACAGGCCAAACATTCGAAGAAAATGCGCGCTTAAAAGCCGAAACGATTGCTAATATCTTAAAACAGCCCGTTTTAGCAGATGATTCAGGATTGATTGTTGATGCCTTGGATGGCATGCCGGGAATTTTTTCTGCACGATTCGCTGGTAAACCAACGAATAATGCGGCGAATAATGCGAAATTACTGCATGAGTTAACGGGGGTTCCGAAAGAAAAACGAACAGCTACTTTTCATTGTACCCTTGTTTTTGCTGCTCCTAATAAAGAAAGTTTAGTGGTAGAAGGTGAATGGTCAGGTGAGATTGGGACAATCCCTCGTGGGGATAACGGATTTGGCTATGATCCACTATTTTTTGTACCAGAAGAGCAAAAAACAGCCGCAGAACTGTCAGATGACCGTAAAAATAAAATAAGTCATAGAGGACAAGCTGTAGCAAAACTTAGAAATCAATGGGAAAATTGGTTGAATAAATAGGAGGATTTACATGAAGTATCTAGTAGTAAGTGATAATCATGGGGATCGTGAAGTCTTAGTAGACTTAGTTGAAACCTATCGGGGAAACGTTGATAAAATGTTTCATTGCGGTGATTCAGAACTAGAACCAACCGATGTGTTGTGGAATGAGTTCATCGTTGTTAAAGGTAATTGTGATTATGATTCTGACTTTCCTGAAACAATCGTAGAAAAGAACGGTTTGGACACCATTTTCATGACACATGGTCATTTAGCGAATGTTCGCTTCGGTCTGGATAGAATAGCTTTGCAAGCGGCAGAAGTTAAAGCTACAATCGTGTTATTTGGTCATACTCACGAAATTGGTTGCGAAGTACACGCAAATGTTCTTTATTTGAATCCTGGAAGTATAAGTCAACCTAGAGGACCGATTCAATTGAAATCTTATGCTGTGATTGAAAGTACAAAAGATGAATTTATTATTCAATACTACGGACGTGATCATAAGCCTGTCAAAGAACTGCACTTTAGATTCGAAAAACATTGATTTATATTTGAAACGTAACGTGGTAAGAGCTTGTTTACCGAAATTAATCTGTATTTCAAGGGTCTAGATAGAACTCAAAGAGTTGTGTTAAAGACCCTTTAATTGATTTAAATTCAACGAATGAAGAAAGTAAGTGTAAATCTTAATTTTTTTTAAGAGTTATGAAAAAAGTTTGAATTTAAAGACATTTGCATTCGTTTTCTGTACAATGATAGTTGTGGCAAAGAAAATGAAATGGAGGCACTCCAATGATTGGATCTGCTGTAAAAGATTTATTATTAGAAAAAGAAGAAACTTTTTTAATACCTGCTGAAAATGTGGCAAATGTGATGTGTTTGAATCCGTTAAGCCATGCTTTATTGGTATTATCTCAAGTGAAATATTCGAAAATCCCTGTTTTAGATAAAGGTGATCGTTTTGTTGGCTTGATCAGTTTATCTGATGTTGTTGATAAAATGTTCGATATTACATCTGTTGATTTTGAAAAGCTAAAGGATTTTACTGTAGCTGATGTGATGGAGGTAAATGTTCCTGTAATTGGTGAAAAATGGGAATTAGAAGATGTACTTCATTTATTGGTAGATGCTTCGTTTTTACCTGTTGTAGATGATAATCAACGGTTTAAAGGTATTATTACGCGCAAAGAACTGCTAAAAGCAATCAATCATATGGCACATGAATTAGAACGAAAGAATACTATTCAGCCAAAATCGGATAGAGACTCTAAAGAGATGAAAGTGATTTGATTTTTTGTTATACATTCACTATTTTCTGGATTTTTGATAAGCTAAGAAACAAGAGTTAAATTGTACAATAAGCTGTTAAACTATTTTGTTTGGCTGCTGCAAATTGAAGGGAGTTATTCGATGGACGCATATGAAATCATTAGTTACATTGGGAATGCCGAGAAAAAAACACCAGTAAAAGTTACCTTAAAAGGAAAGTTAAAAGAAGTTACTTTTCCTGATGATATTCAAGCATTTACTAATTGTAAAACAGGAACACTTTTTGGTGAGTGGAAAGTAATTAAAGCTTTTCTAGAAGAAAACAAAGAAAACATAATCGATTATGTTGTTGAGAATGACGCTCGCAATTCCGCAATTCCAATGTTGGATATTAAAGAGATCAACGCTCGAATCGAACCAGGAGCTATCATCCGAGATCAAGTTGAAATCGGTGACAATGCAGTTATTATGATGGGTGCTGTAATTAATATCGGTGCTGTCATTGGAGACGGCACGATGATTGATATGGGTGCTATTTTAGGTGGTCGTGCGACTGTAGGTAAAAACTGCCATATTGGTGCAGGAACCGTTCTTGCAGGTGTTATTGAACCACCAAGTGCAGAACCTGTCGTAATAGAAGACAATGTTTTAATTGGAGCGAATGCTGTTGTTTTAGAAGGTATACGAGTAGGCGAAGGTGCAGTTGTTGCAGCAGGAGCGATTGTGGTTGACGATGTTGCACCCCATACAGTTGTTGCAGGTGTACCTGCCAGAAAAATCAAAGATATTGATGAAAAAACCAAAGGAAAAACGAATATGATGGACGAACTACGTAAATTATAATCCATTATCTTCATTGTTCTGTTATATTAAATGAAAGAATGAATTAAAACTTTTAAATAGTTTTAGTTCATTCTTTTTTTGTCCAAACGTTATATTAAACTTTCAAATATGTAAGAAAAATCCTTGCCTATTCAATTTTCAGTAAGATTATTCCTAGCTATAATCAGTTATATAGATAAAATAGGAGGAAAAATTAGTATGAAAAGTAAAAAAATGAAATTTGTGATTGGCGGTATTTTGATTGGTATAAGTATAGGAAGTTATTTTTTGTTTTTTCCTTCTTCTAAAAATGATGAGCCAAAATATAATGCATTTACTTTAGAAACGCTAGATCCTCTTCTTTTAAAAGGTGAGGTCAAAGCTACACAGACGGAAGATGTTTTCTACGATCAGACGTTAGGAAACATTGCAGCTATTCCAGTTAAACATGAGCAAGAAGTTAAGAACGGAGATGTTTTACTAAATTATCAAAATAGTGAAGCACAAAATAGAGCGGATCAACAGCAACGAACAGTTAATAAAAGTAACTTGTCAGCTCAACAAGCCGCTCAAAATTTAAATCGGGCACAAACACGCTACAACGAAGCACAAGCAAGTTTGAATCAAAGTAGATCACAGTTTGAACATGAAATAGATCCTGAGAAAAAAGAGGAGTTAAAGGGAAAAGTAGAACAACAAAAAACGGAAGTTACAAGTATAAACAATGAAGTCATTCAAGCGCAACAAGCTCTCGATTTAGCCTATACAGAGGTCAATGACGAAGCTGCTGCATTGGAATCGGAACAAGGGAAAATTTCGTCTAGTGTCAATGCATCGATGGATGGAGTGGCGATGGTCAATGAAGCGGGGAAAAAATCCCTAGAAGTCCCTTTAATACAAGTTTTAAGTAAGACCAAGCAAATCAAAGGAACAGTTACAGAATATGATTTGAATAAGTTGGAAATTGGTCAAGAAGTTAGTGTTACTTCAATAGGGTCTAGCGAAAGAGCGCAAGGAAAAATTAGTAGCATCAACCAACTACCTAAATCAAAAGGCAATAGTGACTCAGAGATTCCTACTTACGAATTTATTGTAGATGGTAATTTTTCGTGGGCGTATGGCTCTTCCGTCCAAGTTTCGTTAGAACAACCCCAACTGACGCTGCCTAAAAAAGCTGTTGTAACCAAGGATAAAAAAACGTTTGTTTATGTCTACAAAAATGGTCGAGCAACAAAGACTGATGTGAAAATAATTGAAAAAAATGGTGGGATAAGTGTAGCATCAGGTGTTTCAAAAGGAGAAAAAATCATTAGTAATCCAGATGAAGCATTAACCAATGATGCTGAAGTGCAGGTGATTGAAAATGATTAAACTAGAAAATATCAATAAATATTACTCACTGGAAGAAGAAAAACTACATGTTTTAAAAAATATTAATTTTGAAATCAAAGAAAAAGAGTTCGTTGCAGTTATGGGACCTTCAGGCTCAGGAAAATCAACGCTGATCAATTTGATTGGTTTCATTGATAAAAAATTTGAAGGGAAATATTTGTTTGAGGGAAAAGAGATCACAGATTTTTCGGACAAAGAGCTTTCCGCTATTAGAAATAAGTCAGTTGGATTCGTTTTTCAAAATTTTAGTCTGATCGAAAATAATACAGTATTTGAAAATATAGAATTGCCTTTATTATATAATGGTTCTGTTTACACAAACACGAAAGAACGAGTTCATGATGTATTAGAAAAAGTTGGTTTAGCAGATAAAGGAAATAAATATCCAAAACAGCTTTCTGGTGGCCAACAACAAAGGATAGCGATTGCCAGAGCAATTGTAAATTCCCCTAGATTCATTATAGCTGATGAACCGACAGGAGCATTGGATTCAAATACATCTGAAGATATTATGCAGTTATTTCAAGATTTGAATAGACAAGAAGGTGTAACGATTATTCTAGTTACCCATAACCCAGAAATGGTTTCATATTGTGATCGTTTGATACGGGTGAAAGATGGAGTGATAGTAGAAGAGGAGTTGATTAAATGAAGAATTTCATTATTTGGAAGACAGCATTGAAATCAATTTTAAAAAACAAAAAACGTAGTTTTTTAACAATGTTTGGTATTATTATTGGCATTGCTTCTGTCATCACGATTGTGTCTATTGGTAACGGATTTAAAAGAGATATGATTAATAAAATGTCAATGACTAACACCAATGAAAATGTTAGCAATATCATTTTTAATTATTATGATGTGTCGAATGCATTTGCTGAAAATGAGGTCTTTAAAAAAAGTGATTTTGATTTAATAAAAAATGTGACTGGTGTAAAAAAAGCTGATTTTTATAAAACAAAAAATAAAGTGACAGAGCGACAAGTAGAAATACACATTCGTGGTAAAAAGCTAACAAAAAAAATAGAACGTGTTGAAAAAACCACAGTAAACTTATTAGTTGGTCGTCAAATTGAACCTAAAGACAGTGAGACGTTAAATAAAGTAGTTGTGATTGACGAAATTTTAGCTCAAAAACTATATGGTGATACGGATAATGCTATAGGAAAAGGCTTTGATGTATCCAATGAATTATTCACTGTCGTTGGCGTTTCTTCTAGCGAAAGCGGAACATTGTCAATGGAGAATGAAGGAGCCTTGGCTTATTTCCCAATAAAGAGTTATGATCGCTATTATAATAAACCGAAAAGCCAAGCGATCTTGGATATAGAAGTTGAAGCCGGTGAGAACAAAAAAACGGTGGTTGCAGAGGTTTTGAAGCAGCTTAATTTTAATGGAAGTTTGAGAAATGCTGGAGAATATGAACGATATAACCCTAAGTCAGATATAGATCAGATAGGAAGCATTCTAGATAATCTTACATTGTTTATTTCAGCTGTAGCAGGAATTTCATTATTTATTGCTGGCGTGGGTGTTATGAATATGATGTATATTTCTGTTTCGGAGCGGACAAAAGAAATTGGAATTCGTCGTGCACTTGGCGCAACAGAAAAAGATATAAGAAAGCAATTTTTGGCAGAGGGGTTAACGTTGACTTTGCTAGGTGGACTAATTGGTTATTTATTGGGGATGATGCTAGGGGTGATTGCATCTGTATTCTTACCATTTGCAGTACGTCCAGACTTATTTACGATTGGATTAGCTGTAGGTATTTCCATTTTGATTGGTGTTGTGTTTAGTTATATGCCAGCGTCAGCTGCTTCTAAAAAAGATTTGATTGATATTATGAAATAAGTGAAATAGACTTAACCGATCTCAGAATTGGTTAGGTTTATTTTACTGTGAAAAAAATCTAAAATGATTTATAAAGAATAATTAACTTGGGCTAGCATTTTTTCATATGCGAAAGAGTGATGCTATGCTAAAAATTGGACTGATTTTTCTAACGATGGATTGACAGAAGCGTTTTTTTATTTAACAATAAGTCATAAGGAAAATAGAAAAGAGGTAGATGTATAGTGATTCAAGAACGATTAATAGAGATTCGTAGAGAGTTGCACCAAATACCGGAAATTGGCCTAGAAGAAGAAAAAACGCAAAAAAGATTGTTGGAAATAATCCGTTCAATTGATAAACATTATATAGAAATAAAAACGTGGAAGACTGGAATTTTAGTGTTCGTTGGCGGGAACTCTCCTGAAAAAACCATTGGATGGCGGTCAGATATTGATGGGTTGCCAATAACAGAAGAAGTTGTTTCTGATTTTCAATCGATTCATACGGGTTATATGCATGCATGTGGTCATGATTTTCATATGACGATTGGTTTAGGTTTGTTAGAACAATTGACATTAGAACAACCGAAAAATAATTATCTATTTCTTTTTCAACCTGCAGAGGAAAATGAAGCAGGTGGTATGTTAATGTATGAAGCGGGATCATTTGGTTCTTGGTTGCCGGATGAATTTTATGCTTTACATGTAAATCCAGACTTACCTGTTGGTACGGTGGCTACAAGAGTTGGAACATTATTTGCTGCAACGTGCGAAGTTCAAATCACTCTAAAAGGAAAAGGCGGACATGCTGCTTTTCCTCATGATTCAAATGATATGATCGTTGCAGGGATGAGTTTAGTTCAGCAAGCACAAACGATCGTCAGTCGAAATGTCAATCCAGTGGAAGGAGCTGTTGTTACTTTTGGAACATTCAATGCTGGAACCGCAACGAATGTTATAGCTGGTGAAGCAAAAATTTCTGGTACGATTCGTACACTAACTGAAGAGATGAATCAGTTAACACAAATCAGAATCAAAGAAATTGGTGAAGGAATTGCTAAGTCTTTCAATTGTGAAGTAGATGTCTTTTTAGATCAAAAAGGCTACCTTCCAGTGATTAATAACAAAGAAACAACAGAAAATTTCATCGCTTTTATGAAGCAAGAATCAAGCGTTGATTTCAAAGAAGCAGAAGTAGCGATGACTGGTGAGGATTTTGGCTATTTATTATCTAAAGTCCCGGGAACAATGTTTTGGTTAGGGGTAGATAGTCAGTACGGTCTACATTCAGCTCAGTTTAATCCAAAAGAGGAAGCCATACCGTTTGCTGTGAAATATATTAGTAGCTTTTTAAAATCATTAGATAAATAAAAAAACGATCCAGATCTTTTTGAAATGACCTGGATCGTTTTTTTATTTTAATGTGATTGGTGTGTTTGGAATGGTAAAATTTGCCTCAGATAATCGTTTAACATATTGAGCTAAAAATTCTTCTCTAATTATTTGTTGTTTACCATTTAAGACATACATAGTTGTTCGGACAGCGAAGTTACCGTTCCCAAGATCCACCATACCAAAAATTGTTGGACCTGTTTGAATAGTTTCTGTGAATTTTTCTTTTAATTCTTGATTAACATGATCAAGAATAGAAATAATCTCATCATATCCTTCATCTGGCATAATCCGAACATCGATCAAAACTTGCATATTTGACCGTGAAAGGTTACTGATAGTGGTGATATTACGATTAGGAATAAAATGAACAGTTCCATCCAATGCTTTCATTTGTGTGGTTCGAAGACCAACTGCAGTGACTATTCCTTCAATGCCTAATGTGGTTAAACGAATATAGTCTCCAACATCCATTTGTTGTTCTAAAATGATAAAAAAACCTGTAATAATATCATTCATAAATCCTTGTGCACCTAAACCAATCGCAACACCAGCAATACCCGCTCCAGCTAACAGCGAGCCAACAGGAACACCTATTATTGTCAGTAAGGAATAGATGAAAAAGAAGAATAAGGTATACTGAAAAGCGTTAATGATTAATGTATGTAATGTTTTTAAACGACTCTCACTTAATGTTTGTTTCTTACTATAATTCCCATAAGTACGGTCAATAAGAGCTTTACCTACACGATTTAGAATGCCAAAAAGTAAAATTAGAAATAGGAGATAAATTGTTTTTTCAATCAACGTTGCTAATATTTGATCCCAATTAATATCATTCCAAAACCGCTGAAGGGCATTGACTTTTTTTTCAGTAGCAACTTTTATATCAAGGGTAGAATCTAAAGTGCTTTCAAGGGTTTTACTTGATCCAGATTGTCCAATAATAAACAAGGAAATCTCACCTTTCTTTTTTAACTATGGTTATCTTACTATTATACTTGAATTTGAGAAAAGATGTTATTATTTATTTAAAAAGCTTAACAATTCCATTGGAAATATGTTACAATATTCTGAAAATAAGGAGTGATTACATGACAATAGAGTGGGATAAATTAGGCTTTGACTATATAAAAACACCATTTCGTTACATTTCAACTTGGAAAGATGGTAAGTGGGATGAAGGGGAATTGACGGAAGATAGCACCTTGCACATTCATGAAGGATCAGCAGCTTTACATTACGGACAGCAATGTTTCGAAGGTTTAAAAGCATATCGCTGTAAAGATGGATCAATTAATTTATTTAGAGTGGATGAAAATTCTAAACGAATGAATCGCAGTGCTAGACGCTTGTTGATGGCTGAAGTTCCAGAGGAGAAGTTTATTCAAGCGGTAGAGGAAGTAGTAAAAGCAAATGAAGCATTTGTTCCTCCTTATGGCAGCGGCGGTACGTTGTACATTCGGCCATTGTTGATTGGGGTTGGTGAAGGTATTGGTGTTCATCCAGCACCTGAGTATCTTTTTACTGTTTTCTGCATGCCAGTAGGTGCTTATTTTAAAGGCGGTCTAACACCTACAAACTTTATCGTTTCTGACTATGACCGAGCAGCCCCCCAAGGAACTGGAGCCATTAAAGTGGGTGGAAACTATGCGGCGAGTTTATTGCCAGGAGAAGAAGCCAGAGAAAAAAGTTTTTCAGATTGTATCTATCTTGATCCTGCCACACATACAAAAATTGAGGAAGTCGGTTCAGCCAATTTCTTCGGGATTACGAAAGATAATCGTTTTATAACACCATTATCCCCATCAATTTTACCAAGTATCACTAAGTATTCGTTGCTTTACCTAGCCGAACACAATCTAGGGATGGAAGCGGTAGAAGAAGATGTTTATCTAGATTCTTTGGACAAATTTAAAGAAGCTGGAGCTTGTGGAACAGCAGCTGTGATTTCACCTATCGGCGGAATTCAAACGTATGATGATTTCCATGTGTTTTATAGCGAGACAGAGGTTGGACCAGTGACGCAAAAACTCTATGATGAGCTGACAGGTATTCAGTTTGGTGATGTAGCTGCACCAGATGGTTGGATTAGAAATATAAAGGTATAGTTTATAACCTGGTAAAAAACAACGAGAGTTATTCGTTGTTTTTTTTTATTGAAAAGTCAAAAAAGAGGTATAGTTGCTTTGAGAAGCTGATGGTAAAGGAAATTTATTTGCGGTTGATACAGACGTTTGAAGATGCTGATTCTATAAAGGCTTGATCAACTGATTGGTGTTTATGAGTTGATTCGCTATGATGAATCAACGGAAAAAAGTTGTTCAGGAAAAACGAAAAAAAGCGTGAGGAAAAGAGAATGCTGAGGTTGCTGAATAATGTTCTGTTTGGTAAGTATAAATAAAAAAACGTTATTAATTTAATACATATGTGTTATAATTATGTCCAAATAACTATAAATTATTTGGAGGTTTTTATAATGGACTATTTGAAGAAAACAGAAATTGCTAACTGTTTAAATATAGCTAGAGGGATGATGGAAAAT
>NZ_MIKB01000006.1 GCF_001730365.1 Enterococcus quebecensis
AATAACTATAAATTATTTGGAGGTTAAAAGTATTGAGTATTCAATTTGATTTTTGGAATAGTAAATTTAATCAATTCAAAAATTCTATAAAAAAAGACAATAAAGGAAATATCGACTTTAATGCTTTAGCAAATTTCTTTTTAATTTATGGAAAGCGTAAATCCGGAAAATCTGAGTTAGTTAACTTACTATTGAATAATATTTTCTTAAGTAAAAAGAAAGTTTCAATTATTCGACTATTTGAAGATGAAAATGGTTATATTTATTATGAAGATATTAAACACATGAATAATAAAGATAAAATAAGCCAGCTAATTAACAACAGAATTGATACAGGTGATATAAAAATTGATGTTACATTGAGCTTAATTGATAAGCTTTTAAAATCAAGAGCTAAAAAAAAGATTCAAATTATATGGTTAGATAACATAAAACTGAACGGAGCAATCAGTTATGAAAAAATCGAAACTATTTTTAATGATAAAAACTGCATAAAAAAAATAATAATGACAACTTCTGATATTGAAGTTAAAAATTTTTACAGCAAAAAGGCAGATGAACAATTTGAATTTCCAGAATTGAATTACGAAGTTTATAAAAAATATTTTTCTGAGGATGTTGCCAATATAAAAGCTATTGTTGATAGAAGTCTGTTCTATAAACTCAAAAATTTGAATAATGAAGAACTTGTACAACAAATATTCTATTGGGGAGAGGATAAATATGGTGTCATTTCTAGTCTAGCTGATTTTTATTCTCATACGGATAGTATTAATGTAACATCCGAACAGTCATCGGAAATGTTTAAAAATATCTTGTCAGCCAGTTTTGTAGGTAGCAGTAATGCTGGCACGGATTTAGAAAATTTGTTATTATATCTCCTTATGTTTCCTAAGGAGATTAGTTATGACGATCTAACTTATTTAGAAAAAGATCCTCTATTTGATTTTATAACAGAAATGGAAAATTTAAAGAATAGCAAAATTATTCTTGAAAAGAATAGTTTTTTCAAAATTGATGAAGCTTTTTTAATCAGTAAAGAGGGGTTTATTGAAAGCTATACAAACAGACGGGTGAAAAGAGACACTGCATTATCCATTGACTATCTATTAAGAGCAGACTATCCAGAACAGTATACTCTTAGAGCTAACAATGCAAAATATTTTAGTCAGCCACAAGCCCAAGAATACTTTCTGATTTCTCATATCAGAGGAACTTTAACAAATGATATAAAAAAATATCTTCCATTAGAAACTTTGGACGCTATGCATGTAATTGATAAGCTTAACCTTTTTTTTAGTGATGATTCTTCTGAAATGTTTAACAAGTTACAGCCAATCATACAAAGAAAATTACAAAAAAATAATTCAAGTTTATTAGAAGCAGAATATCATTTTCTGTATTTAAGAATGTTGTTGTCTTCCCAAGAAAGAAAAGTTCTCTACCCGATTATCGTCATTCAGCTTAAAAATTTATTACGTATCTATCAAGAGTTAAAAGATAAGAGAGAGATTGAGATGCAAATAAAGGTAGGCAATCTATTAGCTCCTCAATTGATTAATGTATTGAATAATACATTTAGAAAAGAGGCAATAGAAATTTTTAATGAGACCGATAGATTGATTAGAAAACACATGAAGATAAATGTTTATCAATATATTTCTTACTACGTTCAAAACCATATTATTGCATCAAGTATTCTTCCATACAATGAAACTTATTATATTCTTTTAGATTTAATTAATCGAATGTTGTCTAAAGAAGAAGTTTTTGGTGATTTAAATATCTATGATGTTTTTCCTGTAGTGTTTTCAAATCTCTTAGGGATTAGTTTTTATAAAACTGAAGAAGATGTTAAAAATGTGCTTACTTTGGCGGAAAATAGAAAAAGCATTTTAAAATCCTATAAACAAAATGCCTATAAAATAATTAATAATCAAATTTTATCTGAATTTTTACTTGCGAAATCTTATTCATCAAAAGAATTAAATCGATGGATAAAAAAACTAAAACGGTTAGACGAAAAAAATATAGTTATGAATAACATTGCAGGTTTTTATCTTCTAAAAGGGGACGTTAAAATTGCCAGAGAGTACCTATTTAAGATATTGAAAAACAATATTAACGATGATTTTTATCGGTTCTATGCTAATTATAATTTGATTGTACTTGACCTTTTGGATCCTTCTTCAGATGAAAACGAAAACCTTTTATTAGACAGAGTTAAGCAATTATCTGTACCGGCTCTGTTTAATGATACAAATATAATACTATATTTAAAAAAAAGAATTAAATTCTTAGAAAAGTTATGCAAACAAAAAGAAAAAACTGATATTATAACTTTGGAAAAAAAGTTAAACACCAGTTTGAGAACTTCAGATGTTATATTTAAAAAGATTTGGCTATTTAGTGATTATCAATATTGGAGTTAAGCTAAAGTTGAAAGAATTAATAACATCAAGTCAGAGTGTGTAAAACCAGCTTTATCAATTAAATAGTTAGGAGAAGAATGTTCAGTTACATAAGGAGTTGTTGAAATATCAAAACAATATGGATTTCCATTTGAAGAGACTCTGAAATCGATTCTACAATAGTTTTCAATCTCTAATATTGTAGCGATTCTAATTGCTAACTCAATAATGAAATGAGAGTCATAGCCTAGTTCTTTATTAGTGAAATTTATAAAGTCATAAAACCTGTATGAATTGTCACTGTTCAATTCTTCAGGCATAATATCATCATCAAGAAAATCTTTATCGTTAATATTAACACCTGCAATACCTATAGCTTTAAATTCACCTTTAATTTTAAATAAAGGAATTTCAATTTCATAACCTGGTACAAACTCTTGGATGGTAAGCAGACTATTATCTTCATTATTTGCTAGAAAACTAAGAACTTTTTCCTTAGATAAATTTACTTTCTCCTTGGAAAGACCTCTACTCGCAGAACCTTTCATCATTTTTATAATGTACTTACCATCTTTAAGATTGGAATCATTTATGAATTCATTGACAGTATAGGTTTTAATTTGTGCTAACTTATATGAATCTAGAATTTTTTGAAAATGATATTTGTGTCGACATAGATTCATAGTATAGACACTTGACCCTAAATAGGTAAATTGATAGTAGTCAGATAAACTGGTAACTAAAGATTTTTGATTATTGTCTGATCCTTGTCGCGAGAGATTCCATACAATTGTTTGACTAGTATCAAACTTATTCGTGAGAATGTCCTCTGAAAAACAAGTCTCGTTGTTGTAAGGAATAACTTTGATTCCTGATTCTATCAAAGCATCGAAAATAGCTCCAATTTCTTTATTTGTAAAGAAGTCACTATCTTCTTGAGTTATATCTATTTTATTGGTGAATCCAATTGAGTTAAAAACAATCACTAGTTCTTTATTTTCCATCATCCCTCTAGCTATATTTAAACAGTTAGCAATTTCTGTTTTCTTCAAATAGTCCATTATAAAAACCTCCAAATAATTTATAGTTATT
>NZ_MIKB01000007.1 GCF_001730365.1 Enterococcus quebecensis
TAGCGTGGCGACGTCCTACTCTCACAAAGGGAAACCCTTCACTACAATCGGCGCTAAGAAGCTTAACTTCTGTGTTCGGCATGGGAACAGGTGTATCCTTCTCGCTATCGCCACCACACTGGGTGTTGTTGCTATTAAGTTGAGTGATTGTTCACTCAAAACTGGATTGAAGTAGTAATCAAAGCTTCCGAAAAACTTTTTTATTTCGTTTCTTTGGTTAAGTCCTCGACCGATTAGTATTGGTCCGCTCCATACATCACTGTACTTCCACTTCCAACCTATCTACCTGATCATCTCTCAGGGGTCTTACTTTCTTAAAGAAATGGGAAATCTCATCTTGAGGTGGGCTTCACACTTAGATGCTTTCAGCGTTTATCCCTTCCCTACATAGCTACCCAGCAATGCCCTTGGCAGAACAACTGGTACACCAGCGGTAAGTCCATCCCGGTCCTCTCGTACTAAGGACAGCTCCTCTCAAATTTCCAACGCCCGCGACGGATAGGGACCGAACTGTCTCACGACGTTCTGAACCCAGCTCGCGTGCCGCTTTAATGGGCGAACAGCCCAACCCTTGGGACCGACTACAGCCCCAGGATGCGACGAGCCGACATCGAGGTGCCAAACCTCCCCGTCGATGTGGACTCTTGGGGGAGATAAGCCTGTTATCCCCAGGGTAGCTTTTATCCGTTGAGCGATGGCCCTTCCATGCGGAACCACCGGATCACTAAGCCCGACTTTCGTCCCTGCTCGACTTGTAAGTCTCGCAGTCAAGCTCCCTTCTGCCTTTACACTCTGCGAATGATTTCCAACCATTCTGAGGGAACCTTTGGGCGCCTCCGTTACCTTTTAGGAGGCGACCGCCCCAGTCAAACTGCCCACCTGACACTGTCTCCCACCACGATAAGTGGTGCGGGTTAGAGGGTTCATAACACAAGGGTAGTATCCCACCAGCGCCTCCACCGAAACTAGCGTTCCGGATTCATCGGCTCCTACCTATCCTGTACATGTGGTACAAACACTCAATATCAAGCTACAGTAAAGCTCCATGGGGTCTTTCCGTCCTGTCGCGGGTAACCTGCATCTTCACAGGTACTAAAATTTCACCGAGTCTCTCGTTGAGACAGTGCCCAAATCGTTACGCCTTTCGTGCGGGTCGGAACTTACCCGACAAGGAATTTCGCTACCTTAGGACCGTTATAGTTACGGCCGCCGTTTACTGGGGCTTCAATTCTGAGCTTCGCCGAAGCTAACCCATCCTCTTAACCTTCCAGCACCGGGCAGGCGTCAGCCCCTATACTTCATCTTTCGATTTTGCAGAGACCTGTGTTTTTGATAAACAGTCGCTTGGGCCTATTCACTGCGGCTGACCGAAGTCAGCACCCCTTCTCCCGAAGTTACGGGGTCATTTTGCCGAGTTCCTTAACGAGAGTTCGCTCGCTCACCTTAGGATACTCTCCTCGACTACCTGTGTCGGTTTACGGTACGGGCAGTTGTTTTCTCACTAGAAGCTTTTCTTGACAGTGTGACATCAGGAACTTCGGTACTATTATTTCCCTCCCCATCACAGCTTGTCCGTACAGAGTAAAGCATTTGACTCTACTCAAGACTTACTGCTTGGACATGCACTTCCAGTCGCATGCATTCCTTAGCCTCCTGCGTCCCTCCATTGCTCAAACAAAAACAACTGGTACAGGAATATCAACCTGTTGTCCATCGCCTACGCCTATCGGCCTCGGCTTAGGTCCCGACTAACCCTGGGCGGACGAGCCTTCCCCAGGAAACCTTAGTCATACGGTGGACGGGATTCTCACCCGTCTTTCGCTACTCATACCGGCATTCTCACTTCTAAGCGCTCCAGCCGTCCTCACGATCGACCTTCAACGCCCTTAGAACGCTCTCCTACCATCACACCAGAGGTGTGATCCACAGCTTCGGTAATATGTTTAGCCCCGGTACATTTTCGGCGCAGGGTCACTCGACTAGTGAGCTATTACGCACTCTTTAAATGATGGCTGCTTCTGAGCCAACATCCTAGTTGTCTGTGCAACCCCACATCCTTTTCCACTTAACATATATTTTGGGACCTTAGCTGGTGGTCTGGGCTGTTTCCCTTTCGACTACGGATCTTATCACTCGCAGTCTGACTGCCGAATATGAATGTATGGCATTCGGAGTTTATCTGAATTCGGTAACCCGAGATGGGCCCCTAGTCCAAACAGTGCTCTACCTCCATCATTCTTAACTTCGACGCTAGCCCTAAAGCTATTTCGGAGAGAACCAGCTATCTCCAAGTTCGTTTGGAATTTCTCCGCTACCCACAGCTCATCCCCGCACTTTTCAACGTACGTGGGTTCGGTCCTCCAGTGCGTTTTACCACACCTTCAACCTGGCCATGGGTAGATCACATGGTTTCGGGTCTACGACTACATACTCATTCGCCCTATTCAGACTCGCTTTCGCTGCGGCTCCGTCTCTTCAACTTAACCTCGCATGCAATCGTAACTCGCCGGTTCATTCTACAAAAGGCACGCCATCACCCATTAACGGGCTTTGACTTGTTGTAGGCACACGGTTTCAGGATCTATTTCACTCCCCTTCCGGGGTGCTTTTCACCTTTCCCTCACGGTACTGGTTCACTATCGGTCATTAGGGAGTATTTAGCCTTGCGGGATGGTCCCCGCGGATTCCGACGGAATTTCTCGTGTTCCGCCGTACTCAGGATCCTCCTAGGTGTTGCCAACATTTCGTCTACGGGGCTATTACCCACTTTGGCGGACCTTTCCAAGTCCTTCGACTATCTTGACAGACTACCACAACGGAGTCCTACAACCCCAACAAGCAAGCTTGTTGGTTTGGGCTCTTCCCGTTTCGCTCGCCGCTACTCAGGGAATCGAATTTTCTTTCTCTTCCTGCAGGTACTTAGATGTTTCAGTTCTCTGCGTCTACCTCTAACCAGCTATGTATTCACTGGAAAGTAACATCCTATAAAAGATGCTGGGTTTCCCCATTCGGAAATCTCTGGATCATAGCTCACTTACAGCTCCCCAAAGCATATCGGTGTTAGTCCCGTCCTTCATCGGCTCCTAATGCCAAGGCATCCACCGTGCGCCCTTATTCACTTAACCTTACGATCTTGCGATCGGTTTTGTTTGGTTCGTTTCTCTAGCGATAGAGGCGTCACCAATAAAATAAGCTTCGAACAGTTAATTAACTCTTCAACGCGGTGTTCTCGGTTTGTTTTGATTACTTTTTTACTTCAATATCCAGTTTTCAATGAACAAT
>NZ_MIKB01000008.1 GCF_001730365.1 Enterococcus quebecensis
ATCGCTCTTCATCAACGTAAGTTAGATGCTTTGAAGCGGTTGAAAAAAGGTTTTTTACAACAACTATTCCCTGAAAATAGGGAGAAGGTGCCCAAGGTGCGGTTTGCTAATTTCGAAGATGAATGGGAACAGCGTAAGTTAGGGGAATATGGTAATTTTTATTATGGAAAGAGTGCTCCAAAATGGTCTGTGACTGAAGATGCGACCACTCCCTGTGTCAGATATGGAGAACTATATACCAAATTCGGAGCAAAAATTGATAGAATATATTCTCATACTAGTATTCCTAAAGAAAATTTGAAATTTAGTACAGGTTACGAAGTGTTAGTACCTCGTGTAGGAGAAGATCCATTAGATTTTGCAAAATGTAGCTGGCTTACTATACCAGATGTGGCAATTGGAGAAATGATTTCTGTTTATAATACCAAACAAAATCCACAATTCATGGCTATCTATTTTCGTGCTAAAATGCGTCTCGAATTTGCCAAACGAGTTGAAGGAGGAAATGTATCAAATCTATATTTCTCTTATCTTGAAGATATTTTATTATCAATTCCATCTTTAGGAGAGCAGATAAGCATAGCAGCTTTTTTTTCACGATTAGACGATACTATAAAAATTCAACAAAATAAACTGGGTCAACTCAAAAATCTTAAAAAAGCCTATCTACAAAATATGTTTATATAAAAAAATCCTCATCTAGCAAGTTATAACTAGATGGGGATTTTGGGTCACATTAACATTGATAAATGTTTTATGATCTTGTCATTATCTTGATTTTCCAATTCTTGAATAATATGAAGATATGTTTCTTGGGTTGTCGTCATACTAGAATGACCTAACCTGTTCGCAACACTAGCAATCGAAACACCAGCAAATAATAGCAATGAAGCATGTGTATGTCTCAAACTATGAACCGTAATAATTGGTATATTTGCACGATTACATAATACTTTTAAGCGATTGTTAATGGTTGAATTAAATACTCTACTTCTAACAAAAATAGGTTTATCTAGTTCTTTCATTTTAATTAATTGTGAAAACTGCATTGCTAATTGCCAGTCGATTTGAATCTTTCTGTTAGAAGATTCATTTTTTGTTGGTTGAAAAGAACCGTTTGTTTTTTTGTAATTCCAAGTTTTGTTAATTACTATTTTTTGTTTTGAAAAATCAAAATCTATGGGTGTTAAAGCTAAAGCTTCTGAAAAACGCATTCCAGTTTTAATGACTAACAATATAAACCAATCCCAATTAATATCTTCCGTTAAGTTTAATACTTTTAATAAAGATTGTACTTCAAACTGGTTTAGAAATTTTGCTTTTTTAGGTCGTGGGTCTTTTCCTTTAATTACAATTTTTCTTGTAGGATTTTGAGTGAGTATTCCTTCATCAACAGCGTCCAAAATAGCTCCTTTTAAATGATGATGAAAATCCATGGTAGTTTGTTTTTCATGAGTACGCGCATACTCATTCAAAAGTTGTTGATAACTATAACGATCAAGTTCCTTTAATTTCAAATTGGGTACAAGTTCTTGTAATTTTTGTTCTGTTACATAGTATTTTTGTAATGTAATTGAACGAATAGCGCCAACTTTATAAAGGCTTACCCACTCCTTAAAATATTCATGAAACGTTTGTTCTTTTCTTCTTTTTGTTTTCATAAAAAACCTCCTGGATAATAAATAGATGAACTAATCATCTTTGTTTATTATCTAAGGAGTTAGTCCAAGTGTAAATATGGTTAGATGAACATATTTTGCAGATAGCTTTTTTTTAGATTTTTGAGTTGATCTAGTTTGTTTTTATAAAGAGATACTAAATTATCTATTTGCTTAAATAAAACACCTATACGACGTTGTTCATCAATCTTTGGTAATGCAAGAATTAAATTTTCTACTGCCGGATAGTTGACGTAAATTTGTGTTCCACCTTGAACTATTCGTTTGACTTTTTCTCTAAAAGGTCCATTCAATGTTACGAAAGCGAAGTTAAAATCAAAGTTTTTTTTTGGTGAAATAATCTCAGTTCTTTGGTTGATAACATACTCGCGATCAGTGTTTATAAGCAACGAACGTCCAATGATTGTTCCGTTTGACGTTTTATCATTCAGAACCATCGTCAATTCCCCTTTACGGACTACTCGACCATCAGTTACTTCGTTTGAGATAGCTCTAATATTTTGGTCAACATATTTCCCGTCTAAGCCATAGCTACCAATTGATATCACTTTGTACTTTCCACTATCATCAAAGTATTTTTCAATGGCTGTCCCCCCACGATGATCAGCGATTTCAGAAAGCTTACGCTGTTCCCATTCATCTTCGAAATTAGCAAACCGCACCTTAGGCACCGTCTCCCCATTTTCAGGGAACAGTTGTTGTAAAAGACCTTTTTTCAACCGCTTCAAAGCATCTAACTTACGTTGATGAAGAGCGAT
>NZ_MIKB01000009.1 GCF_001730365.1 Enterococcus quebecensis
TTGTTGACAAATAACAAACAACCTGATAAACTAATGAAGTTGTCGCGAAACAATCGATAACATCAAGCAGAAAAAAACTTTGAAACTTTTGAAAAAAAGTGTTGACATCAAATCGAAGATTTGATATGATATAAAAGTTGCTGCGAGGTAACAAAGTAGACCTTTGAAAACTGAACAAAGTAAGACGAACCAAATGTGTAGGTTGTTTTTACAACGGTAAAAACAAACAACAATTTTTAACAAAGCGAAGCAATATGCTAGCAAACAAATGAGCTTAACAATCTTCGGATTGTGTTCAACTTTTATTATGAGAGTTTGATCCTGGCTCAGGACGAACGCTGGCGGCGTGCCTAATACATGCAAGTCGAACGCTTCTTTTCTACCGAGTGCTTGCACTCATTTGAAAAGAGGAGTGGCGGACGGGTGAGTAACACGTGGGTAACCTACCCATCAGAGGGGGATAACACTTGGAAACAGGTGCTAATACCGCATAATAGTCGACACCGCATGGTGTTGATTTGAAAGACGCTTTCGGGTGTCACTGATGGATGGACCCGCGGTGCATTAGCTAGTTGGTGAGGTAACGGCTCACCAAGGCCATGATGCATAGCCGACCTGAGAGGGTGATCGGCCACACTGGGACTGAGACACGGCCCAGACTCCTACGGGAGGCAGCAGTAGGGAATCTTCGGCAATGGACGGAAGTCTGACCGAGCAACGCCGCGTGAGTGAAGAAGGTTTTCGGATCGTAAAACTCTGTTGTTAGAGAAGAACAAGTAGGAGAGTAACTGCTCTTACCTTGACGGTATCTAACCAGAAAGCCACGGCTAACTACGTGCCAGCAGCCGCGGTAATACGTAGGTGGCAAGCGTTGTCCGGATTTATTGGGCGTAAAGCGAGCGCAGGCGGTTTCTTAAGTCTGATGTGAAAGCCCCCGGCTCAACCGGGGAGGGTCATTGGAAACTGGGAGACTTGAGTGCAGAAGAGGAGAGTGGAATTCCATGTGTAGCGGTGAAATGCGTAGATATATGGAGGAACACCAGTGGCGAAGGCGACTCTCTGGTCTGTAACTGACGCTGAGGCTCGAAAGCGTGGGGAGCAAACAGGATTAGATACCCTGGTAGTCCACGCCGTAAACGATGAGTGCTAAGTGTTGGAGGGTTTCCGCCCTTCAGTGCTGCAGCTAACGCATTAAGCACTCCGCCTGGGGAGTACGACCGCAAGGTTGAAACTCAAAGGAATTGACGGGGGCCCGCACAAGCGGTGGAGCATGTGGTTTAATTCGAAGCAACGCGAAGAACCTTACCAGGTCTTGACATCCTTTGACCACTCTAGAGATAGAGCTTTCCCTTCGGGGACAAAGTGACAGGTGGTGCATGGTTGTCGTCAGCTCGTGTCGTGAGATGTTGGGTTAAGTCCCGCAACGAGCGCAACCCTTATTGTTAGTTGCCATCATTCAGTTGGGCACTCTAGCGAGACTGCCGGTGACAAACCGGAGGAAGGTGGGGATGACGTCAAATCATCATGCCCCTTATGACCTGGGCTACACACGTGCTACAATGGGAAGTACAACGAGTCGCTAGGCCGCGAGGTCATGCAAATCTCTTAAAGCTTCTCTCAGTTCGGATTGTAGGCTGCAACTCGCCTACATGAAGCCGGAATCGCTAGTAATCGCGGATCAGCACGCCGCGGTGAATACGTTCCCGGGCCTTGTACACACCGCCCGTCACACCACGAAAGTTTGTAACACCCGAAGTCGGTGAGGTAACCCTTGTGGAGCCAGCCGCCTAAGGTGGGATAGATGATTGGGGTGAAGTCGTAACAAGGTAGCCGTATCGGAAGGTGCGGCTGGATCACCTCCTTTCTAAGGAATATTACGGAAACTTACACATTCGTCGATACTTTGTTCAGTTTTGAGAGGTTTACTCT
>NZ_MIKB01000010.1 GCF_001730365.1 Enterococcus quebecensis
CTGGAAAATTAGTGATCTATGCACTAGATTTGTTATCAAACTCAGATGTAAATAACCCAGTATCTATTTATCCAGACTACAGTGAATTAATTCGTCGTGAGTTAGGTCCTACAACAATTAAAAAAGTTTTCCAAGCAACGACAAATGAACTGACTCTTGTTTTTAGTATGAGTTCTTTACCCTCTTATTATTCTAGTACAAAATTCCAGAATACATCTATTATTGATCTAAATCAAGGAATTGTAGAGTCTAGAGCGAGTCTTGAAGCGCTGTATACAGACAGTACTCAGACTGAATTAAAACTGTCTACAACACAACTAAAGCTTAATGAAACACAAAAAGTAATTGATACAGTTGTTCATGCGTCAATTAGTGCTGAATTGAAAAAAGAGCTTGCAAAGGCTCAAGCATTGTTGGATAAAATTACCATGACATTGAAGATTCCAGCTGAATTAGTGAATGATCATAAAAATGAACAAAGTCATACGATTACCGGAAGCACCTATCCTAACTCATTTGTTCAGTTTTCAGGAATAGCGGACTTTCCAGAAGGGACGTTATATTCAGAAGTTGCTGACGATACAAGAAAGTATCAAATTCGTGCAGATAATGACGGGAAGTTCACATACTCATTGCCAGAGGGGAAATACTTTAAAGAATACGAAACAGTTACAGTTTTCAGTATGTTACGTGGTAAAACAGCCTCTCAAGTACGAGTTATAAAAGATACTGTACCACCAGAACAGCCTGTTCTAAATCCAATCAAAGATGCTGACGGAACAATTTCTGGTCAGGCAGAATCAGGCTCAACGGTGAATATATATGATAAGGGGAATGAGACGCTGTTTTTGACTGGGAAAGCAGATTCAAACGGTCAATTCTCGATTCCTGTTCCAGCGGCCAAAAAACCAATAATTCCGTATAAAGTCTATTATAGTACTTCAACGGATGCGGCAGGGAATACCAGTGTAGCTTCTGACACGCAGGTTGTAGCGGACACGACAGCACCAAAAGCAGAAGCGGTTAAACAAGCGTTAACTTTGGGGAATCCTCTTCCAGCTGTAGATAAAATGTTGAAAAATATTTCGGATAATGCGGGAATTGGAGCCGATAATTTAACTATAAAAATGACTAAAGTTCCAGACATTTCCCAAACAGGATATAAAACAGCAGAAATTACTTTGACAGATAGAGCGGGCAACTTTTTAGTGGTTGTCGTACCAATAACTGTGAAGGATGAGTTAACAATGATAGATAGTAACCATCTTCTCAAAGCCGATGATTTTTCTGCATTAGCGATTGATTTACCAGAAACAGCTGAAGAGCAAAGGCAATTTGTTTTAACACACGGGCAAGTGGAAGCTTGGAAATTAGCAACAGGTCAGATGATTAACGATGAGTTAACGTACAATCAGGGAACCTTAAAAAAACAACCTGGTGTATATACGATTACAGTCGAAATCGGCAGTTTGAAACGAGTCTTTAAAGTGACGTTGTTAGAAGGAAGTTTGGCTTTTGATAAAACGATCAACAACCTATCTTTTGGTACACAAACAATCAAATCAAAGAAACAGTTTGTTTCTCCAGAAGATAAGTTGAGTGTTTCTATAAGCGATACACGATTCAAAATGAATAAATGGCGTTTAACGGCCAAGCTGGAACACCCTCTTCAAACAGCGGATGGCATTATTTCTGCCAGTAGTTTATTATACCGTTCTTATGATGTAGGGAAGGTTGTAGACACAAAGCTTAATGAACAAGGTATATCTATTTATGAACCGAGTAAATT
>NZ_MIKB01000011.1 GCF_001730365.1 Enterococcus quebecensis
TCGCAGGCTTCGTATTCTGAAAAGAAACTTGCGGAACGGGCGTTATAAGCATGAAACTTCTCTAACTGTTCTCTTTTTTTGGCAATACACTCACAAGCATTGATATAACGGCGTTCTAAACTTGGCTGAACGTCGTTGGACACGAGCATCTGGTGTTCTAAATTCTGTTTCAGCTGTTCGAATCGGTTGATTTGGCTCAGGATTTGGTCTTCGTCTGTATCGATACTTGAAACAGAACTTTGATACTCGCTGAGCAGTCGTTTATGCGCATTTGCCATGGCTTCTCCTGTCATAGTAACAGAACGACAGATCGGTGTATAGACTACATTAAAATAGCGTTTCGCTGAATCGTAGGCTTGACCTGATAATGGTGCTAATAAAAATTGTGCGATACTTTTTTGTAGCGAGGCAATCGCTTGACTTGCTTCTTGGTTCATACGTGACGCGTCATTTGCTTGCGCTTGCATTTCACCAACATAAAATTTCAACCCCATTTACTACTTCCCCTTTTCTTCCTCCAATAGCGCAATACGTTGTTCTTGATAGGTTTCTTCTTCGGCTTCCAGCAACTGTTTTTTCGTTTTGTTTAATTCGGCTTCTTTCTCTGCTAAGAGTTGCTGTGCTTTCTCTGATTGATGCCGACTATCTACGCCTCTATCTTGAAAGTACATCTTTTCTTCTGGTGGAGAAGTTGCGACCACCTCTGAATACAACCGCTGTTCTTCTTGATCTATATAGAAAAGGTCTTCTTGCTGTTTGCTAATTGTCCGAAGTTCTGTTGCAACTATATCTTGTTCAGTTTGAATCGTTCTTAGCGTTGCTTGATAACTGGTTTCCGTCATTTGAACCACCTGCTCATTGGCGATGCGTTCATTTGAAATTGTTGCGATGCTTTTAAATCAATTGCTGAAAAGTCTTTTGCGACAGCGTTGATATTTTTACCAGCAGATACAATGCTCGTTGCGAGTTGTTTTATGTCTTTCTCAAATGTTGCGGCCGTTTCTTTTGCTTTCCCATTGCCAGATACGTTGGTTCTGGTTGCAATGTTCGTTGATCCTTTTATGTTGTTTAAGGCATTGGCTGATTGGCTAAAAGAAG
>NZ_MIKB01000012.1 GCF_001730365.1 Enterococcus quebecensis
ACCTAGAACCAACAGGAGGAATTGATTTAGAGAACTTTGAAGAAATCGTTCAAATCGCAGTAGACGCAGGCGTGAAAAAAATCATTCCACACGTATACAGCTCAATCATTGATTCAGAAACAGGAGATACCAGACCAGAAGACGTGAAAACATTGCTTGGAATGATGAAAAACACATTGAAAAAATAAAAGCTGAATGAGCTCGTTCTGCATTGACAGAAAAATAGGAAAAATTGACTGAGGCGCTTTTTGCCTCCTTCAGTTTTTGTCTTTTTTCCGAAGTGCCAGCTCGTGAAGCTAGAAATAGGCAGGGATCATAATGAAAATTGCAGCTTTTGGTGAAATAATGATGCGTTTGACTCCGCCAGAATATCTGATGTTAGAACAAACCAAAGAATTGCGTTTGGACTTCACTGGTACGGGAGTAAACATTTTAAGTAATTTAGCTCATTTTGGCTGTCGAACAAGTTTGATAACAAATCTTCCTGATAATCGTTTAGGACAAGCCGCCAAGGCAAGTATGCGTCAGTTGGGAATTCAAGATCAATGGGTTGGAGTCGCTGGTGATCATATTGGCTCTTATTTCGCTGAAATGGGATTTGGGCCAAGACCAACTCAAGTAACTTATCAAAATCGTAGGAATAGTTCATTTGGTGTGAGCAATGCTTCAAGTTATGATTTTGATACGTTTTTAGAGGAATTTGATTTAGTGCATATTTGTGGAATCTCATTAAGCTTAACGGAGGCGACTCGTGATGCCGCTTTTACTTTAGCTAAAAAAGCCCATGAAAAAGGGAAGAAGGTTTGTTTTGATTTTAATTTTCGTCCTAGCTTAAATGAGGATCATGATATTTCGTTTATGAAGGAACAATATGAAAAAATATTACCCTATTGTGACTTAGTTTTTGGAAGCCAACGTGATTTAACTGACCTATTAGAAATGCCTGTTAATGAATCTTTGGACTCTTCTAAACAATTTGAAGAGTTGGTTCATCGATTTATGGATAAGTACCAAATTGAGAGCTTTGCTGGAACGATTCGTCGAAGCGAAGCGGATAAACATTATTTAGTTGGATTTTTATTTGACGCAGAAACCTACGTTCAGGCGGAACCAAGGGAAGTTGTTAATTTAGATCGAATTGGTGCAGGAGACGGCTATGCAGCAGGTATATTGTTGGGTTATAGTGATGAGTGGTCGTTAATGGAAACAGTAGAGTTTGCGACAGCTAACGGCGTTTTAGCTCATACAATTCAAGGAGATGTACCCCTGACGACGATCGAACAAGTCAGACATATGATGGAACAGCCAACAGTTGATATCATTCGCTAGAAGAGTTCCATAAGTGAATAAAAAATTGATGCAATTTTGATGATATTAGTCAAAATGCGTCTTTTTTTGGTTTTTTCTGTTAATTCTGATAGCATTATTGTAGCAGAACTTAATTAAACATTGATTGTTAGATTATAAGGTACAACGGGTTTTATAAAAACATACGCTAGCCTCTGAGCAATTGAGGATGGCTTTTTAAATATTTGCTGAATTTAGCCTAATTGATTGAATTTCAAAGTCTTTATCTCAACCTCTTTCGTTCTGGCTTGTTTTTCTTTATAATAGGGGAGATAAGTAAATTTAGATAAAACATTTACGCAGATCAGATAAATTGTTATGCTTAGTAAGTTATTACTAGGATTGCATTCATAAGTTTAATATCAGGAAAATAAGTCTGTATACAGGAGGAGATCAACATGACCGATGAAAATATTTGGAAAGCGCTAGACGATGATGTTTTAAAAGATAGTATTCGAAAACGACCAAGTATGTACATTGGGGGAATTGGTCCGACTGGTTTGGAAAGCATGGTATTATTAGTATTGGATAATTTACTGCAGTTGGCAGTTGATATGAAGCAAGCGGAACTTTCGATCGAACTTTCAGAGAAGCAATTTATTTTTTCTTTTTTTAGTAAAAAAGGATTGTTTTTAGATAAAAGTCCGACAGAGCAATATACACCTCCTTATCTTTTTCTTTCTGTCGTTAACGCATTGTCTGAACAGTTGGGCTTTGGGATAGAAAAATTGGGGAAAAGAACGATTCAGATTTATCAAAATGGACAATTGAATAAAAAAGCATTGATTCCGTCAGAAGATGAAGGGCAACGAATTGAATTAGCATTTACCCCAGATGAAACGTTGTTTGGCAATAAACCATTATCTTACTTCGTTTTGTTTAATCGTTGTCAAGAATTGGCCATGCTAAACAGTGGTTTAACCATCTCATTAACTGATGGTAAAAAACAAAAAAATTATTTCTACTATGAGCAAGGACTGGTAGATTATATATTCCAAAAGGATGATAGTATCACACGAAGTGGTCAACCATTGATCATCAATACTGTCAGTGAAGGTGTGTCTATCCAAGCAGTCATATCCAAAAACGGTTCAACTAGTGTCAAAGATAGTTTTGTAAACGGACATTTACCGTCTGATGGCGGAACGCATTTTGATGGCTTTGTTCAAGGAACAGTAGAGGCAATCAATCAATTTCTTGAGGAAACGAACCGTCTGAAATATCTTACGACAGATAATTTTGATGAACGGTTTGATATGGTTCTTTCGATTAAAGTCAAACGACCGAGATACACAGGAGCTATCAAAAAGAAAATCAGAAATCCAGAATTATATAAGATCGTAAAAGAAGCCGTATTTGGGGAAGTTTCGACATTCTTGAAACGTCATCCTGCTTGGTATTTAAATTAAAATATCGATAATGACTGAAAGGTGCAGCTATGAGAATTTTTATAGATGGTGATGGTTCACCAGTGAAAGAAAGTACTATTGAAATAGCTCTTGCTTATTCAATCAATGTGTTGATTGTGACAAGTATTGATCATTATTCTATGAAAGAATATCCTAAAAACGTTTCTTTTGTATACGTGGACAAAGGAGCAGATGCAGCCGATTATAAGATTGTTCAGTTGATTAGAAGCGGTGATGTTTTAGTGACACAAGATTATGGACTCGCCTCTCTAGTACTTCCTAAAGGTGTACGAGTCTTGCATCAACTGGGCTATGAATATACAAGAGAGAATATTGCCGGATTATTGGAGCAACGCTATTTTAGTGCGAAGGTTCGCAAGAGTGGTGGTCATACCAAAGGGCCTAAAGCTTTTACACAGGCCGACCGCGAAAAGTTCAAAGAGAAGCTTATCGTATTACTCAAAGAAGTAAACGAGCCAAACGAAGAATCAGACATCCTAAAATGAATGTCTGTTTTTTCATAATAAAGGTCATTTTTTTGGTAATTTAAAACACTCTTCTCGTTTGAAAAAATAACGAAGTGGAATTTTTTCCTCTATTTCGTTATTTGTTTCTATTCGGACTAAAACTTTTATGCTAAAATATGAAAGAGCTATTTTGAATTTTTCTATTGGATACAACAATAATAGTAATGGTGTTATCTAGTTCTACAGGCGTTGTCTTTGAAAAAAGATAAAATAAGAATGAGGAAAGCGTATTTCAGTCCTAGTTCCTATTTTTCAGTCGAAGCTGAATGAGCTTGTCACACTTTAAAATTTAGGAGGAAAAGCATTTGAAGATTACATTGCTATATGGTGGGAGAAGTGAAGAACACGACGTATCTATATTGTCTGCCTATTCCGTTTTAAATGCGATTTATTATAATTACTACCAAGTCCAATTGGTTTTTATCAGTAAAGAAGGTGAGTGGGTCAAAGGTCCACTTCTATCCGAAAAACCAGAAAGTGCAGATGTTCTTAAGTTAACTTGGTCTGATAGTGGCGAAATAGATAAATGGGGAGAATTTACAGGTAAGGTGATCATGCCTTGTGAAATTAAAGAAGAAGATACGATCGTTTTCCCTGTGCTGCATGGACCTAATGGTGAAGATGGAACGATCCAAGGATTTTTAGAAACATTAGGACTCCCTTATGTGGGTGCAGGTGTCTTAGCAAGTGCGAATGCAATGGATAAAATCATGACAAAATACCTACTACAAACAGCTGGAATTCCTCAAGTACCTTATGTTCCCGTACTAAAAAGTAACTGGAAGGAAAATCCTAAAAAAGTTTTTGAACAATGCGAAGGATCATTGATTTATCCAGTTTTTGTTAAACCAGCTAACATGGGTTCCAGTGTTGGAATAAGTAAAGCTGAAAATCGTGAAGAATTGCAAAATGCCTTAGAAGAAGCCTATCGTTATGATTCTAGAGCAATCGTTGAGCAAGGTATCGAAGCACGGGAAATTGAGGTAGCCATTTTAGGTAATGAGGACGTAAGAACAACATTACCAGGGGAAATCGTTAAAGATGTTGATTTTTATGATTACAATTCAAAATATATCGATAATCAAATTACGATGCAGATTCCAGCAGAAGTACCAGATGAGGTACATCAAAAAGCACAAGAATATGCTAAAAAAGCATATACTATTTTAGATGGCAGTGGCTTAAGTCGATGTGACTTCTTTTTAACTAGTAAAAACGAATTGTTTTTAAATGAGTTGAACACAATGCCAGGGTTTACAGAGTTCAGTATGTATCCGTTGTTATGGGAAAATATGGGCTTAAAATATAATGATTTAATCGAAGAATTGATTCAATTAGCTTTAAATCGTTTTAAGCAAAGACAAAGTTTTTACGAAAGATAGACTATCGAAAGGGAGGAGACAAAACATTAGAAGTTTTGTCTCAGCCCTTTTATGGTTAGCCGCCTTATAGAAATTATTTGATTAGAAAAGTTATTTTATGTTTAAAAGGAGAGAAACCAATGAACTTAACTTTCTGGGAAGTAGCTGAAGCGACAAAAGCTACCAACAATTGGAAACAGTGGGAAGATTTTGATTTGACTGGTATTGAATTTGACAGCCGTTTAATTACACAAGGGAATTTATTTGTTCCGTTAAAAGGTGAAAATGACGGTCATTCATTTATTAAAAATGCTATGGAAAGAGGCCTTGGAGCTGCATTTTGGAGTGCACTAGAAGTTCCACCTAGCCAATTACCGATTTTACAAGTAACAGATACTTTAAAAGCGATGCAGGATTTAGCTGTTTACTATTTACAGAAGATGAAGCCTACAGTGATTGCAATTACAGGAAGTAACGGTAAAACAACCACGAAAGACATGACAGAAGCGGTTTTAGCTCAACAGTTTAAAACTTACAAGACTCAAGGAAACTATAACAATGACATCGGCTTACCTTATACTATTTTACATATGCCGGATGAAACAGAAAAACTTATTTTAGAGATGGGAATGGATCATGCGAATGAAATCGATTTTCTATCAAAATTGTCTCAGCCTGACGTAGCTGCAATTACTATGATTGGTGAAGCACATATTGAAAACCTTGGTTCTAGAGCAGGAATTGCTAAAGCTAAGATGGAAATCGTTACTGGACTTTCTGATGAGGGATTACTGCTCATACCTGCCGAAGAGTCGTTGTTAGTACCGTTGACAAAAGGATTACCGCAAACCATCAAAACATTTGGTTTTGAGCAGGCTGACTGTCAAGCAGAGATCATTGAAGCTCAAAAAGAGCAGACGACCTTTAAAATCAAAGGATCAACTAGAATATTTACGATTCCAGTTCCAGGTAAATACAATGTGGGAAATGCCTTGATTGCTATCAGTATTGGTCAATGGCTTAAGATCCCTGAAGAAAAAATCCAAAACGGATTAGCTGATTTTGAATTGACTAAGAATCGCACGGAGTGGTTAAAAACAAGTACAGGAATCGAAATCTTAAGTGATGTTTATAATGCCAATCCAACAGCAATGAATTTAGTGCTGGATAGCTTTAGTCAAATGTCCACACAAGGAAAACGGGTTGCGGTGTTAGGTGATATGCTTGAACTTGGACCAGATTCGGCTTCTATGCATGGGTCTGTCAGTGAGCATTTGAATCCAGATGAAATTTCAGAAGTTATTTTATATGGGAGTGAAATGAAAACTTTATATCAAATTCTGAAAGAAAAATACTCGGAAAAACAGCTTTATTACTTCAATAAAGAAGAGAAAGACAAGTTAATAAACACCTTAAAAAAACTTCTGGAACCTGCTGATATGGTCGTTTTAAAAGCAAGTAACGGGATGGGATTAAAGGATGTTGTGGCAGAACTACTTGAAAGTTAACAAGTTTTCATAAAACTTGCTGAAAATATAAAACTATGCTAAAATAACCTATTGCCGAAAGATCGAAGTAAAAAAATAGATTGTCTCATTCAATGAGAATACTCTATTGAATATAAAGATTAAAAAAGCTGAACGAAGTCGTTTGGCTTTTCTAGTGCCTGTAGCTTCATAAGGTGGATTTTTCGGTAACACTAATGAGAAAATAAAATAAACCTATGTTGAAGGTTTTTTGAGCACCATGAACATTTTTGAAATTAGTGAAAGTCAAATCACCTGTAACACAATTTAAGAAGAAAAAAATTTCTTCTGGAACAAACACTATTTAGGAGGATATCATTTGAAATTTAAAGAACTTGGCTTAGAAACAGAATTATTGGCATCGATCGAACGTTCAGGATTTGAAGAAGCAACACCAATTCAGGAGGAAACAATCCCTCTAGCGCTACAAGGAAAAGATGTAATTGGACAAGCTCAAACAGGTACTGGTAAAACAGCTGCTTTTGGTTTGCCTATGTTGCAAAAAATCGATACATCAAACCGTGTATTACAAGGAATCGTAATTGCACCAACACGTGAATTAGCGATCCAAACACAAGAAGAATTATACCGTTTAGGACGCGATAAAAAAATTCGTGTTCAAGCAGTATACGGTGGAGCAGATATTGGTCGCCAAATTCGCGGACTAAAAGATAATCCACATATTGTTGTAGGAACACCTGGACGTTTACTAGATCACATCAATCGCCGTACACTAAAACTAGAAACAATCGAAACATTAGTTTTAGATGAAGCAGACGAAATGTTAAACATGGGATTCTTAGAAGATATCGAAAAGATCATCTCTAAAATACCAGCAAAACGTCAAACATTACTATTTTCAGCAACAATGCCGCCTGCAATCAAAAATATCGGCGTGAAATTCATGAAAGATCCAGAACATGTGAAGATCAAAGCAAAAGAAATGACTGCTGATTTAATTGATCAATACTATGTGCGCTCAAAAGATTTTGAGAAATTCGACATCATGACTCGCTTGTTAGATGTACAAACACCAGAACTAACAATCGTTTTTGGTCGTACAAAACGCCGTGTAGATGAGTTGGCACGTGGTTTAGAAGCACGTGGATACAAAGCAGAAGGAATTCACGGAGACTTATCACAGCAAAAACGTATGAGCGTTTTACGTTCATTTAAAAATGGTAATTTAGATATTTTAGTAGCTACAGATGTTGCGGCACGTGGATTAGATATTTCAGGCGTGACACACGTCTACAACTACGATATTCCACAAGACCCAGAAAGCTACGTTCACCGTATCGGTCGTACTGGTCGTGCAGGAAAAGGCGGAATGTCTGTTACTTTCGTCACACCTAATGAAATGGGCTACCTTCATGTTATTGAAGAATTAACGAAAAAACGTATGACACCATTACGTCCGCCAAGTGAAAAAGAAGCATTTAAAGGACAATTAGGTGCAGCTATTGAAACCGTTGAAGAAAAATTAGCAGAAAATGGTCTAGAAAACTACTTGCCATCTGCTGAAAATCTTTTAGAAAAATATTCTGCTGAAGATTTAGCAGCATTACTACTAAAAACTATTTCTAAAGATCCATCAGATGCTGTTCCGGTTAAAATTACACCAGAACGACCTTTGCCATCTAATAAAAAAGGTTTCAACAAAAATAATCGCAGCGGCGGCGGTGGAAACAGCCGTAATCGTAATAAGAGCGGTGGTGGTGGCTACCGTGGTAATAAAAATAACAAAGGCACAGGCGGAAACGGTGGCGGCTTCAATAAGAGCAAAGACAACCGTTCAGCAAAACGCCACAACGATAAAAAGCGCAGCTTTGTTATTAGAGATAACTCAAATTAATAAATTCATAAAAAAATAGAAACAAGAGTTAACTTGTTTCTACATCATATTTATGTAGATTTAGACGAGAGGTTGGGACAGAAGCGTTAAATCCCGAGAAGTAAGAAGGAATCCGCAAAAAGTATTCTTCAAATTTTTGTGAATTTAGGCTTCTTTCCGAAGAGATTGCTTGTGCTCCCAGCGTTTAGTCGCAGTTAGGGTATGAGGCAAAAGTGATTTTTACTTTTGTCTCATACCTTTTCTTTGGTTTAATCTCCTTACCGACTAGATCTTTGGAAAAAAGATAAAACTTGATTGAAATAAGATTATAGTTTCTTGTTTTTTTTTCGAGGCTAAACTAGCTAGTTTAGCCTTATATTTAGTGTAGCTTCAGCAACAAATTCAGCTTTTTATTAATTTTTACATTATTATGTGGAAAATTTGCTGAAATTTGATAGAATAAGAGTAATTTATAAAATAAAAAAGAGGGCTTGGGAGAATGATAAAAGGAATTGGTATAGATATGGTAGAACTTTCAAGAATAGAAAAAATTATTATAAATAAGTCTTCTTTTATAAAAAGGGTTCTTACCGATAAAGAATATGCAATTTTTCAAAACTTACCGCATAAACGTCAAGTAGAATTTTTGGCAGGTCGTTTTGCTTGTAAGGAAGCTTTTTCTAAAGCTTGGGGTACAGGTATTGGAAATGTAGGGTTGCAAGATGTGGAAATTTTGAAAGAAGACAGTGGAGCGCCAACGGTTACAAAATCTCCTCATGACGGTAAGGTGTTTGTTTCCATCTCACATACAGATACCTTTGCAGTTGCTCAAATTATTTTGGAAACTCCCTAAAGGAATAGGAACTTACAAAAATAGTTTTGTTTTATCTACTAAATTTGAATAGAAATTGAGAAAGAAGTTGTTAATCAAAAATCAATTAATAAAGCTAGGCTATAATTGTTATAAGTTGATTTGACTGATTCTGCTCAGGCTATTTAAGAAAGAAGGACATATATGGCGGTAGGATGGCATCGTCCCACAAAGTTAGTAATCGACACACAGGCAATTCAGGAAAATGTTCGTAATGAAGTCAAACGAATGCCGCAAGGAACAGAATTGTTTGCTGTAGTTAAAGCGAATGGTTATGGACATGGAGCGGTTCAAACTGCAAAAGCAGCTATCAAGGGAGGCGCTACAGGATTTTGTGTAGCAATCGTAGATGAAGCAATAGAGCTACGAGAGGCTGGTATTACAGAACCAATACTCATTTTAAGTATCGTAGATGTTTCGTACATAGATTTGTTACTAAAATACGATCTATCCGTCACGGTAGCAACTCAAGAATGGTTGGAACAAGCAATCGATTATTTAGGCCATATAGAAACACAGGAACCATTAAAAGTACATATAAAAGTTGATACAGGTATGGGGCGGATTGGGTTTATTACACCTGAGGGCGCAAAGCAAGCAGTCGAATTAGTGCAAACATCACAGAAATTTATTTGGGAAGGCTTATTTACTCATTTTTCTGCAGCAGATGAAAAAGATGCAAGCTATTTTGAAAAACAAAACAGACGGTTTCAAGCAGTATTGGCTGTGCTGAATGAACTGCCTAAATATGTCCATGTAAGCAATAGTGCTGCAGCACTTTGGCATCCTGAAAGCATAGGGAATATGATTCGCTTTGGTATAGGGATGTACGGACTAAATCCATCTGGGCATGAGTTGCCGGAAGTTTATCCATTAAAACCTGCTTTGAGCTTAGTTTCAAGATTGATTCAAGTGAAGGAACTTCCACCAGGAGAAGGAATAGGGTATGGGCATACCTATACAACGAGTGAAAACGAATGGATAGGTATTGTACCGATCGGTTACGCAGATGGCTGGTTACGTCATTTGCAAGGATTTTCAGTACTTGTTAATGGTGAAAAATGTGAAATTATCGGAAGAATTTGTATGGATCAATGTATGATTCGGTTACCGAGAAAAGTAAATGTTGGAACACAAGTCACGCTAATTGGGAACGATCATGGAGAAAATATCACGATGCAGATGGTAGCAGATAAGTTGGAAACAATCCACTACGAAGTGGCATGTATGTTTTCCGAACGTCTGCCCAGAGAATACAAATAGAATAGGAGGTTTCAAATGGTCAAAAGGGGTGACATATATTTTGCAGACTTATCCCCTGTTGTAGGCTCAGAACAAGGGGGAGTACGGCCAGTACTTGTCATACAAAATAATTTAGGTAATCATTTTAGTCCAACCATCATTGTAGCTGCAATTACGGCAAAGATGGCAAAACCAAAATTGCCTACACATATAGGAATTAATTCGGAAGAAACTGGAATTGAACGTGATTCTGTCATTTTATTAGAACAAATTCGAACCATCGATAAAATACGTTTAAAAGAAAAAGTTTGTCATCTAAGCATAGATATTATGGACTCTGTAAATAGGGCGCTAGGCGTCAGCGTGGGAATTCTGGAAGCGGAGTTAGAAGAAGAAAATCTAGGTACATATCGTTAAGTGTATCGGGACATTTAATTGAACACATAGAACAAGTCTTACAGTTTTGTGAAGAATAATTGTTTGATTCAATGGAATAGTACAAAGTATCATTTTGTTGACTACTTATAGACTACTGATTTTTGTTATTTGATACTAAAATAACAAAAAAACTTATAACAAGAAATAGAGATAGAAAATCTACACTGTATAAATTGCTTTTCTTGGTTAAAATAATAAAAAAATGCTAAAATTTACTGAATGACATGGTGAATTTATTGACTTTTACTCGCTTTTATAAAAAAAAGTTGGCAATAACGCAACGTAATGTTACAATAAACTATGTATAATTGGGTGGAAAGTGAATAACTTTCAAAAAAGTAGATATATTTAGTGTTTTTTTATTAAGGGATAAAGGAGTTTATATTTGATGACGATTTTCATGTTTGTATTAGTTGTAATACTGTTTCTTTTCTTCAGTTATCAGTTGTATGTTCGATTCCAGCTAGAGAGTTTAGATTCTGATAGTCCAAAAATGAAGCGCAAGATTAATTTTTATAAGTATCAAGAGAATAGCCGGTCATTGTTGTTTTTAATGATTGCAGCAATTATTTTTTGTTTAATACTTTTTGGCGTACTTTACAATCAAGATAGTTTAAGAAAAGACAATAAAGATTTAGAATTGAAGATTGAAGAGATCAAGGATGCCAGAGGAGGAGCTTCTTCTGGCGCTGAAATTGAGAGCTATAAAGAAAATACATTGAAATTGGCAGAATTCCCTTGGAAAAAAGTGGTAGAAAGCCGAGATGCACAAGCTTTAGATAATTACGAACTTCAACTTTTAAGAGATTGGCAGCCTTTTTTTGGAGAGGCAAATGTAGCAATTATAATCAGCCAAAAAACGGAAACCTTGACAGTTTCGGTGTTTCCAACAGCTTTGACATTTAGTGACTTTCAAACAGCTGGGAAAAATATTGAAACCTTTATCAAAGAGTTGCAACCAGTAAAAGAAATCACAATGATTGATTTTAACTTTACATATCGAGATAAAACAAACAAATTATCTAAACAGTCAACGGTTTATTCAAGAGAGTCGAAAGACGGTAACTTAGAAAAAGTAGTATTAGACAAATAGAGTAGAGAAATAAAAGACGGGGTGTAAAAAGTATGGCAAAGAGACGGTTAATTAAGAAAATTAACGAGGTTTCCGAAGAAGAATTATCACAGGATGTTGATTTTAATACGGAGAGTGAGCAACCAAGAACTACTGTAACAGCAAACAATAGCAGTTTGGTAGCAGAACAGGAACAAGAAATTACTCGTTTAAGAGAACTAATCGAAGAATACAGAATGCAAGAATCTGAGTTCGAACAAAATAAAGAAGAAAATTTCCGCTTATCTCAACAAAATAAACAATTAGTAATCAAAGTTGAAAGCAATCAAGATGAACTTGAACGATTAAAAGAGAAGAATGATGAATTAGCGACACAACTAAATCAAAAAGAAACAGAAATTTTTGAATTAGAAGATGCCAATGAATCAGCAGATTCCACAGAAGAAATCAATCGTTTGAAGACACAAATAGCAGAACTGAAAAAAGAGAATATCAGTGGTCAAGAACAGATTGCTTATCTTGAGACAGCGCTTGTTGAAAAAGACAAAGCGTTAGAAATGCAAATTCTAGAAAAAGAAAAAGAGATACAACAACTACAAGCTGATCTAGCAGCCCGAGGATCAATCGGAGAAAAACAAGAAGCATTGGAGACGGTGAAGATGGAATTAGAATCATTGAATGAAAAACTTCAAACTACTGATAAAGAAAATCAAGAGTTGACACAAAAACTTTCTGTTCTTCAAGAACAAATGCGCCAACTACAACAAGAAAATCAAGAATTAAAAGACAAAGAGATTTCATTAGCAACAAATAGCGATGTTTCTGTTGATAATAGCCGTGTTGAAGGCTTGAAGAAAGAATTAGAAACAGTTTTAAAAGATAAGAGCGAATTAGAAATTAATCTAGGCCGTATCCAAGGTTTGAATGATAAATATTCTATTCAAAAAAATGTCTTTGAATCTGAATTAGCTGGACTAAGAAGTATCTATAAAGAAAAAGAAGAAGAACTAGAGAGTTTAAATGCAGAACTAGAAACAATGCGTAATATGTCAGCAACAGGTGAAGCTTCTGGAAATCAATTAGCTGAACTATTGCAGGCGAAACAACAAATCAATGATTTATTATTGAAAAATCAATCATTACAAGAAGAAGCCTTGAAATCACAACAAGAAATCGGTGAAGTAATGGTTTCTGCCAAGAAAGAAGCAAATAGAATTATCAGTGAAGCACAAGTTGAAGCGAAGCATATGATTAATTCAGCAGAGCTTGAAATGCTAAATATTGGTAACCGTGCGAAAAATATCTCTAATGAAGTAGAAGAATCTAAGAATGAAGTAATGACAATTTATCGTGAGTTAGAAGAACGTTTAAGCAAGCTATCACGTTTAGATAAAACTGGAAACTAATTCACTTACTATACGCCAAATGAAGGGGAGAACAATATGAAAAAACGAATCAATAAAAAATACTCTGTCTTGTTGATTTTTTCGACAATATTGTTTAGTACTGCTATTTACTCTATTTCTGATTCAGTTGTTTTAGGCGCATCAGCAGGCGGAGCTGTTTCGGTACCAACTGCAGGTGTTGGCGCTGATGCACCACCACCAGCGCCCGTTGTACCGTCAGTTCAGGAAATAGATCCCCCTAAAAGAGAAACAACCGCTGAGGGTACTTCTACTTCTTCTGCTGAGAACAAGAACAGTGAAGCACCTAAGGAAGTATACATTGTAAAAGACGGTCAGACGTTATGGGAGATTGCTCAAGACTCAGGCCAGTCGGTTCAAACGTTAATGAATAAGAATCAGCTTAGTAGTGGTGTCATTATTGAAGGACAAGAATTAGTATTTGATTGAGCAGATACGCATTGTTAAGTTGCTAAGATGAAATAGAACGTTGCACTTTTCGTTAGATGTTCAATGGATGTTTGGCGAGTGGCACAGAACTTTTTCAAAGTTTTGTGCCACTCGCTTTTTTAAATCCGAAAGAATGCACGTAAGGTTAAGTTGATCGAATAAGATCATTATTGACATGTTTAAAGAAGTGTATAAAAATTAAAAGATACTTTAAAAGATGCTGAAAAGTCCAGTTAGTGGTAGTAATGTAGGAATTAATACTGGATATTTCCAATGGGTTTTATATGGAAAATTTCACAGTAGTCTGTTATTCTTAATTAAGAGTATTAATCGGTATGATGATTGAGGTGTGCCATGGATGAAATAAACGAACGTTTTAGACTGCTAAAACGACAATTAAAAAGGAAATTTAATAATACTAAAAAAACAAAAAGTAAAAATAAAAAGAGAAAAAACTCGCAATCTAACTCTTTAGCTAAAAAGAAACGACCGGAACCAAGAGAACGAGTGAGTTCAGTAAGAGAAGACCGTACTATCAAATCAAGACCTAAGGAAGAGTTAGTCAGAAAATCTGTTCCTTCCAATAAAAGAAGAAAAAAGAAAAAGTTATCGAAAGAAGAATTTGAAAAAAGAAAGAAGAAAAAAAGAAAAGAAAATATCATTGAAATCATCAAATTTATGTTTCCAATAGTGATATTTGCAGTATTTGTTTTTTTCTTCATCTTAAACACGTCTCCTCACATGGTAGATGGGGACTCAATGAAACCAACATTATTAAATGGGGATAGGGTTATCGTTCGCCGTACAAAAGAACCCAAAAGATATGAGGTTATTACATTTAAACCACCCGTAAAAAGTGAGTTTCAATATGTTAAGCGGATTATTGGTATGCCAGGAGATCTAGTGTGGACAGAAGGAAACGATTTATTCATTAATCATCAGGCAGAATCCTTACCCAAAGCATCGGAATTATCTGCTGCGAATGAATTACCTGATGGAACAATCAAAATAAATGTATCAGAAGAGTCTTTGGATCAAATGTCACAACTGAAAAAAATTCCCAAGGGACATTATTTTGTATTAGGAGATAATCGAAACAACTCTAGTGATAGTAGAGCCTTTGGTTTGGTGGATGGCCAGGCGATTGAAGGGGTAGTTTCGTTTAGATTTGCGCCGTTTGATCACATAGGATGGATAAAATAAAAAAAACAATAGATTTTTATTGTTTTTTTATTTTATAGAAAAATCAAAATGTTATTATTTTTATGGGGATTTTAAAAAATAAAAAAAATAAAATAAGAACGTATGCTACTATATAATTATGACTATTCTCATTAAATTTAATGGGTGCATAGAAAACAGAGAACATCCAGTTGGTGTTCTCTGTTATAATTTCAATTAGTGATACGTAAATAAGGTACTAATCATCTTGTGTCAATCAGTTTTATAATCAGTTTTTCTATTTCTGTCATATCATAGCTATTACCGATATCTGAAAAGATATAGACTAATTCTTGTTTTTCAGAGATTGATTCACTATAAATATTGGACAGTAGTATATCGTAGTGGCTATCTTCTTTGCAAGCTTCTGCTTTAATAGGATATTTATGACCTAAAACATTGGTTAAATGTTGGATAACTAAATCACCAATAAAAGGATTCAACGAATGATAGACACCAATTGCAATTTTTTCTTCGTTTAGCTCAGCGATATGATTTAAAATAATTGTATAGTGAATCTCAGTAAATTTATTTTTATAGCTGCCCTTTTCGCCATCTTGATCAAACTTTTTTGTAGCGATATCCATCAATTCAAAAACTTCATTACCCGAAAATGGATGCCGATGTGCATTGACGATTGATTTTATCGTCCAGCTGTCAAAAGGGAGGATGAAACCATCAAAATAATAAAGTTGAGAATGTAGCTGAAATAACAAATTTTCAATATACAACAAACGAGCCGATGAAGCATAGCTTGATAAATAGCCTTGTTGTTTTAAATATTTTAAGATAACTTTATTCATATAATTTAAATAAGAACTTTCTCTGCGTTGTTTTTCCGCCAATCTGAATGCAAATGAAGAATTAGGCGAAAAATTATGCAAAGAACAAAAGAAGTCATAAAACATGTACGCTTCGTAAATAGTATATGGACGATCGATCTTTTTCATATATGTATGTAAGGCTAAATTAATTTCTTCAAATAACGGCCGATCGGGATAATCGTAATTTGGACTGATGACCGGATTGAATTCAGTAGTGAGTCGTCTGAAGGAAATTTTCATCCACAATTTAATCTGAAGAACTTCAGTTGGATCAAAAGCTAGATTAAGAGACTCTTTTAAAATATCTACAAATCCTAGATATTGATTAGCGGTTTCCTTTTCCAAACTGGATTTATCTTCAAAAAGAAACCAAAAGAAGCTAAAGAAGAAATAGCGTATCTGCTTTTCTTCGCCGATCAGTTTTCCACGTTTGATTTGTAAATGAAATTCTTTTAGGAGTTCATTTAACTCAGTAATTTTACGATAATAGGTTGCAGAACTGATCGCATAATTCAGCTGAAAATAATCACAGGTCAATTCACCTTTAGTGAATAACTGATTGACCATTTGAAATTTAATTGATTTTTCTAGAAAAAGAACAACAACTTTCTTTAATGGAAATGTTGGGTGTTTTTTCAAAGAAATATTTTCACCTTGTAGAGTTATTTCGACTTCTTTATCTACGTTATTTTCTTCAAGAAAACTTTGCAGGAAAGATAAATATTCATTCAAAGTTGGTAAGCTAATTTGAAACTCACTGACTAACTCATTTTTTGTCGCATTGCCTTGATTGTTGTATAAAAATAATAGTATATCATTCATATAATCGAAGGGCTTTTCTAAAAAATCTCGTTTTAGCATAATAGACACCTCACTTTAAGGATACTTGATTCATAGGAAAATGGCAATACGCAACTTATAAAAAGAAATATGTAACGTATTAATGTTAAAAAAATTGATTTATATATAACCAAACAGAGTGTTTTTTTGTTTATATGATTTTTACGATGATTTATTTGATTGAAAGGAGAGTAATCTTGGTGAAAGTAGTAATTATTGGGGCCTCGCATGGCGGTCTTCAGGCAGCATTAACATTAAAAAAATTAAATTCTCAAACTGAGGTTATTTTAATTGATAAGAGAAGTGAAGTCAGTTTTGTGTCAAGCGGGATTGTTTTGAGAATGAATCAAATGGTTGATGAACTGAATAAAGTAAGGTATCTTACTTCAGAAGAATTGATTGGTAAAGGTGTAGATGTGTTACTTAATGCTACAGTTACTACAATAAATCCAGACCAAAAAATAATTGTCTATCAAGATTCTCAAGGCAAAATACATGAAGTAAGCTATGAAAAATTGATTATTGCCACAGGTTCAAACCAATTTTCTACTAATCTAACACTGCCAAGTAAAGAGAAAGTTACTGTATTTAAAAACTATCCTAGTTCTGTGGAAGTGTTGGAAAAATTGGAAAAAGCAAAATCTATTTCAATTGTTGGTGGTGGATATATTGGAGTAGAGTTGTGTGATGCATTAAAAGATCTGGGAAAAGAAATTCATTTGATTGAAAGTGCTGATTCAGTGCTTTTTCGTTATTTAGGAAAAGAAATTTCTTCAATTATTGAAGAAAAAATTAAAAAATCTGGAGTAATTCTTCATCTGAACGAAAGTGTTATTGGATTTTCAGATGTTGAGGAAGAAATGTTTATAACGAAAACAACTAACGAAGAAATCAGAAATGATTATGTCATAGTTGCAGTGAATGCTCGTCCAGATACGTCTTTAGTAAAAGAATTCTTAGATTTAAAAGCAAATGGAACGATTCGTGTAAACGAACAGATGCAGACAAGTGATCCTGATATTTTTGCAGTAGGAGATGTGATTGCTTATCCGGTTCGTAATAGTTATCGAAAATCATTTATTCCTTTGGTAAACAATGTTGTAAGGAGTGCCACTGTTGCAGCCGTGAACGTATTGGGTCACCCAATGAAATACAATATGACTCAAAAAACAACAGCAACTAAAATTTTCAACAACTATGTTGCTAGTACAGGTTTAACAGAGATAGAAGCAAAATTTGAAGGAATTGAAGTCGAAAGTATTTTTTTAACATTGCCATGCCAGTTGCCTTATCTTGAATTGCAAGAAGAAGTACATATCAAAATGGTCTTCGAAAAAGGTACCCAAAAGTTGATCGGTGGTCAGTTGATGTCTGAAAAGGATATTACACAATCAATAAACACTCTATCTTTAGCAATCGACAAAGGAACAAGTTTGGAAGAATTGGTTACGATGGATTTTTATTTTAATCCAGCAATTAATCAACCAATGGATATTATCAGCCGAGCGGCATATGAATTTTTGATTGAAAAGTACAGAGTATAAATGTTTCATGACATAGTTTTACGTTAAATTTATTAAATAGAAGTTTAGACATAAGAATGATTAAAAGACATTCTATCTTCTTCTAATTTCTTTAAAAGAGGATAGAATTGATGCTCAAGTCTGCTCGGTTGTTTTAAGTCTAGTGGGGCTTTTTATTTTCAGGACTTGTTTGTACAATTTTAATATTATCTGAAAAAAAAGCAAATTACTTCTACTTATTATTATTTAAGCTTATAATAGAATAAAATTCTAGGGGGGATAGCCGATGAAAGCAGAAGAAAAGAAATTTTATGACTTCATAATAGATCGAACCAAAGCCGATCATCAAGAAGACATGAAGCATTTGCTAGCAGAATTGATGGAAAGAAAATCAACGGATAAACTCGATAAGATGTATCTTATGAGTGTGGTCCCTAGAGCACTTTCTTATTTAGATCCTGATTCAGTTAATGAAGTGAAAAAAGTAGTATCAGATTATTCAGCAAAACTATAAGCTAAAAAAATAAAGGCAAGCTGATTCATTTGGATGAGTTTGCCTTTTTTAGAGTGTCAGGAAGAGCTGATAGTGGAAAATCACTTAATTGGTGTGTAATAGTAAGTACATATTTTGAGATCTCTACGACAATTCAGGAAACTTGTCGTAGAAATAGACAAAAATCAGTTTTTTCATTTGTTATTGATAAAAAAGTTATGCTAAAGTAAATCAGTCATTAAAAAGAATGGGTGAACAGAATGAAACATATAAAAAATACATTGAAGTTATTTAAATTAGATTGGCAACGCATTTTTAAAAACCCAATCGCTACGTTTTTGATTATTGCACTGATGATTATTCCATCGCTTTATGCATGGTTCAATATCAAAGCTTTGTGGGATCCGTATGCGAACACAGGAGAATTGCCGATAGCAGTTTATAGCGATGATAAACCTGCAAGTTTTAAAGGCAAAGAAGTGAATATTGGTGATGAAGTGCTTAAAAATCTTCATGAAAATAAGCAGTTAGGCTGGAAGTTTGTTGATTCAAAACAAGAATTGGATAAAGGGGTAAAATCTGGAAAGTACTATGCAGGTATTTATTTACCAAAAGACTTTTCTAAAGACCTATTAAGCTTTACCACTGGAGAGATCACAAAGCCTAAAATAGACTATTCAATCAATGAAAAGATTAATGCCATTGCACCAAAAATTGCAGACAAAGGCGCATCTTCTTTGCAAGCACAAATCACAGATCAATTTATTCAAACAGCTAGCAGTACATTAGTTAGTGTGTTTAATGAAATTGGGTATAATCTAGATTCTAATTTAGTCAGTATCACAAAAGTAAGAAACATGATTCTTTCAACAGATGAAAATATTAATCAAATTGATAAATATACACAAGAAGTTGTAGCACTTCATGGAAAAATACCCGAGTTAAAAACAAAATTAGGTAAAGCCAATGAGTTTGTGGGATACCTTCCTCAAGTGGATGCCTTAGGTGCAAAACTAGTCGATCTAAATGATAAAATGCCGACCATCAAAGAGCAGGCGAAAGTTATATTAACACTGCAGGAGAAAATACCTGAAATCCAAAATGCTGGTAAACAATTAGCAATGATCGATGAAGATTTCGCTTCTGTTGAACAAACAATGAATGAAGGAATAAATGAAGCAAAACAAGGCTTGCTGATTATTCAAGGCGTTCAAGGTGCATTGCCGGAGATTCAAAAATTAGGTGATCAAGCGGACAGTCTAGCAACTGCAACGTCTGAAGGTGCTGCAAAATTACAAGAAGCATTGCCGGGTATCACTAGTAGCATGAAAGTAACACTCCAAGCAATTTCAACCATTAGTTCGAGTGTTGCCTCTGTCGTTGAGCAATTGCGGAACAATCATTTGACACCAGAAGAACGCGAAGTATTAAAACAACAGCTATCTGATAGCTTAGGGCGTCAACAAGCTGTCATTCAACAACTGATCCAAACCATGACTCAGATTCAAGAAGCTGCTGGAAATCAAGAGTTACAGCCGACCATTGCTAAACTGAATACAGTTAACAACATGATCTCAGTTTTAAAAGCTAAAGTTGATAGTTTGGATGTAAATGCAATTACTGATGCCGATTTAGAAGCGATTCAAAATACTGCAAATGATATTGCAGCAACTGCTGGAAGTATTGATGTTGATGCAGTTTCAACAATGGTCAATAATATTTTAACTAAATTAATCAGCACCATTAGTACGGCACAAGATCTGCTGAATAAAGCAAAACAAATTGATTTTGCTGCGTTACTAAGTTCAACGGAAGCAACTGTATCTAACGCAATTGGAATTTTAGAAAAATACCAAGCGGAATTACCCGCAATCAAACAAGAAATCCATGATGCGAATGTTCTATTGAACGGTCATATGGATACGATTGTAAATGGCATTAATAAAGGAGCCGATTTATATAATAATGAATTACCAGTTATCCAAGAAAAATTAGGGTTAGCTGCCTCGTTCATTCAAAATGACTATCCAGGAATTAAAGAAAACATTACTGGTACATTAAAAACAGTGAACGAAAAAATGCCAGATCTGGAAGCCGCTTTGGATAAAGCGAATGACTTAATCCAAAATGACTGGCCAAATATCAAATCAGGGCTCCATAAAGCCGCAGAAGCAATTCGCAAAGGGGAAAAGGATGTTGACCTTGGCGAAGTTATAAAACTGCTTAAAATGGATGCTACAGCTGAAAGTGACTTCTTTACGAAACCAGTAGAAATTGCTGAGAATAAAATTTATCCAATTGCTAATAATGGATCTGCTAGTACACCATTTTATACAGCACTTTGTTTATGGGTAGGAGCTGTTTTATTTTCAAGTGTTGCTACAACTGATTTTTATCTAGACGAAAAAGACCGCGGGAAATATTCAAAACGGGAACAATTTTCTGCGAGAATGATGACTTTCTTAGTGATGGGGTTGGCACAAGCCTTGATTGTTACTCTAGGAAATTATTTCTTATTAGGTGTAGACGTAAGACAACCGGTTTATAGTGTGTTGTTTGCCTTGTTAATTGGTTTTTCTTTTATGATGATGGTGTATGTACTAGTAGGACTTTTTGGAAATGTAGGTAAAGGTGCTGCGATTATTATCTTAGTTCTCTCCATTTCTGGAGGAGGAGGGAATTATCCCATCCAAGTTTCTGGAAAATTCTTCCAATTTATTAATCCATTTTTACCATTTACCCATGCAGTGAATTTACTGAGGGAGTCTGCTGGAGGAATCTATTGGCCGAACGCTTGGAAAGCGATCATTATTTTAGCTATGATCAGTATCGTTTTCTGTGTATTAGGGATTTTCTTATATCCATTTATTGAAGAAAAGACGAAAAAATTGGCAAATGTTTCTCATGAAAGTCGTATTTTCCATTAAAGATAAGTGATATATCAGATAAAAAAGATTGAGGCAGTCCTTTTATAAGGATGTTTCAATCTTTTTTGCTAAAGTTACGACTTCAAGGTGCACCTAATAAAAAAACAAAGATCTCCGATCAATCAACTTGGGTTGTGCTAAACAATAAAAAGTCACTAAAAAACAAAAGGTTTTACTATACAAAGAATTGAAATCATTTTATAGTGTTAAGAATGCTAAAACGAGGTAGGGATTGTTATGATAAATGTTTTAATTAATCATTTTGAAAAGAGACAACAAAAAAAATCAGATATTCGAACAGCATTTGGTGTTTTTGCCGGAGTTATCGGCTTATTATCTAACATGTTGCTTTTTGTAAGTAAGTTATTGATTGGTTTGGTTTCAGGAAGTGTATCGATCATGGCAGATGCGATGAATAATTTATCGGATACGATTTCTTCTGTTTTGACTTTAGTGGGCTTTCATATAGCAGGGAAACCAGCGGATAAAGAACATCCTTATGGACACGAACGTTTTGAATATATTAGTGGAATGTTGGTTTCATTGTTGATTACGTTTGTCGGCTTTCAATTTTTTATGACATCGATCGATCGAATCATAGAACCGCAAAGCATCAAAGTGACGCCAGTGATCTTGATAGTATTGTTAGTTTCTATCTTTATTAAAGTTTGGCAAGGTGTTTTTTATCAACGGGTTGCTAAAAAAATTGATTCTAATACGTTGGTTGCAACCGCTAAAGATAGTTTTAATGATGTATATACGACGGTTGCCGTTTTAGTTTCAGCATCTGTAGAAGGGATTACTGGTCTTAAAATCGATGGATATGTGGGGCTGTTGATTGCTTGTTACATTATTTATAGCGGTCTGCAGTTGATTCGGGAATTTGTGAATGAGTTGATGGGAATAAGACCCGATCAAGCAGCTATTGATGAAATGAAGGGATATCTATCTTCTGTTCCAGAAATTGTTGGTTATCATGATTTATTGATCCATCAATATGGGCCCAATAAGACATTTGCGTCAGTCCACATTGAAATAGATGATCGTTGGAATTTAACGCAGGCTCATGAAACGATAGATGAGATTGAGAATAAATTTAAAGAACAATTAGGTGTTGATCTAGTTTGTCATATTGATCCAGTAAACTTGTACGATCAAACACAGCAGTTCATTCATCAAGAACTGAAAAAAATTATTAAAGGAATCAATAGCGAATTAAAAGGTCATGATATTCGTTTGGTTCATCATGGTGGGAAACCTCGTATATTGTTTGATTTGGTTGTTCCAAACGATTTTAAAGCAACAGATCAAGAATTAAAAATACGTATTCAAGAACAAGTTTATAGAAAAATTGGTGATTATACAGTTGAAGTGACATTTGATCACAATTATTTGTTATGAATGTTATCTTAATTATATTAAAAAAGTGAATTATTTTTGTTTTTTCTCAAAAAACATCTAAAATTAGTTATTTTAACTAAAAATTTGAAAAAAACTCCCTTCCCTAACATGTTAACATAGGTATGTATGTTAGGAGGAGTTGTAAATGGATATAAATTTATTAGTTATTCTATATTTAATGGTTGTTGTAATCGTTGTTTTGACTTTGGTCACGGTAAGAGATAAACAATTAATACAAAATTTGTTGGTGAAAAAAGATAAGCAACAAGAAGAAATAATGGATTTAAAGTTGGAGAAAGTCCGTTTAAAACATATAATAAAAATGCAGGATGAAACAATTTCTCATATGCTGAATTCAAATGCCCACTACCACAAACAGTTAGGACAACCAAAGAGTTATTCATTAGAAGAACCAATTGTTCAAGAGTGGCATCTAGATGAATTAAGAAGTATGAATCAAGACTACTATTGATCAAAAAAAAGACTGGCCGAAATAGCTTGGAGATTTTGAGCTAGTCCTTTTGTGATAAGAAATCGTTCTTTCTATTATTACTTGGATCATAGACATTGGTCTAATAATGAAAAAGGCACAGACTGCATAAAAGTCTGTGTCTTTTTTATTATCCATGGAACGCTAAAACAAACGCAATGAATTAAAGAAAATCAAGGGTCTGAGAATTTCTTTAATAGAAAAAGAGGAAGGGATGAATATTTAAATAGTTCAATAAGTAAATAATTGACAATTTTAGACTAGAAGCGTAGCATATGTGATTGTTTATGGAAAAATACGTGCTTTTTTCTAAAAAAAATCAAAGAAGGAGAGGGTTAAAAAAGTGGATTATTTAAAACGATTGTTCATCGGAAAGCCACTAAAATCTGCTGAAAATGATGAGCATAAATTAAGTCGATTTGCGGCATTGGCGTTGTTGTCATCTGATGCATTATCGTCAATTGCTTATGGGACAGAACAAATTGTTGTCGTGCTAGTTACTTTATCCGCTGCTGCCATTTGGTATTCGTTGCCAATTGCTGCTTTTGTCATTATTTTACTTATTTCATTAACATTATCTTATAGGCAAATTATTCATGCGTATCCTCATGGCGGCGGTGCTTACGTAGTAAGTAGTGAAAACTTAGGGAAAAATGCAGGTTTAATCGCAGGAGGTTCTTTATTGGTGGACTATATGTTAACTGTTGCGGTTTCAGTTTCTGCTGGTGCTGATGCAATTATTTCAGCAGTACCTGCGTTATACGGGCATCAAGTAGCTATTTCTATTGGTATTGTTTTATTGATTATGTTGATGAATCTAAGGGGATTACGAGAATCGGCAAGCTTTTTGATGTTACCTGTGTATAGTTTTATCGCAGTTATTACATTGCTGATTGTTACTGGTTTATTTAAAATCGTGACAGGTGCCGTTCCTCTCCACGCAACGGCAATTCCGGGAGCCGTAGTACCTGGTATTACGATTGCCTTGATCTTACGAGCTTTTTCATCTGGTTCCTCTTCTTTGACCGGTGTAGAAGCAATTAGTAATGCAGTGCCTTTTTTTAAAAAGCCTAGAGCGAAAAATGCAGCTGGCACGTTAGCATTGATGGCTGGAATTTTAGGTTTTTTCTTTGTAGGAATTACCTTTATCAACTATTGGTATGGAATCGTACCTCAAACAGAAGTCACTGTGTTGGCTCAAATCGGAAAAGCTGTATTTGGTCAGAATCTGCTTTACTATATACTGCAGTTTACAACAGCTTTGATTTTGGCTGTAGCAGCTAATACGGGATTTTCAGCCTTTCCAGTTTTGGCATATAACTTAGCGAAAGACAAGTTTATGCCTCATATGTATATGGATCGTGGAGACCGTTTAGGTTATTCTAATGGAATCTTGACTTTGGCAGCAGGCTCTGTTTTCTTGTTGTTGATCTTTCAAGGGTCAACAGAACGACTAATTCCGTTGTATTCGATTGGCGTATTTATTCCATTCGCTTTATCTCAGACAGGGATGGTTATCAAATGGCGAAAAGAAACAAAGAAATGGTTAACCAAATCAATCGCCAATATTGTTGGAGCATTCATTTCCTATGGGATTATTGTTATTTTGTTCTTGTATCGTTTAGGTGATATTTGGCCATTCTTTATTATTATGCCTGTCTTGATCTTTATTTTCTACAGTATCCATGCTCATTATCAAAATGTAGCGGAACAATTACGCTTGGAAGAAAAAGTGAAACAGCAAAAATTTTATGGAAATACCGTCATAGTTTTAGTAGGAAATGCAACTCAGGCAAACGTGGGAGCAGTCAATTATGCCCGCTCAATTGGTGACTATGTCGTTGCTATGCATGTATCATTAGATGAAAATATTGAAAAGGAAAAAGAGATCGAAGCAGAGTTCAAAAAACATTTTCCAGATATTCGTTTTTCTGTCGTTCATTCTTCTTACCGCTCAATAACTAATCCAATTTTGCGTTATGTTGATATCGTTAGTAAAAATTCTGCAAAAAGGAATTATACAACGACTGTTTTGATTCCACAATTTGTTCCTAATAGACGATGGCAAAATATTTTGCATAATCAGACTAGTTTACGTTTACGTCTGCGTTTATCTTGGCGAGAAAATATTGTTGTTTCGACATTTAGTTATCGTTTGAAGAAGTAGCAGTAAAGTCGTAAGATTGTTCATTATTTGAATGATTTTACGGCTTTTTTATTTCCTGTAAAAAGGTAATGTTATTCTTTTTTTTTGAAAGAAGTTATAATCGTATTTAAGTGAAAATAAATTGAGTTAGATGGGAGTAAATATGTCAGTTAAAATTTTGTGGGAGTTAGGAGAGATTTATACGACTCCTTTAGATTGGTTTTTAGTTTTATTAGGAATGGCGTATAGTTACTATTTGCAAGGAAGTTTTTTCAATTGGCGAATTCTTATTTTTTTAGTGATCTTATTTTTGTACCACATCACCATGAACACGTTTAATAATTATATGGACTATAAAAATGCAAAGGATGACGATTATAAAAAGCAAACGAGTACACTCAGTAAGTGGAATCTTTCTTTAAAGACAGTCAAAAAAACGTACTTAATTTTTCTTAGTCTTTCTTTAGTTTTTGGTGCTATTTTGGTTTTTAGTACAGATGTCTTGGTGTTAATCTTAGGTATTCTGGGTTATTATGTTGGATTTGGTTATTCTTATGGCAAAAGACCAATCAATAGTTTACCGATTGCTGAAACCATTCCTGCTATGTTAAGTGGGTTTATGATTCCGATTATAAGTGCTTATTTAGCGAATTATGGAGAGGTTAAAATGACTTTTCATTCTCTTGGGGCAATGTTAATTGCTTTCTTACCGATGTTTTTCTGTATGTTTAATAATTTATTGGCAAATAATACATGTGATCTTGAAGAAGATATCAAGAATGGACGAAGAACGCTAGTTTACTATATTGGAAAGAGAAATAGTGTGTATTTACTTAGTCTTTTGACCTGTTTAAGCTATGCTGCTATTATAGTGGCAGTTTATTTTAAGCAAGCACCACAATTAACATTGGGGATGATTCTCCTACTGCCTGTGACGTTAGGCATGTTACGTCCATATTTTAAACAGCAAATAAAAAAACAAACCTTTCCTCTTGTGCTTAAAGGGATGTCTTTAATAATGCTAGGTTATCCTATTGTTTATTTGATTGGGGCTTGTATTAAGTGAACAGAGGTAATTTAAAGTGAACGAATAAAAAGTGAGTAAGAATGTGAAGTGGTTTTTACTCGCTTTTCTATAATCTAGCTACATGAGCTAGCTCTTCAGAAAAAAGATAAATCCTGTTAGTGATAAAGACCATCACCAACAGGATTTCCTATTTTTCAGTTAGAGCTGAACAGCTCATTGCGCTTTTCTATGATCCAGCTGCATGAGCTAGCTCTTCAGAAAAAAGATAAATCCTATTAGTGATAAAGACCATCACCAACAGGATTTCCTATTTTTCAGTTAGAGCTGAACAGCTCATTGCGCTTTTCTATGATCCAGCTGCATGAGCTAGCTCTTCAGAAAAAAGATAAATCCTATTAGTGATAAAGACCATCACCAACAGGATTTCCTATTTTTCAGTTAGAGCTGAACAGCTCATTGCGCTTTTCTATGATCCAGCTGCATGAGCTAGCTCTTCGGAAAAAAGATAAATCTTATTAGTGATAAAGGGCATCACCAACAGGATTTCCTATTTTTCAGTTAGAGCTGAACAGCTCATTGCGCTTTTCTATGAATGTTTACTCGCCGGGTCTAATCGGCGTTCTATCATTCCTAATACCCAATCTGTAATGATTGCCATCAAAGCAGTAGGCAAGGCTCCAACAAGGATGATTGCTGTGCCATCTGTTGCATTGGTTCCACGAATAATGATATCACCAAGGCCGCCAGCTCCTACAAAAGCACCGATTGCTGTAATTCCAATAGCGACAACTAAAGCATTACGGATTCCTGCCATAATGACAGAAACGGATAGAGGCAATTCCACCATATAAAGGCGTTGCCATTTTGTCATCCCCATACCTTTACCTACATCTAAAATGTTACGATCAACCTGAATCATTCCAGTATAAGTATTTTTGATGATTGGTAAAAGAGAATAGAGAAATACCGTGACAATAACGGTATTTACGCCAAGTCCTAGACCAAGCATTAAAATCGAAAGCATTGCAAGAGACGGGACTGTTTGAATTAAGTTTGCGATACTAACAATCCAACCGGCCATTTTTCTTCTACGGGCAATGAAAATGCCAATCGGTATCCCGACGATAGCAGCGAACAATACGCCATAGACAGAAATTAGAAAATGCCGGACAAATTGACTCAATACATAACTGCCGTTTTGTTCGAAGTAATAGAAAAACTGTTGCAGTAAATTCATATCTTGTAAATTCTGCATTATTTTCCACCTCCATCAGATTCGAAGAAATGGTTTTCTTTTAAGAAATTATCAGCTACAGTTTCAGGTTCCATCAAGTCATTGTCTGCCTGATAATTTAGTTTTTGCATGGTTTCTGTGGAAATCTTCCCAGACAATTTAGCAAGAACATCATTTAATTCTGGATGTTTTTTGAGTAAGGCATCTGTTACTACAGCACAGGCGTCATACGGCGGAAAGAAATGGAGGTCATCTTCTAAAATGACTAAATTATAACTACCGATGCGTCCATCTGTTGAATAACCTAAAACAACATCCATCTTATTTGCAGCTACAGCATCATAAACGAGACCAATCTGCATTGGAAACACACGTTTAAAATCAAATCCATAGGTCTCGGTGAACCCTTTGTAGCCGTCACCTTTTCGATCAATCCAAGAAGTATCTACGCCAGCTGTTAATTGGTCGCCGACTTTTTTTAGATCACTGATTGTTTTTAAGTTATACTTTTTAGCTGTTTCCTGAGTAACCATAAACGCATAGGTGTTAGCAAATCCGTACGAACTAAACCACTGTTGCTGAAATCTTTTTTGAAATTCTGATTGTACGGCTTCAAACGCTTTTTTAGGATCTTTGATAGGTTCCATATTTAACGTTGTGGTTAAATCCGTTCCAGTATAACGAGCTGCTGAGATTTGAGCATCACCATTCATCATTGCTTGATGGTTAATAGTCGTAGTAGCTAAATTATTGATAATGTTTGTTTTTTCATCTGTGTAATGTTCAATCATACCGGCAACTAAACTTGCTAGTATTTGTGCTTCAGAGGTGATTCCACCAGTAATTGAAATTGTAGAATCATCCGAATTTGAAGATAATCCTGGTAAAGAACACCCAGATAATAATAGTATACTGCTAAATGAGAGAAGTAATAATTTTATAGTTCGCTTCATTGTTCGGCCTCCTTTAGTGCTTTAGGAGTCAATTTTTTCTCTAACAGACCGAGCAATAAGTCTGCAATTAAAGCTAAAATGGTAACAGGAATTGTTCCAGCGAAAATCAAATCAGGTTGATAATTATTTAATCCGCTGAAAATAAAGTCTCCAAGACCACCAGCCCCAATGTAAGAAGCCAATGTTGCCCAAGCAATTACATAAACTGCGGCTAATCGAATTCCAGCCATGATGGTTGGCATAGCAATGGGTAATTCAACCATGAAAATTGATTGCACATTTGTCATGCCCATACCTTTTGCGGCGTCTTTGTAATCAGAACTGACTTCTTTGATACCAATGTAAGTATTCCGTAAAATGGGAAGTAATGAGTAGATAAACAGTGCGATGATCGCTGGAATTTTTCCAACACCAAAAATTGGAATCATTAAAGCAAGCAATGCCAATGAAGGAACAGTTTGCAAAGCACTGGTCAGTCCAATAACGATAGCGGCGGTTCTTTTGGTTCTGGTTAGTAAAATCCCGATTGGTACTGCAAAGAAAACCCCCAAAATAAGTGCCACACCAGAAATAAAAATATGTTCACCTATTTTTGTAACAAGTTCATTTCCTCTTTCTAAAAGAAACTGATTCATTCTTTTACACCTCCGCTTGAGGTTGTTTGACATCGGTTGATTCGGTTCCATTAAGCATGTCTGTTTCTTCCTCACCCCAGATAACATCATAAACGATATCAACTAAAGAAGCTCTGGTTAAGATGCCAACCACTTTTTGTTGATCATCCACAACAGGAACATATTTTAAACCACGTTTTAAAATTCGCTGCAAGGTATCACGCAGTAAAGAAGATTTTTTTACAAAGAATACTTTTGGATTCATGATATCACTAACACTTGTTGCGGTATTTCTACGGCGGTCTATAGTTTCAACATCAATAAAGCCTTTTAAAACACCAGTACCATCAACAACTAATAATGTATCTACGCGTTTCTCTCTCATTCGCTTGATCGCTTCTGATAATGATTTTTCTGGTGTGATTGTAATCGCATTGTTTAGCATTACTTCACCAACTGTTGTAATATCCGGTTTGGCTTGAATCAAGCGATCTTCACCAATTAATTCTTCAACAAATTCATTCACTGGATGACGTAAAATATTATCCGGTGTATCAAACTGAATGACTTTACCTTCACTCATAATGGCGATACGATTGGCTAATTTTAACGCTTCATCCATATCATGAGTTACAAAAACAATAGTTTTACCTAAACGTTCTTGTAAATCTTTGACTAGGTCTTGTAAAGAATCTCTCGTGATTGGGTCTAAGGCACCAAAGGGCTCATCCATCAAAATAATATCTTGATTTGCAGCTAAGGCTCTGACCACGCCGATCCGTTGTTGCTGCCCCCCAGAGAGCTCATTTGGATAACGATCCAGCATTTCTCTAGGTAATTCAACCAAATCGATCATTTTCTCTGCAATTTTATTGCGTTCTTCTAAATCGACTTTTAGCAACTTGGGGACAAGCACAATATTTTCTCTGATTGTCATGTGTGGCATTAACCCAATGTTTTGGATAACATAACCGATCTTTCTTCGTAGTTCTACTGGATTGATTGTCTGAATATCTTCACCATTGATCAAAATTTTTCCTTTTGATGGATCAGTCATACGATTGATCATCCGCATGGAAGTTGTCTTTCCACTGCCACTGGTTCCGATAAAGCAGATAAATTCACCTTTGTCAAAAGACAGATTGATGTCGTCTACAGCGATTTTACCGCCTTTGTAAATTTTTGAAACATGTTGAAATTCGATCAACTTTCTCACCTCAAATTCTTTTTCTTGATCTTGTTTCCTAATCGAATTCAGTGAAGAAAAATGGACGTAGAGTATGACTATTCGGTCATTTTCTACGATTTTTCTTTCCGAATAAATTAGGTTCGTTTGGTGTTTCCTAACAAACGTTTCTACTACTAGTATGCTACAAAACAATGATTTGGACAAATCAGAGGATTTTTTCGGTGTATTAGATCAAAAAGACGGGTAGTTTTTTTAATCCACTATTATTCTATTGACAATAGTGGAGAATCTTAGTATATTGTTGACTAGAACAGCTACTATTTTATAACTAATAGGGAGTGAAAAGGAGAAAGAAATGGAAAAAATTGGGTTAGTTTACTTGGTATTTAGTTTAGGTTATTTATTTTTATTTTACATTTTTTCTAAAAAGGATGAAAGTTATCGAAAATTCGTTTTATTGGGATTTGTCATTATTCAGCTTATTTACTTGGTATGGCGTTTTATGGTTACGATACCTAATGGTAGCATTGCTGAAATAATTGCTGGAAGTCTATTATACTTGGCTGAATTTATGGGATTTGTTCAGTCACTTACGTTGGTTTTCTTATTTTGGAAACCGTATAAACGTCCTGAAAAATCTTTGGATGATTTGGAAAGATTACCGACTGTAGATATTTTGATAGCCACATATAATGAAAATATTGAAATTTTAGAGAGAACCGTCGTAGGCTGTTTGTCCATTGATTATCCGAAAGAGTTAGTGAAGATTTATCTTTGTGACGATGGAAATCGACAACTGGTAAAAAAGTTGGCGGCAAAACATCAAGTTGAATTTATTGCTCGTCCAACACATGAACACGCCAAAGCAGGGAATTTAAATTATGCGTTAACAAAAACGAATGGACAGATCATAGTAACGCAAGACGCTGATATGGTACCAAAACGAGAATTTTTACAACGGACGTTGGGGTATTTTACAGATGATCAAGTCGGATTTATTCAGACGCCTCAAACCTTCTTTAATTCAGATATATTTCAGCATAATCTGTATTTAGACAGCGAAATTAATAATGAACAAGATTTTTTTATGCGTACTTTGGAAGAAGGAAAAGATCAATTTAATGCGGTTTTATATGTGGGTAGCAACGCATTATTTAAACGTGATGCGCTGGATTCTATTGGAGGATTTACAACGGGTGTAATTACGGAAGACATGGCTACAGGTTTATTGTTACAAAATAATGGTTGGCAAGGAGTATTTGTCAATGAAGCCCTAGCTTCAGGACTTTCTCCAGAAACTTTAGCTGATTATGTAAAACAACGCGATCGCTGGGGACGAGGGAATGTACAGGTTGCTAAAAAATATACATTGAAAAAATTACAAAATTTAACATTTATTCAAAAATGGTTTTATATTGATGGTGTGATGTATTGGTATTCCGGGATGTATAAGTTGGTCTATTTACTTAGTCCATTTTTATATTTAGTTTTGAATATTCCTAGTTTGAACACGACTTTAGCACAATTAGTTGTGTTTTGGCTGCCGGCTTTTCTGTCAGGTAGTTTAATGTATAAATCAGTTGCCAGAAAAAAATACAATTCCTTTATAAGTAATATTTATGAATTAGTTACGGCGCCGCAGGTTTCATGGGCAGTTTGGAAAGAAACGCTATTCAGTCAGAAAAAGAACAAAAAATTTCATGTGACCATCAAAGGAGTTCAAGGGGAAAGAAGCTATTTTGATTGGCGCAACAGTAAAGTTCAAATCCTGTTATTAGCAGTAAACTGTTTTGCATTGATTTATTACATCCTGCAATTAGATTGGCAATCTTTGCAGTGGTGGCAGATTTTTTCTATTAATATTTACTGGCTGTTTTATAACATTATCAGTTTAACGGTTGCCGTCTGTGTTGCCTATGAACGACCACGCTTGCCGATGAATATTCCTGTTGAGTACCAAGGGAAATTAGTGAAGGAAAATCAGGTTATTCCAGTTCAAATCAATTATTTGGGAGAACGAAGTGTGATTGTCACAGTGGATCAAAAAGCCCCATTTTTGAATCTATTACTGAATCAAGAGGAAGCATTGCTTTCTTTTCAAAAAATAAAAAATGTAAAAGTGATTCGTTCACGTATTATTAATATAGCAGGGAAAGTTGAGATAACATTCAAGATTCAAAAATTTTCACGTAATAATCATTACCGTTGGTTAGGACTTATTTATTCGGATACAAAGTATAGAGTAGGAGATGTCCATTCCATCAGAGTAAAATTTTATACGATTTTTAAATATATATTTAAAAATAGAAAAGATGCACAAAAAAATCAACAGTTGTTGTCATAAAAGGAGCCAATTAGACGTATGAAAAAACAAAAAGTATTTATTATGTTAGTTTTTATGGTTGTTGTTTTGACTGGATGTGCAAAATCTGCAGATCCTAAAGATGTTACTACAGCTTTCATCAATAATGCCATTTATGGTATAGATAAAGAAGAAGCTGAGAAGTACTTTTATAAATTAGAAGTACCGAGTCAAGCTGATTTAGTTCGCGATTTTTCTGAGCTATTTGATTTATCAAAAGAACAAGCAGAAGAATTAGTAACTATTTATCAGGAACGACTTGAAAAAGAGACAAGTTTTTCTGTAAAAATTAAAGACACTACATCGAAAAAACAAAAAGCACAAGTGAGTGTCACAGGTCTGGATCAGACAAAGTTTGATCAGATTGTTGATCAAAATACGGATGAAGAATTAGTTCAATGGTTAAAAAAGAAAGGTCATGATAAGATCAATCATTTAGATGATATTGATAAAATTTCCGATGAAAAGCAGTTAAACGATATCTTAAAAGAATTAAACACATTAAATGACAAAGACCTTAATCAAATCCAATTTGAAGCACTTAAAAAGACGTTTAAAGAATTGAAAGCAGCAAGTAAACCAAAAACGATTCACCTAGAACTGGAACCCGATAAAAAAGAGAAAAAGTACTGGATTATTGTAGATGAAGAAAAGCGATTTAATGAATTACTAGATGCTTTCCAAGGATAACGACAATAAAGAAATATGTTGATTAAGGAGAAGTTAGAATGAAAAAATTTATAGTATTTTGCATAGCTCTTTTGATGATAGGAGTTGGAACGACCCAGACGGTAAATACTGCGGACGCTGCTTTTTCTAAAGATGAAATCGTCAGAAAACGGTTTGCATTAAAAAAAGAGCGACTATCTGAGATTGTCACCAAAAAAATAGCTCACGTTGAAAATTCAATCAAAATTAAATTAAAAGAACAAGAAGCAAAGAAAATACAAAAGCAAAAAGAAGAGACCGACAAAAAAGCAGAAGAAGACAAAAAGAAAGCTATACAAGAGGAAGAAAAAGAGCGAACTATAACACAAAATCAAACTATAGAACCGACACAAGGTGAAGATACCGCAACCGCAAGTAATCAGGAAGAAGCCGAAGCGGTTTCTGGTGCCTCTGCCATTGGACGTGAAAGAGGTCAAAAAAATAGAGAGTGGGGCGAACAGCTGCAAGATCCTAATTTGACACGAGAAGAGCGTCAAGGTATTATTCAAGAGAAAAAGAATTACAACCGCAATAACCACCGATAAAGGAATAAATACTATTGTGTTCTAAAGCAAAAAGCATTGAAGTGCGGGGCTGATTTTGATATTTTTGTAGAAAAAAATCAAAATAATTAGCCATAATTGCTCATCGTGTAGTCTATTTATTTCAGTGGATGTTTATGGAAACAGTGGGTAATTCGTCAGTCAAAACTGTGATAAGGGGATTGAGCGATGAGGGCTTCAAGCCAGTTTAAAAAAGGTGCTTTAGAAATGTGTGTACTTCATTTTATAAAAAAAGAAGATCGATATGGTTACGAGTTAACACAACGAGTGAATCAGTTTATACCAATTACCGAAGGGGCGCTTTACCCAGTTTTGCGTCGACTAGTTAAAGAGTCTTATTGCATCATCTATACTAAAGAATCACCAGATGGTCCTTCCAGAAAGTATTACCAAATGACGGAAAAAGGAATAGAATATTTGGAAACTTTAGAGCGTGATTGGGATGAATTCGTGGAACAAGTGAGTAAACTGAGGGAGGCAGATTAGTGAGCACGATGGAAGAGTATTTAAACCAACTAAAAGCTGCTTTTGCTGAAGAAGATATAGAAGATTTTAATGAACTAAAGGAAGATTTGTTGGAGCAGTTGGCCATTTGTTTAGAAGAGGGACAGACAGAAACGGAGGTTGTCGCAAGACTCGCACCTCCAGAAGAGATAGCAGCAGATTACTACGCAGATTTAAGTTTAGATGCTGCAATCAATGCTAAAACTTCTGTCGTTCCTAGAGAAGAAATTCAAGACGTATTTATTCAAACACAGAAAAAAAGAATGCAAAAATTTGCAAAAACCGTGTTTAAGGTATTAAAACCCTTATTATTGCTAGTGTTGCTAGTCTTATTTTCTTTTTTCTTTATATATATAGTAAAAGAGATTAATGAAGAACGAAATCTAGCTGGGATTCCAACGGTTTTATGCTTATTACTATTGGCAATTTCTTTACAATTAGCAAAAGGTTGGGTCAGTAAAAAAAGACGTTGGGTCAATGGATTATCAATTAGCTTTGTAGCAATTGGAGCGGTACTGCTGTTGTTTTTTTCAGTAACTGGTCAGTTGATGTATACAGGCAGACAATATTATAAAGAAATCAATTTATCTTCTAATAACCATGCTGCATTCAGTTTTGATTCAGATGCTGATGTTGAGATTACGACTGTAGAAGTGTCTAGTACTGAAAAACCAAGTTTGATGGTCAAAGGTCGATTCAAAGAAAGTGACATTCAAAAAATAGAAAATGGATCGTATGATAACAAAGTAAACTTGACTTTAGACGAAGAAAACATCTTTGATACATTCACTCGAACAGGTCGTTCAGAGGTGATTTTCTTTATTCCAAAAGGAACAATTCTTGATGATTTCCACTTAGGATTAAGTCAGGGAGATCTACGTTTATTGGATATTCAAACAAAAAATTTTGATTTAGATTTGACCTCTGGCGATGTCTACGCGAAAAATATTATCGCAGATGAAGGGAATATAGATAGTAACTATGGAGATGTCATCATAGAGGAATCAGCAATGAATTTAAAGGTTAAAAGTATTTCTGGTAAAACAGTTATTACTGGTATGTTAGGTGATTTAATGATTGAAGGGGATCAAGGATTATCAATTTTGAAATTCTTACGTTCTGACAATGTCGTATTAAACAATCATTCGGGTCGAATGATTTTAGAAGATTCTGAAACGAAGAAACTCGCAGCAACGGCAACAGAGGGTCAAGTAATCGTTAAACGAACAAAAGGTGATCTTTTGATGGCCAATGAACAAGGTAAAATTGTTTCAGAAGAAAATCAAGGAACATTAGAATTGAGAAATGGATATGGTCCAACCATTGTTATACAAAGCAGTAAAGTAAATGCAAATGTTTCAAGTCAATCAGGATTCATCAAATGGCTGCAAGATCCCGATCAATCGGTCAAGGTTACAGCCAACACAGAGACCGGAGAATTGAAAAATGACTTCTCAAAGGCGTCTGATAGTGGAAAGTATAAAATTGATGTGAAATCTAAAACCGGAGATATTAAAATTCTCGAAAAAGTTGAATAAAAGCAACAAGATCTGATAGTTAGAAAGTTTTTCTAAAAGCCTATGATCATAGGGAATAGTTGGTACTGAAATTCATAGTTATAGAAGTGAGTGGGACAAAATTAGTTTTGTCCCAGCTTCTTTTTTCAGGGAAAAAGTTTAAGGAGAAAAAAATGTTTAATAAGAGGAAAATAAAAAAGTGGTTTAATCAAGGACAACTAGCTTGGGTTGAAAGAAATCATCAACAAGCTGTTTATTTTTTTAAGTTGGTTATTGAAACAAGTATCAAACATGGAGGGATTCGACTGAATGATTGTTTCAGTTCATTGGTCTTACTCGGAGATATTTACAGCGAAGAAAGGTGTTTTGAAGAAGCTGAGTTACTTTATCGGATGGCAGCAGGAATGGATTTTTCTGCGAAGTTTGTTTTATTAAAAAAAGAATTATTTCATGATGAGTCAAACGTTGAAATAGATATAAAGCAATGGTTGAAAAAAAATATGATAGATTTTACCGATGTAATTCAAGCAAGAGACGGTAAGAACTGGATATATCTTATTGACGAAGAACAGATTAATTATAAAGCAATGATAACTTCAAAAAAAGTGTTAAATGCGACAGGAGAAACGGTAAAAGCCGACACTTTATGGTCTTATGAAGATTATATTGATACACCGAGCATCAGTTAATTCAAGAGTGGAAAGTCTAAAACGAAATTACTTTCTCGTTTTGTTCTAGGCTTTTTTATTATTATCTTCACAATGAAAGGAAGTTTCATACAGAGTAATAATTGTTAAAGTAAAATTGATTTATTTTAATAATAAAACAAGATAAATAAAAAATCTGCTGACACTTTGTTGACTATGAAATTGTTTTTCTTTAAAATGAGTAATAGATAGAAACGAATAAAATAAAAAAGGCACTTCACAGATCAGTTGGCGCTGATCCATGAAGCCCTGAAAAGTCAGAGAACGCTGACCAATCAAGTTGCCCATGTCAATGCGTAACATCGACATATTCCATTTTACTCAATTTTTGGACAAATATCTAGAACTTTTTTCTCTAGATGGTGAGCTGGATAATGTGATGCCTATTTGTTGAACATGCAATGGTGTTGGTAGAGTTTACCAGCACCATTTTTTTATTTTGTTTCTATCTGCAAAATGGTGATGAGTTGTATTGAGGATAGTGAATGGCTGAAGCCGACAGCCTGTAGTTATCCGATAAATACAACCGTCGCTTTGCAATTTCAGAAGAATCAAAGATAGACAAGTACTAATAGAATCGTTGGAGAGGTAATGTTCTTATTAGCCAACTGTATAACTTTGAAACTTCAGGGATATGAACAGGAGTAAAGGAGTAAAAAGAGAGGTGACTTATTCAGAGCAAGTCAGTTTATTTTTTCTCCTAAGCGCCTGTTTGTATCTTTAAGAGAAGAAAAAGCTAATTAGATTTTAACATTCTGAATTAAAATTTTTCAACTAAAACACTTACTTTCATAATTAAAAATAATCAATTGGTGTTAATTGTTGAAAAGCAATATATCTAAGTGACCTCGTATATTTTGAAGTATAAAAGCTAACTTTTTTACTATCTTGAAAAACTGAAATAAGAGATCCTGATAAGTAAAAAAATCAGGATCTCTTATTTTATTTTTCTTTATAAATTCCTGCTTCTATTTCAGATCGGTTTTCTTCTAAAAAAGATGGCAAAGCAAGCTGTTCACCTAACGACTCCAAAGGTTCATCAACTGTAAATCCGGGTGTTAAAGTAGCAAACTCAATACGGTTACCACCTGGTTCTCTAATATATAGACTTTTAAAGTAGCCGCGATGAACGATTTTTTCAATGAACCAACCTTGTTTTTTAGCTTTTTCATACAAGTCATGGAGCTTTTTTTCATTTTCAACTGAAAATGCAATATGATCTATGCTTCCTCGACCCATCCGCATTTTTTCAGATGTTCCAGTGGGTAAAATCTGAATAAAATCAGTTTCGTTTAATTGGATACATCCCTGTTTTGATTTCCAATCTAATAACTGAAAGAAAAAATCAGCTGTCTTATTAGGTTCAGAAACATAAATTTCTGTAGAGAGAAGCCCTAGAATTTGTTTTTCTCCAGGAATGTCATTTTTTACTTGAAATTCTTGGGCTAAAGGTTCTTGCTCTACTTCAACTAGGCGAAGCTCAACTTGATCATTGTCTGTAAAATAAAGTTGATGTCCCTTTTTAGTGTAGTTGATCTGTGCATTAGTTAAACGTTGTTCCCAATATGAAATACTACCTTGAGGGATCTTTAGTCCAATTGAGCTTAAAAAATGTTCATTGTCATAACGCTGAGCGAGTGAGGGAACGACAAAGAATGTAATGACAGAACCAGGTTCGCCTGTGTAATTTCCATAATAGTAATGAAGCATTTTGTGATTATCCTGATTGACTGTTTTCTTTACAAAACGCAAACCTAGAATGTGTGTATAAAAAAACTGATTTTCGTTAGCAAACCTTGTTAATAATGATACATGGTGAATAGGTGCAAACATTAAAAGACCTCCTTGAATTGATCACTTACTAAAAGTAAGCTTATTCCTTATAAACAATAGTTTCAAGTATTTTGCCTTTATACTGTAGTTTTCTTCGTAGCCATATATCCTAAAAAATGGTAGAATAGCCAAGACAAATTCAGTAGAAAGAGTGACCAATATGCTTAGTACAGAAGATTTTGATTTTGATTTACCAGAAGAGCTGATTGCTCAAACACCTTTAAAAGATCGAACAAGTTCACGACTGTTGGTTTTAAATCGTGAAACAAAAGAAATTGAAGATAAACACTTTCACGATATCATTGATGAATTAAATGCAGGAGACGCATTAGTCATGAATGATACAAGAGTATTGCCAGCTCGTCTATATGGAGAAAAACCTGAGACTGGGGGACATTTGGAAGTACTTCTTTTGACCAATACAGAAGGGGATACTTGGGAGACCTTAATCAAACCAGCTAAACGGGCAAAAGTAGGAACGCAAATCAGCTTTGGTGACGGGCGTTTAACGGCAACTGTTATTGAGGAGCTAGAACATGGCGGGCGAATTGTGACATTTAATTATGAAGGAATTTTCTTGGAAATTTTAGAATCATTGGGAGAAATGCCTTTACCGCCCTATATTAAAGAACGTTTAGAAGACCCTGAACGATATCAAACAGTTTATGCAAAAGAAAACGGCTCTGCTGCGGCCCCTACGGCTGGTTTACACTTCACCCAAGAACTACTTGGTAAAATCCAGTCAAAAGGCGTGAAGCTCGTTTATTTGACCTTACACGTCGGTCTAGGGACTTTCCGTCCCGTTAGTGTGGATAATATTGCGGAACATGAAATGCATAGCGAATTTTATCGTTTGACAGAAGATGCAGCAGAACAATTAAATGATGTTCGGAAAAATGGCGGAAAAATAATTGCGGTAGGAACAACGTCGATTCGCACATTGGAGACAATCGGAACAAAATTTGATGGACAAATCAAAGCAGATAGTGGCTGGACAGATATTTTTATTACTCCGGGATATGAATTCAAAGTGGTACAAGCTTTTTCAACTAACTTTCATTTACCAAAATCAACATTAGTGATGCTAGTTAGTGCATTTGCAGGAAAAGATTTAACGCTTGCAGCATATCAACATGCTATTGATGAAAAGTATCGGTTCTTTAGTTTTGGAGATGCGATGTTTGTAAAGTAATAAATACAGAAAAAAACTCATTCTGCCTTTAACTGAGTCAGTGGGAGGAATAAATGAGCTATATGATTCACAGCTTGTTTATTTCACACTTTCGAGTTAATTGAGAGTGAGTTTTTTCTGATTTTTTATATTCGAGGTAGTAACATTTATAATCCGCTTAGAAGTAATGTTTGCGATAGCTCTCTTTTACGAACTGATCTTGGTAAGAAGCAACGAATTTCATCTTCGTTAAAACCAATCTGTAATCTTTTTTCATCGATCATAATTGGACGACGTAGTAATCCAGGATTGTCTTTTACTAACTCCAATAATGCATGTAATGGCAGTTCATTAATATCAGTAGCTAACTTTTGAAAAATTTTGGACCGGATGGAAATAATATCCTCAGTACCTTCTTCTGTAAGAATTAATATATTTTTTAGTTCGTCTAATGTAATAGGAGTAGTGCCAAAATTCTTTTCTTCAAATGGAATATCATGGTCAATCAGCCATCTCCGTGCTTTTCTGCATGATGTACAGCTATTTGTCGTATATAATTTTAACATATGGTTTCATATCCTTTCGAAAATATTGGTACATACCTCTTAATAACTATAATATACTAAAAGTAAAGAATTAACAAAATAAATGCTTTCAAAATGGCTGTTTTTTTCTATCAAATGAAAGAAATAACTAAAAATTCACAAACGGTTGTTATTTTTGTTAGAGAAAGTGCAATCTTAGCTGAGAATTTAGGAAATACTGGCTGTTATGTCATTTTTCAGTTTTATAAGCATTTATTTATCAATATTGGTGACGTTTTCTCCCTGAATTTGAGTTTATGAAATGCTTGGTCTTTTGAAGGGACACTAATCAAAAGCGGACATGAAATTTATTCAAAACATTGTATAAGACAAAAATCGTTGTTTTTTGTCTTATACAATGCTTTTTTTTATTGGCATACAGTTAAAATAAAATTGCCATAGTATTTCTTCTATTTTTTTATTATTATTAAGAGAGGAATCATGTTAAAGGAGAGACAAAGATGAGTGAAGAGTTGACATATACTTATGCAACAACGATTTCAGAAAGAATTCAGGATTGGAAAGACCTTAGCATTGAAGAAGATGAACAGCTGTATTTGAAGCAGTGGCAGTCACGAAAAAGTCTATTAAAAGCTGCTGATTACGATAAAATGTTTCAGTATTATCAGTTGAACGAACATACTTTTAGTCGAGGGCTTCTGCCGTTCACTGAAGAACGTGCACAATTATTGTTGCCGACTATTGAAAAAAGTGACTGGTTCCAATTGCATAAATACTTGTTTGAAGCTGAAATTCCAATCAAAGAATTGGGATTAAAAGCTGCGTTACGTTTTCACGCAAACTACTATGAGAATCATATTCGGAGTATGTTACTAAAGTTTCCATTGATTCAGCTGTCTGAAAAAGTAATTGAGGAACTGGTGGAACAGCTAAGGGATGATTTCTTTTTCTTAGCACAAAAAACATTGGTATGGGATGTTCATCAAATGATCGAAGAATATCAATTGCAAGCAGAATCAAAAGAGGAAGAGTTTACTAAATACATCGAAGAATTTCTTGGAGACAAACAGCGAACTTACCTTTTTTACGGTGAGTATCCAACCCTTGCTAAACTTCTTGCGGTTAGACTGATGTTTGCTTGTAAAACAATGGAGGAATTTATTGCTTCATTGAGTGACTCTATTGAACAATTGGCAGAGACATTTGATGTATCAATACCAATGGATATCACAGAAATCGAGCTAGGACAAGGTGATAGTCACGAGCGTGGAAAAACAGTTATTCAGTTTCAAATAGAAGGAATAGCACTGATTTTTAAATTTAAAAATTTGGCAATAGGTACGGGGTTCAACGAGTTATTAACGTATCTAGAAGAACTGAATCCCACATTGTCTTTTTATAAAATCAAGCGAATTATTCAGCCTACATTTACGATTGAAGAAAAAGTCACCTATGGAGAATGTAAAAATGAAACAGAAGTGATGAGCTTTTATAAAAATTATGGTCAACTTTTAGCGATTGTGTATTGGCTAGGTGCAACAGATTTGCACATGGAGAATTTGATTGCCCACGGATCACACCCAGTGTTGATCGATGTAGAAACGTTGATTCGCCCTGAAATGTTTATCTTATCCAAAAAATTATCCAAACAAACACGGATAGAAAAACATTCTGTGATTGTTTCTGGGTTACTCCCACAAAAGAAAAAATGGAAACGAGAACTGGAAATGGATGCGTTGTCCGGCACCAAACAAAAATTACCTAAAAAAATCCGAAAACTGAGAAATGATGGCTCTAGTGATATTGCTTTTCAATTAGAAGAAGCCTATTTGGATGGTGCCCAAAATATTCCCCGTCTGAATGGAAAAGAAGTTGACTATCAATTATATAGTCATGTGATACAAAATGGATTTAAAGAGATGAATCAGCTTTTATTAAATAATAAAACGAAATTTATTCAAAAATTCAAAGAATTGTTTGCTGATACAACGATTCGTTTGATTTATAGAGATACACAGGATTATGGTAATTTATTACACTATACATTGCACACAGAATGTATGTCTAATTATATTGAACGTGAAAAAATTATTGAAAATCTTTGGGCAAGTAAAATTATTCCAAAAGAATTGATTCCTTTTGAAGTTCAAGCAATGCAGGATCATGATGTACCTTTATTTACAGCAAATACTTCTTCAACAAATGTATACACTAATGGCCAAGAGATACCTAAACTGTTAAAAAAGACGCCTCTCCAAGATACAGTTGCACATATGGAGCAAATCACAGAAACAACAAGTAATTTTTCTTATCTCTTGTTGAAAGAAAGTTTAGGCACGCTAGAATATGGGGAACAAGATGTCATCATTCCCGCGAGAAATCGTTCAGTTGAGCAACCATTACTGCAAAAAGCCGCAGATATTGGTGATAAAATCATAGATCAGCTTGACTTAAATCAAGAGTCTGGTGAAGTTGACTGGCTATCAGTTCTTCCTGAATCTGATGGTGAATTAGGTATTACTTATCCTGATACAGATCTTTATAATGGGAGCGGTGGTGTATATTTATTTTTCGTTTATTTGAACGATTTTGTTCCTAAAGACAGTTATCAAAAAGTGATTAATTTATTGGAAAAAGAACTATTTTTAACTGAGAATGAAACCAACATACATGATAGTGCTTTTTTTGGCGAAGGAATGCGTCTAACAGTCGCTTTTTACGTGACAAACTTGCTTAGAGATGATAAACATCGATTATATATGGAACGTAGCTTAAATGCGCTAAAAAACGCTCCAAAAGAAAAAGAGAATCAGTTGGACGAGTGGCTTTATGGGAAAGCAAGCTTATTATCCGTTTTAGCAGCTATATATCAAACTTTTCATAGCAAGGAAGCGTATGAATTACTTTTATATTATGTACAGTTAATAAGGTGTGAAGAAATGGAAGATAATAGCTTTGCCCACGGATATGCTGGTGTACTTTACGGTTTAAGCAAAGCCAATCAAATACTAAAAAAAGTTGAGGTTGGGAAGAAAATTGACTGGTACCAAAAAAAATTTGAAAAGAAACTTGAAACTGAGGAAATAGCGAATGCATCATGGTGTCGTGGGGCATTTGGAATTCAAGAAGTTTGTAAGCTGATCAATCTTTCGATGCCTGTTGAAAAAGTAAAAAAAGGGATGAGTAGAGAGTTAGCAGATTCTTGTTTGTGTCATGGTCAGTATGGAAGTTCAGATAATTATTTAAATAATATTGATTTACTAAAGGAAGAAGTGGTTACATTAAAATCTGATCCAGAAAATAGTCCAATCAGCCTTTTTTGTGGATTATCAGGTGTTGGTTATCAACTATTACGCGCATACGATTCGTTTGGTGTTCGATCCCTGTTATTTATTAACTGACACAAACTGAAAAAAGAACTTTACTTATTACGGAGAACGTTTTATAATTTAATTATTAACGCAAGGGGGAGAAATAATATCATGAGAAAATTATCTATTGAAAAAATGGAAGTAGCAAAAGACTTAAAAAAAGTGGATGCAGTTGTAGGAGCTTCATTTGAAAGAAGTAAAATTTCAGAAGATATGATGGATAAATCTGAAAAAAGTGAAGCAGCAATTGGTTGGTATACTGTACTTATATGCTTCTAAAAATAAAAAAAAGAACTAGATTAATCTAGTTCTTTTTTTTTATTAATTTGATTTCTTTAAAATCATGATACCAAAAGCTTCAGTTCCAGATATAAACAGTAAAACTAAATTTATCATCCAGTAATACGAAACTTGATTATAGGCTACAACATCATAAAGTGTAGTACCTAAGATGAATAACAGGACAATTGTAACAATAAATGAAATAAAACTTGCTGTTGAAATAATTTTCTTTCCACGTTCGTCTTTTCCTTCTTTGCTGAAGAAAAAATAAACAGAGTAGATAATAAAAATCAATGATAATCCAATTATTAGGAAACTACTCCAGTGATTCACAGGCAAGTTATCAAAAAAAGATTTGAGTGATTCGGTCATAATTTATCCTTTCCTTCCGTTAGTCGGTTTCTTCGTTCGTTTGCTCGTCTTCAGTCAATTTCTTAAAAGTGAAGATTTGTTCAATCGGCACTTCGAAGACGTCTGCTATGTCGTGAGCCAGTAAAAGGGAAGGATTGTACCTATTTCTTTCTAACTGAATGATTGTCTGTCTAGATACTCCCACCTTATCAGCAAGTTCCTGTTGGGTCATGCGTTTCATGGCTCTGTAGACGTGAATGGAACTCTCAAAAGATGAGTTCTTCTTTTTTGGCAATGCAAATCCCTCCAATAGTCTAAAATTATGTATCAAATAAAAAGCGCATAGTCACTATACCATATCTTACTTTCACTTACAAATATCATGCAAAGAAAAAAACCAAGCTTCTCGACTAGCTTGGCTTCTGTTTCTGGAAGGAATCAGTCTATCGAATGATATTTTTTTTACTTTTGGTTACACATGCAAAGTAATTAGTTGAATTTCTTGTTCATAAACCAAATTTTGCTTTCATAACATTATCTACTTTTCGCCACTTAAATTTTTTTCAATCAAACTATCTTTATATGTGTTTTTTTGTTTTTTTGGGATTAAATTTCCCATTTTTTACACATATTCACTATTTTTAAAGATGTTTTTTATGATTTTTATACTCCGCATATATAATTTTTGAAAGGTGAATCGTGTTCTTCTAACAATTTTGTGTCTATTATTTTCACGCTTCGAGAAATTCTTCAATAGAACTGACTTTTCCTCCTTCCTTCTAAATTTATATTATCATAAAAAGAAAACGCTTTCAAGTTAAAAGTCTTCTTAAGAACGATCCTACCCTATTTTTGTTGAGTTATTAACCTGAAGGTCAAAAAAATAGTAGAAAATATGAAAAATTCGCAATATCTATTGAAGTTTGAAAAAAAAACATGTTATAGTGAATATAGGTACTATATTAATAGAAGGAAAAAAATAAGAATGGGGGGATAGGATGGACGCATACAAACAACCTATCGAGACAATTATCAAAGACGTGAACACAAATAAAGAACAAGGATTAACGGAACAGGAAGTAAAAAAGCGGCTGAATGAGTATGGCGCTAACAAATTTCAAGAAGCGAAAAAAGACTCTATATTAAAAAAGTTTCTACATAGCTTGTCTGATTTCACAACAATTATTTTATTAGTTGCTGCAGCTATTTCATTCTATACAGCAATTGCTACAGATCATGGGGATTATTTTGAAGGAATCTTGATTATCGCCATTGTAATCATCAATGCGGTTTTAGCAATTGTTCAAGAAGGAAATGCAGAAAAATCGTTATCAGCATTGCAGGATATGAACAAGCAAAGCAGTTCAGTTTTACGTGATGGTAAGGTAGAGACCATTGATGCAGAAGACGTTGTTGTTGGAGATGTACTTGTATTAGAGTCAGGCTCCATGATTACGGCAGATGCACGTTTGATTCAAGCTAGCCAGCTTAGAGTGGAAGAATCGGCACTGACTGGAGAAAGCGAACCAGTTGAAAAAAATTCCGAGTACATAGTGAAACAAGACGCACCCCTTGGAGATCAACTAAATATGGTTTTTAAAGGCTGTACTGTGGCTAATGGTCGCGGTAGAGCAATTGTTACAGCAACAGGAATGCAAACCGAAATGGGTAAAATTGCAGAATTATTGAATGATGATGTGACGCAGCAAACACCGCTACAAAAACGTTTGAATCAGCTAGGAAAACGAATCAGTCTGATCGCTTTGGCTGCGGCAGTAGTAGTATTTATCATTGGTGAGCTGCAAGGTGAACCGATGTTGGAAATGTTTATGACAGCAGTATCTCTAGCTGTAGCAGCAGTACCAGAGACATTAATGGTGATTGTTACGCTAACTCTTGCATACGGCGTACAGAAGATGGCGAAAAAACATGCGATTATCCGTCGCTTACCAGCTGTGGAGACTCTGGGAACTGCTAATGTGATTTGTTCTGATAAAACAGGTACTTTGACACAAAACAAAATGCGTGTTAGGCGTGTTTGGTCTCGTGGAGATGAGGTAACTGATACAGAAGATGCTATGACTGATGAAGCAATGGAAGTATTAAAAATGGCCTCACTTTGTACGGATGTTATTGTTGACAAAGATGGAGATGACTTAGTTATTCAAGGGAATCCTACGGAAGCAGCAATCGTTCGTGCGGTAGAGGAAAACTATCATACTAAAGCTGAACTTGAAGAAAAATACCCAAGAATTGGTGAAATTCCATTTGATTCAGAGCGTAAAATGATGACCACGGTTCATAAGATGGGGAAAAAATATATTTCAGTTACTAAAGGTGCTTTTGATGTTTTACTGACTCGTTTTCGTTTTGGTGATGTTGAACAAGCAGCTGTAGTAAATGATCGTTTTGGAAAAAAAGCATTGCGTGTGATAGCAGTGGGTTATGCAATCTATGATGAAGAACCTACAGAAATCACTTCAGAGGTTTTAGAGAAGAATTTACGCCTATTAGGATTGATTGGTATGATTGATCCGCCAAGACCTGAGAGTAAAGGAGCAATTGCTAGAGCTAAGAAGGCAGGTATCAAAACAGTTATGATCACAGGAGATCATGTAGTAACTGCTGGGGCAATTGCGAAAGAACTAGGAATTTTAACAGACAAAAGTGAAGCTTTAACAGGAGCAGAACTACAAAAAATGTCAGATGAAGAACTGGATCTACGAGTGAAATCTTTATCAGTTTATGCCCGAGTTACACCAGAAGACAAGATTCGGATCGTTAAGTCGTGGCAGCGTACAGGTGCGGTTGTTGCAATGACAGGTGATGGAGTCAATGATGCGCCTGCTCTGAAAGCTAGTGATGTAGGATGTGCGATGGGAATTACAGGAACAGATGTAGCACAAGGTGCAGCTGACATGATTTTGACTGATGACAATTTTGCAACGATTGTTGATGCTGTGGCGCAAGGTAGAGCTGTTTATCGAAATATTCGTAAGGCGGTAAACTTTTTACTAAGTTGTAATATCTCAGAGATATTTATTGTTTTGATTGCTATGCTGCTTGGTTGGGGAGCACCATTTACGGCTGTTCAATTATTGTTTGTTAACGTTGTTGCGGATGGTCTTCCAGGGTTTGCTTTAGGAAAAGAGCCAGCTGAACATGGAATCATGGATGAACCGCCAATTCCTAGAAACGAAGGGATTTTTGCCCGTGGGTTATGGCAGAAAATTGGAATTAATGCTTTTGTATTCACTGTCATTACATTATTTGGGTTTTATTTAGGTGCAAATGTTGACTCTGTTTCTTACTTTTTCGAAGCTAGTTATGAAATTGGCCAAACAGTAGCATTTTTAATCTTGGCTTATTCATCAATTTTACATGTTTTTAACGTGAGAAGTACGCAATCGATTTTTAAAGTAAGGTTATCAACGAACAAATCACTTTTTGAAATGGCTGTGTTGGCAATTATTATTACAACAGTGATTGCTTTACTGCCATTCACACAAGAGTTATTCGGTTTAGTTCCGATTGGAATCAATCATTGGTTGTTGGTTATGGGATTATCAATCATACCAATTTTTGTGAATGAGATGATTAAATTCCATTATTCACCAGAGGAAGATGTAGCGTAGAAGAAACGGAAAAATGCTTAGTTGTTCAGCATTTTTCCGTTTCTTTTTATAGTATTTAGACAATTGAAATGTTCGTTTGAAAATACTATTGAAATTATTTACATAAAAGACTTGCTAAAATGTTTAAGGAGTATTATAGTTGTTATCAAAATCAGTTGTTTTAATTTTTTTTAAGTTTAGTTTTCTTTAATTAAATGAAAATCACAACCGATGTTTTTATTTGAATATTCAAGTAAAAACCTTAGGGGAGCAACGGCATAGTTTATCTATGTTTTTAGTTCAACAGCAAGTGTGCAAACACGGGTCTAAGAATGATAATTGCGAGACCTAAGTGTAAGGGCCAAGTGGCGTTTCACTTAGGTCTCTTGTTTTATTTTTTAAAGGATTAGGCTGAAGTCGCCTTTGTCTTGATGTTTAGTTTCACTGGCTGAGTCTGTTCAGCTTTTGTATTATCTAGCTTTACAGGCTAACCTCTCGAGAAAAAGATAAAATCTGTTTGTGATTAAAAGCGTCACATCAATATTTTTCTATTTTCTAGTCGAGGTTGACCGAGCCTGTTCAGCTTTTGTATTATCTAGCTTCACAGGCTAACCTCTTGAGAAAAAGATAAAATCTGTTTGTGACTAAAAGCGTCACATTCATATTTTTCTATTTTCTAGTCGAGGTTGAACAAGCCTGTTCAGCTTTTGTATTATCTAGCTTCACAGGCTAACCTCTCGAGAAAAAGATAAAATCTGTTTGTGACTAAAAGCGTCACATTCATATTTTCCTATTTTCTAGTCGAGGTTGATTGAGCCTGTTCAGCTTTTAAATTTAGGAGGAGAATTTTGTGGTAGAGAATTCAAAAGTTTCCCATCATCAGAAATTGACTGCTGCTGGTTTATTGGTTGCGATGGGTGTGGTTTATGGTGATATTGGAACAAGTCCGCTGTATGTAATGAAAGCGATCGTTGGAGATAATGGTGGACTTCGGAATGTATCAGAAAGTTTCATTATCGGTGCGGTATCATTGATTTTTTGGACGTTAACTATTTTAACGACAGTCAAATATGTTGTCATTGCTTTAAATGCAGATAACCATGGGGAGGGAGGTATTTTCTCCTTATTCACATTGGTACGTAGAAAAGGAAAATATCTAATCATTCCCGCTATGATCGGTGGAGCTGCGTTGCTTGCTGACGGGGTATTGACTCCTGCAGTAACCGTTACTACTGCGATTGAAGGTTTGAGAGGGATTCCTGTTTTCTTTGATCGTTTTGGCAATAATCAAAATATTATCGTTATTATTACATTAGTTATCATCCTTATATTGTTTTCTGTTCAGCGCTTTGGTACTGACGCTGTCGGTAAGGCTTTTGGTCCAATCATGTTCGCCTGGTTCACTTTTTTAGGCGTAATGGGTTTGATTAATTTTGGACAGGATTGGACAGTACTCAGAGCATTGAATCCGTATTATGCGATACATTTACTGCTTAGTCCAGATAATAAATTGGGGATATTCGTATTGGGAAATGTCTTCCTAGCAACAACAGGTGCAGAAGCGTTGTATTCAGATTTAGGTCATGTGGGTAAACACAATATTCGTGCTAGTTGGCCTTATATCAAGGTTTGTCTAATTCTTAACTATTTAGGGCAAGCTGCGTGGATTTTAAATGTAAAAAATGATCCAGCAACATTAGAAATTCAAAATTTGAACCCGTTTTTCCAAATGATGCCAAATAGTATAATGCTGATCGGCGTTGTTTTTGCAACAGTTGCAGCAGTAATTGCTTCTCAAGCTTTGATTTCAGGTTCATTTACATTAGTTTCAGAAGCGATTAAATTAAAATTACTACCAAGATTAAAAATCATTTATCCTGGTGCAAATATTGGTCAAATGTACATTCCAGCAGTCAATATGATGCTATGGATCGTTTGTTCATTAATTGTAATAACATTTAGAACGTCCACACACATGGAAGCAGCCTATGGTCTTTCCATTACTGTGACGATGCTGATGACGACTATTTTACTGATGTTTTATTTATTACAAAAAGGTGCTCCGAAGTGGGTTGCTTATTTAATTACGTTGTTTTTTGGAAGTATTGAATCCATTTTCTTTGTGTCGAGTATTGCGAAATTCTTCCATGGTGGATATGTTGCTGTAGGAATCGCTTTATTGATTTTGACTGTTATGACGATTTGGGAATGGGGAAATATTATCAAAGAGAAAACATCTGATACTGTTCCACTTAAACATTACGTAGAACAATTAAGGATGCTAAAAGATGATCCAACGGTTCCAAAATCTCAAACGAATGTCGTTTTCATGACACCAGATAAAATTGGGGATGAAATCGGACGTCAAATTATTTATTCAATCTTAGATAAACAACCAAAACGAGCAAATGTGTACTGGTTTGTGAATGTTGAAGTGACAGATGAACCATTTACGAAAGAATATACAGTTGATATGATGGACACGGATTTTATCGTTCAAGTTCAACTTTATCTGGGTTTCCATGTAGCTCAAGAAGTTAATGTCTATATTCGTCAAATTGTTCATGATCTTATGAAGGAAGGACGCTTGCCTAAACAACCGCAGAAATATTCATTGACACCTGGCCGTGAAGTGGGTGACTTCCAATTTATCATTATTAGTGAAGAGTTATCAAAAGTAACGGAACTGAAAAAATGGGATCGTCAAATTATGCAGTTAAAATTAGCTATTAAAAAAAGAACAACTTCTCCAGAAAACTGGTTTGGTTTGGAGTACAGTGAAGTGAAATACGAATCTGTTCCATTAATCATTGGTGATACACGGAAAACAAGATTAAGGGAAAGAAAAGTTTTATCATAAATGGAAGATCTCTAAGTTTGATTAAAGAACTTAGAGATTTTTTTATAGAGATAACAGCTCTTGTTCGCACTATTCTAGAAGGACAAGTATAATGATAAAGAGAATAAAGAAGAATGAGGTGTAAAAAATGCTTGCAATAAATTTTTTAATATTACTATTAATGATTGCAGTTACTGCATTTTTTGTGGCCAGTGAATTTGCATTAGTAAAAATTCGGATGTCGCGATTAGAGCAGTTAAAGAAAGATGGTGTAAAAAATGCAGAGTTGGCGATTCATGTCACGCACCATTTAGATGCCTATTTATCTACAAGCCAATTAGGTATTACTTTGACAGGATTAATCATTGGTTGGGTAGGTGAAGGATCAGTAGCAGCGCTACTGCATCCATTGTTGGGTGATTTGCCGATCAGTAGTGCAATCAGTAGTACAATTTCTATAGTTTTGGGATTTGTAATTGTGACCTATGTTGTGGTTGTAGTGGGAGAATTATTCCCTAAAAGTTACAGTATTGCTCAACCAGAGAAAGTGGTGTTGGCAGTTGTTAAGCCTCTCCATTATTTCTATAAGGTGATGTATCCATTTATTTGGTTATTAAATCATTCAGCCGCTAAGTTGGGTCAATTATTTGGGATTCGATTAGTATCCGAAGGAGAAGAAACGTTAACTCAAGAAGAGTTATTGTATGTAGCGGATGATTCTTATAAAAAAGGGGAACTAACAAAAGAAGAATATCAATATTTGGAAAATGTATTTGAATTTGATGATACACTAGCCAAAGATATTCAAGTGGATCGGACGTCGATGGAAGTTTTTGCATCAGATGAAACGGTAGAACAAGCGATCCAACATTCTCTTAAGCGTGGTCATACGCGCTATCCAGTCACTGAAGGATCAAAAGATAATGTGCTTGGCTATGTCACGTTGCCAGCGCTGATTAAAGAATCATTTATAAATAATCAGAAAAAGGTCAGTGACATGGTTGAAGAGCCGATCGTTGCTTTGGCGACGATCCCAATCAAAACATTATTGACAGTGATGAGAAAAGAAGGAAAACATATTGCGATTTTAAAAGATGAATATGGCGGTACAACCGGAATGGTAACGATCGAAGATATTTTGGAAGAACTAGTCGGCGATATTCGAGATGAAACAGATTTGGAAAATGCTTTGATTTCTAAAACGACGGAAGACTCTTACATTGTTTCGGGGAAAATTACTCTTGATGATTTTGAGCGGTTTTTTAAAGTTAAAATTTCTTCATTTGAAGAATCGGATATGTCTACATTAGCTGGCTTTATTGTGGAACAAAAAAATAATCAGATTGCTGTCGGCGATCAGATTGCAATTGAAGGATTTATGATTGAAGTGATGGATTATGAACAAGCTCACATTGATTATTTTAAAGTAACTAAAACAGATAAATAAAAATAAATGTCCTCAAAGAATGGTTAATATTCTTTGGAGGCATTTATTTTTTTAGGAAATATTTAAGTCAATAAATTGAATAGCGTTATCACGGAATAACTCAAATCAGATTGACGTGATGCTATTATTCAGCTAGGATTAAATAAAAAGGAAGTGACAGAATGCGTAAGGTAGGGATTATTGGATTAGGTCATGTAGGTGCAACACTTGCTTATACTTTAGTAATTGAAGGATTAGTTGATGAACTTGTTTTGATTGATAAAGAGGAAAAAATAGCTGTTTCTGAAGAATATGATTTATTAGATGCTGAGGTCTATATGACTGGAAAAACGAATATTGTCATTCAGGATTATCAGGCGTTGAATGATGCATCTATCATCGTTTTTTGTGCAGGACAGATTAGTGCGCTGGGAGATGATGGCGATCGATTTAAGGAACTTGAGATTACAAGTCGAATTGTGGAAGAAGTTGCCCCTAAAATCAAACAATCAGGATTCGATGGGATTATTATAACTATCACAAATCCTTGTGATGTAATTGCAGCATATATGCAAAAATTAACAGGATTTCCAAAGAATAAAGTATTTGGTACAGGAACAATGTTGGATACCGCACGGATGAAACAGGCTGTAGGTCGAAGTTTAGCAATTGATAGCCGCAATGTTGGCGGCTATGTTTATGGTGAACATGGAGACTCCCAATTTGTTGCTTGGTCAACAATTACAGTTGGTGATAGACCACTTTTGACTTGGAATACTGAACTTGACTTAGACGTGTTAGATGACAATGTTCGAGCTGGCGGTTGGAATGCCTTTGCCGGGAAAGGCTACACAAGTTATGGAATTGCAACTTGTGGGGCTCGTCTGATCAGAATGATTTTTAATGATTCAAAAACCATTGTACCTGTTTCTACCTATAGTCAACAGTTTGATGTGTATTACGGGCAACCTGTCGTAATTGGGAGAAATGGTGTGGAATCCCTTATTGATTGTCCATTATCTAAGGAAGAAAATGATCTTTTAGCTAGTTCTGCTCAAATCATTAAAACAGCACTGACTAAATTACCTTTAAAAAAATAAATCGGATCATCAGACGGAGTTTGGAGGCAAAACATTGATAAATTTAACAGAAATTATGGAGAAGATGTCTCCGAATCAAAAAATCAATTATGATCGTGTGTTGCAAAAAATCATTGTAGAATGGGAAAAAGCAACTATACGTCCAACTATCTTGCTTCATAGTTGCTGTGCTCCTTGTAGTACGTATACACTTGAATACTTAACTCAATACGCAGATGTGACGATTTTCTTTGCTAATTCCAATATCCATCCAAGAGCAGAATATCAGCGCCGAGAAATCGTTCAAAAGAAATTTGTCGAGGACTTCAATGAACGAACAAACAATCAAGTGCAATTTTTAGCTGCCCCGTATGAACCGAATAAATTCATTCAAATGGTGCGGGAAAAAGAGCTAACTGAAGAACCAGAAGGCGGAAAACGTTGTTCGTCTTGTTTTCAAATGCGTTTAGATATTGTTGCAGAAAAAGCGCAGGAATTGAAATACGATTACTTTGGTAGTGCGCTGACGTTGTCACCAAAGAAAGATAGCCAATTAATTAATGAGATAGGGATTGATATTCAAAAATTTTATGCAACCAATTATTTACCAAGTGACTTTAAGAAAAACAATGGATATAAACGTTCGATTGAGCTATGTCGTGAGTACGATGTATATCGTCAATGTTATTGCGGCTGTTTGTTTGCTGCTACGAAACAAGGGATTGATTTGAAAGCTGTGAATACAGAAGCCAAGGAGTTTTTAGCTGAACAATAAAACCAACTAAAAAAGAGGATGATTTCTTTGTATTAGGAAATCATCCTCTTTTTTATGGAACGTATTTTATTTTTCAATATATAGTTTAAAACTATATTAAGTGATAGAAAATAAGTGTTATTCTATATTTTTTTCTTATGTTAAAGTAGGTGAAATACTTTTTAAAAGGAGGAAACGTATGAAAACATCAATTATCGGGTTCCCACGAGTGGGAGAATTGAGAGAGTTAAAATTTGCAACAGAGAAATATTTTAGAAAAGAAATTACTGCAGAAGAATTAGAAGCAGTAGGAAAAGAGTTGCGGAATAAACATTGGCAGCTTTTGGTTAATCAAGGAATCGACTTTATTCCAAGTGGAGACTTTTCTTTTTTTGATACCACATTAGACACTGCAGTCTTACTAAATATCGTACCTAAAAAATACCAAGAGTTACAATTATCGCCTTTAGATACTTATTTTGCATTAGCTAGAGGATATCAGGGGGAAGCTGGGGATGTTACAGCTTTGGCAATGAAAAAATGGTTTAATACTAATTATCATTATATGGTTCCTGAGATCGATGACGAAACGGAGTTGAAACTGGTAGGTGATAGTATATTTACAGCATTTAATGAAGCAAAAGAGGCGGGGATTAAAACCCGGCCAACCATACTTGGACCGTTTACTTTATTGAAATTAGCTACATATCATGGGCAGAAAAAGGCAGAAGATTTTTATGAAGCTGCAATTACAGCATATGGACAGCTTATCCAGCAATTAACTCAGCTTGGCTGTGAATGGCTTCAAATAGATGAACCAGCCTTAGTTTTAGATCTAACGCCTGATGAAGTTCAGCAATTTAAAAAGCTATATCAAAAATTGTTAGCTAAAAAAGGAACATTAAAGATATTAGCACAAACGTATTACGGAGACGTTCGAGATACCTATCAGGAATTGGTTGAATTGCCATTTGAAGGAATTGGTTTAGATTTTGTTGAAGGTCGGAAATCACTCGATTTACTTGAAAATTATGGTTTACCAGAAGATAAATTATTGTTTGCTGGAATCGTAAATGGTAAAAATATATGGAAAAACAACTATCAGGAAACGTTAGCATTACTAGAAAAAATTCAGTCATTTGGCGAAGTTGTATTAAACACATCCTGTTCATTGTTGCATGTGCCATTTACTTTAGTTAATGAGTTAGTATTAAAAAAAGAAGTGACGAATCATTTCGCTTTTGCAGTTGAAAAATTGGCTGAACTAAATGACCTAAAGAAAATTATCGGAAATAAAGTGGAAAATCAATCTTTATTGACTGCTAATATTTCTTTATTTAATCAAGAACGTTTTTCTAAAAATGGACAAGTCGCTCAACAAGTCGATGCTTTAACTGAAAAAGATTTTATTCGTTTACCAGTGCTGGCTGAACGTGCAAGTATTCAAAAAAACAAATTAAGACTACCAGTATTACCGACAACAACGATTGGTTCATTCCCGCAGACAATAGAAGTCAAACAAAATCGAGCAAAATTCAAAAAAGGTGAAATCGATGAAGATGAATATACGGCTTTTAATCAAGCCAAAATCGCTGAATGTGTCGCTTTTCAGGAAGAAATTGGGCTAGATGTTTTAGTTCATGGTGAATTTGAACGAAATGATATGGTGGAATACTTTGGTGAAAGCCTTGATGGGTATCTGTTTACAGAAAAAGCTTGGGTTCAATCTTACGGGACTCGCTGTGTAAAACCACCAATCATATGGGGAGATATTTCACGCTCAAGACCAATTACCGTGGCTTATTCCCAATATGCCCAGACATTAACAAATAAGCCGATGAAAGGTATGTTGACAGGTCCTGTAACAATTTTAAACTGGTCATTTCCTCGTGAAGATATTAGCCTCAGAGAATCAACATTGCAGCTAGCGCTGGCGATTCAAGAAGAAGTTTTAGATTTAGAAGCGAACGGTATCGAAATTATCCAGATTGATGAAGCGGCTTTACGTGAAAAATTACCATTACGCCAAACAGATTGGCACTCAGAGTACTTAGATTGGGCAATACCAGCTTTTCGTCTTGTTCATAGCAAAGTACAGCCAACAACTCAAATTCACACTCACATGTGTTATAGCGAGTTTGCAGATATCATTCAAGATATCGATAACATGGATGCAGATGTCATTTCATTTGAAGCGTCTCGTTCAAGTTTAGATATTTTAGATGCATTAAAGGCGATAGATTTCCAAACACAAGTAGGTCCTGGTGTATATGATATTCATTCGCCACGTGTTCCATCGGTAGAAGAAATCGAAATGACGATTCATAATATTTTAAATAAATTACCTATTGAGAAAGTTTGGGTCAATCCAGATTGCGGCCTGAAAACACGTGGTGTAGCAGAAACTGAAGCCAGTTTAAAAAACTTAGTACTTGCAGCGAAAAAGGTACGTGGAGGGATTTAAATGAGAACGGATGACTTATTTAAGGAGAAAACTGTTTTTTCCTATGAAATTTTTCCGCCAAGACGAACTGCACCCATTGATACGATTTATCATACTTTAGATCGTTTGAAAGGGCAGCAACCAGATTTTATTAGTGTAACGCTAGGAGCGGGTGGATCAGGAGATAACTTAAGCACTGCTGATATTGCACAGAAGATTCAAGATGAACAATTTTTGCCAAGTGTCGCACATTTACCGGCTGTGAATTTTTCAAAAGAAGAGATTATTACCATTTTGGAGGAATTAAAGCAGAAAAAAGTAGAAAATATTCTGGCTCTCAGAGGAGATATTTTACCAGATAAAAAACCAAAAAAAGATTTCAAGCATGCCAATGATTTAGTCACATTTATTCATGAACAAGGAGAATTCAATATTATTGGTGCTTGCTATCCAGAAACGCATGGAGACGCCGAGAATTCAGTTGAAGATATTAAAAATTTGAAAAGAAAAGTTGATTCAGGTACAAATCAACTGATAACGCAACTGTTTTTTGATAATAACTATTTCTACACCTTCAAAGAAAAATGTGATATTGCTAACATTGATGTACCTATCCAAGCAGGGATTATGCCTGTTGTTAATAAAAAGCAAATTGAAAGAATGTTAAAAATGTCCAATGTAACACTACCGCATAAGTTTTTAAAAATGATGGAACGGTATGAACATAATCCTGAAGCAATTCGTGACGCAGGGATCGCTTATGCTATTAATCAAATTGTTGATTTAGTCGCTCAAGGTGCAGATGGTATTCATTTGTATACGATGAATAATCCTTATGTAGCACAAAAAATTAGAGAAGCAACACGCAGCTTGTTTGAAGTGGAGTCAAAATTAAGTTTGATCTTGAAATGAAAGAAATCGTAAAGGGACTAAACAAAAAGAGTGGAACAAAACTGGAAGTTAGTTTTGTTCCACTCTTTTTTGTTTTTTTCAAGAAAAATGTATAGATGGTTTGATCAAGATAGATGTCAAAGTATTTTTAGTTTCTTTTATTTTCCCATGTATACATAGAGTTTTTTTATTTATAGATATAACTGTTAAAATAACGAATAATTACATTTTTTTGGATAATAAAATAACTTGAATTTCAATTTAAATAATATTTAAGTGGGTGTTATTTGATATTAAATGTAATTATATATTTAAATATATGATTTATCGTTGTTGTTTCACACATATATGGTTTATCTTTTTAACATCAGTTTTTTTGAGGTAGTGCGAGGTACTGAGTATTAAATAAATATACTTGATATATTTTTTATACATATCGTTTTGTTAAAAAGATATTGACAATGAAATAACACGTGATATAGTTTTCTATGTAGAATAAAATAATTACATTTAGATATAATTCTTATTTTGTTTGCTGTATTTATCTTTATTATCTCTTTTTAAGGAAGGTAAGAACTATTGCAGCTAGCAATTATGAAGAAAAAAATGTTTATGAGTAATCAGTGGAAGGAGATCAGATATGTCAAGAAAACCCTCTGTGCGAGATGGTGATCGCTCCAGAGTTGAAAGTGGTAAGCAAAGTAATCCAAAAAAGCGACTTCGTGGTTATTCAGACAATAAAAAATCTTACATAGAAGATGAAGGATACCGACCGCGTACTTCAAAACCGAGACGAAAAAAAGTAACCCGTTCCTCTCGTGATGATTCTTACGAGAGGTCTAGGCGTATGGCCTACCAAGAAGCGTATCCGAGACGTCAAATTGAAGAACAGAGACATAGGAATAATTACCAAAGACGTCAAGATAATTCTGTCCCTAAGTCTCCAGGTATTTTAATTTTTTCCTTTCTAAGTAATTTGATATTTTATGGAGTTACGATAGGAATAATCGTGATGGCTGTGATGTTTTCTTTTAGTTCGAAGTCAAGTGCCTCAATTTTCGGTTATCGTTTCTATACGGTTCTAACAAACTCTATGGTTCCGCAAGAGGATGGGCCAAAGGGTGGTTTTTATGCGGGGGATATTGTAATCGTTAAATTAACAGATGGTAATAAGGTTAAAAAGGATGATGTTATAACTTTCGCAGTTGGTGACGGGTCTCGTTATCTGACTCACAGAATGGTCGAACGCAAAGATGAGTTAAATGGAGAAAAAGGAGATTATCTTATTACTAAAGGAGATGCCAATAAAACCAATGATCCGCCGATAAAAGCAGATCGGGTATTGGGAAAAGTGGTATTCATTGTGCCTAAAGTGGGAGATGTTTTAGAATTTGTTCGGGCAGAATTTTGGGCTTGTTTCGTTTGTATTCTCTCTTTATATGGTTTTTTCTTAGTACTAAAATCCTATCTTTTTACACCAAAAGAGGAAACAATTAGAAGAAGAAATACAAGGTATCCACTTTATGAACGATGATATTAGCATTTATTCTTTCTCTTGATAGAGAAGGATAAATGAGAATATATATATATTATTTTTTTAGGAGGAAGAAAAATGAAAAAGAACAAAAAGACAAAGTTGGTAGCAATTGCGTGTTTAGCATTATTAGCTATTGCAGCAGGGACTTTCGCTTGGATTAATTCTCAAGATCAACGAATTAACCGTGTGAAATCTGCAGCAATCAAAGATGGTAGTGTTAGTGTAGAAGAGAACTGGAACCCTAAACCGATCATTCCAGGGACTGAGGCAACAAAAGAAGTAGCAGTAACAAATTCGGGGAATACGCCTGTCTTTGTTCGTGTATCATACGAAGAAGTCTTCAAATATTTGACAGAAAAAGGTGCTGTAACAGGACGAAGCACAGGTTGGAAAGTTAGCGATAGCCCTACTTTAACAGATGATATACCTGTTGAATATGATGGCGAAAAGTATCTTGATGCTGGAAGCGGTTATACAGATGTGACAAGTAAAGTGAAGGACGGTGCAGCAGCAGCGTTGCCAGCTGGTGTAAAAGTTTATGCCAAAGGTTCTGTGACTAAAGATCCAGTCACTGGAGGTGAAAGCACTACATTCAGTTATTCAGCCTTTTTTGAGCATGCTTCAGGTAAGTATCAAGCGATGGAAACAGAAGTATCTGTAACTAGTGGGAATACGGTAGGAGCGTCTGTTGAAAATTGGGATTTTGTAATGACCAAAGCGAGTTATTTAGTCTATAAAGGCGGTTATAGTAATACTGTAGCAAACTGGGCAGCTTCTTCTTTAGAGGGTGCATCAGCAGAAGCAACAGCAGCAAAAGCTTCTCTATTGGGAAGTGCAGGCAAAAAATATGATGTTGATTATGATTATACAGTTGCAGCTTTAGGATTAACAACATTACCAGCTGCATCTCCAGCAATTTCAGCGGATCAAATTCCAATGGCAAATTCAGAGAAAAAAGGTGTTCAAACAGATAAAAATATTTTAGGTATTAGTGGAATCAATATTGAATACGGTGCTGATATGGCTACAACTTCAACATTAGTTAATGACAAATGGGCTTACAACAAAGAAGATGGATACTTTTATTTTACGAGTCCAGTTAAATCAGGAGCAACAACTCCAGATTTATTGAAAAAACTAGTATTTACGAATGCTATCGGGACAGAGTTTACAAATGCTACCTATGACTTAATTGTAAAAATGGAAGCTATTCAAGCGACAAAAGAAGCTTTGACTGATAGTACTGGTTGGAATTTAAGTGGAGCAGATGATTCCGAAACTAAAAAAATTATAACTTATTTGGATGGACAAGCAGCTAGCTAATTTTTAGCTAAGGAGTAAGAGGAAGGGGAAGTACGATGCAGCAAGAATCAATGCGAAAACGTCTGCCATTTTTGATTTTATACAGTTTAGTAAGTGTTTTTGTCACTTTTACCAGTGGCACGCTTTTAGCTGTTGCCAGTCAAACCCTTCCTTCAGGAGTTGTCATTGGCGATGAAACTGGTATATCAGCTTCGTCAGAAGGAGAATATTATGTTGATTTGCCAAATGTCTTACCTGGAGAAAGATATGAAAAAACTATTACGATTCGTAGCATGGATATAAAAGAACCATTTGAGTTGGGGTTATTAGTTAGCCAAAACTCAGCCAAAGGAGTAATGAATTTTGACAAGTTGATTACATTGACTTTATCAGTAGACGGGGAACAAATATATCAAGGACCTTTATTAGGCAATGGGGAATTTGATTGGTCTGTTGAACCATTGATAATAGGAACCTGCGAATACGGCAAAGATAAAATTTTAACAGCAGTATTTGAAGTTGATAAAGCACCCACAGTTGAAGATTTTAAAGAAGAAAGTCAATTGTTATATCATTGGACCTTTATTGCCACTAAAAATCAGAAGAAACCGTCAGATAGTACAGACAGTAGTTCAACTTCTACAGATAAATCCAAATCTAAAGGCATGTTTCCCATGACAGGGGAAGAAATTAAAAATATGATTTACAAGATATTAGCAGGGTTGTTATTACTATTAATCGCCATTTTGTTATGGAAAAAACGCCAAGAAGAGCAGAGAAATGTAGATTAGAGGAAGGGGGAGATAAATGAGTAGAGGGAAAAAATTATTGAAAATAATCAATCAAAATAAACCTTTTTTAGTAGTATTTTCTTTATTTTTAAGCCTGTTGCTTGTAGTAGGAAGCACTTACTCGTGGATTACCTATAGTGATGAGCAAATTAATCAAAGTAAGCCCAATACTAAAAAGCTTTCTGCGGTAATTGATGAAAACTTCACACCTAATCTACAGTGGATACCGGGAAAAACGACTGAAAAGAGCTTATTAGTAAAAAATAATGGGCAAGTACCAGCTATTGTTCGAGTATCTTTGTATGAGTTTCTCGTTCATTTTGAACTTGATATGACAGACGGTGGTGGTAATGGCAGTCAGAAAATCGTCAATACATCAAGTAGACCTGAGCTGACAATGGATGATGTCGCTACATGGTTTAAAGGCAGTACGTACAAGGTAGCTTCTGGAAAGTATTACACAGTCTCAGAAGTTTATAAAGGTGATAAAACGAATCCGAATACAGCTTATGTCTATAAAGGGAATCGAACGGTTGAAGGGCTTAAATATTTAACAATTCAATTTAATGCTAGAGATATTTATGATGTAAATAATAAACCCAAACTAGGAACTCAGAATTATTGGTACTATTCAGAGGGGTACTTTTATTATTCAGAGATATTACAGCCAAAAGAGAAAACAAAAGAGTTGCTTCAAAGCGTGACGTTGGACAAGAGTTTACCAAATAAGTATAAGGGTTCCTTCTATCAATTAATTCCAATCATGGATGCTCACGATAGGACAAAGTCTCTAATGGAGGATTGGAAGATTAGTTCTAATTCATTTGTAGAATCGATGTATCGTGAGAAAGTTCATTAAGGGGGATTAACGATGAAACAAAAGAAAAAAATCATCCATTTTTTGTGGGGTGTACCTGTATTTATCATCTGTTTAGTCATCGGAAGTACAGTTGCATACGCCGCGATGATGGTGAGAGAAGAGAAAGCTAATCTTTTTCAAATTGGAAATCTCCAAACGAAAGTTGAAGAAGTTTTTACCGAACCTGTAACAATGTTACCAAATAAACCAGTTGAAAAAAAAGTAACGATCGCAAATATAGGTACTGTTAATCAATTTGTTCGAGTTATGCTTCATCCTGAAATTCGTTTGGAGAGCAATAGCAGTATCCAGTTATTGCCTTCAAAAATTGGTGAAGAAATCCTGTTAGATTTGAATAATATAGATTGGAAGTTAGGTGAAGATGGTTATTATTACTATCTCAAAGCTTTACGGACAGGTGAATCTAATAGGACAGAGAATTTGTTTACACAAGTTAAATTGAAAAATGAATTAGGGAAAAAATATCATGGAGCAACTTTTAGCTTTTTAATAAAAGTGGAAGCTATTAATTGTGCAAAATTCGCTTATCGTGATGTTTGGTGGCAAGGGGTTACACCTAATAGTGGTGAGTTGAAAGTAATTGATAGCCAGTTAGCTAAACAAATAGATTAAAAATATAGGCGTGATTGGGAGCAGAAACGAGTGACATTAAGAAGTATACACGTTGGTTTTCGTTGTTAAACGTTTCTGTCCCAACCTCTTGCCTTTTTCAATTCAACACTCATGAAATGAGTGTTTTTAACGAGAAAGTCATTGATTTGGTGGGTATTGGAAAAAAGGAGATAAAATGAAAAAAAGAGGACGTAAAAATAATTTTAAAAAAAATGGCAAATTGTTGTTTTTACTAGTGGTTATTTTTGTTATTGTTGGTTATTTTTTTATGAGTAGAGACAAGATGAAAGCCTCAACAGTAATAAGTAGTGGAGACTTTAGATTAACAGCCGAAAATAAATGGAGTAATGAGGATAAAAAAAATTACGCAGCTTTGGAATGGGATAAGATAGCTGATCTAAGCCAGTTAGGTTATCGTTTATACCAATCAGAAGACGGGACTTCTTGGAGTAATCGATCTTTGAATTATGGGAAAGCGATCAAAGTTTTGAATATATATCCTGATGAAGCTCAGTCAAATACGCTAAAAGGTTGGATGGATGGCTTAAATTTAAAAACGGATAAAGGGGAGAATCTAATTCAAGTTACCCCTGTGACGTTTAATCAGTACAATGCAAATCCAAATGCTTATTTAAAAAATAGCGCAGGTGAGTATCAGTATGATGTCTTAATGGTTGGATCTTGGGATGCAAACAACGGTAGAGACTTTAGTCAAGGCGCTGCTAACGCAACGAAATTATTTCTGGATACAGGAAGAGGAAGCCTTTTTGGGCATGATACAGTTATCCAACAAAGACCGGTATTGTATTCGCATTTTGGAGATAGACTAAGTGTAGGGAATAACAAAAGCGTGACGCAAAGGACGGGAGCTGTTCAAGTTAAGTTAATCAATAATGGTTATTTAATGAAATATCCTTTTGAAATGCAAAATGATGTTGTTTTAACAATTCCTTATACACATAACATTGAGTTGCAAAAGAAAGATACTGGAATAACTTGGCTTGAATTTGTTAATCCATCAGGCTCATGGCCAAATCCGATTTTTGATGATGGTGTATGGAGAGGCGGTTGGTATTTAAAAACCAACAATAATGTTGGAATGATTCAAACGGGGCATTCCAATGGTCAATCAACTATGGATGAAAGAAAAATAATAGCGAACACGTTATATAATCTAGCGCAAGTCTCTTCAGAGAATTTTGCTAGTGATCAGACAGTGAAAGATGACCAAGCGCCTAATAAACCTATCGCCAGTATCCGTTGTGATAAAGAGAAACAGCTTAGTGTTAAGCTAGATGCTTCTGATAATGGAAAAGAATATCAGTGGTACATAGAAGCAAACACAAAATCAGGTGGTGTAAAAAAATCAGATGTTGTAAAAGAACCGATTATAAGTAATATTGCGGGATATTTTTATGAATTAACAGATTCACCTAAATCAGACTTGAAAAAAACAGTGGAAAGCTATAAAGATTCGTATGGCAGAATAGATCCAGGGAAATATAATTTGTATGTAGCCCCAGATGATGATTCTGTCAAATATGAGACTAGAAGTGCTTTTACTATTAATGAAAATAGGAATTCTGGAAAGTACCTTCATGTTTTAGCAGTAGATCGTTCTAACAATGTTTCTCAAGTAAGCAGTCAACAAATCAAGGACTTACCGCAAAATGTTGATTTTAAAACTGAGCGTACAAAAAATGAAGTCAAATTGATTGATTTACACTTAGATAGTTCGTTAAATAATAAAATAGAAGAATTGGAAATACGTGTTGCTACAAATACAGTCATTAAAGATTTTAGTTCATTGAAACTCCCAGCAGGTTGGTCTTCTCGTGAAAATAAAGAAACTGCCGAGTATAAAACGTTTACGTTTGTAATTAAAAATAAAAATGATTTAGTAACGATTACTAATTTTATTAATACTTTGAGGTTTTCGATTCATTCTCCAACTGATCAAGAAGGAGAAGTTCAGATGATATTTTATGAGAAAGTCCCAGATGCGTCTGTACCAAATGAGGTAACTAACGTGTGCTGGACAGCACAAATACCACAAAAAGTCTCATTAAAAGCATATGATGAATCGGGCAATCGTTTACCTTCTGGAGACTTATTATTAGACCAGAAGTTAACTATTGGTAAAAAGGAAATGATTAAACCGCTAGATATTGACTTTTATGACTTTATTCGATTGGTGAGTACGAACGGTAGTCAAATTTCTCCGTTAGAATGGACTATTACTAATGCGCTTCAAGTAGGGCATTTGATATATAGTCAACGTAAGCTAACTGTTCATGTACGACAAGTTGTTCTAAATAAGAATGATCAAGTTGTTTTACCTAAGAATGGATTTGGTTTTTTAGGTAGTAAAACAGTATTAGGTCAAGAAAAAGATAAATTTTCATTAACGATGGTTTCTTCGGCTGATAATGCAGTGGCGTTTAATACTTATATTATCCGTTATCAAAGTAGTGAACCAATGTATACATTTACTCCACAAATACCAATGAATTATGAATTGGTTGGCTATGTATTAACAATGAATAATCAATTACATTCACCTAATGCTAGCTCGCTAAATCCGATCCAAGTTGATGTGACGTCTAATTCGGAATTTTGGCTGACGACTTATATTAAGCCAGGCACAGAAAAACCGACTTTTTATCACTGGGAGTATAAAGAAAATAATCTAGGTACAATCAATGTGAAGTAGATGGTCAAAAGAAACGAATTATTATAATTGACAGATATTTTCTAAGTAGTATTGATTCATAGGGAGTTCCTATAAGAACGAAAACTCTAAATCTAATAGATAAGGATGACGTGTATTGTATTTACTATTAATTGTTTTAGGGATTATTATTTCTATTCATAGTATATTGCTTGTTTTCGTCATTAAAAAAAATACAGAGATAACGAATAAACTGGATCAAATTGGAAAGAGAAAATTGTCTTCAAAAACTAACGTAGGACATGCTATTTCAAGAAACATGAAAAAACGTGACAAATAAATAGCCCATGGATGAAAGAATAAACCCATGAAACGAGGAAGTAGGTAACGATGAATTTAGGTTATGCTCGTGGAAAGAGAGTGAATCAACAATTTGATTATTTAGAAGCTTATGAAGTAGAAGAAATTTTCTCTGATGGTACTCGGGATTATGAAGTATTTCAAGATCCAGAAAGTAATTATCAACGCTTATTGGATTATGCAGAGCCAGGAGATTGTCTAGTGATTACTTCTCTGGAAGTTATTTCAAGAGATTATCAAAAACTACTTAGTTTTTTAGATGAACTGGACGAGTTGGAGCTTGATATAGTTGTTTTAACGTCGCCGAATCTGACATTGATGGACTGGCGAGAAGTATTTTTTTGGGTAAGTAAAAATGATCGGTTGTTACACCCTCGCCTAATTAAGATGAAATTGAAGCAAGAAAAAAATCAGAATAAGCAGGCGTATTCTGTATTTAGTGGTGATTCTGAATCTAGGTATTTGTATCGTGAAGTTATGTGGCAGTTGATTGGAAAACAGAAGTTACGGAAAATTTCTGAGCAAAAAGGTGTGCCAATTGAGACGATTTATCGGATTCAACAAGAGTTTAAACGGCTGAAATTAGCGTTGATTTTAGCGATGTGTTTCATTTTAGCGATTACTACAATCAAAATATCTGAGAATTTTTCGGATAATCTATGGATTCAAGTTGCTGTTTGTGTTATTACAACACTAGCTATTCTTTATAATACCCTAGCAGATAACGAGCAGACATGACAAAATCAGCTTGATATAAAAAATAAAGATAAGTGCATAAAAATAGTTTTGCTTTTCCTGTTAAATCAAGGGAATAAGCAAAACTATTTTTATTTAAAAACTCATTTTTTCGATGCGATCAAAAGCTTCTTTTAAAATCTCAATATCTTGAGTTGCGGCCAAGCGGACATAATTATCGCCAGTTGTTTCTCCGAAAGCTTTTCCAGGAATCATTAATACTTTCGTTTCTTTTAAGACTTTCTCAACGAAAGGAACAGAAGTGAGTCCTGTTTTAGAAATATTGATAAAAGCGTACATGCTGCCTTTGACTGGATGTAATGAAAGAAATGGAATACGCTCTATTCTTTGTTCCAAATATTCTAGTCGTTCTTTAAAGACAGAGACAACTATTGGTACTAAATTTTCTGCATGGTTTAAGGCATAAATTCCTGCTTGTTGGGAAGGGCTTGGAGCAGAATAAGTAATACTCTCATTGATCAATTTTGCAGCATCATTGATATAATCAGGGGCAATCATGTAGCCAATCCGCCAGCCAGTCATTGCAAATGCTTTTGAAAAGCTGCTGAAAGTAATCGTATTTTGAGGAGCAAAAGTAGCCATTGGGACAAAATCATCGTAGAAACTAAACGCTTCATAAACCTCATCAGAAAGAATATAAAAATTATGTTCAATGGCAAGCTCAGCAATTGCTTTAAATGTTTCAGCAGAAAAAACTGCACCTGTTGGGTTGTTTGGTGAATTGATAATAATTGCTTTTGTTCTATCTGTAATTGCTGATTTTAAAACATCAATATTGATTTGAAAGCCATCTTTTTCGTATGTTGGAATAAATATCGGTTTACCACCAGCAAGAACGACCTGATCTTTATAAGGAGAAAAATAAGGTTCATGAATGATTACTTCATCATCAGGATCTAAAATCACCTGCAAGGTTAAATACATACCGTGTAGTGCGCCTACTGTTGCTCGGATTTGACTTGGTTTAAAGGCTAAACTGTATTGTCTTTGATAAAATGCAATAATCGTGTCAATAAATTCCTGACTGCCGCCAGATGCAGTATATTTTGTATGGCCATTTTTTACATCTGTAAAAGCAGCTTCAATAATTCTTTCGTCAGTGATCAAATCTGGATCACCGATCGATAAATCTAGTAAATCAGGGACTTGTTTAGCTAAAGTAGCGATATCCATTAAGATATTTTCATCAGGATGCTGATGACGCTTTGCTATAGTTGAATTATCCATATTCTTTCCTCCAATACTTGGTACTTTTAATTATTTTATACTATTTAAAGAGGACAAAGCAACTTCGTTCTACGTGCTTTGCCCTCTTTTGGTTTTACAATACTTTTCTCAAGAAATCTTGTGTTCGTGGGTTTTTAGGCTGACCAAAAATTTCTTCCGGCGTGCCTTCTTCTTGTATGATACCAGCATCCATGAAAATCACTCGATCCGCAACTTCGCGGGCAAAGCCCATTTCATGAGTGACAACGACCATGGTCATTCCTTCAATCGCTAAGGCCTTCATAACGGATAGAACCTCGCCAACCATTTCTGGATCAAGAGCAGATGTTGGCTCATCGAATAACATAACATCTGGATTCATAGCTAAAGCACGAGCGATGGCTACGCGTTGTTGTTGTCCTCCGGAAAGACTTGAAGGATAGCTAGAGGCTTTATCTTTTAAGCCTACTTGTTCCAATAAAGAGAGAGCTTTTTCTTTTGCTACTTCTGCTGTTTCATTTTTAACTTTGATCGGACTGATCGTTAGATTATCTAAAACCGTTTTGTGAGGAAATAGATTGAAATTTTGGAATACCATGCCCATTTTTTGGCGCAGAGCATCAATATTTGTATCTTTATCTAATAGATTTTTTCCTTCAAATTCAATCGCTCCATCAGTTGGTTGTTCTAATAAGTTTAAGCAACGAAGAAAGGTACTTTTGCCGCTTCCAGAAGGACCGATGATTACAACCACTTCGCCAGCGTTTACATCAAGGTCAATGCCTTTTAAGACTTCGTTTTTTCCAAAAGTTTTGTGTAAGTTTTTAATATTAATCACTAGTGCTCATTCTCCTTTCAGCAACACCTAATAGGCGAGAAATAGTAAAGGTTAAAACAAAATAAATCAATGATACAACTAAATACGGTAAGAATGGTTTAAAGCTTGCGCCTTGAACATTTCCGGCTTGGAAAATCAATTCGGAAACACCGATAACAGAAACGACAGAAGATTCTTTGATTACAGTTACAAACTCATTTCCTAAAGCAGGTAAGATGTTTTTGATTGCTTGAGGTAAGATGATATAACGCATTGCTTGAGGCTGGTTCATTCCAAGTGAGCGAGCAGCTTCTAGTTGTCCTTTGTTGACTGCATTGATTCCAGCACGGACAATTTCAGCGACATAAGCACCACTATTTAAAGCTAAAGCGATACAACCAGCAGCAATTTTTGAAAGATCTAAACCTAAAACTCCTGTACCAAAGTAAACGATGAAAATTTGTACTAATAAAGGCGTACCACGAACGTATTCAATGTAACAGATAGCAATACCACGTAATATTTTTGATTTTGATAATTTCATCAAGGCTAATAGACCGCCTAAAATAGCTCCGAATAAAACGCCCATAAAAGCTAAGAAAATGGTATAACCAGCACCGCTAATATAAAATTTTCCATATTTTCCAAGGAAGCTTTCATCATCAGTAAACATTAATTTACCGGCTTCTTTTTTATAACCATCTAATAAATGATTATCATTGATTGTTTGGATTGATCCGTTGACTTTCTCTTCTAAAATAGGTGCGTTTTTAGGGATCGCTACAGCAGCGTCTTTTTCGCCCTGTTCAAATGTAACATCGGCGAATGTCAGCCCGTTATCACGCTCAACGTAAGCTTCTGCTACAGGTCCTTCTAGCACAGCGGCATCAACTTTTTTGTTTTTCAGGTTCATGATGATGTCAGGGACTTTTTGTAATGATGTTGGGACAGACCCGACTAGTTCAGTCTTTGCTAATTCTTCTTGTGTAGTTTGTTTTTGAACGCCGACTTTTACACCATCAAAATCTTTGGTTGATTGAAATTTATCTTTATCGTCTTTTCGAACGACTACTTTTTGTTTAACAGTCATGTATGGATGGGAAAAATTAACTTCCTGCAACCGTTCTGGTGTGGGGGCCATTCCGGAAATAATCAAATCAATTTTCCCAGTCTTCAAAGCACCTAATAATGCATCAAAACCCAATTCCTCGATTTTTAAATCAACGCCTAAGTCATCAGCAATTTTTTGAGCAATAGAGATGTCAAAACCAACGACCTGGTCCTTACCATCAACATCTGCATGAAATTCATAAGGTGCATAATCAGCGGATAAGCCAACGATCAATTCTCCACGTTTCATGATAGTGTCATACACAGGATCTTTTTCTTCAGCAAGTGCTGTAGTTACTGGAAGAAAAGTGAGCAATACCAGCAATAAGGGGATGATAAGTGCTAATGTTTTTTTGCAAAGTTTCATTTGTTTTTCTCCTTTTTAATAGATTGTTAGAGGTTAAGACAGAAGCTTATTTCTGATCTTACCGTTTATCTTAGTTCTTTTTCAATAAATATTCTAAAAATGATGAATAAATGTATAAAAATTTATTGTTTTTGGATGTGTTTTATCATATCATAGATTTAGGGAAAGGAAAAGTGAATTTTATCAAAGAATTTGTAAATATTCACTTTTGCATAAAAATAAGAAAAAATGAAAGGTTGAATGGGATGAATCAATCACTGATAGTTAGAGGTGCACCGCAAGAATATGAATGCCGAGAAGGTGCATGGAATGATTTAGAAGATCACTTAAATAGAAGAAATATTCAACATGTTCTGGTTTTACACGGCAAAGTTTCGTGGGAAGCGGCTAAACCATATTTTCCTTCATTAATGAATATTGATACACATTTTGTTGATTATGGAGGCCAATGTACAGATGAGAGAACAGCAGAATTGAAGCAGTTGGTTGAACAAGAGCAACTAGATGGAATCATTGCGGTTGGGGGTGGTAAAATTGCGGATTTAGGCAAGGCGGTAGCGAATCAGTGTGGTGTTCCAATTTTAATTTTACCCACGTTAGCTGCGACTTGTGCCGCCTATACACCGCTTAGTGTGATGTATAATAAGATAGATGGTGCGATGGATCGCTATGATGTATTTCCTCGTAGTAATGCATTGGTTTTGATTGAACCAAAAGTGATTTTAGACTCGCCGATTGAGTTAATGATTGCGGGGATTGGGGATACTATAGCCAAATGGTATGAAGCAGATGCGATGATTTCTCAATTGGATATACAGCCGATAGAAGTCGAAGTGTCCGCTTTCGCTGCAAAAAAATGTAGAGATGTTCTATTAAAAGATAGCCAAGCAGCTCTTAGTGCAATGGAGAACAAATCTATTAATCAAGCCTTTTTGAACGTTGTGGAAACGAATATTCTATTGGGCGGAATGGTTGGCGGATTTGGTGACGATTACGGTCGAACATCTGGCGCACATTCGATTCACGATGCATTGACTATTTTACCAGAGAGTCATCATCAACTTCATGGCAATAAAGTAGCATATGGTGTTTTAGTTCAGTTGGTGATCGAAGATAAATGGACAGAAATCCAAAAACTACTTCCATTTTATCGTAGCTTAAATCTGCCTACCTCATTAAAAGATATGAATATGGAGTTATCAGCTGCTGATTATAGACGTGTAGCCGAGCGGGCGACTGAAGCGCATGAAACGATTCACTTTATGAAAGAAGAGATTACAACAGAAGTAGTAAAAAATGCGATGATTACTTTAGAAGCAGCAATGAGTGATAAATAAATCAAGTATAATAGAATAAAAGAGCTGGGAACAAATAGTTTTTAGATTGTTTCCAGTTTTCTATCGTCTAAGGATATGATAAAGAAACGCCGTTAAACCTTGCAAAGTCAAGTAAAAAAAAGTATGATGATTGAAGCGTAAATTTACAAAAAGAAAGTAGGGAAATGAATGACGGAACCAGCCATTCGTTATCGTTTAATAAAGAAAGAAAAACACACAGGTGCCCGTTTAGGAGAAATAATCACGCCTCACGGTACATTTCCAACTCCAATGTTTATGCCTGTAGGAACGTTAGCGACAGTAAAAACAATGTCACCAGAAGATTTGAAAGAGATGGGGGCAGGAGTGATTTTAAGCAATACCTATCATTTATGGCTTCGTCCTGGAGATGATTTGATTGCAGAAGCTGGCGGCTTACATAAATTTATGAATTGGGACCAACCAATTTTGACAGATTCAGGTGGTTTTCAGGTGTTCTCATTAAGTGACATGCGTAAAATCACGGAAGAAGGCGTTCATTTTAGACATCATTTGAATGGGTCGAAATTATTTCTTTCACCAGAAAAAGCAATCAACATTCAAAATAATTTAGGCTCTGACATTATGATGAGTTTTGATGAATGTCCGCCATTTGATGAAAGTTACGATTACGTGAAGAAATCAATCGAACGTACGTCACGTTGGGCAGAGCGAGGCTTGAAAGCTCATGCTAACCCAGACCGTCAAGGATTATTTGGAATCATCCAAGGTGCTGGATTTGAAGATTTGCGTCGCCAAAGTGCAAAAGATTTGATTAGTATGGACTTCCCAGGTTATTCGATCGGTGGTTTATCTGTTGGTGAACCTAAAGCCGAAATGAATCGTGTGCTAGATTTTACTACACCGTTGATTCCTGATAATAAACCAAGATATTTAATGGGTGTAGGAACAGCTGATTCACTCATTGATGGTGTGATTCGTGGTATTGATATGTTTGATTGCGTGTTGCCGACTCGAATTGCTCGAAATGGAACATGTATGACTTCAAAAGGGCGTCTTGTTGTTAAAAATGCCCAGTATGCAAGAGATTTCCGTCCATTGGATGAAAAATGTGATTGCTATACTTGTAAAAACTATACTCGTGCTTATATTCGTCACTTGATAAAAGCCGATGAAACTTTCGGAATTCGTTTAACATCGTATCATAATTTGTATTTCCTATTGAATTTGATGAAGCAAGTTCGTCAGGCAATTATGGATGATAATTTATTGGAATTTAGACAAGCTTTTTTTGAAGAATATGGCTTTAACAAAGAGAATGCGAAAAGTTTCTAAAAAAACGATCAAAAGACTAGTGTTGTACCAGAAATTTTGGTACAGTAAACTAGTGATTATAGGATAGAGAGGTGAATAGATAATGGGCGGAGGACTTTCGTTTATTTTACCATTAATTCTTTTAGCAGGAATGATGTTTTTTATGACTCGTTCGCAAAAGAAACAACAAAATGAACGTCAAACACTTTTAGATGCAATGAAAGTGGGAGATGAGATTGTAACGATTGGCGGATTACATGGCGTAATTTCTGAAATCGACAACGACAAGAGAACTGTATTGATCGATTGTGAAGGAATTATCCTTGAATTTGATCGTGCAGCAATCAAAACAGTTAAACCAGGTACAGTTGTTACAAATGACAGCGACGTAACTACGGTTGAGACAAAAGAAGAAACAGTTGTTGAAGAACCAACAACAGAAGCAACTTCTGAAAACGACGAAACGAAAGAATAATTCCAGCTTGCTGGAATTTTTTCTTTCTAACTTACATCAGAAAAAACATACATAGATTATTCTTTAGAAAGAAGGGGAAGACCATCGAAAAGTTATCTTGGCATCAAAAACTCTTGTTGAAAAAAGAATTAAAAATTAAATGCCACTCTTTTCGACAACTTGGTTATTCATCAGTCAATGAAACGGAACTGATGAACTATCTTGTTTCATATCGTTGGAAAAAGAACGCTCCATCATCCGTCAAAGCTTGTCGCGAAGACATTTTACATATTGAGCCAAATGATTTTTTTGATTATCAACAGTTAATTGCCCAAACGAGCAATTTAAAGATCAGTGATTGGCAAGACTTAAAAGATTTATTCTGAGATAGGATAAATCTTTTTTCTTTTCTTATATATGAAAACGCTCGCTTTTTCATAAGGAAAATAACTTTATTTTTTAATGTGAAAAATATCACAAAAACTATTTACAAGAAAAAAATAATGTTGTATGATGTGTATGTGAAAAAGTTAACAAGCAAAAAATAAATAATTTATTTTTCTAGGAGGATCACAATGGCTAAAACAATGAAGAAAGAAGATACTAAAACGACTGATGTAACAGCTATGATCGACGAGTTAGCAAAAAAAGCAACTGCTGCTTTAAAAGAAATGGAAGATTTTGATCAAAAAAAAGTTGACCATATTGTGCATCAAATGGCAATGGCTGCTTTAGATCAGCATATGCCTTTAGCAAAAATGGCTGTAGAAGAAACTGGCCGTGGAATTTATGAAGATAAAGCAATCAAGAACATGTATGCTTCAGAATATATTTGGAATAGTATTAAACACGATAAAACAGTTGGGGTAATCAATCAAGATGAGCAGACAGGATTGATTGAAATCGCTGAACCAGTAGGAGTGGTTTGCGGTGTTACACCAACAACAAATCCAACATCAACAACAATTTTCAAAGCCTTAATCGCAATCAAAACACGTAACCCGATTGTATTTGCATTCCATCCAAGTGCACAAAAATGTTCTGCAGAGGCTGCTCGTATTGTTCGTGATGCAGCAATCAAAGCAGGTGCTCCTGAAAACTGTGTTCAATGGATCGAAGAACCTTCATTAGAAGCAACTTCTGGTTTGATGAATCACCCAGGAATCGCCATTGTTTTAGCCACTGGTGGTGCTGGCATGGTGAAATCAGCTTACTCAACTGGTAAACCAGCTTTAGGCGTAGGACCAGGAAATGTTCCCTCTTATATTGAAAAAACAGCAAAAATCAAACGTGCAGTCAATGATTTAATTGTGTCTAAATCATTTGATAACGGGATGATCTGTGCTTCTGAACAAGCAGTGATCGTAGATAAAGAAGTTTATGCAGCCGTAAAAGCTGAATTTGAAGCACACCAAGTGTATTTCGTTAAACCAAACGAATTACAAAAACTAGAAGAAGCTGTGATGAACGAAGGTAAGTATGCTGTAAATCCTGCAATCGTAGGCTTCTCTGCAGAACATATTGCAGAACTCGCTGGCATTAAAGTACCAAAAGGAACAAAAATCTTAGTTGCTGAAATCGAAGGTGCAGGTACAGAATATCCACTTTCACGTGAAAAATTATCACCAGTTTTAGCCATGATGAAAGCGAAAAACACAGAGCACGCTTTTGATTTATGTGAAGCAATGCTTGAATTAGGCGGTTTAGGACATACTGCAGTAATTCATACAGAAGACGAAGATTTGCAAGTTAAATTCGGACTACGTATGAAAGCTTGCCGTATCTTAGTAAACTCTCCATCTGCTGAAGGTGGAATCGGTAATATCTATAACGAAATGATTCCTTCATTAACCTTAGGGTGCGGATCTTACGGTAAAAATTCAGTTTCTAAAAACGTATCTGCTGTCAACTTGATCAATGTCAAAACTGTAGCGAAACGGAGAAATAATATGCAATGGTTTAAATTACCGCCAAAAATTTTCTTTGAAAAAAATTCATTACAATATCTACAAAAAATGGAAAATGTTGAACGTGTGATGATCGTTTGTGATCCTGGGATGGTTCAATTTGGCTATGCGGATACAGTTCGTAAAGAATTACAAAAACGTAAAAATGACGTTCAAATCGAAGTGTTCTCAGCTGTAGAACCTAATCCTTCTACAAACACAGTTTACGCTGGAACAAAAGTTATGGTTGATTTTGAACCAGATACAATCATCGCTTTAGGTGGTGGTTCAGCAATGGATGCAGCTAAAGGTATGTGGATGTTTTATGAACACCCAGATACAGAATTCTTTGGAGCAAAACAAAAATTCTTAGATATCCGTAAACGTACGTATAAAATCGACAAAGCAGTGAAAACACAATTTGTATGTATTCCAACAACATCTGGTACTGGTTCAGAAGTAACCCCATTTGCGGTTATTACAGATAGTGATACACATGTGAAATATCCATTAGCTGATTATGCATTAACACCAGATGTTGCGATCATCGATCCTCAATTTGTCATGTCAGTTCCAGCTTCTGTAACAGCTGATACCGGTATGGATGTATTGACACATGCGATCGAGTCTTATGTTTCAGTAATGGCTTCTGATTATACTCGAGGATTAAGTTTACAAGCAATCAAATTAGTCTTTGAACATTTAGAAAACTCAGTGAAACGTCCAGATGCAGAAAGTCGTGAAAAAATGCATAATGCATCAACAATGGCGGGAATGGCGTTTGCTAATGCATTTTTAGGGATTTGTCACTCAGTAGCACATAAAATTGGTGGAGAATATGGCATTCCTCACGGACGTACTAATGCGATTTTATTACCGCATATCATCCGTTACAATGCCAAAGATCCTTCAAAACATGCAATGTTCCCTAAATATGACTACTTCCGTGCAGACACAGATTACGCTGATATTGCGAAATTCTTAGGTCTTAAAGGTAAAAATACAGCAGAATTAGTGGGTGCATTAGCAACAGCTGTTTACGATTTAGGTGTGTCAGTTGGAATCGACATGAACTTAAAAGAACAAGGAGTAACAAAAGAAATTCTTGATTCTACGGTGGATCATATGGCTGAACTAGCATACGAAGACCAATGTACAACAGCAAATCCAAAAGAACCATTGATTAGTGAATTGAAACAAATTATTATTGATGCTTATAATGGTTAATTAGATAAATGAAGAAGAGCAGCTTAAAAGTTGTTCTTCTTTTTTATGCTTCTAATTTCATCCTCTATCTGAGTTCATGAGACTAGGATATGATTCTCAGAGTTATGTCCAGGTTTCTAATAGTCTAGGAGCGTTGTCTTTTCAAATAACTCGTTAGACCTATATAATAAATGTATTATATAGGAATTCTTATCTAAGAAAGGATGACGGGTCATGACCAAATTTTCACCATGTTTATGGTTTGACGGAAAAGTAGAAGAAGCAGCTGAATTTTATGTGGATGCTTTTGAACAGAGTAAAATAAATGCGATCGACTATTATGTCGATAGTGAACATCAACCTAAGGGATCTGTATTGACTATAACGACAACACTTGCAGGCCAAGAGGTAATTTTACTGAATGGTGGACCAGAATTTAACTTTACACCGGCAATTTCTCTTTTTGTAGAGTGCGAAACAGAGACACAAATCAACAAGTTATGGGAAACCTTAAGCCATAATGGAAAAGTACTGATGGAATTTGGGTCTTATCCATTCGGTGAAAAGTATGGATGGTTGGAAGATCAATATGGGGTTTCGTGGCAACTGATCTTATCAAGAACACCTCAATCTATCGCACCAAGCTTTTTATTTACTGGAGATCAGTTTGGAAAAGCAGAAGAAGCAATGAATCAGTGGATTGAGATTTTTGGTGAGGGGAAAGTTGAATATGTACAAAAAAATCCAGATGGTACCGTGTTACAAGCCTTATTTACCATGCATGGACAACCGTTTCGGGTGATGGATAGTGGAATTGATCACGGATTTACGTTTTCGATGGCCACATCATTTTATGTATACTGTAAAAACCAAGAAGAAATCGATCATTTGTGGGATGCTGTGACTGCGAAAGGAAAAGAATGGCCATGTGGGTGGATGGAAGATGAATATGGTGTTTGCTGGCAAACAGTTACAAGTGATATGGAGGCATTGTTCAATAATTCAGATCCTGAAAGAGCGTATCGTGTGATGCAGGAATTGTATAAAATGAAAAAAATCGATTTAGCTGCTTTGAGAAAAGCATACGAAGAGTAAAAATAGAAGAAGCTTGAGCGTTTAGGCTCAAGCTTCTTTACTATTTACTTCTCTTAGCATACGGTTGATAGGCAATGCCGCGACTTTCACACCAATGAATAATTTCACCAGAAAAAATAATATCTGTTGATGTAAGCTCTTCAGTTGTCTTCTTTCCAAGTAAAGTATACAACATTTTAAGCTCATCTTCCCATTGTTGAACAAGATCGATCGTTTCATCCAAACCGTTTGTCATCAGTTGATTCAAAATAGTTCCCGCAACACCAACGCTTTTTGCACCTAAGCTAAGGCTTTTGACAATATCCAATGATTGCCGAACGCCTCCAGAAGCTAAAATAGCTACGTCTCGTTGCCAGTTTACAGACTCCAATAAAGAAAGAACTGTTGATTGCCCCCAGTCATTTAGAAAGCTTAGCTCTCTTTTTTTGCGGCGGGCATTTTCGATCTGAGTAAAACTTGTTCCGCCTTGACCACTAACGTCTACAGCTTTAACGCCGCGCAAGACCAACTGTTCAATCGTTTCGTTGCTCATGCCAAAACCAACTTCTTTAACGATAACTGGAACAGACAAGTGAGAAACGATATTTTCTATATTTTCCAACCATCCCTGGAAATCACGATCTCCTTCTGGCATCACCAATTCTTGTGGAACATTCACGTGAATTTGCAATCCGTCAGCTTGAAAAAGATCTACAGCTCTCTTGGCTTCATCCAAAGAAAGACCAGCTCCGATATTCGCAAAAATTATACCATCAGGATTTTCCTTACGCATGATTTGATAAGTATCAGCCAACTCTGGATTCTTTAAAGCAGCATTGACCGATCCGGTAGCTGTCATCATACCAGTTTCTCTAGCGAGGATTCCTAATTGCTGATTGATTTCTTTTGCTCGGGCGCTGCCTCCGGTCATGGCATTGATGTAAAAGGGTTGTCTAAAGGTAAAATCAAGAAAAGTGGTTGAAAGATCAACCTCATCTAGAGCAATTTCAGAAAATGAATGATGAACAAAACGAATTTGGTCGAAGTCGTTGTTTTTTTCTTTGTGAAATGCTTTTGCTAAAGAGATATGTTCATCTTTTCGATTCATCTTTTTCCTGCTTTCCGTAAAAATATACATGTAATGGTAAAGGAGTGATTCCTTCTTTTTCCCAAGAACTCATTAAGGGTAAAATACCTGATTTTTGTTTAAATAAGACGATTCCGCAATCGCCGCCGCCAGCACCTGATGATTTAGATGAACCACCGTAGTTTTCGGCTAAATCACATAATTTTTTAAGTGCAGGAGTTTCAATTGCAACTCCTGTAATAGAGGTTAATCGTTGCAGTAAGTGCCTATTTTTTCTTATTTGATTTTGGATCAAGGAAATATTCTCTGATTGAAAACCTGAAATCATTGTTTCAACGCAAATTTTACTTTCTTGAAGAAATTCTTGGTATGCTGTTTCTTGCACTTCTTTGGATTGGTTAACTTGATCCACTAAATCAGAGGTGGAAGCAGGGCTGCCAGTCCAACCGATTAGCAAACGCAATTTTTTAGGAACAGTCAAAGGCTGAATCATTAATTTCGGCCAAGTTGCTTGGAGTAATTCCGTCAGCGTTTGTTTTTGAGATTGTTCATTGACCCAGTCGTGATCAAATGTTGAAAATGCAATCCAGCCACCGTAACAACTTGCTGCAATATCTCCGCAAGATCCATTTCCCTGAACGTCAAGGTGAGCCAACGAGGATAACTTAAAAATTTCTTTTTCTGTTAAATCTAATTTATAAAATAAGCTTAAAGCTCTAACTGTTGCGACTGTTACAGCTCCGCTAGAACCAAGTCCGTATTTTCGTCCGTTGGAATTATCTAGCTCGCTAGTGACTTTCAAGTGGTAAAAATCTAGTTTTTTATTTTGTTCATGAGCATACTTTTCTGTTAAACGAATAGCTGCTAACACGTAATGGAAAGGATTTTCCCGAATATCCAAAACTAACTCATTGTTTCTTCGTGTCCAACGAACAGGCAGCGAACTGAATTGAGCAGACTGAATACTGCCCACGTTTTCTGCTGTTTCAAGTGTGACTGTCACAAATTGATCTACAGCAACGATGATTGCTGGATGTCCTGGTTCGACAACGGCGTATTCACCAGCAATGAACAATTTACCCGGTGTAGAAACTTCTATCATACTTCTTCCGACCTTTCTACTGGAATCAAAGAAATCCCAGGTCCAGCGTTAGCTGTGATCAGCTGTTGTTCAGAAAAGTGATCTGCTAATAAACGCTTTAACATGGTTAGATTTTTCTTTTCCACTAAAATTTTAACGTTTGGTCCGGCATCCATCGTAAAGTAACAAGGTAAACCTTGTTGACGAGCAGAACGCACTAGTTGCATGACTTTCAAACTTTCTGGTGACCAGTAAGTAAATGGTGGCACTGCAGCTAATGTAGTACCATGCATTCTCAAGCCATTTGCTTCAGTGACTTCACCTAATTTGTGGAAGTCTTTTTCTGCTATTGCTTGTTTGGCAGTAGCTAAATCAGCTTCAACAGTTTCTAACCAGCCAGAATAAAAGCTGGATGTCTCCACCGTTCGTTTCATGCCGTCACGACTAGAAATATCTTTCACACCGTCATCGACTAAAACAAAGAGCATAGCTAGTTCATTTTCCCAGTTATCTGAGGGAATTTCTTGGGCAAAAGATGTTTGATCAGAATCCCCTTTTTGCCATTGAGAAAATCCGCCGAAAATACTACGGCAGGCAGAGCCGGAACCACGACGAGCTAAGCGGGATAGTTCTGGTTCGCTTAGCTGTAAATCTAACGCTTCACTGCAGGCACCAGCAAGGGCCGCTAGTCCGCTAGCCGAAGATGCTAGCCCAGCAGCTGTTGGGACAAAGTTTTTACTGTCAACTTTAGCAAATAACGATAGATTTTGTTTTTGTCGAACAAGATCTAAGAATTTTGAAATTTTTGCTGTTTGTTTAGCATTTTGTTTTTCCCCATCTAAAAAGAAAAGATCTTCAGTCAATGTTTCATCGAAATGTACACTAGTTTCTGTATAAAAAGCATCTAATGTTAAAGAAAGACTGCTGTTCATTGGTAGTATTAAGTGTTCATCTTTTTTTCCCCAGTATTTTATCAAAGCGATATTTGTATACGCGCGTGCTTTTCCAATGTACATTAATTTTTCACTCCTAATGGTTGTATCCAAGTGGCTACAGCTCCAGACTTCTCTAAAGCTGTGGCGATTTTTCTTGCATGTTCATTTGAATCGGTTAATGCGATCATACATCCGCCACGACCGCCACCTGTTAATTTGGCACCCAAAGCGCCATTTTCTCTGGCAGTTTTTACTAGTTCGTCTAGTCGGTGATTACTGACTGTCAAGGCTTGAAGCTGTTCTTGCGCCTGATTCATGGCATTACCTAGAGTATGAGCATCATCTGCTAAGATTGCCTGCTTGGCTACTCTAGTTAATCGGCCTAATTCAGTGATATGTTTGGAAATTTTTTGTTTATTTTCCTCGAAAAGATGAGCCACATCACTAACGGCAGCTCTTGTTTGACCTTTGATACCTGTATCTGCAACAATCAAATAAGCATTAGAGACATTCATGGGGAATGTTTCTAATGGATGACCTTTTATAAAAAATAAGGGCTTATTTCCGCTAGTTGCTGCTGTATCGATGCCGCTGGGGTTACCGTGAGCAATTTTTTCTGCTCGAGTGACCAAAGGAAGCAAGGCTTCTGGTGGACATGGAACATCGAAATAATCAAACAGTCCACGAACGATAGAGACTGCAGCAGCAGCACTTGAACCCATGCCGCGTTCTGCTGGAATGGTGCTGGTAATGGTGATTTTCAGTGTCGTAGTTTCTTTATGAAGTGCGATCAACGTTTGTGTGATAACTTCTTTAACACTTTTTAACTGTTGTGGAATGTTTGAAAAATCTCCAGAATAGTAATGACAATCTAATGTCATTACAGTCTCAGGCTCAACTTTTGTCGATATATAAGTCTCTTTGAAAGGGAACGCGATAGCAGGTTCACCATAGACCACAGAATGCTCACCCATCAAAATAATCTTTCCAGTTGCAAGCCCATGACCGATTTTTTCTTTATTCATTTTAATAAACAGTCCTTTATTTAAAATATCAGATACGTCGCAATTAAGAGTACCACAAATGATTCTAACCAGCAAAATGCAAAAATATTTATCAAATGATTATCTAAATAAGCAAATAGATAGAAATGAAGTCAATAAATAAAACTAGTACAACATTATGAAGGCTTTTTCTTCAGTGCGAACGTTGTCATCCGATGAGCAGATTTCATTGCAATAAAATTAGTGATGGTAGAAGCAATCACTAAAATAAAACGATGATGTCTTTTCTTAATTCTGCCACTCTTTGTTACATTATTTTTTCTTACTCAATTAGATAGCTATTAAGCTAAAAACTAATTGACAAGTGTTCTCAATCTATACTAGTTTACCAAAAAAGAATATGAAGTAAAATGTTTAGTTTCTGTTTTAGAAAAGAATTAACTTATCATTAATATGTATAGACAAAAAAAGAAGAGAGGTTGGAACAAAACATCCAGATCCAACCTCTCTTCATATCAATCTTCAATTACTAAGCCTAAACCTGCAGCGATTGTGATTGCTTGTTCTTGAGTTACTTTTAATCCTTTGAGTAATTCTTGTGAAAAAGCAATCTTTTCAAAGGTACTCTTGGTTAAATCAAGGTTCTCTAATTTTGTATGGAACCAGTTACTCCCAGTTAACGAGCAATGATCAGACAAAAGATTATTCCAAGTGACTTCAACAAACTCTGTATCTGTTAAGCTTGTATCCTTAAACTCCACTACTTTTTGATTTGTAGAGCTAAAGGAAGCATAGTCTGCCAAACAATCTTCAAAAAGGCAATCCCGCAAATAACTCTCAGCAAAATTTGTCCCAGTCAATTTGCATTGTCGAAAATGAACTTGATGAAAACTAGCACCAATCCACTCTGTATTGGAAAGGTCACAATGATCAAAAATCACATTGCTGCACTCGAATCGTTCTAGATGATTTCGGTTCATTGTAATTTTTTCGAAACGGCATTCTCTAAATACTAAGTTGCGTACATCTTGATAACTGAGGTCCTGATCTTGCAATAACATACCTTCAATAATTGTTTCATCATCTATAGAGATGAAATCTGTTTGGGTAAGTTTTGGTAATACAGGAGCCAATGGTTTTTTCGTCTTCATATTAAACCTCCAATTAATAAATAAAAAACTATTCTGTTTCTTTGTCTAGATGTTCATCCAATTGGTAAGCACGATTGTAAAACTTTAAACAGGTGGTTAACACAAAGGCACCAAGCAATCCTAAAAGGCTGCCGAGAACAATACCAATCAAGCGATAACTCAATAAACTCACTAAATATTGATGACGAGCTAAATTCGCCAAGAGTAAAGCCATTGGCGTGGTAAAAAAGTTCGCAATCGTATAATTTCTCCGAATAAAATATTCTACTGTTACAAAGAAAAAGCAAATGAGTAAAATCATTTCTAGAGAAGTAAAAGAAATACTTAGTAAAAGAGCAGCAATCAATAACCCGATCATTGAACCGAGAATCCTCTGGACATTTCGATGCATAATTGCTCGCAAATTATCACCTTGTAAAACAGCAGCACTTGAAACAACCATCCAATAAGCGTTTGTCAAATGCAAGGACTGACTGATATACGTTGCTAAAAACAAGATAGTTGCGTAATGTAAGGCATCAAGAAGTGCTGCAGGATCTGTGTACAAACGCTCTTGTAAAGAAATTTTCTTTTGTGGTGTACCAGATTTACCTTCTATAAAATATAAGATGACAGCTAAAACAAGTGATGTTAAAATTCCTAGCAGAACATAACTCATCATAATGGGAACTTTTTCTAAGGGGATTTTAGTCCCAGTTCCCATCGCAGTAACCATGACAATAAAAAAAGCTCCTGGCTTAGCTATTCTGTATAATCTAAAAATAATTCGAGCAGAAAAAGCAATTATAGCAATTGCAAATGGAATAAGCCAAGGGATGTGTGAACTGAGGACACCAATGAGGTTTCCGAAAAGTAAAAAGGCTCCAACTGAGCCTAAACGAATCAGTAGTTCTTTTAATGGAAGAGTTTGATAATAAAGAAAAGTAAAAATTCCAAGAGAACCAAAACTTCCAATCAGCAAATTATTTGAAAAATAACCAATGAATAAAGGCATGGCCATACAAATTCCGGCACCGATTAAGCGAAAGGGGGCTTTTTCGGGTTTTTGAAATACAATTAATTCTTTAAAAAAAGATGAACGATGCATCTAATCACTCCTGTGCTTCTGCGGTAATTTGTCGCAGACTATTTTTTACCACTACTAATTTAACATATTTTTTTATAAGAAGACAATTGCTCTTTAGAATCTATTTCTTAAAAATAGATTCTAGTCAAAACATATTTTAATGATGCCATCATTAAGAAAAAATAAGATTATTCTTGATTTTTTAATCTAAAAATTGTAAACTATACCTCATAGCAATAAATAATTATTAAATTCTGATTTTTCAGAAAATACTCAGGGTCTTTTAGGGAGGAAAAAAGAATGAAGTTAAAAAAGTCATTTACTTTTGGGTTCATCACTTTATTTAGTTTAACATTAGCTGCATGCGGCAATAGCGGTAGTAAAACAGCTGATTCAGACAGTGCAAAAGGGTCTGATGGAAAACCAAGCGGAGAGCAAATTTTCCGTGTGAATGAACAACAAGAAATGCCGAGTGCTGATCCATCATTAGCTACAGATGAGGTGAGCTTTACAGCATTGAATAATGTTTATGAAGGAATTTACCGCCTAGATAACAAAAACAAACCACAACCAGCAGGTGCTGCTGAAAAGGCAGAGATGAGTGAAGATGGTCTTGTTTACAAAATCAAATTAAATGAAGATGCTAAATGGACTGATGGGAAACCTGTAAAAGCAGAAGACTATGTTTACGGATGGCAACGTACAGTTGATCCAGCAACGGCTTCAGAATATGCTTCCCTTTATAGTGCAATTAAAAATGGACAAGCAATCATGGATGGCAAGAAAGACAAATCAGAATTAGGTATTAAAGCTGTAGGTGACTATGAGTTAGAAGTTACTTTAGAGCAAGTTACACCTTATATGGATTACTTGTTTGCGTTTCCTTCATTCTTCCCACAAAGAAAAGATATTGTGGAAAAATATGGAGACAAGTTTGCTGCCAATAGTGACAATGCTGTTTATAACGGTCCGTTTACTTTAGCTAATTTTGATGGACCAGGAACAGATACTGAATGGTCTTTCAAAAAGAATAAAGAATACTGGGACAATAAAACAGTTAAACTAGATGAAGTTAAAGTAAGCGTGGTTAAAGAGGCTCCTACATCATTGAACTTGTTCCAAGACAAACAAGTAGATGAAGTGGTATTGAGCGGTGAATTGGCACAACAAATGGCTAATGATCCAGAATTTGTTATCGAAAAAGAAGCATCAACTCAATATATCGAATTGAATCAACGTGAAGGTAATTCGCCATTCAAAAATGAAAACCTTAGAAAAGCAATCTCTTATTCAATAGATCGCAAATCTTTAGTTGACTCAATATTAGGTGATGGTTCAGTAGAGCCTAAAGGACTGGTACCATCTGACATGGCGACAAGCCCTAAAGATGATAAAGATTTTGCTAATGAAGCAGGTAATGCGATTGCTCACGATGAGAAAAAAGCAAAAGAATATTGGGAAAAAGCGAAAAAAGAACTGGGTATTACTAAACTAAATATGGATATCCTTTCATCAGATACTGATTCTTCTAAGAAGACAGTAGAGTATCTGCAAGGTGCTATTCAAGATACACTAGATGGAGTAAAAGTTACGGTTAGTCCGGTACCATTTGCTGTGCGTTTAGATCGTTCGAATAAAGGTGACTTTACGACAGTTATTGGCGGTTGGGGTGCAGATTATGCTGATCCAAGTAGTTTCCTAAACCTGTTTGAAACTGGAAATGCTTATAACCGTGGACATTACAGCAATCCTGAATATGACAAGAAGCTTAAAGACGCTGCAACGACAAATGCTAATAATCCAGAGAAACGTTGGGATGACATGGTAGATGCTGAAAAGATCATCATGGATGATATGGGCGTTATCCCTCTTTTCCAAAGAGCACAAGCACGTATGCGTTCAGAGAAAGTGAAGGATGTTGTATTCCATCCAGCTGGACCGAAATATGATTACAAATGGGCATATATTTCAGAATAGTCTGAAATAGCTGTCAATAGTAAAAGGACCTTTGCCCTCTTTGAATAAAAAGGCAACGGTCCTCTTGCTATCTTTGCTTAGAAAAAGTAAAATAATAAAGAAACAATAGAGACGATCAGTAAAATACCTCCAGTTTCAATCCAGTAAAGCTGATGTGCTTTGCCGATTTCTGAGAATGGAATGAATTCTTTCGGTTCATTTTTCTTTTTAAAACGGAAATGCATTTTCATAAAACGTTGGAAATTATCAAAAAATCCTGAGGACATAATCCATAAGGCTAAGCCGATAATTAGAAAGAATAATGAAACAATGAAAAAGGTATCAGATACAGAACGGATAGTCAGTGACTGTTTTATTAATAGTAGGTAAGTGAAAATACCTATGCTTGAGACCGCTGAGGTAATTAAGGGCCATTTAAAATTTTTCATGTGCTCATCCTTACTTAAATTTTCTATCCTTACTTTATCGAAAATAACTGATGAAGTCAAAATAATCTCGGAGGTGTCATTCTTGAACAGTTTTGGAAAATATTTTCTTAAACGGGTCTTCTTTATGATCATCACATTGTGGTTGATCGCAACGATTACGTTTTTCCTAATGCAATTATTACCAGGTACTCCTTATACCAACCAAGAAAAACTTAGTCCAGAAACAATCGCTATGTTGAATAAACAGTCAGGCTTAGATAAGCCAGTAATCGTTCAATATGGAATTTACTTAAAAAATCTTGTTGTGGGCGATTTTGGAATTTCATTCCAATTTAAAAATCAACCCGTAGCAAAACTTTTAGCTGGTCGTATCGGACCATCCGTACAACTAGGAGCACAAGCGATCATCTTTGGTACACTAGTGGGTATCTTACTAGGAATCATTGCAGCGATGCGCCAAAATACATGGGTAGATACATTGGCTACGTTAATGGCTATTTTAGGACGATCTATTCCTAACTTTGTTTTTGCTGTGCTATTGCAGTATATATTTGCTATGAAATTGAAAGTTTTACCAATTGCGATGTGGAACGGTTTTGCTTATACGATTTTGCCGACGATTGCTTTGGCAATGAGTCCGATGGCCGATTCCGCCAGGTTTATACGAACCGAAATGGTTGAAGTTTTACATAGTGATTATGTAGAGTTGGCACGTGCGAAAGGCTTAAGCCGTTGGCAAGTTGCCGTAAGACACGGACTTAGAAACAGTTTGATTCCTCTAATCACTTTATTAGGACCTCTAGCGGTCGGATTGATGACAGGATCATTAGTTGTTGAAAATATTTTCGCTATACCAGGGATCGGGGAACAATTCGTAAAATCAATTATGACCAATGACTATCCAACAATTATGGCAGTAACGATTTTATATTCTGCTTTGTTAGTCTTCGTTATCTTAATTGTTGATTTACTTTATGGATTGATTGATCCAAGAATTCGTGTTTCAGGAGGTGCCAAAGGTTAATGGAAACAGTTGACTTAAACAATGTACCAGAAAAAATCAAAACAATTCCAGTAGGTGAATTCCAACCTTTGGATACATCTACAACAAAGGAAAGAGAACGAATTGCAACGCCATCACTGAGTTTTTTACAAGATTCTTGGCGTCGTTTGAAAAAGAATAAAGCTGCTGTAATTTCTTTAATCTTATTAGGAATTATTATCTTTATTTCTATTATTACAATTTGGGTTTCACCACATGATCCAACGCAGCAAAACGTTGCTTATATTAACTTGCCGCCTCGTATTCCCTTTTTAGATAGTATTAATGGGTTTAACGGTACAGCTACTGTTGCTGGTAAAGTTGTTGATAAATATGCTCAAGCAAAGGTTCCAGATAGCGTTAATTTCTATTTAGGAACAGATGGTTTGGGTCGTGATGTATTGAGCCGTTTATTTATGGGAACTCGTATCTCCTTATTGATTGCTTTTATCGCTGCGTTACTTGATATTACAATCGGAGTAACTTACGGATTGATTTCAGGATTATTAGGCGGACGTGTCGATACAGTAATGCAGCGTGTTTTGGAAGTTCTTTCTGGGATTCCTAACTTAGTTGTTATGATTTTGATGCTAACTGTGTTTGATCCAGGTATTTTATCAATCGTTTTGGCGATGGTAATCACTAACTGGATTTCAATGGCCAGAATTGTTCGGGCTCAGACCTTGAAACTAAAAGATCAAGAATTTGTCTTAGCTGCCCAAACATTAGGTGAATCTCGTTTGAAGATTGCTGTCAAACATATCTTGCCGAATATTTCTAGTGTGATCATCGTTCAAATGATGTTCAGTATTCCATCGGCAATTTTCTTTGAAGCGTTTCTAAGTTTCATCGGTTTAGGATTAAGACCGCCGACCGCTTCGCTTGGAACATTATTGAATGAAGGATATAAAACGTTCCGTTTCCTTCCATATTTGATGTGGATTCCTGCCGTAACACTGTCAGTCGTAATGATTTGTTTCAACTTATTAGCTGACGGACTACGTGATGCCTTCGATCCTAAGATGAAAGAGTAGAGTGAATGACTATGGAAAAAGTATTAGAAGTAAAAGACTTACAGATTTCTTTTGATACGTTTGCTGGAAAAGTAAATGCTATTCGTGGTGTTAGCTTTGACCTATTTAAAGGTGAGACGCTTGCAATCGTAGGAGAATCTGGTAGTGGGAAATCAGTAACAACTAGAAGCATTATGCGATTATTAAGTAGTAATGCAAACATTGATAATGGAGAAATTCTGTTTAAAGGTGAAGATATCGTACACAAAACAGAAAAACAAATGCAAACCATTCGTGGGAAAGAAATTGCAATGATTTTCCAAGATCCCATGACGTCATTGGATCCAACTATGCCAATCGGCAAACAAGTTGCTGAATCATTGATTAAACACAATAAAGTATCTAAAAAAGAAGGGCTAGATCAAGCCTTAGAACTATTGAAATTAGTAGGGATTCCAAACGCTGAAAAACGCTTGAAAAATTACCCTCACCAATTTTCCGGCGGACAACGTCAACGTATCGTTATTGCGATTGCATTGATTTGTTATCCAGAAGTTCTGATTGCTGATGAGCCAACAACGGCTTTGGATGTAACAATCCAAGCACAAATTTTAGAATTACTAAAAGACTTACAACAAAAAATCAGCACATCGATTATCTTTATCACACATGATTTAGGTGTAGTAGCTAATGTGGCTGATCGCGTAGCGGTTATGTATGGTGGACGTTTAGTGGAAGTGGGAACATCGGAAGAAATTTTCTACAATCCGCAACATCCATATACGTGGGGGTTATTAGGCTCCATGCCGACAATGGAAGGAACCGAAGATAAATTATATGCTATTCCTGGTTCTCCTCCTGATTTATTAGATCCGCCAAAAGGAGATGCTTTCTATCCTCGTAACGAGTTTGCGCTAAAAATAGATGCAGAAGAAGCACCACCATATTTTGAAGTATCACCAACTCATAAAGCTGCAACGTGGTTATTAGCACCGCAAGCACCAAAAATCACCCCTCCAGCTGAAATTGTAAGACGTTGGGCGATTTACGCTGAACGCCATAAAGTAACAACAGGAGGCGTTAAATAATGAGTGATAAAAGAAAAGTACTTTTAGATGTTAAAGGACTAAAACAATATTTTAACGTAGGTCGCCCTGATGAAGTCAAAGCGGTTGACGATATTAGTTTCCATATTTATGAAGGTGAAACCTTCGGATTAGTTGGGGAATCTGGTAGTGGTAAATCAACAACGGGTCGTAGTGTTATCCGTTTATATGATCCAACAGATGGAGAAATCATTTTTGATGGAGAAGATATTAGTAAAATTCGTTCTAAATCAGGAATGCAGGCATTCCGTCGTGAAGTTCAAATGATTTTCCAAGATCCTTATGCATCGTTGAACCCAAGAATGAAAGTAAATGACATTATTGCTGAAGGAATTGATATCAATCATTTAGCTAAGGACGCTGCTGAACGTGAGCAAAAAGTCAACGAGTTATTAAAAGTTGTTGGTCTTGATCCAAGTCATGGAACGCGTTATCCACATGAGTTTTCAGGTGGTCAACGTCAACGTATCGGGATTGCCAGAGCCTTGGCAGTTGATCCGCGTTTTATCATTTGTGATGAGCCGATTTCAGCGTTAGATGTGTCAATCCAAGCTCAAGTGGTTAACTTATTGCAAGATTTACAAAAAGATGCGGGTCTAACATATCTATTTATTGCCCATGACTTGTCAATGGTTAAACATATTAGTGACCGTATCGGTGTTATGCATAGCGGTAGATTGTTGGAAATGGGTTCAAGTGATGATGTGTATAACTTTGGTGTACATCCTTATACTGAAAGTTTATTATCAGCGATTCCATTGCCTGACCCAGATTACGAACGTACACGTACACGTATTGTTTATAAACCTCAACCTGAGGATAATAAAGAACGTAAACTAAGAGAAATCACTCCAGAACATTATGTGTATTGTTCTGAGGATGAAGTTGAAGTGTATCGTAAGAAAATTGAAGAGAAAAAAGCCAGAGCGAATCACGAGTAGTTGCTTTGCAAATTAAATGCTAGCTAGGAAAAAAGAATGATTTTTTCTTAGCTAGAATTTTTAAAATGATTGATGAATGAATCAGTTTGCATTGTGACATAATCATTTTTGATTAGCTTCACGAGCTAGCCTTTTGGAAAAAAGATAAATGATGATAAAGAGCATCATCGTCATTATTTTCTATTTTTCAGTCAGTACTAAACGAGCTCATTCAGCTTTTTATTTAATCTAGCAATATGAGACAGCTCTATCGGCAAGTAGATAAATATATTGAAAGATAAAAAGCATCTTTAAATATATTTCCTAACTTGCTCAAGAGCTAGGCGTCTCATTCAGCTTTTTATTCAATCTAGCTTCATGAGCTAGTACTTCGGAAAAAAGATAAATAATGAAGCTGATAAAGAGCATCATCGTCATTATTTTCTATTTTTCAGTCAGTACTAATCAAGCTCATTCAGCTTTTTATTGGTAGGGTGGTAATTTAATGAAGGTATTAAAAGCGTATAAGTACAGACTTTACCCTACTTCAGCACAGGAAGAATTTATCAAAAAAACTTTTTCTTGTGTTCGACTTGTGCATAATCTTTTATTGCAAGACAGGATCCAGCTTTACAAGACGTTGAAAGAAAATCCTGATTTAAAAGTGAAGCTACCGACACCAGCTCAATATAAAAAAGAGCATCCTTGTTTAAAAGAAATCGACAGTCTCGCATTATCTAACGCACAGGTATACTTAGATCGAGCATTTAAAAAATTTCATAGAGAAAAATCAGTCGGTTTTCCTAAGTTGAAACAAAAGAAAAACGCTGTACGCTCTTATACAACGAATAATCAGAATGGTACAATTAAAATTATTGACGGAAGATATTTAAAAGTACCTAAACTAAAATCGTTGATCAAAATGAAAATGCATCGTCAAATGGTAGGGAAAATAAAGTCGGCAACAATTTCTTTAACACCTAGTCAAAAGTACTTTGTTTCTATTCTGTGTGAAGAAGAAGTGCCTACAGTTGAGAAAACATATGCTGCAATCGGGATAACTTTAGGGAGTTCTGAATTTGCTGTGTTATCAAATGGAAAACGCATTGATAATGATAAATATACGAAAGAATTTGAAACTAGGATTAACAGAGAAGAACGAAAGTTGATGCGGCGTAAAGAAATTGCTAAGTCAAAAGGAATAGAACTTTCTCAGCAAAAAAATTATCAGAAACAAAAACTGAAAGTAGCAAAAATGCGGGAAAAGTTAATGAATCAACGAATCGATTTTCTTAATAAAGTTACTACGGAAATTGTGAGAAAGTATGATTTGATTTGTATTGAAGAGATTCACCAAGCAGATGTTTTTAGAAATAACAAATTACATCGAGGTGTTTCAGATGTTTCATGGGCATTATTTGTGTCTAAATTAGAATACAAAGCGTCATGGTATAATAAAAGATTGATTAAGGTTTCCATCTGCGGGAAATCTTCTGAACATTCAGATAATGATATGAGCAGTCGACTATTTTTTCAAGATATTAATGAGAAAAGAGCAATGATTGATCCAGAGACTGCTACTAGTGTTCAAGTATTAACTCAAGGATTAAAAGAAGTAGTCATATAAATAAATTAAAGAACTGTAGGGACTACAGGGATAGCCTAGGGCATATAAGACAGATATAGCGTTTATTCGATCATTTGTTTTTTTCTAGGAAATTTCTAGATCATAGAAATAGTTCACTAATTATTAGTTGATAAAAAATGAAAAGTTAAACTTTGTTCTAATTGTTCAAGTATCATTTTACTTGTCTAATGGAACGAAGTTTTTTTCTGCATGTGACAAAAAAATGTAGTACAATGAAAAGGTATAAAAAAGAGAGGAAAATGATGAAAAACTATAAAGCACTTGTATTCTTTGATCTTGATGGAACCCTGCTAGATGTTAAGTCAAAAATTTCCCCTGAAAATCATCAAGCAATTTTGGAATTAAAACAGAACAATATTTTACCGATTATTGCAACGGGACGTTCACCTAAAGAAATTAAAGAAGTTATATTGGGAACGTCAATTGATTCTTATGTAAGTTTAAATGGCCAATTTAACGTAGTTGAACAGGAAGTTGTTTCGAAACATGTAATACCAGTTGCAATAATTCGAGAATTAATGTCGTTTTCTAAGTTATTGGGTCATTCATTAGCTTGCTATACTGAAAATGACTATGCAACTTGTTATACAACTAACAGTATGAAAAAGTTATATGAACTAGATAATGCCTCGTTACCAAAAATTTCTTCAGATTTCTATGAAAATAATGAAATTTATATGGTTTACCTTTTCTCAGAAGATAAAGAGAAGGATCAGCTGTATCAAGAACAATTCTCAGGATCAGTTGCTTTCTATAGAGATAGTCCCTATTCGATGGCTGTAGTATTAAAGGGGCAATCAAAAAAATCAGGCATTCAACAAGTCATTAAACATTTAAATTTAGAGCACCTGCCAACCTATGCTTTTGGTGATGGAAATAATGATTTAGGAATGTTTGAGGCTGTAGATACTGCGATTGCTATGGGAAATGCTTCAGACCAAGTGAAGAGCCATGCAGATTTTATTACGAAGTCCCATATGGACGGCGGGATTACTTTTGCATTAAGACATTTTGAATTAATAAATTGAAAGGATGCGATAAAATGGCAGTAAAAATGATAGCAGTAGATATGGATGGTACATTTTTAAATAGTCACCAAGACTATAATCGGGAAAAATTTTCTAAGTTATATCAGCAGATGAAGCAACAAGACGTTCGTTTTGTTGTAGCAAGTGGGAATCAATATTATCAACTTAAAACTTTTTTCCCAGAAATTGAACAGGAGCTATCTTTTGTAGCAGAAAACGGTGCTTATGTTATTAGTGAAGGAAAAGAAATTTTTTCTGGTGAAATCCCTTCTGACCTCATTCAAGAGGTATTAACTATCTTAGCTGATTTTGAAGAAGGACATACGATTCTTTGTGGAAAAAACAGTGCTTATGTTGGGGAAAATGAACCAGACTCGTTTATCGAACATGGCAGTAAATATTATCATCGATTAAAAAAAGTTTCTAATTTAAGCGAAGTAAAAAACGATACCTTATTTAAGTTTGCTTTGAGTTTTCCTGTTGAACAAGTAGATGAAGTATTAGAACGGTTAGCAGAAGTGTTAGGCGACAAATTAGTACCTGTTTCAAGTGGACATGGAGATGTTGATCTGATCGTCCCTGGTATTCATAAAGCTCATGGATTGATGAAGCTACAAGAATTATGGGGAATACAAAATCATGAAATAGCAGCTTTTGGTGATAGTGGGAATGATTTTGAAATGCTGAAACATGCAGGTCACAGTTATGTGATGAGTAATGGACAGCCAAATGTTAAAGTTGCGGCTAAAGAAATTATTTTATCCAATGATGAAGATGGGGTACTTGTGAAAATCGAAGAATTACTTGAAAACTAAAAAAATAATGCTAGAGAAAGAAGCCATTTTCAAAAGAGAGGGCTTTTTTTCATTATAAAAAAGCATTGACAAAAAAGAAAAAAGATTATATACTGATAAAGTTGAGAAATGAAAGCAGAAGCACCCGCTTCTCGCCTTAGCTGACATTGTCACTGGGCTGGATATTGGATTCCTTATATCAATTGATATGAGTCCGAAAATCGCGGGGTCTGTATACAGAGCCTGTTTTTTATTGTATTTTTATACGATAACGGATGTTTAGGAACAAGTTTCGGTGATTATTTTCTCGTAATAAACTTGGAGGTGAATGACCATAGCAAAGGATATGATGGTGAACGACGGCATTCGTGCACGCGAGTTACGTTTGATCGGACAAGACGGCGAACAATTAGGTGTAAAAACAAAAGTAGAAGCATTACAAATTGCTGAAACAGCCAATCTGGACTTAGTTCTAGTAGCACCTACTGCGAAACCTCCTGTTGCGCGAATTATGGATTATGGAAAATTCCGTTTCGAAACGCAAAAGAAAGAACGCGAAGCTCGTAAGAAACAAAAAGTGATCAACGTAAAAGAAGTTCGCTTAAGTCCGACAATTGACTTAAATGACTTCAATACAAAACTTCGTAATGCACGTAAATTCTTAGAAAAAGGCGATAAAGTGAAAGCTTCTATCCGTTTCAAAGGCCGTGCCATTACCCACAAAGAAATTGGTCAGAAAGTTCTTGATCGCTTAGCAGAAGAAACTGCAGATATTGCTACAGTGGAACAAAAAGCGAAAATGGACGGACGCAGCATGTTTCTAACGCTGGCACCGAAGAATGAAAATTAAGCTAACTAGCTGATAATTAGTTAATGAATTTTTTTGAGGATGCTAGTTCAACTTTTTCAACTAATTTAGTTGAACTGTATACGAAATGAAAATGTAGGAGGAAAATTAGTCATGCCAAAACAAAAAACACACCGCGGATCAGCAAAACGTTTCAAACGTACTGGTAACGGCGGGTTAAAAAGATTCCGTGCGTTTACAAGTCACCGTTTCCACGGTAAAACAAAAAAACAACGCCGTCAATTGCGTAAAGCTGGAATGGTATCAGCTGGCGATTTCAAACGTATTCGTCAACAATTAGCAAGAATGAAATAAGCAAGCTGAAAATTCTTGTACTAACCTAGCAATTAAAATAACTCACAGAGATAACAGATATATTAGGAGGAATTAACCATGGCACGTGTTAAAGGTGGCGTAGTAAGCCGTAAACGTCGTAAAAAGATCCTTAAGTTAGCGAAAGGCTATTACGGATCAAAACATACTTTATTTAGAACAGCAAAAGAACAAGTAATGAAATCATATAGTTATGCATACAGAGATCGTCGTCAGAAAAAACGCGATTTCCGTAAATTATGGATTGCTCGTATCAACGCAGCAGCTCGTATGAATGGCTTGAGCTATTCTAAATTAATGCACGGTTTGAAATTGGCAGAGATTGATATCAACCGCAAAATGTTAGCTGAATTAGCAGTTAACGATGCAGCAGCATTTACTGCATTAGCTGACCAAGCTAAAGGTGCTTTAGCAAAATAATTAATACAATGACCTCTTCTTTCAATTCAAGAAGAGGTTTTTTTTTCCAGATTTAGATTTTTACATCACGCAAAAAAAATGTTATATTATTCTATAATGAAAGAGTAGCAATGGTTTTTAAACAAACGCGTACCGTTGCTTTTGAAATGAAGGAGGAAGATAATGAAAGAAGGACAAAGATTTGGTGAGATGCAAAAATATATCAATTTAGTTTTAGATTTAGTTTTAGGCTTACTTGCCGTACTTATTTTAATTTTTATGATACGTCAATTGGTGGATATCAGTATGTTTATTATTCAACCAATGACAGCCAAAAATTTATCTCTTGTAATGCAGGAAGTCGTGGCATTTTTTATGTTGTTTGAGTTTATCATGATGATAATACGATACATTCAAGAAGGACACCACATACCAATCAGATATCTAATCCTCATTTGTATAACAGCTATCTTAAGGCAGTTGATGGTTTTACATGGTGAAGCTGTTCAAACGTTATTATTATCTGTAGCGATTTTATCCTTAGTCATTGTGTTATATGTACTTAATTTAAGTGGCAATAAATCATATATTGGATTCACTCCTAAGAAGGATGAAAATACAGGAACAAAATAAAGAAAAAGGTCACTCTATAAAAATGAGAGCGACCTTTTTTGGTTCAAACTAAATACTTAATAAACGAATCAGTCCAATAGCCAAAATAACTTGAATGAAGCCAACGGACAGTCCATAAATCAAAAATCGTTTGCCTTCTTTGAAGAATTTTTGGAAATCTAAGCGTAGACCAATTGCGGCTAAAGCAGTAATTTCAAACCAGCCACTAAAGAAATGAGCTGTTTGACTTAATTCTTCTGGTAAATGGACAAGACTGTTTAAAATACAGAATAAAACAAATCCAACAATATACCAAGGTAAAGCAGCTTTCTTTTTTTGAGGAAGTGTTTCATCAATAGTAGTTAAAACGGATTTTTTCTGTTTAAATTTACCAAAAAGATAAACGACAACTACGAGCAACATGATCCGCATGATTTTAAACAACATAGAAAGTTCTACGACTTGACTGTTGACCATGCTAGCACTTGCTACGACTTGACCTACGGATTGTAGCGTGCCGCCGATCAAGGCACTTTTTGTTAGAATATCAGTCCCATAAATAATAGAAGCAATAATTGGCAAAAGTAACATTAAGATAGTTCCGAGCAAATTAACTAATGTAATGATCTGACCTTTTTCTTCTTCCTTTGCGTGGATGGAAGGAGCAATCGATGCAACAGCAGATGAACCGCAAACCGCATTTCCTCCAGCCATCAATAGGGACATGTTATCTGAAAAAAGCATTTTTTTCCCAAGCATATAAGTAGCCACGATTGTCAAACCCATTTGTAAAATAACAAAAATACCGCCTTTGAGTCCAATTTGAGCAATTGTTTGAAAGGTAACTGTTGCACCCAGTAGTACCACCGAAAATTCTAATAATAAACTTTCTGCTACTTTTGTTCCTTTTTGCAAAACTGGATTTTTTAAAAAAGTATTGCCTAATACAATACCAAGCAAAATTGCAATCGTTGCAGCACCTAAAGTGGGAAGCCAAATTGCTGCGATTTTGCTAATAACCGCTACAATAAACGCTGTGATTAATCCAGGTAAAATAACCATTACTTTTGTTACGTAGGAGTGTGTTATATCATTATTTTTCACTAAAGCTTTCATCTTCTTTCCTTGTTTGTCTGTAATCCAAGTATAACCGAATAATTTGCATTTGAGAAATAAATAGTTAAAATAATATCTATAACTAAAACGAATGGAAGGGTTCTCTATGTTTAAATTACTGCAAACATTTCGTGTTGCTTATGAAACAAAAAATTTTTCAAAAACTGCTGAACAGTTGTTTATTTCTCAACCAGCAGTCTCTAATCAAATAAAACAGCTAGAAAAAGAGCTTAACATTAAGTTATTTGTTCGAAATGGACGTCAAGAAATCATCACCACCAAGCAAGCGGATGTATTATACCGTCACTTACTCAACTTATCAGATGATTGGGAAGATACATTACAAGCATTAAAGATACAAAACATTCCCAAGGAAACGTGTAAAATCGTTGCATCAAATACATTTGCTGTGTATTATTTACCAGAATTGATGAAGCAGTTAGTCAGAGAGTTTCCAGAAGTTTCGTTTATTTTAGATATGGATAATTCTGAGAAGGTTTTGGATAAAATAGACAAGCACCAAGCACATTTTGGATTCATCGAAAAACCATTAATAACAGAGTCAATTATCCGTCAAGAAATTTTATCCGATGAATTAGTTCATGCTGGTGATTTTTCACAAACCTTATGGTTGGTTCGTGAAGAAAATTCAGGGGTTTTTCATTATACAGAACGTTACTTTTTAGAACATAATTTAAGTCCTCAAAAAATGATCATCAAGAATAATGAAATGATTGTAAGATGTTTGGAGCAAGGTATCGGACAATCAATTATTTCGAAGAAAGCATTGACGAAAAAAATAAAATGGCGCCCTTTAGACCAAGCCTATCAAAGAAATTTTTATTTTCTTAAACGACAACAGGTCAAATCTCCTAAATTAGATAAAATCGATTTATATATCAATAACTATTACCAATAAAAAATTGAGAAAAAGATTATTATTTTTTAATATGAAGAAATATAGCGGACGTTTTAATGGAAAAAAATAGGTGTCTTGTGCTATCTTATTAAGAGATATTAATGAACACTATCAACAATATTGATATAAAAGTTTAATCTGCACGGATATATTATCTTAGTTATTTCGATAATTAAGAGTATTGTGATGAGTTGTAAGATAGGAGGAAATAGAATGGAAGCATTTTTATGGAACATTCAGCTAGAAGAATATGTTGCAACAGTCGATCGAGCAATCAAAGTTGAACAAGATTTTATTAATTATTATAAAAATCTTGCACTGGAAGCTAATCAATTGGTGGAAAGTATTGATGGTAGCTCATTATCATCAATTTTACCAAGGTTGATGGCTATAGATGAAAAATGTACATTGGTTATTTTTTATATTTTTAACGGCTATGCATTGGAAAATGGAACTGTAGCAGATACGATCCAGCTAATTGAACATGAATATAAAAAAACACATAGAGAAAAATATATTTTTGATATGCCAGAATATGAAACTTGGTCGATTTCACAACGAATTAGTTGATGCTATATAAATCATTACATAATCATACATTGAACATGTGTGAAAGAATACTTTTTTTTGTAAAATCTGTCTGGAGTATGAACGTAGCGTTTTTCATAGAAAGTAACATAATATAGCATAAATAAAATAGTGTGATTGAAAGAGGGCAGATCGCTCTCTTTTTCTGTAATATTTTTAGATCAAGCCTGTATGTTATCATAAAATATAGCCTTTATATGTAATGTTTCAAACAAAAAATAATGAAAGAGCAAAATACCCTTTGAGCGGAGCGTGTCATTATGAAATCAATGGATTATCTAGCAAGTATCATTCAGAAAATTAGTGACTGGCCATTAACTGATATCAAATTAGAAGAACAAAACAAAGAGTATGAAGCAACAACATTTTCCCTAGCTAATCGATCGTTTCGAAGCAGAAGAGGGAAGAAAACGACAAAAAAATTGGGTTATTTTGTTGTTTTTTGGGAAAAAGATGCAGAGCTTAAAAATAAGCCCTATGATTTTTATTCTGCTCCCGACAAGTTGATTGTTACAATATTCGATGAAAATAAAATCGGTCAGTTTATCTTTCCAAAAAAACTTTTAGCAGAAAAAAATATTTTGAACTACGGAAAAAATAAAGGCAAAATGGCTCTTAGAGTATATCCCGATTGGGTAACTGGGTTAAACAAAATAGCAAGCACAACTCAAAAATGGCAAAGTCCATTCTTTATTGACCTAACAAATAATTGGGATCTTCAGTTATTGAAAAAGTTGTATTTTAGCTAAGTATTCGGATTTTTACGATTATTTTGAATAGAAAAAAATAAACTGGAAATAAGAAACGAATCTTATTTCCAGTTTTAATAGTCAGCAATAAAGAAAATACAAACAATGATATTCATATAAAAGGAAGTTACCGAAAAAATGTTGTATTTGTTTCGCTCATTGTGTTTTCTTAAGCATACTTGGGAGTAGTAGTTGACTATTATTTTTTTAAAGGATTGCTTACTTACTGATTAAAACATCCAGGAGAATGGGTAAAAAGCTGGTTGGGATCAGCATTTCATATAGTCAATGGTTGGTTGACAAATTATATGTTATGAATAAAAAGTAAGTAAGCAACGCCTCTGGATAGAAACGAATACATAAAAAAATGGCATTGGAAACACGTCCAATGCCATTGTAAGTACAATAAATAAGCATAAACATCTTTTGCTCAGAAAAAAACTAGTATAAACCTCTAGAAATTTTTGTGAAAATTGAGTAAAATGGAAGATGTCAATGTATAAATATTGGCTTAAGCAACTTGATTGGTCAGGTGTTCACTGACTGTTCAGGGCTTCATGATTTAGTTGGTAGCTAAATTATGAAGTGCTTTTTTTTATCCTATTCGTTTCTATCTACCATTCATTTTATAGGAAAACCTTTTTAGGGTCAATAAAGTGTTGGAAAAAAATTACTTGAATAACTAGATAATTGCTTTTTTAGTAAAAATTATCTCTTCAATAAGATTGAAAAAACTATCTGAAATTGTTTAGTGAAAAAAAGACGAATACACAAACGTGTAGATATTTGGAGAAATACTAGAAGTTGCTTAAGAGCAAGGAGGATTTTTTATGAAGAACTGTCATTTCTTCTCCTTTCAAAAAAAGCCATGATAGCGTAAAATGTAAGTGTATACAAAATTGGAACACATTTGTGAGGGGAAAATAAATGGTAATGGAAATGGTTATAATACTGACGATTTTCACTTACGGCAGTAACTTTATTTTATTTATGCTTCTTAAGCAGAAAGAAAAAATACAAGGTGTTGAGAAATTGTCGATCATTTTTGGTGTGAATATGACGATTTTACTCTTAAATGGCATCTTTTTGTTTATTGGAAAAATGATCTCAGATAGTGGCGTTGCTGTTTTGGAATAAGTGCTGTTTGTCTGTAAAATGAAGCAAAACTGATTTTTAGGTTTGCTTTATTTTTTTTGAAAATTCGGCTAAAAGACCTATATGAATGACGAGTTATTTCTGATAAGGTACAATAGAAAGAAACAACTGGAGGGTAAATGATGGCAAAGATCATGATTATAGAAGATGAAACGACCATTCGTGATTTAATCAGCGAAGAATTACAGAAATGGCAGTTTGATACATTTGGAACGACAGATTTTAATAATGTATTAGAGGATTTTCAACGTGAAGAACCTCAATTGATTTTATTAGATATTAATCTTCCTGTTTTTGACGGTTATTACTGGTGTCAGAAAATCCGTGAGGTTTCAAAAATTCCGATTATTTTTATTTCTAGCCGAAATACGAATATGGATATGATTATGGCGATGAACATGGGGGCTGATGACTTTGTCACAAAACCGTTTCAGGTGGATGTGCTGATTGCAAAAATCAATGCATTGTTGCGTCGTTCTTACAACTATTCAGAAGTTGGCAGCGAAGTCATGTCTCATAACGGGATTACTTTAAACGTTGACAATGGTAGCATGGAGATCGATGGAGAAGTGATTGATTTAAGCAAAAATGAATACCGTCTGCTCTATATTTTGATCAAGAAACACGGGAAAATTTTAACGAGAGAGAAGTTATTGCGGGCGTTGTGGGAAGATGAGCGTTTTGTTGACGATAATACATTGACTGTTAATATCAATCGCTTAAGAAAAAAAATCGAACAAGCAGGTATTGAAGGATATATTGAAACAAAAGTTGGACAAGGATATATCGTACCATAGATAGGAGAAGAAAATGACCGTTTGTAAATATTTGAAAGATCACTGGCTTTTACTAATTGGCTGGCTATTCTTCATTGGGGTAACTTGCTTTATTTTATGGTTGTCTCCAGATATGGTTGTAAAACCATCAGTCATTGGTTATTTGGTATTATTACAAGGATTATTTTTACTGCTATTTTTAACGATTGATTATTCATTGAAAAAACGTTGGTGGCGTTCTTTGGATATTTCAGAACATCCCCCTTCTTTGCAGCATTATTTAGGAGATGCATCAAAGTCAGAAGAAAAACTAGTTCAAGATTATATCAACGGTTTAATGGTAGAGCATCAGCAAGTCATGCAACAAGCAATCAATAATCAGCAAGACCAAAAGGATTATATCGATTCTTGGGTTCATGAAATCAAAGTCCCTCTTGCGGCTGTGAATTTGATTTTACAGTCTATAGAAGATGACATTCCTGAAAAAAAATATTATTTAGTTGAAAATGAGTTAAATAAAATTGACGAATATGTAGAGCAAGTCCTTTATTATGCTAGATTAGACAGCTTTTCCAGAGATTATTTGATTCAGGAGTATTCGTTGAAAGAAATTGTTCAGTCTGTAATCCGAACACAAGGAAGTTATTTCATCCAAAAGAATTTGCGGTTCTCGATTGAAGGAAATGACCAGATGGTTTTGACTGATGCGAAGTGGGTTGCGTTTATTTTTAAGCAATTAGTTAGTAATGCCATCAAATATACACCTTCTGGAGGAGAAATTACAGTTACTTTTTCTCGGACAAAAGAAGGCGCTTGGCTATCATTGAAAGATACAGGGATTGGGATTCCAGAAGCTGATCAAAGGCGCATTTTCGATAAAGGTTTTACTGGGGAAAATGGTCGGACAAGTGAGCAACATTCAACCGGATTAGGGTTGTACTTAGCCAAAAGCTTAGCAGATAAATTAGGTCATCAATTGACAGTGGAATCTGTGGAAGGTGAAGGAACAACGGTGAAACTTTTGTTTCCTTTTTTAAGTTATTTTAATGAACGAAGATAAATAGTAGTGTTGAGAAATGTTTGTTTAATTTCTTAGCGCTATTTTTTTGTGTATAGAAAAGATTGGGGATAAAAGTAGTTGATTTACTTTGAGTATATTAATTTTTAAGAACCAAATCTCTAATAATAGTGGGTTGTTTACTTGGGATTTTTTTATCCGATATACTTGATATTAGGGTGGAAAAATAAAAAGGAGTATTATACGATGATTGATGTTAACGCAGTAGAAATCCAAAATCAGGTGGCCAAAATTGGTCAAGCCAACGACAAATTAGCCATTTCAAAAACAGTAACCTTGTTTGAAGCAGAATTACACACCCTCAGAGACGAGGAAGATGCCGATGGTTAAAATGGTAATTGGTGAAGTAAAAGCCCAAACAGAGCAATTCAAAGCCTTTGGGTAACAGTACAGCAAGACATTAGAAGCTGTGTCATACGCTACACAATAAATTCAGTTAGTTATTGATATGAGGGAGCAAGGAGTGGCACGATCGATCCAAATTAAATGCTATTCAATCATATAATGAGAGAAATTCTATTGAATTTTTTTCTATCCTATGGTTGCGTAGAGAGCGTTTTTATTGTTAGACTTACTGTATAATAAGTTTTGATAGGAGCATATGTATGGAGATATTAGTTGCTTTGATCCCAATGTTTGCTTGGGGAAGTATTGGATTGGTAAGTGGTAAGATCGGTGGAAGTGCCAATCAGCAAACACTTGGAATGACCATCGGTGCATTATTCTTTTCGATCGTTCTCTTTTTTATCGTTCAACCGGCAATCAGTATTCAAATGATTGTGATCGGAGCGTTATCTGGTTTATTCTGGAGTGTGGGGCAAAATCAGCAGTTTCACGGAATGAAGTATCTGGGAGTTTCCGTTGGTTTGCCTGTTTCAACTGGGATGCAGCTGATTATTAATACGATTGCTGGGGCCGTATTTTTTCATGAGTGGAACGGCAGTAGAGATTATCTTTTAGGATTTATTGCGTTAGGACTTTTGGTTTTCGGTGCGTATATGACTGCTCGGCAAGATGATGACAGTGGTGTAAAAACCACCAATTCAATGTTGGATTTTAATAAAGGGTTGCGGGCGTTACTTGTATCAACTGTTGGTTATGGTGCATATACGATCATTATTAAAGCTGCCGAACTTGATCCTATGGGGATTATTTTACCTCAAAGTATTGGGATGGTGATTGGTGCTAGCTTCTTTGCTTATAAAAAGGTAAAAGTGGATCGCTATGTTTGGATGAATATGAGTTGTGGACTTTTATGGGGTTTAGGAAATATATGTATGCTATTGACGATGCGCCAACTTGGTTTAGCCATCAGTTTCTCCTTGTCTCAAATGGGGATTATTATTTCGACTTTAGGTGGAATTTACATTTTAGGTGAGAGAAAGACCAAAAAAGAAATGAGATATGTCATTATTGGTTGCCTATTCGTCATTTTTGGTGGTATTCTTTTAGGGTACATGAAAGCGTAAATGTATGATTTACGCTTATTTTTACGAAAAAAATTATTGCAATTATTTGTATAAGACAATGTATTGATTTTATTGGAGGAAAAGAAATGTCGATGTTTAGAAAAAAGGGACTAACGGACGTATCAGCTGAGCCGAGTTCAATGAAAAAAGATTTAAAAACAATGGATTTGATTATGTTAGGGATCGGTGCAATTGTTGGAACAGGGATTTTTGTGGTGACTGGTGTTGCGGCTGAACAATATGCAGGGCCTGCATTATCACTTTCCTTTTTAGTAGCAGCAGGTGCAATTATTTTAGCAGGTTTGTGTTATGCCGAGTTTGCCTCAAGGATTCCTGCAATTGGCGGACCGTATGCGTATATGTATGTTGTATTTGGCGAAATCGTTGCTTGGATGACTGGCTGGCTAGTGATATGTGAATTTTTTCTAGCAGTATCTTCCGTTGCTTCTGGTTGGTCTGGTTATGTTCATGGTTTTTTAAACAGTCTAGGCGTTGATTTACCTAAAGCATTGAGCGGCGCCTATAATCCAGCTAATGGTACTTACGTTGATTTGATTGCGGTATTGGTTCTTTTAGCTGTTACGTTTTGGGTTTCGTTGGAAGCGAAGACTGCGTTACGTTTGAATAATGTAATGGTTTTTGTTAAATTCGGAATTATTGGACTCTTTTTATTAGTAGGGATTTTTTATGTAAAACCTGATAATTGGCAGCCATTTATGCCATTTGGCTTTTCAGGAGTAGTTAGTGGTGCTGCAGTTGTTTTCTTTGCCTTTTTAGGATTTGATGCAGTTAGTATGACGGCAGAAGAAGTTAAAAATCCGCAAAAAGATATTCCTAGAGGGATCATTGGTTCAATCATCATAACCACTGTTTTATATGTGATTGTGACATTGATTTTAACAGGAATTGTTCCATTTGACGCACTTGGAGTAAAAGACCCAGTGGCATTTGCGATGCGTTTTGTACAACGTGATGGAGTGGCTGCTGTGATATCAGTTGGTGCGATTTTGACTCTTTTAACAGTGACAATTTCTATGATGTATAGCCTTGCTCGGATTATTTATGCAATTAGTAAAGATGGTTTGTTGCCTAAGTTTATGAGCAAAATCGATGAAAAACATCGGACGCCTAGAAATGCAACATATGTAGCGGGTCTGTGTTCAATGATTTTTGCAGGCTTAGTACCGATGGAGCTTTTGGCTGAGTTGACGAACATTGTTACATTGATGTATTTGATCGTGATGGCGATTGGTATTATTCGATTAAGAAAAATTGCCGGTGATCCAAAACCAGGTGAATTTAAGATTCCATTTGTTCCGTTTGTTCCCATACTTCTAGTGATTGTTAGTATTGGATTGATGTTACAATTACAGGCGGCTACGTGGAAAGCTTTTGTTGTGGCACTAGTTTTAGGATTTGTTATCTATTTTGCTTATGGATATAAGCACAGTAGTGAAGCCCAAATTAAAAAATAAGCCAAATAGAGGAGGGGGACGAAAGAGTTTAGATCTGAGAAATTAAGAAGGGATTGACGGAAATTGTTTTTCAAATTTTTGTGAATTTTAGCTTATTTCTTAAGGCGTTACTTTCGTCTCACCGTTAAATTGGATTTAGAGAGCGGAACAAAACTGACTTTTAGTTTTGTTCCGCCTTTTTTTATTTAAACAAAAGGAGCTAAATTTTCATTATGAAAAAAGCCCTATTTGCAGTATAGTTATAGTAAGAGTAAATAGTCAAGAAAAGGAGTGGATCGAAAGAATGTCATATCGAATCGAAAAAGATTCTATGGGAGAAATTCAAGTACCCGAAACGGCTCTTTGGGGGGCGCAAACGGAGCGGAGTAGGCAAAATTTCAATATAGGCACGGAAAAAATGCCGCTAGCTCTTATCCACGCTTTAGCATTAGTAAAAAAGTCTGCTGCAAAAGCAAATGAAAGAACAGGCAAACTAGAACCAACGATCAGTCAAGCTATTCAACAAGCAGCAAATAAAGTTATTAAGGGCGAGGTAAATGAAGATTTCCCTTTATCTTTATGGCAAACAGGTAGTGGAACTCAAACAAATATGAACGTCAACGAGGTTATCGCTCATCTGGCTGCAAAAAATGAGACGTTTGTTCATCCAAACGATCATGTCAATATGTCTCAAAGTTCAAACGATGTTTTTCCAACAGGAATACATGTTGCAGCTGTGATGTTGATTGAGGAGCAGCTATTTCCAGTAATGAAACAAGTGATTCAAACACTAGAAACACTTGAATCAGAAAATGAAAAAATCATAAAAATCGGCAGAACACATTTACAAGATGCCACACCAGTTACCTTTGCTCAGGAAATCAGCGGATGGCGTTCTGGAATAGAACATACGTATCGTATGCTTGAATTATCGCTGACTGAGTTGAAACAACTAGCGATCGGTGGAACGGCAGTAGGGACGGGTTTGAACGCATCAAAAGAATATATTGAGGCATTCCTTAAAAGCTTGAATGAAGAGACAACTATTCAATTTTCAGAAGATCCAAATAAATTTCATGGACTGGCAAGTAAAGATGGGATTGTTTTTACTTCTGGTGCTTTAAAAGCACTTGCGGCTAATGTAATGAAAATGGCCAATGATATTCGTTGGATGGCTAGTGGTCCACGTAGCGGTTTAGGTGAAATTACGATTCCTGCCAATGAACCAGGCAGCTCAATCATGCCAGGGAAAATCAATCCAACACAATGCGAAGCATTAACGATGATTGCTATTCAAGTGATGGGAAATGATACAACAATCGGAATTGGCGCCTCACAAGGAAACTTTGAATTAAATGTTTATATGCCGGTTTTGGCATATAACTTGATCCAAAGTATTGAATTATTGGCAGATGGGTTACGTTCTTTTGATCAGAATTGTTTGACTGGAATCAAGGCAGATCAAGAAAAAATGAGTCAATATGTGGAGCAATCTTTGATGCTTGTTACAGCATTGAATCCTCACATCGGATATGATAATGGCGCAAAAATCGCAAAAAAAGCATTTGAAGAAAATCTTACGTTAAAACAAGCGGCATTAGCTACTGGCTTGGTTACAGAAGTAGACTATGACAGATGGGTCAAACCAGAGCAGATGTTGGGAAAATAAACGAAACCATTTTTGAAAGGAAGAGACCATGACAGATATTTATGAAGAAGCCTTAAAAGCACATGCCAAGTGGCGTGGGAAAATTGATATTCACTCAAAAGTCGAAGTGAACACAAAAGAGGATTTATCTTTAGCATATACACCAGGTGTAGCTGAACCGTGTAGAAAAATTCATGAAGATCCAAACAAAATATATGATTATACATGGAAAGGAAATACGGTAGCAGTAGTGACCGATGGAACGGCTGTCCTTGGTTTAGGTGATATTGGACCTAAAGCGGCATTGCCTGTAATGGAAGGTAAAGCATTATTATTTAAAGAATTTGCTGATATTGATGCGATCCCGATTTGTCTAGATACAAAAGATCCAAAAGAAATCATCAGTATTATCAAAGCAATGGCACCGACATTTGGCGGAATCAATTTAGAAGATATTTCTGCACCTCGCTGTGTAGAAATTGAACGTGCATTGATTGAAGAATTAGATATTCCTGTTTTCCATGATGATCAGCACGGAACAGCGATTGTTACGATTGCAGCTCTAATCAATGCTTTGAAAATTGTAGATAAAAAAGTCGATGAAATCAAAGTCGTGGTTTCTGGAACTGGAGCTGCTGGCAGTGCGATTATCAAAATGCTGAATCATTTTGGCGTGAAGAATATCATTGCCTTCAACATTGATGGAGCCTTAAGTAAAAAGATGGAAAGACCTATGAACTTTTTAGAAAAAGAGATTGCTGAGATTACAAATGCAAATGATTTTCAAGGAACGTTAGGCGAAGCAATGGTCGGTGCGGATGTTTTTATTGGCGTTTCTGCCCCAAAATTAGTTTCAAAGGAAATGGTGGCCTCTATGAATTCAGGAGCTATTGTGTTTCCAATGGCTAATCCTGAATCAGAAATCGATTATCAAGATGCAATTGATGCAGGGGCAGCTGTAGTTGGAACAGGGCGGTCTGATCATCCAAACCAAATCAATAACGTGTTGGCTTTCCCCGGATTGTTTAAAGGAGCTTTTGTAGCTGGAGCAACGAAAATCACAGAAAACATGAAACTTGCAGCGGCCAAAGCCATTGCGGAAATCATTCCAGAATCTGAGTTGACAAGTGAATATATTATTCCCTCTGCTTTTAATCAAGAGTTAGTTGAGCTTATTATTCGGGAAGTTGCAGAAACGGCTGTTCAAGATGGCGTTATTAGGGACTAAATAAAAAATTTAATCAGAGCTTCTGTTAGTTTTAGCAAAAATCAAACTAACAGAAGCTTTTTTATATAGAGAAAATACAAGGATTTCTAGTTCAATAAAGCCAAGTATGGTATACTATTTAGGAGTAAATTCAAGAGAATGCTAAAGGAGGATGTTTCTGTATGTCAGAAAAAGAAACATTTTATATCACCACCCCTATTTATTATCCAAGCGGACAACTACATATCGGCAATTCCTATACAACAATTGCCTGTGATGCGATGGCCCGTTATAAACGTTTGATGGGCTTTGACGTATTTTACTTAACGGGTGTGGATGAACATGGACAAAAAATCGAAAATAAAGCATCAGAATTAGGCGTAACTCCTAAAGAATATGTCGATAAAATGGCGGCAGATGTTCAAAAACTATGGAAAACACTTGATATTAGCTATGATAAATTCATCCGTACAACAGATGATTATCATAAAAAAGCAGTACAACAAATCTTTGATCAATTATTGGAACAAGGAGACATTTACCTTGGTGAATACGAAGGTTGGTACTCTGTTTCAGATGAAGAATACTTTACTGAAACTCAATTAGCTGAAGTTTATCGTGATGATGAAGGCAAAGTAATTGGCGGGAAAGCACCAAGCGGCCACGAAGTTGAATTGGTGAAAGAAGAATCTTATTTCTTCCGTATGAGTAAATATGCAGATCGTTTGTTGGAGTATTACAATGAACATCCAGAATTTATTCAACCTGAATCACGCAAAAATGAAATGATCAACAACTTCATTAAACCTGGTCTAGAAGATTTAGCTGTGTCACGTACAACATTTTCATGGGGAGTTCCGCTGTCTAATGATCCAAAACATGTGGTTTATGTATGGATCGATGCGTTATCAAACTATATCACAGCTTTAGGCTACGGTTCAGAAGATGACAGCTTATTTAAAAAATATTGGCCGGCAGATGTTCATATGGTCGGAAAAGAAATCGTACGTTTCCATACGATTTATTGGCCAATTATGTTGATGGCATTAGATTTACCGTTACCTAAGAAGATTTTCGGTCATGGCTGGTTATTGATGAAAGATGGAAAAATGTCAAAATCTAAAGGCAATGTGGTTTATCCAGAAATGTTGGTAGAACGTTATGGATTAGATGCCTTACGTTATTACTTATTACGTGCAATTCCATTTGGCAGTGACGGCGTCTTTACACCAGAAGACTTTGTTTCGCGGTTAAATTATGATTTAGCTAATGACTTAGGCAACCTTCTAAATCGTACGATCGCCATGATCAACAAATATTGTGATGGATTTGTACCAACATATGCGTCAAAAGTAACACCATTTGACAGTGAACTATCAACAACTGCTGCAAATGTAATTGGAAAATACCATGAAGCAATGGAAAAAATGGAATTCAACACGGCCATCGCCGAGGTTTGGACCTTGATTTCTCGTGCAAATAAATATATTGATGAAACACAACCATGGGTCTTAGCTAAAGATGAAGAAAAGAAAAATGAATTAGATAGCGTAATGGTTCATTTAGCAGAAAGTCTGCGTATTGTAGCAATTCTTATGCAACCAGTAATGACTGAGACGCCGAAAAAAATCTTTGAACAATTAGGCTTAGATCCTGAAACAATGAATATGGAAAAAATCCATTTTGGTGAGTTTCCAACTGGAATCAAAGTTGTTGCAAAAGGAACACCTATTTTCCCACGATTAGAAATCGAAACAGAAGTGATTTATATTCAAAAGAAAATGTCCCAAAAAGAACAAACAACAACGGAAGAAATCAAATGGAACCCAGAAGAAACAGAACTTGTTTCAACGAAAGATAAACAAATCAAATACGATGATTTTGATAAAGTAGAATTAAAAGTAGCTGAGGTCGTGGATTGTAAAAAAGTCAAAGGTGCCGATAAACTATTACAATTCCGTCTGGATGCAGGAGACGAACAAGATCGTCAAATTCTTTCAGGGATTGCTGAATTTTATCCAGATCCAAGCGCTTTGATTGGGAAAAAAGTTGTGATCGTAGCAAACTTAACACCAAGAAAAATGCGTGGAGAGATTAGTCAAGGAATGATCCTTTCAGCTGAATCTCCAGAAGGTAAGTTGCAACTTATCGAGGCACCAAAAGAAATGCCAAATGGAGCAAGCATTGCGTAATTGATTTAATAGTATAAAAAACGATTCACAAGAAGTCCAATTATCTATGAAAGATAATTGGATGTTGTGATCGTTTTTTTTTTAACAATTTTTAAGTACTAATTCTGTATAAATGGAATAAATAAAAAATAGTTCAAACAAGAGTAGGCATAAACTAAATTTTACGGTATGATTATTTAGAGTTCTAAAAAACTTAACTAATGAATAAGGAGAATAGTAGAATGAAAATGAAAAAGTATCTGTTGGGAATGGTTGTAGGAGTTGCTGTACTTCTTTTAGCAGCTTGTGGAGCTGATCCACGAAAAGACTTCACAAAAGAAGTCTTGAATTCAAAAAGTGAGCAGTACAATGCCGCAAGTTTTGAAATGAAAATCAATGATTTCACATATGATGGTGATGAGCGTGGGGCTTATGTAAAAATGTTTGCCAACCAATTAAAAGATATGGGCATCAATGGAAGCTATACTGTTGATAAAAAAGAAGAGAGTATGGAAATGGAAATCACAGCCAATGTATTTGGTAAAAAATTACCCTTCCAATTTGTCGGTAAGAAAGACAAGTACTATACGTCTACTAGTTTTGTTTCAGGAGTGCTTGATTTAGTGAAATCTTTTGGTTATCCAGGCGAATTAAGTAAAGATGATTTAAACAAGTTAGAAGGAAAATATATTGATGTTGTGGATACCTTGCCATCCGCCAAATTAGACAAGAAGAAAAATCCCTTGAAGAATAAACTATTTGTAAATCCTGAAGATGCCAAAATGGCTAAAGAAATGAAAAAACTAATCGAAAGCTTCGACAAAAAGTCATTTAAAAATGAAAAAGATATCGTTACCCACACCTTTACAAAAGCTGAAATTATTAAAATGATGGAAAAAATCGATGAAGTGTCTAAAGAAGATAAAGATTACAAGAAATCAGGGAATGAAAAAGAACTGAACGATGTAATCAAAACAGTCAAAAAAGATATAAAAAAAATGGACATCAAAGTGAGCGTCAACAAAAAAACGAAAGCAACAGATTTTGAAATCTCTATAGAAGCTGTGGATAATAAGAAAGCAAATCTGGGAATGGTCATGACTATTTCAATTAAACCACAAAAGAACGATAAAAAAATTAAAATACCAAGTAAAAAAGAAGTAATCAGTGAAGCTGAATTAAATGAAATTTTTGCTAACATTGCTGGAACTAACTCAGAGGAAAAAGAGTTAGAAGATGACTCAATTGATTATAGTGCTTTAAAAGACGATCCAGAACTTCAAAAAATGATGGATGAGCAAGTAAATGAACTAATCAAAAAAATCGAAGAAAATCCTGAAATGGTGACAGATGATTCTGCAAATGTAATTCGCGAAAAAGTAAAAAATATCTTTAATGAAGAACAAATGAATAAATTAAACGAAGCAATAGATAAAGCTTTAAAAGCTGGAACAGTTTAAACCTAAAAAAGACAGCAACCTACAATAAAGGTTGCTGTCTTTTTTTATCAAAATACTAAAACTTTAATTTTTTATTTGATTTAAATCTACGGAAACGAGTGGGTAAAAGCATGATCAGTATAGCATAAGGCACGCTAACGATCGACCAAGCCAATGTTCGACTCAAACTGTTGTTTTTATATAACCAATTAAGTAAAAAATGCAATCCTAATATACTAAATGCGACAAAAATTAAAACAGCATAATTAGGTTCATTTTTAATAACAGCTCGAAAGATACCACCAAGTAAAGGAACCAAATAAAAATAGGCACTGGTTAATGAAATACGCCAACTCTTTACCACTGTTCCAAGGTTGATCAAGAAAAATGCAATAGACAATACAATCCCAATGGGTGGGAAAAAGGCGATTAGCGCCGAATAAATAGCTCCCCATAAAAGCATCATCGGGCCTTTTACAATTGCCGCAATAGCTACAAAAAGAGCAATCAGAAGAAATTGCTGAGTCATAGTTCCGTAAGCCAACAAACCAAAGAGAATGAGTAAAACCCAATGCCAAATCGTATTGACTTGCGGTTTTCTTTGAATCCTTACATTCTTTTGGAGCGTTGTCTTTAAAAAGTCAGATTCTTCAAAGAAATTTTTCAAATAGCACTCACTCCTATCCTATTGAAAACCAGATTGAAGTTAAGTTTACTGCTAGATAGAGAAAAAAACATCGGGCTAAAGTCGGTTTTTTAGCCTGATTTTTTTAAGAATTGATTAAGTATAATGTATTTTATTTTACTGTTATTATTTATTTTTATGTGATGAAATTTTTGGATAGGGTTCTTTATGATTTGTTAAGTTCAATAGGTAGTCAACGCTGGTCGAATAATATTTAGCAAGTGTGATAAGAGATTGACTAGGGATATCTAAAAAACCAGATTCATATCGGGAGTAAGTAGTTTGACTAACATTTAAAAGTTTGGCTGACTGCTTTTGAGTTAAATCTGAATCTTCGCGTAGGTCACGAATTCTGTAATACATAAAATCACCTCATGGTAATTTTATATTATGCATTTTTCGCATATATCATTTCATGCAAAAAACGCATAGACATAATCTTTAAAAAAAGGGAGGTATATTTAATTGAAAATTAAAAGATAAAAATTAGTGATAATGTTTTGTTGAAAAATTCTCAACCAATTAAGGAGGTTACTTATCATGATATTTACGATGTGAAGGACTATTTGGAACAATTGGCTTCGTGGAAGGAATCATTGTGTTTGATGAAGGACTTTTTTGATAACCAGGCTATTCCTTAAATAAGAAAAAAATTATGAGGGAATTTCATGCACAAGCCAGAGCATTTAATATATTCTATGCAAACTTTGTTATGAGTATAGATACTTTAGAAAAGAAAGTTGAGAAGTTGGGTGAGAAAGAAAAAGTTAAACTTAAGTAACAGGTATTTATGATTAAAAGTATTTGCACTTTGTAATTAGCTTGTTATTAAAATAAAAGCTGACCGTAACTTATCTCTAAATGATATGTTACGGTCAGTTTTTACTTATTAAGATTACAAGATTCAGATTTTGTTAAAAATAATTTATTAACTGAATATATGTAGTTTTAGGTGACAAATTCAATGCTCATAAATTTAGTCTTTATAAGACCCTTACTTCCAAAATTACAGATAGCAAGCAAATATAATTTTGAAAGTAACAATAAAGAAAAGTCTAACTACACAGTTTAGTAATTAGATAAAACTAAAAAAAATGCTAATCTGTTTTACCCATAATTGACTCAGAAAAATTATTTGGAGAGTAGTTCAAATAAGCAACCTCAGAGGCCTTTAATAATCTCTTTGGGTTAACAACTCGAATTATTTCGGTTAATGGTATTTTTTCAAAGTTGTTTAAGTTATAAATTTCATTAGAAGCTCTTGATTCAGACATTGAAATCATTATCGATGGTTTGCGTTCTATACTTAATTGATTAATAAATTGTATAAATTTAAAATGATCGAAATGATTACTAGTGTACATTTTCTGATTTTTTGAGCTAACGGTTTGTGGGATATATGGCGGATCACAATATATAAAAGAATTTTTCAAATTGTCTTGTAAGTTTATATTAGTTAAAAAATCATTATATGTATGACTAAAAAAACGAACATTATTTATCAATTTTGATATATTTAGAGCTTGTTCGACATTAAATGAGATACTAATTTTTTTTCCAAAAGGAACATTGAACTGACCTGACTTATTTATACGATATACACCATTGAAACAGGTTTTCATTAAAAACCAGAAAATAGAAGATTTATTTTCTAATGTTGTATTAGAGTTAAAGGCTTTTCTCATCTTATAAAAAAAAAGACTTTTGTCATCCAATGTATTTAAAGAATTGTAGTAGATAATAATCTCGTTTATTGAAAAAAGCAGTGTATCAGTAGAGTCACGTAAATTTACGAAGAAGTCAATAAGGTGATTATTAATATCATTTACATAGTAATCATCATATAAATTTAAATTTAATGAGTTGATTAATACAGTTGCAGAACCTAGAAACGGTTCAATGTATATTTTTTTATCAGAATCAAATGATGTTAACATTTCATTTAACATTTTTCGTTTAGAGCCTGTCCATCTAATAGGAGAAGAAATAACGGATGTCATAATATAGTATCTACTTTCAAGTTTTAATTAAATTATATAAGTTAATGACTAAAATATCAATAAAGAATTATTATGATAGTTAACATTGTGCTATAATTAATTTAATAATACATATAAGGAGTTTCTTATGATTAAAGATAAGATGGTTCAAGGAAAAGAGCTAAATGCAGTAAAGAACATTAAGAAAGTTCCGTTTTACCGAAAAAAAATTAGTAAACGAGATTTTGCGTCTTATAAAGCCGAGGGATGGGAAATAGAACGAGAGCTAAAAAATGACATCTGGGTTAAGAAAGATAAGCCTTTGGATGAACAATTTGAAGATAAAGTATGGATGATGTTTTACAAATTAGGGTTTACTATAATGAACAAAGATCGAAATTTTCATATGCCCTATGATAAAAACGGAAAACTGACTAAGCAGATTGATGTTTTTTGTGCAGATGATGAGACAGTTCTATTTATTGAATGTAAGCATACTAATGAGATTAATAAGAAAACGAATTTTAAAAAAGATATTGAAGCTATAAATGGTGTTAAAGGGGGATTAATAAGTGAAATTAATAAACGTTCTGATACTCCTAAAAAAGTAAAATTTATTTTGGCTACTCAAAATTACAACTTATCAACAACTGATAAAGAAAGACTTGAGGGAAGTGATATAGCTTATTTTGATGAAGATGCTTTGCAATATTATGAAGAGTTATCTAAACACCTTGGAAAAGCGTCAAGATTTCAGTTATTGGGGCAATTATTTGAAAAGCAACGAATAACAGGGATGGAAAATAAAATACCAGCAATTCAGGGGCAGATGGGTGGACTAGATTATTATGCTTTTTCTATTGAACCTGATAAGTTATTGAAAATGAGCTATGTATTGCATAAAAGTAATTTTAACAAAGATCAGTTGCCATCTTATCAAAGGATCATAAAGAAAAGTAGACTGAATAAAATACAAGAATTTGTTAAAGATGGAGGTTTTTTTCCAAATTCAATTGTTGTAAACATTGACAAAGGAAAGAAGGATTTACGATTTGATACGTCGAGCCTCCAGGATGAAAACTCTATTAGTAAGATAGGAATTCTTCATTTGCCACCGCTATATCAATCAATATATATAATAGATGGACAACATAGATTGTACGGATACTCGGATACTGAATATTCTAAAATAAATTCTATTCCTGTTGTAGCTTTTGTAAATTTGAAGAAGAATGACCAAATAAAATTATTTATGGAAATAAATGAAAATCAAAAATCAGTTTCTAAGAATTTAAGGAACACTTTGAATGCAGATTTATTATGGGATTCTCCATTGAAAGCAGAACGAACTAAGGCCTTACTGTCTAAAATTGCTCAAAGATTGGGAGAGGATGAAAATTCACCTCTATACGATAGGGTAGTAATTGGAGAAAATCAAAGCAATTCAAAAACCTGTATCAAAATTGAAACGATTATTGGAGCATTAAATAAAACAAATTTTGTATCAAAATTCAATAAAGATAATGAGACTACTAGCAATGGTCTTTTCGATAAAGGTAACAATGATTCAACTTTTATTCAACTATATTCTTTTATTCTTGAATCTTTTTCTTATATAAAAAGAGGTGCTAAAGATGAATGGGAAAAAGGAGAAGATGACGATGGTGTTCTTACTATAAATGTTGGTATCCATGGTTTTATTATGCTTATTTGTGATTTAATAAATTATAAGAGGAATAATGAAGGCTTAGATACTTTAAATGGAAAACCAGAAGATTTACTAGAGAGTATTAAACCTTATCTTGATACAAGTATAAGATATATTAATGATATGAGTCATGAGGATAAGATAGAGTTGAAAAAATCTTATGGATCACAAGGAAAACCTAAGTATTGGAAGAGACTACAAGTAAAAGTGCATTCTGAGCATAGAGATTTTAATCCGGACGGAATTTCTGAGTCTGTGATTGAATATGAAAAAACATATAATGAAGAGGCCAGAATACTTTTACCTGAGTTGGAAAAAAACATTAAAGTGAGATTTGAGAGATTAATGATTGAACATTTTGGTGAGAATTGGGTAAAAGACTTGCCTAAAAAAGTGTATAAATCGGCTGCAGGCATAGTTATTGAAAGAAACTATGATAGTTCAAATGATGAAGAATATTTGATTGAAGATGTATTAACTTTAAACGATTATGCGAATGTTTCTGTAGATAAAAGTAATTGGAGAGATATCTTTGAAAAGTACTTCACTAGACCTCAGGATGAAGGAATTAAAGGAGGTAAAATCAAAAAAATTGAATGGTTAAAACAGATGGATTTGTTAATTCAAAAGAATTTAGATGATTATAGTATTACGAGCCAAGATAATATACTAATTAATGAGTTAAAAGATTGGCTAATAGAAGAATGAACATATTTTTAGATTCATTTTGTGTAATAAAAAGTAGAGTAAAAACGTCATTTATCAATTGTTTACTGATAAATGACGTTTTTACTATATTCGGTATTTATTTAGTTTTAGGATAGAATTGATTTTTAAAGAGTTATTATCCTGCAGTTAATTAAATAATTAATAATATTCATTAGCCGTAAACAATTCACAAAGGCTCCCAACATAAGGTAGAAATACCTGCTTCATCCCGCGAGAAATCGCTGTATAAAGAATCTTCTTCTCTCTTTCAGTCGTTCCATAACGTAATGTTGAAGGATCATGAATAATTACATGATCAAATTCAAGACCTTTTGCCATATCAATTGAAAGAATTTGAGCATTAATCGAGCTATTCTTTTGTGAAAGCTGTTGTTCTAATAATTCTGCTTCATAAGCTGTTTTTGTAATGATCGCAGTATCTTCTTCAACAGCTAAAGTATCTAAAAGTGAAGTAAGTGTATCTAAATATGCTTCTTCATTTTCACAAAAAATAAACGCTGGTTTCTCGCCGTCTTTTCGGATCGGTACGATCTTAAGCTTTTCATGATTTGTAACAAGCGTTTGGAAGAGTTGAGTAATCTCTTTACTTGAGCGGTAACTATTTAATAATTGATAAGAAGTAACAGAACGGCTGGAAGCAGACAATAATTCTTTCAAGCCATTGAAGCTAATCGACGTATTAAAAATTGCCTGATTTTCATCACCTGCCAACGTAAAGTTCGCTTGCGGAAATAATTTCAGCAGTAAAAGAATTTGAGCTTCTGTATAATCTTGTACCTCATCCACCAAAATAAAGGCCATTTGCCGATTAGATAAATCTTCAATAAACCTATCTTTGATTAATAATAAAATCACTACTTCATCTGCCGTATAAGCGGGTGTTGTTTTTTCATACGATACTTGGTGATAGTTTTGATACAAGGATTCAAAAAGCAGCCATTGGTCAAACCATGCAACATTAGCGATATCATCTACCACTTTGCGGTATTTTTTTTGAAGCCGTTGCAGAGCAAATTCTGCTAGTTGTTCTTCATCATCTTCAGTAAATGTTGTGTCAAAATAACGTAATTGTTCTGCTTCCGTTAGATCTTGCATCTGATCCATCATTTTTTTAGACTTTGCTTGTTTGATCAAATAACGATTCCAAAGGCTAGATAACTTTTCTTTGGTGGCTGAAAGTCGCTCTCTGATTGATAAATTAGCAGGTGTTTCTTGATATAGATTAAAAATCACTTCAGCAGTAAATAAAGGTTTGCGTTTGAACAAGATCGGTTGAAAAAGTGCTTGTTGAATCAGAGAAGGATCTTGGAACGTTTGAATGAAATCGGCAAAATCTTGTGATTGGATCACTTTTTGTTGCCCGTTCACCTGTTCTGCAGTGATTCGTTTAAAATAGGCTGATTCACTTTCGATTGGTGCTTTTTCTCGAAACGTAAACTTAAGAAATTGCAGTAAAGTTAAATTCAACGGGTTACGCTCACCTAAATTTGGCAACACTTGAGAAATATAATCAATAAATGTCGAGTTTGGAGATAGCAATAAAATATCGTCAGCTGTGATTTGTGTCCGATGATTATAAAGTAAATAAGCAATTCGCTGCATGATCGCGGATGTTTTTCCACTACCAGCAATTCCATTGACTAAAAGTAACGGATGACTTTCATCACGAATAATCTCGTTTTGTTCTTGTTGAATGGTCGTAGTGATGTCTTTCATATACTGAGAAGAATCAGCTTCTAGCGAATGAAGTAGAATATCATCTTGAATGGCAAGGCTAGTATCAAAAAAGTTGATCAAACGATCTTCTTCAATAATTAACTGCCTTTTCAGATTCAAAGTTACAGGGATTTCTGTTTTGTTGACAAGATAACTGCTATCACCTAAAACATTATTGTAAAAAAGTGACGCAATCGGGGAGCGCCAATCGTAGATTCGTGACTCACCATCTAGATTCGTAAAATCATTCATGCCGATATAAAAAACGTCACGATCAGAATCAGCATCTAAAAATGTTACATCAATTTTTCCGAAATAAGGAACTTTAAGTAGGCGCTCAACTTTTTCTAGTTGTTTAGCAGCCGTTGCATTTTGGATGTTCAATTGATCGATTTCTCTATTTTTCATTTCCATCATAGCAAAAGTCTCTAAGTTATCGGAGTAACTATCAAAATTCAGTTTAGTATCGCCACTAAATTGCTCCAACACTGATTTTCCTGTAGTGTTGACTTCGTTGATAGCTGTTTGAAACTTGTCTTTTGCTTGGATTAATTCTTCGTAAATTTGGTGTAGATGGTTGGTTTCTTGTTTGCGATCATTGGACATGGTGGTTCCTCCTGACATGAAATGCTGTGACCGAATAGTATAAGCTATTTTTTTTAATAAAGCAATCATAAGTAGTTGATAATTTATCGGTGCTGTCCATTCAGCTTTTCGCCAAAATATGATAAAGTATAGAAGACGATGGACTACAAAATAGTTAATCATAGTTGGTTAGCTCATTGTACTATCTAACTACATGGGCTAGCACTACGCTCTGCTTCGATTCCATCAATTCCTAAGAAGGATTGAAGGTCTTCGGAAACAAGACAAAAATAGATAGAGTGAGACAAAAAGCATCTCAATCAATTTTTCCTATTTTTCGGTCAGAGCTAGATAAGCCCGCTACGCTTTTAATTTAAGGAGGCAGTATTCTTGATTTTTGATTCTCATACTCATTTAAACGCAGAACAATTTAATGAAGATATTCCAGAAACAATCGAACGTGCAAAAGAATTAGGTGTAACAGAAATGGCAGTGGTGGGATTTGATACACCAACGATCGAAAAATCTCTAGCGCTTAGCCAACAATATAAAGAAATCCAAAGTATTATTGGATGGCATCCAACAGAGGCAGGGAGCTACACGCCTGAGATCGAAAAGAAATTGCAACAATTATTAACAACACCTAAAGTGGTTGCTCTAGGTGAGATCGGCTTAGATTATTATTGGATGGAAGATCCTAAAGAGGTTCAAGATCGTGTCTTCAGACGGCAAATTGCCATTGCTAAAGAGATGAATCTGCCTATCAGCATTCATACACGAGATGCGATGGAAGATACGTATAAGATTTTAAAAGAAGAAGATATCCGTGATATTGGTGGAATTATGCATAGTTTTAGTGGCGATCCTGAGTGGATGAAGAAATTTTTAGATATGGGAATGCATATTTCATTAAGCGGAGTAGTTACGTTTAAAAAAGCCCTGGAAGTTCAAGAAGTTGCTAAAGCTGTTCCGTTAGATCATTTATTAGTGGAAACAGATGCGCCATATTTAGCACCTGTTCCTTATCGAGGGAAACGTAATGAGCCTGGTTATACTCGCTATGTGGTTGAAAAAATCGCTGAATTACGTGAACTGCCATTTGAAGAAATAGCGAAACAAACAACAGCCAATGCCCATCGCTTATTTAGGTTAGTTTAATGACTGATAAGTTGAGAATTGAAGAAATTATAGTCGTTGAAGGAAAAGACGATACCAGGCGTATTCAAGAAGTCGTAGATGCAGATACCATTGAAACAATTGGTTCAGCTATCAACGAAGACATATTAGAACAAATTGAACACGCACAAGAAACCCGTGGTGTAATTATTTTTACAGATCCAGATTATTCAGGTGAAAAAATCCGAAAAACAATCATGGATGTGGTTCCAGATGCTAAACATGCTTTTCTTTCACGCCGTTTGGCAACGCCTAAAAAACGTGGCAGCAGTTTAGGGGTTGAACATGCTAGTGATGAGGCGATTTTAGAAGCGTTGGAAAAAATTGTGACACCAGTTAATAATGAAGATAATTATCAAGAAATCCCTAGACAAACCTTAATAGAATATGGTTTAATAGCGGGAGCTCATGCAAAGGAACGTCGTGAAAAATTAGGTGATGAACTGCGCATTGGTTATACGAACAGTAAACAATTAACGAAACGATTGAAAATGTTCCGTATCACTGAAAAGGAACTGACAGAAACAATGAAGCAAATAAATGTGTTACCTAGTGAAAAATCGGAGGAATCAATTTGACAGAATATAAAGAAATAGCCACCCCTTCAAGAACCAAAGAAATTTTGAAGAAACATGGCTTTTCATTTAAAAAGAGCTTAGGACAAAACTTTTTAACAGAACCCAATATCTTACGGAAAATCGTTGAAACAGCAGGGATCGACACCAAAACAAATGTAGTTGAAGTCGGTCCAGGTATTGGTGCATTAACTGAACAGTTAGCAAAAAATGCGGCGCAGGTTTTAGCATTTGAAATCGATGATCGTTTGATTCCTGTTTTAGAAGACACGATGAGCCCATATAAAAATGTAACGGTTGTTCACAACGACGTGTTAAAAGCGGATTTAGTTGGAACCACAAAGGAAGTTTTTGAAGAAGATCTTCCAATTAAAGTGGTAGCTAATTTACCATATTACATCACAACGCCAATCATGATGCATTTTCTAGAATCTGATTTAGAGGTAGAAGAAATGATCGTTATGATGCAAAAAGAAGTAGCTGATCGAATTTCTGCAAAACCAGGCACAAAAGCATACGGATCACTGTCAATTGCTGTTCAGTATTTTATGGAAGCTAGCATTGCATTTATCGTACCAAAAACAGTCTTTATCCCGCAGCCAAACGTTGATTCAGCAATCATCAAACTAACGAAACGAGATAAGCCAGCAGTTGAAGTGACAAACGAAAAAGAATTTTTCAAATTAACAAAAGCTTCGTTTCAGTTACGCCGTAAAACATTGTGGAACAACTTGACTCATTTTTATGGAAAAGATGATCAAACAAAAGCTTGGTTAACAGAAAGTTTAACTGAGTCTGAAATTGATCCTTCACGTCGTGGAGAAACGTTATCACTTGAAGAGTTTGGACGCTTAAGTAATGTACTAGAAAAAAATCGTTAAAGCTCTGAGAGAGCAGCGCAAAAAATTAAACTAAAAAGCAGATGAGAGAAATCCTTTCGTCTGCTTTATTTTTTGTGAAATAATTGAATTGTGTTATTGACTTTTATGAAATATAAAGGATAATTATAGTTAGAAAACGCTTTCTTATATATTTCATTATTGTATTTGATTTTCACAAATCCAAGTTTTGAAAAAAATATAAGAATATGAGAAGATGGTTATAGATAATATGTTTGAGGAAACTATTCTAAGCAATAATGTGTTGTTTTTTATGAAAAGGATTTCTTTTTTCAGATACCAGAAGTATCGATTGTAAGCACAAGTTTATTTTGATAGCTCATTAAATAAAGTAGATGGAAGAGAATTGCGGGAGAGACTAGCTCATAGCACCGAAGGAATAAATAATAAATGATGCAATTCATTTATTGTGAAGATCTCAGGTAAAAGGACCGTAATTGGACATCACTCTGGAAAGCGAAAGCACCGACGGAGCAACTCTTTAAGAAGACGAATCTCTCAGGTTTTGTACAGAGGAACAGGCACTTTTTTTCAGGTGCCCGTTCCTCTGTTTTTATATAGTTTTACAGCTTGGAGGTGTCATTTAGTTAACAACGAAACAGTTGATTCAAAAATACGAAAAAGCAAAGGAGTAGAAAAAATGGATTTAAAGACCCCCTTATATGATGCACATCTTACAGCAGGTGGAAAAATGGTTTCTTTTGCCGGATATACGCTGCCTGTTCAATATAAAGATAGTGGCGTGATCAAAGAACATTTAGCTGTTCGAAATCAAGTAGGATTATTCGATGTTTCCCATATGGGTGAAGTCGTTTATGAAGGGAAAGATGCCTTAGCCAATTTGCAGTATTTGTTAACAAATGATTTTAGCAATTTAGAAATAGGACGTGTTAGATACACCTTGATGTGTAATGAAAATGGCGGTGTGATAGATGATTTATTAGTATATAAATGTGCTGAGGAAAAGTATTTATTGGTCATCAACGCAGCAAACAGAGCTAAAGACGTCGCTTGGATGAAACGGTATCTATTCGGCGAAGTTGAATTTTCAGATCAGTCAGACCAGTTTGTTCAACTAACATTACAAGGTCCAAAAGCTAAAGAAATAATTGAAAAATTAACACCTGAACAAGACATTCCTAAAAAATATTATAGTTTCACTGAAAATGCTGATGTTGGTGGTGTAAGCTGTATTATATCTCGAACAGGTTATACAGGAGAATTTGGCTACGAGTTGTACTGTTCTGCTGAAGATGGCGTCAAATTATGGAACATATTACTGGATACTGGTAAAGACTATGGACTTATTCCTTGCGGTTTAGGGGCTCGTGACACCTTACGTTTAGAAGCTGGAATGCCGTTATACGGTCATGAAATGAATGAAGAAATCACACCTCTTGAAACAGATTTAGCTTTTGCAGTCAAAATGAAAAAAGAAGATTTTATCGGGAAAAAAGCATTGATTGATAAAGGGGAACCAACAATCACTCGAATTGGCCTTGAACTAACCGAAAGAGGCATCGTTCGTGAAGGTGCAGATGTGTATTTTAACGAAAAGAAAATTGGTCAAACAACATCTGGCACGATGTGTCCATATATCAATAAAGCTTGTGCCATGGCCATTGTAGAAAAAGGATTTGTGGAAATCGGTTCACCTATTGAAGTGGAAGTCAGAGGTAAAAAAATTAAAGCTGAAGTTGTAGAATTACCATTTATAAAAAAATAACTTAAAAAAAGGAGACGTTTATTATGACAAAAGCAGGAGAAATGAAGTTTTCAAAATCTCATGAGTGGGTACTTTTTGATGGGGAGAAAGTAAAGATTGGTCTTTCTGATTACGCGCAAGATCAGTTAGGAGATATCGTTTTTATTGACCTTCCAGATGAAGGGAGCGAGGTAATAAAAGGAGAATCCTTTGCTGATATTGAATCTGTTAAAGCCGTTTCAGAAGCCTACTCGCCAATTACTGGGACAGTCACAGCAATCAATGAAGAGTTGATTGATAGTCCAGAATTGATCAATTCAGCGCCGTTAGACTCATGGTTGATTGAAGTGGAAAAAGTCGAAGATATTGAGGAGTTATTAACTGCTGAGGAATATAAGAAATTCTGCGAAGAATCTGAGGAGGCGTAATGAATGGGTAATTATCTTGGGTCTACAGAACAACAACAACAAGACATGCTGAACACGATAGGCTTAAAAAATATGAGTGATCTCTACCAAGATATTCCCAAAGAAATGTTGGTGGAAAAACTAGATATCCCAGCTGGAAAGTCTGAGTTTGAGGTTCGACGTATTTTAGAAAATATGGGAAAGAAAAACAAAGTTTTCTCAACTATTTTTCGTGGTGCAGGTGCATACAATCATTACATTCCCGCCATTGTTAAACAAATTGCAGCTAAAGAAGAGTTTATGACCTCCTACACACCTTACCAACCTGAAATAAGCCAAGGTTTGTTACAGTCTATTTTTGAATATCAAACCATGATTTGTGAAATCACTGGGATGGATGCGACCAATGCGTCTGTTTATGATGGGGCGACTGCGGCAGCGGAGGCAATCAATATGTGTTTGGAGAAAAAACGTTTAAAAGTGTTGATTTCAAAGACAACGAATCCAATGACCATTCAGACAGCAGTAACTTATTTTAGCTCTAGAGATATTGAATTTGTGATGATTCCAGAAAAAAATGGCTTAACAGACTTAACTATTTTACAAGAAGAACTAGATGAGACAACCGCTTGTTTTATTGTTCAACAACCTAATTATTATGGGGGCATCGAAAACGTAGAAGCGATTGAAGGAATGGTTCATGAGGCAAAAGCTAAATTTATTATGAGTGTGAATCCTGTGGCTAGTACTGTCCTTAAAACAGCAGGGGAAGTAAATGCTGATATTGCTGTTGGCGACTCTCAACCCTTTGGCATACCGCTAGCTTTTGGTGGGCCATATATTGGTTTTATTGCAACGAAAGAAAAAATGATTCGTAAATTGCCTGGTCGTATCGCTGGAGAAACAGTAGATGAGGCCGACGATCGAGCGTTCGTATTAACTTTACAAGCTAGGGAACAGCATATTCGTCGAGAAAAAGCCGCATCTAATATTTGTTCTAACCAAGCGCTATGTGCGCTAACAAATGCAGTGTATATGAGTACAATGGGCGCCAGAGGAATTCAAGAAGTAGCGGAGCAATGTTATAGTAAAGCCCATTATTTAGCGGATCAGTTGACTCAAATTGAAGGAGTTCAGCGAAATTCAGACAGTCCGTTTTTCCATGAGTTCTTGCTGACATTTCCTGTAACAAATGAAGTTATATTAACAAAACTTGAAGAACATGATATTCTTGGCGGTTATCCTACAGACAAAGGAATACTGTGGTGTGTAACTGAAATGAATACGAAGGAACAAATGGATGAAGTCGTGTTATTGGTAAAGGAGGCGTGTAATCAATGAAATTGATTTTTGAACGAAGTGTAGAAGGCTATTATAATGAAATGATTTCCCCTTGTGATGTACCGAATGTGGCACTTCCAGAAGAAATAAAACGTAAAAAAGAACTGCACTTACCATCATTACCTCAACCAGAGATTAGTCGTCACTATACCGAATTAGCAAATGCAACCTTTGGAATCAATGACGGTTTTTATCCATTAGGTTCTTGCACTATGAAATACAATCCCAAGATCAATGACGAAATGGCTGCTTATCCAGCTTTTGCTGCGATTCATCCATTACAGCCGGAACATACCGTACAAGGTTCATTGGAAGTATTTACTACGACAGAAATGCTGTTAAAAGAAATTACTGGAATGAATGCTATTACTTTCCAACCCGCAGCTGGAGCTCACGGCGAGTTTACTAGTTTGTTAATGATTAAAGCCTATCATGAAAGAAATGGTCAACCGCAGAGAAATAAAATAATTGTTCCAGATTCAGCTCATGGCACAAATCCAGCCAGTGTTGCAATGACAGGAATGATTACGGTGAATATTCCTTCTGATAAATATGGTTGTGTTGATATTGAGGCACTAAAAGAAGCCGTTGGTGAAGATACGGCAGGCTTAATGCTGACTAATCCTAATACAGCAGGTATTTTTGATAAAAACATTTTAGAAATTACGAAGATTGTTCATGATGCTGGCGGTTTGAATTATTATGACGGAGCCAATTTAAATGCCATTATGGGCGTTGCTCGACCAGGAGATATGGGCTTTGATATTATTCATCTAAATTTACACAAAACTTTTTCAACTCCTCATGGTGGCGGCGGACCAGGTTCAGGAGCTGTCGGCTGTAAAACCATATTAAAACCATTTTTACCTAATTATTATCCAGTCAAAGATGGTGAGAACATTACGTTTACTACACCAGAGCATTCGATTGGCATGGTGAAGGGATTCTACGGACAATTTTCAGTCTTTTTAAGAGCACTGACCTATATTTTATTTTTAGGATCAGAAGGTATTTCTTCGTCCTCTAAAGGTGCCGTGTTAAATGCCAATTACATGTTGCATGAATTAAAAGATATCTTTGAAGTACCATATGGCGATACATGTATGCATGAGTTTGTCATGAGTTTAGACAAATTAAAAAAAGAAACAGGCGTTACAGCGTTGGACATTGCCAAAGGGATTTTAGATCATAAAATGTATCCGCCAACGATGTATTTTCCATTGACTGTACCAGAAGCATTAATGGTAGAACCGCCTGAGACAGAATCAAAAGAACGAATGGATGATGCGATTGCAGTTTATCGTAAGCTTTATGAGGATGCACATAAAAATCCAGAAGCTTTCCATGAGTATCCCTTACATGCTCAAATTCATCGAGTGGATGAAGTCAGAGCTGCGCGGCATCCAATTGTTCGCTACGAGTTTAAAGAGGAGATCATCTAACTTGATGATCCAGTCTCTCTGAAAAAAAGTGACATATGACTGAGGCAAAGAACACCTCAGTCATGTTCTTTTATTTTTAGTGAGGTCATTTGACTTTATATAAAGGAGATGAAAATGTGAGCTATGATTTAATCGTAATCGGTGCGGGTCCCGGTGGATATGTGGCAGCAATCAAAGCTGCTCAATTAGGGATGAAAGTAGCGCTAGTTGAAAGTGACCGTGTTGGTGGAACGTGTTTAAATCGAGGGTGTATCCCAACGAAGACTTTATTGCACTCAGCTGAAAGTATCCGTAACATAAAGGATGCTGGAGAACACGGTATCCATATCAGTAATCTTCAAATAAATATAGAAGAAACATATGCAAAGAAAAACGAAGTAGTTGATAAACTAGTTCAAGGAATCGAAAACTTAGTTAAGGCAAACAACATTCAGCTGATTTTTGGTGAAGCTAAAATTATCAACGCTGGTTTAGTCAAAATAGCTGATACAACGTATGAAACAGAAAAAATATTAATTGCGACAGGTTCAAAGCCGATGATTCCACCAATTCCTGGTAGTGAATTATCAGGTGTGGTGACAAGCAACGAATTATTGGCGCATCCCAATAACTATAAAAAACTGACGATTATCGGTGGTGGTGTAATCGGTGTAGAGTTTGCGACGATTTTTAATGATTTTGGTTGTGAGGTTACGATTATTGAAACAGCAGATAACTTGTTGCCAAATTTTGATAGTGAGATTTCAAAAAAGATAGCGATGGTCTTAAAAAAACAAGGAATTAAGGTGTTTACAAAGGCAGTTGTTACCAGTATCTCCAATGATCAGCAGTTGACATGTAGTTTTACGGCTAAAGGAAAAGAAGATACTGTGACAAGTGAAGCAGTTTTGATTGCAACCGGACGAAAACCAAGTATTGAAGGATTGTTTGCTGCAGATCTAGAGATAAAAATGGAGAAACAAAGCATCTGGGTGAATGAAACCTTCGAAACATCAATTAAAGGCATTTATGCTATAGGGGATGTAGCTAGTCTGGGTGTTCAATTAGCTCATTTAGCTTCGGCTCAAGGAGTAAATGCTGTTTTGGCAATGAACCAACAACCACCAGAATATAATTTAGCTATAATTCCATCGTGTGTTTATACGACACCAGAAATTGCTTCTGTTGGTTTGACGGAAGTAGAAGCAAAAGAAAAAGGTATTCAAACAAAAGTCGGTAAATATATGATGTCTGGTAATGGAAAAACAATGATTTCTGGTAATTCGTTAGGATTCATTAAAGTAGTTGCGGACGCTGAAAGCGAAAAAATCATCGGTGCCCAATTAATGTGTGAGCGAGCAACAGATATGATCAGTGAATTTACAACGGCAATCGTTAACGGTTTATCCATAAGTGAAGTAGCAGCAATTGTTCATCCTCACCCAACGTACAATGAAGGTGTGGGGGAAGCCTATGAAAATCTTTTAGGTCATGGCATCCATACAATGCCTAAAAAACGATAGAAAGATGGAAAGTAGTGTGAGATGTTTGGTACTATAATAGTGAAACTTCTGATTCGTTAGCTTTCGTTGTGTTGTTGGTTTGTGGGGAGAACAGCTCACAATTGATTGAGACAAATGAGTCAAAGATAAAAGAGAAGGAGAAAAAATAAATGCTAACAGAAAAACAAAAAATATTTGCTGAACGTTTGGAAGAAGAACTGATTCAAATTAGAAGACACCTACATCAAAATCCAGAAATTGGGATGAACTTACCAAATACTGTTTCTTTTGTAAAAGAGAAATTAACAGAATACGGCTATGAGCCTCAGTCATGCGGTGAATCAGGAATCACCGTACTTGCTGGAAAGAAAAGCGGAAAAACCTTTTTATTAAGAGGAGATATGGATGCTTTGCCGATTCAAGAATTAACCGACTTATCATTTAAATCTGAAAATGGTTATATGCATGCATGCGGTCATGATATGCATACAACCATGTTATTAGGTGCTGCTAAAATTCTAAAAGAATATGAAGATGAGTTAGAAGGACAAGTAAAATTACTCTTTCAACCAGGTGAAGAAATTCTTTCGGGATCAAAAGACTGCATCAACGATCATGTATTGGAAAATCCCAAAGTAGATGCAGGAATGATGATCCATGTTTTCCCATTCAAAGGTTTCAAGTCAGGACAAATTATGCCGACACCAGAAGGCACTTTTATGGCTAGCGCCGATTGGTTTGAAATCAACATTAAAGGTCGAGGCGGACATGGTTCTCAACCAGAAACAGCGATTGATCCAATAAATGTTGCTGTTCATATCTATACCGCTTTACAAGAGCTTTCCGCAAGAGAAATTGGTTCAGAAGAACGTTTTGTACTAACGATTGGAGAATTTACAGGAGGGACACCTGGTGCCTCAAATATTATTCCTGAAACGACCGTGATGAAGGGTACCTTGCGTACTTTGAAAGAAGAAGTGCGTGTGCAAGTGAAAAAACGGATGATAGAAATGGCTGAAAACATCGCAAAAGCTTTCAGAGCAGAAGCTCAAGTCGTCTTTACAAATGGCTGTACCACTAACTTAAATGATCCTGAGCTAACGACATTTGCCAAAGAGTCGTTGACAGAAACATTTGGAGCTGATCGTATTGTGAGTATCCCTACCTCAACACCATTGATGGGCAGTGAAGATTTTGGAGAAATCAGTCAGCTGATTCCAACAACAACTGTTCTTTTAGTTGCTTCCGAAGAAAATATCAATCTTCATAATCCAGCAATTGTTTTCGATGAGTCAGTCTTAGTTGAAGGAGCAAAAGTTTACGCAGATACAGCAATGTCGTGGTTGAAAAAGGACTAAAATCCATGTTTAAATAAAATTTTACACGAAATGGAGGGGAAAAAATGGTTAAAACAGATATTGAAATCGCCCAAGAAGCAACGATGTTGCCCATCATAAAAATAGCAGAAAAACTTGGTTTGACTGAGGAGCAATTTGAATTATATGGAAAATATAAAGGGAAAATCGAAGTCGACAAAATCAAAGACAATAAAGAAGGCAAAGTTATTCTAGTTACTGCAATTACACCAACACCTGCTGGAGAAGGAAAAACAACAACAGTCGTTGGTTTAGGGGATGCACTAAATCGAATGGGTAAAGATGCCATTATTGCTTTAAGAGAACCTTCTTTAGGGCCAGTTTTTGGTATAAAAGGCGGCGCCGCTGGTGGTGGATATGCGCAAGTAGTTCCTATGGAAGATATTAATCTACATTTTACAGGTGATTTCCATGCAATTGGTGCAGCGAATAACTTGTTGGCTGCGATTATTGACAATCATATTTTCCAAGGAAATGAATTAGGTATTGATAATCGTCGGATTACTTGGAAGCGAGCAGTGGATATGAATGATCGTCAGTTAAGACATATTGTTGATGGCTTAGGTGCGCGTGTCAACGGTGTGCCTAGAGAAGATGGATTTGAAATTACTGTTGCATCAGAAATCATGGCGGTTTTATGTTTATCTAATAATATTGAGGACTTAAAAAAGAATTTAGGAAATATCATTATTGGCTATACCTATGAAAACGAGCCTGTAACAGCGAGAGAATTGAATGCGCAAGGTGCGATGACGGCTTTATTAAAAGAAGCAATCAAACCTAATTTAGTTCAAACCTTAGAAAATAATCCAGCGCTGATTCATGGGGGACCATTCGCAAATATTGCTCATGGGTGTAACAGCGTTATCGCAACAAATACAGCTAGAAAATTAGCAGACTATGTAGTGACGGAAGGCGGTTTTGGTGCGGATCTAGGTGCGGAGAAATTCATCGATATTAAGTGTCGGAAATCAGGTATTCGTCCTTCTGCTGTGGTGGTTGTGGCAACTGTCCGAGCATTGAAGATGCATGGCGGTGTGGCGAAAGATCAACTTGGTATTGAAAATATATCAGCGTTAACCAAAGGCTTGCCTAACTTATTAAAACATATTGAAAATACAACGACTGTTTTTGGGTTGCCCACAGTTGTTGCCATTAATAAATTCCCAACGGATACAGATGCTGAACTTGAACTAGTGAAAGCCGAATGCCAAAAACGTAATGTTAATGTCGTTCTTTCTGATGTTTGGGAACATGGTGGTGCTGGTGGTGAAGAATTAGCAAAAGAAGTTGTTCGTTTAGCAGAAGAGGAAAACCATTTCTCATTTGCTTATCCAGACGAATACTCCATTAAAGAAAAAATCAGCGCGGTTGTAGAGAAAGTCTACGGAGGAAATGACGTTCGTTATGAGCCGATTGCAGATAGAGAAATCGCTAAGTTGGAAAAACTAGGCTTTGGCAAATTACCTATATGTGTGGCGAAAACACAATATTCATTTTCAGATGACCAGACAAAATTAGGTAGACCAACAGACTTTACGATAGCTATTAGTAATGTCAAAATATCGGCTGGGGCAGGATTTATTGTTGTGTACACAGGGACAGTAATGACAATGCCAGGTTTACCGAAAAAAGCAGCATATGAAAAAATTGATGTAGATTCTGATGGGAAAATTGTCGGGCTATTCTAAATCAAAATAACTAAACCTTTCAAACGATTGCATGAAGCAAATCATTTGAAGGGTTTTACTATGGAAAAACTTAAATAAAGAATAACTTCTATGTGTCTTGACACATTGGTTCTTTTCTCGTAAAATAAACAACGTCAGATATGTCAAGACACATCGGAGGAGAATATGAAAAAGAATTCAGTTAGACATTTAACAATTGCGGCCTTATTGGTAGCAATGGGTATCATTATTCCTATGGTTATGCCGAGAGTTACGATAGGACCAGCTTCGTTTACTCTAGCCAGTCACGTACCACTTTTTCTAGCAATGTTTTTTTCACCAGGAGTAGCTGTGGCCGTTAGTTTAGGTACAGGGTTTGGTTTTTTTCTTTCAGCAACACCGATCATTGCCTTAAGAGCACTTTCTCATTTATTGTTTGCAGTAATAGGTGCCTTTTATTTACAGAAACATCCGACGATTGTTTTATCTAAAAATAAGTTTATTTTGTTTAATGGTCGTTTTCAATTATTTAATTTAGTGATTGGTCTTATACATTCTGTAGCAGAATTAGCTGTGGTAAGTGTTTTTTATACGATGGGAAATATGCCGGAAACCTATTATTCACAGGGATATATGTACTCGATCTTTTTGTTGATGGGAATTGGAGGACTCATTCATAGTTTAGTTGATTATAATATTGCTTATTTTGTTGCTCATGCATTAAGTAAACAGTTCGATATTCCAGTATTTAGTCAGGCTAAGAAAATGGAGAAAGTAAAAGTAGACATTCTTCCAAAAGAAAGCGAACCGATTATTTAAAAAGCTGAGCAGCGTGTAAATCGCGCTGCTCAGCTTTTTACTGATCAAGGTAATTTAATAACTTGTTCTGTTTCAGGATCAAAGAAATGAGCTTTACTGATATTAAAAGCTAAATCAACCATTTCTTCGGGCTTATGGAAATCACGGGCATCCACTTTTGAAATGAATTCAGTGTCGCCTAATTTTGTATAAAGCATTGTTTCAGCACCTAAAAGTTCAGAAACAACAACTTCAGAACGAACAACAGCATCATTCATGGTATCTAGAGCAACTTGTTCACTGTGAATGTCCTCAGGTCTAATCCCAAAAATAACTGACTTTCCTTCATAACCTTTTTCAACCAATAACTTGTTTTTTCCTTCTGGAATCATTAATTCTAAGCCGTGACCGTCACGGATCATACCGTTGTTTAATGTTACATTGAAGAAGTTCATAGCAGGTGAGCCGATAAATCCTGCAACAAAGACATTATTCGGCGTATTGTAGACTTCTTTTGGAGAACCAATCTGTTGAATAAAACCGTCTTTCATGATGACGATTCGATCCGCCATCGTCATTGCTTCTGTTTGATCATGAGTGACATAAATAGTAGTAGTTTCTAAACGACGATGTAACTTAGCAATTTCAGCACGCATGGCTACCCGTAATTTTGCATCTAAATTGGATAGAGGTTCATCCATCAAGAATACTTTTGCATCACGAACAATCGCTCGTCCCAAGGCAACACGCTGGCGTTGACCACCAGACAAAGCAGCAGGTTTGCGTTTTAAGTATTCAGTTAGGCCTAAAATTTCAGCAGCATTCTCTACTCGTTGTTTGATTTCCGCTTTGTCATATTTACGAAGCTTTAAGCCAAAAGCCATATTATCAAAAACAGTCATGTGAGGATAAAGAGCATAGTTTTGGAAAACCATTGCGATGTCACGATCTTTTGGCGCAACGTCATTCATTATTTTATCACCAATAGATAATTCTCCATCTGTGATATCTTCTAAACCTGCGATCATCCGCAATGTTGTTGACTTACCACAGCCAGATGGTCCTACAAAGACAATAAACTCGCGATCTGCAATTTCTAAGTTGAAATCTGTCACAGAATAGTTTTCTGCATTATCATATTTTTTATAGATATTTTTTAACGCCATTTCTACCATCGTCGTCACTCTTTTCTTTTTTATTGTATCCTAAGTATAAATGAAAGCGCTCTACAACTTCAACGGAAGGTTGCACAAGAAAGAAATCATTTTTTCGTCAAAGTGACAAACATTGAATCTTGCATGTTACTTTTTAGTGAAGGACTTTGTTATAATGAGAAAAAGAATGGAATTGAGGGATAGATGATGAAAATTGCAATGATTGCCCATGACCGAAAAAAAGAATTGATGGTCAAACTAGCTTCAGCGTATCAACCTATTTTAAAGGAACATGAACTATTTGCTACAGGAACAACTGGTTTAAAAATTTCAGAAGCCACAGGACTATCAGTTCATCGATTTAAATCTGGACCTCTAGGCGGTGATCAGCAAATAGGCGCAATGATCTCTGAAGATAAACTTGATATGGTGATTTTTTTACGAGATCCATTAGCTGCACAACCTCATGAACCTGATGTTACAGCGCTGATTCGTTTGAGTGATGTTTATGAAATTCCTTTAGCAACTAATATTGGTACAGCCGAAATTTTATTAAGAGGTTTGCAAGCAGGGTTTGCTGATTTTAGAAATGTAGTTCATGAATTAGATAATAAACCCTTGTCTTTCTAAACATTTTTCGACAAACTTTGTTGCAGCAATGAAGGGAATATGCTATATTGCACATAGGCTTAGGCCTAAATAAAACAGAGTAGGAAATAAAGCGTTAAGTGCCGAAGGGATGGGATGTTGCCTTTCGGACGAAGGATATATAAGAACATTGATTCAGCTGCATGAAGCAGCCTTTGAGGAAAATAGATAATCTTCACATGGAACGAAAAACGTTCCACATTCAGATTCCTAATTTTCTAAAAGGCTAATCACTTCATTCCGCTTTTCTGTGATCTAGCTGCATGAAGCAGTCTTTGAGGAAAATAGACAATCTTCACATGGAACAAAAAACGTTCCACATTCAGATTCCTAATTTTCTAAAAGGCTAATCGCTTCATTCCGCTTTTCTTGTATCCGCGGTTTTGTTTTCGCATTCGCTGCATATTTTGTGTAGCAACTCTTAGAGGAGATGCTAGAAATGAAGAAAAAGAGACTTGATACACGAACCATTACGCTGATGAGTTTATTGATTGCGTTGATGGTGGTTTTTACGCGATTTATTTCGTTTGAAACCCAATTTTTACGAATTAGTTTTACCTTTATTCCAGAATCATTAATGGCGATTCTTTTTGGCCCATTCTGGACGGGGATTGGCAGTGCGGTAGCTGATACAGTCGGCATGTTGCTATTTCCTAAGGGACCATATTTTCCTGGTTTTACCTTAAATGCTTTTATTTCAGGAGCAATATATGGATTTTTCTATTATAAAAAGGACTTAACTTGGAAGCGAGTAATTTTGGCTACTTTATCGGTCACTTTAATTATTCATATGTTCTTAACGCCATTATGGCTTGGATTGATGTATGGAGTAAATATATCAAATCTTGCCTGGTGGGCACCTAGAATCATCAAGAACATTATCTTTTTCCCAATCCAAGTAATAGCAACTTATTACTTAGGAAATAAAGTTCCTTATAAGCAATTTTTAAATAAATCACTAGAAAATTTTAAATAAAAAAGAACCTCAAACTATCCTACATCCCAAGGAAGTTTGAGGTTTTTTATTCAGATCACAATTGATTTTTAAATTGTGCTTCATACAATGCGTGATAGTAACCATCTTTTTTATCGATTAACTCATCATGACTACCGATTTCTACAATAGCCCCTTGTTCCATCACTAAAATTTTATCTGCATTTTTAATTGTGGAAAGGCGATGAGCAATCACAAAACTTGTCCGCCCATTCATCATTTGCAAGAAGGCATCCTGAATGTTTTTTTCAGTCAACGTATCAACTGAACTAGTGGCTTCATCTAGGATTAGCATAGGCGGATCACTAATCATTGTTCTAGCAATGGTCATTAGTTGTCTTTGCCCTTCAGAAATCTTGATTCCACTGGCACCAATCAAAGTATCTAAGCCTTTAGGTAAACGTGTGACAAAATCAAAAATATACGCTTTTTTCATTGCTTTTTCGATTTCTTCTTCTGTCGCTTCTGAATTTCCATAAGTCAAATTATCACGAATCGTGCTATCAAACAACCAAGTATCTTGTAAAACCATCCCAAAACTTTTTCGTAAGCTGTCTCTTGTAACTTGAGTGATTTTATGACCATCAATTGAGATTTGTCCACTATCCACTTCATAAAAACGCATTAACAAATTAACTAAAGTTGACTTACCAGCGCCTGTTTTTCCAACAATTGCGATGGTTTCGCCAGGTGATGCCGTCAAATTAAAATCTTGGATCAATGGTTTTGAAGGTGTATACGAAAAATCAACATGATCGAAAATAACTTCCCCAGTTACATCACCTAAAACAAACGCATGCTTACCGTCTGGTTTTTCTTCGGGCTGATTGATGATTTCAAAAGTACGATCCAACCCTGCTAAAGCTGTTTGAATTTGGGTTGTGATTCCAGATAATTCAATAAATGGTTTAGAAAACTGGCTGGAGTATATGGTGAAACTTGAAATTACACCAATCGTGATTGCTTGATTCCCATTTAACAATAACAATCCACCAGCAAGACCAATAGATAAATAGCTCAAATGATCAATAAAACGAGAAAGAGGATTGGTTAAAGAAGATGAAAACTGAGCTTTTTGTCCTTTAACATACAAGTGTTGATTCAATGTTTCAAAACGTTGTTGAGAAACATGTTCTTGTTGGAATGCTTTGACGATTTTTTGATTTCCTACCATTTCAGAAACAAAGCCGGAAATTTCTCCTACAATTTTTTGTTGTGCGGCAAAATTTTTCTGGGAGGATTTTGCCACTAACCAATTGACCAGAAAAATGATTGGTGTAGCAATCAAAACAACGGCTGTTAGTAAAGGACTCAGTTTTAACATAAAGAAGAAAGCAATAATCACAACTGATAGTCCTGAAAATAACTGATTAAAAACGGCCGAACACGCAACTGAAATATTGTCCATATCGTTTGTGAAGCGGCTGACGATATTGCCATGAGAGTTTTGGTCGTAATAATTTAATGGCAACTGATTTAAATGAGCAAAAGCATCTTTTCGCAATTGGGCAACAGAAAGGTAAGAAACACGATTTCCTAAACGCTGAATGAGCCATTGACTCATAACGGTGATGACTAAAATACTAGCTAAGGTGCTAAGTAATTGTAAAAGAATCGTAAAATCAACATTGCCTTTAGCGATCATTGTGTCCACCGATTTACCCATATAGTAAGTCATCAAAACCGTTGTTAGACCACTAACAATACCAAGAATAATTGCTGCAATCATTTCTTTTGGATAGCGGAGTAGATAAGGCATGAAGCGATTAAGTGAGTTACTTACTGTTTTTTTCGTCTCCATAATCAATTTTCCTCCTCTTGTGAAGCAACGATTTCTTGATAAGCAATTGAGTGTCGTAATAATTCTTCGTGAGTGCCTAAACCAACTTGTTTTCCGCTAGACAAAACTAAAATTTGGTCCGCTTGTTGAATCGAGCTGATTCGTTGAGAAATCAAAATTAATGTAGTTTCTTTTAAGTCACGGTGTAACGCTGTTCGTAAGTTTAAATCTGTTTGATAATCTAGTGCACTTAATGAGTCGTCTAAAATCAACACATCTGGTCTATGAATTAAAGCACGAGCAATAGTTAATCGTTGTTTTTGACCGCCGGAAAAATTTTTTCCACCTTCGTAAACTTGTGTATCTAGACCATCGCTTAGATTTTCAACGAACTCTTTACATTGAGCAGTTTCCAGTGCTTTCCAACATTCTTCATCCGTTGCGTTTTCTTTTCCCCATTGGAGGTTTTCTCGAATCGTTCCGGTAAATAAAACAGCCGTTTGAGGTGCTATTGCAATTTTTTTGCGTAGCTTATCTATAGACCAGTCTCGAACGTTGATCCCATCAACGAAGACATTCCCTTCGCTTGTATCATAGAATCGAGGAATCAATTGAGTTAGCGTGCTTTTTCCACCGCCAGTGGGACCAGTAATACCAAGTACAGAGTTTTTCGGTATCTTTAAAGAAATATCAGTTAACGCTAGTCCAGCTGTTGGCTGATAACGAAATGAGACATGGTCGAACACGATTTCTTTTGTGTGACCATCATAAGACGTTTCTATCCCATCTGATTGAATATTAGGAACAACCGATAATACTTCACTGACTCTAGAAGCTGAGGCAGAAGCGCGAGTAAAAATAATCACTAAATTTGAAACAACAATCAGAGCTAGCAGCATTTGATTCATATAATTGATTAAAGCTAAAACTTCACCTTGCTGTAATCCACCAATTTCTACTTTAATTCCACCAAGATAAAGGAGTGCTAAAATCCCAAGATTCATTACTAATGTTGTGGCGGGAGTCAATAAAGCTGAAATATTTGAGACTCTGATATAGATGGTAGAAAGATCGTCTGTCACTTCATTGACATGTTTTTCTTCTGTTTGTTTTCTAGCAAACGCTCGAATAACTCGAACACCGCTTAGATTTTGAGCGATTTGCCGGTTTAATAAATCTAATTTTTCTTGAACTTTTTTATACAATGGTACGGTAGTTTTTATAATGAAGTAAAGAATAAGACAAAAAATTGGCAGCATAAGCAGAAAAATTAGTCCCATTTGTACATTGATATAGAAAGCCATAATAACTGAACCAATACTTAAAAATGGCGCACGAATTACAAGACGGATCAACATTGCCAAAGCTAGCTGTAATTGATTGATATCATTAGTCATACGTGTAATCAATGTATCCGTTCCAAAACTGTTTAATTCGGCGTGAGACAGTTGATTAATTTTTTTCATCAATTGATTTCTTAACTCTGTTCCAAAGCCTTGCGACGCAATTGATGAATAGTACTGACAAATCAAGACGCATATCAATCCGATGACAGACATCAAGAACATCCAACCAGCCATCTGTAAAACATAAGCGGGATCATTATTTCGAATTCCCTGATCGACTAATCGAGCCATAAACAATGGCAAAACCAATTCAAAACAAGCTTCCAAAAATTTAAAAAAAGGTCCCAGAATAATTTGTTTGCGATAATTTTTCGCATATTTAAGTAAATCGATCATAGTGTCCTCCTTGGATTATAAAAACTGAACGAGATTGTTCAGCTATGACTAGCGGGTGGAGATAAATAGTATATTGTACTGGCTAAGTTTTCTCTTCTATTGTATATCAATCTATCTTGAGAATAAAGTTGCTCGCACAAAAGCATGGTTATTGCTACAATACTTAGTAAATGCAATTTTAAAGGAGAAAAAAAGATGGATGAATTCATCAAAGTTGTTTTATTATTTTTCATGTACTCATTTATCGGTTGGCTTTGGGAGACTGTTTATTGTTCAGTGAAAGCTAGTAAATTTGTATACAGAGGTTTCTTGATTGGACCGTATTGTCCGATTTATGGATTTGGGATTCTAGGTGTTTTATATTTTTTAGAACCACTTAGACAAAATATTATTGTCTTATATCTGTTAGCTACAATTCTGGTCACTATTTTGGAGTACATTACTAGCTATGGGTTGGAAAAATTCTTTCATGCTTCTTGGTGGGATTACAAGGATGTTCCCTGGAATATTAATGGTCGTGTCGCTTTACCAGTGTCTTTATTTTGGGGGATCGGCTGTGTATTGATTGTACGTGTGATTCATCCCAAAATGCTGCTCTTTGAAAATTTTTTATCAGAGAAGTTTGGAATGGTGCTACCAATCATTTTATTAGTGATCATTGTTAGTGATTTAATCTATACGTTAGTCAACATGCAGTCATTCAATAAAGTAACAGCACAAATTGGCGTAGCAGTGGAAGAACGTAAACAAAAGGTATCTACTTTATTAAATGAAAAACGTGATGAACTATCAGCAAATCTTTCGGAGTTAAAAGAGTCTGTGTCTGAAGGAATCAATGAACGAAAACAAGTAGGAATAGCTGAAGAACTTTCTTGGTTAGAAGAACTTAAAGACACCCCAACGATCAAAAAATTATTAACTCATATGAGCTTCAATCAAAAGCGTTGGGTACGAAATTATCCTAATTTGAAGCTGAAAAATGTGAAAAATTCTTCGGAAGTACAAGAAATCATCAATAAAAATCAAAAAAATGTTAAATAATGTTTAAGAATTATAGTCGCCTATTTTTGTATCCTAGAATGTAGATAAATACTTATATATAGGGGAATTATTGACATGTATAGAAATAAAAGGAGAGTGTTTTAACCTAGTAATGTTACAAAAAAAGGGGTGTTTTCTCTAAAATGTAATAAAATGTAACGATATTGAAATAATATAACCCCTATAGATTAGTATAATAGGTAGAGTTGGATTTAGTTAGGAAAGGTGTTGGATTCAGTGAAAGTAAAAAAATTGATACCATTTTTAGCTGCTATCATGCTACTAAATGTTGCTCTTCCAGTCGGTGCCGCAGCAGAGTCATTAGATGAGCTGAAGGAAAAAGAAACACAAGCCGCACAAACAGAAGAATCACTTAGCAAAGATATCAATACAGCTTTGAATGATGTTAATGAAAAATACGCTGAAATTGAAAAACTCAAAGTAGATATTTCAAAAGCTGAAGAAACAATCAAGAACTCTGAAGCGGAAATCACAGTGACAGAGCAAAGTATTGCGCGCCGTAAAGAAGTCGTTGGAAATCGTATGAAAGATATCCAGCTAAGTGGGGAACAGCGTACATGGCAAGTATTATTAGATGCTCAAAGTGTATCAGATTTCTTTAATAAAGCGTATGCGATGACTATTCTACAAAATGCGGAAAAAGAAAAAATTGATAGACTATCTAAAGATAAAGAAAAATTGTCTGAACTTCAAGAAACTGTAAAAAGCAAACAAGAAGAATTACAAACCAACGAAGCAAAACTACAGGACGAAGCATCAGCAATGGATGAACAAGTTGTAACCTTAAAACAGCAATTATCTGATAATCAAGCTGCATTACAACAAATCGCTAGCAAAAAACAAACAGAAGAAAAGCGTATCACAGATGAGAAGAAAGTAGCTGAAGCTAGAAAACAACAAGCGGCAGAAGAGGCACGAAGAAAAGCCGATGCTTCTATTGAGTCTAACTCAAGCAGCAGTTCATCATCAAGTAGTGATTCAAGTAGCAGTTCAAGTTCAAGCAGCGAAGATCAGCCAGTCGTTACACCACCGTCACAACCAGAAGAAGTACCAGGTACTGGTGGAGGCAATGGGGGTGCGAATGGTCGAGTACTTTACATGCAATCTACAGCTTACTCATGGAGAGAAGCAGGATCTGGATTCATTACAGCAACAGGGATTGATCTTCGTTCACAAAGCAATGTGATTGCAGTTGACCCAAGTGTGATTCCTTTAGGATCATTTGTTGAAGTAGAAGGTTATGGATTTGCGGTTGCTGGAGATACTGGTGGCGCAATCAAAGGTAATATTATTGACGTGCATTTCCCAACTGTTGATCAATGTTTGGTCTGGGGACGCAAAAACAATGTTAAAGTTACAATTCAATAAAAAACGAAGACACTCATTTGAGTGTCTTTTTTTATTGTAAAATATTCTAAGTGAGATGATTTTCAAAAATTGAACGTTTCATTTTGCTAAGTTCATAAGGCAGTTAATATTCAATTATTAAAACAGAATAAAAAAAGTGTGAATGTAATGCGTTATGTTACAATAAATGATACACTCAATAAAGAAAGTGGGGAATAACAATGATTCGTTTTGCAACAAAAGAAGACGGAGAGGCTATTGCTCCGTTAATTTTAGTTATATTAAAAGACATGGAATTACCTTTATTAGAAATTATTCCAGAAGAAACAATTTTGGCGGTTTTAGCCGAAGCTGTGTCAGATCCAGCTTATCGTTATGGTTATCAAAGAGGGTTGGTTTATGAACAGAATGGAGAAGTAGCTGGAATTGCTTTTGGCTATCCAGATGAAGACGAACAGTTAATTGATGAACCGTTAAAAAAGGTATTGCGTAAATACAATCTGGATGAAGAAATCAGAATATTTATCGATCCAGAAACATTACCAGGTGAGTGGTACTTAGATTCCATTTCAGTTGCTGAAAAGTATCGTGGATCAGGCATTGGTTCTAAATTGTTAGATGCTTTGCCACAAATGGCTAAAAGAGATGGTAAAGATGTTATTGGATTGAGTGTAGATAAAGGAAATCCTAATGCGAAAAAATTGTATAGCAGAAAAGGCTTTAAAGATGTATGCGAAATGATGATCAGTGGTCATCTATATGATCACATGCAGAAAAAAATCAGCGAATAGACTCGCTGATTTTTTTATTTTAACAAATTTACCAACCAATAATAGGCTTATGATTATGATTTTTTTTCTTATTATATAACCAATAATCTAACACTGCAGCGATACAAATGCATAGAGGCGCATCTTCATCGTCTGCTACATCTAAACTGAAATAGTTGCCTGAAAAAAGAGTGACTTTGTTCATTTCCATAATTTTTTGATTGACTTGATAAATGGAATACTGATGATTTCTAATATCACCTAACACTGTCCAATGCATATGTTGAATGTAATAAAAATCGGCATTCAAATTTAAAATTTTTCTTAATACACCAACTTTTTCAAAACCTTTGTATAATTCAAAGCGAGAGCCAAATGCAAAAGATGTTTGTTTGATACTGGCGACCAGTTCACCTTTCATTGTATAAAGCGTAAGCGCATCTCCACGTGTACCCCAACGACCAACAAGTAAGAAAAGAGACTTGCCGTCTTCGTCATTGACCAATGTTCTGGTGACATTACTTAATTGACGTTCTTGAATAAAAAACTCAGACACCATATCTCACCTCTTTTCAGTATTGTTTAACCGTTCATGGGATTATAAATCTTCTCTGATTGCTCGTAAAATAGCTTCACCTACACCATTTTCCAAATTGGTAGATGTGACATATTTTGCATGATCTTTGACTTCTAATTCAGCATTTCCCATAGCGAAACTAACTTCCGCCCATTGCAACATACTGACATCATTAAAATTATCACCGATCGTCATAACTTCTTCTTTTGAGATCCCACGATTTTTTGCAACATGTGCTACTGCGATCCCTTTTTGAGCATTCTTATGATTAATTTCAATATTATTTTGAGCAGATGAAGTGATGGCTAAGTCTGCTAATTGTCTAATATGAGTACTTGCAGGAGCTAACACTTTTGGTCCATCCATGCTAAATCCAATAATTTTTAAGACTTCAATATCTTCTTGTTTAATAAGGGCACGCATGTCTTCTATATAAGTAATATCCAATAAGGCTAAATGAGCAGAAGCCATGGCAATAGCTACTTTATAGGTTAAATGAGGCATGGTTGTTGCAATATGAGAAGCAAAATTCTCAATTCTTTTTTCTTGTTTTTCGGAATAAATTCCTTTGTTAGTGGAAACTTCAAAATAAATGTTGTGAGTTTCTAAAATGTCCAAGATTTCTGTTGCTATTGTCTTTTCGATTCCAGCGGTAAAGAGTGAATTACCTTCTTTGTCAAAAACTTTGGCGCCGTTTAAAGTAATCATCGCACATTCAATCCCAGCTTCTTCTAAAGCTGGTTTTGCCTCTGTATATGCTCGTCCTGTAGCTACCATAAACTCAACACCAAGACGTTCAGCTTCTCTAATAGCAGACGCATTGTCCTTTGAGATACTCATTTTTGAATCTAATAATGTACCATCCATATCTGAAGCGATCAATTTAATCATAAAATTTTCTACCCCTCGTGTATTTAACTTATCTATAGTTTACCATGTTTTTTCCATTTCAGTGCAGAAAAAATTCTCTTGTCACTTTTGAAAAAATCCGATATGCTAAAAGTGTAAAAGAAAGCTGTTAGAGTAGTGGAATAATGAAAGTATAAAATATGGACGAGTTAGAACAAAGGAGGACAAATAATGAAAGCAATTATTCATAATAGTTGGCAGAATGTTTTAGAGGAAGAGTTTACAAAGGATTATTATTTACATCTACGAGAATTTTTAAAGCAGGAGTATAGTGAACAAACAATTTATCCAGATATGTATCATATTTATTCGGCATTAGAATTGACGCCGTATGAGGATGTAAAAGTAGTGATATTAGGTCAAGATCCTTATCATGGACCAAATCAAGCGCATGGGTTAAGTTTTTCTGTACAGCCTGGTGTTCGAACGCCACCTTCTCTAATGAACATTTATAAAGAGCTTCAAGACGATCTAGGCTATCCACCGGTTTCGCATGGTTTTTTAGAAAGCTGGGCAAAGCAAGGTGTTCTGTTGTTGAATACAGTTTTAACTGTTCGAAATGGTCAAGCTTATTCACATAGAGGTCAAGGCTGGGAGAATTTGACAGATGCAATCATAAAAAAATTAAATGAACGTTCTCAACCAATTGTATTTATTTTATGGGGGAAACCAGCACAAGAAAAAATAAAAATGATTGATACAAATAAGCATATTATTATCAAGTCTCCACATCCGAGTCCATTAGCAGCTCACCGTGGTTTCTTTGGTTCAAAACCTTTTTCAAAAACGAACCAAGCATTAGAACAATTGGGTGAAGCACCAATCAACTGGCAGTTGCCTGATACAGTGTCTTAAAACAGGAGGATCTGTTATAGTGCAGTGGCAGATGTTTGTGAAAGTGATATCAGAATCAGGATTTTTTACACTAATACAGCTATAAATAACTGTTATTTTCTTGAATAATGGTGTATGATTAAATTGTATAAATAATCATTGGAGGGTATATCGTGGAATTATTCGATAGCTTAAAATTTAAAGTCATTCGCCGTAACATCAAAATTGTTTTCCCAGAAGCAACAGATCCCCGGATTTTAGGAGCTGCCGCTCGTTTGAAAGCAGAAGAATTAATGGAACCCATCTTGATTGGTAAACAAGAAGCTATTGTGGAGGCAGCTCACGCTCGTGGAATCAAAGCATCTAACTTTACAATCATCGATCCAGACAATTACGATGGATGGGAAGAAATGGTTGCAGCATTTGTTGAGCGCCGCAATGGAAAAGTTACAGATGAAGACGCACGTAAAATTTTAAAAGATGTAAACTACTTTGGTACAATGCTTACTTATATGGGCATTGCTGATGGTATGGTCAGTGGAGCAATCCACTCAACTGGAGACACTGTTCGTCCAGCGTTGCAAATCATCAAAACAAAACCAGGTGTTAGCCGTACAAGTGGTGCGATGATCATGGTTCGTGGCCGTGACCAAGAAAAATACATCTTTGCAGATTGCGCAATCAATGTAAATCCAACAGCTCAAGAATTAGCTGAGATTGCTGTTGATAGTGCAAAAACAGCTGAATTATTCGATATCGAACCAAAAGTAGCAATGATGAGTTTTTCAACAAAAGGTTCTGCAAAAGCACCTGAAGTTGACAAAGTCGTTGAAGCAACAAAAATTGCTAAAAGCTTAGCACCTGAACTTGAAATCGATGGCGAATTACAATTTGACGCTTCATATGTTGCGTCTGTAGCTCAATTGAAAGCACCAAATTCACCTGTCGCAGGTCAAGCAACAGTCTTTGTTTTCCCAGAACTACAATCAGGAAATATCGGCTACAAGATCGCTCAACGTTTAGGTAACTTTGAAGCAATCGGTCCAATCTTACAAGGGTTGAACAAACCAGTTTCTGATTTATCTCGTGGAGCAAATGAAGAAGATATCTACAAATTATCAATTATCACTGCTGCACAAACATTAATGAGCTAATTACAATTACTAGTATATCAAAGTCTAACGTTCACCGTTTTCTTTGATACGCTAGTTTTTTTTTGAATAATTCGGTATACTACACTACATAGAAACATTGAAAGTTTGAGTGAGTAGGTGAAAAAATGGATATTACAATCAACACACCAGAAGAAACCCAAGTTTTAGCAGAAACGATTGGCTTAGTCGCTGATGCAGGAGATACGATTATTCTTTCAGGAGACCTAGGTGCAGGGAAAACTACGATGACTAAAGGTATCGCTTTAGGTCTAGGTATCGACCAGATGATCAAAAGTCCTACCTATACAATTATTCGTGAGTATCAGCATGGACGTATACCGTTGTATCATATGGACGTATACCGTATTGAATCCGACGCAGATGATTTAGGGTTGGATGAGTACTTTGAAGGAGAAGGGCTATCTGTTGTTGAATGGGGGAAATTGTTAGGCGAATTTTTGCCAACAGACTATCTAGATATTACTATCATAAAAGATCCTAATGATATAGAAAAAAGAACAGTTTCGATTCAAGCTTTTGGAGTGAAATCAGAGAGCTTTTTGAAACGCATCCAGCAAAAAATGGAGGAAAATGTATGACAGAAGTTGAATTTACGATTCGGGAAGCTATTCCAACGGATGCTGCTGAGATTTTACGTGCTTTAAAGATCATCGGAAGTGAGACACCGTACTTGGTAATGGATGAAAAAGGGATGGAAATGACACCAGCAGAGATGAGTGAGAATCTGGCAAACCTTTATGAGTCTTCAAATAATGTTTTGATGGTTGCTTTAGCGGATGAAACAGTGGTTGGTACGGCATCTGTGAAAGCCTCATCAAAAAAACGTATGGAGCATATTGGAGAAATTGGTATCAGTATTTTGAAAGATTATTGGGGCTTTGGATTAGGCAGTTTAATGATGGAAGACTTGATTGATTGGGCAAAAGAAAGTAATGTTATTCGTCGCTTAGAGTTGACGGTTCAACATCGCAACCAGCGTGCTGTCCACGTATATGAAAAAATTGGGTTTGAGACTGAAGCGATCATGGCTCGTGGAGCAAAAACCGATGATGGTGAATTTTTAGATGTCCATTTAATGAGTATGATGATAGATAAATGATGAGAATAGCTATAATCTCCAAAAGTTGTTGACGCAGTGTACAACTTTTGGAGATTATTTTTTGTTTTAGCATTTTTGAAAGAAGCTATTCAACTATCTATAACTAAAAAAGAAAATCATCCAAGTATTTAGAGAGTAGATCATTGTTGTTACAAAATTTAATTATATGATGGCGATAACGAACCAATTGTTTGTTCTCGAGGTTTAAAAGTACTTTTGTGACGTAGGGCCGAGAAACGTTAGAAAATTCAGCTAAAAGCGAATGAGTCACGAATTTAGGTAATATAAAATAATTTTTTGACTTTTTTCCCAAGTATTGAACAAGCACGATAAGGGAAGTGAAGACACGTTCGTAGCCAGATAATGAAGATAAGTACCAAAAAAGGTGAACTTTCTGGGTCTGGTGATAAAAATTTTTATAAAACATATCAAAAATTTCTTTGTTTGTAGGGTCTATTCTGTAAAAAGGAATTCCTACTAAAGTTACGTTTTCCAGTGATATAAATAACCATGGATTGTCTGATTTAGAGCTGTGAAATAAGGTGTTTAAGCCCAAAAATTCAGATGGCCCCAATATATCAAAGGATTTAAGGTTTCCCTGTTTGTCTATAACCGAAGATTTTACATAGCCGGATTTAATATAATATAAGTGATTGGGTAAAATTTTGTTGGTAAAGTTTGTTTGTTCATTGATTACTATGGTTGTATTTGTCTCTCTTTCAAATAATTGCAAGAACAGTTTAGAGTTTATTTCTTTAAGGTACGCGTGGTAAGTAAATAAATCGTCTATAAACATACATGTCTCCCTAGATAACTAATTTAGTAATTCAATCTTACAAAATAATATAACACATTTTTATTTATTTAATTGTTATTTTTTACAAAAAAGAACAGAAAATTAACAGAACATTTAAATGTGATTAAAAAAGTAGCATAATGTAACTAGGGAACATATTTATGGTTTTTATTTGTATTAATATAACTTATATCAATAATACTGTTGTTTTTTTACCTTATAAATAGCAGTTTGTTGAATTTTTTGGAAGAGGAGAGTGGAAAGTGCTAAGGGGATTCAGTTTAGGAAATAAATAGTCGGAGGAGAATCGTAAAATGTTTTTTCAGTTTAATAAATCAAAAATAAATTTATATTATTTGTTGTTTATTTGTTTTTTTGTAAGTGCTGGTTTTGCAAATGAAGTAAGTGCAGAAGCAATAAATGAACAAGATGCTTTTACTAATCAGATTGGGTTAGAAGCAAAAGTAGAAATACCTGAAAGATCAATTATTTCTGAAGCACAAATTCAAAAAACAGCCAATTGGGATAAATATAAGTACAATTCATTTGAAGGAGATCTTTTAAATGAAGGCCACATATCAACTAGAACGTCAATGATTCGTGTGACAAAGCAGAATAGTTATTGGGATCGTTATGTAGATGTGATTATTCTAGATGAAAGTGGAAAAACAAATTATGCCAGCGGACGAATCAATGTTCATGGAAAAGAAACGTATATTTCATTAAAATCGGGCGTCTTAAAACCCAATACAACTTATTTACTTGGTGTAAATGAACGTTGGTTGCTCACAGGGATCATTGCCGATAGTTATCCATTGGGGTATTTTAAGGTTTCTTCAGGACAAACACACACACCACCCACAATTGAGGCTTCCGATCGCAAAATTCCTTCAAATACGTCATTTGATTATATGGAAGGTGTTTCTGCCTATGATGAAAACGGGGAAGATATCTCTAGTTTGATCAGTTATTCTGGAATGGTTAATACGTCACAAGAAGGAAATTATTTGGTTACATATTCAGTCACAGATAAAAATAATTTAACAACTACTAAAACAATTAATGTGACTGTTTTTAAACCAGAACCTGAACACTTAGAGAAACCTGTAGTGAATACTGTGACGGAAGAGGATATGCTTGTTACAGGTACAGCTGTTCCGAATACATCGATTAATATAATTGTCGATCAAGATAAATACCGAAGTGCAGTTTCTCAATCAGGAGAATTTTCTATCAACTTGGAGCAAGCTTATCCAAAAGGAACTCAAATTGAAGCTTATGTTGAAAATGAGCAAGGAGACCGAAGTGAGTCTACTTTTAGCACAGTTCAACCAGCTCATACTGCGTTAGAAAAACCTGTACTGAACGAAATTACCGATAAAGATACGGTTGTTACAGGCAGTGCCAAACCGAATACTCAGATTGATTTGATTATGGGTGTTGATAAATATCGTGAAAAAGTCGGAAGTGATGGAACATTTTCTATTACTTTAGACCAAACATACCCAGCTGGAACTGGTGTGGAAGCGTTCATTACTGATGAACAAGGGCACAAAAGTGAAAGCACCAAAACAATTGTAAAATCAGCAAATGATGAAATAGGAGTCAATCCAATTTATACATCAGACTCAATTATAACAGGCAAAACAATTCCTAACGCTAAAATAGAAGTTAGTATTGAAAATATGCGAGCGCGTATCTATGAAGGTACGTCAGATTCTAAAGGTAATTTCATTATAGACATGAAGGGAAAAACATATCCTGCGGCAACACAAGTCGAAGTAACAGTCTTTTTCCCAGACGGAACCAAAAAAAGTAAGAAAGTCATTGTCTATCCTAAAATTCCATCTGTAAATACAATCAATGAAGTCTCTAGAGAATTAACTGGAACAGCTGATTCTAATGCTTCGATCAAAGTCTCTTCAAGTAGTGGTTTATTTTTTGGAGGAGAAGCAGATACGGCGGGGAATTTTAGAATCCCGGTTAGCGGACTGAAGCAAGGGGATATTTTATCCGTTTACCAAACCAGCAATGGAATAGATAGCGATGTAATTACGATTACTGTACAGTAATAACTATAAAATAAGAGGTGTTTTATGAAGAAAAAAGCATTACAAACAACAATACCAATTGCGGTACTTTTAGGAGCATTCCTTCTAAGTACAGCTGAAGTTTCAGCAGTAGAATCTCCATTAAATAATGGATTAATTATTAATAATCAGTTGAATAAAGCGACTGATCCATTAGATGTAACAGTTGGTTGGGATATCAAATTTGAAAGCAGCTTGCCAAATATTCATGTGGAAGACGTGTTTCTTGAAGGAAGAGAAAATGAGTCACTTCATCAAAAAATGGTTATCAATAATGCTGCAAATATAGGTGAAGCAACGTTACATGCAACAAAAACAATCCCAATGAAAAAGGGACATGAATATAAAATTAATTTAATCTACGCAATGCAGTTCAATAAAACAGGAGTTGGATCAATCGATTTTAATGGTGATAAAGTATCTAGTACTGATCCGGACGGGAATGATGCAAAAGATCATATGTACACAAAAACCATCACTCCAGAAAAAGATATGGATTATGTCATTACTATTGATTACAAAATTCCCAAAGTTTCTAATGTGTATTTAAAATTAGCTTTTGATACAAAGGGTGAAGGTGGAATTGTAGAAAAAGGAGATTTAAAAGCTCCTATTTTAGAAGCTCCCGAAGCAAATCAAAAAATCATCACTGGAACAGGACAATCAGGGAACACGATTGAAATCCAAGATGAATCTGCAACAGTTTTAGGCACAAGCAAAGTAAACACCGATGGTAGTTTTTCTGTAACGGCAAAACGTCCATTCGTCTACGATGAAACCGTCAAAGGAGTTCAAATTACAAAAGAAGGTATTCGTAGTAAAGAAACAGCAGTAAAAGTGATTGATACGATTGCTCCAGAGGCTCCTACTTTAGAGCAAGTAACGAATGAAAGTAAAGAAGTCAAAGGAAAAGCTGAAGCAAACACGTTAATAAACTTAACGATGGGTTCTGACACTTATCAGGAGCATGCTGACAGTAAAGGGAATTTCACTATTTATTTAGATAAAAATTATGATTTTGGTACAAAGGTATCTGCAACTGCTACAGATTTAGCAGGAAATGTAAGTGAGTCAACAGATATGATTGTTATTTATGCTACAGAACTAAACGTAAAATTTACGGATACTATTTCAAGTGTTGACACGCAAGTAACTGGTGAAACTACTAGAGGAAATGTAGAAGTTGAAATTAAAATCAATTCTAGAATTTTCAAAGTTACGTCAGATGAAAATGGGCAGTTTATTGTAGATCTAACACGTTCGTATCCTGTAGGAACAAAAATAACTGCTAAGGTAGTTGATGAGTACGATCAAAGCAAAACAGCAGAGACACTTGTAACGCCTAGACCACCTTCACTTGTAAGTCTTAGAGAAGGCGATCAGTTGATCACAGGAGAAGCTGATCCAAATGCTAAAATCGAAGCAATTGTTCATCATGGCGAAGAAGATTATGCCTTTGAAGTGATGACCGACAAAGAAGGTAATTATACTATTGAACTAAAAGACGATGAGGACAAACCATTCAAGTTGAAAATTGGTGACTCAGTAGAAATTAAATCTGTATTTGAAGAATTAGGTATGGAATCAGAAACAATTTATCAAGGTATTTTCTCTTTTTAAGTCAACGTAAATTAGTATTAAATATATGAGAATTTGATTTTTAGGGTCTGGAATAAAACGAAACCATCGTTTTATTCCAGGCCTAAAAGTCAAGTAACGGATATGGAACAATTCGATAAAACTGAGATCATTATAGATAGGAGATGGGATACATGAAGAAAAAAAGCTACTTATTTCTTTCGCTGATAATCATTTCATTTTTTTTAATTTTCGGGTCAGTAACCTACGCTCAGGAAGAAAGAAATAACGACTTAGATGTTGCAACTGGTTGGACAATTGATTTTAACACAAGCTTTCCTAACATTAACAAAGACGATATATTTATCCAAAATCATATAAGTCAAGCATTAAATCAAAAAATGATTATTAATAATTTTGCCAACATAGGGGAAGCAGAGCTGACGGCAACCAAATCAATTCCGATGAAAAAAGGCTACGAATACAATATAAATTTAATTTATGCTATGCAATTTAAAGAAGTTCAAAGAGGATGGATCGATTTCAATGGCGAGACAGTTTACTCAGAGATAGAGCCTTATCCGTCAGATAAAGAATACAAAAAAACGATTATCCCAGAAGAAGATTTTACATATACCATTACAATTCATTTTAAAGTAAAGAGACTTGAAAATGGTTATTTGAAGTTAGGTTACTCATTGGAAAACGAGGGAATTGAAGAAAAACCTGAATCTATGGATTCCTCCGTAACGGCTCGGTATCTTTTAGATGATGGAGAAAAACTCTTAGAAGATGAGACCGTTACAGGAAAAGTTGGTGAAGCCTACTCTATTGCGCAAAAAGAACTTGATGGGTACACATTGAAAGAAGTACAAGGCGAGGTCTCTGGATTATTTACAAAAGAACCACAAGAAGTGGCGTTTATCTATTCTAAAAGTGCAGAAAAACTAGGTACAGTAACTGCTTATTATCAGGATGAGGCTGGTAATGATTTAGAGGAGCCAATGGTTAAACGAGGGATGGTTGGTGAAGCCTACTCTATTTCACAAAAAGAATTTGACGGATATACATTAAAAAATATCCAAGGAGAACAGAATGGCCTATTTAAGCCAGAGAATCAATCCGTTATTTACACTTATGGACGCATAGAAAAAGATACATCAGATGATTCAAAAGAGACAGCCGGTTCAAATGTGACAATTTATTATCAAGATGAAAATGGAAATGAACTAGCTCAGCAAGTCGTTAAAAATGGTTTATTAGGACAAGCTTATACCGTTGATATCAAAGATATACCAGGGTATTCTTTAAAAGAAATAAAAGATGACCATTCTGGTGAGTATGTAGAAAATAATCAAGTAGTTATATGTGTGTATATAAAACAAGACGCTGTTTCTATAACAAATCAAACTATAATTCAAAGTCCAGAAAAAATACCACTACTTGGAGAAAGTGGCAAACGCATATTACAGATAATCGGTGCGATCATTTTAGCCGCTTTACTGACTTTTTATATTGTAAAAAAACGTAAGAAATCAATGTAACTTGTAAGAACATTTTTATGCATCTATGTAAAATTGTAACAAGGTGTAACTAACATGAAACGAGTAACACTTTCTCAAATATGTAACAACCTTCTGATAGTCCATGTACATTAAGTAAGCTGATAGCTATACTTAAGTCAAAGAAAAGTGCATAGGAGGAAAACAACATGTCAAAGGGAATTAAAATCGTTACAATTGGTGGAGGATCAAGTTACACACCTGAATTAGTAGAAGGTTTCATTAAACGCTATGATGAATTACCCGTACGCGAACTATGGTTAGTGGATATTGAAGCAGGAAAAGAAAAACTAGAAACTGTCGGTGCAATGGCAAAACGTATGGTCAAAGCCGTAGGTGTGGATTGTGAAGTTCACTTAACCTTAGATCGTCGTGAAGCACTAAAAGATGCTGATTTTGTAACGACACAATTACGTGTAGGATTGTTAGACGCACGGATTTTAGATGAACGAATTCCATTAAGTCATGGCATGATCGGTCAAGAAACCAACGGAGCTGGCGGTATTTTTAAAGCCTTGAGAACGATTCCAGTGATTTTGGACATCGTTGAAGACATGAAGGAACTTTGTCCAAATGCTTGGTTGATTAACTTTACAAACCCGGCTGGTATGGTAACAGAAGCTGTTTTACGCTATGGAAATTGGGATAAAGTTGTTGGGTTATGTAACATACCAGTGAATGCAGTCTTTGAAGAAGCTGAATTGTTAGGTGAAAATAATCGTGATTTATTCTTCCAATTTGCTGGAATCAATCATTTACATTGGCATACGATTACAGACAAAAACGGAAATGACCGCACGGATGAACTAATCAAAGTGATGTATGGTCAAGACGAAGCGAAATCTATTGTGGCGAATATTAAAGACAATAACTTGATCTGGGAACAGGTAGAAAACTTACACATGGTTCCTTGTCCTTATCACAACTATTATTACTACACTGATAAAATGTTGGCAGAGGAATTAGAAGATTTTAAAAATAACGGCACACGTGCTGAAAAAGTAAAAGAGATCGAGCATGAACTATTTGAATTGTACAAAGATCCTACCCTAGATTATAAACCAAAACAATTAGCAGAACGTGGTGGTGCTCGTTACAGTGATGCAGCTTGTGAAATCATTAATTCTATTCATAATGATAAGCGTACAACCATGACTGTAAGTACAAGAAATAATGGTACAATTACAGATTTACCAGCTGATAGCGCAGTAGAAGTTACATGTACGATCACTGGAAAAGGTCCAGTTCCATATAACTTTGGCGGCTTTAAACCCCAACAACGTGGTCTGTTGCAAGTGATGAAATCAATGGAAGAGTTGACGATTGAAGCAGCAGTAACGGGTGATTATGGTACGTTGTTACAAGCTTTTACGATGAATCCTTTGATTACTAGTGGAGATGTTGCTAAAGAAGTGATGGATGAGTTGTTAGAAGCTCATAAACGATATTTATCAAAATTTTTCAAATAAAATATTTTTAAATTTTAATAATTTATATTTTGCAGAGATAAAATTCTATTTTTTCTCTGTATTTTTATTTTTATAAATATATAAATAAAATATTTTTATGATAAAATGTTGAAAAAACATTATCAAAAGGGTACAATGTTTTTAGTAATCGTTGATTGCTAAAAATATGTATTTACGGAGGTAATTTATGGGGAATGGGAGCAAATTAAGATTGTTAAGTACATTATTATTGGGTAGTCTTTTGGTTGGGGTTAGCCAAGCACATGCTGAAGAACAAGCGAAAGAGGGAAGTAAACCTATTATTCAACCATTCCTTTTAGCTGATTTGAAAGTGAATGAACCCTTTATTATTGGAAAGGATAAAGAGATTATTGTTGAGTGTGTGGATGTTTCTGGAGCTCCGTCAGCAATAAAGAATCTTGAACTTTATATCAATGATCGGTTAATTGGTAAGCCTCAAAAGGCAGTAAAGGGAGACAATTATTTTGACGTGGAAGGTGAAGCGATTACTAGCGCTGATTCTGTTATTGTCAAAGGTACTAATAGAGGTGGTAAAGAAGTTGCTGCTGTTCAAGTACCTTTAAAGACACTTGAGATCAATTGGCAGGTAGATCCCTTTACAATTAATAATGACCGTATTTCGGGAAAAGTTGATTTAAAATTTGCCACTAAAGTAGAAGCTATGATTAGAGAAGTCGATGAGGATGGAAATGAAGAATATTATGAAATCGGAGATGGTGCTGTAACAAACGGTAACTTTGATTTTGAAATTGATCCAGATGACATTCCTACAGAGGATACAGAAGTTATTTTATTTGTGTATGAGGGACTAGATAAAATTGAGAAAGGAGAAAAACTCCCGGTTGTTCCATTTGAATTGGAATCTAGCAATTTAATCTATACGATTGGTAAAGACTCATATATTGATGGGACTTTATCAGGAAAAGGTACAGCGAAAGCTGAAAAAGTAAAATTGAAAATAGGTGGAAAAATTCAAAAAACAATAGAAGCGCTAGTCGACCATGACAATGGATTTTCTTTCTCTCTTGATGTGAAGGGAATTATTGTTTCTCCTGAACAAGAAGTATTTGTCTCTGTATTTGATAAATATGACAGAGAAATTTCTTCTTATCCAGTAACGCTTAAACAGTATAAAAGAATCAAAGAATTTTTCCCAGATCCTAACTTAGCTCAAGTAGTTGCCGGCTATTTAGGTGGTGGTCGAACTGTTGAATCTTTTGTAACTGAAGATGAATTAGCTGTAAAGAACTATGCCTTAAATGCACAAGAAAAAGGGATTAAGGATATAACAGGTATTGAATATCTACAGCCAAAGATCATTTTCCTTTATTTAAATGAAATTGAAGATTTGACACCATTTGCTAGAATGAAGACAAATCGCTATACAGATAATCTTCAACTTCAATACAATAACATTAAAGACATCTCTCCTTTAATTGAGCTTGGAAAATACAGCCCAACTGTAATGACTCACTTATTGTTAACTAAAAATCAATTAGATAATAAGGCGATGGATATTTTAAGAAATAATCCTAGAGAATTCAGACATATAATAAGTTTAGGGTTGGCAGTCAATCATATCGATGACTTTTCTAATTTAAGAAAAACATCCTTTTGGGGTGGGATTGAGTGGCAAGGTGTGCAAACAAACAACCATGAATCTGTTTGGAGACCTCAAGGACAAGAAGTTACTTTAGAACCACAGTCTATTGTTAATGGTCGTCTAGAAGTTGCCATTCCAGGATTAGATATTGATAATAAACCATTCACTGTACTAGATGAATTACATGGAAGTCAAACAACACCTGGTTATACTCAAACAGGCAATAAAGTTGTGTGGGAAAACTTACCAAGTGATATCAGTGAAGTCAAGATGAATGTTTCTTCTATTGGCTCTCTGAATAGTCAACTTGGGAAACCATTTCCTAACCAAACAAGTGTTTATTATACGATTCCTGTAAAGTAAGTATATTGGGAGTTAGAAATGCATGAAGTTAGTAAAGGATACCTTGGCTGGGGATTTCAATGCGGATTAGGCAAATTCAGAGTTTAATATTTTGGCTGATGAATTTCATATGGCAAATGGGAAAGACGGTATTTGTTATGACACATACACAGGTGTTGATCCTGCAATGAAAGTTTTTGGTGTAGCCAATGTCTTTGTCTCTAAAACTGTTGAAATGAAAGAATCTAGCATGGTAGAAACGAAACTAGTTATTTTTAGATAGTTTTTGAAATGACTACAAATTAAAACCTATAGGGAGGGTAGTAGAACGAATCACTAGTTCTACTACCTTCCCTATAAATGATTAAACGATAATTTTCTTAGCTTCATTTTTAGTTTGATTGCAAATTTTGGACTTCTTTTGCTAAATATTCTACTGTGTAAAGTGCGGGAACCTGAGAGGTAATGTCACTATCTCCAATTCTTTCCGTCGAAATATAATAAGGAATATTCACATCCGAAAGTGCAGCAATCGGAGATTTTTCGCTATTAGTAATCGAAATAATTGAACTATCATTTGTAATAAAGTGATTTAAATAGTTAATGATCGCCTCATTTTCACCACTCACAGAAAGAGCAATGACACATACATTTTTTGCCATACTTTTGTTAAAAAAGTTTACTGGATGATTGATGGGATCTTCAATATGAAAAGCCATACTAAAAATAGAAGAAAAATAGAGTGCTCCGTATTCGGCAATAATATTTGATGACCCTGTTCCTATAAACAAGACAAGATCTTTTTCAGATAATAATTTTGCCGCAGCTTTGATTCGTTCTTGGTAAAAAGATTCTGTAGATCGTTGAATAAAATTAGTGAATGATGTTTCATCAACTGCATGTGTGGTAACAGGTTCAGCTAGAGATTTTCGATAGAAGTTCAATTTGATTTTAAATTCAGAAAAACCCTCACACCCGAACTTTCGACAAAAACGTAAAATGCTGGCAGTACTGCTGTGAGTTTCTTTTGCCAATTCTCGAACCCTCATATAGACAACTTCATCAATGTGAGACGCAATATATTTATAAATTTCTAAATCAATCGGACTTAAATCGGGACTGTGATCTAAAAATAACAAGATATTCACTACTTTCTTTATTTATTTAAATCAATACTATAAACAAAATGTCTAATAGCTTGACCAGAATAATCTTTATCAAATTCATGAATGATAGTCATGCCATTTTTTTCAGCTACTTTTTGAGACGCGCTATTGTTATCTCGGATGATTGAATGAATTCTCTTTGCATGTAGCTCGTGTTTTGCATAGGTGAGACATAATTGGCTGGCACTAGAAGCGTACCCTCGATTCCAATAACGTTTGTTGACTAAATAGCCTATCTCTAGTAATGATTCACTTTCAACATCAGAATAAACAATGCCGCATTGACCAACAAAAGCATGGCTGGTTTGATCAATAATTGCCCATAGACCAAAACCATTTTCTTTGTAACTAGTCATGTTCCAAGTTAGCCAATCCTTCACTTTCTCCTTTGTAAAAGGAGCCTCATACGCATACATTGTTTCTTTATCTTCTAAAATCTGACATAAATCATCAAAATCATCGGACGTGAATTCTCTTAAATAGAGTTGTTCATTTTCGATTATTTTTGTACCTTCGTTATTCTCAGGATTTAGCATCATATTCATAACATATAACCGACCAAATTCTCCGTGGGTAACTTTTTCTGATAATTTGAAACCATTTTTTTGGTAAAGGGTTTGAGCGGCTATATTGTTTTCATTCACTGCAAGAATCACTTCATTAATGTTTGGAAAATGCAAACGAACGAAATTTGGCAACAATCTTAGGACTTCTTTCGCATGCCCCTGTCCTTGGTAACGGGTATCAGTAGAAAAAGTTCTTAATAAAATAGCCTGTTTATTTGTTGTGTATAGCGCAACATCTTTTTTTTCATCTAAAACAAAAAAATTGGTTAGTCGATTTTCTTCTATCGCTAAAATCGGATGGATAAAATGATTCTTCTGAGAAATAGTGATAGGGATTTCAGGAGTACCTGTATGCAACAACTGTTTCTCATCTAATTGGTATTGTTCAATCATGTTTGAAAAATCAGGGGTATATTTTTGTAAGTACATGAACCGAGCACAGCCCTTCACAAGAAATTTCCTGCATTACTAGGAATCACTTTTATTATTTTACCATAGTATCAGCCGATTAAAGGAAAATAATAAGCTTCTAGAAATCAATTCGTGAAAGAAGAGCAAAAGGAATTTGAAACAATGTTAAAAGAAAACTAGGAGTTTGTGATCGATATTCCTTTGTATACTAGGTTTATCAAGTAATAAGTGCTTTAGAACTTCGATAATCGCAGTCGCCCGTGACTTTAAATGAGAGGAGATGTCAGGATGGAAAAGAGCGATGTTTTTTTGAACGAAACCATGGCTTTAACCTTTGAGCAGCAAGATAAGACAATCAGAAAACAATTGAAAGTTATCAAAAAGCTGCAAAAAAGAGTGAGAGAAGAACAACGAAGAAAAAATCAATTGGCATCTCAATTACAGCGAACGTTTCAACAAGTAGAGGAACTGAAAAAAGTAGTAAAACATTAAAGGAGGAAACAAAATATGACAGCATTAAGCGGAGTAGATGTAGTTTGGCGTTTTCGTTTAGCCGAAGACGAAGGAAATGAACATGCATGGGGATTAGCCTACAGCACAGAAAATGGTTATTCAAAATCAAAAGAAAGTGAATCAACGGTTACAAAAGATGGTAGCGTGGTCACACCAGGAGCAACAGAAACCACTGTGACAGCAACAACTTTATATAAAATTGGTTCAACTCAAATCGATAAATTAGAAACAGCGATGGATGAAAATAAGCGCGTTCAAATTTGGCGTATCAATACCAAAGAAATTGGTACTGGTAAAGATGAAGGGAAATATAAAGCAAAATATTTTGAAGGTTTTTTCACTTCGTTTGAAGAAACAGATTCAGCAGAAAATAAAGTTGAGTACTCTTTGGAGTGGGCAATTGAAGGTGCTGGTAAAAACGGTTTTGCAGCGTTAGAACTTGATACTTCTGAGGGTGGAGATTATGAATTTAAGGACACTGTGAAAGTAGAAGCAGCGCCACAATAAATTATATTTGAACGGACAATATAAGAGGTTAGTATAACTGACCTCTTTTAAAATCAGGAGGAATAGACATGGAATTATCAATGAATGAAAAAACATTTGACTGCAGATTTGGTTACGGATTTTTAAAAGAAATCAACAAGCGTTATTCAGTGGAACGTGGTGGAATGCAGCTGAAATTAGGTGTAGGAGCAATTGTTTCAAATCTTCTTTTATCTGATGTGGATACACTGTTTGAAACGTTACTGATTGCAAATACTACTGAAAAACCTCGAATGACAGTTAAGTTCTTAGAAGAATATGTCGAGGAAAAGGGGACAAAAGATCTATTTGAAGAAGTGATCAATGAGCTAAAAAAGTCGGAATATACCGGAATGATGACCAACAAGATGCTGGAACAAGCACAAGTGTAACGACTATAGATTTCGATGAAATATATGAACAAGTTCGTTTGAACTGTTTACGTTTTTTGAAAATTGATGATTTTAATGAAATCGATCGTTTGACGATTCCAGACTATGAACTGCGAATGAAAGCTTACCAATTAAAACAATTAGACAGGCAATATGAAATTCACATGCAGGCCTGGGCGACAGTCATGGCAGGTCAAACGCGAAAAGGTAAACCAGTGTTTAGGACATTTGATAAATTTTTCGATTATCGAAAAGCAGAAGAGAAAATATTAGGTAAACAGAAAAAAACTTCTCCTGAGAAGGAGAAATTTCAAAATTGGATAGCGAATTTTAATTCATAGGAAAGGAGGGTGAAAGTGGAACATAATATTAATGTAAAGGCTATTTTATCAGCTGTAGATGCTGGTTTAAATGGCTCAATAACCCAAATAACTGATAGTACCTCTAAATTAGAAACACAAATTAATCATTTATTTTCATCTGTTTCAGATCCTAGTTCAGTAAAAACAGCTTTTAATGATGTAAAAGACTCATTCAAAGAGTTAGAAACTACTCTAAGTAATTTCGGTTTGCCTTCTATTGAATCAATGTTTACAAATTTTAGCTCAGTGGCAACTAGCCAGTTGGGAAAAGCAGCAGAGGCGTTTAATGTATTGGGGAAAAAATCTCAGGGAATAGGTGGAACCGTTGCAGCCAGTTTTAGTAAAATGCAATCACCGTTTAAAGATTTACCTACAAAAATGTTAGATCCGTTTATTTCTTTAGACTCTAAAGTGACTGGTTTTACACAAAATTTATCCAAAACAGTGACAAGCTTAGCTCCTCAGATGGCATATGGAATGTTGTCCTTAGAAACAGGCGTGGGGAAAGCTATGGATAAAATGGGTTCAGGCGCGTTGAATGTATCTGGTTTCTTTGAATCTATTTCATTAGGAACGAAAAAAATGGCTGGAGAAGTACCATTAATTACAAAGGCATTTGGTGGGATTGGTCAAGGGATACAAAAATCTGCTGGAGTAGGTACAACCGCTATGACGACCATGATTCAAGGCTTAACTTCTGTTTTTGGCATTGCTTTACAGGCATTGGGGCCCGCGGCAATTTTGGGTGTTGCTCTTGTTGGTTTGGGGTTAGTAAATAGTCAATTCGGCGATCAACTTGGAGGTATGATTAATACTGCCATTGAAAAAGGTCCTGAAGTAATCCGAGGTTTTATAGATGGAATCATTTCAAAATTACCAGATTTAATGACTTCAGGTGCACAATTGCTTGCTGGGTTTGCAGAAGCAATCGCTGTAAATCTACCTGTGATTATGCAAAGTGCAGTTGACCTGATTAAAGCGCTAGTTCAAGGAGTAATTGAAAGTTTACCAACCTTGATCCCAGCGGCGTTGATGTTGATTGAATCACTTGTTACGAGCCTATTATCTGCAGCACCCCAGCTGTTATTGACAGGATTAGATTTATTACTTGCTTTAGTTGATGGAATCTTAGCTAATAAAGATCAGATCATTGGTACTGTTACGAATATAATTGAAGCGTTTACTACGAATATTACGAATGAACTACCTAAAATCATTGATAAAGGGATTGAAATACTTGTAAAACTTGCTGAAGGAATTGCTTCTATGTTACCAACATTGATACCGGTAGCGTTACAAGCAATTACAACATTGGTTCGTACACTCTCGGAAAATCTACCAAAGCTATTAGATGCAGCAGTAGAGATTGTAGGAAAACTTTGTGAAGGATTACTTGCGAATTTACCACAAATTTTAGCAGCAGCTGTTGAATTGATTTTAGCTATAGTAAAAGGAATCGGTGAAAGTATACCAAAAGTCGTAGCTGCAGGAGCCAAAATCATGGTGAAACTTTTGGAAACATTGATAAAAGCCGTTCCGGATTTAAAAGAAGCTGGAAAGAATCTAATTCAAGGGCTAATAGATGGTATCGGGGGAATGGCTAAAGCGGCATTAGACGCAGTTTTGAACATTGGTAAAAGTATTGGTGATGCCTTCAAAGGTCTTTTCAAAATTCATTCACCATCTCGCTGGATGCGAGATGAAATCGGAGCAATGCTTCCAGCTGGTTTAGCTATTGGTATTGAAAGAAATGCCCACGTAGTCGACAAACCAATGGATGATTTAGCTTCTAAAGTCTTCTTACCAAGTTTAGATAGCCTTGATCAGCAGGTGGATAGTGTCCAAAAATTTTCGACTCAATCTAGCAGTACACAAACACTGCAAGTTGAAAAACAACCTGCAACATTCAATATCAAACTGGGCAATCAACAATTCAAAGCCTTTGTTTCAGATATTTCAGAAGCAATGGGACAAGATTCTGCTATTAACTTAGCATTTTAGAAGGAGGGGAAAAATGTATTATTTTGAAGACACGACAAAAAAAGTCCACAAAGATGATTTGATCCTTCCTTCCTCAGCCATGATGTATGACGGAGTTTATCTAGAAAAAATGATTGACGGCTATCGTACATTAGCAATAACAGGCAGAGAAATGCTATCGCTTGATATCGAAACCCAAGAGACTCAAGTGGGAAGTATCAAACTAAATCAAAAATTACCATCTCGAACAATCAAAGTAACCTATCAACTGATTGGAAAAGACGCAAAAGACGTGCAGAAAAAATACCATCAATTGATGCGTTTGCTGTACAAAGAATCGGATGTCGAAATACGCTTTAAAGATGAGTTAGATTATCATTATTACGGACAATATAAATCAACTGACGAAGTTCGGGGAGATACGAATAGCATCATTTCAAGTTTTGAAATTCTTTGTACCGATCCAAAAAAATATTCGGTTTTACTAAAAACAGATGGAGAGGTCACGACGTATCTACCCTATAAGACGATACCTGAAAAAATTGAAGTAACTATTGTAAAATTCGGCCCTTTAATGATAGTAAATGGCGAAAAAACAATTAAAATTACTAGCTATAATTTAAGTGCTGGCGATCGAATTATTTTTGATTTTTTAAAAGGGAAGGTCTATGTAAACGATATTGATCAGACTTTCTTACTTGATTTAGAAAGTGATTTTGAGAATTTTACGATCAAAGAAGGACAAACAATCCGTTGTACCAATGGACAGATGATTATTTCTTATCGGGAGGTGCAGTTGTGAGCAAAAGTGTTTATTTCTTTGATGAACGTCAGCATTTAATTCGGATTGTTAAAGAAGATGAATTAGTAGAAGTGGTTCAAGAAAAAGAAATCACATCAAATAAAGCTGAGTTGATGAATGATACTTTAAATGTATCAACTGTTTATGACGAAGAGTTGAAAGTAGCAGCGTACATGGCTGTAAAAGAAAATTCAATGTCATATAGTCTATATAGAATTATTTTAGACAGTGACTCAGAGAACCTTTTATCCTTTACGGGTATTAGTTTTGCACCAGATGAGCTAGATTCTTATGTGGTCAAAAATGTACAAGTGAAGAATGAATCAATCAAAAGTACATTGCAAAAATTATTAGCAGAAACAGAATGGCGTTTAGGAAAAGTCGACACTAATTTACCTTTAATCACAGAGGATTTCAGTTTTCTTTCTGTGAGGGATGCATTAAAAAATATCCAAGCACAGGGATGCGAAATTCTATTTAAATATAAAATCGACGGCATCGGTATTACAGAAAAATGGTTGGAAGTTTACCATGAAATTGGTGAACAGAGCAATCAACGTTTCACTTATGGTGAGAAAGCATTAAGTATTGTAAAAGAACAGGATCGTAACCAAGTGTATACAAGCTTGATTGGTCGTGGCCGTGGAGAAGATGTTGGCGATGGAAAAGGAAAACGTATTGAGTTTACGAATGTAGAATGGAAAAAAACAAGTGGTAAACCTTTAAATAAACCCAAAGGACAAAACTGGCTGGAATTTCCTGAAATGACGAAGCAATATGGTATCCCATTGAAAAATGGCGGCATGAGAAAACGAGAAAAAGTGATCGTATTTGATGAAGATGAAGAGCCAGAAACTTTATTAAAACACACATACGATTCTCTTATCGAATATTCTCGACCGCTGACTCAATTCAAAACGGAGATTTTAGGTGGCGATACGATTGGCAATACAGTGACCATTCATAGACATGACCGTAATTATCATTATAAAACACGAATTTTTAAAGTGAAAATCGATCGCCTTACTGGAAAAGTCGAAGCTGGTTTAGGAGATAATATTACGAGAAGTATCTCTAAAGCAGCATCGGATCTTAAAGGGAATGTGGATTCTTTAGAAGATAAAAAGATGACTTTTTATGATTCTGAGGAAATTTCTAAATGGCAAGATGATATTATTCGTGGAGCCAAAGGTGGTTCTATAAAACTGATGAATGGGATTGAAACAGGAAAGTCTGACAGTCGTGAGCCGTATCAACAAGTTTTTATGAATGGGAATTCATTAGATAACAGTAATCGTTTTTTAGTAATGAATGCTGACGGCATTGGGTTTGTGAAAGGTGATTTTACAAATAAACCGAAAACGGCTTGGACGATTGACGGGAAATTTAATGCTGACTATATCAATACAGGTACTTTAAGAGCGATTGATATAAAAGGTGTAAATATTTACGGTTCTCAATTTGAATCAGACAGTAGTGGATTTAAAGTTCACATTGTAGATGGGAAAATTCGCTTTTTAAATTCTTCTACAGGCAAAGAAATTGGGGCTATTGCACCAGCTTTTACTAATGGAGTACTGGATGGGTATACGATTATTCAAAAAACGGGCTATTCAATCAATTTAGCGACACAGTCAACAGATGCTAAAAATCATGTAAATGTTATTAGTATTCCATCCGATAGCACTGCGGATAACCCTAAGTTAAAAATTCATGGAAAAGTAGCTTTGAATGGTGAATTGAATATAAACGGCAAGCTGTTTCTTAATGGGAAAGAAATCACAGGGAATGGTAATGGCAGTGGTGGAAATGGAGGGACTGGCGGTGGCTATCCTCCTGAAGTGACGAGTCAAGCTGACAAATTTGCTTGGGATTTATGGAGCTTTCTTCTCTCTAATGGCTACAGCAAAGCTTCTGCCGCCGGGGTTTTAGGGAATGTACAGCAAGAAACAGGCGGCACGATGAATCCTGATACAGATCAGATAGACGGTCCGGCGTATGGTTTAGTCCAATGGGATGGATCAAGTTATCCACTTGTAGGCAGTCCAACATGGGATGGTCGTGAGTATGTTAAACGCCTGATTGCGGCAGCTGGCATCAACAATGACTACAAGTCAACATTGGCTCAAGCTAAACTGATTGATTGGTGTATGTATAACGGTCAATGGATTGGGGCAGTTAATCCAACTAGTGTTAATGGATTTAAATCTATTTCAGAACCGGAAATAGCGGCTTACGCATTTGAAATGAATTTTGAAAGACCTAAAAATGCGCATCCCGAAAGACAAGGGTATGCTAAAGAATGGTATAACAAATTTAAAGAGCTAAAACCATCAACAGGGACAGGGAAACTTGGACTAGATCATTTAGAAACGTTAGTCGGTCGTTATTGGGGAAATGGTCAATGTTACGCTGTACCGGCAGAGTATTCTGGTTTTTTAGGTGGTTGCGGTTTAGGTGCACAAACAAGCTATCCATTAAGTCATGTAATCGGAAATACAGAAGCAGCTGCAGATATTGGTAGTTCTTATGATTGGGTGGCAGTTGGTTGGAAAGTCATTTATCAACCTGAATATAAGGATTTACTGCCAGGAGCAATTATCAACTGGAAACGCGGTGGAAATATTGGCGGTTTTAATGTTGATTACACTTATGGACATACAGGAGTTATAAGAGGACTAATAACCGGTGGTTTCCAAACGTATGAACAAAACATCGGTAAAGGTCAAATTATAGAGAAGTACGAACGTACTTGGGTAGGATCAAGCGAAATAAGCTCAATTATTATTCCACCCAAATAATCAATTTATAGAAAGGAGTGAGTAAATGTCAATTATTTATCCAATTTTTTTATCAACCACACAACCAAATGACAATATTCCTTCAATCATGATTCGTCAATTTGATGAAGGAACACAAGTCTTGGATGTGACGGTAACAGAAAATGGAAAGCCAAAAGACATTTCAAATGTAACCCCATTTTTCTGTGTTAAACAAGGACATCATGCTGGACTTGGCTTGTCTGAGCAAAAAGTCAGTAAAATCATTGATGCAAAAAAAGGGAAGTTTCAATATACGTTAACGAATTACGATATGCAAAATATTGGAGAAAATACTGCTTATTTCAGTTTTAGAGAACTTCAGGAGGATCTAAATTGGCGGCAACAATTTTCAACGAGAGATTTTGTTTATCAAGTGAAAGAAAGTATTTATGAGGACGGAATCAAAGATAGTAACTATATTTGGACTTTTGAAGAAATCTTGCGTTATTTCACTGAATGGGTGAAGACCTCTCAGGAGATTTATGATGATTGGTATATAGAAGCACAGGAAGAATTACAGAGGATTATTAAAGAGTTTCAAGGATGGATTACAACAAATCAAGAACAATATGATCAATGGACTGCAGTTCAAAGATCAGCGTTTGATAAATGGTTTGCTGCAATCAAAGAAATTTTAAACGAAAATGCGGCTGGGAATCTTTTGAGCTTGATCGAAGAATTAAAACAAGCGCACTTTACTTTAAAAAGTGGGGAAACCGGTATTCTTAGAACGATTCGTGATGATAAATTCAGTTTGAATCATCGCGTAACTAAATTAGGACAAGTTACTCATAAAAAAGAAGCTTCGGCTTTAGTCGTAGCTGAAATCGATAGTGAAAAACAAAATACTTTCTTCCTGAGAAAGGTAGGTTCAGTTTAATGACACATGAAGTAGAAATCAAAAAAGTAATGGAGACCGATAAATCTGGCGTTCAACGTCAAGTTTTTCCAGAAACGCATGTCAGTGCCATCCTTGGTTTAGATAAAACTGGGGCAGTAGGAACTGGGGTGACATCAATCAATGGAAAAACAGGTGATATTACATTAACAGCGAAAGATTTTGGTGTACAAGGAACAGGAATAACAATAGATAAGGTGGGAACAGTATGACAGATATCGTTGAATTAAAAAGTGATGGCATTGTTGTTTATCCAAAAACACATGTAAATGCAGTAGAAGGATTAACAACAATCAAAGGTGAAAAAGGAGATACAGGTCCAGCCGGCCCACAGGGGGCAATTGGAGCAACAGGTGCAACCGGCCCACAAGGACCAGCAGGAACAAATGCAACAACTACCGCTACAGCAACACAAACAGTCAACGGACTAATGAGTGCAGTAGATAAGAAAAAATTAGATACATTACCAACAATAACTTTCAGTAAGGTGGGATCAGTATAATGGCAGATATTGTACAATTAGAAGAAAAAGGGAATTTACTTTATCCAAAGACACATACAAGTGCTATTGATAATTTTGATGAAGCAGTGGTGAAAAAGACCGGTAATGAAACCATTACTGGGATTAAGAATTTTAAAGATGGTTTGAAGGTAAATGGTCGTGATGTAGTTAATAAGACTTACTTTAAAGAAATTACAAATACTGATAGAACAGGTAATGCAGCTTCGTTTAGTAACTTTTATGGCTATATTTATAGAGTAGGCAATTTAGTTAAATTACAATTGAGAATTAATTTGACAAATAGTAACAATGAGGGACAAATGATTTACAAACTTCCTGAAGGCTATAAAATGATAGATGAACATGGAAAAAACTTCTATATTACACCATGCAGTTGCGTAATGTGGAATGCCGTTAGTCGTGCTAAACTTTGGGGACTTGTTGAATGGAATCATGGGGATAGTGGATTACGATTTTTTACAGGAGATGTAAAAACCGGAAATTCTTATGTCGAAGCGACTTGGATTACAAATGATCCATATCCAATTGATGATAAATTCATATGATTGTTGAATGAAACCTGTATAAGACTTTTTAGAAATGCGAGTTGTATATTTTTGTAAGGATGTTATATAAGTTAATGACCATTTTCTCTGTTTAATGTTCTACGTTAACTGATATTAGATAAAAAAATTCAATAGTGCGAAGTAGTAGTATTTTTCAAAGAAAAAACAAGTCCTATTTTGATATTGTATCAAAATTCGGACTTGTTTTTTCTGAATAGAATCAGTATTCTATCTTCACTTTTTTTAATTATAATACGCCAAGAGAGATTCGAACTCCCGACCGCTCGCTTAGAAGGCGAGTGCTCTATCCAGCTGAGCTATTGGCGCAAACTATTAACGCAACAAAATTTATTATAATGAACATAGAAAACAAAGTCAATCATAAATTAGAAATAACAACAAAGTTTTTTTAAAAACTGTTTTCCGCACCTGAAAATCTAAGTTTTTATTGACTATTATTCCTTATTTTGGTATGATACTAATGTTGTAATTGTGGACTCCACAGCTACAACCGCACAGAACAAGTTTTTAAGCATGACGTCATGTTATCACTTGGGATGGCGAGTCTAAGTCTAGAAGAAGGAGGTGCTGTATAGCATGTACGCAATTATCAAAACTGGTGGTAAACAAGTAAAAGTTGAGGTAGGTCAAGCAATTTACGTTGAAAAATTAGACGTAGAAGCTGGCGAAAAAGTTGTTTTTGACGAAGTTATCTTAGTGGGTGGCGAATCTACGAAAGTAGGTGCTCCAACTGTTAAAGGTGCAACTGTTGAAGGAACTGTAGAAAAACACGGCAAACAAAAGAAAGTCGTGACTTTTAAATACAAACCTAAAAAACACACTCACCGCAAACAAGGTCACCGTCAACCATATACAAAAGTTGTAATCAACGCAATCAACGCATAATTCTTTTAAGTTGCATAGGAAAGAAGGCCTATCAATGATTAAAAGTTCCTTTAAACGAAATGGCGCAGGTCAAATCGTTTCTTTTGAAGTCTCGGGGCATGCTGAAGCGGGTCCATATGGCAGTGATATCGTTTGTGCAGCAGTGTCTGCTTTGACGATTAGCACGGTCAATGGGATTGATGCGTTAGCTGGCTTTGAACCGATTGTAGAAACCAACGAAGATGAAGGTGGTTTCCTTTATGTTGAGATGATTTCTAAAGCCAATCAGGAACAAACCAACATTGCCCAAATTCTCTTGGAAAATCTTTTACTAGGTTTACAAGCAGTCGAGCAAGAAAATCTTGAATTTATTCAAGTCAAAACCATAAATGAAAAATAGGAGGTGCAGACTATGTTATTAAACATGAATTTACAATTATTCGCCCACAAAAAGGGAGGCGGTTCTACATCTAACGGCCGTGACTCTGAATCTAAACGCCTAGGTGCTAAAAGCGCTGACGGACAAACTGTAACTGGTGGATCAATTTTATACCGTCAACGCGGAACTAAAATTTACCCAGGAGCTAACGTAGGTATTGGTGGCGACGACACTTTATTTGCTAAAGTAGACGGCGTAGTACGTTTCGAACGTAAAGGCCGTGACAAAAAACAAGTGTCTGTTTACCCGGCAGTAGCTCAATAATTTTTGAATTGATTTGCTCTATCCTTTGTGTAGTAAAGGGTAGGGCTTTTTTATTTTGGATAAACCGACATTTGCAACCTTGAGATAGCTAAATCAAAGATATTGAGACAGTTACTTACTCTAACACAAAAAACGGAGACAGTGATTAACCTGTCTCCTTGTTTGTTTATAAATTGAAATTAATATCACTATAATCTAGGCATGGGTTGGATTTCATGTGAATACCTGTCGTGTACCCAATGGTAAATTTTATAGGAACTAATGAATAATTATTTATAGAAATGTATTGTCTAGCGCCATATTTTACTTTATCTTTGTATGACTCATCTGTCATTGGCGACCACTTATATTCAAATATGGAATTAGTATTTGAGACGAAATCATTTAATAATATATCATTAGTGTAAACATAATGAGAAACGCCAAAATAGTCATTTTCAGGATTTTGAGGTTTAATTTTTACGAGCAATTTTGATGCAAAATTTTCTTTATCAACAATGCCGTCAAAATAAATGCGTTGTATGTCACCACTCTTAAGTGTAATTTCTTGTTTTAATACACTTACTCTAGGTCTTATTCCAGTGGGTGGCAATGTTTCCCTTTCGGTTGCGCTGACTGCTTTAGGGGCTACAACTAAGCCGAATGCGACCAAACAACTTCCTACTAACAATTTCTTTTTCAAAATAAACCACTCCTTTAATTTTAGTAATTTAAATATAACATATAGGTTGGAATAAATAAATAAAGAGTTTATATCGGATGTAGCAAAGTGTCGAATAAAAGTACACAATCAACCAGTAAAAACCTTGTACCTGTTAAATATACTCTCCCTATATATAATAATTGGACGAAAAATTAATTAACAGTATGATGAAGTAGTTTAGTAGGAAAACTAAGTATTTTTTTTGTCTAGTAGATATTTATTCTTACTATTGATATGATTGAAAAAGGTATATAAAGGAGTGAATAATTTGGTTTTATCATTAGATCTTACAAATTTAGAAACTGATATTCAAAACATGATATGTTGGCTTGAGGATAAAAATGAAATAAAACATATTTGCAGTAAAGGATTGTATCTATTCAGAAAAAAGAATACAGATGAAATTCTTTATATCGGTGTTGGTGGTACGAAGACGAAAGATATTCAATTCAGAGTAAATCAGTATTATACTCCCTGTAATGAAGGATCAAAATTTTTTAAATGTAAAGTCTTGGAAATTGAAGGGGATAGTGTTGATATAAAATGGGACATTTTTAAAAGAGAGCATCAAAAAAATTGGGAAAATATTATACAAGAGTTTCAAGTGGGGGTTATCCCATTAAAAGAATATGGGTCTAAAGAATTATTATACGCTGAAGCTTTAGCGATTGGAGCGTTTAAGCCTAAATTAAATTTTTGATAAATAACCATGTTTATATAACTAGCTGTGCTATGATTGATTAAAAGAGGTGTAAATATGAATAAAATAATTCAAACTAAATTAGAAGAAATCGAAAATAAAGAAAATGTGAAGATCATTCTTGCTGTAGAATCTGGGAGTAGAGCTTGGGGATTTGAATCAAAAGATAGTGATTATGACGTACGATTTTTATATGTAAGGGATGAAGATAGTTATTTAAAGTTGGAAGGTGTAAGAGATGTGATTGAATGGCAACTGGATGATGTTCTTGATATTAATGGTTGGGATATTCAAAAAGCTTTACGGTTGCTGTACAAATCAAATCCAACATTGTTTGAATGGTGTTCTTCGCCAATTGTTTATAAAAAAACGACTGAAGCAGATGAGTTTAAAGAATTATTAAGTAGCTACTTCTCTATAAAAAAATCGTTATTTCATTACTGGCATATGGCGAATACAAACTATAGAGAGTATCTAAAAACGGATAAGGTAAAAGCAAAAAAATATTTTTACGTGTTAAGACCAATTTTAGCTAGTAAATGGATTTTAAAATATAGTAGCGTTCCTCCGATCGAGTTTGAAGTATTAGCAGATGGCGTACTTGAAGACAACCTAAAACCAATAGTAAGTGATTTGTTAGAGCAGAAAAAAAGTACGAAAGAACTTGATTCAATAGATAAAATTGAGGTTTTGAACAATTATATTGAAAAAGAACTAATTGAATTAGAAGCTATAGCTAAAAATACATCAGAAAAAAATGACAATACGTGGGAACCTTTGAATAAATTATTTTTATCTTTTATAGAAAGTAAAGACCAGTAAATATAGTATTCCACTACTCATGTGTGATCCTGAGTTAGCATATCCCATAGTTCAACAAGTGACTCTATTCTTTGTAAATTGAAGAATAGAGCTTTTTTTATTTTATATATACAATATAAAACTAGATTGTAGCTGTACCACATATGATATCTATTTAGAAGGAAGAAACCTTTTGCGTATATTAATTTTTGATAGGTCGCATTAAAAAAATAACTTACGAGAAAAAATTTTTTGTGATAGCATAAACTCTGTTATAAAAAAAGAAAGAGGAGTGTATGTATGTCGCAAAATAAAAAAGAAGGTCTATTTTTTACAACGATTGTCTGTTTTTCTATGGTGCTTTTCATGAGTGCTTATAATCTCTTATTACATGGGCAGTTTTCACTAAATAATTTATTAGGAGGGCTTGTACCGGGGTTTATTGTTGCTTTTTTACTTGATATATTAGTTGTTGCAACAACAGCGAAAAAGATTGCTTTTGCTTTGCCACTAAATAAAGAGAAAAGAATCCATATGATCTTAGCTGTCTCTAGCTGTATGGTTTTAGGGATGGTTGCTTTTATGTCGATGTATGGGGTATTGGTTCAATTTGGTTTTACAGAAAATTTTTTGAAGTATTACATGGATGGATTTATTAAAAATCTTATTATGGCATTGCCGCTACAATTGTTATTAGTTGGTCCAATTTGTAGACTGATTTTAAGTAAGGCTCGACAAAGCAGTTTGTTAAGAGAAGATAATTCAATAAAAGATTAAACAAGTTAAGATGAGATGGAGAAAGCGGATAATCGTTTTGTTCATCTCGCTTTTTTTTTTGTGTATCATAAAAATTATATAAAAAGGGTGCAAATTTTCAAAAATGATAGAATATTGTTATAATTAACGAAAACTTGATTAAGGAGGCCTTCGATAATGGAAATACACGATCGGATTCTCAGGTTATTAAACTCCAGTAAGGTATTTTTGATTTCAACAATTGATAAGCGTGATTTTCCAACCGTTATTGCTGTTTCTGAACCGTTATGGAGAGAGGGTTTATTAAAATTGCAGTTTTATTTGGATGGAAACGGTGAAACTGTTAAAAATATTCAATGTAACCCTAATGGATCTGTCTGTTGTTATGAGGAAATCAAACATGAAAGCCTACTTCTGAAAGGAAAATTTACAATTGAGCCGATTGAATCTTTAGATATGATCGAGTCTAAATTATCAGACTACCAAAAAGAACTGGATCACCAAGAGCCTGTAATCGTTACTTTTGAAACTTGGACAGCAAGGATACATATGGACAAAAAAACGAAGGATATTATTGTTTGAAAAAGGTAAACACTGAATAGCAGAAGGAATTCAAAAACAGTCTACAATAAATGCGTTGAGGTGATGATCTATTACCTCAACGCATTTATTTTTTTCTTAATAAGAGTTCATGATTAATTCAAACATTTTTATGTTTGAATTAAGTTTTTTAGACTATAGTTAACTCATCACTAATTTGATAATAATGATAGGTAAGCCGATGGGGTTATCTTAACGCAAAGGAGGAATGACGATGTACGCTGTAAAAGTATTACACGGGTATATTGGTAAAGACGGACAACGTACAAGGGATAAAAGGCGTGTTTTAATCTTTCTAAGCAAAAATTATGCAGAAAAATTCGCTGATAAAATTGGCGGCCGAGTCAAAAAAATTTGATAAATTAATAAACTAACAGGAAAGGCTAAGGTATAACTCGTAGAGTTATACCTTAGCCTCAAGGAATCTGAATAAACGGTGGGAGCAGAAGCAACTCCCTTTATATCTCGGAGTTAGACGCTTCTTTCTCAACCTCTTGTAATAGAAATCTAAACATAAATATCAAAAACCGCAATTTCAGGTGGGACTCTAAATCGTGCCTGAATTTTTGTTGTACCTAAACCTGTATTGACGTATAAAATTGTATCATTAGCTAACGTATAAAAACCTTCAAAGTATTTTTCTGCCATAGTATTTTTAATTGTAAAAAATGGTATTTTGACTTGTCCGCCATGACTATGACCGGATAAAATTAGTTGAACGTTTTGATCCAGTGCTGCATCAGCTTCGTCAGGTTCATGGCTTAGTAAAATAGTGTAGTCGCTTTGGCGATTGGCTAATGTATCAGTGACAGAAGAATTTCCTAGTAAAGAATCATCTAAACCTGCTATATAAATTGATTTTCCATTAGGTAAAGAAACGTTGTTGCCAGAATTTTCCAGTAATTGGAAATCTGCAGCAGCTAGTATTTCTGGATACACACGAATAGCAGCTCCACCATAATCATGATTGCCCCACACCGCATATTTTCCTAATGGTGCAGTTAAACGACTTAAAGCAGCAGTTACTTCTTCTGCAGGCCCGTATTCAGCATAATTATCAAATAAATCGCCTGTAAACAAGATAATATCTGGTTTTTCCTTATTTACTTTCGTCACGATTTTTTCTAATTGAGCTACAGGGTATTTTTCTTGGATATGAATGTCTGAAAGTTGAACGACTTTGACTGGTTTTTGTCCCTCGTTATTTCCAATAGTGTAGTTATGTGTGACAATTCTTTTTGGCTCTATAAAGAAGGCGTAAAGAATCATGCCGATTATTGCTAAGAATGATATGTATACAAAATATCTTTTTTTCATTAGTGACCTCACTTTCAACTCTTACTATAATGGAAATAGATTAAAAAAAGGTAAAGTGTCCTCTGTAATTATAGAAACTTTAGAATAATTTAGAGGTTGCATGTCTTCGGTGTTTTTCAAAATCAATATTTGTTATAATAGATAAGAACTTAATTAGGAAAGAAGGACGAATAAAATGATGGTAAGAGTAAATAAGTTGCGAGAGTTGATGAAAAAAAATGATCTTTCAGGTTTTCTGATTACAAGTCCATACAATTTACGTTATTTAACCAATTTTACTGGAACAACTGGGTTAGCTATTATTACTTTAGATAAAGCTTTTTTTGTAACTGATTTTCGTTATACAGAACAAGCTGCAGAACAAGCACAAGGTTTTGAAATTATTCAAAATACTGGTCCAATCTACGATGAGGTAGTGGCGATCGCAGAAAAACAACAATTAGCTAACTTGGCATTTGAAGAAACATTTGTAAGTTTTGCAGAATATAGCTTGCTAGAGGAGATCACTCCGTGTGACTTGATTCCAGTTGCGGGGTTAATTGAAGAATTACGTGAAGTTAAAGATGAAAAAGAGATTGCGATCATTGAAAAAGCTTGTAGTATTGCTGATCTTGGATTTAAACATATTTTGACCGTGATCAAACCAGGGATGACTGAAATAGAAATTGCCAACCAATTAGATTTTTATATGCGTTCTTTAGGTGCAACTAGTGTCTCTTTTGAAACAATCGTAGCAAGTGGTGTACGTTCGGCGATGCCTCATGGTGTTGCAAGTGAAAAAGTTATTGAAAAAGGTGACTTAATCACGTTGGATTTTGGTTGTTATTATCAAGGGTATGTTTCAGACATGACTCGAACATTTGCGATTGGCGAACCTAATAGCAAACTTAAAGACATCTATCAAATCGTTTTAGAAGCGCAATTAAAAGTATTGGATGAAGCAAAACCAGGATTAACAGGGATTCAACTAGATGCCATTGCTCGTGATCATATTGCTTCTTATGGATATGGTGAAGCTTTTGGACATAGCACAGGTCATGGGATCGGACTTGAAATTCATGAAGGACCAAATGTTTCTTTTAAAGCAGATAAACAATTTGTTCCTGGAAATGTTATAACAGATGAGCCTGGAATCTATCTGCCAGGTCTTGGCGGTGTCAGAATCGAAGATGATTTATTGATTACCAAAGATGGGAATCGGGTCTTGACACAATCTCCTAAAGAATTAATTATATTATAAATTGTTACAAATCATTAGAAGCAGAAAAAAGATTATAAATAAAGAAACGGTGAATGATTTTGATATGAGCCTATATTCTAAGCATAAAGCGTTTTAGACTGATTTTCTCTTAGTTTTTTTTGTAGCGAAATGAGCCAATTAATGATAAACTAGGAATGATTATAAACTTGGATAGGTAAATGAGCGGTAGCTTTGAAATATAAAAAGTTTCTCGTGCATGACTTTCCGGTTACATGGGCTTGTTTCTCGGAAAAAGATAAAATCTGATTGTGACAAAAAAGTTACCCTCTGATTTTCCTATTTTTATTTCAGAGCTAAGTGAGCCCACTACGCTTTTGCTTTGAAATACAGTGAATGGAATGAACTGATGTTGAAAAGTACAAGGTGTAGCGAAGCGGAACAACGTTGTTACCTATAGTATAAGGAGGATTAAAATGACTGACGAAAAAAATCTAGTGATTAATACAAAAGATTCTTTAGGCGAAATTGTTATTGCGCCAGAAGTAATTGAAGTCATTATTGGTATTGCAGCATCTAAAGTGGACGGCGTATATGGTATGCGTGGAACGTTTGCTAATAATGTAACAGAATTTCTTGGACGTGCTGCTCACGGTAAAGGTATTTATTTAAGAGCCGAAGAAGAGGGCTTGAAAGTCGATATTTATTGTTACTTAAATTATGGTATTTCTGTGCCGAAAGTAGCATTAGAAATGCAAGATCGTGTAAAACAGCAAGTATTATTTATGACAGATATTGATTTGGTGGAAGTGAATGTTCATGTAGTAGCAGTAGTACCTGAAAAATTACCTGAACCAGATTTCGATGAATTATTCCCGGAAGAAGAGGGAGAAAATGAGTAAGCCAAGTTTCACTCGTCACGAGATTCGTGAAAAGGCGCTTCAAGCGTTATTTCCTTTAGATTTTAATGTTGACTTAACAAAACAAGATGCGATTTCTTACGCATTGGAGTTAGATAATCAAGAAATCATTAGTGAAGATGGGGAAGAATTTGTCCCAACTTACTTAGACTTATTGGTAGGCGGCGTTTGTGATCGAAAAGCAGAGCTAGACGAGATCATCAAAAAACATTTAGGTAACAATTGGTCAATCACACGTATTGCTAAAATGGATTTGATTATTTTACGTATAGCCATTTTTGAAATGCTTTATGTTGGAGATGTCCCAAATACAGTTGCTTTGGATGAAGCAATTGAATTAGCGAAAAAATATAGTGATGACCGTTCTAGAAAATTCGTTAATGGTGTTTTGGCTAATGTAATGAAAGATATAGATTCAAAGTAGAAATACTTTGAATCTTTTTTAGTTTACAAAAATATCGGAAATGAGAAAGATTATAGAGTGTCAAGACTAGCTGACTTATGCTAAAATAAAAGAATATAACAAAAATGAGGAGTGATCTTATGGGAGAGTTAATCAACGGTCGTGAACTAGCAGATAAAATGCAGGCGCAAATCAAGGCAGAAGTACAAGAACTTGAAAAAAAAGGCATTCATCCAGGTTTAGTTGTTTTATTAGTTGGCGAAAATCCAGCAAGTCAAACGTATGTGAAGAACAAAGACATTGCAGCTGCTAAAATCGGTATCCGTTCAAAAATCGAACGCTTACCTGAAACAATTTCTGAAACAGAATTACTTACTGTGATTGAACAATACAATCAAGATTCAGACTATCATGGTATATTAGTTCAATTACCGTTGCCAAAACACATCGATGAAGAAAAAGTGTTGTTAGCTGTCGATCCCAAAAAAGATGTTGATGGTTTTCATCCAATGAATATGGGACAATTATTTATTGGTGAACCTACAATGATTCCTTGTACGCCATATGGCATTATGAAAATGTTTGAAGCCTATAATATTGATTTAGAGGGTAAACGAGCAGTCGTGATCGGGCGTAGCAATATCGTTGGCAAACCAATGGCGCAATTGATGATGATGAAAAATGCGACTGTGACCATTGCTCACTCAAGAACAGTTGATTTACCCGCAGTTGCTAGAGAAGCAGATATTTTAGTAGTCGCAATTGGCCGTGGTCATTTTGTTACAAAAGAATTCGTTAAACCTGGTGCAGTTGTGATTGATGTCGGTATGAATCGAGACGAAAATGGTAAATTGATCGGTGATGTAAAATTTGATGAAGTTTCTGAGGTTGCAAGTTTTATTACACCTGTACCAAAAGGTGTTGGACCGATGACGATCACGATGTTAATGTACCAAACGGTGGAAGCAGCTAAAAAACAAAAGTAAGGTGAGAAGATGGAGCAGCAATATTTAACAGTTACTGCCTTAACAAAATATTTAAAACGTAAATTCGATGCTGATCCATACTTGGAGCGTGTTTATTTAACTGGCGAAATATCTAATTTTCGTTTACGTCCAAATGCCCATCAATACTTTAGTTTAAAAGACGATGGTGCGAAAATTTCTGCAATTATGTTTAAATCAGCCTTTCAAAAGTTGAAATTTCAACCAAAAGAAGGAATGAAGGTCTTGTTGGTCGGTCGTATTTCATTGTATGAAAGCGGCGGTTCGTATCAGATTTATGTAGAACATATGGAGCCAGATGGCGTTGGTGCACTGTACCAAGCTTTAGCAGAATTACGTGAAAAGTTGGGAAAAGAAGGGTTATTTGAAGGGCCTAAAAAAATGCTGCCAAGATATCCTAAGCGCATTGCAGTTGTTACAAGCCCCAGCGGAGCGGTTATCCGGGACATTATTACAACAGTAAAAAGAAGATATCCAATTGCCCAGCTTGTTTTATTTCCTACTTTGGTACAAGGGGATCAAGCGGCTGATGATATTGTCCGCAATATAAAACGTATAGAAGAGTTGGGCAACTTTGACACGATGATTATTGGTCGTGGAGGCGGTTCGATAGAAGATTTGTGGCCGTTTAATGAAGAACGTGTGGCTAGAGCGATTTATCAAGCCAAAACGCCAGTGATTTCTTCTGTTGGTCATGAGACAGATGTGACAATTGCAGATATGGTTGCTGACGTCAGAGCAGCAACTCCGACTGCCGCAGCAGAATTAGCTGTTCCAGTTTTGAATGAAGAATTATTGAAAATAAAAGATAGACAAACACGTTTAGAGCAAAGCTTTCTCTACCAATTGCAGCAAAAAAATGATCGCTATCAACGCTTGAAAAATTCTTATGTTTTTAAGCAACCGGATCGTTTGTATGAAGGACAAACTATCAAATTAGATCGAATCACTCAGCGTTTAATTCAATCTATGGAGACGGTCTATCATCAAAAACAACGAACAGCACAAGAGATTATTGCGCAATTTAGACAGCAAACACCCCAAGGACGAATCAGAGAAGGGCAGCAGCAACTAAAGTTTTTAAATAAAACACTCTGTGATCGTATGGAGCAATATATGAGAGACAGACAAAAACAATTTACTTCTGCTGTTCAACAACTGGATTTGTTAAGTCCGTTAAAAATAATGGGACGAGGATACAGTTATACAACAAAAGATCAACAAGTAATCAAGTCAGTTAAAGAACTTAAACCTAAAGAAAAAATTCAAATCCATTATATGGATGGTGTAGTAGATACGGTGATCGATCAAGTATCACCAATTGAAGAGGAGTAAAAAAATGGCTAAAGAAAAAGCAGTCGAAAAAACATTTGAAGAATCATTAACTGAATTAGAAGAAATCGTTCAACGTTTAGAGCGTGGGGATGTTCCTTTAGAAGAAGCCTTAGCTGCTTTTCAAGAAGGGATGGTTTTAAGCAAGCAGTGTCAAGATACACTGGAAAAAGCTGAAAAAACATTGACAAAAGTTATGACAGAAAATAACGAAGAAGTCGCTTTCGAAGAAAGTGAGGATAATTGATGGAAGACTTCAATGATTTTCGTAAGCAAAGTTTACCGCTTATTGAAAAAGAAATGGAAGATTTTATCAATGAATATACTGCAAATGAGCAATTAAAAAACGCCATGATGTATTCGATTCGTGCTGGTGGCAAACGGTTTAGACCACTGCTAGTTTTAGCTACGATTTGTTCATTCAACAAAAAGCCGCAGGTACATGACTATCAAGTGGGGGCAGCTTTAGAAATGATTCATACGTATTCATTGATCCATGATGACTTGCCAGCGATGGATGACGACGATTTACGCCGAGGCAAGCCGACAAACCATAAAGTGTTTGGTGAAGCCCATGCGATTTTAGCAGGGGATGGTTTACTTACTGCTGCTTTTCAATTATTAGCAATCAGTCAAATTCAACAAGAACAAAAAGTGCTGTTGATTCAATTATTAAGTAAAGCTGCTGGTACACAAGGGATGGTTGCAGGACAAGCAGGAGATCTGCAAGGAGAAAATCAATTATTGTCACTGACTGAATTAGCGGATATTCACGAGAAGAAGACAGGAGCGCTAATTGAATTTGCTCTTTTAGCTGGCGGAATTTTAGCACAGCAACCAGATGAAGTCGTTGATTTATTAGGTGTTTTTGCCCGTCATTTGGGTCTAGCCTTTCAAATTAAAGATGATTTGTTAGATGCAACGAGTTCAGAAGAAGAGTTAGGCAAGCAAGTTGGTCGGGATGAAGCTTTAAATAAAAGTACATATCCAGGTTTGCTTGGGTTAGATGGTGCAAAAAAAGCACTGGAAGAGCAACTAATTTTTGGGACCCAAACATTAGAAAAAATAAAACAAATAAGTAGTGAATTTTATATAGAGTTACTACAAGAATTAGTAGAACAATTGCGATTAGGATAGAAAGAAGGCACTTATGAAAAAAGAGCGCGTCGATATTTTAGCGTTTACTCAAGGATTATTTGAAACGAGAGAGAAAGCCAAACGAGCAGTGATGGCAGGACTTGTTTATAACGATAAGAATGAACGATTGGATAAGCCAGGTGAAAAAATAGCCATTGAGACACCACTCCAAGTGAAAGGGCAGACATTACCTTACGTTTCACGTGGTGGATTGAAGTTAGAGAAAGCACTAGATGTTTTTCAATTAGATGTCACAGATAAAACGATGTTGGATATTGGTGCGTCAACTGGCGGATTTACTGATGTGGCTTTACAAAACGGAGCCCGCTTAAGTTATGCGCTAGATGTTGGATACAATCAGTTAGCTTGGAAAATTCGGCAAGATGAACGAGTAGTTGTGATGGAGCGAACGAATTTTCGCTACAGTACACCAGAGGACTTTCATGAAGGAGTGCCGGATATTGCAACGATTGATGTTTCCTTTATATCACTTAAATTGATCTTGCCGCCGTTACACAAAATCTTAAAACGAGGCGGTAAAGTAGTTGCTTTAATCAAACCTCAATTTGAGGCTGGTAAAGAGCTTGTTGGTAAAAAAGGCATTGTTCGTGAACCTGAAACACACAAGTTGGTTTTAACCGATATCCTTTCATTTGCTCAAGAACACGGATATTTAGTCAGTGGATTAGATTACTCGCCGATTACTGGAGGAGAAGGAAATATTGAGTTTTTAGCCTATTTAACTTCAATAGAAGCAGCAGAGGTAGTAGACCTTTCAAAAGAAATCGCAGATGTTGTTGATGAGGCTCATAAGAAATTAAAAGGCTAGATTAAGAAATAAAGATCAGAATGATTGAGTTTTTTATTCGAGAAATACAAGCGATATATAAGACTGAGAATGGGCGCCTAGCGTTTTATTTCAGTCTTATTTTTTATCCTTTCAAAATGCATAAAAATACGCTATGATAAAAATAGAAATGAACCGAAAAAGGAGCATATTATTTTATGAGGAAAAAAGATCGGCATCGTCTGATTACTCGTTTACTAGCTGATAAAAATATTCAAAAACAAGAGGACTTTGTGATTTATCTTCAAGAAAAAGGGGTTGAAGTAACCCAAGCTACGATTTCTCGTGACATCAAAGAAATGAAATTAATCAAAGTCCCTTCAATAGAAGGTGGCTACCGCTATAGTATCCCAGCCGAAACAAAAGAAGATACATCTGCAAAATTAGAAAAACTAATGAAAGATGCATTTGTTTCAGTTGATCAGATGGAAAAGCACGTTATTTTGCGTACTATACCAGGGAATGCTGCAGCTGCATCTAATTTAATTGAGAAACACTACAAAGAAATCGTATTTGCAGCAATTAACGATGATGATAGTGTGTTAATAATTGCTCGAACTGAAAAAAATGCTGAATTTTTAAAAAGTGAACTGTTCCGATATTTATAAAATCGAGGTGAATAAAAAATGCTGCAAGAACTTTCTGTAAAGAATTTTGCGATCATTTCCTCTTTACAATTAGAGTTTCAAATGGGAATGACTGTTTTAACAGGAGAAACAGGTGCTGGAAAATCAATTATTATAGATGCAATGGGTCTTTTAACTGGTGGCAGAGGATCAAGTGATTACATTCGCCAAGGTGCATCAAAATGTACGTTAGAAGGTTTGTTTACCATGCCTAAAAACCAAGAGTTGTTTAACCTATTAGAAGAATTAGGTATTGAAGCAGATGAAGAATCAATCGTCATTCAAAGAGATATTTCAACATCAGGGAAAAATGTTTGTCGTGTAAATGGACGTATCATTAATATTGCGAATTTGCGAAAAGTTGGAGAGTTTCTTGTTGATATCCATGGACAAAATGAGCACCAAGAATTGATGCAAAGTGAAAAACACTTAGGGATGTTAGATGACTTTGGGGGTAAAGAATTACTTAAGGTAAAAGAACAATATGAAGAAATCTATGCTGAATATCGCTTAATTGAAAAGAAAGTTAGAAACCGTCAAAAAAATGAAAAAGAATTTGCCCAACGGATGGATATGTTGCAGTTTCAAAGTGACGAAATTGCTGCGGCTGAACTTGTTTTAGGCGAAGAAGAACAATTGATGGAAGAACGGAATAAATTAGGGAATTTCCAAAAAATTGCGGATGCACTAGCAGTAAGTTATGAAGCCATCAATGGAGATGGTGACAGCAGTTTAGATAAGATCGGTTATGCGATGAACGAACTGCTATCTATTGAAACACTAGATTCGGAATATAAAGCAATATCAGAAGCTGTTCAAAATAGTTATTATCTTTTACAAGAAGCTAGTGGCGATTTGTCTCGCCATATTGATAGTTTAGAACTAGATGAAAATCGCTTGAATGAAGTTGAAACAAGACTGGAACTTATTCGCCAGATGAAAAGGAAGTATGGCGAATCGATTGAATCCATCCTTGATTACTATCAAGAAATTACACGTGAACTGGCAGATGCTGATTTTCTGGAAGGAAAAACGGGTCAGTTAGAAACGTTATTAGTCGAAAAGAGAAATCAAGTTTTTGAAACAGGCCTGAAGTTGCGGGGAATTAGGAAAAAAATTGCGAAAAAACTCGAAAAAAATATTTTACAGGAACTAAAAGAATTGTATATGGAGCGAACAGTATTTGACATTCGTTTTATGGAATTACCAGAAGAGCAATTCACAGAAGAAGGGTTAGACCAAGTTGAGTTTTACATCACAACAAATCCAGGAGAGCCACTAAAACCATTAGTAAGAGTGGCTTCTGGCGGAGAGCTTTCTCGTGTGATGCTAGCGTTAAAAACAATTTTTTCTAAATCGCAAGGAATTACGAGTATTGTTTTTGATGAAGTTGATACAGGCGTTAGTGGTCGTGTCGCACAAGCTATTGCGGATAAAATTTATCAGATATCTGAAAACTCACAAGTATTATGTATCACTCATCTTCCTCAAGTTGCAGCTGTAGCAGATTATCAGTATTTTATAGAAAAAGAAATTATTGGTGAACGGACTGAAACTAAAGTGAGAAGATTGAAGCAGAATGAACGTGTAGCAGAAATTGCCCGTATGCTTTCAGGAAGTGAAATTACTAAGTTAACTACTGAACATGCGAAAGAACTATTAAAGATGGCTGGAAATGAACGGAAAGACTAACCTGAGCCAGTTCGTTATTCCAAGTTGCTCAAAAATGGAGAAGGTAGATGTCGTATAACGTCATCTATCTTCTCCATTAATCTTTATTTAGTTGATTATCTTAAACTCATTATGGCAGTCAATACTGTTGAACCGGCAATGGCGATTAGCATCAACCAAACAACGATTTTCGTTACTTTAGAAAAAGTACTCGTCTTTTTATCGTTCATTGATTCTACACATCCTTAATCTTTACTTTCTATAGTGTACAACCTTTTATTAAAATCGGCAACTAGAAATTTTACAAGAGGTTTCGTTTCTTTAATCTTCGAATGACGAAAATACATGTGGCCGTAGTGATAACAAAGATCCACCAAAAAGCATCGGCTCTGTTGGCGAATGGTAATTTAACGTTCATTCCAAAGATACCGCCGATGATGGTAGGAATCGTTAGAACAATTGTTAAAGAGGTCAAGATTTTCATTACGTTGTTAAGGTTGTTTGAAACAATTGCAGAAAATGTATCACTGACTTTGTCTACAAGCTTTAGTTGAATGTTAGTAGTTGTGGCAGCTTGTTTTGTTTCTACAAGAATATCATGAAGTCGGGGAAGATGTGCTCTAGGATCTCTAAAAATTCTAGCGGTGTAGAGCATATTTAAGACTTCTAAATTAGAAGCAATAGCAAAGTCGAAATAAACTAAACTCTTTTGAATATCCATCATTTGATAGAGTTGACTGTTTTCGGTTGAAACTTGTAATTCCCCTTCAAGTTTATTAGTTTGTTGGATTAACTCTTTTAAAAAGCGGTTGTAACTAGTTGAAATTTGCCAAGATAGGTATAAAATCAAGGTTTCTTGAATCGGTAATTCGCTATCAGGGACTGGTTGAGTGAAAAGTTGCTTCAAAAAATCAGCTGGATTGTTGATGACTGTGATTACTTTTCCATCGGTTGTTAAAATGATTGCAAAAGGAAATGTGTTTAATTGAGTATATCCGCTAGGGCTTGTCTCTGCATGAGGATATTGAAGTAACATAAGTGCGGGTTCTTCCAGCGTATTTTGGTGCACGCCCTCAAAGCGAGAATTTTCGTTGTCATCTAGTACACCTGTGATATAATCTTTAGGAAGTTCGTAGGCCGTAACTAATTGGTCGATCTCTTCTTCCGTTGGTTTTTCTACATTAAGCCACACTGTGTCAGATGTATCTGTTTGTGAAGAAGTAAAATGTCCATTTTCTATTTTTAAATAAGTAATCAAAATGCCACCTCGTTTTTTAAGAATCTACTTCTATCTATTATAATAGATAGAAGTAGATTTTGGGGAATAAAACTCTTGTCATTTGGTATTATTTAGGCACGAACTTTTAAAGGAAATGAAACATCAGTGTAAAGTAAATGAAGTATAGTTAACTAAGTGTGTTATGAAAGGAATTGTTAGTAAATGGTGTCGTTTTCAATCATTATGCTTTTTTGGTATGTTTTTCCAGTAATTGTCTTATTTGCGTGTAATTTTATTATTTCAACGTTTTCGTTAACAGAACGTTTTAAAGTAAAAGCTCCAGATATCTCAATTCCATTTTTGTTTATAGGATTAAACGAATTATCAAAAGATAGTTATGGTCAATCAATTGTTCCCTATATGGTTATCTCAGTTTTACTGTTAGGTATTTGTGTAGCGGTCTTTCAAGCCTATTACTATGGCGAGATTCTTTATGGCAGATATTTTAAGATGTTTTGGCGATTAGTTTTTCTTTTCAGCCTAGTCTTATACGCCGTACTTATTTTACTGAATATCGTTCATTATTTTTCGTAAAACTGAAAGGAGAGGGGAAAGAAAGTTCACCACTTTCCCCCAACAAATTTATTTGTAATATTTTCATGAGAAAATAAAAATAAAAAAAATAAGTGAATTCTTTTAAAAACTTATTACATAGCTATTGATATCGCTTTTTTTTAAAAAGAATAGTATTTTGAAATATTACAAAATTTTTAAATAACCATTAAATGAGGGTAGATTCACCGTTTTTGGTGGTAGAAAGTGGTAGGATGTGGTAGACTGTTTCTATCAAGTGGAAAAGTGGGGAATATTGGCTATGTTTATGGGTGAATTTCAACATAATATAGATGCCAAAGGCCGACTCATCGTACCAGCTAAATTTCGAGACCAATTAGGTGAGAAATTTGTGGTAACTAGAGGGATGGATGGCTGTTTATTTGGTTATCCAATGTCCGAATGGGAACAACTAGAGGAAAAGTTAAAAGAGATGCCGCTAGCTAAGAAGGATGCCCGCACGTTTGTCCGCTTTTTTTACTCGGCTGCTACAGAATGTGAGATCGATAAACAAGGCAGAATAAATATTCCGGCTGCGTTGAGAGCACATGGGAGCATAGAGAAGGCTTGCGTAATCATCGGTGTTTCAAATCGAATCGAGATTTGGGATGAAGCGCGTTGGCAAGAATTTTCTACAGAGGCTGAAGAGAATTTTGATGAAATTGCAGAAACAATGATTGATTTTGGTTTTTAGAAAGAGGAGCATTATGACGAAAGACTTTCAGCACTATACTGTTTTGCTAAAAGAGACAGTTGACGGCTTACATGTGAAAGAAGATGGGGTATATGTCGACTGCACATTAGGTGGCGCAGGTCATAGTGAGTATTTACTTTCTCAACTGGGCGAGCAAGGTCATTTATATGCGTTCGACCAAGACCAAAAAGCATTGGATTTTGCAGCACAACGATTAAAAAAATATGTTGATCGAGGCATGGTGACTTTTATCAAGTCGAACTTTCGGCACTTAAAAAGAGAATTAGCGAAGCAAGAGATTTACCATGTTGATGGTATTTTATACGACTTGGGTGTTTCTTCACCTCAACTGGATGAAGCAGAGCGAGGTTTTAGCTATCATCAAGATGCACCGCTAGACATGCGGATGGATCAACAAGCAGAATTTTCAGCTTATGATGTAGTCAATAATTATACTTATAATGAATTGGTGAAGATATTCTTTCGTTACGGTGAGGAGAAATTTTCTAAACAAGTAGCTAGAGAAATTGAACGTGTACGCGCTAAAGCACCAATTGAGACGACTGGTGAATTAGTCGAAATTATTAAAACAGCCATACCAGCGCCAGCCAGACGCAAAGGTGGACATCCGGCAAAACGAATTTTCCAAGCGATTCGGATTGCTGTAAATGATGAACTAGGGGTTGTAGAAGAATCGTTAGAACAAGCAATTGCTTTACTAAATAAAAATGGTCGGATTAGTGTAATTACCTTTCACTCACTAGAGGATCGAATTGTGAAAAGCATGTTTAAAGAATATAGTACAATGCAGGATTTGCCACCAGGACTTCCGGTGGTTCCTGAAGAATTTCAACCAGAGTTAAAAGTAATTACTAGAAAGCCGATTTTACCAGGTGAGACTGAATTGGCTGAGAATAATCGCTCAAGAAGTGCTAAATTAAGAATTGCCGAAAAAGTCAAACTAAACATATAGAGGAAGGGGTAAGAACATGGCTGAATTAAAAAAAGTGGATGATTTTCAATATGATGTTCCATTGATGGATGAGCCATTCACAGAGCCAATAAATGAACCTAAAGTTCAAAAAAACGTGAACCTACCCCAATCTCCGAAAAGGAAGCTGAGAAATATCTCACTTTTGGAAAAGACAATCGGCTTTTTATTGTTAGTAGCGATTATTGGAATAGCAGTTCTCACCATTCAAGTACGTACATCTATTACACAAATGACTAATGAGATCACAGAAACGCAAGCAACGATCCAAGAAAAAGAAGAGTCAGCTTTAAAATTAGAGCAACAAAAAAATGAATTATCAAAAGCAGATCGTATCAAGGAAGTTGCAAAGAACAAGGGTCTTTCAGATAACCTTGATAACATAAGGAAAGTGAAATAAATGACTATAAAAAATAAAATAAAGAATTTTGTCAAAAAGAAGAACTTAAATCCAATGAACAATCGTAAAAAAGTAGGCATTATTTTATTTGCTACGAGTATTGGATTGTTCTTTTTATTTGCCTTTAGATTAACGTACATAGTTGCAGTAGGAAAAGTCGCAGGTGTCTCTTTACCAGAAAAAACTGCAAATCTCTATCAAGGAAGCAGTGTTGTCAAGGCAAAAAGAGGAGCTATTTTAGACCGAAATGGAAACGTGATTGCAGAAGATGCGACTTCTTATTCTGTTTATGCTATTTTGTCTGAGACTTATCTAGGTGAAGAAAATAAAAAACTATATGCACAGAAAAAAGATTTCCAACTATTAGCGGACATTTTAGATAGAAATACTGACCTCACTAAAGATGCCGCTTTAAACTTTTTAAATAGCGGTGTAAATGAAGATGGATCTGTGAAATTTCAAGTTGAGTTTGGCTCTAAAGGTAAAAATATTACGTTAGAAACCAGACAAAAAATCGAAAATGAACTCAAACAAAATAAAGTCTCAGGTCTATACTTTGAAGGTCACCCAGCTAGGATTTATCCAAATGGTGCATTTGCTTCCCATTTTATTGGCTATACAGGTTCTGCTGATGCGGAAGATGATTCAAAAGGCTTGGTCGGTAAGATGGGCATAGAAAAATCATACAATGATATTTTAAGTGGAACAGACGGCAAAATTGATTATAAAAAAGACGTTTACGGAAATCCCTTGCCAGGAACTGTGGCAAGTGAAAAGAAAGCAGTTGATGGTAAGGATATCTATACGACTTTAGATAGCCGTATCCAAAGTCGATTAGAGTCGTTATTAGATCCAGTTATGGAAGAATATAAACCAGAAGATATGACTGCTATGTTGATGAAAGCCAAAACGGGTGAGATATTAGCGATGTCACAACGCCCTTCTTTCAATCCTGAAACAAAAGAAGGATTAGGAAAAGATACTGTGTGGCGTAATATTTTAGTAGAAGATAAATTCGAACCAGGTTCTACTATGAAACTTTTTACTTCAGCTGCGGCTATGCAGGAAGGAAAATTTAATCCTAATGCGACATTTGTTTATCCGGCTGGCGGGTATAAGTTGGATGATAGAACTGTAAATGATCATGATTTTGGTGCAGTTGGTCCATTAACGTTCCGACAAGCTATTTCTTGGTCAAGTAACGTAGGGATGCTTACTTTAGAACAAGCAATGGATCCTACGGGGAAAGTTTGGAGAAGTTATTTAGAAAAATTTGGATTTGGAAAATCGACAAATTCAGGTTTAGCAGGAGAATCTTCGGGAGAGTTACCTGGCGATAACTGGGTCGATTTGGCGATGTCGTCATTTGGTCAAGCGGTCTCTGTAACAAACTTCCAAATGATGCAGGCTTATACATCAATAGCTAATGATGGTTCTATGTTAAAACCTCAATATATCAGTAAAATCGTTGATAAAGATACCGGTGAAGAAAAAGTCACAAAACCAGAAAAAGTAGGACAACCGGTGATAACGCCTCAAGCGGCGAGTGATATCCGAACGTATATGATAGATACCGTAGAAGATCCAACCTATGGTATTGCTCACGATGTTTACTCAGTACCTGGTTATCATGTGGGGGTTAAAACTGGAACTGCACAAATTACTGGAGAGAATGGTTACATGGCTGGTTTGACTGATTATACTTATTCAGTAGTAGAATTTGTGCCAGCTGATAATCCAGAATATATTTTATATCTTACAATGAAAAAACCTCAGACATATACAAGAGATGCACTTGCAAAAATAGCAAATCCATTGATGCAAGTGGTAATGGATTCTATGGATAGTCAATCAACGACATCAGTAGAACCTGCAAAATAAATCGTTAAAAATGAATGACAAAGTAACTCAATATGAGTTGAATAATTAGGAGAGATATCATGGAGTGGACACAAATTTTTATTCCCATAGTATTTAGTTTTGCTATAACGGTAGCAGTAATGCCGATGTTTATTGGGTATTTTCAAATGAAAAAGCAAGGTCAAACAACACGTGAAGATGGTCCAACTTGGCATAACGTAAAAACTGGTACGCCAACGATGGGTGGTTTGGTTTTCTTAGTGGCAAGTTTCATTACGTCACTATTAGTGGGATTGTGGCAGAAAGAGCTTACTCCTTCTTTACTAATTATTTTATTTATCTTGGTACTGTATGGATTATTAGGTTTTTTAGATGATTTTATCAAGGTGTTTAAAAAAAGAAATATGGGGTTGAATTCCCGTCAAAAATTAATTGGGCAAATTATTGGTGGTTTAGTTTTTTATTTTGTTTATCATTCTGAAGGTTTGTCAGATTCGTTAGACTTGTTTGGAATTGTTTCGTTACCTTTAGGTATTTTTTATGGTGTGTTCGTTATTTTTTGGTTAGTTGGTTTTTCAAATGCCGTAAATTTGACTGATGGTATTGATGGATTAGTTGCTGGTTTAGGAACGATTTCATTTGCGACATATGCGATCATTGCTTGGAAACAGCAACAGTTTGATGTTGTTATCGTTTGTTTAAGTGTAATCGGTGGTTTGTTAGGTTTCTTTCCGTACAATAAAAAGCCAGCTAAAATTTTTATGGGAGATGTTGGTTCTCTCGCTTTAGGTGGTTTACTAGCAGCTATTTCTATTATATTACGTCAAGAGTGGACATTACTTTTGATTGGACTTGTTTATGTGTGTGAAACGGCAAGTGTCATTTTACAAGTTGCTTCATTCAAATTATTTGGAAAACGAATTTTTAAAATGTCTCCGATTCATCATCATTTTGAAATGTGTGGTTGGTCGGAATGGAAGATCGATATTGTCTTTTGGTTAACAGGTGCCATTTGTTCAGGCATTACACTTTGGATTATTTTTTAAATTATTACTATGAGATCTAGCCAAAAGAAGCAGCGCTTAGGAAAATAGATGATTTTGAAATGGAACAAAGAAGCGTTCCACATCAAAATCCCTAATTTTCTACAGAGCTGACCGCTTCTTTCAGCTTTTCAGTGAGATCTAGCCAAAAGAAGTAGCACTTAGGAAAATAGATGATTTTGAAATGGAACAAAGAAGCATTCCACATCAAAATCCCTAATTTTCTACAGAGCTGATCGCTTCTTTCAGCTTTTCAGTGAGATCTAGCTAAAAGAAGCAGCGCTTAGGAAAATAGATGATTTTGAAATGGAACAAAGAAGCGTTCCACATCAAAATCCCTAATTTTCTACAGAGCTGACCGCTTCTTTCAGCTTTTCAGTGAGATCTAGCCAAAAGAAGCAGCACTTAGGAAAATAGATGATTTTGAAATGGAACAAAGAAGCATTCCACATCAAAATCCCTAATTTTCTACAGAGCTGATCACTTCTTTCAGCTTTTCTAAGATAAGGGGAAATGATAATGAAAAAAATTACAAATTATGAAAATAAAAAAGTCCTTGTTCTTGGACTAGCTAAAAGTGGTGTTAGTGCTGCTAAGTTGCTGCATGAACTAGGTGCATTAGTAACTGTCAACGATTTTAAACAATTTGATCAAAACCCGGAAGCCCAAGATTTATTAACCTTGGGTATTCGTGTTGTTACAGGTGGGCATCCGATTGAACTATTAGATGAAGATTTTTCTCTGATCGTTAAAAACCCAGGTATACCTTATACGAATCCTTTAGTAGAAAAAGCTTTAAGCATGAATTTGCCAGTTATTACTGAAGTTGAGCTGGCTTATCAAATTGCAGAGTGTCCGATTATCGGAATTACTGGAACAAACGGCAAAACAACAACAACTACAATGATTGGCTTGTTATTAAATGCGGATCGCAAAGCTGGGACTGCTCGTTTAGCCGGAAATATTGGTTATCCAGCCAGTGAAGTGGCAGAAGAAGCAAGTACAGCGGATGATATTGTTATGGAATTATCAAGTTTTCAGTTGATGGGTATTCAAACATTTCAACCTCAAATAGCTGTAATTACGAATATTTATGAGGCACATTTAGATTATCATGGTTCTAGAGATGAATATGTTAAAGCTAAATGGGCAATACAAAATAATATGAAAAAAAGTGATTGTCTCGTCCTAAATTGGAATCAAAAAGAATTACAAGAATTAAGTAAAAAAACAAAAGCTGCAATTATTCCATTTTCAACAAAAGAGAAAGTCGCAGGAGCATATCTTGCGGATGGGAAAATATACTATAAAGAGGAATACATCATGTTGGCAACGGAATTGGGTGTTCCAGGTAGCCATAATATTGAGAATGCATTGGCTGCAATAGCTGTAGCCAAATTGAAAAATGTTCCGACTGATGTAATAAGACAAACGTTGATGATTTTTAGCGGCGTACCTCATCGTACACAATACCTTGGAGAAACAGCTGGACGTAAATTTTATAATGATTCAAAAGCAACAAATATATTAGCAACGGAGATGGCACTTAGTGGTTTTGATCATTCCTCACTTATTTTATTAGCTGGTGGTTTAGACCGAGGAAATAGTTTTGATGAATTAATTCCTTCATTAAAGGGAATTAAAGCAATTGTTCTTTTTGGGGAAACAAAAGATAAACTGTACCAAGCTGCAGTTGAAGCTGGTATAAAAAAGATAAAATTAACCGAAAATGTTCAAACAGCTGTAGGTGAAGCCTATGATTTTTCCGAAAAAAATGATACTATTCTATTATCGCCTGCGTGTGCAAGTTGGGATCAATATCCTAATTTTGAACTGCGAGGAGATGCATTTATTCAAGCTATGCATCAGCTAAAAGACAAAGAAAAGTGAGATAATTATGAAAATATTAATAACCGGCGGCGGAACAGGTGGACACATTTATCCAGCTTTGGCCTTTGTAAACTACGTAAAACAAGTAGAACCAGACACAGAGTTTATGTATGTGGGAACACAAGCAGGACTGGAAAGTCAAATTGTACCCAAATATGGTATTCCGTTTAAAACAATCAAGATCCAAGGATTTCGTCGTTCGTTAAGCCCTCAGAATATTAAAACTGTTTATCTTTTTTTAAGCAGTATTGGAAAAGCTAAAAAAATTATTAAAGATTTTCAACCAGATGTTGTTATTGGAACGGGTGGTTATGTATCAGGTTCGGTTGTTTATGCAGCAAAGCAATTGAAAATACCGACGATTGTTCATGAGCAAAATAGCATACCTGGAATCACAAACAAATTTTTAAGTAAGTATGCGACTAAAGTGGCTATTTGCTTCCCAGATGTTGCCGAGTATTTTCCTAAAGAAAAAGTTGTGTTGACAGGGAATCCTAGAGCTCAAGAAGTAGTGACGATTGAAAAGACAGATGTGTTAAAAGAATACGGCTTAGATCCTGATAAAAAAACTGTTGTCATTTTCGGTGGAAGCCGTGGGGCGTTAAAAATCAATCAAGCTTTTGTTGAGGCTCTGTCTCTCTTTGAGCAAAGAGAATATCAGGTTCTTTATGCATCGGGTGAGAGATACTATAAAGAATTACAAGAAAAACTAAATCTTTCCGAAAAGAAATTGACAAACGTAAGCATTCAGCCTTATATTGATAAAATGGCAGAAGTTCTGGCAGCTGCAGATCTAATGGTCGGTCGCGCTGGAGCAACATCCATTGCAGAATTTACAGCGTTAGGGCTACCAGCTATCTTAATCCCAAGTCCATACGTTACAAATGACCATCAAACAAAAAATGCTCAAAGTTTAGTCAAATCTGGAGCTGTTGAAATGATCAGTGACCAAGAGCTAACAGGTTCTAAGCTAGCTACTGAAATTGACCGTATTTTATTAGATGAAGAACGTCATAAAATGATGGCAGAAGCATCTAAAAAAGAAGGTATCCCAGATGCTGGTGAACGACTATTTAAAGTGGTAAAAGAGATTACTTGATAGGGGGTGTGAAAGATTAGTAAGAAAAAGGACGATCCAAAAAATAAAGATGAGAAAGAGTTAGATTCAACTAACGAGTTAGGAGAACAAGAGTTGACTCCTTGGCAAAAAGAAAACCTTGAGTATTTGAAAACACAAGGTGATCAGCCAGGATGGAATCCCTCTGTATTATCTAATGAACAGAATCAAGAAGAAATTGTAGAAGATACCGAAACTGAAACAGAGGAAGCTCCTTCAGAAAATCTTGAAACAGAAGAAATACAAAAGAAAACTTACGAATCTTTTGCAGACCGCTTACCAAACATAAAAAAAGTGCGAAATAAACGTCTATTCCGTCGCTTGACACTTATTGTATCAGTATTTATGATAGCGATAGTGATTGTATTGTATTTTGTTTCTCCACTAAGTAAGTTAGGTACTGTTAGCGTAACAGGTAATAAGTCCGTAGATAGCCAGAAAATCATTGCCCAATCAAAGTTAGAACAGGGTAAAAGTTTGTGGGAGCAATTTGGAGATCGGGATATATATGAAGAAAAGATTGTACGACAATTACCACGTGTAAAAAAAGCAACGATTTCATTGAGCGGTATTAATTCATTTAACATAAAAATTGATGAGTATGAAGTAGTTGCTTTAGAGTCAATAAACAATGTTTTTCATCCTATTTTAGAAAATGGTAAAATTTTGCCGGAAGAAATGAAAGCACCTATAAGCGGTATGCCTGTTTTCCAAAATTTTAAAGATCAGTCAATAATTAAAAACTTAATGAATTCTTATAACAAACTTCCTGAGGATTTAAAGCAAAATATCTCAGAAATTCGTTATGCGCCTTCTAATGCAAACAAAGAATTAATCAATCTTCACATGAAAGATGCCAATGAAGTCATTGTGAATATCTCTCAATTGGAAGAGAAAATGGCTTATTACGGGAGAGTAGCAAGTCAAATGGACAAACCAGGAATCATCGATATGGAAGTTGGGATTTTCTCATATCCTTTTAATAATGAGGTCACTGAAGAAAGTGCAGGAGAATCTTCACAGCCATTAGAGTAAAGTTAATAAAAATAAAAGAATAAAATAATAGAATCTGCTTTCTAAAAAGCCTATGTTTATGGTAAAATTGAAAGAAGTGAGTATTCATAAAAAAATACATATGAAAATGGGCATTTCTTGTCTGTTTACATATTGGAATTAATAGGAGGAGGAACCCCATTCATGGCAAAGACAGGAATGTATGTAGGCCTTGATATTGGTACAACATCTGTAAAAGTTGTAGTGGCTGAATTTATTGAAGGTCAAATGAATATCATTGGCGTAGGAAACGCAAAATCTGATGGATTAAATCGAGGAATCATCGTCGATATTGATAAAACAGTAAATGCGATTCAAAGAGCAGTAAGACAAGCAGAAGAAAAAGCGGGAATTCAAATTAAAAGTGTGAATGTGGGGTTGCCAGCAAATCTACTTGAAGTGGAAAATTGTCAAGGCATGATTGCTGTAAGTAGTGAGTCAAAAGAAATCACTGATGAAGATGTAAGAAACGTTGCATCGGCAGCTCTGGTTCGTTCAACTCCTCCTGAACGTCAAATCGTAGCAATCCTGCCTCAAGAATTTACAGTTGATGGGTTTGAAGGGATCAAAGATCCTAGAGGAATGATTGGTGTTCGTTTAGAAATGTTCGGAGTGGTATTCACAGGTCCGAAAACAATTATCCATAACACAAGAAAATGCGTTGAAAAAGCTGGTTTAATTGTAAATGAATTAGTAATTATGCCGTTAGCACTAACTGAAACAGTTCTTTCAGATGGTGAAAAAGATTTTGGTACGATTGTTATTGATATGGGGGGCGGTCAAACAACGACTTCAGTGATGCATGATAAGCAATTGAAGTTCACTCATGTTAATCAAGAAGGTGGCGAATTTGTCACTAAAGATGTTTCTATCGTATTGAATACATCATTCAATAATGCGGAGGCATTGAAAATCAACTATGGTGATGCCTATCCTGAAAGAACATCCGTAAGCGAAGAATTTCCAGTTGACGTAATTGGTAAATCTGAACCTGTAAAAGTTGATGAACGTTATCTTTCAGAAGTAATTGAAGCAAGAGTAGAACAAATCTTTAAGAAATCTAAAGAGGTGTTAGACGAGATTGATGCGTTGGAACTTCCTGGCGGAGTGATTCTAACTGGTGGCGGAGCAAGCCTTCCAGGCGTGGTTGACTTGGCACAAGAAATCTTTGATGCAAGTGTGAAATTGTATGTACCTAATCATATGGGTCTACGTAACCCAGTATTTACAAATGTGATTAGTATTGTAGAATATTCTGCTCAACTAAATGATATTTATCATATTGCTAAAGGTGCGATTCCAGGAGAAAAGATTAAATCATCACAGCCAATCGCAGTTCAACAAGAAATACAGTATGATACGTATGCAGATACACCCCAAGACGACTATGACGATTCTGAAATACACGAATCCGGTGAAAATGTTACAGGTAAGATCAAAGACTTCTTCTCAAACATTTTTGACTAACAATTAAAACAGGAGGAAACGATAATATGGAATTTTCTTTAGATAATAACATTAACAATGGCGCTGTCATCAAAGTTATCGGTGTAGGCGGCGGCGGCGGCAATGCTGTTAATCGCATGATCGATGAAAACGTTAAAGGCGTTGAATTCATCGCTGCAAACACAGATGTACAAGCTCTTAAAAACTCAAAAGCTGAAACAGTGATTCAACTTGGACCTAAATATACGCGTGGCTTAGGAGCTGGATCACAACCCGAAGTTGGACAAAAAGCTGCAGAAGAAAGTGAACAAGTAATTTCAGATGCCTTACAAGGGGCGGATATGATTTTTATCACTGCAGGTATGGGCGGTGGAACAGGAACAGGAGCTGCTCCTGTAGTTGCTAAAATTGCCAAAGAATTAGGTGCATTAACAGTAGGTGTTGTTACAAGACCATTTAGTTTTGAAGGTCCAAAACGTGGACGTTACGCAGCAGAAGGAATTGCACTTTTAAAAGAAAATGTTGACACGCTATTGATTATTTCCAATAATCGTTTATTAGAAGTTGTTGACAAGAAGACACCAATGCTTGAAGCATTCCGTGAAGCAGACAACGTATTGCGTCAAGGTGTACAAGGTATTTCAGACTTGATTACAGCTCCTGGTTACGTTAACTTGGACTTTGCTGATGTGAAGACAGTTATGGAAAACCAAGGAACAGCTTTGATGGGAATCGGTGTTGCTAGCGGGGAAGATCGTGTGATTGAAGCAACGAAAAAAGCAATCTCTTCTCCACTACTTGAAACATCTATTGATGGTGCTGAACAAGTATTGTTAAATATCACTGGTGGCTTAGACATGACATTGTTTGAAGCACAAGATGCTTCAGATATTGTGACAAATGCAGCGACAGGTGATGTGAACATCATCTTAGGTACATCTATTAATGAAGATTTGGGCGATGAAATTCGTGTAACTGTTATTGCGACAGGAATTGACCCTTCAAAAAAAGATCGTAAACCTCAACGTCAAAATAGACCAACTCAAATCCAAGCTGTGCAACAAGCACCTGTATTGGATATGGAGCAATCAAAACCATCGCAACCTCAACCACAAGAAGAGACTAGTGCTTTTGGTGACTGGGATATACGTCGTGAACAAAACGTAAGACCTAAAGTAGAAGATACAACATTTGAAAATGTTGAGAAAAAAGATTTTGAAACATTTCATCGTGAAGAACCATCGCAAAACAATGACGATGAATTAAACACACCACCATTTTTCCGCAGAAAACGATAGGAGAGACTTTTGAGCATGCTAGTTGATAATTTAGAAAAAATAAATCAAGATATTCGGCTAGCATGTCAGAAAGTATCGCGTTCAGGCAATGATGTAACCATGATTGCTGTGACTAAATCAGTGGGAAATGATACAGCCAAGGAACTTGCTGAACTTGGTATTGAGAATATGGCTGAGAACCGAGTAGATAAATTACTTGACAAAAAGATGGCACTGAAAAGTTTTTCGTCTATTAAGTGGCATTTGATTGGTAATTTACAGCGTAGGAAGGTAAAATCAATAATAAATGAGATAGATTATTTTCACGCTTTGGACAGTTTGAAACTAGCAGAAGAAATTCAGAAGCGAGCAGAACAGCAAATTTGCTGTTTCGTTGAGGTAAATGTGACTGGTGAAGAGAGCAAACATGGTTTCAGATCAGATGAAGTCCTTGACTTCATCCTACAATTAGCAGATTTTGATAAAATCAAAGTTGTAGGATTAATGACGATGGCGCCGCTGGATGCTTCTGAGCAAGTTCTTCACGAAGTTTTTTCTCAGTTAAAAAAACTGCAAACAGCAATAAATAATCAGCATCTGTCATTTGCGCCATGTACAGAGCTTAGCATGGGAATGAGTAACGATTTTCCTATTGCTATTGAAGAAGGTGCAACTTTTGTACGAATCGGAACAGCAATTTTCAGAGGTGCGTAAAGGAGGGGAATCTATGTCAATTTTTAGTAAAAATGCGTTATCGAGCTTTTTTGGATTATCTGGTGAAGATGAATATGATAATTATGATGAATACGAAGAGCAAAAGGTTGTTAATCAACAACCAAGACAGACGGTTCGACAAGCAACAGCACAGGTACAAAAACCAACTGAGCCTTTGACCGAAAAACCATCTGCTCGTTATCGTTCAACAGAAACGCATCAGAATAAGAATGAAAGCCGTCAGGAAACAGCATTTAATGAGAAAAAGGTTGTCTCCATGCGTAGTTCTAATAACTCAAATAAACGTTCGCAAGATACACATAACTCAGCTAGGTCTGGTAAAATTACTATTATTGAACCACGGGTCTATTCTGAAGCAATGAATATTGCTAAACATATTATTGCAAGTGATGCGGTATTAGTTAATTTTCATTTAGTAGAAGAAAATCAAGCAAGAAGAATTGTTGACTTTCTTACAGGAACAGTTTATGCATTAGATGGAGACATTCAACGTGTAGGCGATGAAATTTTTCTTTGCACGCCATCAAACATAGAAATTGATAGTGCTACGGCTCAATCGTTAGCAAAAAAACAAATGTTTGATTTCTAGTCAGGAGGTTGTTATTATCGCTCTATTTATATTTATATTATATAAGGGTGTCCAAATCTATTCAGGACTTTTAATTATTTATGCATTATTATCGTGGTTTCCAGGAGCATATGATTCTACGTTTGGTCGTTTGATTGCAAGGATTTGTGAGCCATACTTAAGCTTATTTGATCGACTAAATTTGAGAATCGGTATGGTAGGCTTTAACGTAATGATTGCAATTATCGTGTTGAATTTAGCAGCAAGCGGATTAGGACGTATTTTACAATCGATCATGTATCAATAAAAGAAAGGATGGTTTGTCTATGAACGCAAATGTGTACCAACATTTTCGAAAAGATGAGCATCCTTTTATTGATTCTGTAGGTGATTGGTTAGAACAAGTTGAAAGTCAATATGCCCCTTACCTATCTGATTTTTTAGATCCTAGGCAGTCTTACATTTTAGAAACGTTGATAAGACAAAATAGTGAATTGGAATTCCAGTTTTATGGTGGTTACGAGCAAGCTGAGCGTAAACGTTGTTTGATTTATCCAGATTACTATGAACCTAAGCAGGATGATTTTGAATTAGAATTACTAGAAATTGTTTATCCTGCAAAGTTTTCTACGTTATCTCATGGTAAGATTTTGGGAACTTTAGTTAATACAGGAATTAAGCGTGAATATTTTGGGGATATTATTTCTGACGGCGATAGATGGCAAGTCTTTGTTGCTAAAGAAGTAGCGAACTTTATTTTGACACAGGTAGAAAAAATCGGAAAAATATCTGTAAGATTGGAAAAAAGAAAATATACAGATATGATCCTTCCTAAAGATGACTGGATGCAGGAACGAACAACAATAAGTTCTTTACGTCTGGATAATTTGATCTCTAGCGTATATAATATATCTAGACAGAGATCAAAGCAGTTAATTGAATCTGGAAAAGTCAAAGTGAATTGGACGGAAAATTTACGATCAGATTTCTTGGTAGACCTATTGGATATTGTGTCTATTAGAGGTTTCGGCCGAATCCAAATTCAAGAGTTAGAAGGTAAGACGAAAAAGGACAAGTTTCGTTTGTTATTGGGTGTTTTACGAAAATAATCCAAAGAGGTGAAGGAATATGGCATTAACTCCATTAGATATTCAAAATAAGAATTTCTCTACGAAAATGAGAGGTTATAGTCAAGACGATGTCGATGATTTCTTAGATCAAGTAACGAAAGACTATGAAGATTCTCTTCAAAAGAGACGTGAACTTGAAAAATCATTAAAACATGCGGAAGAAAAATTACAATATTTCAATGAATTAAAAGATGCATTGAACCAATCAATTATTGTCGCTCAAGATACAGCAGATAAAGTGAAAACTAGTGCGAATAAAGAATCTGAGGTTATTGTTACTTCAGCTGAAAATACAGCGAACGAAATGATCTCTTCTGCTGAAAAACGCTCAAGTAATCTTATTACATCAGCGGAAGAAAAAGCAAAAGAAATTTTAACTGATGCAACGGATCGTGCTCGCCAATTGGCTGCTGAAACGGATGATTTGAAGAAGAAGACTCGTGTCTTCCACCAACGTCTAAGTTTAATGCTAGAAGCGCAATTGGAACAAGTTAAGAGTGAAGAATGGAATGAATTATTAAAACCATTCTCAAGCTATGTAAGTGACTCACATACTGTTATTAAAGAAGTTCTTGCACAAGAGCTTGATAAAGGTGAAGAAGTTGTTGCAAGTGAAGTTGAAGAGATTGACAGACCAACTCTTGAGCAAGCTGCAATGGATCCAAAAGCAATGCTTGATTTACTAAATAAAGATCCTAAATAATGATGTAAATAAATAGAACAGAAAAGTCAATAACCATTCTTTTAGCGAGTCAATGATAGTGAAAGTTTGACAGACCCTGGTATTGAAAAGATCCTCTATTTTACTCAAGTTTGAATGAAGTAAAACTTGACGAGTGATTTCGTTAACAATTACAGAGGAGATAATCGAGTGTATTGATTATTTTAAATTTGGGTGGTAACGCGAGTACTTTCGTCCCTTGGGATGAAAGTACTTTTTGCTTTGCTGTGAATCACCACGATTGGCTTTGCCAGGCTGAATGATTCACAGAACTTGGAGGACGTAGTCGAGCGAATGTAACAGATCAGACAAAGAATAGAGTAAAGGGTTGCTTTACACTAGTTAACACAGCTACTCCTTTATTAATCAATATCTATCAATGAAAGTGAGGAAATAAAAATGAAAATGAAAGAAACATTACAGTTGGGGAAAACAGCTTTTCCAATGCGTGGAAATTTGCCAAATCGTGAAGTAGAATGGCAAAAAGATTGGGAAGAACAAAAAATTTATGAAAAACGTCAAGAACTTAATGAAGGAAAGCCGACATTTGTTCTTCACGATGGACCGCCATATGCAAATGGAAATATTCATTTAGGACATTCATTAAATAAAATTAGTAAAGATATCATTATCCGCTCAAAATCAATGTCAGGTTTCCGCTCACCATATGTACCTGGTTGGGACACACATGGACTACCAATTGAACAAGTTTTGACGAATAAAGGAATCAAAAGAAAAGAAATGACTTTAGCAGAATATCGCGAAAAATGTGAAGAATATGCGCGTTCACAAGTAGATACACAACGTGCAGATTTCAAACGTTTAGGGGTTGCTGGAGACTGGGAAAATCCTTATATCACGTTAGATCCTTCATATGAAGCTGCTGAAATTCGTGTATTCGGAAAAATGGCAGAAAAAGGTTATATCTATAAAGGACTAAAACCAATTTATTGGTCACCTTCAAGTGAATCATCACTAGCAGAAGCAGAAATTGAATATAAAGATGTTAAATCACCGTCTATTTATGTCGCTTTCAAAGTAGTGGATGGTAAGGGGATTTTAGATACAGATACTTCACTAGTAATCTGGACAACAACTCCATGGACACTTCCAGCAAACTTAGGAATTTCTGTAAATCCTGATTATAAATACGTTATTGTTAAAGCATATGGCAAAAAATATGTTGTTGCAAAAGATCTTTTAGACACTGTTAAAGAAGCTATTGGCTGGGAAGATCTGGAAGTACTTGAAACAATTTCTGGTAACGACATGGAGTATATGACAGCACAGCATCCATTTTATGATCGGACATCATTAGTCATGTTAGGTGATCATGTCACATTAGATGCTGGTACTGGTTTAGTTCATACAGCACCTGGACATGGTGAAGATGACTATATTGTTAGTAAAAAATATAACCTTGAAGTTCTTTCACCTGTGGATAATCGCGGTGTGTTTACGGATGAAGCACCTGGTTTTGAAGGGATATTCTATGATAAAGCTAATCCGATGATTACAGCATTGCTTGATGAAAAAGATGCGTTATTAAAATTAGATTTCTTTACCCATAGTTATCCACATGATTGGCGTACAAAAAAACCAGTTATTTATCGCGCAACACCACAATGGTTTGCATCTATAGATAAGTTCCGTCAAAATATCTTAGACGAAGTAGAAAAAGTTGACTGGATTCTCCCTTGGGGTAAAACACGTCTTTACAATATGATTCGTGACCGTGGTGATTGGGTAATATCTCGACAACGCGCTTGGGGTGTACCTCTACCAATTTTCTATGCTGAAAATGGAGAAGCGATTATTACACCAGAAACGATCGAACATGTAGCCAATTTATTTGCTGAATATGGATCAAATGTTTGGTTCAAGCGTGAGGCAAAAGAACTATTACCAGAAGGCTTTACACATCCAAGTTCTCCTAATGGGGAATTTACGAAAGAAAATGATATTATGGATGTTTGGTTTGATTCTGGGTCATCTCATGAAGCAGTACTGCGTCAACGTCCAGAACTGACTTTCCCAGCTGATATGTACCTAGAAGGCTCTGATCAATATCGTGGCTGGTTCAACTCAAGTATTACGACAAGTGTGGCTATAAATGGTGTAGCTCCTTACAAAGCCGTATTATCTCAAGGATTTACATTGGACGGCGAAGGTCGTAAGATGAGTAAATCACTAGGAAATACAATCTTACCAGATAAAGTAATTAAACAAATGGGTGCAGACATTCTACGTCTGTGGGTAAGTAGTGTGGATTATGAAGCGGATGTACGTGTGTCAATGGATATCCTAAATCAAGTATCTGAAGTTTACCGTAAAATCCGTAATACAATGCGCTTCTTATTGGCAAATACAAGTGATTTTGAACCAAAAGAACACACTGTAGCATATGAAGAATTACGTTCTGTGGATAAGTATATGATTGTACGATTAAATCAAGTAATTAAAGAAATCCGCGAAAAAGGCTATGATAAATACAACTTCATGCAAATTTATCGTTCAGTAATGAATTTCTTAACCGTTGATTTATCGTCATTCTATTTAGATTTTGCCAAAGATGTCGTTTATATCGAAGCAGAAGATAACTATCAACGTCGTTGTATGCAAACAGTATTCTACCAAACAGCAGTGGCTTTAACTAAACTGTTGACTCCAATTATTCCACATACTTCTGAGGAAATCTGGAGCTTCTTAAAAGAAGAAGAAGAGTATGTACAATTATCTGAATTCCCAGGATATGAAGAATTTGCAAATCAACAAGAGTTATTAGACACATGGGCTGCATTTATGGACTTTAGAGATAATGTTTTGAAAGCATTGGAAGAAGCTCGTAATTCCAAATTGATTGGTAAATCATTAGAAGCTAAAGTAACTGTTTATCCAAATGAACAAATCCATGAGTTATTAACAGCTGTGGATGCAGATGTGGCTCAATTATTGATTGTTTCTGATTTTGAGGTGGCTGCTAAAACGGCAGAAATTCCTGAAAATGTTGAAAAATTTGATGATATGTCGATTCTTGTGGAAAAAGCAGCAGGTGAAACATGTGATCGTTGTCGTGCAGTACGTACAGATGTCGGTGAAGATGAAAAATTACCACATCTATGTGGACGTTGTGCAACAATCGTTGAAGAAAATTATCCAGAAGCTGTAGCAGAAGGATTTGAAGAGTAGAAAAATAAAAAAGGTTCTGGAAAAATTTCCAGAGCCTTTTTTTTTAATTTAATTTTCCTCGCTCACGGTACCAGATATCTGGTTGCCAATCCCAAGAGAAACCATCTCGTTCTAATAAGTCAAATGCTGCGTCAGGACCCATTGAGCCTGCGGCATAATTTGGAAAGTCTACGGATGTTTTATCCCAAGCTTGACGAATAATATCAACGATACGCCAAGATTGAGCCACTTCATCCCAGTGAGAAAAGTTTGTTCCATCACCATTTAAGCCGTCTAATAACAGTTTTTCATAGGCTTCTGGGCTATTTCCAGTTGTCTCTGCGCTATGACGGTAATCTAATTTTACAGGAGTTGTAGTAAAACCTTGTCCAATTTCTTTTCCGTTAAGAGTCATTGAAAAGCCTTCTGTTGGTTGGATATAAATAGTTAAGACATTTGGCGGTAAATCGGTTTTCTCACCGCATTTATCTATATCATCTTTGAAGACATTAACAGGAACTTGTTTGAAGACGATATTGATACGGGTACCTTTTTCAGTTAATCGTTTTCCCGTACGTATATAAAAAGGAACACCAGACCAACGGAAGTTATCTATTAGGAATTTACCAGCAACAAATGTTTCTGTTTGAGAATTTTCATCAACATTCGGCTCTTTTTGGTAACTCACAAATTCTTGATCCTCTAGTTTACCTTGACCGTATTGACCACGTACAAAATTTTCTAAAGCTTCGTCTTCCGAATAAAGCCGGATTGCTTGCAGAGCTTTGACTTTTTCTGCTCGGATTTCAGCTTCTGAAAAAGCAACAGGAGGTTCCATAGCTAGTAAGGCTACAACTTGAAGAATATGGTTTTGAACCATGTCTTTTAACGCACCACTATGGTCATAATAACCACCGCGATCTTCTACACCAAGACTTTCAGCAAAAGTGATTTGCACGTTATCAATGTAACGATTATTCCATTGTGATTCAAAAATATTATTGGCAAAACGAATCGCAGAAATATTTTGGATCATTTCTTTTCCTAGGTAGTGATCAATTCTAAAAATATCTTTTTCAGGGAAAACTGCCCGAATTTCTTCATTTAATTTATAAGCAGAAGCATAGTCAGAGCCAAAAGGTTTTTCAATGATCAAGCGATCAAAGCCTTCTGTTGTTAAAATTTCTTGTGTTTTTAAGTGTTGAACGATAGTACCAAAGAATTGCGGAGCCATCGCTAAGTAGTAGATATGATTGCCGCCTAATTGATATTGATCGTTTAATTTATCAGATAATTTTTTTAAAGTATCGTAATGTTCAGAGTCATTCACATTATGAGCTTGATAATAAAAATGACTTGAAAAAGCTTTAGCCTCTTCGGGCGTTGGGTTTAGTTCTTGAATTGTTTCCCGAACAATTTCTCGGTAATGATCATCAGACCACTCTCTGCGAGCTGTACCTATGACAGCAAAGTGTTCAGCTAGATTTCCTTTACGATATAACCGGAATAAAGAAGGATAAAGTTTTCTTTTCGCTAGATCTCCTGTGCCGCCAAATATTGTAAATAGAGCAATTTGTTCTTTCATTGTGTTCCCCGCTTTCTATTTGTCTGTATAAGCCTGCGATTTATAATTGATCAACAAAAATTGTACTTGCGGCTTTATAACTGATTGCTAATTCTTTCGTATGGTTACCAATATTAATCGGCCCTTCGTATGCTGAAATCTCATTGATTGTATATTCTTCATGAATATTCAAATCAATGGAGACTAGATAATCCAGCAAATCTTTCTCATCTAAAACACGAGCAATTCGAATTTTTGTGCCTACGGGATAGTCTGCCAATGTTTGACGTTTTTCTTCGTGAACAGGCTGATTGTCATCTGGAATCACTCCGCCATGGGGACAAAATTTTGGTTGATCTAGATAAGCTGATAAACGGTTTGCTAAGGTTTGTGAAGTAACATGTTCTAAAACTTCGGCTTCATCATGTACTTCGTTCCATGAATAGTTTAAGTGTTCAACTAAAAATACTTCCCATAAGCGATGTTTACGTATCAGCGTACTGGCTTTTTTTAACCCCGATTCTGTTAGTTGAACGCCTTGGTAAGGTGAATGTTCAACAAGGCCTTCTTTTACTAATTTTGAGATCATTTCGCTTACAGATGCAGCAGAAACATTTAAGCCAGAAACGATTTGTTTATTATTGATTTTATTTTCATCGCCACCTAATTCGAAAATAAGTTTTAGGTAGTCTTCGCGATTTGGGGTCATAATTTTCATCCTTTCAAAGAAGCCATCAAACTAAGTTTATCAGAAAATTCTTTTTTTGACCATTTAATAAGATATTAATCTTAAAAAAAATGTTCAGTTGTTTAGTTAAGAATAAAATTGTGAGAAATCTTAGTAATGATAACGTTTTCTGGTTGGTTGTCCTCATAAAAATGCTTCTTTTTTCAGTGTGATTTTCCCTAGGTTTATGAAATATTAGAAATAGATTAGATTATGTTCTTTCTTTGGAAAAATTCTTGATGTTCGAGTGGCTTACTAAAAGTGATGTTGTATAAATAGTCTGATTTTTAAAGAAGCTATTGCAAAATTTTGAGAGAAACTAAATTATTTAAAGGGTAATAGAATAATAAATAAGTTTTTGGTCGTTTTTTCTTTTGCGATGGATGTGACTTTTATTCGAATTTTGCTTTATAATGAATATATCATTTTTTGAGGGGCGAACAAGACGTGAAACAAAAAAAATATATAGTATCTATCGATCAAGGAACAACGAGTTCCCGTGCAATTATTTTTGATCAAAGAGGAAATGAAATTGCTAAGGCACAAAAGGAATTGACACAACATTTTCCTAATCCAGGCTGGGTTGAACATGATGCAAATGAGATTTGGAATTCAGTGCAGTCGGTCATTGCAGATGTGTTGATCGAATCAAAGCTAAAACCAGCTCAAATTAAAGCCATAGGTATTACAAATCAGCGAGAAACCACTGTTGTTTGGGATAAGAAAACTGGCGAGCCAATCTATCATGCTATTGTCTGGCAGTCAAAGCAGACCAATGATATTGCGGATTGGCTAAAGGAAAACGGACATCGGGAATTTTTCCAAAAAAGAACAGGTCTCATCATTGATTCTTATTTTTCTGCAACAAAGGTAAAGTGGTTGTTGGAAAATGTATCCGGAGCAAAAGAAAAAGCAGAAACAGGACAATTATTATTTGGTACGATTGATACGTGGTTATTATGGAAACTAACTGGTGGTAAGGTTCATAAAACAGATTACACTAATGCTAGTCGAACAATGTTATTCAATATTCACTCGCTAGACTGGGATCAGGAAATTTTAGATATTTTAGAGATCCCTAGAATTATGCTTCCCAAAGTTTGTTCAAATGCAGAGATATACGGGTACACAGAAGATTATCACTTTTATGGAGAAAATATTCCTATCGCTGCTATGGCAGGTGATCAGCAGGCCGCTTTGTTTGGTCAAGCCGCTTTTGAGAAGGGGATGGTCAAAAATACTTACGGTACAGGCGCTTTTATTGTGATGAATACAGGAGAAAAAGCGATTCTATCTGAGAATGGTTTATTGACAACGATTGGTTATGGTATTGATGGTAATGTGACCTATGCTTTAGAAGGGAGTATATTTGTGGCAGGATCAGCTATCCAGTGGTTACGTGATGGTTTAAGGTTGATTGAAGAGGCCGACCAATCGGAAGTTTTAGCAAATCAAGTGACAGATTCTGGTGGTGTTTATGTTGTACCAGCATTTACTGGTCTAGGCGCTCCTTATTGGGATCAGGAGGCTCGTGGTGCTATCTTTGGCATTACTCGAGGAACAACAAAAGAACATTTGATTCGGGGGACATTGGAGTCAATTGCTTATCAAACGGTTGATGTTATTAAGACGATGGAAAAAGAGTCTAAAATCAAGATAAAATTATTACGAGCCGATGGTGGTGCCTCTAAAAATGATTTATTGATGCAGTTTCAAGCGGATATTATGAACAAGCCAGTTGAAGCAGCGGTATTTTCTGAAACAACGGCATTAGGAGTGGCCTATTTAGCTGGCTTAGCTGTTGGTTTTTGGAAAGATCTAGATGAAATCAAAGCTTTTACACATAATGGTAAACAATTTGAATCCCAGATTACCGAGGAAAAACGCAACCAACTATACGATGGTTGGTTAAGGGCAGTCCATGCAACTATGGCTTATAACACAAAAGAGTGATTAATAAAGAAGCCTTTGATTAATTGAAGAAAGGGGCGAAAGATGATTCTTAAAACTAAAACCTGGCAAGAATTTACTACTACTTACAAAGAAATTAGTCCTGATGATCTGTTGCGCTCATATATTCAGTGTTATTGGTTTAATTATGCCGACCAGTCAAGTCTTCCAGCTCGGATTATCCCTGATCTATGTTCGGATATAATTATACAGCTGAGTCCAGATTTGGATGTTTTAGCGATTAATATTTGCGGACCAAATACATGTTTTTTTTATTCCTGTGTAGATCAGCCGACAATTTACTTTGGCATTCGTTATCACTTGAGCGGTATGTATCCGTTTCTTAGACAGTCGTTAAAAGGAATGAAAGACCAGCGATTTGAATTAGGTTTGGTTGAAAAGAAACTGACTGCTGATTTAGTCGAAAAACTATCAGGAAAAAAATCCCTATATGAAATTATTGAAAGTACTAACCAATATTTCTTGGAACAATTAAATCACTTGAACACTAAAAAAATTTCTCGAGTTGTTGGTAAATTTCTCGAGAGTTATCATCATTCACTGAGTTATAGTGAATGTATAGCAAATCTGACTTTGTCTGAAAGAAGTTTGCAACGTTTGTTCCGAGAAGAAACAGGGTTATCACCTTATGAAACATTTGATGTATTACGTTTCCAAAAGGTGTATCAAGAATTAATAAGGCATCCTGAGGTCAAGCATTTGGATTTAGTAGAGAAATATAATTTTTTTGATCAAGCACACTATAGTCGGAAAATCAAAAAGATGGCTGGAGTCACGCCACAAGAAATTTCTCAACATGTCGGAATTTTACAAGACAAATCTTGAATAACTGATTTATAATAATATCAAAAGAGTGAGGGAGCGGATCACGATGAAATTAGATATGGTTGGAATTATTGTTGAATCAATGGAGCAAGCAATTTTATTTTACGAACGCTTAGGTTTTAAAGCAATAGGTGAAAAAAATGCTGAATACGTGGAACTTGATCATGTTGGAACAAGAATTTCCTTAAACACTAAAAAAATGATTGCTGGAGTATATGGATATGAACCAAAAAATGAGGGAGATAAGATCGAATTAGCTTTTCTTTGCGAATCTTCAGCTGAGATTGACCAGTTGTGTAAAACAATGAAAGATTTTGGTTACGAGATTTTCCGTGAGCCGTGGCAAGCGTTTTGGGGGCAGTACTATGCAATTATTAAAGATCCTGATGGCAATCTTTTAAGTTTTTTTTGCAATAGTCAGGAAATGTAGAATAATGGACAAGAAAATAGCTTATTTAAAAGCAGAAGCAAAGAAATGGCCAGGGGCAACAGTTGATTACCGAGAAGACTGGGATTGTGATTATTTTGGAATCGAAAAAAAATGTTTTTGCATGCTAGGAACAAATAAAGCTGGGGAGTGGGTGATGACAGTTAAAGGTGATCCAGAAGAAAATGAACTTTTAAGGGAACAATATCCAGGTGTAGTTCCAGGATATTACGCTAATAAAACGCATTGGAATTCATTTATGATAGAAAACTCATCGTTTACAGAAGAACAACTGGCATCCTTTTTGAGAAAATCCTATGAACTAGTCTTGAACAAATTACCGAAAAAAGTGCAAATGAATTATAAAGACCACCAAATCTAAAAGAAGCTGGAACAACAGTGTCTATTCGGATTTTAAGAGGGAAACAAAACGGATGATTCGTTTTGTTTCCCTCTATTTTTTGATCGGATTACCCTTGATTTAGATAGAAATTAACTAAAGCGATAATCCATATATGTGCTGGATAAAATACGTAAAACAAATATTTAAAGATCGGATTACTACGCCCTTTTTTACCATTGTAGAGATGAATAAAAGGAATCACTAGAATAAATAAAAACTCAGGGTTTACTTCAAGCATTACTCTGATCATGTTAAAAGAGTAATCAGACAAGCCAATTAGAGGCATTATGAATAATGGAATTGTAAAAATAAGATAGGAAATGTCTCTTTTTTTAGGATTTTCTCTAAAGAAATAAGTAAGCAGCATAAATGGAATAACAACGAATCCACCTTCTACTGGGATAAAACCTAGAAAAGTTGTCAACGTTAAACTAATTGCTAGGATAATTGATGAAATCCTAAAGAAAGGTTCCTTCACACGTTTACTAAAATCAACCAGTGTTAAAATTGTCACACCAATTGCTAGCGTTAGAAAAATATTATTGTGGACCTGATATATTGGATCTTTAATGACCAAGGTGTTGATCAAAGTATTTCCGATAAGCATGATAATTGCAAAGCCATATAAACGAAGTAAATAGTTTTTCCGATTCTTTGTATAGTGAAATCCCTCAACAGCCATAAAAGCAAAAAATACAGCCACACAACGAGTCATCATGTGGATAGGTAAGCCAAATTGCGATGGTAAAAGAGGGACAAGATGATCAAGAGCCATCAAACCCATCATAATAAGTTTTAATTGATTTCCGTTCATATCATTCTCCTATAATAGATGTTATTTTGTTCCCTTTTTATAGTACAAAAAAATAGATCTATCTGGCGTGTGAATGAACGAACAGATAGATTACAAAAATGATAGGTGGCAGTAAGTTTATGATTTATTGAAGATGTTCACTACTTTGAAATGAGGATAAAGTACTAGCAACAATCAATACACTGAGTCTCTTTTTTTATCTAACCGATAGTTTAATTTTTTTGTATTTTATTGTGATTAGGAAACCGTTCGAAATAGGATAGGAAAATAAGGAAATAATATGAGAAGATGATTGTACAGGTCAAATAGCATTAGATTCAAAATTTAACATCCGAAGCATGTATAAGAGACGCATGAAATCCTGTTTTAAATATACTCAAAGAATGATTTCTGTTGTGGCAAAGCCAGGTCAATTCTCTGTGATTTTATATGTGTTATGAAATAAAAAGCAAACTAAACGAAATGGAAGGTAACTGTCGTGCAAATAATAAAAACAAATAAAAAATACTATGTGCTAGAACTTTTATTGATAATAAGCTGTGTGGTATACATGTTGTTCTTTTTTAACTTCTATAAAGATGCTGCTTTCTATGTTGATAAGAAAGCTGGAATAATTAGTCAATTACATTTTTTTACAACATTTTATCTTAGCGATATTTTAATATACCTTTTTGTGGCATTTTTACTGATTACCATACAAATGTTGTTTCTTATAGTTATATATTCAAAAATGAGAGGCGATTTTGAAGTAAATCGTGAATTAACGAAGCTATTTATAATAGCGATGTTTACTTTTTGCAGTTATTCATTGGGATTATTTTTTAATAGAATAGGGGTTCTTTTTCTTATTATATTCATTTTTTCAGCGGCTATTGCCTACCTGAAATATATTGTTGTAAAAAGCGACAGTGATGAATTTGGAACAATAGAAGAAGAGAATATTTTAGAAGTCGCAGGACCATTTAACACAGAAAGTGAAGCTATCAATCTATTTGGAGAGTTTTCTGAAAATTGGGATGGATCTGAGGAGTTATTGTATTTGATTGAACGTGAAAGTAATGAAGAATATTTTATCACTATATACGTTGAAACAGTTCAAAAAAGTGAAGAACGATAATTTTAAAGAGACAATTCAATTGGAGAATTCACAACAATAACGGTCTATGATCTATCTGTATTTAAAGAGCATAAGATAAAAAGGATGTTGGCATTAAATTTTATACAGATAAACCAGTAAAACTAGGCTTAGATGCGATTAAAGATAACTTCTCATTTCGTCTAGGGTGACCTTTAGTAATCAAGCAGCAGTTTCAATCTCAGGTCTAATTTTTACAGATTTATGGCAAGCAGAAGAAATACTGGAATTTCATAATAGATTGAATTAAAAATATGGATGTACATCAAATAAAAAAGACTATGAAGGCTCTCTTGGACGGCGAGCGACTTTCATAGTCTTTCTTTGTTTATCTAATTATTTGCAGGAACATCATCGGATGTTTTCTTTGATTCTAATAAATAAGTGACATCGTCAGCTTCATCATAAAGTGAAGTTGGTTTCCTATCAATGCATTGGATAATCAAATGATACCCATACTCATCTTGAGCAACGAGGCGTGTATTTGTTAATTCAACTAACATATAACTTAATTTTCGATCGTCAATCAAGATTTGTAAGCTATCTTCGACTTTTAACGTATGTTGAGTTGCTTTTTGCTTATTAACAAACCACCAACTGCCTATATAATTTTTATATGAATCAGGAATAGTTGATTCCACTTGTTTTTCTTGTTTCTTTTTTAGGAATAAGGATCCGGCAATGCCAGTGATAAGTGAAGCGCCCAAAAATAATGACCAATGTTTTTTCATAGTATCAATCTCCTTCAAATACAATCATAGCACGAAATGGATGAACAAACTATTCTTAAATCTTTACCTATAAAAAAACTTAATGAAGTAACTTGTGTTTGATAAATTAGTCTTTGACGTTATTTAATTTTATATAAACGATGATTCATTTTACTTAAAATGTTGACGATGCTTTTTCATCAAAAATATGGTATTGTTTTCAAGAAAGGGTGTTACGATTGATTACTTATCCTAAAGTGTATTTAGCACATTTTAATCATAGACCAAATCGTTTTATAGCAGAATGTACGTTGCAAGAAACTGGTGAAAGAGTAACAGTTCACGTCAAAAACACAGGACGCTGTAAAGAGTTGTTTTTACCAAATGTAGAGGTTGCGTTGTCCTATCAGCCTTCTCCAACAAGAAAAACGGATTACGACTTAATTGCCGTGAAAAAAAATTCTGCTTGGTTCAATATCGACAGCCAAGTTCCTAATACCTTAGCCAGTCAAGCCATACTAGACGGAACCATTGTATTACCGGGATTAAATGGTCAGATTGTTTCGGTGAAAAGAGAAAAACGATTTGCTCAATCACAATTTGATATTTTAGTTGAAACTGATACTGGTCAGAAGGCTTTTGTGGAAGTCAAAGGAATGACGTTGGAAAATCATGGTATAGGAGCTTTTCCAGATGCTCCAACGATTCGCGGGTTAAAGCATGTTACTGAACTGATTGAAGCGATTCAAGAGGGATACCAAAGTTATGTTTTATTTGTGATTCAGTTTGAAAAAGTTGAATTGGCAACAATCCACACTAAAATGCAGCCTGCTTTAGCGGACATGATTTCAATAGGTGAAAACCAAGGGTTAAGAGTCATTGCTTACAATTGTTGTGTGACTCCTGATACAATAGCAATAGAACATCAGGTACCATTTGATGTCACAAAAACGTTTGAAGATCCAAATTCAGAAAGGTGAGGGTAAATATGATTCACTTAGGTATTATTGGAACAAACTGGATTAGTCATCAATTTGTAAAGGCAGCACTGGAAACGAACCGCTATGATTTGACTGCAGTTTATTCGAGAAAACTGGAGACTGCACAAGAGTTTGGTAACGAGTACGGCGATGTTGAATATGCAACGGATTTAAAAACATTTTTTGGCATTGCTCATATGGATACAGTTTATATTGCATCGCCGAATTCATTACACTTTGAACAAGCGAAGCAAGGAATTTTAGCCGGGAAAAATATTATTGTTGAAAAGCCCGCTTTCTCAACTCCTGAAGAAATGGCAGAAATTATTGAGTTAGCAAATCGGAAAAAAGTCTTCTTTTTTGAAGCAGCTCGTAATATTCATGAGAAAAGTTTCAAAAAAATTGGTGATCTATTACCATTAAAAAATCAAATTATCGGTGCAAACTTTACTTATACAAAATATTCTTCACGCTATGACCAAGTGCTTGACGGTCAAGAACCAAATATTTTTTCTCCACATTTTTCAGGAGGAGCTTTGGCTGATTTAGGTGTCTATTTAGTTTATGCCGCTGTTGGCTGGTTTGGTATGCCAAATGAAAGTCATTATTTTGCAAGAAAAATCCCAACAAATGTGGATGGGATTGGTACTGCAATTTTAAGATATGATTTATTTGATGTAACATTACAAACAGGGAAAAATGCCGATTCTTTCTTAGATTCTGAAATCTATTTTGACGGAGGAACGTTAATTTTAGATGGTGTAAATGCAATCTCTAAAGCAGAATTTCATGATCGAAATCATCAAGAACGTGATATTATTTCTTTAACCACTGAAGAAAATCCGATGGTTGAAGAGGCTCGAGATTTTGCAGATGTACTTGAAAATCCTAACGATCCGACAATGGGTGTACGTTATGAGGAATGGGTAGAATTATCACGCAATGTAAATAAAGTATTAACAACATTAAGAAAAAGTGCTGGCATTATTTTTGATGCCGACAAAGAATAAGTTGCTTTAATAAAGAAAGGACTATTATGACAGTTATAAAAAATTTACCAGAAGCTTGGCAAGAACATTGGCAAGCTTCTGGTTTTAGCGAGCCATCAATGATTCAAGAAAAAAGTTTTTTACCTTTAAAAGAAAAAGAAAATGTTTTAGGTATTTCTCCGACAGGTTCTGGGAAAACTTTGGCCTATGTTTTGCCGTTACTTTTAAATATAGAAAAAAATCAAGGAAGTCAGTTATTGATATTGGCACCTTCACAAGAACTAGCTGTCCAAATCAGTCAAGTGGTACGTGATTGGGCAACATTACTTCAGTTGAAAACACAAACGCTGATTGGTGGCGCTAATGTTGGGCGGCAAGTAGAAAAATTAAAAAAGAAACCAGAAATTTTGGTAGGAACACCAGGTCGAGTATTAGAGCTGATTAAAACAAAGAAAATCAAAAGTCATTTACTACAAACCATTGTTATGGATGAAGTGGATCAGCTTTTTCATGAAAAAGAAATGAATTTAACACAACAAATTCTGACTAGTGCGCCTAAAGAATTTCAGCTTGTCTTTTATTCAGCAACAGCGGATCGTGTAGCAGAAGAAGCGCAAAAATTAACAGATAAGCTGACAGTTATTGATGTAACAGAGGAAGATCAGTCTAGCGGAGTTGTAAATCATTACTTTATGGCTTTATCTCCTAGAAAGAAAAGTGACTATTTAAGAAGTTTAGCCTATACACCTAATTTTCGTGCAATGGTTTTTTTCAATCAAGTAGCTGATTTGGGTTCAGTAGAAGAAAAATTGATTTATGAAGGACTTTCAGTTGCAGGACTTGCCTCAGATCAGAATAAAACACTACGTAAATTAGCGATTGATCAATTTTCTAAGGAACGAGCAGTTATGCTTTTAACAACGGATATTGCTGCTAGAGGATTGGATTTTACTGCCATTCCATTTGTTGTGAACGCTGAAGTCCCTTTGTCTGAAGAAAGCTATATCCATCGGGCTGGACGAGTTGGACGAATGGGCGCAGCAGGTTCTGTTATTACATTTGTCAATGATGCGACCAAGAGAGATTACCAACGACTAATGAAAAAAATAGAGCTACCTTCAAAGGAAATTTTCCTTTATGATGGAGCAATTCATCTAACAAGAAAAGAAAAAGCTTCTTTAGAAGAAAAAGCCAGTAGCTCAAATGTAACAGTCAAAAAAGAGCAAGCGGAAAGAAAAGGACCTAAAGAACGGACAGATAAGCTTAAAAAACGTCCTAAAAACAATAAAAATAAAGGGGCTAGACGTAAACCGTCTAAACCTGAGTAATAGAGAATAAGTAAGAACGTCATGATTTGAGGAGGCTATCCATGAAATCTAGAAAAGACGAGATTTTGACAGTTTTAGAATTACAAAAGCAAGGTATGACAGCGGCAGATGTTGCAGAGAAACTGGCAATCGATCGAAGTAATGCCAGCCGTTACTTAAGTGAACTATACAAGGAACAAAAAATCAGTAAAAGTGATGGTCGTCCAGTCATTTATTCAGTTATCACAGAAGAAGACAAATTTCACGTGGATAATTCCAGTGAGGTGACTTTTGATAATTTAGTCGGAGCGCAAGACTCTTTAAAGGTAAGTATCCAACAAGCGAAAGCGGCGATTTTATACCCGCCTCGAGGCTTACACACAATTATTTTTGGTGAGACAGGGACGGGGAAATCACTGTTTGCAGAATGTATGTACCACTTTGCTGTTGATTCCAAGACATTACCAGCGAATGCACCATTTGTTTCATTTAACTGTGCCGATTATGCCCAAAATCCTCAATTGCTTTTTGGTCATATTTTTGGTGTGAAAAAAGGAGCGTACACTGGTGCCAATGAAGATAGCCCAGGTTTAATGTCAAAGGCAGATGGAGGCATTCTTTTCCTTGATGAAATTCATCGCTTACCTCCGGAAGGTCAGGAAATGTTGTTTACCTTTATTGACAAGGGAGTTTATCGTCCTTTAGGAGAAAGCGGTCAAACTTATGAAGCATCTGTTCAAATCATTGGTGCAACGACAGAATCTTCCGAAAGTTTTTTGACGACTTTCAACCGTAGAATACCGATGGCAATCACATTGCCGTCTTTAGATGCTCGTTCACTAGACGAACGCTATGATATTATTTCATTGTTTATCAAACAAGAAGCAAATCGTTTAAATCAACGGATCGATATTAAAAGAGAAGCGATCTTAGCCTTTATGTTGTATGATGCAGAAGGCAATATCGGTCAAGTCAAACGGGATTTGAAGCTTGTTTGTGCAAAATCTTTTCTTCATTATCGAACCCATAACGAGTCAAGCTTGGTGATTAGAAAGCGAGATTTACCTTTACAAGTACAAAAAGGTTTATTAAAAATCAAAGAAGTTGCCGATCGTTTGGATCGTTTTGTAGATAGTAAAAGTAATTACTTAAGTTTTGAGCCTGGAACAAATGAAGTTGTTTGGTCTCAAGATCCTGCTCGTAATATGCAAGTATATAATGAAATCGAAGAAAAGGTAGCGAAGCTATCAGCAAATGAATTAGAAAATGTTAATTTAGAGCAGTTGATTTCTAGTGATATGGACGCCTATTTTCAAACCTATGTAGATGAACTTACGCAAAATCCGGTTCATAAAGAGTTACTACCAGAGCCGATTTGGAAACTAACGGATCAGTTATATGATATTGCTGAAAAAAGGTTAGAACGTACGTATAATGAAAAAGCTCGTTTTGCCTTCGCTTTGCATCTGCAAAGTACAATTGAGCGAGTAAAGGAAGGACATGTAATTGTTCATCCTGATTTAAATAATGTCAGAAAAAAAATGAAAAAAGAATTTCAGGTAGCGATGGATTTGTCCGCTATCATTGAAGAAGAAAACAATATCGAAATCCCCTTTGATGAAATTGGTTTTATCAGTATGTTTTTATCTATTAATGTTGGAAATAAAGAAATCGTTCATGCTAATAATGTAGGTGTAGTAGTGTTGATGCATGGTGATTCTACTGCTTCAAGTATGTTGAAAACAGCACAAGAATTACTTGGAACGCAAACAGGTGCAGCGATGAATATGCCTTTAACGATGGAAGTTCAAACAATGTATGAGCAACTAAAAAACTATGTATTGAGTCATCGTGAGGATTTAGCTAACGGTATGTTACTTTTAACAGATATGGGCTCATTGAATTCTTTTGGACATTTGATTTTTGAAGAAACAGGTATACGTACAAAAGCGATTACGATGACGAGTACAATGATTGTGTTAGAAGCAATTCGGATGGCTAGTGTGGGACGAAGTTTAGAAGATATTTATCAAAACATTCAAATGTCTTTTGAAAGTATTATCAGAGAACAGTTCCGCACCAGTCCGCAAAATCGTGAGGAAATAAAAAAAGCGGTGGTCGTAACTTGCTTCACTGGTGAAGGCGTTGCTGCGAAATTATACCAACGTATTTTACCTGTAATTGATGAAAGCAAAGTCGAAATTATTCAAATGCAGTTTTTAGAACGTGAAGCGTTTAAAAAACATATTGATAGTTTAATGGAAGACTATGAAATCAAAGCTATTGCTGGAACAGTTGATGTAGAATACCAGAACATTCCATTTTTCTCAGCTTATGACATCTTTGATGATGAGAAACTAAATGTTTTGAAGCGAATCGCTGGTGACGAGGTTCCAACAGAGAAAATCGTCAACTCATTAGGTGGGACGATCACAGCAGTTGATTCGCTGCAAAAGTTAATTGTAATGTTGCAAAAAACAGTGCATAAAATTCAATCAGATATGCATATTATAGTAGAGCCAGGAGTGGACGCTGGGATTGTAATACATTTGGCATTTTTGGTAGACGCTATTTTAAAAGGTGAGAAATCAAAAGAGTTCGAGAACCTTACCGAATTTATGAAAACGAATCGCTTAGAAACTGATGTCACTAGAACAAATCTAATGGTAATTGAAAAAGCCTATCATATTGATTTTACTGAATCAGATATTGCGCACTTAACACAACTGTTTTTGGAAAATAGAATTGAATTACTAACAGAATATAACTAATATTCATTAGTGTGTAACTAGAAAATAATTAGTGTGTACACAAAAAGTATAGACCAAAACCTGATCATTACTGGGTTTGGTCTATACTTTTTTTGGCACGCTTCTTGCTTTATATAAAAGTGTAAGTACAACTAATTAGAAGGAGTGACCAATAATGACTAAAAAAACAATCATGCTTGTCTGTTCAGCAGGAATGAGTACAAGTTTATTAGTAACAAAAATGCAAAAAGCAGCAGAAGAACGTGGAATGGAAGCTGATATCTTTGCCGTATCCGCATCAGATGCTGATAACAATCTAGAGGCCAAAGATGTAAACGTATTACTGTTAGGTCCGCAAGTTCGTTTCATGAAAGCACAATTTGAGCAAAAATTAGCACCAAAAGGAATTCCTTTTGATGTAATTAATATGTCTGATTATGGCATGATGAACGGCGAAAAAGTTCTAGATCAAGCAATTGCTTTAATGGGTAATTAATTAAAAAAATAAAAATGAATGGAGTTTTAGAATATGGAAGAGCAACAAAATTTAGAAGCGATTATGGGTTTAATCATGTTTGGGGGAAATGCAAAAAGCGATGCGATGGAAGCGATTGCCGCAGCGAAAGCAGGAAATTTTGAATTAGCAGATCAAAAAATTGCGGATGCAGAAGAATCTTTAGTACAAGCACACCATTCTCAAACAGGAATGTTAACACAAGAAGCACAAGGAAATCATATCCAAGTGACATTATTGACTGTTCATAGTCAAGATCATTTGATGACATCAATTGCATTTACTGATTTAGCAAAAGAGATCATTGATTTGTATCGTCGTATGGATAACGAGTAATGAGAACATCGCTCTTTGAATAGAAGTAGCGGAAATGAGAACGCTTTATACAAAAGCGGAATTTTAAAACTGATTTGAAAAGCGCAAGTGCTTTTTAAATAAATATTGTTTAGGGGGATATACAACAATGGACGGATTTGTTCAATGGATGGAAAAACATTTTATGCCGAAAGCTTCAGTAATTGCGGCTCAACGCCACTTAGTGGCAATTCGTGATGCATTTGTCGTTACGATGCCATTAATGATTTTAGGAGCGCTAGCGGTACTTATCAATAACCTGCCGATTCCTGGATTTCCAGAATTAATGGATAAGCTATTTCCAATGATCGTTAATGATGCACCGATTTGGAAAAGTTTTGGTGGGAATATCTGGAACGGAACATTCGCAATTTTTTCAATTTTAATTTCATTTTTAGTTGCCTATAACTTAGTTAAATCATATGGTAAAGATGGTATTGCAGCAGGAACTGTGTCAGTTGCTTCATTCTTTGCAGTAGGTGGACTAAGCGGAACAGACGCAACAGGATTATTTATTGCATTAGTTATTGCACTTATTTCAGGAGAAATTTTCCAACGATTAGTAGGAAACGATAAATTAGTTATTAAAATGCCGGATGGTGTTCCACCAGCGGTTGCTAAATCATTTGCAGCATTACTACCTGCAATGATCACAATCAGTCTTTTTAGTTTAATCACATCAATTTTATTCGGATTTGGGATTGAAAATATCGTCGTATCATTCTACGAAGCAGTACAAAAACCATTTATGGGCTTAGCGAACAGCTATCCATCTGCATTACTATTGGCATTTATTACACCATTCTTATGGTTCTTTGGATTACATGGTGCCAATATGATTGATCCGTTAATGCAAACAATCAATGTACCAGCGATTGATGCAAATATCAAAGCATTAGAAGCGGGAGAAAAAATTCCTTATATCGTAAACAAACCTTTCTTTGATTCATTTGTAAACTTAGGAGGAACAGGTGCTACTTTAGGTCTATTAATCGCTATTTTCTTAGTGGGACGCAAAAACAAACCATTTAAAGTGATTACAAACTTAAGTTTAGCACCAGGTGTTTTCAATATTAATGAACCAGTGATGTTTGGACTTCCTATTGTGTTGAATCCAATCATGTTTATTCCATTCATCATTACACCAATGGTTCTTGTAACAACAGCTTATATTGCGACTTCAACAGGACTTGTGCCAGGTGCGACATTTATGCCGCCATGGGTAACACCGCCGATTATTGGTGGATTTTTAGCAACTAAGAGTATTGCAGGTGGAGTATTAGCCGCAGTGAACTTAGTGATTTCTATCTTGATTTACATTCCATTTGTTAAAGTAGCGACTGCTCAATTCTTAAAAGAAGAAGCATTAGCTAAGGAAGAACAAGCTCAAGCTTAATGAACGAACGAATAGATAAAATCTCCCTAAGTGAGATCGGGACAAAACTAAACAACAGTTTGATCTCAATCTCTAGGAGGTTTTATCTATTTTCAAATGAATTTATTTTAGGAGATGACTACTATGAATTATCAGTTCCCAAAAGGTTTTTGGTGGGGTTCTGCTGCAAGCGGACCACAAACGGAAGGCGTTTTTGAAGGAGATGGAAAAGCTCAAAATATCTGGGATTTTTGGTATGAGGAAAAGCCTGAAAAATTTTTTAATGAAGTAGGTCCAGACAAAACATCTCAATTTTATAAAAAATACCATGAAGATATTCAATTAATGAAAGCCACAGGTCATAATTCTTTTCGAACATCGATTCAATGGAGTCGATTGATACCTGACCCAGAAACTGGAATTGTTAATCAAAAAGCGGTCGATTTTTATAATGATGTTATCGACAATTTACTAGAAAATGATATTGAGCCGTTCTTTAACTTATATCATTTTGATATGCCGATGACGTTGCAGGAAAAAGGTGGTTGGCTTAATCGAGAAGTTGTTGACCAGTATGTTTTTTATGCAAAGACTTGTTTTGAATTATTCGGAGACCGCGTGAAAAAATGGTTTACACACAATGAACCAATTGTACCAGTTGAAGGTGGTTACTTGTATGGGTGGCATTATCCTGATGAAGTGAACTTAAAACACGGGGTTCAAGTTGCTTATCATGAAGCATTATCAAGCGCTAAGGCTATTGAAGTGTATCATAGCATGAATTTGACTGGCGAGATTGGGATTGTTCTTAATTTGACCCCTAGTTATCCAAGAGATCCTCAAAATGAAGCGGATGTTAAAGCAGCTCGGTTAGTAGATGGATTGTTCAATCGTTCCTTTTTAGATCCTGCTGTAAAAGGGGAGTTCCCAGAAGATATAGTGGAATGGGTTAGAGAAAATGACTTGATGCCAGAAACAACACCAGAAGATTTAGCTGTAATAGCAGAAAATACGATTGATCTTTTAGGTGTGAATTATTATCAGCCACGTAGGGTAAAAGCTAAAGAAACCCCTATTGAGATATCTGGAAACAGCATCTTACCAGAGGATTTTTATGATGTATACGATATGCCGGGAAAAAAAATGAATCCTTATCGTGGTTGGGAAATTTATGAAAAAGGCATTTACGACACATTGATGAATATCAAAGAAAACTACAACAATATCCGTTGTTATATTTCTGAAAACGGTATGGGAGTAGAAGGTGAAGAACGATTTGTCAATGCGGATGGGATGATTGAAGATGATTATCGGATTGAATTTGTGACAGACCATTTAAAATGGGTACACCAAGCTATTCAAGAAGGAAGCCAAGTTCAAGGATATCACATGTGGACATGTATGGATAACTGGTCATGGTTGAATGCGTATAAAAACCGTTATGGATTCATTGCAGTAGATCTAGATCAAGAGGCCAAAAGAACGATTAAGAAAAGTGGTTATTGGTTTAAAGAGCTGACTGAGAATAATGGATTTAATTAAAAAGATGTCAATTTTTTATTAGCTTATAAATCACTTGGATGTTGATATAAAGGCAAAGAAAGCGCACACAAAAATGAGTGTGTAACAATAAGATTAATAGTGTGTACACAATCTGTATAGACCAAAACCTTGCTATTATTGGGTTTGGTCTATACATGTTTTTGGCACACTTCTTGCTTTATATAAAAGTGTAAAGACAATTCATTAAAGGGAGTGTAAAAAATGGCAAAAAAAACAATTATGTTAGTATGTTCAGCAGGGATGAGTACAAGTTTATTAGTAACGAAAATGCAAAAAGCAGCAGAAGAACGTGGAATGGAAGCAGACATCTTTGCAGTATCCGCATCGGATGCCGATAATAACTTAGAGGCAAAAGATGTAAACGTTTTACTTTTAGGTCCGCAAGTTCGTTTTATGAAAGCACAATTCGAGCAAAAATTAGCACCAAAAGGAATTCCTTTTGATGTAATTAATATGTCTGATTATGGCATGATGAATGGCGAAAAAGTCTTAGATCAAGCTATTGCTTTAATGGATAAATAAAAAATGAACGGAGCTATAAAAGTGGAAGAGCAACAAAATTTAGAAGTGATTATGGGGCTAATCATGTATGGAGGAAATGCTAAAAGCGATGCAATGGAAGCAATAGCAGCAGCTAAAGTAGGGAACTTCGAGTTAGCAGATCAAAAAATTATTGATGCTGAAGAATCCTTAGTACATGCCCACCATTCTCAGACTGGAATGTTAACACAAGAAGCACAAGGAAATCATATCCAAGTGACGTTGTTGACAGTTCATAGTCAAGACCATTTAATGACAGCGATCGCATTTACTGATTTAGCAAAAGAAGTGATTGATTTGTATCGCCGTATGAATAACGAGTAAGCTGTGTTATTTTCTTTTTTGAACGGAAGGAAGTAGAGGTTAAAGTTTTTTGAACGGAACTTTAATAATATATGGTTTAAAGAGTGTCACAACTCTTTGGATAAATTTTACTTATAGGAGGAACAAAAGATGGATGGATTAACAGCCTGGATGGAGAAGTACATTCTGCCAGTAGCCGGAAAAATCGGTGGGCAGAAACACTTGGTTGCGTTACGTGATGCCTTTATTGGAACAATGCCCGCAACGATGGCCGGATCGATTGCAGTAATGATCAATGCGATGATTCGTGACTTACCTCAGCAGTTTTTCTCTGATTATGCAGCAAATCTTGCGGCAGACAAAGGAATCTTTGCAGTTATTAATGTTATTATTGGTATCAATGGGTTTGTTTGGAATGGTACATTGGCGATTGCTGGTTTGATATTTGCCTTTTCTTGGGGATATAATCTAGCAAGAGCATATAAAGTAAACGATCTAGCTGGTGGTATCGTTGGTTTGGCAACTTTAATTCAAGGAATTGCTTTTTCTTACTCTAATACATTAGAAACAGCTGTTCCAAAAGAGTTGATGAATAAAATCAATGAAAACTCAGCAACAAGTGGTTGGTCAGCAACAGCTGAAGGTTTAACAGCCGGCGGTTGGGGTTGGTTAAAATTAGATCACCTAAATGGAAACGCATACTTTACAGTAATGATTATGGGCGCTATTTCAGTTATTATTTTCTGTAAATTAATGTTGGCGAACATCACAATCAAAATGCCTGATTCAGTTCCACCGGCAGTATCAAAAGCGTTCGCGGCTATTTTGCCTGCAACGATCGCATTATATGTAATTGCAATTATTAACTTTGTAGTAGGTAAATTAACAGAGGGACAATTGATTATTGATCTTGTTCAAAAATATATTGCAGAACCATTCTTAGGACTCTCTCAAGGTCTTGGAGCTGTATTGATTGTAACAATCTTTACTCAAATCTTCTGGTTCTTCGGAATTCATGGTCCAAACGTATTGGCACCTGTTTTAGAAGGTATCTGGGGGCAAGCACAATTAATCAATATCGATATTTTCCAAAAAGGATATAAAGGCTTAACTGGTACACCAGCTGTTTTATCAGCCATTGATGATGGAAAAGCTTATATGTGGGTACGTGGTTCATTTGATGCATTTGCATGGTTTGGTGGGTCTGGAGGAACGATTGTATTGATTCTTGCAATCTTACTATTCTCTAAACGCGCAGACTATCTAACTGTTGGTAAGCTATCATTAGGACCTGGTATTTTCAATATTAACGAACCAATCATGTTCGGTTTACCAATCGTATTAAATCCAATTATGTTTGTACCATTCTTAGTAGCTCCAGTAGTAGCAACTACAATTGGATGGTTAGCGACTTACTTTGGATTAGTTGCGCCAGTTTCTCAACAAATAACATGGGTTGTCCCTCCTGTCTTGTTGTCATTCTTAGCAACAGGTGGAGACTGGAGAGCGCCAATCGTAACAATTGTTGCTATGATTGCAACATTCCTTATCTGGGCACCATTTGTCATTGCAGCAAATAAAATGGAACCAACAGATTTCGAATAAAATAAAATTGAATAGTATGTTGCTTTCACTTCATCTGCAAGTGAAAGCAACTGCTTTATTGTAAGGAGAGGTAAAAATGATTACAATCGCAAGTGCAATGCAACAAGAAGAAATCAAAAACTTATTAGAAAACTATGACGGTGGCGATTTTACGTATACATTTAAACAAAAGCAAGGAATCAAATTAGCATTTGATATCACTGGAGATAAAGAAGAAGCAGCAAAAAAAGCAAAAGAATTAATTAAAGAACAACCTTGGGGCGGTGTTTTATACTTCCAAGTAGCGGCAGTTTAAAAAAGATTGGATGGATGACAGATGGTTAGAAATGGCTTGTTTATATGCAGTATCGGTTTTATAATAATTTTATACACAGTAAATCCTACTTCAATGAACTATGATTTGTTAAGCATGACGACAGGGATTTTCTTAGTAGGTGTTGGCGGTTATTTCTTTTTCAAAGGGAAAAAAATTGAAGAAGCAAAAGCAAAAAAGCAAAATAACGAGGTGAAAAAATAATGGAAATTACTAAAAAATTAAATATTCCAGCACCTTACTTTTATGATAAAGTGATTGATTCTGTTCTTTTTGATATCCGTAAACACACTGGGAAAAGTTTAACAAAAAAACAATTGAATAATTTTGAATATGTAAAATCATTTTCTAAAAATAGCCGAGCAAAAATCAAAGTCGAAAAAATTGTCGACAATTCATCTTATCACTTCCGAACATCAACGACTAAAAATAATTTTTCTGTTGGCTATGAAATCATACCAATCAACGATCACTCATGTGAGATTCATTATACAGAAAAAATGGAATCATTCGGATTTTTACAAAAAATAAACGATGCAGCATTAGGAACAATTCTGATGTACTTCAAAAAACGCCAATTTAACAAAATGCTGCAAATGATAGAAGAATCATATTAAGAGTGTCTGAGGGCACTCTTTTGCTGTGAATCACTGCGATTGCACAGCAGAGCAGATGATGAACAGTACTTGGCGACCAAAGGGAGAGAAGTCACCTTACTAGTGAATCACCAAACAGAATATAGAGCATCAAATTTAAGAAGCTGAAGCAAAAGTTAAAGAAGAGAAGTGAGAGGATTGCACAGCAGAGCAGATGATGAACAGTAGGCGACCAGAGGGAGCGAAGTTCTCATACCAGTGAATCACTAAACAGGATGTAGGGCACCAAAATTAAGAAGCTAAAGGAAAGATCAAAGAAGTCACCTTACTAGTGAATCACCAAAAAGCCTCGATCTGGACAAACAGCTGAAGAATATACTACACGGTTCTCCAGAGTTCAAGGTCTATCAAAAAATTACATAAAATTATCTTCAAAAAAAGTCAAAACTATTTAAACAAATCCCTTATTGCGTTATCCTTAACTAAGAAAGACAAGGAGGGATAAGGTCAATGAGTCAAGTTAAAAAAATGAATGAAGATCAAATAGAAGAAATGTTCCAGTTGGCCGCCTATGCATTCAATTCAGAAAAAACAGAAAAACGCAAAGAACGTTTTAAAAAAATAGTTAAACGGTCTATGAATTACGGCTGTTTTTCGGAAAATCACTTAACCAGTCAAGTAATCGCAATACCATTCACAGTAGCATTTCATGGAATTAGTTATCAAATGGCTGGTATTGGTTGTGTCTCTTCCTATCCCGAATATCGTGGACAAGGGGGGATTTCAGCTATTATGAAACAACTATTAAAAGAATTAGCTGAAAATCAAGTTGAACTAGCATACTTAGCCCCATTTTCTTACCCTTTTTATAGAAAATATGGTTTTGAACAGATATTTGAACAAATCAATTACACAGTCAAAGCGGCTGATTGGCCCAGCATGAAATCGGTTCCTGGTAAGATGAGACGTGTGGCTTTTGAAGAAGCAAACAGTATTTGTCAAAACATATATGGCGCTTTAACAAAAAATCAACGTGGTGCAGTGATACGAGAGTCTTGGTGGTTAGAATATACTTTTGGTATGGATCAGGAAAATCAATTTGCTTTGTATGAAGATGAAGAAGGATCAGCAAAAGGGTACTTGATCTATCAATCTAGTGCAGAACGCTTTGTCATTAAAGATTGGGGATACTTAACTGAACAAGCATTTCAATCAATTGTCCGTTTTGTGGGTTCCCATAATGGATCATCGCAAGAATTTTATTTAGAAACAGGATTTGATGGTCATAACTTGAGTTATTTGATGCAGGCTCCTTTAGTGGACATGAAAATTACTCCTTTTATGATGGGAAGAATTATTGATTTACAGAGTTTCTTGAATAAATATCCTTTCAAAACAGGAGATAACGAAAGATATTATCTTAAGGTAGAAGATACTTATGGTTCGTGGAACGAGGGATTCTGGGAATTATTGATTAACGAAGAAGGAAAAAGTACTGTAAGAAAACTAGAGGAGCAACCCGACCTGATAAGTGACGAAGCATTACTTGTAAGCTCGATTCAATCGTTGACTCAAGTTTTTATGGGCTATCGAACAATCAGTGAATTAAGATTTTTTGGAAAAATTTCTGGAAAAGAAAAACTGATCAGTTCACTAGATAAACGTTTAGTAAAAGGAATACCAGTTTTAGAAGATTACTTTTAAAAAATAGGCTAAGTGAGTTGATCTTTCAATATACTCACTTAGCCTATTCATAGTTATACGTTCTCTTGGTCATTTTCAATCGTTTCTCCAAATGGTTTTTCATGGTATTCTTCTAAAGCTTTTTTAAAAATTTCTTCTTTTTCTTGTTTATAACTATCCTGACGTTCCGCAAATGTTTTTTCTTTAGATTTATCAAGCATAGATACACCTCCCTTATTTTTAGCGGTATTGTTCAAGCTTAACATCCTTTGAAAGCATTTACGAATTTTTTGTTCATAAGCGGATGATTAGTAAAAATAGCTGGAAATTCTTATAATTTAGAATATAGAAAGAAGTAAAAGTTAACTATGGAAAGGTGGAAAATGTATGAGTAAGACAGAAGAAGAAAAAGTTGCAAGAAATGGTAAAATTGGTAAAACTTTAGCCTTGGTGATTGGCGGACTTTACTTAGTTAAGATGTTGAAAGGGAAAAAGGATGTTAAAAAGTAAAAAAATATGAAGAATGTTATAGAAGTGTTCAGTTATATTGAGCACTTCTATTTTTTCTGGATTAATAAGAAATGGTCGGCAGAACAATCTTATTGAAAATAAGGTAAACCTTATACTCCAACTGACGGAAAATAGTATAGAGACCTCCGACAGTTGATGAATGAAAATAAATAAAATGATAGGAGATAAAGCATGGTAGATAGTTCAAATGAGCTCTTAAAAAAGCTGAGAAAAGAGAATCAAAAAATCAATATTTGAGCCTTAGGAATTGTAGCAATACAACAAACTCATAATAAGCAACAAAAAGTTAAAACAGAAGGAAAAGCTACTGTTTCTCAAACAACTACAGGACTGTAATAGGCAATAAAAGGGCAGTTTGGAAAGAAAATCACTGAGACTTTTGAGAAACAAAAACAAACGCTGAATACCGATTAAAGGGTTTCAATGATGATATCTTGAAAGCCACTCTGTAAATCACAGTAGTAAGTACAAGATAGAGCAACAAATTGGATTAGATCTTGTTATTCATCATTTTAGTGTAGTTTAAAAAATATAAATACATACTTGAATTACTACTAAATAGGCATTGGGAACGGTAAATTGACAGATCCAAACTCTCAAAGTAAAATAGGCTACAGGAACTTTAACAGGAATGTAGTAGTATTAATAACTAAATGAAGAATGTTCTCGTAGCTCAGTAGGATAGAGCAATCGCCTCCTAAGCGATAGGCCGCTGGTTCGATTCCAGTCGGGAACGTAAAAAACACCCTTTAAACGTTGGTTTAACAGGTGTTTTTATTTTTTTGTGCCTGGAAATTTGGCAAGAATAAGTTCATAGTTAAACAAATCAAACCTTCTTCAATATGGAAGCTAAGTAAGCCCAATCCTTTTGAATATCTACTTCAAGTTTTCTATTGTAAAAAACAGCTGCAGGATGATAGATTGGAAATAATTTATATACTCTAGTAGATTCGATCAATTTATTTTCTTTTTGAGAATATTCCAAAATCGGTAACTCCAGCAATTTTCCGTGACAATCTGAAATCGTATAGTTGTTTCCCAACAATCGTTTTAAACCAGTATTTCCCATAGGAACAAGAATTTTAGGGTGAACCGTTTGAATCTCAAAATCAAGTAACGGCGCATAAGCCAACACTTCTGCTTTTGTTGGCGGTCGATTAGGGTATTTTGTTTCTACGATACCTGTTCGCTTATTCAGTTGTCTTTTTATACTGAAAGGTCTGCTTCTAACAGTACTGGTAATATAAATATCTTGTCGTTTTAAATCAGCATCTGCTAGCCAACCATCAAGTTTTTTTCCAGATTTACCACTAAATGGGATACTTGTTTTTATTTCTGTTTCTCCTGGAGCTTCTCCTACTAGCATTAACGTTGCATTTTTAGGGCCTTGTCCAGAGAGAAAGCCTTCTAAATTATGTTCAGACATTTTTTTTGTAACGGTTTCAACAAGCTTTTTTGGATACTCCAATCAGAACCTCCCCTTTCTAATCTAAAAAACGCACTGATCTACTTAATCAGTGCGTTCGTCTGTGGAATTAAGCCCAATCGCCATTACGGAAAATTGGGACACGTGTGCCATCTTCTTTGATTCCGTCAATGTTCATTTTGTTTGATCCAATCATAAAATCAACATGGGTATGGCTCCTATTTAAACCTGCGTCTACTAATTCATCTTCACTCATTTCAGTTCCACCCTGTAAGTTGAAAGCATAGGCTGAGCCGAAAGCTAAATGGTTTGAGGCATTTTCATCAAATAAGGTATTGTAAAAAATGATTCCAGATTGAGAAATAGGGGATGGATCAGGCACTAAAGCAACTTCACCTAAATGACGTGCACCTTCGTCTGTGTCTAGTAATCTTCCTAATACTTCCTCACCTTGTTCTGCTGAAAAATCAACAACTTTTCCATCTTTAAAGGTAAATTTCATACCAGAAATTGTTGTACCGGCATAACTTAATGGTTTTGTACTTGAAACGACTCCATCGACATGGCGTCTGTCTGGTGCTGTGAATACTTCTTCTGTTGGCATGTTGGCCATGAATTTTTCTCCACGTGTGTTGTCACTTCCAGCACCTTCCCATAAATGATTTTTGGGTAAGCCAATCACTAAATCTGTGCCAGGTGCTGTATAATGTAAAGCTTTAAATTGTTCTTTATTTAATTCGTCTGCTTTAGTTGCTAGTTTGTTATCATGTGCTTTCCAAGCAGCAACAGGGTCTGCTTCATAAACTCGGGTTGTTTTAAAAATTTCATTCCAGAGTGCATTTACTTGCTGCTCATTATCTTTCAAATCGGGAAAAACTTTTGCTGCCCATTCTTTACCAGCAGCAGCAACAACAGTCCAACTAACTTTATTGGATTGTGTTGCTTTCCGTAAGTTAACTAAAGCTTTTCCAGAAGCAGATTGGAAAGTTGCTACACGATCTGCGTCTACACCTGCTAAAGCGTCAGGATTGGACGAAACAACACTGATACGGCTTGCGCCTTTATTAACCCAGTCATTTGTTTGATCTATTTTATATTGAGGAACATTTTCTAAATATGTTTTATCTGCGTGTGATAAAAATTCACGTTGAATGATATCATCATTCCATTGGACAATAACTTCACCTGCTCCTAATTTATACGCTTCTTCTGTTATTAATCGAGCCAAAGGGGCTTGATCCACACTGATTTGTAAAACAATACTGTGTCCTTTTTGAACATTGACACCTGTTTCGACAATTAGTCGTGCGTATTTTTTTAATGTTTCATCAAAATTTGGTATTATCATAGAATAACCTCCTGGATTTTTGTTTACATAATTGCCAATATCATAACACGTAAAGTTTGTGAACTCAAACAATCTCACGGTATTTTGTGATTATTTAATTATAGAAAAAACGTCTCTAAAGTCCCGTCTAATCAAAGAAATAAAATAATATAAATTGAAGGACTAGTATTTTGCAGAATAAACAAATCATGTTACAATAACTTTAGTATAGATAAGAAAGCGTTGTAAAGTATAGGTAGAGGGGATTGAAAGATTATGGCAAGAAAAAAAACAATTACTAAAGATCAGATTTTAAATGCTGCATACGAAGTAGTGGCCACCGAAGGCTTTTCGAAATTCACCGCACGAAACATTGCAACCAAAATGAAATGCTCAACACAACCTATTTATTTAGAATTTAAAAATATGGACGACTTAAAAGAAGAACTCTTTGAAAGGATCCACTTATATTTGGCAAAAGAAGTATTTCCCGTTTCTCATACAGATAATACAATTGTAGATCTAGCGTTAAATTACATTCACTTTGCAAAAAATGAAAGTAAATTATATCGCGCTCTCTATTTGGAAGAGTATGGCGGCGGCAAAAGAATGCAGGAATTTTCGTATAACTATTTTTCTAACGCAGTTAAGCAAGATCCGGTTTATTCCAAATTAAATGATACCGAAATCAATTCTCTTCACATGGGAACATGGATTGTTGCAACTGGAATAGCAGCATTGATGACTTCTGGCATCATTCATCCAAGTGATGAACAAATTGAACGTTTGATGAAAGAAGCAATCGACCAGATTTTAGAGCGTAACGAACCGATTGATATTGATGGTTAAGTACATAAAAACACTCACCTTTCTCAAGAATGGGTGAGTGTTTTTATGTAACTATCTACTTTACAGCTTCTGCTAATTTTTTAGCAAATGCTTCGAGATTTTGGATATCTTCTTCTTCAGCGGCTAAGTCAACTTTTACGCTATCTGCACCTTTTGAAGCTCCAATTTTAGTAAACGCAGCATCAAAGTCATCTACCGATTTACAAAAATCATCATAGAAAGTATCACCAGAGCCACATACACCGTATGTTTTTCCAGATAAATCAATTTCTTGTAATTCTTCATAAAAATCAACGATTTCATCAGGTAATTCACCATCACCATAAGTGTATGTAGCGATAACACAGATATCTGCATCTTCAAAATCTTCAGGATCAACTTGTGTGCACTCGTTGATTTCAACTTCAATATCTAAATTTTCTAAAGCTTCAGCAACGATATCTGCGATCTCTTCTGTATTTCCAGTCATGCTTGCATAAACGATTTTAGCTAAGGTCATTAGACGTCCTCCTTTAAATAATACAACCTTGATTATATCAGAAGAACGAAGGTTGTGTAAATTACAAAAGTCGGCTTAAATAGCATAAATCAGGCAATAATTAACTAAAAAAGAATTTAACAACTACTTTTCAGTGAAATTTTCATAAATTATGATAAAATACTCTTAGTATAAAGATTAGGAGACGATAATAAATGATTACACTAAAATCACCAAGAGAAATTGAAATGATGGATGAGTCTGGAGACTTGTTGGCAGATGTCCATCGTCATTTACGTACATTTATTAAACCAGGAATAACTAGCTGGGATATTGAAGTGTTTGTTAGAGATTTTATTGAAAGCCATGGAGGCATTGCTGCACAAATTGGTTTTGAGGATTATAAATATGCAACTTGTTGTAGTATTAATGATGAGATTTGTCATGGTTTCCCTAGAAAAAAACCATTAAAAGATGGTGATTTAATCAAGGTAGATATGTGTATTGATCTAAAAGGAGCTGTATCAGATTCTTGTTGGGCTTACGTGGTAGGTAAATCAACTCCTGAGTTAGACCATTTAATGGAAGTAACAAGAAAGGCATTATATTTAGGGATAGAACAAGCTAAAGTGGGCAATCGTATTGGAGATATTGGTCATGCAATTCAAACCTATGTTGAAAGTGAAAATCTATCAGTTGTTCGAGACTTTGTAGGACACGGCATTGGTCCAACGATTCATGAAAGTCCTGTGATTCCTCATTATGGTGAAGCAGGTAAAGGACTTCGCTTGAAAGAAGGGATGGTCATCACGATCGAACCCATGGTTAATACGGGAACTTGGCGCATGAAAATGGATCCAAATGGTTGGACAGCGTATACTTTAGATGGAGGTATCAGTTGTCAATTTGAACACACATTAGCTATTACCAAAGAAGGACCAAAAATTTTGACCTCTCAAGGGGAAGAATTGACCTATTAATCAACTGAACTAGAGGAGAATTTTATGAAACTGGCGGACAAAGTAAAAAATAATGAAAACCTAATGCGTTTCATTGAAACAACACAACGACGTATGGTTGATTCTGAAATAGGGAATACATCTGTGGTTGTGGCCTATTATTTACTTTTGTCTTTGTTTCCTCTCTTGATTGCGGTGGGAAATCTCCTGCCGTATTTACATATTGATCCAAACGAAGTGTTGCCTTACATTGCTTCAGCAATTCCAGAGGCAATATTTAATGATTTGAAACCAGCCATTCAGTCACTGCTGACGCAACGTTCCGGCAGTTTGCTTTCCATCTCTGCATTAGCCGCTTTATGGAGTGCTAGTCAGAGTATTAATGCTCTTCAAACAGCAATGAATAAGGCTTTTGGTGTTGAACCGCGTAAAAATTTTGTGATTGTTCGATTGATGTCGCTATTTGTGATTGTCTTATTTTTGACAGCAATTGTCGGTGTTGTTGGTGTTTTAGGTTTAGGAAAAACGATTTTAGATACACTGCAACCGATTTTGCATTTTTCAACGGATTTTATTGAGACTTTTCAGGCATTGAAGTGGCCAATTACGTCACTTGTTTTACTTGTTATCATGTGTTTGATTTATCGGGTTGTTCCAAATGCAAAGCTAACATTCCGTTCAATTATACCAGGTGCTGTTTTTGCAACGATTGGCTGGATGTTATTGTCACAGGTTTTTGGGGTTTATATTAAATATTTCAGTTCTAAGGTTGCTGGTTATCAGATTATAGGTAGCTTTATCATCTTGATGTTATGGTTGAATTTTGCAGCAACGATTATTATTTTAGGTGGTATTGTGAATGCAGTCGTTAAAGAATATCTATCAAATGAAAAGATTCAACATCGTTATGGTTTTATTAATCGGTTAGTAGATACAATAAAAGAAAAATTAAAGAAATAGACCGAATGCTCTGATTTTGAATGAAAGAGTCTAAGTTTTGGGTTTTCTATTCAGTGAAAACACCTGTTCCAACTTGTAAATGTGGAATGATTCGGTATAATATACGATGTACATTAAGAAAGTAGGTTCATTCATGTCTATGTTTATTTATGAAATTTTCATTCGTCTTTTTCTGACGTTTATTTTATCTTTGATTGTAACGCCGATAATTAAACTATTGGCTTTTAGAATAGGAGCTTATGATGCTCCTGGTGAAAGACGAATTAATACGAAGGTCATGCCCACAGCTGGAGGATTGAGTATTTATTTTGTCTTTGCATTTTCCTGTTTAGTTTTGTTTCAGTCGATCATACCTATCGATTACATATGGCCGATAATATTAGGCTCGGGAATTGTTGTTTTAACAGGATTGATTGATGATATTTATGAGTTGTCACCAAAGAAAAAGACAATTGGTATTTTGTTAGGAGCCTTGGTCATTTATTTTGTTGCTGATATTCGGATTGATATGGTAACCTTGCCATTTTTTGGTCACATTGATTTGCGCTGGTTTAGTTTGCCATTAACTTTGTTTTGGATTTTAGCTATAACAAATGCCGTTAACTTAATTGACGGATTAGATGGATTGGCATCAGGGGTTTCGATAATAAGTTTAACAACGATAGGCGTGATTGGTTATTTTTTCCTTCATGCTAAAACGGTGTTTATTCCAATTGTGATTTTTGTATTAGTTGCTAGCATTGCAGGTTTTTTCCCTTATAATTTCTATCCAGCTAAAGTATTTTTAGGGGATACTGGTGCGCTGTTTTTAGGGTTTATGATTGCTGTAATGTCTTTACAAGGATTGAAAAATGCTACGTTTATTACAGTGATTACACCAATGATTATTTTAGGTGTACCGATTACGGATACCGTTTATGCAATCATCCGGCGCTTAATGAATAAACGTCCGATCTCTTCAGCCGATAAGATGCACTTGCATCATCGCTTACTATCTTTAGGTTTTACTCATAAAGGGGCAGTAATGACGATTTATGGTTTGGCATTGGTCTTTTCATTTGTCGCATTGTTATTCAGTTACGCCAGTAATGTTGCTTCGATTTTACTTATTGTGTTTAGTGCCATTGGTTTAGAGCTGTTTATAGAAATGATTGGATTAGTCGGTGAAAACCATCAGCCGTTAATGTATGTTTTACGTGTATTTGGAAATCGTGAGTTTCGTCAGCAACAAATAGAAAAACGATTAGGCAAGCATTCTAAGAAAAAGTAAATAATCATTGGTAATACTTGTTGAGATGTAATGCTGTGTTATAATTCATTGAATAAGCAAAATAAGAGAGTGGAACAAAACTCTGGAGGTTTTGCTCCACTCTTATAAAATAAAATTAACCGAATAACGACAAAGTAATTGTTGTTTCAAATTAGGTGTAAATATGCTAGTAAAAGAAGAATTGCTACTTTGATTTAACTTATCTATAAATGAGGGGCCAAAATATGAATGATAGAATAACGATCTCTATTGTTACTCACAATAGCCGTCATATTTTTGATGTGCTTGACAACTTGAAATGTGAATTAGGACCAGAATCAAAATATGACATACATATATTTGACAATGCTTCCGAGCAAAGTTACATAAACAGACTTGAGAGCTATGGCTCCTTTATTGTATTGCACAAATCTTCTGAAAATAAAGGATTTGGTTATGGACACAATCAGGTTTTAAAAAATGTTGCCACACCATATAGTGTCATTTTTAATCCGGACGTTTTGATTACAAAAGATGTGTTGGATAAAATGATTCAACGAATGAAAGAAGAGGAGCAGTTAGCTGCTGTCTGTCCAAAAGTATTAAATTCAGATGGAACGACACAGCATTTGGTACGCCAAAAACTTGATGTGTTCGATTATATGTTGCGCTTTGTTCCGTTTCCTTTTGTTAAAAAGTTGTTTGACAAGCGCTTAAGTTATTATGAATGTAGAGATTTACCAGATGACAAGACATCTTATATTAAGATGGGATCGGGTTGTTTAATGGTGATAGATAGTGAAAAGTTTAAGTTAGTAGGCGGATTTGATGAACGATTTTTTATGTACTTTGAGGATAATGATCTTTGTTTGAGCTTTGGACAAGCAGGATATAAGATATTATACACACCTTTTGAGACTGTGATTCATTTGTACGAAAAAGGAGCACATAAAAATAAAAAACTATTTAAAATCTTTTTACAATCTATGGGTAAGTTCTTTAATAAATGGGGCTGGAGGTTTTTTTAAGTGGAGAATAAGGTAGTCATTACAATCGTTTTATATCGAACGAACTTCTCACAAACACCTAGCTACAACCTACTGAAGAACTATATTGTAGAAAAAAAGTCAGTTTATTTGTTGCTTTATGATAATAGTGATAAAGCACAAGATAATGAATTGTTTGATCAAGAAAATGTTTGTTACATCCATGACGAGACGAATCCGGGGCTAGCAAAAGCTTACAATGCTGGAAACCGATACCTTACAGAAGTTAAGGGGGACATAATGTTATTGCTAGATCAAGACACTCTATTGGATGAACGGTATCTTGAGAAGCTTTTATGTATGTCGTTAGATATAGCTATAGGAGCGTATGTTCCGATTGTAAGTTCTCATGGTAGGCAGATATCACCTGTGTTTTCTGACAAATATATTGGTCGTCAATCAGAGTTACCTACATCAGGCAGCTATTCAAAAATGATCATGAGTATTAATTCAGGAACGGCATTACCTAAAGAAACATTAAAAAGTATTGGTATGTTCAATCTAGATTTTCCGTTAGATTTTTTAGACCATTGGCTTTTTTGGAAGATTTATCAATTACATAAAAAAGTTTGTGTATTAGATTATCATTTAGAGCATGATTTATCTGTGTTGGATTATCGCAGGGTTAATAGTCAAAGATATGAGTCCATTATTCGTGCTGAAACATTATTCTATCAAAAATATGATCAGGATAAGTTACTTGTTCACAGAAAACATCTGTTTTTAAGAACAATCAAACAATTTTTACGTGTGAAGAACAGAAAGATTTGGCGTCGTACGTTTCTGGAATATCGATCACTGATGAAAGGAAAATAAATGATCTCAGTTTGTATTGCCACATATAATGGAGAAACATACCTAAGGGAGCAGTTGGATAGTATTTTACTCCAATTAGGAGCGGAGGATGAGTTGATTATATCTGACGACGGATCTGGAGACGGGACGATAGATATAATCAATAGTTATGCGGTTGAAGATTCTCGGATAAGGTTTTTTAATGGGCCAGGTAAAGGTGTAATTGCTAATTTTGAATTTGCGATTGCTCAAAGTCAGGGAGAATTTATTTTTTTAGCAGATCAAGATGACGTCTGGCTTTCAGAAAAAGTTCAAACAACACTGAATTTTTTTGAAAATCATCCTAAAATCGATTTAGTAATCAGTGACTTAGTAATTGTTGATGAACATTTAGAACCGATTGAAGCTTCCTATTTTGATTATAGAAAAGTTAAACTTGGATTTCTTCATAATATAGTGAAAAATAAATATATTGGTGCAGGAATGGCTTTTCGCAGCAATCTTAAAGCAAAAATTTTACCAATCCCAGCCGATGTACCTATGCATGATATGTGGATTGGTTTGATTGCAGCATATAAGAATAAAAGCGGGTTGATACCACAACAGCTTACCTTATACCGTAGACATGATAATAACGCCAGTGAAATCAAGACTAAAGCTAGTTTTATTCAACAGCTAAAGTGGCGATATGTGCTGATTAAAGCGCTTGTGAAGCGTGGTGTGCTAAAATAAAATGAGAATTATTTTACAGTTATGTAAAATAGTTTGAAAAGACATGACAAGTTATAATGATAATGAGATAATGTTTAGTGACAAGTTCGACTAAACTGAAATAAATAATTTTAAAGGAGTTTTTTAATATGAAAGGAATCATTTTAGCTGGAGGAAGTGGGACTAGATTATACCCATTAACAAAGGCAACATCTAAACAATTAATGCCGATTTATGATAAACCAATGATTTATTATCCAATGTCAACGTTGATGTTGGCAGGTATCAAAGAGATTTTAATCATCTCAACACCTGATGATACACCTCGTTTTGAAAGTTTGTTTGGCGATGGGAAAGACCTTGGAATTCGAATTGAATATGCTGTACAAGAAAGCCCAGATGGACTAGCTCAAGCATTTATTATCGGAGAAGAATTTATCGGAGATGATAGTGTTTGTCTGGTTTTAGGTGATAATATTTATTATGGTGGCGGTCTATCTAATATGCTACAACGAGCAGCCGCAAAAGAAAGTGGCGCAACAGTTTTTGGATACCATGTGAACGATCCTGAACGTTTTGGTGTTGTTGAGTTTGATGGTAACATGCAAGCTCTTTCTATTGAAGAAAAACCAACTAAACCAAAATCAAATTACGCAGTAACTGGTCTTTATTTTTATGACAATGAAGTGGTTGAGATTGCGAAAAATATTAAGCCTTCTGAACGTGGAGAGCTAGAAATCACTGACGTGAATAAAGTCTATCTAGAAAAGAATAAGCTATCCGTTGAATTGATGGGTCGAGGTTATGCTTGGCTAGATACAGGGACGCATGAATCACTTTTAGAGGCATCTACCTTTATCGAAACAATTGAAAAACGTCAAAATTTAAAAGTTGCTTGTTTGGAAGAGATTGCTTACCGAATGAATTACATCTCGAAAGAGCAACTAGTTGAATTAGCACAACCATTGAAGAAAAACGGCTATGGACAATATTTGTTACGCTTAGCGGAAACAGAGTAGGGGCGAATAATAAAATGAAAGTTATTGATACAAAATTACAAGATGTAAAAATCATTGAGATGGATGTCTTTGGAGATCATCGTGGATTTTTTACTGAAAGTTATTCTAAAGAAAAATTTGCTGAACATGGATTGAATTTTGATTTTGTACAAGATAATCATTCTCTTTCAAGTGAAGCAGGTGTGTTACGCGGACTGCACTTTCAAAAGGGTGAAGCGGCTCAAACAAAGCTGATTCGTGTAGTAACAGGAGCGGTGCTAGATGTGATCGTGGATATCCGTAAAGGCAGCCCAACTTATGGACAGTGGGAAGGCTATATTTTGTCAGAGCATAACCACCGTCAATTATTAGTACCTAAAGGCTATGCTCATGGTTTTGTAACCTTAACGCCAAATGTCAACTTTATGTATAAGTGCGACAATTATTATAATGCGCCAGCAGATGGTGGGCTTGCCTTTGATGATCCGAATTTAGCAATTGACTGGCCGATTGATATCCAAAAAGCAATTACGTCTGAAAAAGATAAAAATCATCCGACATTAAAAGAATTTGAATCAGAAAATCCATTTATTTATGGTGAAATCTAAGAATATTTAGGAGAGACCTTAAAGATGAAAAAAATTATTGTTACTGGTGGAGCTGGATTCATCGGATCAAACTTTGTCCATTATGTAGTGAACAATCATCCAGAAGTTCATGTAACTGTATTAGATAAATTAACTTATGCGGGAAATGAAAAAAATCTTGAAGGATTGCCGACTGATCGTGTTGAATTAGTTGTTGGTGATATCGCCGATGCAGAATTAGTCGAACGTTTAGTTAAAGAGACAGATGCGGTGGTTCATTATGCGGCTGAATCTCATAATGACAATTCTTTAAATGATCCATTTCCATTTGTGCAAACAAATATTATTGGAACGTATACACTGATCGAAGCATGTCGTAAACATGATGTTCGTTACCATCACGTTTCAACTGATGAAGTTTACGGTGATTTGCCGTTACGTGAAGATTTGCCAGGACATGGGGAAGGTGAAGGAGAGAAATTTACAGCTGAAACTCCTTACAATCCGTCAAGTCCATACTCTTCAACTAAAGCAGGATCAGATTTGTTAGTAAAAGCTTGGGGACGTTCTTTCGGGTTGAAAGCGACAATTTCAAATTGTTCGAATAACTATGGCCCTTACCAACATATTGAAAAATTCATTCCACGCCAAATTACGAATGTTTTAAGTGGAATCACCCCTAAATTATACGGTGCTGGTAAAAATGTTCGTGACTGGATCCATACCAATGACCATTCTTCAGCAGTTTGGACAATCCTAACTAAAGGACGTCTGGGAGAAACATATCTGATTGGTGCTGATGGTGAAGAAGACAATAAAGCGGTTATGGAATTGATGTTAGAGTTGATGGGTCAACCAAAAGATGCTTACGAACATGTAAATGATCGACCAGGTCATGATTTACGTTATGCAATCGACTCTACAAAATTACGTGAAGAATTAGGTTGGGTTCCAGAGTTTACTAACTTCCGTGATGGTTTAGCTGATACCATTAAGTGGTATACAGAGAATGAAGATTGGTGGTCAGCAGATAAAGAAGCTGTGGAAGCCAATTATGCGAAAAATGGCCAATAAATCTATATAACTGAGTTTCTGGGACCAATCTTAGATAAACAGTTTGATTGAAATAATCGTTTATGAGGCAGGAGAAGTCCTGCCTTTTTTCTTGAAGGAGGAAATAGCAATGATACTTTTAACTGGTGGTAATGGACAGTTAGGAACAGAATTACGTCATTTATTGGACGAGCAAGGATTAGAATATGTTTCAACAGATTCAACAAATTTGGATATCACGAATGCGGAACAGACAATGTCATTTATCACTGATTTGAAGCCTGAACTGATTTATCACTGCGCAGCATACACGGCTGTGGATAAAGCAGAAGATGAAGGCAAAGAGTTAGATGAAAAAGTAAATGTAGATGGAACACGCAATGTGGTTAATGCTGCAAAAGCAGTGGATGCTGTGTTGGTTTATATCAGTACTGACTACGTATTTGATGGTACAAAAAAAGAGGATACATACAAAGTAGATGATCAAACAAATCCTCAAAATGAATACGGTCGAACTAAATTATTAGGTGAACAAATTGTTCAAGAGTCGATGGAAAAATACTATATCATTCGTACTTCTTGGGTCTTTGGTCAATATGGACATAATTTTGTGTTCACGATGCAAAAGTTAGCTGAAACTCGTGATCAATTAACTGTAGTTAATGATCAGTTTGGTCGTCCGACTTGGACCAGAACATTAGCTGAATTTATGGTATTTGTGATTAAAGAAAAAGCGCCATATGGTGTTTATCATTTATCAAATGACAATAGTTGTAGTTGGTACGACTTTGCTAAAGAAATTTTAAAGAATACTGATGTACAAGTATTACCAGTGGATTCCAGTAAATTTCCGCAAAAAGCAATTCGACCTAAATACTCTGTGATGGATCTCAGTAAAGCTAAAGCACTAGGGTTTGAAATACCTACTTGGCAAGTAGCACTGGAAATGATGTTGAAATAGTTGATAATAGTTTTTGGCTTCGGGGAATAAAAGAAATCTATAAAAACTATTTTTTAAATTTTTGTAGATTTCTGAAGAAGCTATTTTGAAATCAAGGAATCGTGTATTTATTTTTTAAAGAGAAAGAAAAACATTTTTTTGGTTTATTCTTTTCTTTTTTACATAGCTGTTATGTTAATTAAATATAAGGGAAAGTCATAGTATCTTTTATTTTACTAGTATCTAAGTTATAATTATTAAGTTGAAATCATGAAATGATATTGATTGGAGGAAATGCAAAATGAAAAAAATTTCTATATTCGGTTTAGGATATGTTGGACTCGCTAACGCGTTATTGCTAAGTCAAAAAGAGCAAGTGAAGGCGTATGATATTGTTGATGAAAAAATTGATTTATTAAATAAAGGTATCTCTCCTCTAGAAGACAAGGAAGTACATGCTTTTTTAGGCAGGAAAGATTTGAATGTCGAATTTGTGAAAGATTTTGAAGAAGCTGTTAAATTTGGGGAATACCTGATTATAGCAACTCCAACTGATTATAATGAGGAAAAAAATTATTTTGATACTTCCACCGTTGAAAATGTTATTGAACAAGCTCTTGCTATTCGAAAAGATGCTGTATTTATTATAAAATCGACTGTTCCAGTTGGGTATACGGAGACTTTAAAGAAAAAATATCAAACGGAGAATATTATCTTTTCTCCTGAATTTTTACGTGAAGGTAAAGCGTTGTATGATAATCTTTATCCATCAAGAATTATTGTTGGTGAATGTTCCAAACGTGGTGAAGAAATTTCAACAATGTTTTTAGAAAACACAGTTGAAAAAAATGCTGAGGTATTACTGACCCATGCTACAGAGGCAGAAGCAATAAAATTATTTTCTAACACATATTTAGCGCTTAGGGTAGCTTATTTTAATGAGTTGGACACGTATGCTGAGGCAAGAGGATTAAATGCAAAACAGATTATCGAAGGCGTTGGCTTAGATCCAAGAATCGGATCTCATTATAATAACCCTTCTTTTGGTTATGGCGGTTACTGCTTACCTAAAGATACAAAGCAATTACGTGCGAATTATGATAAAGTACCGAATAATATTATTGGTGCCATTGTGGATGCAAATACAACTCGAAAAGATTTTATTGCTGAGCAAATATTAGCTAAAAAACCTAAAGTAGTAGGGATTTATCGTTTAACGATGAAAGCTAACTCAGATAATTTCAGGTATTCTTCCATCCAAGGGATTATGAAACGTTTGAAAGCAAAAGGAATAGAGGTTATTGTTTACGAGCCGAATTTAGCAGAGGAAGAGTTCTATAATTCTAAAGTGGAGAAAGATTTAGAAACGTTTAAACAAACTTCTGATGTCATTGTGGTAAACAGAATGGAAGAAGCATTATTTGATGTTGAAGAAAAAATTTATACAAGAGATATTTTTAAAAGAGATTAATAATAATGAATATAGTAAAAATAAAAGGCTAGCTTTTCGATGAGGAAATTTTATTTTTCTATCGGTACTAGATTGACTATTTTAGATATAGTAGCATTGAACGAAAAGATTTAGTATAATAAGCGAATTAGCAATTTTAGTTCCATCACACGCAAGCAAATTTGTTTTTTTACTAGGCTGTGTTAGTAAGTTTTTTTATGATCTATGACAATAAAAGTATCAACGTTGTCATTCTTCAAAAACTGATATTTGAGGGAGAATTTATTAATGTTTGAAAAAAAGAATCGAATCTTATTGAAAGAACTGGTAAAAACTGATTTTAAATTAAGGTATCAAGGAAGCGTTATTGGTTATTTATGGTCAGTCTTAAGGCCAGTAATGCTATTTGCGGTCATGTATATAGTGTTTATTTATTTTCTGCGTTTTGGAGATGATGTTCCTCACTTTGCGGTAGCTTTACTTTTAGGTCAAGTCTTATGGGGATTCTTTAATGAGACAACTAATTTAGGTATGGTGTCAATTGTTAATAGAGGAGATTTATTAAGAAAACTCAACTTTCCAACCTATATAGTTGTTGTGGCCGTTTCAATAAATGCCTTCATTAATTTGATAATCAGTCTAGTTATTGTTTTTATCTTTGCTCTGATCAATCAAGTTGATTTATCCGTATTTGGATTCTTGGCACCACTTCTTTTCATTGAATTATATGCATTTTCATTAGGAATTGCATTTATCTTGGCTACAATTTATGTAAGATTCAGAGATATTGGTCCAATATGGGAAGTTCTTTTGCAAATAGGTTTGTATATGACTCCAATTATTTATCCAGTGACATTAATTATTCAAAGAGCAGATGTTAGAATTGCAAAATTGTTATTGTTAAATCCAATGGCTCAGATGATTCAGGATATGCGATACTGGTTCACAAGTCCTGTTAATGTTACAGTATGGCAATTGATTGATAATAAATTTATTATGGTCATTCCATATATCATACCTTTTATCGTACTGATATTTGGCTTTTTAATTTTTAATAAAAATTCTAAGAAGTTTGCGGAGATTCTTTAATTATGAAAAATGAAGTTGCAGTAAAAGTAGATAGTATAAGCAAAAGCTTCAGACTTCCAACTGAAAATACGACAAGTCTGAAGCGGACAATTGTTAATTATTTTCAAGGAATTAAAGGGTATAGAGAACAAAGAGTACTCAGAGATATTTCTTTTGAAGTTGAAAGAGGAGACTTTTTTGGCGTTGTTGGACGAAATGGTAGTGGTAAATCTACATTATTAAAAATCATTTCTCAAATCTATGTGCCAGAGCAAGGCAATGTTGAAATCAATGGTAAATTAGTTTCATTTATTGAATTAGGTGTTGGTTTTAATCCAGAGTTATCTGGAAAAGAGAATGTCTATTTGAATGGAGCCTTATTAGGTTTTTCAACGGCTGAGATTGATGACATGTATGATGATATTGTAGAGTTCGCTGAACTTTCCGATTTTATGAATCAAAAATTAAAAAATTATTCAAGCGGAATGCAAGTTCGTTTAGCTTTTTCAGTTGCGATTCAATCCAAAAGTGATATTTTGGTTTTAGACGAAGTATTGGCTGTTGGTGATGAAGCTTTTCAGCGTAAGTGTAATGATTATTTTATGCAGGCTAGAGAAGACAAGAAGACAATTATATTAGTGACACACTCAATGGATGCAGTCCGTAAGTACTGTAATAAAGCAATGATGATCGATAAAGGTGAAGTGAAGATTATTGGAACACCAGAAGATGTTGCTAATCAGTACTCTCTATCAAATGTTATGGAAACTGGTGCTGCAACTGTCATTGAAGGATCTAATGATGAAGAACAGGAAACAGAAACAGAAAAAGAAAAAGAAGAAGAAACAAAACTGATTGAAAATTTACAGGTAGAATTACTTTCTGAAACCATTATTGATAATGACAATTCCTTAGTTGAATTTACCGTTTCTTATGATGTTATTGACAATATGAGAACGTATGTGGCATTTTCAATGGTAGACATTGATAGAAATGTTTGGATATATAACGATAATTCATTTGATGAAATGACTTCAGGTAAAGGTACGAAACAATTACGATATAAATGTAATTTGAACAGCATCAATGGTTGTACGATAAAATTAAATGTCTCAATTCGTAACGACGATGACGAACCTTGTGCATTTGCAGATAAGGAAAATTCGCCAGTAATTATTGTGGCTAAAAAAGATAACATGAGTAAAAGTGAACGGATTTCAAGTAGTGGGATTTTAAAAAGAAATGGTTCTTGGCTATCAGAAAAGTAATCATTTGTTATGTATGAAGTTCCGAAACATATTTTAAAAATATGATAAAACTTAGGTAAAGGTGAAGCTGACATTGAAAGATTTAGTATCTATTATTATAACTTGCTATAATCATGAAAAGTATATTGCGCAATGTCTGAACAGCGTTTTTTCGCAAACTTACAGCAATATAGAACTTTTAATTATTAATGACGGATCAACAGATGATTCCAGTCGAATTATTACAGAACTATTGCCAAGTTCGCCCTATGAAAATACAGAGTTTCTTTCTCAAGAGAACGCTGGTATTTGTTTTGTCAGAAATCAAGGTCTTGAGTGGGCTAAGGGAGAATTTATTTTATTTGTTGATAGTGATAATTATCTGGATAATGATTATGTCGAAAAACTGATTTCTACAGCACAGAATGAACAGGCAGATATTGTTTATACAGATTTATTTGATGTTGATGCAAATGATGTATTTATGGAAGCGAAAGAATTCGATTTAGAATCTTATTTATCGTCGAATTATATTGATAATTGTTCTTTAATTCGAACGTCAAAAATTAAAGATAGCAGATATGATATAGAACTAAATCGGAAAAAATTAGTTGATTACGATTTTATCATGAATATGATTTTAATGAATGGTGCTGCACCAAAAAAATGTCATGATGCCAAATTGAATTATCGTGTATTAAATGATTCAATTTCAAGGAAAGGTAATCATGTATCCGAAAGGTTTTATTTTGAAGTTTATTTGTATATTTTAAGTAAATATATCAGTAAATTCCCTATGCAAGTTATGGGAGCAGTTAAAGAGAACATCCTTACATTGTCAGATAGATTAAGTGATCTTATCCAACATTTGGAAGAAGTGACAAATCATATTCATAATCAAGAGCATAATTTAATTAACCTTTCAGAACAAATTGAAGAGTTGAATAAAGAAATCATTATTAGAACGAATGAGCAGGAGCAAGTAAATTTAGAAAAACTAAAATTAGTAGATGAGAATACAATGATGGCAAATACCAATCAACATTTAACTAACGTAGTATCAATGTTGGAAGTAGAAAAAAATCAAATCTTGAATTCTAAATCCTTTAAAGTTGGTAATTCTATAATCAAACCACTAAAATTAGGAGCAAAAATTTTGAGAAACCCTCGATTGATTGGTAAAGGGATTCGTAAAACAAATAGATTCCTAGTAAGAAAGACAAAACAATTGCCTAGTCCAAAGACAATTCTCCTCAAACAAGTAAGAGACAGTCAAAGAAAGAAAAATAATTATAATCACCCCAGTAGAGTATTGATTTTTGTAATCTATGAAGATCAAGAGAGACTTCAACGATATAAGTTGTTTTTTTTAAATGCTCTTGCTGAAATTGTTGATAACGTTTTGATAGTTGTAAATGGATCTTTACCAGAAAGTGATATTCAAGAGTTATCAAAAATAGGTCACGTTGAATTAAGAAGCAATCAAGGGTACGATACTGCTGCGTTTCGATATGGAATCAACTATTTTGGAAAAGAACAATTAATCAAATATGATGAACTGTTATTAGTTAATGATACGAATGTCGGACCAATTGGTGATTTTTCACCCGTATTTTCTAAGATGGCTGAAAAAAAATTAGATTTTTGGGGAATTTCATATGGTGAAGAACAAAATGATTTTACTCAATATAACAAGTATGGTTTTATACCTATTCACTTGCAATCTTACTTTTTAATTATTGAAAAATCTTTGTTAAACTATAATGGATTTTATGACTATTGGGCTAGTTTAGATGATACTGATTCAAGAAATAAAGCAATAGGCAAACATGAAACAGTCTTTACTAAACATTTTGAAGATTTAGGGTTCAAACACGGAGCACTCAATGAAAATAATGAGGATAGTCCGATGTATATCCATCCTTTGAAAATGGTAAAAGAAGGTGTACCGTTAATCAAGTATACTGCTTTTTCTAACTATAATAATGATAAGTTTGCTTGGCAAGGATTACTTAGAGAAACAGAGATTCCTGATTTGATAGAATATATAAAATCAGAAACAAGCTACCCAATAGAAATCATTGAGCAGATTATGGCTGATATTAAAAATAAAAAAGCAAAAGAACATATATTGATTATTGATGGAGTGGAAAATGCGATTCCTCAATTGACAAAATATCGAGTTCAAAATAAAATAGAACAATTAGAATCTTTAGGGTATGATGTTTGGAGTGTAAATTTGTCTTCTTTTCAAATGGGTTATGCAGAGCATGCAAGTCATATCGTCATTTATCGTGCGCCGCTTGATAATAAGTTAATTGATTTAATTCATTTGGCTCGTAAGTATAATAAGGTCGTTTTATATGATATAGATGATTTAGTGATTGATACTCAGTATACAGATCAGTTAACATATGTTAAGGAACTGCCAGCATCTGAAAAACAAAATTATGATAATGGTGTGATTAGTTATGGAGAGATGTTAAAGCTATGTGATGGAGTCGTTACTTCAACGCAAAAAATGCAAAGTGAACTTCTTAACTATAAAGATCTAGTATTATTAAACAGAAATTTGGCGAATAAGGAATTAGTTGAATTAAGCCAAAAAGTAATGAAAAATTACGATGAACCAAATGAAATAGTAAAAATAGGTTATTTTTCAGGTTCTATTACGCATAATGAAAACTTTGAATTGGTGAAGGATGCTATCATAAAATTACTAGAAAAATATGATAATTTAGAACTTCATCTAGTTGGACACCTGGATCTTCCAGATGATATGAAACCTTTCAGTAGTAGAATAAAAACACACCCGTTTGTACCATGGCAAAAACTACCCCAATTAATTAGTGAAGTTGATATTAATATAGCTCCATTAGTAAATTCAATTTTTAATGAAGCGAAGTCGGAAATAAAATGGATTGAAGCTGCTTTGGTAAAAGTACCTACGGTTGCCAGTAATATTGGAGCATTTAAAGAAATGATTATAGATGGTGAAACAGGAATTCTTGTTAATGATGCAGATTGGTTTGAAAAGTTAGATCGCTTAGTTCAAACTTTGGAAGATAGAAAATGTATAGCTACAAAAGCCTATGAATATGTTCTTAAACATACAATTACAGTGAATCATGAAGATGAACTGACCAAATTTTTAAGGAGTCAAAATAATGAATCTAATTAAGGAAAATTTTGAAGAATTAAGGCGAAATAAAAAGTTGTTTTTACTTTTCACTATTTTTCTGATTTTTGGTCAATTTTTATTACAGTATAAATTTGCTATATGGCCAAAATTGTATATGGGATTAGCTGTACTCGCTTTTGTAATGTTATTATCCTTTTGTCGATTAAGTGATAAAAACAAAATATCTCGGAATGCCTTCATACTCATAGCAGTTATGGGAATATTAAATGCGTTTATAATGCCTATTAGACAAAATTTGGATGAAAATACGCATTATTATCATGCATTAGAGGTTGCGGATGGAAAAATAAGAAATCAAACCAACGAAAAAAACTTTTTAATGGTTTCACCAGATTTTCTTGGAGTTGCAAAACTGCCAAGTAAGCCTGAATATAAAAGTTTATTAAATACTAATTTATATAATCAAGAGTTTCTTCAATTAGAACATATCCCTTCAAATTATGAAAAAGAACTTTTAGATGTATCTGGATTTAATAATCCTGCGTATATTCCAAGTGCACTAGGGATAGTTGCGGGTAGACTGATTAGTGACAAAGTTGCAGTTTCTTATTATTTAGGTCGAATTTTTAATTTACTATTCTATGCATTTTTAGTTTGGGCTGCTGTTAAAACCAGTCGGAATTATAAACTACAGATTTTTGTAACAGCAGCAATACCATATACCCTTTGGATTTCATCGGGATTTACCTATGATAATTTATATTATGGTTTAATTTTGCTGGTATTAGCACAGATCACCAATTTTCTAAGTGGAGATAAAAAAGTTACTTTCAGTAATGTAGTCAAGTATAGTTTTACTTGTTTAGGATTAGTATTTTGTAAGGCACCAACTATTTTACTTATGTTATTACCACTATTTTTACAAAAAAATAACTATAAAAGTCCACGAGAATGGTTGAAGGCAGTATGTACTATCATGTCCTTTTTGTTCCTAGGTTTTTTGTGGCTAGTACAAAATATGCTGTTTAAATTTTTTATGCCAGGAAGTCATTCGGCAGATCAAATCATCGAAAATACATCAAGTGGTGGGAGATTATCCTATTTTATCAACCATCCAGTATATTCTGTCGAATTGATATTAAGAGGTTTTTCTGATGTAGTTGTAACAATCTTTGAGTCGATACAGAAACCACAGCCATTCTTTATGCAAGCTGGATTTCTAGGTTTTACAAATATTATTGTGTTTATTGTGTTATTTGTATTAATAACTTTACAAGTGAAGTTTCAAGTAAATAAAATTTTTGTAAGAATGCTTTTAGCTATTTTTTCTATAATTACTTTAGGAATAATTTATGCAATTACTGGAGATCCAAGAGTCTTTGAAGTTGGTGATTTACATGTCTCTGGAGTCCAAGGGAGATATCATTTTTACATGTTGGGATTTGTACCACTGCTCCTGGCGCCTGTAATTAAAAAACCTCATTTTGCAGTTAATAATTTATTTTCTAATTTTGATGAAAATAAAACACAGTTGTTTGTTATGAAGTTAGTATTTATAGTTACAGTGCTTAATTCTTGTGTTGCTTTATATGGATATTTATAAAATGTGAGGAATCTTATTATGAAAACAATTCTCTTTATTTCACCAACAGGTACATTAGATAATGGAGCAGAAGTATCAATTTTTAATTTAATGAAATTTTTGGCTTTTGAAGGGTATAAAGTGATAAACATTGCCCCAACTCAACAAAAAGTCACTGAGAATGACTATTCAAAACGTTTTACTGATTGTGGTATTGACTGTGTTTTAATTAATAGTCAACGCTGGTGGTGGGAAGATGCACCTGGGCACTTATTTGGAACGGAAGCTGAGAGAGCTGCTTCGTATAGGTCAGCTATTAAAAAAATAGCGGATGTAATTGAAGAAAATGAAGTTGATATTGTTATTAGCAATACAGTGAATATCTTTCAAGGCGCTGTAGCAGCAGCAATAATGAATACACCACATTTTTGGTTAATTCATGAATTTCCGGATAATGAATTTTCTTATTATATTAATAAGTTAGATTTCATTGATGATTATTCTGCTGAAATTTTTGCAGTTAATGGTCAATTAAGTGAGAAAATAACAGAATTGTTTCCTGAGAGAGAAATAAAATCTTTCTCCCCATATACGGAAATTGAAACAATAAAGCCGAAAATTGGAAATAAACAAAGAATCGTATCTATCGGGAGAATATCTGAAAGAAAAAATCAACTTGAACTTATTCAAGCATTTGAAAAGATGAATCGCTCAGATGTAGAACTTGTTTTTATTGGTGGATGGGACGAAACGTATAAAAAAGAATGTACGGCTCATATCAAAGAGTCTCGCTTAAAAAATATTTCATTCTTGGGAAATATGGAAAACCCTTGGGAATATATAACGGATAAAGATATCTGTGTATTTCCTTCTGCAATGGAAACGTTCGGTTTAGTTTATGTTGAAGCTTTGTTAAATGGTATTCCTGTCATTTTATCTGATAATCCGGGACATTCTTCTGCCTATGAAATGTTTAAATTTGGACAAATGTATGAAACTGGTAATATAGATCAATTGACTTCTGTAATTGAAACGACATTAGAAAACTTTAAACAGGTTCAAGAAGATGCGCTAGTTTTTGTATCAGAAGCAAAAAATATCTATGAAGTTTCAGTTGTTTATAGTGAAATTATTGAGGAAATAAATAGTAATAAACACTATCAAGATAATTCGGTTCGGCATATCGGCAATCTATTAACTATAGATGAAAATAAGAGTAAGTTATCACGATTAGAATTTAAAATTCGTCAAAAGTTACAAAGGATCCGTTACCGAATATTTCGTAAATAACAAACAGTCATTTTTTTAGAGTCTCTTTTTCTTAGCACATTAATTAAAGATACTCATTATTCTGCGAAGCAATAATTGCGCTGAATAATGAGTGTTTGCTAAGCAAACTTGAATATCACAATTTTAAATAGTACAATACAATTAAGTTATCTGCGACCAAACTGATCAAATTTCGGATGGTGATAACTTAATTTTTTTCTTTGTATTAATTATTTTATTAGCTAATGGCGATAAGAAAGGAACAGTATGGAAAAGTTAAAACATACTTTTATGATATGTGCTTATGGAGAATCTCCTTATTTGAAAGCTTGCATTGAGTCTTGTGTTAGTCAAACGCTTGTAGAAGCTGGTGTATCACAAGTACAGTTGTATACAAGTACACCAAATGAGTATATCGAACAATTATGTAAAGAATATAATATTTCAATATTTACGCTTCAAGGTGGAGGCATTGGTAAAGATTGGAATAATGCGTTATCGTTTGTTGAAACAAACTATGCAACGATTGCGCATCAAGATGATGTATATGTTTCTGACTACGGGGAAGCGGTGTTTGAAGCTTTTGAAAAACAAAAACAGTGTAATATTGTTTTTACTGACTATAGTGAGATAGATAACGAAGGAAACTTAAGAAAAAGAAATATTAATTTATATATTAAAACATTTGGGCTTCATATGTTATCTATTTTACCATTTAAATGGTACCAAAGAAGAATTTATGCTTTTGGTAATTTTATTTCTTGTCCAGCAGTGTCCTATAACATGGATAGATTAAAAGACTTCAAATTTGATGAAACCCTTAAGATGACATTAGATTGGGATGCTTGGGAGAGAATCATGAAAAAAGAGGGGCATATTAAGTATATTTCTAAAAAATTGATGTTTCATCGAATACATGAAGATTCTGAAACAACGAATAATACAATTGATAAAACGAGGGAAATCGAAGAGCAAGTATTGTTTGAACGATATTGGGGAAAAAGTATATCTAAACTTATAATGAAGTTTTATACATTTAATCAGAAATCAAACAATACGTAATCAACTTTTGGGGACGGTAAAATGAAAACTAATAAAATCTTATTGATCATTCCAGCGTATAATGAAGCTGATGGAATTGTGGATGTAATAAAAAAAGTAGAAGAATATAGACAAGCATGTCCTTATAACCTTGATTATGTTGTAATTAATGATGGTTCTACGGATAATGAAGAAGAAGTTTTACGGCAAAATAATATTAACCATATTGAACTTGTCTACAATTTAGGTATCGGTGGTGCTGTTCAAACTGGATATAAGTACGCACTTAATGAAGGCTATGATATTGCGGTTCAATTTGATGGTGATGGTCAACATGATATTTATTCTCTATCTAAACTAATCGATCCAATCATCGAAAATCAAACTGATTTTACTGTAGGATCAAGATTTGTTTTAGATAGTGATTCAGAATTCAAATCCTCAGGTGCTAGACAATTAGGTATTAAAATTTTGTCTAGTTTAATACGAATATTGACAGGTGTGAATATTAAAGATGTCACAAGTGGGTACAGAGCGGGAAATAGAAAAATAATTCAGCAATTCGTAGATAGATACCCAAGCAAGTATCCTGAACCTGAAAGTTATATGTATCTGATAGCTAATAAACATAGAATTAAAGAAGTCGGTGTCAAAATGTTTGAACGAGAAACTGGAAAGTCTAGTATTAATATTATAAATTCTGTTAGTTACATGGTTAATGTTTCATTATCGATTTTAATTGCGTCATTAATAGATAAGGAGGGAGTTTAGTAATGCCGTTTCAATTACAAATTTTAGCAGTTATCATAGCGATTGTTTTTTTTACGTCTACTGTCCACTTGACTCGCAAAGGTCACGCTGAAGTGCGTCAAATGAATAAATGGCTTTTCTTAGGGATTATTATGATACTTGGTGCATTGTTCCCGCCAATAGGAAATACAGTGGCTAAATTTTTAGGAATTACAACATTAACGTCATTAGCTCTTTTCTTATTAACTGGAATTCTCTTGTTTTTCTCTTTGGTTACGCAAATTACACTAATTAATACAGAAAAACAATTAAGAGTACTGACACAAGAATTATCACTTTTAAAGAAGAAGATGAATGAAACAGAAGAGGATTAGTTTATGAATGGAATATACTTATCACAAGATTTAACACATGCATATGGCATCTTAGAAAAAATTAATAAGCAATTAAATGAGTTTGAAAAAAATGGTTTTCATATGACTAGACAAATTAATGGAAAAAGGAATATTTTTCATTTATTAAGAAATCTAGTTCCATTTTTCTCTGAACAATACTTTAATACTAAAACTATAAACTGGAAAAATTTTGATTTTGTGTACATAAGAAAAGGTGCTGTATTAGATAAGAGTGTTGTTAGATTAGTAAAAAAAGCAAAAACACTTAATCCTAATATAATCGTAATCCTTGAAGTTCCCACATATCCTTATATGGATGAATTTAATGGCTTAGTTAAATTTGACATTATGATGAAGGAGAAATTGTGGACAGGAAAATTAACAAAATATGTTGATCGTGTAGTTACTTATTCAGACGATCAAAAAATTTTTGGAATAGAATGTCTCAATATTTCTAATGCCTATGAATTTTCAGGTTTAAATATTGGGAGTGAAAAAAAAGATCAATCAATTAATTTATTAGGTGTAGCAACACTTTGTTTTTATCATGGCTATGATCGGCTTATTGAAGGTTTACATAAGTATTACGCCAATAACCTAAATAAAACTGAAATCACTTTTACGCTTATAGGGGATGGACCTGTTTTAAAAAAATATCAAAAGATGGTTACAGATTATCAACTTGAACATGTAGTTCATTTGGAAGGTAGAAAACAGCTTTCTGAACTTACTTCCTTTTATCAAGCAGCAGATATTGGTGTGGATTCTCTGGCAAGACATCGTTCAGGTGTTTCTTACAATAGTAGTTTAAAGGGAAAAGAGTACCTTGCAAAGGGTCTGCCGATTATTTCTGGTGTAAAGACAGACTTGGATGAGCGAAATTTACCTTTTTATTATAGGGTTTCTAGTGATGACACAGCAATAGAAATTTCTGATATTGAAAATTGGTATAAAAATCTTTTGAAAGACAAAACTAAAAAACAGCTTTCGGAGGAAATCTATCTTTACGGGAAAAATAATTTTACTTTTGATAAAACATTTTCTCCCGTAATTGCCTATTTGAAAGGAGCTATCGATGAGTGAACTAGTTAGTATTATTGTCCCTATTTATAATGTGGAAAATTATTTATTAGAATGTTTGGAAAGTCTAATTTCTCAAACGTATAAGAATATTGAAATTCTCTTGATTGATGATGGATCAACGGATCAATCAAGAATAATTGCCCAAAAATTTTGTGATGATCATCCAGAGAATAATATTCAATTGATTGTAAAAGAAAATGGTGGACAATCTAGTGCGAGAAACGTTGGGATTCAACATGCCAATGGGACGTATTTTATTTTTGTTGATAGTGATGATTTAATATCCTCAACTCATGTAGAAGTTCTTTATAAAGCAGTGAGTGAAATGGATGTAAAAATTGCTATGGGTAAATTCTCTAAAAAAATAGAAGACTTGTCTAATAATTTGTCAGTGGAAATGACCTCATTAAAAGGTGATTTTTTATCACTAGTAGAAAAGCTATATGCGTCAGATTATCATGCTGTATCGGCTTCAGGAAAAATCTATCATCATACGCTTATTGATCATGTCAAATTTCATGAAGGAATTATCTATGAAGATGGTATTTTTTTCTATGAAATAATTGATCAAATTGATGAGATTATTCTTGTAGATACTGTTTGTTATTATTATAGAACTACGATGAATTCAACTTTAACTTCAAAGATAAGTCAAAAAAACTTTGATATCCTAAAAAAGAATGAACTTACATTACTCTTTTTTGAAGAACATCATCCCGAAGCATTAAAGCATTTTTATCAAAAGGCTATGAATGTAAATGATTTTCTTGCTGTTAAATGTGTGGAAGATCAAACAGATTTATCAAAAGACTTGATGAAGAGATTGTATCTTCAAAATAAAACTTACTCAAAACTTTTTTTTCCAAGAAAAGTTGTCTATTCAACATGGTTCGTCTATTCTTCTTTTATTTTATTAGTTAGTAAAATGTATAAAACAAATCAAATTGATAAAGAAACGCTCATCAAAAAATTGATTAGAAAGATTACTAAATGAGTTTTTTATAAAAGGATAACATCGATCGGAACGTTACTAATTTCTTCAATATTGTAATTTGATAGTTTTGTTCGGTTAGAGATTGATTCTTCAATTTCTGAGTTTTCAGTATTTGTATGTTAATATTTTTTAGAGTGGCTTTAAATTATAATAAGGGAATGGTTTTCATAAAATGAATAATACTTTTCGCATAGGTATGATATTTACAGCTCTGGGTCAGTATAGTGTAATATTAATTCAATTACTGATTAATATTATTCTATCTAGACTAATTGCAGTGGAAGAATTTGGAATAGCAGCAAATGCTCAAGTTTATTTATTATTTTTTCAAATGATAGCTTCTGCTGGAATAGGTCCGGCGATTATTCAACGAAAGGAATTGAATGAGAAGGACTACGGAATACTATTTAATTACACTGTGTTATTTTCAATTTTTTTAACACTTATTTTTGGACTATCAGGTAATTTAGTAGCTCATATATATCATAACGATGTTTATAAGACATTATTTTGGTCAATGTCGTTAATCGTATTTTGTGAAGGAATAAATGCTGTTCCTAGGGCTATTTTAAATAAGAGTTTGCGCTTTAGGGCATTGAATTTACGTTTGTTTTTTTCTAGTTTTATTGGGGCTATTTTGGGTATTTCAGCTGCTTTTGCTGGATTTGGCATATATGCTTTAGTTATTTGCAGTGTTATACCAGCAATAGTTTCATTGGTGTTAAATTTTTCTGCAGTAAAAATTCAATTCACTAGAAGTTTAAGCATCAAACCTTTTTTATCTATTCTAGCATTTACAAGAAACCAATTATTTTTCACTATTTTTAATTACCTTTCAAGAAATTCAGATAATTTATTAGTAGGAAAATTTTTAGGTCCAGTTCCTATTGCTAATTATCAAAAAAGCTATCAACTACTTACGATGCCCACTACGGTGTTTTTGGGGGTTATAACACCTGTATTGCAACCAATACTTTCACAACATCAGGATAATGTAAAACTAATTAGAGAAACCTTTTTCAAAATTATTCGTGTATTAGCTTTAATTGCTTTTCCCTTAACTGTTTTTATGATGTTAAATGCAAAGGAAATAATCTTTTTACTTTTTGGTTCACGATGGTACGGTGCAGTGATTCCATTTTCTATTTTATCATTTAGTCTCTGGGCTCAAATGCTAAATGCTGTAACGAGTAGTATATTTATGGCGAGAAATCATTCTAATAAGCTACTAATAAGTGGAATCATCTCTATTTTAATAATGATTCCTAGTATAGTAGTTGGTGTGAGCCTTGGAACGATTATCTATGTTTCTATTTTTGTATGCCTTGCTAATCTTGTTAATTTTACTGTATCTTATTGGTTATTAATGACTAAAGTTTTAGATGGCAGACTACAAGATGCATTGAAACAGCTGATTATTCCTGCTTTTATAGGTATATTAGTAGCAATAGTTGTTTTCATAACAAATCCTTTCCTAAGTTTCTCTAGTCTATTTTTTACGTTACTAGTTAGAGGGATAGTTTGGCTAGGAGTAGTATTTATTTGTATGTCTATTTTTGGTGAAATTAAGGTAATCAAGACTTTATTTATGTCAGAAAAAAATAAACGCTAATTCTCAGAGAGAAATCAAGACTATACAATCGAATCATGAATTAAAATAAACCTTATAAGATTTATCAGTGGATTTTTAAATATTTATTGATGAATCTTGTAAGGTTTGTTCTTTGTAATGAAGAAATAGTTTAGGTTGATTTTCTAGATAGAGATTTGGTTTTAGCGCGATAAATACAGATAATATCTTGATAGAAAATGGGACAGCAACATGTTCTGATAAAGTACAAACTGAAACATCTAAAAAATGCTCAAAGTGTAGATTTAATAGTTTCAGTTTATCATTATAGACATAACACTTTGATATCAGGAGCTTAAGCAAAAATGGCATAGTTTGTAAGCAATGACAAATGTCTTAGGTCTTTCTAAAGAAACGGTTATAGTATAAGGTATTGAAGAATCTATTATGAGAATTGATTCTCTACATATGAACAAAGTGGCATTCAAAAATAAATTGAATAGATCTGGGGATGGAAAAGCTATTTACTTTTTGTTAAAAAGTTGACTAGATGTTCTAGGGGCTATTTTAAATACGAGTCTATTTGGCGAGTTACACAATATCCTTTTTACCTATAGTTTCTCAAAATTGGAATAGTGACTTTTCTTCATGGTGATAGCTATCAAATTTTTATTTTCCACGAAATACCCATCCAAGGAGAAAGTGAATTAAATTAATGTTTATTAGCCTTAGAGTGAAATTCATCTAGGGTTTTCTGTTTAGATGGAAAAGTATAGAGATTTAAAATGCTAATCCTTTTAATTGTTTGATACTCATCGTTATGAGTGATACAATAATTTCGATCGGAGAGACAACTATGACAAAAATAATCGCCCACCGTGGCAGCAAAGGAACCCACCCAGAAAATACGTTAGCAGCTTTTAAAGAAGCCATTCATATTGGTGCGGATGGAATAGAGTTGGATGTACATTTATCAAAAGATAATGAGTTGATCGTGATTCATGATGAAACTGTTGACCGTACGACAAATGGGCATGGTGAAGTGAACCGTTTAACACTAGAAGAGTTGAAACAGTTAGATGCTGGTAGTTGGTTTGAAATAAATCCAATGTTTCAGGAAATACCCACTTTAGTAGAAGTGTTGTTGTTATTAAAAAAAGAGAATTTTCAAGGTCTATTGAATATTGAAATTAAAACAGATAAGATACATTACGAAGGGATCGAAGCGTTAATCGTTCAACTAATGAAATCACAGCAATGGACGTTTGATTACATGTATTCAAGCTTTAATTTTAAGAGTTTGGAGATCATTTGGGAAATCGAGAAGAGTCAGAAAATTGCTTCGATATTTGAAATGTCAGATAGTGATGAACAACGAGCGCTTGAATCAACATTTATTGAAGGGATTCATCCTAACATCAATTGGGTGCTAAAGCATGAAGATAAATTGATAGATTTTCCAAAAGCAATTCGCCCTTGGACTGTAAATAATGAGGAACAGATGATCTTTTGTTTTAACCATCAATTAGCAGGGATTCATACAGATTTTCCAGGTAAAGCATTGCAAATACGTGAGCTGATACAGAATAAAGGATGAATAGATTGAAAAAAGTACTAGTAATTGTAGGGCCAACAGCAGTTGGAAAAACAGCATTAAGCATTAAATTAGCTAAGAAATTAAATGGAGAAATTATTAGCGGGGATTCAATGCAAGTATACAAAGGGTTAGACATTGGTACGGCAAAAGTGACAGAAGAAGAACGTGATGGGATTGTACACCATTTGATCGATTGTCGAGACGTATCTGAGACATACTCTGCAGCCGATTTTCAAAAAGAAGGGCGTCTAGCTATCGATTCTATTGTAAAAAAAGGTAAATTACCGATCGTTGTAGGTGGTACGGGACTCTATGTTCAAGCGTTACTTTATGATTTTGAACTTGGTTCTCAAGATGAATCGACAGAAATTAGGGATAAGTATCGGCAATTTGCTGAAGCCAATGGCAATCAGCAGTTATGGGAGTTACTTCAGGAAAAAGATCCTCAAGCAGCTGAAAGTATCCATTTTAATAACCAAGTAAAAGTGATTCGAGCGCTGGAAGTTTTTGATAAAACGGGCCATAGTATTTTAGCACCTAAAAAAGCGCCTAAGCAACTTTATGATTACCTTCTGATTGGCTTAGAAACAGATCGTGGACTGTTGTATGATCGAATCAATACTCGTGTAGATCTAATGATTGAACAAGGCTTGTTAAATGAAGCTGGCTTGCTTCATCAAAGACAAACGCAACAATCGATTCAAGGAATTGGCTATAAGGAATTTTTCCCTTATTTTGAAGGGAGAGAAACGTTAGAAGAAGCAATTGAACAAGTAAAGCAAAATTCAAGAAGATACGCAAAAAGGCAGCTGACGTGGTTTAGAAATCGTATGAATGCTAGCTGGTGGGATTTAGTGCAAACGCCTGAAACTATTTTAGAATTAGAAAAGGAAATAGAGGATTGGCTGTATTCTTCGGAAGGATAAAAGATGAATAAAATAGTAGAGAAAGTCATTTTAGTAGGTGTAGAAACAGAGGATAATTACACTCGATTTGAAGGCTCAATGAAAGAATTGAAAAATTTGACTAAAACAGCACAGGGAGAAGTAGTCTTTTCTCTAACACAAAAACGTCCCCGCATAGACCGACAGACTGTGATTGGCAAAGGGAAGGTAGAAGAGTTGATTCAGCTAGTCGATGCTTATGAAGCAGATATTGTTATTTTTAACCATGAACTGACACCAAGACAAAATCAATTAATTGTTGAAGCAGTGGGTGTGAAAGTCATCGACCGAGTACAATTGATTTTGGATATTTTTGCAATGAGGGCTCGCTCAAAAGAAGGTAAATTACAAGTTGAGTTGGCACAGTTGAATTATCTTTTACCTCGTTTGATTGGTCAAGGGAAACAATTATCTCGTTTAGGCGGTGGAATCGGTACAAGAGGACCTGGAGAGACTAAGCTAGAATCAGATCGTCGACATATTCGTAATAAAATCACCGCAATCAGACGTGAGTTAAAAGAAGTAACCGCTCATCGTGAGAGAAGTAGACAGAAACGTCGATCTTCTGATGTCTTTCAAATTGGTTTGATTGGTTATACAAATGCGGGGAAATCGACAATTTTGAATTTACTTACAACAGCTGGGACATATTCAGAAGATCAATTATTTGCGACGCTAGATCCTTTAACAAAGAAATGGCAACTTCCGCAAGGGATGGTTGTGACGATTACTGATACTGTTGGGTTTATTCAAGATCTTCCAACGCAGTTAATTGAAGCTTTCCAATCAACTTTGGAAGAAAGTCGAAGTATGGATTTATTATTGCATGTAGTGGATGCGAGTGCTGAAGAACGTATGCAACATGAACAAACGGTTGTTGAGTTACTGAATGATCTGGATTTAGAGCAGATCCCAGTGCTAACAGTTTATAATAAAAGTGATCAAATTGATGAAGATGAATTTACACCAACCTTATTTCCAAATGTATTGGTTTGTGCTAAAAGTACTTTGGGAAAAGATGAGCTTACAAAAGCTGTTAGAGAAAAAATGATGGAGTTGTTGGTTCCTTACGAACTGGATATACCTTCAGATCAAGGACAGTTATTAAGTGAACTAACACGACATACATTACTTTTATCTGAAATTTTTGATGAAGATCAAAACGTTTATCATGTTAAGGGATTTGCTAAAAATGGGTCAAGGTGGACAAATTCTTCGCAATGATAATACCAGACAAGAGATTGGTACAAAGATAGTTAAAAAGCGGTTGGGACAGTAGCGTTATACATCTTCTCCAACCATATATCCGAAGTTAGGGTATCAGACAAAAGTGATTTTCACTCTTGTCTGATACCCTTTTAGTTTTTATAAATGTGAGAATTCATCACAGAAATAATAATTTATGATAAAAGATGTTAGGAAATTATTCCAAAATTGTCTAGAATCGTTAAATTTTAGAATAAAAATAGAAAAAAGGTTTTTATGTCAGAAAACCTAACATAAATCGTTGACAATAGAAAAAAGTATTGATATTCTATACCTAATAAAGAGAGGGGGGTGGATATGAGAGAGAAAGAACTGAGAAGATCCATGTCGGTTTTTCCAATTGGTACAGTTATGAAACTGACTGATTTATCAGCACGCCAAATACGTTATTATGAAGAGCAAGATTTGATTCATCCAGAAAGAAGTGAAGGTAATCGACGTATGTATTCACTGAATGACATTGACGTCTTGTTGGAAATCAAAGATTATTTGTCTGATGGTCTAAATATGGCAGGCATCAAACGTGTTTATGAAATGAAGCTAGAAGAACAAATCCATGCTCAAGAATCAAGCAAACCGCTGACAGATGAAGATGTTCGGAAAATTTTATATGATGAACTTATTTCTCAAGGTGGACTTACTCAACAAAATCCATTCCAATCTAGAGGACCGAAATTATAATCGTTGAGATTTATACAAAAAATGAAGGACGTGAAGGAAGAAAATGACGAAAAAACAAAACACAGTAGAAGATATCAAACAAATTGCCGATGAAGAAAATGTTCGGTTTTTACGATTAATGTTTACGGATATTATGGGAACAATCAAAAATGTGGAAGTTCCAGTAAGCCAGTTAGATAAAGTGTTAAGCAATAAAATGATGTTTGATGGCTCTTCTATTGAAGGTTTTGTGAGGATTGAAGAAAGTGACATGTATTTATACCCAGATATCTCTACATGGATGATTTTTCCTTGGGAGAGCTCTCATGGAAAGGTTGCTCGTTTGATTTGTGATATTTATAATCCGGATGGGACTCCGTTTGCAGGGGATCCCCGTGGTAATTTGAAACGTGCGCTTGCAGATATGGAAGAGCTAGGTTTTACTTCATTTAATTTAGGCCCTGAGCCAGAATTTTTCTTATTCAAATTAGATGAAGATGGTAAAATCACCACGGATTTAAATGATCGCGGCGGTTACTTTGATTTTGCACCAACAGATTTGGGTGAAAATTGTCGTAGAGATATTGTCCTTGAGCTGGAAAGTCTAGGTTTTGAAGTGGAAGCTTCTCATCATGAAGTAGCACCAGGACAACATGAAATTGATTTTAAATATGCAGATGTGATTGAAGCTTGCGACAATATTCAAACATTTAAGTTAGTGGTCAAAACGATTGCTCGTAAACATGGCTTACATGCGACCTTTATGCCAAAACCGTTATACGGTATCAGTGGTTCAGGAATGCATTGCAATATGTCCTTATTTAAAGGCGACGAGAATGTCTTTTATGACGAAGACGGTCCAATGCAATTGAGCCAAACTGCCTATCATTTTCTTGGAGGACTATTGAAACACGCTCGTGCCTATACTGCGGTTTGTAATCCTACCGTTAACTCATATAAACGTCTAGTACCAGGGTATGAAGCGCCAGTTTACGTTGCGTGGAGTGGTCGAAATCGTTCGCCGCTTGTACGTGTGCCGGAATCACGAGGACTATCAACTCGCTTAGAGTTGCGTTCAGTTGATCCTTCAGCAAATCCTTATCTTTCAATGGCTGTTCTTTTACAAGCCGGTTTAGACGGAATTAAAAACGAAATTGTACCTCCAGAAGCCGTTGACCGCAATATTTATGTGATGAACGAAGAAGAACGTAAAGACGCGCAAATCCATGATTTACCTTCAACCCTTCATAATGCCATCAAAGAATTACGTAAAAATGAAGTGATGATCGATGCACTAGGCGGTCATATCTATGCAAACTTTGTTGAAGCAAAACGGATGGAATGGGCTGCTTTTCGTCAAACTGTTTCTGAGTGGGAAAGAGAACAGTACTTGGAATTATATTAATTAGTGAGTATAGACAAACCTGAAAATGGTTTGTCTATTTTTCTGTTTTTAATACATATGAATAGTGTGAATTTAATGGAAAAGCATGTATAGTAGAGTTTAAATGGACACTAAGGAGAAAAACATGGAAGAGTCAATTTTTTGTACAGCGATTTTTGAAAGAATAGAAAGACCTATTGGATTACCCAATTCTAAATTTAATGAATATAAAAAAACAGTTTTACAACAGGTACAAAATCTTGAAAGGGATGGCTGGGATCAAGTGGCTCTTTTGGTGTACATAGATCAATTAAATAGACAAAAAAATACCAATATCAAAAAGCAAACGAAACGACCAATCAATGACTATCTAGATGTTTTCTTCGTTGGTTCTGATAGCTACACAGAGATGTTTATAACTAGTCAGCTTTCTAAAAAAGAAAAAGTCATGCTAGTCATCCGTCATTTAGGTGGCTATCTTGACGATGAAGGAGATTTACAGCTTTCAACCGAGGCGAGATACAAATTTCATCCTCAAATGTCTCCAGGTGCTGTTTTTTTAGACATTTACTCAAAAACTGTGCAACAAGCATATCCTAATGGTTTGATAGTAGCTAAAAAAGATAAAAAATTATCAAAGATAGCAATCAAAAAGAAATATGCAGATGAAACTAAAATTCATCAATTTAGACATCAACTTGATAAACACAACATCGAATATGTGGAAGCATACAAAAAGAGGTTTGGTCTGAAAAATGATGAAGAAGCAATAAAAATGATTCTTAAGGATCATTGGTTCTATGCTGATCCTCAATACCATAATCGAGCCCAAATAGGAATAGATATCTTAGATACAGACTTAGATAAAGGCAAAAGGACTCTTACAAACAAAGGACTATTTAAGAAAGTCAGGAAAGAAGGCTTTTACCGAAAGATTCTTTCTGGAGATTACCATAGTGAATTTATCATAGATGAACAAGGGCAGTTATTAAGTCAGTGGACAAAAAGCATTCGAACGAATGAATATTGGGAAAGTACTATCACAAATGGTGAAAGTTTTAATTATGGGGAGCGTCCAAGATTTGATCAATATTACACTCATGACAAATTAGATGGCGTTCCACCCCGATATTTTGATACCAACAAACGAAATGAGCTCAAACAAAGTTGGATAGCTCCGACAGATAATTGGTTTTACCAGCTTCTTAGAAGAATGTCGGAAAAGGGATTACGTTACAAAAGAAAATAGCTGACAGGTAAAAATCGCTTTTATTTTGAAAGTGAAAGGGTAGATAATTTATAAGTTTGTGAAAAAATGTCACAACTTGTTTCAAATTTTCCTTGATTCCGTTATAATGAAGAAGAATATGCGTGCAACTATTCTACTTTTAGATAGAAGGATGAGGACTATTATAATGAGAAAAATGAAGACGATGGATGGAAATACGGCAGCGGCATACATCTCATATGCGTTCACAGAATTAGCCGCTATTTATCCAATTACACCAAGCTCAACGATGGCTGAATTAGTTGATCAATGGTCGGCTGAAGGCAAACAAAATATTTTTGGACAACCAGTTAAAATCGTTGAAATGCAATCAGAAGCAGGAGCTGCTGGCGTTGTTCACGGTTCTTTGAAAACTGGCGCATTAACCACTACATACACTGCTTCACAAGGACTTTTACTAATGGTTCCAAATATGTACAAAATTGCAGGAGAATTGCTTCCTTCTGTGTTTCATGTAGCTAGTCGTGCAGTAACGACAAATGCGTTGAATATTTTTGGAGATCACGGGGATGTTATGGCTGCTCGTCAAACCGGATTTGCAATGTTATGCGAAAGTAGCGTGCAAGAAGTGATGGATTTATCGGCGGTAGCACACTTAGCTTCAATTGAATCAAGTGTTCCGTTTATCAATTTTTTTGACGGTTTCCGTACAAGTCATGAGATTCAAAAAATCGAAGTGTTGGAGTATGATGAATTAGCTCCTTTACTAGATCAAGAAAAATTAGACGAATTTCGTAGTAGAAGCATGAATCCAAATCATCCGTCTGTTAGCGGAACAAACCAAAATCCAGATATTCATTTCCAACAACGTGAAACAATCAATAGTTATTACGATAAAATTCCGACTGTTGTGAAGAAATATATGGATGAAATCAACGAGTTGAGAGGAACAAATTATGATTTGGTCACTTATTATGGTGATGAAGAAGCTGAAGAAGTGATTGTTTCAATGGGATCTGCAGCTCAAGCAATCGAACAAACGATTGATTATTTAACAAAGCAAGGCCGAAAAGTTGGTTTCTTGAATATCCATTTGTATCGTCCATTTCCGATTGAAAGCTTCTTAGAAAAAATGCCGAAGACAGTGAAATCAATTGCGGTAATGGATCGTACGAAAGAGCCTGGAGCAGGCGGTGAACCTTTGTTACTAGATGTACAAAGTGTGATGTATGAATCTGAATTACGTCCGATGATCATTGGTGGACGTTATGGATTGGGATCAAAAGATGTTTTGCCGAATCAAATTATAGCGATTTATAATGAATTGTTGAAAGATAAAACATCTGCTAAATCTCGCTTTACTATTGGTATTGTTGATGATGTTACCTATACTTCTCTTGATTCAGGTGAAGCTTTAGATCTGACAAATTCTAAAACCTATCAGGCAAAATTTTGGGGCTTTGGTTCAGATGGTACAGTGGGTGCGAATAAATCGGCAATCAAAATTATCGGAGATCATACAGATAAATATGCACAAGGATTCTTTTATTATGACTCAAAAAAATCTGGTGGGTTAACGGTGTCTCATTTACGTTTTGGTGATACGCCCATTCGTTCCACTTATTTGATTGAGCACGCGGATTTTGTTGCTTGCCATACAGCAGCGTATTTAAATACCTATGATTTAGTCAAAGGTTTGAAAAAAGGCGGCACATTTTTACTCAACACCGTTTGGAATGATGATCAATTGGAACGTTTTTTACCAAGTAAACTAAAGCGTTATTTGGCTGAGAATGATATCCAGTTTTATACAATCAATGCAGTGAAATTAGCTGGCGAAGTTGGATTAGGTGGTCGAATCAATACGGCTATGGAAACGGCCTTTTTCAAATTAGCTGATATTATGCCTTTTGAAGACGTGTTGCCAATTTTAAAAGAAGAAGCGTTCAAGAGCTATGCAAGAAAATCAATGTCAGTTGTTGAAAAAAATGTTCAGGCAATCGAACGTACAGTTGAATTATTGCATAAAGTCGAAGTGCCAAATGCTTGGAAAACAATTGAAGTAAAACCAAAAGTTCGTAAAGAAAATGTAACTGACTATGTTCATGAAATTGTAGAACCGATTAATCGTCAAGAAGGAAACGAGCTTTCAGTTGGTGCATTGATAAGAAATGATATGACAGATGGACGAATGCCTGTTGGTACGACAGCGGTTGAAAAAAGAGGAATCGCTGTTGAGGTGCCAGAATGGATCAGCGACCGTTGTACGATGTGTAATGAGTGTGCCTTTGTTTGTCCCCATGCAGCGATTCGTCCGTTTTTAGCGGATGATGAAGAAATGGAAGAGGCACCAGAAGGCTATATTGTAAGAGAGATGCGTGGTGCAGATGGATTAAAATATCGTATTCAGGTTTCTGTGGAAGATTGTACTGGTTGCGGACTTTGTGTAGATGCCTGCCCAGCTAAAGGAAAAGCTTTAGTCATGAAACCATACGAAGAGCAAAAAGAACAAGCCATGAATTGGGCCTTTTCAATGACATTAAAACAAAAAGAAAATCCAGCGAAACCGAATACTGTTTTGGGTACACAGTTTAATAAACCATTATTGGAGTTTTCTGGTGCTTGTTCTGGTTGTGGTGAAACCCCTTATGTGAAATTATTGACGCAAATGTTCGGTGATCGGATGATGATCGCTAATGCTACTGGTTGTTCTTCTATTTGGGGAGGGGCAGCTCCGGTTGCTCCTTATACAACAAATGATGAGGGGCAAGGGCCTGCATGGTCAAATTCATTATTAGAAGATAATGCTGAATTTGGTTATGGAATGTTATTAGCCAACCAGACACGGCGTGAACATTTGGCAATGAAGATGAGTGAAGCGATGGCCGTGGCTTCTACTCAATTGAAATTATTGATGGAAGACTGGACCAATCATATGCATACAGGAGAAGGAACACAACAACGTGCTGCAAAACTGAAAGCAGCCTTGATTGATGAAAAAGTTGGTCAGCCCTTGTTAGAAGCAGTTTATGCTGACAATGATTTATTTGTAAAAAATAGTCAGTGGATGATTGGTGGAGACGGTTGGGCTTATGATATTGGATATGGTGGAATCGATCATGTTCTTGCTAGTGGTGCAGATGTCAATATGTTGGTGTTGGACAATGAAGTTTATTCTAATACTGGTGGGCAAACCTCTAAAGCCACACCAGCATCAGCAATCGCTAAATTTTCTGCTAGTGGAAAATATGTATCTAAAAAAGATTTAGGTATGATGGCAATGACCTATGGCAATGTCTATGTTGCTCAAATCGCTTCAGGTGCAAATCAGATGCAGACGATCAAAGCTTTTGAAGAAGCAGAACGTTTCCCTGGTCCATCAATTATTATCGCCTATACACCATGTATTACCCATGGCTTGGCAGGTGGAATGAGTAAAACACTGGAAGAAGCAAAAGAAGCAGTTAATTCTGGTTATTGGTCGTTGTACCGCTATAATCCCGAATTAAGAGAATCTGGAAAAAATCCAATGACATTAGACTATAAAAAGCCGAATTTTGAAGAAATGCAACAGTTTATGCGTAAACAAGTTCGCTTCTCATCGTTAGAGTCTACCCAGCCAGAGTTTGCTGGGAAACTTTTCGAGAAGACTGTAGATGATGCGAAGAATCGCTTTTATAATTACGCACGCATGGCTGGTCAAGAAGAAAAAATTCGAGCAAAATTAGAAAAAACAAAAGATGAAGTGGTTGTTGAAAAAGCCCCTCGGATCAAAAAAGAACGAGTTGTGGACCCAGAAGCTGAGGCAAGAAGAGCAGCTAGACGAGCAGAACGAGCTGCTAAACGAGGGAAGACTGAAGAGTAACTTGAGATTTTAAAATAGAAAGGAAGAATAGAGCTGTTGACTCTTTCTTCCTTTTTTCGTAGCACAAAAAGCGTTCCCTATTCAGCTTCCTAATTATCAAGAGAGCAAATCGCTTTGTTTCACTTTTCATTGATCAATTCCTAATTTTTTCTATCTTTTACTCTCATCCTGTAACCAAGTAAAAGATTATGGTATACTAATTAAGAAATCTTCAGAGAGAAGTGAGGTTTATGATGTCTTTTCAACTTAGTCAATTATTCGATTTACATTATTGGCGGCAATTGATCTCGTCAGATTTTTTGTCCCGTGATTATATAATCAATATTATAGATATTTTAGTCGTGTGGTACCTTGTTTATAAGTTGATCATGCTTGTTAGAGGAACAAAAGCGGTTCAGCTGTTAAAAGGAGTCGCAGTTTTTATTGTGATTCGGATATTGAGTGAAGTAATTGGATTACATACATTATCTTGGTTGATGAATCAGGTAATCATGTATGGTGTGATTGCTGCAGTGGTTATATTTCAGCCGGAGGTTCGGCGCGGTTTAGAGCATTTAGGCCGAAGTTCTTTTTTCCGCACCACTAAATCAGAGCAGCAAGAAGACGAGAGAATGATTCTTGCTTTTGATAAAGCGATCCAATATATGTCTAAACGAAAAATCGGTGCTTTGATTACTGTGGAGAGAAACACAGGATTAGATGAGTATATTGAAACAGGGATTGATCTGGATGCTGATATTTCAGGTGAGTTACTGATCAATATTTTTATACCTAATACTCCCTTACATGACGGAGCAGTGATTGTAAAACAAGGAAAAATTGCAGTAGCAAGTGCGTATCTTCCTTTGTCAGAAAGTAACTTGATTCCAAAAGAATTTGGAACCCGTCATAGAGCGGCCGTTGGAATTAGTGAAGTTAGTGATGCAGTGACTATTATTGTTTCAGAAGAAACAGGAGATGTGAGTTTAACACTAAACAATGACTTGATTCCTCGATTAACGCAGGAAGAATATCTAAAAATTCTGAGAGCAGAATTAGTTCCAAAAGAAGAAAGCAAAGATAGAAAAAATCTTTTACAACACTTTATTGAAGGTGTGTCGAAAGGGGCGAAAAAGAAATGAAAAAGCCCTCTCAAAGTAATTGGTTTTCCGGGTTATTAGCATTGCTTTTTGCATTATTACTATTTTTCAATGCTAATGCACAGGGGAATATGGCTAATATAGTCACTACGGCTCAAGTCTATGATGAAATGCTTTATAATATTCCAGTTCAGGTTGAGTATGACCATGATAAATATTTTGTTTCGGGGTATGAAGAAACCGTAAACGTCCATTTAAGCAGTGCAAATCGAATTCAATTAAATTTAGAATCCAACGAAGATACTAGAAATTTTCAAGTAGTCGCAGATTTAACTAAAACCCAGCTTGGAACCTCAGAAATCAAGTTAAGGGTAAAAGGATTAAGCACAGCTGTAACTGCTGAGATCGAACCTAAGACGATAACAGCGACAATAGAGAAAAAAGTAACGAAATCATTTGATGTACAAGCACAGTTACCTGAATCTGTTGAGGCAGAAGGGTACAAAGTTGAGAAAATAGATATTAGTCCTAAAACAGTTGAAATCACCACTGGGGAGGAGACTGCTAAGGCAATTGATCGTGTGATTGCTCCATTATCGAATGTGAAACAATCTGTTGATACGATTAAACAAACCGTTAATGTCCAAGCTCTTGATAGTAAAGGACAAGTCTTAAGTATTGAAAATCCTGCTCCTCAAGTAAAAGTGGTTGTTAATCTATCATTACCTACAAAAGAGGTTGGGTTAACCATTAGTCCAACGGGCTCACCACCAGCTGGAGTTGCGCACTATACGTTTAATCTTTCACAACAAAAAGCAGAGATTAAAGGACCTAAATCAGTATTAGATGCAATTGATACAATTGAATTACCAGTAGATGTAAGTACCATTAGGACGTCAACGAAGCAAACAATAAAAATACCGACAAACACAGCGTATATTGTTTCGCCTGAGGAAGTAGAAGTGACGATAAATCCTATTTTTGCGGGAACAAATACAGGTTTCTCTGAAAAGAGTGGGCAAAGTACGACAACATCTTTTTCAAGTCAGGTGTTGCCGTCAGTCCCTTCCAGTGAGAAGCCAGAGAGTTCCTCCAGTACACCGAACTCGTCAAGTGTACCTAGTTCAGATAGTAGTGCTGAAAATGAAAAAGAAAATGGGAGTAGTTCAGTTCCTGCGAATTAAGTCAAATGATTAAGAGGTTTTTTTATTCCTGTGAGGATTCTTCATCAGAATGGAAAAATTCTATCTTAACAAGTAGAAGGAGAGTTATAATGGGTAAATATTTTGGAACAGATGGTGTTAGAGGAATTGCGAATAAAGAGTTAACACCGGAGTTAGCGTTTAAATTGGGCCGTTTTGGCGGATATGTATTAAGTCAACATGAAGATTCTACACGCCGTCCAAGAGTACTCGTAGGTCGTGATACTCGTATTTCAGGTCAATTATTAGAACAAGCATTGATTTCAGGACTTTTATCTGTTGGAATCGAAGTGTTTCAACTAGGTGTTATTTCAACACCAGGAGTAGCATATTTAACGAGATTGCAAAAAGCGTCTGCTGGCGTAATGATTTCAGCGTCTCATAATCCTGCCGAAGATAACGGAATTAAGTTTTTTGGAGCAGATGGGTTTAAACTAGTTGATGATCAAGAACTGGAAATTGAAGCGTTGCTAGATGCAGATGAAGACAATTTACCAAGACCTTCAGCCGAAGGTTTAGGAACTCTTGATGAGTTTCCAGAAGGTCTACTAAAATATTCACAATTCTTAGTTCAAACAATTCCGGGAGATTTGTCTGGCTTGTCGGTTTGTATAGACGCAGCCAATGGAGCAACAGCAACTTCTGTTAACCGTTTATTTGCAGATTTGGAAACAGATTTCTATACAATGGGAACAAGTCCGAATGGCTTAAATATTAATGATGGAGTTGGCTCAACGCATCCTGAGAAATTGGCGGAGATGGTTGTCGAAAAAGGGGCTGATGCGGGTCTTGCTTTTGATGGCGATGGCGATCGAATTATTGCGGTTGATGAATTAGGGAACATCGTTGATGGGGATAAGATTATGTTTATCTGTGCAAAATATCTAGCTGAAAAGAATCGTTTGAAAAAAGATACGATTGTAACCACAGTTATGAGTAACCTTGGTTTCCGTAAAGCTGTTGAAGCAGCAGGAATGAAAGATGTTATTACTCAAGTTGGTGATCGCTATGTTGTTGAAGAAATGCGCAAAAATGACTATAATTTTGGCGGAGAACAATCTGGTCATATGATCTTTTTAGATTATAATACAACTGGTGACGGAATGCTTTCTGGTATTCAGTTATTAAATGTAATGAAGCAAACAGGGAAAAAATTATCTCAACTTGCTTCTGAGTTGACTGTTTATCCACAAAAACTAGTCAATATTCGAGTAACAGATAAACATGGTGCGATGGATGTTCCTGCAATTAAAGAAATTGTAGAAACGATGGAAACTGAAATGAACGGTGATGGACGTATTCTAGTTCGCCCTTCAGGTACAGAACCCTTGTTACGGGTAATGGCTGAAGCGCCAACACAAGAAAAAGTTGATTACTATGTAGATAAAATCGCCGATGTAGTAAAGGCTGAGATTGGTGTAGATTAATCATTATCTATCTTTTCTAAAATAACCTGTGTACATGATTATGTGTGTATCAGGTTATTTTTCTGTTTTGTAAATAACGAACGATTCTTAATTTTATTTTTTTATTGTTCGATAATCCCGTTGACATAAAGCGGATAAAAAGGTACTATGTTTGAGAATTGATAGGAAAAAAGAACTATTTTAACCTGTTTTTTCAAGTGTTAATTTATTTACGAATATATGTTAGAAGGGATTAGAGAGATGGGAAAACATTTAGTTTTACAAACAGATTTTGGTCTTGGTGATGGAGCAGTAAGTGCGATGTATGGTGTAGCGCATATGGTCAGTGATGAGATCATCATTGGAGATTTAACCCATGAAATTCCACCTTATGATATCTGGTCAGCTTCTTATCGCTTGTATCAAACAGTAAAATACTGGCCCAAGGAAACCGTTTTTGTTTCAGTCGTTGATCCAGGAGTGGGGAGTGCAAGACGAAGCATCGTAGCCAAGACAAATTCTGGACATTATATTATTACGCCAGATAATGGCTCTTTGACACATATTTCCCACTATCAAGGAATTGAAGAAATACGTTCGATTGATGAAGTGACAAGCCGTTTGCCTCATTCGGAAGAGAGCCACACGTTTCATGGAAGAGATATTTATGCTTATAATGGAGCGCGTTTAGCCAGTGGAGAAATCAGTTTTGAAGAACTTGGTAGTATTGTTACAATGGATTCTATCGAACGATTGCCTTTGATTGAAGCAACATGTAATGAACAGATTTTAGAAGGCAGTATTGATGTGTTGGATATCCGTTTTGGTTCTTTGTGGACCAATATTCCACTAGATTTTCTGAAGACAGCAGGGGTTGCTCATGGGGATCAATTACAAGTTACAATCTATCATCAAGGGAAAAAAGTTTACCAGAATATTATGAAATTTGCTAAATCCTTTGCAGATGTGAATATTGGAGAACCGTTAGTTTACGTTAATTCCTTAGTAAACATCGGTGTGGCAGTCAATCAGGATTCTTTTTCTAAACTGTATCATATTGGAACGGGAACAGATTGGACGATCCAGTTAAGAAAAGCGCCGAAGATTATTTTCGAATAGGAGTGTAGAACATGAAAAAAGATTTTTCTGTAAAAACAATTGTAGCAATAGGTATCGGATCAGCGGTATTTGTCATTTTAGGTCGATTCGTCGTTATTCCAACAGGATTTCCTAATACAAATTTAGAAACTTCATATCCGTTCTTAGCGTTGATTTCTGTTGTTTTTGGACCCGTTGCAGGTGGATTGATTGGATTAATTGGTCATACATTAAAAGATTTTACCACATATGGCAGCGCATGGTGGAGTTGGATTCTATGTTCTGGTATCATAGGTGTGGTTTATGGGTTTGCTGGAAGAAAAATTGATCTTCAACACGGTGAATTCAACAAAAAAGATATTATTCGTTTTAATATATATCAAGTGATTGGAAATGCTTTAGTTTGGGGATTAGTTGCACCTACATTAGACGTATTGATTTATAGCGAACCAGCTAGTAAAGTCTATACGCAAGGCGTGATTGCTGTTGTGTTAAATGTCATTGCAGTAGGGATCATTGGTACACTATTGATGGCAGCCTACGCTGCAACCCGCACGAAAAAAGGTAGTTTAACAAAAGATTAATTATGTAGTAAAATAGTTCTAGAATGAATATGACTTTTGAAGATAACAGTAAGGATGAGAAAAAGAAAGCTTGAATTTCTGAGCTTAAAGGTCTTTTCTTGTCCTTTTTACATAGAATAAAGGAGCGGCATCGATGAGAAAACCACTAATAACATTCGATAATTTTACTTTCCAGTATCATAGCCAAGCTGAACCAACATTGCATAATATTGATTTAACAATTTATGAAGGTGAAAAAGTCTTGATTGTTGGGCCAAGCGGTAGCGGTAAATCAACTTTTGCACAATGCATTAATGGATTGATTCCTTATAGTTATGAAGGGGAAATAACAGGTAGGGTAAAAATTGGAGATAAAGACTTAACCAAAACTAGCTTATTTGATTTATCTTTTGATGTGGGAACAGTTTTGCAAGATACTGATGGTCAATTTATCGGACTGACAGTGGGGGAAGATGTTGCATTTGCGCTGGAAAATGATGAAGTACCTCAAAAAGAAATGAAAGCCGAAGTTAAGCGGTGGACGGAAGTTGTCGGACTGAATGATTTTTTACAGCATCGTCCTCAAGATTTGTCTGGAGGCCAAAAACAACGGGTGTCGATGGCGGGTATTTTGATTGATGAAGCGCCAATTTTGTTATTTGATGAACCACTAGCTAATCTTGACCCTCAAGCAGGGAAGGAAGCAATCGCATTGATTGATGAAATTCATCAAAAGACGAAAACAACGGTTTTGATTATTGAACATCGTTTAGAAGATGTTTTATATCGCTCGGTTGATCGTGTGCTTGTTTTTAATGATGGTCGAGTAGTGTCAGATTTATCGCCAGATGATTTGTTAAAAACGAATATTTTAACTGAGCAAGGTATTCGGGAGCCGTTATATATAACAGCTATGAAGTATGCTGGTGTAGACTTAGAAACAGTTGAACATTTGTCTGATATTGAAAAAGTTCAAGCACCAAATCTAAAAGAACAAATGGGAAAGTTGATGACAAAGCAATCGCAACCGTTAACTCCTAGTGAATTAGCACCCTTATTGGAACTAAAGAATGTAACGTATCAATATAATAAAAATGACCGCTATGTGTTGGATGACATTTCAGTAATGTTTAATCGTGGAGAAATTCTTAGTGTTGTTGGAAAAAATGGTGCTGGAAAATCTACGCTAAGTAAAGCGATTTGCGGGTTTGTTACTCCTCAATCAGGAAAAATGGTTTGGGATGGCAAGGATTTTTCACAGTTTTCTATTAAAGAACGTGCTGACAAAATTGGTTTTGTCATGCAAAATCCCAATCAAATGATTTCTAAAAAAATGATTTTTGATGAAGTTGCTTTAGGATTAGTCTTGAAGGGAATCTCAGAAGAGGAAATTACGATACGTGTTGAAAATGTTTTGAAAATTTGCGGACTGTATTCATACAGACACTGGCCAATTTCAGCGCTTAGTTTTGGTCAAAAGAAAAGAGTAACGATTGCTTCAATTTTGGTTTTGGAGCCAGAGATGATCATTTTAGATGAACCGACTGCTGGTCAAGATTTCAAACATTATACTGAAATGATGACTTTTTTGAAAATACTGAATGGAATGGGAATAACCATTGTAATGATTACGCATGATATGCACCTTATGTTAGAATATACGGATCGAGCATTGGTGTTATTTGGTGGAAAAATTATTGCGGACACAACGCCTGTTAAAGTTCTGACAGATTCTCGTTTAGTAGAGCAGGCTTCGCTTAAAGAAACAAGTTTATTTACCTTTGCACAACATTTAGGTATGGACGATCCGTTTTTGTTCACAGAAAATTTTATGAAATATGATCAGGAGGTCCGTTTGAAATGAATGAACATCAAATGTTAGGCTATATCCCTGATAACACAATTATTCATAGGTTGAATGGAACAACTAAATTGCTCTTTTTGATTCTCTTATCGATCGCTTGCATGACAACTTATGACACACGTTTTCTCATTTTTATGACTATATTGTCATTGATTTTATTTAGGTTGTCGAATATTAAATGGCATCAAATATCATTTGTGGTAAAATTTATTTTTGTTTTTTCATTACTGAATATTATTGCTGTCTATCTGTTTGCACCAGAATATGGAGTGGAATTGTATCACTCTAGAACTGTTATTTTTCAAGGTGTAGGTCGTTTTACGCTGACCCAAGAACAATTATTTTACGAGTTTAATTTAGTCCTAAAATATTTTTGTACAATTCCTTTGGTATTGATTTTTCTTTTAACAACAAACCCAAGTGAATTTTCGTCAAGTCTAAATCGGATTGGTGTTAGTTATAAAATTAGTTATGCGGTGGCGTTAGCAATACGTTATATTCCAGATATACAAGAAGATTTTATCAATATATCTCTTGCTCAACAAGCTCGGGGCTTTGAAATGTCTAAAAAAGGCAAGCTCTTTCAACGACTGAAAGGAACCGCTCAAATTGTTTTTCCTTTGATTTTTTCTAGTTTAGATCGAATTGAAACGATCAGTACAGCAATGGAGTTACGCCGATTTGGAGAGAAGAAGAAAAGAACTTGGTATGCTCAAAGACCGTTTCATAGAGCTGACTTTTTAGTTATGAGTTTGGCTGTTTTACTGACAGTTATCAGCTTTGCACTATTTAAGGTTAATGGAGGAAGATTTTATAATCCGTTTGTTTAATAATTTTTTATAAGATAGGAAAAAAGTTTTTTACTTTTCTCCTATCTTTTTTTAGACTATACCAATTTATGTTTTTAATGAATATGTTGACATGCGTGTTTCGTTTGATGTATTATTAATGGAGTTTCTGTTGAATATGATTTAAAGGAGGGTAGTTAGACCAATAAAGGGATAGCGCCAGGCCTGAGCATTCAGGTGACGAGGAGAGAGCTTATCGAAAGATTCGGCGGATAGCTCTAGGGACTGTACTCTACAAGCTAGGAAGAAAAAATAATTGCAAAATTATAACAAAAGCCTAGCTAAGCAGAATAGAAACATATGATGAAAAATTAAGAAATTTGAACCTAGTGATATGGAAACATAAGAAGTTATTTTAACAGGAAATGACTGAAGATAAATTGTTTATCAACGGGGCTTTTTTTCTTAATCATTGACCTAAGACAATTGAGAAAGTAGGAAACGAACATTATGTGTGGAATTGTAGGAATTATCGGAAAAGAGAATGCAACAGAAATTTTGATTCAAGGTTTGGAAAAATTAGAATACAGAGGCTACGATTCAGCTGGGATATTTGTATCAAGAGATGACAAGCAAGAGTATTTAGTAAAGTCTCTTGGAAGAATTGCGGACTTAAAAAAACAAATAACGCCAGAAGTTCAAGGAACTATAGGAATTGGGCATACGCGTTGGGCAACTCATGGAAAACCGAGTGAAGGGAATGCCCATCCTCATACATCAAACAACCGTCAATTTATTTTAGTACACAATGGTGTAATTGAAAATTTTGAGGAAATTAAAGAGGAATTTCTTAAAAATTTTCAATTTGAAGGGGACACAGATACAGAGATTGTTGTAAATTTAATCCAGCACTTTGCGCAAACTGGAATGACAACAAAGGTAGCCATGAAAAAAGCTCTAACTGTGATTAGAGGTTCTTATGCATTTGCTTTGATTGACAAAAACGATCCGACAACAATTTATGTAGCAAAAAATAAAAGTCCGTTATTGATTGGTCTGGGAGATGATTTCAATGTTATCTGCAGCGATGCTATGGCGATGCTCAACCAAACGAATCATTTTGTAGAAATCGCTGACGGAGAACTGGTGACAGTCCAAGCCGATAAAATTAATATTGAAGATGAAAAGGGCAACTCTATTTATCGTGAGTCATATGAAGCACAATTAGATTTAAGTGACATTGAAAAAGGAACATACCCATACTATATGTTAAAAGAAATAGATGATCAGCCAACTGTGATGCGTCGAATTATTCAGGAATATACAAATGCAGTTGGAACGACTGTGATCGATGAGCAAATCATTCGAAAGATAACCGCTAGTGATCGTATTTATATTATTGCTTGTGGTACAAGTTATCATGCTGGTTGGGTAGGTAAAGCAATTATCGAAAAAATGACTACTATTCCAGTTGAGGTTCACCTTTCAAGCGAATTTGGCTATAATATGCCGTTGTTATCAGAGAATCCATTTTTTATTTTCTTAAGTCAAAGTGGAGAAACAGCAGATAGCCGCCAGGTATTGGTACAGACTAATGCTCTTGGGTTACCATCATTGACCGTGACGAATGGATCGGGCTCTACCTTATCCAGAGAAGCGGATTATACACTACTTCTTCATGCTGGACCAGAAATTGCCGTTGCTTCAACAAAAGCGTATACTGCACAAATTGCTGTTTTAGCACTTCTGGCTAAAGCTGTGGGAGATGAAAAGGGAAATCAAGTATCGATTGATTTTAATGTTGCTCATGAATTAAGTGTAATTGCAGCGGTTATGGAAACGATTATTGATGAAAAAATGGTCATCAGTCAGTTAGTGGAGAAGTATTTAACAGATACAAGAAATGCTTTTTATATCGGACGAGGGGTTGATTACTATGTTTCAATGGAAGCTGCATTGAAATTAAAAGAGATTTCTTATATTCAAGCTGAAGGATTTGCAGCAGGGGAATTAAAACATGGTACGATTGCACTGATCGAAGAGGGCACACCAGTTTTCGGTGTGATTACAGATAAAAAAACAGCAGCACATACTCGTGGGAATTTAAAAGAAGTTGAAAGTCGTGGAGCAAATAACTTTGTGATTGCGCTAGCTTCGTTGGCTAAAGAAACAGATCAATTAGTTTTACCGGATGTTCATCCATTGTTGACGCCATTAGTCAGTATTCTACCAACACAATTGATCGCATATTTTGCAACGTTGCAAAGAGGCTATGATGTGGATAAGCCACGTAATTTAGCTAAAAGTGTAACGGTAGAATAAACGAAAGAAGCAACTGAACTCATGCCAAGAGCAGATGAGTTCAGTTGTTTCTTTCGTTTATAAGGGAATTTTAACATAAAACGTGGTTCCCAGTTCTTTATCACTGCTAACGATTAAATCAAAGTGATGTCTTTCAGCTATTTCCTTGGCAATTGTTAGACCTAGTCCTGTGCCATCAAGTTGTTCTTTTGCTGGTGCTTGGTGAAAACGTTGGAAAATTTCTTTTTGTTCTTTTGGTGATATATATGAATCGGGATTATGAATACTGACGATCAATTTATTAGTGTCTGTTTTAACTTGAATAGTTATTCTTGCCTGATTTGGAGAAAATTTGAGAGCATTTTCGATCAAGATAACAAAAAGCTGTCTAATTCGACCATAATCCCCATTCACGATAACAGGTTGTTCTACTGAATTTTCTAATAAGAGTTGTTGTTCTTTTTCAGAGGCTTTCAAGCGTAAACTCCTCAAACAGTCGGATAAAATATCACCAATTGCTACAGGCTCCATTGTTATTATAAATTCCGGATTTTCTAGTCTGGATAATTCCAGTAAATCATTAATCAAACGCTCTAAGACAATTGATTCATCTAAAAGTTGTTGGTGGTATTGCTCAATTTTTTCTGGTTGATCAATCAAACCATCAATTAAAGATTCAAGAGATCCACGAATCACAGTTACGGGTGTTCTAAGTTCATGAGAAATCGTAGACAAGAAATTTTTTTGTGCCTGTTCTCGATTTTCTCTTTGAAATTTGGCTTCAGCTAGTCGATTTTTTAGAATAGTTAATTTTTCTCCTAGTTGACCTATTTCATTTTTTTCGATGATATCCAGTGATTCTTCATAATTTTCTACAACAAGTTCTTCGGTAAAATTACTCATCTTATTAATTGGTGCAATGAACTTTTTTGATAATATGATAGAAAGAAAAAGCCCAATGATCCAAGCGATCAAAATACTAATGAAAAGAAGTACATACCCCTGCTTTTTCTCTTTATGAACAGTGGATACTGCTGAATGAAGTAATACAACAGCTAAAACGTCACCGCTACTGTTTTTTATAGGAGAACCTACTGTAACCGTTGGTTCTCCTATAAAATTACTAAAAGCATCACTTGTAGTTGTCTTACCTGTATACACTTTTTTTATAACATCACGAGCATTTGTTGGCAACTTATTATATGCTTTACTATGCATACCATGCCCTACAGTGATCGTATCTGCATTTTCATCAACAATCCAAATATCATCCATTGCTAATTCATCCATGAATTTAAGGAAAGAAGAATATCCCATTCCCATTTTCATTGAGGAATTCGAACCCATCATATCATGCATAGAAGAACTGTTATTACTGCTTGATGTTTTTTGTTCGGAGAAATAATCAGTCAAGGTATCCGCTATGACCACTGCACGCCGAGTCATCTCTTCAGTATGAATAGTGACCGTTTGTTTAGAAAATAATAGCCCAAATGCTATGCCGATGACAATCGAAAAAAGTAATAAAGTGAGTGAAAAATAAAGAATGAGTTTTCTAGTTAGTTTATTTTTCATTTTTGCCCTCAAACTTATATCCTTGTCCCCAGACTGTAGCGATTTCCCAGTTTGGATGGTCGATTTCATCTAATTTGGCTCGCAATCGTTTGATGTGCGTATCAACGGTTCTAGCATCACCATAGTAATCAATCCCCCATAAACTATCCAGTAAATTATCTCTTGAAAATACTTTTTCTCGGTTTGCTAAAAGGAGCCAAAGAAGTTCCAATTCTCTTTTAGTCAACATGATTTCTTGTTTGGCAATAGTCACTTTTTTTTCTTCCAAGTAGACAATTAAATTATCATAAATTAATTGATCCATGGTATGTTGGTTATCATCTGTTCGTTCAATTCGTCTTAAAATAGCTCTGACTCTAGCCATGACTTCACTTGGAGAGAAGGGTTTAACAATGTAATCATCTGCACCAATGTCTAATCCCATAATTCGATGAAAGTCTTCGCCTTTGGCTGTAACCATGATGATTGGTACATTTGATGTTTCGCGTATTTTTTTACAAACATCGAAACCATCGATTTTGGGGAGCATGACATCTAATAAGATAAGCTCAACTGAATGGTTAAAGAATTGTTGCAATGCTTCTTTTCCATCGGAAGCAATGATTGGGGAAAAACCTTCTTTTAAAACATATTCTTTTAAGACTTCAGTAATTTGTGAATGATCGTCAACTATCAAGATGTTTTTCATGGCACGTCCTCCTATACTCTTCTTTTATTATAGTCAATAAATCTATGTTTGGGGAATTTTTTTTTGACACATATTTGACACAATTTGCGGATAAACTAAAGAAAAGATTGGAGGAATCAAGAAATGAAGAAAAAAATAATTAGTAGCCTCATTTTAGCAGTATTTCTAGGAGCCTTTGGGATTTTCACAGTTGCTGAAGCTGTTGGGAATTCTGAAGATAACAGGATGAATACATTTGAAATGGAAGGTAGAGGTGGACGACACTGGAAAAATAAGCAAGAGGACATTACTAATGAACTAGAGAAAAGAGTTAATGCGGGTGAGCTGACGAAAAAAGAAGCCTCTGATATTCAAAAGGAATGGAAAGAAACAACTGATTATTCTTTCCATCGAAGAGGAAGGCGCGAACATAGTCAGATGGATAGAGATAACCGAAGAAATTATGGGAGAATGAATAATTCTTGCTGGTAAAGGCTAGTAAAAATAAGCAAAAAAAAATGCTCCCCCATCAAATTGATGGAGGGAACACAAATCAAATTACACACAAGAATAAAATACCACACTTCCCCGAAATTCTCAATAATTTCGACTTATATATAAATAAATGAGAATAAAATTAGGATGAAAACACGATTTGTTTGATATATTATCTTTTTTGTCATTTTTTAACCCAAATTGAATAATAAATAGGATGAGATCAAAGTATTTTTACTTTGATCTCATCCTATTTGACTCTAGAGTAATTATACAATATGTATTGCAAAATCTGGAGCATAAGAAGCAACTGTTGCAACTTGTACAACATCACCAGGAACGGGGGCATGGATATAAGAACCATCACCTGTTGAAATACCGACATGGTAAGTTCCACCCTGACTTCCCCAGAAAACTAGATCGCCAGCTTTAGCGTCAGAGACTGGAATAGTTGTTCCAGCACTCTCTTGATCAACGGTTGTTCGACCTATAGATCGACCGGCTGAGGCGAAAGCAACTTGAACCAATCCAGAACAATCGAAAGCGTCAGGACCAGCTGCACCATAAACATAAGGTTTACCTAGATGTGATTTTGCTGCGGCTACAATAGCAGACCCAGTATCAGATTGTTTTGCTTGTTCTGTTTGTTGTTTTTTTGCTTGTGCTACTTGTTCTGATAGTTGTGCTTCTTGATCATTGAGTTGTGACTGTTGCTTCGAAATGGTTTGTGTTTCTGTTTTTAAGCTTTCTTGTTGTTGTTTTAGCTCAGTCAACTGTTCATTTTTCTCATCTAGAGTATTTGATGTTGTGTTATCGTTAATAACGATTGGTGAAAAGAATGAACTAATATTTTCAGACTGATTGCTGCTTTTTGTTGAAGTGTTAACAATATTTCCGATAGACTTGAGTTTTTTTAAATGGTCAAGATCAATCTGGATTTTTTTAATTTTTTCATCTAAAGTAGATAATTGACTATTTTTTTTGATTTGTTGTTCTGAAACTTTTTGTTTTGTTTCTTTTAGTTGTGATAATTTTTGTGAAGATTCTGTAATGATTTTTTCTGAATGTACGGATTCTTCAGCAGGGTTTGCAAATGCTTGATTACTTAGTAGTAAACTTGCAGAAAGGGTTACACAGCTTAAAACTAATTTAGTAATGAATTTATTTTTTTTCAAAAAAACTCTCCTTAAAAATAAAAATTGGTCTTTATATTTGAAAGCAAAAATGTAAGTTTGCAAGTTGCTTTTCTTTTTCTAAGGCCAACTAGTATTTAAACACAGGAAGTATGAATTGTCTGTAAAAGGGAGGTTAAATGTTTGTTTCTGGAGTTACAAAAAACGATCATTTATTTCAAAAAAATTGTTTGTTGTAATGTAAACGCTGTTAGATTTCGATAACAACAGTTATTCCGTGAGATTGACATAGGATAGTCATTTAGAAAGTATGAATCAAGTTGCAGTTGATAAAAAAGAAGAGGTTTTTTTTAGTTACTATCTTTTTTGTCAATTTTGCTTTAAAATAGTTCATGAAGCCATGAGGATGTAATCATATGAAAGTTTGGAGGAGAGGGAATGAAAAAAGAGAAAGTGTTCGAAGTGACTCACCAGTCTATTTTAGAAACTGCGAAAGCACTTTTTTTAGAAAACGGATATAGAAATACCTCTACTCGTGATATTGCTAAGGCAGCAAATATTACACAGCCGGCGTTGTATTATCATTTCTCCACGAAAGAACTTTTGTTTATTGAAATAAATAAACAAATTGGCAGCCAGTTAAAAAATGATATTGAACAAATTGAGAAAAGTCCAGACTCTTTGGAGAATCAATTGATTAAATGTACAAATGCATTGTTGAGTGTGTACCATAGAGATATTTTTTCCTTTATTCATCAAAGTGCAGCTGAGATGGAACAGGACAATAAACAGCAATTGTTTTATATATTAAATGATTATTATCTGGAACCAATACAAGCTATTTTTGAATCAAATCAAAACCCATTAAGTAACAAGATCACTTCTCGAAAGGCAGCGCAGTTTTATCTGATGAGTTTATCCTTGTTGTTTTCAACGATTCACCAACTTTCTACAGAAAAAGAACGATCTGAGCAAATCGCTGATTTGATGGAAATGGTTTTGCATGGAGTACTATCTTAAAGAATTAAACAATTATTTTTATCAGTTGATAAAAAAGTTGTTTAATTCTTTTTTTCATGTTAATATTTTTATCAAGCGATAAAAAAGTGTATTTCTTTTTTTTTAGGCATTTTTTTATCAGTTGATAAAAAAGAGGTGGAATCCATGTTTTTAGGTTTAGAAGAGATGAAGTACTTTAAACTTCGGTATACTTTAGTAGTTGGTGTCATTGTTTTAGTAGCTTACGTTGCATTCATGTTGTCTGGGTTAGCTAATGGTTTGGCTCAAGGTGTGCGACAAGGTGTGGATAATTGGGACGCAACAAGTATCATCTTATCGGATGATGCAAATAAGAGCTTGAATGCTTCAAGTCTAGCAATGAGTGATTTGGATCAAGTGGAAGCAAAACAAAAAGAAGCATTGGGACAATACGCTGGGGCGTTGAATAAAGTCGGTCACAACAAAGAATCTGATAAAATCAATATTTCTCTTTTTGGTGTGACTGAGAATAGTTCAATCAAACCCAAATTAGTTGAGGGACGTTATTTTGAAAACCAGGGAGAAATCATCATTCCAAAAAATTTAGTGGATAAAGGAATCAAGCTAGGTGATACTGTAAAAATCGGAAAACTTGATAAAGAGTTGAAAGTGGTTGGTATCACAAACCAAAATAGTTTTAGTATCGTACCACTGATTTATACATCTATAGATCAATGGCAAGAACTTAAATTTGGCAAAATTATAGAAGGAGATCAAGCTCCAATCAATGGAATTGTTGTTCGATCTACTCCAACAAATAAAATTACATTCGCAAAGGATAATGATGACTTAGCTAAATATGATATTGAAGACTTTATCCAAAAATTACCTGGATACAGTGAACAAAATCTGACTTTAAATGCGATGATTTATTTCTTATTTGCGATCACAGCTGCGATAATAGGGATATTTATTTACGTGATGACCTTACAAAAGATTAGTTTATTTGGTGTTATGAAAGCACAAGGGGTTTCAAACGGGTACATTATAAAATCTATCATTGCTCAGACCTTCATTTTAGGAGTGATTGGTGTTGCGATTGGTGTAGTCTTAACTTTACTTACAAATCTTGTACTACCATCTGCCATGCCATTTGAATTAGATAGTGTTAATTTAGCACTGTATAGTATAGTGTTGGTCTTTGTTGCTGTATTAGGGGGAGTTTTCTCTATTCGTACAGTTACTCATGTTGATCCAATGAAAGCGATAGGAGGTTAATTACATGACTGATATTTTAGTAATGGATGATATTCGTAAGACGTTTGGCAAAGGTCATGCGAAAGTCGAAGCATTAAAAGGGATTAATTTAAACGTTGAAGCAGGAGAATTTGTCAGTATCATCGGACCTTCAGGTTCTGGAAAAAGTACATTTTTGACAATTGCTGGTGGTTTACAAACACCAACATCTGGTACCATTAAGATTAACGGTAAAGATTTTACCAACTTAAATGAAAAAAAACGTTCAAGACTACGTTTTGAGGAAATTGGGTTTATTTTACAAGCCTCTAATCTGATTCCTTTTCTTACTGTGGAAAAACAATTTACTTTAGTAGATAAAATTGAAAAGAAAAAAAAGGAAACGCAACGAGTTAATGAACTATTGTCTTCTTTAGATATAGCCGATTTGATTCATAAATTTCCTAGAGATTTGTCAGGTGGAGAACGTCAACGAGTAGCTATTGCTCGTGCATTGTTCAATGAACCAAGTTTGATTTTGGCCGATGAACCAACAGCAAGTTTGGATACAGAACATGCCTACGAAGTTGTAAAACTTTTAGCAAAAGAAGCTCATGAAAAACAAAAAGCAACCATAATGGTCACTCATGATCCTAGAATGATCGAGTGGAGCGACAATGTTTACCGTATTGAAGACGGTGAGCTAACAAAAGAGTAATTTAAATAGTAGTAGAGAGGAAATAGACTCAAAAGTTTATTTCTTTTCTTTTTAATTTTAAGTGTTATAAAATTCAATTTTAGGTTATGATGAGAGTGGAGAAAAAGTAAATGGTTGACAAGGTGTCGTTTACTTGTAGTTGGGATAAAGAACTAATAAATTAAGCAGCAGAAAGTGAGGCAGTGCAATGGATAATCGAGTAGAGGTAATGACCTTTTCGCAATTAAAGAAGCTTGTGGAAGAGTTAGACGCAAATGATCGTATTAATGATGATACAAAAGTATTTATTGATACTGGTTGGGATAGTGTTCAAGAGGTTGAACCAAACGCTTTTAATGTAGAGGACGTTGTAGAATTTAAAGTACAAGATGAGTTGACAAAAGAATTTTATGTTGGCTTCACTTTGATAGAAAAAGCAGAACGGATGCAGGCACAAGGACAAGCAGAAACAGCCATTATTATTAGAAACTTATATTAGCAAGTAGTTAAGCTTTTTTGGCGATAACTAGTTTGAAGTGAAAGTTTTTCCTTTTTAAAGTATACACACTATTTCTTTTTGGTATCATTTAGTAATAACAAGTGCTATATCATGAGAAATAACATTAGGAAGGTGGTGTTTCTGTTGACAAATAAAATTCCATTTCCAAAGAACTATGAACGGTTTATTGAGTTGGGACAAGAAGCAATAAAAAAGGATAAATTGAGTGAGGCAGTTGATTATTTTGAACAAGCTTATGCAATTCGACAAGATTTTCCACTGAATTTAGTACTGGTAAATATGTATCTAGAGGTTGGCGAAAATGAGCAAGCTTTATCTTTGGCTGCAGAAATGAAAGAAAACTATTTCGCTTATTTAGATTACATGGAACTTTATATACAAATTTTGATTAAGAATCATATGTTTATTCAGGCGCATAGCATAATCAATGAGCGGATCTTGATGGAACAAAGTGGAGAAATGAGAAAGTTGATTTCTTTGAAGAAAAAAGTTCGCCATGTTGAATTGCTGTATCAACAATATGAAGTTGTGAAAATCAAAGAACTAAAAGAAGAGATGAACTATTTAAACACACATAATTACTATGAACAATTAACCATCGTAAAAAAAGCTGGCAAATTGCCTCAAGATGAATTTATTCTTATGGGAAAAAAGATTTTATTGGATGAGCGGGTACATAATTTGGTTCGGTCATGGGTATTAGAAGAGCTTGTAAATCTCCATGTTAAAGAAGAAGTCGAATTTTTGTGGAGAGATAACAAAAAATATACAGTTGTTCCGGCGATTGTGGGGACTCCGCTAGATTGTGCAGCTTATCAAAGGATTTTGCTGTTTTTAGAAAAGGAACTGATCAATGACGATCCTATTTTATTAGTAGATATTATGGAAGAAATACGATTACATTTTGCTCTGTTATATCCATTGGCAGATAAAATTATTGAAAATCCCAAATTATGGGCAATTACGTATATTATTTCCTATAATCATTCAATAGCAAAAAAGTATCAATTGGATGAAGATCAACTGGAAATAGAAAAGATCCAAAAATTACAAAGTAAAATTCGTTTTGAACTTGAAACAATGGTTTTATAAAGAGAAAAAGAGTAAAGGAAAGACAAATTCCTTTACTCTTTTTTGTGCAGAAATAATAGATAAATTTATTTTCTAGTCGTTAGATTGATAAATACTAAGAGGACAAATGAGAGTATGAAGTATAAAAGAATTCCTCCTTGTAAAATGGTGATGACTAAAAATAAAAGTTGATAATCAATCATTGTTAATTGATTAAAATAATGACTTAAAATAAACTCTATAAGAGCTAAAAGAAGAGATACAACTAATAGTTTTTTATGACGTTGACTCAATAAGATCGACTATCCTAACTAAAATTATTTATTAAAAGATTATCATAGCATAAAAAATAAATTATATTTTTCATTTTTTAGATGAATTCTATAGAAAAGTGAGAAAATGTAGGGAGTTAAGGGGATATTGCTATAAATATTATTGAAAATAAATAAAAAACCACTACTCGGACTGAGTTAATAGCTTTTGTACTGTTTTTTTTAGTTCTTTTGTAAACGAATGCTTTATTGATTGTTAAAATCAAAGTCATTTTTAGTCAATCCTGTTGTCTCCTGGAATCTAGTTGCTAAATACATCGCAATCAGAGAAATATGTTTAGAAGCACTCTCTTCAGATGGAAAGATTGCTTCCTTATATAAATGGGTTTATTTCGTGGTGTGATGCAATAAAAAACAGACTAACGACTTAGCGTTAATCTGTACGGTCATTATGGTCTTAAAAAGTTAGGCAGATAGACATAAAAAAGTTCAAACATTTAAATCACTCCTTCCAAAAATTTAGGATTAACTAATAACAAAATGCTGGAATCAATAAACAAACAACTACTAATGCTACTGTCATGAAATCACGTCTTTTGAAAGTTAATAACTGTTTGATGTAACTTAATGTTACCATTTAGACAGAAAAATGTCAATATGAAATCGGAATTTTCTGACAATTAAGGAGGACACAACACTTGCAAATGATTGATAATGTGATAAAAAAAGCATGTAAAACTATATAACAATTGTAAAATTGATAATCATACAACTATGTTTAGACTTGAAAACGAAGTGGATCGTCAAGAGTAAGCTACGAGATTATATCAGATAATGCAACTCAAATCATCACTACCAATTCGACAGGATATAGAGGAGGTACTTGAGTTACAGCAAGTAGTAGTGGATTTTATAAACTATACAAAGTCAAACGCTAGGTGATTTTATGACTTATTAGAGACGATTGACAATAATTATAAAGGGGCTACTGAGTTTGGTACGCTTGCCGAAAAAAACAATTAGGCAAGGACTTTTTTAGGGGTGGCGACAGAGACATCGATTATTTGAGGTTTGCACAGTTTTGAATCGCTTGGATTACAAGAAACTAAAAAAGATATTGATATGAACTGGTATGTTGAGGGAATTGAGAAATATATTTTTAAGGAGGAGGTAAAGTGAGCGATTGATCTTAGTAGTTATTTCTCTAGTCGTTTCTATAAATTGGAGCAGATAGTTTATGAAACGACTAGAAAATGGACAAATGTTTTTTTGAAACTGAACCTAAAAGGGCAAAATAATTTATAAACAAATTTTAAGGGAATTCTGATCCAATGAAGTGATTACGCCCCTTTCATCGATTAAATTATTTTTAAAATTTTGAATAGATCGAGAGTTAAATAGACCTAATGATTGTTGTGTATTTAGCGGAAAAAGATCGGCAAAAACAATTATACGATTATTTAGCGACCACAAGTCTTTATCTTTTGAAATGTATGTCCACTGAAGGTCTTTCTGTGGGTGATTAAAATTAAGAAGGAGCTGTAGTGTTTAGTGAAGGTTGCTTAATTATTAGAGCAGGGCATGGTCATAACTTGAACGGGTATAACAAGTATTTATCGCTGATTTTGTTTCTTTTTATATGGTTATTCATGTTATTGGTTGTATATAATATTCTATGTGGTAGAATGATGTTCAAACGAAGGGAGAGTTAAATAGTATGAAAAAGAAATTATTAGCAGCTGGATGTTTGGTAGCTTTCGGATTGCTTCTAAATGGTTTATCAGCAGTGACAGCATCGGCAAAAGAAAATGTTGGTCTGGTATCAGGACCTATGACAAGAGCAACTGTTGTTAGGCAAGTGTTCACTTTGGGAAGTGGAGATTATAACTACATCCGTATAAGCACAACGAATAAAGCTAATTTTGCATCAAAAGTATTAGTCAAAGTTAAAGCAGAGAATCCAAACAATGATTATTTCGGTTTACATCATAACGGCAAAAAGGACGAGGTAATATTTACTAGCAATTCCGTTGAAGAATACAAGTTTTCTGCAGCAACAAATAGCTCTCAAAATCAAACTGAATATATTTATATATCTAATTATTCAGCCGTTCCGATTAAATTTACAATAGGTTACACAATGGGAATACACATGAAATCAATTCCTTGTATCGACTACAGCGACATTGATTTTAACTTATAAAACAAACAAGGAGATAGCTCAACGGCTATCTCCTTGTTCTGTGTTACGGTTTATGCTACTTGTGACGGTAAACAGCATTTTAACTATGTATAAAGTTTTAAATAATAAATCAAGATCGCTCATTGAGTGTTTTTTTTGTATAGAGGTAAGTAGATGGAAGATTTAATCATTTCAACATAATCCAAGGAATAATGATGAGGTCGTAATTATGTGGCTAACATCATTAAAAAATTCTGGATTCAAGGTTCCTATTGTTATTGATAAAAACAACGTTATTGTGGCTGGTCATACATGATAAAAGGCAGCGATTAAATTTTTCGTACATTAACAAATTATTCTTCGATGGAATTAATTTCTGTTATTAATTTAGAGTAGATGAGTGTTCCGATTAAACTAATTAAAATACCAAAGGCTCCAAAAAAGTATTTCAACTCAATGATTGCCCAGACAGACACAATTAATATTATAATAGCAGCAACCAATAGTAATGAAGCTCTTTTCTTCATTTTGTTCTTAAAATTCATGTTAAAGCCTCTTTTCTTAAGATAAAATGTATTCATTATATCTGCAATCTGCTGCTTCTTTTTTATCACAACTTTCATTTTTTACTCATCGTGATTGAGGTATTTATATAATACATTATGTCTGTAGGTTCGTAAATGTTATTTTTAATCATTATATATTAATGATATCATTCTAGACTAATGATAAAAATGGATGAATATCATTAGTTAAAACAGGAAATAAAGAGAAATATATACTTATAATTGAAATATACTTTATGTTAAAACAATTATTTTGGAGGAGATATAACTGGGAAAGATTAAAAAAATAGCTAATATGGTTGTATCTGTTATTTTTTATTTTACCGATTATAAGTAAAAAACTCTCCTGAAATAACAGGAGAGTTTTTGATTTTATTATGTTTTGGCTAACAGATTTTTACACCCAAATCAGCATAAAATTTAAATAAATAATCACTGTGAAAATATGTTATAATCAGTTCTAGGACTGACATAGTAGTAAAAAATCATGATAAATCTATATTATAACAAGTTATAAAAATCGCGCCCTGAGGGAATCGAACCCCCGTCTCAAGAACCGGAATCTTACGTGATATCCACTACACTAAGGGCGCAAGCACGCTTACTAGTTTAGCTGATATTTTAATAAATTACAAGGGGAAGGACAAAAATAATGAAATTTGAACAACATCTATCCCAACAACAAAAACAAGTCCAAAAGCTTGCCATGACACAACAATTACAGCAGTCTATTCAAATTTTACAATATAATTCTGAAGAACTTTACTCATATATAGAAGCCAAAGCATTGGAAAATCCTCTGATTGATGTACAAATGGATACAAACTATGGAGATTTTGCAAGCTCTAGCAGCCAAACGTATACAAATGAAGAAAACAACTACATAAATCAGATTCCCGATAATCACCTATCGCTTTTTGAATATTTGATTGATCAAATTCATTTAAATTATCGAGATACATATCTTCGAACGCTTGTTTTGTTTTTAGTTGAGTACATTGATTTAAATGGATATTTGATGATCGATCTAGATGAAGCAACCGAAAAGACAGGAGCAAAATCTATCGAGATGTTAGATGCTTTGACCTTGATTCAGCAATTAGATCCAGCAGGAGTAGGTGCTAGAGATCTACGAGAATGTTTGATGTTACAGGTTGAGCGGGATGATACTGCACCAGCCTTAGCCTATATCGTAATTGAAGAAGAGTTTGATCATTTGGCAAATCGGAAATGGGGATTGATTGCTAAAAAATTTGAAGTGGAGTTATCTGAGATTCAGGCAATTTTTGATTATATTCAAACATTGACACCAGCACCTGGAAGTATATTTGAATCTACCTCAGGACTTTACATACGCCCTGATTTAACAGTGAGGATCAAAGACAACCAGTTGTCAGTTCTCTCTAATAAAACAGGTACCCCAACAATTCAGTTTCAACAAGCTTATTTTAAGCGGATGGAAGCAACTGACGATAAAGAAGTTCAAGAATATATCAAGGAAAAGAAAAATGAATTTGAGTGGTTGGAAAAGACAATTATTCAGCGAGGTGACACGATTTTAAGAGTTGGTACAGAGATTGTTAAACGCCAGCAAGAATTCTTTTTTAAAGAGGACAGGCCGCTAAAACCAATGACCTTAAAAGAAATTGCGGAAACATTGAACATTCATGAATCAACGGTTAGTCGTACAGTCAATGGCAAATATCTAGAAACCGATTTTGGAGTTTTTGAGCTTAGGTCTTTCTTTTCACACGGATTATCAAATGAAAGTACGGGAGAAGAAACATCGACAGGCAGCATAAAAAAACAACTACAAGTGCTAGTTGATAATGAAAATAAAGCCAAGCCTCTGTCTGATCAGAAATTAGTCGATTTACTGCAAGGAAAAAAAATTGAAATTTCTCGCCGTACTGTTACGAAATATCGAGAAGCTTTAGGAATTCCCTCATCTTCTAAGCGTAAGAGATATGATTGATTGGAAGATATACAAAAAAGAGCTGTAAATAGCTCTTTTTTTGTGTAATTGATTTTTTGAAAAATTATGGACACCAAATCAAATGCTCAGAAGGCAAACCATCTTCAATTCCCTGCCAAACAGAAGTAAAGTGATATTTTTTTAATAGGTGTTTTGATGCACCATTACTGGGGTCAATAATGGCATAAACAGTATGCTGAGATAATACTGTTGACTGTTTTACTAGATTTAATAAAGTAGAAATAATTTGTGTGGCGTATCCCTTACCCCAGTGTTTGGGCAAAACCATATAGCCAATTTCTATTTTATGGTTTTCATCCCAAGAAAGTTTTCCAAAGCCGATAAAAGTTTCTTGGTCGACTATTTTATAATAGCCAGTTTGATCATTATGAGAGGCATTGTAGGCAAGAATTTTTTTGAAATTTTCAGTAGCTTCAGTTTCCGTTTCAGCTTTTTCTGTGATATAGCGCATGACACGAATATCCTTGGTGAGAATGGAATAAAGGGATTGATCGTTATCCTGATAATACTCAATAGTTATGTTGTTGTTGGCTGACATTTTTTCACCTCTTTGAAAGTCTTATTCTATTATACTTGTTTTTTAGAAAAATAGAATCTGAATGAGTAGGGGATTCATGGATAGAAGTTGAATACTGATGGAATATAGACATAGTAAAAATCTTGTATCAGCTTCATATACATTATATTAAATGATTTCTACCTTCTAAAAAACTAACCGAAATCTGACGCTGAAATTGTTATTATACAATTGTAAGTCAATAATAAGTTTTTAGAAGGAGGGGATGTATGACATAGTTTTACGAAATAGTTTCATGGAACAAGTCATTCGGACTATTTTTATTTAGAAAATTAGACTTTTGAATGATAGCGGTTTCATAAGGAGGGCAATACTATTGAAATAGACTAATTTATTATCGAATGCTTAAAAATCTAGTTTATCATTCTAAAATACACAGTAAAAGGAGAAGTTATCATGAAAAAAAGAAACATATATCTGATTTTACTTTTGATAGTAATTGTATCAATTGGAACACTTACTGTTTATAATTCAAAAAATAATACTTCAAAAGTTCAATCGGAAGAAAACTCCACTTCGGACTCTAAAAAGAAAGAATCTTCATTGAAATTTCCTTTAGATAAAAATAAACCTCCGTTTAAAGATTTGAAGAAAGAGTGGGATTCGATGGATTTTGACCGCTACTTTTTGATGGGTGCCCAACAAGCATGGGAAGCTTGGCCTTATGCAGGAAAAGTTTGGCAAGGTGCGGACTATACTAACTATGGATATGGATTAGCTAACGAAACATATACTTGGATTGCATATCCTGATAAAACAATTGAAAAGATTTATACGAAAGACTTACCTGATGATATACGCACACAAATAGAAGTACCAGTACTTTTTATGGATGAGACATACAATGGCAAAGCATTTGCTGCAACAGTTGAAAAAGAGAACTACTTTGATCAACCATATCAAGACACTCAATTTGAATCATTGCCAAAATCAACCGTTCATTTTGCGATTAGTACCCATGAATTATTTCATGGTTTTCAAGGAAGTTGGGCGTTAAAGAAGAATGAATATGCTAATGTTATGGATTCAGATTTTTTAGAAAAAACAAATAAATCTGCTGCAAATAAAGAGGCTAGAAAAATACGAGCAAACTTGATGAATAGTTTACGAAAAGCAATTTTGCTTCCTGAGAAGGAAAAAGAATATTTAGATGAGGCAAAATACTGGCATACAAAATATAAGACAGAACAGAGCGAGGATGCGGATTTTGTAAGAGGAACTGATTTATATGAAGGATCAGCAAGATATTTTGATGATGCAATGAGTGTACGTTCTGTTCTTGGTGTGGATGCTTCAAAAGACGAAATATTTAAAGCCTATCAGAAAATGGTAAAGCTAGACTTTACGGAGGAAAAAGACTTGTCTGGACCAGATGAATCTTATGAACTTGGTGGCTTTACCGGCATGTTATTAGAAAAACATAATGATAATTTGGACTGGCAAAAAAGAGTAGAGAAAGGCGAATTATTACTTGATGTATTATTAGAGGATTATGAAGCGAAATTACCAGAAGAATAAAGGTAAGAATATAAAAAGGTCTTAATTTGAAGGAATAAAAAAGCTATGTGCGTTGTTTTATATCGTGTGAGCAACGTACACAGTTTTTTTCGAAAAATTATGTAGAATAAGAAAAAAAGAACCTTGATATATCAAGATTCTTCGAGAGCCACCTGACGGATTCGAACCGTCGACCCCCACCTTACCATGGTGGTGCTCTACCAGCTGAGCTAAGGCGGCATGTTTATGTAATACAGATAACAGATTACCGTAGATGTTAGATTTTGTCAATAAATTTTCGTGTGTAAAATACGAGACTGGAAAGATTTCTTGACAGTCATAGAGAAGAATTTTAAAGGTACTTTAAAACAATGAGTGAATCCGCTCTGCTGAAATGATTATTGAATAAATGAAAAAACTATTTGACAGAAATTTTATTTTCCAGTAGAATACAACTTAACAACAAGTGAATAACAATCCGTTGAAGAGAAGAGTAAATTTGGATGTGCTTTACTAGAGAGTCTCGGTTGGTGAAAAGAGACAAGCGCAAAAGAGTTGAAGATGGCCTCATGAGGACAAGCTGTTGATAGGTAAGCAGCTTCGGGAAAGCACCCGTTATCAAAGCAACAAGTTAGAAGACTTGGTCTAAGAAAAGTAATTACGATTACTTTAAAACAAAGGTGGTACCGCGATTATTCGCCCTTTACTAGCATACGCTAGTAGAGGGCTATTTTTATGTTTTACAAATAACTAATACAATTGAATACACAAAGCAATGAGATGGAAAGTACAGATGGAATGTTATCTAACAGAGAGCTTGGGTAGCTGAAAACAAGCGATAAACGAAATCTAGAAAATGGCCATTGAGCAGCGCTTCGAGTGACTAGTTCATAAGACAGCGACGGACGCATCCGTTAACATGCTAGAGTATAATCAATTTTTATTGACGTACTTGATGAGGATATCTATGTGAATAGATATCAAATAGAGGTGGTAACACGCAAAAGCGTCCTCAAATGTATAATTTTATACATTTGAGGACGTTTTTTTTTGATAAATGAGGAGATGATAGTGAAGCAGTTTTAAAGTAGTGAATTCAATTTTAGAAAATAAAATGTATTAAATAAAGCAAAAGAACAGGCAGAATTAAAGGAGGAACAAAGAATGATTGAGTTAAAAAATATAGATGTCACCTTTTACCAGAAAAAACAACAAATCAATGCAGTAAACGATGTTTCACTAAGGATTGAAAGAGAGGATATTTTTGGTATCGTTGGCTATTCTGGAGCAGGGAAAAGTACACTGGTTCGTGTTATTAATCTGTTACAGCGTCCAACTTCTGGAAAAGTCATCATTAATGGTAAAAATATTTTGGATTTTTCATCAAAAGAGTTACGTTTACAGCGCAAAAAAATTGGTATGATCTTTCAGCATTTCAATTTAATGAAAGAACGAACGATTTTTGGAAATATTGACTTCTCATTAAAATATTCTGGATTGACTAAAAAGCAGCGAAGAGAAAAAGTTGAAGAATTGCTTGAACTTGTAGGCCTTTCAGATAAAAAAGAAGCTTATCCGAGCCAACTATCTGGTGGACAAAAGCAACGGGTAGCAATTGCTAGAGCATTAGCCAATGATCCAGAAATTTTATTATGCGATGAAGCAACCAGTGCGTTGGACCCTAAAACGACAATTCAAATTTTGGACTTATTAAAGAAATTAAATAGAGAGTTGGGCTTAACGATAGTTTTGATTACCCATGAGATGCAAGTGGTTAAAGAAATTTGTAATAAAGTTGCCGTGATGGAAGATGGTCAGGTAATCGAAAAAAATGATATTGTTTCGATTTTCAGTCAACCAAAAGAAGCCTTGACGAAGGATTTTATCCGTACCGCGACGCACATTGATCAAGCATTGGAGACGATTCTTCAACATCCTAGCTTGACAGATTTAGGTGGAAATGAAGTGTTAGTTGAATTTTCTTATGTAGGTGAGCAAACAAGTGAACCGCTGATTGCTCAGCTGTATAGTAAGTATCACGTAGTCACGAACATTTTATATGGCAATGTCGAAATTTTACAGCAAGTACCTATTGGCAATTTGATTGTCATTCTTTCGGGAGAAGAACATCAAAGGGAAAAAGCACTGAGCTTTTTAGAACAACAAGGAGTGAAGGTAAAAATTTTAAAAGTAAGAAAGGTAAAAGAGAAAATTGTACCTTTACATGTCATCTAAATAAAATAACTATCTAGTAAGAAGAGGAGTGGCGGATATGCAAGCTTTTTTACAAAATTATTTTCCAAATGTTTTACAGTTAAAACAGGAGTTTATCAATAGTACAATTGAAACACTTTATATGGTTTTTTGGACAGCGATTATTGCAGGAATTTTAGGCACGTTACTTGGTGTTATTCTTGTGACAACAGGTCCGCAAGGTATTTTAAAAAGTAGTTTCTTTTACAATATTTTAGAGAAGGTTATCAATATTTGTAGATCCATTCCTTTTATCATCATGCTGGCACTGATTCAGCCAATCACTCGTTTTTTAACAGGAACAACGATTGGTACAACGGCTGCTCTAGTGCCACTGGTGATAGGAGTGATTCCATTTTTTGCACGACAGATTGAAAATGCGTTATTGGAAGTTGATCCTGGTGTAATTGAAGCAGCAGAATCAATGGGAACCAGTCCTTTAGGAATTATTTTTAGAGTTTATTTAGTTGAAGGATTACCAAGTATTATTCGTGTCTCTTCTGTCACGATTATTAATTTAATTGGTTTAACTGCAATGGCTGGAGCAATTGGTGCGGGTGGTCTAGGAAATCTAGCAATTACAAGAGGCTATAATCGGTTTCAAACAGATGTCACAGTAGTTGCAACATTAATTATTTTAGTTTTAGTATTTGCCAGCCAATTTATTAGTAATACATTGATCAAAAAAACATCACATTAAAAAAATGAAAAATAAGAAAAGAGGAATTTATAATGAAAAAAGCAGTGAAGATTATCGGATTAGCAGTAACAATCGGTTTTGTATTAGCAGGATGCTCTGCGGGAAGTGCAAAAAGTGAAAAAAATGAAGTTGTAAAATTAGGTGTAGTGGGTGCCAATAATGAAGTATTAGAATCAGTGAAAGACCGTCTAAAAGGCGAAGGAATCGATCTTCAATTAGTGGAGTTTTCTGATTATACTCAACCCAATGCAGCTTTGGCTGAAAAAGAAATCGATTTAAATTCGTTTCAACATCAAATATTCTTAGATAATTACAATAAAGAACACAAGACGGATCTTGTTTCGGTTGGTAACACAGTTAGTGCGCCATTAGGGATTTATTCTTCAAAAATTAAAAACGTTAAAGAGTTGAAAAAAGGAGCAGAAATTGCTATTCCAAATGATGCGACAAACGGTGGGAGAGCATTATTACTATTGCAAACGGCAGGTCTAATCAAAGTTGATCCAGCAAAAAAACAAACACCTACAGTCAGTGATATTACAGAGAATAAGTTAGAGTTGAAAATCACCGAATTAGATGCGTCCCAAACAGCAAGAGCCCTTCAAGATATTGATGCTTCTGTAATCAATAGTGGTATGGCTGTGGATGCTGGTTTTACGCCAACTAAAGATGCGATTTTCTTAGAACCAGTGGACGAAACATCTAAACCATATGTCAATATCATTGTTGCTCGTAAGGACGATGAAAACAATAAAACCTATAACAAAGTTGTTGATGCTTATCAACAGGAAGAAACAAAAAAAGTTATTGAGAAAACATCAAAAGGCTCAAGTATTCCAGCGTGGGAAACGTTTGGCAGAAAGTAAAAGAGGTGAATAGAATGACTACATTGATAAGAGAATCAATTAAAGAAGAGATTAAACGAAATTCAACCGATGTGATTGCCTTAAGACGCCATTTTCATCAATATCCAGAAGCGAGCTTAAAAGAATTTGAGACAATCAAGCGAATTAAAGAAGAGCTAAATAAGTTGGCAATTCCTTTTGAAGAAGTAGGCGAAACAAGTGTTTTAGGCACTATTGAAGGTAAAAAAGGTTCTGGAAAAACGATTGTTCTAAGAGCGGATATCGATGCGCTAGAATTAGAAGATGCTACAGGAAAAGAATACCAATCTAAAAATCCAGGATTAAACCATGCATGTGGTCATGATGGGCATGCAGCAGCTTTATTAGGTGCCGCTAAAGTGTTGAAAAATCGTGAAGATGAGTTCTCAGGAACAATCAAGCTCGCTTTTCAACCTGCAGAAGAAATCGGTGCTGGCGCACGTCAATTTGTAGAAGGCGGTTTTGTAGAAAATGTTGATCAAGTTTTTGGTATTCATTTAGATTCGAATGTTCCTGTTGGAAAACTAGTTGCGACGAAAGGTGCTACGAATGCCTCTTGCGATATTTTTAAAATCGAAGTAGAAGGATTGAGCAGTCATGTGGCTCAACCGAATGTTGGTCGGGATGCTGTTTTGGCTGCTGCAAGTATTGTAGTCGAGCTGCAGAAAATAGCTGCTAGAGAGGTAAGTCCACTAGATCCTGTAGTTGTTGGCATTGGTGTGTTAGATGCGGGAACTAGATATAATATTGTAGCGAATCATGCAAGAATAGAAGGGACAGTTCGAGCCTTTAGTCATGAGACGCGAGCGTTTGTTTTAAAACGTGTGGAAGAAATTGCTAAGCAAATTGCTGAAGCACATCGAACGAAAATTGCATCATTTCATATTCATGATGCAGCAGGTCCGTTGATAAATGATGATACAGCAACAGAACTAGCGCAAAAAGTAGCAACTGAGATTGTTGGCAGTGATAATGTAGTAACAGACTATACAAAGAGTTTAGGCGCAGATGATTTTGCTGATTTCTTACTTAAAGCACCAGGTGTATATGGTCGTGTCGGTACTAGAAATTTAGATAATCCTGATACACAATACGGTCATCATCATGAAAAATTTGATATTGATGAAGCTGGATTGGCGCTAGCGACAGAATTTCATGTGGGGTATGCGCTGACGTATTTAAGTTTAAATGAATAATGATTAAAAGTGCAAGCGTGGAAGTTTAAAAGATTTCTTGAGCTTGCGCTTTTTTATGTATACTGTTTTTGAAAAAAACAAAATAATTCAGTACTTTACCCAGAGAGGATAGATACTTATTTTATCAATATTCTTGCTTTTCACAACAATTATGTTAAAATATCTTCTGTAAAGAAGGGTGATTAAGAATGTTTGTTCTTTCAGATAAATTTGTAAAAAGAATCAGCTCCCAACAAATGAATGTGATGAAGCATTGTTGTGGAGCCTAATAAAATGAACGCTTCATCGTTAAAGGCGAATACTAAATTTTTTTAGACTATCAGCTAGTCTTATTTAGTGTTGTTTTAACGATGAATCATGATTTTTTAATAGCGCTGGTTAAAGGACAACGTGTTTCGTACGTTGTCCTTTGTTGATATGAAACGAGGGATAAGATAGGGAAGCCTATTTGGTCGCTTGTTTTTTTGTCTTTCTAATAAGACATTTCGCATAAAAACTAAAGCAATTTAAATTGTTGAACAGTGTAATTTATAGTAAAAATTCAGAAAAGAGGAAGAAAAAATGAGTTTATTAACAATAGAACACCTAACGCAACGTTTTGGTGAAAAAATCTTATACGAAGATGCGTCTCTTCGTGTCAATAAAGGTGACCACATGGGATTAACTGGTCAAAATGGTGTGGGGAAATCAACGTTAGTCAAAGTTTTAACAGGTGAAATTTTAGCGGATGATGGAACGATCACTTGGCAAAATAATATCAAAATCGGATACTTAGATCAGTATGTGGAAGTCATTGGAAATAGTACAATCAATGACTTTTTACACCAAGCGTATCAACCACTTTATGAAATAGAAGAGAAAATCAATGGATTATATGCTGAGTTTGGTGAGACCAGTGAAGGTAAATTATTAGAGAGAGCTGGAAATCTACAAACACAATTGGATGAAAGTGACTTTTATCAAATTGATACAATTATTAATGATCTTGCCAATGGGTTAGGAATTGAAGCTATTGGTCTGGATCGTTCGATGAAAGAATTAAGTGGTGGACAACGGTCAAAAGTGATTTTAGCAAAATTGCTTTTGGAAGAACCTGATGTTTTACTACTAGATGAACCAACTAACTATCTGGATGATACCCATATCAAATGGCTGATTGACTATTTAAACAATTTTGACGGAACGTTTATTATCGTATCTCATGATTATCATTTTTTAAATGCTGTGACCAATTGTATCTGCGATATTGAGTTTGGCAAGCTGACCAAATACACAGGAAATGTCGAAAAATCCTTTGCACAAAAAGAGCAAAACAAAGAAAGCTATTTAAAACAATATCACGCTCAACAAGCAAAAATTGAGAAAGCGGAAGCCTACATTCGCAAATACAAAGCAGGAAATCGAGCAACCATGGCGAAAAGTCGCCAAAAACAATTGGACAGAGTGGAACGCATGGCACCTCCAGGCAGTTTGATGAAACCTCAAATCGTATTTCCCTATCAATCTATTGTGGCAAGTCTAGCGTTAATTACTAATGGCTTGGTGATTGGCTATAGTAACCCGTTATTAGCACCAATCAATGTATCTGTTCATAGCGGTGAAAAAGTTGCTATCAAAGGATTTAATGGAATCGGTAAATCTACATTGATCAAAACTTTAACGGGAAAAATTACTCCCATTAGCGGCGAATATCAATATCCAGCTAACACAAAAATTGCTTATTTCTCTCAAGATTTAACTTGGAAAAATGATTATTTGACGCCCTTAGCGTATTTAAGTGATTGCTTCCCTAAGAAAACAATTAAAGAAATTCGAACATATCTAGCTAAATGTGGGTTACCTGATAAATTGGTAAATCAACAGTTGCGATTATTAAGTGGAGGAGAGCAAACGAAAGTAAAATTGTGTGAGCTGACCATGGATTCCAGTAACATTATTTTTTTAGATGAACCTACGAATCATATTGATATCATAGCTAAGGAGAGCTTACGACAAGCAATTCAACAATTTCAAGGAACGATTGTGATCGTTTCTCATGAGGAAGACTTTTATACAGATATTACAGATCGTGTGATTAACATTGAAGAAATGATTCAATAAGAAAAACTGGGGTTGGGAAGAAAGTATTTAGCTTATTTCCGAAGGCCATCAATTTTTAGAAGTTGATATGAATAGAGGCAATGGTTAGTCTGCTTTCCTCTTAACGCTTATTGCGATTTTAAGGGTCTGAGGTATAACTCAAAGAGTTATACCTCAGACCCAGTTTTTTTATTTTGTTAATCCATCATGGATTTCATCTAAGTTCCATTTCATCATGGCATAATAACTATCGCCATCTTCGCCTTTTTTAGCAATGGAATCAGTAAAAATTGTACTGTAAATCGGTAATTTTGTTTCTTTAGATACTCTTTCCATACTTCGTTTATCGACACTTGTTTCAACAAACAACGCAGGGACTTTGGTTGAATGAATTTTATCTATGATTTGTTTCATTTGATCTGGCGTGCCTTGGTTTTCTGTATTGATTTCCCAAATGTAAGCAGCTGTTAAACCGTATGCTTTAGAGAAATATTTAAAGGCACCTTCACTAGTTACTAATAATTTTTGATTTTCTGGAATGTCAGCAAATTTTTCTTTTGCCTCTTTGTCTAAGACTGAAAGTTTTTCGATGTATTCCTTGGCATTTTTTTCATAGATTTCTTTATTTTTAGGATCTTTTTCGCTTAAAGTATTTCTGATTGCTTCTACATAAGAAATCCCATTTTGAATATCTAACCAGGCATGAGGATCTTGTTGATTTTCTTGTCCCGCACTTGTTAAATACATTGGTTTTACTTGTTTACTTACAGAAAAATAATCTTGATTTTCTTTTTTCTTCGCTGTTTCCATCAACTTGCTGAACCAACCATTGCCGCCAGTTTCTAAGTTTAACCCATTGAAGAATAAAACATCTGCTTCTGAGGCTTTAGCAACATCTTCTGGTAAAGGTTCGTATTCATGAGGGTCTGTTCCCACAGGGACAATACTATGCAAATTGACTAATTCTTTTCCAACATTTTCTACCATATCAGCAAGAATAGAATTGGTGGCAACGACATTGATTTTATCTGACTCTGACTTGTCTGTCGCTTTACCTTGACAGGCAGCTAGTAAAAATAAACAAGTTAAAGTTGTAATGATCATTATTTTTTTTCTCATGATGTAGGTTCCTCCGTTTTCTGTTTATTGACAAAAAATAGTCCTTTTTTAGGTGAAAATAGAAAAGCTAAAATGAAAAATGCTGCAGCAGTTAAAACAATAGTAGCCCCTGAAGCTAAGTTGTATGAGTAACTAAAGAATAAGCCAATGATTGAACTCAGTATCCCAAAAAGAGAAGCTAAAGTAATCATTGTAGGCAAATGATTGGTTAAAAGATAAGCGGTAGCAGCAGGCGTGATCAACATAGCGATCACTAAAATTGTTCCAACAGTTTGTAACGATGAAACAGCAACTAAAGTTAATAAAAACATCAAGGCATAATGGAAAAATTGAACATTTAATCCATATGCTTGTGCCATCGTTGGATCAAAGGAGGTAATTTGTAATTCTTTATAGAAAAGACCAACAAAGATCAAAACGATGATGCCAACAATTACAGTGATCAAAATATCAGAATCACGAACTGCCAAAACATTACCAAAGAGGATATGGTAAAGATCGGTGGAGCTTTGCGCAAATGAGATCATGATGATCCCTAGAGCAAAGAATGAGCTGAAAACAACACCAATTGCTGTATCATTTTTTAACTGACTTTTTTGTGTAATAAAGCCAATCAATAAAGCAGCCAAGATACCAAAAATCGAAGCACCAAAGATATAATTTACCCCGAACATGTAAGAAGCTGCTACTCCTGGTAATACTGCGTGTGAAATGGCATCTCCCATGAGAGACATTCCTCGTAAAACGATAAATGAACCGATAATCCCAGAAACCAATCCCACGATGATTGAAGTGATCAAAGCGTTTTGTAAAAACTGATAGCGAACCAAACCGTCAATAAAATTTGCAATCATGCGTCAGCCACTCCTTTTATAATGATATCTCCCATTGTTTCTCCATAAGCTAATTGGATATTCTTGTTGGTAAATGTTGTTGTCACAGGTCCGCAAGCGATTAATTTTTTCTTCAAAATAATCACATCGTCAAAATAATGAGCGACTTTGTGGAGATCGTGGTGAACGATTACGATCGTTTTACCTGCATCTTTTAATTGTTTGAGAATATCCATGATTACTTTTTCACTTGTCATATCAATTCCAACAAAAGGCTCATCCAAAACGATAATATCTGCACCTTGAGCAAGTACTCTGGCGATAAAAACTCGTTGCAATTGGCCACCGGACAACTCACCGATTTGTCGTTTAGCAAAATCTTCCAATTGAACAGTTTTAAGTGCTGCGAGAGCTTTTTCTTTTTCCTGTTTTTTTGGTCGCTTCAGTAAACCTAGCTGAGGATAAGTTCCTAAAAGAACAACCTTCATTACATTGATTGGAAAAGTAAGATCTAAAGCACTGCGTTGTTCTACATAAGCAATTCGTTTTTTCTGAGTATCAATTGCTTGATCTCCTAAAAGCACAGCTCTGGAATCGGCCTTAATCAATCCTAACATTCCTTTTAGAAAGGTTGATTTTCCTGCACCATTTGGACCGATGACTCCAGTAATTTTTCCGGCAGGTATTTGTAACGAAATATCGATTAAGGCCTTTTGACCTTGATAACTAACAGTTAAATGTTCGATTGTAAGATTATTTTTATTTATAGACATAAAAAAACCTCCTTTTTAGGTTTGCCTTAAAATTAGTATATGATAAATTAAGATTAAAATCAATCCATTTTTTAGGGAGCCCTAAAAATGCTTGATTAAGAGGTTGAGAAAAAAGTTTGCTTCCTTTTTCTCAACCTCTTTTACCATATATTAAGTTTAATAAGATCCAAGTAAATCAAAAATATTTTTTGATAATTCTTGGTATATTTTGGCACCCGGATATTCATTTGTAAATAAAATAACCGAATTTTTTGTATCTTTTGAAATAAAGGCATTTGTTTCAAAACCTTCTTCCACACCATGACCTTGAACATAGTTAGAAAAATTGTAGACACCACCCATATATCCTTTTTGAGTTTCCGGCGTCCATAGAGTGTTCATCGTTTGATGATCAACAATTTTTCCTTCTAACAAGTTGTAGTAAAATAGATATAAGTCCCCGGTTGTCATGGCTATATTTCCTGTGCCGACTTCTTGGTTGAAAAGTAAAGGTTTATCTTTGATTTCTGAGCTAAAATCTTTACCATTTGTTCTTGCGTAGGCATAGGTTCGATTATTTGAAGTTAAAAAATTATTATAAAACATAGTATGTGACAGTTGGAGATGTTGATTAAACATTTGATGAAATAATTGTTGGTAAGAAGCATCTGTTAATTTTTCTAATATTCCCACCAAAAGAAAGTAGTTGATAGCATCGTACTTAAATTTGCCATAATCGCCCATTGTTACATTTGAAAATGCAAATCGAAGAAAAGCATCATCGGACATCATATTTGTAGCTTTTACTTTTTGACATAAACCAGATGTCATGGAGAGCAATTGGCGAATTGTTATGTTCTGGCTATCAGGGATAGTTGGATAGAAGTGATCTAAGGTCTCATCCAATGATAATCTTCCAGCTTGAATTTGCTTTAAAATTAGAGTGGCAGTCATTCCTTTTTGAATTGACCCAATTTGGAACAGAGATTGATAAGTATTTGGCAGCTGTTTGCCGAAGTTTGCATAGCCAAATCCTTTTTGCAAAATGATCTGTCCATCTTTGATGATTAGAGCTGTTCCGATAAATTGATTATCACTTAATTTTTGATCTATTTGTTTTGCTAAATCAGAAGTAGGTTTTACTTCTTGATTAAAATTTTCTGCGTGCTGAGCGTCTTTTGTAAGTCTGGTTATTGATTGGGAAGTTTTAACGTTTGGCTTGGTTGTATTGTTTTGAGAAACAGAATTAGAATGGTTTTGGAAAAATAAAAGATACAATTCAGATACGACAAGAATCATCAAAATCAGGATTACTAATGTAGGTATCCAGTTTTTCTTTTTTTTTTGATGTTTTCTGTGATGCATGATTTAACCTCCCTCAGATTATTACTTAATTTTACTCAGCAACTTAGGAAAAGCAAGGTGAAACTAGTGGATTTAACGAACAGTTTTGTAAGCAAAGAAATCTTCTTTTAAAAGTTACCGAAATTTCAAATAATTGTCATATAAAAGCAAAAGATCAATGATTTTTTAGCCAATCAATGTTAGAATGTAATTTGAACTTTCCAATTATTAAGAATAGAAAATATCTAGATCACGGAGGAAATCATGACCCAAAAATACCAGGATAAAACATTACGAATCTTTAGTTTGAATGCCAATCGACCTTTAGCTGAAAAAATTGCTGAAGTAGTCGGTACTGAATTAGGAAAAAGTACGGTTCGCCAATTTAGTGACGGAGAAATTCAAATAAATATTGAAGAGAGTATTCGTGGGGACCATGTTTTTCTTGTTCAGTCAACCAACCTTCCAGTAAATGACCATTTAATGGAATTGTTGATTATGATTGATGCATTAAAACGAGCAAGTGCCAAAACTATTAATGTGGTGTTACCATATTATGGATATGCCAGACAAGACCGGACGGCTAAACCAAGAGAGCCGATCACAGCAAAATTAGTTGCCAATTTATTGGAAGAAGCAGGTGCAACTCGTGTACTAACACTCGACTTACATACAGTTCAAGTACAAGGTTTCTTTGATATTCCAGTGGATAATTTGTTTACGATGCCGCTTTTTGCTCATAACTATCGCCAGCAGAAATTAATTGGAGAAGATATTGTTGTGGTTTCTCCTAAAAACAGTGGTGTTCAGCGTGCTAGAAGCTTATCTGAATATCTTGATGCGACGTTAGCAATCGTTGATCAAGATGAAATTGACGGCATTCGTTCAGGTTATGTTATTGGTGAGGTTAAAGACAAGACGTGTATTTTAGTCGATGATATTTTAAATACAGGAGAAACGATTGCGACAGCTGCCGAGATTTTAAAAGAAAACGGAGCAAAAAGCATTTATGCCTGTGCCTCTCATGGTCTACTTTCAAAAGGAGCCAAAGCAATATTAGATGCGTCACCAATCGAACAAATTTGTGTGACAGATTCTGTCTTCATTTCTGAAGAACGTAAACCAGACGCTTTAAGTATCGTTTCTTGTGCTGAGTTGATGGGTGAAGCAGTGAAACGAATCCATGAAAATACGCCAATGAGTCCGCTATTTCGTTTAGAAGAAAAATAAATAATTATCTATTTAAATAAAGAAAGAAGTTCAGCTGTTAATTTACTCTGAACTTCTTTTTATCATTTTGATTATTCAAATAACAAAGTACTTACATAAGATCAATATAAGAGAGGAGCTACATGGATGAAGGAACAGAAGAAGGGTGTTTTGTTAGGATTTATTGCATATATATTTTGGGGGATTATTCCAATTTATTGGAAGTTGATGCCTAATGTAGATCCGTTAGATATTTTATGTTACAGGATCGTTTGGTCATTTTTATTTATGATTGTCTACATTTTAGTCACGAAAAAATGGTCTTTATTTTTATCTGAGGTTAAGACGGTATTACAGGATAAGAAAAAATTATTTGCTATTATTTGTGCGGCTATTTTGATTTCAGTGAACTGGTTTACCTTTATTTATACAGTCAGTCAAGGACACGTTACTCAAGCGAGTTTGGGTTATTATATGAATCCTTTAGTGAATGTGTTGCTGGCAACGTTGATATTGAAAGAAAAATTAAGTCGTTCTGGTATAATCGCTTGTGGATTGGCTTTGGCAGGTGTTATTTTACTAACTGTTCAAACAGGAGAAGTTCCTTTTGCACCGTTGGTTATGGCTATTACATTTAGTTTTTATGGGTTGATCAAAAAAGGTGTTTCGGTGAGTTCATATACGGGTTTGACAATTGAGACGTTTGTTATTTTACCAGTTGCTATGATTTATTTATTGTTTTTTTCACGCCAAGGATTTATGAGCTATGAAGTATCTACCAATTTATTATTGATAGGTGCAGGAATCGTTACAGCAATTCCACTATTACTTTTCGCTGAAGCGGCAAAACAAATTTCTTATATTATTTTAGGTTTTATTCAATATGTTGGACCAACATTAATGTTGATATCTGCTATCTTTTTATATCAGGAGCCTTATTCAGTAGAACAATTTATTGCATTTAGTTTTATTTGGTTGGGAATTGCTGTTTTTACATATGGCAATATTTATACGTATCGAAAAGAAAAACGTTTTGAAAAGTAAAACAATCAATCTTTGAGGATCATCAACAGTTATGGTAAACTAATTCCAATAAAACTGATATAGAGAGGACGAGTTTTGTGGAACCTATTTATTTAGATCACGCAGCAACAACACCAGCTCATCCAGCGGTTATAGAGATAATGACAGATGAAATGGCGAATACTTTTGGCAATCCCTCCAGTATCCACGCATTTGGTAGACAAGCTCATCGTAGATTAGAAGACATCAGGCAAGTGATCGCAGCGAGTTTGCAAGTCAAGCCACATGAAATTATTTTTAATAGCGGAGGGACAGAAGGGGACAACACGGCAATAATTGAAACAGCACTTTCTAGAAAAGACCATGGCAAGCATTTAATTACGACAGCAATTGAACATCCGGCTGTTTTAGAAACAATGAAATATTTGGAAAGTCTAGGCTTTGAAGTAACATACCTACCTGTTAATGAAAAAGGTGACCTTGTTTTGTCTGATTTTGAAGAATCGTTACGGGAAGATACAATTTTAGTATCAGTTATGTACGGCAATAACGAGATAGGAAATCTTTTACCAATTAAAGAAATAGGCAAGCTATTGAAGACACATCAAGCCTTTTTTCATACAGATGCTGTACAGGCTTATGGAGCGGAAGGGATTTTACCTCATGAATTTGGGATTGATTTGTTAAGTATTTCCGCTCATAAAATTAATGGACCAAAAGGTGTTGGTTTCTTATATAAAAATGATGAGATTTCTTTGCCTTCATTTTTTCATGGTGGTGAGCAGGAAGAAAAGCGTCGAGCAGGAACTGAAAACTTGGCTGGTATCGCTGGCATGGGAAAAGCGGTTGAGCTTTTGACAGCAAGTGAAAAACAACAACGTCATGATAAATATGGTGTTTTTCAACAAGTTATTTTAACTCAATTGGATAAAGCCGAGATTGAATATCAAATAAATGGCAACCCTAAAAATAAATTAGCGCATATCTTGAATATCTGGTTTAAGGGTATATCAAGTGACTTATTATTGATGCATTTGGACCTTCAAGGCATAGCAATTTCGACTGGATCAGCTTGTACGGCAGGTACGGTAGAACCGTCGCATGTACTAGAAGCCATATATGGCAAGAATCATCCAGCGATTAAAGAATCAGTGAGAATCAGTTTTGGTTTAGGAAATGATGAAGCTCAAATCAAGGAGTTTGGAAATATCTTGATCAAAACAATTCAAAAAATTAAACAATAATCCGACAAAAAGAAGATTAGAGCTAGCAAAAAGATGGCCTAACTACTATAATAAAAGAGACAATAAATAAAGAGGTGGAAAAATGGCATTTAAAGAGAAAGCAACAGTAGAGGGTTCTGCGGTATTTTATAAAGTAAACGAACAGGCAAAAAAATACACATTGAAAGATAATGGATTTATTGAAACCAACTCAGGAAATTTCCAATTTATCCGTCCATTGGATGCAACACCGCAAAGTAAAGAAGGGTTCAAGCTTAAGATCACAATTGCTGAGGATTTAAAGACATTAAAAATGTCAGTGACAACAGCGAATGGCTTAAAAGCAATGAACATTTTCAAAAGTGAGTCTCATGCGATGAGCCAAGAGAAATTTTATTTCTTGATGGACGGCATGATTAGTCGCGGAGTCTTAGAGAAAGCATAATTTGTAATTAAAAAAAATGTGACAAGTAATAAGTTAAGCCCTTAACAATTGTACGTGTAAACGTCAATTGTTAAGGGCTTTTTATAATGACTTAAGTTGTAGTTATCTGTACTATTATTTTTTGTAAAATTTATTATAGGTTTGTATAATGACATCTCTTTCTTCCAATGTTTTTTTTCTATTTATGAGGAAGTATTTTTTTTCTTCTATTCCTTGTTTTTTTAAGACATCAATAATTTCAGCATTCATATCACTAATAAGTTGATTTGACGAAGACATAATCATATGTTCATAAAGATTTTCAGTTAGAATGGGTTCAAAATTTACTTGTTCTGTTTCTGGAATGATTCGAACTCCTTTTTTTGCTTGTGCTTGACTATCGATTTTGGAAAATGAATTTGTATCAAAATAGAAATATTGTTTAATGATATGTTTATTGTCGTTGTAATCTATTGCAAGTAGGTTGATGTAAGTTTGTATGAAATTTTTATTAGGTGGTAATTTATTATATTGAAGATCACCTTTATAGCGATCAATTTTTTTGGGTATTAACCCACCATCAAAAAATTTTAATTCGTTATACTGGGTATCTTTCTTTAAAAAACTTGTAGCGGGTTCTGTTTTGTCTGTTCCTACATTATAAAAAATGTAAAGTGATTTTATTGCTCCAGAATCAACATTGCTTTTAATGAAAAAATCAAATGTTAACGATTTAGTATAGTCAGAATTAGTGTCATTTTTGACATACTCAATACTTTTTAATTTTAGTTCTATAGTTGGAGTGAATTCAAGTGGTTGGCTATATTTTTCTTGGTCGTAAGTAACCCAAGCAATATATAAAGTTGATACACTTATAATGACACCACCAAAAAATTTTGCGATCGTATACAGCTTCTCTAATGACAATAATTTTCTCCAATTAAATTTTCCCACAGATCATTCTCCTTTTTACTAAAAATACTAATTATATTACACTATGTATGTTGTGGATAGTCAATAGCTATTTTAACAAAAGTTAGAATCTGTAATCATTAGCATCGTTTTTTTTATTAAATAAGAATGGCTTAATACCTTTACTTCTTAGAAATTCCTAGTATAATAAGTATCACTGAAAAGTTACGACCTTCAAATCGTAGATGCATTCAGAATCTAAATTGAAATGATGGTGATCAAATGACAGATAACAGCAAAACTCGTGTCGTTGTAGGCATGAGCGGAGGTGTAGATTCTTCTGTTACAGCGTTGCTTTTAAAAGAGCAAGGCTATGATGTCGTGGGTATCTTTATGAAAAATTGGGATGACACGGATGAAAATGGTGTGTGTACTGCTACCGAAGACTACAAAGATGTAGCAAAAGTTGCTGATCAAATCGGCATACCTTATTACTCAGTAAATTTTGAAAAAGAATATTGGGATCGAGTGTTTGAATACTTTTTATCCGAATATCGCTCAGGACGAACACCAAATCCAGATGTGATGTGTAATAAGGAAATTAAATTCAAAGCATTTTTGGAATATGCAATGCAATTAGGAGCAGATTATGTAGCAACCGGACATTATGCTCAAGTTGAAAGAAAAGAAGATGGCACAGTGCGCATGTTACGTGGTGTGGATAATAATAAAGATCAAACTTATTTCTTGAGTCAATTATCTCAAGCACAATTAGCCAAAACGATGTTCCCTTTAGGTGGAATGGAAAAATCAGAAGTTCGAGCAATTGCAGAACGAGCTGACTTAGCAACAGCTAAGAAAAAAGATTCAACAGGTATCTGTTTTATTGGAGAAAAGAATTTCAAACAATTTTTAAGTAACTATTTGCCAGCTAAAAAGGGTGATATGGTAACGTTAGATGGGGAAATTAAAGGACAACATGATGGTTTAATGTATTATACTATTGGTCAACGTCAAGGCTTAGGCATTGGCGGGGGCAAAGGATCACAAGAACCATGGTTTGTGATTGGTAAAGATTTGGCAACTAATACATTATATGTTGGACAAGGTTTCCATCATGAACAATTATATGCGACACATTTAGATGCGAGTGAGATTCATTTCACTGTTGATACAGAAATGCCGAAAGAATTTGAATGTACAGCAAAATTCCGTTATCGTCAAGACGATATACCCGTCAAAGTTGTGTTAACTGGTGAGGGAACGATGGCAAAAGTGATTTTTTCTGAACCTGTCCGTGCGGTAACGCCGGGACAAGCAGTTGTTTTTTATGATGGCATGGAATGTCTTGGTGGCGGCTTGATTGATCAAGCGTATCAGGAAGAAAAAGTATTGCAATATATTTAATGAGATTGATTCAATAGTTATAACATAAAAAACGAGTAGAATTCTACTCGTTTTTTTGATTACAGCTACGGAAATAAGCTCTTGATTCTGGTGAAATAACTAAATAAACAAATGAAGCTAGCTCAACTACACGAAATGCCAACATAATCATTTTAGGAAACATACTGACCATCATTGGCGGATAAAAATACACTAAAACAATAAATGGAATGAATACTATCGATAGTAGATACCCTCTTTTACCACCAGTTATTAATCCTATTATCACAACGATATAAACAAGGTAAACAAAAATCTGATACCAGAGATCCAATCCAAATGTTGCCTGGCCTTCTATCAAAGTTTTTAAAGCCATGATCAAAGAAATAATGAGCAAAATATTATTATATAGCAGTAAATAAATAGCAATTGAATTCCAAAATAAAGGTTTTTTCATAGTAACAAGCGTTCCTTTCTGATCACTTCATATTTTAGCAAAGGCTTTACATGTAAGCAATGAAATAAAGCCAAAGTAAAGTTTATTTTGCTGTTTTTTTATTTATGGTACAATAAAAAGATTGCAGAGTTAAAAAAAAATTCACAAGCACGTAAGTTGAAAGTTTTGTGTTAAGTGATTAGAATAGCATTTGTAGAAAGAATTGGAGTGAGCGATCAATGTACCAAGTTGTTACTATGTACGGCGATAACGAGCCTTGGTGGTTTTTTGAAGACTGGCAGGAAGATATCGAAGAAGAAAAAACATTTAATTCTCTAGAAGATGCGGAGCGTTATTACATAAACAAATGGCAAGAATTTTCTTCAACATATGGATATATAAATACAAAAGTCAATTATTTGGCAGCTTTTTGGAATGATGGTGATGAACGCTGGTGTGAGGAATGTGATGAGGATCTGCAGCAATACAAAGGTTTAGCTTTGCTAAAAGATCAACAGGCTGTTACTTTTGAAAGCGGTGATGACTTTCATGAGCGTCATAATGATTGTGTGAAACCGAAATGTTGTAAATCTAGTCTGGTTTAAATAAACTTAAAAAATTATGAGGGTAAGATCATGCAATCTTACCCTCATAATTTTTTATTAAGCAGGATGAAAGGGGGTTTATTAGTCCTTACAAACCCATTTACCATCTTCCATATTGCATGAGCCGTTTTTTGTTTGGTCATTATCAACGACTTCTATAATAGGTGTTTCTTTTTCTTTGATTGTTTGAATGGCTTGGAGAATTTGTTCCAAAGGTTGTGCACCATTGATTAGATATTTTCCATTAACAATTAATGCGGGTACACCAGTCAGCTGATAAGTGTTTGCTACGCGGAAATCGTCTTCCACCAACAGTAAGGTTTCGGGATTATTAAAAGCTTGCTGCCATTTTGAGAAATCAATAGAACTGTTTTTTATGATCGATTCAACAACAGCGAAATCATCAATATTTTGGCTATTAACAAATAATGCTTCTTGCAAAGCATCAAATATATCCCAATAGCCGCTCTCTCCTGCAACGACGCCAGCAGCTTTTGCTGCAAGCAAACCATTCATAGACGTTGGGAAAGGAAAGTCTGCTTTTTTCATTCCTTCAATGTTAAAACGGTGTAAATCATCATTTTGATTCGCGTGGACCCAGTGAGACAAAATTTCCTTTTTGGCATTCTCTCTAGAACCAAACATCTGAACATGATCTTCATCCGTTCTAGCTAAAGCGAAGGAACGATGAATAATTTTTATTTCAGGCAATTCTTTTTGGACTTGTCTCATTCGATAAGACATCGGAAAACAAAAACTGCAAATAACATCGTGAAAAAAATCAATTGTAATCATAGTTTCTCCTTGATAGGCATTATTTTAAACTTACAAATAGTAAGTATAAAGCTCTTTCTCTCGCATTTCAATAAAAATGCTTTAAATAAAGGCACGATCAATAAGGAGAATGTGGTAAAATTATCTTATTGACATGTTTAAAATGACATAAATTTACATATGGAATCATAGAAAGTGAGTGAAATAAATGGCAAATAAACAACTGATTATTGCTGAAAAACCTAGTGTTGCCAAAGATTTAAGTAAAGTACTAGGGGCAAATCAAAAAAACAAAAATTATTATGAAGGTCCAAATGTCATCGTTACTTGGGCACTAGGACACCTTTTAGGCTTGAAAATGCCTGAAGATATCAATAAAGAATGGCAGTCATGGCAAATGGAGACTTTGCCAATGGTGCCAAAAAATTTAGGGATTAAACCTCTACCAAAAACTGGACATCAATTAAAAGCAATCAAACAATTAGCTAACCGTAAAGATGTATCAGAAGCAGTCATCGCAACCGATGCAGGACGTGAGGGCGAATTGGTTGCTCGTTGGATTTTAGAGTATGTTCATTTCAATAAACCAGTTAAACGTCTATGGATCTCTTCTCAAACAGATAAAGCGATTAAAGATGGATTTAAGAAGTTAAGACCAGCCAAAGAATACGATAATCTCTATTATTCTGCCTTAGCTCGTGCAAAAGCAGACTGGTTAGTTGGTTTGAACGTTACAAGAGCCTTGACGGTGAAATATCAAGATAGCCTATCAGCTGGGCGAGTACAGACGCCAACCTTGTCTTTAGTTCGTCAACAAGAGAAGAAAATCGAAGGTTTTAGACCTCAGACATATTTTTCAGTAGAGCTTCAAGTTCAAAAAGAAAAAGCAAAACTAGTCCAAAGTAATCCTTACGCGTTTAAAGAACGCAATGATATAGAATCTTTTGTGAAAAAATTAAGTGAAGGCAAAGGAAAAGTAACTGATATCCAAGAAAAAAGCAAAACCGAACAAGCCCCGCTACCCTATGATTTAACAGAAATCCAAAGAGAAGCCAATCAACGTTATCAATTTTCAGCGAAAAAAACTCTTTCGCTTGTTCAAAGTCTCTACGAATTTCATAAAATCGTGACTTATCCAAGAACAGATAGCAAGTATTTAACAACAGATATGAAAGCAACAATGAAAGAACGGTTACAAGCAGTTAGTGACTTTGCACCAGAGGTCAAAACGTATATCAAAGATGGTGGTCAAGTCAAACTAACAAAAGTGTTCCAAAATGAGAAAGTCACGGATCACCATGCGCTGATTCCAACTGAACAACGCCCACGTTATGAAAAATTAAGTGGAGATGAACAAAAAATCTACAACATGATCGTTACACGCTTTTTAGGAATGTTTGCTGAACCTCACCGCACAAAACAAACAAAAGTAACGGTAAATTTTGGTAAAGAACAGTTTATTTTCCGTCAAAGTAAAGTCGAAGTTGCTGGTTGGAAACAGGAGAAAGAAGATGTTGTACCATCTGTTGATTGGAAATTAGGAATGGTTGTACCTCCGAATTTTACTATTAATAAAGAATTAACAGCCCCACCAAAACCATTAACCGAAGGAACACTTTTAGGTTTAATGGAAAAACACAGCTTGGGAACACCTGCTACACGTGCAGAAATTATTGAGAAACTGATTAAATCAGAATTGATGGAACGTACGACAAACGGGTTAAGCGTTTCACCAAAAGGCAAGCAATTACTTGAACTTGTCAATCCATCTCTGGTAACACCTGAGCTAACTGAAAAATGGGAAAAAACATTAGAAGCAATCGCCAAAGGCAAACAAAGCAGTACTGTCTTCTTGAAAGAAATCGAACAAGATACTAAAAAGTTAGTCAATGAAATCAAGCAAAGTGAAAGCAAATACCAAGATTTTTCAATTACACAGAAGAAATGCCCTGACTGTGGCTCAAACTTACGTGAGAAAAACACTAAAGACGGGAAAATTTATGTTTGTTCCAACCAAGATTGCAGTTACCGTCGTAGAAAAGATCCCAAAGTGTCCAATCATCGTTGTTCACAATGTCATCGTAAAATGGAAATTATCGATGGGAAAAATGGTGCATACTTCAAATGTAAATACTGCTCGATCACTGAAAAAATGCAAGATAAAAAAGAGCGCAACAAGAAACTTACAAAACATGAAGAACGTAAGCTAATGAAGAAATATTCACAAAAAGAAGAACCAGAAGAAAGTGCATTGGCACAAGCATTAAAAGCTGCGATGAAAAACGAGTAGTTTTGAATATTCTCTAGGGCTTAAAAAATCTATTTTAATTGAAATTTATACTTTTTAAATGAATACAAAAAAGAACTTATTGTCAAGATAAGTTCTTTTCTTGTATAATTTATTTATAAAACTTTAAGGAGGTTTTTTTTTGAAAAAGGTAAAATATTTGTTGGGTATTGTTTTTTTAGGTAGTTTTATTGGGATTGTGGGTTATAGTCAAGGTTTTTCTGCAGATGAAAAAAGAATATACTTATCTGATGATGATTTGAGACAAGCAGTGATGGATCAGATTAATGATGTTGTGGAAAATGAATTACCCACAGTTGACCAGATGAAAGAAGTCAATGAAATAAAAAACGGTAATAATGGGTCGATTGAAGGAATTCAATATGCAACGAATGCTACGGAGATGAGAATTAATAATTTTAAAGGAATAACGGATTTTCGTCCAATTTCTGGGATGAAAAAGCTTAAAACTTATTATGCTTATTCATCTTTAATACAAGGGGATGAAGATAAAGTCATCGATATTTCGCCATTTGGTGAGCTAGAAAATCTTGAAACTTTATATTTTGGCTACGCAAATATACGTGATTTTAGCATGTTGTCACAATCCCTTAACTTAAAATCTTTGCACGCTTTTGGTGGATATAGTGTAAAACTTCCGACTGTGTATGTTGATGAAAATACGAAAAGGTTTATTATGGAACATCCAGTAAAGTATTCTCAGCAATTTAATGGTGCGAAAACAGTTAGCGGTGAGACTAACTTAGGTTCGACTAATCCGATACTTGAAAATAATGCGGTAATAATAAACACTCTTGATGAAAATGTTTCAAGTGTGAATTTGTCTTTTGAGGCTAGTTCTAAAGATGCTGATGCATCTAAGGGTTTTTTTGCTAGTTTTACTTGTGAAGTACCCGTTGTATGGTATTAAGAATAAAAGGTTCCATTTGCTAATTTTAGTTGTATTTTCACGGTACTGTATGATTTACAGTGCCGTTTTTTTATGATTAGTGTATTTATTTTTCATATGCTTAAATTCATATGTCATGGTAAGACTTTTTTGATTCGTGGTATAATTTAGACAAAATAATAGTTAGAGAAGAGTGTGAAAATATGGTAATTAATAATGAACAAGAAAAATTAGATGCCACATTCATGGAACAAGCGTTAGAACTTGCTAAAGATGCTGCAAGAAATGGGAATGAACCTTTCGGTGCATTGTTAGTAAAAGGGAAGGACATTGTTTTTACCGGTGAAAATCAGATCCACACAGAAAGCGATCCCACGTATCATGCCGAATTAGGGATTATTCGCGATTTTTGTTCGACTGAGAAAATAACAGATTTATCTGAATACACACTTTATACAAGTTGTGAACCTTGTTGTATGTGTGCAGGAGCGATGGTTTGGAGTAGTTTGGGTAGAATGGTGTTTAGTTTAGGGCATGATGAATTGGCAGCGATTGCAGGATTTAATATCATGATTGGTAGTGAAGAGATTTTTTCAAAAAGTCCTAACCGACCAGAAGTTGTTAAAGGAGTATTACGGGAAGCGGCGGTTCCTATTTATGTTGATTACTTCAAAAAATAGCTATAGGAAAAGGAATGGTTATGGGTATGAAAAAGAATGAATATCTAGCATTAGTTGCGATGGAAGAATGTGCAGAGATACAGCAAGCTCTGTCAAAAGCAATCAGGTTTGGATTTGATGATCACCATCCCGATAGACCAGAGGAAACCAATGAAGAACAAATGTTGATAGAATTTTATCAGCTGATTGCGATGATCGAAGAACTGCACAAGCAAGGGATTATTGGAGGATTTACTCCGAATAAAATAGACAAAGTGAAGCAGGATAAAATTGAGAAAGTTTATAAATATATGGAATACTCAAAGAAAAATAAGCTGTTAGATTGAAAAATAGTTTTTTTAAAATAACGTCGAGTAACACTCTAAAACAAAAGAGGGTTTTGAAAAGAATTACTAGTTTTGGTTATCAGGTAAATGTAATTACATGGATAAAAAAAGCGCTTCACGGGAGGTGCTTTTTTTATATCTTCATAGTAATCTTCTCTTTTCTTATTTTTTCCCAAGAATCATTGGAATTTTTGATGAAAAAGGCACAGAAACATTTGTATTTTGCAAATAAAAGAGTATACTTTAAATTGGAATCATTCTAAATTTAATAAAAAGAGTTTCCACACATAATAATGTATGTAGGTTTATTTTATTCCTGATTTGGATTCATTTTTACAGCGCCAACCAACTGTGCAAATGGATAATGATTTTGAATGAAATCAGCTTCTTTCTTTTTGTGGAAACGCTAAAAACAAGGAGGATTATTGATGTTTGATATTGTAACATTAGCAAGGTTCCAATTTGCAATGACGACAGTCTTTCATTACTTCTTCGTACCGTTTTCAATAGGATTAGCTCTTGTTGTAGCTATCATGGAAACGTTGTATGTTGTAAAAAAAGATGAACGTTATCGTAAAATGGCGAAGTTTTGGAGCAACATTTTTCTATTAAGTTTTGCAGTAGGAGTTGTAACAGGGATTATTCAAGAATTCCAGTTTGGTATGAACTGGTCGGATTACTCACGTTTTGTTGGTGATATTTTTGGAGCCCCTCTAGCAATTGAAGCCTTACTAGCATTCTTTTTGGAGTCAACATTCTTGGGGTTATGGATGTTTACTTGGGATAAAGTAAGTGCAAAAATGCACTTAACATTTATTTGGTTGGTTGTATTTGGTTCTATGATGTCAGCTTTCTGGATTTTAGCAGCAAACAGCTTCATGCAACATCCAGTTGGATATACATTGAACAATGGTCGTGCAGAATTGATCGACTTTGCTGCGGTAATTGCCAATCCAAAAGTTTGGTATGAATTTACTCACGTATTAGCAGGCGCTATTGTAATGGGCGGAATGATTGTAGCAGGTCTTGCTGCGTTCCAAATCCTGAAAAAACGTGATATTAGCTTCCATAAAGTTTCTATGAGAATTGGTTTGTGGGTTGGGTTATTTGGTTCTCTTGGCGTATTACTTGCTGGAGATTTACAAATGAAAGCCTTGATTGAAGGTCAACCAATGAAATTTGCAGCGATGGAAGGCTCCTATGAAGATTCCGGTGATCCTGCAGCTTGGACTTTAATTGCTTGGGCTGACGAAGCGGAGCACAAACAAGTTTTTGGTATTCAAATTCCTTATGTCTTAAGTATTCTATCTTACAACAGTCTTTCTGGTTCTGTTGATGGAATGGAGACAGCGAATAAAGATTTAATTGAGAAATATGGTGACAGAAATTACTTCCCACCAGTTAATACATTGTTCTGGAGTTTTAGAATAATGGCTGGATTCGGTGTACTAATGTTATTAGTTTCTGCGTTAGGATTATTCTTTACTCGTAAGAAAAAACCATCACTCTATGAAAAACGTTGGATGGTTTGGATCGTAGCTTTGTGTACATTTGCACCATTTATTGCAAATACAACTGGTTGGTTGATTACAGAGCTTGGTCGTTACCCTTGGACTGTTTACGGTTTATTCACGATTGAAGATAGTGTGTCGCCAAATGTATCTGTGGCTTCATTATTAACATCGAATATTATTTACTTTATTTTATTTGCAGGTCTGGGTTCAGTGATGGTTTACTTGATTACTGTTGAACTTAAAAAAGGACCAGATTACGAAGAAAAAAAATTAGCAGAGGCGAACTCTACTGATGTAGATCCGTTTGATAAGGAGGTCTTTGGCGAATGAGTACGTTGCAATTACTTTGGTTTGTATTAATTGGTATTTTATTCTCAGGCTTCTTCTTCCTAGAAGGTTTTGACTTTGGCGTGGGTATGTCGGTTCAAACATTAGCTCATGATGAAGAAGAAAAAGAACAAATCATCGAAACAATTGGACCTGTATGGGATGGTAATGAAGTATGGTTGTTAACAGCAGGTGGGGCGATGTTTGCTTCTTTCCCATACTGGTATGCTTCATTATTTAGTGGTTTTTACTTGATTTTGTTCATTATTTTAGTCGGTTTGATCATTCGTGGTGTTTCTTTTGAGTTCCGTCATCGTATGCCGGATGGTAAAAGACGCAGAATGTGGAATTGGACATTATCAATTGGTAGTTTTATTGTTCCATTTTTCTTTGGTATTTTGTTTATTAGTTTAGTTCAAGGGATGCCTCTTGATGCGGATGGAAACATGACTGCTTCATTTACAGATTATATTAATGTATTTTCTGTTGTTGGTGGTGTTGCCTTGACATTATTATGCTACTTACATGGTTTAAACTACATCACTTTGAAAACAGAAGGACCAGTTAGAGAACGTGCACGTAACTATGCGTCATTCTTTTATTGGATTTTATATGTTGGATTAGTTGTGTTTGCGGCGCTATTGTACTTTAAAACAGATTTCTTTGATAATCACTTCCTAGTGACTTTATTACTGGTTTTAGGAATCGTTGTATTGACGGTTGTTGCCAATGTAAGTGTCTTTAAGAAAAAAGAAATGGTCGCTTTCATTGCTAGTGGCTTGACATTAATTCTTCTAGTTGCTTTATTATTCAGTGGATTATTCCCACGTGTAATGATAGGTAGTGAGGGTTACTATGATATCTTGATCAAAGATGCATCAAGTACTCCTTATACGCTAAAAACAATGACTTGGTTATCATTAACCATTTTACCGTTTGTTTTAGCTTATACTAGTTGGTCCTACTATGTATTTAGAAAACGTATCAAACATCCAGCAGTCGTTGCTGAGGGGTATGAAGGATGATCGACAAAGCCATCTTAAAAATGCCGAAAATCAAAAATATTATGATCATGCTTGCAGGTTTTTCTTTCCTGCAAGCAGTATTTATTATAGGGCAAGCATTTTATTTATCTAAAGCCGTTGTTGGGTTATGGGAAGGTGGTCAGTTAAGCGACCAGCTGTTGAATATTTTGGTGTTCTTTTTGTTTTATACTGGTAGACATGTGGTGACTTATCTGCGTGAGAAAATGCTAGATCGGTTTAGTTATGATCGTTCTCGTGAATTGAGAGAAGCGTTATTGCAAAAGATTTTTCGTTTAGGTCCAACCGTTGTTCAAAAAAATGGAACAGGAAATATGATCACCATGGCACTTGAAGGGATCAGTCAGGCTGAGAATTATCTTCATTTGATTTTGATGAAAATCATGAATATGATGATTATCCCGTGGATTATTTTGATTTTTGTCTTTACTTTAGATGTTCGTTCGGGCGTTGTTTTGCTAGTTGTGTTTCCTATGATTATCATCTTTATGATCATTTTAGGGTATGCAGCACAAAGCAAAGCGGACAAACAATATAAAGCATTTCAACTTTTGTCTAATCACTTTATTGATTCATTAAGAGGTTTGGACACATTAAAATTGTTTGGTTTAAGTAAAAAATACGCAAGCAGTATTTATAATACAAGCGAGCGATTTAGAGAAGCGACAATGAGTACTTTGAAAATTGCTATTTTATCCACCTTTGCATTAGATTTCTTTACTACGTTATCAGTTGCAGTTGTGGCGGTGTTTTTGGGGTTAAGTTTGTTAGAAGGCGGGATATTATTATTTCCAGCGTTGACAACGTTGATTTTAGCGCCAGAATTCTTTTTGCCCGTTCGAGATTTTGCTAGTGATTATCATGCTACTTTGGATGGAAAAAATTCATTTCAAGCAATTCAAGAAGTCTTAGATTTACCAGAAATGGCAGAAACCGATCGTCTTTCATTAGGGGATTGGACAGCCTTAAGCGAATTATCTGCTGAACAATTAACGTTCCAATATGAAGATGCCATTCAGCCAGCTTTGAAAGGATTGGATTTTACAGCAAAAGGATATCAAAAAATTGGAGTCATTGGTGCCAGTGGTTCGGGTAAGTCTACACTGATTAATGTGCTTAGTGGATTTTTAGAACCTAATGCTGATTCGACAAAAATCGAAGTAGATGGACAAGTGATTCCGCATTTTCTGCAAAAAGAATGGCAAAAACAAGTGCTCTATATCCCACAATCACCTTATATTTTCCAAGACACGTTAGCAAATAATGTCCGTTTTTATACACCAGAAGCAATAGATGAACAAGTTTTAGCTGCTGTGCGCTTGGTAGGTTTAGAAACGTTTGTAGAAGGTCTTAGAGACGGTATAAACACGGTGATCGGTGAAAGTGGTAGAATGTTAAGCGGAGGACAAGCTCAGCGTGTAGCGTTAGCTAGAGCCTTTTTAGACAAGGAACGACGGATTCTGTTGTTCGATGAACCAACAGCTCACTTAGATATCGAAACAGAAGTCGAGTTAAAGATAAAAATGTTACCATTGATGGAAGATCATCTTGTCTTTTTTGCCACACACAGATTACATTGGATGGCGGAAATGGATTATATTTTAGTGATGGATAAAGGTCAACTTGTTGAAGCGGGAACTTTAGATGAGTTAATTGATAAAAATGGTTACTATGTGAAATTAATGAATCAAATGAGGGGGAATGAATAATGGAAAATACCCCAACAAATAAAGAGTTGTATGAGAAAGATCAATGGGTCAAACCATTTTTGAAAAAGTATAAAGGATTATTGTATTTGGCATTGTTCTTAGGCTTTTTGACTTTCTTCAGTGCAGGAGCGTTGATGTTTAACTCTGGTTATTTAATTAGCCGAGCAGCATCTCTTCCAGAAAATATTTTAATGATTTACATTCCGATTGTGTTGACTCGTGCTTTTGGGATCAGTCGACCAGTTTTTCGTTATATTGAGCGTTTAGTTAGTCACAATTGGGTATTGAAAATGACATCTGATTTACGTCTGAAATTGTATTTAGTTTTAGAAAAAGATGCGATTTTCTTTAAATCAAAATACCAAACAGGAGATATTTTAGGTTTACTATCAGAAGATATCAATCACTTGCAAAATCTGTATTTACGTACGGTTTTCCCTACAGTGATCGCTTGGTTATTGTATATCTTTATCATTATTGGTTTAGGTTTCTTTTCTTGGTGGTTTGGTTTATGTATGTTGTTGATGTTAGGTGTGATTGTTTTTCTATTGCCGTTGGTTTCAGTTTTAGTGAATGGTGCCAGACAAGAAAAGCAAAAAGTGTCTAAAAATGAATTATACAAAACATTAACTGATAATATTTTAGGTGTTTCTGATTGGGTATTTAGCCAACGTGGACATGAATTTGTTCATTCTTATGAAAAAGAAGAAGCAAAATTGCGTCAGTTAGATGAAAAAATCAAACGGTTTAATCGTGTCAGAGATTTTGTTTTACAAGTTGGTTTTGGTGTAATCACCATAGCAGTATTAGCGTGGGCTAGTGTACGTTTTCCTGGTAATCATGGGGGCGCAGCTAACTGGATTGCAGCATTCACTTTGACTGTTTTTCCGTTGATTGATGCTTTTGCTCCGCTGCCTGATGCGGCGCAAGAAACGAATATCTATAAAGATTCTATCAAACGATTGAATGATTTACCTGAACCAGAAGAAACAAAAGAAGTCTCAAAAGATCTAGTGGTTACAAGTAGTGAAATCAATATTAGTGATGTATCTTTTTCATATGAAGGAACGTCAAAAAAAGTGTTAGATGATCTAAACTTGACGATCCACTCAAAAGAAAAATTGGCGATTTTAGGTCGCAGTGGTTCAGGAAAAAGTACTTTGGCAACCTTGATTCGCGGAGATTTAAAACCGGATAAAGGAAGTATTACTCTAGGCGGCATTCCAACAGTTGATTTTGGTGATCAAATTACACAGTCAATTGGTGTTATCCACCAAGCGCCATATTTGTTTAGAACGACGATTTTAAATAATGTTCGAATTGGACAGGAAGAAGCGTCTACAGAAGAAGTTTGGCAAGTTTTAGATAAAGTTGGTTTAAAGGAAATGGTTGAAGGGTTACCAGAAGGGCTGCAGACAATGGTGGATGAAGCTGGGTTACGTTTTTCCGGTGGTGAACGTCATCGTTTGGCTTTGGCTCGGATTTTACTGCAAGATACACCCGTTGTGTTGTTGGATGAACCAACAACAGGCCTTGATCCAATTACGGAGCAACAATTATTGGACACTTTTTTCAGCACATTAGAAGATAAGACACTTATTTGGATCACTCATCATCTGCAAGGTGTTCATATGATGAATCGTGTCATTTTTATTGAAGATGGGCAGTTGGAAATGAGTGGTTCACCACAAGAGTTGTTAGAAACAAATGAGCATTATCAACAATTATATGCGATTGATCGTGGAACCAATAAGAATTGATTGACGAAAGTACTTGTTGAAGAATAAAATAAAAAAAGATGAGGCAAAAACTCTGCGAGCTTTGCCTTCATCTTTTAAAAGTTAATGATACTTTTAAAAAGAACGTTGCAATAATAATTGTGTTAACTGAGTTAAGTGTTCCTTACCTATGCAGTCAGGCAGTTTTTCAATATCCGTCAATGCTTTTTCAGTTACTTTTTTAGCAAAGGCTTTTGCATCCGTAACGCCACCTAGTTCGTGAACGAGCTGTGCAGTTTCAACTGCTTGTGCGTCTGTAATCGTTGCGCCTTTTTCTAGATAAGAGCAAAAGCGTTCCGGTGCTTTTTGCATGGCAAAGATCAATGGTAGCGTGTAGACACCTTGAGCTAAATCTTCTAAAACAGGCTTTTTCAAAGTTTCTACATCTGCTGTATAATCTAAGATATCATCGTAGACTTGAAAAGCGATACCAATATGACGACCAATACGCATTGCCAAGCGTTGAACTTCGGATGACGCATGACCAAAATGAGCACCTTCTAGGCAGCTTAAAGAAAATAATTCAGCGGTTTTTCCATTGACGCTGCGTAAGTAATCAGTAACAGTCATATCTTTTTTGTAACGTGTATGCATCTGGTCTAATTCACCGACCAGTAAACGTTTCATCGCTGAAGCATTTGTATGTAAGAAATCAGAACCATTCATTGTCTCAGCAAGCAACTCAAAAAATTCGGTGAACAATAAATCACCAGTGTACACTGCGATGTCTTTTCCATAGCGAGATTGAATCGTAGCAGTTCCTCTTCTTAGAGGAGAATCATCGATAATATCATCATGTATGAGCGTTGCCATATGCAAGATTTCAATTGAAGCGGCGATCTTGATCAATTGCTTGTGATTTTGTTTTTGTTCATCACCAATTTGAGCAAACAAAAAGAAGAAGGCTGGGCGCAATAATTTACCACCTGAATAAGTTAGTTCAATCAACGCTTGTTCGATGTCCTTGTTGCGTATTTTAACTTGGTGCTTGATCAATTCACATGTTTCATTTAATTGTTGTTGGATAATAGGAAACTCTTTCCAAAAATCATTCATAACACAATATTCCTTTCAGTAGTTCAATACTATTGATTGTATACGAATTTCGTAAAGAAATACAGTAAATTATTCCGTGAGCATAAAACTAAATTTTGAAAGGAGGGAGGAGTATAATTTGAACAGAGAAGTATTTTTTGAATTAGTAGAACTAAAAGCAAAGACAGCCAGTGTTTTACCTTTTCTTTTAGGAATTTGTTTTAGTTGGTATCATTATCGAAATGTTCACCTATTTTATGTTATTATTTATTTTATTGCGATGTTTATTTTTAATATGGCTGTCGATATTTTAGATAACTATAATGATTACCATCATGCTAAAGAAGGGCATGATTATAAAGAGAAAACCAATATTATTGGCCGAGAAAACTTATCGTTATCGATGATTCGTCGTTGGATCATTTGGATGGTCGTCATTTCAGCGTTGATGGGAATCGGCTTGTCAATTATTGTAGGATGGCCCTTGTTATGGCTCGGATTGTATTGTTACTTGATTGGCATTTTTTATTCTTCTGGACCCAAACCCTTATCAAGCTTGCCGTTAGGTGAATTTTTTTCAGGGTTTACGATGGGGTTTATGATCATGTTGATTTGTGTTTATATCAATACGTTTGATTCTTTTCAGTGGACAGTGAGCAATCTAGGAAGTATCTTTTTAGTTGCTTTGCCTAATACCTGTTTGATTGCTAATTTAATGTTAGCTAATAATATTTGTGATTTAGAAGAAGATGAGATGAATCATCGGTTTACGCTAGTTCACTATTTAGGGAAGCAGGCATCAATTAGATTGTTTGTTGGTTTAATTGTCATTGCGTTTGTTTCGATCGTTTTGAGTGTTGTTTTAGGATTGACGCCGATTACGATGTTATTGACTATTTTGGTTGTACCATTTGTCTGGAAACAGTCGAAGTTATTTTTAAAAGAACAAGTCAAAACAAAAACATTTATTTGTGCCATACGGATTCTAGCCGTTGGTGCACTTGCCCAAGTTGTATTTTTTGCCATAGGATTGTGGCTTAAATAATAAAATAAAAAGGTTAAGAGGGGATTTTAAAATGAGTAAGCACGTCGTTATTTTAGGCGCTGGCTATGCCGGTTTAAGAGCGCTGCATGAGTTACAAAAAGGCAACAACGATATAAAAATAACATTAGTGGATCAAAATGATTACCACTTTGAAGCAACAGACATTCACGAAGTGGCAGCAGGAATTCAAACATCAGAAAGAATCACTTATCCAATCAAAGATGTTGTAAAATCAGCTTGCACAACTTTTGTACAAGGTAGAGTAGAGAAGATTGATAGTGAAAACCAACTCGTTCATTTGAAAGACCAAGAAGGGATTTCTTATGATTATTTGATCGTTGCGTTGGGGTATGAATCAGAATCTTTTGGCATACCAGGTGTTGAAGAGTTTTCATTAAAAATGGTAGACATTCCAACATCAGAAAAAGTCTATCAACATTTAACAGAACAAATGAAAGCTTACAAAGAAACGAAAGACGAAAACTGTCTGAAAATCGTTGTCTGTGGTGCTGGTTTTACTGGGATTGAATTATTAGGTTCATTGCATGAAGGTAAGAAAAAACTAGCTGAAATTGCTGGGGTTGAGCCAGAAAAGATTCAATTATACTGTGTAGAAGCTGTGACTCGTTTATTGCCAATGTTTAGTGAAAAACTTGGTGGCTATGGAATCGATCATTTGAAAAAATGGGGCGTAAATTTCTTAGTTGGAAAACCAATCAAAGAAATTAAACAAGATACAGTTGTTTATCTAGATAACCAAGAAACTAATGAGTTGAATGAATTAGTTGCTAAAACAATTATCTGGACGACTGGTGTAAGTGGAAGCCATGTAGTCGGTGATTCTGGTTTTGCAGCAAAACGTGGACGTGTAATGGTACAGTCTGATTTAACGGATGCAGACCACAGTAATGTTTACATCATTGGAGACTGTTCTGCTGTTATGGATAAAGAATCAAACCGTCCTTATCCAACAACTGCACAAATTTCGCTTAAAATGGGTGAACATGCAGGGAAAAACATCAAAGCGCAATTAAGAGGAGAAGCGACCAAAGAATTTACCTTTAAATCATTAGGTTCTGTTGCTTCAATCGGAAACAGCCATGCTTTTGGTGAAGTTGGAAAAATGGAAGTCAAAGGGTATCCAGCATCTGTTATCAAAAAAGTGATCATGGATCGTTCATTATTTGAAACAGGTGGAATCAAAGAAATGTTGGCAAAAGGTCGTTTTGATTTTTACCGTTAAAAATAAAATTAATCAAAAACGCTATGAAGGATTCACAGTAGAGACTTGTTTTGAAATAATAGAAAGTTAACGGCTGATGGAAGTTAACCAAAACAAATTCTTGAATTACAAATCTAGAGCGTAATTGTCATGTTCGGGTAAGATCCGTTAGCGTCTTTTGAGAGGAAATTATACTTTAATTTCAACTATGGGTGGTACCGCGTGTATTCATGCGTATGAGACAAAAATAAAACGTTTGTCTCATCGTTTATTCGTCCCTGACAGTCTATTTCTGATTGTCAGGGATTTTTTTGTATTTGGCAATTAAATTTATAAGAAGAATGAGGAAAGTAAATGGAGAAAGAACTGAGTGTAAAAGAAGCACTATTTATATTTTTGTCTTTATTATTGATTATTAGTATTTGTGTGATTGGTGTGGGAATGAGTCCGATTTTCCCAGTATTATGCGCATTGGGTTTATTGATTGGATGGAGTAAATGGAAAAGAGCATCGTGGGACAAAATCCACGAAGGGATTATAGAGGGTGTAAAAACAGGAATTATTCCCATGGTCATTTTCATTTTGATTGGGGCCTTGATTGCGGTCTGGATTGCAAGTGGAGTGATCCCAACAATGATGTATGCTGGGTTTTCAGTTATTAGCACGAAAATATTTTTGCCTTCTGCATTTGTTGGCTGTGCAGTTGTAGGAATTTCAATTGGGAGCGCATTTACTACTGTTTCAACAATTGGTTTAGCTCTAATGGGAATGGGGATTTCGATGGGATTTAACTCTGCTATTTTGGCAGGTGCGATTATCTCCGGTGCGGTTTTTGGTGATAAAATGTCTCCTCTTTCAGATACTACCAATTTAGCTTCGGCAGTTGCTGGTGCAGATTTATTTAAGCATATCAGAAATATGATGTGGACGACTGTTCCAGCATTTATTATTTCTTTTGTTTTATATGCAATTATTGGATTTCAAACGAAGATTGGACAGACTGAGTTAGAAACCCAACAGTTTTTAGAGGTGTTGAAAGGAAATTTCTCGATTAGCTGGTGGGCAATTATCCCCATTCTATTACTAGTATTTTGTTCAATTAAGAGGGTTCCAGCTATTGCTTCTCTACTAGTTACAATCCTAGTTTCAAGTATTATGTATATGATTCAAATGAGGAATGTCGATTTAAAACAATTAAGCACGATTTTAGAAAATGGTTTTGTTTCGGAAACTGGGATGGAACAAATCGATGCGTTGCTAACTCGAGGAGGGATCCAAAGCATGATGTGGTCAGTCTCATTGATTCTCTTGACCTTGTCATTAGGTGGATTGCTAATGAAAATGGATGTGATCACAGTCTTGATGGCACCTCTTGCCCATAAATTAAAATCAACAGGAAGTCTGGTTGCCGCTACAGTCTTTAGTGGAGCCTTAGCAAATGTGATGATCGGTGAGCAATATTTATCAATTATTCTTCCTGGACGTGCATTTAAAGAAAGTTATGATAAAGCAGATTTGCAGCCGGAAGTTTTGTCTAGAGCTTTGGAAGATTCAGGAACTGTGTTAAATTCATTAATTCCTTGGGGCGTAAGTGGTGTTTTTATGGCAAGTACGCTGCAAGTTTCTACACTGAGTTATGCACCATTTAGTTTCTTTATATTATTATGTCCGATTCTATCGATTCTTTCTGGAGTAACTGGCATTGGTATCCATAAGAAAGTTGTGATAGAGTCAAATAAGTAGAGAAATATAGGCTAAATCATTAAAATTTTGAGAGAAACAATGGGGGTACTTTTGTTCGGCTCGATTTTTAGGTATAATGGATACTGATTGAAAAGAGGGATGTTACATGGCACAAAAAAGGAAAAGTGCAAAAAAGAAAAAGACAAAAAAGCAACAACAACAGCAAGAACATCTTAATTTCATTTTTCTTGGTATCTTTTTTATCTTCTTCGGATTATTCGGACTATTAAAATTAGGATTTCTTGGCACCTTGATCGCCAATGGTTTACGTGTGATTATTGGAAATACATTTTCCATTGCTGCTATTTTACTAATGCTGTACGGCCTTTCTTTGGTTATTTATGGAAAAGAGTTTCCTATCAAAAAAAGTCGTCCAATTTTCGGGGGCATATTTGTTTATTTAGGTGTTTTATTATTTTTACATGCATATATGTTTCGTAATGTTGGCACTCAGACACCCGAGATATTAGGGACAACATGGGACTTTCTGAGAATCGATTTAAAGGCAAGCACTGTAGCTGAAAATGTTGGCGGCGGTATGTTAGGGGCTGCACTTTATAACATGACGTTCTTTTTAGTTGCACAATTTGGCAGTTACTTGATCGCAAGCTTACTACTATTGATCGGTGTATTTTTAATGAGTATGCTTGATTTTCAGCAAGTAATGAGTGGCTTGCAGATTATACGTGAAAAACTCAGTGGTTTAACAGCTAGAAGCGAAGAGCGGCAGACTGAAAAAGAAGCCAAACGTGCTGAAAAGCGTGCAGCGAAACAAGCGAAAATAGAACAACTTGCTCAAGAACGTCTGAAAAATGATGTCAGAGAGTTAACGCCAGGTGAGAAGTTAGCACAAGAAGCATGGGAGCAAGAAGAAAAAGAAGTACAGGAACCAGAACAGTTAACACTGGTTCCTATCGATAGTTTTCAAAGTCAGGCGCAAATGCCTCCTGTACAACAAAAGCCGATAGTTGAATCAGAAATGGATGAGGAGAGCAGTGATTTAGATTTTGAAATTTCAGAAGAAGCTGAAGATCGTGATTATGAATTGCCGCCATCAACATTGTTAGATTCAATTCCTTCCGCTGATCAAAGCGGAGAGTATCAAAAAATCGAAAAAAATATTGGTGTATTGGAACAAACCTTTAAAAGTTTTGGGGTAGATGCGAAAGTTGTAAAAGCTAGCTTAGGACCTGCTGTAACAAAGTTTGAAATTCAACCGGCAGTGGGGGTAAAGGTAAGCAAAGTGGTTAGTTTGACTGATGATATTGCTTTGGCACTTGCTGCAAAAGATGTGCGGATGGAAGCACCGATCCCAGGGAAATCATTGATTGGGATTGAAGTACCTAATAGCACAGTGAGTACAGTATCATTTAGAGATATCATTGAAGCACAGCCAAGTCATCCAGATAAGTTGTTGGAAGTACCGCTTGGGCGAGATATTTCAGGGATGGTTCAGTCAGCTGATTTGGCTAAAATGCCTCACTTATTGATTGCAGGGTCAACTGGGAGCGGGAAGTCTGTTGCAATTAACGGAATTATTTCAAGTATTTTAATGAGAGCAAAACCTCATGAAGTCAAATTGATGATGATTGATCCAAAAATGGTGGAGTTGAATGTCTATAACGGTATTCCTCATCTATTGACACCAGTAGTTACAAATCCACGAAAAGCCGCTCAAGCCTTACAAAAAGTTGTGCAAGAAATGGAATTTCGCTATGAAAAATTTGCAGCAACTGGGGTTCGAAATATCTCTGGATATAATGAGCTGGTTATTCAAAAGAATTTGGAAGATGGTGAAAATCGTCCGATATTACCATTTATTGTTGTAATTGTTGATGAGTTAGCCGATTTAATGATGGTTGCTAGTAACGAAGTGGAAGATGCGATTATTCGTTTAGCACAAATGGCACGAGCGGCAGGAATTCATATGATTTTAGCGACACAACGTCCAAGTGTGGATGTTATCACGGGGATTATTAAAGCAAATGTTCCTTCCCGCATGGCTTTTGCTGTTTCCAGTGGAACGGACTCACGAACGATCATTGACAGTAACGGAGCTGAAAAGCTTTTGGGTCGTGGTGATATGTTGTTCTTGCCAATGGGTGAAAATAAGCCGATTCGTGTCCAAGGAGCCTTTATTTCGGATCATGAAGTTGAACGAATCGTAACTTTTGTTACTGAACAGCAAGAAGCTGACTATCAAGAAAGCATGATGCCAACAGAAGAAGAAACGACTGGTAGCCACAGTGAAGCATCGCAGGATGAATTGTATGAAGAAGCCAAAGCATTAGTCGTAGAAATGCAGACGGCAAGTATATCATTACTACAACGACGTTTTAGAATCGGTTATAATCGTGCAGCTCGTTTGGTTGACGAGTTGGAAGAACACGGTGTAATCGGGCCATCAGAAGGCAGTAAGCCAAGAAAAGTTTTTCTTGAGCCGACTCTTGAAGATGGGCCAATGGATCATGGTTCCGAATAAAAGAAAATACTTTAAAAAATGGAGTAGGCTAAAAAAGCGTACTTCATTTTTTTAAAATTAGATGTAGGCTATTCAAATAAACGCACAGTTTGCTATATACAAAGAGGTTTGTTGCAATTATAAATTTTGGTATAATATACAAAATCTCTCTAATAGACTGAGGAAAAGTTGAATAAAATCATAAATGGGATTAAAATTAGAGTAATATACCTCAATAACTAATGAATAAAGATCCAAAGGTAGAGTAAATAGAAAATATAAGGATGGATGATATGAGAAGAAAAAGCGTATTATATTTAGATGTCGCAGATCAAATCAAAGCAGATATTATGAATGGTACATATCCGGTAGGTTCATTATTGCCGACAGAAGCTGAACTTGAACAGTTATTTGATGTGAGTAAAATCACGGTTCGTCGAGCAATCGAATTATTATCATCAGAAGAGTTGGTAGAGAAAAAAAGCGGTAAAGGAACGACTGTTTTAAGCAATCGTCCCTATAATAAACTATCAAAAGCAGGAACGTTTACAGAATATTTGAATGATTCGGGACAAAAAGTAGCAAAGAAAATTTTAAATTTGGAAAAAGTGACAGTCAGACCAGATTCTCCAGTTTATCAATGTTTGGGGGAAGAAGTGGTAAAAGTTTCACGTTTATATACACTGGATAACCAACCATATATTTATTTTAATTATTTTTTGCCGAATAGTTTGGCAGATGTTTCTTTAGAAGAATTTGAAAATGAGTCATTGTATCGCTTGATGGATCAAAACGGCATTGAGATTGTTAAGTTTGAAGATAGTTTTCAAACGGTTGAATTAACAACAGAGCAACAAAGAATTCTAGATACTTCTGAAAAAAATGGATTAAAAAGAGTACGGAAATCTATGAGCCCTTTAGGAAAAGTGGTTGAGTATTCAGAGGCAGTCTATAATACAGTGCTTTATCCTTATGTGATTGAGTATGAAGCGTAGAGTTTGTTTAAACAAAAATCTTTAATCACTCTGCAAAAAAAATGAAGATTGGAATATAAATTCAAAGAAAAAAATCATAGGAAGGCTCTTTATCAACTATTGTTGATAAAGGGTCTTTTATGATTTTAAAAAGTAAATAATGAATTTTTTTTTAAATCGTTTAATGAAATTAAATTATTTTCTATTCATATTTAGAAGTGATTTTATTAGTGAAATGTTGATCAATCCAGCCTTTTTTATAGAGGATGAGAGCGCAGTTGTCGTTCTCTTTAGTGAAAAATTTTGAATGATTTCACTTGTCTAAAATGGGTGAAATGACTAAAAAATAGGGGGAATATAAACTAATCTTTCTTTTAAAATTTTATGTTTCGTTGGTTGTTGACTTAATCATATTTCTATATAGTGTTCATTCCAAAAATAGGCTCTTATATGTCTGTTTTTTTACATTTCGTGTTATTTTATTTTCGGAAAATGAAATTTTTTGATTTTTTTTATTTAAAAAAACAAATCTTTATGTATTACTTAAATTACTTTTCGTAGTTTTATGTAAAACATGAAATTTCTTAACTGAAATTAGTATATCCCTTTAAAATCAATAAATCAATAGGCCTTTTTAAATAAAATTCTCAATTTTTTAGCATATTACTACAAAAAAATGAGAATTTCGTTTATTATATTGTCAAATAACCTTTTATTTATAAGGATGTTTTTTAAAGCCGTCAATTGCGCCGTCAAAATTTATAGAAAAGGATTTGATTTTTTGGCTAGAGGAGAAAATATTTATAAACGAAAAGATGGTCGATGGGAAGGAAGATACCCCAAGGCAAGAAAAAATGATGGATCTATTCATTACGGCTATGTCTATGCTCAGTCTTACCGTTCTGTAAAAGAGCAATTGCTTGAGAAAAAAATTCAAACGACAGTGTTTTATTCAAAAACGAAAAAAGAATTTTATGGAACTTTTGGAGATTGGACGAAGATTTGGCTTACTTCTATTATGGCTCCTAAGATAAAAGAAAGTACATTTGCGAGTTACAAAAATAAAATTGAGCTACATGTTTTACCTTTTTTAGAAGGGAGGCCATTGAAGAAAATTGTGCCAACCGATATCGATCAACTAATCGAACATTTGTCTAAAACCTTATCAGCGAGTTCTGTCCATGTCATTTTTCGAATAGTGAAAGGCTGTTTTGAAGCAGCAAAAGATAGAGCATATATTTATTCTAATCCATGTGAAGACACGGTATTACCCAAAGTTCATAAAGAAAAAGTTAGAGCACTCACACGAGGGGAACACAAAGCAATTGAGCAAGCCAGTCTTCAAACTCAAAAAGGACTACCTATATTAATAGCCTTAGAAACTGGGATGAGAATTGGTGAAATTTGCGCATTAAAATGGGAGGATATTGATTTTGAATCTTCCATGATTCACGTTCATAGAACCACGCAAAGAATCAGTTTACCTGATGAATCCGGTAATAAAACACAAATTATCGAAACAGCACCCAAAACACCAAACTCAAATCGTTTTATTCCGCTTTCCTTAAAATTAAAACAGTCCTTAGTGATATGGAAAAAGGAATCTAAGTCACAATTTGTTATTGGTAACGGTGATCATGCAATTGAACCCAGAACGGTCAGTTATCGTTTTGAGCAAATCAAACAGCAGATTGGACTGACAGATATATCGTTCCATTCGCTAAGACACACGTTTGCGACACGTTGTGTGGAGCTAGGAGTAAATATTGCCGCCATTAGTTCATTGCTAGGTCATTCTTCAATCAAGTTGACCCTAGATACATATACTAGTTCGTTTTTAGAAGAAAATCGTAGAGCTATTAAAAAATTAGATGAATTACAATTTTAATGTAAACACAATAAAAATGGGGTTAGCCCTATTTTATCTTTTTGATAACGTTAGTTATTCAAAAAGAATAAAAAAATGTTTATTTTAAATTTTGACGCCGTCACTTTCGCCGTCAAATAGCATATCTAATCCTTATTTAAATAGTGTTTTAGCTGTTGTTTCATGTTTTACATAAAAATATGAAACAGGGAGAGGCACATTAAATGTATACATTAGGAATAGTCATATCGGAACATTCTTTTGATTTGGATTTAACCGAAAAAATACATTCATATGGATTTAAATCAAAAGAAATAAAAAAAATGGATCAATTAAGCGAAGTAAATGGAATTCTAATTAATGTGAATCATAAAACGAATAATCATACAATCAAAGGATTGGAATGGTTGACTAATTTGAGAAAAGAAAATTTTTCTATCCCAATATGGTTGTACACAGATGCCCCAATGACGCAGATAGAACTGAAGCTGTGTCTCCATTTAGGTGCAAACGGCATCTTTGTTAAAGACAGTGAGACAGAAGAAAATGATTTTATCATCATGAAAAACACCTTGAACTGTTTGGTTCATCCGAAAACTTCAACAGAGATTTCAACTTCGGTCATCTTAAATAAAGATGCGCAAAGTTTGTCGCTTAATGGTCGATCAGAAATTTGTTTTACTCGATTAGAGTTTATGACGCTATCTTTTCTTTACGATCGTGCCGATGAAGTTGTCACGTATCAAGAAATTTCTAATCATTTATGGAAAGGAGAGCACTCAAAACGCAAATATCGGGTAGCTAATATCATTTTTCTGATTCGAAAAAAATTAGGGGAAGAAGGAAAGGATTTAATTCGAACTGTTCGCTCTAAAGGCTTTCGTTTAAATAAAGAAGCCTTGTAGAAAAGAGTGCGTACATCAAATGAATTTTAAACCTTCTTTTTTAAATACCATATTCTATAGGAGTTGTTATGTATGAGAAAAAAAATTAGTTTAGTATTTCTGATAGGCTGTTTAAGTATACTCAGTCTAAATTATTTTAGTAATGAAAGAATCAAAGCGAGTGATGAAAAAGGTGCTACTGAAACAACTGTTTTTCAAGATGTCAATTTAACAAAATATGATCTAAAAACGAAAACAGTGTCAAAAACACCGATTAAAAATGGAGAGACAATTAACTACGACGATACTTTCCAAGTGAAGTACCATTTATCAATACCAGATGAAATGAAACTTACGAAAAATCAAACCTTCTCGACGAAAGTTCCACTCCTCATGCCTAGCAATAATGGATCAGTTGAAGTGAAGGATAAACAAGAAAATGTTCTAGGAACATGGAACATTATCGACGAAACTGAAGGCTCAAAAGTATTGGTTTTTGAAGTCAGTGATTTTTTTGCGGATTTTAAAAAGAGAGAAGTAGATATTGAGTTTCTGGCAAGTCTAGACTCTTCCGTAGAGAATAAAAAACAAGTACTAACCTTTCAGTTTGATACTGCAAACAAATTGAAACTAGACGTAACGATGTTAAAAGTATCTTCTGCGAAAAAAACAACCATGGACTCAAACGAAAAAACAAAATCAGAAACAAAAGAGAAATCTACAACAAAGCCTGAAGAGAAAGATTCTGTAAATAAGAAGGACGATCAAGTTATCGAACCTAAAAAAGCAGCTAATGAGAATAAAGCAGAAACCTATTCTATTAAGGTGAATACGGTGGATGCGGATGATCATAGTATACCAGTTAACGGTATGGTAGTTCTTTATTCCCATAACAATCTGTCAGATCCTATCAAATCAGTGCCGACAGTAAATGGTGAGTATATATTTTCCGATTTACAATCAGGAAAATATAGAATTGCTGGTGGAGTGAGCGAAGTAGCTGGTTATTTTGCTCGGCAAGGAGCAACCTACTTTGATGTAGACTTACCGTCAGATAATACCTCGGTCGTCGTCGAATATATGAAAGGCTGGGGAAGCGTCAGGCTAACCAAACGAGATGCAGATACAAATAAAGTTCTTCCAGGAGCGAAGTTCAACTTAGTAAAAAATAATGAGAACAATACAACAGAATTGGTCAAAGCAGATTTGATCTCAGATGAAAAAGGAATTGTTCAAGTAGATCAACTTTTCAAGGGAAATTATTCATTTATTGAAACCCAAGCACCAGAAGGTTACGTACTAGCTGAAGAGGATAAATTACCAGTTGATGTTAGTTTGGCAGATGTAGAGTTAGTATATCCTGATCCTTCTTCAAAACCTTTATGGTACCCAACCAATATGAAGACAAAAACAAATAAAAAAGCAGATGTAAAAATGACTGGCAGCACATTTCCCACCAACCTCGATTTTGGAAAAACTAAAATTCAACATTCCAAGGATGAAACATTAACGGCAAATGAAAATGGGGTGCCAACTGTAGGACAAGTAGTAATCGATGACACTCGTACAAGTGGTGGATGGACGCTGAAAGTAAAACAAAATGAAGATTTCATTACTGCGGAAGGTACTCCCTTATTGAATACCGATCTTAATTTAGAAATCGGACCAGTAAGCAATACGATTTCTAATTCACCCAGTCAGGTAGAAGGTACTGTTGACTTAAAAAGTGGCGTGGAAGCTAAGATTGCAGTGGCTAAAACCACCGAAGGGACAGGAACGACGACAATCCCTTTGAATAAATTTTCTTTAAAAGTTCCTAGAACAACAAATAAAAAAGCGAGTCAGTATAATTCATCTCTTACATGGACACTTTCTGATGTTCCACAGTAAGCAATAAAACGTATTCAATTGTTATCAAACAAGTTATAAAGCTTGAAAAAGCTTAATATAAAATTATTTTAGGAGGATTTTTAAACATGAAAAAATTTACGGGCGTAACTTTATTATCAGGATTGCTACTATCAGCGTTTGGTTTTTCAAGCCAAGCATTGGCTGTAGATAAAGATACTAAAGCAACAAATGCAACGGTTACTTATACTCAAGGAGATATGACTATTGATCCGGGAGACGGTACTATTGGATCTGGGTTACCAGCTAACTTAAACTTTGGTTCACACAAAATTCAAAACAAAGCGGCTGAGAAGTGGACGGCTACTGAAGGTGGCGTTGAAAACGGAACAATTACTACAGGTAAATTAAACATCAACGATGAACGTGGTAATAAAGCTGGTTGGAGCGTAAAAGTAGCACAAACAGATCAATTTAAAGAGAAAGAAGGCACTGCTGTGTTAGAAAATGCTGCATTGACTATTACTACAGGCGCTGTAACGAATATTGGTGGCACAGCTCCTACAGGAGGCCAAATCAATGGCTCATTTACTTTAGCACCAGGTGTAGGTGGGGAACAATTAGTTTTTGGAGCTAAAGCTACAACTGGTGATGGAATCTCAACATTAGCATTAACTAAATTTGAATTAGCGGTTCCAGCTGCAACAGCTAAAAAAGCAGTAGAATATCAATCAAGCTTAACATGGACATTATCAGATACACCAGCACCATAAATGAGTAATTAGACCAACTATGGGATGCGCTCTTCCCATAGTTGTTTTCTGGAAGGGATAAGAATGAACATCAAACAAAAACTATTTAGTCTTTTAGCCATGGGGGTAGTTATCAGTTCTTTTTTTGTAACTAGTGTATTTGTCTATGCTGAAGATCAAGAAACGTTTGCTGGGTTTACGGCTGATGTAAAGTTACCAGAGAATCAGTATACAAAAGAAGTGACCTATTTTGATTTGAAGATGACACCAAGTCAAATACAAGAACTAGAAGTTGTATTGACGAATACTTCTTCTAAGGAGATTATTATTATCCCTTCTGTCAACAGAGCTCAAACAAATCGAGCGGGGGTTGTGACGTATTCAGTAAAAAGTAAAGAAAAATCTGCAGGTTTAATGTATAACATTGAAGATATCATAACCATTTCTGAAAAAGAGATTGTACTAAAAGCTAAAGAAGAATATAAGTTAACCTTACAAGTCAAAATGCCAAAACAGTCCTTTGAGGGGATTTTAGCAGGCGGTTTGTATTTATATAATAAAACGACAGCTAAAACTGAAGGGAATATAAAAAATCATTTTGCCAGAGAAATTGGTTTGATTTTAAGAACCACTGATAATAGTAAGGAGATATTAGGTGATTTAGCTTTAAAAAAAGTGAAAAGTGACCAAGAAAATGCCAGAAATGTCATTAGTTTATTGCTAGAGAATGCTCAGCCAAGCTATCTATCAGATGTTAATTTCAAAGGGACCGTAACAAAAGAGGGAGCAGAGGCTCCAGTGCTGACATTGGATAAAAAGAATGTATCAATTGCTCCAAATAGCACGTTTGATTTACCAATTCCTTTGAATGGAAAACCTTTTGAAGCGGGAAGCTATGTGTTTAAAGGAACAGCTAATCAAAAGGAAAGAAATTGGCGTTTCGAAAAGAAATTCCAAATCACATCAGAAGAAGCAAAAAGTTATAATCAAAAAGATGTAAGTATCAAAAAAGAAAATATCTTTGAAAATCGTTTAGTTCTCGTATTAATCGGGTTACTATCTTTGCTCTTACTTCTTCTACTATTCTTACTTTTCCGTATGTACAAAAAGAAACAAGCTAGGAAGAAGCGAATGGAGCAACGAAGAAAGAAAAAGAAGAAGCGAAAGAACGTTTTGAAAAAGTAGCTAAACAGAAAATCCACAGAGAAAGGATTAGAATATGAAAAAAATAGTGTGTATCATGGGTTTCGTTCTACTTTTTAGTCTATTAAGTCCAAGCTATTTGGCAGAGGCACAAGAGTATAATGGGCCAGCCAATACAACGACTGTTGGGGGCATTAGTTTTTATGAAGCAGACGACACTGGAACAACTAATTCTTCTAATCCGCCCAATTCACAAGAAACAGAGAGTTATGAGAAACAACAGGTGGTTTCAAGTAAACCCCATTTTCCAAATACAGGAGAAAAAAGTGCCATCTCTGTACTTGTTATTGGTCTAGTATTCGTCGTTATAGCATTTTTGGGGATCATGAGAAAGAAAAGTAAACAATAAAAAATAGTTAAACTATGTTAGATAAAATCAATGATTGGTTACTAAAGTAAATATACTTTAATAATATAAAAAGTTTGTAGGGAGAGAGTAAACAATGAAATTAACAAAATTATTAATGTGCGGTGCTGCTTTGGCCGCAATCGTAGGTATGAGAGCATTAAATGCAGAGGCTACTACTACTTATCCAGAAGCAACAAAAGGGGTAAGTAATGGAAATATTAGCTTTACAGATGATGGTTCTAACAATATTCCCGATCCAGAAAACCCAGAGAAACCAACGAATCCAGTTAATCCAACAGATCCAACGAACCCAGATAATCCTGGGGGCAATAAAAATCCTGGCGATTTAAAATTAGTAGTAGTTCCAGATTTAGATTTTGGATCAAATCAAAAATCTAGTGCAAAAATGACAGCTAAGGCTAAAGTTGTTCCAGCATGGGACGAGAATAAGAAGCCAGTCTATCGTGCACCGTGGATAACAACTCATGATATGAGAACGAACCGTGGAACTGGTTGGACTGTTTCCGTGACAGCCAGTGAATTTACTTTTACAGATGAGTCTACTAAAAAAATTAGTGGCGGAGAAATTGTATTTACCAACGCAAATTATGAAGGGACAAGTACAGCTAAACCAACGATTCATTCTAAAGCTGCTGCCACAGATGTAGCTAATGGGTTAGTGTTAACACCAGGAACAGAAGTTTCCGTAGCTTCTTCTGATGCTTCCACAGGCCAAGGTTTAGGCGACTTCTCACTTGCATTAGGGTCAAATAGCAACAATACTCATACAAAGGATTCTGTTACTGATGGTGTAACATTTAGAATGCCTGCTAAGACAGCTGTTGAAACTGGAACATATCAAGCACAGTTAAATTGGGAGTTAAAACCAACACTAAGTCCTTTATCGTAAAATAAAATTAAATGCTAGGTCTGAGGTAGAACTCGTCGAGTTATATCTCAGACCTTTAAAAAGCGAATGTACATTGATAAAAGTATAAACTCATGTGTTTTTCCAAAGATACACCGCCTTTGGGTTGATAAGATGCAAATGTTTATCTTAACTTCTATTTTCAAATAAGGAGCAGTTAGATGGGTAAAGTAAATAAATGTATTTTATGGTTGGTAGGATTGTGTCTTTTTCTTTTACCTGCAAATGACTCGCAAGCTTCTGAGTCAACAAATTCGGGAGGGACAGGTGCAGCTTTTTCTGTTGAGGCCATTTACCCTGAGAATCAGCGACAAGGAGAAAGTGGCTATTACGATTTAAAAGTAACACCAGGTAGTTTCCAAGAAATAAGAGCAAGAATAAAGAATTATTCTAATAATCCTATAGAAGTTTTTATCAAAGTAACACGAGGGACAACTAGCGATGGAGGCGTCATCAGCTACAAAGAGTTTGATAAAGAAAAAGACAGTAGTATGAGTGTTGATGTGAAAGAGCTTGTTCAATTGAAGGAGTCAACAGTTAAATTAGAAGCAAATGAAAGTAAAGATGTCATAGCTGAAATAAACATACCAACAACACCCTATGAAGGGCAACTTTTAGGTGGTCTCCACTTCTCAGAAAAGTACCAAGAGACAGAAAAAGATAAAGAGAAAGCAGTAATAAATACGTTTTCCTATAGTCTTCCAATTGTAATAACAGAATCAGATACAAAAGCCGAAAATAAACTAGATTTGATTAAAGTAGAGGCTGGACAACGTAATTTCCACAATTTTATAGAAGCCATACTACAAAATCAAGCGCCTAGTATTATTCATAAAATGACGATTGATGGCAAGGTAATTGACCAAAAGAGCAACAAGGTAATCTATACTCGAAAAGAAGATGCCTTTCAGATGGCACCACATTCGACGGTAAAGTTTGGTTTTGATATGAAAGATACAGAAATGATTCCTGGAAAATATGAAGCTGTGATGAAGCTCACAGCGGATGAAAAAACTTACGAATTAAAAAAAGTGTTCACCATTTCAAAGGGAGAAGCAAAAAAGTTTAATGATGAATCTGTCTATTTACAGAAGGAGAACACAAATCTTGTTCTATGGTTAGCTGTGGGGGCGGCCATTATTCTAATGATCGGATTAGTAGTGGGAACCATCATTATACAAAATCGAAAGAAAAATAAAAATCGGCGTAAGAAGAAAAGAAAGCCAAATAAGGTGAAACAAAAACGTCCTTCTAAAAAGAAAAAACAAAATACTAAGAGCGACGTTTAAAAGAAAAGTATCTTTTGAAATATATAAAGTAAGACGGAATATTGTTGAAAAAATATTTATTTCAAATAAAACAATGGCTTTTCCATCTTTTTATTTGTTTATTTTTTGTATTTTTGTATACAAAATGTAAGTTGAAATAAACAATTTACACGATATTTGTTTAGTGTTACAATTGCGTGGGGTAAACTAAAAAAGATAAAAAAAGGATGAAAAAAATGATTTCAAATATGAAAAAAAGATTTTTGGCAATCAGCGGTGTTTTACTAGCTTGTTTAGTATTCATTAGCATAAATTCAAGTGTTGCTTCAGCAGAAGAAGGTAATTCAAGTAGAGCGGATACAAAATTAGTTCATGGAGTATATTCAGAATATTTTAGAAGAGAAGGTAACAACTATATTCCAGTTGCAAGTCAGTACGAAAACAAAAATTTAGATTTTGCATGTAGTATTAATAAAGAGCCCTACCCAGGGATTAATCCTAACAATGGATTTAGAGTGAGTGAAACTGCATATATTAAAATAAGCAATACAGGTATGTATATGTTTTCAGCAAGTAGCAGTGGTAATGCACAGGTCTATATAAATGATATGTTGCTTCAAGCGAATTATCCTTATGTTTCTTTACAAGCTGGACAAATCGTAAAAGTAAAAGTTGTTAGTACGTTTCCAACTTCAGCTCAAAGTAGTTTCGGGCAGTACGTAACCAATGTTTATTGGAGAGTGCCTTCTGGCGTAATCGGACCAGCTGTAGCAATTCCACAAGAATTACTATATACAACACCTGATTTACTAGGAGCAGATGTGGTTGTTCCTGATAAATTAGTTCATGGTGTTTTCACGGAATATGAAAAACGTCAAGGTTTGACTACTAGCTTTATTCCAGTCGCTAGTCAATATGAAGACAGTACACTTGATTTCACTTGCCAAGCCAATGCTCAACCTTATCCAGGAATTGATCCAGCAGCTGGATTCCAAGTGAAAAAAACAGCTTATATTAAGTTAACAGATACTGGGAGCTATAGGTTTACAAGTAGTGGATCTGCGGTTGTTCAAATTCATGTAAATGATGTTATCGTTCAGCCTGGTAGTCCTTTGTATTTCCAAGCTGGACAAATTATTAAAGTGAAGGTAGTAGCACCATTTTATAGTTCAGGTCAAGCTTCAACAGGAAGATATTACTACGATCTATTTTGGTCAACGCCATCTAACCCATTACCGTATAAATTAATTCCACAAGAATTATTATATACAACACCCGATTTACTTGGTGTCTAAAACAAAAAAATAAAAAAATGTTTACCCCTTTTTAAATGTATGATCTAGAGCATGTTGTATCACTAAGTATAAAGAGTAGTCTTTAATATTTACAGAAGATCCCAAAGCTAAATGTTTGCCCCTACGATAGTCTAATTTGTTGTTAATAAACAAAAAGAATGGGGAACATTTTATAGTTTTGGGATATTTTTTTATTATGAAATATTCAAAAATACCTTTAAGGAAGGTGGATAATATGAAAAAATTTAAATTTTCAACTGTTTTTTTACTTTTAACTGTTTTTCTGATCACGTTGTTTTTTGGTGAATCTGAGATGGCTGAAGCAATATCTCACAAAGCGAATGGAAGTAGTTCTATTAGTGCCATCCTGTTTGAAGACTCAAATATGAATGGCAAACAAGATCCGAATGAACTTGGAATTGAAGGAATTACAGTGCGGTTGTTTGATGATTCTGGAACTGAAATTGCTAAAACAGTAACAGATAGAGAAGGAAAATACATTTTTGGTAGGCTAGCGTCTGAGATGTATCAGTTAAAAATAGATTTTCCTACTGGGTATGTGAGAGTTACAACTGGAGCTATTGCTTTTTCATCAGATGGACTTTCTAGTTATTTTGAGTTAGATAATGGAGAAACATTTACAGACGGTTGGATAGGTTTCTTTCAAATTTGATGTAATAATTAAAGTAAAAAATTAGTAATCGTAAATTAATAAAGGAGATAACATGAAAAAATACAAAATAATAAATATCATTTTAGTAGTAGTAACAGTTTTAAGTATACTAACTTCAGGAGTTCCTGCAATGGCACAAGGAAAAGTAAACAGAGCTGCAGGTACAGCTACTATTAGTGCCATTCTTTTTGAAGATTTAAATTCAGATGGTAAACAAGATCCAAATGAATCTGGAATTGAAGGAATTACAATGCGATTATTAGACGATTCTGGAACTGAAATTAAAAAAACAGTAACAGATAAAGCTGGTAGATACACTTTTGACGAACTTGCTTCTGGTATGTACCAGTTAAAAATAGATTATCCTTTAGGATATGTGAAAGTTACAAGTGGTCCTCTTCCTTTTTCTTCAGAGGGATTTTCTAGCCATTTCGATCTGGATGATGATGAAACGTATACAGGCGGTTGGATAGGTTTCAATTCAACAGATCCCTCAATAACAGGTACAGTGTTCAATGATGAAAATAAAAGTGGCATCAAAGATACGTCAGAAAAAGGTATTGCAGGAATTGACTTAGGTCTTTACTTGATTGGAAGTTCAACGCTTGTCCAAACAACGAAATCTGACGCAAACGGAAACTATTCATTCACAAAAATTACGCCAGATAAATCATATGAAGTAAAAGCATTATCAATTCCATCTAAGTATGAAGTCATTGAAAATAATAACTTTGATAAGAATGGGAAAAGTATTCAATTCGATTTGAAAACTCAAGATAAGAAAACAAATGTAAACTTAGCATTATACGAAAACATCCCTGTAACAGATATCAGCGTAGAACCTAAAGAATTGATCCAGTTTGTAGGAGATACAGGTAAGTTAAAAGTAACCATTACACCAAATAACGCTACAGATAAAGAAGTGACATATGCCAGTCTTGATCCGTCTGTTATGACTGTGGATCAAGATGGGAACTGGGAAGCGAAAGCTGTTGGCAACACGATTATCACAGTAACGACGAAAAATGGAAAAACAGCTTATGTAAGAGTAACAGTTAAGGAGATACTGGCCGATGGTATTTCAGTGGAACCAAAAATATTAGACCAATATGTAGGAGATACAGGTAAGCTAAAAGTAACGATCACACCAGATAACACTACAAATAAAAATGTAAGTTATATGAGTGTAGATCCATCCATTTTGACCATAGATCAAGAGGGAAATTGGGTAGCCAAATCTCCTGGTAATACAATGGTTCTTGTAACGACATCTAATGGTAAGATGGCTGTTGTCCAAGTGATAGTCAGAGAAAAGCCAGTACTACCAGATAAAATTGTAGTAGAGCCTAAGGTATTAGATCAATTTGTAGGAGATACTGGTAAGCTAAAAGTTACCTATCAGCCTAGTAATACAAACGTCAAAGATGCAACTTTTACAAGTGTAAATCCAGAGATTATGACAGTAGATCAAGAGGGAAACTGGGAAGCCAAATCCCCTGGTGTAACTGTGATAATAGTATTAACTTCTAATAATAAAATGGCCACAGTTTCTGTAACAGTGAGAGAAAAAGATATTCCTGTAGAAAAAGTGAAAGTAGAGCCGTCCATCTTAGATCAATATGTAGGTGATACTGGAACATTAAATGTGACGATTACACCAGCTAACGCAACAAATAAAAATGTGACCTTCACTAGTGCAAATCCAGAGATTATGACGGTAGATGCATCGGGGAATTGGGTAGCCAAAGCAGTTGGTAGAACGGAAATTACAGTAACTGCATCAAATGGAGTGACTGGAACGGTTCAGGTAATTGTGAGAGAACGAGAGATACCTGTGGAAGACATAAAAGTAGAACCATCCATCCTAGATCAATATGTAGGAGACACGGGAACATTAAATGTGACGATTACACCAGCTAACGCAACGAATAAGAACGTAACTTTCTCTAGTTTAAATCCAGAGATTATGACAGTAGATGCATCGGGGAATTGGGTGGCCAAAGCAGTTGGATCAACAACGATCATAGTGACTACGTCAAGTGGAAAAACTGCAGTTGTACAAGTAACAGTGAGAGAAAGGGAAGTACCAGTAACAAGTATCAAGGTAGAACCCTCAGTTTTAGATCAATATGTAGGAGACAAAGGAACACTAAAAGTGACGATTACGCCAAATAATGCAACTAACAAGAACGTGACCTTCACCAGTGCAAATCCAGAGATTATGACGGTAGATGCATCGGGGAATTGGGTAGCCAAAGCAGTTGGTAGAACGGAAATTACAGTAACTGCATCAAATGGAGTGACTGGAACGGTTCAGGTAATTGTGAGAGAACGAGAGATACCTGTGGAAGACATAAAAGTAGAACCATCCATCCTAGATCAATATGTAGGAGACACGGGAACATTAAATGTGACGATTACACCAGCTAACGCAACGAATAAGAACGTAACTTTCTCTAGTTTAAATCCAGAGATTATGACAGTAGATGCATCGGGGAATTGGGTAGCCAAAGCAGTTGGAACAACAACGATCATAGTGACTACGTCAAATGGGAAAAATGCCCTTGTACAAGTAACAGTGAGAGAAAGGGAAGTACCAGTAACAAGTATCAAGGTAGAACCCTCAGTTTTAGATCAATATGTAGGAGATAAAGGAACACTAAAAGTGACGATCACGCCAGATAATGCAACTAACAAGAACGTGACCTTTACCAGTGCGAATCCAGAGATCATGACAGTGGATGCATTAGGTAACTGGGAAGCTAAAGCAGTTGGAAAAACGAAAATTACAGTAACTGCATCAAATGGGATGACCGCAATTGTTGAAGTAACAGTAAGGAAAAGAGAAGGTGTCGGCGTAACATTTTATGATTTTCCTAAGTATCTAGGATACTTCATAGAAAAAGGAACGGGAACTGCAAAGAATTTCGATGATGATTACAATAGTGTACCACCACATCCTGATTTAGGTCCGGATTACTATAAAGTTAAAAAAGTTGGATACGTAACGGTTAAGGACACAGGGCTTTACACATTCTCTATTGAAGTGGATGATAATGGAGCAGTTTATTTAGACGACGAAAAAATTATTGATCGAGACAATATAACTGGGGGAACATTATCAAATTTCCGCTATTTAAGAGCAGGACAAACAATTAGAATCACGACAGAGCATTTCAATAAAGAAGCACCTGTTTCATATTTCCATTTAAGATGGCAAACACCAAGTAATCCATATTCTCCTAAAGCAATTCCAGATTCAGAGATTACGATGGAATAAAAATGAAAGTGTGTGCAAGAAAGTATGGTATTAAATCAACGAATAAAGCTTAGATAAAATACGTACCATTTTTTATGACAAGTTGCTTACAAAAGTGTAAGCAACTTGTTATTTTTTTCTATGGTGGGTTAGTTGTAAATAGACTAGACTAACACAGTAGAGAGAAGGAGCGATAATTATGTTACAAGTTGAAAATTTATCGAAAACATACGGAACTGAAATCAAATATGACGCATTAAAAGGGATAAACCTAACCGTTAACGACAGCGAATTTATAGGAATCATGGGACCTTCTGGAAGTGGGAAAAGTACATTTCTGAATCTTTTAGCAACTATTGACCAACCCACATCTGGTCACATTTTAATGAATGGGAAAGACCCTAATCAGTTAAATCAAGAGGAAATTGCTAAATTTAGACGTAGGGAGCTAGGCTTTATTTTCCAAAGTTTTAACTTGATGCCGACATTAACAGTTGAAGAAAATATTGTTTTGCCGTTAACTTTGGATGGAGAACAAATCTCTGTTATGAAAGAAAAGCTAAATCTTTTAGCTAATCGACTGGGAATTGCTAGTTTATTAAAAAAACGGATTGCAGAAATCTCTGGGGGACAAGCTCAGCGAGTGGCAGTAGCCCGTGCAATGATTCATCAACCGCAATTATTATTAGCAGATGAGCCAACAGGCAATTTAGATACAAAATCATCTAAAGATGTTATGGAACTTTTACAACAACTAAATGAGGAAGAAAATGCGACGATTCTAATGGTGACTCATGATCCTCTAGCAGCAAGTTATTGTAAACGAATTGTCTTTATTAAAGATGGTGAACTAGTTGATGAAATCCATCACAATGGAAATCAAAAGATGTTTTATGATGAGATCATGTTAAAACTATCTGAGATTGAAGGTGTCGATAATGAGTTTTAGTCAATTTGTTATTCGAAACACTTTGAGAAATAGGCATTTATACATGGCTTATTTTTTAAGCACATTATTTTCGGTAATGGTTTTCTTTACTTTTACGGTTTTTGCTTTTCATCCAGCCTTATCAAGTGGACTAAATAAAAATGCGCAAATGGGTATGCTGGCAGCCGCAATTATTATTTATGGCTTTGCATTCTTTTTTGTCCTTTATTCAATGGACGTTTTTATTCAGTCTAGGAAAAAAGAATTCGGTCTGTTGATGATACAAGGAATGAGTCCGAAACAATTGAAAAAAATGGTTTTCATTGAAAATTTGGTCATTGGCTTTTTTGCCACAGTTATTGGCAGCCTTGCGGGGATTGGTTTTTCACAAGTTATTTTATGGCTAAGTAATAAGTTAATGCATTTGACATTTGGCTTTTATTTTCCTACACAGGCCCTTATGTTAACTGTTCTTTCTTTTGCAGTCTTATTTTTAGCTATTTCTTTTTTCATTCAATTCCGATTACCAAAATTAAGCTTGCAAGAATTATTAAAAGCAGGGGATTTAGGGAAAGGGACGATCAAAAGCTCTCATGTTAAAACAGTATTAGCTGTTTTTCTGATTGGTGTTGGTTATGGGATTGCTTTGTTCGTGCAAGGTATGTTAGTACCAGTAGTTATGATCCCCGTGATTTTTTTAGTTGTAGTAGGAACTCGTTTTTTATTCAATCAGCTAAGTGTTTCAGTTATTGAGGGAGTTAAAAAGAAAGAATCTATCTTTTGGAAAAAAACGAATATGGTTGTTTTCTCTGATTTGGCTTTTCGCATGAAAGATAATGCTCGTTCCTTTTTTTTGGTATCGATTATCTCAACTGTAGCTTTTGCAGCGATTGGTACCTTATATGGATTTCAACATATGATTTTAAATGGAATAAATCAAGTGCCTTATGAGTTTCAGATCTCAGGGGCCGTTGAAGAAACAGCTCCAATACAAGAGAAGTTTACACAATTGTTGGCAGATAAAGGCATTCAAGTGGATGAAGGTGAATTGATCACCTACACAAATGCGGATCAAGTTAATTTTATTAAAGAATCTGAGTATAATCGTTTGGCTAAAATAGTAAACAAGGCAACTATCAAAACGAATGGGCAAGCAGTTCAGTTGGTGTCAACGAACACTATGGGCGTTGAAGAGCCAGCTATAAATGAGGTTAAATTATCGGATGGTTCAGTGGTAACCATTGATAAAAAGGAAAAAACAGATGTTGTTTCTGCCTATGGAGCAACTGTACTTGTACCAGACAAAACCGATTTGAAAAACATGGAAAGTACAGCAATGATTGTTTGGCAACCGAAAAATACTAGCTACGATGAATTAGTATCAATTGGTAAATTTGAAGAAAAGAATAGACCATTTATGGCCAAAAGTTATTCAAAACAATCGATCACTGATTACTATGCTCCAATTTTATTTGTTGGAATCTTTATCGGAATCGTCTTCTTTGTTTCTGCTGGAAGCTTCTTATATTTCAGATTATACAGTGACATGGATGTAGATGTAGAAAAATTCAAAATGATCTATAAAATGGGTTTGACTAAAAAAGAATTGAAAAAAATGATTTATCAGCAAGTCGGAATTCTATTCTTTACGCCAATCATTGTTTCTGTTATTCATGGAGCAGTGGCGCTAACTGCAATGTATCATATGTTCAACCAAGGCATGCAGGTCGCCGGATGGCAGGTGTTGGGAGTGTTTATCCTAATTCAACTTGTTTATTATCTTATTGCTCGTGTCTTTTATTTCAAAAAAGTGTATCATTTGGTACAAGCATAAAATTTAAAAAAGTACAAAAAAACGTTTAGGTTATTAGGAAAATAATCTGAACGTTTTTTTCTTAGCTTCTATATTCTAAAGGTGATGCAGCCGAAATTTAAACTAAAAGCACAGTTCTTTTTGCCTATGAAAACTTTTAATAGTTACCGTTAATGACAGAGATAGATCCTACGGATAAAAAGAGTTTGCATCCACGATAACCTAGACAGCATGTGGACAAATTGGCTATAATAAGTTATAGTATGAAGCGAATGTTTAGAAGAAATGAGGAAGAAAACTAGTGGAAAAAGCATCCATTTACGGTTTAACAAAAGAAGAACTTATTTCATGGTTTATTGAACACGATGAGAGAAAGTTCCGAGCTACTCAAGTATGGGAATGGTTATATATCAAGCGTGTGATGTCATTTAACGAAATGACCAACCTATCAAAAGAGACGATTGAACTATTAGAAGAAAATTTTATTATTAATCCATTACGTCAAGTGATCATTCAAGAAGCCAATGATGGTACTGTAAAATACCTATTTGAGTTACCTGATAAAAATATGATCGAAACAGTTTTGATGCGTCAAGAATATGGAATGTCTGTTTGTGTAACCACACAAGTTGGTTGTAATATTGGTTGTACCTTCTGTGCAAGTGGTTTATTGAAAAAACAACGTGATTTAACTGCTGGAGAAATCGTTGCTCAAATCATGTTAGTTCAACACTACTTTGATCAACGTGGTGAAGGTGAACGAGTAAGTCATATTGTGGTGATGGGAATTGGTGAGCCGTTTGACAACTACGATAATCTAATGAATTTTCTACATACAGTTAACGATGTAAAAGGGTTGGCAATTGGTGCTCGTCATATCACAGTTTCTACAAGTGGTTTAGTACCAAAAATTAAAGAATTTGCGAATGAAGGATTGCAAGTCAATCTAGCAATTTCTTTACATGCACCAAACAATGATGTTCGGACATCAATCATGCGAATCAATCGTAGTTTTCCAATTGAAAAATTGATGGACGCTGTAGATGAATATTTGGAGAAAACAAATCGCCGAATCACATTTGAATACATTATGTTGAGTAATGTAAATGACCGCCCAGAACATGCGCAACAGCTAGCTGATTTATTGAAGGATAAGAAAAAGTTAACCTTTGTAAACTTGATTCCTTACAATCCGGTAAGTGAACATGATCAGTATAGTCGCAGTGCAAAAGCCGATGTTTTAAAATTCTACGATGTTTTGAAGAAAAATGGCGTCAACTGTGTCATTAGAAAAGAATATGGTACAGACATCGATGCTGCTTGTGGACAGTTAAGAAGTAAGCAAATAAAAAAAGAGAAGCAAACTCGTTAAGCCTAAAAAAATAAAAAGTACTGATAAAATCAACCGTATTTTATCAGTACTTTTTTATTTTTCTTCAGCAATGGTAAAACCATAATCAACAATATGTTCTTTTAAGTACCGTAAATATTCTTTTCCTAATGGGGATAAGGACAGTTGATTGGATTGGATCCAGCCAATCTCCATTGTTTCGTTGACCTCTAATGGCAGTGCAACAATATTTTCATCATTTAATTCACGACTTAAGACGCCAGAGCTGATTGTATAGCCATCAAGTCCAATCAAAAAATTGAATAAGGTTGCTCGATCACTAACACGGATACTTTTTTTATGATATAGTGTGCTCAAAATCTCTTCAGAAAAGTGAAAGGAATTAAGTTGTCCTTGTTCAAAAGAGAGATAAGGAAAGTCTTCTAAATCTGCTAATTGTACTGATTTTCGCCCAACTAAAGGATTTTTTTTGCTCACAAAAACGTGAGGATAAGCTGTGAATAGTGGGCGGAAGGTTAGTTGTTTTTCTTTTAGCAATTTACGGATTACTTTTTCATTAAACGTATTCAAATAAAGAATACCTAACTCGCTTTGGAAAGTACTAACATCTTCGATGATGTTATTTGTTTGAGTTTCACGAAAGGTAAACTCATATTCATTTTTATCATAGGACTTAATTAACTGAACAAAGGCATGGACAGCAAAAGCGTAATGTTGAGCAGAAACAGAGAATAGTCTCCGCCTTGTTTCGGTGCCCTTATATTTTTCCTCCATCAGATCCACTTGTTCTAAAATCTGTCGAGCATAGGATAAAAACTCTGTTCCTTCTGTAGTCAGAACCATTCCTTTTTGTGTTCTTTGAAAAATTTGAATACCCATCTCTTGTTCTAGTTCTTTCACAGCATTGGAAAGGCTTGGTTGAGTGATAAATAGATGTTTTGCTGCGACATTGACAGAACCAAATTCAACAATTTTTATAATATAATCCAATTGTTTGATTCGCATAATAGCCCTCCTTGTTTTTAGATGCTGAAGTTAAAGAACACTGTTGCCTATTTTTTTAAATGTCATTTATTTACAACTAAATTGTATCATAAGTTCGCTTTTTTTATTAAGTAAAAAAACTCTGGAAAAGGTTCAATGATTTTCCAGAGTGTAAAGCTAGTAGTATTTAAAATTCAACTTGAATCACTTGAACACCTTGTTTTTCGATTTCCCGAATAACTTCAGGAGATGCAAAGGTATCCGTGATTAAATAATTAATATCTTTAATATTGCCACTGGTAAAATTAGAGGAAAGTCCTATTTTACGATAATCAGCAACAACGATTACTAAGCCGTTCGTTCGTTCGATAATCAGTGAGTTGATTTTAGATTCGTGTAAAACCGGAGTCGTTATACCATTTTCAACGCTAAGACCAGAACAGCCGATAATTGAGATATCAGAAGACATTTTGGAAAATGAGTCGATCGCAATGTCGCCAACTAATGCTTCTTTTGGAAAGCGAATCTCACCGCCTGATAAAATGACTGTTGAGTTTGGATTGTGGTCCAAATTAGCTACTTTTACGTTATTCGTAACGATGGTTACACGTTTGTCCTCTAAATGTTTCAACGACGACAAAGCTGTTGACCCTGTGTTAATAAATAGGGTATCCCCGTCTTTCACAAATTCTGCTGCTTTTTTAGCAATAATATTTTTTAAAACTTCAATTTCTTCGTTATAATCTTCTGTTCCAGTTTTTTCAACGATTCGAGCTTTTCCGTGCGCTCTTTGAACTAATCCCATTTTTTCTAAAGCAGTCAAATCACGACGAACCGTTATGTCAGAGACGGCCAATTCACGGCTGATATCTTTTACTAGCAAACTTGTTTGGTTATTCAATAGTTTGAGTACTTTATCTCGACGTTCTTTGATTGTTTTGTGTGAGCTTTTCATTTAAGTTCCTCCACTCTAAATCACTTGGGTAACTGCAAGTGTATTTCCCAGCTCTTTTGCTTCTTTCAATAAACGATAGCCTTCGGATGTCTCATTTAATCTAAGTAAACATTGGCCTTTCAGATACAAAAGGTACGTCAATTCCCGATTATTCAGTCGATTTTTATCGATTAACTCTAATTCACTTAAGCACTTTTTATTTCTATTTTGATGGAAATAGCTTATTCCCGCAATTTCGTGCCATGAAAATAATCCACGCATCTGTTTCTTTTTAACATTCTTCAACTTAGATAAATGTTCTATAGCTATTTTTACATTTTTTTCATCATTCAAAAAAGAATAGCAGTGCATTTGCGTATGATAATAAATGAAGAGGTAATCAAGTGTAGAATGAAAAAACAATTGATTTTTATATAAATGCTCTAAACAAATGTCATACTTTCCTTCATCTAACAAAAGTAAGCTGTCAAAAATAATAATAGACTGTTTAAAGCCATTAAACAAATCTTTTTTCTGTAATATCATTTTTAGTTCATCGGCTCTTTTTAAATCACAGTCTACAGTCAAAGCGTAGATCATTTTTTCATATATATTTTTTAGATATTCAAAAAGTAAAGTGATACTTAAAACAATACAGCCAAGACTGCCAAAGAGTAGCTTAGTTCCTAATTCTTGGGTTGTATAAATTAGGTATCCGATGTATACAGCAAACAATAAGTAGGCAATCCATAAGAGCCCTTTCTTTACGAAGTAAACACTTTTCCAAACAAAACTATTCATATTTATCACCTCACCGCAACTATATCATAAAAATGATTATATGAACATAAAAAATATGGTTTTATCTTTTAAAATGTATTTTCCGTTAAAAACGTTCTTAAAATAAGTTAAACGATCTTATAAAACGATTGAAAACGGTTTATTTTGTTGTAGAATGAAAAGTGTAATCGAGATTAAGATAATATGGAGGGATCATATGGCAACAATTCATGATGTAACAAAAGAAAGTTGGATTTTAAGTACATTTCCTGAATGGGGAACATATTTGAATGAAGAGATCGAGCAAGAAAAAGTAAAAGCAGGAACGGTCTCCATGTGGTGGCTAGGCTGTACGGGGATTTGGCTGAAATCTCACGAAGGCACAAATATCTTATGTGATTTGTGGTGTGGTACAGGAAAAAGAGCGCATGGTGATGGCAAAATGAAAAAAGGACATCAAATGATGCGAATGAGTGGTTGTGAAAATATGCAGCCTAATCTAAGAACGCAACCTTTTGTGATTGATCCGTTTGCTGTGAAAAACGTTGATGCTTTGGTTGTGACTCATATTCATTCGGATCATTTAGATATCAACACTGCAGCGGCTGTTCATCAAAATTGTCCAGATGCACGTTTTATCGGACCCAAAGAAGTTGTGAATACGTGGTTGAAGTGGGGAATTCCAGAAAATAAAACAATGATTGTAAAACCTGGTGATCGAGTATCAATCAAAGATATAGAAATTGTCGCTTTGGAGGCTTTTGATCGAACTGCCTTAGTTACTTGTGAAGATCCAGAAGTAACATTAAAAGGAAAATTGCCACAGGATATGGATGAAATAGCTGTGAACTATTTATTTGAAACAAGTGGCGGCAATATTTATCATGCGGGAGATTCTCATTATTCTAATTTGTTTGCAAAACACGGAAATGAACATAAAATCGATGTTTGTTTGGGAGCATACGGAGAAAATCCACGTGGCATCACAGATAAGGTAACCTCTGTTGATATGCTGCGGATGGCGGAATCGTTAAATACTAAGGTTGTTATTCCAGTTCATTATGATATTTGGGCTAACTTTATGGCTGATCCAAAAGAGATCACTGAAATTTGGAAGTTTAAAAAAGATCGATTAGAGTATCAATTTAAACCGTTTATTTGGCAAGTTGGCGGGAAATTTACGTATCCAAATGATAAAGACAAACTTGAATTTAACTTTTATCGTGGCTTCGATGATGTTTTTACAACAGATAATGACACGCCATTTCCATCGTTTTTATAAGAAAGGAGTAAGTGGATGCTAAAGTATTTTTTTGAGAATGATTTAGTCAGATTTTGTGAAAAAACACCGTCTAATTGGGAAGAAGCAATCACGATTAGTTGTCAAAATCTGTTAGATAAAAATATTATTACTCAGCAATATGTAGATGAGATAGTGGCATGTGTTCAAAAGTATGGAGCGTATATTGTGATTGTTCCTGGTGTTGCTATGCCACATTCTTCTGAGGACAGTCAAGGTGTTTTAGGAACAGCTATCTCATTTACAAAAATGAGTGAAGATGTGGTTTTTGAAGAAGGAAATGATGAAAAAAATGCGCGTCTATTTTTCACATTAGCTGCTAAAAATAGTGAAGAGCATGTAGAGAATATTTCAAAACTATCTGAGATGTTGATGACCGACGGGTTGATTGATGCATTGATGACTGTGGACACAATGGAGGACTATCAGCAAGTAATGACTACTTTTGATATGTAGAAAGAAGGGGAGTATATGACGCAAGTGTTAGATTTTCTAATGGGAATTTGGGATTATTTTGCTGCAAATATCTTAACTCAACCAGCATTTTTAATTGGTTTTATTGTTCTTTTAGGTTATGTTTTACTGAAAAAACCGATATACGAAAGTATCGCTGGTTTCCTAAAAGCGACTGTTGGCTACTTGATTTTAACTGTGGGGTCTGGGGGCTTAGTCGATAATTTTCGACCTATTTTAGTTGGACTGAAAGAACGCTTTGATTTGGATGCAATGGTCATAGATCCTTACTTTGGTCAGAATGCAGTAACTGCAGGGATCGAAGAGACTTTCGGGCGAACGTTTAGTGATACGATGATTTTATTATTGATTGCTTTTGTCATGAATATTTTATTGGTTCGTTTTAAAAAATATACAAAATTACGGGCAGTATTTACTACAGGGAATGTTCAAATTCAACAAGCAGCAACAGCGTTCTGGATTTTGCTATTTTGTTTTCCTGATTTAGGGCAAATTCAAATTTTATTGATCATGGGTCTTATTTTAGGTTGTTATTGGGCTGTGGGTTCAAACCTAACGGTGGATATTACACAAGATTTGACGGAAGGTGCAGGGTTTGCAATCGCTCATCAACAAATGTTTGGTGTTTACATTTTTGCTCGACTAGCTGAAAAAATGAAAAAAGACAAAAATAATCGAAAATTGGAAGATGTAAAACTTCCTGGCTTTTTATCGATTTTCAATGAAAATATGGTGGCGACATCAATTTTAATGCTCTTTTTCTTTGGAATTATTTTGGTCGTGTTAGGCCCGGATTATTTGATTGAAGCTGGATTTATGGTAGAAGGACAAAGTTTTTTCTTCTATATATTACAAACGGCTTTATACTTTGCTGTTTACTTAGCTATTTTACAATTAGGTGTTCGAACATTCGTTTCAGAGCTGACAGAGTCATTCCAAGGGATATCAAATACATTATTACCAGGAGCTGTTCCAGGTATTGACGTGGCTGCTACATTTGGTTTTGGTTCACCTAATGCTGTAACAATCGGCTTTTTATTTGGGGCTTTAGGACAATTTATTACAATTGGCTTATTGATTCTATTTAAATCTCCAGTAATCGTTATCGCAGGATTTATTCCGCTATTCTTTGATAATGCAGTAATCGCTGTTTATGCGAATAATCGTGGTGGTTTTAAGGCAGCGTGTGTCTTCCCTTTTATTTCAGGCGTTGTTCAAGTTTTGGGCTCTGCATTAATCGCAGCATTTATCGGGCTATCTCAGTACGGTGGATATATTGGTATGTTTGACTGGGCAACGGTTTGGCCAGTTATGACAATAGTAATGAAATACTTAGGTTACTTTGGTGTTGGATTAGTTGTGGTTCTGCTACTAGCAATTCCGCAGTTGCAATATCGAGCAAATCCAGAAGGATATTTCTTGATTGCAGAAGATTATGATGAGTATGTAAAGAAAATGGCAGCTAAAGGTGCTTAAACCTGTTGTTATCAAGCTATAAGAGTTAGCTTTTCGGGGAAAAGACTAAAGGAACTCTTTCAGCTTTTAATGTTATCTAGTTACGTGGGCTAGACTCTAGGAAAAAAGATAAAATCTGTTTGTGACTAAAAGCATCACAATCCTATTTTCCTATTTTTCTACGAGTCAGGACGAGCCGACTACGCTTTAATATCTAGCTACATGGGCTAGACTCTAGGAAAAAAGATAAAATCTGTTTGTGACTAAAAGCATCACAACCCTATTTTCCTATTTTTCTACGAGTCAGGACGAGCCGACTACGCTTTAATATCTAGCTACATGGGCTAGACTCTAGGAAAAAAGATAAAATTTGTTTGTGACCAAAAGCGTCACAACCCTATTTTCCTATTTTTCTACGAGTCAGGACGAGCCGACTACGCTTTAATATCTAGCTACATGGGCTAGACTCTGGGAAAAAAGATAAAATTTGTTTGTGACCAAAAGCGTCACAACCCTATTTTCCTATTTTTCTACGAGTCAGGACGAGCCCATTACGCTTTTAAAATTAGGAGGAATTTAAAATGAGAGTATTAGTATCTTGTGCAAATGGATCTGGAACAAGTTTAATGATGAAGAAAAGTGTGGAAAAAGCATTGAAAGAATTAGGGTTTAATATTACTAACATTCATCATTGTGCGATTTCTGAAGGGAAAAGTACAGCGGGGCAATATGATGTCGTTTTTTGTCCGATGAATTTTTTGAATATGTTTGAAGACGCGAAGAAAAAAGGAATCACTGTTGTTGGTGTAAGAAATGTTATGTCAGCAAAAGAAATCAGTGAGCGAGTACAAGAAACGGAGTTAGCTGCAAAATTTAAATAGTTATAATTTTACATTGTCGAAGATTCTAGAGTGAATGGATCATTCGCTCTAGTCTTTGTAGGGAAAGCGAAAGGAGAAAAAATAAATGAGTAAACCTAACTTACAGGTAGCATTAGATCATTCAGACTTGCCAAGTGCAATTAAGGATGTCGTTGCAGTTGGTGAAGTTGTGGATATTTTGGAAGTCGGAACGATTCTTTGTTTACAAGCAGGTGCAGAAGCTGTTCGCTGTATTCGTGCATTATATCCTGATAAAAAAGTCGTTGCTGATACCAAGTGTGCGGATGCAGGTGGAACGGTAGCAAAAAATTGCCGAGATGCTGGAGCTGATTGGATGACAGTTATTTGCTGTGCAACGATCCCAACAATGAAAGCTGCGGCAAAAGAAGTTGAAGAAGTTCAAGTGGAACTTTATGGAGATTGGACCTATGAACAAGCTCAAAAATGGTTGGATGCAGGTATCTCCCAAGCGATTTATCATCAAAGCCGAGATGCGTTATTGGCAGGGGAAACATGGGGAGAAAAAGATTTGGCAAAGGTCAAAAAACTGATTGAGATGGGTTTTAGAGTTTCTGTTACTGGGGGATTAGATGTAGAGACACTGAAATTGTTCAAAGGCCTTGATGTGTACACTTTTATTACAGGTCGTGGAATTACCGCAGCTAAAGAACCCAAAAAAGCTGCACAAGATTTTCAAGATGAAATCAAACGTATTTGGGGGTAAAGCATATGACTACATTTGGAATCTACGAAAAAGCCCTCCCAAAAAACATTAGTTGGAAAGAGCGTTTGTTATTAGCTAAAAAATTAAATTTTGATTTTGTTGAGATGTCAATTGATGAAACAGATGAGCGACTTAAACGATTAGACTGGACAGATGAAGAGCGAAAAGAAGTGAGAGACGCAATTCATGAAACTAAAGTGAACATCTTATCAATTTGTTTGAGTGGACACCGACGCTTTCCGTTAGGTTCTATGGATCAGGAAAAACGTGATACAGCTTTGATTATAATGGAAAAAGCAATCGCATTAGCTTCTGATTTAGGTATCCGTACGATTCAATTAGCAGGCTATGATGTTTACTATGAAGAGAAGACAGTAACATCAAGAGCCTATTTTATTGAAAACTTAAAAAAAGCAGTAGCAATGGCTGCTGCTAAAGAGGTCGTTTTATCAATAGAAATTATGGATGATCCGTTTATTAATTCAATTTCTAAATTCTTAAAAATCAAAGAGCAAATTCCATCGCCTTATTTGCAAGTGTATCCTGATCTTGGTAATTTATCAGCTTGGCCGGAAAATGATGTTGGTTATGAACTAGAAATTGGAATTGATCATATTTCTGCCATTCATTTGAAGGATACGATTGCAGTGACCGACAAGTTTCCTGGGAAATTTAAAGAAGTTCCTTTTGGTTCAGGTTGCGTTGACTTTTTGGGGTGTCTCAAAACATTAAAGCGTTTAGAATACAATGGACCTTTTCTAATCGAAATGTGGAGTGAAAACAGTGAAGCACCTGAAAAAGAAATCGAGAAAGCTAAAACATTTCTTTTTCCTTATTTGAAGGAGGTTGGATATGTTGTCAAATAAACGATTGATAGAAGAGATGAAACAACGCGTTTTTGTTGCTAATTTGGCTTTGCCAGAATCAGGGTTGGTAAAACTTACTTGGGGAAATGTTAGTGAGATCAATCGGGGAGCAGGAGTGATTGTCATCAAGCCAAGTGGTGTTCCTTATAGCAAGATGAAAGTTTCTGACATGGTTGTAACAGATTTAAATGGTGAACTGCTGGAAGAGGGAATGAAACCTTCTTCCGATTTAGCGACTCATGTTGAATTGTATAAAGCTTTTGAAGAAATCAATGCTGTAGTGCATACTCATTCCAAAAATGCAGTGATGTGGGCGCAAGCGGGACGAGAAATTCCGGCATATGGAACGACTCATGCGGATACTTTTTATGGGGAAATTCCTTGTACGCGTCAATTAACGTTGGAAGAAGTTTCTTCTGCATATGAATATGAGACAGGAAAAGTAATAGTTGAAACCTTCAAAGAAAAAAAGATTGACCCTTTAGCTGTTCCAGGTGTCTTGGTTTATGGTCATGGTCCATTTACTTGGGGAGAAACACCGCAAAAAGCTGTGGAGAACAGTGTTGTATTAGATGAAGTAGCTGAGATGGCATGCGTAACAGAAGTTGTAAATGATGCAGTAGGTTCAATTCCCCAGTATCTTTTAGACAAGCACTTTTTTAGAAAGCATGGCAAGAATGCATACTATGGACAAGCTTAGATAATATAAAATACATTTATTGAATTAATTGTGTAGATGAGTCTAATATTGACTTTATCTGCACTTTTTTTATTTTATGAAAGAAAATGATGAGGACTTTTCTGAAATACTTGAATTTAATTTCAGAAAAGCTATACTAAAAAAATGACATAATATGGGAAAGAGGATGATCATGGGAGAAAATCAATTGAAGCGGGAAATTTCATTATTTGGCGCTTTTTCAACAGTTATGGGAACTGTTATTGGTGCAGGTGTTTTTTTTAAAACAGCAAGTGTGGTTAGCTTTGCTCAGTCACCGAGCTTAACAATTTTTGCGTGGGTTTTAGGTGGAGTTTTAACAATATGTGCGGGTTTGACAAGTGCAGAATTAGCGACTGCTATTCCAAAAACGGGTGGTGCAGTCAAATATATAGAATATACATATGGGAAGTTGCCTGGTTTTTTGTTGGGATGGGCTCAAAGTGTCATTTATTTTCCAGCTAATATTGCTGCGTTGTCGATTATTTTTAGTACGCAGTTTATCCACTTATTTCATTTGTCAAATGGATCGCTATTACCAATAGCAATAGGAACTGGCTTGAGTGTGACCTTAATTAATTTATTAGGAACTAAAGCAGCATCACAATTACAGTCATTTACATTGATCATAAAAATGATTCCGATCGCATTAATTGTATTAGCTGGTTTATTTATGCCTTCTAATGTCGAAGTCTCGTTACTACCTGTTAAGTCGGGTGGAGATAGCGGTTTTATCCATGCGCTGAGTGGATCTTTATTGGCAACAATGTTTGCATATGATGGTTGGCTTGGTGTTGGTACTATAGCTGGTGAAATGAAAAGACCGGAAAAAGATTTGCCAAAAGCAATATTTTTAGGCCTAACGTTTATTACAATTGTTTATGTTTTAATCAATATTGTGTTTCTTAAAACCTTACCAATCCAACAACTTTCTGGCAATTTAAATGCAGCTTCAGATGCGTCTAATCAAATTTTTGGAGCTGTTGGTGGTAAATTAGTAACGATTGGCATTTTGATTTCAGTATATGGTGCATTGAATGGTTATACGATGACTGGTATTCGTGTACCGTATGCGTTGGCGTTAGAGGGGATGATTCCCTTCAGTCAGCAATTTCAAAAACTATCTAAAAAGTTTGTTGTTCCTTATATCGCAGGGATCTTCCAATTCAGTATTGCTGCGATTATGATGTTTTTGGGCAGTTTTGATTTATTAACGGATATGTTGATTTTTGTCATGTGGCTTTTCAGCCTATTAATTTTTACTGCAGTATTGATTTTGAGGAAAAGAGAACCAGAGCTGAACCGCCCTTATAAAGTCCCTTTATATCCTGTTATTCCTATAGTAGCAATTTTAGGAGGTTTATTTATTTTAATTACTACATTATTCACGCAAACAATTTTGGCCAGTATTGGAATAAGCATTACTTTGTTGGGAATCCCAGTATATATGGTGAATAAAAAATTGAAAAATAAATAATTTTTTATTTTTTGTAAAATAGTTATTTCTTTTTAAAAGTAATTTTAGTGATTTATTATGAATTGTTTGGTATAATAAATAAGATCTAAGTCTTTATCGCTTGGTAAAGCACTGACTCCTACTCAACCCTTTTGAGTAGGAGTCAGTTTTTCTCAAAAATTTTAATAAAATTCACAATTTCTGAAAGTTATTACGGGCAATTTTTTAGTATAATGAGTATATCAAAACGATAAACTATTTTGGGGAAGATAGTGCATCAGAACTCTTATAAAGTTGTAAGTGGTGATTTTTTCACACTTACAACTTTATTTTTTTCTTTTATAGTTTGTTAAGAATGGATTTATACAGTTGAAACAGTGGTTAATTAAACTTGGTGTAACATTAAAACCTGAAACGAAACTTTTTTAGTTTTGTTTCAGGTTTTTTGAATATTTTTTATTAAAGTGCGTATATTACTTTTGAGGAGGGAAGAGAATGGATATTAAAGAGCTTTCTCTTAAGTTAATTGCATGGGGTGTTGTAGAATGTTTGCAAGATATCTATGTTTTACCTGTTGAAAACAAGGTTCAAATATTTACAAGAAAGGGGAAAAAAAGAGTACTCTTCCAAGAATTGAATGAGGAAGAAGGTGAAAAATTAATTTTTCATTTTAAGTTCATTGGCAGTATGGACGTTGGAGAGCGAAGAAAAGCTCAGGTTGGAGCTGCAACGTATAGGATCAATAATGATGAAGTACGGTTGCGTTTATCCACAGTGGGTGATTTTAGACAACGAGAAAGTTTGGTTATCCGTTTTTTGCATATTTTCGGAAATAACCGTGAAAACTACTTTTTACCACAGCAACTAACAAGCATTCGGAATCATATTAAGCAGCGTGGGTTACATTTGTTTTGTGGTCCTGTCGGTTCTGGTAAAACAACATTAATGTATAAATTAGCAAAGGAAACAGATCAATTTCAACAAGTGATTACAATAGAAGATCCTGTGGAAATTGAGGAAGAGTCGTTTCTTCAATTGCAAACGAATACCAAAATTGATTTGACTTATGATGCGTTAATCAAAGCTTGTTTACGCCATCGACCAGATGTTTTGATTATTGGAGAAATACGAGATGCTCTGACTGCTGAAGCTGCGATTAGAGCAGCACTCACAGGGCATACAGTATTCGCAACAATTCATGCGAGGAGTATTAATGGAGTCTATGAACGATTGGCAGAATTAGGTGTAAAGGAACGAGAAATTTCTGAATGTGTGGCAGGAATTATTTATCAGAGATTATTACCTTTTCTCACTATAAATGATGAAGAAATCAGTGGCTTACTTATGGATTATGATTTTTCTAGAAAAATGATTTCTAAGTGGTCGCAAGAATTAAGGAAGGTTTGGGCGTATGGATTTATTGATGATCAAACATTTGAAGAAGAAAAAGAGTATTGAATTATCAAAACAACAACAGCAACTTTTTATTCATTTACTTGCAGATTTATTGAAGAATGGATTTACCATTCAAGAAAGTTTGCTTTTTATGAAAAAATCTCGTTCTATTTCTGAAAAAGCGATAAACTACTTGATTACATTGATGGAACAAGGAGAATCACTTCATAGTGGGTTAGTTCCTCTTGGATTTAAGACACTAGTTATTACACAAATTGAATTTGCGCAAACTCACGGAGATTTAGCAGGAACACTAAAAAGAATCAACCAACATATGAGAATCGTTGAAAAACAGCAACAAAGTTTTTATAAAGTAATCAGCTATCCAGTATTACTTTTACTTTTTTTAACTGTTGTTTTGATTAGTATTCGTCAAGTTTTGCTTCCTCAACTGATGATAAATGGAACGATTCAAGCGGACAGTATAGGAATTCATTTTATTCAGAAAAGTCCCTATTACTTACTTGCATTTATCCTCAGTTTAGTAGTTACGGTTTCTTTTTTACGTTGGCAGTTAAGTAAAAGAACTTTTTTACAAAGAGCGACATTTTTTTCTAAGTTACCGCTCATAGGAAAGTTTTATAAAGAATATAGTTCTGCTTTTTTTGCTCTTGAATGGGGAAAACTATTTTATCAAGGATTGGAAATTAAGATGGTTATCCAATTAATGCAAACAGTAGAGCAGCGTTCTCTCATGAGGGAACTTGCTGAAATAATTGAAGAACGATCAATATTGGGGCATACATTTTATGAACAACTGCCAACATTTTCTTTCTTCTCTCCAGAATTATCTTTGATTATTCAACAAGGAGAGGTGAAAGGAAATTTAGGTAAAGAGTTGATGTTATATAGTGAGTTGTGTTGGCAACGTTTTTTTAAGCGTATGGAAAAATTAATTCAATGGATTCAGCCAATTATTTTTTTAATTGTTGCATTGTTAGTTGTTAGTGTTTATGCAGCGATGCTATTGCCAATTTACGGCGGAATGGAGGAGCTATTATGATCGTACAAAAGAAAAAACAACGAATGAATTATTGTGGATTTACATTATTAGAAATGTTGGTTGTATTGCTGATTATTTCCGTTTTAATTTTATTATTTGTACCAAATCTTTCAAAACACAAAGAAAGTGTTGATAAAAAGGGAAATGAAGCAATTGTTAAAATTGTAGAGACACAAATTGATTTGTATACTATGGAAAAAAATCAGACGCCAACGATTGATCAGTTGTTAAAAGAGCAGTACATCACACAAGAACAATATGAGAAATATCAGGCAAATAAGAAATGATCATAAAAAACATGAAAGGATTTACGCTAGTAGAGACGTTGATAGTTTTATTTATCTGTACAATTTTTATTTTACTTCCTACACTTGCAATTAAGAAATGGAAGCAAGCATTAGAAGTTGAGCAGTTTCTTTCATTTTTTGAAAAACAATTGTTGTTTACCCAACAGATGGCTATTGTAAATACAGTTGATACCCAAATTGTGTTTTTTGAAGAGAACCAGCAATTTAGTTTTTTAATTCCTAAAAATGATCAAATGGTAGAGGAAATGTTGGAAGTTCCATCATCGTTAAAAGCTGTTGGGCCTAATAAAATTATATTTAAAAAGAGTTCTGGAAATAATGGGGTACTTTCAAAGTTTTCTTTTTCATGGATAGAAAAAAATCAGTTGATTGAGTTCCAATTTCAATTAGGGAGTGGGCGCTATGTCCGAAAAAACAAACAATTATAAAGGCTATATTTTGTTAGAAAGTTTAGTTGCGTTGGGTTTGTTGTGTCTGATAGTCGGAAGTTACATGTCATTAAATGGGTTTCTGTTAAAAAAGAATAAACAAACAGAAGATAAACTATCTATGCAGCGAATTTTATATGAAGAAATAAAGCATCATGAGAATTATGGAGGACAGTTATCTAAAGAAATGAACACAGAGAATAAAAGCTATCAGCTACAATTGGATACAACAAACGATATGTTGGTGGAAGTGGAGATTACAGATGGAAAAGAGCTTTTCACGATCAAAAAAGAATAGATCTCAAAACAATTATTTGGGCTTTACTTTAACAGAATGTTTGCTTGCTCTGCTTGTATTATCTGTTATTTGTATACTTTTTTCAGCTTCTGTTAAACATGGATCCGTGGTGACCAAACGTTTGAAAAGTGAAAGAAAAAAAGAATGGCATATATTTATGATTCAATTAGAAAATGAATTAAAAGATTGTCGCTATGAAAAGACGCAAAATGATAAAATTATTCTTAGAAATAAAAGGAATAATAAGACAGTTTGGATCGAATACAAGTTAGGCAAATTGGTAAAAGTTGAAAATGGCGGATATCACCCTCTTTTAACAGATGTAAAACAAGCAATTTTTATAGAGGAAAATAATTCAGTTAAGATAAAAGTAACTCTTGAAAATAATGAAAATGTTACAACAAAATGGATTATCCCTAAGGAGAAGGAAAATGAAAAATAAGTATAAAGGGAGTATTTTACTTACTACGTTACTATTTCTCTTTTTATTCAGTTTTCTTTTTCAGCTTATTTTAGAAGATTTTCAGTTAACACAACGTTTTTCACGAAAGACAAGTGAGTATTATACTGCCAAAACGATGGTAAGTATATTTCTTTATAATATTAAACAGGAAAAAGAAAAGCTTAAAAAAGAAGGACAGCAAAAATATTCAACGGGAATGTTGTATTATAAATACGACCAAACTACTTTAAATTTTAGGGTAAGGCTAGATCAAACCCAAGCAACATACCAATTTCAAGAAAACTATCCAAAAGTTGAAAAGATAAGACTTAAATACAGTAAAGGGAATGGATATTAGAAAATTTGTGAAGCGTGTATCAAATTAAGGGATCTAGAAACTAATACAGATGAACAATGTAAGAAGAGAATTCATTTTAGGATTTTTGTAAAAAATGAGTATAGTTCAGTGTTTTATAAATATTCACGGGAAATTGATTGATTATTGTCTGTTTTTTCGTTAAAATAGAACAGGTATGAAAATTGTTATATTATAGATAGAAATAGAGGTGTTTCTTTTGTTCCCTGAGAAAATAGAAAAGGCTTTCGATTTGACAGAGCAGGCTATTCAGTTGCTTAAACAATCGTTAGACACTTCTTTTTTGGATGCATATACTGAAAATGGTGAAAATATCATTGATAATTATCAAGTACGTGTATTAGATGGAGTGCCAGATGAACAAACTGTTCAACAACTTAAAACCATTTATCAACAACTCCAAGCAATCGAATTGGAACCAGAAGAAATCAGACGTTTATCCCAGTTGATTTTACTTAAAGGGAACAAAGCAGAGTCCTTACAAGCAAATCATCAGCTGACCCCAGACAGCATTGGCTTTTTATTTGTCTATTTGATTGAACAGCTTTATAGTCCCAAACAGCCGTTAAAAATATTAGATATTGCAACAGGTATGGGGAATCTATTGCTGACGATCATTCTTAACTTGAATTTAGCCAAGTACACCGTTCAAGGTTTTGGTGTAGATATTGATGATACATTACTATCTGTCTCAGCTACTAATAGTGAATGGACAAATGCTTCAATCCAGCTATTCCATCAAGATGGCTTGCAAGATTTGCTTGTTGATCCAGTTGATGTAGCTGTCAGCGATTTACCAATTGGGTATTATCCAAATGATGAAAAAGCTAAAGAGTTTGATTCAGTAGCAAAAGAAGGGCATAGCTACGCACATCATTTATTGATGGAACAAGCCATGAAGTTTGTTAAACCCGATGGCTACGGATTATTTCTAATACCAACCAATATTTTAGAAACAGAACAGAGCGAGTTCTTCAAAAATTGGTTGCAAAAAAATGTATATCTACAAGGCATGATTCAGCTGCCTGATGAGTTGTTCAAATCTGTTCAGTCGAGAAAGAGTATTTTGTTTGTACAAAATAAAGGGGAATACAGTGAACAGGTAAAAGAAGTACTTGTCGCAAAACTAGGTTCATTGAAAGATCCTGCGAAAGTAACACAATTTTTTCAACAATTTGAGGCTTGGAAGTCTTCAAATTTAAAATAAAACAACTGATAAAGAGGAGAGTATTATGTCTAAAACAATTGCAATCAATGCTGGAAGTTCAAGTTTAAAATGGCAACTATATCAAATGCCAAACGAAGAAGTAATCGCTAAAGGAATCGTTGAAAGAATTGGTTTAAATGATTCGATCTTTACAATCAAGTATGGAAATAACGAAAAATATGAAGAAGTAATCGACATCAATAATCATGACGTTGCTGTAAAAATGTTATTAGATAAGTTAACTGAGTTAAATATCTTAGCATCTTACAATGAAATCACTGGAGTTGGACACCGTGTCGTTGCTGGTGGAGAAGACTTCAAAGAGTCTGTTGTTATTGATGACGAAGTGTTAACAAAAATTGAAAAATTAGCTGATCTTGCACCATTACACAATCCAGCTAATGCAATGGGAATCAAGGCATTTAAGAAAATCTTGCCTGATATTATCAGTGTTGCAGTTTTTGATACAGCATTCCATACAACAATGCCAAAACATAATTACTTGTACAGTATTCCAACTGAGTACTATGACAAATATGCAGCTCGTAAATATGGCGCACATGGCACAAGTCATATGTATGTTGCAAATCGTGCAGCTGAAATGCTAGGTCGTCCGATCGAAGAGCTAAAAATCATTACTTGTCACTTAGGTAATGGCGCTTCAATTACAGCAGTTGACGGTGGTAAATCTGTTGATACATCAATGGGCTTTACACCACTTGCAGGTGTAACAATGGGTACTCGTTCTGGAGATATTGATCCTTCTTTACTAGCTTACCTAATGGAAAAACTTGAATTAACTGATATCAAAGATATGATCGATATTTTAAATAAAAAATCAGGTTTACTTGGTTTAACTGGTATTTCTAGTGATATGCGTGATTTAGAAGCAAATATGGATAATGAAGCTGTTCAAGTTGCTTACGATGTCTTTACTGATCGTATCCGTAAATATATCGGTAGTTACGTAACTGTTTTAAATGGTGTAGATGCAATTGTCTTTACTGCTGGAATCGGTGAAAATGATTCACACGTTCGTAGTGAAGTAATCAAAGGCATGACTTGGTTTGGTTGTGAATTAGATGATGAGAAAAATAACGTTCGTGGAAAAGAATCAGTGATTTCTACGGAAGATTCAAAAGTTAAAGTATTATTGATTCCAACAGATGAAGAATTAATGATTGCTCGTGACGTTGAACGTTTAAGAAAATAATTAAGTTAAAAAGAAGCAACTCGATTTTTTCGAGTTGCTTCTTTTTTGACTGTTTTTTAATTGTTAGTCTTCGTCTGTTTGGACAGGAACTTTATTGTTTAAATCAGTTCTAACCACTAAAACGTCACAAGCAGCGTTTCGAATAACGTATTCAGAAACCGAACCAATAAATAATCGTTCAACTGCATTTAAGCCTGTAGCACCTAACATGATCAAATCAACTTCGTAATCTTGTGGTAGTTGTTTTGCGATCAACGGTTTTGGAGAACCATATTCAATGATACTGGATACTTTCTCACAACCATATTCTTTTGCCTGTTTCTTATACCCTTCAAGCGTTTGTTTCGCCATCTCAGTTGCTTGTTCTGCTAAGACACCATCAAAAGAAGAAACAGATTGAAATGCTCGTGTATCTATAACATGAACCAATAACAATTCTGCATCATTTCTCATTGCAACATTCATTGCTTTTTGAAAAGCCAATTCAGCTTCAGATGATCCATCTACAGCAACCATGATTTTACGATAATTTTGTAACATTGTGACCACTCCTTTCAAACCCTTAGAAACGATAATCTTATTACTTACTTAATTGTAGAACAAAACCTTAAAAAAAGAAAATAAAAAAGAAGAGACTGTTATAGAATCTTCTTAGCAAACATAAAACTGAACACGCCCGAAATTACTAGCAAACAAAAAATGTAGAATAATGAAAAAAATTTCAAGTTAAAAAGTCCAACTAAAATACCAATGCCAGCTAGAATCAGATAAAAAACACCAAACTGGTGTAGAAATTGCTTATTATCGTCTGCTTCACCATTGTGCATGATAGGTAGAAAAACGCTTGCTTTTTTTAATAGATAAACACCAATAACAACTAATAATATGACAGCTATAAAAATAAGTACTCGAACCATAAAAGCCCCTCCATCAAATAAAAAACAATTTGCACTTCGCAAATTGTTCGATAATCTAATAAAATGGTAAAATCCGTTAATGCCGTTATTCGTCCTATAGTATTGAACCCGCAAACAAAGCAGGTGGGTTCCACGACTGACAGCTTCGAACTACCAAATGATAAGGCATGTTACCAGCTTAGGTACCAGAAGGATCCCTAGATATCAATAAAATGTTCGGTCAACACACAAAAAAGACAACTCGTACATCACAGATTTACCATCTTTATAATAGCACAACCTCGTACAAACAGCAACGAGGTAGCTTAGATTTGAAAGCGGATTATTTTTTTGAATTCTTTTCTTTTTGCCAATCTTGAATCCGCTGGTATTGTTGGTGTAAAGCTTGTTCATATTTTCCAGTATCAATTGGTTTGTAATAGTGAGCATTTTTTATTTTATCAGGTAAATATTGTTGATTAACCCACGCATTTTCAAAATTATGAGGATACTGATAACCAATGCCTCGATTTAAATCTTTCGCACCTGAATAATGGCTGTCTCTCAAATGACCTGGAACATCTCCAGCTTTTCCATCACGAATATCGGCTAACGCAGCATCGATTGCAACGATGCCGGAATTAGATTTTGGCGATAGGCATAAATCTATTACTACACTTGCAAGAGGAATTCGGGCTTCAGGAAAACCGAGTTTTTCTGCTGCTTGAACTGCAGTGATAGTGCGAGCTGCAGCTGGAGGGTTGCCTAAACCAATATCTTCGTAGGCAATTACCATTAAGCGACGACAAATAATCGGCAAGTCACCTGCTTCCACTAATCTAGCTAGATAATGGAGCGCTGCATCGACATCACTGCCGCGGATTGATTTTTGAAAGGCAGAAATGACATCATAATGAGCATCCCCATTTTTATCATGAGTCAATGCTTTACGCTGTACACACTCTTCAATGATAGAAAGAGTGATCTCAATTTCTTTATCTTCATTTTCTGGTGTTGATTTTACTGCAAGCTCGAGACCATTTAAAGCACTACGTAAATCCCCATTCGTTGCACGAGATAGATGTTGGAGAGCTTTTTCTTCTAGAACTACAGGGTATTCTCCCAAGCCGCGTTCGGTATCAGATAGTGCTTCTTTGATTGCTTTTTGGATATCTGTTTCAGTTAGTGGTTTAACTTCAAAAATTTGAGTTCGGCTTCGAATCGCTGGATTGATAGTAATATAAGGGTTCTCTGTAGTTGCACCAATCATAATAATTCGTCCACTTTCTAAATGTGGCAATAGAAAATCTTGTTTTGTTTTATCTAAACGATGTACCTCATCTAATAATAATATTACTGTGCCGCTCATTTTTGCTTCTTCTGCGACAATCTGTAGATCTTTTTTTGTGTCTGTTGCGGCGTTTAATAGACGAAATGCGTAGTTTGTGGAACCGGCAATCGCACTAGCAATACTGGTTTTTCCAGTCCCAGGAGGACCGTATAAAATCATGGATGAAAGCATTCGAGCTTCCACCATTCGGCGAATGATCTTTCCTGGCCCAACAAGTTGTTGTTGACCGACAACTTCATCTAAATTTCGTGGCCTCATACGATAAGCTAATGGTTGTTGCATCGTTGGACCTCCTTTTCAATTCTTCATAAACATATTATACCACAAAGAACGTACGTTTGTGTTTAGTTGAGGATTTGTACATGTAAGAGGATTAAAAGTAGATAAAAAACAGGGCTGCCGTCTGCCAATTGTTTGTTATTTCAATGGATAATGGGGCTAGATTCGTGTATGATAAGAAGTGGTGAAAACGAATGAATAAAATGATACATTTTTTTAATACAAAATCAACAGAAGAAATTGCGCAATATTTATTAGGGATGTATTTAGAGCATGAAACAGAGAATGGAATGATCCTTTCTGGCTATATTGTTGATACGGAAGCTTATCTGGGTCCAGAAGATGAGGCAGCTCACAGCTTTGGGATGCGAGACACTCCTCGTTTAAAAGCCATGTATGAGAAGCCTGGAACGATTTATCTTTATACGATGCATACTCATTTAATCTTGAACATGGTGACACAAGAAAAAGGTAAGCCCCAAGGTGTAATGATTCGTGCTATCGAGCCAATTGAAGGCATCGAGAAAATGGAAGAAAATCGTAGAGGTCGCAAAGGAATAGAACTATCCAATGGTCCGGGCAAGCTAGTTGCAGCATTGGGAATCAATAGCAATTTATACGGTCAATCGATTTTTGACAGCAGACTTAGGATCGTTCCTGAAAAAAGAAAAACACCCAAGAAAATCATCTCACTTCCTCGTATAGGCATTCCTAATAAAGGAATCTGGACAGACTTACCATTGAGGTACGCTGTTTCTGGAAATCCTTATATTTCTAAACAAAGAAGAAGCGATATTGATCAAAAAGCCTTTGGCTGGAAGGAAGAAAACAAATGAAAAAAACAACAATGTTAACTTATTTAGATGAACAAATGACAAAAAAAATGACAGAGTATGACGTAGCACTAGATTGGAATACGAAAAATCATTCAATTGAAGTTGTTTTTCGATTATTTGCTGAAAATAAAGAACATGAAGCAATCGACGATGCACAAGGGATTGTTTCAGAAGAAGAAATCATTGAATTTGAAGATGGTGTTTTATTTTATAACCCTGAAAAAACATCTGCAGATGAAGACGATTATTTAGCAGTCATTCCGTATGAAGGAAAAAAAGGAATCAAACAATCTATTCTAGATGGTTTTGTAGACTATTTAAATGAAGTATTAGCAGAAGGACAAAGTGATTTGTTAGACTTTTTAACGGATGAAGAACAAGAAGTATTTGAGCTAAAATGGTCACAAGAGTCTTTTGATGAAGCTGTTAAAAAATATCAAAAAGCTGAGGGCGATACGTATATCGCTTATCCAACCTATTAAAGGAGGTACCTACATGAAGTGGACAGAAGTAAAAGTTGAAACAGCAAGTGAAGCAGTGGAAGCAATCTCAAATATTATGATGGAAGCTGGAGCAAGCGGTGTTGCCATTGAAGATTCTTTAGATGTCGAAAATTTTCAAAGTGATCTTTATGGTGAATTGTTAGACAAAGAGCAATTTACTCATATTAAGGATGGCGCATTGGTGATGGCGTATTTTCCTGAAACAACATTTTTACCGGAAATTTTACCTTTTATTAAAGAAAGCATTACCCGTTTGCCAGAGTTTGGTTTGGAAATTGGTAAGAATGAAGTAAACGTTAGTGAAGTCGCTGAAAGTGACTGGGCAACTGCTTGGAAAAAATATTATCATCCAGTGCGTGTTACTCGTTTTCTGACAATCGTTCCAAGTTGGGAAAAATATGAGGCACAAGATGGGGCTGAAAAAATTATTACTTTAGATCCGGGGATGGCCTTTGGTACAGGTACGCATCCAACAACACGCTTGACATTACAAGCTCTGGAGACCGTTTTACGTGGTGGTGAGACGTTGCTTGATGTTGGTACAGGTTCTGGTGTGTTAAGTATTGCTAGTAAATATTTAGGGGCTAAAGAAGTTCATGCTTATGATTTAGATGATGTAGCTGTGACTGCCGCTAAAGAAAATATGGATATGAATCCGATTGCTAGTGATGTTCATGTATCAGCTAATGATTTGTTGAAAGGTGTAATGATTGAAGCTGATGTGATCGTGGCGAATATTTTAGCAGATATCATTACCTTGATGATTGAAGATGCATGGCGTTTGCTGAAAAATGATGGAACATTGATTGTTTCTGGTATTATTCAGGACAAAAAAGCCATGGTCATAGAAAAAATGACAGAAACGGGTTTTCTTGTAGATCAAATTTTCCAACAGGGAGATTGGTATGCGATTATATTAAAGAAAACAGAGGAAGAGTAAGATGCAACGTTATTTTTTAAGTGAACCTTATGAAACCAAAGAGCAATACACGATCACTGGAGAAAATTATCATCATATTGTGCGAGTGATGAGGATGGAGCCAAAACAGCAAGTATATTTGGTATTTAGTGATCGCTTGGCAATCATTGCGGAAATTGTTGATGTTACGGAAGAAGCAGTCTACTTAAGAGAAATCAGTAAAGAACAAGCAGAAAAAGAGTTACCAGTCAACGTCACGATTGCTTGTGGTTATCCTAAGGGAGATAAATTAGAATGGGTTGTTCAAAAAGGAACCGAACTTGGTAGTCACGAGTTTATTGGATTTCCTGCCAAGTCATCTGTTGTAAAGTGGGATCACAAAAAGTTAGCTAAAAAAACAGAACGCTTGAAGAAAATTGCTACGGAAGCAGCTGAGCAATCTCATCGTCAGTTTGCACCTGATATTGTATTATTAGAGAAAGAACAAGAGCTGATATCGATTTTTTCTAACTATGATAAAGTATTGATTGCTTATGAAGAATCTGCAAAAAGTGGGGAACGTAGTAGCTTTGCTACAGCACTTAGCGAACTAGCTGTTGGGGCGTCAATTTTGATTATATTTGGTCCAGAAGGTGGTTTTTCACCGACCGAAATCGAGGTGTTTCAAGAACATGGTGGTATTCTTTGCGGCTTGGGACCGCGGATTTTACGCGCTGAAACGGCGCCTTTATATGTATTGAGCGCCATTAGTTATCAATTTGAATTAGTGTAAGTTATAAGGGGGTTAGTTATGGAGTTAAGGTTGCAAAAACTTTCAGTTATGTTAACGGATCCAGCGTTTACAGACCAACAGTTCACAGAAGAAATACTTTTCTTGAAAGAATTTCCTGTAGGTTCAATTTTTGTTTTGCCACATAATGTAGCAAGAGCCAAACAATTATTGAATGGAACAATCATTCAAGTAGGTAGTTTTGTCGATTTTCCGCTAGGCAGAGGAACATTAGCTAAAAAAGCGTTTGAGACAGGACAATTATACAGAGATGGTGCATCAGATGTTTTTGTGACTATGCCGCCTGAGCAGTTGAACAGTTATGGCAATCAGAATTATCAAGCATTAGCACCGCTGGCATTTGGGCGGAACGCCCTTGGATTTTTTATAGATAGCAGTAACTTAACGGACAATCAAAAACAAGCATTGATAATGGATATCGCAGAGTTGAATGTTAGTCGGATTTCTTTAGGGATTGATTTGACAATGGAGCAGGCAATCTATGATATGAGTATTTTTCGGACAGCTCGAAGAAAGAAAATAAATTTCCAAGTAAATGTAAAAGCGCCAACCTTACTTGAAATCGAATTACTTTTTCAAGCGGGAGCCTCTCAAATCGGGATCGGTAATGGTCGGGAGATCTTGCCTTTAATTTCAAAGTGGAATTAAATTGTGAGTAATTGAAAATCTAGTGAAATTTAGTATAATAAAAGATGTTGGAAGTGCTACTGTTTCAAGTGGTACTTTTCTTTTTTAAAGTGATATAACAAATTGTAGTAATTTACGTATTTTACATAAGTCAATCGGACACGTTACGAAGGTGTCTGACATAGGGACAAAGGAGTGATAACAATGCCAAAAGAGGAAATTATGACTGGTCCAGGAGTCATTAAACTTGTATCGAAATATATGGCACCACAGCATGTTGCGTTTGTTCAAAAAGCCTGTGATTATGCTGAAAAGGCGCATGAAGGTCAAGTTAGAAAGTCCGGAGAGCCTTATTTTATTCACCCAATTCAAGTTGCAGGGATTTTAGCTGAATTACGGATGGATCCGCACACGGTTGCAACAGGATTTTTACATGATGTGGTAGAAGATACAGACGTAACGTTGGAAGATTTAAAGAATGAGTTTGGGGCAGATGTCGCTATGTTAGTTGATGGTGTGACTAAACTTGGAAAGATAAAGTATAAATCTCATGAAGAACAGTTAGCTGAAAATCATCGGAAAATGCTTTTAGCGATGGCACAAGATTTGCGTGTAATTATGGTGAAGCTGGCTGATCGTCTCCATAATATGCGTACACTAAAGCATCTAAGAGAAGACAAACAGCGCCGAATTGCCCAAGAAACAATTGAAATTTATGCACCTCTTGCACATCGTTTAGGGATTAGTCGAATCAAATGGGAACTGGAAGATACAGCATTGCGCTATATCAATCCGAATCAATACTACCGTATCGTTAATTTGATGCAAAGTAAAAGAGATGAGCGAGAAGCCTATGTTGAAGAAGCGGTTGAGGATATTCGAATAGCGACAGAAGATTTAGATATTTATGCCGAAATTTACGGTCGTCCTAAACATATTTATTCAATCTATCGGAAGATGAAGGATCATAAAAAACAATTCAATGAAATCTATGATTTATTAGCGATCCGAGTGATTGTTGATTCTATCAAAGATTGCTATGCTGTTTTAGGTGCGATCCACACGAAATGGACCCCTATGCCAGGACGGTTTAAAGATTATATTGCTATGCCTAAAGCAAATATGTATCAATCCATCCATACAACAGTAATTGGACCAAAAGGAAATCCAGTAGAAGTACAGATCCGAACGCACGAAATGCATCAAATTGCTGAGTTCGGGGTTGCTGCTCACTGGGCTTACAAAGAAGGTAAGACTGAAAAAGTAGATGAAGACAATGATACAAAACAACTAAGTTGGTTCCGTGAGATTCTTGAATTGCAAGATGAGAGTTATGATGCTTCTGATTTTATGGAAAGTGTTAAAGGCGATATTTTCAGTGATAAAGTCTATGTCTTTACTCCGACCGGTGAAGTAACGGAATTGCCAAAAGGTTCTGGACCGCTTGATTTTGCTTATAGTGTGCATACGGAAATTGGAAATAAGACAACAGGTGCGAAGGTTAATGGGAAAATGGTTCAATTGGATTATACACTGAAAAATGGTGATATTATTGAAGTTTTAACCTCACCAAATTCCTTTGGCCCAAGCCGTGATTGGCTAAAAATGGTAGCAACAAGCAAAGCACGAAATAAAATCAAACGATTTTTCAAAGTTCAAGATCGTGAAGTCAACATTATCAAAGGACACGATGCAATTAGCAAGTTTTTGCTGGAACATGGTTTTGCGCCAAAAGAATTTTTGAATAAAACCAAAATGGCGGAAGCGTTGGATCGTTTTAATTTCCAAACAGAAGATGATCTTTATGCAGCTGTTGGTTATGGTGAAATTAGTGCGCAAATGGTGTCCAACCGTTTAACTGAAAAGGAACGGAAAGAACAAGAGATGGTACGCCAAAAGCAAGAAGCAGAAGAGTTGATGACACAGCCCGTCAAAAAAGAATCGGATAAAATGAAAGTTCGTCATGAAGGCGGAATCGTGATTCAAGGCGTAGAAAACTTACTTGTTAGAATAAGTCGTTGCTGTAACCCAGTGCCAGGAGACGAGATTGTCGGTTATATTACGAAAGGCCGAGGTGTTTCGATCCATCGTGCGGATTGTCCGAATGTGCAGTATCAAGAAGAACTTGCTCAGCGTTTGATTGAAGTTGAGTGGGAAGATACTGATAATTCAAATAAAGAATATGATGCTGATTTAGAGATTTATGGCTATAATCGTAGCGGATTATTGAATGATGTGCTGCAAGTAATTAGTTCAATGACCAAAAATTTAGTGAGTGTGGAAGCAAAACCAACGAAAAATAAAATGGCGATGATTCATGTGACAGTAAAAATTCAAAATCTGGCTCATCTAAAAACCATCGTGGATAAAATCAAAAATATACCGGATGTTTATAATGTCCGTCGTACCAACGGCTAGGAGGAATAAATTATGAAAGCAGTCGTTCAGCGAGTGACCCAAGCTGAGGTTATGATCGATCAAAAAAGTGTTGGAAAAATCGATCAAGGCTTCATGATTTTATTAGGAATTCATGAAATCGATACAGCGGAAGATGTGGCTTATTTAATTCGTAAAATCAGCAAGCTTCGTGTTTTTGAAGATGAGGCTGGTAAGATGAATTTAAGTATTCAAGATATTCAAGGAAGCATTTTGAGTGTTTCTCAGTTTACCTTGTATGCAGATACAAAGAAGGGCAATCGACCTAGTTTTATTGAGGCTGCTCGTCCAGAGACTGCGATTCCTTTATATGAGTTGTTTAATAAGCAGTTGAAAGAATTAGAGATCCACGTGGAAACTGGTGAGTTTGGGGCTGATATGGCCGTGTCATTGATAAATGACGGACCGGTTACGATTATTATTGATACAAAGAATAGATAAAGAAATACATCTGGAGTACTAGTATTTCTCCAAAAGAAAACAAGCTTGATTTTGATGATAATTGTCAAAATTAAGCTTGTTTTTCTATCTGTTTATAGCATCTATTTCCTTGTCCACTCATAGTAACAGCGAACTGCATTTCTTGCGTAGCGTTGGAGACAGCCTAACTATAAGCTTGACCAAATGCATTGATTTGCTCCGTATGGGCTTGTATGGCACCTATCTAAGCATCTACCTCTACTTTGAAGGCTTATAATTCAGCTTTAAACCAAAACTTTTGAATGACCATTCCTCTTTTGTTAGGATCTCTAAATCGTCCTCTATTTTCTGCTCTAACAACGCAGTTATCTAATGCGATTCTTTGCTTTCAATTTAATAAAAAGTATATCTTACTAAAAAACAAGTAAATGAAATATTCAAAAATAGTTTTTACAATTTTTTGTCAGTAATTCAAGTTGGTTTATATATCACTAATTTATTCTATGTTTTTTCAAGATTTCTCGTTTTGATGAAAATTGAATAAGAGCGAATTATCAGGTTAATTCAAGATAAAAAGTTCTTTTTTTATTTTTGTTATTATGTTCAATTATTTTTAGAAAAGGGACATATAAAGAAGAAATGATTGGTATAATGAAAGAAAAAGAGAGCGTTGAGGTGTAAGATGGAAAAATATAAAGAGCAACTGTTACCGAAATTAAAAAAATTGCCTGTGCCTGAATTACATGAAACCTTAAGAGAATTTAGTGAATGGATGAGACCACTGATGACATTAGAAGAGCTAAAAGACTTTCAAAAGAAAGTTGTAGCCTTTGGTTTTTCAGATGGAGTAATATTGCAAAAGGATTTGGTTCATTATGCCGAAAAAACAACGGGGAGTTGGTTGGCGCCCCTTTGGGAACAGAATTATTTAGAAAGTCGAGGCTATTTGCAAAGCGAGTCGAACTTTGCTTTGGTTATTAACCCAATTTATTATGATCAATTGACATCTAAAGAAGCCAAAGCGGCTCAACTGGTGTATCAATTGACGAATAATTATCTTCGCTTAGTTGATGGCACATATCCAATGGAATATACGAAACAAAACCAACCTGTTGATATGTCATTTTATATGAATTTTTTCAAAAGTTGCAGAATTCCTGGCGGAGAGATCGATTCTTTTTATAGAGGAGAAGCGAAGGCAGAAGGTAATTATGTTGTGATTTTTGCAAATGGTATCTATTTTCGTTTAGATGTGACAAATGGTTTGGGCGAAATTTATCCCATTGAACAATTGTTGGAAAATCTGCAGTATGTATTATCAGCGGAACGCACCCCCAGAAAAGGCGAAGAGTTGATTCCTTACCTCACAGGTGTCAAAAGGGATGAGTCAGCTTCGATTTATGAACAGCTAAAACTAGATGAAAGAAATAGTCAAAATTTGAAACAGATTGAAGAGGCATTATTTATTCTAAGTTTTTCACAAGGAAACGATGATACTGAGGATGAACGAATCAATGATGTTTTGTTAAATACAAGCCATCAATTCTTGGCAAAAACAACACAGGCGATCATCACGAAAAACGGTTATATTGGATTTAATATGGAACATACTGCGATTGATGGTGTGCCAACTATGAATCTACTGACCAACGTATTTAATTCCTTCAATGAGGGAGATTTGCCAGTTGCTAAAAAGGGTTCAGCTCGTATAGTGGAGAGATTTGAATGGGTCTTAACAAATGAATTAATCACTGATTTAGAACAATCACGAAAGAGCGTTATGGAAGAAAATAGCTCTTATAGTATTAAACATCAAGTCATCTCTGATATCGGAAAAGAACAGATGAAAAAAGCCAAAGTCAGTCCAGACGCATTTTTCCATATTGCTTTAGCGATGGCGCAACAAAAGGTTTTTGGAAAGTTAAGATCGATTTATGAACCAGTTGCTATGCGTATGTTTTATGAAGGGAGAACAGAAAGTGCTCGTTCAATTAGTCTAGAGAAAAAAGTATTTGTCGAGGCATTTTATGAAAATACTGAAGTGAATTCTAAAGAGGAGTTAGCGGCATTATTTAAAGAAGCTGCATCCGCTCATTCAGATCGAATCAGGCAATGTCAAAATGGTAAGGGAATAGAACGGCATCTTTTTGGGCTACAAAAAATGGCTCTTAATCCTGAAGAAGGAGCGAGATTTTTTTCAGCGGAAGCACTTGAAATATTAAGAGAAGATTTTATCTCAACAACCGGAATTCCCTATGATTTATTAGAGTCCTTTAGTTTTGGACCAGTAAATAAAACTGGTTTTGGCCTTTATTACGGTATTCTAGATGAAAAAGTGATTCTGACGATGTCAGCAAAAAAAAACAATGAAAATGAAACAAACCAATTACTGGAAGCTATTCATAAGGCACTTATTTCATTAGCAGAACTATTAGATAGTGGATTGTAAACCTTTTATATTGTGAGTAATAGATAGAAATCTTATCTTTGCTTACAATATTTTTTTATTTTCTATTGTTTTTTTTCGAAAGGTAGTATAAAATAATTTGATTAAATCGTAATCGTTACGTTTTGTGGTTTGCAAACCAGAAATGATAAGAAGCTATTATTAGGTTTAATCAATAAAAATGGAAAAGAGGTTGGAAGATGAAAAAGAAAAATACGGAGTTGTTTAAAGGAATCGGGATTCTTTTGCTGGGGATGTTGGTAGTTAGTGGTTGTGCAAAAACAAATAACACAGAAACAGTTGAAACAACTAGTCAATCTTCAAAAGAAAAACAAGCGCATAATCATAAACATTCTCACAGTAAGGACGGAGAGTTTAAAGATGATGAAATTGAAAACAGAACATTACAAGATTGGTCAGGCGATTGGCAATCCGTTTATCCATACTTGCTTGATGGCACCTTAGATGAAGTTCTTGAACACAAAGCAAAAGAAAAAAAGGACAAGAGTTTTGACGAGTATAAACAATATTATACGACAGGCTATAAAACGGAGACCGAACGAATCCTTATTAAGGGAAATACAGTTGAGTTTTTTAAAGATGGCATTTCTCAAAAATCAGACTATCACTATGATGGGTATCGAATCTTAACATATGAATCTGGTAAAAGAGGTGTACGCTATCTTTTTAGTGCAGTAGATAAAAATAGTGGTGCACCGCTAAATATTCAGTTTAGTGATCACAATATTAAGCCGACAAAAACTGAACATTTTCATTTATATTTTGGCGATGAGAGCCAAGAAGAGTTACTGAAAGAATTGGAAAACTGGCCGACTTATTATAATAGTGAGTGGTCAGGTTCAGATATCCTTCACGATATGCTTCATCATCATTAAGAAAATAGAAAAGTTTTATTAATAAAGGCTGAAATAGATGTACTAAGGAAGAATTATCAGATTATTTTTTGTCTCAGAGGGTGAAATTAATTGAATTCCCTTGACTTTACTGGGGAATTTTAGTAATTTATATTTAATATCTAAAAAATCAATGAAAGAACGAGTAGATTTCAATCTAATTGTATAAGAGAAAGTTGCCGTGGCTGAAAGCAACTTCAATAGAAAAATCGAAAGACATTCTGGAGATGAACGGAGGAAAAACCGTTCCGTTACGAGCGTTAATCGTTAGAGGAAAGAGCAATCTTTCAAAACTTAGGTGGTACCGCGTGTGTCTATTCACTCGCCCTTGTAATTATACAAGGGCGAGTTTTTGTTGTTTATCACTTTAGATATAAGAGCTAAAGCTGAGCATGCTTGGCTTCACTAGAGGGGATGATGAACAATACTTGGCGAACGAAGTGAGAGAAGTTATCTTAACTAGTGAACTATTAAACGCCATGATCCGAACAAAAAGAAATGATCAGTGAATAAAAAGTAGTACCTAATTTTACAAACGACTTTAGAGCTGCTCTAATCTCAATCAATCTTTACCAAAACACCTTACAAATAACAAACAATAAAATAGGAGATGAAAAAAATGAGTTATCAAAAACCAAAAGGCACCAATGACTTATTACCAGGAACTTCTGAAAAGTGGCAGTTCGTTGAAGAAACGGCTCGCTTGATTTTCCGTGATTATCAATATGAAGAAATTCGCACCCCTATTTTTGAACACTATGAAGTGATCTCTCGAAGCGTGGGAGATACAACTGACATTGTTTCAAAAGAGATGTATGATTTTTATGATAAAGGGGATCGTCATGTAACATTGCGCCCAGAAGGGACAGCTCCAATTGTTCGTTCATTTGTTGAAAATAAATTATTTGGACCAGAATTTGCGAAACCTTATAAAACCTATTACATGGGACCGATGTTCCGTTATGAGCGTCCGCAAGCAGGACGTCTAAGACAATTTCACCAAATTGGAGCAGAAGCTTTCGGAAGCGTTAATCCAGCGGTTGATGTTGAAAGTATGGCAATGGCTTTAGACTTTTTTAAACAGTTAGGGATTCAACAAATTCGCTTGGTGATTAACTCTTTAGGAGACAAAGCAACAAGAGCTGCTTATCGTCAGGCTTTGATTGATTATTTAGAGCCAAAATCGGCTGATTTAAGTGAAGATTCGAAACGTCGTCTACACGAAAATCCTTTACGAGTTCTAGACAGTAAAGATAAGAAAGATCAAGCGATTGTAGCGGATGCGCCATCGATTTTGGATTATTTAAGTGAAGATTCAAAAGAGCATTTTGAAATAGTCAAAACAATGTTGAATGAGCTAAATATTCCTTTTGAAGTGGACAGTAACATGGTTCGTGGCTTGGATTATTACACAAATACAATTTTTGAAGTGATGAGTGAAGCACCTGGTATGGGCGCTCAAGCAACGATTTGTGCCGGCGGTCGATACGATGGTTTAGTGGAAGAGCTTGGGGGACCTGCAACCCCTGGTTTTGGTTTTGCAATGGGAATCGAACGTGTGTTGATTACAATGGAAGCAGAAGGCGTAGTTGTTCCAGTGATCAATGAAGTAGATGCCTTTGTTGTAGGACTTGGGGAGCAGACAAATATCGAATCATTAAAACTAGTTCAAGCTATTCGTAACTTTGGTTTTTCAGCGGATCGAGATTTTATGGATCGAAAAGCAAAAGCACAATTTAAAACAGCAGCTAAATTAAATGCAAAATTAGCACTGACTTTAGGTGAAACTGAGTTAACACAAGGCATTGTCAATGTAAAATCAATGGCTAGCCGTAAAGAAAAAGCATTTCCACTATCAGATATTTACGAGAGATTTGATGAAGTCTATGATGAAATGATGACAGTGATGTTTGATTAATAAATAGTAAAAAATGAAGAGGAGCAACAATCAATGACAAAAAGAACAGTATACTGCGGAGAAGTTTCGGCAGATTTAGTAGGACAGGTAATCACATTAAAAGGTTGGGTACAAAAACGCCGTGACCTAGGTGGAGTTATTTTTATTGACTTGCGTGACCGTGAAGGGATTGCACAAGTTGTTTTTAATCCAGCCCATTCAAAAGAAGCATGGGAAATTGCAGACAAATGCCGTAGTGAATATGTAATTGAAATCACTGGCGAACTAACATATCGTGATACAGAAGCGATCAACCCTAAAATGAAAACCGGTGAATTTGAAGTAATGGCAACAGGAATCACGATTTTAAATACGGCTAAAACACCGCCATTTTTAATTGAGGACGAGAATAATGTTGGTGATGAAATTCGCATGAAATATCGTTATTTAGATTTACGCCGTCCACAAATGACAGCAAATTTAAAATTACGTCATGAAGTAACGAAAACAATCCGTCATTATTTAGATGACACTGATTTTATGGATATCGAAACACCTTACCTAGGTAAATCAACACCAGAAGGCGCTCGCGACTATTTAGTTCCTTCCCGTGTGCACGCTGGACATTTTTATGCGTTGCCACAATCGCCACAAATTTTCAAACAGTTATTGATGAATGCTGGTTTCGATCGTTATTACCAAATCGTTCGTTGTTTCCGTGATGAAGATTTACGTGGGGATCGTCAACCAGAATTTACCCAAGTCGATATTGAGACAACTTTCTTAACACCAGAAGAAATCCAAACAATGACAGAAGAAATGTTAGCGAAAGTAATGCGTGAAACAAAAGGAATCGAAGTAACATTACCATTCCCACGTATCAGCTATGATGAAGCAATGGCGCGTTACGGTAGTGACAAACCAGATACACGTTTTGATATGGAATTAATTGATATTTCAGATGTTGTCAAAGATGTTGATTTCAAAGTCTTCCAAATGGCTTTAGAAAATGGTGGGCAAGTCAAAGCGTTGAATGCTAAAGGTGCAGCGGATAAATATTCAAGAAAAGACATGGATAATTTAGGTACGTATGTTAGTCAATTTGGAGCAAAAGGCCTAGCTTGGTTGAAAGTCGAAGAAGATGGATTAAAAGGTCCAATCGCTAAATTCTTGACAGATGTTTCAGATGAATTAATCAAAGCAACAAATGCTGAGGTCGGCGATATTTTGATGTTTGGTGCAGATAAGCCAGAAGTAGTTGCAGCAGCATTAGGAGCAGTTCGTTCTCGTTTAGGAAAAGAATTAGGTTTAATCGATGAGTCGAAATTTAACTTCTTATGGGTTGTTGACTGGCCATTGTTTGAATATGATGAAGAAGCTGGTCGTTATGTTTCTGCACATCATCCATTCACACAACCAAAAGAGTCTGATGTGGAATTACTTTCTACAGATCCATCTAAAGTCTACGCTGAAGCTTATGATATTGTTTTAAATGGTTACGAACTAGGTGGAGGTTCACTACGTATCCACAAGCGTGACTTACAAGAAAAAATGTTTGAAACATTAGGATTTACAAAAGAATCAGCACAAGAACAATTTGGCTTCTTGTTGGATGCATTAGATTACGGATTCCCTCCACACGGCGGAATCGCATTAGGTTTAGACCGTTTAGTGATGTTATTAGCAGGCGAAAACAACATTCGTGAAGTGATCGCCTTCCCTAAAAATGGGAAAGCAGCAGATCCAATGACTAGCGCACCAAGTACTGTTTCACCGCTACAATTGTTTGAGTTGAATATTGATGTAACAGCAATTGATGAGTAGAAAAAGAAATAACACTTGATTTAGATAAATAAAAAAACGAGTTCCCCATAAACTTTTAGCGTTTATTCGGGGCTCGTTTTTTGTTTATTGAAAGATCACTGATTAGCATTCTTTACTTATATCTAAGCCTCCACTATAATGTACACATAAATTTGAACATAAGTAGGTTAAGTCGATGCTAGAAAAAATATCAGCAGTTAAACATCTATCTGATGCCGATGAAGTACTGCAAAACTATATTTTTAGAAACTTAGAAACTATTTTTACTCTTTCAGCTAGAGAAATCGCAGCTCAAATTCCTTGCTCTCCTTCAACTGTGACAAGGTTTGTACGGAAATGTGGCTTTGATTCTTATCATGATTTTCAACGCTATGTCAAAAATGAAGTCAGTAAAGTTGCTGGTCAAGGAATGACTGATACGATTTCACTTGAAGGGATTTTTGTGAATCAAGTTTTTGCTGAAAATGTTTTAGAACAAGTTGAGATGGTTAGTGAGTTATTACAACAATCAAGTTTTATTTATTGTGTTGGTATGGGGTCATCAGGAGTGATGGCCAATTACGCTGCTAGAAAATTCAATACGATAGGATACAAGGCAATGCATTCCAATGAGCCATATGCACCCTTTCTTTCTACACAAATGAAAGAGGGGGACAGCGTGATTATTATTTTTTCCACTTCAGGAGAAACAGCTGAAATTATTGAACTTGTTCGATTATTAAAATCAACTAGCAAGCATATTATCAGTATTACCAATACGCATGATAATACATTGGCCAAACTTTCAACGATCAATATTCCTTATTATATTGAAAATCAGCGACTACCTTATAATTTTGATTTATCTTCACAGATTCCGACAGTCGCATTAATCGAGTATTTAGTTGCTTTTTGTTTTAATAAGAAATAAATCTCGCTGAAACGGTTGAATTTATAATTCGTTTATATTTATGCTTTATACTGAAAATAAGACCCAGTTAAGGAGGATAAATAGAATGAAAAAAACATTCATGCTAAAGATAACGGTACTGTTTTCTTTATTACTTATTTTTTCAGCCTGTCAAACGAAAAAAAGGGAGTCAAAACAAACGGTGAAGGAGAGTACGAGTATGACAAGTGAAAAAAGTGATACAACGAAGTCTCAATTTAGTGAACCTCATTCTCAGATCTCAGAGTCGAGAAGTAAATCATTTCCAGTAGGAACGCTGATTCAAGCAGTGAATGAGAATAATACGGCGAAAGTTCAAGAAATACTTCAAGATAAAAACTATCCGATTGATGAAGTAAATGCGCAAGGAGAATCACCTCTGTTGATTGCTACCCATCAAAACTTTATCGAAATTGCTAAACTGCTAATCGATAGAGGGGCAGATATCAATCAGCAAGATCATATCTCTGACAGCCCTTACCTTTACGCAGGTGCACAAGGCAAAACAGAAATCTTGAGATATATGTTAGAAAAACAAGTACCGGATCAGCAAAAAGTTAATCGTTTTGGTGGGAATGCCTTGATCCCAGCTGCTGAAAAAGGTCATCTGGAGAACGTTGAACTTTTATTAAAAGATGGTCGGGCTAATATTAATCATCAAAATAACTATGGCTACACAGCTTTGATTGAAGCGGTGGCATTAACAAACGGCTCTTCAGTCTACCAACAAATCGTCAAAGTATTATTAGATGCAGGAGCAAATAAGGAGTTGAAAGACAATACAGGTCGAACAGCTGAAGATTATGCGAGAAGCTTAGGCTACTCGGAAATAGTAATTATGCTAAGTTCTAAGTAGATAGTATTAAAGAGGGTGAGACAAAAGTGCTGTTTACTTTTGTCTCACCCTCTAAAACCAAATAAATGATGGTTAAAAAGCAGCTATACGCTTCACTTCGATCACATCCAATGTTTAAGGACTAAGAATAGATTACCAAGAATTTGAAGAACAATTTCCGGTAATCTATTCTTATTACTGTAAAACACAACAAGGTACGAGTTGATGTTGCACAGTACCTACTTGGTTCTCGGAGCTAAAGGCTCATGTCCAAACTATTTTGCATTTGCTTGTTCAAGTTGATACTCTTTTTTATCTGCCATTTTAAAGAATGGATACCAAACCAATACGTTAACAATCAATAATACAACAAAGATCAATAAATAATTAAAGCCGCCTTTCAAAGCCATAACAATAGGTGCCGGAGTTGTCCAAGGTAATGCAATCAGCGGATTATATTTAGAAAAATCAAGAATCGACAACATGCCCCAAGTAATACCGCCCATCAAGATAGGGGAAGCAACCATCGGTATAAAGAAGAAGGGATTTAACATCAAAGGCATTCCAAAAATCAACGGTTCATTCACATTAAAAATCACTGGTGGTCCTGCTAATTTGAATAATTGTTTATAGCGTTCTGATTTTGCTGTGAACATTGAAATAACTAAGCCGTAAGTACTTCCTTGGCCACCAAAAGAGTTACCGCAAACAAATGAAACAACAGCCATTGCTAAAAAAGGAAGTTCTTGATGTTGTTGATAAGCCGCCATATTTGCTAGCATATTAGCAGTCATAACCGGCATCACAACGCCATAAACCATATTGGGGTGAATTCCGAAAAACCACAACATATTTGCTAAAGTAAAAATAATGATGATTGCAATTGGTGAACCAGTTAAAGATTGTAGTGGTGCTTGAATCAATGTTGTAATAAAAGCAAAAATATTGTCAAAAGGTGTAAATGAGAATAGGACTCTGATAATAAAGAATACTGCTAGAATAAGACCTGATAAAATTGCTGGACTTAATGATTCAGAGACATTTGAAGGAACAGTATCAGGCATTTTAATCGATAAGTTTTTTCTGATAAAGAACGCATACATAACAGCTGTCAAATAACCAACAATGATGGCAACAAATAATCCGGTTCCCCCAGTATATTGACTAGCGAAAGCTTCTACATTAGTACTTGCAGTGACAGTGGCTTGAGTTGGAAATTCAGTAACCGTTTTTTCTAAGGTGTAGGTTTGAACTATTTGTGGCATTAAAATAAAAAATGAACCAATAGCTAAAAGTCCTGCCGGTAGTGGATCTAAGCCTTCTTTTTTAGAATAGATATAAGCAAAGTTGAAAGTCACGTAAACAGAAAGCAAACTAATCGTCGCACCTAAAGCGGCGTTAAAATGAGCAGTCATTCCTGTTTTAGCTAAGAATTCAATCCATTGAGGAATAGGGAAATTACCAATAATCATCAATAATGCAACGCCTAATGTAATTGGCGTGGTTCTCATAAAAGCTTCAGACAATGCACTAAAAAATTTACTGCCGTTCATTTTTTGAGCAATTGGACCAATAAATTTATTTAGAAAATTCTCTAATCTTTCCATTATTTACGCCCCGTTTCATTTAAGTAATCACCATTTGTTTCAATCACTTTTTGATACCAGTAAAAACTATCTTTTTTATAGCGATTCAATGTCCGTTCTGATTCTTCATCTCTATCCACATAAATAAAACCATATCGTTTTTGATAGCCATTTAGCCAACTGAGTAAGTCGGTAAAACTCCACGTACAATAACCTAATACTTGAACACCATCTGTGATAGCTTCTTGAATTTCACTTAGGTGTTTTTCTAAGTATTCGATGCGGTAAGGATCATGGATTTTACCATCTTCAAATGTATCATACTCGCCTAAACCATTTTCGGTGATCAGTACAGGCAATTGGTAGCGACTTTCAATGGTTCGTAAAGCAACGCGAATACCTATAGGATCAATCGTCCAATCCCAATTGGTTTGTTCTAAATAAGGATTTTTGACGAATTTGCTGATTCTTGGGATTTCAAGTTCTTGACTTGAACCTTTTTGACCGGAATTATTCATTTTCATTTTTCCTGTAAAAGAATCGTTGTTGCTGGCTTTAACGGCAGCGGTTTGATAATAATTCAATCCGATAAAATCGGGAAGACCTTCGAGTAGTAATGCTTCATCGGCTTTGGTGATTGTTGGCGCTATTTGCAGTGTTTCCAGCTGTTTAATTACTGTTCTGGGATATTTACCTATACCATATACATCTAGCCAGAAAAAGCCCATTAATTCCTCTGTATCGATTTTGGCAAGAACATTGAGAGGATTACTATCAAAAGCGTAAGTTGGGCCATAATTGAAACTTGGACCGATTTTTCCTGGATAACCGCCAGCTTTAAAGGCCTTAATCACTGAAGCGTTGGCTAAATTAGCTATGTGATTGGCATTAAACATTCTTTTTATATCACGAACTGCTGGTGGATGAGTTCCTAATAAATAGCCGTGAGTGATAAACACATTTTGTTCGTTTAAACTAACCCAATACTTCACACGACTAGAAAAAGCATCAAATAGGACTTTGGCATAATTCGTGAAGTCTTCAATAATAGTACGAGATTCCCAGCCCCCATACTCCTCTTGTAATGCTTGGGGTAAATCCCAGTGATAAATTGTTACAATCGGTTCTATATCATATTTCAGTAATTCATCAATTAATTGGCTGTAAAAATCCAAACCTTGTTGATTGATTTCACCTTTTCCAGTTGGGAAAATTCGTGACCAAGCGATCGAAAAACGATACGCTTTTAAACCTTGCTCATTCATTAAAGCGACATCTTCTTTAAAGCGGTGATAATGATCAACTGCAATGTTACCGTTGGTATTTTTAAATGTTGTGTCTGGTTTTGTTACAAAAGAATCCCAGACTGAAATACCTTTCCCATCTTCTTGGTAGGCACCTTCAACTTGGTAAGCAGCAGAAGCACTTCCCCATAAAAAGTTTTTAGGAAAAGAATCTAGTTTTGTATGACGCATAATCATTCCTCATTTCAGTAAAATTTATACAACTTGATCATAACTGAAAAAGCGTCGATTTGTAACCGTTTTCAAAAGGTTTGCAACACGTTGCAGGATTATGAAACGTTAAGAGTAAAATGAAGAATGTGGGATACTTTTATGTTAAATCGGAGATTGAGCTTTTTTTCTTACCTCAAAGCACGTATAATGATAAACAAATGAATCAAGTAAAGTGAGGCTGCTTCTACATGAAAAAATTCTTTGAAAGTTTACCAGTCCATGATTACACGACGAAACTTTCAGTATCAATCGTTTATGCGATCTTGGCATCAGTTGCGATGAACTTTTTTTACCAACCAGGAAATATCTATTCTAGCGGGATTACTGGATTGGCACAAATTCTCACTACACTTTCAACCAAAGTAGTTGGATTTAAAGTGCCGGTTTCGATAACTTTATATGCATTGAATATTCCATTATTTTTTATTGCTTGGCTAAAAATCGGGAAAAAATTTACGATTTTCACAGTACTGACCGTTACACTGACATCTGTATTTATGCAAATCGTACCACAAACAACTCTTTCCAATGATCCGATTATTTGTGCCATCTTTGGTGGAGGTGTGATGGGTTCAGGAATTGGTTTTGCCTTGAAAAATGGATTGTCTTCAGGAGGATTGGATATTTTTAGTATTACGATCCGTAAAAAAACTGGACGTTCTGTAGGTTCAATTTCAATGTATTTTAATGGATTGATTATCTTTGTAGCAGGGTACTTATTCGGTTGGCAATATATGTTTTATAGTGCATTGTCGATTTTTGTCAGTGGGAAAGTAACCGATGCTGTTTATACAAAACAAAAGAAAATGCAGGTAATGATCATTACAAAAAATCCTGATAATGTGATTAATGAAATTCAAAAGAAAATGCGACGAGGCATCACGATCATTCATGAAGCAGAGGGAGCTTATCGGCATGATAAGCAGACATTGTTGTTGACAGTTGTTACCCGTTTTGAATTGCCGGCACTGGAAGCTGCAATGAAAGAATCAGATCCATCTGCTTTTGTCAGTATTTCGGATAATGTAAAAATTCTAGGCCATTTTTATGAAGAGGACTTATAAGAAGGAAGATAGAAGACAAAAAATCCAGATCATATGATCTGGATTTTTTGTGTCTAAAGTGAATTATCTATTTTTACTGTCTTCACTTGATTTTGTTTCATCCTTAGAGCTATTATCCTTCATTGGTGTATCACCTTGTTGAGTTGAGCGACGGTTATGGCGATTACTTTTTGAATTATCCTCATTCCGTTCTTGTTTCCAACTTTTCTGTTCTTGCTGACCTCTACGGTTTCCATCAAAGCGTCTATGTTCGGGACGTCCATCAGCAAAGTTGTGACGACTGTGACCGCCAGAAAGACTAGCTCCTCCAATCAATCCAATCAATAAGAAACTTGCACTATAAATGACTACTTTTTTATCAAGTTTTTTAAAGAAACTTTTGAAATTGTTGTCTTCGGTTACAATAGTTGAACGAGTTTCTGTTGCCGTTTCTTGTTCCGTTGACTCATTATATTCAGATGATTCCGCTTTTTCAGAATGATTTTCTAACGTTTCTTCAATTGATTCATTACTTTGTTGTTCATTTTTTTCTTTATCCATATGTATTCACCTCATAATTTGGTATGTTCTTATAATAAGAGACAGGTGTGAATATAGTTGGTGTAAGTAGTGAAAAAAATATAAAAAAGGTATGATTTTTGAAAAACGCTTTGTACTGAGTAAAATTTAGAAAGGTGATTCGATCTTAAAAGAGAAATAGTGGGTATATATTAAATTTCAAGAAAATAGATTGAGTTATTTCAAAAAAATAATCTCTTTTTCTTGAAAAGAAGGATCAAAACTGTTAAACTAAGTTTGTAAGATTGAGGGACGCTTTTAAGACTGTTAATAGAGATTAACAATGAAAAAGAAAAACGTCAATTTTATTTTTTTAAAGTTCATAGGTCGTTTTAAGTCTTACTTGGACGTTTTCAGACCAACGAAGGAGCGCATCATGCTAGATGAATTAAAAATGATTGAAGCTGTTGCTCCAGATTTGCTCGATGTAATGCAGGAAAGGTTTCATATTCTTCGTAATATATACTGGATGCAGCCTATTGGACGTAGAAGTTTATCAGATAGTATGGGGATTACAGAGCGTGTCTTGAGAACCGAGACTGATTTTCTAAAGAACCTACAATTGATAGAAACTTCAAAAAGTGGAATGACGTTGACTGAAAAAGGCTTAGATGTCTATCAAGGTTTAGAGACAGTGATGAATCAATTGCTTGGCATGCATCAAGTTGAAAAAGAAATCAGTCAATATTTTGGAATTCAGCGTTGCATTGTTGTAGCTGGAGATAGTGACAGTCAAGAGAAAGTTCTTTATGAGTTTGGCGATATTTTGACCGATTCGCTAGATTTGCTTTTACCTGACGGTAACAATATTATCGCAGTAATGGGCGGCACCACAATGGCAGTGACCGCAGAACACATGGGGACGCTAGAGACGGAAAAAAGACATAACTTGTTTGTCCCAGCCAGAGGTGGAATTGGTGAGGCAATGACTGTTCAAGCTAATTCAGTAAGTGCTGTTATGGCAAGTAAAACTGGCGGACATCATAGAGCATTATATGTTCCAGAACAATTAAGTCTTGAAACCTATAACTCTCTACTGCAAGAACCATCAATCCAAGAAGTGTTGACATTGATTGAACAAAGCAATTGTGTTGTTCACAGTATCGGACGTGCTTTACACATGGCGGCACGGCGTAAGATGTCAGATGATGAACTGGTTATGTTAAAGCAAAATAATGCTGTAGCAGAGTCCTTCGGTTATTTCTTTGATGAAGAAGGAAAAATCGTTCATAAAATCCCACGAATTGGACTTCAGTTGAAAGATGTACAAAAAATTCCAAATGTCGTAGCGATTGCAGGCGGCAAGACCAAAGCCAAAGCAATTCGGGCTTACATGAAAAATGCACCAAAACAAACGTGGCTCATCACTGATGAAGCTGCTGCAAATGAGATTTTAAAAGGGGCAACTCTTTAAAATAAAAAAATTTTTGATTTTCATAAGGAGGAAATCTTCAATGACAGTTAAAGTAGGTATTAATGGATTTGGACGTATCGGACGCTTAGCATTCCGTCGTATCCAAGATGTAGCAGGAATCGAAGTAGTAGCAATCAACGACTTAACAGATGCTAAAATGTTGGCTCACTTGTTAAAATATGACACAACTCAAGGACGTTTCAACGGAACTGTTGAAGTTCATGATGGATCTTTCAACGTAAACGGTAAAGAAGTTAAAGTTCTTGCTAACCGTAACCCAGAAGAATTACCATGGGGCGAATTAGGTGTAGATATCGTTCTTGAATGTACTGGATTCTTCACTTCAAAAGAAAAAGCTGAATTACACTTAAAAGCTGGTGCTAAACGTGTTGTTATCTCTGCTCCTGGTGGAAATGACGTACCAACAATCGTTTACAACACTAACCACGATATCTTAACTGGTAAAGAAACAGTAATCTCAGGTGCTTCATGTACAACTAACTGTTTAGCTCCTATGGCTAAAGCGTTACAAGATAACTTTGGTGTTGTTGAAGGTCTTATGACTACAATCCACGCTTACACAGGGGACCAAATGACTCTTGATGGACCTCACCCAGGTGGAGACTTCCGTCGTGCGCGCGCTGCAGCAGAAAACATCGTGCCTAACACAACTGGTGCTGCTAAAGCAATCGGTCTAGTTATTCCTGAATTAAATGGTAAATTAGATGGAGCTGCTCAACGTGTTCCTGTAGCAACTGGTTCATTAACTGAGTTAGTAACAGTTCTTGACAAAAAAGTAACTGTTGAAGAAGTAAACGAAGTTATGGCTAAAGCTGCTAACGAATCTTACGGATACAACACAGATGAAATCGTTTCTTCTGATATCGTAGGTATGACTTTCGGTTCATTATTCGATGCTACTCAAACAAAAGTAATGACTGTTGGAGATCAACAATTAGTGAAAACTGTTGCTTGGTATGACAACGAAATGTCTTATACTGCACAATTAGTTCGTACTTTAGAGTACTTCGCTAACTTATAAGATTTCTTCTTATCATTAGTGAAATTTGAACAACTGTGAAATAATAAGCGGGGAAGCAGCGCGCTTCTCCGCTTTTATTATTTTGTTTAAAAATACCTAAAAACTTTTATAGATAGGAGTACTCCACAATGGCTAAAAAGACAATCAAAGATGTAGATTTAAAAGATAAAAAAGTCCTTGTTCGTGTTGATTTCAACGTGCCTTTGAAAGATGGTGTAATCACGAACGATAACCGTATCGTAGCTGCATTACCAACGATCAAATACGTAATCGAAAACGGTGGAAAAGCAATTCTATTTTCTCACCTAGGTCGTGTGAAAACAGAAGAAGACAAAGCTGGCAAATCATTAAAACCAGTTGCAGAGCGTTTAGGCGAATTATTGGGCAAACCAGTGGCATTCGTTTCTGAAACTCGTGGTACTGAATTAGAGACTGCTGTAAACAATATGAAAGACGGCGATGTTTTAGTATTTGAAAACACTCGTTTTGAAGATGTTGACGGTAAAAAAGAAAGCGGAAATGACGCTGAATTAGGTAAATACTGGGCTTCTTTAGGTGATGTATTTGTTAATGATGCATTTGGTACGGCTCACCGTGCGCACGCTTCTAACGTTGGAATTGCTTCAACTGGTATCCCAACAGTTGCTGGATTCTTAATGGAAAAAGAAATCAAATTTGTTGGCGAAGCAGTTACTGCACCAAAACGTCCATTTGTTGCGATCTTAGGTGGAGCAAAAGTTTCTGACAAAATCGGTGTTATCGAAAATTTAATTTCTAAAGCAGATAAAATCCTTATCGGCGGCGGAATGACTTATACATTCTACAAAGCTAAAGGCATGAATATTGGTAAATCTTTAGTAGAAGAAGATAAAGTTGAACTAGCAAAAGAATTAATCGAAAAAGCAGGCGACAAATTAATCTTGCCAATCGATTCAATCACTGCTGCTGAATTCTCAAATGATGTACCAACAGAAGAACATACAGGTGATGTTCCTGATGGACAAATGGGTCTTGACATTGGACCTGAATCAATTGCTTTATTTGCTCAAGCACTAGAAGGCGCAAAAACAGTTGTTTGGAACGGACCAATGGGCGTATTTGAAATGAGTAACTTCGCTAATGGTACGATTGGTGTTTGTGAAGCAATTGCTAACTTAGCAGATGCAACAACAATCATCGGTGGTGGTGATTCAGCTGCAGCTGCGATCCAATTAGGCTTTGCTGATAAATTCACTCACATCTCAACAGGTGGAGGCGCAAGCTTAGAATTATTAGAAGGTAAAGAATTACCTGGCTTAGCAGCAATCAACGACAAATAAAGAGGTTGTGAAAAAGGCGTTTAAACTTCAGTGATTGGACTGAATCTGTAGAACTTCAATACTTGAAGTTCTACAGATGAAGGAAATTACAAAAAGCTTGTCTTTTGAACACCGTTTAACCAATCTAAACCATAATAAGAAAAGGATGTGCTTTTTCATGCGTAAACCAATTATCGCTGGTAACTGGAAAATGAACAAAACTTTAGCAGAAGCGCAAAGCTTTGCTGAAGCAGTAAAAAATGCTATTCCATCAAAAGATGTTGTTGATTCAGTAATCGGGTCTCCTGCATTATTTTTAGCACCATTAGCTTGGAGTCTTAAAGATTCTGAAGTTCAACTATCTGCACAAAACTGCTACTGGGAAAACTCAGGCGCATTTACTGGTGAAAATTCACCTGCTGCTATTGCAGATTTAGGTATCCAATATGTAATTATTGGTCACTCTGAACGTCGTGAGTACTTCCACGAAACAGATGAAGACATCAACAAAAAAGCTAAAGCTATCTTTGCCAATAACATGACACCAATTTTCTGTTGTGGTGAATCTTTAGAAACATACGAAGCTGGTAAAACTGCTGAATGGATCGAAGGTCAAATCACAAACGGTTTAGTTGGTTTAACTAATGAGCAAGTATCTTCAATGGTTATTGCTTATGAACCAATCTGGGCAATCGGAACTGGTAAATCTGCAGATGCTAACATCGCTGATGAAATTTGCGGCGTTGTTCGTTCAACTGTTGAAAAATTATATGGTAAAGAAGTATCAGAAGCTGTACGTATTCAATACGGCGGTTCTGTTAAGCCTGAAAATATTGCTGAATATATGGCAAAAGAAAACGTTGATGGTGCTTTAGTCGGCGGAGCAAGCCTTGAAGCTGACTCATTCTTAGCATTATTAGATGCGGTTAAATAATCACTGCTTATAACAATATACGCAATAAATCAAAGAATCATTGAATTTATGCAAAAAATGTTTGCATAGCGCGCGTTTATTCACTACAATCATAATTAAGGGAATCGAATCCCCTTAGTATAAAACAAACTCAAAGGAGAGACAAAACATGTCAATTATTACTGATGTTTATGCACGCGAAGTCTTAGACTCACGCGGTAACCCAACAATCGAAGTAGAAGTATACACTGAAAGCGGTGCTTTTGGTCGTGGAATGGTTCCATCTGGAGCTTCAACTGGTGAATACGAAGCCGTTGAATTACGTGATGGCGACAAATCTCGTTACTTAGGTAAAGGGGTTGTTAAAGCAGTTGACAACGTTAATAACATCATCGCTGAAGCAATCATTGGCTACGATGTACGTGACCAAATGTCTATCGACAAAGCAATGATCGATTTAGATGGAACTCCTAACAAAGGTAAATTAGGCGCAAACGCTATTCTTGGTGTTTCAATTGCTGTAGCTCGTGCTGCTGCTGATTACCTAGAAGTACCTTTATACCACTACTTAGGCGGATTCAATACTAAAGTATTACCAACTCCAATGATGAACATCATCAACGGTGGATCTCATGCTGATAACAGTATCGACTTCCAAGAATTCATGATCATGCCTGTAGGCGCTCCTACTTTCAAAGAAGCTTTACGTTATGGTGCTGAAGTATTCCACGCATTAGCTGGAATCTTAAAAGCTCGCGGTTTAGCTACTTCTGTAGGTGACGAAGGTGGTTTCGCTCCTAACCTTGGTTCAAACGAAGAAGGTTTTGAAGTAATCATCGAAGCAATCGAAAAAGCTGGCTATGTACCTGGTAAAGACATCGTTCTTGCTATGGATGCTGCGGCTTCAGAATTCTACGACAAAGAAAAAGGTGTTTACGTATTAGCTGATTCTGGCGAAGGCGAAAAAACAACTGAAGAAATGATCGCATTCTACGAAGCTTTATGTGCGAAATATCCAATCATCTCAATTGAAGATGGACTAGACGAAAATGACTGGGACGGATTCAAAAAAATGACTGTTTCTTTAGGCGACAAAGTTCAATTAGTTGGTGACGATCTATTCGTTACAAACACAACTAAATTAGCTGAAGGTATTGAAAAAGGCATCGCTAACTCAATCCTTATCAAAGTTAACCAAATCGGTACTTTAACTGAAACATTCGAAGCTATCGAAATGGCTAAAGAAGCTGGCTACACTGCAGTTGTATCTCACCGTTCAGGTGAAACAGAAGATTCAACAATCTCTGATATCGCTGTAGCAACAAACGCTGGTCAAATCAAAACTGGTTCATTAAGCCGTACAGACCGTGTTGCTAAATATAACCAACTATTAAGAATTGAAGACCAACTTGGTGAAGTTGCTGAGTACAAAGGTTTGAAATCTTTCTACAACTTAAAAAACAAATAATTTTTAGTTGACTATAAAGTAAAAAGGGACAATTGATCACTTGAGCTTTTCTCCTTATACCCATACGTAAAAACTCCTCTTGCTTTTTGCAAGAGGAGTTTTTTTGTTAACGACAGAAATAAACCACACGTTCTACGTGTGCGGAAACGGAAGCTTTAGCGTTAAAAATCTCCTTTCGCTATACTAGTAAATGGCTACCAACCAGATACTGAGCGAAAGGAGATTTTTTATGTCTAATGACGATAAAAGTTTATCACATAGTCGTTGGAATTGTAAGTATCACATTGTTTTCACACCAAAATATAGAAGGAAAGTTATTTATGGAAAACTAAGAAAAGATATTGGAACAATTTTGAGAAAATTATGTGAAATAAAAGAAGTAGAGATCTTAGAAGCGCATGCAATGCCAAATCATATTCATATGTTAGTAAAAATACCACCAAAGTTAAGTGTTTCAAGTTTCATGGGCTACTTAAAGGGAAGAAGTGCGGTTCTCATTCATGAAAGACATGCGAATTTGAAATATAATTATGGAAATCGAACATTTTGGGCAAAAGGATATTATGTTAGTACGGTTGGATTGAATCAAAAAACAATCGAAAAATACATTAGAGAGCAAGAAGCGGTTGGAGGTCTTTTTAAAAGGCCCCTATAAGGGGCTTGGTATGTAGTGACCCCTTATAGGGGGATTAAAAAGCCACCCGTTCACACGGGTGGATATTTACTATTCATAAAATATTGAACATAAGTAAGAAAAATCAGAATATTACAAAGTCTATAAAATTAGATATAGTAATTTATGGAATAAATAATTATCATTAAGTAAATTTTAACTATTATCAAAATGACATTTGTGATAAAATTTTATTACAATTAGTTTTTTTAGAGAGGAGTAACTAATGGCAATACAAAGTGATTTGGCTGGAGCAAGTCAAAAGGCTACTGTGCTAAAAAGTGCAACGGATAGACTAATACAGCAATCTAAGATAAATAATGATACTCAAACAACAGTGACAGGGAATGATAATGCACAAGAAGTGATAATTACCGCACAAGAAACAGCCACTAAGATAGCTCAAGCAGTGTTTTTGGCATCTAGTAATCTCCAAAGTGTGGCAAAGGATTTTGAAGCTTTAGACCAAACAGTTGCAAATACTATTTTTAGACCTCTAGGTGGTTTAGGAAAATGAGAAAATTAGAAGAGATTCAAAAAGAAGAAAAGCAATTATATTTAAAAGAAGAAACCCTATCGAGTGAATTAAATCAAGTAAAGAGAGTCAAAGAAAGCTATGACCAACATTTTTACGAAGCAAGACATTTTTTTGATGATATCTGTTATCAGTTTAATAAAAATAAACAAGGCAATTTTTATAAATCAATCTTTGATGAATTTTCTCAAAAAGAAAGACAAGTAATGGATTATTTGGAAAATGATGAGGAAGAATTACGCATACAAAAAAAGAAAGTTTTGAATCAATTAGAAGATATTGGATATGAAAAAAGAAAAGTATTGTCAGAGGAGGATAGTAAATAATGAGTGTTAATATGTATGTTTCCGTATCACAAAGTCAAGCATCTAGCGTGTCTATAATGTGCAAGTCGCAAGTAGAAGGATACAATGAACTACAAAAAGCTATTACAGATTTTGTGATAGCAAGTCCATTTTTAACTGGTAAAGCATACGATTCTGCAAAAGCCTATTTTCAGTCGGTTCTATATCCTCTAGCACAAGGAGGAATTCTACTTTCTGAAGCAGTAGAAAGTGCAGTTAAGAAATTCCCAGAGGAATATATTTCTCAAGTAGATAGTGGTGACTTAAAACAATCTGAATTGGAAGAAAAGATTAGAAGAGCAGATAGATTATTGAATCAAGCAGAAGATATTCGCAGAGAACTAAATTCTTCTAAAACGCCTGATATTACTAAATCATTCCAGTTAACTGCTAATTCAATGTTAATAGGGATGTATAACGCTTCCAAGCAAAAATTGGAAGAGCAATTACAGAAATTATTAGCATTTAATGCAAGTTCACCATCATTATTTTCGGAGATAACTAGTCTACAACAAGCTGTAAATCAAGGGTTGGCACAAACTAAAACGGCATGGAGTGGTGCAACAGGAACCTTTAATATTCCAAATGATTTGTCATGGAAGAACACAATTAATGAAAAATGGGAAAAATATCAGGTTAAAAATATGTCAGAAACTGAATTGTTCTCCTATAATATGAAAAAGCAATATGGATTTAATTCAGAAGAAGCTCAAATTATTAACAAACTATATGATAATTTGGAAAAACTGCATGGTAAAGAGGAAGCAAATAGATTACTTATTACGTTATTAGCATCTTTTCAATATGGAGGAAGTATACAATGGAGTTATACAGGTGCTCTGTTTGGGGAAAAGCCATTGCACTTAATTTTAGCAGAGGCAGGAAGATTAACAGATAAAGAAATAGAGTTACTTTCAAAAGCTATTATAAATCAGCATAATTTGGCTCCAATACTGGATATTAAACAAGCATCTCGTATTTTATTCGATAGTAATTGGGATGACTTGTCTAAAGAGCAACAAGCAAGAGTAACTGAACTCTTTACTCAGTTTGGAAATCGCTCTGATTTTGCACATATGTGTGCGACTATTGCGACTTATTATACTAAATCTCCACTTGAGGATACAGCAGATGAGTTACTAGGAATTTTGTATCCAGTTTCAGGATTGGATGTTAATTCTGGGTATATAGGGGATGTAGCGGGAACCAATGGAGCAAGACCGAGCATGGGAAATGATGATTATCGTGCAGATTTAGATGCCGTAAATATCTACTCTAAATTACAAGTAGAGAAGAATATGAATAAAGTGTTTAATGACTATTATAAGAATATAGAATCTGCTTCTGATTATCGAGTCAATGAATTTATTAAAAATATCGGAAATGGCAGTTATGAAGCGGGATGGCTATTGTTACAGAAACAATATACTCAATTTACAAATAGCGAGACATATAAAAATATGGACGTTAATGACAAGAAAGTATTTGCTGAGTTTTTATTGAATTTAATGAATAAAAATTCGGAATTAAAATCTGGTAACAAACGATGAGACAGAGAAATAAAGTATTAATTTTATCAGTACTGTTATTAGTAGTAGGCTTTTTTTTATTAAAAAATCCAGTTACTGAGTACATTGAAATAAAAAATGGTAATAATGAACAGCTTTCAAAAAAATTTATTAAGTTAAAGTACAGTTATCTTTGGGATGAACAATCATTTGGACTAGTTGGAGATAGTAGCACTAATGAACATACTGTAATTACTTTAAAAAAGGATAAATTACGAGTATTAAATCATCCCTTTTCTACATCAGATATAATATTTTTTGAACTATTATATAATGAAAATGAGCCAAGTATTTCAGTATCGTTCAACTTAACAAATATTGATACTACTTATTATTATCAAAAAGATTCGGTTTCTGATTTAAAGTATTTTTCAATTAATGATACAGCAGGTAAGGCTTTCATAGAAAAGACAAGTCGTTTGTCAATAAGTAAGATTAAAAAAGATATCGAAACAAATCAAGCCAATTTTCTCAATGGATTGAATTTTGTTAAAGAAAAAAAATTAAATGAACTTCAATCAGACATAAAATTTCGTTTAATTTTTTTCTTCGTGATAACTATCATTAGTATTGTTCTACTTACACTATTTTTATGTATTAAAATATAAAATACTTATTAGTAATATTTGACAGATTAATTTAAATTCATACAGCCTGATTTGAAAGTATTGCAAAGTACAAGTGTTCCTAGTTAATAATACTGTCTGTTTTAATTAGCACTTAGATATACAATCCTTTTATAATATCAGTCCTTAGTTTTAGTTAAATCATGTTTAAAGTATTGGTACTACGCCTTTGAAACAGAAGATTCAACAATCTCTGATATCGCTGTAGCAACAAACGCTGGTCAAATCAAAACTGGTTCATTAAGCCGTACAGACCGTGTTGCTAAATATAACCAACTATTAAGAATTGAAGACCAACTTGGTGAAGTTGCTGAGTACAAAGGTTTGAAATCTTTCTACAACTTAAAAAACAAATAATTTTTAGTTGACTATAAAGTAAAAAGGGACAATTGATCACTTGATCTTTTCTCCTTATACCCATACGTAAAAACTCCTCTTGCTTTTTGCAAGAGGAGTTTTTTGTTAGAGATGTATTCACGCTGTTTTCTTACGAATGATAGCGATTAGAAATTTGATACCAGTAACTAAAAATACAACCATTCCGGCAAAAATGAACAAAAAGCCTATAGGTAAAAGATAAAAATTTTCATGTAGGATACCTGATGCATCAACATATTCTACTGAGTTTGCTTTTATAAAGAAGCAAGCAAAACCAAAAAATAATAGAAATGCTCCAATCAAAGTCGTAACCATATTTAATTTTGCTTGCCTTATTTGACTGCCATCTTTAATTAGCTTTTCTGTCATATTGTTCACGTTGTTTCCTCCTAAAATTAAATCATCAAGCGAAATGTAAAAAATACTAGAAATTAGGATTAACATTTCAAGATCTGGAAGGTTTCTATCATTTTCCCAGTTAGATACTGCTTGTCTTGTTACATTTAAACGAATAGCAAATTTTTCCTGTGTCAGTTGATTTTTTGTTCGTAGCTCTTTTATCTTGTCTCCAAATTCCATCATATAATTTCCTTTCGTTAATGTATCTTAAGCATAAAGAACCTGTTTCCTATTTTCAAGAAAGCATTGCTTGCAGACCAGTAAAATAAAGGGAAAGCAATACTTTCCAAACGATTTTAGCCATGAAGATACTAGTTTTGTTGTTGAATAGATTTACTTTATTATTCTTGCGGTTAAATTATAGCATCCATTCTTTACAAATAGAAATTTGATTATCATTTCTAAAATCATCTAAACGTGTATCTTTTTTTTTATGACTATTTATTTGTTATACTGATTGTAATAAATAGAAAGGAGGGAATTTTATGAAAACAACTGCTGAATTAAAAAATGAAGCGAAAGGAATACTGCGTGGTCGTTGGAAAGATAGTGTATTGATGTGTTTGGTACCGACGTTGATCGCAATTGCAATTGGACTTTTATTATTTGTTGTACTGATATTACCCATGCTTACATTTGTTCAGAATAATTCAGATTTATTAAACAGCAATACAGGTTATGACGGAAATTCTGGAGGAGGTAGTGGCGGTTTTGTCGGTGGAATCATCGGAGCATTGTTCAGTGCAGGAATTTCTTGGACATTCCTTGATCTTTTAAGAGAAAAAAGACAAGAAATCCGTCCATTTTCAGATGTTTTTCGAGGCTTTGCTGGACCTGTAGTTTTAGGAGTAATCTGTATTTATCTATTAATGACTATTTTTATCTCTTTGTGGTCATTACTCTTAGTTATACCGGGAATTATCAAAGGCTATTCTTATTCTCAAGCATATTTTGTTTATTACGACAGTTTTGAAGAAACAGGAGTACGTCCTGGGTTTCTAAATTGTATCACTCGCAGTAGACAGTTGATGAAGGGATACAAAGGCCAATTATTCCTATTGGATTTGAGCTTTATCGGTTGGCATATCTTAGCTATTTTAACACTTGGAATTGGTTATCTATGGCTAACACCATATATTGCTGCAACGAAAGCAGCTTTCTATGAAAATTTACCAAAAGCTACTACGATTTAAAACAGAAAAACCGAGGTATAACTTCAAACGTTATATCTCTGTTTTTTTATAGCCAATAATTTAGTAGCTTATGTTGTTAAAGTATAAATACATATAGTGTTCCTGGATAGTTAACGTTACGATATTTAACAGATACAAAAAATTGTTTATACTTTGTTTATTTTCTTGTTAGAATCCGTTTAGAACTCTCCTTTATAATAAAAGTATAGATTGAGAATTTAGAACGAATTTTAGAAAGGAAAGAGAAAGTATGAATAATAAAAAAATTATCGTAGGCGTTTCAAGTTTAGTAGTATTATTAGCAGGTTGTAGCATGGGGACAGAAGAATCCAAGGAATCAAAAGCAAGTAGTCAGCAACAAACGGAACAAACCAAACAAGAGAAGAGCGACACTAAAGGAAAGAACCTAACAAACATTTTAGGTAAAACCAATTGGCAAGGAACAAAAGTATACGACAAAGACAATAATGATTTAACTGCAGAAAATGTTAATTTTATCGGATTAGCAAAATACGACGGAGATACTGGGCGTTATGAATTTTTTGATGCTAAAACTGGTGATACTCGTGATGACCGAGGAATATTTTTCATTACAAATGACGGAAAAAAACGTATCCTTATTTCAGAGTCTAAAAAATACCAAGCAGTTGTTGATGTTACCGAATTAACGAAGGATAAATTCACCTATGAAAGAAAAGGAAAAGACAAAGCTGGTAATGAAGTAGATGTATTTGTTGAGCATATCCCTTATAATGAAGAGAAGTTAACTTTTACAGAAGAAGCAAAACCATTAGATACCAAAACTGGAACGATAAATACAAAAGACACTGGTTCAAAAATTTTAGGTCAAACATTATGGAATGGAACAAAAGTTATTGATGAAGCAGGCAATGATGTAACAGAGTTCAACCAAAACTTTATCAGTTTAGCTAAATTTGATTCTGACAATAGTAAATATGAATTCTTTGATTTGAAAACAGGCAATAGCCGTGGAGATTTTGGGTACTATGATGTGTTGGACCATAATAAAATTCGAGCTCACGTATCCATTGGAGAGAATAAATATGGTGCAGCGCTTGAACTTACAGAATTGAACAACAAGAAATTCACGTATAAACGAATGGGTAAAGATCAAGCAGGAAATGAAATAACTATATTTGTTGAACATGAACCATACAAGGGAGAACATAAACCAGTATTTAGCTTCTAAGAAATAGGCAGTGTGATTCTTACCTCTATTAAATGAAAACAAAGGAGAAAAAATGACAATTAAAAAGAGATTTCTCATTTCATATATTGGAGGCATTGCGATTGCCTGCCTATCATTAGTTTCAATTATTTGTATTATTTTCTATGTAACAACAGGAAAAAATCCAACTCCAGGCACGTTGTATCGTGCCTTTACTCAGCAACGCTCATTAAGTCCAGAAGAGGAATTAGCCTATGTCAAACTACGTGGAATTGCCAAAACAGATCCCGACCAACTTCTTATCCCCCGTGGAGAATTAAAGAAAAATATCCGTCAGTTTGAATCTGAGTCTTTAGGCGTTGTTGTAAGCATGGATGAACTGATTGCTTATTATTCAAAAGATTTAGTCGAAAAATCCTTGGTTGCTCACTTTCCTAAATTTGATGCCAACAACATTGAAACAAGAGGAACCATCGACAACGCTGGTCGTTTATATCGCTATGTGAAATTTGATTTTTATTTTAGTGATAATGTGCCAGGCAGCTTATTAGTTTTGAAAAAAGAAAATAATTTTCTTGAATTTATGACTAAATGGGGCGTGTTGATCATTGTTGCGATTTTAGTTGTGTCATTTAGTGGCTTGCTCTTTTTAAACCATTTATTAAGAAAAACCATTATTCAACCTCTTGAAAATTTAGGGGCAGGCATGTCCGAAATAAGTAATGGTCATTTAGAGGTAGTTATGACAGATCAATCTCAACAGACGGCGATGGAAGTCAAACAACTAACAGATGATTTTGAAAAAATGCGTGAAGCCTTGATTGATTCAACAGAAGAACAGGAAAAACTTGAAGAGAATCGCAAAGAACTGGTAGCGAGTATTTCACATGATTTAAAAACACCGATCACATCTATTATTGGTTATGTGGAAGGTTTACTAGATGGTGTTGCTGATTCCCCAGAAAAGCAGAATAAGTATTTACAGACGATCCATACAAAAGCCATCTCTTTAAACGAGCTGATCGAAGAATTGTTTCTCTATTCAAAACTAGATGCAGTTGCTATTCCCTTTCAATTTGATCGGATCAATGTCAACGAATTTTTGAAACATATCATTGAAGAATTTCAGTTGCAAGAAAGCTCAGTTTCCATTCAGTTGATTGATCACCAAGCACATCCAAGTTATGTATTGGCGGATAGGATGCAATTAAATCGTGTATTCATCAATTTAATTGAAAATAGCTTGAAATTTAAATCTAAGGAACGTTCTCTTGCGATCAAAATAGAGGTTTTTGAAACGAACCAAGAGGTTAGGATTCGCATAGTAGATAACGGACAAGGGATTCCAGAAGAACAACTACCATTTGTTTTCGATCATTTTTATCGTGGCGAAGAAGCTCGACCAACGAATACTGGCGGGAGCGGTTTAGGCCTTGCTATCGTCAAACAAATCATCGATATGCATGAAGGCAAAGTAACGATTGAAAGTGAACTTCATCAAGGAACAACTATCACGATTCTACTAAAAAAAGCCTGAGGGGGACAACGAAATGTCAAAAGACGTATCACGCGTTTTATTGATTGAAGATGACGCAAGCATTGCTGAATTACAAAAAGATTATTTAGAAATCAATCAAATGGAAGCTGAGATTGCGAGTGATGGATTGGAAGGATTGAATCGAGCTTTGAACGAATCCTTCGATCTAATCGTGATTGATATCATGTTGCCCTCAATGGATGGCTTTGAAATTTGCCGTCGAATTAGAGAGAAGAAAAATGTACCCTTGATGATTGTTTCAGCTAAAAAAGAAGATATCGACAAAGTTAGAGGTTTAGGCTTAGGCGCAGACGATTATATGACGAAGCCCTTCAGTCCAAGTGAGTTGGTCGCACGTGTTCAGGCTCATATTAAACGATATCAATTATTAACAGGCGCTACTCAAGAAAATGATACAGTAGAGAGAGCTCAGATTCTTATTGATAAAAATGCTCGTAGAGTCTTTGTTTTAGGCAAAGAAGTTATTTTTACGACAAAAGAATTCGATTTACTACTCTTTTTTATGGAACATCCCAACCGAGTGTGGATGAAAGAACAGCTGTTTCGCCAAGTTTGGGATATGGATGATCTTGATGGCGATATTTATACCGTTGTTGTCCATGTTGGACGGATTAGAGAGAAGTTGAAAAAAGGGAAACTATCAGAGATTCCCATTGAAACAATTTGGGGCAGTGGATATCGTTTCAATGCTTAAAAAGTAAACAAAAGGAGAAAAGCTATGAAAAAAAGCCAGCTGCTTACAGTTTTGTTTTTCTGCATCATGTTCGGTCTTTCTGGATGCAAACCTGATCAAAGAAATGATGCAAAAAAATCCAGTGAATCATCAAGACCAGCACTCTACATTCCTTCCTCATCTGAGGTTGCTTCATCCAGTGAGGAAATGACAGAAAAAACTGCTAACGATGTGACCTTTGAAGGCACAACTTATAATTATGATGTTGTTACAGGAGCAACTCAGACAACCTTTGGCTCAAATCCGAAACCTCTTTACACGTATGAAGAAAAATTAAAGAAAATGTTCTGGTCAAATCAGCCACCTCTAGGATTAATTGAAGGGAATTATTTTACTAACGAAGGCTATTTTGATGTGGGAAATAAAGGAATTGTTGAGATAATTACAGATGACACAGGAAAAATCATCAATGTTGAATTCAACGAATACGGCGCTGAGAATTATTATGAATCCAAATATTCAGGTGCTAACAAGCGCCTCTCTGATTATGCCTTCTTCCAAGCCCAAAATCCTAGAACGGATACTACTTTAGTGACCGTGGTTAATGGGATTACTTTTGTAGAGAAACAAATGCGGGAAGAAAATCGAGTTTCTGGAAATTTCAAAACAGTAAAAGGCTCTTCAACAACTGCTAGACAAGGATTGATGGCGATTGCAGCTGAACTTTCAGATGAGATAAGACAACCGTCTAAAACAAAATACATCGGTTATGCAGAAGATTTCAGTGATGGATTGATAGGCCGGCTACAATTGACAATCACGGATGGAAAAATCGACACTGCTCGTTATGATGAATACTTTGCCGATCAACCTGAAAAAATTACTTCCCCTCAGTTAAAGAAATACTATCGCCAATCAAAATACTTTTCTTTAACCTATAATGAAGAAACCAACAATGATTTTGTGCAGTTTTCTGATGCATTAACTAAAGAAATTGTTGATAAACAAACGTTAACTATTGAGAACGATACGCTTATAAAACACCCATCGTTTGAATCTTACAAAAAATTAATCGAACATATCAAGATCTAGTTAACGGAAATAAGTTTGACAGAACTAAGCCATTTTTCGACACACTTTTGACATATTTTACTTTTATAATTAAGAAAAATAAGTTAGGAGTGATTAGTCATGGGACATTGTTCAGAATTTTTCACAGGAGGCAGAGGAATGATGGGCGGAGGTATGTTTGGTATGGGAATTTTTTGGTGGGGTTTTCTAATTATTGTGATCCTTGGTGTGGTTTATTTTACGAGAAATAGATCGAACCAACAAACAGGCGTTGATAATTATCCTAATCAAGAACCAACAAAAAAAGAATTTCCTTCTTCAGCTCTTGATATATTAGATGAAGAATTCGCTAAAGGAAATATTAGTGAGGAAGAGTATCTATCTAAAAAAGAAGTATTAAAAAAATAAACAAAGACAAAAAGCTAATTGAAAAGGATTAGCTTTTTGTCTTTTTGTTTCCTACAAAAATTTTCCAGTGATTTTGGAGGAATTTGAGCTTATACCCACATCCATAGTATCTAGCATGATTTATAGTAAGAACAATATGCTGAGTTTTCACGTCCATTTCTTTCGTGAAAGTGTCATTCAGGTGTATAATAAGTACAAAAGTAGGTGTTTTTTTATGGATCAAAAATTAAACTTTATAGCTTCTTTAATTTTACTCGCTTATCCAGTTTTATCTATTCCTTCACTTTTTAAATCGAAACAAGAGAAGGGAAAATACTTTGCCGAGTCTCACTTTTTCATCCCAAAACGTATTGGCTATGGAATTGGTATAAACATGCATAACATTTATGGTTTCTTCATATTTCTCAGTATTGGTTTATTGCTTTTATTTTTGAGCTTTTGAGGAATTTAATGCTACCCTGAGTAGATGATTTACACAATCGTTGTTGAAATTATTTATGGATTTAATGACAATTTCTAGTCTATTAGACTAAGTAATCTTTCAGAATAGTTTTTTGTAACCGCTATCTAAATGTTCTTATTATGAGGTTTATCTATTTATTGATTTGTTCAATATTAATACTATATTCATAATTTTATCATTAAGCTCTTTTTTTCCTGTGAATAATGGATTATACTATATAAATAAAGATTTGTTTTGATAGGATGAACTTATTCAATTTTTACATCATTAGCCTCTCGGAAAAAGATAGAAGCTGATTATGATAACAAAGCATCAATTTTATGTTTATCTATTTTTCGTTTGGAGTGAAACGAGGATACTACACTTTTTAATTTAAGGAGGAACTTATGGAAAAGAAAGAACCCAAAAAAACTGGATTGTTGTTAATTGCACTGTTTTTAGGCTATACCATGGTTTATATCGACAAGCTTTCAGTTGGATATTCACTAATTCCAATTTCAACTGAATTTGGTTTAGAGCCTGCTGCTAAAGGGATGATTATGAGTGCATTTTTCCTAGGATATGCGATTATGCAGATCCCAATGGGACTAGTGATCAATAAAGTTGGTTCGCGAGTTGTCTTGATTGGATCTGTGTTAGGAATGGGGTTGTTCTCATTATTATTTGGTTTTGGAACGTCGTTGATTATGTTTATGTCTCTTCGTTTTTTAACAGGATTACTTGCCCATTCAGGTTATGCGTCTTCAGCTAGTAAAGAAATTACCATGAATTTCCCACCAGAGAAACGAACATTTGCTCAAGGGATTTTACTTTCTTCTTCAGGAGTGGCAGGTTTTATAGGACCACTAGCATTGTCACCAATTATCACGAATGCAGGGTGGAAAAATGCTTATCTTATCTTAACTGGTTTAGCAGTTGCTATTGCAATTTTTCTAATTATTGCCATTCCTAGAAACGAAAAATCAAAAGAAAAACAAGAAGCTGTTGTAACAAAGACAGAAAAGATTTCTATTTTAGTTATTTGGTCAGATGTTCGAGTATGGATTTTATTTTTGAGTGCATTTTTCATCAACTGTTTATTATATGGACTGTCTAGTTGGGTACCAAGCTTTTTAACTGGCGAACGTGGTTTAGATTTAAATGGCGCAGCTGTGATCAGCAGCGTAAGTGGCTTATTTATGTTAGTTGGTTCAATCGGCGGCAGTTACGTTGTAGGAAAATTTTTCCAGAATAAGGAAAAAGCGGTTGTTGCAATTTTCGCTATATTAGGTGCACTTTCTTCATTTGGATCGTACTATGTCCAAAATCTGGTACTATTAGCAATTGTTATGGGGCTAGCAAACTTTTTCTTAATCATTTCATTTGTAACGATGATGAGTATTCCGTTGAGAATTTTTGAAGGAGCAAAATTTGCTCCTAGTTACGGAACACTTGCTACTGGAGGAATTCTTGGCGGCTTTGTTTCACCCACACTTATTGGAAAATTAGTTGAGATGTCAAACGGTCAGTATATTTCGACGTTTATTTTCTTTTTAGTGGTTGGCTTGTTGACAGCTGTGACAATAATGTTTATTAAACAAAAATAAGATAATTCAATTAAAGGAGGAAAAAAAATGACAAATATTCAAGAACAAATGCCGCAAGCAGATATGATTAAATGGAGAAGACATCTACATCGTAACCCAGAATTATCCTTTCATGAAGTAGAAACAGCTAAATATATTAAAAGTATCTTGGCTGGATTTCCGAATTTAGAAGTTAGTTCATTAACTGAAAATAGTGTGATCGCTATTCTAAAAGGAAGTAAACCTGGAAAAACGATTGCGTTAAGAGCAGATATTGATGCATTGCCTATTTTAGAAGAATCAGACGTTGATTTCCCTTCTGAAAATCCAGGTGTGATGCATGCGTGCGGACATGATACTCATACGGCGATGCTTTTAGGCGCCATAAAAACCTTAACTGCTATGCAAGATAAAATTGCCGGTACTGTGAAATTTATTTTCCAACCAGCAGAAGAAGAACCGCCAGGTGGGGCAAAATTATTGGTTGAAGCTGGTGTAATGGATGATGTAGATATGGTTTTCGGTCTGCATATTGCACCAAATATTCCTGTGGGGATGGTTGGAACAAGAAAAGGTGCGGCTAGTGCAGCATCAGATGTCTTTACATTGAAGATCCAAGGCAAAGGTTCACATGGCTCAACGCCAGATCTTTCTGTCGACCCAATCATGATTGGAGTAGAAATCATCAATAATTTAAATAATATCGTTTCAAGAAACATTAGTCCTTTTGAGAATGCAGTTATTTCAATTGGTGAATTTAATGCAGGGAAAACAGCTAATGTGATTCCTGATACAGCACAAATCCAAGGTACCGTTCGTACAAACAATAAAGACATACGACTGTTCATTAAAAAGCGTATCGAAGGAATCATTGATGGCATCTGTAAGATGTATGATGCTACTTATGACTTAGATTATTTGTTTGGTTATAGTGAAGTCAATAACGATAGCGATGCAACTGATATTGTTATGGCAGCGGCTGAAAAAGTGGTTGGTAAAGAGCGAATGTTTGAAGCACCGAAGATGATGGGGGGAGAAGATTTTTCCGCCTATACGGATGTAAAACCAGGTTCCTTCTTCATCTTAGGTGGCGGCACTGCAGCAGAAGGTTGTGGCTATATGAATCATCATCCAAAATTCAAAATCATGGAAGAATGTTTCCCTGTTGGTGCAGGAATGCATGCACAAATTATTTTAGATATTTTGGGACAAGTTTAATAGCGGAAAGAGGTTGGGACAGAAGTTTATTGTTGAAGTAGTTGTTTCTGATTCCCACCTTTAGACGGATTCCGAGAGACTGGGTATGACTCATAGAGTTATGTCCCAGTCTTTTTTATAATCTATTTTAAGGTTAGGTGAACATACGAAGAGAAACATTTAAAATAAAACAGTTTAATAAATGTCGAGATAAAGATATAATTAAATAAAGAAGAGACGGATTTGATAGAAAAAATAATCTAAAAAAGGATGAAAAATTATGGAAGCCAAAAAAACAAAAATTTTTACGATGCCCTTTGCCAGAGTATATCCACTTTATATCAAAAAAGTTGAGAAAAAAGGACGGACTAAAGCTGAAGTTGATGAAATCATTTTCTGGTTGACTGGATATGATGAGGTATCATTACAAAAACAAGTAGATAATAACGTTGATTTTGAAAGATTTTTCGCAGAAGCACCTCAAATAAACAGTAATGTTTCCTTAATCAAAGGCGTGATTTGTGGTTATCGAGTAGAAGATATCGAAGATAAATTGATGCAAAAAATTCGTTATCTAGACAAACTGATTGATGAATTAGCCAAAGGAAAAGCGATGGATAAAATTTTGAGAAAACAATAGGGATTAGTATAATTAAAAAAGGTCGGAGAATATGATTTATTTTAGTTTTTGATTCAAAAGGAGAGAACCAAGTTGGACAAATTAACCGAAAAAATCAATCAATTTAGAGATGCACGAGAGTGGAGACAGTTTCATAATCCAAAAGATTTAGCAATTTCGATCTCTTTGGAAGCCTCTGAACTACTAGAAAATTTCCAATGGAATACAAGTGAAGAAGCAAAAATGAAAAGCATAGAGAACATAGAACAAGAATTGGCGGATGTGTTTATTTATAGTTTAATGTTAGCGTCTGATTTAGAGTTGAATGTTGAAAAGATCATCAATGATAAATTGGAGTTGAATGCTCAGAAGTATCCAATTGAAAAAAGTAGAGGAATTAAAAAAAAATACACAGAATTTTAAATTCTGATAACGAATTAGTTATCGATCTATTAACGACTGTTAACGAGAGTATAAAGTAAACAAGGGAGTAGCTGTTTTAGGTAAAATGCTTACTTTGTTTATTTTTTACTCTTTTTTAGTATCCATTCGATGTAATTCTTAGTAGAATATGGTTCAAACTCACTCAATTAACTTTCTTTTTTAGGAAATAGAGAAGCATTGTCTTAAAAACGGAAAAGAATAAGTGATGAGAAACCTAAGAAATTCCTATGGTTATCTTGACGTAACGTTCAAATTGCTTTTTAAATAATATATATTGTGTGATATTTAGATTATTAAGACATAGATAAAAAATGTTTTTGCGATGTTAGGAGTTACTGAATTATTGTGTATAGTGTTGATAAGAAAAATGAATGTTAGACGTTGGTACGGACTTATCCCTAGAGGGTAAGTGTAAGTAAGGCAAAAAGTAATGGAATATGAATAAGTGGGTACAAAAAAATCTTTTTAAAGATGGGATGGCTGTATGGAGATCGGAATATTATTAAAAGAACGTAGGGAACTGAAAAAATTAACTCAGCAACAACTAGCTGATCAGTTTCATGTGACGAGACAAACAGTGTCAAGATGGGAAAATGAACAATCGTATCCTAACATTGATACTCTAGTTGAATTAAGCTTCTTTTTTGATTTTTCTCTCGATGAAATCTTAAAAGGAGATAAGTATAGGATAGAAAAAATTTCAAAAGATGCAGTGATTGAAAAGTAATAAAGGGGCTAATATGAAAGAATGATTTTATAAAAAAGGTATATTTGTTATCATTTATTCTAGCTATTTGTTTTGCATCATTAGACTTTAATAATGTTGGGTAGTCTCAAAAAAAGTGAATGGATACGGCCAAAACTTTTGATATTGTGATTTATCTAAGATGAACTTAATTCCCCAAATTAAAATAAGAAGTCAGACAAAAGAATAGATAAAATAAAAGCAATTAGATTTAAAAGCGCACCAGTCCACTAATCATCATTGTTGGAATCTAAAAATATTTTTATATAATCAATACTACAAGAAATCAGTAAGTATCCAATTAAACATCGATAAAAAAATGATCTGTTGTATCTTTTAGGAGAGCACAATGGATCATAAGATATATTGCCTCACCATTTCTGCAAAAAATGGTGAGGTTATTTTGTTTTAATTGATAATTGTTTGCATTATTTACTCTAGTTTTTTTACTATTTGATTTAACAATAAAGTTATTTTTACAGAAAAAACATTTTCTTTTTCTCGAAGTTCTGTTACTTTTGGATTAAAAATTATTTGTCTTCATTAGTTTCGAATATTAGTAACTTTGATTTGTATCAAAGAAAAAAAGAGGTATTGAATGAAATCTTGTATTTAGAGTAAGGTCTCACATTTGGAGCATTTTGCAGATAAATAAGTGTTTTTTGTTTTCATAGATAATTAAATTGTACTTATGAATTTAAATACTTTATTTTAAATGAAACATTGTTTTTTTTAAAATTATAAATAGAAATCTTATTGTAGATAATTACTTACTCGTGGTATAGTTGTAATGTGTATACAAACGTTTCAGTAAAGCGTAAGTTGAGAGAAAACGAAGAAGTGTTATTTACAGAAATTGTTCGCATAAAATAGCGAAGGGAAGTATTTAATTGGCAGAAGCAAAATTTGAAGAGGCTTTAATTAAAAAGCTTGAAGCTGAAGGCTGGACTTATCGTAAAGAATTATCCAACGTCAGCATAAAAAAAATTGAACAACATTGGCGTGACATTTTAAATGAAACTAACGCCTATAAGTTAAAAGGAATCCCACTGTCTGATGTTGAATTTGGATTGATTCTCCAAGAGTTACAACGTGTTCGAACGCCTTACGATGCTCAACTTTTATTGGTTGGTGCTGGTGGAGTGGGATCAATTCCTATTACTCGTGATGATGGTTCTAGTTTAGAAGTCGAAATCTTTTATGAAGAGGACGTGGCAGGTGGACGATCTCGTTACGAGATCGTCACTCAAGTGAGGTTTGATGATTTACCTAAAGGGTTAACGACGAAACGGATTATTGATATAGCTCTGCTGATCAATGGAATTCCGGTTGGACATATTGAGGAAAAGGACGAACATGTACAAAATCAATGGCGTGCTTTCGAGCAGTTGAAGGGCTACCATGGTGACGGGCTATATGAAGGATTGTTTGCGTTTGTACAAGTCCAATTCATCATGAGCCAACATTCAGCGCATTATTTTGCACGACCAAATTCAGTTGAGCATTACAATAAAACATTTGTGTTTGGCTGGCGAGATGAAAATAATAAAGACGTTACAGATGCATTTGAGTTTGCCCATCAAGTATTGGGAATCCCAGCGTTACATCGTTTAATCACAGTTAATATGATTCCAGACGCATCAAACAACAATTTGATGGTTATGCGTAGCTACCAAATTCAAGCAACACGAGAAATTATACAGCGTATGAAAGAAATGGAAGCAAGCGGTCTTATACAAAAGGAAGGTGGTTATATTTGGCACACAACTGGCTCTGGAAAAACAGTTACATCTTTTAAGGTTGCTCAGTTGTTAGCGTCAGCCCCTAGAATTAGGAACGTGCTATTTATCGTAGATCGTGTTGATTTGATTGATCAAACACTCGATAACTTTAAGGATTATGCTTATATGCACTTTAAAAATCGTATTAAAAAGGTTAATGGCCGCGAATTAAAGAGAGAATTGAAGCACAAGGGTGCATCACAAATCTTACTAATATCTGTTCAAGGATTAACAAAAGCTGTTAAACGAGGATTAGAAAACGATGATTGGAACGTTATCATTATGGATGAAGCTCATCGAAGTGCCAGTGGCGACTCGGTGCACTTAATCAAAAAAGCTTTTAAGAAAACGACGTGGTTTGGTTTTACTGGTACCCCGAACTTCTACAGCGATGAAATAAACGATGTAAAAACAACTCGAGATATCTCAACTCACGATATTTTTGGAAAACGTCTGCATACATATACAATTAAAGATGCGATTGGCGATGGCAATGTTTTAGGTTTTGATGTAACGTACTTCAAACCGCTATGGGTTGTCGAACACCCGCAAGACCAATTCTCCGAAAAAGACTATGAAAAAGAAGTATATCAAAGTGATGTCTATCGTCAGGAAGTAGTCCAAGATATTCTTGATAATTGGAACAAAACATCAAGTGGTGCATTAATTGCAGGAATACGTAAAGAGAACACATTTCAAGCGATGCTTGCTGTGTCTGGTAGGCAAGCCGTTGTACACTACTACAATATCTTTAAAGAGAAAGCACCACATTTAAATATTGCAATGACATTTTCTCATGATGAATCTAATGAATCTGGTACCAAGGAGCAAAATGAAGCACTCAAAAAAGCGATTAAGAGCTATACTAAAAAATTCAATGTTCCAAGTATTTTGGACGCTAAAAAACCAACTCGGGCGTATATGCTAGATATCACGAAGCGGCTAGCTCGTAAGAAACCATATAATCAAGGTAAAGACGAAGAGCGACTGGATTTAGTGATTGTTTCAGATCAATTGTTGACTGGTTTCGATTCAAAATTCGTCAATATGATCTACATGGACAAAACGCTAAAAGAAGGAATGCTCATTCAGGCGATGTCTAGGACAAACAGAGCATTCGATCTCAACAGTAAACCTCATGGAAAAGTGCGCTTCTATCGTCAAGGGGACGAAATGCAAGAGTTTGTTGAAAATGCATTACGGATTTATACAAGAGGTGGGAACGACACCCTTCAAGAAGCAGAGAAAGAAGCAAAAAATCAACGAACTCAAGAGTTAGAGGACGACGATATTTTAGCGAAACCTCAAAGCCATCAAATAAACGATTTAGAAGAAGCCGTTTCAAGATTAAAACAACTAGCGGGCACGGACTTTAGCCAAGTACCTCGTGGACAACGTGATTTAAAAGAGTTTGTAAATCTTGCTTTATCTACACAGAATGTTATTCAACGCTTGGTACAGCAGGGATACGAACTAGGAAGCGAGATTGAAGCGTTAGACGAAAAACGTGAACCAACTGGAAAGATGGTTCGACTTGATATTTCAAGTATTGAAGAATTTGGGGCTTTACAAGCACGGTTAAATGATGCAAGAGAGAGATTACCAGAAGATGAACGCCCTGATCTTACCGAAATCAAAATAGGAATTGAATTTTATCACCACGAAATAATTGATTATGATAGATTGGTGGAACTTTTAAATGTGTTTATGGATGATAAGACTAAAACGAACAAAGAAGCAATTGATAAGCACATTACTCCGATGGACGATGAAAGTCGTCAAGAAATCCATGAGATTGTGGATGATATCGAAGCTGGTGAGATTACCCAACATTTTACAACAGAATCTCTTCAAGATACACGAAAGAAATATCGTACTGAGCGTCGAGAACTAAAGATTCGCCGTTGGGCAGCAAATCAAGATGTAAATGGAAATAGGATTGTAGAAGCGTTCGATTTGTTTTTACCTGGACATACGCTCATTGATAATCCAAAACTTGCTGATATTGTACATGCGATTGAAGAGGAAGAAAATATTGGATTCTTCGGAGCCTCAGATTTTGAAGAAGCATTGATGACATTTTTCAACTCGTTATAAGTAAATGAAACGTTTAATTTAAAGATAAGAGAAAGTAGGAAAAATTTAATGGTACTTTCAAATGAACAGCAAACAAAAATGTGGGCGATGCTCAATCAAACACGTGGACAAATTGGACTAACTGCTTACAAGGACTATATCTTTGGAATTTTGTTTTATAAATATCTATCTGAAAAAGCAACTCGATGGTTAGAGAGCGTTCTACGTGGTGAAACATGGGAAAATATTTATGCTCAAGATTCCGCTAAAGCTTTAGATTATATGAAAAAGAACCTTGGCTATTCAACCAAATGATTTTTTTACAGATTGGAAAAAAGCAATTGATGAAGATCGTTTTAATATTGGGATGATGACTGATACATTCGGTCACTTTAACCAACAAATAGCGTTAGAAGCGAAAGGTGATTTTGAAGGTATCTTTGATGGCATGCGCTTCGATAGTGCTGATTTAGGCGCTAATGTACAAGCTCGTGCCAGTGTGATGATTTCTATGATTGAGTTACTATCATCCCCTGAATTTGATTTATCTAGTAGTGATGATACTGTTTCAGATATTTATGAATATTTAGTTGCGCAATTTGCCACTGTACTAGCATCTGATATGGGACAATACTATACACCAAAAGAGATTTCTGGTGTTATGGCTCAAATTTTAACTTTTGGTCGAGAAGAGGAAGAAAATTTCTCTATCTATGATCCTACTGTCGGTTCTGGTTCCCTTTTACTCACAACAGCAAGCTGTATGAAAAATTCACATAAACGTGGAATGATTAAGTATTTTGGTCAAGAAAAAGACGCAACCCCTTACCGTTTATCAAGGATGAACTTAATGATGCACGGTGTCGAGTATAATGATATCAGTATCAATCATGCGGACTCGCTTGAAAGTGACTGGCCAGATGGTGTTGTAGACGGAAAAGATAATCCACGAATGTTTGACGCTGTAATGGCAAATCCACCGTATTCGGCTCACTGGGATAGTAAAGACCATGAAGATGATCCGCGTTGGCGTGAATATGGTGTTGCTCCTAAGACAAAAGCTGATTATGCATTCTTATTACACTGCTTGTATCACTTAGAGGATAGTGGTCGTATGGCGATTATTTTACCCCATGGTGTATTGTTCCGTGGTGCTGCTGAAGGCCGTATCCGTAAAGCACTAATTAATAAACATCAGATTGAAGCTATAATTGGGTTCCCTGATAAACTATTCTTAAATACATCTATTCCAGTTTGTGTCTTGATTATAAGAAAGAACCGTGTAGAGTCAGATATTCTATTTGTTGATGCAAGTAAAGATTTTGAGAAATTAAAAAAACAAAATCATTTGCGATTTGAAGATGTTGAGAAGATTGTCGATACAGTGATTAATCGCAAAGAAATAGAGAAATACTCTCATATTGCAACGTTAGATGAAATTAAAGAGAATGATTACAACTTAAATATTCCTCGATATGTTGATACTTTTGAAGAAGAAGAACGTATTGATATAGTAGATTTGAGTAAAGAAATGGTCACGTTGAATTCTGAAATTGAAAAGGCTGAAAGTGATTTCTTGTCATTGCTGGATGAGCTTGCTGTAACTCCTGATACAAAGGATATAATCGAAGCTACAAAGGCGGTTTTTCGATGAAAGATGAGGAAAAAAACATACCTGTGCTTCGATTTGACGGCTTTTTTGACGATTGGGAACAGCGTAAGTTGGGGGAAATTGCTGAAAGTTTCGAGTACGGACTAAATGCGCCTGCAAAAGAATTTGATGGTGAACACAAATATATTAGAATTACAGATATAGATGATAATAGTCATAAATTTATTCAAAATAAAATTACTTCTCCAGATATTAATTTTAAAAGCGCTGATAAATATAAACTTCAAAAAGGAGATATACTTTTCGCACGAACAGGAGCAAGTGTTGGAAAATCGTATTACTATAATGAAAGTGACGGATTAGTTTATTATGCAGGGTTCCTAATTCGTGCAAGAATTAGACCACAATACAGTCATGAATTTATATTTCAAAACACATTAACAGATACTTATGACAAATTTATCAAGATTACTTCGCAACGTTCTGGACAGCCTGGCGTTAACGCTGAGGAATACTCTAACTTCAAAATAATGACACCCAGTACTGAAGAACAAAAAAAAATCGGCTCCTTCTTCAAACAACTCGACAATACCATCGCTCTTCATCAACGTAAGTTAGATGCTTTGAAGCGGTTGAAAAAAGGTTTTTTACAACAACTATTCCCTGAAAATAGGGAGAAGGTGCCCAAGG
>NZ_MIKB01000013.1 GCF_001730365.1 Enterococcus quebecensis
TTTTTTCAAAAGTTTCAAAGTTTTTTTCTGCTTGATGTTATCGATTGTTTCGCGACAACTTCATTAGTTTATCAGGTTGTTTGTTATTTGTCAACAAATTTTTTCCTGATTTCCAAAGATGTTTTAGTTGTTTTTGAATTAACAACTTTGTTATTCTATCATGATTACCTTTCTTTCGTCAAGAGGAAAAAAATATTTTTTTTAAACACTCGAAATGAATAAAATATAATCACGAGAACATGTATAAATATAACAAGACTTATCGTAAAATGCAACTAGAAAATGCCTATTTTCAATTCTTTTTTCACTTAGCGAACAAACATCTCAAACTTCAATTGAGCATTCGTTTTTCCTGTAACATTGATCTCCTACAGAGACAAATTATTCGTGAAAAAAGAGCAGAGGTTTTCACCCTCTACTCTAGTGTCTCTCTCTTATCTACTATTGGAATAAATATTCTAAAAATCGTCCCTTGATGAACAACACTTTCTGCGTCTATTCTTCCCTTGTAGTTCTCTACTAATTGCCTAGCAATTGACAATCCTAATCCATTACCACCCTTATTCCGAGCTCTAGCTTTATCTACTCGGTAAAAACGATTGAAAATCTTATCTAAATCTTCCTCTGGAATTCCTTCTCCAAAATCTTGAATAGCAATTTCAAACTCACTTAAAGTTTTAGATATAGATATATGGACTTCTTTACGTGTCGTCGAATACTTCACTGCATTATCTAAAATAATAATTAAAAGTTGCTCTAAATGATTCCGATAAATACCTAATGTTACTTCCTGGAACAAATCGTCGTCCAGAGTAATAACAAAATCCGGATATAAAATTCTAAAATTGTTAAACACTTGATAAACAACTTGCTTAGCATTCGATGTCCGATTTGAATATTGAACATCCACTTGTTCTGCACGAGATAAGTCTAGCATCTCTTGGACAAGGCTCTTCATTCGAACAATTTCTTGTAGGCTCGCTTCCAAAGATTCATCTAATACTTCTGGATCTTCTTTACCCCAGCGATTCAACAAATTCAAATGTCCTTCAATAATTGCAACAGGCGTTCGTAATTCATGGGAAACATCTTCCACAAATTGTTCTTGTTGTTCGATATATCGCCTCATACGATCCAGCATTTCATTAAAAATCTCAGCAAGGTCCGCCAATTCGTCATTTGAATGGATATCCGGCATGTGAATATCAGATTGGGGATCTTTTCTGATTGTGTCCATAGTATCTCTCAAAACTTTCAATGGTTTTAAGAAATATGAAGATAAAATAAATCCTAATACACTACTTAAGATCAATGAAATGATTTCCAAAACAATCAAGGTGATTAATAATCGATTTCTAATATCATAGAACGAAGATAGTTCATAAAAGGCCTGGATATAACCTGTTTGCTCCCTATTTTCTTTTGAGTAGACTGGTTGAATGATCAAGAAACCTGTTTTATCATCCAATGTTTTGATTTCAGCTTCTTGTTTCTCTTTTTTTTGCAGCTCACTTCGGACTTTTTGAGTTTCAAATACAAGCGTTCCTTGTGAATTATACACCGATAGGAATAACGCTGGTTGACCTAGTTCAGAAAGCATGGTGTCCATTTCCATCAACGAACCCTCTACAGATACTTTTTTGTTGTTCAGTTCATTTTCTTCAACACTAGGTGATTTTAATTTTTCGTATACATCTGATACTGTCAAATTATCTTCAATATTGGATAGTCGATTACCAACTTCAGCCACTGTTCTTTCTACATTTTCACGCTCTTTTTCAACAATAAGATTAACAGAGGACTTATATGTAATCACAGCAAAGATGGTAAATACAACAAATATGAAGAAAGAACTTGCAGAAGCCCACTTGATTGTCAAAGAAGGCCCCTTCAGTTCTTTTTTTGCTGCTCTTTTCATTTTCATCGCTTTCACGAGCGCATCACATATCCTGTTCCACGAACGGTTTGAATATAGCTTTCTTCCCCTGGAACATCAATTTTATTACGCAGATAACGAATATACACATCAACAACATTGGTTTCAACTTCTGTTTCATATCCCCAAACTTTATTTAACAGTACATCACGGGCTAAAACAACATTGACATTTTCCATTAATGTTAACAACAATTCATACTCACGTTTAGTCAATTCGATCATTTCAGAATTACGACGAACCACACGATTTTCTTTTTCAATCGTCAAATCACGATAAGTAATTGTAGTTTGTTTGGCTACGTTCTTATCACCTTCAATGTCAATTCGACGAAGCAAAGCACGTAAACGAGCTAGTAGCTCTTCTATAGCGAATGGTTTTACAATGTAATCATCCGCTCCATGATCCAAACCAGATACTCGATCGATCACAGAATCGCGTGCAGTCATCATGATAATTGGTGTATTTTTCACTTGGCGTATACGTCGACAAACTTCAAGCCCGTTTAATTCAGGCAACATTAAATCTAAAAGGATAGCATCCCAATCATTATTTAAAGCCGCTTCTAAACCTGTACGGCCATTGTAGTGAACTTCTGCAACGTAACCTTCATGTTTCAGCTCTAGTTCTACAAAACGCGCTAAGTTCTTTTCATCTTCAATAATTAGAATATTACTCATTGGTTATTTGTCCTCTCTCTTTAAAAGCTATCTTAAAGCCTACCTATTATACCCACTTTTAACTCAAAAAGCTAGTAACAACCTATTTTTCATATCAATTGGAGAGAAAACCATGAGAAATCTTTAAATCCCATGGTCCTCCAACATATTATTCTTCGTTATACCAACTATAGTGGTATGTTCCTTCTTTATCAACACGCTGATACGTATGAGCACCAAAGTAATCTCTTTGTGCTTGAATGATATTTGCTGGTAAACGTTCTGAACGGTAAGAATCATAGTATGCAATAGCTGAAGCAAATGTTGGAACTGGAACACCCGCTTGAACAGCAATTGACACAACATCACGAACAGATTGTTGGTATTTTTTTGTAATTTCAATAAAGTAGTCATCTAACAACAAATTCTCAATTGTTGGATTTTTATCGTATGCATCTGTGATTTTTTGTAAAAATTGAGCTCGGATAATACAGCCCTCACGCCAAATTTTAGCAATTTGACCAAAAGGTAAGTCCCACTCGTAATCTTCTGAAGCTACACGCAATTGAGCAAAGCCTTGCGCATAACTCATGATTTTACTGAAGTAAAGAGCTTCACGGATTTTCTCAATCAGTTCTTTTTTATCTCCCTGATATTCAACTGCATCGGGTTTAGCCAAAACTTTACTTGCTTTAACACGTTCATCTTTATAAGCAGAAATGAAGCGGGCAAAAACAGATTCTGTAATCAATGGTAGTGGTACACCTAAATCTAACGCACTTTGGCTTGTCCATTTACCTGTTCCTTTATTTCCTGCAGCATCTAAAATCACATCAACGATTGGCTTGCCTGTACCCTCATCGTCTTTACGAGTTAGAATATCGGCTGTGATTTCTACAAGATAGCTATCTAGTTCGCCTTGATTCCATTCTTTGAATATCTCAGCCATTTCATCAACGGAAATGCCAAGAATATTTTTCATTAAATCATATGATTCAGCAATCAATTGCATATCACCGTATTCAATTCCGTTATGCACCATTTTGACATAGTGACCAGCACCATTTGGACCAATATAAGTAACACATGGTTCTCCATCTTCGGCTTTAGCTGAAATTTTTTCTAAAATAGGTGCAACTAATTCATAGGCTTCTTTTTGACCACCAGGCATAATAGAAGGTCCTTTTAATGCCCCTTCCTCACCACCAGAAACACCAGTACCGATGAAGTTAATTCCCGAATTAGCTAATTCTTCATTTCTACGAATCGTATCTTTAAAGAATGTGTTTCCGCCATCGATCAAAATGTCACCTTTATCTAAATGAGGCAGTAACTCTTGAATAGTTGCGTCTGTTGCAAAACCTGCTTGAACCATCAACATAATACGGCGTGGTTTTTCGATAGAGTCTACAAACTCTTCAATTGTGTAAGTCGCTTTAAAGTGTTTATCTGGATGTTCTTCTACGACATCTGTCGTTTTTGAACCTGTACGATTAAATAGAGCAACTGAGTACCCTCTACTTTCGATATTTAAGGCTAAATTTTTCCCCATTACGGCCATTCCGACTACGCCAAATTGTTGTTTTGTCATCTTGTATCCTCCCACTGTCTTTGAAAAGAAGTTCATTAGAATTTTCTTATAATCTACATCATTATAACGTAGAATGCTTGATATGAAAACAAAATAGTTTGATTAATTTGATTTATTCTTTTTTATTTTTTGGAATCTCCATAATTAGACCAATTGATCAAATAGATCTGATATTTTTAGTAAAAATAAATCCCCTAGGCTCCATGGTTAGCCTAGGGGATTTTAACATTTTCAAAAAAATGTTTTATGCTTCTTTAGAGACTACGTCTTTTCCATCGTAATGACCACATGCTGGACATACGTGATGGCTTTTTCTCATTTCACCACAATTTGAACATGCATTCAAACCTTTGATAGTTAATTTGTAATGAGTACGGCGTTTGCCCTTTTTAGCTTTAGAAGTTCTTCTAGCTGGTACTGCCATTGGTGTTCCACCTCCTTGTAAAGATGCGTGCATTAAATGCACGATATATTCCAATCTTACTGATTATCGTCCTCATCAGTTGTTTCACTGAATAATTCAGATAATTTAGCAAGACGAGGATCCATTGTTTCTTGTGCTTCTTCTTGTCTCTTCTGTAAGTAAGCTTCTTCTGATAGAACTTCCCAGTCATTGCCTTTTGGCATATCATGACTCATTTGCTCTTCTTCTGATAATACTTGAATCGGGATAGACAAAAGAATGTTATCTTCGACGGACTCATCTAAATCAATCGTTGGTTTTTCCAACAAGATGATTTCTTCATCAGGCATTCGTTCATCTTTGCTCTGATATTGTTCATGGGTCATAAAGACTTCATCAACGTCGATCGTCATTGCTAGCGGAACAGGTGTTAACGAACGTGAAGATGGAACTGTTACAATAACATCAATTCTATAATGAAGCAAATACTCTTCTTTTCCTACAGTTAGTATCCCGGTTGCTTTAGCAGGACTAACATCTAGAATCAGATCATCTCTTTTCATCAGAGACGCTTTTAAATCAAGTGTTTCTGAAAATTCACATGGTTTGTCTTTGTATTTGTTTAGTTCTAGTAAAGACCATTTCATATTCATCACCTCATAACGCAACAAAAGCAATTATACAGGGGGATGAAAGCTTTGTCAATGAAATTTTCTTGACAGCATTTTCTTCTTTCATTTTTTCCAAAACTTCTTGGTTTTATTCTTCATTTTTAATGGTAAAATAAAGACAAGGAGGAGTTGTATGAACGCATTTGAATTTGAAAATGTCTCTTTTATTCGGGATAAAAAGACACTGTTAAATAACGTCAGCTGGAAAGTTGGATTAGCTGAAAATTGGGCGATCCTTGGATTGAATGGCGCCGGAAAAACATTACTTTTACAATTGATTTGCGGTTATTTATGGCCATCAAAGGGAAAATTGACCGTTTTAAATCAGGTATTTGGTCGCGCTTCTATTCCAGAGCTACAACGAAGAATCGGCTGGGTCAGCACAGCCTTGCAATACCGTATGAAAAATGGAGAAACAGCTGAAAAGATTGTTCTTTCTGGAAAGTTTGCCAGCATCGGTATCTATCAGCACTACACTCCAGAAGAATTAGAGCAAGCAAAAAACATTTTAAAAAATGCTGGTGGCGAATCACTCATAGGGAAAAAATATGAAGTCTTATCTCAAGGCGAACGTCAATTAGTTCTGATTTCCAGAGCATTAATGACCAATCCAGAATTATTGATTCTAGATGAGCCTTGTAATGGTTTGGATTTATTTGCTCGAGAAAAGTTATTGTCTCAGATTCAACAGATCGCAGAGCAAAAAGATCATCCCACATTACTCTACGTCACCCATCACACAGAAGAAATTCTCCCATGTTTTAATCATTTAATGCTTCTAAAAGACGGAACGATCTTCGCTGAAGGAACACAAAAAGAACTTTTTAATGAAGAAAAGTTAGCTACCTTTTATGCTGAACCGATCCAAATTATTCCACTAAAAGACAAGCGTTTTGCCGTTTATCCCAAATAAAGTACTAAAAAGTTAGATTTAAAAATCTAACTTTTTTTCCTCTCCTATATTTACATAGTAAATACGAATCATTCTTCTGTTTGTTTAAATGTTTCAATCGCCGTTAAAAACTGCTCTCCATATTTATCCAATTTATTTTGCCCGACACCTTTTACCTGAAGTAATTGAATCGAATTTTTAGGGAGTTTTTCACACATTTCCTTCAATGTACTATCTGAGAAAATTAGATATGGCGGCACTCCTGCTTCTTGCGCTAAATCCATCCGTAATTCTCTTAAAGCTTCAAAGAGACCGTCATTAATAGCGGCAACTTTCCGAACACGTTGATCTTCTTTCCTAAAAACTGTCTGTTGACCTAAAAGTACTTGAACACCAGTTGGTGAAACAGACAACAACGGATATTGACCATCAGACGGATTCAAATATCTTTCAGCTGTAAGATAGTCGATTAATTGATTCACTTCTTTTTGGGTACGATCTTTCATTAATCCATAGGTAGGTAAACGATTGAAATGCCACTGATCGATTTTTTGGTCCTTTGATCCAGTCAACACTTTACCAACCAAGCCTTTCCCAAATTTTTCACCCATTCGTTTCACACAAGACAAAACTTTTTGGACATCCACTGTAATATCAACCAGTTCCCTTTCATCCAAACAATTAGAACAACGACCGCACTCGGTACCCTTCTCTCCAAAATAGCGCAAAATAAACTTCTGCAAACACATTTGTGCGTTTGCATATTGAGACATTTCTCTTAATTTCATATATTCTTTTTGTTTATAATCAATTGTCATTTCAGACTGGTCAATAAAAAATTGTTGAATTTGCAAATCCTGTGGTGCATAAAGTAAAACCGCATCACTTGGCAACCCGTCTCGTCCTGCACGTCCTGCCTCTTGGTAATAAGACTCAATATTTCCAGGGATTTGAGCATGAATTACAAAACGCACATTACTTTTATTGATCCCCATACCAAATGCATTGGTTGCAACCATCACTTGTATCTGATCGAATAAAAACTGTTCCTGATTGTTGTTACGCTCTTTTTCATTCATACCACCATGATACATACCAACCGCTATTTTTTTGCTTTGAAGTAAGTGATAGATACGTTCTACCTCTTTTCTAGTACTGGCGTATACGATACCCGATTGTCCTTGATTCAACTTCAAGTACTCCAAAAGAAACACATCACGATTCTGATCTTTAACAACCTGAAATGACAAATTCTCACGAGCAAACCCCGTTTGAACCTGATTATCTTTTGGGATATGCAATTGCTGAAGAATATCTTCTGCCACTTGAGGCGTTGCTGTAGCAGTCAACGCAATAACTGTTGGTTGTTGCTGAAATTGTTCAATAATCTCGGCTAACCGTAAATAGCTAGGGCGAAAATCATGTCCCCATTGAGAGATACAGTGCGCTTCATCCACCGCCAACAAATCAATCGGAACATGTAGCAATAATTGTTGGAAGTCAAAAGATTCTAAACGTTCCGGTGCTACATACAAAAGTTTCACCTCACGATTCACAGCCATTTGAACACGATTATTCATCTCTTGTTGTGAAATCGTACTATTAATAAATGTCGCTGGGATTCCCATCATATTTAACGCATCTACTTGGTCTTTCATTAAAGAAATCAATGGCGAGATTACTAAAGTTAAATTATCCAACATAAGTGCTGGTAATTGGTAACAAATCGACTTTCCGCCACCCGTAGGCATAATACCCAAAACTTTTTCTTTATGTAAAACATGATTGATGATTTCTTCTTGTCCTTGACGAAATTCGTCATATCCAAATTTTTCTTTTAATAAGGCTTTAATGTCAATCATGAAATTCTCTCCGTTCTTTGTATCTGGTAGTTATTTTAGCATGGGCTATTAGGCAATTCAAGAGAGGGTTCCCTCTGGCGTGAAACATTTTTGATTACGTGAAACAATTCTTCATTTTTTCTAAAAATCAAAACCTTTGTTTTTCAAGCTTTCTATAATAAGATACGCAATTTTATTGACTATTCACTAAAAGTTATCCACAAAAAAGATGGAACAAAACTTAAATCGTTTTGTTCCATCTTGGTAATCTACAAAATTACTTTTTCTTTTTACTTGCTTTTTCACGTTCGTTTTTATTAAGAATTTGTTTTCTTAAACGAATGCTTTCTGGTGTTACTTCACAATATTCATCCTCATTCAAGAACTCTAATGATTCTTCTAATGTAAGGATTTTTGCTTTTTTGATTACTGATGTTTGGTCTTTGTTTGCAGAACGAACGTTAGTCATTTGTTTTGCTCTTGTAATATTTACAGTCAAGTCATTATCACGGTTGTTTTCACCGATGATCATTCCTTCGTAAACATCAGTTGTAGGCTCTACAAAGACTGTTCCACGCTCTTCAATACTCATGATACTGTAAGTAGTTGCTTTACCTGTATCAATAGACACCAACGCACCTTGGTGACGTCCGCCGATTGATCCTTGAATCATAGGTAGGTATTGATCAAACGTGTGGTGCATGATACCGTATCCGCGCGTCATTGACAAGAATTCAGTAGTATATCCAATTAAACCACGAGCTGGAGCTAAGAAGATCAAACGAATTTGACCATTTCCAGTATGGATCATATCTTGCATTTCACCTTTACGTAGGCTTAATGATTCGATAACACTACCCATGTATTCTTCTGGAGTATCAATTTGAACACGTTCAAATGGTTCACATTTCACGCCTTCAATTTCACGTTCAATAACTTCTGGACGAGAAACTTGTAATTCGTATCCTTCACGACGCATGTTCTCAATCAAAATAGATAAATGCAATTCGCCACGACCAGATACTGTCCAAGAATCTGGACCGATTGGTTCTACACGTAATGATACATCTGTTTGTAGTTCTGACATCAAACGCTCTTCAATTTTACGAGAAGTTACGTATTTACCTTCACGACCAGCAAATGGAGAGTTATTTACTAAGAATGTCATTTGTAATGTTGGTTCGTCAATGTGTAAGACTGGCAAAGCTTCTTGGTGTGCTACGTCAGCAACTGTTTCACCAACGAAAATGTCTTCCATACCAGAAACGGCAATCAAATCGCCTGCTTTAGCTTCATTGATTTCAACACGTTGTAACCCAAAGAAACCAAAGATTTTAGTAACACGGAAGTTTTTCACGCTGCCATCTAATTTCATTAAAGCAACTTGGTCTCCAACTTTCATTGTTCCGCGGAAAACACGGCCAATACCAATACGTCCAACATAGTCGTTGTAATCTAACAATGATACTTGGAATTGTAATGGTTCATCTGAATTATCAATTGGTGCTGGTACATGTTTAATAATTTGGTCAAAAATTGGTGCCATTGTTGGTTCTTGATCTTCTGGGTTATCAGAATCACTTGAAGTTCCATTTAAAGCTGATGCATAAATAACTGGGAAATCCAATTGGTCATCATCCGCACCTAATTCGATGAATAATTCTAAGACTTCATCAACAACGTGTTCAGGGCGCGCTGATGGTTTATCAATTTTATTTACAACAACGATTGGTGTTACTTTTTGTTCCAATGCTTTTTTCAACACGAAACGTGTTTGAGGCATTGTTCCTTCGTAGGCATCAACAACTAAAACTACACCATCTACCATTTTCATGATACGCTCTACTTCACCACCGAAGTCAGCATGTCCAGGTGTATCCAAAATGTTAATACGAGTGCCGTTGTAATCAACTGCTGTATTTTTGGCTAAGATCGTGATTCCACGTTCGCTTTCAATAGCGTTTGAGTCCATCGCACGTTCTTGCAATTGTGTGTGTCCATCTAAAGTTTGTGATTGTTTCAATAATTCATCTACTAATGTTGTTTTACCATGATCGACGTGGGCGATAATTGCCACGTTTCTAATATCTTCTCTGTATTTCAATGTAATTGCTCCTTATCCTTTTGCCTTACGTCACTTGTTCATTAAATCCGACTGTTTATTATAGCAAATTTTTTTCATGAAATATAGTCTAAAGCTTTCAAAAGTTATGAAAATTTCATATTTTATTACTATTTTTTGAAAAATTAACATAATTTCTGATAAAAATCAACTGCTTTTTTCGATTGATTAACGTTTTTCTAGTGTCTTTTCAGTCGAACTATTCAAAAGACAAACGCTTTTGAATGTCTTCGTATGCTTTAGGTGTTGCTGCTAAAAAATACTCTCGCTTAGAAAACGATAACTTAGTTCCTTTTATATTAGAATATTTAAAACCAAACTCCTCTAGTAAAACTAAACCTGCAGCATAATCCCAAGGACTTAAATTGGAAATATACCCAATATGATTTCCTTTTAGCATTGCAATCAGTTCAACTCCAGCACAGCCACTTATTCTAATGCCCATACTTGCACGACCGATTTCTTTAGCAGAATAGATGTTTTCGCCATACATATACGCATTCATTCCCAACAAGCCTTCTGATAAAGATAAGTTTTTGGGTGTACTCATTTTCTGATCGTTCAAAAAGACGCCAAAATCCTTACCACCCCAGTATAATTCGTCTCTCATTACATCGTAAATAAATCCCAACTGTCCAATGCCTTCTTCAAAAACAGCAAGCATAATACAGAAATTTTCCTGTTCCATTACAAAATTCATCGTACCGTCGATGGGGTCAATAATCCAAACACGACCAGATAGAGAATCAATCGTATTAAATTCTTTTTCTTCTGCTAAAATTCGATCATCTGGATAATGTTTATTGATTTTTTTTATAAAAAACGCTTGCGTTTCTTCATCAATATTTGTGACCAAATCTGTTCTACCTGATTTTTGTGAAACAGTTAGTTGATTGGTTAGACTGACTTGGATATAACCAGCTGCTTCTTTTAACCACTCTTTGATTTCAATGATCATTCTTTCCTTCGTCATTTTAATCAACTCCTAATTTCAATCTACCTGACTCTTGTTTTTTTGCTTGTTGAACTGTTCGGTATAACGAATAACCAGATGCTTTTTGAAATTCATTGCCTAAACGCTTTTCTTCTCCGATACTTTTGACAACCATTTTAAACTCTTTGTACTTATTCAAAAAAATTCTGGTATCGATTCCTGATTCATTCGCTTCTTCCACCGCTGACCACATATTGGTAACAATCACCATCTCATCTGTGGACCAATCTAAATCTAAAGGGTATTGATAATCTTTCATGTTTTCACCTCTTTATCTAACTTTCATAATATCTAAAAATATATTTCTATGATCGGTTACTCAATTTTCTTCCTTTTTAAGCTCGACAAAATAGGTAAGAATAAAACACCTTTCTCTACTTCAATTTTTTGCGCAGAGTAAATCCCAGCATTTCCTGAACACATGTAACTGATCAAACAAATCATAAATAAAAATAATGCCGCCTCACTACCAAATAGTTCGATTCCCATAATAAAACAGGCAATTGGCGTATTTGTCGCTCCAGAAAAAACACCTATAAAGCCTAATCCTGCCAAAAACGGGATTGAAAGATGAAGAACTATAGCTAAACTACTACCTAAAGTCGCACCAATTTCAAATAAAGGCGTTACTTCTCCCCCTTGAAAACCTGCGCCCAAAGATAACACTGTGAAAAAGAGCTTACCTATAAAATCAAACCAAAAACCATCTCCGTTAAATGCATCTTTCAGCAATGGTAAACTCAACCCCAAATAGCGGTGAGTTTGCAAGATAAAAGCAGCGGCGACTACAACAACTCCACCAATGAAGTTTCGCAAAACAACATGTTTAAACCAGTTCGCATAAACCTTTTTAATAAACACGATTGAACGACTAAATAACCAACCAATCAAACCAAAACAAATACCAGCAATAATGACTTTAATGAACAATATCAGTGACCAATCAGGAATTCGGCCGATGGCATAATGTGTATGTGTTACACCGAAGGATTCTGTCACAAAATTTGCAAAAAAAGCAGCAAAGAAACTCGGGAAAAGTCCATCTGATCGTAAGCGACCGATTACTAAAACTTCTAATCCAAAAATCGTCCCTGCTAAGGGTGTGCCAAAAACAGAACTAAAGCCTGCGCTGATTCCACTAATAATTATAATTTGTCTTTCAACTTTATCTAAACGAAAAAGACGTCCTATAGCATCCGCTACTGTTCCGCCCATTTGAACAGCTGTCCCTTCTCGACCAACCGAGCCGCCAAACAAATGTGTGGTGATTGTACCAAATAAGGTTAAAGGAATTAATCGTAATGGAATATTTTCTTGTTCTCCATTCGCTTGATCGATCACAAGGTTGTTTCCTCGAACCGAATTTCCTCCGAACCTTTTATATAAGAATGCGAAAATAGCACCGCTGAATGGCAACAACAATAAAAGCCAAGGGTTATCCAATCTCATCTTTGTCACTACATCCAAACTTTTTAGAAAAAATGCAGACAACGCCCCCATTACTAAGCCAATTAATGATGAGATCATCAACCACTTAATCATGTAAACACCTATCTTGACTGGTGTATGTAATTTGCCTTCCATTCTGTTCAGCTCCTTAAAGTATATCAACTATTCTATAATAACACTTCTTAAATCACTACTGGTCAATTATAACAATTTTTGATAAAAAAATGAGAAAGAAATGAATACTCTGTCTGCAAATTGATTCCTTCTTGCAAAACCAAAATAGTATGCTACTATAAATAGGAAATTTTTTATTTTTCTATCTATTCACTCTTTAGAAATATTAAATCGTTGTTTCCTGGTAAAGCTGTAGAGAAAGTCTACTGATGGATTATTCTCTCAAAAATGAAAGGATGTTTTCATTGAAAGATTTAACACATGGGAATCCCGCAAAATTAATTTTCTTATTTACCATCCCATTATTGATCGGTAATATTTTTCAACAATTTTATAATATGGCCGATATGATCATCGTTGGACAAACCTTAGGAAAAGATGCACTAGCAGCTGTAGGCTCTACTGGAAGTATTACTTTTTTAATCATTGGTTTTGCTCAAGGGTTAACTGCCGGCTTATCTATTATAACGTCACAACGTTTTGGTGGGCAAGATTATCGCGGTGTAAAAAAAAGCTTTGCAACTGGGATTATAATTAGTGGGATCGTAACAATTGTCTTAACTGCTTTGAGTTTAATCTTTGTCCGTCCCATGCTCTTACTTATGCAAACGCCCCAAGAGATCATTGATGATGCTCAACTATTTATTTCAATTATTTTTCTTGGAATTTTTGCTGCAATGGCTTTTAACCTGCTATCAAATGTGATTCGAGCTTTGGGAGACAGTCGAACACCTCTTCTATTTTTGATTATCGCTAGTATTATTAACGTTGTTTTAGATTTAATTTTAATTATTAATTTTCATATGGGGGTTGCTGGCGCTGGGATAGCTACGGTCACAGCTCAAATCATTTCAAGCGTTTTATGTGTGCTTTATATTCGCTGGAAAATCCCTAATCTTCAATTACGTAAGAAAGACTTTTCTATTGATCGACATGACTTTCGTGTTCATTTAAATATTGCATTACCAATGGCTTTTCAGTCCTCGATCATCGCAATTGGCGCTATTATTTTACAAGCAGCTTTAAATAGTTTAGGAACAGATGTTGTCGCTGCTCAAGCAGCCTCAGGAAAAATTGAACAATTTGCGACACAACCGATGATGTCCTTTGGTATAGCTATGGCAACTTTTACTGCCCAAAACTATGGAGCTAAAAAATATAAGCGGATTTTACAAGGTGTTAATCAAGCCCTTGTAATGAGTATCGGCTTTAGTTTATTGGCAGGTGGAATCGTTATTCTCTTTGGACAAAATCTCGTTACCCTTTTTATCAGCGGAAAAGAAACCGAGGTTCTTCACTTATCTCAAATTTATTTCAATGTAAATGGTAATATGTACTGGCTATTAGCGATCTTATTTATCATCCGCTATGCGTTGCAAGGCCTTGGACAAAGTGTGATACCGACAATTGCAGGGATTATGGAATTAATTATGCGTTCATTTGCAGCCATTATTTTAACAGCTTCTTTGGGATTCGTCGGAGCAGCGTTTGCTTCTCCACTTGCTTGGGCAGGTTCTGTAGTTGTTTTACTTGCTTCTTACTTCAAATCAATCAAACGGTTAAAAAAATTAGAGCATGAACAAGCGACCAAGATAGACTAGTTTTCCAATTATCTAGCTGAAACAAAAAAACGATCGATTCTCAAAAAGAAAATCGATCGTTTTTTTATTATACAGATTGTTTTCTGCCAAAATACTGACGCCACTTATTTTTTACTGAAGTTGTCATCGGCTCAGAAGCTTCTTTAACCGCACAATATTTGTCAACCATTGTAACGATGTAGCTTTCTTTATATTTCGGTGGTGCAATTGTTGCCCCCCACATATGTTTGATGATAATATCACGTTCTAGATCTGAAAGTTCCGTTAGTTTTTCTGCATTTTTCACAGCAATTCTAGGATGCATGTATGCATGAGAACCTTCATCGAACTTAGTTGTACGCCAATCGTAATAAAATAAATCATGCAATAATCCTGCACGAGCAGTTGCTCTAGCATTGCCATTCCATTTTTTAGCTAGTTTATAACTATAATAAGAAACGCTGATTGAATGATCTAAACGAGTTGAGTGAACATGCTGCGTGTAGTTACCTAAACGTTGCACTTCTTCTTTTTCCAACAAATCTTCCACATAAGACATATATTCTTGATCTTCACGCCATTTTTCAGTCATTAATTCTGGTTCCACCTTTTTAGAGACTTATTAAATTTCTATTTTTACAAATTATAAGATACGGTCATTTTTAAACTTGATGAAAGTATAGCACCTTGGTTTTCAAAATACTAGGATTTTTGAATTCCGTAACTAAAGTTTAATATTTGCTTCATGACTATATTGATTTATATCTGTTAATTTGTGATGTTTCTTAGTTTTTCTTGTGCCTCTTTCGCCCATGGGTGAATAACTGCTGGTTCAGAATTAAATAAATAGTCGAGATAGATTAGTGAGGCTTTTTCTAAAGAGATGTCCAAAGCTGTCAATAATTCTTCCAAATAAGGCGGTTCACCTGAGTGATCCCATTTAATTTTATCAGCTAAGAAGACAATCATGTCTAACTGATAAAAATCTCTTTTTAATGTGGTATGACACTCTATAGCTGACAGTATTGATTCATCCTTTATTCTAAATAATTCTTTAGCCATATACTTTGAAAGTTTTTGATGAATAATCATCGGAAGTTTTCGTTCTTCAGAAAGTACGTTGATCTCTAGCAATTCAGCAAGCTCAACTCTTCTTTCATTTGGAATAACTGCACTGATATCGTGAAGTAATCCGCCGATTTCAGCAGCTCGCTGATCGTCATTAAAACGCTTAGCGAGTTGTCTAGCACATATAGCAACTTCAATAGAATGACTAGCAACTGCTTGGTGCATCTCACCCAAATATAATCTAACATCATTATACAGATCTTCTGTAAGTTCAGGCAGGTCTATTGTTACTCGGTTCATTTTATTTCCCTCCTTCATTTTGATGTTTGGCAAATTCTGCCTTAATCTCTATAAAAGATTGAAATACTTGCAACAATTGAAATAACTTAGCCCGATTTTCGAATTCTTCTCTCGTTTTAGGTAGTTCTTTTTTTCGATAGATTTCATAGACTTGCTCAATTTTATCTAAAATCTCTTGTCCATCGTTATTTTCAGCAAATGTTTCAGCCGTATATTGAAGTAGTTCCTGGATATTCCCTGCTTGTTCTGGTTCAACTGTTATTTCATTCAAAATTCGTAACATGTCTTTTAAGCTATTACTTTGCAACCGCCGCATCGTAAAGTACTCAATATAATAATGATTTGAAGAAATCAATTGATTTTCTGCATGTTTTTTCGCCCAGTTTTCTCCTGTTCGGATAAAAGCTTTCAGATCATTACATTTTTCAAATAAGTTTCTCTCTTTACCATGTTGATTTAAATATTCTGCCATGTTGTTTAAGATCTTTCGGAACATGGCTTCAATGACTTCTTGGTCTTCTTTCAAACGCTTTTCAGTATCCGGCATATACAAGTTCATGAGTAAGGCAAAGCCCACACCAATAGTCATTAAGAAAAACTCGTTACCAATAATTCTCCAAGACAGATCATTTTCCACTAGATATTGAGTCACTAAAACTGAACTTACAACAATCCCATCCGACAACTTAAAATAAACCGCTGCTGGAATAAATAAAAGTAAATAAACGCCAAACGCAACTGCATTAAATCCCAAAATAGTAAAACAAAGATAGGCAATAACTGTGGCTAAAGCTAAAGAAAGTAAGCGATAAAGTCCTGTTAATAAGGAAGTTTTCTTCGTATTGGTCACACTCAATACAGAAATAATCCCTGCTGATGCAGGATACAATAACCCAAAACTTCCTGCAACAATCATTGATAACGTTGCGCTCACTGCTGTTTTGATTGTTCGTAATCCAATTTTCATATGACTGCTCCTCACAAAATGATTAATGTTTGGTATTAATACTAGTAATTTTACCTCTATTTCGGTTATCATTAAATAGAAAACTGATTAAATCTTTATTAATAGGAGAGAAAGCTCATGGAAGTCGGTCCTTTTCGTTTAGGCATGCGTACATTGAAAACAGCTTTGGCTGTGATGCTTTGTATTATTTTATTTAAAGTATTTGATCGGGGAGCACCGATGATCGCAGCTTTGGCGGCTGTTTTTTCATTGAGGCAAGATTTAACTACCAGCCTTTCTTTTGGTAAGTCAAGAATTCTTGGCAATACTTTAGGTGGTGGACTGGCAATTGTTTATTTTTTGGTGAAAGATCTTTTTTCCCATGATTTTTTGGTTGAGTTATTTTTACTGCCTTTTTTAGTGATTGTGGTAATCGTTGTTTCTGACGGTATGAACAACAATTCGGGAATTATCTCAGCAATCGCAACATTGCTATTGATTTCTTTGAGTATTCCTCAGGGTGAATCAGTTTATTTTGCTTTATCACGAGTGATCGACACTTTTATTGGAACTTTTATTGGCATTGGCCTTAATTTCTTTTTCAAACCAAAGCCAATTGAAGAACAACGTGAAATTGAAGAGGATTTGGTTGAACTAGAACAGAAAGAAAAAGAATTGGAAGAACTCAAACAAAAGATTCAAACAAAAATAGAAGATCAACAAAAAGAATAAAAAGAGTGAGAGCCACAATGAGATTTACACTATCTCATTATGGCTCTCACTCTTTTATCTGATCTAACATTGGCGACCTTACAAAGGTTATCAGAGTCTTATTTCATTTTTTTCACTATTTTTTCAGCTTCTCTTTCACCTGATCTTACAGCTCCCTCAAAATATCCATTCCACACAGTTGCTGTTTCCGTTCCAGCCCAGTGGATACCGCCTGTCTCTTTTCTAATAAACTCTCCATATTTTATAAAGCCGCATGGCGCAAAGCGCCCTGTAAAACAACCATTGGTAAAGGGTTCTTCATTCCAATCTTGTGTTAAGAAATGTTTTGGTTCACTAGCTTCTTTACCATATATTCTTACTAGTTCTTTTATTAGCAACTGTTTACGTTTTTCTTCTGGCAATTCATTCAACTTTATAGAGTCAATACCATAAATAAAAAATGTAATAATCCCTTCTTCTCTGTTTTCATTGGAATTATCAATGGACTCCATAATCCACCCCTGGCTTAAATTAAATTGACCCGATAGGCCTTTTTCACGCCAGAACGGTTTGTCATACACAGCATGATATTTTGAAGCACTTCCAGGTAAAACATTTTGAAGCATTTTTTTCTTCATTGTAGGTAATTCAGGTACGAAAGTGATTTTAGAATTTATAACGCTTGGTGGTAACGCCATAAGTACAAATTTCGTTTCGTAACAATTTCCATTTTCTGTTTCCACAAAGTACAACTGATCCATTTTTGTAATCGTTCGAACTACTTGATTAAACTTTAATTCTGTTCCGTAATCTTCAGCCATTTTATTTGCCAAGGCTTGCGGACCACCAACAATACGATCTTGCTGCGCTCCTCCTTCTGACCCTAAAAGAATCTCAGTTCCTTGACCTGAAGCAATGTAATATAACATTTGAAAAAGAGAAACTTCTCCGGCATCCGATGCCAATAGTCCTCCAGCTAAGATTCTACCTAAAAATTCTGCAACTTCTTCATCTTTTGTTTGTGTACTCAACCATGCGTCAAGTGTTATTCTATCTTGATAGTTAATATCCGGGCTATTCTGAGGTTCTTCCAGATTAACTTTCTTTGCTAGGTCATCAATCACATCAAACATGCCCATCATTTCATCTGGAGCTTGATCATATAAATCATTATAGTAATAGTATTGTTCTTTTCCAAAAAGTTGTGTTGAGAATGTTTTCATTTTATATTTTTCGACCAATTCGTACATACGATCTTGCGTCGGGCCAATCCATTGTCCGCCTAAATCAATTTGAATGCCTTCATCCAGCCACTTTGTCTCTGCACGTCCCCCAGCTCGATCTCTCGCTTCTAGAATACAGGTTTTCACACCTTTTTCTTTGAGAGCCAATCCTGCAGATAACCCTGCAAATCCTGCACCTACTATTACTACATCGTACTTAGTATTCATATAAAGACCTCCTTAAACGTTTATGAAAAAAGTATAAACGTTAGAACGATTATAAGGTCAAGACTTTTCTACTTTCACTTGAATTTCTGTTAAATACTCTTTTTTGTCATTAGTTTCATGGAAATCAATCAGATAAAACTCATAAAAGGGCGGAATAATGCGGTAGTGTTCTCTTTTCAACTCCGCTTCCATTTTTGCAATATATTTGCTAGTCTGTTCGTAATTTCCTTTATAGAAATATGAAGCATAACTTCCTTCTTCTAAAATAAACTGATTTAACTGATTGCTAACTAGTTTGCTTTCTAAAATAAAGACACCTTTATAAATACTGCTTTCAGGTGGAAGCCAATCAATTATCCCTCCGACATAATGAAACTGATAAAATTCAGCCACATCCAGTAATTCCCCGTATAAGCTTCTCATCTCTTTTTCAAAACCAGCTTCATCAGTAAATTCACTTAGTCTCTGAAAAGCTCTTCGTTCCTCTATTTTTCTAATTATTAGCTGGTTCATTTGATTTTCTCTAGTTTTAAGTTCTTCCATAATTTTTAAACGAGAGGTAATTCCTGTTACTTTCTTTTTCAATAAAGAAATTTCTGCTTCAAGCTTTTTTGAATTTTCTCTCAGTAGATGTGTCGTATTTTCTACTGTTCGATTTTCTAGATAAGACTGAATCGTCTTTAAGGGTACACCTAGTTCTTTTAAATCTCGAATAATATTTAAATTATAAATATCTTTTTCAGAAAATGAACGATAATTATTGTCCGTCCTCTCTGGCTGAATCATCATCAATTTTTCGTAATGGCGAAGCGTATGTGTAGAGATGCCATACATTTTTGCAATTTCTTTTATAGTGAAATCACCTTTTGTCATTTTATCACCCATTCTTTGAGGATTATAAAAACAGCTTCTTGAATTTCTTGTCCCATTATAATGTAACAGAACTCTTTTATACTATCTATTTACTTGCCCAAGAATGCTTGTCTATGTAAAAACGACGTAGAGTCGTCCTACACTTAAAATGTAGTAACTCTACGTCGCTTTTAATGATTATTTACCTTCATCTTCGCTATAGAAATTTACATTACTGTTCGTTCCTTTTTTAGAGAAGTTCTCAATCAATTCTTTTACATCTAGCCCTGTTGTTTCTTTTAACGTTTCTTGTGTTCCAGCTAACAAGTTTGTCGCATAGTTGGTAATACGATTGGCACCAGCATTTTCTCCGCCACCACCTGTGTCAACAACAGAGATTTTATCAATGTTGCTAAGTGGTTGAGCTGCTTCTTTCATTAACTGTGGTAACATTTCCATAACCATGCTTAACACTGCAGCTTCCCCATATTCTTTAAAGGCATCCGCAATTTTTTGTTTTGCTTCGGCTTCGGCAGCACCACGAGCTAAAATAGATTCCGCTTCGGCTTGTCCAGCTAAACGTGTTTGATTCGCTTCAGCTTCCGCTAAAGATTCAACACGGAAACGTTCCGCTTCGGCTTCGGCAACTTCACGAGCTTTTTGAGCTAATGCTTCTTGTTCTTTTGCATAACGATCTGCATCGGCTTTTTTCTTCACTTCTGAATCGTATTGTTTTTCTCGACGAATAATTTCTTTTTCTTCCAACTCGATTTGCTTTTGACGTTCGATGACTTTAACTTCCATCTCTTGTGCAATAACATCTTGTTGAGCTTTGGCTGTCTCCAAGTTGTACGCTTGGTCAGCTTTGGCTTTAGCAATATCTTGTTCTTCTTTGTATGTTGCTAATTTCAGTTCTTTTTCTTTCGATGCTTCTGCGATTTCAGTTTGACGTTGTAATTCAGCTTGTTGTGATTCTTTTTCAGCTTCGGCTTTTTTGATACGTGTTTCTTTCCAAGCTTCCGCTTCTGCAATATCTGCATCACGCTTAACTTGGGCAATTCTTGGCTTACCTAGAGAATCCAAATAACCATTTTTATCGCGAACTTCTTTGATAGTAAACGATACAATGATTAGACCCATTTTAGCTAAGTCCACGCTAGCAACTTCTTGCACACTTTGGCTGAATTTATCACGGTTTTGATAAATTTCTTCCACAGTCATTGAACCTAAAATCGAACGCAAGTGTCCTTCTAATACTTCACGGGCTTCGTTTTCAAGCTCCTCACGTGTTTTACCTAAAAATTGTTCCGCTGCTGTTGCAATTTCTTCCACTGAAGAACCAATTTTAATGATTGATGTTCCATCACACATAACTGGAACACCTTGTTCTGTATACACTTCTGGCGTGGATACATCTAATTTGCTTGAAAGTAGACTGATACGGTTTGATCGTTGGAACACTGGTAATACAAACGCTCCTCCACCACGAACAATTTTGATTTTATTACCGCTTTCATCTGCATGTACATTTTTACTACCTAAATAACTCCCACTAATAATCAACGCTTCATCTGGTTTAGCTGTTTGATATTTTGAAATAAAAACGATCAACAGCATTAATAAAATAAAAACAACCAGAACAATTGGTCCCAAAATTCCTAAATCCATTTTCTTCTACCCCTTCTTTTTTATAATTGTAGACTCCCTTTATAGGGAACTACATAACAAACGCGTTCTCTGACTTCAATGATCAGTACTTGCGCTCCTCGTTCGATTGGTTGATCTTGAGGGGCATAGAAAGCTGCCGGGCGGCTGATTGAACCTGTGACACTTTTAAATTGAATCTCTCCCATTCCACTAACTGGAATTGGGGTAACAACTGTTGCAGTATTGCCTTCTAGATCTTTTTCAGAAATTGAAATGGTTGCTTCCGCATTTTTCATTGGCATCAACACATAAAAATTCAAGAAAAATACGAGTATCGAAGCAATTGCTCCGCTTACCAAAAACAGTATCAAATGATTCCATTCAAAGAAACGCTCGCCTAAATAACCAAATAATGAAGTAAAAGCTAGCCATGGTATAACTAGCATTGGATCAATTGGTCCATCAAAATTAAATACATCCCCAAAAATCACCAATAAAACAGCAATTCCTGCACAAATAATTAAAAGATAAAGATAAATTGTTTCAATCGGAATTCCTTGTATCACGTTCTCACTCCTTTCCCTAGTATACTTTCTAGAATAGAGGTGCTTTTAATCCCATCTAAGCTCCCTTGCCTTTTTCGTCGCACATTTTTGGCAACGTTCTCCCATTCTCTCCCGACTTTTCCCGACGATATCTATATTTTACCAATACTTTAGATAAAAGAACAGCCAATCTTAAAAAATCATACTAAGGATGTATTTCTTAAAAAAAATGAAACGAATACATCTTGGTTAAAAGATGATTCGTTTCATTCTTTGGTTTTTATTCATTTGATTTCAGAGCTTCGATCATATCGACTTTTTTCAACTTCCTATGCATAAAGACCATAACAAGCAGAGTGAAGAACAAAGTAATCAAGGCAGAATACATGTAGCTGAACCAATGAATGGTTGGTGAAAACATCAGCATATCCACTTCCACGGTAGTCAGCACATAGCTATGAACAATCTTTCCAAAGAAGCAACCAAAGAAAATACCAATCAGTGTCAAAATAATATTCTCACGATACACATACATTGTGACTTCTTTATCATAAAAACCCAACACTTTGATCGTTGAAAGTTCTCTGATACGTTCTGAAATATTGATATTCGTTAAATTATACAAAACAATAAATGCCAATAAACCAGAGACAGTAATTAAGACCCAAACAACAATGTTCAAACTATGGATCGTGTCATCTAATGCATCACTAGAAATGGATAGGAAAGAAACATTCAAGACCTTCTGATTTTCCATCAATTCTTTGCCGATCGATGCTTCCACTTTTTCACTTGGCGTTTTGTCAAAAAGTAAAAATTCTGTATTGTCTTGTGGCTCTTTCCCAAAAACCTTTTCATAGTAACTAGGTGTCATATACGCAAAATGTCCAGTATAGTTTTCAGCGATTGCTTTGATTTTAAGCTTATATTCTTGATTATCACTATCTTTCAAGATAAGCGTATCACCTGTTTTGTACTTGAAGAGATTTGCTAATTTTTCATTAATGATCACACCATCATCAGTTAATTGATATTTTTGGCCAGATTGACGATCATTGAATAAAATAAACTTGTCGATCTCTTTTGGCTTTTTAGGAACATAGATAGAAACAGCTTGTTTGGCGTTCGTATCTTTAGTTGTTTTCAACGATTCTACGTACAACGGCATTGTTTCTTTTAAACCATCCACTTTATCTAATACTGCTTGATAGTTTTGAGCTTCTTTTTCAGAAGCATCCTTGTTAAATGTTACGACTGCTTGATAGTGCCAGATTTTGTTAAATTGTACATCCACAATATCAGAGATGGAATCTTTTAATCCAAAACCTGTAATAATCAACGCCATACATCCAGCAATTCCCAAAACAGTCATCAACATTCGCTGTTTATAGCGGAATAAGTTTCGAGCAGTCACTTTTTGTATAAAGCTTAATCGAGTCCAAATCGGTTTTATTCGTTCCAGCCAAATTCTTTGTCCAGCTTTTGGAGCTTTTGGACGTAATAGACTGGCAGGGGTGCTGAATAAATCAATTCGTAAGACGACCATCGCAGCACCTGCAGTACATAAAACAGCTACTAAAATGCCAATCAAACTATAACTTAAATACCACGGAGTAACAAAATCAGGAATATTATATAATTGTCCGTAAGCATCAAATATAATTGTTGGGAATAAGTAGTATCCTACAAACAAACCTAAAACAGAGCCACATAAACTAGCGATTATCGCATAAACTAAAAATTTAAAGGCAATTTCGCCATTTCGGTAACCTAAGGCTTTCAAACTGCCAATTTCCATTCTTTTTTCTTCAACCATTCGTGTCATTGTTGTTAAACTAACTAAAGCTGCAATCAAGAAAAAGAATATTGGAAAAACTGTCGACAAGGAAGCGATCCTATTGGCATTATCTTCATATTCTGAATAACCAGGATTATCATCTCTTGTAAAATAATAATAATCAGCAGCTTTTAAATCAGCTAGTTCCTTTTGTTTCTTTTCTAATTGTTTTTTAGCATCATTCAATTCAGGCAACGTTTCTGTCTTCTTCTTTTGAAATTCTGCTAACCCTTGATCATAGGCAGTCTGCCCTTCATCGATTTTTGCTTGAGCTTCATTTAATTTGTTTTGACCGTCAATTTTTGACTGTTCCAGTTGTTGTTGCCCAACAGCTAATTGTTCTTGACCAGAAGCTATCTGTGATTCAGCTTGAGTAATTTGTGCTTGCGCTGCATTGATTTGTTGCTGACCTTCTGTGAATTGAGCAATGGATTGATTGATTGTTCCAATCGACTGATCAAGTGCTTGTAAGCCTTGATTAGCTTGCGTTTGTTGCGCAGCTAAGGTAGCTAACGCCCCATTAATCGTATCCATCACAACTGCAATATTGTCTCTAATCGGTTGTTGGATCAATTGATTGACCGCACTAGTAATTTCTGATGGTGAGCCTAAGGATTGAACTGCTGACTGTAGTTGAGGAGCAGCATTCGCAATGCTTTCAGCTAAAGACTCATCAGGTACACGATCTAAAACAGCAATGGATGCGGCTAAACTCTGATAACCATTTGTTAGCTGATTCACTGATTCACTCGCTGATAGCAGTTCAGTTCTCTGTTGTTGCAGACCGGGTAATGCATTTTGCCCTTCAGCGACTTTAGTTTGTGCTTGGGCCAATTCATTTTTCTTCGTTTCAAGGACATTTTTTTGTTCTACAAGTTGATTTTCACTTGTTGTAATTGTCGCTTGATTTTCATTAAGTTCATTTTCAGCTGCTGTAATTTGCTGAGTATATGTTTCTTGGGCTTGGACTAACTCTTGTTTACCTGATGCAAGTTCCTGTGCACTCGCTTGTAATTTGGTTTCAGCATCTTTTAGAGCATTTTCACCATCAGTAATGTCTTTTTGCGCTTTTTCAAGCGAATCTTTTGATTCTTCACGAATTTCTTGCACACGCTGTTCAGGGCGATTTTTCATTGCTTGCTTTACTGATGCAACTGCTTTTTCTCGCTTTTCTTTGTATTCTGTTGAATAACTGTCTATATCACTGAGACCTTTAAAGGATACTAGGATTTCTGTATATGCTGAAAGTTTCATATCTTCTTGTGGAACTATTGCAAAAAAATCTAGTGAACCTTTGCCGATCATTGTGTTTCCTCTAGATGTATTCTCAATATATTCAGGTGATTGAACAAATCCAACAATTTTGAACTGCTCTTTTTTTAAAGAGTTATCTTCGTTGTCTTCTTTTGATACTGTTAGTGTCTCCCCTAATTTATAGTGTCCTCGCATTTGAGCCAAGTCGTCTAATGCAATTTCCCCACTTTTTTCTGGTAGTCTTCCTTTAACAACTTGATAGTCTATCAACGGTGGCTTATTTGCTATATCGTAGCTAACAAATTTTACAGCTACATTCCGTTCGCTGATAGCAATATCTTTTGTATACCTGGGAAAAACAGTTTGAACATCTTTCGCTTGCTTTACTGCTTCAATATCTTTATCTACTAAACCAAGTGCCGACACAATTCGAGCATCTGGCAATTTTTGGTTTTGATAGTAATTCGAGGCAGTCTGGGTCATATCTGGGCCAGTTGCTTTTAGCCCTACAAATACCATGACACCGAGAAAAATAATGCCCATTATCGATAAGAAACGTGTTTTTGATTGTTTAATTTCTCGAAAGCTGGTTTTAAGTAACGCTGTTTTTTTCAACACGGTCACCTACCATTCTATCTCAGCTACAGGTTTTGGCTCATCATTGATTGTCATACTTCTTACCTTCGCATCATTAATGCGGATTACACGATCAGCCATTGGTGCGATAGCAGAATTATGAGTAATAATAATTACTGTGGTTCCTGTAGTACGAGCTGTTTCTTGTAAAATTGATAATATTTGTTTCCCTGTTTCATAATCCAGTGCCCCTGTAGGTTCGTCACATAATAATAATTTAGGACGTTTAGCAATAGCTCTGGCGATTGTCACTCGTTGTTGTTCTCCTCCAGATAATTGGGCTGGGAAGTTATCCAATCGGGCACCCAATCCAACTGATTTTAAGACCTCTTGTGAGTCTAATGCATCGGATACAATTTGTGAAGCCAACTCAACATTTTCTTTTGTCGTCAAATTAGGCACTAAATTATAAAACTGAAAAACAAAACCAACATCATTTCGACGATATGTGGTTAATTGTTTTTCGTTAAATTTTGAAATATCGGTTCCATCAATAATAATTTGTCCCTCATCACAAGAATCCATGCCGCCTAAGATATTTAAAACCGTTGATTTTCCTGCTCCGCTGGGACCTAAAATAACTGCAACTTCACCTTTTTCTACTGAAAAAGTGATCCCATCATTTGCAGCAATTGTTGTATCTCCCATATGGTATCTTTTATATTCATTTATTACATCGATGTACGCCATGACTTTTCAATCCCCTCTCAATGAAATTTTATCATAAGAAGCCAGACAAGTCCCTCTAGAAGGTCAAAAGGTTTTTGATTTTTTGTTTTTTTTTCGTATAATAGAAGGATGAAATTAAATCTGAATTGATGGTTAAGTTAAAAACAATTACTTCCTCAGTCTCTGATTTCAGTTAGGAGAAAATATATGGCAAGAAAAAAACAAAAACCGCCGTTTAGTCCAGCAGTTATGCTTATGGCGATTTTAATTATTTTAGTTTTAGGGGTCTTGGGTGTTCAAGTTCCAGACAGTGTTCAAGAACTATTTGGTATTCATCCACAAACACAACAACAAACAAAACCAAGTTCGACAAAACCATCACCATCTAAAAATCCCGGTCCAAAAGAATTGGGTGCTGCAACTTTTTCAAAAACAGAACTGGCAGATAGTAAAAAAGGCTGGATCGATTATCATTCCCTAGATTCACTAGGGCGTGCAACTGGTGCAGATGCTTTATTGAAACCAAATATGGTCAATACAGGAACTTCTGCTAATAAAGACGTGCGTCCTCCAGGTTTTATTTCTGGTACAGACCCGCATAACCATTCCAGAGGTCACCTTATCGGACGCCAATTAGGTGGTTCAGGTGATGATCCTAGAAATCTCACCACCCTTTATCAAACACCAGTTAATACGCCATTTATGACAAAGTATGAAAATCAGATTCGTCAAGCATTAGATAAAGGTGAAACCATTCGTTACCGCGTTACACCAATTTATGAAGGAACTGAACTGCTCTGTAAGCAAATAGAGTTAGAAGCCAAAGGTCTTGACAGAAATACTAAAATTGATTTTCGTGTTACGATTTTAAATGAAAAATAGCCTGTTACACTTTTAATTTAGGAGGTGCTCCATGGATTTCAAAAAAATCAAAGAAGAATACTCAGGTACAAATCCAGAAGAATTTTTGACTACTGTATTGAAAACAGAACAAGGGAACGATGACGCAATTATTTTTAGTCAAACATTGGAAGAACAATTTGAAGTGAACGTGGACTGTCTTGCTACGGATGAAACCATTACATTGGAAGATATCTCACGTTGGAAAGAAGATAGCTTTCTAGTTGTTGCCCAAACGATAGATGGAGATTATATTGCAGGTACACCGAATCAAACATTCGTGATTCCTGTTTCACTTTTTAAAATAGATATAGAAACATATGACTTATTTTTATCCGATTTCTTCATTGAGTATATTAATGGCGCTTTAAATTCTTCAATTTTGCCTCAGATTACTAAATAAAAAAGATTTCAGCAGAATCTGCTGAAATCTTTTTTTTATGCACGGTAACGTTCTACACCGTCTAAATACGTTGCATTTAATTCCATATCAGGGTTTAAAACGATAAAGTCAGCATCACGGCCCTTGGCAATCATCCCGCATTTATCATCAATTTTACAACTAACAGCTGGAACTAACGTTGCCATCATGATCGCTTGTTCTGGTGTTGCGATTTCCCAATCAACAACGTTTTTGATCGCTTCTTTTAATTTCAAAATACTACCAGCTAAATTGCCAGACTCTAAACGGGCTGTTCCATCTTTAACAACAACTGGAAACTCCCCTAAAATATAGTCTCCTTCTGGCATTCCACCTGCCATCATACAGTCAGTAATTAAAGCAACATGATCATGACCTGCTTTTTCCATTAAAATATCGGCTGCATTTGGATGAACATGATGTCCATCACAAATTAATTCAGAGAAAACATGTTTTAATGACATCAATGCGCCAACCATTCCTGGTTCACGATGATTCAATCCTCGCATACCATTATAAGCGTGAACAAAAACACTTGCACCAGACTCTACTGCATCTGTTGCTTGTTCTAGAGTCGCATCGCTATGTCCCAAAGCAACAATTACACCTTCATCCGTCACAGCTTTTACAAATTCTTTCACACCTTTGCGTTCTGGTGCTAACGCAATTTTCTTGATCAAACCACCAGATGCTTCTTGCCATTCATTAAATGTAGCTAAATCGGGATCACTAAAATAACTTGGGTTTTGAGCACCTTTATGTTCTTCCGTGAAGAAAGGACCTTCAAAATAAATTCCTTGTACTTTGGCCCCTGGAACTTCTTGATGAACTTCACCAATTGTTTTGGCAACATCTTTCAAGCGTTCTTTACTTGATGTTAACGTTGTAGGTAAGAATGACGTAACACCACAAGACAATAATCCTTCAGACATAACTTTCAAGCCTTCTGCATCACTGTCCATAACATCATGATTCATGTATCCATGAATGTGAGTATCGACTAAACCAGGTGCGATCCATTTTCCTTCTTCTTTAATCACTTTTACATCGTTTTCAGGAAGTTCTTTATAAAACTCTCCAAATATACCATCTGTAATTTCTAAATATCCAGGTCCTTTTACATCACTTTTTAAAAAGAACTTTTCCGCAAAGATAAACGTTCTCATCTTCATCCTTCTTTCTTTAATATTCTACTTTAAAAGTACTCTTAAAACCAGTTAAAGTCAAGAATGGTGTAGACCTTTTCTAAAAAAAATTCACTTAACATTCGTTATATTTTAATTGTTTCGATACGATGAATTTGTTTAGATAACACTTGATACTCCTCAGCTTTCTCAGCAAGTCCTTTTACAATCAGCAACTGGCTTTTCAACTGAAACAATTCGCTTAAATAGTAGTAACTATTTCTATTTCTTGACCAAACAATTCCTTGATCAATATATATTTGTGCTTCTTCCAAACGCTGTTGATCTGATAAAAACTTTGAATAATTATAAAAAATCTTTGTTAATTCAGCGGTCACACGTTTATTTGGTAACTTATGAAAATAATGAATACTTAACCTTAAGTGTCGCTCCGCTTCACTCGTTTGCCCAATACGGGCATACGTACTGCCGATACAACTAATTACCTGTATTTCAAAATCTGATAAATTGACTTTGTTTGCTTGGTACGTGTATGAAAGTCCTTTTTTCAGATCAAGTATCGCTTGTTCGTAATCATTGCATAAATAAAATTTGCAACTGCCTAAATAATAATAATAACGCTGCCAATCTGTATCTAAATGTAATCGCTCTTCGATTTGAGTATCTTTCATATAGTTCATTATTTTTCCGTACTCTTTATGACGAAAATAATCCGCTATTTTTTCAAATATTTGAGTGACCAGACGAACTTCTTCTGATTTAAATTGCATGATTTGATCAACGGTTACACCTAAACGCTGACAAATTTGTTGCATCACAACCACATTGGGTAATTCTTCATTGTTTTCAATTCTACTCAACACACTTTGTGAACAAATGTCTTCTGACAACATTTTTTGTGTTAATTTTCTATTCTTGCGAATTTCTTTAATAACTGCTCCAAAAGAATCCATAGCTTCACTCCTAAGCTAATTTCAATGATCTACTACGATTATAAAATATTTTTTACTAAAACAGTAAAATATGCGAATTCGCATTATGCATTTATTGTACTTTATTGCATAATATACTGCAAGAACATTACCTAACACTAGACCGAAACGATTTAAAATAATTCACTTTACAAATAAGGGGTGTTATTCATGACACAGGAGAAACGAATTAGCTTTAGCTGGGAAAAAAGTAGTTATATGGGCTATGTCGAAAAAGAATATGAAAATGCTTATTTGGTTGTTGTTTCGGACCCAAGTCCGGATATGGAAGAAAAATATACAAATCGTATGGTTATTAGTAAAAAAGATTGTCAAACTACAGAGTAACTTATTCTCTCATAAGTCACATTGTGTAGACGTTCTTAAAATCAGAGTGACTCAAAACAAAAATGTTTTGAGTCACTCTTTTTTTATTTCTGCTTGTACGTACTTAAAAACTCACGCATTTTTTCAGTCGTAAATTTCAAGTCTTCCATTTTTGGTAGATAGACGATTCTAAAATGATCTGGCTGTGTCCAATTAAACCCACCACCATGAACAAGTAAAATGTGATGTTCATGAAGAAAATCAAGAACAAATTTTTCATCATCATAAATATTAAAACGTGCAGTATCTATTTTCGGGAAAATATAAAAGGCCGCTTTAGGTTTTACCGCTGAAAGTCCAGGAATATCGTTGATTGCATTATAAATGTATTCACGCTGTTCATAGATTCTTCCTCCAGGCAGTAATAGATCGTCAACACTTTGATAACCGCCTAAAGCCGTTTGGATAATTTGTTGAGACAATACATTTGAACATAGACGCATCGAAGCTAGCATGTTTAGCCCTTCAATATAGCCTTTAGCATTTTTTTTATTACCGCTAAGCACCATCCAACCACAACGGAAACCAGCCACTCTGTGTGATTTTGATAAACCATTTAACGTTACAACAAACAAATCAGGTGCTAAAGTAGCAATTGGAATATGTGTTAAGCCATCCATCACCAAACGATCATAAATTTCATCTGAAAAAATAATCAAATCATTCTGTCTAGCGACTTCGACGATCTGTTCAAGTATTTCTTTAGGGTACAGTGCCCCTGTTGGATTATTTGGGTTAATTAAAACGATAGCTTTTGTATTTGCTGTGACTTTGGCCTTGATATCATCAATATCAGGGTACCATTCCGCTTGTTCATCACAAATATAATGAACGGGATTTCCGCCAGCTAATGACACAGACGCTGTCCACAAAGGATAGTCAGGCATTGGTACTAGCACTTCATCACCATTATTCAATAAGCCTTGCATACACATTGAAATCAGTTCACTTACACCATTTCCAGTATAAATATCATTGATTGTCACGTTAGGAAAACCTTTGACTTGGCAATATTGTTCAATTGCTTTTCGTGCCGAAAAAATTCCTTTTGAGTCGGAATATCCTTCTGAATTTCGAACATTCATAATCATATCACGAACCACTTCGTTGGGAGCATCAAAACCAAAAGGGGCGGGATTACCAGTATTAAGTTTCAAAATGCGAATGCCTTCTTCATGCATTCTGTCGGCCTCTTCTAAAACTGGACCGCGTACATCGTAACTCACACCATCAAGTTTGTTGGATTTTTCAAAATTTCTCATACTGTATCCCTCATTTTCAAAATTTATATCTTTAAAGTTACGCCACCTAGAAAAAAAAAGCAATGAAAAATTGGGAATTTTCTAAAAAAATTTGTAATTTTAACAAAAGAAGGATTTTATACATATTAAATCTCCTTTAAAAATCAAGGGTGGAAGTAGAATATTTTTCTTATAGAACAAAAAAAGATCAGTTTTCTTTTATTAAAAAACTGACCCTTTTTTGCTATTGCTTAGCTATTTTATGTTTATAAATCCTTGCTTCATAAGGCGCAAAAATCGTGTGTTGATGAATCGTATGCTCATTCAGATTGCATAATTCTAGCTGCCATTCTTCAATTCGAACATTTTTCGGCAAATCAGCAGAAGCAAAATCTTTTGACAAATTGATTATGACTATAAAACGTTCTTCGCCTAAACTGCGCCCATACACAAACAGTTGTGGATGCTCTGGTAAATATAGTTTATAGGTTCCATAAATCAATGCTTGATTTTCAGTCCTCAAACGAATAACCTTCTTGTAAAAATTCAAAATAGAATCTGGATCAGCCAATTCATCTAACACATTGACTTCTTGCTTATTTGGATTAATCACCATCCATGGCTTCCTTTTTGAAAAACCAGCATATTCTTCTGCAGTCCATTGCATTGGCGTTCTGGAGTTATCTCTTGCTGTTCTACGAATCACTTCCATTGCTTTTACTGGTTCAACTCCTGCATGGATCATTTCATAATAGAAATTCTTAGTATCTACTGCATCGATATCTTCGATTGAAGCAAATGGCATATTCGTCATACCAATTTCTTGTCCTTGATAAATAAATGGCGTTCCTTGAAGTAACAGAAATGTTAGCGCTAAGGCCTTAGCTGATGCCTTCCAAAATACCGTTTCTTCACTACCAAAACTTGATACAGATCTAGGAATATCATGATTTTCCATATACAATGCATTCCAACCTTTGCCGTCAGCTAAAGCTTCTTGCCACCTAGTGATTGCTTGCTTGAAATGAACCACATCCAAGGTTTCTTGTTCTTCTTTATTCCAAAGTGAGATATGATCAAATTCAAATAGCATATTGAAGTAGCCTTCTGTTTCTCCTACCCATTGATGAGCTTGTTCGGCACTAACTCCATTTGCTTCTCCAACCGTCAAAATATCCCTGTTTTTAAAAACATCTCGTAATTCTTCCAAATGCACTTCAATCCCAGGAACGTTTTTAAATGAAGCAAACGGATCATTCTCCGATGACGTTTCCAAAGGTGCTTTCTTTATATGAGAGATTGCATCCACACGAAATCCATCAATCCCTTTATCCAACCACCAGTTGATCATTGAAAACAAGTCTCTTTTTACTCGCGGATTTTCCCAATTGAGGTCTGGTTGCTCTTTAGCAAAAACATGTAGATAATATTGCTTGGTCATTTCATCATACTCCCAAGCAGATCCTCCAAAAATGGAAACCCAGTCATTCGGCGGACCATCAATTGTTCCATCCGCCCAAATATAATAGTCTCTATAATCGTCTTTGACAGAGGACCTTGATTCTAAAAACCAAGAATGCTGATTAGATGTGTGATTGATCACTAAATCCATAATAATCTTGATTCCCACTTTGTGTGCTTCTTTCAATAATAAGTCAAATTCCTCCATCGTACCATAAGTTGAAAGTATTTTTTGATAGTCACTGATATCATACCCATTATCTACATTAGGAGATTCATAAATTGGTGTAATCCAAATAAAACCGATTCCTAGTTCTTTCAGATAATCTAATTTTGAGCGAATACCATTTAAATCACCAATACCATCACCATCTGTATCCATAAAACTGCTTGGATATATCTGATAGCCAACTGCTTCTTTCCACCAAGTCCGCTTGATTGTCATACGTATCACTCCATTTTATCTTCGTCTTTCATTACATTATATAAGATGGAATGAAAAAACGTATCTGAAATGCATACTATTTCTTCATTAAGCAATGGATAATACTTTTGCTCTAAGCATTCAAATGGAAATAGGAAAGCAATTTTGCTATAGTTAATGTGTTTGAATAATAAATCTAGAGGTGGAGAATGAAAAAATTAGTTAGAGTCAGTATGTTTTATATGATTTTCGGATTATTAGCAGGGATTTTTTATCGTGAATTTACAAAATTGAATGATTTTACTGGAGAAACACAACTGGGTGTCTTACACACTCACATATTGATTTTAGGCATGTTCTTTTTCTTAATTGTTTTACTTTTGGAAAAAAACTTCCAATTAACTAAAGAGAAGAATTATAAGAAATTTTATGTTATTTATAATATTGGATTAGGAATAACACTGTTGATGATGATTGTTCGAGGTGTTTTGCAAGTATTATCTTATCCTGAATCAGCAGCTATTTCAGGTATCTCTGGATTAGGTCATATCATTATTACTATCGGGCTGGCTTATTTCTTTCAGGTTTTGTTTAAAGCGGTTAAAGAATAAATCGAATGATTGATACAAAAGACTCGATTTTTTAGAAAGGACGTTTGTTTTTGAGTATTCAAAAACTGCGTTCTTTTTTTAATATCCTCATCAATTGTTCATTCTGTTATTTTAAGCACACCTAAACGCCACCAGATTAGTTTTTAGGGTTTTAAAATTTGATATGTACATTTACTCAAACTTTTAAGGCGCTCCAGAAAACCTATCAGAAGTTAACAAAACATACAAAAAAATGATGAGCTTCTAAGAGGTCATCATTTTCCATCTTTCGTAATAGTTGTTAGTTTTTTAGACGTGTTCTCAAAAGTTGTTTTTGCTTTTGTTACCCAAGCACCTTTTGCCGAAGATTGAAAGTTTGAAATATAGTTAGCACTACTACTTCTTAATCGTTCTACTCGAGCTTGTCCCATGCTTTTAACTAGTTGCTTTTTCGTTTCTGCCGTTTGAACACATGGCGGAGCAACCAGGCTACGTATCAGAGCTTTTTCCAATTCTTTTCGTAATCTTTTTAACTCCAGTTTCATTTTTTCATTACTCATTTTCTTTTTTTCTCTCCTTCTCTTTTAAAAGAGTAAGTTCATCTTCTATTAATTGGGTTTGTTTCTTATAATGAATCGTGTTGTCTTCTTGTTTATTTTCTAATTCTTTCATTGTTTGATTAACAACTCTATCCCCATCATCTTTACATTGTTCTAATAAATGATAGACTCTGCTCATATTTATTGGTTCACTATATTCGGCTTGCTGATAATGATATCGATAATTTTCTGAAAGATTTTCTAACTCACGACCAAATTTTTGTTTTTCATAAAAGGCTTCTTCTAACTCTTCTTCGATCTTTCTTTGATTCTTTTCATACTCGGATTCTAAATCTGCTAATTTATTTAAATATGTTCTCTCCATAAACCTTTATCCCCTTATTTGTCTCGCTAGCTCTTGGTCAGTTTCTACTTGTTTGTTTATTGACGATTGGATTTGCCCAATTAATTCATGATATTCTTGTTGTATCGAAGATAATTCGATTATTTTTTGTTCATATTCTTCTTTTGGTTCTATTCGAACAATTGGCTCTGTTGCTCCACCAGTATTTAAAGAATCCACTACTTCTCCTTGATGTAATGTCGAGCCTATGGAGTCGGCTGTTTTTACTGTGTTTGTCCATAACTTATCGGAATCTTTCTTTGCTTCACGATACATTTTTTTGATATCATCTATTTCTACTTGAAGGGTTTTATTCATTCCTTGTGTTAAAATCAATGCTTCGGACGCATCTAAATAAATTTCTTCTGAAGCAGACAATCCTCCACCACTCTTTAAGAGCTTTGCTCGCAACACATCTAATGCTTTTAATTTACTCTGAGTATCTGTTTGAACTCTTTGTTGAGCCACATAAATTTTATTTAAATCTGGAGTATGCCGGCGAATGAAATCCTGTTCTTTTTTTGTTAAGAAACCAGTGATATCATGCTCTTTTCCATTTTTAATGATAATAATTTTCCCTGGATAGATACTTCCAGGAACTCCACCTGCAGCTTTATTTAATGGATCATTTTCAGATACAAAATAAATGATATTTCCGCTGTATCGTCCAAATAAATCAGATAATTCTTGTTGACTCGACTTCTTTAGATTTCCTAGTAAATTCATTAGTGGGGCTGAATTGTAAAGAATGATATTAGGAATATTGTGTTCCATGCCCATGATTGTCCCATTTCTTCCACCTAGGGAATGACCTGTAACAGTGTCGATGTTATATCCATTTGCTTTTAAATCATTCATGAATTTATTACTAGCATCAAAATATGCAGAAGAAGGGCCATCTCCTTTAAAGGCTATGTTCCCCCATTGGCCTATGTCTTTTGCGCTTTCTAATATACCATTGTCAAGGTTAGTACCAGTAAAACCGACTACAACCTTTCCTGTGTTGTTATCTAGAAATGCTACACCACTTGAACTTGTTTTTGGGTCATAGAACGCATCTACTAGTTGGAGATTAGAAGGAAATTTCCCTTTTTCTTGTAGTGTATCAATTTGTCCTTGAACCTCTTTTAGAGGCACATTATTTACTAGTGCATTTTCTATTTCATAAGAAATTGTTGATACTGCACTAGTTGCTTCACTATCTTTTTTTATACCTTTATCTTTTACTTCATACTTACTCACTTGCTAAATCCTCCTCAGAAAGAGGTTGAAAATCAATAGAATCTGAGAAAAATACGCTTAACTTCTTATCAAATCTAAATTCTAGCTGTTTATAGCCAATTGAATTGCCTTCTAAGTCCCCAGTTCCTTTCAACAATAAAGTAGGAGCTTTATCTGTAACAATATCATACTTACTTCTCAATGCTTGAACATTTGAATCTTCATTCGTTAATTGATATTCTAATTCATACATTGGAACCTCTGAATTATACATTTTTTTTATATTTTTATAGTTATCTAATTTGTCGAAATTTCCATACTGAACAAAGAACTTGAATTTTTCAATCTTATTTTTCATTTCTTCCCCGGGTATATCTTCTGATAAATGAAAACCATTCTCATCATATATAACTGGATATTTTTCTTTCTCAATAGGCTTACTCAAATCATTAGAAGTTTTTCTAATATAATAGAATCCTTTTGCTTTTCTTGTATTTCTATTAATTCTTAGCAACATACCTTCTGTAAGTAAATCTCCTTCTTCTGTTTTACTCATTGAAAAATCAGAATTTAATACCCAAACTCCCTTATCATCCTTATTGAACTCATCATCTCGATAGCCTTCCATATCATAGAAACTCTCCAAATTGGGTGTTGGATACATTGCTAATACTTTATCAAAACTTTGTTCAATTTCTGCTTTTTTTTTTGTGTCACATCCAGTTAATCCACTCATTATCATTAGCCCTCCTAAAAATAAATATATTTTTTTCAAGATATCGTTTCCTCCCAAACAGGATAAAATTTATTTCATATTAAAATTTATTTACACCCTAATTAACATTTATTTTACCAAAAGAATAATGAAATAGATAGTTCGTTATTGGTATCAAATCTTAGATAACTTTTCGTAGAGACGAAATCTATTAAACTTATCTACGAGAAGATGAATTCTTATGACCCAATACGAAGAAGATTTTAAACAAATAATCGTTGAACTCAATCAAACTGAACGCTCTGTCCGAGGCTTATCGAAAGAATATGGCACATCTGAAGCAGCGATTTATAAATAGAAAAATTTATATGTGCCAAACCACTCCACAGGATTGACTGGAAAAGAAGCAGCTGAATTAAGGAAAGAAAACTTGATATCTTAAAAAAATCCGCCATCATATTCTCTCGAAAGACTTAACCTTATTTGTTCAATTCATTGAAAGTTGGTGTGTAATTCACACAGTTTCTTCATTGTGTCGTTTATTAGAAATTTCTAGAAACGTCTACTATTTCCATAAAAACAAACCGTTGATAGTTACAGAAATCAGAAATAATAAGTTGAAAAAGATCATTTCAACGATCTTTTTTAAGACTAAACTGCGATATGGTGCAACAAAAATACATCACGTGTTGTTATAAGATCAATTGTAGTTAAGAAATATAGACTTCAAAAGAGAACATCTTAAATCAGATCTTTTATACGGACATAAAAAAGAACCCTAAACCTATATATACCAAGGTTTAGGTTTGAATGATGCGGCCAAGAAGACTCGAACTTCCACGGGGTTGCCCCCACCAGCCCCTCAAGCTGGCGCGTCTGCCATTCCGCCATGACCGCAATTCGTACGATAATATTAGTTATAATAACTACTTAAATCTATGATAAAATACGGTCTTACTTTTGTCAATCTTTCCTGAAATTTCTAACTATCGTTTCTGTTTATAATCATAAACCTGACACAGTTGCTCATAAGCTAATTGAACAGATTCAGGAATTTCCACAGCACCAATATAATTACGTCCATTTGGCCCATAGCCATTTTCATCATTTCTTAATCGATCAATTTCACCTAAAACCAAAGAGAAAAAATAATCTTTATTCCATAAACCGTTAAGACGATTATCTTCAAACGTAATCCTTTCATCAACTGTTTTAACAAAAGGAACGATTGGCACATAATTAGTGAAATGTGCATGGGTTTCTTGCCATTCTTTGTGAAAAGTTTCTTTGGTTCTTCTTTGTAATATGGGGTCTTGTAGTAACAAAACTTTTCTAGGATTCAAATCACTTTCCTGTACCTTTTCCAATGAGAAACTTGCATTCTCACCAGAATTTGTTGATTCCGTTTCAATTAAGAATTGATCTTTGTCTAAATGATATTTTAACTTGAAATAGTCTAGATACATTTCAGTTTCACAAGAACCGCTAATATTCATTCCTATATTTTTAAAATTTTCTCTTAGGAATGGTGTGGCATGACCAATACCACCTACAAGCATAAATGCAGAAGCTTTTTTTTGTTTATACAAATGAATCAACTCATCTGCAAGATAAGGAAGACTATTTCCAGCTAATATCGCTAAATCATAGTTTTCAGTCACTTCTTCTTTTGCAGCTAAGTAGTCAATCACTTCATTCCATTGCGGAATCATATTCTTATCCCTACCTTATAAATGACGAGAATAAAGCACTAAGTATACTTCATTTCAACCATATCAATTTCTAAAAAATAAAGCATTTGGAAATAAACCGAAATGCACAAAAATTTTTAAAAGTATTTTCGTGCATTCCTTTCTTTCATCCAAATGCTTTTATTTCAGCGTCTTAGGTACATTTATTTATGTGTACTCAACTCGACTAACTTTCCTCGACATTTTCCACAAACAAAGCGCTGCGTATTGATTTTTCGTTTTCTTAATATTAATGTTTGGCATTTTTCACATTGATATTGATGATAAGACTGTGGCTTTTGTTCTACCAACGGACGAACATAGCGACTGCCGCCCGTTTGTTTTAATAGTGTTTTAAAATCGACATCTTTGTGTTGATAGCCTTTACCTTCAATATGAAGATGATAATGACAAAGTTCATGTTTGATCACTTTGATTAATTCATTTTCACCATAGATCTCAAAAACTTTTGGGTTAAAATCAATGTTATGAGAACCTAAATGATAACGCCCTCCAGTTGTTTTCAAGCGTCGATTAAAGTATGCTTTGTGCTGAAATTTTTTTCCGAAAGAAGTTGCTGAAACTGCTTCTACCAATTGTTGTAATTGTTCGTCTGTCAATTCTTGTTTTTCTTCTTTAGAAAAACGATTCAAAATCAATCTTTCCTTTCAGCTTGAGGCAACATCGTTAGACTGATACGCCCTTTCTTTTGATCCACGTCTTCCACCCAAACAGTAACGACATCTCCTACTGCAACAACATCGGTAGGGTGTTTCACAAATTTTGTGCTAAGTTTTGAAATATGCACCAAACCGTCTTGTTTTACACCAATATCTACAAAGGCACCAAAATCAATCACGTTACGGACAGTACCTTGTAGCTCCATGCCTGATTTAAGGTCTTCCATTGATAAAACATCTTTTCTTAAAAGAGGTGCAGGCATTTCATCACGCATGTCTCTTCCAGGTTGTACCAATGCTGCAATGATATCTTTTAATGTTTCAGTCCCAACAGACAATTCTGTTTCTAACTGTGTCAAAGATAATCCTTTGAGATTTTGCGCAGCTTCAGAAGTTCCAAGTTCTGCTAATTTAACGTTGGCCTTTTCTAATATTCCTTTAGCAATATCATAACTTTCTGGGTGGATCCCTGTGTTATCTAATATATTTTTACCATTTGGAATCCGTAAGAATCCAATTGCCTGTTCGTAGGCTTTTGGTCCTAAACGGGGAACTTTTTTCACTTGATTACGAGCTGTAAAAGCGCCATTTTCATCACGATAAGTAACTAAATTTTGAGCGGTTGTTTTATTTAAACCGGAAATATGCTGCAATAATTGTGGGCTAGCGGTATTTACATTGACGCCCACTTGGTTAACTGCTGTTTCTACAACAAAATCCAGTTGCTCTGCTAAACGCTTTTGAGAAACGTCGTGCTGATATTGACCGACACCAACGGCTTTAGGATCGATTTTCACTAGTTCCGCCAATGGATCCTGTAAACGTCTAGCAATGCTGACAGCACTTCTTTCTTCTACTTGAAGATCTGGAAATTCTGTTCGTGCCACTTCACTTGCAGAATACACCGAAGCTCCTGCTTCATTGACGATCACATAAAAAACTTCTCGTTTGATTTGTTTTAATTGTTCCGCTACAAACAATTCTGATTCACGGCTGGCAGTTCCGTTCCCAATAGCTACCATCTCAACTTGATGCTCTTCAATCAGCTTGTTAAATGCTGGACCTGCAGCTGCACGCTTTTCACCTGAGGCTGGTTTGTGAGGATAAATCACTTGGATAGCTAACACTTTCCCAGTAGCATCAACAATAGCGATTTTACATCCTGTACGATAGGCCGGATCAAATCCTAAAACCACTTTGCCTTTCAAAGGCGGTTGCAACAATAGATTACGTAAATTTTCACCAAAGATATTAATTGCTTGTTCATCCGCTTTTTCAGTTAATTCATTGCGAATTTCACGCTCAATTGCTGGGCCAATAAACCGTTTATAACTGTCTAAATAGGCTGTTTCAACATAAGATGCAGTTGGTGATTGCTTGTTATCTCCAATCAACTGACGATTTAAATATGCACTGATTTTGTCTTCTTCAATTAAAAGAGCCACTTTTAAAATGTCTTCTTTTTCGCCGCGATTTGTCGCTAGTACTCTATGAGAAACCATTTTACTCACTGGTTCTGAAAAATCATAGTACATTTCATAAACGGATTTTTCATCTTTTTCTTCATCTTTGACTGAACTCACGTATTGACCATGTTTGAATGTGAAATCACGGATCCATGAACGAAACTTCGGTTCATCAGATACTCGTTCAGCGATAATTTCATGAGCACCTTGCAATGCAGTTTCAGCTGAATCAACTTCTTTTTCTAGGTCAACATATTTTTCAGCTTCTGCTATTACATCCCCTTCTACTGGAAAGCTCATTAACCAGTCCGCTAAAGGTTCTAAGCCTTTTTCTTTGGCAATAGTGGCTTTGGTACGTCGCTTTTGTTTATAAGGACGATATAGATCCTCCACTTGTTGCATTTTTGTAGCTTTTTGAATAGATTTAGCCAATTCTTCTGTCAGTTTGCCTTGTTCTTCAATTAGTCTTAAGACTTCTTCTTTACGTTTTTCTAAATTACCTAAATACGTATAACGCTCTTCGATTTCTCGAATTTGTACTTCATCTAAGCTTCCTGTCATTTCTTTACGATAACGAGCAATAAAAGGAACAGTGTTGCCTTCACTTAACAAAGTCAGCACTGTAATTATTTGTTTGGGACGATATTCCGTCAATTCTTTTTGAAGTAAATCAACTACTTCTTGGTTATAAGATTCTGCCATATTTTCATACCTCTCTTCATTAACATACTGTTCCATTCTAGCATATTTTCCCTTTGAAATATAGGAACAGACAAAAGCTTAAAAATGGCTTTAGGGGATTCTGTTAAAAATCAGGCTGCCATGGTCCGTTTAAATTTTGGTACTCAATATCTTGTACAATTCCTTTTTGGTCGAAAATCACACCATGAACTGATCCACCAAAAACAGCCCCTCCATCAATCCCGATTTTATTATCTGAAAGCCATAAATCAGTTGTCTCCATATCTCCATGAAGCATTGGTGTAATCGTATGACCAAAGACGATTTTCTTCCCAGTCTGATTCTTTCCTTGATGAAAAGCTTCTCTAATCCAGATAAAGTCATGGGCACTCGTTTCATGCCAATCTTTTTTTGTTAAATCAACACCTGCATGAACAAAAATGTAGTCTTTCCATTCAAAATACAATGGAAGCTGCATCAAAAATTCAATTAACTCTTTGTATCTACTGCGGATCATCATAGCAATTTCCGTTGGCGAGTATTCTTCAGTGGCTCCTTTATGAAGCAAACTTTCCATCGTCTCTTTTCCTCCATTACGGACGTAACTTGTAAACCAATCTTCCGGTTTGTTTAAAAACTGCAGGAAATATTCTTCATGATTTCCTCTAAGATAAACTGCGCCATAAGTTTCGGATAATTCTTTTCCAAGTAAAAAACTCTCTTTTGTTTTCGGTCCTCGATCATTTAGATCCCCTATTAGGACTAATTGATGCATAGATTCGTCATAATATTGGACTAAGGCTTTAAATAAATCGTATTCTCCATGTATATCACTGATTGCGTAGACAAAGTCTTTCATTGTTCTATCTCCTTTTCAGCATTCTTTTATTTATTATAACGCAAGAATCAAAAAGAGTTTCTCAAAAAAGATTGTTTTTTGAAATGAGTTATTTTCCCCATAAAATGTGCCGAAAGAAAATGATCACCACGCAACTGCTGAAAAGATTTTCAACTATTTTCTACTTCACAAAAAAATTATTTCAAATAATCGACTTCAATTATCAGAATATTCTTGACAAACACAAACGAACCATTTAATATTAACTTAAAGTAATCTATATCATTCTTTCGAAGTTTTTATTTTATCGTGGTATTTCCATCTACGGATGGTAGAAATAAACATTAAAACTAATCGCTGGAGGTGAAAATCATGTTTGAACTTTTAGGAATTGGAATTATTATTGGAATTACTATTCGTTTTTAGTAATTTTTGCGACAAAGAATAATTTGTAAAAAATACGAAATGAGTACATTCACTACTTATTTCGTGTTTTTTTTTACAAAAGGCATTTATTTTAACACTCATTTTAGCTTATCCATTACTTCATCTAAAGATTTCACACTTCTTACGATCTTTTTTATCTTTCAGAAAATTACCCTCTAAGAACTACTTTTCTTTTAACATTTCAATTTCATCATTACTGATTTTTTAATATTTTTATACGCGAATAAAAAAATTTTCTTCCTCATTTAAATTTATAGTATTTTTCTTCATTTAAAAACATTAATTTAGGAATAGTTAAAAATTATTCTTAGACTTTTATTTAAAAAGAGAGTAAACTTACATAAATGACAGCATGTCATAAAATTAGTAGAAATGAGCTGAAATGTATGAAGAAAAAAACAATTTTCGGTATTCTTGCAGTCATCATCATTGCAGTCGTTATTTTCTTGTTTGTTCAAGGAAATGCTGACAAAAGCAAATCAATTACTGTTCGAACAGGTGAGGTAAAAAAAGAAACGATCGTTGAAAAACTATCAACAACAGGAACATTAATTCCCAACCAAACACAATCACTTATCGGCACAGGTAACGTGATTGATGTTAATGTACAAGTCGGTGATAAAGTAGAAAAAGACAAAGTTTTAGCAACTTATGACAATGGTTTACAATTAGTTGCAGCTTTCAACGGTACAATCACTCAAGTCAACATTAAATCAAAACAACCTGATAACAATGCGCAACAAGGAAAACCATCAATCCAATTAGATGACCTTTCTACATTGAAAGTCCAACTAGAATTGTCTAACTCCGAAGCTTCCGCTGTAGCAATCAATCAAAAAGCAGACATCTCAAGCGACAATCAAACATTTTCAGGTAAAGTTGCTGAAAAAGATCCAGTTGCAGTTAGCGCACAGTCAGCAGCAGGAACAGCAGCAAGTTTAGGGGCAGTTGTACTATTTGACCAAGCTCCTGAAAACCTGTTCGCAGGTTTTGATGTTGACTTGGATATCACAACAAAGACAGTTGAACATGCGATTGCCTTACCAATTGAAGCTTTGACATATAATGATAAAAGTGAACCTATCGTCTACGTTGTCAAAGATGGTAAAGCGAAAGAAACAAAAATCGAGATTGGCAGTCAGTCCGATAAATTGATCGAAGTAAAAAATGGATTAAAAGAAAAGGAAACGGTAATTCTTTCTCCTAACTCTGATGTCAAAAACAATACTGAAGTAACCAAAGAATAGAAGGTGAAACGATGATTGATTTAAAAAATGTAGTAAAAATCTACCGTACTGGCGGAGAAGAATTGGAAGCTTTAAAACATGTTTCTCTGCATATCTCTGAAGGTGAATTTACTTCTATTATGGGGCCTAGCGGTTCTGGTAAATCGACGATGATGAACATTCTTGGATTATTGGATCGATTCGATGAAGGAACGTATCACTTAAATGGACAAGATGTCACAAATCTGACGAGCAATGAAAGCGCCCATGTTAGAAACAAAGAAATCGGTTTTGTTTTTCAATCCTTTAATTTGATGCCTCGGATGTCTATTTTAGATAATGTAGCTTTACCTATGGTTTACTCAGGTATTTCAGCTAAAGAGCGAAAAGAACGAGCCCTAGAAGCTTTAAGAAAAGTCGGATTGGCTGATCGTGTCACCCATAGACCAAATGCCATTTCAGGCGGGCAAAAACAACGAGTGGCAATCGCTCGTGCAATCGTAAATGATCCAGCGGTTTTGATGGCTGATGAACCGACTGGAAATTTAGACTCAAAAACCACACTCGAAATAATGAACATCTTCCAAGACTTAAACGATACCGGTACAACAGTGGTAATGGTCACCCATGAACCTGATGTAGCTCAATACACTAAACGAATCGTATCATTTAGAGATGGAGAAATTATCGGCGATCAACAAGTGAAGGATCGAAAAACACTATAGAAAGGAGCCGCTCTTATGGGAATTATTGAAAGTTTCAAAATGGCGATCGATAGTATTTTAGCTAATAAGATGCGTTCGTTTCTAACCATGTTAGGAATTATTATTGGGATCGCAGCGGTTATTGCTATTTTGGCAGTTGGAAACGGTGCAACCAATCAGATCACTGGTACCTTTAGTGATTTAGGCGCTTCGACGATTTCCGTTTCTACAAGCCGAGATGCCACAGAGAGTCAAAAAATCACCAGCAAAGATATTAAAGCTTTAAAAGACGGTATTCCGCAAATCGATCATGTCTCACCTGTTGTTTCAACCCAAGCGGTCGGGGCTGCAAATGAAAAATCAAAACCAACCTTGATCATGGCTGGAACCCCGGATTTACAATATACTAACCAAACAATGGATAAAGCGATTGTCTATGGTCGTTATTTCAATACAACTGAATATTCAGAAAGCAGCAAAGTAGCTGTAATTAGCGCTGATACGGCTCGTTATTTTTTTAACGGACGTGAGAATGTCGTTGGTGAAAAGATCAACTTACGAGGACAAAAAGGACAGCTCAGTGTCCGAATCATCGGTGTCACTAAGAGTACAGTAGAAAAGATGGTCGGCTCTTTTGATGAAGAAGAGATAATGGGCTATATCTCTATTCCACTAACAACAGCAACTAACCTAAATCCTGATGCAACAAAAATAACTAGCTTAACAGTAATCGTAAACTCTAAAGATGACATAGATGCTGTTTCTAAGCAAATTGTAAATATTCTATCAGTTCGTCATAACACTATAGGAGAAAAAGTATATACAGCAACCAACTTCCTACAAGCACTTGATCAAGTCAATAACGTTTTAGGATTGTTCATCAACTTTATCGCCGCAGTTGCTGCAATTGCTTTACTCGTTGGAGGAATAGGTGTGATGAATATTATGCTGGTTTCTGTCACTGAACGAACCAGAGAAATCGGAACAAGAAAAGCTTTAGGGGCAACTGACAGCAACATCTTATTCCAATTTCTTACAGAATCCGTAATCTTATGTTTAATCGGTGGTTTAATTGGATTGACTTTAGGAGCCATCTTGGCTGTTACTGTTGCTAGTGCTTTAGACATTACTCCTCAGTTCACATTAGGATCAATTGTCGCTGTACTTTTGTTCTCAAGTGCTATCGGTATATTTTTTGGTGTTTATCCTGCAAGAAAAGCAGCAAAACTTGATCCAATCGAAGCATTACGATATGAATAATTTGGGGGATTATCGTTAAAAAAATCAGGATGAGAAGTGTTTCTCTCTCCTGATTTTTTATTTATACTGCTTTTATCATTCCAGAGGAAATAACGTCAAATAACTCCTTAGGAATTTGAAAATGTCCGAATCGTAATCTGGAACGATACTCTTGCCACAATGGATCATCTGCAACTGCTTGTAATGAGATCGCCTCACTATTTTTTACAAAAGCAACATTCTTTCTAAAAGGAACAAAGTCAGGCGCCATTTCAAAAAGATAGGCATCACCTGCCAAAATTTGTCCCAATGCAATAAACTGCTGACAAGGTTCTTTGCTTTTAAATCTTTTCTTTGGCGCATAATAAATCAGCCAGTCCCCTTCTTTCATTCTATTCAAAGGTGCTGATTTCCCATGACATAATTGACAAAAACCGCCTGCTACACCACGATTCACATGATCTTTTGATGCGACACCAATCCAGTAATTCATATCATCTCCTCCTTCCATCTTTATAGTTGAACTATTTCTCTACTGTCCATTCCTAAAATGACGATAGCTTCTGAGAAATGGATTTCATATAGTTCTAACATGGCACCAGCTTGTTTTATATTTTCTTCATAACTAGGTATTTTTTGAGTCCATTTCTCTCTAACATCATAAACAGTTAATTCACTTTTATGCACTTGAGCCTCTTTCACTCGAACATGACTTGTGCTTGTTATAGGAATTGTCGTAAAAGCTATGTTGGGATTTGCCTGAAATTCTACAATTTTCTGATTTCCTTTAAATGTTGAAAAAAACAGACATTTCTTGATCTCATCATAGAAAAAACTGACGATACGTACATTAGGAATTTCTCCTACACTAGTGGCTAAGGCAATCTCGGTTTGCTCATGCATTATTTTTTTAAATGCTTCTATTGTTTCCATAAAATATTTACTCCTTTATTTTTCAACTTGTCTAACTGACAAGTTCATTCTAGCAAACAAACCCTGACAACAGATTGTCAGGGTTTGTTAAAGTAAATATTTTACATTAATTTTTATTTAGCTACGACTATAATTTTTTTAAATCCCAAGTGATTACATCGCCATCTTTTGGAAAATATTCAACAGCCATTACTTCCGCTTGTTTTCCATTTATATCATATAACCAATACTTACTTAATTTTGCATCTTGCTGATGTCCATCAATTCCGCTAATAAACTCTTTATCCATCTCCACTTTATAATTAGTTTCAAGAATTGTTTGAAGGGATTCATTCTTTTTAACTTTTAGTTCTTTTTTATCGAATTCTTTACCTTCTTCTTTTAAGATAATCGTTACATTTACCAAGTCTTCCTTTGCTTTTTTTGACTCTTTTGTATCTGATGTTTTACCACATGCCCCTAACAAAAAAATAATCGTTACGACCATTGCTGCTTTTATAATTTTTTTCATTTTAGTTCCACCTTTTTCTAAATTATTTTATATCGTATTTGATTAAAATACGTTGAAGCTTTGTCCGAATAACTCTATATAACAAACACGAAAAGAATGCATTTGAAAAGCAATAAGAAATCGTATATGGTACAGCTGTAACGAGTAAAGCCAAGTATCTCTGCCAAGAAAAATAGCGATCAATGGAAAATACGGTCCAAGTGTCCATAAAAAATGAAAAGAACATCCCAGCTAAAATACCATAAATAGCTAAATACCAGTAGCTCTTCTCTAAAGTTTTTCTAATCCAGGGAAGACCTGCGATAAATCCAATCATTCCCCATGAAAACATTTGAAACGGCGTCCACGGTCCTTGACCAAATAATATATTTGACGTAACAGCTGACAATGAACCTACTAAAAAACCAACTTCAGCACCCAAACAAATCCCACAAATAATAATGATTGCGGCCATCGGATTAATGGCTGGAATCATATAGAATAAAAACCTGCCTAATACTGCGATTGCCGTTAATACCGCAATCAAAACCAATTCCTTTACATTCAGTTGTTTTTTCTCATAACGATAATAAATCGGAATACAAGCACTTATAACTAACAACATAGAAATAATTTGATAGTGGCTACCTTGAAATAAAGCAATTCCCAAAATAATTAGAATCGTTATAACTAAAATTTTCAGCAATACACTTTTATTCATCAGCAACTCCTTTTGCCTCAATATATGCGGCGATTACTTGATCTGTTGTAACTAACTCTGAAAATGTTTCACGAGAGATTCTGCTAGCTGCAGTTGTGTAAAAAGTCTGATGACTAAAAAATTCATTGGGTATCCCAGTCGTCAATACATCATTCTGGAAAAATAATCCACAGCGATCTGATAATTCAGCCGAAAAATCTAAATCATGTGTCACAACTAAAATCGTCTTTCCTTCCAATGATAATTTTTTTAGTAATCTGATCAACTCTTTTTTCCCATAATTGTCGATTCCTTTAGTTGGTTCATCTAATAGTAGTACTTGGGGATCAGCTAAAAGTAGTTTGCCAAGTGCGGCACGTTGGCATTCTCCTCCACTTAAATCAAGAGGATGTTCCGTTAAGATTTCTTTTATATCAAGGGCATCTGTGATTTTCTCAATTAATTTCTGTTGTTCTTGTTCATCTACCTTTTGATTAAGCAAATAATTTTTGTAATCATCTACTACCGAATCTCTAATAAACATTGTTTGTGGATTCTGAGGTAAGTAGCCAATCAGTTGCTGCATTTTTTTGATTGGCTGATTGAACAGCGTCACTTTGCCGAGATAACATTTTTGAATGCCAGCAATTACTTTTAATAACGTAGTTTTTCCTGTTCCATTCCCTCCGACTAGAGAAAAAATTTCTCCTTCATACAAATCAAAATCTATACCCGCCAAAATATCTCGGCTATTTTTTTCATAGCGAAACCAACAATTTTTCAATTGAACACTCGTATTTTGGTTATTTTTTACTTGTTGAATTTTATTTTTATTTTGTTTATCTCTCCTACTTGAAAAATGTTGTGCTAAAAACCGTTTGCCGTCAATAACGGTAATTGGTGTTTTTCCACTTTGGCCACTTTCAAGATAAATTTGTACCGCACTAGGTAAGCTTAAAATAAAACGAGTCAGATCAAGTTTACTACTCTGGATTCCTTGGGAAATATTGGCGGGTTCTTCTGAAAAGATCACTTGACCTTTATCTAAAAGCACCACCTTACTTACTAATGAAAAAACTGACTCTAAACTATGTTCTGCTAATACTATCGTTAAGCCCATTTCTCGATTTAACCTGACTAAGATATCTACAAAGTTCTGGGCAGCAATCGGATCAAGCTGCGTTGTCGGCTCATCTAAAATCAAGACATCAGGCCTCATCACTAAAACAGAAGCTAAATTCAACAATTGTTTTTGTCCACCAGATAGATCTTTTGTTTGAGCTTCGACTAATTCTGGGATTCCCAAAAAATTAACCATTTCAGCGATTCGATTCTTTATTTCAGAAGGCGTAAGTCCTATATTTTCCAATCCAAAAGCTAGTTCATGCCATCCTTTATCCGTTACGATTTGATTTTCTGGATTTTGCATAACATAACCAATCTTACTAGCGGAGAAAACATCTGGGATAGTAGAGAGATTTTCTTTGTTTAAATAGATCTCTCCAATTTTTGTCCCTGATGGTGTTAGTTGAGGTTTTAACATTTTTAAAAGTGTCGACTTCCCACTTCCAGAAGCTCCACAAATCAAAATAAAGTCTCCTTGGTTTACAGAGAACGAGACATTATTCAAGACCTTTTTTTCACTGCCAGCATATTGAAAACTTAAATCTTCGATTTCAAGATAGCCCAAAAAATCACCTCCCATATTCGTTTAACCATTGGTAAAAACGCTAAAACAACAACGAAAAGATAACTTTCCCAATGTTGCTCTATTAATAAAAAGATATCGTCCTGATAAGGGTAATAATTAAATTGATAGTTTCCAGTCATTATATAAAACAAAAACAAACAACCAGAACCAACTATTGCCAACAGGGACACCGTATCCATTTTCCTCCACGGATACGTTAGTCTGCTACTTCTAGTCGTCACACCATACCCTCTTGCTTTCATTGAATCTGCCGTATCCATCCCATTCTCAAGAGACCAAGAAAATAAATTTCCAAATAAATCTAAACCATAAGAAGCTTTTTCCTTTAAAGTTGCCTTATTTGTTTGCTGAATTTTTTTTTGCACTTGATTTAGTTCTCGATAATACTGCTGAAACAACGGGATAAATCGAAAAACCATTACTAAAATCAATGCTACTTTGGGAAATCGTTCCCCAAATAGATAAAAAAATTCTTCGCTATCTACCGCAGACTGAAAATTTTGAAACAGGTAAATAACCGTTGCAATCATCATTCCCATAAAAAAACCATACACAAAAGCTTCTAGTGTAATTGGTTTATTTAAAAAGAAAAATAAAATTGTACCGCCTCGATGAACAAATAAAGGATTTGTTATAGTGATCATTCCTAAGAAAATCAATGGATACATGATTGAACGCTTCTGTGTCTCTTGCAAATCAATTAAACGTATAATTAAACTTCCCAAAAAGCAACAAGCAATAATCAACGGATTGGTTGTCCACATCACGATTATGAGCATTACTAAATAATAACAGGAAATCACAAGTGGATGTCTTTGTTTAAACAAATATTTGTTCATCACACACTTCCTTCCTCCATTAATTAGTAGATCTATAGTACAGTAAGCAATAAAAAAACAGCCATAACTTTTACCAAAGCACGCTGCATGTAAAATAATTATTTTTTATAACATAAAGATTCATAAAATCTTAAACAACACCACAATTATATAAATTTATTTATCCAAAGTCAACATCTCTTAAACGACAGACCGATTAAAAATAATCTGTAAAACATCACGTATATCTTTTTCCCAAAAACAGCTAATTTTTCGTTATAATAACAGAGTTAACCAAGATAAAAAAGAAGGTGTATCTATGAAAACTGAACGACTACCTGCAATCATTATGATTCTATTAGATAAAAAACAGATCAGTGCTTCTCAATTAGCTGAAATGTTAGAAGTTTCTGTCCGAACCATTTATCGAGATATAAATTCCCTAGGCGAAGCTGGTATCCCTGTAACTTCTTTTCCCGGTGTAAATGGCGGCATACAAATCATGGATAACTACAAGATAGACAAACAATTTTTCACTTCTTCGGATATTACATCTTTGCTAATAGCCCTGGAAAGTTTATCCAATAATGTATCTCCACTACAATTAAATCAAACCTTTGAGAAAATAAAAACACTTGTTCCAACACAATTCTTAGAAGAAATTGAATTCAAAACCAATCAAATCGCTATCGACTTAACACCTTGGACAAGTAATCAAACACTGCAACCATTTTTAGAAATCATCAAAGTAGCAATGGATCAGCATCAGCTTCTTTACTTCAATTATGAAGATAACCAAGGAAAGAAAACAAGCCGAACAGTGGAGCCTTATCGACTTGTATTAAAAGAAATCAGTTGGTATCTTCAAGCGTATTGTAACGAAAAAAATGATTTTAGAACGTTTAAGGTTTCTAGAATGAACGAATTAACCTTACTTTCAACGAAATTTGAGCCACAAAAATTCCAACCAAAGCCCTTAGGAAAAGAACCTTTTTATGGCAAACAGTTTACCATGACTACGTTAGAAATTACTCATAAAATCAAAGACCAACTCGTAGATAAATTCGGACAATTGAATTTTTCTCCTTCCTCTAATTCCGAAAAATTGATTGTTGAATTTCCCTTTATGGAGGATGAATTTGGCTACAATCTACTTTTAGGATTTGGAAATCAGTGTGAGTGTATAGAACCTCAACATGTTAGAACTGAACTAAAACGACGGATTGAACATTTACTTGAACTGTATCAAGAATAATAAAAAAGCCTCATAAGTTGTACCGAGCATGGTACGACTTATGAGGCTTAAAAATACTATTTCTTTTTCTTACCGCCAAAAGCATCTTTCATTTTATCAAAGAAACCTTCTTCTTGCTGTTCACTTACTGTTTGACCGCCCGCTTTAGCAAACGAACGTAACGCTTCTTTTTGTTCTTCGTTCAAGTTTTTAGGTGTAATGATCTTGACCTTCACATGTTGATCACCATTTGCTCCACCACGTAAACGAGGTGCACCTTTCCCTCTTAAACGGAAGTTTGTCTCTGTCTGAGTCCCCGCTGGAATCTTCAGCTTAACATCGCCATGAACAGTTGGTACTTTGACTTCATCGCCAAGTGCAGCTTGAACAAAGCTTAATGGCAAGTCATAATAAATTTCTGAACCTTCACGGTCAAAAATATTACTGTCTTCTACATTAAATACTACATATAGATCACCATATGGTCCTCCATTTGTTCCAGCTTCTCCTTGGTTAGCCAAACGCATTTGTTGTCCGTCTTCAACTCCCGCTGGAACATTGACTTTGACTTTATGCGCTTTTTTCTCATGTCCAGTACCATGACAAGTCGGGCAAGGGTCTTTAATTTCTTTCCCAGTGCCATGACAAACATCACAGGTTTGACGGCTCATTACACGTCCTAGTGGTGTTTGACGTTCAACATTGATTGAACCTGAACCATGACATTTGTGACACGTCTCTGGATGAGTACCAGGTTTTGCTCCGTTACCGCCACATGTTTCACAATTATCTTCTCGATTATACTTGATCTCTTTTTCCACACCAAAAATCGCTTCTTCAAACTTAAGATTAACTGTATACTGCAAATCAGCACCTTGTCTTGGGGCTGTCGGATCTACACTACGAGAACCGCCGCCAAAGAATGAATCGAAAATATCTTCGAAACCACCAAAGCCGCCACCTGAAAAACCGCCGCCGCCAAAGCCTCCGAAACCACCAGCTCCGCCTCCATAATTTGGATCAGTGCCAGCATGACCATACTGGTCGTAAGCTGCTTTTTTCTGTGAATCACTCAATATCTCATAAGCTTCTGAAACTTCTTTAAATTTTTCTTCAGCATTTGCTTCTTTATTGATATCTGGGTGATATTGTTTTGAAAGCTTACGGTAAGCTTTTTTTATCTCATCATCTGAAGCACCTTTTGCCAATCCCAGGACTTCATAATAATCTCTTTTCGTAGCCATTAGTTCCCCTCCAACTATTATTCCATTTATTCTAAAAAAGGACCGACGCCAATTTTTTTGTATAAAAACATCGTTGTAATCATACCATAAATTAAGTAAAAGAAAAACAGCTTCACTTAATTTATCATCCAAATGCTCTTAGAAATAAAGATAGGCAAAGACCAAAGCGATGACTTTGGTCTTTGCCAGCTTGTTAACGATTATTTATCGTCGCCTTCTACTTCTTCAAAGTCAGCATCTACAACATCATCTGCTCCACCTTGTGCAGCTTCAGGATTTTCTTGCGCTTGTTGTTGCGCTGCTTGTTCATAAAGTTTTACTGTTAAGTTTTGAACGATTTCGTTTAATGAATCACGTTTTTCTTTCATTTGTTCAATATCATTCGCTTCAACAGCTGCTTTTAATTCATCACGAGCGTCTTCCGCTTTTTTCACTTCGTCTGCGTCTACTTTGCCTTCAAGTTCTTTCAATGTTTTATCAACAGTGAACAACAAAGCATCCACATCATTACGTAAATCAACTTCTTCTTTACGCGCTTTATCAGCTTCAGCATTAGACTCAGCGTCTTTTACCATACGTTCGATTTCGTCGTCTGATAGACCTGAAGAAGATTTAATTGTAATTGTTTGTTCTTTTTGCGTTCCTAAATCTTTAGCACGAACGTTTACAATACCGTTTTTGTCGATATCAAAACTTACTTCGATTTGAGGCACACCACGAGGCGCTGCTGGAATATCTGTTAATTGGAAACGACCTAATGTTTTGTTGTCTGCTGACATTGGACGTTCACCTTGTAATACGTGAATATCTACTGCTGGTTGATTATCAGCCGCTGTAGAGAAGACTTGTGATTTACTTGTTGGGATCGTTGTATTACGATCAATCAATTTAGTAAACACTCCGCCCATTGTTTCAATCCCTAATGATAATGGTGTAACGTCTAGTAATACAACATCTTTTACATCACCAGTAATAACGCCACCTTGAATCGCAGCACCCATTGCTACTACTTCATCTGGGTTCACTGATTTATTTGGTTCTTTATTTGTTTCTTTACGAACAGCTTCAACTACAGCTGGAATACGTGTTGATCCACCAACTAAAATAACTTCATCGATTTCAGATGGGTTTAAGCCAGCATCTTTCAACGCTTGACGTACAGGAATTTTAGTACGCTCTACTAAGTCGCTTGTTAATTCATCAAATTTCGCACGAGTTAAGTTCATTTCTAAGTGTAATGGACCAGCGTCTCCTGCTGTGATAAATGGTAAGCTGATTTGTGTTGATGTTACACCTGATAAATCTTTTTTCGCTTTTTCAGCGGCATCTTTCAAACGTTGAACAGCCATTTTATCTTTAGATAAGTCAACACCGTTTTCTTTTTTGAATTCTGCTACCATGTGATCGATGATTTTATTATCAAAGTCATCCCCACCAAGTTCGTTATCTCCTGCAGTTGATAATACGTCAAATACGCCATCACCTAATTCAAGGATCGATACGTCAAATGTACCACCACCAAGGTCAAATACTAATACTTTTTCATCTTTGTCTGTTTTGTCTAAACCATATGCTAATGCTGCAGCAGTTGGTTCGTTAACAATACGTTCTACTTCTAAACCAGCGATTTTACCAGCGTCTTTTGTTGCTTGACGTTGTGCATCGTTGAAGTATGCTGGAACTGTGATAACAGCTTTATCAACTTTTTCACCTAGATATTCTTCAGCAAAACCTTTTAAATATTGTAAGATCATTGCTGAAATTTCTTGTGGTGTATAAGATTTGCCATCTGCTTCTACTTTGTAACCAGCTTCGCCCATATGACGTTTGATTGATGAAATTGTGTGTGGGTTTGTCACTGCTTGACGTTTTGCAACTTCACCTACTTGGATTTCACCATTTTTAAATGATACTACTGAAGGTGTTGTACGGTTACCTTCAGGATTTGCAATAATTTTCGCTTCTCCGCCTTCTAATACTGCAACTGCAGAGTTTGTTGTTCCTAAGTCAATACCAATAATTTTACTCATAATTAATGATCTCCTATCTTCATTTTAATTTTTAATTTTTTTCAATTTATATTATGCAAGCAGTTCTTTCTGATGCTTATTGAGCAACAATAACCATGCTTGCTCGTAAAACGCGGTCATGTAATTTATAGCCTTTTTGCAAGACTTCAACGATAGTATCCGCAGGTGTTTCCTCACTTGCTGGAATTGTTTGAACTGCCTGATGTAAATTAGGATCAAAAGTCTCACCCATTGTTGGGATTTCTTCAATTCCTTCTTCTTTCAATGCTGCTTGTAAACTTTCAAGAACCATTGAAATTCCTTTTTTCAAGCTCGCACCTTGTTCATCGGCAACTTCAATTGCCATTGCACGTTCTAAATTATCGATTGAAGGTAATAATTTTTTACCTAAGTCTTGTGATCTGTAACGAACAAGTAATTCACGTTCATTTTTGAAACGATTGCTCATATTGGCAATCTCAGCTCGTGCTCTTAAAAACTTATCTTCCATTTCCGATAGTTCAGCTTGAGCATTTTCTAATTCTGTCATTTCAGCCTCTGTTTCGGACACTCCTGAATCATCAATTGCTTCCATATGTTCCTCTTGTATTTCTTCGTTTGTTTCTTCTTTCTTACTCACTCTGCAACTTCCCTTCTCATTTCCGTAGAATTAATTGGAATTCTATATTTTAACTTTTTACTTATTCATCAAGGTAACGATAATAAGCACCAAGTTTTGAAGCTAATTCATGGCGAAAAACGTCCACTAAACCGAACATTTTCGAGTACGGCATACTGGTAGGTCCTAATAAAGCTATAGTTCCTTTACCGTGTCCTGCTACCTCATATGTTGCCGTAATCATGCTCATATTGTCAAGTAGTTCGTTGCCAATTTCCGAACCGATTCTAATCGCTATCTGTGTATCTGTTCTTTCATCTGTAGTTAACAAATGCGTGATTGCATCTGTATTCTGCATAAAGGAATAAACAGATTTTAGTTGGTTTATGTCACTTTGTACGCCAAAATCTAAAAGATTCATTCGTCCACTAACAAAAACTTTTTCTTCAAACGCATGTCCTAACATGGCATCAAATAAATTCATCATACCATCCGGCGTTTGAAAGTAACGATGTAAAATCATCGGAATTTCTGTCCGTAAACGATGGTAGACTGTCAAAAGTGGTTGTCCAACTAATTTATCGTTAATAATTTGGGTCATTTTTTCTAAGTCTTGGCTTGAAACAGATGCCGGAATCGCAAATACTTGGCTTTCTACATTACCTTTGTCGGTAACAATAATCGCTATGATCTGTCGGTCGTTCAATGGAACAATCCGAAAACCAGTTAATCTTCGTTCCTTCACTTCTGGTCCTAAAGAAAAAGCAGTATAGCTAGTTAAATCTGAAAGGATTTCAGCTGATTGTTCAATGATATCATTGATTTCATGAAACTCTTTTCCTAACGAATGACGGATTGTTTCCAACTCATCACGTTCGATTTCAGCTGGGCTTAATAAATGATCTACGTAATAGCGATAACCATCCATTGATGGAATTCTGCCAGAAGACGAATGCGTCTTTAACAGTAATCCATGTTCTTCTAAGGCCTTCATGTCGTTACGAATCGTTGCAGAACTTGATTGAATGCCATCATCCATCAATTTCTTTGATCCTACAGGAGTCCCTGTATTTGTGTATTCTTGGATGATAAGTCGCAAAATATTCTTTTGTCTTTCCGTTATCATAGTTACCACCCTTCATTAGCACTCATGTCGTTTAAGTGCTAATACAATTATTAATATATCAAGTTCTTTCATAATTGTCAAGAGAAAAACACACCTTTTTAGCACTCTTCAATGATGAGTGCTAAAAAATAAAAAAGCTGAAACAGAGCGACTTAAGCTCCATTTCAGTTCTTTGGTTTAAAAATTTATTCTTTATCTATAAGAAATTCTTCAAACACATCATTCCCGACAAAAAGTCCTTTTTCAGAAAGTTGAACGTGTTCATTCTTTTCTACCAATAAACCTTTTTGTACTAGCATAGGAATTTTTTCTTTGTACACTTCATCTAAAGCTAAACCAAATTTTTCTTTGAACCGTTGTTTAGAAACACCATCTTTTTTTCGTAGTCCTAAAAAAAGCTCTTCTTCCATTTGATTATTTAATGTTAGGATCTCTGTTTCAACTGTCGGCAGCTGATTTTCTCTTAATGGTTTCAAGTAATGTTGGATTGGACCGTGATTGCGATAACGAGTATGTCCCAAATAACCACTAGCTCCTGCTCCAAATCCATAATAGTGATCATTGTTCCAATAAACTAAATTATGCTGACTTTCTTGTCCTTTTAAAGCAAAATTACTCACTTCATATTGATGACGCCCAGCTTTTTCCATGGCAGTAATGGTTTCTTCAAACATTTGCGCTTCAACTTCCTGATCTGGCAACTGCAATCTTCCTTGGCGAACCCAGTTCATAAACATTGTCTTGTTTTCTAAAATCAATGAATATAGAGAATAGTGAGGCAAATCAAGTTCAATCGCTCGTTCTAACGTATCTCGGAATCCATCTAATGTTTGTCCAGGTAAAGCATAAATCAAATCGATACTCACATTCATAAAATCTTCTTTTTCCAAAAATTTCATTGTATCGTAAACATCTTCAGCTGTATGTTTGCGACCGATTTTTTTCAATAACTGATTATCAAACGTCTGTACACCCATCGATAATCGATTTACACCATATTCTTTCATCACATGTAATTTTTCTTGGGTTAAATCCCCAGGATTGGCTTCTACCGTGAACTCATTTTTAGCGTCAAACGGCAATAATTCTCTTACGCCTTTAAGTAACACAGCTAATTGCTTGGCTGAAAGTGACGTTGGTGTTCCACCGCCAATATAGATTGTTTCAGTATCTTTACTTGGGTACTGCTCTTTTGTTAAACGTATTTCTGTTAAAAGACTTTGAATATATTCATCAACTGGCTGGCCTTCTAAAAAGACTTTGTTGAAGTCACAGTAATAACAGATATGTTCGCAAAACGGGATATGAATATACGCTGAGATACCGTTATTGTTTGGTTTGTTTATTTTTGACATTTGTTTATAAATCCTCCAAAAATTGTTTTTCTCACTGCATTGAAATATAGTATTATGATATGCAGTGAACAACATAACAGATAAGTCAACACTCTACAAGTATTAACTTTAGTTTGCTTGATACAATTTTATCATATAGTTATTTCAATGCTATGACAATATACGCAAAAAAATCCTTAATTTTCCGTAAGGATTTCGTTCAATTAATTACATTATACTAATAGAAAAGAACATCGATAGTCAAAAACAAAATGCTTCTTTACTGAAACAATTGCTAGCTACTCATTACAATTGTTAATTTTACAAAAAGCCAAAAAATCCACACTACTCTATATTTTCGTCGATTGCTCCTACCGATATTCCGACTGTTCTCTTTCATACTATACAATTAATTTTAGATAACATTTTTTAATTCCTATCTAAAAGCCCTTTGATCTAACACTACAATACTTAAAGGACACTATTCTTTGCTCGGAGCTTTCATCCATTCATTATCTGACAATGAAATAACAACGATAAACATGTTCCCCTGAGTCTTATTTGTAATAATTCCTTCATATTTTTCCACAACAGTCACAACACTCTTCATTCCCCAACCATGATGCTTTGTTTTGATTTTTGAACTTTTCCAAATATGTCCTTGTATCTGATATTCTTCCAAAAATGTATTTTCTAACTTTATAAACATCATCTGTTTAATCTTTTTAATAGTAAGCTTAATCATCCGATCCCCTTCTTGGATTTTCTCACAAGCTTCAATTGCATTATCTAAAATATTAGCTAGAATAGTCACCATATCATTATCTGCAATTTTCAATACAATAGGAACGTCGATTTCGATTTCATAAGAAATGTTTTCCTTTATCATTAGCTCTATTTTTCGATTGAGTAAAAGGTTGATTACACTATTTGAAGTAAATTCTTTCTGATAATAAGTTTCCAAAATAGGTTCAGAAATATTCGTGATATATTCCAGAGCTTTTTTAGTTTCCTCTTGCTCTATCATATTATGTAAAACCAACAAATGATTATTCAAATCATGATAAACTTTAGCATTAGCCTCATAAATTTCTCTAACTCTGTTAAAATTTTCTTGAGACATCTCCCGCTTTAACTCAATTCTCTCTTTTTCTTCTTCTTTTTCATAATACGTCATGCAAAGTATTATCAAAAAGAGGGTCAAAACCCCCAAAACAAAGAATCCTAATTGATTTGGAAGGAGTTCCTCATTGATATATTCAAATGAATGTTTTGAATATAATAAAAGAATAGTCATAATTGCCACCGAAAACAAAAAAAGTGCCATATAGTATTTAATGAAAAATTTTGTTCCTATTTTGGGAATAGCCAACCTATAGATCAGAGGTAAAAGTAAAAAAGAGATACCATGAAGCATATATACGAAAAAAACAGTTGTTTCGTAGTTATTTGATCTTATGGTTACCAACCACTTACTTAAAAATATTCCAAAACTATTATAAATAGTAACAATCAAAAAATGAACTGATATGGCCCCAATAATATATCTCAACTTCGTATCAAATAAATTCATAGATGTAACTACAATATATAGTATAGAAAAAAGAAGCGTCAAAATATTTGGAAGAAGCAGTAAATTAAATATATGAATAATAACTACTAATAAAATAGAAAAACAAAATACATATTGGATCTTTTTAAATTTTCCAAGTACTCTAATCGGAAAAATGAACATAAGCATTCGATAACCCACAAGTAATGAAATAAAAACAGTTATAAAATTAATGTTAAAAAAAGTCATAGTAAATGTCCTTCCCAGAACAAATTAATTCTGTATTTCAATCCCTTTAAATGGTTTCTACTTACTAATATTATTTCTCCATTTACTAAAACAGCTGATCCATTTTCAATTTTTACAATATACAATAAATTAACAATAATTCCTTTATCAATATAGATAAATTCTGAAGCGTTTAATTCAGAATAGACTGCTGCTAAGGCTTTTCTAACTTTTATAGAATCATTTTCAGTCATAAAAACTGTATTTTTTCCCTCTTTATAGATATACATAATATCATTCAAAGGAATTTTTTGAAATCTGTTTTTAGTTTGTACTAGATAATATTCCTTAATTTCTAAATTGATTGTTTTGATCGCATCCTTCACAGCAATTGGTAACTTTTCAGCGATTTTATTTTTGGGTATATATCTAAAAATAGCCAACTCAAAAGAGTCAATAGCGTACTCCAAATGAGAAGTAATGAATATAATGAGTACATTGGGATTTTTTTTCCTTACAAATCTGGCAATTTCCAACCCATTTATATTAGGCATTTCAATATCTAATAAAATTAAATCATAAACTTTTTCTTCATGATTAAATAGAAATACCTCTCCTGAACCAAATACATCTATCTCTGATAAAATTTTCTGTTCCTTTAAAATTGATTTCATCAGATTATACTCTTCCCTTAAGATTTTTTCATTATCATCTACAATACTTATTTTCATTTACTATTCCCCATAAAAACATTATAAAAAGCAACAAATACAGTATACATTATATCATATGTCACATAAAAAAAACAATTTCCTCTAAAATGAATATAAAATTGATGTTATTATAAAATTAATATTATATATATATTATGCAATTCCCACTTAAGCCTACGAGAATATTTTAAGCTAATAGATGGAACAAATGTCTATGCATCCTTCTCACACTTGAATCGTCAATTCTGGTCTTACTCTTTTCTGATAAATAAAAAAGAGTAAAACATTAGTTAGCTTCTGTACGAAGTTATACGCACAGAAAAACAGCTAATGTTTCACTCCTAAACTTAAAAATATTTTAGTTTATAAAAATCTCGTAGCGTCTAATTAATCAAGAAAATCAGATAATGAGACATAATAGTCTTCCTCATCCAGTTGACTGGAACGCCCCTTTGTCTTCTTTGCAATTTGCTCAACTGTTTCCAACATAAATAATTCCTCAAGACTTAACCTAATTTTCAAATTCATCTCAAGTAAATTAATTAATCTAATCGCCTTCAATGAGTTTCCACCAATATCAAAAAAGCTGTCTGTTACACAAAATCTCTCTGTTCCAAAAACCGTTGAAAAATGATCATAAATCTGCTGTTCCCAACTATCTCTTGGCAAGATCAGCTCTTTTTCTCGAACATTAAATTCTACTTCTGGCAAAGCTTTCATATCTATTTTTCCATTAATGGTTATTGGGAACTGTTCCATAAAGACAAAACTCTGAGGTATCATAAATTCTGGTAATTTTTCCATCAAATTTATTTTTATTCTATCAACATCAAGTTTGTCAGTTGTAATTAGATAGGCACTCAAATAATTGAACCCATTTTTTTGATTCAATCTTACCAATGCATTTTTTACTCCATCAATACATCTCAATACATTTTCGATCTCATTAAGCTCTATCCGATAACCATTTAATTTCACTTGATTGTCCATTCTACCAAGATAAATTAAATCGCCTTCAGCAGTCCACTTGACCAAATCTCCCGTCCGATAAATCTTTGCATTTTCTTCAGAAAATGCTAAACTGTCTTGAAATTTTTCTGACGTCAACTCTTTATTATTTAGATATCCTAGTGCTAAACCTGGTCCGGAGATGCATAGTTCTCCTGGCATACCTATTCCACAAACAGTGCCTTGTGAAAGAACTAATACACCTGTATTGGCGATTGGTTTTCCAATTGGAACAATCTCCCCAATGCTTTCTTTATTGGGGATTTCATAAAACAAAGTAAAGGTTGTCGCTTCAGTCGGTCCATAAACATTATATAGTCTCAAAGAATCTGCTTTATTTTCAAGAAATTGTCGAACGTGTCCAACTGATGTAGCCTCTCCCCCAAAATATAACTGTGTCAAATGGTTAAACAAATGCGGGTTAAGTTCTACATATTGATTAAACAACGCTGTTGTTATAAACATTGTATTGATTTTTTGTTTCTCCAAAACTTCTTCGAGACGCTCTACTGAAGACAATAGTTCTTTTTCTCCGATATATACTCTACCGCCGTTTACCAATGGTCCCCAAATTTCAAAATGTGCCGCATCAAATGATAACGAACCCATTTGAATAGTCACAATATCACTAAAATCAACATAGTTTGTATCTTTAACTAGTCTGACGATTCCTTGATGTGGTACAATTGTCCCCTTTGGATTCCCAGTAGTTCCAGATGTATAAATAATACAAGCCATATCTTCAGCTGAACATTTTACTGATTGGGTGTTGGCTGCTTTTTCCCAAAGTGGTAATTTACTCAGCTCAATCACATTAACAACTGATTCTAATGATATATGATCTTCCATACTCGGATAAAGAACACAAGACATCTTACTATCTGCTATTATATATTCTATCCTTTTTCTTGGATATTCAGGATCGATTGGGAGATACGCTGCTCCAGCTTTCAACACAGCAAGCATAGCAACGATAGAATCAGCTGTTCTCTCAGCCATAATTCCAACAATATTATTCTTTCCTATTCCGTTTGACATCAACAAAGAAGCAACCTGATTTGCTTTCCTATTCAACTCTTTATACGTTAGTTTCTGCTTGTAATCACTGATCGCTATCTGATTGGGATGTCTTTGAACCTGAATTTCAAATAGTTCTGTAACAGAATTATTTATCTTCCAGTTTGGATCATAGCCACTGAATTGATTTACAATCAACCCTCTTTCTTTTTGAGTAATGACGTTTAATTGAGAAACTAATTGACTTGAATCATTCAAAATACTTCTAATAATCGCTATCACTTGAGAAAGAATACGTGTTGATTCCTCTTTAGTATAGGTATTTGCATTCACTAATAATTCAAGTATCAATTTTTCTTTTTTATATCCAACTAGCGTTAAATCATAACTAGTTTGCTCTCTTACTTCATTTGTTGTCAATTGCAGAACATAATTGTCTTTACTTTCCTGCTCAGCATAATTCTCAAATACGACAATTGAGTGAATAAGTTCTTTCCCCAAATCGGTACATTCAGTTTGGATATCAGATAATGAAAAACTATCATATCTGCTACTTTCAATCGCTTGTTCTTGAACTTTGCTCAATAACCCTTTGATTGTTTGATCTGAATCAGCTACTATGCGAACTGGTATTGTATTTATAAATAACCCTACTGTTGTTTCAATATTTTTAGCAACTGCATCTCTACCAGAAACAATTTTTCCGAAAACAACATCTGTGGTTCCAGAATATTTTTGTAGCAAAATTCCCCATGCTGTTTCAAGCAAAGAATTGATTGTAGTGCTATTCTCTTTGCATAATCGTTCTAATGCTTTTGTTTCCTCTTTATTCAAAGCCTGTTGGGTCACTAAAACATCTGTTGTTTCCTCTTTATTGTTATTATTCTGTTGCTGGATCACCGCTGGTTGATCATACCCTTCCAACTTTCCCTTCCAATAGTCTCGCATTTGATTCTTAGAACAATCAGCTTCTTGACGGACAAAATTATCGTAATCATATCGAGTCGTCAATTCCCGTTTCAGCTGCTCTTTTGTTTTACCAGAAGCTAATTCAGAATAAAATTGGTTTAGGTCATTTATCAAAATCGAAGTACACCAGCCATCCATAATAATATGATGGAAAGTTAGAACTAATTCTGTTTTTCCGTTTTCATGATGTAACACTATTACTCTAAATAAAGAATCTTTTGCTAGATTAAAACCGCGCTCTACATCTGCGTTTAAAATATCTTCACGTTCAGATTTAGCTTTCCTAGAAAGATGAATCTCAGTAAATTCAATTGGACGCCCTTTTAAAAGTACTATTCTTGGTTCACTGACACCATGATAAGCAATATTCGTTTCTAAAATCCCATGCTTTTGTTGAAGAAGTTCAAGACTTAATTGCAAATACTCTAAAGAGCCAAGTCCTTCAACAGTGTTTACATACTGAACAACATAAGCACTAGATTTATCGTCATAAAGCTTATGGAAAAGCATGCCTTCCTGGGTACTTGTTAGTGGTGAAATCCTTTCTATCTCGCACCCTAATTCCTTATAAAATAAGGAAATTTTTTCAAACTCTTCTTGCTCCCAAACCAGCTCTCCAAAATCCGATGGTGTCTTCCAAATTTCTTTCTGATCCGTACAATGTGAAATGATAGCAAGTAGCTCTGCCTTTAAAATATCTCTAAATTCAATCATTTGCTGATCAGAGTAACCAGAATCTTTATACGTCATTGTAATTTGAAGTTTTCCTTCATTTACACCGCCATCCAATGATAATTTCGTATGAAAACTGTCTTCAGACGATACATCACGCCCATGAGCTATATGACTTTCTGAAAAATCTTCGTTCTTTTTACTGAAATGAAATTCGCCTAAATAATTAAACGTCAAATCTGGAATTACTTTATCTAGAGGAGCATTACTTAATTCGGTTAAAATACCATATCCAATGCCATGCATCGGAATTCGTCGGAGCATTTCTTTCACCGAACAGATCATCTCTGGTATATCTCCTTCTAGTTTATCCATAACAATCGGGTATGTGCTTGTAAACCAACCAACCGTCCGATCAATTTGGATATTTGGATCTATATTTTCTCGACCGTGACCCTCCATCTGAACAGCCACTTTTGTCTGTCCTGTCAAGCGATAAACACTTCTTCCCAAAGCTGTCAGCAAAAGATCATTGATCTCTGTATTATATGCTAGACTAGATTTTTTCAACAGAAGATCCGTTTGTTCTTCCGTTAACGTTAAAACAGTTGCTTCATTAAGCGTTTCTTCATCATCAGAGATATTATCTAACTGCAAATAGCCTCCTGCCACGTTTTGCTCTATTTTTTGCCAATAAGATATTTCTCGACCAATACGTTCACTACGACTATATTCACTTACGGCCAAGCTCCATTCTTTAAAAGAATGTGTTTTTTCTGGAAGATCAATCACCTTATCATTAATCAAACTATTGTATACGTATTTTAGATCTTCAATAAGAATACGCCATGAAACACCATCTATCACTAAATGATGAATAGCAATTAACAGATAATCTATCGTTTTTAGCCTGAATATCCCCACTGTAATTGGAGACCCATTTGATAATTCTATGCTAGATTGCAGTTGTTCACTAATACTATCTATTTCGATTTCAGCCTGTTCCTCTGTATAGGAAGTTAGATCGTATACCTCAATTTCCACATCTGAACACTCTTCTACAGAAAGAACAAATTGTTGATCTTTAGTGAATTTAGCTCTTAACATATCATGGTGTTTCTTCAGCTCGTCCATTGTCTGCTTCATTGCTACTTCATTTAACCTTGACGGTATTTGGAGAAGAACAGATTGGTTAAAATGATTTTTTTCTTTCCCTTCATGTTCTATAAAAGCTTTCTGAATGGCGGTAAACGGAACAATGCCAACCACTTCAGATTGATCAATGTTGTTCTTATCATCTAACCTTATCAGTGAAGCAATTTTTTTAGGTGTACGTTGTCCCATGATTATTGAAACATTGCCACTATACCCTAATTCTCTTAAATACGAAACAATTCGAATAGCTTTAATGGAGTCACCACCAAGAGCAAAGAAATCATCTACAGCACTAATTTCCTTATCCGTTCTTAACACTTCTTTAAATATTTGAATCACAGCTTTTTCTGCTTCTGTCGTTGGTAGAATAAATTCACTCGTTGACTCAAGCATTGGTTGTGGCAACGCCTTACGATCTAATTTCCCTGCATGTGAACGTGGAAATTCTTTTAATTGAACAATTGATGTGGGAATCATATAGTCTGGTAAATCAACTGATAATTGGTTTCTTATTTCTTCTGATGTTGGAGCTAGTTCTGATAGATAGTATGCACAAATTATTTTTGAGTCATTCACTATTTTAACAGCAACTACAGCATCACTAATTTCAGGAAGTGCTCGTAATCGATTTTCGATTTCGCTCAATTCTACACGGAAACCACGAATTTTAACCTGCTCATCAATCCTTCCCAAGTAATCGATATTCCCATCTTCCGTCCACCGAACCAAATCACCAGTACGATAGAGCTTACCTTCGTTTCCATAAGGAAGGCTGATAAACTTTTCTTCAGTCAATTCAGGTTGATTCAAGTATCCTCTTGTTACACTATCACCACCTATACACAATTCACCAGGTATCCCTATTCCACAAAGTTGTTTATCATTCAGAACATACAATTGAGTATTTTCAATTGCTTTTCCAATCAACACTTTCCCACTATCTCCCATATCACCAAGGTTATAATAAGTAGCACACACTGTACATTCAGTCGGTCCATATAAATTATAGATTTGATTGATCCTATTACCTACCAAATTCTTTAGTTGTAATACCAAATCATCATCTAATGCTTCGCCCGCCAAATATACTTTATCAAACAGCAACTCTTGTTTAGTATTTTGTGCATACTCTACGATTCCTCTAAATAAGCTAGGTACGATAACAACTTGTCTACCCTCGATTAATTTCAATAGACAACCTAGATCATTCTTCTCTTCCTCATTTATTAAAAGTAGAGATGCTCCATTCAACAACGTTGCAAAAATTTCCCACACTGAACCATCAAATATATAATTGAAGAATTGTAAAACTTCTGTTTTTTCACTTAACTCCATAAAATCACGCTGCCATGTAACCAAATTAAATAAATGACGTTGTTCTACCAATACACCTTTTGGTTTTCCCGAGGTTCCTGAGGTATATATAGAATAAACCAAATCGGTACTTATAGATTTTTTTTCAAGATTACCTTTCTCTCTATTTCGATATTCACTGATCGCTACAACAGGAAGATCAAATTCTAAAGATGAGTGTGAAACAATGAGTTTAGTTCCGCTATCTTGAAGCATATATTGAATTCTCTCCTTGGGAAATTCAGGATCAAGCGGTAAGTAACCAGCCCCAGATTTGAGAATGCCAAAAATTCCAGCAATCATTTCCAATGAACGATCCGCAACAATACCTACTAACTGGTTACTCTCAGCGCCCATTTCTCTTAATTTCTCTCCTAAAGCATTGGCCCAAGAATTTAACTCATGATATGTCAACTTTTGATCATCAATTTTTACAGCTACTCGGTTCGGATATTTTTTAACTGTTTCTTCAAATAATTCAATAATTGTCTGATTGGCTAACCTTTTTCTGGCTTGACTATTAAATCTTTCCAAAACAAGCTCTTTCTCTTCAATTGTCAACATTTCCAATCTGCTGACTTTTTTTTCAGGATCAGCAAGAATAGCGGCAAGCAGCATCTCTAGTCTATCTATCACCCGCTCACAATATTGTTGACTATATAGCTGACTATTATATAGTAACCTAAATTCCAAATAACCATTACCAACAATATCCAATGACAAATCATAATTAGTTTCCTCTCTAAGACCATCAAATGTCATCGTAAATGTTTCGGGAGATTCAATCTTCTTTTCTGAAAAGTTCTCAAAACCAATCAACGTTGCTACTAGATTATCAATCTGTCCAGCCTCTTTCTGAATGTCACTCAATGCACAATAATCATAATTCATACTTTCTAGTGCTTGATTCTGAACCATAGTAAGCATATTACTTACTGTTTGATCCTGTTCTATTTTTATTCGGATAGGAATTGTATTGATAAACATGCCAAGCATTTCATTAACAGTATTTAATGGTACATTTCTTCCAGAAACAATTTTTCCGAAAACAACATCCTGTTGGTTCGTATACTGCTGTAACAAAAGCCCCCAAGCTGTCTCTAACACTGTGTTCAATGTCACACTATTTTTTCGACTAAAGGTTTCTAACTTATGAAATTCCGCATCAGAGATTTTTCTACTAATCACCTGCCCTGTTTTCAGTTCCGTCGATTTCATTTCAGGCTCAAAACTAGCCTGGTTTTCATATCCTTCCAACACATTTCCCCAATAAGCCAAGGCATGTTCTTGATCTTTTTCTCTTATCAAGCGGACAAAGTCTTCAAAAGTTTCTGTTTCTTCACAAATCTGAATCTTTGAAGTACTGCCATCATTTTTTTGAAGCTCTTTATAGTAAAGCAGAAGATCATCAATCATGATCGAAGTACACCAACCATCAAGAATGATATGATGGTAGCTCAATACAAGTTTATACTTATCTACCGAATATTTAATAAGTTGTCCTCGTATTAAGGAATCCTCTTGTAAATCAAAACTTTGCTGAATATCTTCCAAACATAATTTGGCTATTAGTATTTCGCTATCTTTGTGTTCAGAAATATCTTTGTAAAGAAGTTTTGGCTTTCTTCCCTCAATAATTCCTTGTCTGAACTCATTGACTTCTTTGTAGATAATACTTGTTCGCAAAACAGGGTGTTTTTTGGAAAGTAATTCTAGTGCTTTCCTCAGGAGTTCGATATCTATTATACCTTCTATATCATAGGTATTCTGAATGAAATACATCGTTGAATCAGGTTCATTCAGCTTATGAAAAAGCATTCCTTCTTGAGTAGAAGTTAATGGATATAAACGCTTAATCCGCTGATTTTTTTTACTAAAATGTTCTTCTACTTTTCTAAATTCTTTCAACGACCAAGCTAGCTCACCTTTGTCTGATGGTGTTTCTATAATTTCATTTGCTTCAACACAATGAGTAACAAGTTCTTTCATTTCAATTGTATAAAGTTGTTGTAAACTATTGATGAACTCTTCTGAAATCCATTCTTCATCATATAATAGAGAAATATTTAAATTTTGATCAATCACAACGCAATCAACAACAAGTGGAGAGCTGAAACTATTAATTTCTGCTACCTGTTCACCATAATCAGTCTGTTTAATCTTTAAAAGGTGATTACTGTTTTCCTCTGAAAAATCTCCTAGATAGTTAAAGGTAATATCTGGTTCAATTTGTGATAGCTCTTTTTCCCCATAACATTTCAGTACACTATAACCGAACCCATGATTAGGAATTTTTCTAAAGGTCTCCTTAGTATTACAAATATCTTCTTGAAGAGAGCGTCCAATACTTTTTATCGTTACTGGATAAATCGTTGTAAACCAACCAACTGTTCGATCAATAGGAAATTTCTTACCTATACTTTCTCGACCATGACCTTCCATCAAAACTGCCAAATCACTCTTTCCTGTTAGACGATTGATTGTTCTATATAAAGCGGTCAACAATAAATCATTGATTTCTGTATTATATGTTTGGTTAGCATTCATAAGTAGATTTTGAGTCACTACAGAGTCCAACTGAAAGCTCACCACTTTAGTACGTCCTCGATCTGACTTTCTTTCGGGTAATACTAATCCTGAGTGAATATCTTTGTCTACTTGCTTCCAATATCTAGTTTCCTTTATCAATTGTTCGGAATCTCTGTATTTTTCTAACTCAAAACTCCAATTTTTAAAACTATTCGTTTTCTTAGGAAGACAAAAATTCCCGCCATTTTTTCTATTTAAATAACAAGTATTTAAATCCTCTGCAATAATTCGCCATGAAATGCCATCCACAACCAAGTGATGTATACACAATAGTAAATAATCTTCAAATTCTCCTCTAAAAATCGCAGCCTTAAGCAACTGTCCACTACTTAAATCCAGTTGCTCTTGAATCCTTCTTTCAATTGAAGCAATCTCTATTTCCGGGTCTCCTTCTCCCAGTTCTATTAGCTCAACATTAAAATCATCTTTCGTAAACAAACTACTTACTTTAATAATTTGCTCATCATTAGAAGGATAAATAGCTCTAAGCATATCATGATGTTGAACAATAGTTAAAAGTGATTCACTAATAATTTCAGGCTCCAGCCTTAGATGACTTTCAAATAGCACAGACTGATTAAAATGGTTTGGTCGCTTTAATTTTTTTTCAAAAAACTGCTTTTGTATAGGTGTTATTTGAACTTGTCCAATTACTTCTTCTTGATTAATAGCTTCGTCTTTAATTTCTTCCAGATACAGTGCAATTTTTTCCACTGTTTGTCCTTTGATTATCCCTTCAACAGAAATATCAAATCCCTTTGATCGTAAAAGAGATACCATTCGAATTGCCTTGATTGAATCACCACCATAGTCAAAAAAGTTGATTGTAACATCGATTTTTCCAATGCCTAAAACCTCTGTAAACACTTCTGCAATACACGTTTCTCGCTGTGTTTTTGGCTGATTATTTCCAGCAGTGACTTGTCGATCTGGTGAAGGCAGATTCTTTTTGTCCACTTTCCCATTAATTGTTAATGGGAATTGTTCCATGGTTATTACAAAGGTTGGAATCATATATTCTGACAAATACTCTCTCAACCAACTCTTCACTTCTTCTTCCGTGATTTTCTTGTTTGTTAGAATATACGCACAAATATTTTTCCTTCCCGAATCATTCCTCAAAATAACGACAGCATCATTGACTCCTGGTACTTCTCTAATCAGACTTTCAATTCCATCCAGTTCTATTCTGAAGCCTCTCAATTTTATTTGATTATCAATACGACCAAGATACTCGATCATTCCATCTTTATTTTTTCTTACTAAATCACCAGTTCTATAAAGGCGCTCTCCCACTTTTGTCGGATGATCTATAAATTTCTGCTGTGTCAATTCTTCACGATTTAAATAACCTCTTGCAACACCAGCTCCACCTATATACAGTTCTCCTTCCAATACTTCGGTTTCTAAATTCTCATCAGAGAAAATATAGACTTCTACTTGACTAATTGGACGTCCGATAGGAATTTTATCTGTTTTTTCTTTTTGGATTTGATAGAACAAAGCAAATGTAGTTGTTTCTGTTGGTCCATAAATATTGTAAAGTTTAAAATTATTATCTTTTTTATCTAGACATTTTTGAACATGAACAGCTGATATGCTATCACCTCCAACAAACAACTGCTTCAAACTATTAAAAATCTCAGGATCTATATCTACTAACTGATTAAATAACGCAGTTGTGATGAATAATGTGTTGATTTTATACTTTTCAATTGAGTCTCTAAAAGCTATCACATCTCCTAAAATGGATTTATCTGCTAGATGAACAGTTCCACCGTTCAATAATGCACCAAAGATTTCAAATGTTGACGCATCAAATGAAAGCGACCCCATCTGGAGAATCGAAATATCTTCAAAACTGCAGTAATTGCTCTTCTTTACCAAATTGACAATATTGCGATGTTCTACCATTACTCCTTTTGCTTTTCCAGTTGTTCCAGAAGTATAGATCAAGTAAGCTAAATCAGTGGGAGAAATCACTCTTCCTATATCCGCAGCTCCAACATTATCATTATCAAAATCTTCTAAATCTATTGACTGACTCACAAGGGATCCTGCTAAACTCAAAGATTCCTTGTGTCCCAAAATCAAATCGATTTTACTATCCTCAACCAGAGATTGCAAATGTTTTTTTGGATAAGAATTATCCAATGGTACATAAGCATAACCAGCTTTAAGAATAGCAATCAGGCCAATGATTGCAGCTATCTTTTTTTCCATAAAAATTCCAACAAAAGGGCTAATACTATCTTTCATTTTATCTGTAATAACAGCTGCAAGAACTTCTGAGCGTTGATCTAATTCTTTATAAGTAAGACTAGATTTTTTATCCGAAACAGCTAGTTGCTCTGAATGAGTCATTACATTCTCTTTAAAAACCTCAATTAAATTAAGTTGGGAATAGTCTATTGTTGGATTTGCTTGTTTCTCAATTTTATTATTCATCACTGCACTACCACTACTTTCATTTATTATTTACTTTTCTGGAAAGCCTTTAACAGCATGTGTTTAGTATTCCCTTTGTTATTTCTAAATACTGGATAACGAACAAGCAACTGATTTTTACATTTGCTGATTGTTATCTCTCTACTTTTCACATAATTAGTTGAGTGAATATCATCAAGAAACTCTTCTTCATCCATTTCATAGACTCCTAGATAGTTGATCAATAAAACCTTATCAAAAGTATCAAAAGAGCTCCTAAAAAGATTAAGCCAATTCAAATTAAATCTTTCTTTCATTTTTTGAGAAGATTTAAACTGTTCTAAAATCGTGTGTTGATCATTTTTGAAAATCGGCAACATATCAATTATTGGCCCTACGGAACGAGTAAAATCACCCGTCAAAATGTTTCGCTCTTCTTGAGTAAATTGCAATGGCAATTCTGAATCAGTTTCTAATAACTGATTTTCACTAGCTATGATATGAACAATCTCATCAATTATTGCCCAAGTTTCTACCTCTCCGACAACATCTTCCGAAATATTCAAAACAGCTGCCTCAGAACGAATGATTTCATTTTCCAGATGTTTATCACGATACCTCTGAAGAAGACATCTGTAATTTTTAACCATCTCTGAAACCTCTTTATTTTCAATCACTACTGATTGATTATGGTTGGCTTGCTCAGCGTAACTCGAATACGCAAGCTTTACTTGCTCATATGAGTTACGTCCCTGTAGTAAATCCTGTATTTCTTCTTCAATTATCAGAGAACTAATTTTATCCCATACAATATGATGTGATGTTAAATAAAGTTTAAAAGTTATATCGTCTTCTCTAACAAGATAAAGATCCATCAAGAATCTGTTTTCTGTCAATTGTTTAAAACTTTCATAAGATTTAATTTTTTCAATATTATTCTGGTATTTTTCTTCAGAAACATATCTCAAATCAAAATAAGAAATTTCTCGATGTTTTTCAAAAGGATATTCGACTATTTGAGTTCCATTCAGTTTTATACTTCTCATGGCACCGTTACTCTGAATCGTTTGTTTGAGAGCAGAAAGAACTAGCTCTTCATCCCAACTTTTTATTATAATTTCATCTTGAATAACTGAATAAGGGAATGTTAGCAAATACTCTTGAATAGGAGAAAGCTCATAACGATTTCCAACATTATGCCCTAACGATATAGATTCTGATACTTTATCAACTTCTGTCAAAACAGGTTTACTCTTTCTATTATCTTTAGATATCGCTCTTCGAAACTCAGTTTTACTCATAACATTTTCATAATTTTTATAAGTCTTCAAATCAAGAAGATAGTTTGGCAATCCTGTTTGTTCATCCTGATTCCATGCCGTTTTATAAAATATTTTTTTATGAGACTCAGTAACTCCTTCAATAAATAATAAGCAAATTTCCTTTTGATCTACACTTATGATTTTCTCACGACATGTCTTAAATGATAGATCAGCATTTTCTATACCTTCTTTAAAACGTTCTGCTAATCCTGTTTCAATTTTAGTTTTCACATTTTCTTTTAAAATTTGGCTAATTCGCTTTGCTGTTTTTCTGTTCATAATTTCACGGATTCCACAATCATAGCCAACTTTCCTAAGTTGTGTAACCACTTTTATGGCTTTTAGAGAATCTCCTCCAAGATCAAAAAAACTTTGCTCTGAGCTAATTTCATTAGACACATTCAGTACTTCTTTAAATACCTGGATAATTGTTCTTTCTGTTTCACTCAGTTCTTCTCTACATTGGGAAACAGGCTCAAATGTCGGCGTTATTAATGCGTTTTTGTCTATTTTTCCAGTTTTTGTTTTTGGAAATGCTTTTAATGTTTCTATAAAAGTTGGCAACATATAATCTGGAAGATTTTTTTCCAACTCAATCAATGCCATATCTTTTGTAATCAAGTCGTTCCCAACGATATAGGAACAAATAATCGATTCCTCGTTGATTTTTCTAACAACTGTAACGGCATCTATAACACCATCTATTCTTCTCAAGGTGCGGTCAATTTCTCCCAGTTCAATCCGATATCCTCTAATCTTTACTTGTTCATCAATTCTACCTAGACACTCGATCTCTCCATCAGGGGTCCACTTTGCTAAATCACCTGTTTTATAAAGGATTTCATTAGGATTGTATGGATTTTCAACAAAGCGTTCTTTTGTCAGCTCTTTTTGGTTGATGTAACCTTTACTGACACTTTCACCACCTACACATAATTCTCCCTGTATTCCGATGCCGCATAATTCGGTTCCATTCAAAATATAACAGTGTGTATTTCCAATCGGTCGGCCAATTAAAATCCTCTGATCTTTGGAGAACTTGTCAAAACGATGAATAGTAGCACAAACTGTAGTTTCGGTTGGACCATATGCATTGTATACATCTTTAATTTTCCCATTAGAAAGATCTGCATATTTCATCACAACATCAGATGGCAAAGACTCACCAGCTAAAAACAATTTATCAAAACTATTAAACTCCTGAAGTCTATCGTGTTCTATAGCATAATCCAATAATGCAGTGAAAAGTGACGGTACAATAGTTAGCTGCCGACCACAAAAATGCTTGAGTAACTTCTCGGGGTCATTTCTATCTTCTTCTGAGATGATCTCTAGGACCGAACCAGCTAATAATGCAGGAAATATTTCCCAAACGGAACCGTCAAAAATATAATTAAAATATTGTAAAACAGTTGTTGAGGATGTCAATTCAGCATTTTCTTTTTGCCAACTTGCTAAATTTAATACATTACGATGAGATATTTCAACACCTTTAGGACGACCTGTTGTGCCAGATGTATAGATGACATACGCCGTATTTTGAGGTTCTATAGAAATAGAAATCATCCTGTTATTAATCTCTTCTTTTCTTGTATCGCCTAATTCGATTACTGTATACTTTCTTTCTAAATTTCTACTAAGTTTCTGGCTGTCACCAAGCAATATAAAGGAAGCTTCTGCATTATTCAACATGTAGTCAATCCGTTCATCAGGATGATTCAAATCAACTGGTAAATATGCTGCTCCTGTTTTCAAAATGCCAATCATTCCAGCAATCATATCTACTGATTTCCCAACAGCTAAAGCGACAATTTGTTTAGAAACTACCCCACGATTCATCAAAGCGGTGGCAACTTGTTGGCTCCGCTGACTCAATTCTTCATAAGTTACTCTGTCCTCTCCAAATATGACTGCTGTCTTAGAAGGGTTATTTCTCACTTGTTCTTCAAACTTCTGAACTATAGTTTTCTCGCCTTCAAAAATATGATTACTCTGATTGAAGTTTTGGATCAGTAGTTGCTGTTCTGAACTATCAATATAGTTTATATTTCCGATTGGTTCTTCTAATTTTTCTAATATCTCTTCAAGAATTTTTATAAAACGACGTGCAATCAGTTGAACATCTGTTTCTGAAAACTTATCTGTCTTATACATAAAACCAAATTTTAAAACATCGCCCTTAAACGCTGCTAAAGTTAATGGATAATTGGTTTCTTCTCGACCGTTCAATAAATTGAATGCAAGAGCACCCTCTTCTGTTGATTCCTGATTATAATAATTCTCAAAAGCAATAACTGACTGAATCAAACGATTCCCCATATTTGTACACTTAGATTGAATTTCTGCAAGATGAATAAAATCATAGTTTGAGCTATTAATCGCCTGATTTTGAACTGTTTTTAGTGTTTCCAAAACCGTATTTCCTACCTCTGTCTTCATACGAATAGGTATAGTATTTATAAATAAGCCGATAATTGTATCAGCATTAATAACTTCTGTATTTCTGCCAGATACGATTTTTCCATAAACAACATCCGATTTATTTGTATATTTTTGAAGGAGTAATCCCCAAGCAACCTCAACTATCGTATTCAATGTTAAACTTTCTTTTTTAGAAAGTTGTTCAAAAGCCTTCGTTTTAGTCTGATTTAACCCTACTTCCCATACTTTCACCTCTTTTTCTTGCTGATTAGAAATAGTGGCTGGAATTTCAGCATAGTTATCATAGTCTAGCAATAAATTCTTCCAGTAATCATAGCCATCCGCTTTACTTTTCCGATTAACTAAACGAACATACTTCTCATAGTCATACCTTGTTGAAATATTTCTCCGTAGTTGTTCTTTGCTTTTCCCATTAGTAAGCTCCGTGTAAAAATAATTCAGGTCATTCATTAAAACAGCACTACACCAACCATCCATAATAATATGATGGAAAGTTACTACGAGATTCTTTTGGTTATCAGCTAAGTGAACTAGAATCATGCGGATCAAAGAATCAGACTCTAGGTCAAACCCTCGTTTCACATCATCTGCCAACATTTTTTTGTATTCACTTTCTGACATTTCTGACATGTCTACTTCACTTAATTCAATAGGTCGTCCTTTTAAAAGAACTTGCCTAGCTTCACTTACGTCCCGATAAGTGATTGCAGTTTCTAAAATTCCATGTTTGGTTTGAAGTAATTGTAGAGAGTCTTTGAGAGTATTAACAGTGCTCAGTCCTTGAATTTTATAATTACTTTGAACAACATAAGAAGTATCTGTTTCGTCAAAAATTTTGTGGTACAACATCCCTTTTTGCATCCCTGTTAATGGAAATACTCTATCTATTTCACAATTACGCTGTCCATAATAAGAAACAACTTGGTTAAACTCTTCAAGAGACCACTCAATTTCTCCTGCATCTGAAGGAGTTATAATCGTTTTTTCCTGTTTAATACAATGAGTAATCACTTCATCTAAGGACTCCACTATACTTTCCAATAAAAAAGACATTTGACTATCTGAAAAACCAGAAGCTTTATAAGTTAAAGTAAGTTGAAGTTTTCCATTTGATACAAAACTATCCAGTGATAACTTTGTGTGAAATTGATCTTGTTCCGAAATCGCACGACCATGCTCAAGCGGACTTATTGAAAAATCATTTTCATTGTCATCGTCAAAATGAAATTCACCTAAATAGTTAAACGTGATATCAGGCTGTATATTGGTTAACTCAGATTCTGGTAACATTTTTAAAATCCCATAACCGATTCCATTAACTGGTAGTTTCCGTATAGTTTCTTTCGTTTGACGGATCAGCAGACTGATATCGCAACCTAGATTATCCAATACAATCGGATAAACACTAGTGAACCAACCTATAGTCCGATCTATCTGTATATTTGGATCAATTGCCTCGCGTCCATGACCTTCCATTTGGATAGCTAGTTTGCTCTGATTAGTTACATAATAAACCCCTTGAGCCACTGCGGCTAAAAGTAAATCATTGATTTCTGTCTGATAGGCATTTCCTGCTTTTTTTAGTAACTGATCTGTTTTTTCTTTTGTGAGAGTGACAACAATTTGTTCTTCTTTTGCTGATACACGGTCTGGTTCTAACCTAATCTGCCCTTCTAATAACTGCTTCTCCACTGCTTTCCAATATGGAAGCTCTTGCTGAAGTCTAAAATTTTGACTATATTGACAAATCATTTCACTCCATTTTTTAAAAGAATCCGTCTTATCCGGCAGCAGATTTTCTCTATTGACTAAGTCTTTTCTACAAAGAGATTTCAAATCTTCAATAAGAATTCGCCATGATACACCATCAATCACCAAATGATGAATAACTATTAATAAATATTCACTTGTACATAGCTTAAACATCGCTACTTTAACAAGTGGTCCTGTTTTCAAATTAATACTTCTCTGAAGCTCATTCCCTACTTCCTCAAGCATTTTTTCACCTTCTGCCTGGGATAAGCTAGAAAAATCATATGGGTTTATTTTTACCATTGGAGTATCTTTTACGGATAGAATTACTTGTTCTCCCTCATCATAAACCGCTCGAAGTACATCATGATGAATCAATAGTTTCTGAAAGGCATTTTCTAATAACTCACAGCTTAGGTTAGATGGAATTCTTAGCAGCATTGACTGATTAAAATGATGTTTTTCACCACTTTCGGTTTCTAAAAAATCTTTTTGGATTGGTATTGGTGTGACTGGACCACTGACTTCGGCTTGATCAATGATTTTTGCTACTTCTTTTGTAATCCCCTCTGCAATTTTCCTTGGTGTTTTCTTACCCATAATATCTGGTACAGTGACTTGATAACCCTCTTCTCTCAGTTTAGAAACAATACGAATAGCTTTTATAGAGTCCCCACCTAAAGAAAAGAAATTCGCTGTCACACTTAGTTTTTCTTTAATATTCAATATTTCTGTGAACACTTGAATAACAGCACTTTCGGCTTCTGTATCTGGAGGAACGCATATACCATCCGAATGAATGATCGGTTCAGGGAGACTCTTTCGATCCAATTTACCTGTTCTTGTACGAGGAAAAACGTCCATACGAACAAAAAACTGAGGGATCATGTAATTTGGTAAAGTATAGGACAATAGTTCATTTAGACTTGCCTCGGTAACTTCTTCGTCTGAAATAAAATAGGCACAAATTGATTTAGTATTATTTATATTTTTCACAATCACGACAGCTTCTCTAATTCCTGGAACACGCTGAAGTCTGCTTTCAATTTCTCCAAGCTCAATACGAAAACCTCTAATCTTTACCTGCTCATCAATACGACCAAGGTAGTCAATGTTACCATCTTCCGACCATCGAACCAAATCCCCAGTCCGATAGATTCTTTCTCCGGAAGCATAAGGGTTTTCAATAAATTTTTCTGCGGTCAACTCAGGCTGTTGCAGATATCCTCTAGTAACTCCTGCTCCGCCAATACAAAGTTCTCCTGGAACGTTGATTCCACATAAATCTTTGTCGTTCAACACGTATAATTTTAAATTTGCAATTGGTTTCCCTATATATATTTTTTCAGGATTTTTTATTCCTGAAAAATCGTAAAAAACAGCAGAATCAGTTGTTTCTGTTGGTCCATATATGTTATATATATTTGTTAAATCTCTTCCTGTAACTTTCATGAACTGTTCTAATAGTTCTAATGGCAGAGCCTCAGCAGCCAGATACAATTTATCAAAACTAATAATATCATTACATCGATCACTGGTTTCAGCAAAATTCAAAATCTCACGAAACATAGAAGGAACACAGCATAGTTGAGCTTCTTTTAAAAGATCTAAATATTTTCTCGGTTCTTTTTTCTCCTCTTCAGTCAGCATCAACAATGTACCGCCTGCCATCAAGGTAGGAAAAATTTCCGAAACGGAAGCATCAAATATATAGTTGTAATTTTGAATAACCTTTGTTTTAGAGTCGATTTCCCCATTGGTTATCTGCCATGTACAGACATTAACAACACTTTGGTTTTCAACCATCACTCCTTTCGGTGTTCCAGTCGAACCAGACGTAAAAATAACATACATCAAATCTTTAGGTCCTGCAGTTAAAGAAAGATTTTCTTTCAGTTTAACTGATTTATTCTCAACATTTATAATTGCCATATCAGGAAAAGTGGTCTGGACTTCAGCGGCTAGATTATCTCCACCTTCTCCTATTAATACTATTTTTGCACAACTCTTCTCTAGAATATAGGTTACTCGATCAATAGGATGTTTTGGATCAATCGGCATATAAGCTGCACCAGCTTTTAGAACGGCTAAAATAGCAGTCAATGTCTGAATTGAGCTCTCACTAATGATTCCAACAATTTGATTCGGCCCAATGCCTCTATCTTTTAACTTCCAAGCAATATGATTCGATCTGGCATTCAATTCTGCATAAGTATACTCTTGTTCGCTAAACACAGCAGCTACAGCATTCGGACGAATTTGAACCTGTTCTTCTATCAATTGGATGATTGTTTTATCTTTTTGATAAACAGCTTCAGTTTGATTGAAAGTCTCAACGAGCATTTTCTTTTCTCTTACACTAATCATATTCAGTTCATTGATAGGAGCTTTCGGATGCGATATCACTGCCAAAATTAGTGTTTCAAAATGGACAGACATTCTTTCTATTGTCTGTTTTTTAAAAAGATCTGTAGAATACTCCCAGCCAAAAACATACTTTTCTTCGTCTTTTACTAGGGTTAACGATAGATCAAATTTTGCTGTACTAATTTCAGTATTAAGAATTGTTGCCTCCATCTCATCTAATACAATAGCCTCACTAGCAGACTCTTGGGCAAACATCACATCAAACAACGGATTTCTAGACGAATCTCTTTGCAAATTTAAATCTTCTAATAAACTTTCAAATGGATAATTTTGATTTTCGTATATAGAAAAACATTTGTTTTTGAGTCCTTCCAAGTAATCAACAAATTGTTGCTCCCCATCAATTACAGTTCTTATTGGTAATGTATTGACAAACATTCCCAACATACTTGCTAATTGCCTATTGGTTCTAGCAGAAAAAGGTGAGCCTACAATAACATCTTTCTGTCTTGCATATCTGCCAAGTAAAATATTAAAAACACTCAGAAAGAATATAAACTCCGTGATTTCGTACTTTTGACAAAAATGACTAACACTTTCGGAAAGCTCCTTGTCTAAGGTATATTTTAATAGATTACCATTATAAGTCTGTTTATTTTTTCTTGGAAAATCAGTTTGCAGCTCTAAAAGTGGTGATTCATCTTTAAATTCATCATGCCAGAATTGTTTTTGTTTTGTTAAAACTAGCTTATTCTCCCAAGCACTAAAATCTTTATATTGTAGTTTTAATGGATTCAAATTTTCTCCAAGATAAGCTTTTGACAGATCTTTCCAAATCAAGCTAATAGACTCTCCATCAGCAATAATATGATGCAAATCAATCATTAAGTATGATCCTTCATTCTCAACTTCAACCAATTTCACTCTCATCAAAGGGCCAGTCTTCAAATTAAACGGCCGCACAAAATCTGCCATCAAAATTTCTGAATCAATTTCTCGCTCTTTAAAATCACTCTCCAAATAGACTAAACGTTTTGTCGTTACAAGTTGAATAAATTCATTATTTTCAACAGTAAAAGTCGTTCTCAATAATTCATATTTCTCAGAAAGTTCAGATAATGCTTTATCCAACTGAACCTTATCCAATTTACCATTAAAATATAATCCAATTGGCATATTATAAGAAGTTCCTGCACTCTCAGAAGACTCAATTGCATATAATCTTCTTTGCCCCGAACTCATTTTATATTTTTTCATCATAGTTATAGTTCCTCCGCCTCAAAAATCATCATATCTTCAGCAAAACAATTGTCATTGTCGTTTTTTTCTTTCAACTCTTCGATTTTACGAGAAACATTTTCCACCGTTTTTAATGTAAGAACATCTTGAATTGCTAATTGTATAGAGAAAAAATCTTCTATTAAATTGATGACTTCAATCGCTTTCAGCGAATTTCCTCCAAAACTAAAAAAGCTGTCATTCAAACTTATTTTTTCAATATTCAATGTTCTTTCAAATATTTCTTTAATCGTTTTCTGCGTTTCAGTTAACTGAACGTCTATATCTTCGTCTGTCAAAGATGTAGACAAACCGCCTAATTGCTGTAACAATTTTCTATCAACTTTTCCACTAGAATTTGTTGGGAACTCTTCTAGACATAGATAAAAACTTGGAATCATGTAGTCTGGAAGGTACTCTGAGAGTTGCTCCACGATCTCGTTTTGCTTCAACTGAGCATCCGAAAGTATGTAAGCTGCGAGATATTCATTTCCCGTATCTATATTTACGGTTACAACTACATCTTTAACTTGAGTGATTTTCCGAATTCGATCTTCAATTTCTCTACACTCAATCCTAAACCCTCTAAACTTCATCTGATCATCTATTCGACCTAAATATTCAATTTGACCGTCCTCATTCCATCTCCCAAAATCTCCAGTCCGATAAATCCTCTCCTCTAGCCTAAATGGATGTTTAATAAACGTATCGTTTGTTAGTTTTTGTTGATTTAAATACCCTCGTGCCAAACCAACTCCTGATAAACAAATCTCTCCAACCAAGCCGATGCCACACTCCTGATCCTGTTGCATAATTATCACTTGATTACCAGCCACAGGTCTTCCTATAGGTACTTTTTGCCCCTTCACATACTCAGCTAAACTATAAGCTGTTGCACAAACTGTATTTTCTGTTGGTCCGTATAAATTAAAAACATCCTTTAGTTTCTCTCGTTTCAAATCATAAGTCTTCTCTGCCAGCTCTACTGGAAATGTTTCTCCTGCTAAATAAAGTTTCTTAAATGCAAATAAATCGTCTAAACAACAGTTCTTTGAGGAATAATCGAAAAGAACACTAAAAAGTGACGGAACTAATTGACAATGAGTATCTTTCATTTCACTAATCAATTGTTTTGGAGCAAGTCTTACTTCTTCTGAAAGTATTTTTAATGTACAGCCATTTAAAAGTGCTGAAAAAATCTCAGATACCGATCCGTCGAATATATAGTTAAAGTACTGCATCACTTGATCTCCTGGTTGATAATCACCTAGTACACTTTGCATTTCAGCTAGATTTACCACTCCTTGATGCTCAACCAAAACACCTTTAGGATGTCCAGTTGTTCCAGAGGTATAAATGATATAAGCTAAGTCTGAACCCTGGCCTTGGTATTCATTTTTGACTTCGCAGTTTTTTTCAAGCTGATTTATATAAAGAACATTTTCACATTTTAACCTTTGTAAAACTTCAGAATCAGCTAAAGAACCTACTAAAAGTGTTTTGACAGAACTATCAGTCAGCATATACTCAAGTCTACTTGGTGAATGTCCCGAATCAAGTGGCAGGTAAGCTGCTCCTGATTTCAATATTCCCAAAATACCGATAATCATCTCAAATGATTTATCGGTCATAAAGCCAACAATGTCTTCTTTTTTCACACCACTTTTTCTTAAATGTTCCCCCACTACTGAAGAACGTTTATCTAGTTCTAAATAAGTCATTTGTTCCGAGCCAAAGCGTAAAGCAATATCTTCTGGATATTTTTGAACAATAAAAGTGAATTTCTCAATAATTGTTTGTTGCAGCTGTTTCAATTCTCGGTTTTCCGTATGTGATATTCTTGTTTCTGATTGAGCAAGTGCTACTTGAGTCAGTTCTTTTTCAGCTTCAGTAAGTAGTTCATTCAATAAAAAAAGATATTGTTGCGAATATCGCTGAACAGTTGATTCTTTAAAAAGTGAGACATTATATTCCCAAAAAAACTCGAACCCTGAATCTAAATCTTCAATAGATAGAGTAAGATCAAATTTTGAAACCTGATTTTTGACATTTACTGGTATTAAATTAACTTCCCCGAGAGTAAATGTAGTTTTGTCATTGTTTTGTAGAACTAACATTACATCAAACAACGGATTTCTAGACGAATCTGTATTAAAAGAAAGATTACTGAGTAATTGTTCAAATGGGTATTCTTGATGAGAAAAACTTTCCAAACACAACTTATTTACATGATTTAAAAAATGTTTTACTGTCCATGTTCCCTCCATATTAACTTTTAACGCTAATGTGTTCACAAACATCCCCAACATATTACCTGTTTCCGGATGGCTTCGTCCCGATGTCGGAGTACCAATGACCAAATCATTTTGAAGTGAATGTCTTTGAAGTAATATATATAATGCAGCTAAAAAGAAAGAATATTCACTAATCCTATTTTTTCTGCAGAATAACTTTATACGTTTAGATTGTTCTTCGTCAATTCTATTTATCACTTCATCTCCTTTATAGGTCTTTGTTTGACCTCTGGAAAAATCTGTATACAATTCCAATATTGGAACACCAGATGAAAATTTTTCCAACCAGTACCCTTCATGTCTCTCCTCAGTCAGAGAATTTTTCCAGATTGTATAATGCCTATATTGAATTTTTGGTTTATCTACCGATGCTCCTTGATACATTTGGGATAACTCTTCAAAAAAAGGGGCAATAGACCCACCATCAAAAATAATGTGATGGAAATCAAAAAGAAGAAATTGCTCTTCTCTTCCTTCAAAAAATTGAACTCTAAATAGTTCAGGTTTCGCAAGATCAAACGGATAAATAAATGAATACATTGCTTCTTGTAGAGTTTGCTGTTTCTTTTTTTGCTCTATCTTTATATCCCATGGTTCTCCGATAAGTTGACAATATTCTCCATCTATCATAGTAAAAGATGTCCTCAATATTTCGTGATTCATTATCATTTTATTTAGTGCAATTTTTAGTTTTTCTATTGAAATAGCTTGATCTACTTTGAAAGCCATCGGAATGTTATAACTGATGTTCTCCCCTTGAGCTTGATCAAGAACAAACAATCTTTTTTGAACTTCTGACATTAAACATTTCATTATTTTTTAATCTCCTTATATTTTAAAAATTTAATAGAAATAATTTTCTCCCCCCTACCTAAGTCATATATAACTTAAGTGATTAGTTACATTTCGAATATCACAATTGAAAAAATAAAAAAACTTTGCATAAAATCAACTCAAACTAACTTTCAAAATGAGTGGGAATTGCATACAAAGTAAATTTTTAGTATAGAATTAAAACTAAAATAACAACTATTTTTCCTTAAAAAAGTCGTACTGTATGTTACGAAATTTTCTCCAAATAAATCCCACTTGTTATTAATGGAATATCCGTCATCAAATTCAGCTAACTGATAGTTATTATTTTACGCTGAATAAACCTCCAATTTAAAACTTAATACTATATAAGCAAAATACTAACCATTTAATTAAATACACGTTATCTGTTTTTTTAAACTGCAGATTATTTTGTCTCTAAAATGACAGTTTTTGACCTTTAAATATCAATCTCCCATTATTTGTTGACTTTTATATATATTGTGTTAAAAATATTGTTATACCTAGGCGGATTTTGTTTACTCATGTTGAGAACCAAATGTAATATATCTTAAATTCAAGCTTTTGATTTCAGAAAAAATCTAAACTAATTAAGAATAGGAGAAAATATGACGAATATCTTGAAAGTATCAAATATTATTAAAACTTTCAATCAGAAAGAAACAATCAAAAAAGTATCATTTTCTGTTGAAAAAGGAACAATTTACGGACTACTAGGTCCAAATGGAGCAGGAAAGACTACATTATTTAAGTTAATCACTGGTTTACAACAGTTAACAAATGGAAAAATTGAATTATTCAATAGGAATACAGCTACACATAAAAATACTCTTTTAAAGAACATAGGAAGTATCATCGAAGTTCCTATCTTCATTGAACACTTATCTGCTCAGCAAAATTTGGCTATCCATCTACAATATATGAACTGCAAAGAAGGAAATATTACAGAGGTATTGGAAACTGTTGGATTAGATGCTGAAAACACCCAACCTGTTTCAAACTATTCCTTAGGTATGCGCCAACGTTTAGCAATTGCCAGATCCATAGTTCATAAACCAGAATTGCTTATTTTGGACGAACCGATTAATGGGCTTGATCCTATGGGAATTCTTGAAATGAGAGAGCTTTTTTTACGCTTAGTAAAAGAAGAAAATATGACATTGATTATTTCAAGTCACATTTTAAGTGAAATTGAGCTTATAGCAGATACTATTGGATTTATAGTTAATGGAGAATTAAAGGTTGAACTCCCGATGGAAGAAATTCAGAAACATCATCCTGACGGTTTGGAAGAATTGTATATGGAAATTGTTTCAGGAGGGAAAAATTATGCTTGATTTAATGAAATTAGAAATTAAAAAAACTAATATAAAAACATATCTACTATCTAGCATCACACTTACTGTTTGTCTGCTTGCTCTGATCACGCTTTTAGGTTTTGTCTCTTATAACGAGCAAGATATTGAAATGCAGAATTTCACTTTTTTTTCCTATTTAGTTCCATTAGGATCGGCGATCATTTTACTCGCTTTCGGTGTTCTTAGTTCCGTTATGTACTCTAAAGTAGTCATCGAGGCATACCAAGAAAAGCAAGCAGCTTTATTCTTTTTATATCCAGTAAGCAGAAAAAAAATGTTAGTTGCTAAACTAGCAAGTGTTTTTATTTTTATTTTTGTTACCTATATGTTAAGCTCTTTAATTGTTTTTATTGGTTTAAGTCTTATTAACAGTATGTTTACATTTATGTCAGATCGCTTTTCATGGTATTATCTTTTACCAAATATTTTGCAACTTGCTGCATTTTCAGGCAGTATCGGTATCATTTCAGCTAGTATAGGTTTTAATAAAAAAAGTATTCCAACAACTATCCTATCAGCTGTCATTATGGGCTCTATATTCTGTAATATCATTTTCAACCTGACAGACGGAAAACAACTGACAATGCTTTTCAACACTTTTCTAGTTATTGTTCTAGTTGGAGCCAGTATCTCATCATTATACCTAGCAAATAAAGTAGAAAAAATGGAGGTGTAAATAAATGGAGAAATTTGTTGATCGTACTTTAGAGAAAATTTTTGAAGGGCATAATACAAGCTTATTTGGTAGTCAAATCTCAGTGCTACTCATCATTAATATTATATTCAGTGCAGCATTGATAGCAGTTGGTTTGTTATTAAAAAAATATCCAGAAAAAAAATTCTGGAGCAATTCCTTGCTTATTATTGGAGGTTTGATTATCGTTTTTAACATACTTAGGATGTCACTCTAATAGTCATCCTTTAAAGAGTACAAGGCTCCATAAGTACTAGTCAAAATATTACGACAAAGTTTTATTCCTTCATCTATTCTTCGATGAAAGATATTTATTTAGATATTGAAGAGCATTATGAAATAAGCGTACTCATTTTTGACTAGTTTAAAAATGAGTACGCTGCACGGAATAACCATTTTTCAAAGTTGGTTATTTTTAACCTGATAGAATACAACTTTCAGCGGCAAAATTATTTATGTAAACAAAAATTAACGTGCTTTTGATTGCAGTTAATTGTCCTTGAATACTATTATTCAATGGCGTTATGACTCTTTTTCATAGCGAAAGGAATGTTTTATAATTATGAAAAGATATCTTTTACAAAATCCAATTATATCGAGTATCACCATTTTATTAGTTGTTCTGAGTTCCCTTGCAACAGTTTATGTCGCTATATTATTACAACAAGTTATTGATCTTGCAACTAAAAATGACTTTTCGGAATTCACTAAAGTTATTACAACAACCATTATTTATTTTATTCTATTAGGTATTTTAAAATATACCAGTTCATTATTTTCAAAAAAGTTGATTCGCCAGATTACTCAGAACATGAGAAAAGATGCTTTTTTTGGTATTATGAATAAATCCATCAGCAAATTTACGGAAGTAAACTCTGGGGATTATCTATCATTACTAAGTAACGATATCAAATTAATTGAAGAAAATTACTTAAACCCCATGTTACTAATCCTATCAAATATTGCAGCATTTATTGGTACGCTTGTTTTGATCTTGTTCTACAGCCCATTAATTGCTGTTTATCTTTTTATAGCTTTACTTCTCATGTTTGTCGTGCCTGGCCTTATTGGTAAGTCTTTACAAAGAAAACAAAACAATTTGATCAAACAATATGCTTCCTTTACAAAGAAAATTAAAGATTATTTTTCTGGTTTCGAAGTAATCAATTCCTACAATATGAAAGATTATATCAAAGAGAGTTTCCAAAAAGAAAATACTAAGTTAGCCACTAGCAAATATGATGCTGATCGCTTCATTGCTTTAAATGAAAGTATCTCTGATATTCTTGCAACAGTTTCGATGTTGTCTGTCATTTTTATTGCAGCATACCTTGTTCTCATTGGTAATATTACCGTTGGAACTTTAGTTGCACTGATACAATTAAGTAGCTTTTTTGTAAATCCAGTTATGATTATCATGCAAAATTTCCCGAAAATTTCTGGAACAAAAACAATTTTAGACAGGCTAAAAGAACACGCCAAAGAGTCACAGTTGCCTATTAACGAATCATTTGATAAAAATATATCTTTCAATAATGAACTCTTAGTCAACAATCTTTCTTTCTCTTATAAACCAGAAAAAAATGTTTTGAACAATATTTCTTTATCCTTTAAAAAAGGAAAAAAATATGCGATTGTTGGCCCAAGTGGCTGTGGTAAATCTACACTCATCAAGATCATTTCAGGTAGCTATTCTGATTATTCTGGAGATATTTTTTATGATGATCTAAATTTAAAAATGATTGAAAATTCTTGTTTGAATAATATTGTATCTGTACTCCATCAAAACGTTTACCTATTTGATGCTTCTTTCTATTTCAACATCTGCCTCCACAATAACTATAGTTACGAAAGCTTTAATTCTTCCTTATATTTCAGCGGCTTAGAGGAATTTATACAGGAAAACACCATCGATACTACTGACTATCATTTTCCTGTAGGTGAAAATGGCACAAATCTATCCGGAGGACAAAAACAACGAATAGCATTTGCTCGATCTGTTATTAGAGAACCTCAAATTCTGATCTTAGATGAAGGCACCTCTTCGTTGGATATTAAAACTTCCAGAGATATTGAAACAAAGCTGTTAAGCTTAAGGGGAACTACTGTTATTTCAATTACTCATAAAATAAATGAAGAAGTTTTAAATAAATACGATGAAGTGATTTATATTGAAAATGGTAAAGTGATTGAACAAGGGTCTTTCGACAATCTAATAACTAAAAGTGGATTGTTTTCTAAATTTTATAACTCTCAGTATGCAACATAATTACCATAATTTTTCTTATTAACATATTAAAAAGGAGTTCTTACAATGAAACTATTTTGTCTGCCTTACGCAGGTGGAAGTAGTTCAACTTACTTTCAGTGGAAAGATTATTTTTCTGAAAAGTTGGAAATTGTTTCTATCGAACTGCCTGGTCGAGGTACCAGATTGGATGAACCATTGATTACTAATTTTTCTCAACTGGTTGAAGAGATTCTCCAATCAATAATTGAAAACATTGATATAAATGAAGAGTTTCAATTATTCGGACATAGCCTTGGAGGTCTACTAGCCTATTCCGTTTCAAACAGAATAGAAAAGCTCCCGCACGGCAAACTAAATCGGCTTTACCTATCTGCCACTCGCACGCCAGACAGCTTTAGACAAGAGAAAAATAGTGATTCACAATCAAGTGGTGAACTGCTCAAACATTTATCAAATCTTGGTGGAATCCCTCACGAACTTACAAAAAATCAAGAATTTTTAGATTACTTTCTACCAATCATTCAAGCAGATTTCTCAGTTATTCAAAGTTATTCCCTCTACGAAGAGCACGGTAAACCTGCTGTACCAACAGTTATACTTAATGGTAATGATGATGAAACAGTGACTAAGTTTGAAAATAATTGGGCTAATTATCTGCAAAAGATTGTAGAGATTAAACGCTTCAAGGGGAATCACTTCTTTATCAATAAGTATCCCGATCAAGTATGTAGATTCATTCATAATCAAATACAGTAAAAAAATTGGGCTTTATAAACCACTATGAACACTAATCCCTCACCAAACCAAAAGGGTAAACAGTAGTTTAAATGATTGTTTAGATAACAGACTTCAAAGCCACCTATGTAAACTTCTATTAACTCAAAATTCATACTTGGTATTTCGGGTAACTTTTTTTACATTTCTTGAAGTCTGTTATCGATATTAGATTTAAAAATAACATTACTTTCATTTCTTGCTATAACAAAAACACACTAAGAATTAGTGTGTTTTTGTTATAGCATTTATCGAATACTTTGGGCTCTCAAAGCTTAATCAGTCAAAGTATTGATTTGTCCATAAAGTATTTTAATTGTTTTCTATCAAACTTCTCTATCCGATCAACTCGCTCTGCTTCATAACAAATAGAACAAGCGTATTGATTGTCTATATTCAGTATCTCCAGCTTTACGCTAGTTTCTTCACCATCTTCTCTAATTACAGAGTATCTTTCTTTCTCTTTTATTAAATAAAAAGAGTCTAAATTATATGAAAGACCTAGACCAAGGTATTTGACATAACTTTCTTTTAAACTCCAAAAATCGTAGAAATATTTTTTTTGCTGAAAAGAATTTAACTTGTTATACTCTAGTATTTCTTCAGGATGAAAATAGTGAATCAATTCTTTGTGACAGTCTCCATATTCTTCAATATCAACTCCTAAACATCCATTACTAACCCCACAAATAACGTAGTTTCCGGAATGAGAAATATTAAACTGTAATCTACTACCATCTAAATAAGGTTTTCCATACTCCGTTTTCAAAAATTTAATATCGCTCGTAAGAAATGAAAAATCACAAACCAAAGCATTTAGAATTAGTATCTCAGCGATTAAGGATCTTTTTTTATCTTCTTTGAACTTTAAGCTATCAATCTGCTTTTTCCGTTCTTTTGAGATAAGTGCTCCACAAGACGTCAGTAGACCCTCAAAATTAAAATCTAGAATATTAGCGTAATACATAGTCAACATTCTCTTCACCCTTTAAAAACCATTTTTTGAATACTTTTTATCTTTTTAAAATTCCTTTACCAAATACCAAAAGTAAACTGTGCTAAACTCATATCTCATCCCGTTAGAACAAACATTTCCGTCGTATAGTCACCTCTCAAAGGCCACTTCTAAATAATGAAAATCACTTTAATTTTATTTATTCATACTCTTTAAAAACTATTCAAGCACTTATAATGCGATAGTTCCACAAGCATTTTAATAGCTTGTGGAACTAGTTATTACTCATTTGACTAACCTTCCGAAAAATAGGTTGCTGTGTCTACTTCATCTTGTTTTAACTGAATAATTAAATTATCCGCACCATCAAATTTTACTTGGTCACGTAGATAATGATTCCAACGAACAGTTACTTGTTCACCATAGATATCTTGATGGAAATTTAGTATATAAACTTCTACGGTCAACTCTCTACCATCACCGAACGTATCATTATGTCCAATTGAACCCATGCCAACATACCATTTGTCTCCAACTTGGATTTTCACGGCATAAACACCAATTCTAGGTAAACGGACAGTACTTTTCACTTTGATATTAGCTGTAGGGAAACCTAACAAACGACCTCTAGCATCTCCATGGACAACAGTTCCTTCAATTTCGTAAACATAACCTAACAGCTCAGTCACTTCTTCCATTCTACCTTGAGCCATTAACTCACGAATTCGTGTTGAACTGATTTTTTCACCATCCAGCTCTTCTTTGTTCACAGTAACAATCTCAAAACGCCCTTTAGCATATTCAGGCAAATGATCAACATCAGCAATTTCTTTAGGACCATACGTATAATCAAATCCTGAAACCGCAGCTATCCCATGAAGTCCAACAACGTATTGATCTACAAACTCTTGCGGTGCTAGATGAGCAAAAGCAGAAGTAAATTCAATCACATATAAAATATCTACACCTTGTTTTTCCATTAATCGTTCTTTTTGTTCTAAGCTATTTAAATATTTCATATTTTCCGGTAATACTTTTTGGAAAACAATAGAAGGATGCTGATTGAAGGTCATCACAGCTAATTTTACACCTTTTTCTTCAGCTAATTTCTTACCTGTTTGAATTACTGTTTGATGCCCACGATGAACACCATCAAAAAAGCCTAGTACCATAACAACATCGTCTGTTGGAATTTGTTCTGAATTATATGGATGTCTAATTGGAATAACTTGCATGATAAAACTTCTTTCTATTAATTATTTCTTAGCACTTTGCTAGGTTTTAATACATTAGGTTTTGTCGGGTGTGCCATATAGAGACTAACAACTTGGTTTTGATAAAATAATGCCAACAGATCATCAGGCATTTCTTTTAACGATAGTTCACCAGGTGTTAAACGAACACCGTTTTTAACTTTTTGATAAAGTTCATCTGATAAATCAACTCGTTGAAATTGTTTGATAGCTGTTTCAATTGGTAATAATATTTCATCGATTTTACTTTGCGTCATTGTTTCGGAAACTTGATCTAACGTCAAACATTGTTCAGCAGCTAATCCTCCGCTAGCTGTACGCGTTAAATCGGACATGTGAGCTGGCACACCTAGAGCTGTTCCAGTATCTACAGATAGCGTTCTAACATACGTCCCTTTACCGCAAACTACTTTAAAACGCCAACTTTGAGTTCCCTTTTCTACATCAAATATTGGTTCACTCGTCCGCTGAAAAGAGTAAATCATCGCTTTTCTAACTGGTCGTTCAACTTCTTCACCATTTCTGGCATACTCATATAATCGTTTGCCATTAACCTTGACAGCGGAAAACATTGGCGGAATTTGAGTGATTTCTCCTGTCATTGTCTTCATAGCTGCATCGATTTCTTCTATTGAAAAAGGCTGAGAGAGTGTGACCTTTTCTACAATTTCACCACTGGCATCTTCTGTTGTTGTAGAGAAACCCAATGTAATTTCTCCTTCATATGTTTTGCCAGAATCTACCATATATTCAATTACTTTGGTTCCTTTACCAATACAAATAGGTAAAACTCCAGATACATCCGGATCTAAGGTCCCGCCGTGACCGATTTTTTTTGTATGTAAAATTTTCCTTAGTTTAAAAACGCAGTCATGACTAGTCATTCCCGCTTCTTTCCATAAAGGTAAAATACCGTCCATCTATTTGTTCCTCCATTTGGATTACTAACTTGTTTATTATAGCATAGAAGATACAAAAATATCATTTTTTCAAATGCAGTTTTGAACAAACTATCTACTTCTCATCTACACCATTTATCCCACAAAAAAATAAACCAAAACAAACGATCAGTTTTGGTTTATCCTTAATTAGTCCCTTAAAAAATCAAGATCTGCGATTAATTTGAAACTATTATTATGCAGAATGACCCACAATGACATCTCCCACATAACCAAATCCAACACGTGACATATTAGGATTCAACTCCCAATCTCTGTGTCCCGTACCAGATGGAGAGTCCATATTAGTCTCATTATACCAAGCCATGATTACAGAATTTCCAGGCGCAAACATGAAAGCAATCACTTCGTCTCCTCTATTCCAATGATCCGATGGGATCTGGAAATCTTGCATGATCGAAGCTCTGCTAGTTGCTGATGCCGCAAGTCCAGCATCCCAACTTACTGGATTCAGTCCATGAGCTGCACGTAAAGCATTCAACGCTTGGAACGTTGCATCCCCAGAAGTAGCTGGCGGTGTTACTGGGTTACCAGGAGTTTCAGACGGTTTAGTACTTTCCGAGTTATTTGAATTATTTGAACTATTTCCTTGAGCCTCACTTGAACTTGATTCTTGCGTGCTATCAGTTGTAGAGTTGGTAACTTTATCAGTGCTTTCTGGTTGGGCAGCTGTTTTTTCTGTTTCGTTAGTCGCAGCAGCTTTTTTTGTTTCTTTCTGTTTTGCTTCATTTGCAAGCTGAGCTTTTAATGATTCTTGTTGTTGCTTTAATAATGTATTTTTTGAACTTTCAGCACTAGATGTTTCAGAATCTACTTCTGCTTTTAAAACATTCAATTCTGCTTGTTTGGCAACAAGATTATCTTTTTCCTTCTCAAGCTGTATCGTTGCTTTTTCTATATCAGCCAAGTTGTTTTGGATGGTTGATTTTTTACGTTCAATAAGTGATTTGTCTTCTTTTTGTTGTTGAACCAAATCATTATTCGCTGTTAAAATTGAAGAAATTGCTTGAACTCGGCTAACTGCATCTGAAATTGATTCTGAATTTAAAATGATATCCAAAATCTGAGTCCCTTGTCCATTTACTTGAACATTTCTTCCTTGTTTTTGAATTGCTTCTGTACGTTTATTGATTCGCACATCTAATGCAGCTATATCTTTTTTCAATTGTTCAGACTCTTTACCTAAATCTGTTTTTTGTTTATTTAAATTGATTCCTTCATTGTAAATTGAAGATATCTCTTCTTCTAGGCTAGCAATTTGCGTAGATACTCCTTTTTGCTTCTCTTTCAATGCTGAAATTGCTTTATCTTGTTGTTCTATTTTTTTATCAGTTGCCTCAGCTAGTGAGTTAATTGGAGCCATTGTTCCTGTAACTGTCACCATGCAAGCTATTACTAATGATAATTTTATTTTCTTCACGATTAAACCTCCATTTTGTTTGTGGCTGTTTTTAATAAGTTTTGTATCATACAATAATATCATAAAATTTTCTAGTTTGTTCGATAAAACTGTTACAGTTTCTTTCAATCTAGTTACAAAAAATAATTCTCTTGTAAAAAAGTCTTCAGAAATTTTTTTGAAGAATATACAAAAAAGCCAAAAAGGATTTATCCTATTTGGCTTTTTGCTTATATGATTTTAAGCCCAATTAGCTCAATCAATTTATTATCTATCAAGTTTCTAGCAAACGATTTGACTTAAAATCAAATTATCCTAGTCTCCTTGATTCAGCTTACGAATCAACTCATCAATATGATTACCATATTGAACAGATTCATCTTTCTCAAAAATTAGTTCCGGCGTTTTGTATAATGTCAAACGCTGGCCTAATTCTTTACGGATCAACCCTTTTGCTTTATCTAATCCTTGTTGTGCTTTTTGTTGATCAGAAGCCAGATCAGATAACAAACTGTAATAAATCGTCGCTTGCTGCAGATCACCAGTTACTCGAACATCGGTAATCGTAATATCTTGCACACGTGGGTCCCGAACGCGTTTTCTCAATATATCATTGATTTCACGCATAATTTCTTGACCTACTCGGCGGTCACGATAATTTGCCATACAGTTTCTCCTTCTCTCTTACTTTTTTGTGATTATTTTTTTACTTCTTCCATCACAAAGCCTTCAATCACATCGTCAACTTTAAGATCATTGAAGTTTTCAACCATAGCTCCACATTCAAAGCCAAGTTTAACTTCTTTAGCATCATCTTTGAAGCGTTTCAAACTAGCTAATTTACCTTCAAAAATAACGATTCCGTCACGGATTACTCGAACTCCGCTATCACGACGAATTGATCCTTCTGTCACATAACATCCGGCGATTGTTCCAACTTTAGAAACCTTATAAAGCTCACGAACAGTCATTTGACCAGTAATTTTTTCTTCGAATTCAGGATCAAGCATCCCTTGCATCGCTGTTTCAATTTCTTCGATTGCTTTGTAGATGATACGGTGTAAACGAATATCCACTTCTTCTTGTTCTGCTTGTTGTTTCGCTTGCGGTGTTGGGCGAACGTTAAATCCGATGATAATCGCATTACTTGCTGCTGCAAGTGTAACATCACTTTCATTGATTGCACCAACGGCCGAGTGAACGATTTTAACACGAACACCTTCAACATCGATTTTTTGTAGGCTGGCAGCTAATGCTTCTGCTGTTCCTTGTACATCCGCTTTAATAATTACGTTAACATCTTTCAATTCGCCTTCTTTTAGACTTTCAAACAAATTGTCTAATGTTACACGGTTATTAGCAGAGCGTTGTTCAAGAACGGCACGTTTGCCACGTTCTTCACCTGCTTGGCGAGCTGTTTTTTCATCTTCAAAGACAACAAAACGGTCTCCAGCTTGTGGTACGTCATTTAACCCTGTGATTTCAACTGGTGTTGCAGGTCCTACAGCTTTATCACGGCGACCGATATCATTTGTCATCACACGAACACGACCAAATGTGTTTCCGACAACGATTGGATCACCAACTTTTAGAGAGCCTTGTTGAACAAGTAATGTCGCAACTGGACCTTTCCCTTTATCTAAACGAGCCTCGATTACAGTACCGATAGCACGCTGTGTTGGATCAGCTTTCAAGTCTTCTACTTCAGCAATTAAAAGAATATTTTCTAATAATTCGTCAATGTTTTGGTTGAATTTCGCTGAAATGTTTACGAAGATCGTATCTCCGCCCCATTCTTCTGGAATCAAACCGTGTTCGCTTAATTCTTGTTTTACATGATCAGGATTTGCACCTGGTTTATCTACTTTGTTGACTGCAACAATAATTGGCACTTCCGCTGCTTTAGCATGGTTGATTGCTTCAATTGTTTGAGGCATCACACCATCATCTGCTGCAACGACTAAAATCGTAATATCAGTAATACCTGCTCCACGTGCACGCATGCTTGTAAAGGCCGCATGTCCTGGCGTATCTAAGAAAGTGATTGGTTTACCATCGATATCGATTTGATAAGCACCGATATGCTGAGTGATACCACCTGCTTCACCAGAAGTTACTCGTGAATTACGCAATGTATCTAATAAAGTAGTTTTACCATGGTCAACGTGACCCATAATTGTTACAACTGGCGGACGCGTAACAAGATTTTCTTCAACTAAAGCTTCTGGTTCGAAGAATTTATCAATGTCGGCTACATCCACTTGAACTTTTTCTTGTGCCTCCATACCATAGTCAACAGCTAACAATTCAATCGTTTCTTTATCTAGAGATTGATTTTGGTTAACCATAACGCCCATCATAAAGAGTTTTTTGATGATTTCAGCTGGCTCGCGGTGAATTTTCTTCGCGATGTCTGCTACGTTCATGCCTTCAGTATATTCTAATACATCTGGTAGTTCACGGAACTTACGTGCTGGAACTGCTGGTTTTGTTGATTCTTGATATTTACCTTTTTTGCCTTTTTTGTTGAATCTATTGCGGTTTTGATTGTTGTAGCCATTACGGTTACGATTTTGTCCACCGCCACCAAAACTATTGTTACGATTTTGGTTACCTTGAGAGTTGTTATTGCTTTGTCCTTGTTGCGGACGGTTTTGTTGTCCAGATTGCGCTGGACGATTTTGATTTGTGTTTTGTGTATTACGGTTTTGATTATTCTGTTGTCCTGCTTGAGCTGGACGGTTTTGATTTTGATTATTTTGTTGCGGTCGATTTTGAGTCATATTTTGGCTGCTTCCTTGCATGTTTCGATTTTGGTTGTTACGATTTTGGTTATTTTGTTGTCCATTTTGTGCCGGACGGTTTTGATTTTGATTATTTTGCTGCGGACGGTTTTGTCCGTTTTGTTGTGGTTTATTTTGATTTTGGTTTGGTCTATTTCCATTTTGGTTGGCTGGTTTTGGATTTGCTGGTTTTGTTTGCGCTTGACCACTTTGTGTTGCTTGTGGTTTAGCTACGGGTTTTTGCTGTGGTTGTGCTGGTTTATTTCCTCCGAATGCTTGACGAAGTTTTAATTCATCATTAGAAGAAATTGCACCCATGTGATTTTTCACATCCATACCTAATGCATGTGCTTTCTCCACAACATCTTTACTTGATTGATTGATCTCTTTTGCTAATTCATAAATTCTTTTTTTCCCCATGCAATCACCTTCCTAACCTTTGATTAATTCCTTAAACTTGGTCGCAAAGCCTTGGTCATTGATTCCGATCACCATACGTGTTCTACCGATCGCTTGACTTATCTCTGAATGAAGAAACGACTCATCGCAAGGAACATTGTAATAAGAACATTTGTCCTTTATTTTTTTTCTTGTATTGTCACTAGCATCTGCAGCCACAAAAACGAATTTTGCTTTATTACTGCGGATATCACCGATCGTTAATTCTTCACCAGTTACTAGTTTTCCAGCTCTCATAGCCAAACCTAATAAATTAAGTATCTTCTCTTTATTCATTGCCAAACAACTCTTTACGTGCTTTTTGATGTTCAACATAATCTAATAATTCTTGGTAAAATTCATCCGTTAATTTCGTTTCCAACACACGATCTAAGATGCGTTTATCCCAAGCATCTTGAACCTCCTTGGGTTCTAATGAAACATAGGCACCTCGACCTGGCATTTTCCCAGTTGGGTCGATAGCGACTTCGCCTTCTTTAGAACGTGTAATTCGTACTAATTCTTTTTTCGGTTTCATTTCGCCTGAAACAACAGATTTACGCATCGGGACTTTTCTTTTTTTCATGTTATTCCCTCCAAATCCTTAGACTTGTTCTTCGTTTTCTGCTACTTTTTCTTCAAATTCTACATTTTCGTAATCATCAGCAGTCATGTCAGATTCTACGATAGCATCATCATGTACTTCTACTGGAGAAGTTTCTTGGTTTTCTGCTTTCTGAGCGTAGTATTCTTCCATTTCAGATTCTGGTTTGATATCGATTTTAAAACCAGTCAATTTCGCCGCTAAACGAGCATTTTGACCTCTTTTACCGATAGCAAGTGACAACTGATAATCAGGAACTACAACTGTGCAGGCTTTGCTGTTATTCGGATCGAAAATAACGTCTACTACTTGCGCCGGGTTTAATGCGTTACTGATGAAAACAGCAGGATCTTCACTCCATTCGACGATATCCATATTTTCACCTTTTAATTCATTAACAATTGCTTGAACACGTTGGCCTTTTGGTCCCACACAAGTTCCAACAGGATCAATATTCGCATCAGTCGAGCGTACAGAGACTTTCGAACGATCACCAGCTTCACGAGCGATACTGACAATCTCTACTATTCCATCATATACCTCTGGAATCTCTTGTTCAAATAATCGCTTCAGTAAATCAGGATGACTCCGGCTAACAAAGACTTGTGGTCCTTTTGATGTGTTTTCAACTCTTGAAACATATACTTTGATACGATCATGAGGTTGATAAAATTCATTTGGCATTTGATCTTGTTTTGATAAAACAGCTTCGATCTTACCTAAGTTCACATAAATGTAACGACGGTCTTGTCTTTCAACGATTCCTTGCATAATATCATTTTCATAGGCACTGAATTCATTATAGATAATGTTTCTTTCAGCTTCACGAACACGTTGTAGAATAACTTGTTTAGCTGTTTGGGCTGCAATTCGGCCAAAATCTTTCGGTGTTACTTCAAAACGGATTTTGTCACCTATTTCGTAAGCTTTATTAACTTCCATTGCCTCTTTCAACGATACTTCTAACTGTGAATCATAGACTTCTTCTGTTACTTCTTTCACTGCGTAAACGTGGATATTGCCTTTTTTTCCGTCAAATTCTACTTCAACGTTTTGGGCTTGTCCATAATGTCTTTTGTATGCGGAAACTAACGCTGCTTCCAGCGCTTCAATCACGATCTCCTTAGAAATACCTTTTTCAGCTTCTAATGCATCCAATGCATTTAACATTTCTTTGCTCATTTTTTTATCATTTCCTCCTACTGTTTAAATGAAAGGTGAACGGTGCTGATCAACCTTTAGCGGGTCAAGTCTAGCCCGTGATAGTCTTTTTATTTTTAAAACTGAATTGCTAAACGAGCTTTTGCAATGTTTTTTCGTTCAAATGTATAGTCTTTGACTCTTGTTTTGATTTTGACTGTCAAGGTCAACTGATCTTTATCAAGTGTTTTTAAAGTACCTTCAAATTGTTTCTCACCATCAACTGATTGATATAGTGAAATATGAATGTATTCTCCAACTGCTTGTTCATAGTCGCTTTCTTTTTTCAACGGACGTTCAGCTCCCGGAGAGGACACTTCCAGAAAATATGCTTGCGGAATCGGATCAGGATCCACAGCGTCAAGCTTTTCATCTAGCTGTTCACTGACAAGGGCACAGTCTAAAATATCGATGCCACCTTCTTTATCAATAAAGACACGGAGAAACCAGTCTCTTCCTTCCTTGACAAACTCTACTTCTACAAGTTCAAAATTTTGTTTTTCTAAGATTGGCGTGACTAACTCGGTAACAGTTTCCACAACACTACTCAAAATTTTCGCCTCCTTCGAGATTTATGTAACGCACTAGCATTATTTAGAAAAGCAGAGTGAATCGGTTAGGTTTAAGCGATTATAAAGAAAAACAGTGAGATGTTCTTTATCACAATTTTTTATGTTAATCACCGAAAACCTGATTCATACAACTAGATCATAGAAAAACGGAATAAATCAACATTTCATCAACCATTTCCCTTAGGTTATTCCATTAAAAAGAGTGAGCAGAAATCCGCTCACTCAAACTAGTATCATTACTTATCATTCATTTTATCATAGATTTTCTGAAAACTCAAATTCGCAGTATAAATCCAAATTCATTCATACTCTATTAAATATATTAGTTTTTCTCAAATTTAAGATTAATCGCCATTACTAACAATAAAATCATATTAATTGATTCCAACCTTATTGTAAGATATAATTAACCGAAAAATAAATACAAAGGAGCCTTTTCATGAAAACAATTAGAAATCTATCAATTTCAACCTTTTTAATCCTATTAATCACTTTACTCTTCCCATCACATTCTAACGCACAATTGAATGGAAATCCTTCCGATCACAGACAAAAAATGATATACAGAAATCAATCTATTGTTAGAATTACTAACACAAATAATGACCGTATCTGGGGTACAGGTGCAGCAGTGGGACCAAATAAAATTCTTACCGCAGCACATGTAGCACAAAATTTGCAAAATAACTCTAAAGGCAGAATGGTTGTCTATCCTGGTGAACACAATGGTAATAGACCTGCAGCAGTTGAAGTACTCAGAGTTGATATCCATCCCAAATATAATCCCTCAGCAGCTGATAAACGCTTGAATGATGTCGCAGTTCTTACTGTAAACTACAGATTTCCAGAATATTTTCAAGCTTATCCCATAACCAAGGCCGATTTAGCACCTTGGCCAGTGGTCGATAAATTCTCTTGGATAGGCTATCCGTCCGACTTATTTACAGCAACGGATCGCTCTTTCTATCAGTGGTCTACTGAAAGCTTTGACATGATCAATAATTCAATCGTATACATCCCTCAAGACAATGGGATGATTGATATGGTTTCAGTCCCTATTCCTGATAATGTATTTAGGTTCAATGAAGTATCCACACAAGGTCAATCTGGTTCCCCATTGATCAACATCCCAAGTGTTGAACGAGGCCATAGGGTTTTCGGTGTTTTACAAGGTGGTCCTTCAGATGATGTCACAGATTTCACTTTATTAGTTCCAGAAAATTTTGATTTTGTTTTAAATGCGCTTAGAACCTAAAGATATCAATTGACTTATCAGTATTAAAAAATATAGACTCTACTTCACTTTTCATCTTTTTTACTATACTATAAATAAGAAAAGTGAAAGGAGTTCTTTTATGTCCCAAACCCAAGTAATCAAAGTCACAAAAGATACAATGAAAAAAATGCATGCTTTCTACGAAAAAAATCGTTTAAATAAAAACGTTCCTTATACTGAATTTGTTGCTAAGTCAGGAAATACTACTATCACAGCCTATACTTCTGGGAAAATAGTGTTCCAAGGTCCAGATGCAGCAAAAGCAGCAGCTAAATGGGGAAATCCACTTCAAAGCAAAGGGACTAGCAATACTTCTACTCCAAAAAACAGTTCATTACCAGCTAATTTCAACCAACTTTCTGTTTTAGGTAGCGACGAAGTTGGTAACGGTAGTTATTTTGGTCCTGTTACTGTTTGTGCTGCTTATGTAGACAAGACAATGGTTGCTAAGTTAAAAGCGCTTGGTGTTAGAGATTCTAAAGAATTAACAGATCCTCAAATCATCCAGCTTTCAAAAGTTATTAAAGAATTGATTCCATACAAACTGTTGATTGTCGAACCAGAAAAATATAATGAGATTCAGCCCAAATACAATGCAGTTCATATGAAAGTTGCTTTGCATAATCAAGCGATTCATCTGTTATTGAATGAAATTTCTCCAACGAAACCAGAAGCAATTTTGATTGACCAATTTACGCCAGAAGGAAATTATAAAAAATATGTCAGAAGCGAAAAAAATCAGGTTTCTGAAAAACTGTATTTCATTACCAAAGGCGAGCAATACCATGTAGCAGTTGCGGCTGCTTCTATCGTCAGTCGAGCAGCTTTTTTAGAAGAGCTTGACAAAGAGTCGCTAGAATTAGGAATGAAAGTTCCATCTGGTGCTGGAGCGGCTTCTGATAAAGTTGCCGCTAAGGTTTTGGCTAAAGGCGGAATGGAATTACTGAGTAAGTATGTAAAACTTCATTTTGCAAATACGGAAAAAGCGAAAAAAATCGCTTCAAAATAAGAGAAAACACCTAAGACAAGCTGAATTTTTGTCTTAGGTGTTTTATTCTGCTTTTTTGGAACTTTTTGTCCAACCTCTGATAATGAATAAGGTAATTACGTTTGAAATGAAACGAACTTAATGTTATAATTAAGTTACCAAAAATAAGGAGTGTGTTTTATGAAAAAGACTTTATTAGTAGCAAGTTGTTTGGTAACAGTTGGTTTATTCGCAATGCCTGAAGGCGTTAGTGCAAACGAGGTGGATTCACCTTCTATTAGTCTCTCACCTCAAGTTCGTGCTTTAGCAGACATTCGAGAGGTGACATTAAAACCAGGAGAATATATGGAGTACAATGTTGGGGGATTTTCTAGTGTTGCACTAGGTTCAAAATTCACAGTGAAATTTAAAATTGATTCTAATGAACCTGAGACAGTTGTTGTTGATCGATTTGGAAACTATCAAAACCAGCATCGATATAGTTCTTATTTTGAATACGGTACTCACGGAACAATTAATTTTAATAATTTAGAAGATAATTTACCTTCTTATAATCTTCTTGGTAAAGAAAGAATTAGAGTTATGAACGCATCTGCAACTACTCTGAATTTTACAATAGGATTATCATCAGGTATTCATCAGAAGTCGCAAGAATGTGTTGATTACAGCAATATTGATTTTAATTTATAATAATCTACTAAAAAGAGATGGCCTTTAAAAAGCTATCTCTTTTTGTTGTGTTGTTTTTTTTACCTATTAACGCAACAGTATCTAGATCCAACAAATAACGTATTGACTAAACACACAACTAGAGGAATTCGTTTCAGCAGGTGGTATTTCTAAAACATATCAATTAGGTGGTCTAGTAAATGAAAATTATTGTTCAAAATTTGTTATTAAGGTAAAAGCTAATGATCCTGAACCAGATTATTTCACTCTGGACAGAAAGGGGGGATACTCAACAAGTGCAATTCACTGCTCTCCCCCCCAACAGTGCGTACACTTAACAATTCGCAACTAATTTATATCACTTTGTAATTAAATGTATTTAGCACAATATTATCTAACAATGGAACTTAGCAAAATTTAATGGTAATGTTGTGGAATCAGTTATTGATAGCAGTGTGGCTCAATGAGAGTTTAGAAGATGGGATAAAGTCATATTCGTTACTGGTATTGGGTGCGAATATCAAGAATAAGACGGCAGTGTTATGGGAGAATTTCTTATTGACAACGATCAAAAAACACTTTAAGATATATATATAGTACAAATAATACTATATATTATTATTAAGGAGTGATTTTATGTTAAAGAGAAAATTATTGGTTGCTACTGTTGGTTTAGGATTACTATTTTTTGGTAATAACTTGCAAGCAAGTGCTGATGTAAAGGTTAATCCAGATGATTTGAAAATCAATGCAAAAGCTAATGAAGAAGCTATCAAATTTGTTGAAGAACATGGCGGTTTAGAGAATAGCCCTGTTCCACCTGAAAACTTGACTACAGAACAACCTTCAAGCTTAACTAAATCGTCTCTATACAATAACCTAAGAGCTATCCCTAGGGTCTATGCTTACGACGCTCTAAGTTCATTTAGGCAAGAAATAAGATGCAATTATCTAGCTCCAGCTGGTTTTACTTGGGCGGATAATGGTATTCCTTTTAGTGCAGTTAACTTTCAAGGAGGACGGCTGTTCACCTTTAATCGCTCAAATGTCAAAGATGAGAGAAAAGCTGGCTTAGGTACAGGCGGATGGTATTGGCGCTTTTTTTCTTCAGAAGTCCCTGGAAAGGGTAGAGTATACTATTGGTTGTCTGCCTCAGATTTAAATCATTTAATTTACGGATAAATATATATTAAGTCCTTACAAATGAGTAAGGACTTTTTCTTCGTACAAAAAAATACCGACCGCGGTTATGCCGGTATTTTCATTGATAAAACAGAATACGAACTTAACATTCTATATGTTCCTTTGAATATATCCTTAAAATCATTATCATCTTTATTTATAAGAAATTCATAAACCTCTTCCTATCGTTTCAACTTGTCTAACCTGTTGTCCTGAAACTCTCTTTTTAACTCTGTAACATTTTTGGGATTTGAAAAAATCTCTAGCATTACTTTATAACTCCCTAGAAAACTCAATAAATCTTAACTTTGCACAAACAAACTTTTTTTGTAATGTAAAATAGCTTTTTATCCTTCAAATCCTGCCTTACTAATTCTTTAAATTCCGTAGCATCCTCTTTAGAGATTGAGAGAATTTCCATTAAATCGCTATCTTTCTTTTCGACTACCTTCTTTAAGTTTTTTCTTGATCACTATTTAGCATTTCTTGTACTATTACAATTTTCCGATTTTTTCTCACGAATAGCAAGGTTTTAATCTCACCAATTCAGATAAAGTAACTAACTTCAACATCATCAACGCAGGATAACGTCAAACAAAATAGTCCAACAACAAACAAAACTAACGCAACAGCTGAAACCATAGCAATCCACATTAATAACATTTTAATTACCTCTTTCAAAAACTGGTTTTAGTTTATCCTAGAATCCTAGCAAAATAACAATAACTTGAAATATAATATTTATTAAATATACGGATGAATTCATTTTAAATTCGTGAATACTCAGAAAAAAGCACTCCACTAAAATAAAAGCCAGATATAATAAAAATCACATTCGCCATTCTATAAAAGAAAATGATGTGTCTCTTGGTAAACTTCCTAATGTTTGAAAAAGTGAAGTCTAAGTATATGTTTCATCAAAGTTGGTAAAGCAAAAATAAAAACGTAACTATCCGATTTATTTTTATCTCGATTAAAAATTTGATTATTCTTTTTTTTCACTTATTCACCAGTTATCTTTGACCAAAAAAACTAACCTCTCTGTCCAACTTATAATCCAATGTTATCATTATTCAAAAACACATTCACTAAAACAAAGAAAAAGCCAAACCCTTGTATACTAAGGATTCAACTTTTTCTTTTAAACTCTATTCTTCTTCTTCCGCCATGAATGACTATAGCCTTTCGTAGTATTGAATTTATTGTCATCTAGTAACTTGTAAGAAGAAAATAGTCATAGTCAATCACCGAATATCATTAATCATTTTCTTAATGGCATTCATTTTGGCATTCACTAAAATTCTCATTAGCGTGGGGCGCTATATAAATACTACAGAAAATTATTTTTCTCTATTTAAATATGCATTTCTCACTTCTTTAAATTTTTCCTTTAGAGAAGATTGATTTTCTATAAAATAATCATCTATTTCTTTACCATTGTATTTTTCTTTATAATGATTTTTTAAATCACTAATTTTATCGTCTACTTGCTTTGGTGAGTATATCTCTTTTTCAGTAATAAATAATACACTGTGTTCTGTCGGTTGTAAGATAGGACGTATTAAATCCGGATCATTTTTAGACTTTACTTGTTTAATCACCGTTTCGATAACTGGCATTACATAGGTTATTGAAACCGTATTATTATTGTCAACTGTGACTACTAAAAATGGTGCTTTTTTAATTTTAAAATAGTCACTGCCTTCTATTTTCAATTTCAAATTTGCTTTGTCGCCTTGAAAGACAAAATCATCAATAGTTAGTTTTTTATCAATATGTAAATCTACCAAATAAATTGTATTTATCGCCCCCTGTAGTATTTTGTAATCTAGTCTAATTTCTCCAGAAAGATTCAATTCATAATTAGTATGAATTGAATCTACTGGAAATTTATCTTCAGTTACTTTAAATTCGGTATTCACATTTTTTAAATCTACATAACTGATTTTGTATTGCAGTGGCAGATTAGCTTTGTTCAGCTCTGCTACATTTTCTGATAATTTTAAATTATTTTGGCTTATTTCTTTTTGTTTATAACTAACAAATGCAAGTGTGACTAAAGTTAGTATACTTCCCAAAATTGTTCCAAATCCAGATATCTTATCTTTATGTTTTGTAAACCAACTAACTTTTTCTATTTTTTCGTCTTTTTTTTTGCAATTTTCTGTAGCTAGTTGCTTTAAAATTTCATTTATATCCTCAGAATTTTTATTAATTTGATTCCACATTTTGCTATCTTTTCCCACTCTATCCCTCTCCCTTTTGATCTAATCATACCAATAGTAAGAATAAATTTCTATATTGATTTTTATAGGATATCTCCTTCCTTAGACTGCTCTTCAAATTGTCGGTCTATGATCTTTTCAAGTTGACTAGAAATAATCTAGTTGATTTTATCCGAAATCGACAACTTCCATTTATTCATGTTTAAATCAAAAAAAGAGAAATTAAGCATTTTGCTAAACTTCTCTGTTACCTTTAAAAAAATACTTACCCTTTTAATATCCCTATAGGAAAATCATTCTCATCCATCTTTACAATATTTTTATTAGTATAAGTTAAAATTTTTACCTCTTCTTTTATCGCTTCTAATGTTTGGTTGTCACCAACAAACTCAAGCAGAATAATATATGTTTGTATATTCTTCATATAAAAAGCTTCACCAGTTATCAAATATCCTAATAAATTTTTTAAATATTCAATATTTAGAGCTAATCGGTAATCTGTTTTACTTATATCAAGCGTTTCCGTCTTTTGTAAATATCTTTTTGCTCCAACAAAATCTTTCCTATATATTCTAGAAGTGATTAAATTTATCAGTACTTGACACACAATTTTCTTCACTTCGTTTGTTCTTGATGATTCATCTTGAATAGGAACAGTTCTAGAAAGTAAGTATTCCTGTTGATTATCTTTCATCAATAAAATAATATTACTTATTAGAGTATAATCGTATTGTTGATAATAAGTCTTAGCTTTCAAGTAATTAAATGCTTCATCTAACTCTTGCTCAGTAACAGGATCAATCTCTTTCCAAAGTTTTGAAAAATATATCTTAACACTAAAATAATTTACTAACTCTTTTAAACTTTTTTCTTGGTTTCTGATTGTTTCATAATAAGAAACCAATTCTTTTCTTGCTAGCTCATTGTTAGGATTTTCTGCACACTTGTAGAATAGCTTTTTCCATTCATCTTGAGTTTGATCCGTTAAACATTTTGCAAAAAACTCTTCTCTCGTCAAAGACATCGTATTTAAAATTTCGAATAAAGCATCTATTTTTATTCCCTGAGTCCCTTTTTCAATACGTGAAATTGAGGAAGCTTCTACATGTTTATTGACCAATTCCTTTTGCATAAAGTCTAATTGTTCTCTGAAAAATCTAATTGTTTTCCCTACACTCATTATCTATCCCTCACAAATTCTCATATGGATTTATACCTACTTTTTTATTATAAAATCGTCGAAAAAGTAACTTTTTTGTTACCTTGAAATCCCTAATAGCAAGAGATTTCCTCTTAAAAAACTTTATTTAGAGTATATTATTTGATACAATTTACTTAATGAAATGTGAACACATTTTCACGTTTTATTAAGTTTTATAGGTAAGGCTAAGAATTTATGATTGAGTTAGTTTCTAGTGTGATTTCATTGTATCAGTGGATGATAATTATTTAAAAAAATTCCCACCTCATACTCAAATCTTGGGGAAGAAAAAAATATGAAGTGGCATTACTCTAGTTAGCAACATCGTTACTATTGACATTTTATCATATATTCATAACACTGTCATTATCACTTTATACTACTTAGGAATTAAAAAAAAAATATCCAGCCATCCACAAATTTGTACCTTCCTAGTCGTAAATTGAGATAATATCATTGATATGTTAATGGTTTATGCCAAAATAACACAAATAAAGATTCGGTCAAATCTTTTAACATCCTTTTCTCAAATCACCCTTAAACGTTAATCCAAGCATAAATTTCAATAGGTATTCTTAGTGTCAAACGTATTTCGTTTCTATCTATTGCTAAGTGTATGTTTTGATTTATGTCACATAAGTTCTTACCCTACCTTATGATATTTTAAGTAAACACAAAAAAAGGCATACTATTATCAGTAGGTCTTCTTTACGTTTATTTGTAGGTTAATAGCAAATAAATTCTATAGCACTCTCTGATCCTGGTGAAACATTCTACATAGGGAGGGTACACCCAAAAAACGCAAATCTCCGCTCGTTGGCGGCTTACTTTTGAGCTTTCATCATCTTATCAGTGTGGATACTTAACAAAACCTAACTTTTAGGATAGAAATTACTAGATTTTACTACATGTCACTAAGTTCTAGTTTGCTAAAGTTACATGCATATAGCACTAACATTATCTAACAATGATTGCTAAAAATCCCTAGACTTAATACTAGGCTTTACTAGGTTCTGTATCCACTCCTTTATATTGATTCCTTTGAAACATCTCATATCATCCGTTTTATATGGTATGAAAATAAGTAGTCTTTTAGTTTCTGGATACCGTTCCAGATGGGACAGTATCCAAGAGTGAACGTTTCGTTCTCGCTTGCCGTTGGGTTCCAACGTTGAAGAGTCGTGTTTCGCTACATTAGAACAAAGGGGGCGTAAATCCTCCTCCCCCTGTACCTAAATGTACATCTGCAGCAGAACAGTGCAGTCCTTCCCTTATAAAATCACTGCTTTTCAACTTTTCTTTTTATTGAGTATTGTTAACCTCATTTAGTCACCTCACCATTGATACAACAGTATTTTAGCTCAACAAGAAACCCAGTAAAAACACTCAAAATATAAAGGAAAACTACAATGTTATTATGGCAAGATGGTTAACATAAATGGCTTACGGTATTCACTAATTAATAAGCTAAAAATTAATTAACTATTGTATCATTACATTCTTTATGTTAAATTTTAATTACAAATAATAAGGAGTGATTTATTTTATGAAAAAGAAAAGTTTACTAGTTGCAAGTTGTTTGGTAGTAGTAGGGCTGTTTATTGGAACTAAGACAGCAGATGCTGAGGAATCAGTTACGAGACCGACTACAAGAGCAACAATCGTTAGGCACCAACTAACCCTACGTCCATTAGAAAGCCGAATTTTTTACTTAGAAAGTGCAAATCAAACTAAATTTGCTACAAAAGTTATTTTTAAGATAAAGCCAAACAACAAGAATAATGATTACTATAATTTGGAGCATTATGGAAGTTACAGAAACGAAATTTTTCAAAGAAAAGATTTAATGTTAAATGATGATAAAGAAATTACACTGAAATGGTCTCCTGCTAATGATGACGCACTAAAAGACGTAATTACTAAAGGTAGAGAAAATTTTCTCATAACTAATTATTCTCCAGTTACAATGTATTATAATATAGCCTATACTTCTGGATTACATTTTAAAACAAACGGCTGCGTAGATTATAGCGATATAGATTTTAATTTAGAATAAAAAACAAGGAGACAGCTCAACGGCTATCTCCTTTTCTTGTGTTTTAACATCAATTGAAAAACTGGTCACTTATCTTACAAATACATTTAAGTTGTGATAAATCTTCCGCCACATTTGGAAAACAATAGCTTATTCCGTTTTTTCGGAAAAACCCGATAAACTATACATCTATCCAATTCTGGACACATCCTCTTAGATGTTATGACACGCTTACCACCACACTTTTGTGGACATTACACATCACCGTGCAATTTAGCCACTAGTTGCTTATTACGCCCTCATGATCCGCTAGGGCATCCAAATCTAATGTACTGATACATCGAACTAGTACGGAGGGTCGCCACAGATTTGTGGTTATCTATTTTAGGTCAGGTAACTTTTCACCTCACATATTTTAGGACTAGCCACTTTTGGTGAATCCTAAAGCTATAGATAAAAAATAACCTCTAGTTATAAGAAAGAGAGTTATGAATATTTTTGTTCATATCCGACAAAATGGCGTACATGAAACGAACTAGAATCATTCTAACCAGTTTTGTTTACTGACGATGCCAAATTCTTTAGCTCTTTTGCCATTCCAGTACTTATACAGGACTTTAAAAAGTTTACGATCTACGTAAGTCTGTACTTGTATTCAATAAGAGTGATGGTTACACTTGAGAACTAAAAATATCTCCCATCTATCGGTTTCCCGATTTAATAATTCACCTTGAAAGTTTTAGAGGGGGATATGAACTAGAGAGATACAGCAATATACTACTATTTACTACATGCTAAAAAATGTATGAATATGTTTAACTATAACCTACTCATTGGGGTTGATATCAGCGAAGTTGTAGCTTTGAACTGGAATGATATTGATAAAACATTAAGCAAAAAAAATTCTCAAAGGATGGTAAATTAACCACCCAAAGTATATGCTAACTATTGGCATAGCTAATCCGAAACTTATTTTCTACGGCATCTACATTCAAGTAGTTACTCACCACAGTACCTATCAAAGATTGCAAACGATCACAGAAAAAAGTGAAATCCCTTTTCTATCACAAGAATCAAAAGAAAAAACAATTGAAAAATTAGTAAAACACTTAAGTTTTTAACGGAAAGCATTCACTAAAACAAAGAAAAAGCCAAACCCTTATATACCAAGGATTCAGCTTTTTCATTTAAACTCTATTCTTCTTCTTCCGCCATGAACGTATTGAAAACTTCTTCAATCATATCCCATTCAGCGTCTGTTTCGATTTGTTGTAACTCGCCTTCTGTTCCTTCGTTGTTTTCGATGTAAGCATAAGCTTGCAATTCAACATCTTCTTCTTCTGGAACACCAGCTGGGTATAGAAGGACGTAATTTTTACCGAATTCTTCTTGACCATCTACTGTTAGAAGGATTTCATATAGTGTTTCGTTCCCTTGTTCATCAACTAACGTGATGTGCTCGTGTCCTTCGTGATCGTGGTTATGTTCTTCTGCCATTATTTTGCTCTCCTTTTATTTGACGCTTGTTTTAAAACAAGCGGTTTAGATTTTATTGCTAGCGCCGTCTAAATAATTTTGTAAAATCATGACTGCAGCTACTTTATCGATGACTTTTTTTCTTTTGGCTCTTGATGTGTTGGCTTGTTCCACTAACATACGTTCTGCTTGAACAGTGGTTAACCGCTCATCTTGATACGTAACAGGTATTTGGAAAAGTTCTTCGATCTTCTTCCCGTAAGCCATGGAAGCTTCTGCTCTTGGTCCAATCGAATTATTCATATTTTTCGGTAATCCAACGACAAATTTAGTGACTTCATATTCTTTCACTAATTCTGCCAAACGTTCAAAACCAAATTCTTCCTGCTCTTCATTGATTCGGATGATTTCTACACCTTGTGCTGTCCAACCGAACGGATCACTAACAGCAATCCCCACTGTCTTAGAGCCAACGTCAAGCCCCATTACTCTCATCGAATAGTGATTCCATGGTTTGATAAGTAATATTTAACGAGCTCTTCCATGATCTCATCTCGTTCGTGACGACGAATCAAATTTCGAGCGTCTTGGTAACGAGGAATGTAGGCGGGGTCTCCAGAAAGCAAATAGCCCACAATCTGATTAATCGGATTATATCCTTTTTCCTCTAAAGCCTTGTATACAGTAGCCAGAGTCTCACTTACTTCCTTCTTACGACTGTCATCAAAATCAAAACGTACAGTTTCATCTGTAAAACCCATTTATCTACACCTCACTTTTATTCTATTCATACAGTCTCATTCTACTAAAAACAAAGCAAAACTACAAACAAAACTTAATATTTTCTTCTATATATTAAAGATTTCCTTTAATTTTTATCAGAATTAACTGATTATCAGAGAGATAACATCTTTTTCAACAGACAAAATGATAGTTTTTCAAAAAATAAAAAAACTAGAACTTAACTCCGTGAGTTATGTCCTAGTCTTCCGGAATCCAGATAAACGGTGGAATCAGAATCCCCTACTTCTGACCCAACCTCTCTTTTATACCTCCGACATCAATTTAACCATTAATGCTTTTTGAGCATGTAAACGATTAGCCGCTTCTTGATAAATTGCTGAATGCAGACCATCAATAATATCAGCGGACACTTCCTCTCCTCTATGGGCAGGCAAGCAATGTAAAAAGAGGTAATCTTTTTTTGCTTGTACAGCTAATCGATTATTTACCTGAAAGTTTTTAAACACTTTCTCTCGTTCTTGCTGTTCTGACTCATCACCCATACTTGCCCATACATCTGTCACTAGAACATCCGCATTTTTTACAGCTTCTGCTGGATCATTCAATATCTCGATCACACTTCCACTTTCTTTCGCATTTTTATGAGCAATTTCAACAACTTGGGCCTTAGGTTCATAGCCTACAGGCGTAGCAATACTCACATCCATTCCTATCAAGCTTCCGCCGATTAAAAATGAATGAGCCATATTGTTCCCGTCTCCAACATAAGCTAACTTGATCCCTTCAAGTGTTCCTTTTTGCTCATAAATCGTTTGAAAATCAGCTAATATCTGACACGGGTGATGATCATCTGTCAATCCATTAATAATCGGAATGGATGCTTCTTTTGCCAATTCAGCGACCATCTGATCGGAATAAGTCCGAATCATAATAGCATCCACATAACTAGACATTACTTTTGCGGTATCTTTAATTGGTTCTCCTCGTCCCATTTGGGTACTTTTAGAATCCAAAACAATGGCTTGTCCCCCAAGTTGGATGATTCCTGCTTCAAATGACATACGAGTCCGTGTGCTATTTTTCTCAAAAATCATAGCTAAAATTTTTCCTGACAATACACCACGATAGGCCTTTGGCTTGGCTTTTATCGCTACTGCAAGGTCAATGATTGATAGGAATTCTTCTTTTGTTAGTTCGGTTAAATCTAATATACTTTTGCCATACATAGAATTAATCATGCTCTTTCTCCTTGTTTAATACTTTTTCCAATATTGTCAGACCCTTTGCCATCTCTTCATTTGTAATTGTCAGTGGTGGTAATAATCGTAAGACTGTTTGTCCTGCTTTTAAAGTAAGTAATCCTTCCGCTTCAAGTTGTTCACTTACTTGATTTAAGCTATTTTGATCAAACAATTGAATACCAATCATCAGTCCTTTCCCACGAACTGCTTGTATGAGCGAACTTCTTTTAGCAAGTTGGTCTAATCCTGAAAATAATTGCTCACTTTTATTTTGAACGTCTTCTAAAAATGCTGACTGGTTGATTCGATCAATCACTTTATTCGCCACACTCATTGCTAACTTATTACCGCCAAAGGTCGATCCATGACTGCCTTGTCCAAATGCATCCCCAAGATTACTTTTACCTAACATAGCACCGACAGGAATCCCATTACCTAACCCTTTTGCCAAGGTAAAAATATCGGGTTCGATCTGATAATGCTCATACGCATAAAAAGCGCCAGTACGACCAATTCCAGTTTGAATTTCATCAATGATCAACAAAGCACCAAACTCACGACAAAGCGACTGAACATCCTGAATCCATTGTTCATCTGCCGGTATCACTCCACCTTCTCCTTGAATCAATTCCAACATAACTGCTGCAGTATCTTGGTCAAGTTCTTCTTTTAATGGTTCGATTTGATTAAAGGGTAAGTAGATAAAATCTGGCACTAATGGCTCAAATCCTGCGTGGATACTTTCTTGTCCTGTCGCACTCATTGCACCATATGTTCGTCCATGAAAGGAATTCGTGAATGTGATTATTTTTCTTTTTCCTGTTGCTTTACGAGCTAATTTGATTGCTGCTTCATTGGCTTCTGCGCCACTATTACAAAAATAGCCAACGTAATCTTTTCCCTTCGCCAATTTTTGAGCTACTTGCTCTTGCAAATGATTTTGGTATAAGTTGGGAGTATGCCATAAAAGAATAGTCTGATCTGCTAGAACTTGATTCAAATCTGGATCATTATAACCTAAGTTCATCACACCAATACCGCTAGTAAAATCAAGATAATTTTTGCCATTATGATCTGTGAGCATATTTTTGGAACCTTTGATGAATTCCAATTTTTTTCTTTGATAATTGGGAAATAAATAACTCATACACATACCTCCTTAGAAGTAATCGTTGTTCCAGTGTATTGAATTTGATTGGTGATATAGACTTTTTTTACACCTGCTTTAATTGCTAAAGCAGCACTTTCTAATTTTGGCAGCATACCACCTTTGATGACTTCTTCTCTTTTCAACTTAGAGATGTCATTGGTAGAAAGCTCTGTAAGCCATTGATCCTCTTTTTTTACTCCTGGAACATCCGTTAATAAATAAAGCTTTTCTGCTTTTAATTCCTCTGCAATTTTACAAGCGACATGGTCTGCATTAATATTTAGCCATTCTCCAGCCTCGGTCAGTCCCAAAGGAGCAATGATCGGAATGTGATTAGTCTTAAGTAAATGTTCTAATAGTTCAGTATCCACCTGTTTCACTTCTCCAACTGCCCCTAATTTTTGTCTATCTAGAAAACTTCCTATGATGATGTGACCACAAGATGCGTTTAAACCAACAACTGAAAACCCTTCTTGTTGAAATCGTGTTGTAATCATCGGCTGGACTTGACCAATCAAAACCATCTTAGTGATTTTCAATGTCTCTTCAGTTGTTACACGTAATCCTTCTTGAATTTTCACAGGCACATCTAAACGATGCATCATTTCTGAAATATAATGTCCTCCGCCATGAACGATCACGACTTTTTTCCCTTGTTTTTTCCATTGATCAACTTGCAAAAAAAATGATTTTGTCAGGTTGTCGCTAGCCACTCCACCCATTTTTATAACAATAACCTTCTTCATATACGTCGCTCCCTTAAGTTTTACTTCACTATGGATAGATCGGCAAATTATCCAAGCCGCATTTCTCATCAAATCCTGCCAAAATATTCAAGTTTTGAATTGCCTGCCCAGCAGCTCCTTTTCCTAAATTATCGATGACGGTTACAATCGTGATCATGTTCGTTTCTTGATTGTAGGCGAGACCTATATCACAATAATTTGATCCTATCACTTGCTTAAGTACAGGATAGTGGCTCGCTTTTTGAATACGAATAAATGGATTCTTTTCAAAATGCTCTTCATACAATTGAACTAATTTCTCGTCAGAAATAGGTTGTTTCAATTTTGCATATGTTGTTAAAAATATCCCTCTAGTTACTGGGATCAGTGTCGTAGAGAATTGAATCGCTTTAATTTTTGGCTCCCAGATCTGTAATTGTTGGATAATCTCAGGGATATGCTGATGTGTATTCATTTTATACAATGTCATATTATCATGTGTTTCAGAAAAATGAGTACTTTGTGATAACCCTTTACCAGCGCCAGAAATACCAGACTTAGCATCTACAACAATCGAGTCAAGCAGAATTTTATCCTCTATCAACAATGGTGCTAAGGATAATTGCGCAGCAGTAGCATAACATCCTGGATTGGCGATCCATTTTGACTGTGGGTATTGTCGATATTCAGCTAAACCATAATCAAACTTTTGAATTAGATTATTGGGAGCCGCTGTCGAAGCATACCATTTTTCATACTCACCTTGTTTTTTCAAACGGAAATCGCCAGATAAATCAATTACTGGAAAATCTGCTTCTATAAAGGGAAGAGCTAGCTCTTTAGAAATTCCAGATGGCGTTGCTAATAAAACAAGGTCGCTTTCTTCCATAATTTTTTCTGGATTGATTTCTTCTAACGGTAAGGTGATGAGTTGTTGCAAATGTGGATTCACATCTCCAAATGATTTTTTATTCATTGAATGACTATGAATTGAAACAACTTCAACAAATGGATGTTGTCTAAAATATCGTAAAAGTTCCAATCCACTATAACCTGTAACACCAATAATAGAAACCTTCATCCACTTCACTTCATTTCTTTTTATTTTTTATCGATCAGAGGTTGTTTTTCATATTATACGTTTTACCGCAATGCAAGTCAATGGTTTTTTATTTACAAAAATACATAAAAATAAGTTTTTATACATAACAAGCGTCGATATAAATTGAAACTTGAATAAAAAGAATCAGAGATAAAGCTCATTTAGCTTTATCTCTGATTCACATAAACAAATTATACCGAAAGATAGATCACTACTGTTCCATCTTTTCTATAGTGTTCCACATCACTCTTATACGTACGTCTTTTTTCTAATTCCTCGTCTTTCCAAATACCTTGCCATGCTTCACCCACAGCCTCTGGACTAGCCTGTTTTACTGGAATTTTTACATACTTCCCCTCATAGATTACAGTACTATCAGGATAGTTTGCTTCTTCATTACCAATCAATAAATCATAGTCCCCTCTAAAGTTACTCTCGTAGTTAGAGTACACTGCAAAAAATTCACCTTCTAGTTTCATCGCTGGAACCTCGCTCCACAAAGCAACAATCTCTTCTACCCTCTGATTACTCGTGCGGATTTTCTTTCCTTTAATTGTTTTTTCGCTTAACTGAATTGTCATATTCTTCATCCTTTCGACTTTCTAAGCCGAGCATAACACAATAATAATGACACCTATCTGTCATCATTTATCTTTGTATTGATCACATATAAAACTGAACAGTAACTATTAGGATCAAAATAAGAATCCCCGGAAGGTAATTTGATACTCTGATTTTTGTCACTCCCATAATATTTAAACCAATTCCTAACATCATCAATCCACCGATTGCACTAATTTCTCTCATGAGTAAATCAAGAAGTTCTTTAGGAATATAGCGCATCAAAACACTAGCTAATATGGCTATAATTCCTTGATAAAGCATAACAGGTACCGCAGAAAAAAGGACACCCATACCTAATGTAGCGGTTAACATGATTGATAAAAAACCATCCATCACAGCTTTTGTGAAAAGGATTTGATGATTGTTTGCCACACCACTTTCAATAGCGCCGATGATACCCATAGACCCGATTACAAAAATTAGCGATGCCGTCACAAATCCTTCAGCAAAATTACTTCCTGGTTTTGCATACCGCTTTTCCAATGTCAAACCAAAAGAATTCATCTTATCTTCTAAAGCTATTCCTTCACCAATCATTGCGCCTATACACAAACTAATTAAGATCACAATGAATGAAGATGTTTTAAAAGACATTTGAATCCCTAAAGCAAGAACTCCCAAACCAATACCTTTTGTTACTGTATCTTTCATCGTTTCTGAAATATTTCTTAAAATGGCACCTAGCAAACTCCCAACTACAATTGCAAGGCCATTAACTAACGAACCTAATAAAATCATTTCCCCATCCCGCTTCCATTTATTCTTAGATTTTTCTTATTATACGATAAGAATAGAAAAAAGGAAATTTTGTTCTTACATTTATCAGAAGAATAAACAAATCGTACTTTTCTTCGTCATTTGTGCAAGATATCTGGTGGATAATAATTTTTTTGTAGTCTCGTGCTATTTTTTACATCCATTATCAACTATACTAATCATATATAAAATGAGACAACTAAAGAGAGAGGAAACAAAATGACAACTATAGATATAGAAAAAGTCCTAGAAACCTGTTTACTCGCAGGGAAAATCATGCTAGAAAGTGATGCAGAAATGTATCGGGTGGAAGACACTATGAGCCGAATTGCTTTAGCGTCAGGAGACTATAGATTAGTAAGTTACGTGACCCAAACAGGGCTTTTTGTTGGTCTGGACGGCACATCTACCATTCGCATGGTTCAGATTTTGAATCGTTCGATTAATTTAGAAAAAGTCTCAAGAATCAATCAACTTTCCAGAGAATATGTGACGGGTACCTTCACTTTGGAAGAACTTTTAGACCAGCTAAAAACGCTAGAACAAGAACGTAAGTTTTTCCCTTTGTGGTTACGATTTATCAGTGCAGCTGTTGTCAGCGGAACCATCATGATTTTGTTTGGCGGGGTTTGGACTGATTTACCTTTGACATGCTTGATTGGAGGATTAGGTTATGGTCTTTATTACTCTAGTTTAAAAGTTTTACGTATCAAGTTTCTCTCGGAATTTCTTGCAGCGTTTTCCATTGGTTGCGCAGCTCTTTTAAGCACGCAAATCGGACTAGGGGTAAATCAAGATATGATTATTATTGGTTGTGTCATGCCTTTAGTTCCTGGTGTTCAAATGACAAATGCCTTACGAGATTTATTGGCGGGACATTATCTATCAGGGGTTTCTAGAGGGACCGAAGCGATGATGACAGCGTCTATGATTGGTTTTGCTATTGCTTTTGTTTTCCAATTGTTTTATTAGAGGGATTAAACTCCTCAGTCAGATTTTCCTATTTTTCTGTCTGAGCCAACGAGCCCATTACGCTTTTATTTTATCTAGCTCCAAGGGCTTGCTCCTCGGAAAAAAGATAAAATATGAATGAGGCAAAAAACTCCTCAGTCAGATTTTCCTATTTTTCTGTCTGAGCCAAACGAGCCCATTACGCTTTTATTTTAAGGAGGTGCATCATTTAATGTTCAATCTACTAGTTCAATTTTCGTTTAGTTTTTTAGCATCTTCAGCCTATGCTATTATTACCAATGTCCCTCGTCGTTCATTGGTTGCTTGTGGTTTATCTGGAGCGTCTGGTTGGATGTTTTATTGGATATCAGTTCAATTAGGTGCCAGCGCTGCTTTAGGTTCGTTATTGGGGGCTTTAAGTGTTGCTGCAGTTAGTTTTGTTTGTTCACGAACGTTAAAATTGCCTGTTACTATTTTTAATATCCCCGGAATGGTTCCTTTAGTTCCTGGTGGTCTTGCTTATCAAGCCGTAAGAAATCTAGTTATCGGCAACTACGAGACTGCTGTTTACTCAACCGTTCAAGCTATCATGATTGCTGGTGCAATTGCATTAGGTTTAGTTTTATCTGAAGTTTTGAATCATAATATTCGTAACTTTAGAGAAAAACGAGAGATATTAAGTTTGATCAGAAAAAAAGAAGAAAAGTAAATTTTATACTAATTGCAAAAGAGGTGACTAAATGAGTGTACTAGCTATTCTTTCATAAATGAATAAAGAAAGGATAAAAATAATGATTAAAAAAATAGAACAGATCTCTACTAAAGAATTAGAAGAAATACTAACAATTTGGCTGACTGCTAACATTGAAGCTCATACTTTCATTCCAGAAAGCTACTGGCAAGAAAACATTGACTTTGTTAGAGAACAGCTACCTCAAGCTGATTTGTATGTATACAAAGAGACAGATAAAATTGTTGCTTTTTTAGGAATGAATGAGACTTATATTGCAGGTATATTTGTACTGAATGCGTATCGCAATCAAGGAATCGGTCAAAAACTTTTAGATGCAGTCAAACACTCCAGCAAAACTTTAAGTCTCAATGTTTATGCAAAAAATCAAAACGCCTTAAAATTTTACACAAAACAAGGATTTCGTGTAGTCTCCGAACAATTAGACACTACAGGTGAACTAGAATATAAACTCGTTTGGGAAAGTTAATTATAAAAAAAGTACCAGCCAAAAATCGGCTGGTACTTTTTTTAAAATGAACGGTATACATATTGATTCTTCGGCGCATCAACTTTTTTTACTTTGGTAACATCTACAACGGGAATGTCTCGCTTAAATGGTGCATAGTAGTTTGAATGGATCGTCCCTGTCAGTTCCACCCAATCATTATTTTTTAAGTGTTGTTCTTTAGGCATATGTGTCAATAATCCAAACACACCAGAATCAGCTACACAATGAATAATACCAAATCGGAAAACAAAAGCATCCGTCTGCTCATTTTGCGTAGAATTAAAAACAAATCCTTTATAAGAGACTGTTTTACCAATAAATTCACTTGGATAATTGTAGATCAATTCCATTACTTCCAAATAATTTTCATCTGTTACTGCCACATGATCATCTTTAATATATTTTTTTAAGGCTTTTTTCATTTGCTCATTGTAATCAGTCTTATCAAAATAAATACTGGTATCTGGTTTTAAATATTGTGTTTGGACATCAGGATCTCCAACAGACTCCTTGCTCAATGGAAAATTAAATCCTTTCGCTTCAACAATTGATGTATCCAAACTAATTGTCGGAAACATAAATCCAACAATCAACGGCAACGCCAGTAAAAAATAGGCAATTCCTTTTTGATAAGGTTTATTCAAGCCATGATCGTGTTCGTCATGGTTATGATGATGGTGATCTGATTCTTTTTGATCCCCTTCTTTATTCCAAATAATCAGTTGAACAATCGCTAAAACAAAAGACAGTACCATCGATAGAATCGCTAGATATTGATAATGGACATTTATATATTGATTCAGCCTGCCAGATACCTGTAAGTACATCATTAAAGTCGAATATCCTACCAAAATCAAAAATCGAATCATTCATTCTTCCCTCCTTAAATTGCTAACGCATAAAGACTGACAACTACGGTAACAATGCCGACAAATTTTAACATAAATGATGTTTTAAAGTAGCGTTTCATCATTAATAAATTCTTGATATCCACCATAGGTCCAAAAACAAGGAAACCTACGACTGGTCCACTACCAAATAAACTCAATAAAGATGAACCAATAAAGGCATCTGCTTCAGAGCATAATGATAAAGTAGCAGCTAGCACAAGCATGACTAAAATAGCTAAAATTTTTGTATGGCCTAATTGTAAAATGGCACCTGTTGGTAAATAAGTCTGCATAGCCGCAGCTAAAAGCGAACCAAAAATCAAGTAGCGTCCCGTATCAAAAAACTCATCGATTCCATGAGTCAATACAGACCAACACTTATGCCAAATGGTTTCTTTTTTATGATGATGTTCTTCTTCAATTGTACATGTAGCGTTCAATACTGATTGCTGTAGAATAGGTTCTCTATTGATATAAGCCAACCAAACACCCACAATTAAAGCCACTAGCATACTTCCTAACACTCGCCAAATAACAAATTTGACTGAGTTTCCAAAAGCAATATACGTGGAAAATAAGACAATTGGATTGATAATTGGTGCCGTGATCATAAAAGCAAAAGCAGTGTATGTCGGCACATCTTTTTTTACAAATTGATGAACAATCGGAACGATACCACATTCACAAGATGGAAAAAAGAAACCCAGGAAGCTTCCTACGATAATTGATAAAAGTTTATTTTTAGGTAATAATTTTTTCACTCTTTCCGGGGTTAGAAATACATGCAAAGCACCTGAAATCACACAACCAAGCATAACAAAAGGTAACGCTTCGATCACGATTGATAAAAAGATAGTGCCCATTTGCAAAACTGAATGAGGTAAAAATTGAAACATCTAATTCCTCCTACTGCTGTTAAAATAACATCAGTAACTGTATCTGTACATCTGTTTTTTAACATTCAAAAATATAGTTAACTATACTGCACCTACTGAAAAAAAACAAGCTAATACAGCATTTATTAAAAGTTCTATAATATATTCTATACCGAACAAAAAAGAGTAAAACAAAACTAATTATTTAGCCTTGTTTTACTCAGTTTCTTAAATTGCAAACAACTCTGATGCTGATTCTGGATCGGTGTCATATACATTAAAATCAAAATTAACACCTAATCCTTTTTCCGTTAAAATTGATTCCATTGCCATACGAGCATGTTCTTTTGTATTATTTTCTTTACTTAAATGTCCCAAATAAATTCGTTTTGTCTGATCACCAATCACGTCAGCCATAGTTAAGGCACCATCATCATTTGATAAATGACCTTTATCTCCTAAAATCCGCTGTTTTAGACTCCACGGATATGGACCCATTCGTAAAATCTCTAATTCATGATTACTTTCGATTAAATAGGCATCCGCATTTTTGATTGTTCCTCGAAGATGATCGCTACAATAGCCAGTATCCGTCAACATGACAAAAGAACGATTGTCTTTAAAGAAACGATAAAACTGTGGCGCCGCAGCATCATGGGAAACACCAAAGCTCTCGATATCCATGTCGCCAAAAGTCAAAACTTTGCCCATATCAAATATATGCTTTTGCTCAACAGCCACATTACCGATCAAGGGGTCCATTGCTGCCCACGTTTTTTCATTCGCATAAACGTCTAATTTATATTTCCTAGCAAGTACCCCCACACCGTGAATATGATCTCGATGTTCGTGGGTAACTAGAATAGCATCCAAATCTTCTGGTTTGCGATCAACCTCCGCTAGCAGTGAAGTGATTTTCTTTCCACTTAGCCCGGCATCTACAAGTAGCTTTTTGTTCTCTGTTTCAATAAAAAGGGAATTACCGGTACTTCCACTAGCAAGAATGCTAATATTAAAAGCTTTTTCTTGACTCATTTATCTGCTCGCTTCCCTTCTTTAGTCTACAGCTACCTATTATACAACCATCATTAATGATTTTCCACCTTTGGGACAGTATTATTTGTAATGATCGTATTGCTCATGGCATTCACTTGCTCGATCTGTAAGTTATTCTCACCAGACTTAATTCCGATAAACCATACAGGAACATAAACATTTTTCTCACGAATTTTATAAATCCTCGTATAAGCTAATTTCATAAAGGAAATTTTTGAGTTACTCGGAATCTTATTATTTATATACAAGGTTTCGATTGCATCCCGCTCAGATGATAAATCCATCTTATCTCGTAATTCTTCGATCCCTTGAATATGAGTTTGGGTATATTTGTAAATTTTGTGAATTCCTGCAGATTCATCTGATTTTTCTAGTTTTAATGAAATTTGAGCTGTGTCATCTTTAAACGGAATATTCTTATAGCTCTGAGAAACAATCACTTCCGGGAATTCGCCATCCAAATTAGAGAAATCAGGTAAATAGTGGTATTGATTACCAAAAAGAACACTATCTTTATTATTTAGAAAAGCTTCAAGTGATCTGTTCACACTCTTTTCATCAATAAAATAACTAGTTTGACTATAGCTCATTTGAGGATAAACAATTAACGAGTTATCAATCAGTTCGACTCCGTTTTTAAAGAAGTTACGATCTCTTGTTGTTCGTTCATTTTGAATTGCATCGTCAAAATTCGTTTGTTCTCCGCTTAAATAGTACCCCTCCATTTTTTCACTAGAAAGCGCATTTTTATAGGTAATCCCATCTTTGCCTAGACGTTTCTCAATACTATCTGTCTGGTCAGAAAAAGAAACGTTGTTTTCTTCTTTTAATCCTTCTTGATAAATCCCGAAGAGAAACATATTTAAACCTAAAAAGGCGATGAAAAAAATCCATTCGATACGTTTGAAGTCCATTACCCCACCTCCAACTTCGCTAGGTGTTCTAGTAATTCACGTTCCGGATACCATTTGTTATCATAGCGAATATACCATTCCGGAGTTAGATCGACAACTTGTGTTATTTCCTCGATCTTATGCCACGTGTAACCAATAACCATTGAATTTATTTTCTCTTGATCGGCACCATTTGCAGCTAGTTGTTCTAATAAATTTTCCGTACTTTTTAAAATCACTTCTTCTTCTGATGGAATCGGCACTTGAATCGTATCCACACTTGTTTCAATGACTACACTTGTTTTTTCGGCTTTATCATTGTCAATCGTAATGCGAACTTGACCTTTATCATTCTCACTAAATACTGGATACCCCTCCACAAACGTTCGATAATTGATCTCAGAATTGGATCGATCAAAGTAACGAATATTCCCCATATTTGTACCTAATTTTTTTACGTAATCAAAACTATCGGAATAAATGTTATCTTCAGGTGTTCGCGTCCCTAACTCACCATTAAAATGGATTGTTCCAAGTTTTTCTTCTGCAACCAAACGTTCACTACCACTAGTATATGACAAATCTTTGCTGTCTTCGTTTGTTTGAATATTTTCCGTATTGGAAAAAAAAGCATTACGAAACTTAGTGACTGGCTGAGAGGCTAAGATATAACTGTATTTTTTCATTTTTAAATCTTCTGACATAAAATAGTGTTTCCCTGCTATGGCTTGTTGTTCTGAGATTTGATTGTATTGTACAGAAACTTTATTCATTAGAGTTAATGCTTTTTCATTATCAATAGTAATCGGCGCTTCATAAACATCCTTACGATTAAAATCTAAAAAGCGAATTTTATTTTGACTTAAATCAACTTGAATACAGGTAAAATAAATATCCGCATTATTATTGATATCCGTCAAATTGAGAGCTAAATTATAAACAGAAATATATTCACTTAATAAAAAAGGACCCTCATATAGCAGTTCAAATCCTTGATCCATTACTAGGTATTTATCAAACTGTTCTGAATTCCCTTGAACCGTTTGAATCAATTCTCCGAATTTACTATTCTTGATTTCATTTTGAATATTCGTGATTAGATTTTCACTGTTATTCATTTCAGATTTGCCATCCTGCATACGAACTAAACGCATCGGTAAAAAAACATCTGTATCTGCCCTTTCGTTCACAACTGCTGTAGCAAGTTGAGGATCGTTTTTGACTGGCTTTTCTTTTTTAGCTGAGCTAACCCAGATACTGACCGAAAGATACAGACTGAGCAACACTAAAAAGACCAATCCAATGCGTACGATTCGTTCCGTCATTTTCATTCCCACCAATCCTCCTCATAAGGTTCATAAGGCAAGGATATATAAAAGGTAGAACCTTGACCTTCTTTACTTTCCACCCAAATTGCTCCATTATGGGCTTTGACTACTTCTCTTGAGATGGCTAATCCAAGTCCTGTCCCGCCTTGTTCACGGGCACGAGCTTTATCCACTCGATAAAAGCGATCAAACACTTTATTAACGTCTTTTTTAGGAATCCCAAGGCCTTGGTCCGTTACACTGAACACGACATTATTATGTGTTTCTAACAAACGACAAGTGATTTCTCCCCCATCAGGAGAATATTTGATAGCGTTATTTAAGATATTATCCAAGACTTGAATAACTTTGTCTGTGTCAAGCTCGACCCATAAGTCTCGTTTGGTGAACTCACGATGTATCGTATATTTTTTATCATTTCCTTCAACCATCATATCAAATCGATCTAACACAAAATTGATCAACTCATTAAAATTGACATACTCTAACTGTAATTCACCGTTACCGGAATCCATTCTTGAAAGATTTAGTAAATCATTGATCATTCGAATCATCCGATCAGTTTCTTCCAATGTCACTTTCAAGAAATTTGGAGCAATTTCAGGATTTTCCCAAGCGCCTTCGCTTAGTGCTTCAATGTAGCTTCGCATACTAGTTAATGGCGTTCGCAATTCATGAGAAACATTAGATACAAATTCTCGACGTTCCCGCTCATTCTTTTCTTGTTCCGTTACATCATGAAGTACACAAACAAGACCAGTAATAAATCCCGATTCACGACGAATCATTGCAAAATCAACACGAATGATCATTTGATCTTCTTCCATTGAAGACGACGATCGATCAATCAAAATTTCCTCTGGTTCTTCTAGTAATTTCCGCAAAGTATAATCCGTTTCAATGTCTAAAAGTTCCAATAACGAAGAACCAATCACGTGCTCATCTTTAACGTTCAGTAAAGAAAGGGCCATTTCATTGATCGTAATAACCTTTCCTCGTCTATCTGTCGCAATAACACCATCCGTCATATGAGCCAAAACACTATCCAAACGATTTCGTTCAGCCTCCATTGTTTCTTGGGCTTCTTCAATTCTTTCAGATAACTGGTTAAAGGTTTCTGCCAACTGACCTAACTCATCTTTTCCGTAGACTTTGACTTTTCCAGTATAATCACCTCTGGCAATCCGCAACGCTTGTTCTCTCATCTCACCAATTGGTTGAGTGATCGATCTTGCAATCAATAGTGTCACAATAATCGAAATCGCTCCAGCAATAATTGAAGCGGTGAAAAAGATACGGGCAGTGTCTGTAATTTCCTGGTATTTCCCCTCGATATTGCTTTTAACATAAAGAACCCCGATGACTGTGTCGCCAGTCGGGGATTGGATAGGCTGAACATTAATGTATACACGTTTATCTTTATCCATGGCTGAATATTTTTTAGCACTAAAATCATTCAAGTCACGATAATCATTTTTTTTACCGATAATTCCTTGCTGATTCAAATCACTTGAAGCACGTACAATCCCTTTATCATCAACGACACGAGCTTCAATCGTTTCAGAAGCAGATAAGTCACTCAGTGTTTTCTTTAGGTTAGCATCGATTTCTGTACGATCACGATCTTTTTCTCCTAACTTAGTACTAAGTGTACTAGCCAGTTGGGTTACTTGTAGGTCAACAGTTTTTTTATAATCATTTATAGTTGTAGACTCCAACTCACGGATGAAATAGCCTCCAATGATTTGGATTGCTATCAATAGTAATAAGATAAATGATAACGCAATCTTAAAGTTTACCGATTGAAAAAAGTGAACTTTTTTCTTCATAAATCACTACTCCTGTTCAGGGTTTCGAAGATAATAGCCGACACCACGACGAGTGACTAAATAAGTCGGATGGCTTGGGCTATCTTCAATTTTCTCTCTTAAACGACGCACCGTTACATCCACTGTACGAACATCACCAAAATAATCATAGCCCCAAACAGTTTGGAGTAAATGTTCACGTGTCATCACTTGTCCAATATGTTTGGCTAAATAATAAAGCAATTCAAATTCACGGTGTGTCAGCTCGATTTTATCTCCTCGCTTAGATACCATATAAGCATCTGGGTGAATCGTTAAATCGCCAATCGTTAATTCTGATTGCGTTGTTGATTCTGCTTCTTTAGCACTAGTCGCACCACGGCGTAGATTTGCTTTGACGCGGGCTACAAGTTCACGATTAGAAAAAGGCTTTGTTACATAATCATCTGCACCAAGTTCTAGTCCTAAAACTTTATCAATTTCAGAATCCTTTGCAGTCACCATAATGATAGGCATATCATAGGTTTTACGAACTTCTCTGGCAACTTCCAGTCCGTCCATTTTTGGCAACATTAAATCTAAGATAATTAAATCCGGTTCTACTTCTTTCACTTTTTCAACAGCTTCTTCACCATCATAAGCGGTGAACACTTCGTATCCTTCTTTAGTAAGGTTGTATTTCACAATTTCCGAAATCGGCTTTTCATCATCTACAACTAATATTTTTTTCATATAAGAGGCACCTCTTTTTTCTTTTGTCTTTTCACTAATTAAATATATTCTCTCTTATTATACCTTATTTTGTCCACTGTTTCACCTTTGATAGAAGAGTCCTTACTCTTTCTTATCTATATCTTGCAAAAACTAAGTCTTTCCGACTATAATTAAGAATAAGTTTTTTTAAAAGGAAGCGATAAAAATGAAAGCACCACGATTACAACCTGGAGATGAAATCCGAGTCATTGCCCCCTCCAGCAGTTTTTTACGATTAACCGATTTGGGAATAGAAGCAGCCGTGAAAAAATTGACAGATTTAGGGTTTAACGTCACTTTTTCTGAGCACACAGACGAACAAGATATACTTGGATCTTCTTCCATCATGAGCCGTGTCAAAGATTTACATGAAGCTTTTTCAGATGAGAATGTCAAAGGTATTCTAACAGCGATCGGAGGCTTTAACAGCAATGAATTACTCCCTTATCTTGATTTTGAACTAATTAAACGACATCCTAAAATTTTTTGCGGCTATAGTGATATCACTGCTTTATGCAATGCAATTACTGCACAAACAAAATTACTTACGTATGTCGGCCCGCATTTTTCTAGTTTTCAAATGGATGAATTGCAAGAATATCAAACAGAATTCTTTTTACATGCAACAACGGATGAAAAAGCTTTTGATGTTTACGCTTCTGAATCATGGAGTCAAGATGAATGGTATTTGCCAAATTCAAAACGAACATTGATTGCTAATGATTGGAAAGTCTACAGTCATTCCAATCCTGTTACGGGAATTTGTTACGGCGGTAATTTAGGGACGTTTCAACTGCTTTTTGGTACACAGTTCCTACCAAAACTTGAACGATCGATTTTATTTGTTGAAAATGCTGAAGAAGATGACTATCATGATTTTGCACGTGGTTTAGCTTCATTACTACAAGTAGTGAAACATCCTCAAGCATTATTGATTGGACGGTTCCCTAAAGAAACGGAAATGACAGAGGAACGTCTTTTAGCAATTCTAGGAAAATACCCTGTATTACGTGAGATTCCTGTTATTTATGATATGAATTTTGGACACACACAACCGATTTTTACCATTCCAATTGGCGATCAAGTGACTGTTGATACAACTCAGAAAAGACTCACCTTTTTTTAAAAATAAATCCACTAACGTTTACTTCGCTCATCGGCGGAGCAAACATTAGTGGATTTATTTTTTATATTCTTTTTCCAACTGTTCATATAATGCGATTTTATCATCCAGCAATTCAAGATGATTTCTGACTTTTTCATACTCTAACATGATTTTTATACGATGGTTTAATAATAACTGTTTACGCTCAGAAATCGTTGCGTCGCCGACTTTTCTTAACTCGGTATATTTTTTAATTTCTTTTAAAGAAATTCCTGTGTTTTTTAATTTAATCACAAAAGTTGCCCAGTCACTGTCTTCTTCTCCATAAACACGATAGTTATGTTCATCTCTTGATGGTTCAATCAACCCTTGTTTTTCGTAATACCTTAGTGTATGTTCACTAATACCAATTTTTTCAGCAAATTCACTGATCGTATACACTTTTTCACATCCTTTTTGATTTCCTTCTTGCTTTAGAGTCGCCTCTAAACTCTATACTTTAATTGTACCACCAAATCCATTTTTAGGAGGAAATAATTATGAAGTATACAGCAATTACAGGAGCCAGTTCAGGGATTGGTCTAGAAACAGCCAAAGCATTTAGCAAAATGGGGAAAAACCTTATATTGATTGCTCGACGAGAGGATCGGCTTACTACTTTAAAAGAAGAAATTTTATCTGAGCATCCTAACAGAGATATTATCATCAAGACAACCGATTTGTCACAACGTGAAACTGTTTTAGCTATGTATAATGATCTAAAAATTTATGATATTGAGACTTGGATTAACAATGCTGGGTTTGGTTATTATCATTCTGTTTCTGATCAAGACTTAGCTAAAGTAAGCCAAATGCTTCAGTTAAACATTGAAGCCCTGACCTTATTATCAACTCTTTATGTTACTGATTACCAAAACAAAGACCAGACTCAGTTAATTAATGTTTCTTCTGCAGGCGGTTATAAGAATGTCCCCAACGCAGCAACCTATTGCGCCAGTAAATTTTACGTGAGTGCTTTTACTGAAGGCATTGCTCTAGAATTACAAGCCAAAGGTGCATCTTTAAAAGCCAAAATTTTAGCTCCAGCTGCAACTGAAACAGAATTTGCCCAAATCGCCAACGGTTCCACTTCTTACGATTATAATAAGGGATTTTCTACATTTCACACAGCTAAACAAATGGCGCAATTTCTTATAGAACTTTATCTAAGCCAAGATGTTGTTGGACTTGTTGATCGAAATACATTTGAGTTTAATTTATCAGGTCCACGCTTCGACCATTATGAAACGGGTATAAAAAATTTGTAATTTATTTACACTAAAAAACTTGCCTGACAGAAATAGTCTATCAGGCAAGTTTTTTCTTCTTTTATTCTTCTGTATCTAGCAAGTACTTACCAACTAAGGCTGCAAGGAGACCGCCGATCAGCGGAGCTACAATGAATACCCAAACTTGTGATAAAGCCTCGCCACCAACAAAGATTGCTGGTGCTAAACTTCTAGCTGGATTGACTGATGTACCAGTTAGCGGAATCCCAACTAAATGAACCATTGTCAATGTTAAACCAATCACAACTCCGGCAAGTTTTGCGTTGCCTTTTTTAGCACTTGTTACAGTCATGATAACCAAAACGAAAATAAATGTTAAAATAATTTCTACTGTTAAGGCACCTACCGCACTCAAATCACCAAAAGCATTTTGACCTAAGTTTATTGTTTCTTTTCCAGATGCGTTCAAAATAGACAACAAAGCAAATGAAGCGATCAAACCACCAACGATTTGTCCAACAATGTAATAGATCAACTCCATTGTTGATATACGTTTATTAACCCACATACCTAATGATACTGCTGGATTTAAGTGAGCACCAGACACTGTACCAATACTATACGCAGCCGCAATAATCGTTAAGCCAAATGCTAATGCAATCCCTGTTGTACCAATACCTTCCATCCCATTTCCTAAAACAGCGGTTGCTGTACCAAAGAAAACTAAGATAAATGTTCCAAGACATTCTGCAATTGCTTTTTTCATAATTTTTTCTCCCTTCAATTTAACATTTCAATAGATTACCATAGTCTCGAAAATTTTCATGATAGTTTCAACTAAAATTAAAAGAAAATTTAATGAGTAATATCTCAATCTAATTGATACATTTAATCATAAAAGCAAACGAAAAAAAATACCAACAAAAGACATCGAAATAATGTACATTTGTTGGTATTCAAAAATTAATCTAAAAGCTGGATACCTACACCTAGAAGACCCGGACCAGTATGAACTACTAGTGCTGGACTTATTGTACCCAAATAAATTTTTTCAGCTTGGGGAAATTGTTCCTTCAGCTTTTCATAAAACGCTTCTGCTTCTTCTACTGCTTGCCCTTGAGCGACAGCTAAAACAAATTTCTTATGATCGCCAACAAATGCTTTAACTAAATCAAACGTCTTATCTAAACTTTTCTTTCTGCCTCGAGCTTTGGCCACCGTATGATAAACGCCCTCTCCATTACAAGAAATAATTGGATTTAACTTCAATGCATTTCCTAAAATAGAAGCAACTAATCCGATCCGTCCGCCTTTTTGTAAATACTCCAGAGTAGCAACATTGAAAAATACTTTTGCTTTAGTCACATTGCTAGTCAATTTTGTTTTGATTTCATCCCAAGAAAGACCTGCTTCTATTAATTTAGCTCCTTCAATTGCTTGAAGACCACTACCGATTCCAATACTTTTTGTGTCTAAAACAAATGTCTCTAATCCTTCAAATTCTTCTGAAATTAACCGTACAACATTATACGTTCCACTTAACCCACTTGAAATCGTCACAGCTAGAACTTTTTCGTAACCGTCTGCTTTGATTTTATCAAAAATCTTTGTGATCGTTTCACCATCTGGTAAAGAAGTACTAGGAATTTCTATAGGTAAGCGCTCATAGACTTCTTCTGGCGTAATATCCACTTTATCTGTATAAATACGATCTTTATAAATAATCTGTAAAGGAATCATATACATCCCGTATTGTTCAACTAATTCTTGAGGGACATCTGTTCCTGAATCAACTAATAAGGCGATTTTCTCTTTATTCATGCTCTTGTTCTCCATTTTCTTCTAAATATTTTTGTTCCAACTCAATGACTTTTTCAGTAAATAATTTTGTTGCAAAGGACAGTGTGGCACCTTTTACTACCATAAACTCGACAGAAATCGAATGGTCAAAAGCAGCAATCGGCTCTTTTCCCATTGCTTGTGAAACAACTACTGCTAATGCAGCTTCTTGTTCATCACAAAACAGGTTATACGCTTCACGAATACCAACCGCTGCACCTTGAAAAATAATTCCTTGTTTGATTTCTGGTATAGTTAATACTTGCTTCAACATTGTAATGGCTATTAAAAAAGCTAAATGCTTTTGATTGTAACGTTTTTTCTTTGGTGCTGGAATCAATCCTAATTTCACATAATTATTGACCATAGATGATGTTAGTAATGTATGCTTTTCCTTAGGAATAACTGGAGACAAATAACGTTCAACTAAGGTGATCACTTGATCCATATATAACTCTATTTCAGGTAATTCATGCCACCTAGGCAAATGAACATTTACAAGTTCTTCTCCCCAAACTCGCAAAGAGGATTTTATTTCATTCACAAGACCCCTCCTTCTACTTACAAAAACAGTTTAACATTTTTTTGAAAAACATTCAATCTAGTTTTTAAAACTAGATTAGAATTAGAAAGAAGACCAGAAACAACTCTTAGAGTTCTGCTTCTAGCCACTTAACTATATTCTATAATTTTTTCAATTCTCGTTTCCCAGCAACAATTCCGATAAAAAAGAATAGCTCCAATAAAACAAAGAATAAAATAAAGCAATGCATAAAAAATTCTTCTGGTAATACATTAATAATAGGGTCTGTTACAGGATCAAATAACCAATCATCATTATTAAAAAATAATCCATGAAATGCTACAAAAAACTGATCAAAACCAATAGCCATCAAGACACCAAAGAATACTGGAATGATCATTCCCCATTGAAATGGACGAATCAAACGCCAGATTCTTTTCGTTTTAATCAGTCGAAAAATAAAGATTCCACTTGGAATGATTGTCAAAGCCAACACGCCATAACAAAGTAAAAATAGTCGTTTTACTTCATAAAAATGAAACGCTCCGCTCTCAGAAACTGGAAAATCGGATAGTTTCAACGTGTGATTAAAGGGATTATTTAAATAAGCCATCAATTGATCAAAGTTTTTTAAAAGAGTTGATTTATCCATTGACATATAATCTAAAATCTTCAACGAATCAATATCAATCACATACAACAACCGAAAATTAATGGTTATTGTAATGGCTAAAGAGATAATCGTCAAAATCAAACACAAAATCCCTGCTCTTTCAAACCAAATCCAACTTCTTTCTTTTGTTTTCATATCAAAAATCCCATTCATCTAAAGACTCAACAATATATGTTGGTTTTTCAGGTAAGCTTTCAACTGCTGATTTTGAGGTAAATCCAGACAAAACAAGTAAACTGTCAATGCCATTTTTAAGGCCCGACTGAATATCAGTTTCATAGTTGTCACCGACCATGATAACAGACTCCTTATCTAGGTTCATGACTTTTAGCGCCTCATTCATGATAATGTCATTTGGTTTGCCGATCATGATGGGGTCTTGTTGTGTTGCCGTTTGAACTAAAGAAACAAATGATCCTGCCCCTGGCAACAATCCTCGTTCAGTCGGAATGCTTTTATCAGGATTTGTGCCAATAAATGTTGCGCCATTTCTGATGCACAATGCTGCTGTTGCAAATTTTTCATAATGGATATCCGTATCCAATCCGACAACCACATAATCCGGTTGTTCTTCATCCCATTCAAAACCAGCGGATAAAATCAAATCCACAAGCCCTGACTCACCGATCACAAAAACGCGATTGCCTTTACCTTGTTCTTTCATATAATCGATTGTCGCTAAACTGGCTGTATAAACAGTTTTAGCAGACACATGAATATCAAATTCTTGCGCTAACCGATTAGCAACAGCTTCAGGAGTTTTAGTTGTATTATTGGTCACAAAGAGAAAAGGCAGCTTTAGTTCTTGCAAACGTTCTACAAATCGTTTTCCTGCTGGAATAACTTCTTTGCCTAAATAAATTGTGCCATCTAGATCAATTAAATATCCTTGATAATCCTTTTTCACAGATGATTACTCCTCACGTTGACGAATAGTAAATGAACGTCCTTGACTGGCGCCATTATCTTTTTTACCAATGACTGGTTTTTTCGTCTCATTCTCTTTACGGTTTTTAATCACTGGTTTGGGTTTATTCGTTACTGGAACACGTTTTTCTTCTGTATGAGCTTGAGTTTGATTCACTGGCTTTTTATTTGTTTTCTTACGGCGTGGTTGCGGTTTTTCGCGTTTTCCGCCAACTCGTTCGATTACAAAATAAGCACAGCCAAAATTACAATACTCATATAAGTAATCTTCCAGTGTGTCGATTCTTTGTTCTGGGGAAGCTTTGCGATTTGATTCATTGAAGAATCCTTTTAAACGAAGTTGGTCATATCCCCAATCACCAACAATATAATCATATCTTGAAAGAACATCACTAAAGCGTTCTCCTAATCTTTCTGCATCAAAGGCTTCCCGATGATTCTTCACTAAAAGATACTGACGTTCGCCAATTGTCACATGAGTATCATCAACAATTGTGACGATTTCACCTTTTTTCTTTTCTTTGACAGGTTCTTCTTTTATTTCTTCAAGGACAGCAGTTATTTCTTCTGTTAAAGTAGCTGCTGGCTCTTCTTTATGTTTAGTTGATTTATTAGATTTGTATGGTTTTTTTACTTTGTCTGTCATTTTTTCACCGCCTAGATTTTATTATACCTTGTTTTTATAGGATTGGGTAGTGGGCGCTTAAGTAGTTTCCTAAAACTGTTCGAATAAATTCTGGAAAAATAAATTCTACCTCACCTGCTAGCTCAATTGTTGGAAAAAATGGAATGAACATGAAATGATCAACCGTAGTAAATGTATATTTCTGCTCTAAATTGATGGGTTGATTATGCCAAAGAACTTGTTTTTTTAGTTTATCATAGGCCAATCCATCATAGTAAAGTTCACCAAAAATCTTACCGCGAAATCCCATCCCAGTAATTGGAAACTTACGTAAATAATCACGATTTTTTTCCATCTCTCGAATCATCCGAATCAATTCACTTCCCACTAAGGTTACCCGAATAAGATGCATAGGATGAGGCAAGGTCTCGTGCAGTTGATCTTCATCAACAATCCCTTTGGGAACATCTGTCAAAAATAAGCCATTATTTAAAATTGCAGCTTCTGTCTGACCTTTTTCTTTCAACGCCTTTAAAGTCGTTACAATCAACGACTGCTGCTCATTTAAATCAACCGACAACTTATAAGGTAGCTTTGCAATTTGTTTTTTCTTTAGCAGTTCATGTCCCAAAGCCAGATAATCCTGGGTTTCTCTTTGATCTCCTGACAAAGCAGGTAGATCGGTGGTAGGTACTGCTTTAGCTTCACTATAAATAATTTTTCCATTGGCAACCGTTAAGTGAACTTCTCCAATATAATGACCGAATTTACCCGCAGCAGATAATTGAGTCCCATTAATTTTCTCTCCATGTTTGAATACGTGATGCGTGTGTGATCCTAGTAATACATTGATTTCTGGATACTCATTTGCAATTTTAAGATCCTCGTCAATGCCTAAATGGCTCATTAGAATTACGAGATCACATTGAGCTTGAACGTCTCTGATCAAGTGCGGCAACGTGTCTTTTGTTGAGCGAATAGACCAACCATTTGGCTCATAAGTTAAGGGAAATGGTGCCGTTAAAGCAATCAACCCAATGTTTGTTTTGTCTTTTGTTTCTATGATTCTATAAGGTTTTGTCCAATCAGGTGCTTGACCTGTATTTAAATCAAATAAGTTACCCAACAAGACATCAAAATTCCGATGATCATATAGATGATTCAACTGTTCTTTGGAATTACCGATCCCTTCATTATTGCCAATCGTTGCAGCATCGTATCCTACTTCATTCATCAACGCTATATTGGCCTGTCCATCTGTTGCTTCTGTCAGAGGATGCCATCGATCAATGAAATCTCCAAGGTCAAGTACTATAACTGTTTTTCCTTCATTTTTGTATTTTTCTTTTTGATTAATCAAATATCGTCTGATTTTGGGCCAATTTTCCAAATGTGAATGTAAATCGTTTGTATGTAAAATTACGATTTCTTCCATTTATATCGCCCCCAATTTTAGTATATAAAAATATAGTACCATACTTCCAGATGAAGTATAATAAACTAACCGCTAAAAAAAGGAGAAAAGCATGAAAATTAATGTACCTTTCGGATCTATTTGGTTAGACGCTGATAATCAAGGCTTAACGACCGTTTCTTTTGTTGAACTTAACGATCATCAGACAAATCAGTTTACCGAGCAAGCTGCTAAAGAGTTAACGGAGTATTTTTCGGGTAAGCGAACGACCTTTTCTGTCCCTTTATCCATTAAAACTGGTACAACCTTCCAGAAAAAAGTTTGGGATGCACTGTATCTGATTCCCTACGGAGAAACGCGTAGTTATTTAGACATCGCACATGCCGTGGATTCACCTAAAGCTGTTCGAGCAATTGGTCAAGCAAATAGTAAAAACCCCATTCCCATCATCATCCCTTGCCACCGAGTAATTGGCAAAAACGGCAAATTAACTGGTTATTTGGGTAGTTCTGAGCAGGATGGTCTTAGTATAAAAAAATTCCTCTTACAAGTGGAAAATAAATTCTAGATTCTAAAAGTTCCACCTTTTTTAATAGCTTCAAAAAAAGAATGGGCAACAAAACGGTAATCGTTCTGTTAGCCCATTCTTTTTCGTTGTTGATGTGTAACTGGAATGAAAATTCTCTTAAAATTTATTCGTTATTGTCCTTATTTTCTTCACTATCTTTGCCACGGTATTTTTCTAAATATTGTTCTTTTGTCATGACATCGTCCACATTCATATTAAACTCGATAAGATCTAATCCTGTCATATGATGAATGGCTTCTTTTACTCTTTCAACTGTTTGATCAAAGACATTGGACACGGTAACATCATATTCACAAATCACTGATACATCTACAGCCACTTGTTTTGTCCCAACCTCCACATCAATACCTTTCGTGATATCTTCATTATCTCTAAAACGATCTGCAAAATCAGTAAAAAGATTGCCACTTAACCCTAAAATGCCCTCAACATCTGAAATAATGACCCCTACAATTTTTTTGATAACCACATCACTAAACGTCAGTTTGGTTTTTAAACCTTCTGCATTACTTTGTACATCTTCTACCAATTGCACTCACTCCTTTAAAATAGTTTTTAAATTCCTATCATAGATCTTAATGAATCTACCAAGGAATAAAAATCCAAGTCTTCGTCACGCATTTTTCCGATGGTATAACCTACCGCTGCAAAAATCAATAAAACAAGTGTTTTTCCCAAACCAATAAGTAATAAAAGTAAGGCTAATAGAAAAAACAGAGTTGTCCAAATAATTCGGAAGCGATAAGGTTTAAGCAATTCAACCCATCGTTCTTTTTGTTCTTGTTTCATTACTTTCCCCTCCTATATTACCCGTGATTTTTTCTTGTTGAATGTCGCAGACGCTTTCTGATCTTTTTCATTTAAACGAACGGTTACATGACTATCAATTGATTCCAAAGCTTCAGATAGTACTTTTTGTATCTCTACTTTAATCTCTTCTCCCATTGGTTGGTAACGTTCTTTACTACGAACATCGAGCTTGAGATCGACAGCCACTTTTTCTTTTCCTTTGATTTTGACTGTCATTTTTGTTTTATCTGGATGGATACTTTTACTGTACGCCTCTTCTACCAACTGCTTTACCGTACTTTTGGGTATTTCAATTCGATTTTTCCCTTCCTTCACAACTAAGCGTTTTCTTTGACCAGAAACAGAAAGAACGACCACCAAACTGAGAAATAAAAGCACCCCTAGTATAAGTAAAATGCCTTCAAAGAAAGAGAATAGCCATGAATAGCTATAAAGAAGTGAGTCTACTTCATAGGATACCCAAGGGATGTCAATCATTTGACTTAATAAACCTATAGTCCCTACAAATAACAGGAGTATGATTAGTGCAAAAATTATTTTTAACAATCGTTTCATAAACTTCCCTCCTTTAAAGACTCGTTGTTTTACCGTTAATCAAATTGTAACGCCTAAAAAAAAGTATTACAAAAGATACGAATTGTCTTTTTTAGATGATCATTCCTCTTTAGAAGACAGCAAAAAAGATCAATCCTCTCTCATCCAGTTTAATTACTTACTGAATCACAGATGATTGATCAATTAATTGTTCATTTTATATGCTAAAAATGGCCATTCTTATACTACTACTCATCAAGGTACTCTTCTTTAGAAAATTCCGTATCTTCATACTCGCCGCTATCACCATAGAACTGATTGTAACGTTGTTTAAACTTACGAAAAATATAGGTAACTAAAACCTTAGCGATAGCATAAATTGGAATCCCAAATATAAAGCCAAACATCCCTAATAAATCTCCCATGACCAATAACACAATGATAATCGTCAATGGATGAACAACAAGCCGTTTGCCCATGACTTGGGGAGCAATTAAATGTCCATTTAGCATTTGAACAAGCATCCAAACAATCGTCATTTTAATAAACATCCCAAATGACGCCATCAACGCAACAATAGCTGCTGGTATGAATGCTATAACTGGTCCAATATAAGGAATAACTGCTGTCACTCCCACAATAATGGACAACGTTCCAGAATAAGGCATTTGAACAATCCAAAATCCAATAAACGTTAAAACACCAATCGCAATTGACACTAAAATTTGTCCTTTTAAATAAGCTCCCACCTGACTACTCATTGTTGCCCCAATCTCTTTGGCGTCATCTCTAAAACGTGGTGGTATGATCTGTAAAATAAAAGAGAAAAACTTCTGATCATCTTTTAATAGGAAAAAAGTAATGATTGGTGCTGTTACCATCACTAAAGCAAAGCCTGTTAATGTAGTAAACACCGTGGACGCACCTTCCACTGCTTTACTGAAGTAACTGCCAATCCCATCAGATACATTATCAAACCATTTTTGAACTCCTGCTAACGCATTAGCCAAAGGTTTCTCCAAAGCTGAATTATGGAAAAAATCAGTAATCATCTTATTTAAATCAACCATATACTGGGGAAAACTCTTGATTAATCCATCTACTTGTTTTTGTAAAATCGGAACCACAAGTATAATCCCTACAACTATCAATGTAACAAGAATCATAAAAATAGCTGAAACACTGTACACTCGTTTAACTTTATACTTTTCTAGCCAATTAACCAACGGATTAAACAAGTAATACAAGATCAGTGCTAAAATTGTCGGACCAATAATCGTTTTAAAAACAACACCAATTGGACCAAATATAAAACCAACCTGATGAAAAACAAAAATCACTGCCCCCAATAACAATAATGCAACCAGTGTGAATAGTAAATTTTTTCCACCTAGAAATTTAATCCATCTTGTTTCTTGTTTTTTTTCCATCTTCTTCCCTCCTTAAATTAAACGTATAATAGACTCGTTTAGCCTCGTAAAAAAACAAAATATGTTTGTAATGCTTTTTGTCACAGGTAGTTTTTATCTTTTTCCAGAGATCTTCAATCCTTCAAACTAGATATCATCACTTCATTTATTGTAACAAAAAATCAACATCGATAAAAAAATAATCTCTTTCTGTTTTTACTTGTAAAAAAAGATCACCTAGTCGTTACTAACTAACTGACTGAGTGATCTTTTTATATCTTAATTCGCTGCTTTACGTCCTTTACGCTGTGTTGCTTCCATAATCACTGGAAGAATTACTGGACGGCGTTTTGTTTGTTCAAACAAGTAACGGCTAAGCTGTTCACGAATGTCTTGTTTTAATTTACTCCACTCAAAATCGCTGCTTTCAAGATGTTTCTCAACGATCTCAGTCACGATATTGCTGCTTTCTTTCATCAAGTCTTTACTTGTTTTTACATAAACAAACCCTCTTGATGTAATTTTAGCAGGTGAAACGATACGTTTTTCACGACGGTTGATTGTTACTACTGCTACAAAAATACCATCTTCAGATAAAATACGACGATCTCGAAGGACGATATTACCAATATCTCCAACACCAATTCCATCGATCATGATATTATCAGCCGTTGTGCTGCCAGCAACCGTCATTTTTTGTTTGCTGTATTCAAGAATATCACCGCGACCAGTAATGAAAATATTTTTGTAAGGTATGCCTAGTTCGTGAGCCAAATCAGCATGAGCTGCTAATTGACGATACTCGCCTTGGACAGGAATAAAATATTTTGGTTTGATCAAGTTTAACATTAATTGTAGATCATTTGGACTTCCATGTCCTGAAACTCGCATATTATCGGAAATCTGTTTAACTACACCACCTGCACGATAGACGATGTCTTCTGTTTTTGCTACAGCTGTTTCCATCGCAGTTGTTGGTGTTGTTGTGATATAAACCAGGTCGCCTTCTTTAATTTTGATGACACGATGTGTGCCATTCGCCATTTTTTGTAAGGACTTGATTGGTTCACCCATGGTTCCTGTTTCTAAAACAATTAATTGTTCTGGTTGATATTTTTTCATATCTTTCACACTAACAATCAAATCTTCACTTGGTAATTTTAATTTATCCAACTTAATGGCTGTATTGATGATTCTTTGGAAATCTTGACCTGTTAAAACAATTTTCCGATCAGATCGATGGGCAGCGTCCAAGACTTGTTGAACACGTTGTAAATTACTTGCCACACAAGCCACGATAATTCTACCTTCCCAATAACGAATCGTATCAAATACTTCATCAGCAATTTGAAGTTCGGAAACAACTTGAGCTGGATTTTCAGCATTAGAAGAATCACTCAATAAAGTTAAAACCCCTTCTCTGCCAATCTCAGCTAAACGACCAAAATCTGTTTGATACATAGGAATTGCACTTTGATCAAACTTGAAATCCCCTGTATAAACAATATTGCCTTCCTTGGTTTTTAAATTGACTCCGATAGAATCAGGAATCGTATGTGTGGTTCTGAAAAAACTAATTGTTGCATTAGCAAAGTCAATTTCTGTATGAGCATCGACTACATGAAAATCATTGAAATCTTTAGATGCTGCATGATCTCCTACATTTAATTTTGCTAACTCAATTGTTAATTCAGTACCGAATACTGGTACATGAACTTTAGATAAAAGATATGGTAACGCTCCGATCGCATCGGCATGACCATGTGTTAAGAAAACTCCTGCAACACGGTCAATATTTTCCTCCAAATACGTAAAATCGGGAATTACTACATCAATCCCTAATAGTTCATTTTCTGGATATTTTAATCCACAATCCAGTACAAAAATTTCATCTTCCACTTCTGCGATATACATATTTTTACCATTTTCACGAACGCCGCCTAAGGGAACGATTTTTATTGTACTCACTAGTTTCACCTCTCTATATTCTCATACCGAATCAAAGATCCAGTATGCTTAAAATTTTCGCCTTTTCTTCAGAAGTACATGATACAAGAGGTAAACGTAATTCGCCAACCGATATGCCTAGATGATTCAACACAGCTTTGACAGGTGCCGGAGACGGCACTGAAAACAATGCATTCATTTTAGGTAGTAATTGACGCTGAATACTTGCTGCTTTTTTGATTTCACCTTGATCAAGTGCCTTAAACATATCGTGCATATCAGTTCCAAATACATGACTGGCAACTGACATAACCCCTTGTCCTCCTATAGCTTTATTTGAAAAAGCTAAGGAATCTTCTCCAGTATACACTAAAAAGTCTTTTGGCGCCTTTTCTACCAACTCAGTTAGTGCATCTAAACCAAAACATTCTTTTATGGCAATGATATTATCCAGTTCAGCTAACCGTAAACTTGTTGATACATCAAGACTTGCCACGGTTCTTCCTGGTACATTATATAAAATAATCGGCAAATCACTTGCCTCAGCAATTGCTTTAAAATGTTGATACAAACCTTCTTGATTTGGTTTATTGTAATAAGGAACAACTGCTAATCCTGCATCAATTCCTCTAATTGCTGAAATTTCCTTCACAAATTCAACAGAATCTCGTGTATCATTGGTTCCTACACCACAGATGATCGGCACTCGTCCGTCGACTAAGCGAATCACCTCATTGAACAACTCGATTTCTTCATCATGAGTCAATGTAGGTGACTCTCCCGTTGTTCCCGCTAAAATAATCCCTTCAGTATGATTATCAAGCAAATGTTTCACTAGTTGAGGCAACTTAGCAAAATCAATTGCGCCACTTTCATTAAAAGGTGTGACCATTGCTGTGATAATCGTTGCATTTTCTAAAATCATACTTACTACCTCCTAATTTTAAAAGCATAGCAAGCTCGTTCAGTTTCGACTGAAAAATAGGAAAATATGTTTGTGGCTCCCTATTTTATCTTTTTCCCGAAGAGCTAGTCTGCGTAGCTAAATATCGTATCAGTAACAACCTTACACTTCTCGTCTACTTTTTGACATCAGTTCATTCGATTAACTATGTTTCAAAGTAACCAAGTCCATCTCATGTAATTTTTCCGCAATTTGAACGGAATTCCAAGCTGCACCTTTTAATAGGTTATCTGAAACAACCCACATATGATACCCTTTGTCGATGTCGACATCTTGACGAATTCTCCCGACAAACGTCTCTTTACGATCAATACTTGTTAAAGCTTGAGGGTAAAGTTGTTGACTTGGATCATCTTGTAAAACTGCCCCTGGAGCATCTGCGATCAATTGTTTTATTTTGCTGACATCAGAACCATCTTCTTTAACTTCAATATAAATTGATTCAGAATGACCAGATAAAACAGGAATCCGCACACACGTTGCAACGACTTTAATGCTGTCGTCTTCCATGATTTTTTTAGTTTCATTGATCATTTTCCACTCTTCATAAGTGTAATCAGCATCTGAAAATACATCGATTTGCGGTAATGCATTGAATGCAATTGGAAAATGTTTCTTGTCTCCACCGCAAGGTAAAATATCCGCTTCTAACTCTTCAGCAGGCGTACCGTTTATATAAGCTAAAGCTTGTGATTTCAGCTCTTCCATAGCATTGATCCCAGCGCCGCTGACTGCTTGATAAGTTGAAACAATCAAACGATCTAACCCGTATACTTTACGAATCGGTTCAAGAGCCACCATCATTTGAATCGTTGAACAGTTTGGATTTGCGATGATTCCTTTATGACGCCTTAAGGCCTCTGGATTAACTTCTGGAACTACTAATGGAACCTCTGGATCCATTCTGTAATGACTTGTATTATCAACCACAACAGCCCCACGTTTGACCGCTTCTGGTGCAAATTGTTTTGAGATGCTTCCGCCAGCGCTAAATAACGCAATATCAACACCATCAAAAGATTCAGGCACAAGCTCTTGGATTATAAGGGTTTGTCCTTTAAACGTTACTTCTTTTCCCGCAGAACGTTTTGAAGCTAAAAGTTTTACCTGATTTATTGGTAATGATGTCTCTTCCAACATCTCAATCATTTTTGTGCCAACAGCACCCGTTGCGCCTACCACGGCAACATTATACATTTTTTTCATACTTATTAATCTCCTCTCAAATTCCTGAAGAAAGTTGCTTTTTCTATTTTACCATAATATTGGCTTTTACTACATAGGAAGTAAAACGATTTTTCATCAAAATAAAAGATAACATGTTTCAAATGATTCTTTAATGTCGTTCTTATGATCTATGCAACTTAGTCGACTAATTGTTTTTACAGTTTTATACTAGCCTAGCAACTTATTTTAGCTAGCTTCATTGGAAGGATGATTAAATGTACACCGTAGCAGATTATTTGCTAGACCGTTTAAAAGAAGTAGGGATCGATGATATTTTTGGCGTTCCTGGAGATTATAATTTGAAGTTTTTAGACCATATTACCGCTCGAAATGATTTAAACTGGATCGGTAATGCTAACGAGTTAAATGCTGCTTACATGGCAGATGGTTATGCCCGAACAAAAGGGGTTTCAGCTTTTGTCACAACTTTTGGCGTTGGTGAATTAAGTGCGATCAATGGATTAGCGGGAAGTTACGCAGAAAATGTGCCCGTCATTGAAATCGTCGGCTCACCAACAACAACTGTTCAAGAAGGCAAAAAGCTTGTTCATCATACATTAGGAGACGGTGACTTTTCACACTTTGAAAAGATGCATGAAAAAGTGACCGCTGCAATCGCTCACTTAACAGTCGAAAATGCTCTAACAGAAATTGATCGTGTATTGACAATCGCCATGACTCAAAAACGCCCTGTTTATCTTAATTTGCCGATTGATGTAGCAGAAATCAAAGTATCTAAACCCAATACACCTTTACTAACTGAACAAAAAGAGCTAACGAATACTGAATCAGAACTTTTAGACATCGTAGAAAAAGCTTTAACAAATTCAGTTAATCCAGTTATCATTGCGGGTCATGAAATTTTAAGTTACCATCTTGAAAAACATTTAGATAACTTTATTCAAAAATACAACCTTCCAGTAACAACTTTACCTTTTGGAAAAGGAGCCTTCAACGAAGAAGATCCGCATTATTTAGGCACTTATTCTGGTTCTCCTACAACAGAACCATTGAAAAGCCGAGTAGATGAAGCGGATTTAGTTCTGCTTTTAGGCGCAAAATTAACAGATTCAGCAACTTCTGGTTTTAGTTTTGGCTTTACAGATAAGCAAATCCTTTCTATTGGAAGTACAGAAATTTCCATTCATGGAGAAAAACAAGCGGGTATCCAACTAGATCGTTTTATCCCCGCACTAAAAACAATCAATTATTCTGGTTTTATTGGCGAAATCAACCCTCTAAAACGATTATCAAACGGAGAAAATACAACTGAAAAACTGACCCAAAAACATTTCTGGGAAATGGTTGAAACTTTCCTTATCCAAGGTGATACGGTGGTTGGTGAACAAGGAACTTCTTTCTTTGGGCTAACAAATGTTCCATTAAAAAAGGCGATGCATTTTATCGGTCAACCTTTATGGGGATCAATCGGTTACACCTTCCCTTCTGCCTTAGGTAGCCAAATGGCCAATAAAGCTAGCCGCCATCTATTATTTATCGGAGACGGTTCATTGCAATTAACGGTTCAAGAATTAGGAACTGCCTTACGTGAAGGACTAACTCCTATCGTTTTTGTCATTAATAACAATGGCTATACTGTAGAACGAGAAATTCATGGTGCCACAGAGCCATACAACGATATTCCAATGTGGGATTATCAACATCTGCCATTGGTATTTGGCGGGACCAAGGACAGTGTTGCAACATACAAAGTTACAACAGAAATTGAACTTGATAATGCCATGAAAGCTGCTAGAAAAGATACCCAACGATTACAATGGATCGAGGTTGTGATGGATCAAGAAGATGCACCTGACTTATTAAAAAAACTAGCCAAGAATTTTGCAAAACAAAATTCTTAGTATCTAAGAGGTTGTTACATTTCAACATCATTGGAATCTATTGACTTTAACAGGTGTTTTGTTATAGTTAAAAGCGACATTTACTTAATTTGAAGGAGTGAATTAGATGGCACGTGTTGAAAGTTTTGAATTAAATCACAATACAGTAAAGGCCCCTTATATTCGTTTAGCGGGTACTGAAAAAAATGGTGAAGCATTGATTGAAAAATACGACCTACGTTTCTTGCAACCAAATGAAGATGAATTGCCAACAGCTGCAGTTCATACATTAGAGCATTTACTAGCAGTAAACTTACGTGATCACTTAGAAGGAATCATTGATATTTCTCCAATGGGTTGCCGTACTGGATTTTATATGATTATGTGGAATGAACACTCACCAAAAGAAATTCGTGATGCCTTGGTTACGGTATTGAACTTTATCGTTGAGACTGATTTTGTTCCAGCCGTTTCAGCAAAAGAATGTGGGAATTATAAAGATCATTCTTTATTTTCAGCTCAGGAATATGCGAAGATTGTTTTAGAGAAAGGGATTAGTTTGGATCCTTTTGAGCGAGTGATGTAAAGACGATTTAATAAAAAACAAAAAACTAGTAGGTAAGAAGATGCTTCGATTCTTACTCTCTAGTTTTTATTTTTTTACCACCAAACTATTTAAAGTCACATATGTAAATTAAGCCACAATACTATTTCAATAGATTAAGGTGAAATTCATGTTAAGCAGTCTTGAACGCATTCATTTTCTAATTTTTTTATGCTATTATACTGATAATTGACCACAATGAGTTATGGAAGGAACTAGGAGTAAAATGAAAAAGTATCTATTCATATTATTAAGTCTTTTATTATTAGCTGGATGTTCATCTGCTAAAAGTGAAGAGAAAGAAGAGAAAAAAGAACCTGAAAAACCTTGGATCACATTTGACACAACCGATATTGAAGCAAATGAATACGGTAGTTTCACTTTAACTGGAACAGCTGAATCAAATTTCGATTTGAAATACAATAATCATAACCGTTCTATTTTTGTTAAAGACAACAAATTCAAAATAATGGCTCTGTATGACAAAAATTTTCCAGAAACGATTGATATGACATTTGTACCCTTTCCAGGTGCAAAAAACACCACATCTATCAAACAAACATTCACTTTAGACTACAGCAAATATATCGCAAAAAAAGAAGAAAAAGAACAACTTTCTCAAGATATCAAAGACAAGATGCCTACTCTTTTGGAAGAAATCGTGGCTGATTCTAATGGACAAATCATCAATATAAAACCTACCTTTGATAATTACCTGACCTTGAAGGTTACACTTCCACTTGATTTAAAGTATGGAAAAAACGGAGAAAAAAAACGAGCAATGGATACTTTAGGTCATGATATTCAGACGAAAACAGCTAGCATAGCAAAGAAGGTCCCTTATCTTACGTTTAGATATGATCAGACCAATGAATTGATTGGACACTCTCAACTTATGTTTAAAAATAGGTTTACATTAGTAGATAAAGACACTAACTAATAGAAAAAAAACTTCACGAACTCAGATAAGTTCGCAAAGCTACGTCACACGTAATTAAACCTTGGCACCTCAATCATCTGGTGGAAACCAAATCCATGTGGTCTATAAAGACAGCCTTGACTACCAGTACAAGTTGTCGGTAACTAGTACCAAAGAAAGTACGAGCATATTTACTGTAATCATATCTATTGAAAACGATGAGGGGTATGCCTGATCGTTTTTTATTTTCCTAATAATCTTGGCTTGCTTTTTTTCTTTTGCATCCCAATGTTAGTGTTAAATAGTTGTATTGTCTAAATTTTCACTGTTTTGCTCTTTTTCTTCCCTTAATTTCTTTTGCAATTCCTTGTCATAATTTCTCGCCACTGGAATTAGAAAGTTGATCACACCACATACTAACGCACCAATACCTGCAATCACAAACATTTTCTCCACACCAATTTTATCCGCTAACGGTCCTGCAAAAAGCAAACCCACTGGTCCTGTAACACTCATCAACGAATTCAACACACCAAGTACTCGTCCTAGAACATTCGGTTCATAACTTTGTTGAATCATCGCCATCAATAAAGTATTGAAATAAGGTGTTGCAAAACCTGCAATTAAATTTAGCCCCACAAAATAGATAAATCCTCTGTTTGTTGCCGGCAGCAAACCACTTAATCCAATTGTTACACCAATCACGAAATAAGCAAAAAAGATTAGATTCATACGATTTTTCCATTTTCCAAAAATCCCGATCACAGCACCACCTAGCAACATTCCCACAGAATAAATCACTTCGACCAGTCCGGCTTGGCCAACAGTTCCATTAAAGTAATTCATAGTCATCAGAGGATATAAACTAGCCGCAGGCATAAACAGCAACATAAAGATGGCTCCAACAATAGTGATATACCAAAGACCTTTATTTTCAAATAACTTGTTAAACCCGAACTTAGTATCTTCTAAAAGATGGATTGGCTCCCCTTCTGAGGTAATCTTTGGAATCGTGACTATAATTAATAGCCCAACACCTAAGAACGCCCCAAGAACATCCAACAAAATGAGGAAATTCATTGGAATCATAGAATAGAGCACTGCACCCATCGCTGGAGCAATTATAAAGTTAGCCGATTGAACCATACTAAATTGTCCATTGACCTTCGTCAACTCATCTTCTGGTACCATTGTAGGCAATATTGACTGGATCGTCGGCATTTGAAAAGTTTGTGCAATTGAACGAACCAATAATGAGATAAATACTAGCCACAATGGAAAATCGGATGAAATCGTTCCGACAATTGATAATATTAATGCGAAAATAGCCACAATGACATCTGTTACAATTAATAAGACCTTCTTATTCCAACGGTCAATAATAGGACCTGCAAACGGACTCAGCAGAACCATCGGCAGCATTCCCAAAAGCATGGCTAAGCTCAAAACAGTCGCTGAACCCGTTGTCTTTGTCAGATACCAAATAATAGAATACTGTACGGCCATACTTGTGATTCCCGATAAAAATTGTCCTGTCAAAAACAGGTAAAAATTTCTTTTCCATTGAGTAGGTTTAAATACAGTTGAATTTTTAGACATAAAAACACTCCTCGGCTGATTAATTATTATTCAATTTTAGTCATAATAATCCTTCCTAATTTTGAAGCGCTTGTCCAAAATCAGAAAAATTTATCTTTTTTTCAAACGGATCGAATCAATAGTTGCCTTCATCAGATAAATCATGTACTACTTCCTCTCTTTGTTATTTTCCTATAGGTTGATTTTAACTGACGTGTTCTTTTCAAACAAATAATTGATTTATTTTTTTTTAGCAATAATTAATTATGAAGATAATTACGTTTCTTACGCAAGATTTTAGCTAGTGTATTTGTCTCTCATTAACGATGAAAGCTCTGAATAGCTAACCTTCCCATACCCTCACCTCCTCATCTGAACAGTATAAAAAAATCTCCTGTAGCTTTCAAAAAATATCTTTTATTAACAAAATAAAAAAGAGCTAAAACAATGTACGTTTTAGCCCAGATCACTTATCTATCTCTACTTTAGAATAGTATTATTCAACGCCATTATTATGTTGGCTCATTCGTGACATCTTTGTAGGAATAAATAAATTAGGATTTATTTTAAGAAGTAATAGTAACACAACTGATGTTGCTATTGCTGTTGCAACGCCACTAACCCCGTTCATCACAAATGAAAACAGCCATGGATTCATCCCCCAAAGAGCAAAACTTCCCCAGAAAATAACCCCTGCGATAAAGTGCCAAAAGTAACGCATAAGTGTACCGAAAAATGACGCATAAATAATAATTCGACTACTTTTTACATACTCTTTATTTCGGACGGCTTGTTGTAGCTTATCACTGTACACTCCTGCAAAACCTGCAAAACCAAAAGCCAAAATATATTCAATGATCACTTGAATTGGCGTTAAATAGTAAACTTGGGCCGCTGGAAAATGGAGTAAGCCCCAAATAAATGCTGAAAAAAATCCTGCCTTCGCCCCTCTTCGTAATGCATAAAGAGTGATGGGGATCATTCCCAATGAAACCGAAAAACTACTGCCGATATTGGTTGGAATAAAAGACAAAACCATTGCGATCGCCGCAACGATCGTTCCTTCAATCCAAATTTGCAACTCTGCTTTTCTTTGCATACAAAAACTCCTCCTTGTAGAACGACCAATTCACAAAGGAGGAGTAAAAGTATCTATTTTACTCCATCACAATTCCTACGCTCGTATTAACGAACAGGTTCGAAGGGTTTAGAGTTGTACTCATTCTCAGCCAAGGCTCCCCTTTGTGATGGGTTCTATTTAATTTTTAGTTGTTCTCATTTTACTGACAACACTGGAATCGTAACATGATGATTGTTAAAAGTAAAGAAATAAATTTTTGGTTAATACTCGAATGCCCATCGTTTTGCTTATCTATTTAAGGTAAAATAAAAGGATAAAAGGAGGTGTATTATGAAAAAAAGTGTAAAGAAAGTTGCTTCTATTTTGATTATGGCACTATTTGGAGGAGTCATCGGTTATTCTGGCAGCTATCTGATTGGAAGTAATAGATTATCAATCTGGGATGCAGTAATTTTTCTGTTCGCATTGCTTGTTTCTTTTAATCTCCACGTTATTATCCACGAAGCAGGCCACGGTATTTTTGGGAAACTATCTGGCTATAAAATGGTTAGTTATCGGATTTTTTCATTTATGTGGATTTGGCAAAAAGATGGGAAGGTTGTGCTTCGACGTTTTAAAGTCCCAGGAACATTGGGACAATGTTTAATGGCACCACCTCCATATGTGAAAGGAAAATTCCCTTTTCGCCTATACTTACTAGGTGGCGTTCTAGCGAATTTAATTACTAGCAGTATTGTTGGTATGCTTTTTTTGCCTGATTCCATGATAGCTGCTGCCTTTTTTATTACAGGCATGTTTATTGTGATAACAAATGGCTTTCCTATAGGATTTAATGATGGTATGACTTTAAAAATTGCATCTTCTAGTGAAGAACAACAATATTTGCTCTATGTACAATTTGAAACAAACTACCAATTAAATCAGGGAAAAACATATCTTGACCTACCTGAAAATTTTTTTCAGGTAGCTACTACCAACACTAAACAAACCTATCTCAATGATTATCAATACTTTTTAAGACTCGCTCGTTTTTCAGAAAAACATGATTGGAGGCATTTAAATGATCAGATCGAAGCCTTGTGGGATCAACTGGACCTTTTACCACCTCCGTATCAAATTGAAGTGAAAAAAGAACTACTTTTTTCGCTTGCTATTACCAAACCAGAAGATGAACGTATTTCTCAATTGTGGTCTGACAAAAAAGTACAGCTTAGTTTGAAACAGCCCTTGATGGGAAATAAACGAATAAAGGCCTCTTATTACTACTTTATAGAACACGATCTTAAAAAGGCTTTGGAATACTTAAAGGTTGGGAAAAATTTAGTAGACAAAGCTCCCAATTCAGGTGATGCAAAAGCTGAAATGACCTTGAATGACTGGCTACAGGAACAAATTTTACTAGAATATGACGTTCAAACTAAATTATAAATAAAAAACAATGATAAAAAAGTAACACCTAGAAAATAAGAAAGAATTCACGAAAATTGTTCTTCCAATTTTCGTGAATTCTTTCTTATTTCGTGGAACTAAATACTTTGTTCAAATCTCTTTTTGTATAAGTTTTCTAATACTCACCTTTAATAACAAAAAACGAGCCGCGAATAGTTCCTGCCAACTTAGATTTTTGACGAGCAAATTTGAACTTTCCTTCAAATTCAACTGGGATTTCCATACCGTCAGAAAGTTTAAACCCTACTGCACGTTTCCCACCTTCTTCAAGTGTATACATCACATTGACAGCCAAACCATTTTCATAAAAAACATACGCCATCTTGATTCCATCCACTTCAAAGCTTGATACTTCTAATGGTTTATATGGGAATTTCATGTCTCGCTCAGCTAAAATCTCTTCAATCCAAGCTAAAGTTTCGGGAGCTTCACTTGTTGGCACCGTTACAAATTCATGTTTGTATTTATTCCAATAATAACGAGCTTCATTCGCACGTAAACCTGCCATTGCTTCGGCAACTGGAGAGCTTTCAAATCCAACTGTTGAAACGTTCTTGAAATCTACTTTATAAGACATTTGAACTCCTCTTTTCTTTTGATTTATGGTTATTATAAGTAATGATCTATTCATTGACAACTAAAGTGTATTTCGATTTTCTACAAAAAAAAAACACTTCTTTCATAACAACTAGAAAGGAGTGTCTATATGAACCTAAATTTTTTTCACTGTTTGAATATAACGTATTCAATTATTATTGAAATTTCCATTTTGTTTGGTCATAACCGCTAGCTTCACCCAACGTAATGTAACTCAATATACCCCCACCCCAGAAAAAAGTATTCAGAGGAACGCCATTATGGAATATATAAAAATAACCATCACTTCGTTTGTTGATTACAAATGGCGTTGCGTTGCTCTTCTTATCTAAGTAAATATACCCTCTAGAACTAAAATTCCAGTAATCGTAGCCTTTTGTATAAGGATTAGCAGATCTTATAGTATAGATGTTCAATCCTTTATGCTCTAAATAAACACCATCACTACTTGTACCTAGAACAGCGTATTCCCAATTCCCAGTCTCAAGGGTTCCTCTAAAATTTCCTTTAAAATATCCATCCATTGTATAAGCACTCATTTTTACTTTACTTCCAGTTGGAGGAGATGCTTCAGCATTTTCTCCAAAGTATAATGCAACAGCTAGTAAGCTGCATAACAGTGCTAAAACACCTATTCTTTTTTTTACTTTCATTTTTTACCTTCCTTCTTTCTCTTTGTGAAGTTCGTTACAATTTAATTATAAATTATTTTTTCATAAACAGAAGTTCATAATTGTTCTTTTTAAACAAAAAAAAGAGCTTTTTGTCTGTATTATATTCATTAAAATAAAAATTATCTTTCTTTAAACATAAAAAGCGAATGTCATTATAGACATTCGCTCATTTATTGACCTTTTATAATAATTCTTTTCTCAATTCTTCATCCGTACGGTCAGATAAATACTTAGGTGCAATATCCAAAACTGTATACGCGCCAAATTGTTTTTCCTTAGCCAAACGGACACAAGCTCTAGCATAAGCCACTAACACGCTTGCCGTAAATTCTGGATTACTTTCCAATTGTAACTTATATTCAATCACTTGTTTCGTATTTTCATGGGTTGTACCAGTATGAAGAACTGTTCCACCATGAGGCATTGCTTTATGGTTTTGATTTAACTCAGCTTGAGAAATAAAGTGAACTTCCGTGTCATAATCAGCAAAATAATTTGGCATAGAAATGATTTCTTCACGAATTCTCTGTGAATCTCTCTCGTCTTCTAGAACAACAAAACATTCTCTAAAATGCTTATCACGAGTCGTCAACTGTAGTGTTTCACCTGCTTTGAGTTTCTCAATCACTTCATTGTTTGGAATCGTGTATTGAACTGCATCTACCACACCATCAATTCGTCTTAAGGCATCCGAATGCCCTTGGCTAACGCCTTTCCCCCAAAAGGTGTTGGTCTCACCATCCGGTAAAATACTTTGTGCATACAACCGATTCAAGCTAAACAACCCAGGGTCCCATCCCGTTGAGATAATTGAGGTCGTTTGGTTTTCCTTAGCCACTTGATCCACTTTAGCAAAATGCTCTGGAATTTTGGCATGCGTATCGAAACTATCTATTGTATTAAATAAATGCGTCCATTCTGGCGTTTGCGTTGGTAAATCTGTCGCTGATCCGCCACATAAAATACAAACATCGATCTCATTTTTTTTAGACTTAAGTTGATCCATTGTGAATGCTTGTCCACCTTCTGTTTCAACTGTTTCTGGTGCTCTTCTTGTAAAGATACCTACTAACACCATATCTTGATTTTGTTTGATAGCACGCTCAACGCCCCGACCTAGGTTCCCATACCCGATAATTGCTACTTTTATCATACTTACATTCCTCCACTTCTATGTCTCAAATTATACCAAATGGAAAAGTCATTTGACAATTGGAAGTTACATAAGCAGACCATTTTGTAAAAATTCTTCTTTTGGTTTAACGATTACTATCTTGATCATCTTTAAAAACGTTTAACATTGAGAAATTTCCATGAATAGCCATTTTTTGAAGTAACGCATATGAAAGATTTACCCAAGCAAAACTTAATAAAAACCCTCCAAGCACATCACTAGGATAATGAACTCTTAAATAAATTCGACCTAAACCAATCAACGCTACATAAACAACTAAGCCTATTTTTACATATTGATATTTTTTTGGATCAGTTGAATAAATTGTTTGAATCACTAACATTATTGAACATGCTAGACACATTGCTAATAAAGAATGACCGCTAGGGAAACTATAGGAAGTCTTTTCAGCCAGTTGCTCTACATTCGGCCTTGTCCGTGCAACAGATTGTTTCAGTATGAAACCTAAGGCACTAACAACCAAAACATTACTACTCATCCAAAATGCTAACACCTTATAATTCTTTCGCCAAAGTGCAAAAGAAATAATCAAACTCAGAATAAAAACCGGAACGATCGTAGCTGTTTTGGCAAATAGGTTCACCAAAGCAGTGATCACCTCACTAGGTTTCCAACTAAACTGATAAATAAACGAATCGAACTGAATAAACCACGAAGCATTAGTAACAACTAAAAAAGTAAGTATTGAAAAAAGCAGGATACTTAAAATAGCAGGGGTGAATTTTTTTTCTTTCAATGTAGACATCCTTTCATTCCTAATTCATTATACTTGTGAAGGCGAAGATGTCATTTCATCATCTCAACAGAAAAAAGCCAAACCGTTTTTTCCTAAGACGTTTGACTTCCAATCAATCTCATCGTCTGAGTTTTAGCACTATACAACGTAAAGAACATTTCTTAGCTATTTTATGAAAAGCCTTAATTCGACAATTCCTGTTTTACACATTGGCGTCTTTCGACGTTTCTGCGCAATAGCTTATGTTTGTATAGGAGCCTCACCTAACAAGTTTATTTATTTTTATAAATCGTACCCTTTGATCATTTTTTTTTCAAGTTTTTTTATTTCTCTTTATTCTTTCTTAAATTAAAAGAAAAAAGGGACTCGTCAAAAAACTTTTGATGAGCCCCTCTTTTTAATGTATTTCCTAATTTACGTTGATGCCTATTTTAATCCTCTACTTCTTCAAACTGTGAATTGTAAAGTGATGCATAATAACCACCTTCAGCAAGTAATTCTTCATGTGTTCCTTGTTCTTTAATATCGCCATCTTGCATATAAAGAATTTTATCAGCATCTTTAATTGTTGATAAACGATGTGCGATAACAAATGACGTACGCCCAGCCATTAAATTATTCATGGCTCCTTGAATCAATCCTTCTGTTCGTGTATCAACAGATGATGTTGCTTCATCAAGGATCAAGATTGGTTTATCAGCTAAAATCGCACGAGCAATTGTTAGTAATTGTTTTTGACCTTGAGAAATATTGGAAGATTCTTCATTTAATTCCATATTATAGCCACCAGGTAATGTTTGGATAAAGTGATGAACGTGAGCAGCTTTCGCAGCTTCGTATACTTCTTCATCCGTTGCATCTAAACGACCATAACGAAGGTTCTCCATGATGGTTCCTTTAAACAACCAAGTTTCTTGTAAAACCATTCCAATATTTTTACGAAGATCTGCACGGTTAAAGTCTTTAATATTGTGACCATCTATTTTAATAGCGCCAGAAGTAACATCATAAAAACGCATCAATAATTTAACCATGGTTGTTTTACCCGCTCCAGTTGGTCCAACGATCGCTACTGTTTGGCCAGGATCAACATGTGAACTGAAATCATTGATAATGATTTTATCTGGTGTATAACCAAAACGAACATGTTCAAAGTCTACCATACCTTTTGCTTTATCAATTTTAACTGGATTTTCAACAGTTTGTTCTTCTTCATCCTCACCAAGAAATTCAAAGACACGTTCCGCTGCGGCTGCCATTGATTGAAGTAAATTAGATACTTGAGCTAATTGAGCAATAGGTTGCGTTAAGTTACGAACATATTGGATAAATGCTTGAATATCCCCAACTGTGATCGAACCATTGTAAGCCATGATTCCACCAAAGATAGCAACGGCTACATAACCTAAATTTCCAACAAAGTTCATAATCGGCTGCATCAAACCAGAAAGAAATTGTGATTTCCACGCTGATTTAAATAAAACATCGTTTTGTTCTTTAAATTCTTTCAAAGCGTTGTCTTCATCGTTAAATAAACGTACGATGTTATATCCACCGATTGTTTCTTCTACTTTACCGTTAATCACTCCAAGGTATTCTTGTTGTGTTTTAAAATATTTTTGTGAGTTTTTGACAACAATCATAATTAAAATCATTGAAATCGGTACGATCAAAATTGCAATACCTGTCATCTGTACTGATATTGATAGCATCATTACAATAACTCCAATGATGGTGAAAGTCGATGTAATCAACTGTGTAATCGATTGGTTTAATGATTGACCAAGCGTATCAACGTCGTTAGTGATCCTTGATAATACTTCACCTGTTGTGCGACTTTCAAAATAGTTCATCGGCATACGGTTGATTTTTTCTGATATTTCTTTCCGCATACGATAGGTGATTTTTTGAGAAATTGTCGACATAATCCACCCTTGCATAATCCCAAAAAGAGACGCTACAAGGTAAAGCCCTAGCATAAATAGTAGGATGCCGCCAATTTTTTCAAAATCAATACCACCTGTGCCTTGATATTTTTTGATTAAACCATTAAATAATTCTGTAATGGCTTTTGATAAGATTTTTGGTCCCCAAATATTAAAAATAGTTGAGACAATTGCAAAGATTACTACAAAGAAAACAGGGATTTTATATGCACCAAGATAGGATAATAATTTTTTCAATGTTCCTTTGAAATCTTTGGCTTTTTCTACTGGAGCAATGTGTCCAGGTCCGCCGCCACGACCGCCGCGAGGGCGATTTTGTTTTTGTTCTGACATTCTATTCGCTCCTCCCTACTCAGCTTCTTCTATGCCTAATTCATCATTGCTTAATTGTGACTGAGCAATTTCTTGATAGACTTTTGATGATTGCATCAATTCTTCGTGTGTTCCATGTCCCACTACACGACCTTCATTTAATACGATAATGTTATCAGCATGAAGAATCGTAGAGATTTTTTGGGCTACAATGATTTGTGTCGCACCTTTGATATTTTCAGATAAAGCTTTACGCAAAGCAACGTCTGTTTTGTTATCAAGAGCTGAGAAGGAATCATCGAAAATTAATATTTTAGGATTTTTAGCTAACGCACGAGCAATGGATAGACGTTGTTTTTGTCCACCAGAGACATTCGTACCGCCTTGAGAAATTTCTCTGTCGTAGCCTTTTTCGTTTGAATCAATAAACTCTTCTGCTTGAGCAATTTTAGCCGCTTTTTTCATTTGTTCATCTGAGATATCTGCATCACCAAATTTAATATTGGAAGCAATATCCCCTGAGAATAAAATTCCTTTTTGCGGTACAAATCCAATAATTTCATGTAATTTATGCAAACTCATTTCACGAATATCGATACCGTCAATGGTAATACGTCCACCGGTTACATCAAAAAGACGTGGAATCAAGTTGACGATCGTTGATTTCCCTGAACCAGTTGAACCAATTAAAGCTGTTGTTTGCCCTGGTTTAGCCACAAAGTTAATATGATGCAGCACATCCTCATCAGCATCGCTGTACCGGAATTCTACTGCTTCAAATTTCACTTCACCTTTAAAGTCATGATCATCTTTGGGTTGTTCTGGATCTTTGATTGTTGGAACTGTTTCAAGAACCTCTTCTACCCGACCAGCGGCAACGTTGGCACGAGGTAAGATAATTGAAACCATTGACAACATCATAAAGGCCATAACAATCATCATTGTGTATGTGATAAAGGCCATCATATCCCCAACTTGAAGTTGACCATTGTTCATATTATGTCCCCCGACCCAAACGATCAAGACAGAGATACCATTCATCATCAACATCATAATTGGCATCATAATAGACATCGCACGGTTAACAAATAATTGAGTTTTCATTAAATTGGTATTGGCTGTATCAAAACGTTTTTCTTCAAATTTTTCACGAGAAAACGCACGGATAACTGGTAGACCGGTAATTATTTCACGAGAAACCAAATTCACTCTATCAACCAAGTTTTGCAATGCTTTAAATTTAGGCATTGTTGTTAACAGTAATGTCATAACTAAAACTAAAACAGCGGCAACAGCAACGCCAACAATCCATCCCATGCCGGTTCCAGTTTTATAAACATTGTAAATTCCACCTATACCTAAAATTGGTGCATATAAAACGATACGCATAATCATAACGATACCCATTTGCATTTGCTGAATATCATTGGTATTACGAGTAATCAATGAAGCGGGTGAGAATTTTTCCATTTCTGTGTTTGAAAATTGCAGTGTGCGTTCATATTGTCCCACACGTAAATTTCTTGCCACAGATGCAGCAACTAATGAAGCAATTAACCCAACAATGATTGCAGCAACAGCTGAAACAAGGGTTAAGAGGATCATTTTTGTTCCTGTTTTTACCATATAGTCTGTTTGAATTTGTTGTGTATTCATATCAAGTGCTTTGTATTCAGCCAGTGTTAATTGAATTCCCACTGTTTTCATCGAATCAGCACCTAGGTCGCCTAAACTCTCTTTGGTTGCTTTACGAGCAGCTTCTACTTTAGCTGGCATCGCTTCAGTTTTTGTTTTGATTTCATCAGCTAAAGTTTTAGCTTCCTCACCTTTTGCTTGGGCTTGTTGAGCTAACGTTTGGGCTTCTGTACCTTTTTTAGTAGCAGTAGCAATATCCGTTGCAGAGGCAGCCGCTTCACCAGAGGCCTTTGCTTGTTCACCTAAAGCTGTTGCTTCTTCGCCAAGTTGTTTCGCTTTGGCAGCATCTGCTCCAATCGTTTTATAGTCTTCAATAATTGATTTTGCTTCACTTCCACTCGATGAATCTTTTGATTGAGATGATGCTAGCATCATCATTGGTAGATTAAAAATATCTGCTAGTTTAGCTTCTGTCATATCACCTTGAAGGTTCAATTTGTACACTTCAACATCTTTTCCATCAATCTTTTCTGTTGCTTGTTTATAGTTATCTTCAACTATTTTTTTCTCATCATCGGTCATGAACATTTCAATTCCTTGAAGAGTTGTTTTTCTGATTTTTTCAGGAGTGGAGTATTCAAGCCCTCCTTGTTGAATACCGACATCGACAATACCTGATGTCAAGTTTGGTAAGCTTAAATCACTATTTGCCTGTACGACTAAGAGCACAAGAACTGCGATGACCGCATACCAGTATTTGCCGAGATATTTGAAAATCTTCACTATTGGTCACCTTCCTCTTTAAGGGATATTTTTTGGGAGTAGTCTACGAATTTAGCAGTCAGGTCGATAAACTGTTTGGTGTCTTTTTCTCCCATGTGTTTAAAAATTTGAACAATCTTATCGCGCATTTCTTTCTTTTGAAGCTTCGCTGCTTTCTTTCCACATTCAGTTAAAGTAACATTAATGCGGCGACGATCATTCGGATCCATCGTACGTTCGATTTGACCTTTTTTTTCTAAACTACCTAAAACGACTGCAATGCGAGCACTAGATAAATTAAGGGATTCTGCGAGATGCTTTGGGCTGGTTGGTTCACCATAGCGATAAAGAAACTTGATGACAATGCTTTCACCTTGATTGCTCTTTTCTAATCTACTGAATGCGCTATGCCGATTTTGAACCATTAGACGCATAAGCTCTTGTTCGGCCTCTTCTGCAAATGACATATGACTCCTCCTTTGTTCAAAATAATTGCTTCCACCATTAATAGCTAATAGTGTTAGTAATTAATACTGTTTGATATTAACGCAAATAGCATTTATTGTCAATAAAGTTAGTTTAAAATTATTGATGAATACGTTTTTATTTAAAAATAAGAAAAAAGTGTTGTGATTTTATTTAAAAGAAATTAATTTTCCGAGAGACGACCTGAGCTTGGACACAGTGTCTAACTAAATAATTACAGTCATTCTTCCTATAGATTTCAGCATTGATATAGAAACAATATCATACCATTTACAGTTTAATTGAGAGTATTCATACAAAGTGTTTAACTCTTTATCCTCAACAGACTCTCTCTTCTAACTTTCAAACTCACCTAAAAAAGACAAGTGAAAATCTTTTTAACGATTTTCGCTTGTCTTTTTTATTTTTTGATAGTGTCCCAAACTCATCCATTTTAATCATTATTTATATATTTATTTTGTGACATCCCAATCATAAACCCATGTCTGCCAACCATTTGCAGCTTCTGAGTATACCAATAAAGTATTCCCAATTCGCGTCTTAACTAAAAATGAACGAGTCGTTTTATTATCAATATTGATTGCATCTCCATTTACCCAATGAGTTGCTGATGCTTTGAGTTTGACGTAGTCGCCTCGTTTGAATTGATTGTTCGGTGCTTTTTCTGCTTCTGAAACTTTTATCCAACCATGTATTGTCCCATCTTCTTGCGATTGGATACGAATCGTATTATCGGCATTTCTTTGTAAAACATTGTATACGCTGTTGTATTCATTCAACTTAATCGTTACATTTGAGCTGATTCCTTTGTAATTTTTCCATTTTGTTGCATTTTGACCAAATGTTACTTTCTCATTTGCTTGAATATTGTTTGGATTACCATACGATGGGGTTTTACTCACTTTAAATTTGCTTACTAAAATACAATCCCAATCATAAGTCCAAACTTCCCATCCACCTGCTGAATCAGCGTATAAAAGTAATTGGTTTCCTTTGCGTGCTTTTACATGGAATGTCCGAGTCGTTTTATTATCAATATTGATTGCATTTCCATTTACCCAATGTGTTGCTTGAGGACGAAGTTTTACAACATCGTTTCTCTCAATACTATTATTAGGTGCCCGCTGAATATCTCGTTCATAGACATTACTTCCCCACGAGTCATCCATCATACGAATATAAATCGTACCATCATCATTTAAACGATTTACTCGGAAATTACGCACCATGCTGAAAAATCCTATTTTTGTACCACCAACCCAGTTTGTTGCGATATTTGTAAAAGTCACGATCTCTCCTACCTTAAATTCAGTTGAGGGTGTGGGTTTTGGTTTTTCATTTGCCTTTAAAGTATTGTACCAGTAGCGCGCTTGTGTTTGCCTAATAGGTTGATTGCTATCTAGAGGCCTTTCATAGAATTTAATGAAGATCTCTGCTAAGGCTTCTGGTGATTGTGTACTTTGAGTAAATTGTTTAAACGACATTGTTGGATGATAAAATTGTTGTCCATTAGCTACCTCCCACTCCAAACGTTTACATTGACTAATAACATCTTGATACACTAAACCATTTTGCTGTGCCCAGTGAATATATTTTGTTGCAGGTGTCCATTGTACTAAGCCGTAGCCACCAGTCATGTTTCCGATGTTGTCAGACTCCCAGCGGTCAGCAATAATACCACTTTCTGACTGCATATTTCCTAAAACTCCTGCAACTGCTTCTCTAGTCCAACCTTGATTTGTTAAATAGTTCCAAATCTGTTGAGCTGTTTGTTGTTGTGTCATTATAATCCCTTCTTTCTTCTATTTAATATCTGTTTTCACGTTACTACTTAGTAACATCCCAATCATAAACCCATGTCTGCCAACCATTTGCAGCTTCTGAGTATACCAATAAAGTATTCCCAATTCGCGTCTTAACTAAAAATGAACGAGTCGTTTTATTATCAATATTGATTGCATCTCCATTTACCCAATGAGTTGCTGATGCTTTGAGTTTGACGTAGTCGCCTCGTTTGAATTGATTGTTCGGTGCTTTTTCTGCTTCTGAAACTTTTATCCAACCATGTATTGTCCCATCTTCTTGCGATTGGATACGAATCGTATTATCGGCATTTCTTTGTAAAACATTGTATACGCTGTTGTATTCATTCAACTTAATCGTTACATTTGAGCTGATTCCTTTGTAATTTTTCCATTTTGTTGCATTTTGACCAAATGTTACTTTCTCATTTGCTTGAATATTGTTTGGATTACCATACGATGGGGTTTTACTCACTTTAAATTTGCTTACTAAAATACAATCCCAATCATAAGTCCAAACTTCCCATCCACCTGCTGAATCAGCGTATAAAAGTAATTGGTTTTCTTTGCGTGCTTTTACATGGAATGTCCGAGTTGTTTTATTATCAATATTGATTGCATTTCCATTTACCCAATGTGTTGCTTGGGGACGAAGTTTTACAACATCGTTTCTCTCAATACTATTATTAGGTGCCCGCTGAATATCTCGTTCATAGACATTACTTCCCCACGAATCATCCATCATACGAATATAAATCGTACCATCATCATTTAAACGATTTACTCGGAAATTCCGCATCATGCTGAAAAATCCTATTTTTGCACCACCAACCCAATTTGTTGCAATATTTGTAAAAGTCACAATTTCACCTACCTTAAACTTAGTGGAAGGCGTTGGTTTTGGGGTAGAAATCGCAGGTCTATAAACCGTAATTGGTGGTTGGCTGTTGGCATTCCAGATATTATTATGAGGATTTGTTGTGATACCGTTATAACCAAAATTACAGTGAATAATATTAGCTTTGCTATCAACAAAAATACCAGTATGTCCATACTCTCCACCAGATGCTCCCCTAGTGCCCCAAATAAAAACATCTCCTCTTTGCACTTCAAAAACACCATTTGTCATTTCAATTTGTTTCCAATTGTTCCGTTCTAAATCACCAAATAAAGTGTCTGTATTTCCCATACTTCCATCAGGTAAAAAACCACTTGCTCTCAATGAAAAATAAACTGCTGAACTACAATCATAGCTATTTGGTCCAAGTCGATTGATCATGCTATACGTAACTTTACCTTCTCTGTCTTTCATCCACTTAATCATTGTTTCAATATTTCCCATTAGTAGTTCCTCCTACTTAAAATTAAATTAACGGCGCCATTAACTTAATTTTATTTTATCAGGATTTTAGAATGAAAAACCGTCCATTTACACCCATATATCTTTCATAAAGAAAATAATATTTTTTTAGATATTTAATCATCGCTTTTATTCTTTTGTTACTTTTCAATGTTTAAAAGACCTCATTGATCCAAATACAGTGTTCATTTTAGAATAATGAAGGAAAGTTCCCTTTTTTTCCTGAGAATTCCACTATTTTTTATCCTTAGTTAATTCATTACTACCTAAAAACCAAAAAAGCTCCTTCTATTTTTTCCATTTGAGTTGACTAGCTAGAAAAATAGACGGAGCTTTTTATGACTATTTAAAAAACATCACTTTCTTAACAAATAATTTAGCAAAACGTTTTTTAGCGTATACTAAAATGTACTTTTATTATAAAGTTGAAATCCGTGTAATAGATTTACCATTACGATTCCTTTCAAAATGCATTTGCCTTTACGCTTACATGAATAAACTTGACTCAATTTTACCCACTCATTTTAGCGTATAACATTTTCTTTACAGTTAAAAACAAGAATATTAATGCTAATCCAATGATTAGAAGTAGCAATCTTATTTTTTCTCCTGTAGATGGCAAAGTTTGAATGGACTTATCTTTAATGACCGTTAACACTGTATCACTTTTATTTCTACTCAATGTTCTTGTTCACTGGAATACTAACTTCTGCTTCTTCAAGAATTTCTTCTCCATAAACAGTATATTCCATTACAAATAGTCCAAAAAGAACATAGGTAACAATTAACTATGATTTTTTAAACAATAAAAAAGCTTGTAACGTTATTGTTTAACGCTACTATGTACTTAAAATAAAAAATACCTTCTACTTTTTCTATTTGATTTAACAAACAAATAGAAATCGTAGAAGGAATTTTTTTAACTAATCCATCGAAATAACGTTTTTTAACCTTTAATTTGATTAAACAGTCGGTACAGTTTTAACCTTTTTTCTGTCAATAAAAACATCATATGAGTTAGGAGCTAGTTTAATTATTAAAACAGATTCACCTGGTTTTACATAATAGGTATGAGCATTATCAATAACCATTAAGTTCCCACGAGGATTCGTTCTGCTCCATCGTTCAGACGTACCAAATCCAAGAGTATAATTAGAGCTGTCTTCGCTATTCCTCCATTTACTCATCGACACCTTGATTCCTTCAATCCAATTAGTTAAATTGTAAGCCTTAACATCAATTTTATCTTTCCCACTAGCCTCTGGGAAAAACTGTCCATAACCAGAATCATCAACAGTAATATAGTTACCAGCTTGATTTCTTTCAAAACGGTCTTTATCTTTATTCACAGTGGTTGCAAGTTGGTTCTTCCATGGCCTCGGCCCAAAAGATCCTCGATAAACTTTTCCCTTATCATCCAAAACTAATAATCCTTGATTAGTAGTTGAAAAATAGACATCAAAATTTATATATCCTTGTAATCGATCTTGAAAAGCAACAAGAGCCCCGCGAGAATCTGTCCGTCTCCAATGCTCTGGACGCATACCTTGAAATGAGTAAACATCAAATGATGCAGATCTCTCCCCCCATGAATTAACAGAAACATGTGCGGGTCTATATATCTCCAAATTCAACACTGTCACATCAGCTTCTGATTTGGAAGAAAATCCCAGTAAACATATTCCAGAAAAAACAATCGTAGACATAAGTTTTATTAACACATTTTTTTTCAACAAAAGTCCCCACTTTCACATTCTTATTTATTATTAACTCCATTTATCCATTCATTTTAGCGTATAACATTTTCTTTACAGTTAAAAATAAGAATATTAATGCTAATCCAACGATTAGAAGTAGCAAACTTATTTTTTCTCCTGTAGATGGCAAAGTTTGAATGGACTTATCTTTAATGACCGTTGACACTGTATCACTTTTATTTTCCTCATTATTTGGTTCATTGACTGCTTGTTCTTCACTTTTATTTCTACTCAATGTTCCATTCACTGGAATACTAACTTCTGCTTCTTCAAGAATTTCTTCTCCATAAACAGTATATTCCATTCCAAATAGTCCCAAAAGAACACAGGTAACAATGATTGGTAAAAAAATGATATCTCTTTTTTTCATACTACTATTTAACTGAGTTTCCATCTTTGCCTAAGACTTCAAACTTCAAAGTCATCGCATAAGAAACCGTTTGTCTAGCAGGTTCATCACCTTCAGCACCTTTGTCAGATTCTATTTTTTCCGGTGTCACTTTACCTGTATACTGGAATTTATATTCTGAGCCTTCTTTTTTTCCAGAAAGAATTGGAGATTCCAATTTGCTCATCAATTTGTTCATTTCACCAGTTGGGACACCATCAGCTGCAATAAGATCAAATGGTTTCTCGCCTTCTTTGTTATTTTTGGGTTGTAGACTTAATTTATCAATAGCTTTTGCTGCCTTCGCATTCTGAGGAAGAGTAAAACTTGCTAAATTAACATTTATTGGACGAGCTGATAAATTGGAAACACGGTACTCGCCTGAAGTGATTGCTTTTTCATTTTTTGAGTCTGAATGAAACAATACGGTTGTCGGTATTTCAACTCTAAGCCATCTTTCATCGCCCTCTGGGATATTTTCTTCGGGATCTGTATTATCCATTTTACCTAATGTACCTTTAACTGGGATCTCAACTCCCTTATTAGGATCATATTGTTGCCCTTCTGAATTGTCAATAATCTGATGTTCCGATGCAAAAACTACTTGACTCGTTCCTAAAATGATTCCGCCTAAGAATAATGATGCTAGTACTTTTTTCTTCATATTAATATCTCTCCTAAAAGTTTTTTTATTTATCTTTAACAGCCATTGGCTACTAAATTCATTTATTAACAGTAATTTCGATCACTGCTTGGGTTGTTCCTCTTTTTTCTTTGAGCTTACTATCATATATATCTACCTGAGCTGTTGCTTTGTATGTCCCAGCCTCTAAAGGTTTATCTAATTTAGCTTTTGTTACTTCATAACCAGGCTGAATCATTCCAGATTCATATACGAGCGATTTGTCTTTATCCAATATCACTCTTACGTTGATCGGATATGCATTAACAGGCTCATTTTTTATATAAATATTTCCTTCTGAAGTTTTTTGATCAAAGGTAGCTTCTGGAAATATTGTCAAAGTGAACTGTGTTTCGTCTACTTTCTTTTGTTGATAATCCTTCAATTCTTTATTCGTCATTTTTTTCGCATCTTTTATATCTGGATAATCTCCAGCAATTAATTCTTTCGGATTTTTTTGAGAATTGTACCAATAATAAGCTCCAGCAGTTCCCAGAACCAAAAGAAGTAATAACAAAAGGATCATCCATTTTTTCTTTATTTTTGTTTCTATCTTCATTATCGTTCTCTCCTTAGTCTTTAATACCAAACTTCAGTATTATACTGCTCTCTAAACGTGGAGAGTCTTCCGATTTATCGTTAAAATACTTTCCTTCAAACCTAATATCACTTGAGCTACTAGATGCTAAATTTGTTAAAGGTATTGACGGTGTATTGGCATTTAAACTATTAACTTTTTTTTCACCATCTACAAGTAAGTTCAGTCTTAGTGACTTTTGTTGTTTTGATGGATCTTCGTCTTTTTCTGATAAATAGTTCACACCTGAAGTTTTACCAACAGAAAATGAAGCCATTTCAACTGATAACGATGTATTGGCTGAGTTGTTTTTTATTGAGTACGATTCAGAAATAATTTTGTCTGTTGTTTCCATATCAGAGAAGAACAACATTTTAGTAGGAATTGTTACATTCACCCACTTATTCTCCACATTGACCTCAATATCGTAATCATACTGAACTTTTTTACCTGTTTTAAGAGTTTCTTCTACTCTTACTTTAGCCGACTTCAGTCCTGGTGTTCTGGTGTCAGGTAGATTCACAAATTTCACGGGCTTTATATTTTTAATCTCGTTAGAATCAAAATATTTGCCTATATTATTTTTAAAATCTTCATTTAAAGTCTCAGCCGAAGCATGCAGCACTGTTGAAACCGTTTTTTGCTTCAATTGATTTACTTTCAGTGGTCGATAGCCGTCCTTTGTAATTTCATAGTATACCGAGCTTTGTCCGTTATTGTACTTATTTCGTTGTCCATTTTCGTAAAGATAATTTTTTGTAGGTTCTCTTTGCCACGCTCGAACAATATCACCGTACTGAACGGGTTGCTTTTGGTCTGTTCCCCATTTTTTTAAAGCATCTTGTTTCAATTCTTCTCCCGTAGCTTCAATATAAGTCTTTCCACGTTTGGTCTCGTCCATAGTAATCGTTGTTGTTTCACTTAGATCAAACCAGTCAAATTGATAATAGATGTCTTTAAAATTGGAATGAATGGGCGTATTGTCGTCTTTTAATCCAGAAACTGCCGCTATAATTGGATTTTTGCCAAGTATCAATGGAAACGCTGCACTAGTACGACTGTCTCCCCACGCACCATACGCAACAGTCGATATCCCCCATTCCACTTTAACAGGTACAGAAACATCCACTTTTTCTCCAGTTGAACGCCTCACAACAGTGACAGTCATTGTCTTATTTGCAACGGTGTCCGCGTTTACTGTCTCTTTGATTTCAACTGTGTAATCCTCTGGTTTAATCTCTTCATTTCCTTTTTTCACATTTTTTACAAAATCCTTTGGATTCAAACGATCTATGGACGTTCCTAAGGATAGTGTTTGAGGATTCGCTTCTGCTGATAACTTTTCTTGGACAGTGACCGTAAATTTGGCATTTGTATTCTTTGCTTTCCCTTTAAAAATTAATGTATATTCGTAAACACCTGGTTTACTGGTGTCTATATTCGTCTCTTTATTCGGTACACCTTCAATGCTTATTCTTTTATCCGACCATGGAATATCCTTGCCGTTTTCATCCGTAGCACTAGAAAATCCTTCTTTCCAGCTTATTTTCTGTTCAACATCCACAGTCAAATCTTTTGTCTTTAGTGAAGATTTATCTTCTTTAATAGTTACTGTTGATACGTTACTATACTCTCTACTCTCTATATGAAATACCCGAACTTTGTATATTCCTGGCTCTTTTGTATCCAGTTCCTTCGTTAACCAATCGCTTCCTACTTGTTTCCCATCTGGATAAATATAATAATATTTAAAATCCTCGGCTTTAATCTTATTGCCATCTTTATCTGTGACGTTTTTGAATGGCATATTCGGATCAAACTTCTCTCCTTGATAGAGATCGACATCTTGTAACTCTAGTTTCGTTTTGTCTTCTTTAACGGTTATTGTGGCTTCATTACTATACTCTTTACTCTCTATATGATACACCCGAACTTTATATGTCCCTGGCTCTGTTGTATCCAGTTCCTTCGTTAACCAATCGCTTCCTACTTGTTTCCCATCTGGATAAATATAATAATATTTAAAATCCTCGGCTTTAATCTTATTGCCATCTTTATCTGTTACATTTTTGAATGGCATATTTGGGTCAAATTTATCTCCTTGATACAATTCAACATCTTGTAACTCTAGTTTCGTTTTGTCTTCTTTAACGGTTATTGTGGCTACATTACTATACTCTCTACTCTCTGTATGAAATATCCGAACTTTGTATATTCCTGGCTCTTTTGTATCCAGTTCCTTCGTTAACCAATCGCTTCCTACTTGTTTCCCATCTGGATAAATATAATAATATTTAAAATCCTCGGCTTTAATCTTATTGCCATCTTTATCTGTTACATTTTTGAATGGCATATTTGGGTCAAATTTATCTCCTTGATACAATTCAACATCTTGTAACTCTAGTTTCGTTTTGTCTTCTTTAACGGTTATTGTGGCTACATTACTATACTCTCTACTCTCTGTATGAAATATCCGAACTTTGTATATTCCTGGCTCTTTTGTATCCAGTTCCTTCGTTAACCAATCGCTTCCTACTTGTTTCCCATCTGGATAAATATAATAATATTTAAAATCCTCGGCTTTAATCTTATTGCCATCTTTATCTGTGACGTTTTTGAATGGCATATTCGGATCAAACTTCTCTCCTTGATAGAGATCGACATCTTGTAACTCTAGTTTCGTTTTGTCTTCTTTAACGGTTATTGTGGCTTCATTACTATACTCTTTACTCTCTATATGATACACCCGAACTTTATATGTCCCTGGCTCTGTTGTATCCAGTTCCTTAGTTAACCAATCGCTTCCTACTTGTTTTCCATCTGGATAAATATAATAATATTTAAAATCCTCGGCTTTAATCTTATTGCCATCTTTATCTGTGACGTTTTTGAATGGCATATTTGGGTCAAATTTATCTCCCTGATACAATTCAACATCTTGTAACTCTAGTTTCGTTTTGTCTTCTTTAATAGAAAATGGTACTTCGTACTCCCATTGAACTTTCTTGCCTGATTTTAGCGTTTCTTCTACTAAAATTTTTCCTGTTGTTTCACCAATTTTTGACGTTTCTGGCTTAGAAGTGAACCGTTTCACTTCAATATTTTTATATCCTTTTTTATCAATGTACTCATCAATATGTTTTGTTAAGTATGCATCATCGGCATTCAGAGGTACGGTGCTTTTTTTTGACCTCAGTTGATTGACACGTACTGGACTAAACCCCTCTGTTGTTATCTCATAGTATACAAACTTCTGATCATCATTTTCTTTTGTCTCGTTTCCATTAACAATCAGTCGTTCTCTAGTTCCGGCTTCTTCATGAAAAACTTGTAGTAAATCTCCATAAACTGCTTGATTGTATCCATTCTTATTATCTCCAAATGTTTTTATTTTAGTTAAAATATCTTCTTGTCCCTGTGCCCATTGAAGAGAGTTATTTGAGGTTCCCGTTTTTTGATCACCAAGCTTTTGTGGTGTATCTGTTGGTCGTAACAAACGTAAATCATAGTAAGTTCTGCCTCTATAGAAATCATGAAGTTCTCCATTAGTTGGATTACCTTGAGTAAATGTCAACATGGGGGATGAGTAGTGATTTAAAGTAACCGCACCGACTGATTTATCGCCATACCCCTTTAGAAATACGGCATTGCCCCATTTTACATTTACTTTTAAAGGCACTATAACAGATTGAGAAGAAGTGCCTAATGTTTCCGTTACTGTAACATCAATTGTTTGCTCTCCTACAATTTGAAATAATTTTTCGTAAGCATCTGACTCCATTTTAATTTGAGCATTACTACTACTATCTAAAACTTTAATAACGTCATTTAAATTCACCTTTGCCCAACTCAGACTTTCCCCTAAATTAACTTCAACAGGCTTACTCTGTTCTGCTGATAATTTTCCTTTAACGTTATAATAAACATAAAAAGTTTGTGGTTGATTGTATTCATCCCATACTTTTATACCCGCCCTAGTACTTCCAATTTTGTTAAAATCTGGATATTCAATAATTTCACTGGATACTTTGCCTGCGGATTGTTTTACTGTAAAAAAATCTGTGGCTTTTTGGTTAAATGAAGAACCCAAATCTACTGTTATTTTTTCCTTATATGTCTGTTCAATAGTCAAACTTGGAGCAGCCTCTAGTTTAACATTAAAATCTATAGGCTTATTCCATGCACCACCTTTTTTATTCGTTATTATCTCTATTAGTTTCGGTCCCCCCATATGAGGGGGAAAGTCTTGCCATAACTGTGCATCATAGCTATAGTTGATTTTTGGTTTTACACTTTTAATCCCAAAGTCCTTTGACGTTCTAATAAGGTTAACTGTGAGTGGACCTGTTTTTTGAATACCAATAGTGTCAGTATTTATTTCCATAGAAACATCTTTTAGTTTAAAGTCTTTTAAATATAGCCCACTACTATTAGATTCAGAAACTGGTTCATGTGAAAAATCAATAGTGGCAACTGACCCAAGCGCCCATCCTAAATTTATATCTAAATCTCTAAAAAGACTATTGAACACTTGATTCGCAAGCTTATCTGATACATTATCTTTAGTAAGATTTTTTGGTTCTTTAATTCCTGAATCAAGCGTTCTATTTTCAGAATCAGCAGAGCTTTCTTGACTCTCTTTGTTTTGCTCTCCATCAGAGTTTGATTCTTCTATTTTCCGATTCTCATATGTCCCATTACTCTCTGTCTCAGCAAATACAAAAACTGATCCTGCTATACTTTCAAAAGTTAAAACAACGCACACACCAAAAGACAATATGTTATTTGTCATTTTATTATTTTTCAATTTCAAACATGCCACCTTCCGTTAAAACTAAATACTATTTATAATTGTTTTTTTATTAATAGAATATTTATTTGACACCTCATAATTAATAGAAAGTAACTCCTCTAAATTTCTTCTTCACTATTTAAACATGTTTTATATCCCAGTGATTATCGTCATCTGTTCCCCTCTAAAACAAAATAAAATAAATCACTTTTTTCTACTGACTAGTCAAATAGGTTGATTTCTTAACTCTCTAAATGATATACTCGATGAAATTAATTTGTTTTTTATTTCATTAACATATGTTTTTTTTGAAGGAGATGGTCTTACTGGAAACCTTTCATATGAATTCTATTAATAAACAAAAATACGATTTGTTTGTTTTTATTTATTTTAGCGAAGAGAATGTGTGTATTAAAAATATTACTAATTATTTTCGGATTTCTGCCACTTCAGCAACCAGAAATATACGTGAAGTGAATGAAGACCTTTTGACTATTTTCAAAGATGACAGAATTAAAATAGCTAGAAAAAATAACCTTTACTATTTACAAAACAAAACAAATAAACCAGCAGCTTATATTACTGATAAAGTTCGTCTTGAGTATTTTAAAGATACTGATCAGTTCAAGATTATAGAAGCATTGCTAAAAAAAAGATTTCATAGTGTAAAATCTTTGGCTAACTACCTACATATTAGTACCCCTCATTTATATAAAGCGATAAAAAAAATAAACACTAATCTTGAAAAATTTGAAGTCAACATCTCTTTTCAAAATCCTTCTAAGTTTAGTAATTTTACAAGCAAAAAAGAAATGAACATGCGTATCTTTCTTTATTATTATTATTGGCACTTTTATAAAGGGTTGGAATGGCCATTTAAAAGCCTGTTGGAGCCAAACGTAACTAAATCAAAAATTTTAAAAACCTTTACATATTCTCAAATTCAAAGATTTAATTATTTAACTTCTCTTTCAAATTGTAGAATTTATTCAAGAAAGCAACACATTAAACTAGACGATGAGAGTTTAATAGACTTAACGCCCTTTAAACAGGTAAATGATTTTAGCCTAGCTCTTGTCTCAGACACTTACAAAATTCCTGAACAAATCCTAGAAGAAGAAAAAGTGTTCTTTAATTTTTTAACGCGTTTCTATATTGAAGATTGTGATGATAAAGAGCAAAAAATTAATATTGCCTCGCAATTTTTAAACGCATCTACTCCTCTAACTATCTATACCAAAAAGCTCCTAAAAAAACTTTTTTCGGCTTATCATATTGATGTTCCAAAAGATGTGTGGTTACTTTCTTACTACAATCTAAATACCATATTTCTTTATTTAAAATACATTAATCTTGACTATTCAGATTGGTATAGAACTCGGGATGGATTATCAAATCAAGCTTCACATAATCCAGTATTGGAAATTGTTGAAAAAAAATTCATTTCTTATTTCACCAATACATTTACTGATCTTCCTCCACCATTTAAAATCACAGACGGAATGATCAAATATGTTGCGCACTACCTTCACTACCTGATAGATAGCAATCTAAAAGTGGAACCTATCAAAATTTGTGTCCAGTATGGTCGTTTATTTTATTTAAATGATCAAATTAAACACACTATCAACTTGACTTTTCAATCAAAGAATATTAGTTATGTAGATACCCCTGAGAAAGCTGACTTGATTATCTCTGATAGCTATCAAGGTGAAAATGATACTGCCACTTACTTCTTCTTATATGACACCAATGATGAGAGCAATTGGAAAGCGATGATTACTACCATCAAAAAAATGTTTTACAAAAAAGTCTTTATGACAACAGAGAGATTAGAAAAAAAACCAATTAATGAAATATCTCATTAATTGGTTTTTTAGGTATACTTATTATTTAGTAATACAGCTTTTATGTTAATGCTGAAACCATCTAGCACTATTCATATTTCATTTGCTTCTATTGTAAGTTTTGCTATTTCTACTACAAAAACTTTCAATCAATAACTCCCACCATATTTTGCGATTATTTTTTTTTGATTCCTCTACAACCATTATTAAAGAATCTGCATTACAACAAAGATGCTATAGTTATCTATATATGAGGTGATTGAATGGATTTTTTTTTAAGCGATAAAGATAAAAGAAAATACGAACTTTTAAAAACAATATCGGAGTATCCTAGCATTGAAATGCGCCGTATTAAAGATCATTTAAAAATTTCTTCCACAAGTATTCGTAGATTTTTACGCGAAATCAATCAAGAACTAGCTGAGGTTTTTCTAAAACATACTATTTCAATCCGTTTATCAGATACAGGATACTCACTTACATCCAATAAAATTCCAAATAGTTTTTTATTAGATTCTATGAAACTATTTTATATTAAACAATCTAATGAATTTAATATTTTGAATGCGTTAATTACCAAGCGTTACGCTAGCGTCAACCAGCTCTCACTGAAAATAAATATTAGTCCATCACATCTATACAAATACGTTAAACGTATTCGGGTGTTTCTTTCTCGTTTTAAGCTAGATATTAATTTTTCCGATAATAATACGGGTAACTCTAATCTAGCTGGAACTGAAATTGATAAATTGTATTTTCTTAATGTCTATTTTTGGGAGATATACAAAGCTGTAGAATGGCCTACCTTTCTCTCCGATACTCATCAAATTTACAATACAGCTACTCTATCATCCTTCCAGGAAAAAAGAATAAACTACATAAGTTCAGTCTCTAAACATCCTACGATCAAAAATCGTAAACTTACAACAGATTCTGATCTAAAAGAGATTTTTAATATTTTCCAAAAATTCAACGATACTGTGACATCTGGAGTACCAAAAACTCCTATAGAAAATTTTTTCATTCGATTGTTCATTCCTGAATTCGACTCGGACTTAAATAAACTACAGATAGCACAACTAGCACGTGAGCTTAAGAATAATAAAATTGTATCTTTATCTACTATATTTTTAAACAGTCTCTTTGAATCCTATCAAGTTTTTCCAACTGAATCTCAGTACAATGCTTGTTTCTATCATTCGTTGGTGATACACATTTTTTTAAAGTATGTAAATATCGACTTCTTTAGTCCGCTTGAAAATTGTCCAAGAGTAAGTGAACTTACTACAGAAGACTTAAGTTTTGTTGAACTGGAAAAGAGTTTATTTCAATTTTATGAAGAACTCACTACTCAAAATAAAAACTACTCCATTCAAGTATCAAATGCAAACCTTATATACATGGTTAATTTTTGTTACTTTATATTAGACTACTGCACTGAAACAAAAAAAGTAAACATTTATATTGAATTCTCTAAAAATATTTTTTCAACACAAATGCTTAAGAAAAACTTATTAGGGATATTTGGACATGATAATATTGAATTAACCGACTCTCAACTGCAAGCAGATATCATTTTAACCGATTTTTCGCAGGAAGGGATGGAGCAAGAAAAAATATGTCATTTTGAAAATCCATATAGTCATGGGTCCTGGACTAATGCTTTATTGGTTATCACCTCTATGCTTTACAAAAAAAAGGGCTTTGTCAATAATTTTGCCATTCAAAATTAAGCTATTTGTCATTAGATTTGATTATTTTTTCTGACTTTTCAGTGCATACAATGCAAAGAAATAGATCGCTATTTCAAATTCTCTATTAGCACAAAATAGCTGATTATAATATGAGTAGATACAATTGAACAAAAAACAAGCAGTAAATCGGTTTCTACTCCGATTTACTGCTTGTTTTTTATTACTACTTTAATTCATCTTCACTATATTTAAATTAAGCTGGTGGTATGAATTGGATAATTTTTTTGTTGAAATGTGAGTAACCACACGCAATTGACATAACAATTAATAGTAACTCCAACTCAAAGCCATCAACAAAACCACTTCCGGCCTTTAACATAAAAATTGCTGAGCCTAAAATAGCAATAAATCCCAGCGAAACCAATGGTACTAGTAAACCAATAATCATGAAAATACCACCGCCTACTTCAATTAGGGCAATAATTATAGGCATGAACGATGGTAATCCCAACCCAACAAAGAATTCTGTCGTTCCTTTCAGATCTGAAAACTTTGCCACACCATGTAAAACCATAGTGATACCTAATGTTATTCTTATTAGTAAAAGACTAGTACTTGTTGCATTTTTTAACTGCATTAATTTTGTAACCTCCTTTAATTGATGGTTAATTATATCATACACTAAATTCACTTACAATAAGTAAGTGAATATTTTTTATTTTTAATCGATTACAGTATTATTCATTCCTTCTATCAACTATTTACCTTATTGTATGTTCATTTTTCAGTATAATAAAAACACTTAACTAAATTGCTAAGTGTTTAATAATCATTTTTTATTTTGCTTTTCATCTTTTAATAAGCTCATCAATTCAAATCCAGTGTTCATTTTAGAATAAATCGAGCAAACGACAAACCGTTCTTTGCCTGCGAATTCCACCATTTTATAGCGTCCTGAAGATGCTGGTATATGATGATGACCATGAATCGCCCCAATGATGTTATATTCCTCAAATAACTGTTTAATTTTTGGATCTGAGCATACATAGTTTTTCTTATACGATTTGCTTTTTGGTGAAAGCATACTAAGTTCGTTGAACAAAGGCGCATGAGAAACGATTACTGTTGGTATATCGTAATCATTATTTAGTAAGTAGTTTAATGAATTTAGAATAAACTTTTGTTGTTCTTTTTTCCGTTTCACTAGTGCAACGGGGATTGTGAGTCCTATATATCGAATACCATTATGAACAATACTACTATTATTTAACACGTTCACTTTAGGAAAGCGTTTTCCAAGTTCTACTTTAACACATTCATAATAAATATGATTCCCTGTTGGTAACTTGTCCCAAGAATCATCTGGATTTCGCATAAGTTCTTTAAACCACTCGTTTTTGAAAAATGGTGTCCATTTTTCCCACTCTTGATCCTCTTTATTTGGACTGTCTGGCAATACAGCTGCTAATTCATGATTTCCTATAACGTAAAGCCCTTTGATTTCTTCGTTCACTACATGAGAATCAGCAATATCTCCAACTAAGATATTGAAGTTTTTATTATTGAATGGAAGTGTTCCGTCAATCGTATGAATGTCAGAAACAACATTGACTACATTTGGATTTTCTGTTGGAAGAACATTTTCAAAATATTGTTCTAGTTCTCTAGGATCAACACTATGTGCATTGTAATTTTTCCTAACCTCAGATAACTCTTTCCCAACTTCTGATCGTAAAAGCAACTTATTATTTGCAGGTGTGGTTTGTTTCGCAACAATAATTGAATTTTCTATTCTTTGTTTTATTTCTTGTGGTAGTAAATCTAAAGCAGGTTGAATATCTGATTCAATTGTTAAATGTTTATCCGAAATAAAATGATCTTTCCCGTTTGTTTCTAGTAAATATACATGCTTGCCATCAGTTGTTATTGGTAATTCTTGAGTAAGTTGGACAATAAAATTAAGGTATTCTGAAACATATCCGGATATTCCTGTTTTTACATTTTCACTAAATAAAAACTTACCTGGAAGATTAGCAGACAGTGCCCCAGTTTCATCATGCTGCAATAAGCGCCCTAAAATTTGAATCTCTAGCAAGGGATCTTCAAATATTGCATTATACGCTTGAATAACTTTAGCAGAGTTCTTATTCACTCGTTTGTTTGTCATTTGAAAAATACTTAGTTTAAGATAGGTTTCCAGATTGACTTTATGGGATCTGATATATTGATGAACCTCTTCTGGATGAAGCAGATATTGAATCGCTGCACGTTGGATATAATTTCTTGCTGTATCATAAGGAATGGCTGAATAGACAAGATCTCCTATGGAAGATACGTTTAACGAGTTTTCTTTTATGTTGTAAGTTAATTGGAAGTACTCGTTTTTGAATATTGTTTTGTTGACTGGACGTCGTTTGTTTTCTGGGTATAGATCCAGACGGCTTGCGAGTTTTGGTGGTAGTATAGTTTCTACTCTTGATGGTGAAAAAGATGTTTGTTTGCTTATACTTAAGGAATTTTTCTCTTTATTTGATTTCATTGTTGCACCTCCTTTGTCAAAGTGATTATTTCTCCTATCGGATGAATTATTTTTGTTTAGGATATCCAAACAGATACATTATTATCTATTGTCGATAATAGTAATTTTCTGCAGGATATGCTCCTCCTTGTTGCGCTAAAATAAGTCTTGGTTTTGTAGTATCTGAATTGTCTCCATCAGGATTTTCAAAACCGATCTTAAAAAATCCTATCGGAGTTGATCCTCCCATTTCTCCAGTTGATAAACTAGCATATGGGATTTTACTGGTTTTGTCAGAATCTTTTATTGTGTGAATTGTTTGATTTTTATTCGTTGTTCCATCAGCATTTATTACTAGAGTATCCCCAGTTCCGTTTTGCCAAGTTCCAACTAAGCTAGCAATGTCACCATTATTGATTGCTTCTATATCTAAATCTTCCTGAATAGAAGTTGATGACGTTGGCGTATTTTCAAGTTGATTCAAATAATCCTCATTAGCTTCAAAAAAAATAATAGCATCATCGAGCTGTACATTTGCTAAAACACTCTTTACTTCACTACTACACCAGAAATACATATAGCTTTGTGTGCCGTATGCATCATTTATGTTTGGGAGCAGTGTTGAATTTTCTAAAATGAACGATTGATTTGGATTTTTTGTGTCTGTTTTTAACACTGCGGAATAACCGTTATTTTTAAGATACTCATTGCCTTTTGTATTTGTGACAATCAAATACGTGTATACGTTGTTTGGCGCTTTTAATCCATATGGATTTTGTTCTGTAGAGCTGCTGCTTTGAGTAGATTCATTAGATTGGGAAGTTGTAGAATTATTTATAATTGGCTTTGCTGTTGAAGTAGATTGTGTAGAGAGCTCTTTGTTGCTCTTACAAGATACTAATATTAGTAATACAACTAAAATCCATCCAGAAATCTTCCATTTCATTTTCTCAACACTCCTATATTCATATGTTGTCTGTCTCTTTTACTCTTACATTATTTTTTTATACTTATCATAATCATTCACTGTACAACTATCCAATCGATTTTTTTTACAAAATTTATTGTTTCTTCTAGATCAAAAAACCTTTTAGCATAGATCTCATCTAATAACTCCTTAGGTAAATAATCAGAGTACTTTGTTTTAAAAGGCTCTATTTCTACTATTAGCTTTAAAAGCTCTCTCTCTGTTAAAGAAAAATCTTCTATTTGTTTTAATAATCCATGAATATTCTTGTCATAAGTAAACTTAATCCGACCATAATAATCTCTTCCTTTAACCGTTACTCCTAAATATTTCATCACCCAATAAATTGTCGTCGCAACTTCTGTTGAAGCAAAAGTTTCCATTATATATTCATTTCGATCATTAAATATCGCTCGATTTTTTCTAGTCAGACCTTTAAAATGATAAACTTTACGGCTATCCTTTAAGAGTAAAGATGCCTCTTCATCGATATACTCAAACTCTACATCATTACAGAGTAGCTCCATAATTTTCTCACCGATTTTCTCATGAAAACGACTTCCATCTCCCAAATAACTAGTTGCTCTTCCTTGCTTACCTGAGACTACATAACATTTATTCAACTTATCATCCAGTGAAATTATTTTCCAAATTTGACCTGCTAATATAATCTGATCATTTTCTCCCACAAATGGCGTCTTATGTATCTGACCAATTGCTTTAGAACCATGAAAAACCTGATATTCTTCTGGCGACATAAAAATTGCATAGAAATCTTTACCTCTAAGTAATTTCTCTCCTTCGATTCCAACAACAACCTCACTAGTTTTATCAAATAATTCTAAAATATCTATTTTAATCAAATGCTTAACTAGCAAGACCACTTTTTCTTCTTCTAAAGTATGAAAAGCTGGATTAGCCAAAATTCTTCTATAAAGTTCATTTCCGTTAATTCCATTACCTTGCGCACATATTGAGATTATCTGTTGAATAGCAATATCGTACGGTAAAATAAAATCTGTGGCAGGTTCTATCCATTTTTCTAAAACTAACTCCATAATTGCTAATGACTGAAGTAAATTATCTTCGTCTGTCGCATACAACTGTAAAGTTTGTTCAGATCCTGACTGTCTTCCTGAACGGCCTAGTCGTTGCTTCAAAGAAGAGACTGAAAAAGTACTATCAAGTTGAATAATCAAATCAACAGATCCGATATCAATTCCTAACTCTAATGTACTAGTTGAAACAATCGATTTAGGTACCTTTGCTTCTTGCATCATTTTCTCTACATACTCACGCTCTTTTTTATCAATAGATGAATGATGCGCATAATAAGTTTCTCCCACACCTTCCCTTTTGGCTAATCGATTCAAAAATACTTTAACTTCTTCCACTTTACTTCGGCTATTGCAAAAAATGATTGCTTTGGAATCTCGAGTGAGTTCACGAATATCTTCAAGTAAGTCAACTCTTAGCATCTTCGTCTCTTCGTTCTTAAATGCCATTAAAGAATACAGTAGCTTCTTATCTGAACCTTTTTCTTCAATAATTGTGACATTGTCTGGATCATAGTAATCTACCCATTTTTTGACAACTTCATAATCATCAATTGTTGCGGACAATCCAATCACTCTATAATTGGTTTCATTCAATTCTTTTACTCTTGAAAGCAAAGATTGTAGATGAACACCTCTATCTGATCCTATAAATGAATGGATCTCATCAATCACTACATATTCTACATACTTGAATATTTTCCCGACATCATTAGGATAATTAATAAATAGACTTTCAATTGATTCAGGCGTTATTTGTAAAATTTCTGTAGGCTTACTCCTAAATTTCTTCTTTATGGATGCGGAGACGTCTCCATGCCACTTTGTAATACCAACCCCTAAAGAATCGGAAAGTTCTGTTACACGTTCAAATTGATTGTTAATCAGCGCCTTCAAAGGAGAAACATAAATGACTCTTAATCCTGTTGTCTTATTTCTTTCAATATCAGATAAAATTGGAAGTAATGCAGCTTCTGTCTTACCAGATGCCGTGGCAGATGAAAGGATAATATTCTTTTTGGTCGTCAATATTGCAGGTATGGCTTTTTCCTGAATAGGAGTAAATTGCTTCCACTTCATCTCCCAAATTTTTTTCTGCATATTTTTTGATAATAGTTCAAATGTACTCATACTCTGCTATCCTTCACTAACTGAAAAACGTGACTTGTTTTTTTTAACTTTTTCTTCCTCAATTTGTTGAACAAAAATCGTTTCACGATCAAAAGTTGGATTTTGTTGTAGTATGTTTAAAGCACCTAGGAATCGACGAATAATATCTCCAACTGTTAGAAAGTCTTCTGCACCAGGTAAATTATACATTTCGATCATATAATTTTTTATCTCATTTTCAGTAATTGTTGTTTCATATGAATAATGAGCGGCATGGATATCGCGCAATCGTTGTAATAAAATAAACACCTCATCATTTTTTAAAGGGGTCAAACGAATAACAGGTTGTTCAAAATCTCGATACTCATCTGTTTCATATTGGTTTATTTCTAACCTTCTTTTTAACGCACCGTAGCTATACAGTCCTCGACGTTCATCCTCTAAAAACTCATTTGTCCCTGAAAAAGTGATGTAAAGTCCTTCAACATTTCCTTGAAGAATATCGTTATACATTTTCAAAATAGTTTCGTAATTTTTTTCTCTTGTCTGTACATGAGTGATCTTATATAAATTGATTGCTTCATCAAAATTCACGACTAGCCCACTATAGCCAATCAATTTGATGAATTGAGATAAAACTTTTAAATAGTTATACCAATTATCATCAGCAATAATTTCTCTTAATCCCAAATCATTTTTTGCTTCTGTTCTCGTTCCATATTCGCCCCGAAGCCATTTTAATGCGCATCTTTGGAGCTCAACATTTTCCTGTAAAAATCCTGTAAAATACTGAATCAATATTCTAGAAAACTCGAATCCACCAGTAAATTCATCAAGTTGATTTACAACATCCTTGATCTTTTCTTCAACTGCTTTTACAACCTCAAATGTTTCGATAGCATCAAAATCGAGTCCCATCTCATTTAATACTTCTTTTTGACATTCATTTATCCAACGATCAATAATTTTAGGCAATGCATTTCCTTCTGGTTGGGTTGCTGTTGATAAATTCTTGATCAACTCGGCATAAATAGATACCGCTTTACCTTCACTTCCATATAATCTTCTTTCGGGTGAAAAATCTGCTGATGCTACAACAAATTTCTCATTGAATGCCAATTGTTTAATGAAACCTTGGATAAAACTTTTCCCACTACCAAAAGAACCCACAAAAAAGCGAACAACTGATAATCCGCTTTTGATATTATCTAAATCTGTCATAATCTGCTTTGCTTCTTCCGTTCTTCCAACCATGATATGTTGAATACCCCTTGTAGGTACAACTCCTCCGTTAAGAGAATTTAAAATTACTAAGGAATCCCTTTTTCTAATATTCATACTTTTTCTATCTCCTTCATCTTAGTTATAATACTTTGGAATTCTTCATATAATTCAATTACACTATCTTTCTCCTCTATTAGATTATCATCTAAACGATCTAAACTTTTTTCATTTATATCTGTTATCAAAATACTAAGCATCTGACCATGTTTCTTGGCGAAGTGTTCGGCGTCCTTATTTTCAATTGTTAGATTTTTAAACAAACTGAGAAATGAACGTTCGATTGGATGAAGAGTTTCTGCAAACTCTTCAATTATTTTTTCATCGATTTCAACAGATTGAGCAAAAAAATCATTACTGTTAATGCTTGTTGTTTTTTCGACTTGAATTTTAGAGATTCTTTCCATATCATCTTGGCTATCATAGTCTTCAATCCGTTTGTTTACCTCGCTTACTAAAGCATCTGTTTCTTTTTGAAGTTGCTTGATTCTTTCATCATCAAACACAATTACAACTTGCTGCTTTTTCTCAACTTGTAAAGGTTGTGGAATTAAGCTTCCAAATGCAGATGTTTCTGGTTCCATCACTTGTTTAAATCTTTTTTTGTTTTTTAAAGTATTCATATATTCCAACATCTCATCATGAAGAGCAGTATGAAAAGGATTATTTTTTATTTCTAATTGACGTTTTTCTCCTTGAATTACTCGAGTAACATTTTCAGCTAACTTAAAGAACGCCGAAATATCTTCGTATGCTCTGTCCGTTGCATATATGTGTCGTTCTGAATATGTTTTTACAGAAGTCTCTCTTAAAATAACCATTCCAGAGAACAAATAGGCTTGTCGGCTTTCTGTTTTTTCTTCAAAATAAACATCTATGATTTTAAGAGACTCTTTTTCATAAAAGTCATTTAACAAAAACGTACACGTTTTAAATGTTTTGTAAATCTGAGAACGATTTGCCTTAAAGAACTTTGTTTCACGATAGTATTTTAAGTATGTTTTCCAAACGGACATAGATATAGTAGAAATCTCTTTTTCTTCTTTTAAATTTGAGTATAGAGGAGGAGTATAACGTTCATTTATCCATTTTTTAGTTAAATCAGTTTGATTTAGTTCAAGCAACATATCGAAGATGACTTCTTTTAAACGATCAACCCTATATTTTTCTTTATATGCTTCATGTAGGTGTACTAACATACTGACATTAAAAGCTGCATTTTCATTAAAAGAATAATTTAGCAATTCATAAGTAAATAAGTATATATATGACAAGTCCACATCTAAAAAGTTTAAATTCAAAGCGTTCGTTCTCCAATAAAAATACCAAGCTTTTTGTTCATTGTTCAAATCAGAAAAAGTAGTGTAATAACTCGTTAATTCAACTGGTTCACAATAACTACCTGAACTATTTTTATATTTCAATGAATCCCTAATGAATTCTTTTGCACCGAGTGTGCTATATGAATAACTATTCCGATTTGGATCAGCTATCGCTTTTAACAATTCTTCAGGTGTTGTTAGATGGCGATATTCAGCTAAAATGATGTCTGATTCATTGTAGAATAATTCTTTTTTACTAGAATAACGATTTGTATTGTATTGTTCTTCTTTCACAAAAATTTTGTCATCTATTTTATTTTGTACACCTTTCTTTTCCATTCGTATTTTTTCTTCTTTTGACGATTTTACTATTTCAGCCACTACTTGATTCTTAACGTTTCTTTGCTGAATTTTTATAGTTTCAGCAGGATCTATTTTTTTCTCCCTAATGATTTTTTCTGGCTTTACTTTCATTTTTTTATTTTTATCTTCCGAATTATGCTGAAAAGATTTGAAGTGAGTGAGTAGCTTTTTCTTGATAGCCAAAACTAGTGGGCTAATCTGGTTCCACCAACTAAAAATTGACTGCTTAATCTGGTCAATTTTGTCATAATCTAAATGAACTTTATTGATTGTATCTTCCCACAAAGTGGTTTTAGATTGTTTAATCTTATTTCCTAAAGAAAAAATGCCTAAACCTATCAAAGCTACTATGGTACCGGAAGTGAAATCATTGCTTGAAACAATTCCACCTAATACACCAAAAAAGAGCCAAAAACCGCCAAATAAATTAAGTATTATCCCTATTAATTTCTTCATCTTCAATCTCCTCAAAATAAATCGAATCAAAAAATTTCATATATTTATTAATATTATTGTAACAAATTTCGTAACAGAATACACGACAATTAGATTGATTTTAATTTCACTGAGTTTTACAATAGTGGTAATCCAATAGTTATCCACTTCATTTAGAAAGAAGGAACGTTTTATGAAAGATACTTTTATTGCTTTAGATGTAGAAACAGCCAATAACAACAGACAAAGTATATGCTCAATTGGACTTGTTAAATTTGAAAATGGTCTAATAACAGATGAGTTCTATAGTCTGATTAATCCTGAAGAAGAATTTGATTCTTTTAATACTAGTATTCATGGAATCGATTATGATCTGGTAAAAGAATCGCCTTCATATAAAATATTACGACCTAAACTAATTGAATTTATTGAAGATTCACCAATTGTTTGTCACTTTGCTCAGTTTGATACTGGTGCTATTCGTGACGCAAATAGTAAATATGATTTAGAAAATTTTGAATTTAACTATCTTTGCACTTACCAACTTTCTCGTGCTTTATTAACAAGGTTATCTTATAAACTAAAAAATTTGGCAAAAGAGTTTAATATTTCTTTTAAGCATCATGATGCATTAGAAGACGCCCGAGCATGTGGACTATTATTACTTGAGCTAGCTAAATTAAACTCTAGTATGACAATAGAAGAGCTTTTAGAGCATGCTAATTATAAACATTTAGGTAAAGTTACCCATTCTGATTTTAGCGGATTTAGAAAAAAAGCTAATTCATCTTCTAAAAATTTGACTCTTTCTCTTACTGAAGCTGATTCTAGTACTTTTAATCAAGATCATGAATTTTATCAAAAAAATATTGTTTTCACTGGAACTCTCGCTTCGATGAATAGACGTGATGCTATGCAGCTTGTAAAAAATATTGGCGGTACACCACAGAATGGTGTGAATCAACAAACCAATTTTTTAGTTATGGGTGAACAAGACTTATCGAAAGTTGATAGTTCCGGCAAAAGCTCTAAGATAAAGAAGGCTGAGGGAATGTTAGCTAGAGGGTTAGATGTTCAATTATTAGGAGAAAATGATTTTCTGAAACTAATGAATGAGTAATTTATTAATAAATTTTGATTTGAAAAAGGATTTCTCCTTGAGAAATCCTTTTTTTCTTTATCTAGAAAGTCTTCTAACTGAACCATCTTCCATTTCAAGAATAACTGTTTCTATTACTTTATCAACTATTTGTTGGACACTGATATATGAGGAGCAATGAAATAAAACAAAGAATTTACGATTATTACTATTATCAATCTTATCATTGATTACATTCAAACAAATTCGATTAGAAATTGTTACAATTTCAGGAAGGTTTACAATGGAGTCAACTCCAATTATGTTCTTAATCGGTTCCTCAGGACAAGAAAAATACTGAATGGAATAATAATCAGAACAATTAAGTTGATCTGTGTAAGTTTTTTTATGGACCAAATAATCAAAAATTGGTCTAACAATATCTTTTTTAAAAGCATATTGTATAAGTTCTACAATTTTGTCTCCACTGTATCTTGTATGAGCTTCAATTATAAATAAACCAAGATGATTAATTTTAACTTCTAAAAATGCTGGACCAAATTCAATTCCCAATACATCGACAATTTTTTCTATTTTCCCTTGATAGCTATTCAATATCATTTCACTTTGAGGTGCTGGAACAACATGTCCCGATTCAACTACTGTATCTTTAAAAAGAAACTTTTCTGTAATTCCGATAATATGAACATTTTTATCAAATACTAACATTTCAATTGAATACTCTTTTCCATCAATATATTGTTCCAATAATACCTCCCCAGTATTGCTCAATGTTTGAACTATTTCAAAGTATTCTTTTAGGTCGGTATCTTTTTCAATCACCTTTACTCCAACACTACCAGCAAGATTATTAGGTTTTAGAACGATTTTTTTATTATGTTTATGAAAAAAAGCCTGCGCTTCTTCAAGTGTTTTACACATTTCAAAATCTGTTTGATCTAGCCCAGCTTTACGTAGTATTTTTCTTGTTCTGTTTTTATCAATAGTCAATCGAACAACATCTTCTTTAACTCCAAATAACGCATATTTTTCAGCTATTTTACTGACGGAAAGTAACGCAACTTCTCTAAAACTAAAAATATAACGAATATTAGTCTTCGAATTATGTTTTTCAAAACAAGCTAAAAGATCATTATAATTACTGATATCTACATAATCTTTAGTAATTGTTTCCGGAACAAGTTTTTCATGTGTTTCAAACATCTCTTGTGTATCGACTATAATAACATCAAGATTCAGCTCTTTACAACTTTCTAACGTATTAGTAATTGTTGATGTTGCAATTCCTACAAGAAAAAGGCTTTCTTTCATAACTTAAATCCTCCTAAACTGCTTCAATTTCATAATAATTTTGGATGTATTCCAACGTTTTTTGAAGTTCTCTTAATGTTTTACATTGTAGATAGACTATAGCTGAAAAGAAAATAGAGGATCGTTCACCTTCCATTTTATCTCCTACATTGTAAAAATTTTCAACTTTTACAATTGAATTATTCTCATTTTTTGTAGGTATTTTCAATTTTTGAATCGTACCATTTTCACCAGGCAATCCGACCCAAGCAAAGAAACCACTCACTTCTTGTTTGTTTTTTATAGTTTCTAAGTCTCCAAAAATACAGCTTGAAAGTGAAACACCATATTTTTGGTAGATTGTTTCCTGAATGCCTGCCCCACCAATTCGAGTAGTAATTTCTCCAAAATACATTTTTCCCATTTGGTCTGTATAGGTCTCTAAATGAATTACTTCATTTTCCATATGCAACTGTTTTATAATTTCTTTCAGTATCTTTAAAATTTCTTTAACTTCTTTATTTTCTGAAGTTAAAATAACGGAACCGTTTAGCCCGCCTAAGTGACCCAGTAACGGAGAAAAATAGCGAGAAATAGATTGGAATACAATTTTTCCATTTGAAATTACTGCATCACAATGATATTCGTTTTGAATTTTGATAAATTCTTCTGCTATAACTGGCTCTTGATTGGAAAAAATTTCTTCGATATCTGGACTTTCAGGATCAAATGAGTTTTCTAGCTTTATTGTCTTTTTTGTTCCAGAACCAACTGCTGGTTTTACAACAATTGGATAATCCGACGTTTCAACAAGATAAGTTAATTCCTCTACATTAGCAATTGAAAAAAATTCGCCTATTTTGATATGCTGCTTTAAAAGATTTTTCATGGTTAGTTTGTTAGACGTTGCTAATCCAATCGTTATACTTGATCCAACGATGCCAAAGTATGAGCGAAGAAAACCAGCTGCAAACAAACTTTTTTCAGTAGTTGCTATAATCTCATCTATTTTTTGTTCTTGTTCTATCTGTAAAAATTTTTGTTTCAAAGTTTTAATATCAAAGTATGAACTAATTCCATAGAAACTACAATATGAGGAATCGTACAAAGGACGGTATTCTTCCTTTCCCAATATTGATATCTTAATATCTGATTTTTCATTGATATCAGCTAATTTATCAATAATTTTAGTTTTATCAGAATTTAAAACGAGAATATGCATTTTGCACCTCCTAATTAGTGGTAAAAAGTTATGATGTTATTTTTTGTATCAAGTATCACATATGACAGTGGATCATTTTTAATAGCTCCAACATTTATCAAATACTTCTTATTAGGATCTAAAAATATTGGTTTTGAATAGGTAAAATCTATTTTTATTGGTTGACTATCAACAACTTCAAAAAATGCGTCATGATGACTGTGACCATAAAATAAGCAAAAAGGATTCCGGATATCTACATTTGGGCACCATAAATCATAGTCAATTTCTTCCCACACAAATTGTTGACCATGGATAAATAAAAAACGTTCTTCTAATAGTACTGTTTCCTGCATATTGTTCAGTAGTTCGTATAGTTTTCTAGGCAACTTCTCAGAAGGAACTAACTGCTCCAGTCGTTCCTCCTGATTACCTTTAATCATCCTAACAGAATCTAATACTTCAGTCATTTTAGGATTATAGTAAAGAACTTGATCAAGAGTTTCAAAACGAAACGTTTCTAATTTTGATTTTGAAACAAGTACTTCAAAGATATCTCCCAAACAAATAACTGGCTTACTTATATATATAGATAACACTTTCAACAAATGCTCCAGATTATCATGAATATCAGATAGGATAATGTATTCTGTCATCGTTGATTTTCACTTCTGTCAAAATGAAGGTTCAAATAATCGAGAATATGCTGATTGAATTCTAATTTTCCAGGAATAACATTTTTCCCATCTATCAACGCCGGAATAAAATGGTTCCCTGTGATCTTTTGCATCACTACTCTCTCTGTTCTAGTTTTCGGTAAATTTATACAAATGTAATCCAAACCCAACTGAGTCATTCTTTCTCTCACACTTCTACAGTATGGACAGGTTTCACGTTGAAACAATGTCAGCATGTTATTTTCCTCCTCGCACAAAGACTTCTTGTATTGCTTTTGAACTGACGCCTAATGGAAATTCTGCACCTAGTTGGATAAGGGCACGTTCAATAGCTCCAAAAACTGCATATAGATCCAATTCATCGATATAGCCGATATGACCTACTCGAATCATCTTTCCTTTAAAAATACCTTGCCCTCCCGTAATTGACAAGTTAAACTCTGTTTCAAGTTGTGAAAGTAGCTTTTGTGTATCAATTCCTTCTGGGGCCAGGGCTGAAGTCACAGCATTACTTCGATAAATTGGTTTATCGACAAATAAAATAAAACCTAATGCATTTAATGCTCGCTGAGCTGCTAAAGCAATCTGCTTTTGTTGAACTAGCAAAGTACCACTTCCGATATCTTCAATCATAGACAAAGACTCCTCCAATGACAGTAGTAACGATACGCTAGCACTTGCGGAGGCGAATGGAAAGAACTGTTTCAATCTTGTAAACGAAAAATAATAAGCTGAAGAATTCGTTTGATCAATTTTTGACCATGCTTTATCCGAAATACCTACAAAAGTCAATCCTGGCGCCATCATGAAACCTTTATGAGATGCTGCAATAACAATATCCAGTCCCCATTCATCCATTAATAACTCATTGACAATCAAACCACTTATAGCATCGACAACGACTAAAACCTCTGTCTTCTTAAACAGTGCAGCAATTTCTTTAACAGGATTGATCATTCCCGTAGATGTCTCACTAAAAACAACAAATACACCTTTCAAATCAGGATTTTCTTTATATATTTCTGCAACTTCAGCTAGAGAAAATTCTGCTCCCCATTCCTTTTCATAAACAAGTGTATTCAAAGCATTGTGTTCACAAATTGTACGGAAACGTTCACCAAAATAGCCATTAGACAGAACCAAAACCTTATCATTTTTGTCAAAAGAATTCGTGACACTAGCTTCCATACCTCCTGTTCCTGAACATGAAATAGTATACACATCATTTTTTGTTTGAAAAATATTTTTTAATTTAGGATTTATCCGTTCCATCAACTCTTTCATATGTGAAGCGCGATGATGGATTAAATCTCTTGCACCAGCTAGACGAATATTACTTGGAGACGAGGTAGGTCCTGGCGTTGCCATTCTATATTTATACATATCTTCTTCCTTTCTTCCAGAGACACCATATAGTTTACATCAATAATTTAGATAAATTTCTCGTTGTGAGGTTCTTAAATCAAAATCAAAAAATACCAACCGATGCTTTTCAGGTAAAATGAGTTTTCTGTTCATATAAGCTAAGGATTGACTGTTGCCCAACAAAATATTTTTTATGTGAGCCATTCCATTAGGATCTCTTGTCAACTCAAAATGATTATCTTTGGTCCCAGAAGGGTATAATTTTTCTAAAAAGAAAAGCAAATCCTTTATAACACCCTTTTCAAATCGCATAGTAACTAGAGCTGTTGTACTTCCTTTAGCACATATTGAAACCATGCCATCTTTTTCTACACTTTGCATTAAATGCTCATTAACCATAGATGTAATATCCTGATAAAATTCAAATCCTTCTGAAAAAACTGAGATTTGTTTTAACATAATAATTCCGCCTTGATTTTGCCATTTCCAAAAAGATCGACAGTAGGTATTCCCTTCAAACAGGTTAAAACTTCTTTCAAGGATTGATCATAAACATTACGATCACTCATATCAAGATAGTTATTCCAATGATTTTTAACGATCTCAATATTTTTTTGTAACATTTCTATAGATGTAGGTGTTTCCAACATACGTAAGGCAATTTCTTTTTGAACACTTGGCATAATAATTTTCTTGAGTTGAGCTATTATTTCTGGCGAACTAAATGTGACAAAATCTGCTAGAATTTCTGGTGGAACTGGCATTTTATGTCTTGTTGACCAAATAGTTGCTTGATTTTTGCGAACCTCATCCTCTAAAGAAAGCTTAGTTACCAATTCAGGATATTTTGAAATCGTTCCTAATCCTAGATGAGGATAATCTGGCCACCCTTTTGCCATTAAACAATTATCTTTCACCCAAAGGAATGTTTTATCCCCACTGAAGAAATTGTAACCGTGATCTCTAACTAGTTCTAGAAGAACAGTTGATTTCCCAGCACCTTTTGGCCCAGTTATTAAAATCACCTCACCATTTTTTTCGGCACTTGCTGCATGTACAACAATACTTCCGTGCAACTCCTCATTTTTTAGAACCAAATCACGAATCAGTTCAATCAAAATCATTTCTTCTCTCTGATTTGGTTCCAAAGAGCAATAAACTTCAATGTTTTTCAATTCCTTATGGTAGATTAAAGAAACATCTGCTTCTTTAGAATAAAAGTATTCGATGGTACCAGTAGTTCGTTTTTCAACAAAAATGCTGAAAAAATCTGATGCACTTTTCCTAATATAAAGATTGTCAACTCTTTCTTCAGTTTGGAAAAACTGTTTTGGCTCTTTGGTTCTTGAGACTTTAATAGTTGCTAATGCTGATCCATCTTTTTTTCCAAAATCTGTGCTAAAATGTGTGCTAAAAAAATGAATTACCTTTCCCATTAAAACATCACTTTTCTCATCTGTTGTAATTGTCAATACTGTATTTAAAAACGTTAATGTACAATCCATCAAAAATCTTCCTTACTTATTGTATTTTTTATTTTTCTTTCATTTTCTAGCATATCATACATGCCTTGTAATCTAAATATCTCCGACATTGGAGCAATTTCATCTTCAACTACTGTTGTTTTTTCAAATTCAATAATTTTGTCAAAAGTGGCCTTAATAGAATTCACTGCACTTCGAAGTCCTTGATTCGCAAAAATAACCATACGAATTCCTAACTTATATAACTCATTCAAATCAATATCTGGATAAGTTGTTGGAACAATAATCAACGGCAGCTTTCCTATATACCCTTTGGCAAACTCTTTAATCTCTTTTGCATCCGTAGCTTTCGAATGAATCAATAAAGCATCTGCTCCAGCTTTTTCATAAAGTTCAGCTCTTTCTAATGCTTTTTCCATTCCCTCGCCAGCAATCAATGACTCGATACGAGCTACTGCGCAAAAATCAGGATTTTCTTGAGTTATTTTAATTGAACGAATTTTTTCACAGAAATCGATTCTATCGGCGAGAACTTGATTATTCTCAATAAATGAATTCATCTTAGGAAAAAGTTTGTCTTCAATACAAATAGCATCTACTCCTACACTCTCATATTTTTCGACCATTCTGACTGTATTATTTAGACCGCCATATCCTGAATCACAATCGCAAAGAACAGGTATCTTAGTTGATTCTCGGATGTTTTCGACTACTTGAAGATTTTCAGACATTGTTAATATATTGGCATCAGGCACTGCTTGACTAGCAGAAATTTCCAGTCCACTGGCCCAAACAGCATCATAGCCAGCTTCTTCTGCCAGCTTTGCAGTCAAACCGTTATGAACCCCCATCACTTTTGCCACTTTATTTCCATTTAATAATTCTTTAAATTTCTTCATATTTTCCTCCGTTTTTGTTTAATAATGACTCAATATATTCAGTACTGACCTTTTTTGGTTTTCGCTTTCCTAATTGGACTGCTAATGTTAATAATGCTTCCTTATTTTCAAAATTCTGCAAAAGATCATAATAATAATAATGCAAGTTACCTATTCCCGTAACTAGCTCTGGTTGTCCAATTTTTAGGTCTTTTTCTAAGATATCTGTTCTTACAAATTCAGCTATCACTATCAGCTCATGTAAATCAATTGTTGTAGTTCCTTTTCTAAATGCATAAGCCCCCAACTGTTCTGTGGCCAAATTTCCCGCCCCGCGAGCCATGGAGCATAAAGACGTATCTACAAAAGTTGCTCCCGCATTTATTGCCGCTAAAACATTAGCAAATGCTAGACCTAAGTTATTGTGTCCATGAAAGCCAAGATCAAAATGTGCAATTTTACTCAACTCAGTAAATATTTCAGTTACATCCTCTGGTAAAAAATGACCAAAAGAGTCTGCAATACATAGCAAATCAATATTTAATTGATTTAATTTTCCGACAATTCCTCGTAATAAATCAACCTCAATATAACTAGCGCTCATTAAATTAACAGAGATATTGAATCCCATTTGTTTGAATTTTGTCAACTTCTTATAAATTTTTTCAATATCATGAGGATAACTCGCAATTCTAAGCCATTCGATATTCGCTTTTTGTAAGTCCTCATAATCAATTTCTTCTAAATTAGATGCGACTATCATTGCAGCATATTTAGATTGTTTCAGTTTAGGCATGTTTTGAATAATTGATGCGGTTAAATGATTAAATATCCCGGTATTTGAACTTTGATTACTCCCAGAACCACCAATATATCCTATTTCGATAATATCAATACCGGATTTGTCCAATTTAGAAACAATATGTTTTGCATCCTTAGTAGAAAAATTCCAATTATTTTGATTCCCACCGTCTCGAAGAGTGCAATCGATTATCTTCATTGTCAATCCTCCCTTACTTTATAGTTTTAGAAAATCTAGCTACAATCTCCTGTGGTGTATGAACTACTCTATTTCCAACTCCCTCGGTTCGCTGCTTAATTTTGCAGTGAATAAAAGCTGGTAATAGGAGTTGCTCTGGCCACTGAGCGATAGAATGTTCCACTATAAAACCAGATCGATAACCTAAACTTTTTGTTGCTTCTACCTGATTCATTAAACCAATTGTTTTTTGACCACCTGTACTTTCATGAACACCATTATCAAGAACTACATGAAGCAAATTTTTTGGTTCAAAAAATCCAATCATTGTAGTAATTCCGTAATTCATCAAAAAAGATCCATCACCATCCAAGATAATAATCATTTTTTCTGGAAGACTTAACGCAAGCCCCAGTGCAATTGGTGCCGCCATTCCCATTGAACCGACTAAATAAAAATTTTCTATTCGATCTTTAAAATTATATAAGTCTCTTGTCACATAGCCATTTGAACTGACAATCAATGCATCTGGATACTTTGTTAAAAGCTTTGCTAAAATCGTTTCCTTCTCCATCTGTTCATTCTCCATTTCTTAATATTGATCCTTTACTAAAATAACAAACGTCTTATTTTTAGTATGCCACTTTTCAATTTGCTCTGTAAGCGAGGATAGATTTTCCTCATCCAATATAAAATATGGAATATTTACGGAGTCAAGTATAGATGTAATTTTATCTCCGATAATATTGTGCTCAACTGCATCATTTCCATATCCACGCCAACTCATAACAATCAAAAGTGGTACATCATAGATCAGATTAAAAGATGTCAAAACGTTCAAAGAGTAGCCTAATCCCGAGTTTTGCATAAATACAGCTGCCTTTTTCCCTGCAAGAACAGCTCCAGAAGCTAAACCTAAAGCAGAATCTTCTCGTATTGCAGGGTAATACTCTTTCTCTTCCTTTTCAAGAAAAGAAAAGGTCTCTTTCAACAAACTGCAAGGAACCCCTGTAAAAAAATTATAACCTTCAGACTCCAACTTTTTCATCAATATATTTGACCCTTTGTTCATAATCAACCTCATTTCGTGTTATTTTTATATTCTCATGAGAATGATTAAATTGTAACTTGATTTTGATTATAAAAAAAATTCGTTTTCGAATATTTCTAGGAGGCTTTCATGACCATAGGAGAAAATATTAGGTATTGGAGAAAAAAACGTAGACTGACACAAAAACAACTATGCAACCTTATTTGCTCACAGTCACAACTGAGTAAAATCGAACGAGATTGCGAAAAACCCAGTATTGACATTATCAGTGATATTGCAAAGAAGTTAAATATTTCTATCTTAAATTTAGTTCAAAATAACGATAGCTTTCTCAAGTCATTTTCTAATAAAAAAAAAGAAATTCTTTTATCACTATTACAAAATAACAAAAAAGAATATCATCATTTATTACAATGGTTTCTTCGATTTTCCTATAACAGAGAAGTAGAAGAAGCATATCTAATTCTGTATGGTTACATTCAAATTACCGAAGAGAAGCCATTTTCTATGAAAGATATTGAAAATATCCAGCTTCAAATTAGAGATAATCATTTTGAATCATCGGAAATCTCAAAAATCTTTGTTCTTGTATTTAAGCTCTATTATTCTAAACAAAGAAATTACTTAAACTTAGAACAAGAACTGGAGAAAATAAAACGCTTATTATTATACCAAAATAATTACGATGATCTTTTTATTTTTCTTTTAATACACCTTATCCTTAAGACTTTTGATGAAAGTGTTTATTCTATTAATCTACTAAATCAATTATTGATCCACACTTTATTATGTAATGAGATTGATTTTGATTCTTTAGTTATTTTATTAAACTTTGTCATAATAGTGACTAAAGAAAAACATCCAAAAAGCTCACAACACTATAAAAAGATTTTAGTTCTGTTGATTAAATTATACGCGGACTAATTCATTAATTTAATCATTCTCATGAACATAATCTCTTTTAGCAAAGACAAAGAAAACAACGCCTAGAATTGTAATAAAAAATAAGATAACAAAAATATTTGTATAATTTTTTACAGAATAATAATCAATTAGTTTTCCTCCAACAATTGGTCCAATCGCCCTACCTGTCCGAACAAAATCAGATAGACTAAAATAAATCCCTTTATTTTTACTAGGGGATATCTCATCAACTAATGAATCAAATCTAGAACCGAATAACAACTCACCAATGCTAAAAATACAAACTGCACTCACTAAAACGATTGTATTTACAAAAAAAGCAAAAAACAACAAACTAGAAGCAATAAGTACATTGCTTATCATCAAAACATGGTATGGATTCATATTCTTTGTCCATTTTAAAACTGCAAATTGGCAGACTAAAACTGTCCCTGCATTTAATGAAACTAAATAGGAATAAAGCTTAACTCCATTTTTTACTGAACCTGTTAGTGAAAGATATTGTGAAATAGTAGAAGTCAGTTGAGAATAGCCAAAGTAAATAAACATCATGGCAAAAATCAATAGAATAAACTGACTATTATTTTTAACCAGTTGCATAAAATTCAGTGAATATTTTTCTTCAACTAAATGATTTTTCCCCTTGCTCTTATGGTCTTCTTTTTCTACAATAACTAATAATAATAACCCATAAACAATGTAAACTATTCCGAGTAAAACAAATGCTACTAAAGACCTCTTGAAATCAAAAATCGTTCCTAAAAGTGGTCCCACTAATGCTCCAACATTGATTGCTGTATAGCGCAAATTGAATACTATTAATTTGTTTTCAGTAGTAACTTCTTTAGAAAGAATTGTTTTTAATGCCGGTTCAAAAAGTGAATAAAGCAACCCACTTAGACCATTTAATAAAAGAAAAGAATAGTAATTTCCTGCAAAGAAATATAGAATAAATATAGCTCCCCAAATTATAGGAACAATTTTTACGATTCTGCTCACACCAACCTTTTCTATTATCATCCCTGAAAATAAGCAAAAAAGAATATTAACGATTGGATTAATACTTAAAATAAATCCGATTTGTATCGCATCCATTGTTCCCAAATAGGATAAGTAAATAGCTAAAAATGGTGTACTCATATAGTAAGCTACACGTGTAACCAAAATACCACATAATATCGAATAAATTTTTTTACCCATTTTTACACCTCGTTCTTTTTTTTATTCATTTAATATAATATAATGTTCTCAATAAAAAAAACTTTTTTGTGTCTAATTAACACAAAAAAAAGGAGTTAAACATGAATTTTGGTCCTACTATTAAAAAAATTAGAGTAGCAAAAAATATTTCTCAGGAAACCTTATCTAAGGGAATCATGGAACGTTCCAATTTATCCCGATTCGAAAATGGTCACTATTCTCCATCCTATAATGTTATTCCTCTATTGCTAGAACGTTTGAATATGGATTACGAAGAGCTAATGTTTTTAGCAAAGAACTATCAAATATCATCACTAGAAAAATTAAATACCAAAATTATGCAAGCTATCAACACTTATGATAAAACAGCCTTAATCAGCCTAAGTCAAGAAACATATAAACAGAGTAAAATTTCCACTAATATTCAGTATCGGCACCTCTATCTTTTGACATTAGCCTTTTTACAAAAATATTTTAATGTTAAAGAACATGATTTCGATTTTGACATGCTAATAAATACAGAAATTTTAAGTTATTTCACAAAAACAGACAGTTGGTATATTTATGAATTTCGCTTACTGAACAATTTTTTGCATTATTTTAACCATGAAAGTATTCTTCATTTACTTCCTATGGCCGAACAGCAACTTATCAAGTATACGCATATGCAGAATACACATAGTCTTCACCAACACCTTTGGCAAAATGCAGGAATGTATTTTTTTGAAAAGAAAGAGTATAAGAATGCTTTGCATTACTTTGAAAAAGCAATCAGCTTATCTAACTCCAAAAGATTGCTATTTGAAAAAATAGAAGCTACAATATATCATCAATTATGTCTTAATACTCAATCAGATGAAACCTTTGATATCGACATATACCTATATATACTTGAACAATTTGGTTTTGATAAATCTGCTAGTCACTTAAAGAAAATTATGAATAGAATTAACTAAAATCTAGTTCTATTGCACAGTTAAAAAAATTGTATTACCCTATTTTGACTTTTATTTTAAACAAGTATAATCAATAACTCTTTAATTTAAGCTAGGCTTTTTTTAACAAACATAATCCTTTACAAAGATCAAATTATCTCCATTTCAATTTTATATTCTTAAAAATAATTAACTTTGTTAAAAAACGAAAAACAGCTATAAATGTTGATATTTCAACATTTATAGCTGTCATTAATTTCTAACTAGTTGATCCTTCCAATAACAATTTTTGATTGAGATAAATTGAAATATCAGTCACATCAACAGGTTTAAGTTTCGGTGTATAAAAATTGACTTTCGTGGGCGAACGTTTGGTAAGTATATTAGCAAATTTACTTCTTTCAAGAAATCTCATTTAATATTAATCACCCAGCATCTATATTTCTAAATTTTAGTCTATTTAAAAGAAATGATAAATCGGATATTTTTTCACAAAATCTTGCTGCTCTTTATCCATAGAATTATATTGAAGTTCCGCACCTAACTTATTATCAACTAAAACATATGCTCCAAATCTAATTTCATTAGGTAAATCTGAATTTTCAGCAATACTCAGCAGTTCAATTTGCTCATTTTTTTCAATTGTTCCTAATCGTTTCTTTATTTGATATAAATTCAATTTTTGGGTTATCTCATCAATAAAACCTGTTTCTAAATCTGATTCAATAATCCATTTTGCAAAGTCTAAAGCAGTATTTATAAGTTTTCCAGCTCTTTCTATATTACTTTTTTTTAATAAATCGAAAGCTTCAATGAGCTTTAACATAAATATATTTGCATCATCAATTATGCTAGTACTAAGTTCTAATTCTTTATATGACGGCAGAAATACATCAAATCTTACATTATCTGCATAAGCCAAAACATCAACACTTAAGAGTGAATAAATTGAAGCTTTCCTTCTAATCCCTTCCTCATCAATAGCTGTAACTATAAGGTCATTTTGAAAATGATCTTCAATTTGATATACGCCCTTAGTATCCTTAATCTGATTAAATATTAGTGCCAACTTCAATTTACCTATTACTAGCATAGCAATTGATGGTATATTTTCTTTTAGTGAACCTACGTTTTTTCCTTTTAAAAGAGCTACTTTTAATATATCCAAATCTCTTCTTTCTTGGTTAGTTAACTCAGATAAATCTAAATCTTCAGCAATCCCTAGATAATCTAAAAGCCTAACAATATCTTTAAAATATTGTAACCTTTTTTCTTCTGTATTCATATCAAATGTAGTAAAATCAAAATTTGCTTTCTCTAAATCTAACCAAAATTCATTAATATAAAATCCTTTATTTCTTATTAATTTAATTAAAAATTCTAAGCTGCGGGTCAATTCTCTTACTTTGTCTGTACCTTTAAAATCTATATTAAAAGTTTTCTTTTCATCACTTATAATTAAGCTTATATTACTTCCCAGATATAGAACTATTCCATCTTTTCTATATTCTCGAGTGGCTTCTTTATAATATATCTTATTATCTACAGAAAACACTAAATTATCTTTTTCAAGTAAAAATATTTCTTCCATTTCTCCATCTATAGGGATGGGGATAGCGTACCCCGGTACCTTCGCATAAATATAAATATTGTTTAACTCATTAAATTCAGCAATTTCCCTTACATTTTCTAGCCCTTTTCCAGAAATTGTTAACTCATAATTTTCATCTGGATATATATTTCTTAAGTCACTAATGGTTAAAGGCTTAATATGTGAAAAACTGGCTTGTTTTTTACTGTTCATTTGAAAATTACTAACAATTCCTAAAATCTTACTTTGATCTTTTGGGAGTGATTTCAATTGAATAGTTTTTGTATTTTGCGACTTCTTAGTGCCAGATAAATAGGTTCTTATTTTCAAAGGTTCTAAAGGAGCATAATAAATACGAGATTCTCCCAATTTATTGATATATATTACAAAATATATCACGCCACCATCGGATAAGTAGTTTTTTAAATCTACAATTTCTACAGCGTATTTAATGGTTTGTTCTGAAAGATTTTCACTAGCCTTTCCCTTAACCTGTACAGAAACCCGTCCTTCTAAATTTTTCTTCTGCTTTCCTTTCTCATTAAATATGATAATAGTACCATCCCAAGAAGGTTCTTTATCATTTTCATTAATGTAAGGAAGTAAATACTCATTCAAGGTAATGACTTTTTTTAGATCAGTTATAGAAAGCAACTCTATATCTATTGCATTCAATTCTTATATCACTCCTGTTCTAAACGATCAAATTTCTTTCACAACTCTCATTATAACAAAAGTCTGAACTAATAAATATCACTTAAAAAAAAAGCTTCTACATAAAAAAATACTTAATAAACATTACTCAAACCATTTTCTTACTTGTTCCATCATACGTCAATTGTAAGTTTTAGTGTATAAAAGAGGAACTTTCCTGAACCTATATTTGGACTGTATCATAAAATATTGCTACTTTTACCACAAATGATTAATAATATTTTTTTGATGTTATTTGAACATATTTAACTATTTCCACTTTTTTTCACTCGATTTACATTTGCCATAATAGTCTTCATTCCTAATATTTTTGCTAAAAATACTCTGTGGCTTCCATCTTCTGTTACAAAATATTTATCTTTATCTGAGTCATAAATAACGTACATATCCTTATATCTAGGATTTGAATATATATTATAAAATTCTGTTTCATCTTTTTCAAAAGTTCTTATCAAACGATCTATCTTCCCATGCTTTATTTCGGCAGAAGCTCTCCCCTCCATTACTATTTTAAAAGGTTGATACCAGTTGGAAAAACTACGAAATCTCATTATTCCACTAATTTTCTCTACTTCAATTTCTTCCCAAACCTCATTGGAATAATCCGAATGAAAGTATAGCTGTTCATCGAAATCCATCAATAAAGATTTTAATTGTTCCTCTGTTAACGGATTAAATTTAGAAAATATAAAATTAAGTCTATTGAGTCTTTTTTTTTCATCTAAAACTTTAAGATTTAAAGTATCTTTCTCTTCCTTATCACAGCCATCAAGAAAAGGAAGTCTCTGTAAATCATCTCTAAAAAAATCTCTTTTTTTCTTAAAATATTCAACCTTCACTAAAAACAAATTCGACGTCGGATTTGTTTTTGTTATATAATCTTTTACGATTTCTTTATCTGAATTACCAAAAATAATAACACCTTTATAGTTCCATGCTTTCATCATTTTAAACCTCCTTTTCAAGTTCTTTACTTAAAACTGCTAACACAATTTCTGCATTTTTTTCTTCTGTATATTGTTTTCTTTGGGACAAACGAAAGTTATTTTCTATAAATTTTTGAATAACTTTACTATTACCTTTTTTTGGAAAAGAAATAGTAAATAGAGGAAAATTGGTGTTTCTAACTCCATAACTAATTCCGACTGTTGCTTCATCGACCCCACTGGAATAAAGTAATTCACAACACCATTTCTTTAAAGCATTATACTTTTTCTGTTGTGCCTTATTTAAAGTCTTGTTAGTTGAAGGAGAAGTATATGACAATTTATCTCTGTTATCGATAAATTGTGTCAAATAGGTATATGTCAGACAAATTTCTTTTGAACCAATAAATAAATCTTCTACATCTGTATTCATATAATCACATAATTGACATACTGTAGTATAATCAAACGATCTTTCTCCTATTTCAAACTTATAAATATTTTGTGGTGCAATTCTCAAATAGTCAGCAATGTTCTTTTGCGTTAGTCCTACTGATTCTCTCATTCTTTTAAAATTAGTACCTATTTCCTTTTTCCCTTTGCATACTGGATCATTAATCTCAACAGTTGCTAAAAATTCTTGAATTGAGCTCTTTGTATATTTCATAAATACCTCCTCTAAGTTGTAAAAATAATCATATTTATATTAAATGCTATTTACCATTAAATACCTTATTTAGAAAAACTTCATCTACATTTTGGTCTATTTTCAAATCTTTAAACATAGCTGCATAAATATTTACCATACGCTCATTTGTTTGCATAGAATCAACCGCTCCATACTCCAAATATGCGTGAAATTTTTTCACAGCATCCATGACTTCTTTCGAATCATAAAAAGTTGCTGTGATTCCATTCATTGCTGCTGAATATTCTTCACATTTGACATCATATCTATAACTAATCATTTGAACTAAAGTATCATATTTTTTGCTCCATAAATCATATTCTCTATGTGACTTCTCCATTTGCTTTTGAAACTCTTTATTCTGCTTGTCTAGTCTCATGGAGTAAGCTAAGGATATAAATACACCAATCAATCCTAAAGCACCACCAATAATTCCATCAATTGTTACATTCATCAAAATACTCTCCTTCTCAGTTATTTGTAAGTTTCTATTGGCCACATAATCTCACCACTAAAGTCCAATTCTTCAGTGATTTCTTCATCTAATTCATAATCAAACAGCTTACATTCTTCTATTAATCTACTTATCATCAAGTTTCTTAATAATAAAATTGGCTTTTCTGAACAAATAGAATCTTTTAAGTACACTGTGATTTCTTCAGTATTGAAAGAAGCACTGTTCATAAGCAACATTTTAATCTTCAATTCTTTTGAGAGTAAGTATTTACCTTTATTATACTTATACCAAAAGAATAAAAAATGTTTCATATATTTTTGGATAGATTCTATCTCCTTACTATCTGAACGTTCAACATTCTTAATTCTTTCACCAACCTCTTCAATAAATTCCACAGCCAATTTTCTAGGAATTAACAAGCTAGGTTCTCTTGAACATATATAATAGTTTTGAATAAACTCAAGTGGATATTCTTCATCTACCAATTCAAGAACACTCTTCCCTAATTTCACATAGTTATCATATCTACTCTTTAATTCAATGTTATCCTTTAAAAGATAGTCTAAAGTAACCCCAAACTCTGTTCTTAATTTTTTAAATTTTCCAATGATGGCGTATACTTTTCGTTCTCCCACTGCACAATGATTTTTGTTGAAACACAAATTTTTTCAGCTAATTGCTCTTGTGTCATACCTTTAATTTTTCGTTCTTCTCTTATTTTTAAATGTACTCCCATCTGTCGAACCCTCCAATCTCAAAAAGTTCCAAATAGCCACCTATGTCATGTAATACAGCTTCTAGTTCTTCTAATAAATCTAAATGATTAACAGGATCCCTCTTTTCTTTAATCCCTAAATAACCTGCGCTATCATCATATATTCGTCTGTAGAATTGTTCCTCATTGTATGACCTATTATTATCTACCATCCAACGTTTACAAATGTCATAGGCTGCCTTACAATTATGGTAACTATCATCTTCAATTTTTAAATGATCCTCATAACAACGCATAATTAAATCATATTTTGGTGTTACAACCCAATCATTACTTCGTACAACTTCATATTTGTTAACAAACTCAGTAATATTTTCAACAGAGCAATCGTCACTTATATCTTTGCCAAACCTATAGTATCTCTCTCCATTGTTCATAGTTGGTTCTATTTCTTCAGAAACTAAATCCTCTATTGATACATCATATAATTCGCTTAGAAATGCCAAAACCTTTGGATCAATACTAGAAATTCCTGATTCCCAACGTTTAATTGTTTCCACTTGAAATGTTAATCCAATAGATTCCTCAATAATTTGCACTAACTTTTTCTTTGATAAACCTTTGTTTTTTCTCTCAATTTCAATTTGTTCATTTAATCTCATTCAATTTCCTCCCCTATTCACTATTCAATTCATAGATATATCTTACCAACATACGCGTATCTTATGAAGGAAGCTGAGTAGTGTAAAACACGTTATTTACTTCCTTTTCTAATATATTTATGGTGTTTCAGCTTTTAAATTTTATTGAATGACAATTCATTAGTCTTAAAAATAATACTTTACTCTATCTATTGAATTATATTTTCTCTTACGCGCTTTTATATACATATCTAATCCATCACCTTCTAGACGATCATTTAAAAATTCACTCCTCCATTTGGTACTAGATTCTACTTGTCCCTCAGTGAGCAATTTCTCAAATCCTCTGCTAAGAAGAATGCTGTGTATAAACTCAGCAGGTTGACTGGGATAAAAAAATTTATATTTTGTATATTCATCATTGCTTATAGGAAAAGCGATTAGCTCTATCCCTTTTAAAGTCAAATCATCTATTAAAAGATTTAACATTTGTGTAATCCAACCCCAAAAACAATAAAAATCTCTAACTATTTCACTATACTTATCGAAGTCGTTCATCATATTTCTTGAACTATTTAAATTTTTAAATTGTTTTTGCTCTTCTGATAACCTCTCAAATAGGTTATTTAACACTTTAGATTGTCTACCATATACTCTATGATAATCACAAAATTCTAAATAAATTTTTTCATTAGAGGAGATTAAATGATGAAGGTCATTTTCAAAATCTTGAACAGCTTTTCTTGGGAAAAGCACCATTTCTTCTCTTTGAACTAAATTATATTTGTTTAAAAACTCTTTACCGCTTACTTCATCAGTTAAGCTTAGCAACAGTTTCATCATTTCAATAAGTGATTCATTTTCTTTAATATGTACCTTACTATTATCTAATAAGTTGTCCATATCTATTTCAAGGATTGAACATAGCTCCTTCAATTTTCCAGTTGGAAAATTTCCTGTTCCTTGCTCACATTTCGCTATAATATTTTTATTTAAGCCTAATTTTTCGGCTAGCACATCCTGAGTTAAATTTTTATTTTTACGCGCTTCCCACAATTTATTGCCTAACCTTATCTTTCTCTCCTTCATAATTATTCTCCTCTCTATAAATAACGATACTTCTTAACATATTCATGACCAAATAGATTATTTGCTATTTTTTCCTCATACATTGCTTGACCAATATTATTTGTAAACCAATACAATTCTTCACTCAAACTTTCCTTAACTAATAGTAACTCTTGTGTGTCAAATATTAATCTCGGATCTAGTAAACTTCTTGTACCTATTGAATCATCTTCAATCTTAACTTTTGCTATCCAATTAATATCATCATCTTCTCTACCTTGTTCTATCCATTCAAATAAAAGATACACCATCGGAAAAATTGAACGATTTTTATAATTAGATAAATATGAATTCATACCTTTAAGCTCCAAATCATATCTAGGAACCATGTCTATATTATTTATTGGACTAATAAAATATAATGATAATAAATCATAATAATTGTTCATATGAGTATAGTCCTGAACGTCTTTTCCCAAGTTTAAAAGTTCTTCATCAGAATCAATAAGAGGACTAACTTCTTCATTTAACAACTCTGAACTACTGATGCGAAATACTTCGCTTAAGCACTGAATTTCTATAATTTTAGGAGGTTTTACTTGATTTTCCCATCTTTGAATTGTCCTTTCAGATACATTCAATTGTGTAATTTCAGAAAGCTTTTCTACTAAGTCTAATTGCGTCCACCCATTTCTCTTTCTTTCATACCTTATTTTGTCATTTATTTTCATAAAATCGCTCCTTTCAAGTCATAACTATATTTTAAAATAAAAAAGTTTTTATAAGAAGCATCCCATTGACCTAAATACCGGACAAAAAACAATAATTTTTATTAAAAAAAGCCAGAGCCCAAACAAGGCTTCTGGCTTCTATTCAAAAAATTATTCACAACTGCCTTCCGGCAATAATTTTTTATTGATACAGTCCCAATAATCAGCCACAATAAGATTTTTGACTAGTCAATTTCAAAGTGACTTCCTCTTAGCTTTTACAATGATGCAGATTATTATTGGTCTTTCGCAGTGAAGGCTTGTTTACCAATACTAATAATTTTAGTCTTTTTCTTCTTAAGCTCATCAATAATATTAATGGCATCGATATCTTTTGCGGTATATCCCATTATCACTTGTTCGTTTGATGTAACATTCGAAATTTTTGTGAATAAAGCTTCCATATCTTGCTCTATAATGCTATGTTGATTTGGTTCATCAAAGATAATTAATCCTGGATGATTTCCTTTGTTTTTATTTGAGGTTTCTAACAAAGCAATTGTAAACGCCCAAATTCCTCTAATATGATCACTTGCAGAAGAATCAAATTTCATATCATAACCCATAACTTCTGGAAGAAGTGTCTTATCCGAAATTTGTATTTTATCATAATCGTTTGTACTCTTGTAACCAAAAGCTTTAAGATTACTCACAAATTTTACTCGCAGATCATTCAATATTAGTTTGTCATTTGTAGATAGAACCTCTTTGTCTTGATTGCTTCTATCTTCTAAATATTGTTTCCATTGAATTCCAAGGTCATTAAAAAAATTTTTTATTTCTGCAAATTCTTGCTTCACAAATTTTAATTTTCGAACTTCCTCAGTCAAAATAACTTTTTTATATACGTCGCTCTCAGAGTATTCTCCACTAAGACTGTATATATCATTCCTAAGAGTCTTAATTAAAACTCTTAATTGTTTTCCTTTGAGCTCTAATTCTTTCTTTTTATATTCTAATTGGCTTACTTTATTTTTTTTCTGTTCTACTATTGCTTGAAATAAGACCAATTGAGATTTTAAGTGGCTTATATTTTCCTCTGAACTCATGACATTAGTTGGAACATCAACATCTAGCAATGTATCCTCTATACTCTGATGACATGTCGGACAAATTTTCTCAAATACAGAAAATTTTTCTTTTGAACCAAATTCTACTAGCTTAGAAATATCCTGATTATTTCGAATATCATCTTGAATAATTTCTATACCATTTATCAATTTTTTTATTTCATATTTTTCTAAGGTAATGTCTTTATTGATTAATGAAACTTTTTTTTCAAATTCTTGCAAATCCTCCAAGGTAGAGTTTAATTCATTCTGTAACCCTGCCTCATCTTTCAAATTTATTTTTTTTCCAAGTTCAATTTGATTTATTTTTGCTTCTTTATCAAGTATACTTTTTTCAAGTGAAATATCATCATTTTTGTCAACCAATTTAAGATTGTCAGAAACAATCATTTCAGGCTTATTATTAACACCAAAAAGAGCTAGCCCATTACTTTCACATAGCAAATTTGCCTTCATAAATAATTCTTTCCACTCAGATTCAATATTTTTTTTAGTATTATTCAATGTTATAAGTGCTTTTTCATTATTTAATGAATCTAAGTTTAAGATATATTCAATTACTCTTTTTTTAGGTGAAACTACACCATAGTTAGGAACTCTGGATAATATATCACTCCACCCTCTTTTTTGTTCTATAAACATAGACGCAAAAATAAACTGTAAGTACAGTTTTCGTTCATCTCTATCCTGACTAGGCACCCTTGGAAGCGTTAGTCCCATAAAATTTTCCAAGAATGTATAAAAACCTTTAGCACTTTGAGCTGAATTTTTTACGTGAAGGTACATATCTTCTTGCTTAACTTCAGTAGAATAGATGTCTTTCAAATTTGAATAATAAATTGTTATCAAATTCGTGCTACGATCTTCATCATTAGTTGATCTATATAAAGTAACTGTCTCATTACCATTGAAAATTTCTAAATATATTTTTCCACCAATAACTTTGTGATTGTTTTCTTTCTCATCTTTAATGGTATTATTAAATGCTGCACTTAAAACCTTTGAGCCCTTACCACCAATTATTTCTTCCATGCCTAGAGCATATATTATCGCTGAGATAACAGAGCTTTTCCCACTAGTATTTTCTTCACTTGTAATAATATTCACACCACTATTGAATTCCGATTTAAAGAAAAAAATCCTTTTATCGGTAAAAATTTCTATGTTTAAATTCCTTATACGCAACATCAAATCACCCCAATAAAGACTTCTCTATATTTGTAATTATTTTTTCTGTCAATTTTCCTGCCAAACTTGTTAAGAATATTTTTTCATCAATCAAAATATTTTCTTCAGATAAAATATCTTCAGAAAATTTTTTCCCTTTTTCAGTTAATCTAAAACATCCATTTTGTTGCTGTTCAATTATTTTATCTGCATGCATAAACTTCAGTGTTTTTGTAACTGTGGGATCATACCTTAATATTATCAAGCTATTCTCTTTATTCTCTACATAATTAAGTAGCTCAATCTTACTATTTTTAGAATACATATAATTATTTATCAAATGCAATTTTGTAACTGAACATCCTCTACCTCTACAACACATTTTTATTATTAAACTACAAACAGCAATTTTATAGCTTATCCTATATTTATACGGTACTGACTCTGCTTTTGAAGAGAACACTATGCCTTCTATTCCCTCAATATCTTCAACATATTCATTCTTCTTCATTTTTATCTGATCCTCCATAAAATTCCATTGAGCAATCTGCTAGCCATTTAGCTACTGTATGGTCTTGGATTCTCATAATTGTATCAGGAGTTAAGTAATCTACACTGTTTTCTAAGACCTCTCCATATTCTTTAGATAATTTTTTGTAGACCTCATTATTTAAGCTACTATCCGAATTCATTAATGTTTCTTCTTCAACTCTATTTTTAAATATAGTAGTAATCTTGTAAATATCATCTCGAATATCCGGAAATTCCTCTCCTAAATATTCCATTTCAAGGTTTCCACTAACATATCTTTTCATTTGAATATCTAAGAGTCTATTTTCCCTATCCTTATTTTGTGAAATTTCTGGAGATATAGCTCTAATTTTTCTTTTTACATTTTCCAATTTTTCAGACTCCACGTCATTCCAATCTACTTCCTCTGAAATAGCTGTATCTAATTTAACATCTGTTATTCCCAATCTTATCATCTGAGCCATCTCAACTTTAAAATCTGAGGCAACTTTTATAATAATCTGAAAATCATCTGAAATATAGCTTAGTTCAGAAGGCTTATTTTTTTTACAGCTCAAAACAAATTTTTCCTTTTTAGTAATATGCTCTAGTATTCTCCTATCTTTATAAGTTGGCACCATAAAAAGCCATTTACTAATATTACATAAACCTATCTTTTTCAAGACTTTATGGTTTTCTACAAACTTATTTATGTCTTCAGTCATTTTATCTCTCTGTGCTTCATATAATTGATTTATTGAAAGATTTGGATCGTCTGGACAATAACATTGTATTACAATTCCCTCTCCAGTTTTTGTAAAACCTTCAATACCACCATCTCCCTTATGATAGGCTGGAACTTCTTGAAAATGCTCATTTTGGAATCGTAATCTACAACATTTAACACATAAATCTTCCCAACTCGAACCGTCTAATTTTATATCTAATAATTCTAACATTTAACTCATCTCCTAACCAAGGCTTTAACAGAAATAAAGTTACCTCTATTTGGCTTTTCTCTTACAAGTTTAGAATTTATGGGGAAAATTTTATCATTCTCAATATATCTGACAAAGCTAATATTGAAATCTGGTTCAGAATCAACTAAAATTATTTCATTATCTAAATAATAATATTTTTTTTCAGTCATAATCTCCTCCCCTATTCATCTTTATATTAAGAAAATTTTTAATTAATTATTTATACATATTTATGTTATAGGGAATCACTGTCTATAAAAGCTTATACATTATTTATAATACAACATATATAAACTTTTTGGTAGATATATATTAGTTAATTATCTAAATTCCTTTATTTGACTATCTTAAAATTTAATAATGGCATTACTAAAATTCTTACAAAGCTGAGTATGACTATTATTTAGAATTTTACAAGCAACCAAAATCTCAATTTACTATTTTTCTTTCATTACAGGTTCAGTTTCTCCCTAAATTTACTTTAATATAACATGCTTTCTGTTCAAAAAAGCATTTTGTGTAATAAATTCACACAACTATTCTCACTCAAAACAAAAAATAAGCCATTCTCATTTTTAGAGAATAGCGCATTTTCTATATTTAATGACTTTTTAAAACAACTATTTCAGCTTCATTTTATTTTTTATCAACAACTCATATGGATTCACTTCTAACGCAAGAGCTATTTTTTCTATATTATCAATTGAAACATTTCGTTTTCCTCGTTCAATATCAGAGATATAGGTACGATGTAAATTACACGCAAAAGCAAGTCCTTCTTGGGATAGATTTTTATCTTGTCGAATCGCTTTAACATTATTCGCAAAAGTAACTCTCAATGAAGTCATATTGGCTCGTTTCCTTTCTCTTATTGACTGCGTTCTAACGTCATGATATAATCTTTGTATACTTTAAGTCTACAGACTATAAGTTACGTTTTTTTAATATCTAAATAAAAAATACTTTATTATTTAGCGCCAACTAAATAATAAAGTAATGATGGATAGCGTACACTATCAACCAAAAGAACTTTTTCCTAATCAATTAATAGGTTTATTTGCAATACTTTTCTATTGTAATAGACCTTGAAAATATAGGTGAAAAGCGGTGTTGGAGTGTATCCAATACCGCTTTTTATTTGCATATCGAGAAATAATAATAGTCAAGTTTAGATTTAAAGCAACAAAAAAAGTGGCTCTTCAAAGTTTAGCGCCAACCAAACAATGAAGACTTGTATGAATAGCGTACACTAAACATACAAGTTGCCACAAATATTGATGCATAATGCACCAATATCTCTTATTTTACCTAATTGTAAATAAATTATCTACTACTTTCTTTATTTGCTAGGTAAAATTTGAAAATTAGATGAGGAGGATTTTTTATGAACCAAGAAAACGGAACAGTACTTAAAACAAAAAATAAACAACCAGTCAAAGCAATTTCTTATCCAGACTTGTATCTTCTGAAAGAAACCCTTGAGCAACTCAAATCATGGACAGCTGTACTCGAATTGTTAGACGAGTTTTTTTCCAATAGACTGCTTCCAATAGACAAGAAAAAAATCATTAAAGAATTCTATTTTTTATCTCGGATCTATGGCATGCTTATCGATGATTTTTCAACTTGTACTGATGATTTGGAAAATCAAGTTGAGAAGTTGATGGTGAAAGAAAAAGTCAAAATCTCACAATAATTTATTTGCTATTTTGCTAGATTTTTAAGGATGAAAATAGAGTTTATTTACAGTAGCATCCTCGAACGGTGGCACGTTACGTTGAAAATTCTACGAGAACTAGGTAAAGTATTTGCTATTTTATGAGTCCTCAGGCACTGATAAAAGTACATGATCAATAAAAGAAATCAACAGCGACGTTAAGAAAACTTAGTGATCTGTTGATTTCTTATATAGTGTTCTATTTCTTTACAACGAACTTACTTAATTATTTCGATAAGATAGAGTTTTGCAACTTACATATCTCATCCATCATTCTTTTAATATCTCCTAATCTCTTGATAAAATACACGATTTGTAGGATTTCATCTCTTAGAAATTTAATTGATTTTTAAACTATTTTTATTAAACCTAAGTATAACAATGATATATTTTTTATTTCTAGATAAAGAAAAAAGACAGAAACGCCTTAATTAAAACGTTTCTGTCCTATAGCTCTAAATTTAACCAACTGACCCTTCCATCTCATAACTAATCAATCGATTCAACTCAACCGCATACTCCATCGGCAATTCCTTCGTAAACGGCTCCACAAATCCCATAACAATCATCTCAGTCGCTTCAACCTCAGTCAAACCACGACTCATCAAGTAATAAAGCTGCTCTTCCGAAATTTTCGAAACCTTCGCTTCATGCTCCAACGCTACTTGACTGTTATGAATCTCATTAAACGGAATCGTATCCGATTTCGATTTATCATCCATAATGATCGTATCACACTCAATATGTGAAATCGAGCCAGCACTATCTTTCCCAAAGGTTACTTGACCACGGTAATTCACTTCGCCGCCGTCTTTTGCAATTGATTTAGAAACGATCGAACTTGATGTGTTTGGTGCGTTATGAATCATTTTCGCACCTGTATCTTGAATTTGGTTTTCCCCAGCAAATGCAATTGAAAGCATTGTGCCGCGAGCGCCTTTTCCATCAAGATAAACACTTGGGTATTTCATCGTTGTTTTGGCACCTAAGTTACCATCAATCCACTCAACTGTTGCGCCTTCGTAAGCTTTGGCACGTTTTGTTACCAAGTTATAAACGTTGTCCGACCAGTTTTGGATCGTTGTATAACGTGTATACGCATCTTTATGGGTAAAGATCTCAACGATCGCAGCGTGTAGGCTATTGCTTGTATACGTAGGTGCTGTACAGCCTTCTACGTAGTGAACACTTGCGCCTTCATCCACGATAATCAGTGTACGTTCAAATTGTCCTGTGTTTTCCGCATTGATACGGAAATATGTTTGTAATGGCACATCCACACGAACACCTTTTGGTACATAGATAAACGTTCCACCAGACCAAACCGCTGAGTTTAATGCAGCTAATTTGTTATCTGTTGGTGGGACTAATTTTGCGAAGTATTTTTTGAATATATCTGGATACTCTTTCAACGCTGAATCTGTATCTGTAAAGATGATTCCTAATTTTTGGAATTCTTCTTTCATATTGTGGTAAACCACTTCTGATTCATATTGCGCTGAAGCTCCAGCTAGATACGCACGTTCTGCTTCTGGAATTCCGATTCTTTCAAAAGTTTCTTTGATTTTATCTGGTACATCATCCCAGTCACGAGCGGGTTTGTCGCTAGCTCTTTGGAAATATTTGATTTTTTCAAAATCGATATCAGATAAATCAGGTCCCCATTCTTGCATGGCCATTTTGTTGAATTGTTCCAATGATTTCAAACGGAACTCTAACATCCATTCTGGTTCTTCTTTCTTACGTGAAATTTCTCTAACGACTTCCTCTGTTAGTCCATTTCCCGTACTGAAAATTGGTTTCACATCATCATGAAAACCAAATTGATATTCTTCTAACTCAGGTACAGTACTCAAATTATCTCACGTCCTTTTCTTAGGTTGAGAATCAAGCGTTTAGGTTCGAGCTGTTGGACTAAAATAAGCACAATCCGTTTTTTTAGATTTTGATTATTTTAGGAAACAGCCGAGAACCTGCTTGACTTCTCACTGATTGGTTTAGGTTGAGAATCAGGTGTTTTGATTTGAGCAACTGGAGCTAGCAGCTTTAAATCCGCTTTTTGGATTAAAAGATGATAGGGAAGTTGCCGAAAATCAGCCTGATTTCTCACTGATTACTTAGGTTGAGAATCAGGCGGTTAGGTTCGAGCTGTTGGACTAAAATAAGCACAATCCGTTTTTTGGATTTTGATTATTTTGGGAAATAGCCGAGAACCTGCTTGACTTCTCACCGATTCAATTTATTCTTATTCTTCGCAGTGTAATTGTCCTGCGGTTCCTTGTCCGTCATTTTCAACTGCTTGTTCTAACGCTTTCCAAGCAAGTGTCGCACATTTAATCCGTGCTGGGAATTTTGCCACGCCGCTAAGCATCGCTGCATCACCTAATTTTTCTTCTTCTGGTACGTCATTTCCTTGTACCAATTGAGAAAAATCTTCTGCCAATTGTTCTGCTTCGGCTAGCGTCTTCCCAATCACTGCATCTGTCATCATACTGGCACTCGCTGTACTAATCGAACAACCACTTCCGCTAAAGGCAATATCTTTAATGACATTATCCTGAATAGCTACTTGCAATTCGATCACATCACCACAAGTCGGGTTATTCATTTCGATTTTCTTGCTTGATTCTGCCAACGTCCCATGATGATGAGGATGGCTAGAATGATCTAAGATCACTTGACGGTATAAATTATCTAATCTAGATAGAGCCATGTTGGAAAAACTCCTTTGTCGCTAAAATTGCTTCGATCAATCGATCCGCATCTGCTTTGGTATTATATAGGTAGAAACTCGCACGAGCTGTTGCTGGCACATTTAAATACTTCAATAATGGCTGCGCACAATGATGTCCTGCACGAACTGCCACCCCTTCCATATCTAATGCCGTCGCTGTATCATGAGGGTGTAATCCATCTAAGTTAAACGCCAAAACACCTGTATGATGCGCTGGATCTTGCGGTCCGTAAACAGTCAAACCTTCTATGGCCAATAGTTTTGGTAAAACATAAGCCACTAATTCAGCTTCATGCTGATGAATTTCTTCTAAACCAATTTCCGTTAGAAAATCAATTGACGCACCTAGAGCGATCGCTCCAGCAATATTTGGTGTTCCTGCCTCAAATTTCCAAGGCAGTTCTTTCCAAGTACTATCATACAAATTCACGAAATCGATCATTTCACCACCGGATTCTACTGGTTCCATTTGATCTAGTAATTCACGTTTTCCATATAATACACCAATTCCAGTTGGACCACACATTTTATGCCCGCTAAATGCGTAAAAGTCAGCATCAATTGCTTGAACATCCACTGGCATATGCGGTACTGCTTGGGCACCATCTACCACTAGAACAGCACCTTGATTGTGAGCTAATTCAGCTAGTTCTTTAACTGGATTGATCACACCTAAAACATTCGATACATGAGTGATAGAAACAATCTTGGTTTTATCCGTGATTTGTTTTTTCGCACTTTCCATATCTAAAAAGCCGTCTGCTGTGATCTCGATATATTTTAACGTTGCACCTTTACGTTCAGCCAACTGTTGCCAAGGAATGATATTGGAGTGATGTTCCATGTAGGAAATCACGATTTCATCCCCTGCTTCAACAGCTAAATCACCATAGCTTTTTGCAACCCAGTTTAAACTAGTGGTTGTCCCTCGTGTAAAGAGCGTTTCCGCTGTTTCTTTGGCATTGATAAAGGCTCTGACTTTTTCACGGGCGTCTTCGTAATCTTTTGTCGCTCGTTCTGCCAATGTATGCACACCACGGTGGACATTGGCGTTATCGTGTTCATAATAATAAGTCAGTGTATCTAAAACTGCTTTAGGCTTTTGAGTTGTTGCTGCATTATCCAGATAAACAAGCGGCTCGTCATTTACTTCTTGAAACAAGATGGGAAACTGCTGCCGAATCTTATCTGCGTTTATCATGCATTCAACTTCCCTTCAATTACGTCTACAAATTCTTTTTGAACATCTTTAACAGGAATCGCTGTGATTACTGAACCTAAGAAGCCACGAATAACCAAACGTTCCGCATCATCTTTACGTAGACCACGGCTCATTAAGTAGTACATTTCTTCTGGATCAACACGACCAACACTGGCTGCGTGTCCTGCTGTTACTTCATTTTCATCGATCAATAAAATCGGATTGGCATCACCACGTGCTTTGTCAGAAAGCATTAAGACACGACTTTCTTGTTGGGCATCTGCCCCTTTAGCACCTCTTAAGATATGACCGATTCCGTTGAATGTTAACGTACCACGTTCACGAATAACCCCATGTTGTAAAATGTGTCCCACTGAGTGAGATGCTTTATTTGTCACACGAGTATCTATTCCTTGTGTTTGTTTACCTGCACTGATTGCCACAACTTTAACTTCTGAATGAGAGCCTTCGCCCACTAAATCAGAATCAAAATCAGCAACCACGTCACCGTCATTCATCACGCCAAGCGCCCAATCGATAGAAGCATCACGCATGATATGACCACGACGGTTCATATAAGTTGAAACATTTTCGCCTAATTGATCCACAGCAGAATATTTCACTTTTGAACCAGCTTTTGCAATCACTTCAACCACGATATTCGCTGAAACTTTGACTTTTTGCTCACCAATTGTTTGGAATCGTTCTAAATAGCTAAACTCACTATGTTCGTCTGCTACGATCAATACATGTTTGAAAAATGATTCTTCGCTTTCTGAATCTTGAATAAAGATTGCTTCGATTGGTTCTTCAACGACAACATTTTTCGGTACATATAAGAACACACCGCTATTCATAAAGGCTGTATGGAAGGCTGTTAATTTATCTTCATCCATCTCAACCGCTTTGTTCATATAATATTCTTTGACTAAATCACCATGTTCTTGCAATGCTGTGAACATATCAGTGAAAATCACGCCTTGATCGGCTAATTTTGCTGAAAGTTGTTCAAAAGCTGTAATCGATCCTTGTTGTACAATTACTGGATTGTCTTTCATTGCATCAAAGCTTGGGATGTTCATTGTGTCAGGTGAATACTCTTCAGTATTCACATTAAACAAAGGCCAACGGTGAAATTTCACACGCTCGATCTTTGGTAATTCTAAGTTTCCAGCTTTTTCTAAAGCCGCTACACGTAAGTCCGTCATCCAAGTAGGCTCTTCGTTACGGGCTGAAAAAGCGTTGATGTCGTCAAGATAATTCGCTGTTGTTATTTCCTTCATTTATCTTGTCCTCCTTATGCTTCTTCTTTGTATTCGATACCTAATTCTTGGCTGATTCCAGCATAGCCTTCTGCTTCTAAACGTTTTGCTAGTTCGGCACCGCCAGTTTTAACCACACGGCCTTCCATCATGATATGCACAACATCTGGTGTAATGTAGTTTAATAGACGTTGGTAGTGAGTGATGATTAACGCACCAAAGTTTTCACCGCGCATTTCGTTTACGCCTTTTGACACAACTTTCAATGCATCGATATCTAGACCAGAATCGATTTCATCTAAAATCGCAAATGTTGGTTCCAACATCAATAATTGTAGGATTTCGTTACGTTTTTTCTCCCCACCAGAGAAGCCTTCGTTTAAGTAACGTTCAGCCATTTCTTCGGGCATATTTAAAAGTTCCATTTTTTTATCTAATTTTTTAATGAATTCCATTACTGAAATTTTGTCATCTTCGCCACGTTTGGCATTGATTGCCGCACGCATGAATTCAGCATTTGTAATTCCTGGAATTTCACTTGGGTATTGCATGGCAAGGAATAAACCTAAACGGGCACGTTCGTCCACTTCAAGGTCTAAAACATTTTCTCCGTCAAACAAGATTTCGCCTTCTGTGACTTCGTAATTAGGATTTCCCATGATCGCAGCTGATAAAGTAGATTTACCTGTTCCGTTTGGCCCCATGATTGCGTGGATTTCACCTGTTTTCATTGTCAGGTTCACACCTTTTAAAATCTTTTTATCTTCGATTGATACGTGTAAATTTTTAATTTCTAAAACGGACATGTACAATTCCCTCCAACTTAAAATAATTATTATCGTTCTCATTCATTTTAGCCTAATTGAGAATGATAAGCAATCTCTTTGCTAGAATAATTCTTGTTTAAACTAGGTTTTCTTTGTGAAAAAATGGACTTGTTTAGAATCTTTCTAAATTGACTATTGTTCTTCTATCTTCCTAATTCATTCTAATTCTTGCGTTTTATTTGTTAAAATTAATTTTTCCGTCAATATATAGAAACTTTATTAACGTTTACTCACACTTTTTGATTTCCAGTTTCCATTGTGAGATAATTTACAATGATTTTAGAATTGTTTTTACAAATGGAAAAGAGGTCTTTTAATGTCTAAAAAGGGAATTATCATCGTCAATCTGGGTACACCAGATAAACCAGAAACCAAGGAAGTTAGAGCTTATCTGAAACGTTTTTTAGGTGATAAACGGGTGATTGATACCCACCGTTTGATTTGGCTACCTATTTTACATGGAATTATTTTACGAACTAGACCTAAAAAGTCAGCCGCCTTGTACCAGAAAATCTGGCAAGAAGATGGTTCACCTTTACTTATCTATACCCAATCACAAACTAAACAATTACAAGAACGCTTCCCAAATCATGTAGTTCGCTATGCAATGTCTTATAGCCAACCATTGATTCCGGAAGTACTAAAAGAAATGCAGGATTTGGGTGTTACTGATTTAACGATCATCCCGCTTTATCCCCAATACTCAACAACAACAACTGCTCCGATTTTTGATGAAGTAGCTAAATTTTATTTGAAAGCTGAATCTATACCTAGCTTACATTTTATTCAATCATTTTATGATGAGCCCTTATATATTGAAGCATTAGCTAATCAAATCAAAAATGCCTTGGAAGAAAAGCCGATCGATAAAATTGTTTTTTCTTATCACGGGATTCCAGTTTCTTATGTGAAAAAAGGGGATCATTATTTAGAACACTGTAACCAAACAACACAAGCTGTAATGAAACAAGTCGGTGAAGTTCCTTTCATCAGCACGTTCCAATCAAAATTTGGCCCCGCTGAATGGCTAACTCCTGCTACTGATCAAACGTTAAAAGAGCTACCTAAACAAGGGGCTAAAAATATTTTGATCATCACACCAGGATTCGTTTCAGATTGTTTAGAAACAGTAGAAGAAATTGAACAAGAAAATTACGAGTATTTTATGGAAAATGGCGGTGAACATTTCCATTACATTCACCCATTTAATGCTGATCCGGTTTTTGTTGATATTTTGGAAAGCCTCATAGACTAAAATACTTATTACTTAATGACAAAAAATACTCTATAAAACCAAAAAAATGGTTTTATAGAGTATTTTTTATTCTTTAATTTATTTTACTGGTGTAATTGAACCATTCCACTTTTCTAAAATCCAATCTTGTATTTCTTTACTTTGTAGTGCAGACACTAATTTCTTTACACTCTCTTTGTCTTTATCTTCTTCACGCACTGCAATAATATTTGCAAACGGAGAATTTTCTTTTTCTATTAAAACGGCATCTTCTTTAGGTTCCAAACCTGCTTGATACGCAAAATTTGCATTAATAGCAACTAAATCTCCTTCTTCATTTTGATACGTAGTTGCAAGTAATTCTGGATTAACATCATGAACAAATTTTAAATTTTTAGGATTTTTTTCAATATCGTCAAAAGTTGCTGTAGCTAAATTCACACCACTCTTAACTTCAACTAGTCCTGCATCTTGTAGAATTGTGATGATTCTACCCCAATCAGATTTTGAATTAGACGTAATAATAGTTGCACCGTCTTTCAATTCTTTAATGTCTTTAATTTTTTTAGAATATAAGCCCATTAACTCAATGTGAATTTTACCAGCATTTGCAAACTTATACCCATTATCTTTGACTTGCTCATTAAAATATTGAATGTGTTGAAAATAGTTCGCATCTATTTCTCCTTCAGCTAAAGACTTGTTTGGTAGAATGTAATCACTAAATTTAACAATCTCCAAATCAATCCCTTCTTTTTTCAATATTGGTTTGACCTGTTCTAAAATTTCTGCATGGGGTGTTGGTGAAGCCCCAACTTTTAATACTGTATCATCTTTTTTGGTTGAACCGCCACATGCAGCTAAACCAAGAGTTAAAGCAACAACCGCCGCAAATCCAATTAGTTTCTTTTTCATAAAAAATCCTCCGTCTCTATTTATCTTTTATCTGTTCTTTTGGCAAAGAAATCTCCTAACCCTTGAACAATAAATACAATAACTAAAATAATAAGTGTTGCAACTAAAGTCACCGTAAGATTACCTAACTGATAGCCTTCTTGCCACGCTAAACCACCTAATCCGCCAGCACCAATTGCTCCAGCCATCGCCGTATAACCGATCATCGAAACACTTGTTACTGTCAGCCCTGAAATTAATGCTGGAATACTTTCAGGAATTAAAACTTTCCAAATCACTTGCCAATAATTAGCGCCCATAGCTTCGGCAGCCTCTAGAACCCCCGCATCTACTTCACGAAATGCAATTTCTACTAAACGAGCATAAAATGGAGCTGCTGATAAAACTAATGCAGGTATAGCCGCAGTTGCCCCAAGCATCGTCCCAACAATCATTTTTGTAAAAGGAATGATCAACACCATTAAAATCATAAAAGGTGTGGATCGAAAAATATTACTGATTAGCGAAATTACTGTGTACAAGATTTTAGCATACGTAGCTTCTTTCCTACGAGTAGTATATAGCAATAATCCTAATAATAACCCAATGACTAAAACAAATATCATTGAAATTAAAGTCATATACAATGTATCAAAAAATGCTTTTTGCATCGTTTCAACATTGATTTCCTCAAAATTGAAATACGTTTCTGAAAAACTTTTATTCATGAGTGAGCACCTCCACTCCTAACTCCCGTTTTTTAAAAAATTCAATCGCTCGTTCAACTTCAACAGGTTCTCCAAGTAAAATCACAGTAAGTGTTCCAAACGATCCTTCTTTTGTTTGCTTGACATCACCATGTAAAATTGAAATATCAATATTGAATTCACGAATGGCTTGAGAAATGACAGGTTCATTTGTACTTTCATTATCAAAATGTAATCCTAAAATTTTACTGTTTGGATTTTCTTTAATCAATTCTTCCAACAATTCTTCTGTGTCTTCTCTTGGTTCAAGTTCTTGTTGAACAAAACGTTTCGTCACAGCTTGCTTAGGGTTTCTAAAGACCTCTAAAACGTCGCCTTCTTCAACGATTTGACCAAGTTCCATTACAGCAACTTTATTACAAATCTTGCGAATAACATGCATTTCATGAGTAATCAATACAATCGTTAAGTTTAATGTTTTATTGATTTCTAACAACAGATCCAGTACTTCATCTGTCGTTTGTGGATCCAAAGCACTAGTTGCTTCATCACACAAAAGAATTTCTGGGTTGTTGGCTAATGCCCGAGCAATCCCCACACGTTGCTTTTGACCACCAGATAATTGACTTGGATAAGCATCTCCTCGGCCTTCCAAACCAACTAAGGTTAAAAGTTCTTGTGCTCGTTCTTTTCTCATATTCTTTGGGACATTCGCTAATTCTAAAGGCAACATGATGTTTTCCAAAATTGTTCTTGACCATAATAGGTTAAAGTGCTGGAAGATCATGCCGATTTTCTTACGAAACTGACGTAGATCTCGGTTAGCCATCTGAGCAATATTTTGACCTTGAATGATGACTTCTCCTTGTGTTGGTAATTCTAAACCGTTCAATAAACGGACTAAGGTACTTTTTCCTGCGCCGGAATAACCAACAATGCCGTAGATATCTCCTTGGTTAACAGTTAAAGAAATGTCATTAACTGCCGTTACTTGTCCGCTTTTGCCGGAAAATTGTTTTTTTACGTGTTGAAGTTCGATTAGAGGCATTTTCTTCCCTCCGCTTTCTTTTGTTTTGCTTCTTTTTTATTATACTACATGGTTTGTATTCTGTTGTGAAATAATCGATAGATTAATTTTTTTATCTATAATCTGGCAATTATTTCACCAAGCACTGTTCAACATCCATTTACTTTACAAATTGTGTTGAACATGCAAAAAGCTTCCGCCCTATGTCATTAATCTGACAAAAGGACGAAAGCTTGTCTTTCGTGTTACCACCTTGATTTACTATTATTTCACAATAATAGCCTTATACAGTACTTGAACTTCGTATACTGTTGTGCTGTAACGGGCACTCCCGTAATAAGTTCACATCCGCTCACTTATTCCGCTCAAAGACCATCTTCCATCTCAATCGTGTTACCCATTTTCAGCAAACAGGGCTCTCTTCAAACAGTTTTGACATGTACTCTTCTTTTCAAAGCTTTCACTTTATATTGATGAAATTATAGCAACATCCAAATGCCTTGTCAATGATTTTTACGCTTGTTCCAATTCTTCTTCATTCACATTTGTTAAAATGGCGATCCAAGCATTGTTTTGATCTGTGTCATCTAAAAGACTAGGATTATTTTCTGCTGCTTCATTTATAGCAACAATCGTTCCACTGACTGGTGAACTAAATTCACTGACAGCTTTTTCAGCTTCCAATTCAATCAGTGAATCACCTTTTTCCAATGTTTGACCAACTTTTGGCATTGTTGCAAAAGTAATATTTCCTAAATCTTCTTGGGCCTCATTTGTCAAACCAATTTTATAGCCCTCACTTGTTTTTAAGAGCCATAAACTATCAATAATCTTTAATTCTTCAGCCATTATTTAATAGCTCCTTCATAATCAGATTCTTTAAATCCGTTTGCTAAAAATTGGTCTCCCTTAACAAAAATCGGACGTTTGATCAACATACCGTCAGTCGCTAGTAATTCACTTGCTTCTTTGATTGAAAAATCATTGACTTTGTCTTTCAAACCTTGCTCTCTATAGCGGATACCACTTGTATTAAAGAAGCGGCGAACTGGCAAATCACTTTGTTCCATCCAACTTGCTAATTGTTTCGCTGTTGGAGGATTTTCGATCATATCAATCGTTTCGTATTTCACTTGATGCTCATCTAACCAAACCTTTGCTTTTTTACAAGTTGAACATTTGGGATACCAGAAAAATGTATACATTTAAACGCCTTCTTTCAATTAATATTCTTTAATTGTTGCTTCTTTTTGATACTTCATTGACATAATTAATCCTACTCCAAGCATATTGCCCAAGACCGAAGAACCACCTTGGCTGATAAATGGCAACGGAATCCCTGTTAAAGGTAAAAGTCCAATATTAGCACCAATATTCTCAAATACATGGAATAAAATCATCATAATAATCCCAGTTGCAATATAAGAATAAAACTCATTATTTGTGTCAAAACAAACACGAATCATGCGGTAAATCAAGATAAAGTATAGCAAAATGATAAAGCAACCGCCAATAAAACCAAAGTTTTCTCCTACAACGGTAAAGATCATATCAGATTCTCTTACAGGGACATAAACATCACTTACATTAAATCCTTTACCGAATAAGCCTCCTGAACCAATTGCTGTTAATGCCAATGCAGGTTGTTGAGAACGATTAGGATCATGATGGAAAGGTTTCATCCATAAATCGATTCGGTCAAACTGATAAGGTTTAAATCCAACAGAATAAAGAAAATCACGTCCCGCAGTTGTTGTCACTAAATAGATCGTCCCAGCGCCTATCAGAATCGCCACTAAAAATGTCGGTATAATAATCTTCCAGGAAATACCAGACATCAAAAATACACCGCCGAAAATAGCAAGAAAGACTAACATCGTTCCAAAATCATCTTGTAATAATATTAGAATGATAACCGGCATTGTAACTAAAAGCATCTTACCAATCAACCAAAAATCCGATTTTAATGTCCGATTGACATTCTTCACATTATGCAAGGTCACAACATAAGCCAACATCAAGATAAATGCAATTTTCATTAATTCTGAAGGCTGAAACGTTGTCCCTCCGAAACTGATCCAGTTTTTAGAACCAGTCTGAGCTTCAAGATAGGGGTCATAAAACTTTAACAATAGCCCCATCATAATCAATCCGATTACATAAAAAACAGGGGTTAGCCGCCAAAGCAACTTGGAATTAAAGTGCATCACAACCACAATACTCGCACCACCTACCAAATACCATAACCCTTGTTTAAACAACATAGGCACAATATCTGGTCGAAGCGGGTCATTACTTAATGCTACATATAGTGAAAGTATTCCAATAATCGAAAGAAGAAACACGGGTAAAATCACACCGTAATCAATTCTGTTATCTAAACTATTTCTTAATTTATTTTTATTCATTCGTCATCCCTTTTCCTTAAATCATACGCCTTTTATTATAACTTTCAATAGAAAGAAAAGAAAGTATAGACTGGATGATTTTGGAAAAACTTTAGGTAATTGACAAAAATCCGCCTAATCTATCTTTATCTAGATTAAAATACTAAAGTTTTATATTTTCCAGATAGAAAAATAAGGCGTATTTCACAAAATTCATTATGAAATACGCCTTATTAATTCTCGCTGTATTAAGCAATTCTGACCCAAATATAAACAGTTTTATATGGTTGTAGATTGTTCGCTAAATCAGTATAACCTGCAAGTCTAGTTCCTAATTTAAATTCTTCATTATTAGCTAATGCTTTAAAATCGACCGCTTTGGTAGTACCTTTATATGCTGGTATTTCTCCAATACTATTATTAGCCAAAACAGAGCCTGAGATTTGCAATTGAGCATACCCTTGACTTAATCCATGGATATGTTCCTTCTTACCACCTATTTTCCCTGCAGTGAAATCACTATCTCCCTCATCTACTCCCACTAATACTTTTCCTTTAATTCGTTCCCAAGTTCCACCAAATAAAGTTGATGGATCACTATCATTTACACTTTGAAATACACTGCCTACTGGATACAATGCTTTTGCTAAGATAGAGAAATTCTCCTGAATCGCTTCCGCTCCGTTTTCCATTCCTCTATAAATTTTTTCTAAATCCATATTTTTTTCCTCCTTTTTTATCTACGTAATTCAAAAATAATTGAACGTAAATTATCTTCGTCTATGATCAGATAATGCAGGTCATCCAACATTATCATTTTTGCATCTGTTTTGTAATCAATTGGTAAAGAGATAATACTTGTTCTTGAATCAATATGCGTCACCTGACTAGGAATCGATTGACTAGCTGAACCACCAAATAATCCTTCTGGCTCTGTTCCTAACTTCATTACTCCAATACCATGGGTCCAAGTTCTCACATTAATTTCAGGCTGAAGGCCTAGTTCATGATTGATCGTTACATCAAAACCCACTGGTAAAAATTTAACAAGTAATTGTTCTATATTCTCTAGTCGATCATCTAATACTGGAAATTTTCCATATATATCACTGTTTCGTGCATTGATGACTTCACTGTCGACTGTTGCATTTTGCTGAACGTCTCTAAACTGATCTTCTATTTTGGTTTGACGTTGCTCAACTTGAGTTTGTCTTTTTTCTGTTTTCTCAGCAATCTCTTTAATTCGGTTGAATAAAACACTTGAATATTCGGAGATTCTGGCAATTGATTCTCTTACATGGCGGCGCCACATTTTTGTTCTAACCCATAAGGCATATTTTTGGGTCAACGGGTCGATGACACCAAACTTGATGGCTTCTTCAATTTCTTCCACATCTGTAGGGTCTTTGTAGTCCACCTCATGATTTTCACCTGTGGGTTGTGTATCGTAAAATTTTTGTTCCGACATTGATTATTCACCTACTTTTTCTGTAATTCTTTTATTAATGTAAACAGCTCTTCTATTTTGATTTGCTGCTCTGTCAATTTGATGTCTTGTGTTTGAATCATCTCTGCTTGTTCGACAAGTTTATTCCCTTGTTCTTCTAAGCCTTGTTTTTGTTCATTAATCGTTTGTTCAAACTCTGGTAATACAGCTGTTTTCTCTTGTAATTCTTGTGTATGTTGCTTTAGACCATCTATCGTCCTAGTACTAATACCAACATTATTTTTTACTACTTCTAATGTTTCTTGCATCCCTTTATACTCTAGCTGATATTGAGAGAGTGTTTTTTTCCCGCTGCCGATTGTTAGTCTGATTTTTTGTGGATTTAAAATGTCGATTTTTTTCTCTATCACTTGCAACGTTTCCTTCTCATACAGGAAAGGATTAGCTACTGAGTAGGAGTTGCCAAGTTGGATGATTTCATAGCGCTTATCTAATAATCCAAGTTCAATTACCTCAGCTGTCCAAGTAATCAGCAACAAACGTTGGTTATTCAAAAATTCTTGACCTTTACGCTTTAATGTATTTTTGTCCGCTATATTAGGAAACTCAATCGTTGTTTGAATTACACCAAATTTCTTAACAAGGGCTTGATCTTCTAGATAGTTTTTGCCATTATTAACAGTTTCAATCGTAGTCTTTGGTCGAAACTGATCTGTTTCTGTACCTGTGGATTCACTTAGCTCTAAATCTTTCCCTAAAGGAACAATTCTTGTGGCTAATTCAGAAATATCGATTTCACGGCTGGCACTTTTTAAATTACGAGCAATTTGTAAAGGTGTTGTAGAGACGGAGCCATATTCTGCTAAATAGTCTAAATATAAAGTCTCGTCTTTTTCTCTAAGAACTAAATAACCGCCTAATCGATCTAACAATTGATTTTTGATAATATCAGCTGTTTTTCCATAACCCGATCCACGATAAACCTTGTCAGACTCTGTTACTGTCACCGTTCCTAAATATATTTTTTTGTGATTCTCTACTTGATCGTTATGTTCATTTAATAGTTTTCCTAAAAATTGGCTAACAGACATTATCGTAGATTTTATATATTTTTGCGTACTATCATATAGATAGGCTTTTTGGTCTTCACATAGAATTTTTTCGATGAAATGACCTTCACCACTCATAGTATTTGAAATTTTTGCTACTCTGCCTTTAAAAATTTGTCCATTCCGATCAGAAACAGTGACTAGGTTTACGATGGGTTCTGCTTTTCTATATAAAGGATTGTTGACATTAATGGAAAATTCAAACGTACTAATGCCCAATCCTTCTAAAGAAAGTTCTAAATTACCAGCATTTACTTTATTTCCGTAATTTGCTGGTTCATGCAGTACTATACCTTTTTTATCTTGAGAGTCTTCAAAAAGTGTAACACGGTACATTAGACCATCACCTCAGTTTCAGTATTGAAACGAATATGACCGTTTCCAACTATTGTAAGATGATTTTCTCCTCTTTTTAATTTAAAAAATAAATCTTGGTTTTGACCTTTTTCAATGTCTAAAGTCTCACCATCTTCAGTAATCAATACCATTTTTTCTGTAGCAGTGATAACTGGACTTGTCGCATTCACGCCTTCATTGATCAACAAAATCTGCCTTTGTCCTTTTACAAAAAATCCTGTCCACTGATCCACACCGTCCACAAAATAATCAAGATCAAATGCATCGTTATACCCTGCCGCATTTTTCAATGCAAAAGGATAACAATCAAAAACTAACGTCAACGTTAATGAATTTTTATTTTGATCATCATCGGCAGTAACGCTTGTACATTTTCCTAACCAATGAGAACCATCCAACCATGAATCTGTAATTGGAGAAATTTCATTTAACATCAATTGTTCCTTGGCTTCTTGTTCAAATCGTTTACGGTTTTCATATATGGTCAACGGTCGATATAATTTTACGGTGACCTTGCGATTATCAAAAACTTTTTCACCTAATAACATCGAAAAATCATACACGCCCTGCATAAATGGAATACTTTCCATAATTTCTTGTTCATCTGGACTAGGAGCATCGTGTTCTAAAACATAATAGCCCGAATCTTTACTATTAAAGCGTCCCATTTCAATATATTCAGTTATTTCAATAGCCATTAACGATACCTCCCTGCATATCCAGCTTGATTTCCTAAAAAGCCATCCATTTGATTGCCGATTCCGCCAACTAAGGCACCACTTTCTAGAACAACTTTCATATTTTTAATTGTTTCGATCATTTCATGCATTTGATTAACCATGCTGTTTTGTACATCATGCTCCACTTTTAAGGTTGTTGTCGATGAAGTAGTATTTTTATCTGTAACAGCGTGTTGGATCTCATTAATCATATTTCTAGCACTTGCTACTGCAACTTCCGTGTCTTCTTCGATTCCAACTGCCACACCTTGTGCAATAAATTTACCTACAGTATCTCTGAAAAGTCTTGATGGCGATTTGATAATTGCTTTTTTCTTCGCCTCTTCATTGACTTCAGTTACTAGTTCTCTCATTGCTCCAACAGCAGATTCTTTTCCAGCTGTGATTCCTGTAGCGACTCCTGCTGACATATCATATCCAACAGGATTAAAATCTACAGTCGCAGCTTGGTTTTTTGCAGCTTCTCCAAGAGCAAGTCCTGCATTCCCTGCATTTCCTACTTGTTTGAAAACTCCTACTGCATAAGCTCCAGAGTTTCCCGAACCAGTTGCTGTAAATTCCGTATCTTGTTGTTTCAAAGCATCTGTTCCAGCTTTGGCAATCGCTTTGTTGGCAGTTTGTACCTCTCCCATTTTGGAAGTTGAACCGTTAGTCATCGACCCGATCAGCATAGACCCCACTTCGGAAGCGTCCAACTCTCCTGATTTCAGCCCTTCAATCAATTTCTGTTTACCAACGTCTCCTTGCAAGAATAGTTCATTAGGCAAATTACTGATTCCATCGACAGCATTTTGACTCAATTGTGTACCAACCTGTGTCAAATCACCACTTTGTAAAGCAGTTAAAAGACTATCACTCGCTTCAAGACCTCTGCTTTGCAAAATACCAGCAAGTACTGTCATTTGATCATTGACACTATTGTTTGACTCGTTATATTTACCTACAATATTTGCTAACTCTTGACCAGTCATTTCTCCCATGCCTTTTAAACCATTAGCAACCGTCTCTGATTTTAATTGTTCGTTTTGCTGCAACATGGTTAGCATATCTATCCCTGCTTGAGTTTGTTGTTCTTTTGCTTGCTCATTGTGTAAAGATAAGGCTGTGAGTTGTTGATTTAGATTTGCTTTTTGCACTTCATCTGACGTTTCAGCGATTTGTTGTTTTAGTCCAGCCATTTCTTCTTCATTTGTAACCATTTGTTCTTTTCTATTTTGATAAAGTGCTTGTGTAGCACTGACAGAAGCTTGTAGTTCCGTTTCGCTTAATTGTTCGCCTAGCTCTAATTTATGTTTAGCTGCTTCAACAATTAGTTGTTGTTGTTCCATTAACCCTTCACGAACAGCGTTGTTTTGATCTTGTAAGGCTTTACGTTGTTCTTCAGATAATGCTTCACCTTCCAAGGTTTTATTGGCTACTAACATCTCTTTGTTTGCATTTACAATTGTCAACATCTCACCAGCTCCAGAACCTGCTTGAGTGATCATTGTTGAATAGGCTTTACTTTGAGCAGCTATTTGCTTCTCACCAGTTAATTCCTCTGATTTAGCAAGTTCCTCACTAGTTTTTTCCTTCATTAATTTCATGTTGTCAGCATGTCGGCCCATAATTTGCTCTGCTGCTTCAAATCGTGTCGTTGACTGTTCCATTCCTTCACCAGAAAAAGCATTTATTGCTGCTCTTCCCACCTCAGAATATTTGGTTTTTAAACTATCAATTTTAGTGCCCGCTTCATCTAAACTAGTTTTGTACGCTTCGCCCATTTCTTTAACTTTCTCGCCGGAAATAGCTGTCTCTTTCCCTAATTCTTTTGTTGATTCTGTCAATACACCTTTTACAGCTGAATTTTCTCCTAAGTTCTTGAAACCATCAACGATACCGCCAATATTCTCTTTTACTTTATTAAATTCTTCACCTGCACCTTTAAAGTCACCAGTTAATAGTTTGCCCACGCTTTTTCCTAGAGTAAGCAATGTCAGAAATCCATTGACGACTGACATAACCGTAACTACTAAAAATCTGAATACATCAACTACGGCCGCACCAGCAACTACTAAACCTTCAATTAAAAATGCACCAACTGGTTTTAAAACAGACATCAACTGGTCAAAAACGGGTGCTAAACTTGTGACTGATCCTTTGATCACATTAAATGCAGAAGATACAAACCCTTGGATGTTATTAAAATTTGATTTCCAAGCAACAGTCATAGCAACCACGGCCCCAACAATCAGAGCTAAAGCTGCACCAATAGGATTTGTTAATAAAAAAACACTTAAGGTCTGAAATGCACCCATTACTCCTGTTAACATAGTGACGACCTGACTTTGAAAAAATGGAACAATTCCACCTGCACTTGCAATAGAAAGTTTAAATCCATTCATTCCTATTGAAGCAGACTGACCTAAACCTTTCATTGATTCCATCGCACCTGTCGCCATTGTACTAACCTTATTTTGAAACAAAGGCAACACACCACCAGATGTTTCAATAACTGATTGAAAATTAAGCATTGCAGCTGATGCATTTGGACCTAATGTTGAAAAAAAGGTAGATACTGCTTCCGTTGAGCTTGTAAGATTTGTCATAAGCTTTTGACCAAGACTATTATTGAAGTCTTCCAAATTATTTTTTATTCCCGAAAATACTTCACTATAATTTTGAAAATTATCAAGTACAGTCATAGCTAATCCACCAGAGGCCACTAACAAGTCCATAGAACTAGTAAGCAAACCCAAATCAGCTCCCAGTTGTGCACTAAATTGACCGACGCTTTGCATCGTACTTCCAAATGAGTCTAAAAGTTCCGTTGCACTATTGATTTTTTCTTTAAATTCGTTATCATCCAATTGTAGCTTGGTTGTTTTAGTATCTTTCTCTTCCATTTATTTACCTCCTTTCTGATTCTTTTTAGATACGATTTCTTTTGCTCGTATCAGTCGTTGGCGCATTTCATACAAGTCCTCAGTATCCTCCTGTTTTTGAATACCTTTCTGTTTGAAATCCGCTAAAATTGTTTGTTCATTTTTTTCGTAGTCGTAAATACTTTTGACATCTTTTATAACAAAACGACCTTTCTTTTCAGCTTTAAATAAGCGATTCGCAAAAGCTGTTGTGTAAACTCTTCGTTCTGCTTCATTTTGGTTAAGCAAATAAGCCTTCGTTCTTAACGTGTATTCCCATGGTGTCATTCGATCAATTTCTTTCAATGTGATTCCTGGAAAATACCGAAAACAGCTAAGAACTATTTCGTCATAGCTTGCTCCAAACTTGCTTTGGCTTGTGCTTCTACGGTTTTCATCATTTGCTCGATGTTGTTCTTGATTTTCATTGCTCGCTTTTTCAACAATGGCGCCGATGTTAAGTACTCGATAAAATTTTCAAATAATGCTTCAACCTCATCAGACGTTTCTAAGTAATGGATAATGTCTTTTTCTTCCAACTCTTCATAAGTGCTTAAACTAGCCATTAAGACTGATTTTAAAGCATTAGGATCACCATCAATTAATCCGCCGATCAATAAGGTTAAATTATCTACTTGCTCTGAATCTTTTGGCAACGCATTAATCTCATTTAAAAATTTAAATCCAAAAATTAAAGGATATTTTTTTTCTCCTATTGTTACTACTGCTTTCGTTGTTTTTTTACTCATTATTCATTCCTCCAATTATCTTTCTTCAAAAGATGAGAGACAAAACTGTATAGGTCTTGTCTCGACATCATTATGTTCAGCTAAATCAAGCTTTATTCAGCAGGTTTTGCTGTTGTTTGTGGTTCGTAAATTGCTTTTGGCTCTTCTGGTTTTGCATCTACTACTGTATCGTAGAAGAAGGCTTTGGCTAATTCATCATTTTCAGCGTCAACGGTTGCTTCCCCATTTACTAATAAACCGTTTAAATTCAACATTGTTGACACAGAAGCGTTACTTTCAGCTTCAGCCGCATCAGGAAAGTTTCCTAAGATACCTGTACCATATTGCGCTTTGTATTTACGTTTTTCACCTTCAACAGGGTTATCGAAAAAGATTCGCCAAACTTCGATTTCTTCTCCATTTTCATAGGCATATTCCAACATACTGAACACATCTGTATTCGTTTTTAAAAATTCCATTTCAATATTTGACTCGATGCTGCCGCCAGTAGCAACACTTCCATCTTTAGTTGCTTGTGTTTCTACATTTGTTTCACGATTATAAGTATGACTCATTTCTAAAGCTAATAGACCTGCTTTTTTGTGTGCACGTTCCTTTAACAAACGAAACATTAATTTGACATTTTTACCATGAATTGCTTTTTCCATAATTGATTCTCTCCTCTTGGTTGATTATTTTTTGATGTATCATAATTGTTTGTCCAGATCTTTTTACGTGAATAAATGCTTGCACGTTCCCATTGCTTTTAGTGTCTTCAATGCTTGGACCATAACGCTCAGGTTTTTATTCTAATTATTTTTTATGTCTTTAACCTTTCAAAATACTCCCATTATACTTTCAATAAAAAGTGATCCTTTTTCTCTTGATATTACCGGATGTCTGTTTTTCCTTTTTTAACGGAAAAAACAAAATTTACAATTGCTTGTGCATTTTTTCTAGTAACATCTATATTTTCATTTGTTACACATTCAATAACATCCATATCAAAAGGTAGATGATGACTCAAAAAAATTTTAGCTGCTTCTTTATATGAACTAGTAGAATTTTTTTCCTCTTCAAAAGCGGCCATTTCTGACTTTCTTTTTTTTCGCCATCTATTGAGTTTTTGTCTAACGATTCTATCTACGTCAGCATCAGTGTATTTATATTCTTGATCTTTTTTTATTTTATTTTTCCTCCTTTTGTACACATAGGATTGTCTGTGATTACTGTGTCTTTATAATAAGTTATTTTTTTAAGTCCTCCCCTTCAAAATTCTCCCAACATTCTTTCACAATTCTTCTTTAGTATATTTTGGGAACAAAAATAGATCATACAAAACGATGACCGTTTCGTATGACCTATTATCTTGTTATAAAAAAGGAATTCTTTGTTATCCTAGTTACACATAGATGATGCTTACTTTACAATATCCAGGACTTTCTCATAAGCTTCAATTTGAGCATATAAACGTTGGACTTGCAATTCATTTTCAATATAATTGATTGAGTTTCCAAGTCTTTCTTGACGTTTATCTTCTAAACGTTCGACTTCTTTTTTAGCTTCATTCGCTAATTGATTGATTTTATCAATTTTTTCTGACATGATGCATTCCTCCTATAATATACTTAGTTGTACTATTAGTGTAGGCTCTTTTTTGCAAATACACAAAGATTACGTATTAGCATTAGGAGACACATTCTTTGTGTACTTAAATATCAGAGAAATTATATGGATCGAATTGCGGAGTTGTCTAATAAAAAGATATACTTATAGTGAAAGAAGTTTGTTATGTCTATTAAAAGTATTATCGGTTTATTTTTGTTATTAGCATTAGCACTTAATTTTTTCATACGAACCATTCGTTTTTATACGAAAGTTGTAATGACTCCTACCAATTAGATGGGCTAAATACTAAGAAAAAAATAAAATTTGTTCCTACAAAAAAGAGTTCATCTCTCAAAAAATCAAAAACAATGTATAAATTCACTTGCCCAAAATGCGGGAAATATGCGTATTAAGAGAAAATTTTTGACTTAAATATTAACAAAGGGTTGGGCTTGATCCATTTCCAAGCAGACCATATACAGCTAGAGATCTTTAAAGAATTTCTAGTTAATTGTATATCACCTACACTTGTAGGAGCTATTATATTAAGAACATTTCTATTTTAAGCTTCTTAAAAAGAATATTTTATCGTAAGTTATTTTTATTATCTGTTACAAAAGAATCCCACCTCAAATAAGATGGGGACAATTTAAGGATTTACATTTTGTATTGACTCGATCACTTGTGTATTATCAATCGTATAATCAATATAAAACGCCATAGGTCGAGAGTTGTCAGCATAATTAAGCGTAACTTTTAGCTTTACCTGTTGACCTTTAACCACAGCATCAGCCCACTTATTTTCAAGTTTTTTATAGCTGCTTAAATTTACATGACTAGCCTGAGATACTAAATTGTCTAATTTGGGAGATCCACCAAAGCGATCTCCGGTCAAATGCCCTGCATGATCTCCTAACAACTTATCAGGAGTATTCGGATCATGTGGTAGTCTCACTTTACGAGTCGTCATTTTCAACTTGCCAATATCGACAGCCACTATACGACCTCTGTGGTCTGTCCTATATTTATAATCGTATTCTCCGGTGATATACTCCATGTTGGGTTTAAGCACTCTATCTTTAATCAACCAATGATCATTATCAACTAATGGTGGTATATTATCACTAACACTAGCAATCCTCTGTTGCTTAATTTTATCTAGCGTCTTTGGGCCAATCCCTTTTGCCTTGATTAAATCATCAAGTTTATTGTATGGACGACTGTCAATAATCGATTGCGCAATAACTGGACCTACTCCGGTAATTTTTGTTAACTCATCAATAGATGCAGTGTTTACATTTACAATTACACTTGCATTAGCAGACGTCGGCAAAGTAAAAATAACCACCAGCATAATGGATACTAAAGATTTTTTTATTTTATCCATAAAATTCTCCTCCATTCTAAATAAAAACATTCGTATGAGCAAAAAACGCTTTACACTTAATCCTTTCATAGATATACTCTTAAACAAATAAAAAATAACACAGCAGAGGAAAAATATGAAGTGAATAAGAGAACGGAAGCCTAATTGCCGAGATTTTAACAGCTCAATTACTATATATGACGAAGTTCCCTCATAAAAAAGATTCCTCAACAGATTTCAATCATTTTTTTACTTCAATTTTAAAAGAAATAAAAAATTACAATAATTCATAAGATAGTATGCTTGAAGATACTTTTTATAATACTTTCTATCTTTATAAAATAACTTACCATGTCTAGGTACTTTAGGAGTGTGACTCTCATAAAGCATAATAAATTATTAACAATAATACTTAGTTGCTTATTTTTAATTTTACGAGGAATTGGCATTTTTCTAACGCTTAATTTTTTACCCATTCAAGAGCCAGAAACATTTACTAAAAAAGAGCTGTTAGAAATCCAAAAACAGTTTTCCATCAACTATGATTTAGGTGTGCTTTTGATAAAAACAAGTAACTTAGTACTATTTTTTTCAGTAGTAATCATTGTACTGTGGCTTATTCGTAGAATAGTCAAACAAAAATCTATTTCTAAATAATGAGATAGATTTTTATTTTGTACTATAGAAGATAAAACAGTCTCTTTTAAATGCTTTATCTGTTCTTTCATCAACTCTATCTATTGTGGTGAATTTTGGGTGCAAAAAAAAATAGCCAGATACACCAACGTCTGAGAACATTGATATATTGGGCTTTACACTATGCCAGCTGCAGGGATCGAACCTGTGACCTATGCGTTACGAGTGCATTGCTCTACCAACTGAGCTAAGCTGGCAATACAAAAAAATTATAGAACTAAACCTCCCTTTTGTAAAGCCAAAAATACCTCTTTTTTTAAAATAAGATTAGTTTTCTGAAATTTTTCTTCATTTATGGTATAATAGTAATTAGTTAGGAAAGGAAGTTTTGTTGAATGTCTAATTTCGGTAACTTTAATCGTCCTGTTGAGCCTTCTGCTGAGGGGGATTTATTCACTGTCGATACTCAGGTCACTTTCTTGATGCATGGTCAGCCGCAAACAGGGATTATCACTAAACAATTGAATAATTCTGCTGTTGTGGAAATTGATGAAAATTCTGATAACACTGATTTAATGGTTAAAAGTAATGGTGTGATTGTCATCAATTACAAAAAACTAAAAAAAGTATAGATTTTTCCATCCATTATTATTGGATGGATTTTTTTATTTATTAAAATAGCTGGGTCAAAACATAAAGATGTCTTGACCCAGCTATTTTTAATTTTACTTATTTAGTTCCAAACAAACGGTCACCAGCATCGCCCAAACCTGGAACGATATAGCCGTCTTTATCTAAATATTCATCTAATGCTGCAGTATAAATATCAATATCCGGATGTGCTTCTTGTAATGCTTTCACACCTTCTGGAGCCGCAACGAGACAAACAAATTTAATGTTGCTACCACCACGTGCTTTTAATGCATCAATGGCCATGATTGCTGAACCACCTGTAGCTAACATTGGATCAACCACGAATAATTGACGTGCATCAATATCTTCAGGCATTTTCACAAAGTATTCTACCGGCTCTAATGTATCGTGATCACGGTATAAACCGATATGTCCAACTTTTGCTGCTGGAATCAATTCCAAAATACCATCTACCATTCCAATACCTGCACGTAAAATTGGTACAATTGCTACCTTTTTACCAGATAATGTTTTTTGTGTTGTTTCACAGATTGGTGTCTCAATAACAACATCTTCTAAAGGCATATCTCTTGAAACTTCATATGCCATAAGCATTGCAATCTCATTTACAACTTCACGAAAAACCTTTGTACCACAGGCCTTATCTCTAATGATTGTTAATTTGTGTTGGATCAGTGGATGATCAATAACTTGGAATTTTCCCATGTTCATTCTCCTTCATTAATTTATTCCTTCCTATTGTAAAACAAAAACGAGCGATTGACTAGTCAATCACTCGAATCTTTTACTTATATAGTGGATATTTTTTTGTCAGCTCACTAACAGATGCACGAACCTCTGAAAGTGTCGTCTCATTTTCATGATCATTTAAGACTTTCACGATTAGTTTTGCGACTTCCACACAGTCATCTTCTTTAAATCCTCGAGTTGTGATTGCAGGAGTTCCAATACGAATACCACTCGTTTTGAACGGGCTAAGTTGTTCAAAGGGAATAGAATTTTTGTTTGCAGTAATGTTTACACTATCTAAAATTGCTTCTGCTTCTTTTCCGTTCAAACCAAAACCACTTACATCAATCAATAATAAATGATTGTCTGTTGAACCGCTCACTAAACGAGCTTCTGGTGTTTGATTAAATATCTTCGTCATTGCTTTAGCATTTTCAATAACTTGTTCGCTATATTCTTTAAAACTGATATCTAACGCTTCTTTAAAAGCAACTGCTTTACCAGCAATTACATGTTCTAGTGGTCCGCCCTGAATACCAGGGAAAATATTGCTATTGATTTTTTTAGCTAACTCTTCATCATTCGTTAAGATAAGTCCGCCTCTTGGGCCACGTAACGTTTTATGTGTTGTTGAAGTTGTAATATCAGCATATGGTACTGGGTTGGGATGGAGGCCTGCTGCTACGAGTCCCGCAATATGAGCCATATCTACCATTAATTTTGCGCCAACTTCATCTGCGATTTCACGGAATTTTTCAAAATCTATTGTACGTGAATAAGCACTGGCTCCTGCCACGATCAATTTCGGCTGATGTTCACGAGCCAAAATACGGACAACATTATAATCGATCACTTCCGTTGTTGGATCAACGCCATAACTAACAAAATTATAGGTTTTACCACTAAAATTCACTGGTGAACCATGGGTTAAATGTCCTCCCGCAGACAAATCCATCCCTAAAACGGTATCACCTGGTTCAATCAATGAAAGATAAGCGGCTGTATTTGCTTGTGAACCTGAATGCGGCTGAACATTGGCAAATTTTGCACCGAATAATAATTTTGCACGATCAATCGCTAAATCCTCAACGATATCAATAAATTCGCAACCCCCATAGTAGCGTTTACCAGGATACCCTTCTGCATACTTATTAGTAAGAATACTTCCTTGAGCTGCCATAACACCTTCTGAAACAACGTTCTCTGACGCAATCAGCTCCAAGTTGTTTTCCTGACGATCGTTCTCTTTTGCAATTGCGTCCCATAAATCAGGATCAAATGTTTTATAATCCATTAAACAAGCCTCCATTTCATTTGTTTGTACCGATTGTAACATACTTAAAAGCTCTCTACTCGAAAATAGAATTAATTTTTAAAATATTTTGATTTGCTGCCTTTTTCAAGCGATTCATGTAAGCGATCCCTAACCCTGTTTCTGGAAAAGCTTGAGCAAAAATAACATCGATATTCTTCTCATCTAGTGATCGAAGCCCTGCAAATAACAATCTAGTCGCTTCTTCTACTGAATGTTCGCCAAATGAAAAAACTTCGTCTACTTCATTAGAAAACATACTAACCACTTGCTCATCAGCAAATAAGCCAATTCGTTTATTTTTAATTTTTGCCCAATTGATTGCTTTTTCAAACACTTGTTGATCGCCATCTATGATCCAAACAGGAACATCTGGAGAATAGTGTTTGTATTTCATTCCAGGGGCTTTGGGTGCTTCTTTTTCACTGACTAAATGTTGATCCACCCTTACCTTTCCAACCACTTGTTCCAGTTGTTGTTTAGTGATTGCTCCTGGTCTTAAAATAACTGGAACACCATCTGCAGCAGTTAAATCAAGTACTGTTGATTCTACACCAATTTGAGTGGGTCCGTCTTCTAAAATACCAGCGATTTTCCCCTGTAGATCATGATAGACATGCTGAGGAGTTGTTGGACTGGGTTTTCCAGAAGTATTGGCACTTGGTCCTACCAATGGTATATTAGCGATCTCAATCAAGTCTAATGTTGCTTTATTATTGGGCATGCGAAAAGCAACGGTCTTTAATCCGCCAGTAACCGTCGTTGAAAAGGTATCTGGCTTTACTTTAAAGATCAGTGTTAGAGGTCCTGGCCAAAAAGTATCCACTAACTTCTTGGTATGTTCTGGAAACTCTGTTACGTATTGTTTGACCATCTCAAAATCACTCACATGAACAATCAACGGATTATCACTTGGACGTCCTTTCACTGCGTAGACTTGTTTTACGGCTTGTTCGTCTAGGGCATTTGCGCCAAGCCCATAAACCGTTTCAGTTGGAAAAGCGATCAGTTCTCCTTGCCGAATTAACGCTGAGGCTTGATCGATTTCTGTGGCAGTAAATTTTTTTGTTTCCATTTTCACCCCTCCTCTTTTTTTGGTGAAACGATCACCATACGATCATTTCCCGATAGGTCTTGGGCAACTTGTACTTGTTTTTCTGGAAAGGCTTGTTGGAACAGTTGTTTTACAGCGTTTCCTTGTTGAAAACCAATTTCTAAATAGATTTTACTGGCTACATTTAGTTTCTCTTTTGCTTCTTCAGCTAATTGTTGATAGATAGCTAAGCCGTCATTTTCAGCAAATAATGCCGTTTTCGGCTCGAAAGTCCGAACACTTTCGTCCATCAAATTCCATTCTGCATTACTAATATAAGGTGGATTAGAAATCAGAATATCGATTTTTTGGTCTTTCATTGGCTTGAGTCCATCTCCATGTATAAAATGAACGTCCGCTTTTAATTGTTCGGCATTTTTTTCTGCCACTTTCAAGGCTTCATCAGAAATATCAATTGCAGTTACTTGCCAAGCTGGTCTTGCTAGTTTTAGACTAATTCCAATTGCACCTGTTCCAGTCCCAACATCAACAACATTCAACTCGTTATTTGGATTTTCTCTCAAGCAACGATCAACTAATTCTTCAGTCTCAGGTCTAGGAATCAAGGTGTGTTCATTCACACTAAAGCGATTCTCATAAAAATCGCTATAGCCTAATAAATATTGCGGGGGATAATTTTGAACTAGCTGCTTTAAATCTTCATTAACTTGCTCTTCTTCTTCAGGCGTTATTTCTTCCTTTAGATGAAGCAACCAATCTGTTTTACTCCAGCCTTTTCTTTCCAAGAAAACAAAAAGAATACTGTAGCCTTCTTTTCCCTGTTTTTCTAAAAAAGAAGAAGCCCGTTCAAGGACTTCAAAATAACGGTTACCCATTTTGCATCTCTTCTAATTTTGATGTTTGATCGTATAAGACTAAAGCATCAACGATTTCATCTAATTTCCCTGCTAAAATTTGATCCAACTTTTGAATCGTTAAACCAATACGGTGATCCGTTACACGGTTTTGCGGGAAGTTATAAGTACGGATACGCTCAGAGCGATCACCTGTACCGACTGCTGATTTGCGGTTTGCATCATATTCACTTTGTGCTTCTTGTTGCATTTGATCATATACTCTTGCTCGTAAAATTTTCATTGCTTTTTCACGGTTTTTGATTTGTGAGCGTTCATCTTGCATAGCCACGGCAATACCCGTTGGAATATGTGTCAAACGAACAGCAGACGCAGTTTTGTTGACGTGCTGACCTCCAGCGCCACTAGCATGGTAAATATCTGTACGAATGTCTTTATCCGCAAGATCTAGTTCTACTTCTTCTGCTTCTGGTAAAACAACTACCGTTGCTGTTGATGTATGAATACGTCCTTGTGATTCCGTTGAAGGAACACGCTGCACACGGTGCGCACCACTTTCATATTTTAGTTTAGAAAAGACATTGTCTCCTGAGATCATCATGATAACTTCTTTATATCCACCGATTCCAGTGATGCTTGCTTCCATCACATCAGTTTTCCACCCTTGGGATTCTGCATATTTTTGATACATGCCGAATAAATCACCTGCAAATAAGGCTGCTTCATCTCCACCAGCTGCACCACGGATTTCCATGATGATATTCTTGTCATCGTTTGGATCTGTCGGTAATAATAAAATTTTGATTCGCTCTTCTAGAACTTCTTTTTCTTTTTTCAATTCTGAAAGTTCTTCTTTGGCCATTTCAGCCATTTCAGCATCCAATTTTTCGCCTAATAATTCTTCAGTGTCGCTGATTCCTTCGACAACTGTTTTATAGCGACGATATACTTCTACTGTTTCACGGGTGTTGGCTTCCTCTTTAGATAATTGCATAAATCGTTTTGTATCACTAATAACCTCTGGGTCACTGAGTAACTCACCAAGTTCCTCATAGCGATCTTCAATTGATTGTAACTGATCGTACATAGTTAATTGCTCCTCTTTTTATTTAATTAAGTATTGTTTATTTTTCACTTTGCTCTAGCTAATTATTTTTTTCTTGTTCACCATCAATTGGTGGATGGAAATAGTGATTTCGGCATACTGGATAATAGGCTTTATTACCGCCAATTTGAACTTGAGTTCCTTCGTAAACAGGTTGTCCATCAATATAATGTAAGTTCATAGTAGCTTTTTTGTGGCAGAACCAGCAAATTGTTTTTAATTCTTCTAGTTTATCAGCATACAACATCAAGTATTTTGATCCTTCAAATAATTCATTACGGAAATCATTCTTCAAACCAAACGCCATTACAGGGATATTTAATTCATCCACAACTTTGGCAAATTCGATCACGTGTTTCTTTTCTAGAAATTGTGATTCATCTACTAGGATACAATAAGGTTTATAATCCAAGTTTTGAATCACTTCATAGACATTTGTTTCTTTAAAAATAGGTGTAGCTTCTCGTCTAAGGCCGATACGGCTTGAAACGACACCAACGCCATCTCTAGTATCAAGTCCGCTTGTCATAATAACAACAGGTTTATCTTGTTCTTCGTAATTGTGAGCTACTTTTAATATCTCAATTGTTTTTCCACTATTCATTGCGCCATATTTAAAAAATAATTGTGCCATTCGTCCGTCGTCACCTTTCGTTTTGTCCCTCTCGTATTTTACTATATTTTCGATAAAAAAGCAGTATTTTTGAAAAATTGCCTTCTTAGTTTTTAATGAACAATCATTTTACACAAAAAATAAACCAACAGACAACCACTAAGGTTTTGTCTATTGGTTTAATATAGATCACTTATTTTTGAACAGCTGCAAAATTTGCTGATTCTGTTCCTGATTGACGACCAAAAATGATGATATCTGCTACTGCATTTCCGCCAATTCGATTTGCACCGTGTAATCCGCCTGTTAATTCGCCAGCAGCGTATAATCCTTTAATTGGTGAACCATCTTCTTTGAGTACTTCTGTCTTGGTATTGATTTTCACACCACCCATTGTATGATGGATACCAGGTGCTATTTTAATAGCGTAAAAAGGACCTTTTGACAAATCATTGTCCATACCTGTTTTACGGCCAAATTGAGTGTCTGATTTGCCTTGAACATTTTTATTCCACTGCTCTAAGGTTTCTTTTAATTTAGCTTCAGGCATATCGATTTTTTTTGCAAGTTCTTCGATTGTGTTACCTTCAACAACAAATCCTTGTTCATCATAAAAATCGATAGCTTTAGCACGATCACGAACGCCTTGGTCAAATACTAAGTACGCTGATTTGTCTGGAAGTGCAGTAATTGCAGCAGAGACTTTATCACGTGTATCCATTTCATTGACAAAACGAACACCTTCTTTAGAAGCCAAGATAGCTCCTTCCCCACGAACGACTTCACCGATCAAGAATGATTTGTCTTGTTGAACGGTTGGATGAATTTGGATTTCTTTCATATCAACAGTTGCCCCACCAAGTTTTTCAATCATTTTAATCCCATCACCTGTGCTGCCTTCTTGGTTTGTTGTAACATAATCTTTTAATTTTGGATCGTATTCTTCCAACATTTCTTTGTTTGCACCGAAACCGCCGGTTGTAACGATAACTGCACCTGCTTTAATTTCTTTTGTTTCTTTATCATTTAGTTTTACTTTAACACCATCCACTTGACCATTTTTTTCCATTAATTCTGTTACGTTTGCATTCACAAACAGTGGAATTTTCTCTTCTTTAACATTACGAACAAGGCCATCTACTAAATAACCACCAATTGCAGAACCATCTGCTGGTCGATGGGTACGTTTTTCACTCATACCGCCAGTAATCGTTAAATTGCTAAGCTCGATTCCTTTACTGTCTAACCAATCAATCGCATCGGCTGAATGATCAACGAAATAGCGTAGTAGCTCTTTATCATTCGTACCTTTTCCACCTTTTAATGTTTCTTCAAAGAATTTATCATTACTATCTGTGATTCCTTCTTCTTTTTGGAACTTTGTTTGTGATGCGTTCATTCCAGAAGAAGATTTAATTGTATTTCCTCCAGCCACTGGCATTTTTTCTAGAATCACTGGATTCATTCCGGATTCTTTTGCTTGCAGTGCTGCCGTCATACCTGAACCACCTGCACCAATGATTACAATATCGTAGTTGTCTTCTAGCTCGCTTAAGTCTGTATAGCCATTAGACGATGCCCCTGAAGTTACTTCTGTACTCTCTTTTGTTGCTTTATTTTTCTTCGCCGCCTTTTCTTGATCACTTGTACACCCAGCAGCAATTCCTAGAACCAAACTTAACGATAAAACACTCATGATTACTTTTTTCATTTTTTTCCCCACCTCATGTGAATTTTAACCAATATTCCCTTTACTTTTCACTTGAATTTGATAAATTACTCAAAAATGTGAATTAATGAACATACAAAAACAAATGATATTTACCAAATTAAAACATTTCTACCTTTAGATTTCTATTTAAAATAAAATTTTGCTCTTTTATTCACAAATGAAAAATCAACCAGTAACCTACTCCTTCCAATAAATTAACATGTTCTGTTTTGTTTGTACCATATTCTTGTTTTTTTTAATCAATTTCTTATTTCTTTTAGGGAGTTATTCTTTATTTGCCCATCTTTTGTTTTCTGCTATACTGGTTTTATTGATATTCAGGAGGTCAGGTCCATTATGAGTCAAATACGTTTTTTATGGCTAGCTCAACGAAAAGGAAGGCATTTTATTGCTAAAAATTTATCATCTATTCAAATTATTGTTTCGTATTACATTATTATGACTCTGATTTCTTATATACTTTTTTGTTTGCCCATTTTTCGGGAACCAGGCTCTCATGTGGGATTCATCGATATGTTATTTATGGCAGTCAGCACTGTAAGTGTTACTGGTTTATCCACCTTTGATATCAATTCTGTTTTTAATGATCGCGGCATCATTTTGATGGAGATTCTTTTTCAAATTGGCGGGTTAGGCATTATGATGATTTCTACAGCTTTTATTATCTTATCTAAGCGCCGAATTTCTTTAAAACAGCGGCAATTAATCATGACTGATATGAATCAGCCGAAACTGAGCGGTATCGTCCGCTTGATTCGCATTACCTTTACGATCATTTTGTGGTTCCAAATGATTTTTGGCCTATTTTTTTCCATTTATTTTTATTTTGCAGGTTATTATCAAAGTTGGCCTAAAGCCATTTTCTTCGGTTTTTATCAATCGATTTCTGCCGTTACAAACTCAGGTTTTGACGTTACGGGCGATTCTATTATCCCCTTTGCTAATGACTATATCTTTTTGATTGCAATCATGTTTTTGATTTTTGTAGGTGGGATTGGTTTTCCTGTATTGATGGAAATTCGTGAATGGTTGTTTTTTAAAAAGAAAAAGAAAGGCATACCTTTCCGTTTTTCATTATTTAGTAAGATTGCTTTATTGGCTTTTGTGATTTTATTTATTGGTGGAACACTTCTAATCTACTTATTAGAAAAAGATCATTTATTTGTTGGTATGGATGAAGTACAACGCTGGATTACATCGATGTTCTATTCTATAACAACACGAAATGCGGGTTTACAAATCAATGATTTAGGTGATTTTCAAATCACCACACTGATGGTTTTCTCTTTATTGATGTTTATCGGCTGTAGCCCAAGTTCTGTTGGCGGTGGAATACGAACAACAACTGTTGCCATCATTGGTTTATATTTGTACGCATTTTTAAAAAGTGAAGACAAGATCAATGTTTTTGGTAGACGAATCGATGAAGATGATGTAAAAAAATCAATCGTTGTCTTTATGCTTTCCCTGATTATGTGTTTCTTTGCGGTATTATTTTTAACTGCGACAGAAGATCATCCCCTGATCGCAATCATTGTTGAAGTCGCCTCTGCTTTTGGTACAACAGGTTTATCTTTGGGGATTACTTCTGATTTAACCACAGTAGGCAAATTGATGATTGCACTGTTGATGTTTATTGGACGAATAGGTATGCTTTATACGTTGATGTTATTTGTCCCGAAAGAAACACGGGATATTGGTTATGAGTATCCTTCTGAAAAAATTATTATTGGGTAAAAAAATCGGAATCAAAAACAGATTAAACTGCTTTTGATTCCGCCTTTTTTATTTATATCAGTACATTGACGATTAAATAAATCAAAAATAAACCAGAAATCAACCATAATGGTAAAGAAAGATCAGCTTTTTTTCCAGCAATCCATTTTGTCATTGGATAAGCCACAAATCCAAAAGCCATTCCATCTGAAATATTCATAGTAAATGGAATCAAAACAATCATCAACATCGCAGGAAAATACTCACTAAAATCATCAAAATGCAACGTTTTAATCTGTTGGATCATCAAGAACCCTGTAATAATAATTGCTGGAGCTAACGCCGAATCTGGAATATAAGACAACAACGGCAAGGCTAACAAAGCCAAAAAGAAAAAAATACCACTTGTAATTGAAGTAACCCCCGTCTTACCACCTTCCTCAATCCCAGTGGCACTTTCGGCAGCAGCGACAGTGGGACTTGTTCCAAAAATACCCGACAATAACGTCACAAATCCTGTCACCCGATATGCTCGTAAATATTTCTGTTCATCTGCTTCTGGCATCAATCCTTTGAGCAACCCCATTGATTCAAAAATAAGGATCATTGACAACGCAAAAACACCTAATAAGAAATTTTTAGAAAAAAATGAACTAAAATCTAATTGTAAAAAAATGTTAGAATAATTGCCTAGTGCGCCTAACGAAAAATGTTCTGTAGGTGTAACCATTCCCATAATATTTGCGATCAGGGTCACAACAACAATACCTATAAAAAAGCTGCCTTGAACCCCTTTTACAAATAAAAATACTGTCAAAATCAATGAAAATAAGGTAAGCAATGTCAAATGATTGCTTAATGAAGCTAACTGTAAAAAAGTATGCTCTCCTCTCAAAATCAAGTGTCCTTTTTCCAAACCAATCAATACCAGAAAAAAACCAATTCCTACAGTAATTCCTGTTTTTAAGGTTTCGGGAACAACTTCAGCAAATAATTTACTTAACTTCGTAAAAGCTACTAATAAATAAACGATACCCGCACAAAAACTAACTGCCAGAGCTTGTTGCCACGTTAATCCTAAGGAAAATACTAATGTGTAAGTGAAGAAGGAATTGACCCCCATTCCCGTGGTCAAAACAATTGGTGCATCCGCAACGAGTCCCATCAAAATAGATCCGATAATTGAAATAAAAATCGTGCCAAAAATTGTTAACTCTTTAGGCATACCTGCCTCTGCTAAGATAACTGTATTCACCATTATTATATAAGAAATGGCGAAAAATGAGGTTGTTCCTGCCAGTATTTCCCGTTTTAACTCTTCTTTACTAAGCTTCTTTCTTTGAAACATCTAATCCCTCCTTGTTGATCAAACAAATGTATAGACGATTTGTTCATTTTTTGTACATTTTACTTAAAGTTTAATACCGTAAGAATAACACATTGGAAGCGCTTTTTGGAATTTCTGAAAATTTTTTTATTTTTGAGTTTATTCAATTACTTTTAATCATTTTATAGTTACCCTAATCCGCCAAAATACTTATTTCATTCCTAAAAATAGCAATAGACAATTTTTCCCATGGATCTTAGTTATTTATAATATAGTAAGAAAAGGTAAAAGGAATTAATTTTTTTTTTTAATTGTGGTATTATAGGTTGAGTTTATTGTTGCGTTTAACAACGATAATTGATGGAAATTGGAGGGCACTTTATGGGAATCAGAAGTCAAGTAGCGATTATGGCTGGAAAAACTTCTCAATGGGTATTACAAACTTTTTTCAAAGGCGGCAGCAGCTACCCTGGAAAATTAGCATTAAAAATCGATCCGAAAATTTTAGATACATTAGCTAAAGATTACGAGATCGTTGTTGTCACTGGAACCAATGGAAAAACATTGACAACAGCCTTAACTGTTAATATTTTAAGACAAGAGTTTGATCATGTCTTGACAAATCCGACAGGTGCAAACATGGAGCAAGGAATCGTTTCAACGTTTTTATCTGCCAAAAACAAAGGCGCAAAGAAAAAATTTGCTGTTTTAGAAATTGATGAAGCTAGCTTAAGTCGGGTCACAAAATATATTGAACCAAAATTATTTTTATTCACCAATATTTTCAGAGACCAAATGGATCGCTACGGAGAAATATACACTACCTATAAATTAATTGTTGATGGTGCCTCTGCAGCTCCAAATGCACCTATTTTGTGCAATGGTGACTCACCTATTTTCAATTCAGTTGAAACGATCAACCCAAGAAAATATTACGGTTTTAATCATCAACCAGATGAAGAACAAATGGCTCATTATAATACAGATGGATTACTTTGTCCCAAATGTCATCACATTTTACACTACAAAATGATCACCTATGCCAACCTTGGCAAATATTATTGCCCTAACTGCGGATTCCATCGTCCTGAATTGGATGTTCAATTGACAGAGATGGTCAAGATGGACAATACTTCAGCGAATTTTGTGATTGATGGTGCAGAGTATAGTATTGCCGTTGGCGGTATGTATAATGTCTATAATGCCTTAGCTGCCACAGCAGTTGCTGAACACTATGGTGTAACACCTGAAAAAATCAGAGCAGGTTTAAGCTATGATGAAAAAGTCTTTGGACGTCAAGAAACAATCAATATTGAGGGTAAATTGTGTACATTGATCCTAGTAAAAAATCCTGTTGGGCTCAACCAAGTAATTGATATGATGAAACTTGCGCCTTATTCGTTCTCTCTTGTTTCATTATTAAATGCTAATTATGCTGATGGGATCGATATTAGCTGGATTTGGGATGGTGATCACGAAGCCTTTGCACAAATGGACATTCCAGAGGTAATTGCTGGTGGTGATCGTCATAAAGATATGGCTTTACGATTGAAAGTAGCAGGTATTGCTGAAGATAACTTAAAAGAAATACCAAATCTTGACGATGTGATTACAGCAATTAAAGAAGTACCAACAGAGCATGTGTACATTTTGGCTACCTACACAGCCGTTTTACAATTACGTAAATCCTTAACTGCACAAGGTTATATTAATAGCTAACTTTAAGAGCTTGCCTTTCAGAAAAAGATTAACGAGACTATCCCGCTTTATCTTATCCAGTTGCATGGGCTACTCTCTCGGAAAAAAGATAAAACTATAAGAGGCACAATACCCCTCTTCTATGTTTTCCTATTTTTCTGTCGAGACTTAACGAGCCCATTCCGCTTTTATCTTATCCAGTTGCATGGGCTACTCTCTCGGAAAAAAGATAAAACATAAAGGAGGCACAATACTCCTCTTCTATGTTTTCCTATTTTTCTGTCGAGACTTAACGAGCCCATTCCGCTTTTATCTTATCCAGTTGCATGGGCTACTCTCTCGGAAAAAAGATAAAACATAAAGGAGGCACAATACTCCTCTTCTATGTTTTCCTATTTTTCTGTCGAGACTTAACGAGCCCATTCCGCTTTTATCTTATCCAGTTGCATGGGCTACTCTCTCGGAAAAAAGATAAAACATAGAGGAGGCACAATACTCCTCTTCTATGTTTTCCTATTTTTCTGTCGAGACTTAACGAGCCCATTCCACTTTTATCTTAAGGAGGAATAAACAGTGTCTAAAGAATTAGTCGTTTGTCATTTATACGGAAATTTACTGAATACTTATGGCGATAATGGTAATCTACTGATGTTAAAATATTTATCTGAAAAAATGAATGTTACCTTTCGATCTGAAATTATCAGTATTTATGAACCTTTTGATCCAAATAAATATGATTTAGTTTTTGTCGGAGGGGGTCAAGATTTCGAGCAATTGATCATCTCAGATGATATCCAAACGAAAAAAGAAACGTTAACTGAATACATTGAAAATGAGGGTGTAATGTTAGCCATTTGTGGTGGGTTCCAATTATTAGGGCACTATTATATGGGAGCTAAAGGTGAAAAAATCCATGGAATTGGTGCATTAGATCATTACACTTTGAGTCAAGATAATAATCGTTACATCGGAGATATTGTTATTCATAATGAAGAATTCAACGAAACCTATTATGGTTTTGAAAATCATAACGGTCGAACTTTCCTTGGTAAAGGAGAACGTCCTTTAGGGAAAGTTTTACAGGGTAAAGGAAATAACAATGAAGATAATTCTGAGGGTGTCATTTATAAAAATGTCTTTGGTTCTTATTTCCATGGGCCAATTCTTGCTCGGAATGAAAATCTAGGTATTCGCTTAATCAAAATAGCTTTAGAAAAAAAATACAACGAGCCTTTCGATGTGCCTAAAGAAATGTTGGTTGGTGAATAAATAAAAAAGTGTTAGGATTAAAATTCCTAACACTTTTTTATTTATGCTATGCATCTACTCCAGGTTCTGAAGCAATGATTGTTAAATCTCCTTCAACACGCCATTTAGCGATATCATCAGGCAAAATAAAACTTGCTCCTTTAGTCAGCTCATAACTCTTAGTTTTAATTGTTCCTTCATCTTCAATAATCAAATGCCCCGTGCCATCAATCACCGTAGCTAATGTATATGGCGCATTTTTCTTTAACTTCAATATACCTTTAACTTGCCATTCATACACATTGAAAAATGGTGTTTTCAGATAGGTAATGATACTTGATTGTCCTTGATTTTGTTGTTGAATAGACAATTCAGCGTCTTTAGCTGGGACTGTTGTTACATCCACTGATTGTTGGATATGGAGTTCTCTTGCTTGGCCTTGATCGTCTTTTCTATCGTAATCATATACACGATAGGTTGTATCACTGCTTTGTTGTGTTTCTAAGATCATGATCCCCTTACCAATAGCATGAATTGTTCCGCTTGGTACATAGAAAAAATCACCTTTTTTAACAGGAACTTTTCTCAATAAATCGTCCCAACGTTCTTCTTTGATCATTGACTCAAGTTCTTCACGACTTTTTGCATTATGCCCATAAATAATCGTTGATCCTGGTTCAGCATCTATGATGTACCAACATTCAGTTTTTCCAAGTTCACCTTCGTGAGCTAACCCATAAGCATCGTCTGGATGTACTTGTACAGATAAATCATCTTCTGCATCTAATATCTTTGTCAATAAAGGAAACACATCTCCTTTAGCATTACCAAACAATTCACGGTGATTCACCCAAAGTTCATCTAGTTTTTGACCAGAAAATTCACCATTTTCCACGGTACTAACCCCATGAGGATGAGCACTAATTGCCCAATCTTCACCAATCTTATTACTCGGTAGATCAAATCCGAAAACAGTCTGTAATCGGTCACCACCCCAAATTTTTTCTTGAAATACTGGTTTTAAAAATAAAGGTTCCTGCATAGTTAGAGACTCCCTTCCATTTATACTCGTCAATTATACCACTAAAAAGAAAGCGATTCATCTATGTTTGTTATTTTTTCGTTCAAATAAATAGCAATCAGTTGATCTCTTTTCTCAATATACTCTGCTCTTTTATCAATGGGATGAACACGGTTAGAAAGAAAGACAAATCCTTCTTTATTCACAGGATCAATCAATAAAAACGTACCTGTATACCCCGTATGAAATAACAATGGATTTCCTGCCAGATCACTCTTCAAATCCCAACCTAACGAGCGATGTCCTTTTCTATTAGGTGTTTGATCAAGTAGTAATGATTGAATCGTCATTTTTTCCAGTACTCTATTCGTCTTATACATGCCTTCATTTAAATACATTGTTACAAATTTTTTGATATCCTTTAAATTAGTAAACAATCCAGCATTCCCTGCATGCTCTGCCAAAATAAAAGCCTTTGGATCATGCGTTTGACCTCTAATCAGTCCCCTTAAAGGATGTATTTCAGTTGGAACAGTTTGAAAAGGATCTGCAGGTAAAAAGAGACTATCTGACATATCTAACGGTTGTAAGACTCTCTCTTTAAAGATTTCAATAACATCTTTCCCTAATAATTCTTCCAACATAAATCCAAGTAAAATCGTTCCAGTATCTGTATAAGCAACTTGTTTCCCCAAGTTTTCACCAGATTTCACTTGAGAATATGCTTTTCGCAATTCTTCTTTTGTCAAAGTATCCCTATTTTTAATATAACTTTGGATATCAGATGTATGAGTCAGAAGATGACGAATCGTTATTTTTTCATCTTCAAATGCTGGATAATATTTTTTGAATGACATGTCAATATCTATCCTATTTGTTTCCATTAGCTGTAAAACAACCGTTGTAGTACAAATCACCTTGGTCAAAGAAGCCACATCAAAAAGCAGCGAAACATCCATTGATTCGACTGTTGGTAATATTTGAGCATTTCCCCAAGTATAGTCATCAGATTTAGCTTCTGTCATAAAAGAAAAACTGACTCCTGGAAAAACACCATCGTTCATAAATTCTTTGATTTTTTTTCTCGTTTCTTTATACATCATCGTTTTTCCTCATCCAAGCTTTGCTTCATGATTTTTTAAGACTACTTTTTAATTTCTTACAAACCACCATTCAATTTGACTAGGATCATAGATTGTTAAGATTGTTAATTTCTTATCCACAAAAAATTCTTGTTCATTTTTTTCTAGATGTTTTTTTAGTCTGGTCATTTCTTCTTCTTGATCTAATGTTAAAACGAAAAAATCCACACCTAAAGCTTCTTTACCGTCTTTTTTTTCATTAATAGGTCTTACCCATTTATCTAAGTGAACTAGGAACTGACCGTCATTCATTGATAATTTATCTGTTGTATCATTCTCAGAAGTCATGCCCAAAACATCTTGGTAAAAATAATGGTGTTCAGCTTTGTCTTCAACGCTCAACTTGATTTGATCAAAACGAACATCTGCTGAAAGACTTGAATACAAAATTTTACTTTGTTGGATTAGTGCATCTATATCCAGTACTTCAGTTTCTGCCTCACTCTGATCCGCAGCTCCTTCTTGATAACTGATTTCAAGTTCATTTCCTTCAGGGTCTTTTAAAAAGACGCTTTTTCTTGTTCCTTGTTTTACTGATTTATTTATTGGATAGTTATGCGCAGTAATTCTTCTTAAAACACTGCCAAACTCTTCTTCTGTTGGAATCAATATAGAAAAACTGACAGACTTCTCAAAAGATTGTACTTGATCTTCGTTAGAATCTGTTTCTTCTAATATCAACAATCGACTTTCTTTTTTTTGCGAGCCGAATATTGATAAATTATTTTCTTCTAACTTTAAAATAAAACCTAATACATTCTTATAGAAGCTAACCATTTTCTCTACATCGTTCACGTGAAGCGCAATTGTTTTCACGTATACATCTTGTGATAGTCGAAACTTTTCCATCCGTCTTCCCCCTCCGAATGTCTTCCTCTATTTATTCTAAACATATCAAGTGATTTCGGCAAGCAAATGCTCTTTCAAAAAATACATAAATATAAGAAATATTTGAGAAATCCATCTTCTATACACCTATACCAATTACATTGCTTTAATTATTATTTTTCTTTTTATACAAACTTTACCAATTTAAATAAAATAACTTATCTAGATATTTTTCAGATAAGTTTATCTTCAACAATAAAAAAAGATGCTGAATTTCTTTTTCAAACATCTTTTTCTGCATATTTTTCACGAATCCTTATAGTATAATCGCTGTAACGAGATCTAATAGCGGTGGGCTAATCATCTAAATATTTTATTTTTACATTTTAACATAAATAAATTAAAAAATTGTATTATAAATTACTACTGACTAAAAAATCATAAAATTATTTGCTATTTATATACGCCATTTTTTAACCAGTTTAACTTAGCTTTAAAATTTTGGAGCGTTTGATCAATATCATATGATGGATCTTTTTCAAGTTCTCTATAGCCTTCAGTAATTGAAGAATAGACCGCATTCATAAGTATTTCCATTAACATTTTGAACTCTTGTTTATTCTGGATTTTAAACTTAGAATGGTCAATCAGTTTATAAAGTTTATATCCATGACGCCTTTTCTGATATGCTGCTCCTTTTATATCATCTAATGTAAATTGAGGAGAAATACGACTGGTTGATTGATAATCCATATTCATAAAAAACTGTTTATAAAATGAAGCATTTTCTCCCGTCAATACATTAAAAATCATTTTTGTAAAATAACTATCCATTCCTATAAATAAGTCTCCGTTGGCCTCTAGAACATACTTTTCAATATTTGTTTTACTATCTTTCCGTAAAAAATCAAAATAATAAAAATACAAATCTTCCTTATTTTCAAAATATTGATAGAAACTTCCTCTAGGTATTTCAGCTAATGTAACTATATTTGCGATCGAAGCTTCTTTTAACGATGTTCTTGAAAATTCGGTTTTAGCAGCGTCCAATAATCTTTGCTGCTTCTCTTTAGTTAGATGAAAAAAAGTAGCTTTCGGCATCAATTGCACCCCTTCCACAATAATGACAATCCGTCATATGACACGATGTCATTATAGCACCATGAAATGAAAAATCAATAGAATTTATTTAGGTTATTTTTTCAAACAAAAAAGAAGGGTTCGTTATCCCTTCTTTTTGACACTTCTCGAAGATTATAATTTTCATCAATGTTTATTCTCTTTACTTATTACGTCATTCACTACCTGTTCCACATCTTTGATAACCTCTTCAAACGTTTGGTTTGCATCAATAACGAAGTGGTTTGGATAATCCATTATCTTATTTTTATTCTGAGATTCTTGATCGTATAACGCTACGCGTTCCTCTATAATCGTCGCATCATCTTCTCGATTCTGTAATCTGGATAATACATTAGCCTTGGATACTTCTAAAAAAATTGGTATAACTACTTGCCCAAATCTTTTTTCTATTTCCTGAAAACCTTTAATCGTCAATACATCATAAGCATAATGATCATTGGTTTTTTGAATTAACTCATCAATTCCCACTCCATATTGATTACCATGATACGTATCATGCTCCGCCAAAGCATGAGTGTTTAAAAGATGTTTAAATTGCTCCTTCGTTTGGAAATAATAATCGATGCCCTCTTTTTCTTCTTTTCGCCTTGGTCGAGTTGTATGAGAAATCACCTTATATTCAGCGGGAAAAACAGCTTCTGCAACTTTGGTTTTCCCTGAACCACTTGGACCTATGAGAACAAAAAAAGGATGAATTAGTTTTTTTCTTTTCATTAGTTGTTCCCCCTTTACAAATTCACTATACAACAAGAAGTACTTCTCTTCAATATATAAGAAAATAAGACCCAAAGATGAAAATGTCCCTTCATCCTTAAGTCTTATTCGTTTTTATTTCAGGTTTTGACCGTTTGTTTCAATCACTTGTTTATACCAATTGAATGATTTTTTCTCATAACGATCCATTGTACCTTCGCCGTTATCATCTAAATCAACATAAATGAAGCCGTAACGCTTACTCATTTCACCTGTCGAAGCACTAACTAGATCAATACAACCCCAAGGTGTATACCCCATCAGATCAACACCATCTTTCACGGCATCTGACATCGCTTCAATATGTCGACGTAAGTAATCAATGCGGTAATCATCTTCCACATAAAAGTTTTCATCTACTTTATCAATCGCACCTAAGCCATTTTCAACAATAAACAATGGTTTTTGATAACGATCGTATAATTCGTTTAAAGCAATCCTTAAACCTTCTGGGTCAATCTGCCAACCCCATTCACTTGCTTCTAAGAATGGATTGCGTACCCCACCTAATAAGTTTCCAATTACTGTATCCTCTTCATCAGCTGTTTCATTAACAGCAGAAGACATATAGTAACTAAAACCGATATAATCTACCGCATATTTTTTCATTAACTCTAAATCATCGGCGCCGATTTCTAGCTCAGTTACACCATATTTTTCAAAAATTCGTTGTTGGTATGCTGGATACTCTCCACGAACTTGGGCATCTGTACAATAAAAATTGAATTCTTGATTTTGTGCAAGTGTTGCCATTTGATTCACTGGATTAGCATCGATGCTATATGTTGTAGCATAAATGATCATACAGCCAATTTGCATATCTGGGTTAATTTCATGTCCAATCTTCACTGCTTTAGCACTAGCCACAAATTGATTATGCCACGCTTGGAAAACATTTTGATAATCACCAGCACCAGTTGCTTTGACCATTCCTTGGCTTAAAGCTGGGAAATGAAACGCTGAATTGATCTCATTAAATGTCATCCAATATTTGACTTTCTTACCATAGCGAGTTAAAACGATTGTTGCATAGTTTTCAAAGAAATCGATTAATTTTCGGTTTTTCCAACCGCCATATTCTCTAGCCAAATGTAACGGCATTTCATAATGAGAAATTGTAATTACAGGTTCAATTCCATGTTTCAAACATTCATCAATTACTTGATCGTAAAATTTCAACCCAGCTTCATTAGGCGTTGCTTCGTCGCCCTTAGGAAAAATTCTTGTCCAAGCAATTGAGAATCTATAACACTTAAATCCCATTTTCGCAAACAAAGCAATATCTTCTTTAAAACGATGATAATGATCAATTCCGTGATGGTTTGGATAAATAAACTTATCTTCATCAATTTCCCAATTAAACGTATCGCTGCCTAAAACCTGAAATCGTTGTTTTCCTCCTGGCATTGCATCAGCTACTGATAAACCTTTACCATCTGAAAGATAGGCACCTTCCAATTGATTGGCTGCAGTTGCTCCGCCCCATAAGAATCCATCTGGAAATACTGTTGTTTTATTTGACATTCGTTTTTCCTCCCTATTTTATAAACATAAAATACTTGTTCAGACTCAATACCTTCAATTCTTATCTTTTTCAAAAAGCTAGCTCATAAGGCCAGATAATAGTAGCTCTGAACAAGATAGTTTAGCCCTTAATGAAAATGAGACCCTTCGATTAACGTACGATCGCTAAGAAATCTTCACCATGTAAAACATCTGCTTGATCCATATCTAATACATCTAAATAATCAGCACTATTAGTAACTACAATTGGAGTTACGATTGGATGCCCTGCTGCTTTGATTTTTTCAATATCAAATTTGACTAGTAGATCGCCTTTTTTTACTTTGTCTCCTTGTTTAGCAAATAACTCAAAACCATCGCCTTCCATCTCAACTGTATCCATACCGATATGCATTAATACTTCTGCACCGTCTTCTGTTGTGATTCCTACTGCGTGACCTGTTGGAAACAATGTTGTGATTTCTCCATTAGCGGGGGCATATAGTTCGCCAACTTTTGGTTCGATTGCAATACCCTTACCTAAAGCACCCGATGAAAACACCTGATCTTCCACTTTATCTAAAGGAACAATTGTCCCTGTTAATGGACTTGCTAAAACAATTTTATCATTTTTTTTACTAGTTTGTACATCTGAGTTAGAGTTATTTTCATTTACAGGAGTTTCACTACCAGATTCTGGTTTATCCTCAAATTTTAGAATAAATGTTAATACAAAAGCAATTACAAACGCAATTACTGTTCCAATTACTGCTGCAATCAAGCCCGATGTATCTTTTGTCTCTTGAGGAATGAATCCTGGTAAACTCAATAAACTAATCAAACCAAACACATAGTTTTGAACGTGGCTAAAGCCAATAAATGCGCCACCGACAGCCCCACCGATACAAGCTGCAATAAATGGTTTTTTAAGTGGTAATGTAACACCGTAAACAGTTGGTTCTGTAATACCAAAGATTGATGTAATCGTTGAAGACAAAGCTAAACCTTTTAGTTTCACATTTTTTGTCATAAAGAAAACTGCTAATGCTGCTCCACCTTGTGCTAAAACTGCTGGTAAAAGCATCGGTGCCATTGTATCCACACCGCCACCTGCCGCTGATAGATTTAACAACATAATTGGAACAAAGCCCCAATGCATACCAAACATTACGAATACTTGCCATAAACCACCCATAACTGCACCAGCAATAATTGGGCTAAAACCATAAATACCGTCATATCCTTTTCCAAGTAAATCTCCTAAAATCGTTCCGATTGGGCCAATCGCAATAAAAGTAACTGGCGCCATCACAAGAAAAACAGCTAACGGAACACAGATGATTTGTAAGAAAGAAGGAATTACCTTCTTAAAGAAACGTTCCACATGACTTTGAACATAAACTGCTAGAATAATCGGAATAACTGATGATGTATAGGCACTTGCTCCGATAATCACTGGAATTCCAGCAAAACTTAACGTTTGACCTGCTAAAGCAGTGATACTTGGATGAACTAATGCCATCGCTAGACAGACTGCCAAAAACTCATTTGTTTTAAATTTCTTAGCTGCAGTAAATGCTAAGATAATCGGTAGGAATGTGAAAATTCCGTCAGCAATTGCAAAGAGCACCACATATACACCAGATTCAACTGTTAACCAACTCAATGTAACAGCCAGAGTTAAAAATCCTTTTAAAACCCCAGCTCCAGCCATTGCACCTAAGAAAGGTGTGAAAATAGAAGAAATAATATCGATTAGCTGATTGAAAATATTCCCTTTTGGCCCTTCATCTTTTTCACTATTATCATCCCCAAGTCCACTATGGGCCATCAGTTCTTTATAAACATCACTGACATGACTACCAATAACAACCTGATATTGACCACCACTTCGAACAACTTGAATCACGTCTGGATCTTGATTTAATTTTTCAGTATCCGCTTTTTTCTCATCTTTTAATTTGAAACGTAGGCGTGTTGCACAATGGACTACGCTATTCACATTCTCTTCTCCGCCAACTAACGTTAAAACGCGTTCAGCTATCTCTTGATTTTTGCTCATTTTATATGCCTCTTTTCCTTAATTTTTTATATAAAAAAACCTAAACTGAAAAAACAATAATCTACTATACTTAAAAAACATAAATATAGATAAAACGTTTGTTTTTTCAATCTAGGTTTTGCCTGCTAATCAGTAACAATCCGCTTCGATTGAATGTTAAATTATAAAATACGTTGTTAGAAGTGCTATATTTTTTTCTCTCCAACGACTCGTTGAATATGAATCGTAAGATAAATTTGTTCTGCTTTATCAATTGGTTTTTGGTATTTTTTAACGAGATAGTCATTGATTCTCTGTACCGCTTGATACGCTTTAGGATATTTGCTTTGAATCAATTCATAAAGAAAATCATCTTCTTCATCATGTGCTTCATTTTGTAAATAACGTTGTGCAAAATATTGTAAGTGAGTCACAATTCTTTGATAGTTTAACGAATCTTCATCAAATGGTTTACCAAAATAACGACTGATAATTGTTAGAATATCTCGCACCATTTCTGTAGCTGACATCGTCATCTCCATATTTCCATTTGCCTGTTCACTATTCACAATATGGAAAGCAATAAACCCTGCTTCACTTTCTGAAAAATTAATGTCCAACTTTTCCTTAATTAAAGCTACTGCTTTTTTAGCAATCGCAAATTCTTTAGGATAGAACTTTTTTGTCTCAAACATCAATGGATTGGGCATTTCAAGACCTTCTTTAGCTCGCATAATTGCATAGTGCACATGGTCAGTCAATGTTAAATAGATATTTGATGAAAGTTCAATTCCTAAATCTTCTTCTGCTATATCTACAATTCTTTTGACAAGCTCAACTTCTTCTAAAGGTATGTCTGCAAACAACTGCTGAAACTGTCCTGAAGTAATAGAATCTTTAAGGACAAACTCTTTCTCAATAAAAGTTGGATCAATCACATCACCAATTTTTTTCTGAAATGCCAGTCCTCGCCCCATACAGACGATTTCTTCACCTGATTCATTTTTTGTCATAACGACATTGTTGTTTAAAATTTTTTCAATATTCATGATGAACCTCACTTTTGCAAATACAAATGAAAAAAACCTAGAATCCACCCAAACACAAATTATGGAAGATTCAGGTTTTGCCTGCCGAACAGTAACAATCCTTATTGCATGCATAGCATAACATTATTCCAATCCATTTGCAAGCCTTTTCAAAAAAACAACTGGGAATTATTTGTTAAACAACTATTAAGAATTCTCAATACTCAATTGTAAACTTTCTGAAAAAGCGTTACAATCTATCCCATAGTTTAAAAAATATATATCTTCAAAGGATGAGTTACATGTTTGAATCAATTTCAACACCCGATTTTGAAATGCTTTATACTGAAAAGGAACTTAACGTCATCGATATCCGTGAAACTGACAGTTTTTTACAAGGTCACTTAGCTCACTCCATGTCACTACCTGCTACTGTTTTACCAAATATGTTAAAACAGCTGAATAAAGAAAAAACCTATCATATCATTAGCTACAGCGGACGCCGTTCAGAAGTAATTGCTTCATTTATGGCAGCTAAAGGCTTTCATGCTGTTCACGTTATTGGTGGTATGCAGCAACTATCTAACGCTTCTTAAAACTTAAAGGCAAGTATTCAGCAACTCGATACTTGCTTTTTTTTATCAACTCAAATGATAAATTTTTAATTTTATGGAATTTTTACAAAAACATTGCATTTCTTACTTTTTATTAGTAAAATGGTTTTGTTTATAAATAATTGATACTTAGGTATTTAAAGGAGATTTCACATGTCAAAATTACTCGTTGTTAAAGCACACCCACTTACCAAGGAAGAATCTCGTTCTGTCCGCGCTTTAGAAACATTTTTAGAAAGCTACCAAGCACAAAATCCAACAGATGAAATTGATTTTCTTGATGTCTACTCCGACTTTATTCCAGAAATCGATGAAGATTTACTATCTGGCTGGGGTGCATTACGCACTGGTACTGAATTCACTGAATTAAATGAAAACCAACAAACAAAAGTTGCTCGTTTCAACGAATTATCCGACCAATTCCTAAGTGCTGATAAAGTGGTTATTGCCAATGCATTATGGAATTTAAATGTTCCAACTCGTTTAAAAGCTTGGATTGATACAATCAATGTCGCTGGGAAAACATTTAAATATACTGAAGAAGGACCTAAAGGTTTAACTACTGGTAAAAAAGCTTTGCATATTCAATCAAATGGCGGTTTTTATGAAGGGCAAGATTTTGCATCGCAATACGTAAAAGGAATTTTAAACTTTATCGGTGTTTCTGAAATTGATCAGTTATTCATCGAAGGGATTGATCATCACCCAGAAAAAGCAGAAGAATTATTAGCTGCAGCGATGGATCAAGCAGCAACTATTGGAAAAAGATTTTAAAAAAAGCAGTTGGTACTATCAGAACCAACAAGCTACTGTGCAATGTGTTTTACAGCAATAAGAGGGAATTCACCGAAATTGTTCTTCAAATTTTTGTGAATTTCAGCTTATTTCCGAAACCTTCAAATCTTAGTGCTTTAGCATGGTAAAAAGCATAGTAGTTGCTTCTGATTCCACCGTTTATAAAAAATCAAACAGACTAGGATATAACTCGTAAGTTATGTCCTAGTCTGTTCTTTTACTCTTCTAGCTTCTTTAATTCCTCTTCTTCATGATACAAACTTGATACATCCTTATACCATTCAAAAATGTGGGTAATAAGAACCTTAGCCGCAGCGTAAACGGGTATTCCTAGAATAACCCCTACTACTCCAAATAACTTTCCAGAAGTCAACAGCACCAATAAAATTGTGACTGGATGGATATCTAGCTGGCTCCCCAATACTAAAGGTGAAATCACTCGTCCTTCAATCGTTTGTTCAATAACAAAAACAACTAAAACTTTAGCTAGCAAAACAGGTCCGCCTACAATCCCTAAAAAGACAGCTGGAACCATCGCTAAAAATGACCCTAGATAAGGAATTAAATTAAGAAAACCCGCTGAGATCCCTAACGTAATCGCATAGTCTAATCCAATAAATGAAAAGCCTAAAATAAACATCACAGCTACTGCAAAAGCTACTGTTAATTGACCACGGATGTAAGAAGATACTTGAGAATTCACTTCACCTAATACTTTTAATGTAGGTTTACGCATCTTATTAGGTAAAAATTTCATCAAATACGGTGCTAACTGCTTTCCATCTTTCAAAAGATAAAATAAGATGAACGGCATTGTAATAATTGCTACTACAACTGTTGCCACAGCACCAACAAAACTACCTAATCCTTGAACAGTAAACGTAGAGATATTACGAATAATGTCACCTAAAGAACTAGTTAATTTATCCCCCATATCTTCTAATTGACTTCTAAATTGAGCAAAGAAAGGATCACTTAAAATCTCTTGCATTTTTTTATCAATAGTATCGATATATTGAGGGAAATGATTCCCAAAACTGATCGTTTGTTCTTGAATTTTAGGAACGATCACAAAAAGTCCCCAAATAATCAATGCGATGACAAGAATAAATAACCCAATAATACTCCAAATACGCGGGACTTGCTTTTTTTCTAAATAATCAACAACCGGATTCATTAAATAATACAAAATCCCTGCCATGATTAACGGTAAACCAACAACACCAACAAATTGCCAAACAGGTTTAAATAAATAAGACACTTTAGTAAAAACCAACAGTATCAATAAAATTAATAATACGATCAATAATGCTGTTACTACTTGATTATTTAAAAACCAACGCCAAAACCATGAAAAGCGTTTCTCTTTATCTTTTTCCATTTACTCACACTCCATTGGATATATATTCTAAGGTTGTCCCAACCTTGATCGTTGGAAAAGCATTCGGAGTAAGATAGATTCCATTAACAATTGCATCTTCTTCAGGAACGTTATCAAAAACTAGTGTTACGTGAGCAATGCTATTTAAGTTATTATTAGCAAATGATCCCACATAAAGAATTTTATATTCTTGTTTATCAATCTTTAACGAATCGCCTTTTCGCATTTCTAAAGACTGTGTTCCTTGAAACTTTTGAATCACGGAATACTCTTTTAATCCTTCTGTTGCACTTTCACCAAAAAGTATGATCATTGGCTCTTTTTCATCTAACGCTCGAGCCCCAATTTCAGTAACTACAGCTTTCATCTCACAATCGCTCCCTCTCCCATTAATCCTCCCTATTATAACATATAACTTTTTTTCATATTCAATAATTTGAGTTTCACAACTGGGTAAAAAAAAGACGAACAAGAATGTAATCATCCCGTTCATCTTTTAATATATACTTATTTTTTTATAAATAATCGGCTTACGATAAAATCGTTACCTTAACTTGTCTTCTTCCCCACTCAATACATTGTGATACATCAGAAAAGTGTAAATCGATGATATTACCTTTAATCGCACCTCCTGTATCACTGGCAATCGCTTCACCATATCCTTCTACATGCAATTTCGTACCTAATGGAATTACTGACGGATCAACTGCAATCGCCATTGGATCAACTCGAAGATCTTGTCCCATAGCTGTTAAATTTCCACCGCCAATGAATCCTTCATTACATGAATAAGCAGTAGCTTCCATCATCATTGTTTGTCCATTTGACTTCGATTTTTCTGCTTGTTTTTTCTGAGCTTCTTCTTTTTCCTTAGCTACTTTCTCAGCTTGAGCTTTTTTATCAGCTTCAATTTTCGCTTGTTCAGCCTTTTCTTTTTCAATTTTTTCTTTATTTAAAATAGTTGTTTTTACTAGTTGAAATGCCTGACCTTCTGCTAATGAATGAATCATTGAATGAGATAATTTTTTTACACTATCTTCTGAAACCACTGTGTAGCTAGTTAACCCTTCTAATTCACTACTTTTATTTTCTGCTGCATATACAGGAATAACTGATCCAGTAATAAAACAGGTAATGATAAACAAAATTGGTAACCATCTTTTCTTCATTAAATTGTTCCTCCCTAAAATTCGTACGAGAGCAATCATAGCACGGAGGAAAACACAGATGGTTACTGTTAAATTAAAGCTAAGTTACAGTATCCAAGTAAGCGGTTTATTGATTGTCACATTGGAAATATTTTCATTTTATTAATAAAAAATATCAATTTTTTTATTAATAAAATCCCTTTACATCGCGATTCTTATTTTTTCCATTAGAAAATCAAAAAAATAGCTAGTTTCACTTTTTTTGTTATATTTATATGTTTTATCTTCAATATCTTCTTCATGGAAATCATGAAATCCGCTTACATTACAGTATGTTTACAATGAAAAATAGAAATTTAATTAAAAACTTTCGTTATTTAATTGCAATAAAAAACCATTACACATTGAAAACAACATGTAATGGTTTTATTTTATACTTATCCTTATTTAAAAAAGTCTAGAATATGAGTCCAAATTTCTTCTTTGAACACATCTTTTGCATGCCCTCCGCCAATCACTCCATAGCCGATCATCGTTCCGGCAACAAATAAAATAATCACTAAGGCAATTACTACTAAAACTTTCAACAAAGTCACTATAATATAGCGTGTCGAACTCATATCACTTTCCCCTTTTAACTAACAGTTGACGTTTTCTTTTCTACAACTTTTTCGTCATTTACTCGCTCCACTTTTGCTCCTAATTTTTGAAGTTTTTCATGGAACTTATAGTACCCACGATCCAAATATTCTAAGTGGGATACACGTGTAATACCTTCAGCACGCAAACCTACTAAAATCAATGCAGCGGCAGCTCGTAAATCTGTAGCTGCTACAGCAGCACCTTGCAATGACTGACTACCATTAATAATAGCGATATTCCCATCTATTTTCACATCAGCATTCATACGTTGCATTTCTTCTAAATGTTGGAAACGATTTTCAAAAACAGTTTCAGTAACAACACTTGAGCCTTCAGCGACCATTTGTATTGCAGTCATTTGAGCTTGCATATCTGTCGGGAAGCCAGGATGCGGTAATGTTTTGACATCAGTTGGTTTGACTACTTTAGGACCAACTACACGTAAACCGCCTCTTTCTTCACGGATAACAGCACCCATTTCAGTTAATTTAGAAATAAGTGGACGATTGTGTTCTGGAATAGCTTCTTCAATCAATACGTCCCCTTCAGTCATTGCTGCTGCAACCATGAAAGTTCCTGCTTCAATACGATCTTGAACAATTGAATGCTCAACTGCATGGAGTTTTTCAACGCCTTCAATACGCATCATTTCAGTACCTGCACCAACGATTTTAGCACCCATCTTGTTAAGGATATTCGCTAAGTCAACAATTTCTGGTTCTCTTGCAACGTTCTCAATAATAGTCATGCCTTTAGCTTTAACAGCAGCCATCATGATATTTTGAGTTGCGCCCACACTTGGGAAATCCAAATAAATCGTATTACCGATCAATTCCTCAGCAATAGCTTCGATGTATCCATTCTTTTGAATGATTTTAGCACCTAGTGCTTGGAAACCTTTCAAATGTAAATCAATTGGTCGTTTACCAATCGCACATCCACCTGGCATAGCAACTTTTGCATGACCATTACGAGCCAATAATGGACCCATAACAACGATTGAAGCTCTCATTTGACTAACATACTCATAATTTGCTTCAATTCCCAATGGTTGAGTCGCATCTATTGTTACTTGGTTCAGGCCTTCATTAAATTCAATATCTACATTTAAATGTTTGATTACTTGATTCATTGTAAACACATCAGAAAGGATTGGCACATTATTTAAAGTTGTTGTTCCTTCTTCAGCTAAAAGGGTTGCTGCTAAAATTGGTAATACTGCATTTTTAGCCCCTTCGATTTTCACAGTTCCTTTTAATTGGTTACCACCATGAACAATAATCTGTTCCATTTTGTTCCCCCCAAAAAAGTTAGAGTTGGATATTATAATCCAAAATCTTTTCTATTATACCACTATTCATCAACAATTAGTATCTTTTCTTTTTATTATCTATCATTATGAGAAAAACACAATAAATACGTTACGGCATAATGCAATAAACTCTAAAAAAAATGAACTTGCAGTGAAACCTATAACAATTGAAAAAAGGACGATCAGTAAACGCACTTGTGAGGTTTGATGGGCTTTAAAAAATTGTTCTACTCGGATGGATTGCATCGCCCAAAAACTAACGTAAATAAACATTATATGACTAATGATGCGAACCACTGCATCAATACCAAAAAATTGCATACATTGTATCTCCTTAATTTAAAAGCATAATGGATCGTTCAACCTCGAATGAAAAATAGCAAAATTTGGAGGTGGCACTTTTCGCCAGATACAGATTTTATCTTTTTTCCGAGAGATTAGTCCATAGAGCTAAATAAGTAATATAAGCATAGTTTATCATAAATCGTTTGAAACAAAAAATAAAGATTCTTAATTCTCATAAAAAGAACGTATGTACGCTTTAATAATTTAATATAAACAGATGACTAAACCAATTCATATAGTATTGGTTTAGTCATCTCTAATTTTACGTATGTTTTGATACATTGATACGATTAATTGCTCGGTGAAGTGCAACAGTTGCACGTCTTAAATCATCCTTATTCGCATTTTCTTTTGCTTTTTCAATCATGCGTTCAGCACGTTGTTTTGCACGTTCTGCACGAGACACATCAATGTCACGTTCACGCTCTGCACTATCTGCAATAATCGAAATAACATTATCACGTACTTCCATAATACCGCCATTAACAGCGATCCAATCGACATGCGTTTCAGAATCCGTTCTTTTCACTCGAACTTCGTCAATTGCTAGAGGTACAATGATTGGTGCATGTTTAGGCAAAATACCGATTTCACCATCTGTCGTTTTAGCAACAACAATTGTTGCACGATGATCATAAACTAAACCATCAGGAGTTACCACATTTACAGTTAACCAATCCATTCTGGGTCTCCTCCTTCTAGTAGTTCAATGTTTTTGCTTTTTCTACGACGTCTTCAATTTTACCTACACTACGGAAAGCTTCCTCTGGTAAGTCATCATATTTTCCGTCAAGAATTTCTCTAAACCCTCTAACTGTATCAGCAACTGGAACGTAAGAACCAGGTTGTCCAGTAAATTGTTCAGCCACATTGAAGTTTTGTGATAAGAAGAACTGGATACGACGAGCACGTCCAACCAAGATTTTTTCTTGATCAGATAACTCATCCATCCCTAAAATAGCAATAATGTCTTGTAGTTCACGATAACGCTGCAAGACGTGTTGAACCTCTGTTGCTACAGCGTAGTGTTCTTCCCCAACAACTTCAGGTGCAAGCGCACTAGAAGACGATGCCAAAGGATCTACTGCTGGATATATTCCTTGTTCAGTCAAACGACGTTCTAAGTTCGTCGTTGCATCTAAATGGGCAAAGGCTGTAGCCGGAGCCGGGTCAGTATAGTCATCGGCTGGCACATAGATTGCTTGGATTGATGTGATGGAACCTTTTTTAGTAGAAGTAATCCGTTCTTGCAATTGTCCCATTTCAGTAGCAAGTGTTGGTTGATACCCAACAGCAGAAGGCATCCGACCTAGTAAAGCAGAAACTTCAGAACCTGCTTGAGTGAAACGGAAAATATTATCAATAAATAATAATACATCTTGACCTTCAACATCACGGAAATATTCCGCAATCGTCAAACCAGTTAAAGCTACACGCATACGCGCACCAGGAGGCTCATTCATTTGACCAAAGACCATGGCAGTTTTTTCAATAACGCCAGAATCTTTCATTTCAAAATAAAGGTCATTCCCTTCACGAGTTCGTTCACCAACACCGGTAAACACAGAGATACCACCGTGTTCTTGGGCAATGTTATGAATCAATTCTTGGATCAAAACAGTTTTACCAACACCGGCTCCACCGAAAAGTCCGACTTTACCACCTTTTAAATAAGGGGCTAATAAATCGATTACTTTGATCCCTGTTTCTAAGATTTCGTTACTTGTACTTAATTCGTCAAACGCAGGTGCTTTTTTATGGATACCACTGCGTTCAGCATCTTCTGGAAAAGGCTCTTCCAAATCGATCGTATCGCCTAAAACATTAAATACTCGCCCTAGTGTTTCTTTTCCTACAGGTACAGAAATTGGTTTTCCAGTGTCGATAACTTCCATCCCACGTTGAAGACCATCAGTAGACTCCATTGCGATAGAACGGATAACACCGTCACCTAATTCTAAAGCTACTTCTAGAACAACTTTTTGTTTTTCTTCACCGTTTTTATAAACGACTAATGCATTATTTATATCTGGTAAGGATTGATCTAGTGAAAATTCCACGTCAACAACGGGTCCAATTACTTCAACAATCTTTCCTGAACTCATGTTTCTTTCCTCCGTTTCGTCTAAAAGAGGTTGTGAAAAACTAAGAGTATACAGTTTTTATAAAGCTGATAAAACTCTTACTATTTTCATACCGCTAAAGAGGTTGTAATAAAAACTTGTTTCCTCTATTACTTTATAAGAACTTCAAGCCAAACTGACTCTGATTCTAATGATTATTCTAGTGCAGCAGCACCAGCAACAATTTCTGTGATTTCTTGGGTAATAGCACCTTGACGAGCACGATTATACGAAATCGTCAAATCACTAATAATATTTTGCGCATTATCAGTCGCTGTTTTCATTGCTGTCATTCCAGCCGCATGTTCTGCTGTTTTTGCATCAATAATTGCACCATAAATTAAGCTTTCCGCATACTGAGGTAATAAGTTATCTAAGATGGCTTCTTTTGAAGGCTCTAAGATATACTCTTGTTCAAACGTTGTCGCTTCATCTGGATCTAAATCTGAAATCGGCAGCATTTTCTCTACTCGAAATTGACTTGTCAATGAATTGATGTGGTGATTATAACAAACATACAACTCATCAAACACTTCATTTTCATACATTGTAGTAGCTGTTGAAACGATTTTTCTAACTTCATCAAAACTAGGTTGATCCGTCAACCCTCGAAGTTCATATGCTACATTGATACCTCGAGCTTTAAAAAAGTCTGCTCCAGTTCCACCAATAGCAATCAAAACGAATTCATTTTGAGATCCATGATCATCCGTCATCATTTTCATGGTTTGTTTTAAAATTGAGCTATTATAACCGCCAACTAGTCCCTTATCAGAGGTGATGACGATATAACCTGTTTTCTTCACAGGTCGTGATTTAAGCATCATATGATAGTTTCCAGTTTCTGAACTGTCGTCTGAATCCACTTCTGCCAGATCGCTCAATTGAGCAGCAACAAGATGAGTAACAATAGAACGGATTTTTGACGCATATTCTTGAAAACTTCTAGAAGCTGCTTCTGATTTTGTCAGTTTAGCGCCCGAAACCATTTGCATGGCATTAGTAATTTGGCTTGTTTTTTTAGTTGAAGCAATGCGTTGTTTGATTTCATTTAATGAAGCACCCAATTCTCGTCACCTCTCTTACGCATTTTGAATAGATTCAATTGTCTCTTCAGTTGCAGATCCTTCTGAATTAGATGCACTGAAAATCTCTTTGAATTCACCGATTGCCGCATCTAAATCTTCTGATTTTGGTAAATCTTTAGTTGTGCGAATCGTTTCAAATAGTTCTGGATGTTTGCCATCTAAAAAGTCGAATAATTCCGCTTCAAAATCCAAAATTTTGGCAACACTGATACTGTCTAAAAAGCCATGTGTCAATGCATATAAAATTACTACTTGTTTTTCAACTGCTAATGGCGCATGTAATTTTTGTTTTAAAATTTCAACAGTACGGCGACCACGATTTAATTTTGCTTGTGTTGCCGCATCTAAATCAGAACCAAATTGTGTAAATGCTTCTAATTCACGATAACTTGCTAAATCTAAACGAAGTGTACCAGCTACTTTTTTCATTGCTTTGATTTGAGCTGAACCACCAACACGGGATACTGAAAGTCCGGCATCAACAGCTGGACGAGTACCTGCATAAAACAAATCACTTTCTAAGAAGATTTGTCCATCGGTGATTGAAATAACGTTGGTTGGAATATAAGCTGAGATATCTCCCGCTTGTGTTTCAACGAATGGTAAAGCAGTCATTGAACCGCCGCCTAATTCATCACTTAATTTTGCCGCACGTTCTAATAAACGTGAATGTAGATAGAAAACATCTCCTGGATATGCTTCCCGACCTGGAGGACGACGTAGTAGTAATGATAGTTCACGATAAGCCACCGCTTGTTTTGACAAATCATCAAAAATGATCAAAACGTGCTTGCCGTTATACATGAATTCTTCACCCATCGCAGCTCCTGCATAAGGCGCAATATATAGTAATGGAGCTGGTTGAGATGCTCCTGCATTCACAATAATCGTATAATCTAATGCGCCATAAGATCTTAACGTTTCAACTTGGTTACGCACCGTAGATTCTTTTTGACCAATGGCAACATAAATACAAATTACATCTTGGCCTTTTTGATTGATAATCGTATCAATGGCAATTGATGTTTTACCTGTCTTACGGTCTCCGATAACCAATTCACGTTGACCACGACCAATCGGTACAAGTGCGTCAATTGCTTTAAGACCTGTTTGCATTGGCTGATCAACTGATTTTCTTTGCATAACGCCTGGCGCTGCTGCTTCTACTGGACGAGTTTTTTCTGTTTTGATCTCGCCTAGACCATCGATTGGTTGTCCCAAAGGATTCACCACACGACCAATCATTGCTTCACCTACAGGTACTTCCATGATTTTACCAGTACGTTTTACTTTGTCGCCTTCTCGAATGGTTTCAAAATCACCTAAAATAATGATACCTACATCATTGGTTTCCAGATTTTGTGCCATACCATATGAACCATTAGAAAACTCAAGCAGTTCCCCACTCATTGCATTTTCCAACCCATGGGCACGAGCAATCCCATCCCCTACATATGTGACAGTTCCAATTTCTTCAACGGCTAATTCTTGTTGATAATTCTTTATTTGTTCCTTAATCAAGGCACTGATTTCTTCTGCTTTGATAGCCATTCAATTCACCTCTTTATTGTGCTGAACGTTATTTTAATAACAATTCTTGGATTCGTTCTAATTGTTTATGGATACTGCCATCGATCACTTTATTGTTTGCTTCAACTACTACACCGCCAACAATAGCTGGATCAATTAAATTAATTAAATGTGCTTCTTCATACCCTAAAAGTTTAGCTGCTTTTTCTTCCAACAATTGATGTTGTTCTTTTGTTAATGGAATAGCAGTCAAAGCTGTTCCCAAAAGCAAACTTTTATGTTCATCGTAACGTCTTTCATATTCATCGATCATTAGTAACAGATCATTCATACGTGAATAATTGTAAACAACATATAAAAAGTGCTCAACCGTTCCTTCAAAACCATTAGTCAATTGTTTCATGATTTCATCTTTTTCATAAGGTTCAAGACGCACATCACTTAAAATATCTCCCAAACCTGGAACTTCGTGAAAAACTTCTCTAAGTGTTAATAGTTCTTGATAAATACTATCGGCTTCTTGCTTTTCAATTGCCAACTCAAACAAAGCTTTGCCGTAGCGTTTACCTACAGTATACTTATCTAACTTCATTAGATTTACCTAAACCTTCGATATAAGAATTGATCAACGATTCATGTGCATCTGGAGTCAATTCTTTGTTTAAAATTTTCTCTGCAATTTGTAAAGATAAATTAGCTACTTCATCTTTAACAGATGCCATTGCTTCTTCATGTTCTTGAGAAATATCTTGACGTGCTTTTTCTCTTAAACGTGCAACTTCATCATTGGTTTCTGTTAAGATTTTTTGACGGTTTTTATCTCCACTCTCTTTCGCATCTTTTATGATTCCTGCTGCTTCTGATTTAGAAGAAAGTAATTTTTTTTGACGTTCTTCTTGCATCTTAGCCGCTGCTATTCGAGATTGTTCTGCAGAATCTAAATCGTTGGCAATTTTCTCTTCACGTTTTTTTAACATATCAGTGATTGCTTCCCAAGCGAATTTCTTGATTAGAAGCATCAAAATTAGAAAAGCACCACTGACAACAATCATTGTTCCTAATGTTGTGCTAGGGTCTGCTTCGCCGACTACTAAATAATCTAGCATGAAGTTTCAACTTCCTTTCTCTGCAATTCTCGGTGGTGATGTTGTTTAAACATTTGATAAATTATTTTTATTTACTTTAGTTTGTCAAAACTCTATGCAATAAACTTTTTTGCTTGCAGATCATAATTATTCAATGTTTTGTTTATGCTCTGGCAAGTACTGCTCAACATCTGCTTTGCTTGAGGCAATCGCCGTGTTTCGCAGCAAAGAAAGCAGTAACGCGTGGCGTTATAAAACTCAGCGTCCTGCCTTCTAAAGAGATTATTTAAACACTAATAATAATGCAATAACTACACCTAGAATAGGAACCGCTTCGATTAAGGCTACCCCGATAAACATTGTAGTTCTTAGTTGTCCAGCCATTTCTGGTTGGCGTGTCATTGATTCGATTGTTTTTGAGATAACTTTTCCGTTGCCGTATGCTGCTCCGACTGCTGCTCCGAAAATTGCGATTGCTGCTGCGATATAATTCATTATTGTTTTCCTCCTAAGAAATAGATGTTTTTATTTATTTTTTATTCTTCGACTTCAATTTTATGAGCCATGTAAACCATTGATAATGTTACGAATATAAATGCTTGAATCCCGCCGATAAATAATGAAAAGGCTAACCAGATCATCTCTAATGGTATTGCTAATGGTATTGACCATAAACCCACACTAGATACGATTCCGGCAATCAGTCCCAATAATACCTCGCCGGCAAAAATATTCCCGTATAAACGTAGCGCTAAAGTAAGCAAGTTCGTAAATTCTTCCATCAACTTGATTGGCATTAGAAAAGCTACCGGGCTTAAAAAGCTATTCTTGAAATATCCTTTTAATCCAAAGCGGCTAACACTGAAAAAGTGTGTTAAAGCAATCATGATCAATGCTAATGTCAAGGTAACCATTGGATCGGCTGTCGGGCTTTTCCAATAAGTATAATCACCGATAGACACCTTAGTCACTAAACCAATGATATTAGCAACTAAAACAAACAGAAACATGGTAAATGCTAGTAGGTGAAAATTCGTTACTTCTTTACTTGGCATATTGTCGGTAATGATTCCCCGAATAAAATCAATGAGATACTCAATGACATTTTGTTTGCCTTTAGGTTTCAGCTGAAGATTCCTTGTGCAGAAATATACTATCCCAAAGACAATGACACATGTTAACAGAACCATTAAGCAAATAGTCCCATCAAACCAAATTGGCCCAACCTTGAAGAGTAGTGTCTTCTCTTCCAAATTATTTCACCTCTTTTCCAACAAACTTGCGAGAAGCTTAAAAGGCTTCTATTTCTTAACCACACGTATCATACCACCAACAATAAATAATTTCAAAAAAAATTCATGAAAATTGGACACTTCTTTTAATGTGACAAAATATTAAAAGAACAGAGTCTTATTAGTATACAGCGGCATAAAGATTGGTTACTGAAAAAATGATGAAAACTCATCAGTTCCATTACACTCTATCAAATTTTTCACATAATATAAAGCAAAGAAACGAAATATGCAAAAAAGAATAAAATGAAGAACGAAACTGATCTCTTTCATTCAAAAGATAACTAAAATTTGACTATTTTATCTCAAATTATTTTTCAGCGTTCGGCTGATTTCACGATTGATCTCTTTACGTTTTAAATCTTCTCGTTTGTCGTATTGCTTCTTCCCTTTAGCAAGTCCTATCAGCACTTTTGCATAGCCGTTTCGAATATAAACTTTTAGAGGAACGATTGTGATGCCGGTATTTTTTGTTTCAGTAATTAATTTAGCTATTTGTTTCTTATGCAATAACAACTTTCTCGTCCGTAAGGGATCATGGTTAAAAATATTTCCCTGCTCATACGGGCTGATATGCACATTAAGCAGGTAGGCTTCACCATTTCTGATTCTAGCAAAGCCATCCTTTAAATTGATGCGTCCATTACGGATTGATTTGATCTCTGTTCCTTGTAAAACAATTCCTGCTTCCATTGTATCAACAACAGTATAGTCATGCCTAGCTTTACGATTTTGGGCAATCAGCTTGCCTTCTCCTTTTGGCATAGCCATTCCTCCATTTTCTATTTTTTCTTCTGTTTTTTACCTTTTTTCTTTTTCGCTACTTCCTTATAAAACGGTTTTTTGCCTTTTTTCTTATTTTTCTTTTGAGTATATGGTTTTTTCTCATCATCCTTACGACCTGATGTTTGTTTGCGGCGATTGTCTTGACGTCTTTTTTGTTTTGGTGCTTCAAGTCGTTCTACTTCTTCCGCTTCAAGAAACTCAAAATCGATTTCTTTCGTTTCAGGGTCAGCTTTTTCTACCTTGACTTTGACTTTTTGACCAATCTTTAAAGTCATCCCAGTGCGTTCTCCCACTAGTGCCATGTGGTTTTCTATAAAATGGAAATAGTCTTGTTTTAAGCTATTGACATGAATCAAGCCCTCAATTGTGTTTGGTAATTCTACGAAGAAACCAAAACGGGTAACTGAGCTAATTACACCATCATACTCTTCACCAATTTTATCTGCCATAAATTCGGCTTTTTTCATAGAATCAACTTCACGTTCTGTCTCAACCGCTCGACGTTCCATTTTCGAACTATGATCTGCAATATCTGGCAAATCTTGTTCCCATTTTTCTTTTAATTTTTCCGAAACGTTTCCTTCATAGCTGCGAATCAATCTATGAACGATTAAATCTGGATAGCGTCTAATTGGTGAAGTAAAGTGGGTATAATATTCAGCAGCTAAACCATAGTGCCCATAGTTATCTTCTGAATAACGTGCTTGCTGCATACTACGTAATAACATAGTATTAATTACCGCTTCTTCTGGTTTATCAGCTACTTGTTCTAAAACTTTTTGCAAGTCTTTTGGTGTAATATCGGTCTTGGTTCCTTTGACTAGAATTCCTAATACAGCGGCAAAATCGAAGAAGCGTTGCATTTTTTCTTCTTTAGGCTGTTCGTGTATCCGATAAATAAAAGGTAACTTCAAATCGTTGTAATGCTTAGCGACCGTTTCATTAGCAGCTAACATAAATGATTCGATCAAGCGTTCACCTACACCACGCGTTCTCAATAAAATATCATGAGGATGACCATTTGAATCAACTAAAACTTTGGCTTCTCGATCTTCAAAAGAAATTGCTCCGCGGTTTTCACGCATTTGTTCAAGAATATGGTGTAACTCTCCCATTTCTTTAAACATCGGTAATAATTCCTTGTAACGAGCCATTGTTTCTACATTTTGTTCTTCTAAAATTTCATTAACTGCCGTATATGTCATACGTTCCGTAGTTTGAATCACACTTTGGAAAATATCATGCTTTACAACATGACCTTCTGGCGTAATCTCCATTTCACAACTCATAGTCAATCGTGGAACATTAGGATTTAATGAACATATACCGTTAGACAACCGTTGTGGAATCATCGGCACAACACGGTCTGTTAAGTAAACACTAGTACCACGTTCATAGGCTTCTTGATCTAATTCGCTACCTTCAGTCACATAATAAGATACATCTGCAATGTGCACACCTAAAAAGTAATTGCCGTTCTCTAATTTACGGACTGTTACGGCATCATCCAAATCTTTTGCATCTTCCCCATCAATCGTTACAATCTGCTGATCTCTTAAATCTCTGCGACCTTTGATATCTGCTTCTGAAATTGTATCTGGTACTTTATCCGCTTCAGCAAGCACTTCATCAGGAAAACTAGTTGGGATACCATGAGCCACTACGATAGATAAAATATCCATGCCTGGATCATTTTTGTGACCAACCACTTTTTTTACTAATCCTTCTAAGCTTTTTGGGTATTCTTTTTCAGGATAATGAGTGACTTCTACAATCACAATGCTGCCGTCAACTGGTTTAATTCCTTGTGCAGCAATATTGAATGTTAAACCAGTCATTTTTTTGTCTTTAGGAACAGCGTAACCATAAAGGTCTGTTTCGCTGACTTCTTTTTCATCATAAGCAATGAATTCACCTACGACTTGTGTAATCGCTCGTGTTCTGATTTCTATTACTTTACCTTCAGCACCTCTATCAGAAAAAGGATCCGCTGGTTGAACGATATCAATTGCAACGATATCTCCGTCCATTGCAAAATTAACAGCTTCTTTTGGAATATAGACATCGGCTTCTTCTGGATCGATGGTCACAAATCCAAAGCCTCGTTCATTGGCACGAAACGTTCCTTCGATAGCACTATTTTTTTGCGGCAGACGAATCTTGCCTTTTTTATTAAATTCTACTGTTTTTTCTCGCTCCATCGCCGCAATTGTTTGAACCAACAGTTTAAAATCTGCGCTCTTTTGCAATTGCAACCCTTCAGCGATTTCTTCCATGGAAAAACTTTTCTTTGTGTGGTTTTCCATAAAGAATAGGATTTTCTCCTTAATTGTTTGTTTTGTCATTCTTTCTCCTCATTCCAAGACAACGTATCTAAAAACGCTACTACGTCTTGTTCTAATTGTTTATGATCTGGTCCAACAGTTAACACGTGTCCGCTGTCTGGATACCAGTTTAATGTAAATCGTGTTTGAGCTAAGGCTAACGCCGTTTTATAAACACCCATCGGGTCGATCATTTCATCTTTTCCAGCTTGTCCCATAAATACAGGAACCTTGACTTGTCCAAGTTTACTTGCTGTTTGTTCAGCAAAAGACTCGATGTCTTTTAATTGGTTGTATGATCCTTCTTTGATTTTTACTATTCGTTGCGCTCGTTCCTGTTCTGAAACACCGGCCATTTTCAATACCCCTTCAGAGTAAAGTACGAAATTTTCCGGCACATTATTTTTTACAGGGAAAATGGGTGAACAAAAAAATCCACCGCCAACGATTCCTTCCAATTGGCTAGTTAAAGCTACCATTGTAAAAATTCCACCCATTGAAAGTCCGAAAACAGCTATTTCATGATAGCCTTTCTCTTTTAAAAATTGAAAAGCATCAAGGGTGTCTTGCCACCAATCTTTTGTTGTTTTCTCCAAAATACTTTCTGGTGATGTTGTTGCATGACCAGAAAAATTTGGGGAATACACGGTATAATTTTCTTTTTCTAAATAACGACTCAGCATGCGTACATCATTGCTGCTTCCAGAATAAGCGTGCAAAAGCAGAACTGCACGAGTACCACTTTGTGTAAATAATGGTTTAGGTAGACTTATTTTTTTCACTGTTCCATTCACCTCATCCCCATTTTAGCACATTATTCCTTTAAAACCTTGCGAAAAGAAAGATGTTTACAGAACTTTTCACAGATTATTATTGATTCGTTTACAGAAAAAAAAGCCCCTCAGTAAATGAGGGACTTCAAAGGTCTTACTTTGATGATAACAATACTAAAATAAATAATAGTAACATCCAAACAGCACCAATAACCGCTGTTGCTCGTTGCATAACAGCTTCAAATCCACGTGCTTTTTGTTTACCGAAAAGTTTGTCAGCACCACCAGTGAATGCACTTGCTGCACTGTTTTGCTTACTTGGTTGCATCATTACGGCAATAACCATCACTACAGATAGGATGATTACAAGTGTTAAAATAAAATTATACATAGTCTAATTCTCCCTTATTCACAAAATACATCTACTATACTGTAGCATATTTTTCATACAAATACCAGTTGTATTTGTATAAGTACTCAAAAAAACGATCTGAGTTGTCTGTGTCTCACTCAGATCGTTTGTTCTTATTTTCTTAGTACGTCTCCATATTCAGGTTTTGTATCGAACTCTTTTTTAGCAAATGGACATAACGGAATAATTTTTTTCCCTTCACGACGAGCCTTTTCTACACCATTGTAAACTAATTTTTCTGCTAGTTTTTGTCCTCTGTAGGCAGGATCCACAAACGTATGATCAATAATCATCATTTCAGTTCCTGCATCTGACCACGTCATTTCACCAATTTCTTGGTTTTCATCGTTGAACAATACAAAACGATTGCTTTCTTCTATAATTTCCATGATTATCTTCCATCCTTTCGAATATACTTTAATGCACCACTTGGACAGGTGTTAATTACACGAATATCCTCTTCAACGTCGCCGTTATCTGTGATGATCCACGGACGTCGTCCCACTTCGAAAACATCTGGGTTACCACGAACACAATTACCAATATGAGCACAAATATCCTTACTATAATAAATATCCAACTCTTCACCTGAGTATTTGCGATAGCCTTCTTCTAAAAGAGTTTCTTCAGTAACTGTTTTTCCGTTAATTTTACTTCCATCCATCTCTTTTCCTCCTTCATTCAACTATTCATGATTTTTATAAACTGATTCTAACAAGTAAAAAAGATAGTTGCAACCAACTCTTCTCACAGTGTATCAAAAATACTTTAAGAATCTCAATCATTTTTTGCTCGTAATGAAGAAAGAATCGAAACAGTGTCTACCACTTCTTGTAAAACAGCTCCAAATAAAGCTGGGATGATTCCTGTACTTGCTATTAACATCAATACCGTGCAAATCGCAATACCGATCAAAACAGATTGTTTGGCAATTTTCATTGTATCTTTGGAGATTTTTACAGCTGTACTGACTTTTTCCAAATCATCCTTTAAAATCACCGCATCCGCTGTTTCACTCGCTGCAGTTGCACCATGAGCCCCCATCGCAATACCTATATCAGCTATCGCCAAAGAAGGCGCATCATTGACTCCGTCGCCAACCATAATTACAGGCCTTTTAGAATCAGGTAGTTTCTTTAATACATCGATTTTATCTTGTGGTAAACATTCAGCATGAACATCTGTGATACCGACTTCTTTTGCAATCTCGTTCGCTATTTTTTTGTGGTCTCCTGTTAACATCAACAGTTGATCCACGTGAAGATTACGAAGTTTGGTCATTGTTTCTTTTGCTTCTGGACGAATACTGTCAGTAAAGGTAATATAGCCTAAATACTGGTCATCTCGGGAAATGTAAATGGCTGTTTTATCAGCTATTTCCGTGATTTGGTTTTGTGTAGAAACAAAGTCGCGTTTTCCAACTTTAATTACTTTCCCATCAATGATTGCTTTTACACCAGAGCCTGTAATCTCTTCTAAACTAGAAACTTTTTTCAATGTATAACGTGACGAAGAATAAGCTATGATTGAACGAGCTAATATATGACTAGATTCTTGCTCAGCACTTGCTTCTAAGATCACTAACTCCTCTTCTTGTATTCCATTTACAGGGATAATTTCATCTAAAGATAGTTCTCCTTTGGTGATGGTTCCAGTTTTGTCAAAAGCAACAGACTTCACTTCTGCCATTTTTTCTAATGTCGTCCCTGTTTTAACGATGATACCATTTCTGCTCGAACGGCTCATACCAGCAACTAAAGCAATCGGTGCAGCTAAAATCAAAGGACACGGTGAGGCTACAACTAAAACTTCCGCAAATCTAGTCGGGTCTTTCGAGAAAAACCAAGCTAATCCTGCAATTACGTATGCAACTATTGTAAATGGAACAGCATAGCGATCTGCCATTCGAACAAAATTAGCGGGTTGTGCTTCTGATTCTTTTACTAATTTAACAATTGTTTGATACTGACTGTCTGCTGCACTTTTTTCGGCTTCCATTGTTAACGAATTATCTCCATTGACAGAACCAGACATTAAGTTATCACCTGTTTTTTTACTTACAGGACGCGACTCTCCTGTTAAAGATGATTCATCTACCGTTGAGGTTCCCTTTGTTATTCGACCATCAACTGGGACTGTTTCTCCCGGTTTAACAACTAATAGATTGCCAACACTCACTTTTTCTACTGGAATATCCACTAACCCATCATTGACTAACTGATGCGCTTTTTGAGGAGAATTATCTAATAATGATTTCAGCTCTTTATTTGCTCGTTTAGCCGCATAATCTTCAAGCGAATCACCACCTGTCAACATGATTAAAATCATTAAGCTGGCCCAATATTCACCAACAGCTAATGTTGCTACAATCGCTGTGATCGCCAAAATATCAACACCATATCGACCTGATTTTAAGGTTCGAACCATTTCCACTAACATCGATAAGGTCATTACTGAACCAGTGATAATAATAATGCCGTAGGCAAACGTTGCTTGGTGCAAGATAAACTCAAAGAATAAAGCTAAAATCCCAGTTACTACGGTAATAACCAATTTTGTTAAATGCTTCATTTTCATCCACCCCTTTATCCTAAGATTAACCTCAGAATAAGAAATATAAAAGACAAAAGACTCAAATGAAAATGATTGTCATTCTTTATTGGCTTTACATTCAAAAAAACAGCTAGGATCGTTATTTCGTCCTAGCTGTAACTATTTAAATCACACGTTTTTTCTTCTTATTTTTTCTGTTTTCTTTCCTTTTTTCAACTTCATAGACAGCTCTCGTCATAAATAAAGAGATATAATTGAAAATCGAACGACTACCAAGAATCAACGGTAAGTAGAATAAAACGTTTCTTGTAAATAATGATGTCAACATAAAGAAATCACCGAAAAATAGGAAACAAGCAAGAAAGGCAACTAGCAAAAGTCCCACCATGATCTGTTTTTTCAGATCTAGTGGTCGTGCAGCTCTTAATAATACCTGAAATCCTACACAACCTGTAAGTAATACAGACATAGTAGAGACCTCTTGATGGGGCAAATTAAACCAAATGCCTGCCGCCTGTAACACTAAAATATTGAAAACCACCGTTAAAGCCCCTGGTACTGAGATTCGCAATATATTCGTCAAAAAGTGCCCTTTGATTCGTTGATAATTCGGTTCTAACGCCAAAATAAAAGAAGGGATTCCAACTGTTAAAGTATTGATTGGTGTTAATTGTAACGGCGCAAATGGATATGGCAAGAATAAGAAAATAAAGGTTACAGCAAGAATAGCTGAATAAATCGTTTTTACCATGTACATTGACGCTACACGTTCAATATTGTTAATCACTCTGCGGCCTTCATTCAATACTTGAATCATTGAGCTGAAATCAGAATTCAATAAAACAACATCTGATACCGCACGGGCTGCATCACTTCCACTAGCCATTGCCACACTAACATCTGCTTCTCTTAAAGAAAGAATATCATTGACACCGTCACCAGTCATACATGTGGTATGACCATTTTGTTTTAGCGCTTGGATTAACTCTCTTTTTTGATAAGGGGTTACTCGTCCAAAAACCGTTGTGTTTTCAACCAATTCATTAAAGTGCGTTGAATCAGAGATAGTACTCATATCGACAAAATTTTCTGCTCCAGCAATTCCAGCTTGTTTCGCTATTTGTGACACGGTAATTGGATTATCTCCTGAAATCACCTTTAGGGTTACATCTTGTTTTGCAAAGTAAGAAAATGTATCAACGGCATTTTCACGAATCGTATCAGAAATAATGAAAATAGCAACTGTTTCCTTTCTTTGCGGTAACTGAGGACTTGTTAATTCTTCAGAGAAATGAACTAGAATCAACACGCGATCTCCTTGTTCATTATAGGGAGCTAGCTTTTCCCGTAACTCCTCTGGAACTTCAGAATAGATAAACTCTGGGGCTCCCATTACAAAGGAGCCCTTTTCTTCAAAGGTCACACCACTCCATTTACGATCAGATGAAAATGGAATAACTTCTTTAACTTTCCATGCCGACTGATGCAATGGAAATCTCGCTCTAAGGACTTTGGCCGTTGCGTTTTGGTCAGATAATCCAGCCATCATTTCACTCATGGCACGCTCGATTTCACTCGCTGGAAAACCAGCTTGGGGTATTAGTTCTTTAAAGGTTAAGCTACCGTCTGTAATGGTTCCTGTTTTATCCAAACAAATGGTATCCACTCGAGCAAGTGTCTCGATACATGCTAAGCGCTGAATCAAGGTTTGTTTTCTAGCTAAATTAGCTGCCCCAACAGCAAATGCGACACTTGTTAACAGCATTAACCCTTCTGGAATCATGCTAATTAAAGCTCCCGAAACTCCTAAAACGGTCTTTGGAAAAGACTGTGTGGATTGATACTGCGACCAAAATAATAGCAATCCTATTGGAACGATCGCAAAAGTTAAGCCTTTAATCAAAAGATTCAAAGAGTTCATCAGCTCAGAAGTGGATTTTTTCTCTGTTTTTGCTTCTTTGGATAACTTGGAAACAAAATTGTCTTCCCCAACCGCAGTGATTTTTACAAAACCTAATCCAGAAGTGATGAAACTTCCACTCATAATTTTATCGCCATTTTGTTTTGTGATCTTATCAGATTCACCAGTCAATAAAGATTCATCAACTTCCATACCATCTGCTTGAATCACAATTCCATCGGAAGGTACTTGATTACCTAAAGTAAGAACCAACACATCGCCTAAAACAATTTCGTCTTGAAAGATTTTTGTTAGTCGATCCTCTCTTAAAACCAATACTTCAGTTTTATTGACGATTGATAACCTATCAATTGTTTTCTTCGCATGAATTTCTTGGATCACACCAATTGCTGTATTAATAATGATTATCCAAAAAAATAACGCATTTTTAGGATAGCCAACTGCAAAAACAGCAACTGCTAAAAATAAGTTGATAAAATTGAACAGTGTCAATGAATTATCGAGAATAATTTGTTTCGTCGTTCTAGATAAATCCTCAACCTCCATATTGTATTTACCTTGTGCATAAAGTTCTTCTACTTCTTGATTTGTCAGACCTTTAATATTGTCTGGGATTCGTATGCTATTATGATCTATCGTTTCCTTTGTGTCATCAGATGAAAGAAACACTTCGTTGTCAACGTCTCTTTTTTTCCTAAATAATTTTTTCATTTTCCATTCACCTTCTTATATAGGTATCACTACAGTGATTGTAAAACATTTTCTTACTTATGTTTGATAACAAGTTTACACTTTTTTAACCATTTGAGCAAAATGAAGGTATTTTTAATTGAAATTAGACGTAAAAAAAAGACTAGTTTAGTCTTTTTTTTAGATTTGATTTTGATAGGTTAATTTATGACTCACTGCATAACAGAGTGAGACACTAAAGTAAAACCAGTGACATTTGATCAAGTTATTTCAATCCACTCACTCCATAACAGAGTGAGACTAAAAAAATCAAGGGCATGGGAAAAAGTGCCATATTTCAATCCACTCACTCCATAACAGAGTGAGACATCCAAAAATCAATTGAGGATGTAGGAGTGGTTATTTCAATCCACTCACTCCATAACAGAGTGAGACGCGGGTTTGCAAATTATGTGAAACGTGAAGAATCATTTCAATCCACTCACTCCATAACAGAGTGAGACTCCTAATTCCTTGACTAATATCTCCTCAAAAATGATTTCAATCCACTCACTCCATAACAGAGTGAGACTCCTAATTCCTTGACTAATATCTCCTCAAAAATGATTTCAATCCACTCACTCCATAACAGAGTGAGACTCCTAATTCCTTGACTAATATCTCCTCAAAAATGATTTCAATCCACTCACTCCATAACAGAGTGAGACAAAAATGGACGATAATTTTAAATCAATTTTAAATTATTTCAATCCACTCACTCCATAACAGAGTGAGACTGTGAAAAAGTAGTATTATCTGACTAAAATCAGCAAAACCTACTATTTTTTCCACACAAATCAGCAAAAACATTAAAATAAAATGAGAAAAAAGAACTATTTTAGCTCTTTTCAGCCCAAAATCTGGTGCGAATCTCCCAGTGATTTCATGGGCACTTGGGGTTCGCACCAAGAAATCATTTAACTTTCTTTTTATAAGCTCTTACTTCCAAAAATCATCAAAAAACGAAATAGGCATATGTCTTTTATGTTGTGTTTTTTTATACCAAGACTCAATTGTTTCTTTTGCTTCATTTGAGACTTCTTTTCCTTCAACATAATCATCAATGTCATCATAAGTTACGCCAAGAGCTACTTCATCTGCTACTAATGGTTTATCATCTTCTAAATCAGCGGTTGGAATCTTTGTATACAATTCAGCTGGGGCACCTAATTTTTTCAGTAAAGCTTTCCCTTGACGCTTGTTTAAGCGGAATAATGGTAAGATGTCTGCTCCACCATCTCCATATTTTGTGTAAAAACCAGTAATGTTTTCAGCGGCATGATCTGTTCCAATCACAGCACCAGATTTTTCTCCCGCAATCGCATATTGAACAATCATTCGTTGACGGGCTTTCATATTCCCTTTATTGAAATCACTGATGGAAACACCTGTTTCACTGAGAGAAAGAACACATGCATCCACTGCAGGTTTAATATTTACACGTAAAGAAAGATCCGGCTGAATAAAGTCTAGTGCCTTTTTTGCATCTGCTTCGTCTGCTTGTTCGCCATACGGCAAACGAACAGCGATAAATTGATACTGCTCATCTTTAGTCTCAACACGCATTTCTTCTATAGTCAGTTGAGCAAGTCGCCCTGCTAATGTAGAATCCTGTCCTCCGCTAATACCTAATACTAGTGTTTTTAAAAAAGGATATTTATATAAATAGCTCTTCATAAAATCGATGCTTTTGCGAATTTCTTCTTGTGGATCGATTTGTGGTTTTACGCCTAATTCTTCAATAATTGCTTTTTGCAATGGCTCCATCAAAAAACCTCCAATTTATTTATCTTCAATCAATGCTTTTACATCCACCCGAACTTTTTCAAGTAAACGCATTTTATGATTCCAACATTCAGTTGACAGATCCACTGGATACTTTTGCGGATTAAGGTCACGTTTATATTCTTCCCAAAGCGAATCAAGATTTTCTTTGGCATAGCTTTTGATTTCTTCTAAGGTCGGCATATCATATACTCGCTTTCCTTCAACGAAAATATCTTGTAAAACAGCTCTTGCATCAAAATCTCGAACCGTTTTATTGATGAATGTATGCACTGGATGGAACATATAAATTTCATCTTGCTCACGAGGATCTTCATCCCACAATGTGACATAGTCACCTTCTGATTTTTTGTCTGATTTACGAGTGATTCTCCAAACCTGTTTTTTTCCTGGTGTTGTCACTTTTTCGGCATTACTAGAAAGTTTGATGGTGTCTTTCATTTGACCATTCTCATCTTCAATCGAAACTAATTTAAACACAGCACCTAAAGCAGGTTGATCATATGCTGTGATCAGCTTCGTTCCAACACCCCAAACGTCAATTTTCGCTTTTTGCATTTTCAAGCTTAAGATCGTATTTTCATCTAAGTCATTTGATGCATAGATTTTAGCCTCTGTATATCCAGCTTCATCTAGTTGTTCACGAACTCGTTTGGAAATATATGCCATGTCTCCACTATCAAGACGGACGCCTAAGAAATTGATCTTATCTCCCATTTCATTCGCCACACGAATTGCACTTGGAACACCTGATTTTAATGTATCGTAGGTATCAACTAGAAAGACACAATCTTTGTGGGTTTTTGCGTATGCTGCAAAAGCATCATAATCATTTCCATAGGATTGTACAAGGGAATGAGCATGAGTTCCACTCACTGGAATACCAAAAATTTTTCCTGCCCGAACATTACTTGTCGCATCCGCTCCACCAATATAAGCTGCCCGAGTTCCCCAAACAGCTGCATCTAGTTCTTGTGCTCGACGAGTTCCGAACTCCATCAAAGGATCTTCTCCAATAACAGATTTGATTCGGGCTGCTTTCGTTGCAATCAGGGTTTGAAAATTAACCATATTCAACAAAGCCGTTTCAATCAATTGACACTGCGCCAAGGGTCCTTCAACCTGAATTAATGGTTCATTATTAAAAACTAAATCTCCCTCTAAAGCTGAACGAACCGTACACTTGAATTCAAACTCTTTCAAGTAAGTTAAAAAGTCCTCTGGATATTCCTCTACTTCTCTAAGATATGCGATATCCGTTTCAGTAAAGGTTAGGTTTTCTAAATAGTTCACTAGCCTTTCCAATCCAGCAAAAATAGCATAACCATGATTAAAAGGCATTTCTCGGAAATAACATTCAAAAACAGAATGTAAATCCGCGCGCCCTAATTCCCAATACGTTTGCATCATATTGATTTGATATAAATCCGTATGTAATGTTAAGCTATCATCATCATATACTTTCTTCATTTAACTTATACCATCCTTTACTTTTTTATAAACGTTACTCCATTATAACAAAAAAATGGTTTTAACTTCCCTTTATGGTGCTTTTTTCTTGAAAATAAGAAATTTACTGAAAAAGTAATTCAATACAACAACTGCCACTTGAGTCACTATTTTCGCCCAAAAATCTGAAATATGCAGCACTTCTATCATTAAAATCATTAGCGCCATATCAACAACAAAAGACAAGACACGATACCAATAAAATAGTAGCATTTCTCTAATAAAAGACAATATATCCTGATGATTACTGGCAAAAACAAAATACTTATTTGTAAAAAATGCGAAAAGCACTGATAAGAACCAGCCAATAGCGTTACTTACTTTATAGTCTATTCCTAATACATCTTTGCAGATAAAGAAAACAACTAAATTGACAATCGTTGTTGCCACACCAAAAACTAAATAAGAAATCACTTCTCTATATTTATAAAATAATTCTTTCAACATTCACGCTTCCTTTCGAGTCTATTAATATTTTATCAAAGATAGAATAAAAAGCCTACTGCTTTTCTACTTTCTCATAATTCATACTAAGTTGACGAGTCAAAGCAATAACTATTTATCATAGGAGAAGTAACCGTTAAAAAAATAAATAAGAACCCCCAGAAAATACAACCATTAGTTTTTTCTGGGGGTTCTTATTTTTATGATGGATTTACCGTTTGTTGGATCACAATAATATCTTTTCTTGGCGCACTAAACGAATAACCTTTTTTCTGCATTTCGTTTTTAACACCAATATGAACAGTTACTGATTCTCTTGAAGTATTTAAAAGCTTCTTGATAACATAATCCACTTCATTTTTAGTAATTTTCTTTTTTGTATTGATCATGATTATATCGATCTTGTCAAAAGCATCTGCATAGACAATCTGAGTGCGATCCAATGCATATAGTTTGAAAAATTTAATTGCTTTTGTTCCAAAAACAAATTTAGTGATATTCGGGTAAAAATATTCCAAATCTAAGTTCTTATTGATGGGTGTTTCGATTAATTTCATTCTATCAACTCCTTATTCTTTCGATTGATGTCCTAATGACTTTACATAAAAATTTTACTATTTCCATCTCTTTTTGTAAATCAAATAATGAACATTCGTAAAAAAAATAAAAATATACTATGCTAGTAAAAACACTTGACCTTTACGTTAGGTAAAGGTTTATACTTACTCATACAGGAGGGAAGCCGATGGAGTACACAATAAAAAAAGTCGCTGAATTATCCGGAATCAGCACTAGAACCCTGCGCTATTATGATGAGATTGATTTATTAAAGCCTGCGCGTATCAATTCTTCTGGTTATCGTATTTATGGAACAAAAGAAATCGATAAACTGCAGCAAATTCTTTTTTACCGTTCACTGGATATGAAATTAGAAGACATCCAAAAATTGCTAAATACTCCCAACTACAATCCACATTGTGCGTTACAGGATCATTACCAGCAGTTACTGGAGAAACGTCAACAAATCGAGCATCAGATTCTGACTGTAGAAAAAACATTACGCTATCAAAAAGGAGAACTAACTATGACCGATAAAGAAAAATTTGTAGGATTCAAACAAGACAAACTTAGGAAAAATGAACAGACTTATGGAAAAGAAATACGAGAAAAATATGGGGAAGAAATAGTGGAATCATCTAATCAAAAATGGTTGAATCTAAGTAAGGAAGACTTCAGCAGCATGGAGCTTGCTGAAAAAGAAATGATTGAAGCTTTAAAAATCGTGATTCAGACCAAAGACTATCAATCAACAGAAGCTGAGTCTGTTTTCTATCACCATAAACAATGGCTAAGCTATACATCACCTAATTATTCAGTGGAGATGCACAAAAATCTTGGTCAAATGTATGTTGGTGATGAACGATTTGCAGCTTATTATAATGATCGTGCAGGTGAAGGTGCTGCTGAAACATTAAATCAGATCATTCAAACTTTTGCAAAATGAATTGTCACTATCCTACTTTTGGTTTTGACATTAGATTACTAGAACAAAAAAGCTGGCAGTTGAAAGAAACTGTCAGCTCTTTTTTTGTTTAGTCTAAATGATACTTTCTTCTCGATCAAATTTTAATGACTTCAAAATGAATGAAGCAGCTTTGTCAGGAGCGATCAATTGGTCATTCTGTTTATTGTTGACCCTCAAGGCTACTGTTCCATAATTTCCCTCTGATTCAAAATAATAAACATAGACGATTCTATGGCTATTCTCCGAACCGTTACCTTTATTCACTTTTGTTTGTTCCGAGTACTCATGTTTGAAAAAGTCTGGATGCAACGTCTCTTCCTTTTTATCTACAGAAGAATCATCTCTTATTTGAGTAGCTGTTTTTAAATACGCAGCAAAATCCGAATAGGCTGATATTTCAATCATACTTACCTCAAAAGAAAACGCATCACTTATAAACGACTGATAAGAGCGTCCCTTCTCATCATCTACTTTTACATGATAGCCTTCTTTAGTTTGAAAATCTTTTGGCAAGTCGATTTCGATCGTTTCTTCCCCTCTAGAAATAGTGACATGTTTGATCATCGTTTTTTGTTCATTAATTTCTTCTTCTAGCACTTCTCTTGCTTGTTTTTCAACTAATGCCCAGCGATGCTCTTTTACATATGTTTGCCAACTAAAATACAATATCGTACCAACTAAAGCCAGACCAATCAAAGACAGTATAATTGTTTTGATTCTTCTTTTTTTACGTTTGGCAATAAAATTGGTATTTTTTAATACCTCTTTTTTGTAATTCTCGGAATGAGTGATCTGGGTGATATCATAATAATAAAAATGAAGCGGCTGTTCAAACCGAACCTTATCTGTCTCAAAGTTAAAACCTACAAGTAAGGTATATTGACGAATCTTTGAAGGGAAATTTCGAATATTTTTCTTATTCAACTTCACCAATTCACCTTGACTGTCAAGAAAATAATAGGCTTGATTATCTTCTTGTATTTGTTGTTCTTCCATTGTTGGAAATGCCTGAATCAATTTATCTGGAATTGTTTGATAATATGCCTCAAATGACGTCTCTCGTAGAAATCTTAGTAAATAAATCAAGCCTCCAATTTCTGCCACGAAAATCAATAACAATAACCCTCTGAATACGGATACTGAAACATTGATTCCTGTCACCGTCAATAACATCATTGCGATTAAACCCATTATATACATCTGATAACTTTTTACGTACAATTGTCTGATTCCAGATTTATAATATTCTAGGTCATGTTTGATGTCTTCATTTCTTTCTTCCATCAGTAAACCTCCTAACTTTTAGTCTTACTCCCAAAAAAACTTATTATATTTCTTAATTCTTATCATTTTACAGGAACCTAACATAAATAACAATCTTGCTCATATGCTAATTGTCTTATAAAGTAAAATAAACAAAAATAGTTCACTAGATTATTTATCTGTAATCAACTGATTAAAAATAAATTCTCCAACACCACCATCTTTACACTCACTCACAATATGGGCAGATTTTTCTTTGACGATGTCTTTTGCATTACCAACCGCTACCGCAACATCTACCACATCAAGCATTGCAAGGTCATTTTCGCCATCACCAATTCCATAACTTTTAGCTTTAGGATATTTCCTCATAAACTCTTTGATTGCATAGCCTTTACTGCTCAATGGATTGACCATTTCCATGCATTGAATAAAAGATGAAAAAACGTACATTGTATCACTTGTCAATAACTCACGTAATGCTTCAAGTTCTTGGTCATCAGCTTCCATTATCTCTATTTTTACAACCTTTACTTCTGGATGCGTCTTTAAGTATTCGATTGGCTCTTCAACATGTTGGCACTCTTCTTTGAAATAGCCTTCTTTAAAGTCCATAATTTTCCCACCAGTTTCTCCTAGTGGTTTCAACTTCTCTCTCAAAGCTAAAAGTTGTTTTTCGTACTGCTGAACTGGTTTTAAAATAACGCCCGTATTAGTATGGATATGATAAAAAATAGTCCGTTCTTCTAGAACGTTGATTGCTTTTTGACATTCTTCAATGGATAGGTCATGTTGATAAACAGGCTCTTCTCCAATCAATTTGTACCCTGCACCATTACTGAAAATAACATCACAATCATTTGTTAGTGACTCCATTAACTCTGTCAGCTGACTATAGCCTCGACCACTGATAAAAACAAAGTGATCTCCTTGCTTTTGCAAAGCATCAATAGCATCATAATTTATTTTTGGTACATCTACACCAATATCTTGAAATGTCCCATCTATGTCACAAAAAACTACATTCATCCCTATGTCTCCTTTTCATTTCTCTTCAACATAGTATAGCATAAAAGAATTTAGCCAAAAGATTACTTTTCAGTTTTTAGTTAACGTACTCTTCTTCTATGGTAAAATGATGTATTAAAGTAATCTATTGAAAGGAGCACTCTTTATTGGAAACAAAAAACTTTTTTTCCGGCAGTCAATTAAAATGGATCGCAATTATTGCTATGCTGCTAGATCATACAGCTAAAATCATTTCCTTTCAATCAACGACCCAGTCTGTTCCATATGCTGCTGAACCTAATCAATTACTTGAATCAATTCAAAATGTGTTTCCTATCTTTATTACGATTGGACGTTTGGCTTTTCCACTATTCTGCTTTTTACTAGTAGAGGGATTTATCCACACATCCAATACCACGAAGTATCTGGTACGTTTATTTCTTTTTGCTCTAATTTCGGAAATCCCATATGACTTGGCCTTTTCCCATCAGCTAATTGATTTAGAAAGTCAAAATGTATTTTTTACTCTGTTAATTGGCTTATTAGTTATTATTGGATTGAAGAAATTTAGCACATTTACTGTAAAAAATGTCCTTATTTCTCTGACAATCGTTGGATCTGGTATCTTTTTAGCAGAATGGATGCAAACTGATTATGGCGGTTGGATTGGTGTTTTATTGATTGTTAGTCTGTATTTATTTAGAAATTTTCCTCTATTGAAATCTATTTTAGGGGGATTGATTCTTTTACAAAATAGTCTTTTCGGCCCTTTTGCTTTCATACTCATCTATTTTTACAATGGCAAACGTGGAAGACAGTGGAAATATTTTTTCTATTGGTTTTATCCGGTTCATTTATTGATTTTAGTAGGAATTCAGCAGTTTTTGATTGAGCCTTTTTTGAATAACATGTACTAAACAGTAGCAAAATAACATGTTGGTATGTTACCCTGCCACTGTTTTTTGCTATACTTTTTTTGTATGCACAGTGTAGTAATGCATTAAACTATTTTTCAGACTTCTTTTAATTATATCGACAAATAAGTAATTAATTGAATCTATTTTTCTTTTATTAGCTGTATTTGATAAATTCCTTATTTCAAAAAGAGTATGATTTGTAATAAAAAAACTATGTTTTAATAATTCTATTTGATCCCTATTTTTAACTGATTGTAACTTTAAACTCCCTCATACTCGATAGTTGAGTATGAGGGAGTTCTCTCGTTTTCTTTTACATAACTTTACGGCTAACATTCTTCCCGACTTGGTATATTATTTCCAAACCACTTCATTTATTTCTACTTTACTATTAGTTTTGAAAGAACTATCAAAAAAGATAAGGATAAATAGGCGTTAGTCTTATTATCCTAAAAATGAATATTTCTAACAAAGAATTCAAAACTTACTAAATTAGTTTTTGTCCGGTTTATTATTTCACTTTTCGATTTCTTCTAAAATAATCCCCACATACCAAAAGGAGAAATAAAATCCCAATCATCATCATTTTACTATTTCTATTTTCTCCTGTTTGAGGAAAATCACTCCGTTGTTTTTTCCCTTGATACGTTGTAGATTTAGAATTCAATGAACTATTTGCGGGAATTTGTGTGGTTGACTGACGAGAGAGCGATTCGTCAGTCTCTTGTTTGTCAACTTGTTTAGATGGTTCCGTTTGTTCCGTTCCCGTTGGTTTCTCCGTTGATGGTTGATCAGGTTTTGAATTTTCTGTAGGCTCTTTTGGTTTTTCCTGTTCTTTAAACTGTACAACGGTTTTGATAATCTCACTTTCATTTCCAGCATCATCATAACTTTGAGCCCAAACTTCTGTGGCTGTTGTTTGTTCAAATGGCGTGGTATATACTTGATAGGTTTGTCCCTTATCTAGACTATACCGAAGGTGAGTGTAGCTCTCTTGCTCTTTTGTTAACTCTTTTTCATACGTAATAGTAACTTGAACAGGTGGGGTAAAACCTAATACTCGTGTTTTCGAAGCAACATTAATCACTGGTTTTGCAGCTATTTCATTTTGAATGTTGGTGACTTCATAAGTTGTTACCTCAGATTTATTTCCATGGCGATCCACAGCATTAAAATATACTTTTTGATTTACTGCAACGGCGATTCCATCTGTATAACGTTCATAATGCTCACCATCAAAACTATAAAAAATCGTTGTATTATCTTCAGCCACAGCCTTTAGTGTAACTGCTTGATTGGTTAACGTAGTAGGATTTGCTGTAATTGTCGGTGCTTTGGGCAGCTCATTTTTATAAAAGACTGTAATGGCTTTACTTGTTGTATTTCCCGTACTGTCCGTCAGTCCCACTTGTACATGATTTTCTCCATCAGTCACAGGAACTTTATAGTCGAAAGGAGCCGCTGGTTTTCCTTCAAAGAATTTTTCATCAAATGTATGGTAATCAATATCCGTATGAATATTTTCGTTGTTCACAAATAGTTTATAGCCAGAGAAATTATCTGAAATCAGACCTTTTAAATGAAATGGATTTTCATTAGTGTAAATGAAATAGTTTCCCTTTTCATCAACATCCAAATTTTCCATTTGCAATGTTGGCAAAACAGTATCAACGATTACATAATAACCTTCATTAAGAAGGGGCTTGCCATCATTTGCTTGATCTGATTGAACATAAAAAGCGATGCTGTGTTTTCCTTGTTTTAGTTCAACGGGGAAACTAAAGGTCAACGTTTTAGGATCATAAGGTACTTCTTGCTTATTGATTGTAAAATGATCAACTTTTTCACGTAAACGCCCTTTGATCGTATAGATTCCAGTAGTTGAATCGTAATTTGGATTACCTACACCAACAGTGGTAACTCCACTGACAGTGATATTTTCTAGTAAAAGAACATTGGTTTGTTGATAGCCAGTGGTCGTAATGATTCTTTTTTCTACTGTCTGATTCCCGTGTTCGTCTGTTGCACGAATTGAAATCAAATTTTGACCATGAACGAGTTCAAGGGTTGTTTTAAAGTGTCCGTCGGTTTGAATCAAAGGTGTTAAATCGACTGGGTTACTATTACTTGTTTGCACTAGTTCCAATTTTGCTGTCGTTACACCTGTCGTTCCAGTCAAAGTATAAGTCACTTGATCAGTTGTACTATTTTCTTGACTTGGGTCAGTGATGACTAAGTCAGGCTTTTTACTATACACAGTGATTGGTACTTGTCTGATAATAGAATGACCTTCAGAATCGTTAGAGAATTTGATTGTTTTAGTTTCATTGGTTAATGGTACGGCTACTTTAAATAACTTTTCGTTGATTGTTGCTTTAATGCCATTGACAAATAATTCTCGTGGATATGAACCATTGACCGTTAATGTCTGCTCTGTAGCCGAAAAATTAGCAGTGTTACTCGTAATGATCTGATCATCTGTTAAATTGAACAGGACTAAGCCATCTTTTGCACCATATTGGATATACTGATTTTGATACCCATGATTCCCTGCATAATCACTGACTAAAATTTCTATTTGATTTTGACCAACACTAGGTTTTTGTGAATGATCTAAAGAAATTGCAACCGTTTCGGCATTTTGATCACTAAGATCATAGGTTTTGATTTTCCCATTAACAGAAACTGTTACTGACCGTAAGTCCACTCCACTTAATTGATCGCTTAAATTTACTTTTAAGGTCGGTTCTGTCGGAGAATTATCAAAAGTAATGTGTTCAATTTTTGGTTCTGTAGTATCAACTTTGATCGGTAAAAACATTTCTTGAGCTTTTGCATCATCAATAGTTGCCTTTGCCACAACTTTCAAGTGATACTGACCATCTGGAACAATTTCATTTTTTCCTGTTTTCATATTATAAATCATACCGTCCCAATTAGCCGATTTAATGGTATGCGTCGAAAAGCGACCTATTTTGGAACTAAAGGTGTCTTTCCGAATTTTTTTTTCTTCAGCTAAGCGACGAATTACTTTTTTATTCCCATCAACAATTTCATACGTCACATTCTTGGCATTACGCAAAAAATTCAAAACGGGCTTCGCTTCATCTTTACGATTATCTTTATTTGGTGAAATAGCAACTAAATTAGGATCAATCTCATTACCTTTCAAACCTAATAACGTATTGTTTTTATCTGTAAAATGACCAAATTTTTGGATTGAAGCACTATCATAACTTGGGGCATCAATAACAGGCGCTAGGCTGTAATCACCATAAAAACCAACAAATGGCATCGTTAAGTTAGGTTGGCTATCACTCGTAAATCCAATATATCCTTCTACAAATTGCTGCTTTGAAAAGGAATCAGGTAACTTCAATTGAAGTTGGACTGTTTGTATTTCACCAGGTTGGATCGTGACCTTTTTTTGATTTGGTATGATTTGAGCATCTTCGATTTTTGTTTCATAGACTTCAGCTGTACTTGTTTGAGTTTCTGTATACACGCCGCCAAAATCAGTAAATTGGTATGTTTGAGATTTTTTTCCATTGTTTTGAAGTTTGACAGAAATTGTGGTGTTCTTACCAATTTGTTTTAATGCTAAGGCTCCATCGCCATCCATTGAATCAGTTAAACTAGTAGTGTTTTCAATTGCTTTGTCCACTTTAATTTGTCCTGCGCCTTGTCTACGTGGTGAAATGATCACATTATCGTGGTCTTTATCAAACATCGGTAAAGCCGTATTCATTACTGATAATTTAGCAAAACGAGTCAACTCGGTTCCACTAAGAGTCGTTTCCCCCTTTTTTAAAGCTTGATAAATAAGTGCTTGTGAACCTGCGACAAAAGGTGAAGACATTGATGTCCCGCTTTTTGTTTGGTAGCCGTTATTGTTGACTGTGGAGTAAATATTACCTCCTGGTGCTGAAATTTCTGGTTTAAATTCTAGATCAGGCGTTAGTCCCCATGAAGAAAAATCAGACATTTTTCCTGTTTTTGGATTGGCGAATTGATAACTACTAATATCAAAACTAAACTTTTGATCCTTCGTTTCTTGTGCTAGTTTAACCAGAGCTTCCCCATCCTCTTTTGTTAAACTTAATGTTAAATAGATGGGATTATCAAGTTGCATATTGATTGGCGCACTATTTGGTGTATTGTTGTAAATGAACGCTGCACTTGCTCCATGTTCTTCAGCAATTCGTTGTTTATCTGAAAAAGTAATTGAGCCACGCTGAATCAATACTATTTTTCCTTTTACATCTTTATTGTCATAGTCCCCATCTGTTCCCATACCAACATCAATCAAATTGGTCGGCTGATTTAGTCCACTTTTATCAGCAATTGTTGGATTAGAAAAAACGATAGCCCCTGATGGAGAAGTAGAAGTTTCCATTTTATGAACATGTTTCGTTCCATCGGAATCAACTAATTGAACAAGCAATCCTTCACTTGTAATGTAGGTATTTTCTGCAGAAGCAACTGTTAAAGCTTCTGTAGTGACCCCAGGAGAACCCAATGTTCCAGTATCAATCGTTCCTAATTTATTTTGCGGATTAACATTCGCATTGTCTGTGGTGCTAAGGCTACTATTACCAGCGGAAATTACCGATAGCACACCAGCTTCAGCAGCTTGTTTAATAACTAATTGCTCTGGTGAATCTGGATCCACAGTACCAGAAACAGAGCCTAAACTCATGTTTAACACATCTGCACCAAGTTTCACTGAGTCTTCAATAGCAGCGATGATATCATCATCTAAAGCAGTTGCTACTCGAGTATTATTCGGAAAAACCTTCATTGCTAGTAACTGCGCTTCTGGAGCTACACCTAATACAGCCTTTGCAGGATCCTCACCAATACCATTGGCAGCCACAATTCCCGCAACATGCATACCATGCATATTAGTTCCTGGATTTGTGTCTACGATATCCTCATTGTTATCAGCATAATTATGGCCATAAGGAACTTTTCTTGTGAAAGCTTGACCATATCCAATGTTTTTAACTCCTTGTTCACCTAATTGGAGTGAAATTTTTTCTTTCGTACTTTCGGACAAGCGTAAGTCTTTATGAGTCGGATCGATCCCTGAATCAATAATAGAAACGACCATTCCTTCTCCTTTTAGTTGGTGATTTTTCCACACTTGTTGTACATTTGCTAATTGATTGGCATCAATGGATGTTGGATAGTAGACTTTTGCAGCTGAAACAGACTCAACGCCACTGATGGATTTGATGGTTTCAACATCTTTGTATTTTGCATCAATCGAAAAACCATTGATTAAATATCCAAAAGCACGGTCACTTTTATTCCCAGTAAGTGTTTCAATTTTCTTTTTCACTGCAGTTTGACTCTCAATAACAGAATCGCTTGCTTTTTCAATGGATTGAACGGACGTTTTAGAACCCGTTGGTGGAGCTAATTTTTCAATTGCGGCATCTTTTTTCAATTGTACGATCAAACGAATTTCTTGGTTATCGTCAAAAGCGTTTTCATTAAATTGACTTACATCGAAACCTCGACTTGCTAGTTGGGCTTTTACATTTTCTTCGAAAGCTTTTTTGCTAAGCTCATTTACCGATGATTCGTTTTTTAGATGGGCATCTAATAATTTTTGATAATTTGTATTTTGCTTTAAAGATGTCCCTTCTTCTCCCCAAACGATTGCTAAAGAAGTATTACAACTTATTGAAAGCATTAAAACTGTCAATAAAAATAAGCTACTCCATTTCCTGCTTCTTGTGCGCCAAAATTTCCCCATGTCAAAATCCTCCCTTTTCATTTTTTACAAAAAGTTAAATAAAATAATTACATACATTCTAATCTAATTTTAATTATAATTCAATTGTTTTTTACCTTTATTCGTTTTATTAACTAATTAAACTCCTTAACTTCTTAAAAAAATGTAAAAAAAAGAACCTTTACTTTTTTAGTAAACAGTTTTCATAAAACAAAATACAGCCACCTTTTCTTCAAAAAAGATAGCTGTATTTTAGTAATCTTCATAAGTACTACTGGTTTCGACTTGGTATTTTTTTAAAGAGAATTTTCCTGATAGTAAATTTGGAAAAATATAAACTTGAATTGCGGTTACTAAAATGGATCCAATTAAGATAATAACAAACTTTCCTCTCCAAGAAGTTTCAGGTCTTATTTGATTAAGCACTGAGATGGCAAATATATGCCAATAATATATTTCTAGAGAATGTTTAGACATCCATGTTAAAATATTAAATTTGCTAATTCCAGCTTCTATTTTTCTGTTTGAAAGAATGGTATATAAAATCAGTGAAACTCCTATTCCATAGGCTAAAAAATAAGGTGATGGTGGATATTTGAACATTTGCAGTTGTCCAAAGTTTACATTTAATCCACTTAGAATAAAAATAAATACTAGTATTAATGAAAGTTGAATATTTTTTCTTATTCCTTGTTCACTAGCCTTCATCCCAACAAAGGCTGCAATACAATAACCAAAAGGTATAGCAATGTAGCTTTGAAAAATTTCTTTTGTGTGTCCAATCATATTACCAGATATATCACAAAGAACAATCTGAATAGCTAGTAAAATTAACAAAAGACCTGTTACCTTAAGAATGGTATTACTTTTTTGGGTTAAAAAGTAAATCACCGGTGATAATATAGATATAATAAAAAATACTCTAATAATCCAAACATAATTTATTCCTGATTCTAGCGTATAAGAAGTTCGTATTATTTCTGTAGTAAAAGGATACTCCCTATTCAAAAATAGGACCCCTACCCACATAAGCACAAAATACAAAGTTAGAAAAATCCACGCTGGAATAATTAATCTTTTAAACCTTTTCCACAAATATTTATGAAACTGTTCTTTCTTACTTTTTCGTTCGCTTAAAACATATGAAGCTCCCATAAGAAAAGCCATAAGCGGAACATCAAACGTTCTTATCTGAAACAAAAAGTTTGGTGGATATACATGAGCTAATAGTATTAAAACTATAGCTACTGACCTCAACAAATCTATCCTACTATCTCTTTTCACAATTTCACCCTTTTTTTCATAATACTTATACACATTAAAATTTTACCACACACCCCTAGAAAATAATATACATTAAAAAATTCTATGTAATGGATTAGAAATAATCTAAGGCTCAGAATGTAAAACAAAAGGAGTTGGTAATCAAACCCACTCCTTTATGTCTACTCTGAGAATTCTATACAAAAGAAGCTCAAATTATTCCTACATCATACCGCCCATTCCCATTGAAGGGTCCATTGGAGGCATTGCAGCTCCTGCTGGTTCTGGTTTATCTGCAACAACAGCTTCTGTTGTTAATAATAATGCAGCCACAGACGCAGCGTTTTGTAATGCTGAACGTGTTACTTTCGTTGGGTCAACGATTCCTGCTTCGACCATGTTAACCCATTCTCCATTTGCAGCATTGAATCCAATGCCCAAATCAATATTTTTTAGTTTATCAACAATTACTGAACCTTCATATCCAGCATTTTCAGCAATTTGGCGAATTGGTTCTTCTAGAGCGCGAACAACGATTTTCACACCTGTTGCAACATCGCCTTCGGCATCTAAAGCAGTTACTTTGCCAATAACATTCACTAACGCTGTACCACCACCAGAAACCATACCTTCTTCAACTGCAGCACGCGTTGCATTCAAAGCATCTTCGATACGTAGTTTTAATTCTTTTAATTCTGTTTCTGTTGCTGCACCGACTTTAACTACCGCTACACCACCAGCTAATTTTGCTAAACGTTCTTGTAACTTTTCACGATCAAAATCAGAAGTTGTTTCAGCAATTTGGTTTTTAAGCAATTGAACACGTGCATCAATAGAAACTTTTTCGCCCGCACCTTCAACGATTGTTGTATTGTCTTTATCAACAACAACTTTGCTTGCATTACCAAGATTTTCAATCGCAGTGTCTTTTAATTCAAGACCTAAATCATCAGTAATAACTGTTCCACCAGTTAGAATAGCGATATCTTCAAGCATTGCTTTACGACGATCACCAAAACCAGGAGCTTTAACAGCGACTACATTAAATGTTCCACGAATTTTATTTAAGACTAATGTTGGCAAAGCTTCTCCATCTACATCATCAGCAATGATCAATAATGGTCGGCTTTGTTGTAAAATTTGCTCTAACAAAGGCAAAATGTCTTGAATGTTAGAGATTTTTTTGTCAGTAATCAAGATATATGGATTTTCTAAAACTGCTTCCATTTTATCGTTATCTGTCACCATATATTGAGATAAGTAGCCACGGTCAAATTGCATCCCTTCAACCACGTCTAATTCTGTTTCAATCCCTTTTGATTCTTCAATAGTGATGACACCATCATTGCCAACTTTTTCCATTGCATCAGCAATCAATTGTCCTACACGGTCTGAACCTGAAGATACCGCTGCTACTTGGGCAATGGCTTCTTTAGAATCAACGACTGTTGAAATATTGTGCAATTCTTCAACCGCTGTTTTTGTTGCTAATTCGATACCACGACGGATTCCTAATGGATTAGCACCAGCTGTTACGTTTTTCAAACCTTCACGTACGATTGCTTGTGTCAAGACTGTAGCAGTTGTTGTTCCGTCACCTGCGATGTCATTTGTTTTAGAAGCAACTTCAGAAACTAATTTAGCCCCCATGTTTTCAAAGTGATCTTCTAATTCGATTTCTTTTGCAATCGTTACACCATCATTTGTGATCAATGGAGAGCCAAAAGATTTTTCTAAAACAACGTTACGGCCTTTAGGACCTAATGTCACTTTTACTGTGTCCGCTAAAATATCTACTCCACGAAGCATTGCTGCACGTGCATCTTCTGCAAATTTAATTTCTTTTGCCATAATTCCTTCACCTCAAAATTTTATTTTTTTATTTATAATTAAGTAGTTTGTTTATATTCGATAATACGTTTATTCAACAATCGCAATGATGTCTTTGCCAGAAAGAATCAAATAATCTTTTCCTTCATATTTTACTTCTGTACCAGAGTATTTTTCAAACATCACTGTATCGCCTTCTTTTACATCCGCAGGAACTTTTGTGCCGTTCTCTAAAACACGGCCTTCACCGACTGCGATAACTTTTCCGGTTTGAGGCTTTTCTTGAGCAGCAGATGCTAATACGATGCCTCCTACTGTTTTTTCTTCTTCTTTCGCGACTTCAATAATGACGCGATCGCTTAATGGTTTTAACACAATAAATCCCTCCATAAAAATTTAATTTCATTTTTAGCACTCTTGCATTAAGAGTGCTAACTCATACTATTTATAATACTCATTTCATCTTCATTTTGCAAGTCTTTTGACCAATTTTATAAAATAATTGTTACTTCGTTAGAGCGTCAGAAACAATCCTATCACACGTATTCAGCGATCAAAAAAACAAGTTTCTTTAAAGGGTAATCTCGGATCCTCTCTTTGGTGTCGTTTTCATGATAAGATGATAAAAGAAAGTGAGGCGATTAAAATGAAACAACGTGTTACAAGAGCTTTGATGGCGACTGGACTTTACTTAATTATTGCTAATACGGGCAACTTCTTTTTTGGTGTAAACAAACGCTTTGACTGGACGACTACGTTATGGGAGGCTGCTTTCTTTTTTATTTTTATCTTTCTATTGTTAGGTTATCGCAATAATCATAAATAATTGGTTGGTGTTTTAAGGATAGCTGGTTCCAATAGAACCAAGCTATGGTATAATTTTTATATTCTGCAATTATTGAAAGGAGTTTTCTGTCTATATGACAACAAACATGTCTATTAAAAAAATAAGTCTTATAACTATCCTATTGTATGTGCTCGTCTTTTTGTCTCCAATTGTTTTTAGCCCTTTTCCGCCAAATATACTTATTGCCGGCACAACAGTTATTTATATTCTTGGTGCAGCTCTGATGATTTGGCTTTACCTTAAAAACAAAAGTTCTGCCATTACTATGGTGGAAAAAGACACGAAACTGACTTCTCCTGTGTTTATGCTTTTATTAGGTATAAGCGGGATATTTATTGCTATGATTATTCAAGCTATCGTCTTCGGTATTGAAACGGCGATCACAGGTGCAGAACCTAGTTCCCAAAATACGAAAAATATTATTACAATTATTTTAGCGAACCCACTATTTATCTTAGCAACAACAATAGGCGGACCAATTATGGAAGAATTTGTTTTTCGTCGTTCGTTGATTGGTTTGACTGAACCGTATACTGGTTTTTGGATTTCAGCTATTATCAGTTCTTCTTTATTTTCTTTGATTCATCAAGATGGGCATTTCTTTGTTTATTTTTTCATGGGGTTCTTTTTTGCTCTATTATATAAAATGACTGGAAAAATTTGGACTTCAATCATTGCCCACTGTGGAATGAATACCCTTGTTGTAATCGCTCAACTTTTACTACACTTTGGAAACATTGAATTACCTAAATAAAGAAAAGAATAAAAAACTGTGAGTGTGTCTTTTAAAAAAAGTACACTCACAGTTTTTTATTCTTTTTCGTCGTCGATTTCAGTATCGACTAATTCACTATCATGGTGTAAGAAGTAAATCAATGTTTGGAGTTCATTTGTCAAATCTACATTTTGAATCAAAACATCTTGGGGTGCTACTAAACGGGCAGCTGTAAAGTTTAAAATCCCTTTGACTCCAGCATCAGCTAGCTGACTAACAACTTCTTGTGCTTTTCTCGCTGGCAATGTCAAAATTGCTACTTCGATTTGTTGCACACGAATCTGTTCCATCATATCTGTCATTGGATAAACTGGGATACCGTCAACAATTCTGCCGACAATGTCATCATTGACATCAAACGCACAACTGACACGAATACTATTACTTTGATGAAATTTATACTTCAGTAAGGCACTTCCTAAGTTACCTACACCGATTAAGGCTACATTTGTTAGTTCATCATCATTCAATGTCTTCGCAAAGAAATTCATTAAATTTTCTACATCATAACCATACCCGCGCTTACCTAATTCGCCAAAATAAGAAAAATCTCGTCGAATCGTTGCGCTATCTACTTGTACAGCTTCACTTAGTTCAGTAGAAGAAACTTTATTTTTGCCTGCATCATGCAGAATTCTCAAATAACGATAATATAGGGGAAGGCGTCTTGCCGTTGCTTTTGGAATAATTTGGTCTTTCACAATCGTACCTCCAATACTCTAAATATAGACAAATATCCAACTCTCATAATATCAGGTGTTCAAGATAAAAAGCAATATTACAGCTCAGAAAAAGAAATAATTTGCAAATTTTTTGAAATCGGCCAAATAATTTTCGACTCTAGCTGTAGTATAGGTGCTATTTTCAATTAATTTATGCTACACTAAAGGCATTGAAATAGAAATGAGGATGCCCCATGATTTTACTCCAAGCAAATCAAATCGCCCGCTATTTTGGCGCAGACACTTTGTTTGAAAACATACAAATGGAGATTAGCACAAACAGTCGGATCGCTCTAGTCGGTCGCAATGGTGCTGGTAAATCTACTCTTTTAAAAATAATTGCTGGCATTGATGCGCCAGACGCTGGAACAATTGCTAAAAATAAAACTGCTAGTCTAGGATACTTGGCTCAAGATACTGGACTTGATTCTGATAAAACGGTTTGGGACGAGATGTTGGAAGCCTTTGAAGTAGTAATTACCATGGAAAAACGAATGCGTGAACTAGAGCAGATCATTAGTGAATTACTGCCAGAAGCTTCTAATTACGAATCCGTTATGAAGGAGTATGACCGTCTCCAACATGAATTTTCAGAAAAAAATGGCTATGGTTATGAAAATGAAATCCGATCTGTCTTACATGGTTTTGGCTTTAAAGAGGACTTTTATGCAAAACATATCAGTACACTATCTGGTGGTCAAAAAACTCGTTTGGCTTTAGCACGTATGCTGCTGCAAAAACCAGATATTCTGATTCTCGATGAACCTACTAACCATTTAGATATCGATACCCTTTCTTGGTTGGAAAATTATTTACCTAGTTACTCTGGCGCTCTTTTAATTGTCTCCCATGACCGTTATTTTCTTGATAAAGTAGTGACAGAAGTTTATGAAATCAGTCGTCATAAAATGCGTTATTATAAAGGCAACTATTCTAAATATTTAGAATTAAAAGCAGAACAGCTAACAAGCGAATGGAAAGCTTACGAAAAACAACAAACTGAAATCAACAAACTGGAAGATTTTGTTGCACGAAACTTAGTTAGAGCATCCACAACCAAAAGAGCACAAAGCCGCAGAAAAACATTAGAAAAAATGGAACGTTTAGATCGACCTCAAGGAGATGAAAAATCCGCTAATTTCCTATTTGCGATTGAAAAAATTTCTGGAAATGTGGTTTTACAAATTGAAGATGCAGCTATTGGATACGAGTCTCGTATACTATCTGAACCTGTTTCTTTAGATATTCGCCGACAAGAAGCTATTGCCCTAGTTGGTCCAAATGGAATTGGGAAATCGACATTGCTAAAATCGATCATTGGAAATATTCCCTTCATTAAAGGAACAGCCAACATCGGTACTAATGTTCAGATCGGCTATTATGATCAAGAACAAGCTAACCTTCATGGTACTAAAACTGTTTTGGCCGAACTTTGGGATGAACATCCGACTACACCTGAAAAAGATATTCGCAATATTTTGGGCAGCTTTTTATTTAGCGGAAATGATGTAGAAAAGACAATTCCTCTTTTGAGCGGTGGAGAAAAAGCCCGTGTTGCTTTAGCAAAATTATCAATGGATAAAGAAAACTTTTTGATCCTTGATGAACCTACCAATCATTTGGATATCGATAATAAAGAAGTGTTGGAAAATGCTTTGATTGATTATGAGGGAACCCTTTTATTTGTTTCCCATGACCGTTATTTCATCAACAGAATTGCTACAAAAGTAATCGAACTTTCTGAAACTGGCAGTAAACTTTATTTAGGTGATTATGATTACTACCTAGAAAAGAAAAAAGAAGAAGAGGAATTGGCTCAGTTATTAGCTGAACAGAATTCTGAAAAACAAGTTGAAACAACAAAACCCAAAAATGATTTTTATCAAAATAAAGAGCAACAAAAAATTCTACGTAACTTGACTCGAAAAATTACACAGATTGAAGAAAACTTAGCAACATTAGACACGACTATCGATCAACTAGAACACTCAATGAGCGACCCTACCCTTGTAGATGACCATGTAAAACTGATGTCTCTAAATGAAGAATTAGAAACACAGCGTAAACAACAGGAAGAATTACTGACAGAGTGGGAAAACCTTAGTTTAGAACTGGAAGAGCTAGAAGAAAATAATTGATGAAAGGTGATCAACCATGACTTCAAAACGGATGAATGTGACGAAACCCAAGTATCAGCAAATTGCTGTTGACGTGGCTGCTAAAATCGCTGATCAAACATTTACAGTTGGCGATAAAATCCATGCTCGCTCTACCCTTGCCAATAAATATAGCGTTTCTCCTGAAACCGCTAGGAAAGCCATTAGTGTACTAGTTGATTTAGAAATCGTCCAAGCTAAACATGGTAGCGGATTTTATGTTCATTCAATGGAAAAAGCCAAGCTTTTTGTCGAACAATACCAAGACGTTCAATCAATTCACGATTTAAAAGAGGATCTGATTGAGAGTGTCCAAAAACAAAAAGAAGAATTAAGTCACTTCTCGGCAATATTAGATAAACTTGTGGATCAAACAAAACGTTTTGATTCCTTCAATCCACTAAATCCAGTGACATTTACGTTAACCGCTGACGCCTCTCATTTAGAGATGACCATCAGTGAATTAAATTTATGGCAAAGTACCTCAGCTACATTGATTGCAATCAAACACGGAGATGAATTACTTGTTTCACCAGGTCCATATGCCAAACTCAGCGCCGGGGACACAATTTACTTCGTTGGGCACGAATCAACATTGCAACGCGTTCAAAATTTTTTCTATCCTAATTCATAATAAAAAAAGAGCAATCGAACCTGTTGAGGTTTTGGTTGCTCTTCTTTTTATACTCCTCTTCTTACTCTAGTAATTTGACAAAGTGACTACACGATGTTAACCTAAAATGGTCACTTTTTTTACAGAAAAGAAAATGATTTTCTTTCCATGAAAATCAAGTTTTATAGTTTCACAGGCTTGCTCTTCGGAAAAAAGATAAAATAGGAATGAGGCAAAAAACGCCTCAATCATATTTTCCTATTTTTCTGTCAGAGCTAAACGAGCTTATTACACTTTATATTATCTAGCGTAATGGGCTTGCTCTTCGGAAAAAAGATAAAATAGGAGTGAGGCAAAAGACACCTCAATCATATTTTCCTATTTTTCTGTCAGAGCTAAACGAGCTTATTACACTTTATATTATCTAGCGTAATGGGCTTGCTCTTCGGAAAAAAGATAAAATAGGAGTGAGGCAAAAGACACCTCAATCATATTTTCCTATTTTTCTGTCAGAGCTAAACGAGCTTATTACACTTTATATTATCTAGCGTAATGGGCTTGCTCTTCGGAAAAAAGATAAAATAGGAATGAGGCAAAAGACGCCTCAATCATATTTTCCTATTTTTCTGTCAGAGCTAAACGAGCCCATTACGCTTTTAAATTTAGGAGGAATTTTGTTTTGCCCAAAGTAAAAGTATCGCATTTAACAAAAATATTCGGTAAGAAATCAAAACAAGCACTGGATATGATCAAAGAAAACAAAGATAAAACCGAGATCTTGAAAAAAACGGGTGCTACAGTTGGTGTCTATGATGTGAATTTTGAAGTAGAGGAAGGCGAAATCTTTGTGATTATGGGACTTTCTGGTAGTGGAAAGTCAACATTAATCCGTTTGTTGAATCGCTTGATTGAACCTACTTCTGGAAATATTTTCATTGATGATCAAGAAATCGCAAAATTGGATAAAGAAGGTCTTAGGGAAGTTCGTCGTAATAAAATGAGCATGGTTTTTCAAAACTTTGGTCTATTCCCTCACCGGACTATTTTGGAAAATACAGAATATGGCTTAGAAGTTCGTGGTGTTCCCAAAGAAGAACGGACAGCTAAAGCAGAACAAGCTTTGGAAAACTCAAGTTTACTAGCTTTTAAAGATCAATTTCCTAATCAATTATCAGGCGGGATGCAACAACGTGTCGGATTAGCCAGAGCTTTGGCTAATGATCCAGAAATTCTATTGATGGATGAAGCTTTCTCCGCCCTTGATCCCTTGATTCGCCGGGAAATGCAAGATGAGTTAGTTGATTTACAGGAAAACGTGAAGAAAACAATCATCTTTATCACTCACGATTTGAATGAAGCTTTAAGAATCGGCGACCGCATCGCCTTAATGAAAGACGGTCAAATCATGCAAATTGGAACAGGTGAAGAAATTTTAACCAATCCAGCCAATGATTATGTCCGTACATTCGTTGAAGATGTTGACCGTTCTAAAGTCTTAACTGCACAAAACATTATGGTTCCAGCACTAACAACCAATATTGAAATTGACGGACCTACAGTTGCTTTAACACGGATGCGTCAAGAAGAAGTGAGTATGCTTTTAGCTGTTGATAAAAAACGTCAACTAAAAGGTGTAGTTCGAGCAGAACGTGCTTTAGAAGCCCGTAAAGCAGGGAAACCACTAACTGACTATGTCGATACAGATATCACAAGTATTGATAAAGATATGCTAGTTAACGATATTTTCCCAATCATCTATGATTCGCCCACGCCAGTTGCAGTAACAGACAACAATAAATTGCTTGGTGTCGTTATTCGAGGCAGCGTTCTTGAAGCACTAGCAGAAACAGAGGTGACGATCAATGACTAATTATCAACTTCCTGTAGCCAGCTGGGTCGAAACAATCACAGAATGGATGACAAATACATTTTCTGGATTATTCAGTTTTTTCCAAACTTCTGGTCAAAGTTTAATGGATGGAATCACGTCTTTATTAATTGGTATTCCACCATTGCTATTTATTATTATTATGACAGCAATTGCTTTCTTTATTTCCAATAAAAAAATTGGATTGAGTTTGTTTACATTTATTGGTTTACTTTTCATCTACAACCAACATTTATGGACTGACTTAATGAACACGGTGACTTTAGTCTTGCTTTCTAGTTTAGTTTCCATCATCATTGGTGTTCCTCTTGGCATTTTGATGGCTAAAAGCAACAAAGCACAGAGTATTATTACCCCTATTTTAGATTTTATGCAGACAATGCCTGGTTTTGTTTATTTGATTCCAGCAGTAGCATTTTTTGGAATCGGTATGGTTCCTGGGGTTTTCGCTTCAGTAATCTTTGCTTTACCGCCAACTGTTCGTTTTACCAATCTAGGGATTCGCCAAGTACCAAAAGAATTAGTTGAAGCATCTGATTCATTCGGTAGTACTGGTTGGCAGAAATTATTCAAGCTTGAATTGCCTTTGGCTAAAAACACAATCATGGCCGGTGTCAATCAAACAACCATGTTAGCTCTTTCTATGGTCGTTATCGCATCTATGATTGGTGCACCAGGACTTGGTCGTGGCGTTCTTTCTGCCTTACAACGTGCACAAGTCGGAAATGGTTTTGTTAATGGTGTAGCATTGGTTATTTTAGCAATCATTATTGATCGTTTTACTCAAAATTTAAACAAGAAAAAAACAGCACCTTCGACATCTAGATTTTCTAAAAAACAAAAAATCGTTGGTACTGTCATTGCTGCTATAGCTATTATTGGTGTTATCGTTGCCCCTTCCCTTTTCTCTTCTAATAAAAATGAAGAAAAGAATATTTCTCTTTCATACGTGGAGTGGGATACCGAAGTTGCTTCAACACATGTGGTTGGAGAAGTTTTAAAAGATGTTGGTTATAACGTTTCATTAACGCCTTTGGATAATGCTATTATGTGGGAATCTATCTCAAAAGGTGAAACAGATGCCATGGTTGCTGCTTGGTTACCTGGAACCCATGGTGAACAATACAAGCAATATAAAAATAAAGTAGATGATTTAGGTGAAAATCTAAAAGGTGCTAAACTTGGCATCGTTGTTCCAAAATATATGAGCGCCAATTCTATCGAAGATTTAAAAGATCAAGCTGGTAAGAAAATCACCGGAATCGAACCTGGTGCCGGTGTTGTCGCTGCTGCTGAAAAAACAAAAAAAGCATACAGTAACCTAGCTGACTGGTCAGTTGAAACTTCTTCTTCTGGTGCAATGACTGTCGCTCTTGGACAAGCAATCAAGAACAAAGAAGATATCGTAATCACAGGTTGGTCTCCTCACTGGATGTTTGCTAAATATGATCTTAAATATTTAGAAGATCCAAAAGGAACCATGGGAAATGAAGAAGCGATTCATACAATGGCTAGAAAAGGATTAGAAAAAGAAAATCCTGAAGCTTATAATATTTTGAAAAACTTCCATTGGACGAAAGAAGACATGGAATCTGTCATGTTAGAAATCAACAATGGAACAGAACCAACACAAGCTGCTAGAAACTGGATTGACAGTCACTCAAAAGAAGTAGCTGAGTGGAAAAAATAAAAAAAAGCAGCCATAATTTTTTATGGCTGCTTTTTTTGTATATATTAACTATTTAACGATCGGTTAGGTTTGGCTTTTTAAACTTTACTTCCTTCGCCAAGTATTGTTCCTCATCTGCTCTGGCAGAGCCAATCTTTAGATTATTACTACTCTACTTTTACTTCTATGAATTTCTCTATTGTCTTTTATTTCCCAGTATAACGGTTAGTGATTCTCTAGTACGGTAACTTCGCTCACTTTGTTCGCCAAGTATTGTTCATCATCTGCTCTGGCAGAGCCAATCGCAGTGATTCACAACAAAAACCGCTCGGTTGGGTGACCGAACGGCAAGGAGTTCTTTTTACTTGAGGAGTAAAAATGAAAAAGTGTTTAGTTTGGGTTTGTTATTGGGTATGTATTTATAATAGCCAAAAGTTTTGAAGAAACTATGCCTAAAAGATTGAGGTTTTCTATAGAATGATTAAGAAAAAGTAAAAAAGTCAGTAACAACATCCAACTATCTGTTTGACGTTATTACTGACTCCTCTTATTTAAAAAAATTATTTTGGTGTTACATAAGCTAAAGTGTCTGCTGTATTTTTATCGATTACTCTAAAGGAAACCATTCCTAAACCAGCAACATTCATTTCTGAAATTAGAATAGAACCATCTTCATAGACATGTTCAACAAAAGCAACGTGTCCATAAGTTCCATCTGCTCCAGCAACAGTTGGTTGGAAGCTTACTGCTGTTCCAGCTTTTGGTTTATTTGTTACTTCATAACCATTCGCTTTTCCAGTTGAACCCCAATCCATTCCGTTACCCATAGTTGTTTCAACATAACCGCCTAATTGCACAATACGGTTATACACATACTCAGTACAGTTTCCTGCTGCATATGCTTCTGATCCAGAGTAGGTTTCACCTGAATATTCAGGGAAATCACTATCTACATGAGTATCCGCAACAATGATACCTGTTGCAGTCTTAGATGGTTCAGCTTTATCATATTCAGTCAAGTTATACTCTTCGATAAACGCATTTAGCTTTTTATCGTAACTTGTATCTGTTGCATAAACACCTGTTAAAGATTTTGTTGCTTCTTGATAAGTAGGTGCATTGGATTTCCATGTTCCAGAATAAATCTCTGAATTTGAATCAATGCCTTCTTTCATCAACTTAGCATAATCTTCAAAAGATTCTTTGTAGCTAGGATATTTCTTGAAGGCTGCATCAATTGTGTACATATTTCCAGAACCATCGTCTTCTTGAGTAGAGAAAACAACATTCTCTCCCTTGTACTCGCCTTTAATTCCGAAAAGATTATAATACGGTTGTTGACTTAATTGACTACCACCAGACCCTGTTTCTAAAACGGCTTGAGCAATCATAACTGAGGCGTATAAGCCATGTTTTTGTCCGACCGATCGAGCTTTTTCACCGATACGGCGAATAAATGTTTCAGTCGGCTCGTTTTTCACGACAGAAATCTCTTCATTCGGGTTAACAGTCAATCCATTATCCAACACTTGTGGCAATGACTCAATCGGTGCCTCTTCATTTGGAATAACTGGCTGTTGCACTTGTGGCTGCTCACTTCCATGATTGTTTGCAGGTGGTTGTACTTCTGTAGAAGATTCTGTGGTAGTACTTGATTCAGTCGTACCAGTTTCTCCTCCAGATGTTGATGAATCTGTCGTTGTTGTGGTGTCTTCAGTAGAAGAACTTTCGGTTGTTTCAGTTGTTCCTTCTTCGATAGTGCTTGAATCTGATGGCATTAATTCGTCTGCATGCCCAATGACTGGGACTAAATTAACACTAAGCAAGACACAAATCATCTGTAATGATAATAGTTTACGCTTCATTCACTTTAGTTCCTTTCATAAAATAGTAAAGTTTCAGAACTCTTTAGAATCTGTCACTCATTTTTTTCAGGTTGACTCTTTGAATATCAAATCTTTTAAATCAGAATCATACTTTCAGCAGTTCTAACTAGTAGTTATTTACAAGGACTGCTCACTACTGTCAGTGGAATTCTTTTGATTTCTCTCCATAAACCCACCTGCCCTTTGTTTCTGAAAATCGTATTTAACCTTCTATAAGTTGAATTAATTTTACCATAAGTATAGCTTAAAATCTTCCACTTGACTCAAAAGTTTGGAAAGTTTCGAAAAAAATTCACTTTTAAAGCAAAAAATAGCCGATTTTTCTTATCGACTTTTTAATTCACCAGTATGAAGTTAACTTTTAATTTAGTCGAAATAAAAAAAACGTCCTTATAAGAACGTCTTTCAATATTATTTAGTTGTCTTTAGCGAATAAAGAAACAACATTTGAGTGATTAAAATAGTCTCTATTAGATTCTTCAAAATACTTACTCAGAAATTTATTCTCAAGTCCAAATAGAGATTCTAAAAATGATCGGTCAATAGAATAGTCATTTAAAATATCATTTAAAGAAAATAGATGATTTTTTAAAATTAAGTCTAGCAACGAACGAACTTTTCCTGGTCTGACAATAGGAATATCTTCATCTAGAGGTTCGTTCTTTCTGTAGTCTTTCCGATTTAGAGTAGCACAAAAGTAACGATTTTCTTCAAATGTTAGTAACCCCATTTTATAAGCACGATACTCTAAGGCACCAATTGAAACCATATATTTCATCTTCATGTCCAAATATGATTCAGGATTTGATTTCTTTGAAATAGCTGAAAAATCTTTTAAGAATGGAGCTTTTGGAAGCAAGAAAAATGAGGCAAAGTCATTTGCTTCTTTTTCAATTGTTTTATGTTCATCTTTTGTTAAGCTATCCATATCAATTTTGTAATGCAGCAACAAATGTCCTAATTCATGTGCTAAATCAAAATTTCTTCGAACAGCTGATTTTTTTTTGTTTCCAAGAATAATAAATGGTTTTTGTTGACTAGTCCAAGTACTGTAAGCATCTATACTAGGACCCATATTTTTTTCTAAAATGGCTATTCCTGAAAGTTCAAGCTTGTAAAGAAGCTCTGAATTTGATTGCACATCCAATTTTTTCCTAGCATTTTCAGCAATACTCTCTAATTGCAAGAGTCTGTCACTTGCCTCTACTGACGTATTATAAAGTTGCATAGATTCGTCTCTTAATAATGGAAGGATGCTCGTTGGTAAATTGAGCTTATTTTCAAATTTATCTAAAAAATAACTAATAAAATCAATAAAAGTCGTCTCCATTTTTGTCTTTTTGCGAGCCTCCCGATCTTCGGCTCGATAAGCAATGCTTTCAACTTTGGAAATATTAGTTACAAATGGTTCCGTGTAGAAAAATTGAGCTCTGACATTAAAAACTTTTTTTAACTCATTAACTACTTCAAATTTTGGTACAGTATATTGATTTTCATACTGCCAGATTGCTTGTTCACTTAAATTTAATTGGTCAGCAAGTTCCTTTCTGGAGAGACCATTTAATTCTCTGACACTCTGTAATTTCTCTCCGAAAAACATTGTAATCACATCCTTGCTTATTTGTTAAAAAATTAGTTTCCCGATTCTTCTTTTTCCTCTTCAGGGATAGAATAACCAAATGCATTTGAATCACCTGAGAAAATAGTCTGATCAGAAACTTTTTCATTCATAATTGGTTCTACATCTTCAGAAGTAATTTCATACTCACTATCTTGAATAAGATAACTTAAATCTTTAACTAGCTCTAGGTTCATCGTTTGACGATTAGGCATTGTTAATTTGATTGATTCAACAAATTTAGTCTCATCATCAATTTCATAAGTCACAATATAAAAGCGTGAATATTTTTGAGTTACGTTCAACGGAGTTCCATCTAGTACAGCTCTTACTTCTTCTGGGTCATTTAATTCAAGTTGGATCTGTTCTGGTTGAACAAGAAAGTTTTGGGTACTATTTTTTAAAATATCTGTATTTATGTCAGCTAAATTCACTAAGTAGTTATCTTCTTTAGCCTTCTTTTTTTGATCATCAAAAGATTTTTGCACTCTTCTAGAATTTTTTACGATAACCATATAATCTTCAGTATTTTCGCTAACTGTAAACTGTAAATATTCCCAAGTATACCCAGCTTTTTCAATTTTAAACTGTACGTTGTGGCTTTGTCCAATTTTAGAAACTTGATCATCAATATGATTCCCTTTTGTCCAAGCGTAAGCGCCACTAACATTCATTGAATCTTTTTTGCTTTTTCTTTCTTCAAGATACTGTAAGTATCCTTTTAAAGTACCATCAACTATTGCTTTACTGATTGATTTATCTAATTTAAATTCATCCATACAACAACCTCCAATCTATTTTCTCCTGTCAGTATACAACATTTTTAAAGTAAAAACATTAATTTTCATTTTTTTTTAAAGTATCGAAATAATAAGAAAGAGACATAGAATAATGTCTCTTTTTTTCTTCAATAACGTTTAAATTTTTCTTTGGTAGAATTTTGGAAAACTGGCAGTAAAAATGGTAGCTTACTCTCCTGAATTTTTGTTGATTTAACGCGTTTTTAATGGAGTTTTCCAATCACTTACGGTACATCTTAAACTCAAGAAATAAATCATTGTAAATACCTAAATATTTTGCACCTAAATCTTCATAAACTTCTAAATGTTTAATCACTTCATCACTTGGATAAAATTGTTCATCACTAGAAATTTCTTTAGGCAGTAACTTTTTAGCTGTTTTATTTGGTGTAGAATAACCAATATATTCAGCATTTTGTGCTGCATTTTCTGGTCGTAGCATGAAGTTAATAAACTCATAAGAACCTTTAATATTTTTAGCTGTTTTAGGAATAACAATATTATCAAACCAAAGATTAGACCCTTCAGATGGAATGACATAATGCAGATGTTCATTACCATCAAGCATTTCAGCGGCTTCTCCTGAAAAAGTTACTGCAACGGCGCTTTCTTCATTAATCATATACATTTTGATTTCATCCGCTACAATTGCTTTGACATTGGTAGTTAATTTGTTTAATTTATCTGTTGCTTCACGCAACTCTTGATTATTTTTGCTATTCAGTGAGTATCCTAGACTATTTAGAGACAGTCCTAGCACTTCACGAGCACCGTCAATCAGCATTAAGTTGTCTTTTAACTCAGGTTTCCACAAATCATCCCAATGGTTGATCTGATCTTTACCGACAAATTTATCATTATAGATGATTCCTAATGTTCCCCAAAAATACGGGATCGAGTACTTATTTTGTGGATCAAAATCTAGATTTAAAAAACGCTCATCTATATTTTTCAGACCTTTTATCTTTGAATGATCAATCGGTAAAAGCATTTTTTCTTTCATCATTTTTTGAATCATATATTCAGAAGGAATTGTGATATCGTAAGCTGTTCCTCCTTGTTGGATCTTCGTAAACATTGCTTCGTTTGAATCAAAGGTTTCATAGTTCACTTTATAACCTGATTCTTTTTCAAATTTACGCAGCAGGTCAGGATCAATATAATCTCCCCAATTGTATATCGTCAACGTGTCTGCACCAGCCATGCCACTGGCTTTTTCTAACTGATGAACGCCTAAAAATAAAATTAAGATAATCGCTAAAATCCCAATAAACAAAGATTGTAGTTTTTTCATTTGAGTTTAGCCACCTCACTTTGTTCTTGACGCATTTTTTTCAGTCTCTTAGGTGTATTGTCTTGGCTGATAAAATAGTAACCAATCACTAAAATCATAGAGAAAATAAACACTAAGGCACTTAACGCATTGATTTCTAAACTAATCCCTTGTCTTGCACGAGAATAGATTTCCACTGAAAGTGTGGAGAAGCCATTTCCTGTAACGAAAAAGGTTACTGCAAAATCATCCAAGGAATACGTAAATGCCATGAAATAACCCGCAATGATTCCGGGTGCTAAAAAAGGCAAAATGATGTTCTTGATCACTTGAATATTATTCGCCCCAAGATCACGAGCTGCATCTACCATCGAGTCATTCATTTCCTGTAATTTCGGTAAAACCATCAATACAACGATAGGAATACTGAAAGCAATATGGGAAAGTAGCACACTAGTAAAACCTAAACTAATAAATCCAACAGCTGTGAAAAAAATCAAGAAACTAGCCCCAATAATTACATCTGGTGAAACCAGTAAAATATTATTAAAACTCAATAATGCCGTTCTCGTTTTTCTCCGACGTGTATAATAAATACCCATAGCACCAAAAGTCCCAATAATCGTCGCTAGTAATGCAGATAAAAAAGCCAACAAAAAGGTATTTAGCACAATAATCAACAAACGGGTATCTGCAAAAACAGCGGAATAATTAGAAAGAGTAAATCCAGTGAATTTATTCATCGTATCCGTATCGTTAAACGAGTAAAAAATCAAATAGAAAATTGGCGCATATAATAAAGCAAAAACGATGATCAGATAAAGATAAGACCATTTAAATTTTTTCTTTGTCATTTTTTCACCCGCCCTTTTTTCTTCTTCTCACCAGTCAACAGCATTACGACAAACATCGCAACAATCAATATTACCCCAATCGTAGAACCCATGCCCCAGTTTTGCGTAACTAAGAAATGCTCTTCAATCGCTGTTCCTAATGTAATCACTCGATTTCCACCAATTAAACGAGTTAACATAAACAATGAAAGAGAGGGAATAAAGACCGCTTGAACCCCACTTTTCACACCATTCAATGAAAGAGGAAAAATCACTCGCTGAAAAGTTTGAACACTATTTGCACCTAAATCACGACTAGCACTGATCAATGAAGGGTTCATTTCTTCCAGCGCATTAAAAATCGGCAAGATCATAAAGGGAATTTCAATATACGTCGCAACAAATAGAAAACTAAAATCCGTAAACAAAATTTGTTGAGAACCAATTCCGAGAAAGCTTAAAAATTGATTTACATTCCCATGAATACTAAAAATCCCAATAAATGCATACGCCTTAAGCAAAAGGTTCACCCAAGTCGGCAAAATTACTAACATCAACCACAATTGCTTATGTTTTAATTTTGTTAAAAAGTAAGCAGTAGGATAACTGATCAATAAAGTAAACAACGTAATCAAAAAAGCATACCAAACAGAATTCAGCGTCATACTTAAATAAGTGCCAGAAGTAAAATAGGTTTGGTAGTTTGTCAAAGTAAACTGCCCATTCATATCAAAAAATGACTGATAAATAATCATTAAAACCGGCGCAATTACAAACAATAACAGCCACATCATGTAAGGGACCGAATAAATTCGACGCATTGTTTTCATTATTCTTCCCCCTATTCTTCGTAGCTTTCTAAACGAGCATCGAAATCTTCTTCTGACTCATTGAAACGCATCACGTGAATATCTTCTGGTTCAAAGAAAAGCCCCACTTTTCCGCCTTCTGTGGCTTTTCTGGTTGAATGAACCATCCACTCATTATGATCCTCATCGTAACATATGATTTCATAATGAACGCCACGGAATAATTGCGTATCAACGGTCACCACAAGTTTTCCTTTATCAGGTGTTGTGATCGTCAAATCTTCTGGTCGTAAAACAATCTCAACTGGCTCATTTTTACGCATTCCACCATCCACACATTCAAACCGTTTGCCAACAAACTCCACTAAATTATCGTCAATCATTGTCCCATTAACGATATTGCTTTCCCCAACAAAGTCAGCGACAAAATGATTAATCGGTTCATCGTAAATATCAACAGGGGTACCACTTTGGACGATATGGCCTTTGTTCATCACAAAAATTTCATCACTCATTGCTAGCGCTTCTTCTTGATCGTGTGTAACGAAAATAAATGTGATGCCTAAACGTTGCTGCAATTCACGCAATTCATACTGCATATCTGTCCGTAACTTCAAATCTAAAGCCGATAAAGGTTCATCCAATAAAAGAACTTTTGGTTCATTAACAATTGCTCGGGCAATCGCTACACGCTGACGCTGTCCGCCAGACATTTCACTAATTTCTCGTGTTTCATACCCTGGTAATTGTACCATTCGCAAGGCATCTTTCACTTTTGTTTCAATTTCTTTTTTCGGCGTTTTTTTGATCTTTAATCCAAAAGCGACATTATCAAAAACATTCATATGAGGAAACAAGGCATAGTCTTGAAAAACGGTATTTACTTGACGTTTATTGGCTGGAATATCATTGATCCGTTGACCATCAAAATAAATATCCCCTTCAGTGGCATCCACAAATCCTGCTAAAATCCGTAAAATCGTTGTTTTACCACAACCTGAAGGTCCTAACAGCGTATAAAACTTTCCCTGCTGGATTTCAAAACTGACTTTCTTCAGGACTTTCTCATCGTCATATTGTTTCACGACATTTTCAAACGAAATAATATTTTTTTTCACGCATTGATGCCTCCCTGTTAAAAGTGTCATAGGCTCTGTCAGCCCATGTAACTTGCTATTATAAATAAGATTCTGTTGCTACGATCAATATTCTGCTCTTGCCTTTTGAATGATTGATCAGCTGATGAGGCTCGGCGGCTTGATAATACATTGCCTCCCCTTTTTTGGCAGAATACGTTGCTTCACCTAATAATAATGAAACAGAGCCATCGATCACATAGATAAAGGTTTCTGATAATGAGGGTTCGAAGGTTTTATACTCACCATTTTTATCAAAGGTTAAAACAACAGGCTCCATCTCTTTTTCATTGGACTCTGGAATCAGCCATTTTAATTCATAGCCGTTTTCTTCGTCATAATACAGTGTACTGTCTTCATCTTTATAAACGATTTTTTGTTCCAAGCTTCGTTCGCTGAAAAATTCTTCTGGTGTGACTCCTAAAACCTCCAAAATAGTAAAAAAGGTCTCCATCGAAGGCGAACTTAAATCACGTTCTAACTGAGAAATATAGCCTTTCGTCAAATCCGTTCGCTCACCCAGTTCTTCTTGGGTCAAGTTTTTTTGTATGCGCAAATTGCGCAGCTTCTCGCCAATCTCCATCTAACCACCTCAGTTCAATTTATCTTAACGTTTATAAAAGTTTGCTAATACTAAACTACAAGTTTAATTTTACCTTTTCTAGTATACGAAGTTTTCAAAAAATAGCAATAAATTTTTGCAATAAATTTTCATTTTTTTAGTTTCATCTAATACTTTTATACTAGCACTGTTCAGAGGTTTTTGACAAAATAAAAAAGCGCCTGCTATTCAGACACTTTCTCACTTTTCTTAGCAATTTTTAGCGGAATAAAATAATTCACTAACAAGGCAATCCCCATACCAATAAAACTATCTACTACTCGATCAAATGCATAATCGTAAGAGCGGTCAGCAGGGATCATAAAAACAATTGTCAAAAGCGTTGCACAAGCGCCCACGGTTCCTTCTTGATAGCCAAAGCTAGCTAACAAAGCAATCATCACCATAATGATCACTGGAATAAAAATCAATTGTACAAGCTCCGTTTTACCCAGTAAATGAAACACAGCAATCACTGCAATCGACATCATCGCCCCAAGTACATTACCAATAATTCGATGTTTGCCATATTTCAGGGTATTTTCCATATCTTCTCTTAATGTGAAAACCGTTGTAATTGCTGCCACCACATATGTTTCTCTTTGCAAGAGAATACTGACTAAAATACAAAAAAAGACACTTAACCCTGTTTTAAACGTTCGCATACCAATTTTAAATTTCAACAAAACGAATTCCTTTCAACCGATAAAAACTATCTTGCTTCTTATTTTCGGCTTAATACACTTAAGCACGTCCTCCCTATTCTAACTCATTTCCCCCTTATTAAGAAGGGTTCTTCAAGAAGAATTTGCTAAAGATAAAAAGAGAATATGTTATGATAGTAACAATACTACTAAATCTTATTTATTCAACTTCTCGAAAAAAAATAAATGCTTGTTTGAAGCATCCGAGAAGGATAAAAAAGGAGGATCTTATGGAACAGTTTTCTGGATTTACTGTGAAAAAAATAAATGAAATGGTTACTACAACTATAGAAGAAATCAAACTGACTGAACTATCTGAAGGAGATGTGCTTATTAAAATTGCCTATTCTTCGGTAAACTATAAAGATTCATTAGCAACAATACAAAATGGCGGGGTCATTCGTAATTATCCTATGATTCCCGGAATTGATTTAAGCGGGACTGTTTTGTCCTCTAAAGACCATCGGTTTAAAGAAGGACAACATGTTTTGGTGACAGGCTATGGATTAGGTGTAACACATACAGGTGGCTTTGCGGAAATTGCCCGTGTACCTGGAGATTGGGTGGTTCCTTTACCTAACAGCTTAAGTTTAAAAGATGCGATGGTTTTTGGTACAGCTGGATTTACTGCTGCTTTATCTATCCAAGCCCTTGAAAATCATGGCTTAGCTGAAAATAAAGAAGCAACTATTTTGATTACTGGTGCCTCTGGTGGTGTGGGAAGTTTAGCGATTGCTATGTTGAAACAACTAGGTTATAAAAATATCCTAGCCTTAAGCCGCAAAAAATCAGCCATTGAAGCTTTGAAAAAAGTAGGAGCGACTGACGTCCTTCTATTGGATGACTTTATGCCAGAAAAAATCAAACCTTTAGCCAAACAAACCATTGATTTTGCTATCGATACAGTCGGTGGGGATGTAACGGCTGCCCTATTACCTCAACTTCACTACGGTGGCAGTGTTGCTATTTGCGGAAATGCAGCAGGGATCAAGCTGAATACAACCGTTTTACCTTTTATCTTAAGAAATGTCAATTTGTTAGGCATCGATTCAGTCAATGTCCCAATGAAGCCGCGTTTAGCTATTTGGCAGCGATTAGCGACTGATTTAAATGTCAGTCATCATGAACTGACAAACGAAATAGCCTTACCAGAACTTCCAAAAATCTTGGAACAACTGCAAGCAGGCACTCACGTTGGCCGTACAGTCATTAAAATGAATTAAAGGAGCAATGTATACATGAATATTTTAATCACAGCAGGGGGAACCTCTGAAAAAATCGATAACGTCCGTTCCATTACCAATCACTCTACTGGTCGTTTAGGCAAACTCATCGGTGAATCATTTTTATCCAATGGGCATCATGTAACTTACGTGACAACGCCACAAGCTGTTCGCCCAGCTACTGAACCACATTTAACCCTTATTGAAATCGAAACAACAAAAGAACTAGAATCTGCGCTCCTTGATCAATTTCAGAAACAAACATTTGACAGCATTATTCACAGCATGGCCGTCAGCGACTTTACGACTGAAACAACTCTATCAGAAGATACCTTTATCGAAAAACTTGCAGCAACACTAATAAAAGATCAAGCCCTATCCGATTTGACCACCTTAACAGAAGCGCTATACCGTAGCATAGATGAAATTGGTCAAACCATTCAGAATGAAAAAAAAATTCCTTCTGGAACCGATCGCCTCTTGCTTTTTCTGAAAAAAAACCCTAAAATAATTGCAATGCTGCGTGAACAACAACCGCAAGCAGTTCTTGTTGGTTTCAAATTACTAGTTGGTGTTTCAAAAGAGGAATTGATTCGTGTCGGTAAAGGTATTCTTGTTAAAAATGACTGTGATTTCGTTTTAGCCAATGACCTTGAAGAGATTAATGACAAGCAACATAAAGGCATTTTGATTGATAGAGATGGACACACCCAAACCGCTGAAACAAAACCTGAGATCGCTCAACTAATCGTAAACAGCGTTGAGGAAAAATGGAGGGACCGATGATGAAAAACATATTATTAGGTATTTCCGGCAGTATATCTGCTTATAAAGCAGCAGATATAACTAGTCAATTCACTAAGTTAGGTTATAACGTTGATGTCATCATGACCACCAACAGCACAAAATTTATCACCCCATTGACATTACAATCGTTGTCTAAAAACCCTGTCCACACAGATGTCATGGAAGAAATCGCACCGGATAAAATCAATCATATTGAACTGGCAAAAAAAGCCGATCTCTTTTTAGTTGCGCCAGCTTCTGCGAATATTTTAGCCAAACTTGCCAATGGGATTGCTGATGATATGCTGTCTACCGTGGCTTTAGCTTTAAAAGAAGATGTACCAAAATTCATTGCTCCTGCGATGAATACGTATATGTATCAAAACCCTATCACTCAACGAAATTTAGCCGTTTTAAGAGAAGTTGGGTATCAAGAAATCGATCCTAGAGAAGCCTTATTAGCTTGTGGCGACTTTGGTCGAGGCGCTCTGGCAACAGTTGAAGACATTGTTCAAAAAATCAATGAAGTATTAGCGAAATAATTTTGAGGAGCCCTTTATGAAAAATACAAAAACATTTACATTAACAGCTATGTTTTTAGCTATTTTGATTTTACTAGCATCCGTCCCATTCCTAGGATTTATTCCAATTGGACCCATCAATGCCACGACAATGCATATTCCTGTCATTATTGCTTCTATCGTTTTAGGGCCACGAATTGGTGCGTTCTTAGGTGGTGTCTTCGGTATCATTAGTATGATCCGCAGCACGGTTGTTTTATCACCCTTATCCTTTATTTTCTCTCCATTCATCCCTGTAATCGGAACAGATCAAGGGAGTTGGAAAGCAATTATTGTTGCAATGGTTCCAAGAATTTTGATTGGTGTCGTTCCTTACTTTGTCTTTATGGGATTGAAAAAGATCACGAAAAATAAGCCAACCTCACAAACCATCAGCTTGTTTGTTGCAGGTTTTCTAGGTTCAGCGACGAATACGATTCTTGTGATGAACTTGATTTATTTTTTATTTAAAGATGCCTATGCCCAAAGTATTGGAGCCAGCGGTACAGCGATTTATACAGGAATTCTGACTGTTATTTTCACAAGCGGGCTTGTTGAAGCAATTGTTGCGGCAATTGCTACTGTCGCGGTGACTTCGGTATTGCTGCGTTTGGTGAAGAATAATGCGACACAAAAACTGTAATAGATAAATAATGGCGTATAGGATAAACTGTGTGGACGGTTTATTCTATACGCTTTTTCTTTTGTGTCCTATACCATGTGTTCCTTGTTTGCTTGCTGAAACGAGATTTCCACCTAGAATAACCAATACTACTTTATTACTCACTCAGCATAATCAATACATTCAATTTCATAACTATCTAACCTTCTTATTTCTTTTTTCCTCTTCACATTTCTAATCCTATCACTCTTCTTTTGTCTCTTCTCCCATTCTTTCCCAATCGACTTCGTCCAATCTAAATTCATCCTAGAAATATCAAACGTCCCTGAAACTGGATTCCATGCTGTTCCTTTTTCTACTTCGGCTAATCCTGCATCTAAGTTCGCCAACTGTGCTTCAAAATCTGCAAATAAATTAGGAGAACTGGCATTAAAATCGTACAACTTTTGTAGTTTCTCTTCATTCTTTTGGATTGAACGTTGCACGCCCAAATACCGCTGTTCCGTTCGTGGATTGGGTTCTTTTTCTTTATCCATCGTTCGTGTCATATATTGTAGTATGGCTTGTCCTTGCGTAATCTCGGCTTTTAGTTGTTCTTCGATTACATCACAAGTGTCGACGGATGATTGGAATTCTTCGGGAAATTTACTGTGTGCTTCTACAAGTGCTTCACATGCTAGTATAAACCCACTGGCTAAAGGTGGATAGACTGTAGAGAAATAAACTTTCGCTGAGTCGTAGGTTGTCCCTGAAAGTGGGGCATTCATAAAAGCGTCAACGCTATCTTTTAGTTGTTCGCAAAATTGACTGTATTCGTTGGCCATTCGTTTCGCTGCAGCACTTTGCGCTTTGACTTCTCCGATATAAAAATCAAGTCCCATCATGCATCCTCCTGCTCTTCATCAACGAATAGTTGTTTGCGCTCAATATATAATGCTTCTTCTTTGTTTCGCAGGTTGAATTCTTCTTTTACCAAGCGCTCTGCGATATCTTCTAGTCTTTGTCGTTCGTATTGATGGAAACTCTTGGCTTCTTCATCTAGCTCTATGAAATGACTGATATAGCGGGAACCTTGATTATTTTCAATCAATTCTTGATAATAGCGTTGTTCTTGTTGGTGGATTGAAAAATAATCAGCTTCCAACTCTTCTAATTCTCTAATTTCACGACAGATGTTTTCTTGCTCCATAGCAACCTGTCGCAACTGTTGATTAATTTTCAATTCTTTTTCTTGTACATTCATCAACGATTGCCACCTCCAACAGATGGTGAAAATAGTGGAAAATCAAATACTTCTTTGATTTGTTGATCAATCTCATTGAATTCTTTTGCTACTGAATGAATATTATTCCCATCGCGGGCAATCGCATTTGATACACGTAATCCTCTGCTATGAATGCATGACAAACTATTTTTTGCCTTATTATTTCCACTCACTGTGGTTCGTTCAGCTTTGCTTGTCGTTTGATTAACAGATGCAAAACCACTTGCTACTTGACTAAATTGTGTAGAAACGCCTCCTGCTATGGTTAAACTACTTTTGATTCCAGTCATTATACAAACTCCTTTACACTGTTTTCCTCTTTTGTAACTTAAAACTCCTCATCCTCTATTTTGACATATTTTCACACCAAATAGTTATCATATTTTTCTTTGAGTAACAAAAAAATTGCAAATCTAAGACTTGCAATTTCATTTTATTTTTAATATAAAAAGTAAAATGTCGGAAAAATACTCACTCACTACGGCATTTTTAGGATCATCATATTTTTTAGAAATTAAAAACAAATACAAAAAAAGAACAAAAAAATAAGATTAAGTTAGAAATTTAAAATTTTGATATCCTAAAAGGAGAATTCTCTATATTTGATGACACAGGAAAAAAATAATTTTTTTTGTTATTTTTCCTTATATATAAGGGGGTTGGTTTTGGTGTTATTTAATCTGTGATTCCTCCGAATTCCGTTGCGGAGAGTCTGGTCTTTCTGTATAATATAAGGCATAGGATAGAGATTAGAAACGTTGATTGCTTTTGATTGATGTTTCAGACAAATAAATAAAAAAATTGGCACTTCAATCGTTCGGCGGCAACCTTACGATCGAAGCCTTGTTAAGACACCGTTAACTGTCCAAACAAGTTGCCAATAGTGCTAGCAACATGTACTAGCTTCTTTATTGTACCTAAGTTAGGTTGAGATTTCTATATAAATCTTTTCTTTTTTATGTATGATTGGTTGGTTTTGTATATGGAAATAGACTATTGTCGACGGTATTGGGCATCTGCTCAATGCCGCTTTTTTCTGTCCTATAACTACTTTTGAAGGGAGGTATGGTTTTAAGAATCGATGAAAAACTGGATAAAACAAAAAAGGCACTTCACCATTTGGCGGCAACCGAATGATGAAGCCTTGTATAGAAATCCGTAACATCTCTACACAAGTTGCCAATTTGCTAGCACCGAAGCACTAGCTTCTTTATTGTACCTAATTTTCGTTTGGAATTCTAGTTTGTTTTAGAATTTCTTAGGGATATTGATTTGGTTTGATGGGGAATCTTTTGGTTTTGGTTTGGTTGATTGATAACGGTATTGGTAGTTTAGATCGAGAAAAAATCGGATTTTTCTCGCTGATTACTTTAGTATCGTTTTTTGTTTTGTCTAAAAGGAGGCCGTGCAAACTTGATCAATCGGCTGCACGGCGGAGAAAATGGTTGCTTAAGTCAATTTGAAGTATAAATAAATGAATAGCAGGCGGGAAAAAGTCGAATTGGTGCTCTTTCTCGACCTCTTAAAAGGGAGATCAGGAGAATGGAAAAACAAGCGCAGAATTTAAAGGCGGTTACTTATCAGGATATTATCGAATTAAGAGATTTAATGGAAAAGATAGCTTCATGGCAGGAACCTTTGGCGATTTTAGATCATTTTTTTGCTTTTCGGACTGGGCCGATTAATAAGAAACGAATTGTTAAAGAGTATTATGCACGGGCGCAGATGTTTCATGCTTTTTATGAAGATTATAATCGGTTGATTGAGATTGGGGATGAATTGGTGTTGGAGATGGTTAGGGCTGAGAAGGTTGAGACTGGGTTTGAGGTTAAAAAGATGGATTTGGGTTAGATTGCGTATGTTTTAAAAGAGGATGGAGATGATCCATCCTCTAATGAACAATATTATTATGTAAATTTATTTATCGATATTACCTATATCCTTAAACTCATAAGGTACTACTTTAAAAGTTCCGTCTGTATTCTCTGAGACTATCATACCTAATCCAAGAATTTGATTTACACCTTTCTTTTTCCAGTGTAGAATTCCAATGGGAATTTCATGATACAAATTAAATCTAGCTGCTTCAATATCACTTTTCTTTCTATTATCTTTTTCGCTATTAGGCGGCCTCATATCAATAGAATCAAATATTCCTTTTTCTTCATCCAACCAATTGATTTGAGGACCATAATTTTCATCTTTTTCAGTAGCTTGATAAGATAGCATATAATCTCTTCCTTTAGGTTTATAAAATCCTCTTATCAAGTCATGCATGATATGGTTAGCATCGACATACTTATCTGGTAAAACTCTTTTTTCATCAATACCTTTAATTTGCTTTTTACCATAAATTACTTGCCCCTGTAAAGCTTGAAATTTTAATAAAATCTGCCTATGTGTCTCTTCATCCATAAAAAAATCAACTCCTGACTTATTTATTTCTAACTGCCAAATTATTCTTTCTAAATTTGCTTGAGCATCGCTTTTCTTTAGTTCACATTCCCATATAATTAATACATTCCAGCCTAAATCTTCTAATTCTTTATAAACTTTAGCATCTCTTTCAACATTGCGATTTAGTTTTTTTATCCAATATTGTTGATTAGATTTAGGAAATCTAAATCTGGGACATCCCTGATGACAATGCCAAAAACAACCATTAACAAAAATTACTGTATTGTATTTATTTAGAACTATATCAGGTTTACCAGGAAGATTTTTTACATTTTTTCTATATCCAATTTTATTGAAACGAAGAAACTTTCTAACTATTTCTTCTGGTTTGCTATTTGTACTTCTTATTTTTGACATGTTCCAACTACGTTTTTCTTTTGATAGATGATCAGTCATTTTTGAATTCCACCTTTTACACTAAACGGTCAGCTCATCTGAATAAACTAAATAATAACTTAAAGTAAATCATCCAGAAGATTTCTTATCTTTGGCCTCTGGAAATTATTTTGATTATAAGCTCTCTCTATTTTTTCTTGAACATCAATTTTCCACTTTTCAAAAGCATTTGTCTCCGCTAATTCAATCTTAAAATTTTGATTATCAATTTTAACTATTTTTAAAGAGTCAACACCTAACTCGATTAATCTACTCATAGTTAAAAGCTGTCTGGCCTGTAAGTCAAATACATCATGTAATATCCACTTCCCTAAAATGCTCTGTGGATTAGTTTGCAAGCTTTTCCCATTATCTTGCGTAATGATGGCATTAATTATTTTCCCATCTGGCAAATGTAAACTAAAATAATCCGAAGCATTTCTTTCTCTTTTATCAAGTGCATTAAACCCAAAAAAATTTGGAAATACATGATGTATCCATGCAGGAATCGGAACATAAGCTTCAAAATCAGGCCTGTTAGTATTAGATCCCTTGTTTTTAGGTGCTGCATTCCATGCATTAAATCCTGATTTTTCATTTACTTTCCAATCATTATCAGAATAAATCGGTAAATAAATAGTTTCCTCAACCTTTGGCTGTTCTGATAACGTAGGTAATTGTATCATTTTTATTAATTCAAAAGGATCGTCAAATTGAAGAATAGGTACTTTAGTTATGATTTGAGGCTTCGAGGCATCAAACTCCTCAAGTAATACACTTTTACTTACATAAAACTTGTAATTCCTTATACCATCAGTAAATATGAAAGTTTTTCCATCTGATTTTATCAGTTCCAAAGAATCTAACTGTACTAAATCATAATTACTTTCAACTATATTCATTTCGTTATCGTTTCTTGTAATGTAATGGTAGATGTCTTTTTTTGTATTATACAGTCTTTTATCCAATAAAATTCTGTCATTTCTCAACTGAGATACTTTTTGAATAACATCTTCCGGAGAAGCTTGATCAATCAATGGACGAATTTCAATTGGTGCTAGTTTATTAAATTCAGCTACTTTTTGATATGTCTTATCTCCAGTATGGATCCACGTTTTTAGTCCAACTCCTACATTTTCACCATTAAATTTAGCTAAAGCATCAAATGCAGAATCTTTTCGCGTTAGATCTTCTACACTAAAAACTCGCGCATAAAGTTGCTCATGGTTTCTATAATACAAATACGGTTTTTTTGCATTCGCTCCCTCTTGATTGTCCTTAAATAGCCCAGACAATGCCCCAAAAATTTTAAGAAATTCAATATATTCTTCTTGTTCCTCTCGAGAAAACTTGTTCCAGACAATCCCAGCCATATAATCTTCCACCTTTTAGTTTTCAAACTTTGATTAATATATTTAATACAATTAATCATATCATTTTAATATGTAAAAAAAAAGAGGCACAATCTGCACCTCTTAATATAATTCTCAAAAATTTGCATTAATCGAATAAAATTCATGTTGTCCATTACGCTTTACTAATCTAGTATACTCTTCATCTGATAACAAAGGTAAAGTTGTCTCATTCTCTATATACAAAAGAGCATCTTCATAGGCATCAAAATATTTTTCAACAAATGACTCTCCCCAACTTCTTTCATACATTTTTGTATAAATTAAAGCAAACTTACCACTTTTTTTAGCGGCTGAGCTTTCTTTACCTCTTAGAGCTTTTTCAATATTGTTTGCAATTCTCTCTATAACACTAACTACTACACTATTTCCAGCTTGTTTGTATAATTGTCCATCAGCAATTTTAGGAAGATTGTAGTGCGTAGGATAACCTTGTACATTGAATGTTTCACGTGGGGTCAATTTTCTAATCCCTGTATCAGATAAAATTAATGGTACATTATGACCACCCATCCCCATATTTGCAGTTAACGTTGGAACAACACCGTTCTTATTCTCACGCACATATTGTCGTCTCCATTGATAGACTGTATCTTGACTAACTATATCCTTTTCTAGTTCATCATAAAAAGTAGGATTTTTTTCTTTTGTATAATAGTATTTTTCGTCTACTTTTTTCTTAAAATCGATATATTTTGTCAAAGGATTTGTCAACTCAATTTTTTCAGGAAATTCAAACAAATCATACGATTCTTTAGAAAGAAAACCAACTATATAAATACGTTCTCTATTTTGGGGAATATTTCCATAATCTTTTGCATTCAAAACTTTCCATTTAACATAGTAACCATTTTGTTCAAGACCTTCACGAATGACTTTGAATGTATTTCCATGATCATGAGTAACCATATTTTTTACATTTTCTAAAAAAACCACTTTTGGTTTTTTTTGAACAATTATTCTCAGTGTTTCGAAGAATAAACTTCCACGATCGTCTTCAAAACCCTTTCTATAACCGGCAACACTAAAAGGCTGACAAGGAAAACCTGCAAGAAGAACATCTGCATCCGGTATATTTTTTGCATCAATATCTCTAATGTCCTTTAACTCCACTTTTAAATCAAAATTGCTTTCATAAGTTGACTTAGCATTTTTGTCAAACTCATTTGCATAAACCACGTCAAACTTTCCTGATTTTTCAAAACCAAGATCAATTCCTCCAACTCCCGCGAAGAAACTTATGACTTTTCTAGTTTTGCTCATAATCATTCCCCTTTACTAAAATTACTAAGCAATTATAACATACCTTTAAATAAATGTGGGAAATAAACCAAACGTATTTTCGTATTAAATGTACTTAAGCTCGTATTCATAATTTTATCTAATACCCAAATCTAACTCTTAAGATTTAAATTAGGTAACCCTTTCATTACAGACTCACTCAAATCTTCAACAGATTTTACATAAAGCTCTTCAAATCGTTGTTCGTCTTCATCACGATACCCTTCAAATAAAACTTTATCAATATTCTCTTCATTAAAATATAAAACTTGTTCAGGGTTCATGCCGATAGGATAAACACAGCCTGCAAAATCATATAAACATGATATTCCTTCTTTTTCTATGATAGGTCCTCTATTGATTATCATTACTCTAGCTCGTCCATCTTTTAAATATACAATTGTTCCTAATGATTGCAATATTCTTTCTCTCAGTTCTTGATGATTTCGTTAACTGCTTTACTTATTACTTAAATTCATTATTTTAACATCATATTTTATAGGCATTTGCATCGTTTGATTGGCAAATATAAGAAACGTATAAACCATCAGAAATATCCCTAACGCTATTAGATTCCCACCAATTATAAACATCTTAAACAGTTCTAATTGTAGTGTTGACAATGATCAAAAGATAGATAATTGGAACAATTATACCCAACGTTAAAATATTACTCATAAAATAAAGAATACAAAAATAGACGATTTAGAAAATTTCCATTCTCCAAATCGTCTATTAAAGGTATCAACTTATTTTTGAAGCTCAATCAAACTCTTCACATCTTTTGGATTACCCACATCCACACTTACAACTTTAACATTGTCTAAAATATCTTGTGTCATCTTACGCACAAATTCAGGATTTTTCGCATTTTCCGCTCCAATTTGCCAGTGACTTGGTACTGGATAAACATTGATAGTTCCATTATGATTGCTTGTATAAACTATTTGCCCCTCTGCACTGATCGCTCCATAAAGTACAGTTACTTCTGCCGGATACGTTGCACCTCCAACATCGTAAGGATTAATTGGGCTACCAGCTGACTCTTTTCTGACACGTAATTCAGTCGGTTTCACCCCGATCATCGTCAACCAAACTCTGGCATATTCAATCTGATCATCAGAATACCCTGCTAATAATTTATCTTGTTCAGAAGATTGCTGTGTTGCTTGTGCTTTCGCTTTTTCTACTGCTTTTGCTACTTCTTGCTCCGCTGCTTCTTTTTGACGTGTTAAAGCATCTAATTGATTACTTGCATCAATCACTGCTTTTAACAGTACTAATTTAGCATTGAATGTCGTTTTTAAATCGTTGTTTTTCACTTTTTCTATTTCTTTACTTAGTGTATCATAATCACTTTGTTTAACCGATGTTTTAGGAACATTGCCTTCAAATACATCATTCAGTAATTTGTTAATCTGATCAATCTGTTCAACTTGGCTATTTGCGTTCTTTATAATCGAGTTAATCGCTTCTTTCCACTTTCCCTTAAATTGTTCATTCTTCTCGACCAGTTCTGTTACTTTTGAAATTCTATCTTTCGTTAGGTTTGCTGAAATTGGTAGTTGATCCTTTACTTCATTTCCTTGGATCGCTTTTTCTCCTGTTATGAAAAAACGATTCACGTCTGTTTGAATAGCCAATTTTTCATTAACAAGAATCAGTTTTTCTTGAAGTTGTTGAACATTTTTTTCAGCTGCTTTTATCTTTGCTTCTGAAGTTTGTACTTCTTTGATTTTGACTATCTTTTCTTGTTTCTTTTGAAGCTCTTTTTTGTACTCTTGGATGGTTTCCAATTTGATCTCTTTACTTAAAAAATCTTCTTCCTTGTCACTTAAGGATGCAACTTTTTTATACGTCACACCATCTTTGGCTGTATCTTTTTCGATTTTAGCTAATTCGGTTTGTGCCGTTTCTATTTTCTTCTTTTCATTTGCTTGTTTCTGGAACACAATCAAACCAATAATAAGGATTGCAACTAATGCAATGCCCACAGAAATCCCCAAAACTTTTTTCTTCATTTCCCAACCGCTCCTGTCTGTTATTGAACATATTTTATTTTTCTACCCATAAATAGTTTAACACAATTATAATTTTTTTCATTTTAAATACAATTTAATTTTTATTCTAACAATAAAAAAAGAACGTCCTTTAATTGGTCGCTCTTCATTTGAAAGAGTATTAGTAACTGTTCAGTTATTTATTGTTTAACAGCCTTAATCCGCAATCGCCGATAATCTGCTTCCCAGTGATCATCCTTAAATAAAGTATCACCTAAACAACTAATAAATAAAATTAGAGCAATTAAAGTAAAAGGACTCAAAGAAGATTTAAAAAGTACACGTCCAAATACATAGTATATAACTACTCTTAAAATCCTGAATATCTCACTTTTTTTAGTTTTTTCCTCAGAACTCTTATTTTTAAGATACGGCCACCTGTACCACTTCCAAGCCTAACAGAGGTTATCTTAATTATTATTCTCCGTACCATTCTTCTTTATAGTAGCCATACATTTCTCTAAATTCTTCTGAGTATTTTATCACTAGTTTATTTTGAATTCTTAAATCAGCTTTGAAGCTGATATAAGTAGGTAGCAAAGAAATAATTATCATAAAAAATGCCCCCGCAATTACAATTAACGTCATACTTACCCCTAAACCATTTATTGAATCATTGATACTGTCTTTATCTATCCAACTTTTATTTATTCTGTATAAATGAACAATTACTAACCCTAGAATCATTATTATTCCAGCCATTTTTACCAAGAGAGAAAGAATCTTATTGGTTTTATACTCTTTTCCAAACGTTAAATTAATATATTCTATTAACATATTCTTTTCCACTATGTAACATAGGTATAAACAAGTAGGCACATAGATAATTATAGTAACCAAATGAATAATATAATTAGAATCTACAGTTCCTATGGAACCACAAATATAAGATAAAAATAAAATTTTCAAACTAGAATATATAAACTCTTTATAACCATAGTTTTTAAGAAAGTGTCTACTTTTAAAATATGAAAATAGTGATATTAAAATTAAACTTGTGGCTGTTGTTATTGCTATAGTTCTAGAAAACACTGTTGTTACTAAATTATCTTTAGCACTTGTGTAGGACAGTATCATCATAATAGGCATAAACAAACTTATTGCTAAAAAACCTATCTTTTTTATTCTAATTGGAAATTTTGCATTAGAATCGCCTTTAATTAAATAGTCAATTTTATTTCGATCTATTTTCACATACGCCTCTTCAAAACTAATGTTGCTAACATAGTCCTCTATTTTTTTCATAAATCCGCCTACTTCATTGTATTTTACCATTTAGGTAATCCTATATTGACACGACCGTTTCGTTGCCCAAATCAGTCTTCCTTTATTGTTCCGACGAAAGCGTCCAGAAAGAATCAATGTTGCGCCCCTTCTAAATAACCAATTGATACATTCACTGTAGGATACTTTTCCTAGCATTTTATACTTATTTAATTCTATTTTTGTTCCTGAAATAAGTACTACTTCTGCTGCCGATTTTGATAATACATTAATCACGTGATTGCTAGGTGCTAATACATTCCAACTATTTAATAATATTTCTTTTTTTGTGGATCTCTTTTTAGAGTAAGTAGGGAGTTCTTTATTAATTAATATCTTTTTGACCATATCTAGGGATACGATCTGAAAAAATTAATTATCTCCATACCATTCTTTTTTTGAATAGTCATATTTTTCTCTAAAATCCTCAGCATATTTTTCAATTAACTTATACTTAACTATATTTTCTGGTTTTATCAATAAAGTAGGTAGAAGCGTTAGTCCTATTAGAAGAAAAATTAATCCTCCACCCCACAATATATATTCTGTAATGCTTACACTCTCAAATGTTATATCGACATTTAACAGCCACCATCTATTAATACGGTAAATTATTGTCCCTAAGACTATCAGAATTACAAAAATTCCTAAGAGTTTTGATGTTTTTGTTGCAAACAGCTCACTTTTTTTGCTCCATTTACTATGCCCTAAATTATATTTAGCTCTTAATAGATTCGATGTTTTAAAGTATACAATAAAAAGAGAGAGCATGTAGCTAATTGTTATATAGATTATTGGTACTATATGATATGTGTCCTTTTTTATATATAAAAAAACCGTAAGAAAAAAAATGACACCCGTTTGTACTATCATGTATAGATAAGTATTGTAGTTAACTACTTTTTGAAAGTTGTTTAAAGTAAGATATTTTATTAAAAGAAAAAAAAGTATGCTTAAAGAAACCATAGATATACCCCAGTAGTAATTTAGTGATGGAAAGCTTATCAACGCTGAAAAAAGAGACGAAAATATAATTTTATTGGTGTACGAAGAACTATTAGATGACATAGTAACAATGGTCTCTATATCATCTAAATATATGTCTTTTTCCGCTTCTGCAAATGCTATTTTATGCATATTTACCACCTCGGTAATCCTGTATTAAAATCTCCTGTATCAACACGACCGTTTTGTTTTCCAAACCAATCTTCTTTAATTGCCCCAATATCCCCACTTTCTAAATTTTCATGTCCTCTATAATAAATTTCATAGTTTCATACTACTAACATTACTTTTTCCTAAAGAAACTTGTGTCCCTTTGTTGACAGACACAGCGTTTATACCTGAAATTGCTCCAGCAGCGACCCCAATATCTGAAGCTATATTTACCATTCCAACACTCCTTTATTTGACTTTTAGTCATGTATAATTTTATCATAGACTGAAAGTCTAAGAAACTCTTTTTTATACTCCAATAGACATACGAAATCTTTATTTGTGAAGTCAAAATATTCTAGGAAACAAGATTAGAGCTGTAATTACGATCGTATGAAGTACGTAAAAAAGCGTGAATATTTTTCCACTAGGATTCATAGTACTCGTTTATTCCCACCTTTTAAAAGATAAGATTTTCGTGAAATGGATTCCCATCGATCAAAAGACAAAAAATGGAACCTCTTCGGAAAAAGGTTCCACTTTTGTCTAGCACTGCAGAGAATCATCTTATTATTCTCCAGCTGAAGGCTGTTTCTCTTCTTCGACTAAAAGGTGAGTTGTTAAAGTTTTCATTACCTGTTCTTAGGCTTTTATTTACAGCTTAACAGCCTTGATCCGCAATCGCCGATAATCTGCTTCCCAGTGATCATCCTTCCACAATCTTGGCGTCAAATCCCGTTCCAGATTCTTAAGCACCCTCTCTTTCTGCTCCTCTGACAAATTCCCCAGTTCAGTCGAATAAAACTGTTCCATCCAAGACCTCAAACCAACTCGACCACCTTTAAGTGGCGTAGGGCGTTCATACTCTAAAATCTCCACCACATCAAAATGATTTTTTTCAAGCAAAACACGATAGTCTTCCACTGATGTAAAACAAAACGGCTCCTCAAAAACTAGGCCTAACCCATTTAACTCCCGTCCAAAAGCTTGTCTAATGGACTGAACATTGCCCATTGCACCAAACTCACAAATCAACTGTCCATTTTCGTTTAGAAGTTCACTGATATTTTTCAATAACAGTTCTTGATCAGGTATCCAATGAAAAACTGCATTTGAAAAAGCAATATCATACATTTCAAGTTGATCAGAAGGATTTAAGATATCTTCTTGTAAAAAATTCAAATTAGGATGGCTCTTTTTTGCTTGATTGATCATATTTATTGATTGGTCGATCCCTGTTACTTTATGCCCAAGTTGAGCGATTTGGTTCGTTAATTCTCCTGTTCCACAGCCGATATCTAAAACTGTCTTTATTTTTTGGGGCAACAATGTCAGTAAACTTGCGCCATATTTAAACACAAAATCATGTGTTGTATTGTACTGTTTTGCATCCCATTCCATTGACACCTCTCCTAACTATATATTGAAAAAAGCTACACCAAAAAAATATTGATGTAGCTCGGCTATTTTTTTACTGCCAATAGGCTGGGATCTTCGCTTCATATGCTGTAATCTCATCCTCATGAGTCAAACTAATCGCAATATCGTCCAACCCATTCACTAACTTATGCTTCCACGTTCCATCAATTTCAAAGGAATATGTCCCTTTGGGTGTAATAACTTGTTGCTTAGGTAAATCGATCGTAATCGTTTCATCCGCTCCAAGTTCTGCTAAAGCTTTTAATTCTTCTGGTTTCAATACAATTGGCAATAGTCCATTTTTCGTGGCATTCATATAAAAAATATCACTAAAACTACCTGCAATGACCGCTCTAAAGCCGTAATCATCCAACGCCCAAGCTGCGTGTTCCCTTGATGATCCCGAACCAAAGTTATCTCCTGAAATCAAAATCGTTGCCCCTTGATATTTAGGCTCATTCAACGTAAATTCTGGGTTTGGCGTCCGATCTGGCAAATAACGCCATTCGTCAAATAAGAACTCTCCAAAACCTGTTTTTTCGATTCGTTTTAGAAATGATTTGGGAATGATTTGATCCGTATCAATATTGTCGTTCATTAGCGGAACGGTGGTTCCTGTATGTTGTGTAAATGCCTCCATTATGCACCAAGCTCCTCTCTAATATCTACAAATGTTCCTTCAATTGCGGCGGTCGCTGCCATCGCTGGGCTACACAGATGAGTTCTTGCCCCTTTGCCTTGGCGTCCTTCAAAGTTTCGATTAGAGGTTGAGGCGCAGTGAACACCTGCAGGCACTTGGTCTGGATTCATCCCTAGACACATAGAGCAACCTGGTTCACGCCATTCAAATCCTGCTTCGGTGAAAATTTTATCCAAGCCAATTTTTTCAGCTGCTTTACGAACAGGTCTTGAGCCTGGTACTACGATTGCAGTGATACCTTCTTTGACTTTTTTTCCTTTAACAATACGGGCTGCTTCTTCCAAATCGGACAATCTGCCGTTGGTACAAGATCCGATAAAGACATAACCAATTTCAATATCTGACGGTCGTTGGCCTGGTTTTAGATCCATATAGTTATATGCTCGTTCATCATTCATATCTTTGATTTCTGGGAAAGTCCCTGTGATTGGAATACCCATTTCGGGATTAGTGCCCCACGTTACAAAGGGAACTAGTTCATCTGCATTTAACTCTAGATTTGTGTCATAAACAGCATCTGGATCGCTTGGTAGTTTTTTCCAATCAGCGATCGCCGCTTCCATGTCTTCTGGTGCATATTCTCTACCACGCACATATTCAAAGGTTTTCTCATCTGGCGCCATCATCCCCATTTTTGCGCCGCCTTCAATGGCCATATTACAGATGGTCATCCGTTCTTCCATCGTTAGGTTTTCAATCGTCTCCCCATAAAATTCAACCGCATGTCCAACGCCAAAATCCACACCATATTTTGCGATCAAAGCTAGAATAATATCTTTTGCGTAAACACCTTTCGCCAATTTACCAGTGATTTTTACCCCCATTGATTTAGGTTTGTTTTGCCAAATACATTGTGTAGCAAAAACATGTTCTACTTCACTTGTACCAATACCAAATGCTAACGCACCAAATGCGCCATGCGTGGCTGTATGAGAATCACCGCAAACGATAATTTTCCCCGGTTGTGTCAATCCAGTTTCAGGTCCAACCATATGAACGATTCCTTGACGGTCACTCCCGTTATCGCAAAGTGTTACGCCAAATTCTTCACAGTTTTTCTGCAATGCTTCGATTTGTTTTTTTGCTACTAAATCCGTGATATTAAAGATATCTTTGGTAGGTACATTATGATCCATCGTGCCAAACGTTCTGTCTGGGCGACGAACTTTTCTGCCCGCTTCTCTTAGTCCTTCAAAAGCTTGAGGGGACGTTACTTCATGGATTAGATGAAGATTAACATATAATAGCTGTGGTTCTCCTGCACTGCCAGTAACGACATGTTGTTCCCAAAGTTTATCAAATAGTGTTTTTCCCATGTTAAGCACCTCTCAATTCTTTTATGACTGCTTCTGTAAATTCTGTAGTTGTTGCCCGTCCGCCTAAATCTGTGGTCAAGATTCCTTGATTCATCACACGATCACAAGCATCTTCAATTTTTTTCGCTGCATCTTCTAATCCAAAAGATTGGCGCAACATCATAGCTACTGACAAGATCATTGACATTGGATTAGCGATATTTTGATTGGCAATGTCTGGTGCTGACCCGTGGATTGGCTCGTATAATGACGGCCCTGATTCGCTATGGCTTGCGCTTGGCATCATGCCTAGTGAACCTGGAATCACCGATGCTTCATCACTTAAGATATCGCCGAATAAATTTTCTGTGACGATCACATCGAAAGCTTTTGGTTTTTGAATCATCACCATCGCTGCTGAGTCCACAAGTTGATGTTCTAACGTGCAGTCTGGAAATTCTTGTGCTACTTCTTCAGCTGTTTGACGCCATAATTTACTAGTTGCTAATACATTTGCCTTATCAACAGAGGTCACTTTCTTATTTCTCGTACGGGCAATTTCAAAGGCTTTGCGAATAATACGCTTAATTTCAGCTTTTGAATAGGTACATAAGTCAGAAGCTTCTGTTTCCCCTAGTTGTTTTTCCCCAAAGTAAATACCTCCAGTTAACTCACGAACAACAATAAAATCAACACCACGAACGTTCTCTTCTTTTAATGGAGATAAATGAGCGACTGCATCTGGTACTGAGATTGGGCGAATATTTGCAAATAAGCCTAACGCTTTTCTTAAACCAAGCAACCCTTGTTCAGGGCGTTTTGGTGCATTGTCCCATTTTGGTCCGCCAATCGCACCTAATAAGATCGCATCTGCTTTTTCGCAAGCTTCTAACGTTTCTTCTGGCAGCGGCTCCCCTTTTTCATCAATACCAGCGCCGCCAAAAGCAAAACGTTCAATATCAAATTCTAGATTATCTTGTACCATAATTTCTGCTAAAATCTTCAATGCGCTATCCATAATTTCTGCTCCGATACCGTCTCCCGGTAATGCTACGATTCGTTTGGTCATTTGGCTTTCCCCACTTCTTTTTGAAATTGTTCACTAGCTTTGATATAGGCTTTTGCTGACGCTTCTAGGACATCGAAATCGATGCCAATACCGTTAAATTGTTTATTGCTTTCAGTATCAGCTAAGGTCACGTGGACTTCAGCTTGAGCATCTTCGCCCCCTGTAATCGCTTTGATGTAATACTCTTTTAGTTCTGGTTTTTGTGCTAGTATTTTATCGATAGAATTATAAATGGCTTGAATACTTCCTGAACCAATTGCCGACTCTGTGTTAGTTTCGTTTTCTCCTGAGCGGATAGAAACGATTGCTCCTTGACTACCGTCTGATACGTATTGCAATTGCACACGTTCTAAGCGATAGATTTCATTACATTCTTGAGATTGTCCTACCATCAATGCGATCAGATCCTCTTCTGTAACTTGTTTCTTTTTGTCAGCGAGTGATTTGAAACGTTTGAAGGCATCTTTTAGCTCATCTTCTGTTAGTTGGTAACCAAGAGCTTCCATTTTTGTCGCAAAAGCATGGCGACCAGAAAGTTTTCCTAGCGGCAGTGAGTTTTCATTTACTCCAACTAATGATGGTGTAATGATTTCGTAAGTATCTGGATTTTTCAATACGCCATCTTGATGAATTCCCGATTCGTGAGCGTATGCATTCGCACCAATAATTGCTTTGTTCCGTGGTACAGACACACCAGACAAACGACTAACAAGATCGCTGGTTCTTTTGGTTTCTTTCAATGTAATATTACTTTGTGCTTGGTAGAAATCTTTTCTGATGTAAAGTGCCAAGGCTACCTCTTCAAGAGCAGTATTACCAGCGCGTTCGCCGATGCCGTTGATCGTTCCTTCAACTCTGCGAGCGCCATTTTCGATGGCCGCTAAGGCATTGGCCGTCGCCATTCCTAAGTCATCGTGGCAATGTGAAGAGAAAATAATTTCTTGGTCACTTTGGATATTTTCGATCAAAAATTTAAATAGTGCGCCATATTCAGTTGGGTTAGAATAACCAACTGTATCAGGAACATTGATAATCGTGGCTCCTGCATCGATGGCCGTTTGGACAGCTTTTAGTAGGAATTGTTTTTCTGTTCTAGTAGCATCTTCTGGCGAGAATTGAACTTTCTCGAATTTGGTTCTAGCATAACTGACATGTTCTTTAATAGAAGCTATTACTTCATCTGGTGTCATTTTCAGTTTATAGTCCATATGAACTGGACTAGTTGCTAGAAAGACATGGATTTGTGGGTACTTAGCATTTCGTAAAGCTTCATACGCACGATCGATGTCGGCTTTTTGACAACGAGCCAGACCTGCGACAGTCATTTTTTCAACATTTTCAGCGATGGCCTTGACTGCTTCAAAATCACCGACAGACGCAATCGGAAATCCCGCTTCGATTGTGTCAATGCCCCATTTTTCTAGCTGTTTGGCGATTTGAACTTTTTCTTTGGTATTGAAATTCACGCCTGGGGTTTGTTCCCCATCTCTTAGAGTAGTGTCAAAGAATTGGATCGTTTTCATTTTTCATACATCCTTTCAAACTCTTCATTTTTTGGGTTATTGGGTTAAGTGAAACGAATGAGGTTTCTCTCACTTCGTTTCGCCAAGTATTGCGCAACAATTGCTTTTTGCAAATCTTGTACTATCATCATCAACTGACTTTGTTCGTTGTGATTCTCAGCATGTTTTGCAACAAAAAAGCATCCCACGATATGGGATGCTTGTCATCCCGTTCATGCAATGCGAAAACAGGACTCTCAACGTCTGATAAGAAAAAGCTATGATTCAGCTAGTTTCTAAAATCAGTGTGATGAGTCCTTCAGTAATAATAAGAATGTAATTATTGTTGTTTGCTTGTTCATAATCATCAACATCCTTTATTGTCAGAATTTTTGAATAATTCAAACTATAGTGTTAAAGATACAGAACTTCTTACTTAAAGTCAATAGATTTATGAGATTTTTTTTAGAGAAGCTGAATAAAATGGGTTCTTTCTTCTTATCCTCCAAATTCTCTTTTACAAGTTTGTTCTAAATCACTAAAAATATCATATGTGTTCTCACTACCAATCGATAGAGGAATCTATTTTACTAATCTTCAAAGCTGATGAATGATTTTACATCGCCGACATTCGCTAGTAAATAAAATACTTTCATACAACTAATCAAACTTTGTCCTGCTTGTATACTTTTTTTTATGACTACTATTAAGTTAGATGGAACTCCTTTTTTTATCTAGAATTCATACTTTTTTCATTTTTCATAAATATTTAAAAGAAACAGAGTGTCCTATTTCTCTTTCTACTCATTTTTTATTATAATTAGGAAAACTGGAGGTCGATTTAATGTCAGCAAGTAATGAGAAAGTCGCACTACTTTTATCTTATCTATCTGAAACCCATACAAAGAGTGCATCTTTATATGATTTAGTCACTAGCCGTTCGCATTCTGAGGATACTAGAATCCTTTTGAATATCAATGAAGTATTTACATACTATCATAGTGTACGCGTTTTTTATTTCAGTAATAGTGAACTAAAGGCACCGCAAGTACAATCTTTCTTCAAAGCTTTTGAAGATTTTTATTTTGAATTAAAACAGCTCTTTTTCCTAGAGGATGATGATAGCGCCCTACTTTATAATAAGTTAACGGCTATGCAAGATTATTTTGAGCAGTTGACGAATGATTTTAATGTTTTATAATAGAGTAGACAACACGTAAAGAAGGTGCCCAAATGGATCAAAGCGAAGTAGTAGATCGCTTACGCGAAGAGTTGGAAATTCCATTTTTTAATGGAACTATCGAAGAACGTGAATACACAGAAGCAGAGTACCAAAAGATCAAATCTGACCTTGTTCAGTATTTTGATGACTATGTTCGTAATGTAGAAAATTGATGTAAATCTTATACTACTAAAAAAAGAGTGGGACAAAAGCCTTCTTTCCGAAAGGATGGCTTTTGTCCCATCGTTTATTCTCAGTTAGGGTATGAGGCAAAAGTGATTTTTACTTTTGTGTCATACTTTTTTTTGTGTCTTTTAAATCATTCTATATTCTAAAAAATAAACAAAAAAACCCAATTAAAATATAATACAAATAGATAAAATAACCTTTCTTTATTTCAAAATACAAATAATAAATATATTCCAAAAGAATAATAGTATAAATCGTTTTGGAAAATAAAAAAACCACCGGCTGAAAAGGCCGATGGAAAAGGAGTATTACTCAATAAGAGTAAAATGAAAAATAAAAAGGTTGTTGTTGGTATGAACATATAATACAACACATTTTTTCTTTTGTCTACTAAAAATAACGTTAAAAGTTAATTAGCTATCCCTTTTTTTTGTCATTTCTTTTGTTTATTTTTTTATTTTTTCAACAAAAGATTGCTCATTCGTGTGATGGCAAATGAAATATCGTCTGTTGCTTTGTCTTGTTTTTCTTCAGAGTTGTTGAATAAATCAACATCTACGCCTTTTTCTGGATCTAAAGATAAAATCATTTCATTACATCCAGCTAAATATTCGACATATGAACGTTCAAATTTTTTGTGAATACCCATTACACGTGCTGGCGGACGTAATTGAGTGACCTTTTCCAACATCGCTGTATATTCTTTAGTTCCATCTTGGAAAATACGTTGGATTTCAGCAATTCTTTCTGAGCTCAATTCAGTGACTTTTCCTTCATCGATTGCTTTACGAACTTCTTCGTAGTAATCGTTCATTTTTTCGCCGACTTCTTCTGTTTCTTTCACAATATCATTGATTTTTTGAACATAATATCCTAAATTTGGTTTCACTATCTTTCCTACTTTCTTTTAGTAATCACTTAATTTTAACTTTTTCATCCTCACATGACAAGGACTATCTGAAAAACCTTTCGTTCAAACTAAGAACAAATAAAAACTGCAAACATTTTTGCTTGCAGTTCTATACTTTATTTGATTTCGTCACTTGTTTGGATGATTTTAGAAATCATACCATAATCTTTTGCTTCGTCAGCAGACATCCAGAAATTGCGGTCTGTGTCTTTTGCGATTTTTTCATATGTTTGACCTGTCGCTTCAGCAATCAAACGGTTCACACGCTCACGCATGCGGATGATTTCTTTCGCTTCAATCTGGATCTCTGTACTTTGGCCTTGAACACCACCAGCAGGTTGATGAATCATATAGCGGGTATTTGGTAAGCTATATCTATTTTTTGCTTCAGCAGCTAGATAAATTGTAATACCTGCACTTGCAACCCAACCAGTACCAATCACAATAACTTCTGGTTTTACAAATTTGATCATATCATGGATTGTATCACCCGCTTCAACGTGTCCGCCTTGGCTATTAATAAAAATTTTGATTGGTTCATCACCCATAGCTGCTAGTAAAAGCAATTGAGAAGTAACTTCTCTGGCTAAGTCTTGATTAATCTCACCATAAATCAAAATTGTTCGTTCTTCAAATAGTTTTTTCATAAACGCATTTGGTTGTTGTTTTTCTTCTGTTTCTTCATTTTCATCTAAATAGTTCATGTCTAGTGACCTCCTTATTTTTAAAAGCATAATGGGCTCGATTATATTTTTTTCAAAAAAGTTGACCCATGCAGCTAGATAACATACAAGCTGAACAAAATCATTTAACATGTAAAGTTAAATATCTATATTAATAATACCGCAATCTGAAAATTTGTCCACTTTTTTGACTTATTTTGACCTTAAAAAATATAATTTGAATCTATTAAAAATTATACCAATAAAAAAGCAGAAATGCATCTAAAGACACATTTCTACTTTTGATTTTTCTAAAAAAATTGTATTAGCTTTTACCCATTCTACGTTGAATGAATTTCACGATTTCAACAATTGGAACAATCGCAAATGATGTCCCGGCAACAATTGCCCATTGGTAGGCATCTAAAGATGTCACGCTAAACAAGTCATTGAAGCCTGGAATCAAGATCGTTGCTGCTAATAGTAAGAACGATACTAAGATTGCCCAGTTGAATGATTTGTTTCTGAACAAACCAACTTTAAAGATTGATTGGTAAATAGATTTCACGTTGAATGCGTGGAATAATTGGATCAAGCCTAAAGTTGCAAAAGCCATTGTCAATGCATCACCATGTTGTAAATCATACAATGCAGTTGCTGATAAGTGTGGCATATTTGCAACTGTATGCGCTGGGAATTCAATCGCCATTTTATAAACGATCAACGTCAACGCACCTTGCGTGATCCCTTGATAAATGACACTGCTTAAAACACCACCAGAGAAGAAGTTTGATTTTTTCCCACGAGGTGCATGGCTCATAACATCACGTTCAGCAGGTTCCACACCTAAAGCAATCGCTGGGAATGTATCGGTTACTAAGTTAATCCACAATAAGTGAACAGGTAGTAATGTATCCCAAGCTAACATTGTTGCGATAAATAACGTTAATACTTCCCCTAAGTTGGCAGAAAGTAGGTATTGAATTGTTTTTTGGATGTTAGAGAAGACTTTGCGTCCTTCTTCAACAGCAACGATAATTGTAGAGAAGTTGTCATCAGCTAAGACCATATCAGAGGCACCTTTTGATACTTCTGTACCAGTGATCCCCATTCCGATACCAATGTCTGCTGCTTTCAAGGCTGGTGCATCATTCACACCATCACCTGTCATTGCAACAACTTTTCCTTCTTGCTGCCAAGCTTTAACGATGCGAACTTTATGTTCAGGTGATACACGAGCATAAACAGAGTAGTGTTCCACAACTTTAGCAAATGCTTCATCAGATAGTTCATTCAATTCAGCGCCTGTAATAACCGCATCATCGTCGCCTTCTTTGATGATTCCTAGACGAGCCGCAATTGCTTCCGCTGTATCTTTGTGGTCTCCAGTAATCATGATTGGACGAATACCAGCTTCTTTGGCCACTTTAACCGCTTCTGCTGCTTCTTTACGTTCTGGATCAATCATACCAACAAGACCAGCAAATACTAAATCTTTTTCGACTACATCAGAATCCATTTCAGTAGGTACTGCATCTACTAATTTGTAAGCCATACCAAGTACACGAAGTGCTTGTTTCGCCATTTTTGTATTATTCGTTAAAATCTCTTTGCGGCCTTTTTCGTCTAAGGTCGTTGTTTGGCCATTTAATAAAACTTGGTTACAACGTTTTAATAACTCATCTGGTGCACCTTTTACAGAAACTAGGAATTTTCCATCTGTTAATTGGTGAACGGTTGTCATTAATTTACGATCTGAATCAAATGGGATTTCAGCTACACGTGGTTCAGCCGCAACTTTTTCAGTTACATTGAAGCTATGATCTAAACCGTATTGCACTAATGCGGTTTCGGTTGGATCACCAATCAATGTGCCGTCTTGAGCAATTTTTGTATCATTAGTATATGTCATGATTTTTAATGCCATATTATCCATTGACACATCTGCAGTAGCTGGCGCTATGTTGTTATCAGTATATAGTGCTTCAACGGTCATTTGGTTCAATGTCAATGTTCCTGTTTTATCGGAACAGATAATATCTGTGCTACCTAATGTTTCAACAGCAGGAAGTTTGCGGACAATGGCACTTTTCTTCGCCATTTTTTGTGTTCCTAAAGCTAAAATAATTGTAACGATTGCAGGTAATCCTTCTGGAATGGCTGCTACAGCTAATGAAATCGAGGTTAATAACATGTCGATCCATGTTCTGCCGTTCATCATACCTACAACAAACATGATCGCTGCAATCACTAATATCGCAATCGTCAACATTTTACCTAATTGATTTAGATTTTGTTTTAGTGGTGTTTCTGTTTCTTGCTCGTTGGCTAACATACCAGCGATCTTACCAACTTCTGTATTCATTCCAGTACCAACAACCACACCGATTCCTCGACCATAAGTAACATTACTGTTGGAATAGGCCATATTGATGCGGTCACCAATACCGATGTCTTCAGCTGTTCCTTGTAAAACGGAGATTTCTTTTTCAACTGGAACTGATTCACCTGTCAACGCCGCTTCTTCAATTTTTAGACTAGCTGCTTCTAATAAACGTAAATCGGCTGGTACAACGTCTCCAGCTTCTAATAAGACAATATCACCTGGAACTAATTCGTCACTTTTGACTGTAATAACATGTCCATCACGACGAATATTTGCATTAGGTGAAGACATTTCTTTTAATGCTTCGATTGCTTGTTCTGCTTTGGCTTCTTGAATCACACCAAAAATCGCATTTAAGACAACAACCAGTAATATAATGATTGAATCAACAACATCATGTGAAAACACTGCTGAAATCACTGCAGCAAATAATAACACAATGATCATAAAGTCTTTAAACTGTTCAAAGAACTTTACAACGATTGATTTCTTTTTTCCTTCATCTAATGCGTTGGCTCCATAACTTTCTAACCTTTTTTTGGCTTCTTGATCTGATAAACCTTCCACAGTTGTATCAAATTTTTGTAAGACCTCTTCTTCTGACTGCGTGTAAAATGCTTCAGATAGTTGAACCTTTTTCTCTTCTGACATGTTCTTCCTCCTCTTTAATTTTGCAGCTACTTAAATCTATTTTACTTCATAAAAGCAAAACGAACACGTTTTTGAACTTATGATTGATACGCTGGTTCGCAGCAAAAACGAAAAAAAATAGACCTCTGTATGCTACCTAAATAGAACATACATAAGTCTCACCGTTTAAGACAACACCAGAAATTGCTTTCGGAGTTGGTGATGTTGTCGCAGCTAGCGCCGCCAGTTACTCCCTCATGAAATAATATGGTAGTGATTACTAACAGTAAATCACCAATAATTATTGCTAAATTGATTATACCTGTTCTTTTAGTGTTTTTCAAATGAAATCGTGTTGATTTTCAGAAAAGTCTTGGTTTGGTCTGAAAAAGCGTCCAGTATTTACATAAACGTTTAATCCAATTTGCATTTCTAGTATATTCGTCACTATTTTATGCATGATATTCCCCATTGAAAAACGGTGGTGCAAAAGCAGCTCTTTCGGAAGTAAGCCAAAATTTACCAAAAATAAAAATAAGAAGAACACTTTTCAAAAGGTCCTTCTTATTGCTGTAAAACACAACAAGGTACGAGTTGATGTTTCACAGTACCTACTTAGTTCTTGGAGCTTAATGCTTTTGTCCCAAGCTTGAGATATATTCCATAAGCTTTCACTCAGATCAAACGATGTGCTATTTTCTCAATCCTTGTTCTTTACATGCATCGATTTCATCCAAAAATCATCAGATGTTCCCCGCTCCATTCCCATAATAAATTTCTCTCGAATATCAGGATAGGTTTGAGCCATACCACTTACAAGCTGTTTGATTTCTTCCCGTTTCGTTTTCTTATCAACTGGACAAGGATTAAAAATCACTGGTAACTCTTCTCTTTTAATAAACTGAATGATCTGTTTTTCTTCCACATAAATTAAAGGACGAATTAACGTGATATCTGTATTTGATAGATAACTGATCGGTTCAAAACTAGCCATTTGTCCATGAAATAAAAAATTCATAAAATACGTTTCGATTCCATCATCCAAATGGTGACCTAAAGCAACTTTATTACAGCCCATTTCTTTTGCACGCTTATATAAAATTCCACGACGCAATTTGGCACACAAGGAACAAGGGGAACGTTCCTCTCGAATATCAAAAACAACTTGAGCAATATTTGTGGGAACCACCTCTAATTCATAACCTAATCCTTCCACAAATTCTTGCAGTGGAGTAATATTCATGTCAAATCCCATAGCCAATGTAATTGGGACGATCTCAAATTCAAAACCTAGACGTTTTTGTTTACTGATCATATCTAGAAAATACAACAGACTTGTACTATCCTTACCACCACTCATACCAATCGCTACTTTATCTCCTGGCTGAATCATTTGATGGTTCAAAACCGCTTTACGGATCGGATTATAGTAGGTTTGATTGTCTTTCTTTTTAAAGCTCATTTTATTCTCCTTTTTGATCATTTGATTCATTTAAAAAAATCAGTTTTTAAACTATAATTTTTACCAGAAACAACATCATATTGAATCAAACGATAGTCTTCATATAATTCTTCTTGCGTTTTATTCAAGGCAAGTGTTTTAGTCCATTTTTTATCTTTATAATAGAAGCCTTTTTCAAAAGCAGGTACTTGTTTTTCCAATTCAGTTAGCATTTGGTAAAATCCAGTCATCTGCATTCCGCTTTGATCAAATAGTGTTGGAGCAAAATAAAAAGGACTGCTAACAGCATCATGGGTGGTCTTTCCTGTTAATTTCCCCTGATTATCGTACATTAAGAATTCTGTTTGATGCATCTTCACTTCATCGTTTTCTGCTTTGATCTCATCTGAATAGATACTTGGCAAATGATCTCCCCAGAAAACAACTAATGTCCGTCTTTTTACGTCTTTCAATGCGATTGTAAACTGTTTTAATGCTTCACTACTGTAAGCAACATCTTGCATATAACTGTCGATAGCTTTTTTATTTCCTTGACTTCTTGAAGAATAATTGGAGGTCGTGTACTTCTCGCTATATGGCATGTGGGTTTGCATTGTCACTAAATGGACAAACTGCGGGTTTTTATCCTCTTGCAATATGTCTAGTACTTCTTTATAAGCTGATTCATCAGAAATATATGGATTGTTTTGAATCGTCTCAGTGTGTTTCATAGTATCTTCGCTGATAAACTGGTCAAAGCCCATTTTATTGTAGACATCCTTACGCTTGTACATGGATGTATTGTATGGATGGATTGCTGTCGTTTGGTATTCCTGATTCTTCATAAGTGAAACAATCGATGGAATTTCTATCATTTTTGGAATCAACATAGTATAAGGGGTTGTCATCTGCGGGTTAAACAGTTCCATTGAAAAACTAGTTAATGCTTCAAATTCGATATTTGCTGTTCCGCCTCCATAGTTTTGTGACAGCATTTTCCCACTATAGGTTGTTTTGGCAATATCATAATAGTCCTTTAATGGATCTGAATTAGCCGTTACTCCTGTTAAATTCTGAGGATTGGAAAAGCTTTCACTCATCACAAAGATAATATTTGGCTGTTCTTCTAATGAACTTTTCTCTTTTTGTGCAGTTTTGGTGTATTTATGCGTAATTTCTTCGATGTTTTCTTGTGAATAATTTTCTGGTTCATCCATCGCTTCTACCTTCAAATTATATAAAAAACCACCCATAAATCCTGTGTTGTAGTAATTCATTTTTTGGCTGTAAGGAATCCAAAGTGCTGTCCGATCGTAGGCTTTTCTCAATAAATTATTCGAATTGTTAAAATTGCTAATATAAATCAATAACCCCACTGTTACCACTAAAACTGAAAAGCGTATGATCTGTATTTTTTTCGATAATCGTCGACTGCTATACATTGCTCTTCCAAAAAAGAATAAAGCAACTGCGGCAATCAATAAAATTAAAATAAAGGGTACTGTTCCAATCATTTCTCTAAGTAGACCAAATTCTGTAATCATCTTTAAATCATCTGGATAAATCGGCTCTGTTCGATAAAACATTTTTTGATAATCCGCAAACCCTAAAATACCAATCATAATCCCATAAAGTACACTTCCTAAAACCAGTGATCCTGCTAGACTACATAAAAATAGTAAAACGATCATCAAGACAAAACAACCTAAAACAAATTTTTCTGTATGCCATGAAAAAGCAAATTTAAACACTAACTCCATTGATAACTCATTTTGACACCACTGTAAATATAAGTTACTAATAAAAACTAACAAGATCATTCCAATAATGATCAGTGGGTATTTAATTGATTGTTTTTTGAGTATTTTTAGTTTTTCTTTCACACAATTCTCCCTTTTCTCTTTCCTACACATGTTCTATAATATTTTATGCTTAGACGAAAAAAAAGTAAAGCTCCCTCCTTGAGGAACATTACTTTAAGGTTATGCTATAAACACTTCATTGGTTGATCTTTTGGATGCCTTAAGTATTTTTTCTATCAAAACGAATATTTGGCAACCATCTTCGTTTTATCCGCTTCACAAAAAACTCCTACTATTTTACATATATAACATGTAGCCTTTAGAACGAACAGTTTTTATAAAACTAGAATCGCTTCCACTTGATTCTATTTTTTTGCGCAAATGAAAAATGAGGTTCGCTATTCGATAATTTCTACCATCAAGATCTGTTTCAAATCTCCATAATTTTTCTTGAAATTCTTCATATGAGATAGTTTTACATGGTCTACTATATAAAATTTCCAGCGTACTATATTCTTTCTTGGTCAATGAAATTTCATTTTTCCCATCAATTAACACACTCAAACTATGAGATATTAGTTCTATCCCTTTCTCCTGCGAAGATTCTGGTCTATTCCCTAATAACTGATTATTTTCACTAGAGTAATGTCTAAGTAAATTTGTTAGCGTATAATAAAGTTCCTCAGGGTCCATTTTTGTAGAAAAACAAGCTTCCACTCCTAATTGCAGATAAACAATATTGGAATGAGACTCATCAATTTCAGATAATAAATAAATTGGCAAACTTGCATGTACTTTTAGTTCCATCAGCCAACGACAAATTTTGGGCATGCTACTTTCGCAAATGACAATAGCATCTAATTTATATTGATTTTTTAACGGATCATTTATATTGATTATTTGTAAATTCCAACCTTTTTCTGTCAAAAAATTGAGGTGTGCATTTTCTTCTAGCTCTTTTTCTGACAAACATCCAATTGTAAACATAAAACAGTCCTCCATTTTTTATTTGAAATCATTTTATTTTATCTATATTACACTTAATTAAAGTTAAAAAAAACAACAAGTATGCGCTTCCAAAAAGCAATTATACTTTTTTCATTTTTTTATAAGATATTATCCATCGTTTATACCTTAAAAGAAAGAAGCTAAGAGATAATTATCTCTTAGCTTCTTTTCTAGGCTTGTATTTTTTGAATTTTAATTAAATGTTTCTTTATTTAGATTACATAAAATTGAACGGTTTTGCTTTTAGTGTTTCCAGAAGAATCTGTGACACTATAATTGATTGAATAAATTCCTGAAACAAGAGTATTCACGCTTCCACTTACCTTAATATTTTTACTGATATCTCCATCTTCTTTGTCCCAAGCTTTCGCATGTTTTAAGGGTTTAAAAGAAGTCCCTTTAAGAATCACCCGAGCAGTAGCATTTATTTCTGGCTTGTTATCAGTTAATGCTTTTACAGTGATTCTTCTATCCTTAAGAACATAACGTCCGTGATCATCAAAAGCAACATAGGTTTGTGTATACGTTCCCTCTTTATGGACATTTACACGATCGCTAGAAACTGAAATTTGTGTATCCGAACTAACTTTCCCATTGTTAGACACTAATGATACACCTTTTAGCGGATTAAATTGGTTACCCAAAGGTATTGTGATATCGTTAACCCCGATGAATTCAAGTTGTACTGTTGTTTTACTTTGAGCATTTGCTTCTATTTCAGGAAGCTCTGAAGTTAAATCTGAACTAAATACAACTCCCGCTAGAATACTCGATACAATAACATACTCACAAATTTTTTTCATAAATAACCCCTCCTTCATGAATAACCACCGTTATATTAACTGCTTGTTAAAACCGAGAATTCAAAGTTATCCCTTCTTTTTTCTCGGTCATTGCAATTATTCCCTTCCTGTTGGAGCATCTACTAATTGCCATTCAAGTTGTCCTGAATATGAATCTTTATAATTTCCAGTGTTTGCTTGTTTATAAAATAATCCCCGTTTATCATTCCACTCCTTTGATACATCTATTGTTCCCGTATTTGGTTTGCTCGTTCCACTTTCAATCGTTTTGAACGAGTCTGCAGTTAGAATTTCTATCGGCACACCCTCGTTTGATTTATAAAAGTAACTCCTTAACATTGTTCTCGTTTTACTTTTCAGTTTACTTGGCTTAACCTTTAATTGGTACTTTATTTTCGTCAATGTAGTTTCCGTTGTTATCGATTCCAGTATATAAACTATCCGTGGTTCAACTTCACTTTTTCCGACGCCATAAAACGATAATAAGCACAATCATACAAATAAAGACCAAGCTGACTACCGCAATCGTAATAACTAGAAATTTATTATTCGTCTTAGTCTCAACTTCAACAGCTTCTTCATTCAAACGAGCAGCCTCTTCATCAGTGATTCTGAATTTTTTAGTAAACGTCCATTCATCATCTTTTGAGTGTGCAACAATTTCTAAATCATAACTTCCTTCTTCTAATTCTTGATTTTCTAATGAAATTGGAAAATTGAAATTGGAATTGGGAGCCATTGCCATTTCCGATTTTTCTGCTTCATAAAGTACTTTACTTGAGCCATTCTTTCTGATTTTTGCTGTTAGCGATAAGTCACTAACAAATTCTGATTTAATGTTCTGGATATTTGCGGTAATTGCCGTTCGGTAATTGAATAAACCTGCTTTAACCGTATTTAGTTTGAGTTCTGGTTTGATTTTATCCAAATTTTCTCGTAATTGTATCCCAATCACAACAGAAAAAACATTTTTTATTTGAACTTCATTTTTCTTGGATTCTGAATCTTTTATTGTATCGTTTGCCTCATCGTAAACATTAAAGCCTCCAACTATTTTTCCTTCAAAAGCTTTTTTTGGCATTTTTAAACGAAAGGTCACTCTTTTTGTTTCTTTAGGTTTTAATGTTACTTTTTGTTTCCCTGAAATCAGTCTAGTAATTGGATAAATTAACGTTGAATCATTTTTTTCAGGTTCCACACTATACTCTAATTCTCCATTTTGATTGGTTGTGCCTATGTATGGTACTACAGCTAAATTTAATACTTCTTCACTAGAACTTTTGATTTCCAACTCTATATTTTGGGTTTGTTCAGGGGTCATTTTCAAATCAAAATATGTTTTGGATTGATCGATTTGGTTTTCTGGAATGACCGCTTGGACTGAATAGCCCATGCCATCCGCATATGCACTATCACAAATATTTACGAGCATCACCATTAAAACTACCGTCAGGCAATACTTAATTGTTTTAAAAAATGTCATCTATTACTCTCCATCTAATTTTCTGCACTTGGAATATCTGCTAATTTCCAAGAGATTGTTGCCGTGTACTCTCTCCCTGCCTTAGCAGTGTTAGGTAAAATATCCAGTGTAATTTTTTTATTTACCCCTTTTTCACTTTTCCATCTTGTTGCCCAAACCCCTTGACCAGCGTTTTTATCTGCTGTCATTACTTTTTGTAAATCCTTGTTCAGTGAAACAGAATGGCTTATGGGCGGAGCCGCATATTCAGAATTGTATTCCTGGATATCTCCTTTTTGTATCGTTAAATTAGCACCACTTAATAAGTATCTTTTTTGATCTTTTGATGTTGGTTCAGAAACAAAATTAGATATTTTTGCATAGAGTGCCCAGCCGCCTAAGTTTCCTCTTAAATCTGACACTTGAATATATGGATTAGAATTGATTGCGTATTCTTCTTGATACAACCCACTTCTAATTACTTTCCCAAAACTAAAATTTGGTACTCGATCAATTTTTAATAAGCCCGAACTGTTCGTACCGTTGTTTGTTGGATCTTCTGGATCTTGACCAAACGATGGGGGGACGGGACTCTCTTTCCCTTCGATAATCACTGCATCAACATCAGATTTTAAAACGTCGTTGTTTTTTGCCAAACTAGTTTCTGCTACAAAGACTGATGATCCAAATAAACTCACTAAAGCGACTTTTAAATATTTTGATTTCACTCTTATCTATCCTCCCATTTTTGATTTACCAACAAAAAATCCTTATCTCAGTTTTAATTTGGTGTATTAGCTAATGTCCAGTTCAGTTTTCCAACATAGCTTGCTTTACGTGCTGTATTAGGAATAGATAACTGAACACCAGTTGTTCTTGTTGGCTCTTGTTTGTCCGCATATCTTTCAAAAATATTTGTATAACGGCCCATCCCTTTACCTTCATCTGCTTTGAAAACTATGCTTGATAAAGTACCTGAAATTCTCGCTTCTTTTCCGACTGGTGTATTTTCAGGACGGATAGACGCACTTTTTGAAGTGACTTCAGCTGTTGGGATTGTTAATTCCCAGCCTTTTAAATCTTCCCCATCATTTTCTCCACCTTTGACTTTAAATGAATCCATTGATACTTTGACATTCCAGCCAGTACCATTTCCTGTAACATCCACTACTTCGATACCATACGCTTTATCTTTGGCAATTGTTGCAGCTCTTGTTTCTCCTAAAGGAACAGATGGATAATTAAAATCGGAAACTGCCTTGATAATGAATTCTCCATCACGTGGTGTTTTATCTGAAATTTCTTCTTCAGTTGGCCCTGATCCTGTTCCTGCATCAACATTTACCGTTATATCGGATTTTAACTCATCAGCTTTGGCTGCAACTGGTAATAATGTTGCACCAAAAGTGATTGTTATCATTAAAATTGTTATTCTTTTTTTGTTCATAAAAATTCCCTCCGTCACTATTTCTCTATTCAACAGCTTACTACGACAACTTCCCTCAAGATTAAAATATTCCGTATTATGTTTTTTTATTTTTTATATGTTTAACTTAAATTGTATCTTCTAAAGACCAGCTAACAGTACCTGTAAATTGTTTACCATTCGTGTCATCTTTTTGACCAGAATTTACAGCTAACTGAACATTTCTAATTTCAGCAGCAAATCCTTTACTTCCAGGTTTTGTTCCTACCATGATATCTGAACTACCTGTAGCTCCAGCTACTAGAGATACTTTAGTAACACCAGTCACTTTATCTTCAGTATATTGTTTTAAATCTGGTAAGCTTGAAATAGTTGTTGGCAATTTACCTGTTTCTTTATCTCTTTGATCTGTTAAATCAAAAGTAGAAATACTTGCTGAATTCATAGTCATTGTTGAAACTAATTTTTTAGTTGCATCTGTTGTACTAACCAGATCAGACAACTTAGCAGTCAATTTCCAGCTTGTTTGTTGATCTGCATCACGATCTTCATATACTGCGATGTATTGTTTTTCTTTTAATTGTTGGTAGTATACAGAGCTAAGTGCGCTTGCTTCATTTTCTGTACCAAATTTGAACGCAGTTGGTTTGTTGATCAAGCTTAATGCTTCATCATACGGTCCAGGGATGATTGTATTATCATCGTCATTGCTAAATCCAATACCTACTCCTGTATTTGCTTCTCTTTCCGCTGCTTGAGCTGCTTGTGGCAATAATACTGCACCAATTGATAGACCTAAAACGAGTGTTCCTAATAATTTTTTATTCATTTATTTTCTCCTAACATATTTTATCTTTGAGGAAGTTACCGTAGTAAACTGTTGAAAGAAAAATGATTTTTAACTCAGATTAAAAATATTGATTTGTTTTTGAATATACATAAATACATAGATCAGCAAAAGAAAACAGATGATCGAAACGGCTAACAAAAGCCAGTTTACTAGTATTTTTGTTTTTTTAAATTTTAGCTTTTTTAATAAGATATTGTCTCTATTCAAGGAGAAGAGAAACATTCCTAAAGAAATTGCGCTACATGCGCCTAATATATATAGCCAGATATAGACTTTCATGACAATTATTCTCCCTTAATCAAACTCAAAGCGACTCTTTTATTTACAAACGGATTAATAGTTACCTATCTTAATTTGTTTCTCTAAAATGACTGCAAAACTAATCACGATTAGAATCATTCCGCTTATCAAAAACGTCAGTTGCTTTACTGTTTCCCCAGTATTTGGAAAACTGACGCGTTTATTGATTGGTTTGCTTTTATCGGCTGTAAGTGTGTTATCACGCAGAGGCGGTGTCACATCTTCTGTTTCTTTAAAAGTGATCCCAACTTCTGCTTCTCCGGCTTCATTAGCAAATACAGATGGTGCTAAAAAGATTGTTAGACTGAAAAAGAACATTATTGTGATCAATCGTTTATATGCTAGTTTGTTAAGACTCGGATTCATTGGATTCACTCTTTCACTCGTTTATTTGCTTTACGCTTAACTTGTTCTGCCTTCTTTCGTTTAGCTTTCTTCGCTTTTCTTTTTTTAGCACGCTCTTGAACCATTTTTTTCCACCGTTTATTTCTAATTGTCAAAATAACAACTACCAATATAAATGAACCTATAGCCAAAATAACAACATAAGGTAACCAATCAGGTGATTCTACTTTAAAAACGGTCTCTTCATTCATTTTCTTCGCTTTTTCTGCTGAAACGCTGAAGTCTTTTTCCCATTTCCAATCTTCTTCATTATTTTGTGCATGAACATTTAGTGTATATTCACCAGGATCGATCGCATCGATGCCCCAATCTACTGAAAATTCATACGTACTATTTGGCGCCATTCGAGCGTTATCCACTGTTTGTTTTTTTAAAATGTTTTTTGATCCTTTTTTACTGACTGTCGCCTCGATTTTTAAATTATCGGCTATTTTAGGTTCTGGATTATGTATAACAGCTGAAACTTGCTTACGCCCAAGTTTTAAACCTAGTTTTGCTGAGGCCAGCTGTAGATTTTTAGCATTTTCGTATTCTTCTCCTGTTTCTGTAGTAATCAAGCCAATTTTGTATTGATACTTACTGGAGATTGTTTGTTTCTTTGTTTTCTCTTCCTCTTCGACAGATTGGAAAACAACTGCACCTAGTTTGATTCCTTCGTAACTGTCTTTGGGTGGAGTCACAGACAATTCAACAATTTTTTCTTCAAAATTTTCTAACGTGATTTCTGGAGCCTCAACATGAACAAATTCTGTTAGTGGATGCTTCAAGCTTTCATCTAATTCTTTTGTTGGTTTGTCATATTCAATATTCCCCGTTGAACCTGTTGTTCCATTGGCTACAAAAATATTGATTTTCAGCGGATCTTTTTGTGTCGATTTCACTTTCACCTTCAGTACTTGTGTCTCTTGCGGTTTTGTTTCAATAAAGAAATAAGATTTGTTCGTTTCAATTTGTGTATCCGGTCTAATCGCTTGAACCACAAAACCTAGCGGATCTGTCTCTTTTTCAGCCGCAATCGAATGAATAGGAGATATGAACAGTGGGAGACAAATAAATAGAACCAATCTGTAATAATTTATAATTTTTTTTAACTGCACAATAATCTTAACTTCCTTTCTTAGTTCTTTAATGATAGAACTACATTGTTTTTTGCTTACGTTATTCATATTTGTTTATCAATGAACTCATTCATAGTACAATTAGCTTATAACAAATAAAACAACAAGCAAGCGCTTACAAATTACATTTCACATTTTTATTTATTAATTTTATTTTTACGGAACAAAAAAATGTCAAGTAAGCGTTCTCTTGTTACATATGCGCTCTTTTTCATTTTTAATCTATTTAAACCTTTCTTTTTCTATCATTCTATTCTAGAATATATTAAAATTATTTATTTTTAATTTTTAACTTTTTTAGGAGGAAAAAATATTGACTTATAATACAACAATTTATGTAGTTGAAGATGATAATCTTTATAGGAAACGTATTATTCATTATCTTGAAAATTATCATTCAAGCCATTTTCACTATAGAATATCCCCTTTGGATAATCACTTACTCTTTATGGAAGAGATCCCAACACTTAACATTTCTGACAATGATATTTTCTTTTTGGATATTGATTTAAAGACGCAGTATTCTGGAATTGATTTAGCTAATAAAATCAGACAGGTTAATTCAAAATGCAATATTATTTTTCTGACTAGTTTTGAAGATAAGGCCATTTCGATTATCAACAGTGATATCTTTCCACTTGGATATCTTGTAAAGAACCCAGTTGACTCAACTGAACTAAAATCAACAATTGAAAGTGTTCTTATGAAAGTTGAAAGTTTGACCAAAACAGCCTGGAGGCAAGATCAAGATATCGCAACTTTTATGAATGGATATGACTCAATTTATATTAATTGTAAAGATATCTTATATATTGAGTCACTGAAAGGATTAAAAGGTCGTGTACTGATTAAAACACTTACGGAAGAACTGATTATAGAAGGAAAAATCGGTAAAATAAAAAATAATTTAAAACAAGGATACTTATTTTCTGCTCTTCAATCTTACATAATTAATCTTGAAAATATCACATTAATCAATCGAAAACATGGCACCATTACTTTTTCAGGTGATCATGAACTTTTTGTAGGAACGAGAATCATTGATAAAGTAAAAAAAGGATTACAGGAGTATCAATATGTTGGATAAACCTTTTTTCATTTCGTTGATTGCACTGAATTTTTTGCAACTTCTTTGGTTATTTGCTTATAAAAAAATTCTATCTTTTAGAGAAACGATGTTGCTCAGTGTTATTTTGATTGTTCAGATCATCGTTGGATGGTTGATAGATGATCATTTTATTCTTTTACTTTTGATTCCTTTTTTTATTCTACAATTTTTATTTCCTGCAAGAAAAGTAAACAACTGGATAATTCCAGCTTTATTTTTAAGCTTTGAAAACGCGATTGTTTTGCTCTCATGGCTTGTGACTTTAGATTTTTGGGATATTTTATTGATCAATCATCAGATATCTCCTGAAACATACTCAACATATCTAAAATTCTTTATTTTTCTGCAACAATTCGTTTTCTACTTGCTTTTGATTTTTGCGAATTATTTAAATAAACGGTTTAAAGTCACTGCAACACTTCATCTTTTACCTAAAAAATATCGCTTGTTGTCTGTTTTACTCTTATTTTTCTTATTTACAACAATTGTACTCCAACAACTTAGTGTTTTAGAAGGCTATCCAGCTTCTTACTTCTATAGTACTTTTATGGTTATTTGTTTCACTGCTTTTCTCAGCTGGAATATTCTACTCGTAGTTAAGCAACAAAATGAACAACAATACATTGCTATTCTCAATAAAAAATATGAACAAGATAAAGAAAAAATTGAACGTTCTAATGAATTTCGTCATGACTATAAACAGCTTTTAATTGGACTCACTTCTTATTTAGAAACAAACGATACACAACAAGCACTGGGTTTACTTCATACGATTATTGATTATTCTAATTCACTACTTACACCGAATTTATATAAAACAATTGCTGTAATCAATAATCCTCCCATTCAAGGTCTTTTGACAAGTTTTCTTAAACGTTGCTCAGAAACTGATATCCAGTTAAAGATTCAAATCACTGAAAAGTTAACAAATATTGATATAAACATCGTTGATTTCATTCGTTGCTTTTCTATTTTATTAGATAATGCTTATGAAGCAGTTCAAGAAACAGATACTAAGCTGATTGAAGTAACTATTACAGGAGATTCACGGTTTGTTAAAGTCACCGTAAAAAATACGTATAAAGAAGTGAAAGATATCTCTTTTCATTCTTTTTTACAAAATAATTTTTCAACCAAAGAAAACCACCAAGGAAAAGGTCTTCATATTTTTGCAAAATTGATTGATAAATACAAAAAAGCAAGTTACCAAATTTCAAAAAAAGAAGACTATTTTATCGTTAGTTTTTCAGTTCCTAAACTAACCAAACAATGACTTTTGACCAAATAAAAAATGTAGGAAAGTGATTTTTACTCACCTTTCTCTACATTTTTTTATTGTCTTCAGGAGTAAATCCCCGTGGTTGCTTCTTCACTCTATTTCAATCAATCATTTTCTGTTTACTATCTATAATTTGAGACTTTCAATACTTTTTGATATGATGAAACAAACCTACGTTTTTTCTAAATTAAGGAGGATCCTGTGCGATGGAACCCTATCTAGCAACCCAGTTATTTGCTATAAATTATCTCCAACTTATTTGGGCGTTGCTCAATAGAAAATATATTGATAAGAAACAATCAATCACTTTGTCCATGCTATTAATTTTAATAATAAGTATTAGTTTTTTTATTAGAACACCCTACATTTTTATGCTATTATTTATTTTTTATGCGACTTCAGCAATCTTTATCCTGCGATATACAACTAGCTGGATTTTAATGGCACTTACGCTTTTTTTGATCAATTCCTTAACCATTCTTTCTTGGCTATTCACTTATGATCTTGTGAATTTTCTATTTCAATTACACTATCTTAATGCAGATCAACGGCAATTTCTTGTTCCTTTTTCATTACTTGGACAGCAAGTGTGTTTCTTTTTACTGATTTTAGGGGTGAAAAAGATTGATAAAATGTATCTGATCTCTGATTCCATTTTACATATTCATAAAAACTATAAACTTCATTCTTTGATCGCTCTTTTTTTTCTTATTCTTTTTGCTTTGATTAAACAACTTGCGATTAATTATTTTTTTGTAGAATCTTTCTTTTACCTTACATTTTTATTACTCACTTTAAATCTAATTGTTTATTCTACTGCTTATTTATATAGTAAATATTATCAGCAACAACTAAAAAAGGATGTTTTATTTGAACAATATAATCAAGAACTAGAAAAAATCACTATTTCAGATGAATTTAGACACGACTATCGAAATATTCTTTTAAGTTTGGCTGATTATATTGAAAAAGGGGAAACAAAGGAAGCACTGAACTACATTTCTTCTATAACTGATTATTCAACAGAGCTTCTAGAGGACGATCCTTATGCTGAACTGAGCAACATCTCGATTCCATCGGTTCAAGGTCTCTTGATTTATCTGATTGAATCTTGCAAGAACGAAGAAATCCAACTTCATCTTTCCATACCGGATATGATTACTGAAAAAGATATTTCCATTCGCTTAATTGATTTTATCAACTGTTTATCTATTCTGATGGATTTTTCTGTAGAAGCAACAACGACAAAAAATTTATATTTATCAATAAAAAAGATAGAACAGCAGCTTATTTTTAAAATAGAGAATACGCTAAAACAACTACCAGCGAACCCAGCAAATTCTAAAAGTCATTTCAAAAAAAAGAAAATCAATACTGTAAAAAAAATCCTCAATCAATATAACGAAGCCAATTTCTTCTTTCATTCCGAAAACGATGATTTCATAGTGGAATTCTCCCTCCATACAACTAAATAAAAAATACGAGATGTCGTTATATGAATAGTTTGGATAACACTAGGCAGAGACAAAACTGATTATGTGTTTCTGTATCAAATAGTAGCGTTCTTTGATTGATCGTTTCATTTTTAACCCTAAAACACTCGTCCTGTTGATTAACTTTAATCTTATAAGGGACGTTTTTTTTCTGTCCCAAAAAATCAAAAAAAGTGGGCAATAATCATTTTTCTTGATTATTTTCCCACGCTTTTATTCTTTAATTTGAAAACTCTGCATTCAACCAACGTTACCAGAAGCCATCACTCGATGTCTTTGCTCCCGCTTGTATTGTTGAATGATTTTTAAGGCTCGTTTTCTCGTTTTTCTATTGGTACACTTCAATCGTCTACGTGCACTTGAAAGATCTTGTTTTTCCATCCAATCACCCCTTTATAATCTTTTACCAGCTTGCTTTGTGAACACCAGGAATCTGTCCTTGGTGTGCTAATGTTCTAAAATTGATTCGTGACATGCCGAATTTACGCATATACGCTCTTGGTCGTCCATCAATCAGATCACGATTTTTCAAACGATTCGGATTGGAATCTTTTGGTAATTTTGCTAATGCTTCATAGTCTTTATTCGCTTTTAATTCGATACGTTGTTCAGCGTATTGTTCAATCAAATCATGTTGACGTTTTGCTTTGGCAATTTTTGATTTTTTAGCCATACTCGAATTCCTCCTATTTTTTAAAATTTAAGAAACTATACCCGATGCAAATCGTAACAATTACGATTTGAACCTTTAAAGAATAACACTAACAGAAGTAAATTTCAAGTATTCTTTCTTTAAATACATAAAATAATGCTGTCTACTTTTTTATACTAATAAAATTATTTTTTTTGATCAATCCTCACTCATTAGTGTATCAATCAGTGACCACGTCAACGGAGCATGGTATTTACCTGTTTTAGTATAAGTTGTAATGGATAATTGGATTGGTGTTTGTTCATCCATAAAACTGATATTATAGGCTCCTAAGCTTTTATCTTTTCCAACAAAAAGATCTGTTTGATTTGTTTTCGATTCATTTATAATAACTTTTTTTCCTTCTGGCAATTTACTTGGATCAGTATTTTTACTAACTACACCGTCTTTAGGAAAACTAAATTCTAACCGCTAGGTATATGCTTCTGAATTTTCTGAAGATGTTTCCAAAAAGTCTGTCATTGAAACTTGAACCGTCCAGCCTCCCCCTGTGCCACAATAATCAGGAATTTACAGACTCTTTTATTTTTTTGTACACCTTTTTCGTAATTTATTGAACTACTATTTTTGACCCTCGATTAATCAGAACTTAAAATTTGCAACTAGTTTATAAACTTGAAGACAGAAAAAATTTAATAAAACTAAAAAAGCTCGCAATAAAACAGGAAAAATGTTTTATTGCAACCCTTTATCTTAATAAACAACGGTAAAAATATAAACCCTTCACAGATAAGCGATTTGATTCCAATTCTCTTTATCTCTTAATCTATTTTAAGTTTCAAACTATCTTACGCTTGTTTCTGTGTTAAACTACCTAACTTTAAACATATATCCTTTAGATCGAATCGTTTTAATAAATCTTGGCTTCGTTGTGTTTTGTTCGATCTTACTTCTTAAATGGAAAACTGTATTGGCGATGCGATAATTCTTATCTTCAATATCCGTTTCACTCTCCCACAAAGTTTCCTTGAATTCTTCATAAGAAATCGCTCTTCCTGGATTATTATATAAAATCTCCATAGCCTGAAATTCTTTTTTCGTTAAAGAAATTTCCTCTGCTCCATCAATAATAACACTCAAATTATTCGGTACTAAAACAAAATCTAAAATTGGTCCAGAATTATCTTTTTTCAGGTTATTTCCTACTAATTGTTTGTTCACATTTAATCTTGCCAGTAGGTTATTTAATGTAATCAATAATTCTTCTGGTTCTATTTTATATGAAAAACAAACCTCTGCTCCTAATTGTAAATAAACAACATTCGCATGAGAATCATCCTCTTTTGAGAGAAGATATATTGGTACTTTGATGTTCTGAGTGAGTTCAATCAGCCAACCACACGTTGTTGGCATATCTTCCTCTTCTATGATAATTGCATCAACCTGTGTTTCTCTTGATATCAGATCAGTTCTTTCTATCAGTGTAACTTCCCAACCTTTTTTCTTTAAAAAATTCATATGGATACCTTCGGAGGATTCATCCGAAGTTAGAAAACCAATTGTATACATTCTGTTCTCCTCCTATTAATTCAATTCAATTTTATTTCATTGGTCCATCAACTAGCGACCAGGTTATTTCTGCTTTATAGACTCCCGTTTTTACATAAGTGGGGATTGATAAGCTGACAGCATTTTCCACAGTTGTTTGATCAGTCATAAAGACATCTGTATAATCTCCCAAACCTTGATCTTTTTCGGCTGAAAAAACCAATTGATTTGTATTTGCTGTTGAAATGATTACTTCATTTGTTTTCGGCGGGTTCTCTAAATCCCCCTCTTCGCTAGTAATCGTTCCTTTTGGAATTTTCAAACGCCAACCTTTAAGGATCGTTTCTTTGTTTTCTCCATCTTCTGATGAAAAATCAGTCATTGTAACTTGAACGTTCCAACCACTACCTACTCCTCGTTTATCTATGACTTCTAAACCAAGGTGTTCGCCTGGTGCTACATAGGCTTTACCTGTCTGACCTAATTGAATTTGATTAAATAAAAATGCTGAGACCCCATTTAGCGTAAAATCATTCGGATCAGCAACTACCTCAACAGTTACTCTATCTGCTCCACCTGTATCCACCACAGGAAATAGATAGTCGTATTTATCTTGATAAACTATTTTATTTTTTTCTGATAATTCATTCATAGCTGCCCAAAGCTGCTGCTTCAATTCAGATTCTGATGCTGTTTTTAGCTCTTCTTGACTATTTATTTCCGCTGCTAATGCATCAATTTTCCCCCTTAAGATCAATTCCGGGTCATTTTTTAATTGCAGATTTTCCAAACCTCTAGTGGTCATTTTTAAGTCATTTGTGTTATTCGCTTTATAAATGATATTATCAGTACTTAGTAGACGAGTTCTTGTTTCTGCATGGAAGATTTTCACTTGGTAGCCAGGAGCAAAAGGAAACGTATCTTCTCCTAACGTATTTTTTGTTCCTTCTAACTCTTTACTATAAATGACCTTCCCTGTTGGATCACTTACTTGTATACTGATGTATTTTTCTCCAGCATAATAGGTATGAGGATCTTTATTTATCACTTTAAAACTTGCTTGTTGAAGGTTTGAATTTGTTTTAAAAGAAGCGGCAAGTACATTTCCTAACCCTTGAAATCGTATTTCTTGGTTCAATAATGTACTGGTATTAATTTTTTTTAATGTAATCGTGTTGGTATTTTCTTTTTCTTTGATATACATATAATGTTGATCGAAGGTATAGCCAAGTTTTAGACTATCCACTAACTCTAAGGTATAGACTCCATTTGGTACATCATCAAAACGGATCGATGCGTCTTGAATCACTTTTTCTTTAATAATCCTTTTGCCCTCTAATAACCGAATTCTTTTCCCTGTGATTTGCTTAAGATCATCTATTTTCACATTCACAGTAAGTGATCCGACCAATCCCAATGGGGCGATGGTTTGATTATCTACAAGCTCAAAATTTGAATTGATCATAATCGGCCCATCAATGCGTTTTCTTGCAGTATCTAGTTGATCTTTTGGCATCACATCCACTAAGGAAGCCACCGCCGGATATCGTCTAGAACGATTTACTTCCCCTTGTCTAGTACTGGTTTTCATTTTCCAGCGATCTAAGGCTGGAGTAAAATCAAATCCACTTGTTTCACTATAATATTTATTCATCAACTCAGGAAGTGGATAATTTGCAGTATTAAATCCAGATTGTTGGGCTAATAAACGGTATCCTTGATACATTTTGGCATAAGCTTCTTTACCCGCTTTTTGTTTTAACATAGTCAATAATACTAAACGTTCTCTAAGGTTTAGATCGTCAACATACCCTTTTTTATCAGTCACTATTTTTTGATATAAGCCAGCATCAATTTGCGTTCTTTTACCAAAGTTAAAAAGCCAACTAAAATTATCAGCAGCTTTTCCAAATCTTTCGTACTGGAATTGCGCTGCCAATAAGTTATTTGATACTTCTCCAGTATAAATCCCTACATTATCAAATCCTGCCTGATACCCATGACCAATTTCATGAAGCGGGCCCCAACCTCTTTTTTCCAACCACATATCCGCACTGTTACTAGTGTTAGCCGTCCAGTTTACATTATAATACGCCCCTCCTGGACCACTGGCATCAGCTTTTAAGAAATAGCGATTATCGCTCTTTTTATTTACTGGCGAAGAGTCATCCAAACCGATATATTGATCAAACGTAACAAGTATGTCATCTATATGTTCAATTAGCTCATCAATCGTTTTAAAATCTTTAAGATTTCTGACTAATTCTTTATCTCTTTTAGGTAAATAAAGCTGAAATCTTGTTCCTTTAATCAATGCGTAATTGCCATCAGCTTTGTCCCAGGTAGCAAAAAAATCAACAGGATTCCCATGTGATTCATAAATCGCCAATTTTTTTTGTGGGCTAGTAGCAACAATTTCATATTCTATGGATGCGTTTGTTTGACCATACGGTGTAGTAATAAAAGGAGTAGTCACAAAACTAGAAGAAACTTCTACCCATTGTGCCCCAACTTTTTTAGATACTTCCTCTTTAGAATCATTGGATAATAACCACACAGTCAAATCCCCTTTAAAAGAAGGATTTGTTTGTCTGATTTTCAATGTTGTATTTTCTCTTAACATAAATCCTAAATCTTGGCGGTCATGATATCTTCCTTTGGTGATTCCTGCTTTAAACAACCAAGTGGGTTCTTTTATAGCTGGAATTTCTAACGTCTGCACTTCTGCGGAAGCTAATTGAGTTCCAGAGAATAACATCATGAAGAAAAACCAACTTATTATATAGACATATTTTTTCATTCTCTTTCTCTCCTTAAGTAATAAAAGTAAAAAATGTTCTTTTTATTTTCTGATTACTTCAATATAATTTTTTTTACACTAGATTATCTACTTTCTTCGTGTTTTCTTCTTTGGTAATTAGTTTATAAACTTGATGACAGAAAAAGTATAATAAGTCTAAAAAGCTCGTAACAAAACTGAAAAATATTTTATGTCGAGCTTTTTATCTTAATAATAATGGTAAAAAAATTCAAAAATAAGCTCTTTTCTTTCAGTTGCCTTTACCTCGTATTCTATTTTAAGTTTCAAACTATCGCCATGCGTTTCCGAGTTAAACTACCTAACTTTAAACATGTATCCTTTAGATCGAACCGTTTTAATAAATCTTGGCTTCGTTGTGTTTTGTTCAATTTTACTTCTTAAATGGAAAACCGTATTCGCAATGCGATAATTTTTATCTTCAATGTCTGTTTCGCTTTCCCATAAGGTTTCCTTGAACTCTTCATACGAAATCGCTCTTCCTGGATTATTATATAAAATCTCCATTGCCTGAAATTCTTTTCTTGTTAAAGAAATTTCCTCTTCTCCATCAATAATGACAGCCAAATTATTCGGCACCAACACAAAATCTGAATCTAATCCAGAATTATCTTTTTTCAGATGGTTACCTACTTTCACCTGCTGTTTATTTACAGTTACTCTTGCTAGTAAGTTATTCAATGTTATTAAAAATTCCTCTGGATCTATTTTGGATGAAAAACAAATCTCTCCCCCTAATTGTAAATAAACAACATTCGCATGAGAATCATCCTCTTTTGAGAGCAGATAAATGGGTACTTTGATCTTCTGAGTAAGTTCGATCAGCCAGCCACATGTTGTCGCCATATCATCCTCATGTATAAGAATCGCATCGAACTGTGTTTCTCCTTCTATTGGGTTAGCTTTTTTTATCAGCGTAACTTCCCAACCTTTTTTCTTTAAACAATTCGTATGGGTACCATTCGTCGTTTCTTCCGAAGTTAAAAAGCCGATTTTATACATCTTGTTGTCCTCCTATTAATTACATCTTATTTTGTCGGTTCGTTGATCGTTCAATACGTGCCCAAGTAAAATCCACATTATATTTGCTAGCCTTGGCATAGATTGGAATGGGGCATTTCCGATGAAGTTTTATTATACATACATAGAAAAATCCATCATCGCTACTTGACAATCAAACTGCACTATTTTCACTTTATCGATAGGCTTACACGCTGAATCGTTCACTGGTTACTAAAGACGCTTGACCTGCCACGCTAATTTTTACTTGATTACTTCTTAGATGAGTCAGCTAATGCTAAATTTTACTGAACCAAGTGGTTTGATTATTTCTTTACTTTTTAGTTAAAATGTATAATGTGATTTAAATTGGTTCTATAACCTTGTATGTATATCAAAATTTATTTTATAAACGTACGTTTTTATGTTTGAGTTTTTTATAATAAAAATATTCCCAGCTCTAATTCGAGCTAGGAACATCCTCTAGCGTCCAAAGAACACTGCCTTCATATTTATCTAAATAGTTTGAACCATTCATTTTATATTGTAAGCCTTGTTTATCATTCCAAGTACTTGAAATGGGAATGACTTCTTTGTCCGAGTCACTTGTACCAGTTTCAATGACGATTTTTTGACCAGATATAATTTCTTTTTCAATACCTTTACTGTCACTGTACGTGTACGCACCTTTAAGATCTCTTAAACTTGATTTCAAAGGACTTGGTGTTAAACTCAATTGCCAATTTCCCTTATCACGATTATCAAATACAGCAACATCTCCAGTTAATTGAACCGGTTTAGTCAAATCTGCACCTAACGGGATAGTGAATGACATCGCTGTTGGAACGCTGTCTAATTTTAATTCAGCAATTTTTGAACTAATTTCAAATTGATTATTGGGATTTAGCTCTGCTTTATCCAGTATTATCTTATAAGAAATACCTTTAGTATAAGGAATAGAAACAGATTTATCTGCTAAACCTTCGTATAAAACATCATCTGACTCACCATTTTTAATTGTAAAGGTATGTCCAGCGTATAATGCTGAATTTTTCCCTTTCGATAGAACTTGAAGTGCAAAATTACCTTGATCGGTTTCATCAAACGGCTTGATGCTTGCTAAATTACTATCACTTATATTAAGAGCAGCCTTCCCTACTAATTTCAGTTCCTCACTTCCTTTAAAGAAAGTATTAGCAAAATTTTTCGCTACAGCGCTTGTTAAGAAGCTTGGTAGCTCAGCTGAATTATAAGTTAATTGTGTATTGTTGATATTCAGAACTTTAAATCCATCGCTTAAAGTCACCAGATTCCCTACAAATTGATTATCATTCAATCCTAAAGTACTAAGATTTTTCAATTTGTTTAGTTCAACTGGTATTGTTCCAGTCAATTTATTATTAGATAAATCCAATGTCTCTAGATTTGTTAAACTTGTCAAACTATCAGGGAATGGTCCACTAAACGAATTTCCAAAAATTTGCAAATCTTTCAGATTAGTCAAACTTCCTAACTCGGTAGGTAGATCACCTGTCATTTTCTTGTTTTTCAAATATAAAAGATTTAAATTTTTCAGCGCTTTTATATTTTTAGGAATATATTGTCCAGAAAAATCACCGGTTGTTCCAGTATTAAGTTGGGTTATTTTATCTAAATCTTCCATATATACATCTTTATCAATTTGCTTTGGACTCAGTTGTTTGTTTATCTCATCAATGATCCAAGCTTGATTTTCAAAGAAGCTTGACGTAACTGGTTGAGGCATAACTGTTACAGGTACAGATATTATCGCCTCGACTCCCTTCATTCTTGTACTCTCAATTTTCACATCAACTGAGGTTGCCCCACTTGTGTTAAAATCTTGGGCTTTGACAAAGCCAACGACCCTTGCAGTATCAATAGATAGAGAACTTTTTAGTCCACTTACTAGCTTAGACGCATCTAAATCTTTTGTTGAACTTCCAAAAGCAACTTTCTGAGAGATTGGATTTGCCGAAACTGTAGGGATTATTTGTGCGGTTCCTTTTCCGGAAACCGAGTTTACACTAGCAGCCCCTTTCAGCCTTGTATTGAAAGCACTTATCGAAAAATTCATCCTACGGTCTTTTTCATTGTATACAGCCAAAGCAGAAGATTCAGAAATGCCTGTATTACTAACTTTGATACTGACGTTACCGCTTTGCAATGTTTTTAATAATGCGTTTGGAAAGACTACTCCTTTTCCGCCAGTAGATAAATTCGTAATCCTTGTTTGACTAGTAATGTCTGTTCCCCACTCATCCAATACTTTAATTGATGATTTTGCAAAAGATGAAAAATTCCCTCCATCATCCTTTAAATTAATAGTTAAGCTATCCGGAAATAATGAATCATAGGTATCAACCAATCTCTGAGTGATTGTGTAATCCGCTTGAAGCGTAGAGAGTTCTGAACCTTGGATATTTGGTTGTACATAAGTAGGTAATCCTAGTGACTTTACCTTCGCTGAAAATGGAACAAGTTCTGATGTATAGGCAAATCCATTATACCAACCAACTCGTAAAGGTACACTATTATCTTGTATATAAATATAATCTGCCCAATCCCCTACAAAATTATTCATACTACGACGAGGAACCTGAATTCTCATCATTTGCCTAGCACTTAATGAAGAAGTAGCCTCTACTAAAGTTGCTGCTTTAGTGCCAATCCTACTTAAAATAACTTTTTTTAATCCAGGATTTAATTCAATAGAATCATACGTTTGACTATTTTCATTTTCATATAGTCTAGTTAGTAAAGAACTTTGAGGATACTGGAGGTAAACATTTGATACAGGTGCTTTTGTATCTTGATAAACAAGTTGAAGGTCAAAAAAACCATCTTTAGCAAAAGAACTTGCGGCAGCAGCATTAATGCTCCCCGAACTTGTTAGACGAATTTCCCCATAAAATTGACCTTTTATAAGCATAGTCATCTTTAAACTTAGCTTGCGTCCGGCATAATCTCCAACATTTTTATAATATAAAGTGTCACCTTTAGTGATTGGATAGCCACTGTTCAAGCTTTTAAAGGCTTGCTCTCCTTTTTCATTTACGATGTCCTTCGGTATTTGTTCAAGTGTTCCTTGATATTGCGGCCGTATTTCCGGCTTATCTGGAGTAAAACTCGTTCCCCTAACAACAGTCCCTTGTTCATCAATTTCCATAAAATAACTTTCAAGATCAGCTGCTAAGGTCTTTTGAGTATTAAACAGAAATAAAACTGTAAGAAGTACACTAAAAATCAGCATTGACACTGATCTGCGCTTTATTTTCATGTTTCATCCTCCTTTTTATATTACTGTGTATCAGATTTTGTTTTCTTTGCATTTTTTTTTCGTTTTCTAGCTTTTCTTTTTCTTTCAAGTTCCAGCTTCTTTTTCCTTGAGTTATATAAGTAAATCGTGAAAGCTATAGCAAGAATTACTAAAAGTACCACTCCTGCAATAATCCCGCCGATTGCCCAATAGTTTGGTTCTTTTTTAACTTCAATTGCTTCTTCTGTTAATTTCTTCGCTTCTTTGCTATTGATTTCAAAATCTTTTGAAAACTTCCACTCATTATCACTTGTATTGGCAACTAACTCTAAAGTATATTTTCCAGCCGTTAGCTCCTGATTATCCCAACTAATTGGAAAATCAAAGTTTGAGTTTGGTGCCATTGCCATACCTTCTTTGGTCGTTTGGTGGATAACCTCTGTTGAGCCTTTTTTGCTTACTTTTGCTACAACTCTTAAATCATTCACAAAAGTTGGCTGTGTGTTTTGTAAATTAGCAGTTACGGCCGTTCTATAGTTCAGTAAGCTTGGCTGAATCGTATTCAATTTTAATTCAGGAGCGACAGGATCATCTTTTTCGGTTAATTGAATACCAACGACCATCGCATATCTATTGGTGATTTGGACGCCGCCTTCTGATTTTTTATCCTCTTCATCTGATTCATCTTTATAGACGTAGAATCCGCCGACGATTTTACCAGCTAGTTCTTCTTCTGGCATTTGTAAGCTAAAAGAAACCTCTTTTTTCTCTTTAGGGGCTAACGTTACTTTTTGCTCTTTGGATAAAATTTTAGTGAGAGGGAATTTCAGTGTAGAGTCTATTACCTTATCTTTTTCACTAAAATCAACTACACCATTTTGGTTCGTTGTTGCCACATTTGGAATGATATTTAAGGTAATTTTTTTGTTCCCAGAATTTGAAACATTCAGAGTTAGCTCTTGTTTTTGACCTGGTTTCATTCGTAAATCAAAGTAGGTTTGGCTTTTATCTACTTGATTTTCTGGGATATTAGCACTAACTGAATATTCCATATCAGCCGCTGAAACGGATGTTCCTATAAAAAATAATGTAATTAAAAATAAACTATAAATCGTTGTTTTGACGTTACGCATCGTTTTTCCTCCTGTAGTAAATGAGCTTGGGCTAACCTAAAACTTTTGAGACACCCAACTTTTAAAACAGATGTTTTAACGTCTGTGGTGAATAAAAAAACAATTAGTTTATTTAAGTGTGATCAATAGTTAGAAAATAAGGTGGGGTGAACGCAGCTTACATCATAGATGTAAAGCAACTGTTTTCTTCCACCATCTTAGATAGAACCCTTCCTTATTTCCTTAGTATCAATCGATTTTTGCCTTGCTCTTACTCATTTTTATTTCCCAGGTGCGTCTTGAAGCTCCCAGTAAATTGTTGTTGTATAAGTTGTATTAGCTTTAGCTGTACCAGCTAAGATTGCTAATTGGATATTCTTATTTTTTGCATCTGCATCCGCTTTTGTCCATTTTTGCATCCAAGTACCTTCGCCAGATTTTGCATCTGCCATCAAGATTTTTTGGTTTGTAGCTGTTAAGGATACATCAAAACCATTTGGTGCAGTGATTACTTTCCCTGAACTTGCTGATACAACAGCACTATTATTTAATGATAATGTCGCACCTTTTAGTTCATCTTTGTCTGCACTTGTAAATGGATCAGCTTTGGCATAAAGTGTCCAACCAGCAGAAGTTCCTCGAACATCTGTTACCTGAGCATACGGATTTTCATTCATCGCATATTCCACTTGATCAGAACCGCTGATATTTACGTCACCAAATTTTATGTTTGGTACACGATCAATTGTTAATCGACCTTTGTTTCCTGTTCCTGGATTTTCAGTCTCTGGGTCAGTCGGATCTTCTCCTCCACCTGGCGGATGAGTTTCTTCCTCGCTTCCTGCCAACATTTGAATGTTGATTGATGAAGCTGCATCTGATGCTTTTTCTGCCTGCACATTTGTATTAAAGCTGCCAACAGCTAATACACCTAATACTAGTGATGAAAACAAAACTAGACTTTTTTTCATTTGTAACTCTCCCTTTTCTTAATAAATTATTTTACTGGTGCGTTCGCCAATGTCCAAGTTAAATCAGCTTTATATTTACCTACTTTTGCATAGCTAGGAATTGTCAAACGAACACCATCTGCTGCTGCAGTTTTGTCATCCATAAAGACGTTTGTATATCTACCTAACCCTTTATCTTTTGCTGCAGAAAATACATTTTGTGCTGTACCAGCAGTATCAAGCGTTACAGCACTTGTTTCTGGAGCATTTGCTAAATCTCCTGCTTTACTTGTTACTGTTCCTTTTGGAATTTCTAGTTTCCAGCCTTTTACGATAGTATCAGTATTCCCATCAATTGTTGATGAAAAGTTTGTCATCGCTACTTGGACATTCCAACCAGCACCCGTTCCACGGTTATCAGCAACTTCTATCCCTAATTTTTTATCAGTTGCAACTGTTGCAGTACCAACTTCACCAATTTTGATTTGTCCAAAGGCAAAATCAGAAACGGCATTGATAGTAAAGTCTCCTGTTCCTGTTCCTGGTCCAATTGGTTCTTCTGGCTCACCTGGATCGACTGCGCCAGATTTAGTTACTTCAACTTCTGCTTTAGTTGTTTTTTCTGTTGCTGTATCTGCTGCAAATGCGCTTTGTCCATTGACAAATAAAAGTCCTGCCAAAGCCACGCCAGCTAATAAATTAATTTTTTTCATTTTTGTTACTCCTTTTCCTTTATCTGATTATTTTGTTCCTGTTGGGGTATCAATCAATGTCCAAGTAATTGCTGCTTCATAATTACCAACAAGATTTCCTCCTGGAATTGTTAATTCAACGTCTCCTGCCCAATCATTGACCCAAGAACCTAAACCTGTATCTTTTGCTGCTGTGATAAGTTGTGTTTCAGCTGTTCCAATCACTGTTCCTTGTGCATTTGAGGCTGTTGGAGCAGCTTCTGTATCTCCACCTGCAGTTGTTATGAATGTTCCTACAGGAATCATTACTGTAGCACCTTTTAATATTTTTTTATCATCTGTTTTATCTTTAAAATCACTGATTTTTGCTTGAACATTCCAACCAGCACCTGTTCCACGTTTGTCTGTTACTTGAATTCCTAATGTTTCTCCAGCTGGAATTGCTGCGTTCGCTTTTGTTTCACCACCTGAAATAGTTGCTGAACCAAAGTTAAAGCTAGAAACAGCATCAATTGCTAATAGTCCTTTTTGACCTGTAGGTGGAGTAACTGGTTTATCTTTATCAACAGGAGGGTTTACCTCTGGATTTTCTGGATCTTCTGTTTTAAATTCAAATGTTGCTTTACTATCAAATGGTACTGTGCTTTCTGCATGAGCTGCTTGTGCACCCATTGCAAGTGATGTTAATACGATTGCGCTTGTTAAAATAATTGTTTTTTTCATTTAAGTTTCTCTCCTTTTATTTGTTTCCTGGTGTATCTGAAATTGTCCATGTTAATTCCGCTTGATACTCTCCAACTAATACATCTTGAGGAATCGTTAATTCAATTTTATCTTTTCCAAATTGATTTATCCATGCACCAGCACCAGTTCCTTCTTGTGCTTCAAAAACAGTTTGTGCTTTCTCGTTTACTTCCGTAATTTCTCTTGTTGATGGTGCTGTAGAAGCAGTTGTTCCACTTGCTTTGGCTGTTCCCAATGGTAAGTGTAAAGACGCACCCTTCATAATAACTTTCGCATCTGCTTTTTGTTTAAATTCTGTCATAGATACCTGAACGGTCCAACCTTTAGCTGTTCCACGGATATCTCTAATTTGAAGACTTGGATCTTCATTTTTTGCAGCTACTACTTTTTCTTTACCAGTTAATGAAACTTCTCCAAAATCTAGTGGAGAAACATATGTGATCGCTAGAAGTCCAGTATTTCCAGTTTCTCCTGTACCGCCGCCTTCTTCACCGGGCTCCTTTTCATCACCAGGTACTTCAGGTTCGCCAGGTGTATTGTCGTCTCCTACTTTTAAGCTCACTGAACCAAATGATGTTGCATCTTTCTTCCCTTCGTCGTCTCCAGATGTACCATCTACTGCAAATGAGACACTTGGTGCTGCAATACTACCTAATAGTACTGTTGTTAATAACATTGATTTCCATAATTTCATTTTTCTTCCCCCTAGTTAAATACTTTGATGCACTGATGACAATAAGTATTCCAATTATTAAGTAGCCACTCGCTATCAACATAATCATTTTTACTTCACCAGTGTTTGGCAACCTTTTTCCTTGACCAAGACCTAAGTCACCTAAGATTTTTCCCTGATTTTTGGAATCATCATTGCTTTTTGGTGGCGTATTGTCATGGACAAATGTTATGCTTGCTTGACTACTTGCTTGATTGCCGACATTTTGTTCTTCTGCATTACCAGTCTTCGGACTAACACTCAAACAAATAAATACAAGCAATAATACAAGTAATCTATTTTTCCCCATAGAACTCCTCCTATATTTAATCACTCGTATTAAAATAATCCTTTAATACTTTTTAAATAATACCTATACTTTAAATCTATTGAAATAGAATGTAAGCGGTTTTTTATTCATATTATGTTTTTTCAAGAAAAATAATCGATAAATACTTCTTTTTATTGGAAAAATATCTTATCATGTATTAGTATTGTATGATTAAAATTTATATATATATATTAAGGAGATCTAAAATATGACATTACGTTCAAAAGTGTATATAATAGAAGACAATTACGAGTATCGAAAAAAAATTCTTCAATCATTAAGTGATTATCAGTCTAATTTCGTTGATTTCGATATTTCTTCTATGGATAATCACTTACTTTTTCTAAATTATTTACAAACATTATCAATATCAGATACTGATATTTTTATTTTTGATATCGATCTAAAAACTACTTTTACAGGAATTGATCTTGCTAAAGAAGTCAGAAAAAAAAATGATAACTGTTCAATTATTTTTTTAACTAGTTTAGAAGACAAAGCTATTTCTATCATTAATAGTGATATATTCCCAATTGGCTATATTGTGAAAGACTGTTTCTCAGCAAAGAATCTGAATAGCTCAATGCATAAGTTATTAACGAAAATAGAACATCATCTAAAAGAATTCTGGACAGACAATCCTGATATCGTTACGTTAAAAAGTGGTGCTGAAAATATCTATATCAATTGCAAATCTATCCTTTTTATAGAATCTATCAAAGGGGTTAGGGGTCAAATTCTGATCAAAACAGTTTCGGAAGACATCATCCTCACAGGTAATATTGGTAAAATAAAAAAACTTTTACCTCAGCCATATTTAATGACTTCTCTACTATCTTATATCATCAATCTATCTGCGATTACATCATTAGATAGAGCAAGTGGCATAATCACTTTTTCAAATGGTCAACAATTACATGTGGGTATTTCAATTATTGATAAAATAAAAAAAGTTTTATAGGGGTCTGACTACATTGGATAAAACTATTGTTACTTCAATACTAGCTGTTAATTATTTTCAACTTATTTGGTTTGTTACATATAAAAAGCTTCTGACTAAACAAGAAAGCTTTGTTTTAACATTTTTAGTTTTATGCCAATTTATTTTAGGGTTCCTTCTTAGTAACGCCTATGTCGCTTATTTTCAATTGCCGTTCCTTTTTTTACAGTTTATTTTTGCTGCTAAACGATTAAATAATTGGTTCACACCGGCCTTATTAATCAGCTTTGAACTTTCTTTGGTCGTTCTTGCTTGGATTCCAACTCTAGATACTTGGGATATCTTGCATTATAATCAGCAAATTTCTTCTGCAACTTACTTTAACTATTTCTATTTTTTCATTTTTTTACAGCAGCTTTTACTCTTCTTGATTCTTATGCTAATGAATTATTTGTGGAAACGATTCTTTCCTAAAAATACTCCTGCATTCCTTCCAAAAAAATATAAACTGTTGTCTCTCATTCTTTTGCTATTTTTGTTTTTAGCTGTATCAATTAAACAAATCAATGTTCTAAGTGGAGATACTTTTTCTCTCATGTACAGTCTATTTATTATCGTTGGGTATACTATTTTGATCACTTGGAATCTGATGATTGTGTTTAAGGCTAATAATGAAAGACAATATATCTCACTCTTGTCTGAAACCTATAATCGTGAAAAAAATAAAATTAGTCTTTCTAATGAATTTCGACAAGATTATAAAATGTTTCTACAAAGTTTAACAACTTATTTAGAAGCTGGTGATCAAAAAAAAGCGATTGAGTTATTACATAGTATCATTCAATATTCAGATTCGTTGCTTACTCCGAATTTGTTTCGAAAAATTTCTATGATAAATAATCTACCTATCCAAGCGCTATTGACTAGTTTTTTTAATAAATGCCTTGCTGCTGATATTCAATTGAATTTGCATATAACTGAGAGTTTGACCAATGTGGATATGAATATCGTCGATTTTATTCGATGTTTTTCTATTCTATTAGATAATGCCTATGAAGCAACAGAACAAACCGCTGCACCTTCTATTGAAATATCCATAACTGGCACAATGGATACAATAACAATTGAAGTAGATAACACCTACAATAATAATACTCAAATTTCCTTCTCTTCTTTTTTACAAAATAATTTTTCAACAAAAGAAGGTCATCAAGGAAAAGGGTTGTACATTTTTATTTCTATATTAAAAAAATACAAACAAAGTAGTCATAACTTTACAAGTAAGAATGACCACTTTATTGCTAAATTTACGGTTCAAAAAAAGAGAGCATGAAACAAAAGTAAAAATACTTTTTCACAAAAAGAACCGAATAAATACTTTTGTTCTACCATCGCTAGTCTACAGTTGAAAAGGAGATTTTTATGGAAAAATATATGTTATTCAGCATGTTAATTTTGAATTTTTTACAATTCATTTTCCTTTTAAAAACTAAACAATTTATCTCTCGGCGGCAAATGATTGTTTTAGTCCTTTTACTGATTTGTCAGTTTCCTCTCTATTTAATGTTTCACGAATCATACTTATTATTGGCTCTTTACTCTCTCTTACAGCCTATTTTTATTCTCCGTAATTTAAAAAGTTGGTTGGCAATGGTTCTTTTTCTTTATTTAGAGAATTCATTGGTTCTTTTTTCTTGGCTGTTTACCAATGATCTATTGACATTCTTACTTAGATTAGGAAAAATTTCAGATTCTCTTTACCAACAATTATTGCCCATTTCATTGATTGGGCAACAATTGTTACTTCTCCTATTAATATTGATTGCAGAAAAAATGGATCAAAAATTCAACATATTCCATGCTATTCTACAACTCCAAAAAAGTTATAAAATGCCGGCCATTTTATTGACGATTCTTTTTTTTGCTCTAGAAATTTTTAAACGTGTTGCTGTTTACCTTGGTTCTTATATTGATTTTTACTATATTTCATTTCTATTAGCAACATTAAGTATTATTTTGTGCTCCATCGCTTATTTCTATAGCCACTACTACCAGCAGCAAGTAAAGAAAAATGTCTTGTATCAACAATATAATAAAGAGATGGAAAAAATCACGATGGCAGATGAATTCAGACATGATTATCAGAATATCATGCTAAGTTTGATGGGATATATCGAAAAAGGGGATCTGGATAAAGCTTTGACCTTCATTTCTTCTGTTGAAGATTACTCTCAAAATTTACTAGAATTTGATGAATATGATCAAGTTAACCATTTAACCATACCGGCTGTTCAAGGGTTATTGATTCATTTTATTGAAGCTTGTGAAGAAAAAAATATTCAACTCAAGATTTCGATTCCTCAAATGATTCAAGAATCTGATATTTCGATTCAATTGATCGATTTTATCCGATGTTTGTCAGTTGTTCTTGACTACTCAGTTGATGTCCACGATAATCATGATGAAGAAGCCTTCTTTTTATCTCTGAAAAAAGAAGATAGTCAGCTTTATTTTGAGTTGAGAAATACTGAGGAACAACAATTAGCAACAATACAAAATACAAATTATTCTATTCATGATAAAAAACAGCTAAAAAAATATGGGCTGTATACTATAGAAAGTATCCTTAAACAGTATAAAAAGACGTCTTTTTCTTTTTACACGTATCAACAAAAGTTTTTAATTGAGATTCAGTTATGATAAATCGAGTAGTTCTGTGTAAAAAGACCTTATGTAATGATGACTATTGTCATTTTTTGATTTTAAAATCTAAGAATAACCAATCAGTGAACACAATTCATTCACTGATTGGTTATTCTTTATCATTTGCAGCAATTCATAATAGTCCCCCTATGCGTCAATCAAACACATGCAAATACCCATTCACACTAAACTCACTTTTCATTTCATCACTAAAATAACGTTTTAATAGCCTTCTCAATTCTTACCTACTGGATCTAATATTTCTAACTAGCAATTTAAATCAAGAAAAGTACTTATTCTATAGTATACTAGTAGATGAAATAAAAAGGAGGTTGATTTAATGGATTACAAAATGACAAAAGACACGGTATTTCCATTAGTTGAAGTGGATTTAACAACTGGTGAAAGTATCCAATTAGAAAGTGGTGCCATGGTTTATCACAATGGGGAAATCTCTCTTGAAGGTAAAATGAACAGCAACGGAAAGTCTGGTTTAGGCGGTGCCATTCGTGCTTTAGGACGTTCAATGTCTAGCGGTGAGAGTTTCTTTATTACAAAAGCATCTGGCTTAACAGATACAGCAAAAATTGCATTAGCACCCGCAACGCCTGGAGCAATCAAGGAATTGCAAGTTGGTACTGAACACTGGCGTTTAAACACAGGCGCATTTTTAGCATGTGATGCCACTGTTTCTTATAATATGAAACGTCAAAAACTTAGCGGAGCCATTTTTGGTGGAACTGGCGGATTGTTTGTAATGGAAACTACTGGTTCAGGATCCTTATTAATCAATAGTTATGGCGATATCGTTGAAATTCAATTAGATGGGACTAAGCCATTTGTGGTAGATAATCAACATGTTGTCGCTTGGTCCGAATCTTTAGATTATAATATAAAAATAGCCTCAGGAATGTTTGGTTTCACAACAGGTGAGGGAGTAGTCAATGAATTTCACGGCCGTGGAACGATTATGATTCAAACACGAAATCTCGAAGGTTTAGCTGGTTTAATCAGCCCTTTTGTTAGCTCCGGTTCATAAAAAAAGTCGTATGAAAATCTCCAACAAGATTTTCATACGACTTCTTTTTATCTATTTTTAGAAATCAGCAAAACCAGCTTCTTTTTCCTGTGAGAATAAATAATGTTTTCCTTCAATAATTTGGTCGAAAAACATCGCTTCTGTCACACTATAGTATGGAATAACATAAACACTAGCTAAACCAAAACTAAAGGATACAGCAAATTGCCAAAAAATAAATGAATACGAGAAAATTAAATACTCTAGCTTATACCCCTTCATCAATTCTTGACTCAGTGCCATGGCTTCTTTAGCCGTTAATTCTGGATCTTTTTTCAATAAATAATTGGTCATACCATAAGACAACTGCTTAATCACACCTGGAATAATGAACAACAACGACCATAGGAAAGTATAAAGTGTCACTAAAATATTGGCCACTACCGTCCGTCTACCATTTACTAAGACAAACTCTGTAAAGACTGACTTCAGATTAAACTCACGTCTCTCTACATTATCAACTGCTGCCCACTGAATCATTCCTCGATATAAAATCATCGCAAGTATTGCGACTAAACCAAATAAAAAGGCAAAGAAACTGCTGATACTCGACTTAATTGTCGTGGTTTGCTGGTAAGTAACACCACGAGTTGTATTTTTTAATGAAACGATTGATGAAGTATTTGATAGAGAATGCAGATTTTTTCCGTTATTTCCAACTTCATCTTCATAATCATAAGAATCATCTTGATAAGCACCATCATCGTAACCATCTGAATAACCATCTTCATACCCTTTTTGATACTCATTTGTATAGCGATCGGACTTTTTGGTGTAATCGTCTTGCCAAGATTTATAATCATTGGAAGAATCTACAACTCCTGTAGATGATTGAAAAAATACGATGGTAAAAAATAAATAGATAAACAATGCTACGCATGGTAAAATCGCAATCCAACTCCAATTTCCATAATGCCCATGCAAATGTGCTTGCGCCTTTTTCTTTAATTCACTTCGACTCATACTCTTCTCCTTTTAGCTTCACTATAGCAACACTTAAGCTGCCACTATGTATTTTTCATTTCTTTCTTAATTATACCTTTTTATAGATTAATATAGCCACTCAATTCTTTTTATAATTAGTAAAATTAATGAGAAATAGAGCGAATCATATATAGATTCTACAACTTCAGATCTCTGATTAACAACCTATAACCTAGAACCAAAAACACTTTCCTGAATTTTTACTAAATATACATAATAGTAGCACAAATGGAATAGCTTAGAACGCCATACAATACTTAAAGAGCAGGTAAATTGATTTCCTACCGAGAAACAGTTACAACTTTTTCCTTATATTTTATATAAGGATTTTCTATCATTAATATACAAATAACATCAAATAGATATTATTTGTATTCTAAAGAAATATTTATTGACTATTTTGTAATATAATGTTATCTTTTTAAGATAATTATCATTAAATTTAAAGAAAGATTAAAGGTGAATTATGAAAAAGAGTTCGAAATTTATTGTAGGGTTACTTTTACTAAGTATGCTGTCACCAATTAGTGCAGCTGCTAACGAAAATGTTGTTGTTATTGGGGAAGATAATCAAGTTGAAAGTCAACCGGTTCGTACCAACAGAAGTATTGTACAGGAACAACCAGATGAACCATTTGAAGCCAAAACAACGGCTGAAAGAGAGCAATTACCGCAAAAAGAGCAAGAAATCATTAATCGAATGGAACAATATCTAAAGGAAAATTCTAATCCTAACGCACGTAATTTTGGACCTGTGTTAAACAAGTTGATTGCTTCATTAGCTTTTGATGCGACAGTGAGAAGAGAGAATACGATTTTTAGTATCGCTGATCTATTAGGAATTACAGGAACAAGTGAGACAAGCTCTTGGTTTGAAAACGTTGCGGGTAAAAGTGAGCGCTATATTACAGTATTTGATGAACCCACTCAAACAAATCTGAAACTCCATTCTTATTATGTAGATAACCAATCGGATAAAACAGCTGTTGTCCACCACGGTTATCGTTCTAATTCAATGAATATCATGGAGGAAGCTCAATTTCTTTACGAATTAGGATACAATGTAATTATTCCAGATGCACGCTCTCACGGGAAAAGTGAAGGAACATATATTGCATTTGGCGCTTATGAAAGAAATGATATCAATGCGTGGATTAATCAAGAATTAGAAGTAAAACCGAATCAAAAAATTGTATTATTAGGGGTTTCGATGGGAGCTGCAACAGTTATGATGTCTCAAGAAACACCCCATCCTAATGTAGAAGCAGTCATTGAAGATTGCGGTTATTATTCTATCGAACAGCAAGCACGAGACGTCATGCGCCTAATTACCTCTAAGCTACAGTATATTCCTTTAGTTAATAAGGTAGATTGGTATAATTGCGAAAATGAGTTGATTGATTCACTGAATAATCAATTTGTAAAACCTATTTTGAAGGTTGATTTATTTTCAATTGCACCACTGAATTCGGTTTCCAAATCTAATGTGCCAAAACTATTCATTCACGGATCAGCAGATTGGTTTATCCCACCAGTTGCTAAGGACAAATTATATACTGCATCACTAGGTTATAAAGATCAACTAACCGTACCAAACGCTGGCCATGCAGTAAATTTAAAAGTCGGCGGCAATTTATATAAAGATAAAGTCAGCTCATTTTTGAAAACAGTCAACCAAATGAAGTCACTCCGTCCTCAACTTGCCGAAGATAAAAATTTACTCTTCAATACTGAATTCAAACGGAACACTGCTCAAACAAGCTTTGACGGTTGGAAATTAAGCAATAATGGGAGTAAATTTAATAGTATTACTGCCTCTAACCCATACGAGTTTGTATTGAAAAAAAGCGGTGGAGAAATTCTTTCAGCGCTATCGACTGATCGTAATGGCTTAAAGTTCTATAAAAAACGGACAGGATCAGCAGCTTATGCAGCACAAGAAGTTAGCTTAACCAAAAATCAACCTTATGAGTTGAGCTTTGACGCTTATAATCCTAATCCAAAAGAATACAGTGAACAAGTTATTAAATATGGCTTCGGGAATTCACTGAAGCAAGAAAAACAAATCGCTAAAAATAAAGTTAATAAAAAAATCGCCTTTACTCCTCAAACCACTGGACCTCAAAATATTATTTTAGGTTCAGAAATGACCTACTCTAGCTTATTTGGGCGTAAAGATACTGTTATGTATTTATCGAATGTAAAATTAATCAACACTGATAGAACAGCACCAGAACCAGTAAAAATAACTCAAGTCAGTGTCACGCCAAGTGAAACTTTCTTGACTGGTCAAGGAGAACCTGAAACACTCATTCAAGTTGTTTCTACAACTAATGAAGTGATTTTAGAAGTTACTACAGATAGTAACGGCTATTTTAATTTAGCAGTTCCTAAACAACAAACGGGTACCCTTTTACACATGGTCAATAAAGATCTTAAAGGAAATACCAGTGCTTCGATTGTTTTAGTTTCTAATTAAAAAAGAATTGTTTCTGATTTATTTAAATAAGCTAGCGAAAGAAAACTATTAGTAGTCGTTTTCTCTCGCTAGCTCTATTTTAACAGTAAGTTGGTTTAATACATTGCTATTCTAAACCAAGATCGTGCTTTAAATCTTTTATGGCAGATTCCAAAAGGATACTTAATCCTAATAAATAATCAATTCTCTCTTTAGATGCTTCAATTTCTTCCCTCAATGCATCATTAATTTCAGCTTGTTTCTCTAAGGCTTTTTGACATAATAATTCCTTTGCTCTATCAAGTCTCTTCTTTTTATGCTTCATTGAAATCGACACTGCACCTATTCCCAACACAATAGCTGGTGTTGCTAGAACTGCAATTCCAGCAACCATTCCTCCAGATAATATCCCCCCAGCGGCAGCTAAGCCACTTGTTATTCCAGCCGCACTTACCCCAACGACAGATCCTCCAAACCAAAGACCCGCAAATCCAATTCCCGTACCAATTCCAATTCCAATAGCACCAGAAATCACTTCTGTCAGTGGTGAATCTTTTAGTTTTCTTGACGTATCCTCTAAAGCTAGAGCAGCATCTTCAATCACATCCTGTACCATTTTCAATGAGTCAAAACTTTGGAATTTCATCTCTTTTTTAGTTCTCCTAAAATTACTCACATAATACCCTCCTTTTAGATTACTAGCAATTAGAATTAGAGTTAGACACCTTCACCAAACGCGTAATGTGCTTTAAAACTAATAGGTTCTAAGCTTATACGATCTTCATTCTTATCCGTAAATGGAGACGGAATACAAACTAATTTAGGATTCTCACTTCTAGCGTCAAAAACTAGATAGATCCAGAAATTTGCCAATTCTCTTGCTTTTTCAAGTTCATTCTTACTTATATACAAACTACCTTCACTATTAAACGATTGAACGGTTGATTTTACTTCAATATATCGTTTGCTCCCATCATTATCAAAAGATAAGATATCATAACCCAATTTATGATCTTTCAGAGATTTGCGCTCCACCTGTTGTTGTAAATTTTTATTTGATTTTAGTCTATCCTTCTCATATTTTAAAACAATTTCTTCTCCACGATTCCCAGTTATAGTATTTTGACGATTTTTTTCTAAAAAATCAACATCACCATTGTTTCTATTATTGTTTGAGCGCTCTCTTTCACCACTACTAGTAAGTAAATTTTTATCTAATAGTTCCACTTGAACAGTCTCTATTTCGCACATTTCATTTTGATTGTATTCACTTTGATAATCATCTTTGTCACTATCATTTGTAGGACTTCCAAAAAAAGAATACAAAAACTTACTATATTTATAAATACTCCACTGTTCCGTGATAACATTCTTTTTTTTCTCTAGTAGAATGAAATGTTGTTTTTCTAAAACACTATTAAATTTTGCCGAATTACTACCTAATTGTGTTAGAAAAAAATCTAAATGTCTGTTCGAAAATATATTCAAATACCTTTCAGGATAATACGTTGACAAAATCTTCCCTCTAACAGTCGGAGGGAGTAGGCATTTCTCGATAAAGTTACTATCATAATTTCCACCAGCTTCAATAAGATGGGAAATTTCCTCTAAGACTTTTTCATACACTTCTTCTTGAGTTACTCCATATTTTTTTGCCCACTTATATGTATTATCGTCTTTACTCCAATAGATACCAAATTTATCAGAATACCCTGCACCAATATATCCAGTTCCACTTAAAGTAATTTCTAATTTATAACAGAAAGAATCAGATCTATTATAACCAATCACATACTTATCTAAAGGTATATTTTTGATGCTTTCTAGTGGAAAATCGGTAATAAATGCTTCTCTCAATTGGTCTTGTTTTACATATTCAGCTTCACTATAATATTTTTCATTAAATATATTCATTTCCTTAAACAACTCATCTAGTATGCTCATTACTTATCCACTCACTCTCATAGTAATTTTTACCCCTTGACGAAAAAGACATTTCTTTATCACTATCAAAACAACGTTTGTCTATGCATATTATCTTGAATAAACTAAATATTGTTCATCGTTTAAGAAATTATCATAAACAAAATCTACTGGATACAGTGTATTATCCGCTAGACAGATTTCTGTAATTTTAGGTCCTATTTCAGGAATGATTTTTTCCGCATTCTCACTGTCTATAAAAACTGCATAACTAAATTCGTTGTTATGTCTCATTAAGCCTAAATAAATAGCTTTAATAGACACTTCTTGTCTAGCATAACTTGACAAGAAATCGATTAATACAACTGGTTTTTCCGCCGGCAACCCAATTTGAATTTCAGTATTTTTCTTAATAGCATGTTTTGAAGTAAATACGGATCGATTTAACTGAATACTATCTGAATTGGGATTTAACCATAGAAAATCAAGATCGGAATTTTCTTCAAAAATCTTCCCTAAGTACTCAAAGCTAACTGTCATAAATCTATCTTCTTTGCGATACGAAGGCACATGTTGGGATACATCCGTATAAGCAGATAGAAACCTTTTCCCCTCTTGTGTAGCGCCTATACTGAAACATTTATTTGAATCTATATCAATAATAATCTCCGAAGAAATTTTGACCCAATCAATTACTTTTTGAACGCCATCATTGTTCCTCTGAAAATTAAAAAAGTTAGTCGGTTTATTTTTCTTTTCTTTTTTAAAAAACTTAAAAATATCCATTAATCGTTCTCCTATTAAACATCAGTATCTAATGCTTTTGCTCTAACTATTATCCTTACAGCTTAAAAGAATTCGTCATTCATCATAAAAACTGAATCACTGCTCGAAATGATCATTCTTTACTATTGCTTCGTCAAGTCGAATGTTACTAAAAAATTCATCTGCATATTCACTCAATAAATCATCTGACCCAACGTATGGAGTAGTAACAATTTCAAGATGATTTTCTTTTACATATTGCGTGTACTCGGTCTCTGATGAGTTATCATTTGAAATCCCTTCCCGCTCACCGTAGTAAGTAAGCATAACATTACTGTCACTGTAAATGATTGAAGATAGTAAACGGCGTGTTTGATCATTGAACCTAATAAAGGAAATGTCTGATTGATTAACATTACGATCATTCGTCATGTAAGTACTTCTAGAAAAATTGGAAGAACCGACCATATAAAAAATTGTCTCACCATTACACTTAATAAGGACTTCTTTGGAATGGTCAGGGTCATTCGTCCCACAAAAACAAGAACTACTTCTAAGATAGCTTTTAAGAGCTTCACAGGTGAAAGAACTACTGAACCTTGGATAATGATTATGTAATAAAATCGTTGTCTTTGATAAATCAACAGCCGCGAATACTTTATCTATTAAATCATACGCTGTATTAACTTTTGTAGACCAACATCCTCCCCGAATATTAATTTCAAAAGAATCATTTATATTATGATTGATAAGACTCTTTAAAATAGTATTTAGGTACCCTGCTAAAAAGTCATTACCTAATTTAGATTTTCTCAAATATTGAATTAAAAATGAACTTTTAGACATCCTTATCCGCTCCATCTTGTTGAGGTCATTTTGTTCCATACTCTTTCAATTAAAATATACAGATACTAAAAAATAGTTAACTAATTATAACAATTTAAAGTAATCCATTCAACGACAAACAATCAGCTGCTCCTCTAAAAAAAGAGAAACAACTGATTATTATTCTAACTTATTTAATCCTACCTACTGATAGCTCTCAAATCAACGTTTTTTTCACTCGAATTTCTGGTTTAAGCTTATATCGATTGACATAATGTTTTTCCAAACGACTTTGCCCCCAGCCAATCGCCACACAAAGGAGCCAGTAAATGATTGCCACTAAAATATACATGGACATATAATCAAAGGTTCTTCCGCCAACGATTTTCGCTTTTTGAAAAATATCAGGAATTGTAATCATGGCAGCTAGCGACGTGCCTTTCAACAAATCCATTGCAACATTACCTAAAGCTGGAATAGAAATTCGGAAAGCTTGAGGCAAAATAATTTTCCCCATCACTTTTCCATAGGGCAAGCCTAATGCGTACGCTGCATCCCACTGTCCTGCCTCCACTCCAGCAATCGATCCTCGGTATATTTCTGCGATAAAAGCACTGCTGGTTAAACTAAAACAAATACAAGCCGCAGTTAGAGCACTTAACTGATACGGCAAACCAAAATACAAAAGAAACAACAATACAAGACCTGGAACACCTCGTAAAAAGGAAATATAAAAACGAACAACTCCTTTGATCACTTTTGAAGGCAACATACCTAATACTGTCAAAAGAATTCCTAACACATTTCCTATAACAAAGGTGACCAATGTGATGCCCAGTGTATAAGGCAATCCTGTCAGAAGAAAAGGAACGGACTCGACCATTAGATGAAAATCAATCGCTGGAATATACATCTACTCTACTGAAACACTTTCTTCTATTTTTTCTTTTGGTTCAACTGAGACATCTGTATTAAAATACTTCTCAGATATTTTTTTAAGTGTTCCATCTGTTTGCATTTCTTTTAGGGTTTCATCAATTTTTTTACTTAATGCAACACTATTTTTTTTCATTAAAAATCCAGTAAAGTTTGCATTAAAATAGACACCTTCTAAAATCTTCACTGGGATATCAGGTAATGCGCCCACTGACATTTTTTGCAAATAATAGTCATTTAAAATCACATCTGTACGACCATTTGCTACATCCGTCAAATATTGATCGTTCGTCGCATTGTCATAGGTAACCAATTTTGCTCCATATTTTTCTGCTATTTTCATATAGTTGGTATTGGGTTCTCCAGCTGCTTTTTTGCCTTTTAAATCCTTAAGAGAGGCAATCCCAGAATCATCACTTTTACGGACAATCATACTGTCAAACGAATACTTGATTGGCGAAGACAAGATGAATTTTTTCTTTCTTTCCCCCGTTAGATTAAAATCATTTGCGGCTAAATCAGCCTCGCCTTTATCCACAGAAGTGATTTGTCCATCTACATTATATTCTTTAAATGCAACCTTAAGATCTAGACGTTTGGCAACTTCCTTGATAACATCCACATCATAACCCGTTAATTCATTTTTGTCATTGTAATAAGACGACGGGAACAATGTTCCTGATGTAGCAACCGTTAACTGCTTCGCCTCTTCTACTTTTTTCCAGCTATCATCTTTTCCTGTTGCCTTGTCTTTTGTTCCACCACACGCAGCTAAAACTAACATCAATACAACAATACTGAAACTAACAAATATCTTCTTCATTTGAACCTCCTATGATTCACGATAATATTTTGGTAATAAGAATTTCTGCTCTTGTTCAAATAGCTTGCCAACTTGGAAAAGTAAATCTTCTCTGCCTTTAGAGGCCATAAATTGAATGCCTAGAGGTAACCCTGATTCTGCTACATGAGTTGGCAAACTAATCGCTGGCTGTCCTGTTAAGTTGGCAAGTTGAGTAAATGGTGTAATCGTCAAACTTTTTTCAAACATATCATAGACCAAGTCTTGTAATTCTGGAAGGGATAAGGATTCTGCTTGATCTAAGTCTTTGCGAATTTGCTCACTTTGCAACTCTGCATCAACTTTAGGCGCAATATCTGCAGTAGTTGGTGTTAAAAATAAATCGTAACGCTCAAATAATTGCTCCATCTTATACGCTGCTTGATCCCATAATTGAAGAGCCCTTACATAATCACTTGCAAGTAATTGTCGGCCATATTGATAAATGCCCCAAGTCATTAATTCCATATCCTCTTTAGTAAGCGGTCTCTTAATCCCTTGTTGAATTCCTTCAAACATTGCGACTGTCTCCGCTCCGTTCATCAGATAATAACTGTCAATCAACTGACGTCCGTTCACTGGATAAGGGATTTCTGTTACTTCATGCCCTTGCTGTTCTAAGAAAGCCGTTGCGTTTTGAATGGCTTTTACAGCTTCTTGGGAAACGGGTGTCCCAACTGGTGACTCCGTTAAAAAGGCAATTTTCAACACTTTTTTTTCTGCGGCTTTTTGATGAGACCACTCAGCTTTTGGCGCTTGATAGGGTGCTGCTTTTTCGGTTCCACGTAAATGATAAAACAGTGTTTCCGTGTCTCTCATAGAAACCGTTAAGGCAAAATCGATCGAAGCTCCTTGCCAACCTCGCCAACCATCAGGACCCACTGGCATACTCCCACGTGTTGGTTTTAGACCAATCAACCCACTAAAGGACGCTGGAATCCGAATGGAACCACCGCCATCACTTGCTCCAGCCATTGGAAATAATCCACTTGCAACAGCTGCTGCAGCGCCGCCACTAGAACCGCCAGGCGAGTAGGCAAGATTCCACGGATTTCTGGCAGATCCATAAATCGTCGGATCAGAAATATTTTTAAACCCAAACTCAGGGGCATTCGTTTTCCCTAGAGGAATGAAGCCTAATCCTTCTAAACCTTTAACAAAATTAGTTGTCGTTGTTGCACGGTTTTCAACAAATAAACGAGAACCTGACGAAGACTTCATACCTGTTTTGTCTTGGCCTAACATCTTTAAAGGAATAGGTAAGCCAAAAAAAGGACCTTTACCTGCTCCTTTGGATTCATATTGTCTTTTTGCTGCTACAGCATCCCAGTCAACAAATGCATTTAACTCAGGGTTTAACTGCTTTACTTGTTTCTCTCGGTCGTCGATCCATTCTGTAACACTTAGCTTTTTCTCCCGAAATTGTGTCGCGTAATACAAACCGTCTTTCATAATCTTCCCTCCTTAGATTCCGACGGTTTTATTATACAGGTTTTTGGCGAATTTATAGGGTTATTTTGCTTGGGTTTGTTTTTTCGTGGTATCCAAAAATAAAAACAGCGAATATCTAATATCGCTTGATTTTGCTAACTTTAATATATATCTTGTGGATTCTTACTTTAAAGGTTACGGATATATCTTCCCTTTGACCCATTAATCATTTATACCTAATACCTCTTGTAATCCTTCACACGCCATAATACCATACCTTAGATAGATTAATTCTAATAACATCTTTATTTGCTTTTTCGTGTAAAAACGTACATTCCATGCAACTATAGTTCCATCCTCAAAAAGAAACTGGATTTCTTGTGATTTATAACTCCCTTTTAATCCATGGATTGTGGGTTCTATTCTTGTTGAACCTATGTCTTTTGGCAAACCGAATTTAACTAACTTTTCCAAATCTAAACAATCAATTTTTCTATCAAAATATTTAGTATTTTTTCTCACATAATAGCGACTTATTATAAGCTTATCTTTCTTCAGAACATAATAAGTATTCATGAATCGCCATGGAATGAACAGGCCAAAAAGAAGATAGATTGGGTTTTGTGGTCTGATTTTTCGCATGTTCTTTCCCTTTCGACAAATTATCTCTAGTCTATTTTCTTCGCTATTCCTTTGGAGCATTTTGAATGGCTAATTCATCTATCTTTTCTTTGTGTAATTGAATCAACTCTTTAAGCTCTTTAATGGTTATACCATTTTTGTCTGTATCAGAATCAATTTCAACCTGATTTTCCCCAACAAACATTTTTCCTTTTGAAATCGTCCCATCGGAAGCCACTAGAACTCTATCGGAATCATTATTCATTTCTAAAAGATTGATAATCTCATCGGCATTTGGGCCGTTAAATATTTTGAAAATCTTTTCGGCATCAGCATTTTTTAAGTCAACTGAAAAGGAATCTCTGGTTCTTTCGTTGTTTTTTTTCTGAGCTATCTTCATTTTTTCTTTGTCTATTACTTGATTCTTATGTTTCGTTTCCTCGCTATTTTGAGAGTGTTCTTTGGTTTTATTATAGATAGTAACCGTTGCAAAACTAGCTAGTAAAAGTAGTAAAAAACTGACTAGATAGACTTTCTTTTTCATATTAAAACATCCCTTCTTCGTAAAAATCAATGAAAACGAGCCTCAACATCAACCTGTTTTATGATTTCAATACTTACGATCCATATAATTATAACTACATGGATCTGTTAAAAAAATATATACTGTCCATTTATAAAGAGAGGTATACGCTAATATACCTCTTCTATGTAGAATCGCTTCATTCGGTAGCAAAGTTATCTCATTTTATAGAAATAGCTGAACTGGCTAAAGTTGACGGTTATTTCGTTTTGTCATTTTTTAATAATTGCATAACTAGTTTGATTAAATCAGATGTATCAACCAGGAAACGGGAACAAGTTATTGTTCCCGTTTAGATATATTTATTTAAGTTCTTTGGTTATTTGACTACCATCTATAATCGTTAAAGTATACACTCCATTCGTTATAGCTATATTGGAATATGAAATTTTCAATTTTTCATTCATCTTTACTCTTTTGAAAACATCATCCCGAATATCTTTAAAAGGAATAAAAATGTAAATTTCACTTCCTTCTGGAATGTCTAAATTATCAGATGTTTGTGTGGAACTTATCTCTGTTAATGTATTTACTACTAGTGATTCTTCTCTAATCGCTTTTATACTTCCAAGTAAATGACTTATATGTGCAAAGCTTTCTCCACTATTCATACTTAAATCATTTTCCTCCTTACTCATAGAACAACCCATAAAAATAAATAATAGGATTGAAAACGTGGTAACTATCATTAATTTTTTCATCATCGACCCTTTTCCCACTTAAATAGTGCTGATTCCCGACCATATAATACCATACGTATCAAGGAAATTTCCTGGATTATAGTTAACATATTTTGCGGCTGCATACCATCCATTAGCTACCAATAATGTGCTAACTCAAATATTATTAAAAACACCTTTAATTCACATCGAAAACCATGATAAATCTAATCTAAAACCAATGATACCATGGAACAATCCTAAAGTAAATTTTTCCCAACAAAAAAATATATTGTATACCTTTCTTTTATGGTTAATTTTTAGAATGATTTCCGGTAAATTACAGTTAGATTGCCCACACTTCCTGCTTGTTCTGGCTTTGGATTTTTTGGCACCCTTACATCTGTAATGATATAGGCTTATTCACCTGTTTCTTTTTCATTCATATTTCCATTTTTTATATTGGTCTTCTCGCTTTCAAAGATTATTTAATTTCTAACAATGAGCATATCTTACTCTTTGAACTTTTAAAATGAACAATTTTACTTTTATAGGGTGGTCATTAGAGGATGAAAATAGGATTTTGAAAAAACTTTTTTTGTTATTTTTCCTTATATATAAGGGAATGATTTTTTGTGTTATTTAATGGAGGTAGTAAGAAAAATTGTATTGCGTGTTCGTATTCTTTTCGTATATACTTAAGAAGTAGAATAGAGCGATGGACAATTCTCTCCCTTCGGTCACCAATTATTGCCCATCATCAGCTTTGTAAGTAACTGCCATGATTTGCAATAAAAAAACAGTTCATATTGACATGAACTGTTTAAATCAGAATATAAGAATAAATTGGCACTTCAAAAGTCCGGCAGCAACCAGACATTTGAAGCCTTGTAAAGACAGCGAACACTGCCCAAACAAGTTGCCAATAGTGCTAGCAACATGTACTAGCTTCTTTCATTGTACCTAAAATCTGCCTGTTTTTCTATAGGTTTCTTAGATTCTCTTTAGGTTACGCTGAATAAGTGGTAGATGATTCTTTGGGACTATTGTGAACGATATTGGGTAATGTTACCTGATATCGTTTTTTTCTATTCTACAAATCTAACAAAAGGAGGTTCAAGATCAAAGTAAACACTCAATTCTAGATATAAAACAAGGATGCAATGTTCACTTCGTTCACCTTGTACTTTGTAGCAGCTGCTCTGGCATCATCAGTCGCAGTGATACGAAACAAAAAAAGGCACTTCACCATCTGACAGCAATCAGGTGATGAAGCCTTGCATAGACAGCGAACACTATCTATACAAGTTGCCAATTGCTAGCACAAAAGCACTAGCACTTTTTATTGTACCTAATTTTACGGGAATTTTCTAGTCTGTCTGGAAATTTTTGGTTGGGATTTTGTATTTTATGGAGGGTTTGAGCTTTTCTAGATGATTGATGACGGTATTGGTGGTTAGATAAAACTCCGATAGCCTTTTTTGTTTTACTTTGAGAAAAAGTGATGTAAACATCACGAGGCTTAGAAAAATCATACACAAGTCGTTTGTATCACTGGTTAAATTGTTGCCTGAGTCAATGTGTAGATATATTAGTTAAGTGTATGAGGCGTTGGATACTGTTTTCAGCGCTTCATATTAAAAGGGGGAAATAGGTTATGAAAAAAGAAGATCAGAGTTTAAAGGTGATTCCTTATCAGGATATTATGGATTTACAGCATACGTTGGATCGGTTGCACTCTTTGGAGGAGCCTCTTGCTGTGTTGGATCATTTTTTTCAGTTTCGGAAAGGGGCGGTTAATAAGAAGCAGGTTGTGAAGGAGTATTATGCTTGTGGGTATTTGTTTCATGATTTTATGGTGAATTTATGAATGGGAATGATTTTTTTAATTTTTGAGATTAAGAAATATTGATAAAATTTAATTCACTAGAATGGTACTTAATAACACAAAATTACACTTGGGAACAGCGTAAGTTGGGAAACATTGTACAAATCACGATGGGGCAATCTCCCAACTCTGAGAACTATACTGAAAAAAAAAGTGATCATATACTGGTACAAGGAAATGCTGATATGAAAAACAATAGAGTTGTTCCGCGTGTTTGGACTACACAAATTACTAAACAGGCAGATAAGGGCGATTTAATTTTGAGTGTTAGAGCACCTGTTGGAGATATTGGAAAGACTGATTATGATGTTGTTCTTGGTCGAGGAGTAGCATCGATTAAAGGTAATGAATTCATCTTTCAAACTTTAGGAAGAATGAAAGAAAATCGTTTTTGGACTAAATTAAGTACAGGTTCGACTTTTGAAAGTATTAATTCTTCTGATATTAAGAATGCGCTAATTTCTCTACCGAATGAAGAAGAACAAAGAAAAATCGGTGCCTTTTTCAAACAACTCGATGGTACTATCGCTCTTCATCAACGTAAGTTAGATGCTTTGAAGCGGTTGAAAAAAGGTCTTTTACAACAACTGTTCCCTGAAAATGGGGAGACGGTGCCTAAGG
>NZ_MIKB01000014.1 GCF_001730365.1 Enterococcus quebecensis
TCTTTTGCTTTCCCATTGCCAGATACGTTGGTTCTGGTTGCAATGTTCGTTGATCCTTTTATGTTGTTTAAGGCATTGGCTGATTGGCTAAAAGAAGCTGATACACTCCCAGCTACAGATAGACTACTTTTTATCCCCATATTTTCTCTCCTTATTGTATTTAAATCCGTTTTTAAAGTATATCAAAACAAACATATGGAAACAATTACACATCTTCATCTTTAAACAATACGAAAATCCCTTTATTAGTAAAAATATTCTTGTTAACATTATCATCACTATTTTCTTTATAATGGTGTGGACTTGTTTAGCTGTCTCAAAAGTAATATGATGATACATTGATTGTAAAAATAAAAAAAGTTAAGAAGCGGCTGGTTACGCTCTTCTCAACTTTTTTTGATTTAGCTTGATTTTTAAATAAGCAAATTATAGTACAGATTGAACAGAAGAATAGGCCAAATCCAAATCTGTTGCAACCCCTTGATTGGTCATTGCACCATTTAAGGTATTTACACCCGCTAGTAATGCTGGGTTTTGTTCAACAGCTGCTTCAAATCCTTTATCCGCTAACTCTACTACATATCGCAAGGTCGCATTAGCTAACGCAAATGTTGCTGTTTGAGGGACAGCTCCTGGCATATTTGCTACAGCATAGTGGATTACATCATGTTTTACATAAGTTGGTTGTTCATGTGTTGTGACTTGATCGATCGTTTCAAAAATTCCACCTTGATCGATAGCAATATCGATAATTACCGAATGTTTTGGCATCGATGCTACCATTTCTTCTGTAACTAAAACTGGTGCTTTACGGCCTGGAATCAAGACTGCTCCGATAACAAGATCAGAGTCTTTCACTTGTTCTTGAATGTTGAAATGGTTTGAAACAAGTGTTTTTACTGCGCCATTGAATTGATCATCGATTTCTTGTAATTTCTTGATGTTAACATCTAAAATCGTTACATCAGCGCCAAGTCCTAGCGCAATTTTAGCTGCATTGTAACCAGAATTCCCACCGCCAATAATGGTTACTTTGCCTTTTTTCACACCAGGTACACCACCTAGCAAAATTCCTTTTCCTTCTGGGACTTTTTCTAGAAACTGGGCGCCGATTTGCGCTGCTAAACGTCCAGCAATTTCGCTCATTGGTGCTAGTAAAGGTAATTCGCCATTACTTAGTTGAACGCTTTCATAAGCAATTGCTTTTGTCTGACGCTTCATTAATTCTTCCGCTAATGGTTTATTTGCGGCTAAATGAAGATAGGTAAATAATATCAGATCTTCTCTTAAATATTGGTACTCTTCTTTTAATGGTTCTTTTACTTTTAAAACCAATTCTTGTGCCCAAGCTTCTTCAGCCGTTTGAACAATTGTGGCACCAACAGCTACATATTCATCATCATGGATTGACGCCCCCAGTCCAGCATTTGTTTCAACAAAGACTGTATGACCATGTTTAATGAGATCTAAAACCCCTGCTGCTGGTAACGCTACTCGATTTTCACCAATTTTTATTTCTTTTGGAATACCAATTTTCATTGTTCAGCACCCTCTCTAACTCGTTACAGTTCATTTTATTTTGTAAGCTACTTACTAGATTATAGTTTAATGAGAGTTCATCTGCAATACATAAAGAACATTTATTTTAACCTTGCTAACCTAAATGCTTAACTGAAAATAACATCTGAAATAAACCCGTTAAGGTTTTACTTCAGATGTTATTTTTACTCAGTTGTAGTGGACTATTTAATTAGATAAAAATCTACTAAACTTTTTTCTTTAAGCAAGTTACATTATTTGGCGGTTACTGTAAAATTATCAATAATTAAATCATACGCACCACCCGTTGTGTAAATACCGAATGTTGTATTGCCAGATGCATCACCAACAATCTCTACTTCATATTTTTTAGTTTTTCCATCTGTAGAGGTTGGTAAGATCGATCCAACTTTATTCAGGTCTTGTAATGTCTTGAATTCTCCCAACACAGATCCAGCAGAAAATACATTTTGCCCATCTGTTTGGTAATCAAAGCTTACAGTGTATCTTTTTCCTGCTTCAAATTTAACATTTTGAGGCGTTGTTTGCAGCATTAGTCCTGCACCTTGTTTGTGTGCTTTTAAAGACCAATTTCCAGCTAATACGTCAGATACTTTGTTACCGTTCCAACCATATTGCGTATACGGTTCATTTTTCTCTGATAAGTGTATTCGTGGATCTTCCACCCCACCAGCTTGTCCTTTTACAAATGGAAACAGTCCAATGGCTTGTGTATCTTCAAAATCTTGTTGCACGATGATTACATTTGATATGTTGCTTATATCTGTTTGTCTTTCTACAATCCGAATATCATCAAATATTGTTTTGTTGTTGCCCGCATCTGCCGTTAAATTCAGCGTTGCTTTCTTAGCATTTTCTGGTATAACAAAATCTACTCTAGCGTTTTGCATATATTGAGGGTATGCACCGCTTGTATGATTAATATCTGCTTGAATGTAGTTTTGAACAACAGAATTATTGTATTCTTTTGTATATTTTTTCCCATCGATGTCTATTGTTATATTCGCTTTTCTATTATGCGTTTCTGTGTTCACGTAAATGCTATATTTTCCTGCTTTTGGCATTATCAGTTCTTGTTGAACATTCATCGCTGCATTGCCAGCATTTAAAACATAGTCACCATTTGGATCTTTTACGACTGTGGCATTTCCTTGGATAACTTGCCAGTTTTTCGTTAGTGTATCTGGTTCATTAAACCCAGGATCTTTCACTGGCGTTCCTGTTCCAAACTTCACAGATTCAGTAGTTGTTGGTTCAGCAATAATATATGGCGTTTTAGCCTCTGCCTGAATCGTTACTTGATTTCCCGCTACACTAGCAGGACCTTTGTCTTTTCTACCTTGATCCGTCAATTCATACAAACGTAAATTTGTTTTGCCCTGCATCTTTTCAGGTAGTGTCCAAGTTGTAGAGCCGCCAGCTCCATTCCAATGGTATAACTTAAATGAACCATTGACCGTCCATGGTAATAAATAGGTATCACCTTTTAGTACATCAACACCATTTAGTGTTAGTCGTCTTTGATCATTGACATCTTTTTTCGTCACAACTACCTTGTCACCAGCATTCGCTAACTTGATTGTACCGTAAATTTGACCGCTCGCAGCTGTTGTTGTATCCCAGTTAGTGATTTGATAATGTTGTAAGAATTTTGTAGGAACATTAATTGAAAATGTTTTATCTTTATATGTGTTAAAGTTCGTTTTTCCAACCCATCCTTCATAGGCTTCAAATTCCGCTCCGCCTAGCAGTGGATTATCAGATATGACCCATGTGTCTTTTTGATGGTTACGGATAAAACGTACAATATTACTATTAAATCCTTTGGTTGAAGTTCCACCATATGCTTTTTCTGCAGACCAATGATTCCAAATTGAATCATATTCTAATGCGTTAGGAAATTCATTGGCAGTGATCCAACCTAACCCATTAATTTCTTTACTCAATTGTCGACTTAACCAACCAGATTCTCCTTGATTTCCCCAAACATCTACATAGATATAATCTAAGTTTGGTACGTTAATTTTCAATCCTTTAAAGCGTTCTAGTCGATTGCCACTGAGTGCATCTGGTCGTTGTCTAATAGAGTAAGACGGGTCAAGCCAATCCCACCCTCGTTTCGTTGGATCAATTAAGTTCTCGTTAAATGTTTTTGCTTCAGGATAAGACTCTGTGTCGTTGACATGTACACCAAAAATTGAATTAAGTTTATGCCCTTCATCAATTAACTTATTTAAGTCAGTTGCACCGCCTTGACGTTTGCCAACATCTCCATAATCTGGATGGGCTGAATCATGCCCTTCATTTTGATATCCTTTGAGTAAATTCATTTGTCCTAAACCATCTGTCAGATTATATACACGCTTTGTTTCGTCTAGAGTCACTGAAAATGGATTTGTAGCTTGACTTGCAAAGTTGAAGGGAATACGTTGGTTAACCAATTCTGGAACCTTTTGCGCACCAATTGGATTATTCATAATTGCTCTATAATTGATGGCTGCATCTTGCCAGTCCACTTTACTGTCGCCATTCAAATCATTTGAAAATTTAATTTTCACCTCTGGTATCTCTCCAGTTAAATAGGCATCTGGTGCATCGAACGGACGATACGTCCACGCTCCACTCCACAGTGATGTAACATATCCTGTTGTTGTTTCTTTTGTTTGCTTGTATATCCGATTACTATCACTGTTATCAACAGTGCTGTCTCCGTATGCATTCGTCCAAAAACTAGCAGCATAAGCATCTGTATTTAAAAATCCATACATATATGGCTTTGTTCCAACTTCATTAGATGTTACTAAGTTTTGGAATGTATCACCATTTTTATTATTGTTGTTCGCATTAGTCCCAGTATTCATGACTGTTCCTGCAAAAGCTGCTCCTGCATCGGTACTATTCACAGAAAGTAGACCTTGATTTGCAATAGAAAGTGTATGAATTTTTGTTGTTCCTTCTTTAATGTCTGTTATTTTCATAGAAAGAACTTGTCCATCAGAAACTGTAAAAGTGACTTTAAAACTTAAACTAAGCGATGGAACCGTCACTTGATAGGTTGCACTATTTTGAGAAATAGCCTCTTTCACCGCAGTTGCCTCGTAGGTTTTTCCATCCACTAGAACTTGACTAATTTTTTCTTGTTGTCCTTTAAAAATCATTTTATTATCGCTTGGGTTTTCATAACGGATTACTCTTGGAAAATTCGGGTCTAAAACAACCCTAATATCAGCCGATGAAATCTTATCTCCAGCTTCTACACTTCCATCATCAGTGACGGTCACAGTCGCTTTTGCTTTTACCGATGTTCCTGCTACAGTACCTAAAACGTCAAAGCTTCCAATTTTTTGATACATTTCTGGAGTTATATTGTCCCATGTAACGTTTTCATCTTTTTGAATTCCAGTATTATATGTTGTTTTCACAGTAGTAGGTAAAGCAGGTGCCGTGCCTATTTTGGTAAAGATTTTAATAGGGGCTATTTCAGTAATTTCTGGTACTAACTCAGGGAGAGTGCCATTATCACCATTTTTAAAACTTTGATAGCTCACCGTTTTTTGGTCATACCACGTTCTGAACCCAACACGTCCAGCTGCTGTTGGAATTTTAGAGCCGTTGGCTAATACAGGTTCCCCGTCGTAAAATTGTGTCCCATTGAGCCAAATAGTGATTTTTGTTCCAACATAACGAACTTTTAAAACATAAGGTGTATTCGCAGCTAAGCTTGGACCTGAAATGGTATCATTCCATGATGTTGGACTTTCGATAACCCACTTTCCATTTACGTTATAACCAACAAAAACCCAGCTATCTTTTGTGGCTCCTCTAACAATTACACCTGTCCGTCCTTCTCCCCCACTAAATTTAAATGATGTTTCTATTTCACCATCTGCTTTTTGAGGAGAATCCAAATTAATAGATATTGCATTATTCCCGGCAGCTTCTTTACGAGAAATATCTAAAACATTATTATTTAACGTCTTGTTGATGCCCCCAACCAAGTCCTGCCAGTTCCCTAACTGACCACTTTGAAAATTTGTTTGCCAATAGGTTGTTGCAGCTTTCGGCTCAGCAGTATCTTGCGATTGCGTTTGGTTGTTATCCCCATTTTCTTCAGCCAAAACATCAACTGGTACAAATACACTAGTGCACGTCATTAAAGCTAAGGTACTAATCGACATAATCCATCTTCTTTTCATTCGTTGGCACGCTCCTTCTTTTTTTGAATACGCTATCATTTCTTTCCAAAAGAATGATACTTCCTATCACACAGCCACCATTTTCAACAAGACACAGAATGAGGTCTGTAAAAACCTCATTCCGCTTTTTACACTTTCCTTGCATCTTTTTTATTTTTTCAATCTATTACTTCCACTTTATCATGCCAAGAACTTGCTGTCTTTTCAATCACTTTATTCAATTGCTGTATATGTTCTTTTCCTTCAGTACGAAGCCATTGGCAACCAGCTTCTTCTCCATTTTCAACAAATGGTGCTACCCCCTCTTTCCAAGTTGCACGTCCACATAAAACACCATTAAATGTAGAGCCTGCTTCTTTAGCAAACAACAATGTCTCTTGAAATAATTCCGCTGAAACCCCTGCACTTAAAAAAATAAATGGCAGATGGGTGGCGTCACTCTGTTGTTTAAAATAGGCTAGTGCCTCCGAACGTGAATAAACAGCTTGTTCTGATCCGATTCCTTCCACATAATTCATGTTTACAGGAACTTCTACTTTTAAAACATCTACCTTGTATTGTGGTTTTGAAAATTCTTTCATCATCTTGATGACTTTTTCAGGTTTGATTTTAGCATATTCACTAGATGAAGCATCTGTAAGTTTGGCATCGTATGACACTAACTCCAAATAAAATGGCAGATCCTCACCGAAGCATTCACTGCCCAGCCGTTCAATAAAAACATGTTTCAAATGATTAATTTCTTCTGGTTCGTCTATATCATAATAAAGTAAAAATTTAACAGCATCCGCTCCGTTTTCTTTCAAACGTTCAACAGACCAATCTTCCAAAAGATCAGGCAATCGTCCAGGAGTTTTAGCATCATATCCCGTTTTTTCGTAAGCTAATAACAACCCTGCTTGTTCATCTCTAACTTTTGCTGCAGGTATCCCATACTCCGGATCCAATAAAATAGCAGATGCGTAGGGTGTTAGTTCTTTTGAAACTATTTTTTTAAAATCAATGATATGTTGATCAGTGGGATTTTCACCTAAAGATTGGATCATTTTTTTTAATGCGCCTCGTTGATCAATTGCCAAGGCTTCAATTATTCCATTATCGGTTGATAAACGATCCATTGCTGCTTTTTTTGCAGATGATAGTTTTAACATTGTTTTCTCCTTATTTTTTATTTTAGTCAAGATATTCGTAAATATTAACGCCTTTTACCACACGATTAACCGTACCTGTAGCAGACGGTGTATCTGGTTTATTTTGAACATTTATGGAACTATGAATTGCAACCGTTTGAGCAAATAAAACATAGGGTAATACGAGATAGGCTTCTGGCAATTCCACTCCTTCAGAGTAAGCAAAACGCTGACCAGAAAAATTATCCGCTCCATCTACATCTAGCGTTACAATTTTTGCAGCAATGTTATCCGCTTTGATTTCTTCTGCGATATCTAGATCATATTTTCTTGTATACTCATTATTTGTGACAAAGACAAAAACAATGGTTTTCTCATCGATGAATGATTTTGGACCATGTCTAAATCCAACAGAAGAATCAAAAATAGTTGCAACTTTCCCAGCAGTTAATTCAAGAACTTTCAATTGGGCTTCTCTTGTTAAACCAGCCAAACTTCCTGATCCAAGGTAAGCAATTCGATCAAAAGAAACTGCCATCAACTCGTCAATTTCTTTTTCTCTTGAGATAGCTTCATCTCCCATCTGGATTACTTTTTGAACAAACAATGTTTTTTCTGCTAACGTACTTTCATCAAAAATCAACAGCGCACTTAACAGCATGCACGTAAAGCTACCTGTCATTGCAAAGCCTAAATCATTTGATTTTTCTGGCATAAGCAACAATAAATTATGTCCATCTCCTGAAGCTTCTTGAGCAAGTTGACCATCTTTAGCACATGTAATGGTAATCTGATATAATTTTTTCACTAACTGTTTCGCCAATTTCACCGTTGCTACTGATTCTGGTGAATTACCACTACGAGCAAAAGAGACTAGAATCGTTGGTACTTCCGCTTGTAAATAATCATAGGGATTAGAGACAATATTAGTTGTTGGAATACTTTCAAACATAAAATTGGTATGATCCCCTTTATGATTTAAATATGGCGTAATGGAGTCTCCTACATAAGCTGATGTTCCTGCTCCAGTAAAAATCACACGGATTTTTTTTCCTTTTTCCTCTGCTACAATAGATGAAATAAACTGGTCTATTTTTTTTTGCTGATCTTGATAATTATCAAATGCTTCTTTCCATAAAACAGGTTGCTGTTTTATTTCTTGTGTTGTGATTGCGGCTCCAAGTTTTTCAAGGTTTGCTTTTGTTTCTTTAAATAATTCCATCTCAGCGTTTACTCCTATCTATTCATCTTCTTCATCAAACACATCTGATGCTAATAATTCATTAACTTTTATTGTACTTTCCTTTGCTTCTGCGACAAAATCACTTTCAGTGCCTACTAAATTTGCATTGACATAGCTAATGACCATTGGTAGACTCATTCCTGCATATAATTCAAATGACTCTCCATTCATTAATTTTTTCGATAATATATTGCAAGGTGTCCCTCCTAATAAATCTGAAAAAACGATAAAATTGTCTAATGATTGCGCAATTTTTTCAAACTTCGCTAAGAACTCACTTTCTCCTTCTTCAGCCAATAAAGGAACCGTATAAATGCTATCTTGTGTACCCATAATCATCTCTGCACTATTTTTTAATTCAGTACAAAAATTTCCATGACTAACCAATATTAAATTATCCACTCCTTATTCCTCCCAACTATTTTGAAATGACACCAAGAGCAGATAGTGCTACTGAAATAATTAATACAATAAAGATCGCTCTGGTTGAAGTGATGTTTTTCTTTCCCAGTAACCAATACACACCGCCAACAATTGCAGCAGGCAATAATCGAGGCATGATCATATCTACATTATTTTGCACGTTGATCGTCAAGTCTCCAATTGAAGGAGCCCAAGCAAAATGTACATTGATCATGGTTGCAACTAATGCGCCCACCATGAAAACCCCCATTAATGTTGCTGCATTAGTCATCGCTGTCAGTCTGCTTTGCATTGTAGTTACTAAAGAAATTCCTTCTTTATATGCAAATTCCAATTGTTTCCACCTAAATACCATAATCGCAATTTGTGCAGCCATCCAAATAAATGCACCTATCGGATTACCATTAACAGCCATATTAGCCGCTAAAGCACCAAAGATTGTTGGTACTAAAGCCCCAAAAATAGAATCACCGATCGCAGCAAATGGCCCCATCAATCCAACTTTGATCCCAGCAACAGAATCCTTTGCAGAAATACCTTCTTTTTCTTCGATAGCTAAATCAATACCTGTAATAATTGTATTCAAAAAATTACTCGTATTAAAAAACTGTGCATGAGTACGCATCATTTCTTTTAACTCCGGCGTATCATCACCATACATTTTTCTTAACTGAGGTAAAATTGTGAATAAGTAACCCGAACCTTGCATTCTTTCATAGTTCCACCCCAACTGAAAAGTGAATAAACTTCTTTTATTAATTTGATTGAAGTCTTTTTTTGTTAGTTTATAGTTAGATTTCGTCATCTTCGATCTCTCCTTCACTTGTATCTTCTGAATGATCTTTCATAACCATAGGTTGTGCAACTGATTTTTTATATTCATTTAATGCAAAAGCAAAACCAATTAAAGCGACCGCAAGCATTGGTAAATTAGTAAATGCCGGAGCAAAATCTTTCGCTACGCCAGCAACAGCTACGCCTAGTAATTGAATGTTGCCAAATACAGTTGTTAAAAGTGCAGTGAGTACAAATCCTAAAATTAAGTAAGCTAAGTGTTTTTTTACTGGTAAATATCTTAATAAAATTGCAAAACCTACAGCAGGTAAAACAGCCCCTGCAACTGATAATCCATCACCTAACCACTTTAAATCTGTATTCAAATAGCCAACTACATTATCAACAAAACCACCACCAAAGCTAAGGGCGAAAAATACTGGCAACGCTCTTGAAAGCGCCCAAGGTAAAGCACCTAGTAAGAAATTGCGTTCGATTCCTTTATAATTCATTGCTTCTATATCGCTATCTATTCTGTGTGCAAAAAATGTATTCGTAAAACGACCCAAAATATCCATTTGAATCATTAAACTAGCTACTGGTACTGCAATTGCAGCAATCGCTTGCTCTGGGTTCATCCCTAAACCAACTGAAAAAGCTGTAGCTAAAACTGTTCCTGAATTAGCATCGATTCTGGAAGCGCCACCAAATGTTCCTACACCTAAAATCGTCAACTGCATACTGCCACCAATAATCAAACCAGCCGTCATGTCTCCCATAATGGCTCCTGTAACCAATCCAGCAAAAACAGGTTGGCTAAATGCTGAATAAATCTGTAACTCATCTAAAATTTGATACCCTGCATAAAGCGTTAATAATAAAATTTGCCACCATTGAATTGCCATTGTTATTCCTCCTAATTTAAAAGCTGAACAGGCTCGTGTAACCTTGACAGAAATATAGGGAAAAGTGAGGGTAACGTTTTTTGCCACAATCAGTTTCTATCTTTTTCCGAAAGTTTAACCTGTGAAGCTAGATAATTTTAAACGTGTAGCTAGCTCTGCTCTAAAAGAAAATTTGATTGAGACGCTTTTGTCTCAATCCATTTTTAGCTTTTTCCTGAAGAGTTAACTCATGTAACTAGATAACATTAAACGTCGAATGAGTTCGTCACGTTTATTTCAACAGACTCATAAAGTCTTCTGTTTTATCACTTGGCACCATTTGAGAAACTAAACTTACACCTGCAACATCTAATTTTTTAAACGCTTCAATATCTTGTTCTAAGACATTAATTGATTTAGTAATCGATTTTGAATGCTCGCTTTGAGACATATTACCGACATTTATTTCTTTGATTGGAACGCCTAGTTCTACTAACTTTAAAAGTCGATCTGGTTTTCTTGCAATGATTAATAATCTTTGTGAGTCATATTTTCCAGCTAAGATATTCGCAGCAGCTTTTTCTATGGGTAAAACACTTAATTTTACGCCAGCTGGAGTTGCTAATTTTAATCCACTTTTTTCAATTGCGTTTTCTGCTACCTCATCATCTACAACCATAATGCGACTAATATCTAATTTAGTTGTCCATAGATTCGCTACCTGTCCATGTATCAATCTCCCATCAATTCTTACAGCGATAATACTCATTTCCTTCACGATCCTTCCTACATGTCTTTGTATATTGCTTGTTCTTCCAATCTGATTTTTGAAGACCACTTTCCTTCTGTTTCAAAAATAACGATCTCATTTACTCCTTCTTTCAGAATAGATCCTGGCACATATAACGAGAGTGTCGGGCCAACATTCCAGAACCTGCCTAAGTTAACACCATTAATAATAACCACTCCTTTACCAAATTCTTGTAAATCAATAAATGTATCTCCAGTATTTCCAACAATTAATTCATAACGATAAAATGCTGGTGTACCTTCGATCCATGTTTGCGTATAATCAATAAAATCAATTTTTGTAAAATCGATACTATATTGATCCCACTCACAAATAAAATGTAAGTCTGACATAACGCCACTGCGAATCCCTTTACGTTGTGTATCCGCAAATAATTTGTGTCCATAGTTCACACGCCCCATATTTTCAACTAGAATAGCTAAATGATTTTCTTCTTTGTCAGGTTTAGCAAAAATTTTACTGCCTATTTCCTCTCGGTACTGAGTAACAATATTTTCATTATTTAAGAAAAAATGAACGCGATCACTTGCATCAATCACACGGAAATACTCTTCAGTCGTACTTTTTGGCACCTTCGTCTGATATAACTGGTATCCATAATTTTGCTGCAACTGTTCCATTGTTTCAGGATATTTACTCCATTGATGGCGAGAAATCGATTCAATTACAGAAAATAAACTTACTTTTTCCTTCAAGGAAGCAACTTTTGGCTCCATTACGTTTTTTCTTAATGGTTCTAACTGCTCTATTTCGGGGAATAATTCATGTATTTTTCTTTGTACCGAGAAAAATTTTTCAGTAGGGTTCCCCTGTTCATCTAATAATGCATCATAGTCATACGAAGTTATTTGCGGCAAATCTTTTTGTCCTCTAGCTGAACAGCCATTCATAAAACCGAAGTTCGTTCCGCCATGAAACATGTATAAGTTGATACTACCGATTTCTAACGCTTCTCCAACTTCTTCAGCCAGCTCTTTTGGATCACGTTTTATGATTTCTTCTCCCCATCGATTAAACCAACCGTCCCAAAATTCCATGCACATTAACGGCCATTTTTTCTCATGTTTTTCATGAAATTGTTTCAACTGAGCGAAATTTTCTTTCGACTTTGAGCCAAAGTTTCCTGTCGCTAAGACATTTTTTTCCATGAGCGTTCCAGCTGTTTGGGCTTGCTCCCACGCACCGTCAGAAGTAAATAGTGGAACCGTAACACCGTTTTTTAGCATCAAGTCATATAGATTTCTAAGATACTCTTTGTCTTCACCGTAAGAACCATACTCATTTTCTAACTGCATCATAATGACAGGTCCACCTCGATCTACCTGAAGCGGCCGAATGATTTCGAATAATGCCTGGTAATAATTCGCTACTTTTTCAATAAAACGAGGATCTGACGAGCGAACACGTATATCACGATAATTTAACAACCATGCCGGTAGTCCACCAAATTCCCACTCTGCACAAATATAAGGTGACGGTCGTAAAATAACAAATAACCCTAATTCTTTTGCTATGTTTACAAACTTAGCTAAGTCTATTTCATCGGTAAAATCAAATCTACCTTCTTCTTGTTCATGCAAATTCCATGGGATATAAGTCTCCACAGTATTAAATCCAAGAGCTTTCAAGTTGTATAGCGAATGATACCAGTCATTTGGCATTACTCTAAAATAATGAATAGCTCCTGACATAATCTTAAAAGGTTTACCATCCAATAAAAAATCTTCTTTTACTTCGAACGTATGCATTTTTATGCTCTCCTTTTAAAGCGTTTCCACTTAATATATGAACATACTAACTTGACTCTTCAATATTTGTCAAAGAATAACTCTTGCCAAATTAAATTTATTAATACAGCCTAAAAATCGTGGATATTTTTTTGTCTTTGTCTTACTATGTAAACAAGAGTAAACAGGAGGTGATAAGATGAAAATCCCTAAATACCAACAAATCAAAAATGATTTACTAAATAAAATAAAGTCTGGCGAATTTGAACATGGGGATCGATTTTATAGTGAAAATGAATTAGTTAAATTATATGATGCCAGTTCAATCACAGTGATTCGTGCAATACAAGAACTAGCTTCTGAAGGATACCTCGTACGTTATCAAGGAAAAGGTACTTATGTTTCACGATCGAGAAAACGAAAACTTGTGGAATTTACAGACATTGAAGTTTTTGCTGGAAAAATTGAAACAGTTGAGGTCATCAGCGTTTTAGAGGAATCCGATCCAAGAATACTTAAAGAACTTAACCTAAGCACGACACAAACATATAGAAAAATTACACGTATTCGTAAAGTAGATAATACTTCGTATATTTTACATTATACGTACATTCCAAATCAGTTCATCAAAAATGAACATCAAGAGCTCAGCTACTATGATTCAATTTATGAACGATTTAAAACTGAGTTTGGGATTCACATGTACGACGAATACTCAACTGAAACAAATGAAATCATATTTCCTACACCTGCTGAAATTGCTTCATTTTTAGCCATGCCAGAAAATGAAGCCGTTGTCTTTCAGAAAAAAAAGACGACATTACAAGACGGAACTGTTGCTGAATATGCTGAAAGTTTTAAAAAATGGGACTATTATAAGATTGAATTTTCAACATTCCAACAATAATCACTTTCAAACCAGTCGTTGATACTCTCTTTTATATTTATAAAATGCAATGTAAATAAGAAGTCTCTTTACATATAGTAGGACTAACTACGCATTGACTCTATGAGTTTCATCAACGTCACAAAGAACGAAGAATTGGTGTAAAAAAGTCAGACATTTTACATCAGTTCAAACCAATCGATTTCTAAAACTGGAAGACTTCGCCAATTTTTTTTGAACACAAAGAACAAAGTCATTTGATGATATGGTCTACTTGCCAGATTCCTAAAAGAGGGTGAGACAAAAGTAAAAAGCACTTTTGTCTCACCCTCTAAAACGGAGTTATTAGTTCCCTACTTGGTTGCTCAAGCTTAAACGACTTTTGTCACCTTAATTGCTGTGCAGATTTTCTTTCTAATTGCTTCTTTTTATTGTATAGTAAAACAAAGTAGAGATTAAGACAAACGTCATTCAGGTGTGAGAGTTTGGATTAACGTTTATTTTTTCTCTTCTTTTTCGATTTTGTTATACCAAGAAGTAGCAGTTGCTTGTAACACATCATTTAGTTCGTTGATATTCAGACGACCATCTGTATTCAACCAATCAATCGCTGCCGACTCACCTATTTCAACAAATGGTTCCACGCCATTTGCCCATGTTGCTCGTCCGCATAAGACACCATTAAAAGTGGATTTTGCTTTAGCAGCAAATTTTAGTGTTTCTTGGAATAAGTTTGCGCTTACTCCAGCACTAAGAAAAATGAAAGGTAATTGTGTCGCTTGGCTTTGTTCTTTGAAGTAAGTCAACGCTTCTTCTTGTGTATAACATGATTTTTCGCCCAATCCTTCCACATAGTTCATGTTCACTGGGACTTCCACCTTTAAAACGTCCACATTATAACGTTCTTTTGAGAACTCTTTCATCATGTCATTGACTTTATGTGGCTTTACTTTAGCAAATTCAATTGAATTTGGCTCTAACCCTTTAGCATCATAAGAAACGACTTCTAAGAAAAATGGTAGTTCTTCAGCGAGACATTCAGACCCTATTCTCTCCATAAAAATATGCTTTTGCTCATTAATTTCAATAGCTTCGTCCACATCATAATAAAGCAAAAATTTACATGCATCCGCTCCTGCTTCTTTTAAGCGTTTAACCGACCACTCATCTAAAATATCTGGTAAACGTCCAGCTTTGGTTGTATCATAACCTGTCTTTTCATATGCTAATAATAATCCTGCTGTTTCAGCTCGCTTATCAGCCGCTGGCAGTCCATATTCTGGATCTAATAAGATTGATGAAGCAAACGGTGTTAACTCTTTTGATACGATTTCTTTAAATGCAATGATTTGTTTGGACGTCGCTACTTCTGGTTGATATTTTTCAATCATTTTCTTCAAAGCGCCTCGTTGATCGATAGCTAATGCGCTGATTACTCCTGATTTATCTGACACTCGTTGTAACGCTTCATATTTTTTTTGACTAACTTTCTTCATAGAACAACCTCTCATTCTGGATGGATTTCATACAGTACTTTTATTTGTTCAGAATCTTTTTTATTTATGGCATCAAATGGTTTCTCCTTGTCAGTCAATGAATAAATACCTGTAATCAACGGCTTTACATCAATTTCTCCTTCTGCCATATAACGTAACCCTGCCAACCATTCATAGCCTGGAAATGGTGCAGAATAGGACATCCATGAGCCTGTAATTTCTAATTCTCCTCGTAAGATTTTTTCAAAATCTTCTGGTGAAAAAACTACCTCTTTTGTACATGTTCCTACGTAACTGACTTTTCCTCTTTTTTTTACGAGTTGAATGGCTTGAACCTGAGTAAATGCACTTCCTGCTGTTTCAATAACTACCTCTGGCAATTCACGATCCTTAAAGTACTCTTCTAAAGGTTGTTCATTGGGATCAACAATATAATCTGCTCCAATTTTTTGAGCCATAGATAATTTTTTTGTATTCAAGTCAGCAACTGTGATTTCACCCACGCCTCTTGCCCGCAAGGCTAACACTGTTAATAAACCAATTGTCCCTGCGCCTAACACTAAGACACTAACACCTGCTTTTAAATTAATCCTTTCAATCCCATGAATCGCTACCGTTAAAGGCTCTAATAACGCTGCTTCTTTTAATGACAATTTTTCTGGTACTTTTACACAATTCTTTGCCGGTACGGTTACATATTCAGCCATTGCACCTGGTTCTCTAGAGCCAATAAAACTATAATTGCTGCACATGGCAGGTTCACCTTTTTGACAAGCATCACATTCTCCACAAGGGATCAAAGGGGCTACAGCTACACGATCACCACTAATCATTTCTGTTACATTAGCACCAACAGTTTCAACAACACCCGAAAATTCATGTCCCAATACTTGAGGAAATGAGTGTACTCCACCAGCAAAATATCTTGGTAAATCGGAACCACAAACGCCACAGTAGGCTACCTTGATTCGTACTTTATCTGTTGCCAGTTGCGGTTTTTCCAATTCGCTTAAAATCATTTTTGTTTCTCCAACAACTTCCAATGCTTTCAAATTTACGACACTCCTTCTCCACCAGTTTCGATATATAGCATCTGTCTTTTATATTTTATGAATGTATAAACAAAACAAAAGAGGTAGATTACTAAGATAATAAAAAAGCCTAAGCCAGTTTCAAGCGTAATTCCTTTTGCTAGCAAATAGGTAATCGGACTTCCTGCTTGATCTAAAGAGGAAACACGCTCACCTTTAGCTACTAACCCAACCTGCTGACCTAACTGTGTTTGTAGAGATATCATTTGATTTGAAATCCAAATCGTCACGTACATAATTACCGATCCTGAGATCAATGTCCTAAATAGATTTCCTTTATGAACACCAACTGCAATTGCGATAAAAAAGCCCATTGTTGCTAGATCACCGAATGGTAACACTTGATTTCCAGGTACAATTACAGCAATTAAAATAGTCAACGGGACAAACAATAAACTTGCCGCAATAACTTGAGAATCTCCCAGTAACAACGCAGGATCTAAACCAATTTTTAACTCACTGCCTTTAAAATGCTTATCCAATAGTTTTCTAGCAGCCTCTGAGATCGGTATGAGTCCTTCCATGATTAACTTCACTACCATAGGCATCAAGACCATCACTGCTGCCATTTGGATGGATAATTGTAAAGAGTCGGCGACCGTGTATTTGGCTAAAAGCCCAATAATGAATCCAAGTGTCGCTCCAACAATTGTTGGTTGCCCAAGTACACCTAATTTTTCTTCAATTTTTTCTGAAGTGATATTAATTTTATTTACACCTGGGATCTTTTCAATTAGATCATCTATTGGTGCTGCAAATACCCCCATATAGGCCGAGGAACCATGAGGAATTGATATCCCTTCTAGCCCAAAATAATCATCTGTTACTTGACCAAACATATCTCCTAGTTTGTATGCAATTATAGCGTGTACAATAACACCTAAAACACCTAAATAAAAATTACCTGTTGCCACTTGAACAATCGCTCCAGTGAATGCCATATGCCAAATATTCCAAATGTCAACGTTTACAACTTTAGTCATTTTGAATACAAGCATCACAATATTAACGCCAATAGCTATAGGAATTGCAATTAAACCAAGATCAGAACCCCAAGCCATTGGAGATGTCCCTGGCCAACCTAGATCAACGACGTTTAACCCCAGATTAAAATTTTTCGCCATTGCTTCAGCTGCTGCCCCAAGATTATCTGTTAATAATGAAATGACTAAACCAATACCTACAAAACCAATCCCAATCGTTATTCCCGATCGAAGTGATTTGCCTATTCCTTGTCCTAAAAGTAAGCCCAAAACCATAATCACAATTGGTAACATTACACTTGCTCCGAGATCGACAATATATTGAATAACAGCCATCACTTTTCCCCCTCTCTTACTGAGTTAGTACATCTAATATTTTGCTTTCAGTGCCTGCAATATTTACTCCTGATACAAAAGCAACACCATGGATGACTGGAATTCCATAATCTTTTTTGACCTTTGCGGTTGTAACAATTAAATCTGCTCCCTCTTTTTTACTGTCTAATTCATTTACCCGACACTGAACAACTTCCACCGGAATATTTTCTCTTTGGGCAAGTTCTTTAATTTTATTGGCCGCAACAGTTGATGTCGCGATTGCTCCACCACATGCAACAATAACTTTTTTCATAACAACGTCACTCCTCATTTATAAATATGTTGACACAAGATTTTCCATTTCTTTTGTATTCTTGGCTTTGGATAACCCTTCAATAAACCCAGCTTTTTGAATGGATTCGATCAATTTTTGCAACATGTCCAAATGCTTTTTACCTTCTTTAATAGCTAACATTATTACGACTGATACAGAGATCACGTCCTCTTTTTCTCCACCCATTTCATTAAATACGATAGGCTGTTTCAAAGTAGCAAATACAATGCAGTCTTCTTTAACATATGTGCCATCAGTATGAGGAATAGCAACACCTATTTTTAAAGGTAATCCTGTTGGAAATTCTGCTTCTCTTTCAATTAAAGCTGCTAAAAATGATTCTTCTACGATATTTTTTCCATTCAATTCTTTGCTTAATCTTTCAAATAGTTCTTCTTGTGTAGATACAGCTAGCTGGTGGTACATTAATACTTCTTTCACTTTTCTCCTCCTTTCTATTTATTGTCCGTACAGTAAATTTCAACTCCTTTCTGACTAATTTTTTCATACGTCTCTGAAGATAAATCTTCGTCCGTAATGATAATATCTATCTCATCAAAAGTGGCCGTGCGATTAAATGCTATACTGCCAAATTTGCTGTGATCAGCTAAAATAATTGATGTCTGACTGTGATGAATCATTTCTCTTGAAATAATCGTTTCTCCCATATGATGATTCGTAATGCCTATGTTATCATCGATGCCACCACAACCAAAAAAACCTATATCAACAAAAATATTTTGAAGGTTGTTTGAAGCAAATGGTCCATACAGTGAATCTTCATTTTTTCGTAACATCCCACCTGGAATCAAAAGATTAATCCCTTCACTGTGTAAAAGTACATTAATAATTGGGATGGTGTTTGTGATTACAGTTATATTTTCAAAATTCATGATTTCTTTTGCAAGGGCTAATGTTGTCGTTCCATAATCTAAATAGATTGTATCGCCTTCTTCGATATGTTTTGCGGCTTCCTTTGCAATAGCTTGCTTCTCTTCTAGATACTCTCCTTTTCTTCGTTCGTAATCCGTTTCTTGATTTGAACTATCTAAAACAGCGCCTCCATGAATCTTCTTGATTACCCCTTCTTTTTCCAATTCATATAAATCTTTGCGAATCGTTTCTCTTGTTACACGCAACTCTTTACTTAGTTTCAAAATCTTAACAGAATGATTCTTTTTCAAAATATCCAAAATATACTCTTTTCTTTCCTGTGCATTCATCTTTATTTCCCTACTTTCATCTTTGTAATCGTTAACATTATAATAGCATTTGCCAAATAAAATGCAATACTTTTTTTGCTAATTTTTTGCTTTATGTTAAATAACTTGGCTTTTTTAGCAAAAAGCAAAATTCTCATTATTGCTTATTTTCTTTTTTGATGCTATTATTTCAGTAAATTGAAGGAGATGACTAAATATGATACATCTAATTTGTCCCAATCCGGCTATTGATCGTACACTTTTAACAGAAAATTTTACAGCCGAAGTCCCCAATCGACCTTATGAAGTAAAAGAATTTGCTGGTGGAAAAAGCTTTAATGTCGCTTATGCTATGGATTTTGAAGATTCAACAGTTCCTTATTGTATCCATACAATTTTAGGCGGAAGAAATGGTGATTACTTAAAAGAATTAGCCTTAAAAAGAGCGATTCAATTGGAAACAACTACAGTGGATGTTAACACTCGATATTGCAATATTATTGTAGATACCAAGAATGACAAAATCTATCCTGTTTATGAAAATAGTTTTGTTTTGGATACCTATTTATTAAATAAATTTACACAACAACTCTTACAATCTATCCAGCCCAATGACACAGTTGTTTTCTCTGGGTCATTGATGAAGGGGATGCCCGCTGACTACATTAACCAAATCCAAAATCAATTAATCGGAAAAAATATTCACTTTTTCATTGATACTAGTGGAACAGCTTTAATTGAAGCCTACAAAGGGACTCCAGATGTTATAAAAATCAATAATGAAGAATTATGTGATTTAGTTCCTGGTCAGCCCTTTAATGAACTAGATGATTACATCCAGTTTTTAAAATCGAAAACGGCCGAAGCTATTCCTTATTTCATTATCACACTAGGAGCTAAAGGTGTTGTAGCGAAGTTAAATAAACAAATTTATCATCTATTTGTCCCTCCGATAAAAGCAAAAAATCCAATTGCCTGTGGTGATTTCTTCTTGGGTGGCTTAGTCAAATATTTAACATTGGGGCAATTAGATGATATTGATGTATTAAAAAAAGCGATCAGCTACTCAACAGCTAATGCGCTAAATTGGTTTCCTGAGATGAAACAAGACGATATCGATTATATTCAACAACACATTATAGTTGAACACTTATCGTAACTGAAGCTCACACATTCCTCTTGACCTGATACGCGTTTCATACTTTATAGTTGAAAAAAGACAGGAGGAATCAAAATATGTTAAACGGTATGCTTGAATTAACAGATCGATTAGGATTAGATTATTATTTCGTTTCTATATCACTTGAAAATACGACTTTAATCGTTCGAAGCCTAAATGACTATTGCAAGCCCCTTGATAAAGCGGTAAATTTGGCTGAAATAAAAGGAGTCATCAGTGAAAAAGAAGGGCAATTTAATTTTATTTGTTTTGATTATGAAAATGAGCATTATCATTTTGTTGATTATGGAAACTACTTGTTCCCTTTTTTGAAAAACATTTTATTTCCTTTAAGGAGTCATTAATCGTTTGGAAAGGAGTTAGTTATGGCAACGATTCGTGATATTGCCACTTTATCTGGTTACTCTGTTACTACAGTGTCCCGTGTTTTGAATAATCATCCCTACGTAGCCGAGGAAAAACGAAATAAAATCCTAAAAATCATACGTGACCTTGACTACATTCCAAGCACTAAAGCACGAGATTTGAGCCGTGGAAAATCAACACACATTGCTGTGATGATTCCATACACTAATCATCCTTATACTGACAAAATCGTCAGCGGTATCTTACGTGCAGCTTTTAATGATGGATACAAAGTAACTCTGTTACCAACCAATTATAATCCTACAGTTGAAAAGCAATACCTAGACGACTTAGCTGCTAAAGCTTGGGATGGTATGATCATTACATCAAAAAAAATTTCTTTTGAACGAATTGAAGGCTATTTAAAATATGCACCTATCGTTTGCTGTGAAGACACAGGTTCGTTTTCAATCCCCTGTATTTCTATTAAACGGGAGCAATCATATATTGATCTTTTTACTCGTTTGAAAAAACAAGGGTATCAGCATATTGGATTGACAGTAGGGCGAACAGAAAACGAAAGTGCTAGTACTGATTTAGTGTTAAAAACATATAAAAAGATCCTCGGTGTACTAGATGAATCAATGGTATTTAGAAACTGCTACCTATATGAAGACGGCGTACAAGCAGGACGTTATTTTTCAACTATAAAAAAGCTCGAAGTAATTGTCACTAATGGAGATGACGTTGCAGCAGGAATTCTTCAGCATCTGTCAAAAGATCAGGTAAAAGTTATTGGTGAAGAAAATTTATTATCCAGTACACTTCTAAACTTTTCCACGATTGATCACCATTTAGATCATTGTGGAGAGGCAGCTTTTCAACTACTCTTAAGAAAAGAAATCAAAACGGAAATCATGCCATATACATTTATTGAACGAATCTAAGACACATTAAATAAGGGTCTAGAATTTTAACTTAACAGTTATTTCTAGACCCTTAAATACATACAATGGACGTTATTTTTTATGATACGTCAGTGCCCGTTCAATGCAAAACGTCAACTCTTTAATTGGTAATTCCTGTTCAGGATCAAGCACGATTGCTCGATTCTTAGAAAACTCGAAGACCTCACCAAACAAAGCTCTAAATTCTTCTACTAATGTTGTTTGACAATGAAAGTAAACGGCGATTTTTTCAGAACCAAAACGATCAATACGTATGGGACTACCTGATTTTGTCACCTTGGTTGCATAAGAAGGCTGGTTCCATTTCAAACTTTCTTCAAGCTCACCAACAACGACTAAACTCGCTGCTGTTTCAAAAATAAGTTCCCGTATTTGCAACAATGGCTGTTGATAACGCTCAGGATAACTTGCAAAAATAGTCGCTACATTTACATTTGAGATTCCTTTCATCTTATCCCTCTTTCGTTATTTTATGGGAACCCATAATTCACACCGATAATCCACAGCTTCCATATTCCCAAGCGGGTAAAACTCTACTCTAGGAATAGCTATATTTTCATTAATTGCAGCATCGCTCCAAGGGGAATACGTTCTATTTTTTAACTGCATCAAAACATTGGGTTCAAATGATTGACCTTCATCTATTGCCTCAACGCCTGCAGAAATTGCACCAATACATTCAAAAATAGCCCAATCGGACTCAGGAAATTTGGTTTCGATCAACTCACTTTTAACTACTTTCCCCTGATTTGAAGCTACTCCTATCGTATAATTAAATTGAGAAAATTCTCCTCTGTTATTATCTGAAACACCTAACAAGGCTGGGATTTGTCCATCTGATACAGACAAAAGCTTGGTAATTTTTTCTTCTGTCAAATTTGACCAAAAACGGGATATATCATAAAAATTTTCATTCTTTTCGATTTTAATCATCTTCTTTGTGTATCCAGTAATAGTAAAAGCAGCTTTTTTTGTAATTTGATAATCCATAGTAACATCTCCATTCATTTGATGACTATAAATTAACATACAAATGATGACACCTTTTTGTCAGTATTTAATTTTTTATAAGAAAATCACATATCTGCAGAGGTGAAAACTTCGGATACATCATCATCTTCTTCTAGTTTATCAATCAAGAGTTGTAACTGTTCTTGTTGATCCCCTGTCAGTTCTACTAACGTTTGCGGTATCATTGTCAATTCTGCTTGAGCTAAAGTATAACCCTTTTTTTCTAGCGTATCTCTAACTGTAGTAAAATCTTCTGGCGCTGTATACACTTCAAACACTTCTTCAGATGTTTCTAGATCTTCTGCTCCTGCTTCCAACACGTTTTCAAACATTGTATCTTCGTCAACAGAAAGTCCTGTACGTTCAATTGCAATATAGCCTTTACGATCAAACATATAACTCACAGAACCTGTCTCACCTAAAGATCCGCCATTTCTAGTAAAAGCCACTCGTACATTTGTCGCTGTTCGGTTACGATTATCTGTCAAAGCATACACTAAAATCGCCACACCTGCTGGTCCATATCCTTCGTAAGTAATCTCATCATAGTGTTCATTTTCGCCAGCACTACCTGCCTTTTTAAGCGCACGATCGATATTGTCATTTGGCATGTTAGCCGCTTTTGCTTTATCCATCACCAATCTTAACGCCGCATTGACTGCTGGATCAGTTCCTCCTGCTTTTGCTGCTACATAGATTTCTCTAGATAATTTCTGAAAAATCTTTCCTCGTTTCGCATCTTGTGCATTTTTTCGTCCCTGAATATTTTTCCATTTACTATGTCCTGCCATTAGAATTCCTCCTCTTATAATACGTTTTCTATAACGTTCATTTACCTTCTATTTTACTATGCTTCTTAATAGTTGCAACCTTTACTCTTATTCTGGCCATTTGCTATACTAAATGAATAAATCAAATCCCAAATGAAAAGAGGATCAATAGTGAATATCTTTTTTAAGAAACTACAAAAACAGCAAGATAAGCTCAGTCGTTTAGAACAGCAGGTTTTAGCATATATCATTGATCATCCCGAAGAAATTGCCAAAAGTCGAATCGATGATGTCGCAAAGAAAATTTATGTATCAACAGCAACGATTAGCCGTACGAGTAAAGCTCTTGGTTATTCTGGCTTTCAAGAATTAAAATACACTTTAATCCATCATTTGGAAGAAGAACAACATACAACTTATGAACCTTCACAAAATTTCACCCAATTAACAACACGTATACAAAATGAAATGAGCAAAACCCTACAAGCCATCCAGCCAGAAAAGCTAGAATTAGGTGCAAGATTGCTTGCCAATAGTCAACGTGTGGAATTTTTTGGTGTAGGTAGTTCTTATACTTGTTGCTTTGAAGCCGCTCGAAAATTGACCTTTGCTGGCAGAATTTCCAGCGCCAGGGAAGATTGGGATGAACTCAGGATTGTGGCCAATCATTTGACTTCGGATGATGTAGCGATTCTTGTTAGTTATAGTGGTGAAACGATTCTGCCATTAGAATACGTAGCTATTTTAAAAGAGAGAAATGTTCCAATCATTGCTGTCGTCGGTTCTAAAAATAGTCCACTCGAAAAATCAGCCACGCTAGTTTTTCATGTTAACGTATCAAACGGTTACTACGGAAATATTGATATGAGTTCTAGAATTCCGATGCATCTTGTTTTAGAACTATTAATTCTTCATTATATCGAAACCTATGTAGAAATTTGAACGGTCGTACATTTTTTGTAACTTCTTCCAAAAAAATGAAAGCGCTTGTTTATACACTTGTAGAATCGTACACTAAACCTGTTATTAGTGTTGAAAGAATCGTTTAGCTTTTCTTATTTGAAAGGAGAAATCACATGAAGAAAAAGTTTAGTTTTTGGGAATTTTTTCAAGGGATAGGTAAGACATTTATGTTGCCAGTTGCATTATTGGCTTTTATGGGCTTGATTTTAGGGATTGGTAGTTCTTTTTCCAGTCCATCCACTATCGCCACCCTCCCCTTTTTAGATCAACCATGGTTACAAGTAATTTTCCGCTTTATGACCACTATTGGAGGTTTTGCTTTTACGTATTTGCCATTATTATTTGCGATGGCGATTCCTCTCGGTTTAGCTCGTAATGAAAAAGGAGTAGCTGCCTTTTCTGGTTTTGTCGGTTACGTAGTTATGAACTTATCCATTCATTTTTATTTGACTGAAACTGGCAAACTTGCAGACCCAGAACATCTACGTGAAGCAGGACAAGGTATGGTTTTAGGCATGCAATCTGTGGAAATGGGCGTTCTAGGCGGTATTATTGTGGGGATCATTGTTTACTTGCTTCATAGTAAATTTTACACGATTCAATTACCCGATGCGTTTGCCTTTTTTGGCGGTGCACGATTTATTCCAATCATCACATCTTTAGTAATGGCGATTGTTGGTGTCTTAATCCCAATTATTTGGCCAGTATTTGCACTAGCAATCAACAGTGTGGGATTGGTGATTCAAAAAGCTGGAATTTTCGGTCCATTTTTATTTGGTTCTGGCGAGCGGTTATTACTCCCATTTGGCCTACATCATATTTTAGTTTCTATGATTCGTTTTACAGAAGCTGGTGGAACACAAGTTGTTGATGGTCAAAGCGTCTCAGGTGCACTAAATATTTTCTACGCTCAACTGCAAAGTGGTTCACCAATCAGTCCATCAGCAACAGCATTTTTATCTCAGGGAAAAATGCCGACTTTCATGTTTGGTCTTCCTGCTGCTGCCTTGGCGATGTATCGGACAGCATTACCGCAAAATCGTCATAAAATCAAAGGTCTATTGATTTCTGGCGTGATTGCTACCTTTGTTACAGGAATCACTGAGCCAATCGAATTTCTATTCTTGTTTATCGCTCCTGCTTTGTATGGTTTCCATGTAATCATGACAGGTTTAGGCTTCATGATTATGGCTTTATTAAAAGTAGTCATTGGGAATACTGATGGCGGCGTATTGGACTTTCTGATTTTCGGAGTTTTGCAAGGAACCTATACAAAATGGTATCTGGTCTTACTGGTTGGTGTACTTTGGTTTGCGATCTATTATTTTGTTTTCAAATTTGCGATCCAGCGATTCAATTTAAAAACTCCAGGTCGAGAATTAGTTGAAGAAGACGTTACTGAACAAGAAAGAACCTACACGAAAAAAGGAAATTATAATGGCCCTTTGATTCTTGATGCTTTAGGAGGAACAGCGAATATCCTTTCTCTAGATAATTGCATCACACGTCTACGTTTGGTTGTAGATGATATATCTGTTGTGGATGAAGAAGAATTGAAAAAACAAGGAGCCATAGGTGTGATTAAATTAGATGCAAACAACCTCCAAGTCATTATCGGTACGCAAGTTGCCTCGGTAAAAAATGAGTTGGAAAATTTGATGGAGTAGGATGAGAATAAATGAATGATAAAATAAATTTTGATGAACACATCAATCGAAAAGGAACCTTTTGTACCCAATGGGATTATGTAGCTGATCGCTTTGGTGAAGCAGATTTACTGCCATTTACTGTATCTGATACTGATTTTTCGGTACCAAAAGAGATCATCCAAACACTTCAACAAAGATTAAATCATCCAGTTTTCGGCTACACTCGCTGGAATCATGATACGTTTAAAAAAAGTATTCAGAAGTGGTACAAGACTCGCTTTGATTATTGTCTTGACAGCGATTGGATTATTTATAGTCCCTCTGTTATCTACTCGATTTCAAAATTGATTGAATTAAAATCAGACATAGGGGAGCATGTTGTTATTCAAACGCCTGCCTATGACGCTTTCTTCAAACTGATCGAAGCTCAACATCGAACACTAATCGAAACAAAGTTACTATTTCAAAATAAGCAATACAAGATAGATTTCGATGATTTAGAGTCGAAGTTGAAACATCCGTCTTGTAAAATCTTCTTACTTTGCAGTCCGCATAATCCTACTGGTCGTGTTTGGACGAAAGCAGAACTTACACAAATGATTCAGTTATGCGAAAAATATCAAGTCTTTCTGATTTCTGATGAAATCCATATGGATATTTTACGTAAAGGACAACAGCACTCGCCAATTTTTACCTATGCAATGAATCAAAAGAATCTTGCTTTATGCACCTCTGCAAGTAAGACCTTCAATACACCTGGATTAATTGCTTCGTATCTAATGCTTCCAGATCCTGCTCTTCGTGAAGAATTTTTGAGTCTGTTGAAATATCGCGACGGACTTTCTTCCACAAGTATTTTCGGGATGTTAAGTACCATCACAGCTTATAATCAGTGTGGAAATTGGCTAGGTCAGTTGAATGAGTATCTGGATCAAAATGTTCAATTAACCGAAGACTTTATCAAAGAATATTTACCTGAGCTGACACTTGTCGCCTCACAAGCAACTTACTTACTTTGGATTGATTGTTCGAAACTGCCGTTTTCAATGGATTCCATTCAAGACGCATTGATTCATCACGGAAAGGTCGCTATTATGCCTGGCATAACATACGGAGAAGCAGGTCAGTATTATCTACGATTAAATATTGGCTGCTCTAAAGAAAAACTTCTTGATGGGTTACACCGATTAAGAAAGAGCATTCAATTTTTAAAACTCAATTAAACAAAACAGGTAAAACAACATTTTCAGTAGTTGTTTTACCTGTTTCTTAATCAACAATAGCTAGTTTAAGGGAGACGTTACGTAATGTAAAAATCTCATCTTCTTTAAAAGGAATCGTACACTCTTCTTGTTCTCCGCTTAACAACTGGATATTGACACACTCTGTATCTGGAAAAATGCGATACGCAAGCATACCTAAACTAGCTATTGTTGCGGTATCTCTTATTTTATTTTTATTGATCGTTAGTCTGTCCATATTCAACACTCCTTAACATTATTATATAAGAAAATGTTGAAGAGGTGGAGGTGTGTTTCAAAAAATAAAACAACTCTTACTGATTTCCTTCATAGAAGAAATCATCTAGATTAGATACATTCCAACTCTACTTCTTCCGTATTTTTTTAACACCAATTACAACCAAACAAAAGACAACTGCAGTCAACGCACCGATAGAATCAAGCATTACATCCTGAAACAACGGTGTTCGACCACCAGTCAACATCTGATGATATTCGTCTAACCCTGCATAACCTGTTGCGGCTAACCAAGCAACAACGCCTATTAGAAGTGGTTGCTTTACTTTCATATTCAAGCCTATAAACCAACTACCGCCCAATAAAAAGTACGTACCAAAATGAGCACCTTTACGGATAAAGAACTCAATGAATTTTATGTATCCTTTTGCTTCCATGCTGACTTCACTCCCAGCATAGCCAAATGAAATTCCTTTTAATTGTTCTTCAAAGGGATGGTTACTTAATAATTTCCCTAGTGAACCAACTTGAGATTGCTGTTCATAGGTTTGAGAAGAACTGTAAAATAATACAGCCATAATCAAAAATGCTACAACGATATAAAATTTACTATTTTTCAATTGTTTTTTCAATCCGTCACCTCGTTTCTTATACTATAGTAGCCTTTTCTATGAAAATAAACAATCACTCAATCTTTTTTATTATGCTATACTAGAATAAATAATTTAAGAAAGTAGGAATCGTACATGACTTATTCGCTCATTTGGGATTTAGACAGCATCTTTCCTGGCGGCAGCCACTCAGCACAACTTGAACAACGAATGAAAGAACTAAATGAACAAAGCAACAACTATCATGAGTTGATTAATCAATGGAAACCAGAAAATGATACTGATTATCAAGGATTAAAAGAAATTTTAAGTTTGCAAGGAATCATCAGTGATGGTTTTTCACAATGCAATAGCTTTATCACGGCTTTACTATCTGCAGATACAAAAGATAAAAAAGCTAAAATTTTATCTGGTGATCTTTTGGCTTTATTACCTGCAATTCAACTAGCTGAAACCATTTTCAGCAAAAAATTAACAGCAATTTCTGATGAGCATTGGCAAAAGTTAACAGCTCTCCCTGCTTTTGAGTCGATCGCCTTTCGCCTAAATGAGATTCGTCGTGACGGTAAACAATTACTTTCTGAACAGGAAGAAAATATTATTAATACTCTGGCTTTAGATGGGCTGAACGCTTGGAGCAGTCATTACGACACAATCGTCGCTAGCATCACGATTCCTTTTAAAGAAGATAATCAATCAACAACATTACTTTCAGCTGGACAAGCATTTAATCGTATGATGAGTGATCCTAATCCAGATGTTCGATCTGAATTATTCACAGAATGGGAAAAAGCTTGGAGTGATAAAGCACCCTTATTAGCAGATACCTTGAATCATTTAGACGGATTCCGTTTGAATCAGTACAAGTTACACGGTGTCACTGATTTCTTAGAACAACCATTAAATTATAACCGCATGCAAAAAGAAACACTTGATGTTATGTGGGCGACAATTCAAAAAAATAAACAACCCTTTATTGACTTTCTAACACGTAAAGCCCAATTGTTTGGAAAAGAAAAAATGGACTGGCAAGATCAAGATGCACCAATTATCTTAGGTGATTTGAAAGAAAAAACGTATCCTTTTGACGAGGCGGCCGAATTTATTTTAGAAAATTTCGAAAAATTCAGTCCTAAGATGGCTACATTTGCTAAAGAAGCTTTTGAAAAGAGCTGGATTGAAGCGGAAGATCGTCCTGATAAACGTCCAGGTGGATACTGTACTGAATTGCCTGAAACCAAGGAATCTAGAATATTCATGACTTTTGGGAATTCAATCAATGAAGTTGCAACACTTGCTCACGAACTAGGCCATGCTTTCCATAGTAGCGTGATGTGGGATCTTCCAACACTTGATCGAGAATATGCTATGAACGTAGCTGAAACAGCTAGTACATTCGCAGAATTGATCGTTGCAGATGCCACACTCAAAAAAGCTGAAACACCAGAAGAAAAAATCAATTTGTTAGATACTAAAATGCAAAATGCAATTGCGATGTTTATGAATATCCACTCTCGTTTCATTTTTGAAAACAGCTTTTATGAAGCTCGTCAAAAAGGACTGCTTAGTGAAGATGCGATTACAGAATTGATGTTTGAGGCGCAAAAAGAGAGCTATCAAAATAGTTTAGGCACCTACCACCCTCATTTTTGGGCAAGCAAATTACATTTCTTTATTGATGACGTGCCGTTTTATAACTTTCCTTACACATTTGGGTATTTGTTCAGTATGGGAATTTATGCTTATGCAAATAAACAAGGCAGTGACTTTGAAGACCAATACATTGCTTTGCTTAGAGACACTGCAGCAATGACTTCAGAAGATTTAGCTAAGAAACATTTAGGTGTAGATTTAACAAAACCAGACTTTTGGCAAGCAGGAATTGATCAAGTTATCAAAGATGTGAATGAATTTATGGAATTAACGGAAGATTATATTAAATAGAATAAGTGAAGTTTCAACTGAAAAAGTTGAAACTTCTTTTTATATTTGTACAAAAAAAGAACCAGACAGATGTCTGATTCTTAAATTAGTTAGTTTAATTAGATTACATACGTACTGCAAAGCTTGGTGTGAATGAACCAACATTGCTGTACTCAACGCCTGTACTTTCGTTACCAGCGTGGATATAACCGCCGCCACCTGTAGCAATTGCTACGTGGTAAGAAGCGCCTGGGCTACCCCAGAAATATAAATCTCCTGGTTGTGCTTCAGCTACAGAAATACGTACGCCAGCACTTTCTTGAGCTACTGTATAACCACCGACATTACGGCCAGTTGAATTCATGAATGCATAGTAGACTAAACCAGAACAGTCAAAACTGTTAGGTCCTTTAGAACCCCAAACATATGGTTTACCAACTTGTGCTGCAGCAATAGAGATTGCTGAACCGCCAGTTGCTGGTGGTGGTGTTACTTGACCGCCGCCACCGCCGTTGTTAGGTGGTGTTACTTGACCGCCGCCACCGCCATTGTTACTTGGTGGTGTTACACTGCCGCCACCAGTAGAAGGTGTTGTTACTTCACCAGTTCCAGTGCCTTCTGCTGAACCACTTGTAGTTTGTTCAGTAGATGATGACGTTGAGCTTGCTGTTGTTTTAGCAGCTTCCTCTGCTGCTTTCTTAGCATTTGCAGCAACTACTTTTTCTTGCTCAGCAATACGTGCTTGTTCTGCGATTGCTGCTTCTTTTTCTTTTACTAAGCCAGCTTTTTGATCTTCAGCAGTTGCTCTTTCAGCAGCTAAAGTTGTTTGTAATACGTTCAATTCAGCTTCTGCTTTTACAAGATCACCTTTTTGAGCTTCAAGTTCTACTTGACTCTCTTGAAGTGCTTGAACTTTTTCTTCGTTTTCAGCTTTTTTAGATTCTACTGATTTTTTATCTTCTTGTTGTTGTTTTACCAATTGGTTGTTTGCATTAACGATTGTAGACATTGCAGTTATACGAGTGATTGCATCAGAAACTGATTTTGCGTTTAATAATGCATCCATATAACTAGTGCTGTTACCGTTAACTTGAACGTCACGTGCTTGGTTTTGGATAGCACCTTCACGTTTTTCGATACGTTTTGTTAATTGAGTAATTTCTTTTTCTAAGTTTGCAGAAGTTTCTCTTAATTTACCTTGTTCAGCGATTAAAGTTTCTGCTTTTTCGTTAATAGAAGCTACTTGACTTTGTACTGCAGCCACTTGGCTTTGTGCGTCCGCTTCTTTTGATTTCAATCCAGAAATTGCTTGATCTTTTTGTTGAATTTTCGAGTCCACTTCATCTGCTAATGAAACTACCGGTGCTACTACAGGTGTAAGGGCTAATGTACAAACCATTAATAACGGTAATACGCTTTTCTTCACAATTCATTCCTCCGACTTTTTGCTTACTTAATATATTTGTTCATCTAAATGTTTGAGTAATTTTCATTCTTTTATTAACAACGAGATCATTGTATCATACTCACATGTCATAAATATAAAGATAATGTTACAGGAGTATTTCATTTTAGATGATGAAAAATGACAGTTTAAAATTGCTCTTTTTAATACGTTCCAAGCAGTTATTACTAGCTTACTAATAAAAAAACAACCTGCAGCAAAAAACTCAATGAATTTTGCTGTAGGTTATTGAAATTTGTTAGTTTAATTATCCTGGAAAGCGCCATACAACAGCTCTGAAGTTTGCTGCATATGGACTTGGCGTCCAACCAGTTGTTGTTGATACATAACCAGAACCTGCTGGATTATTAGATTCAACGATTTGAACTGAGCTACCATTAACACCCACGACTAAAACTGTGTGAACACCATCTAACCATGCATCTGGGCTAAGTGAATTTTCGTATTGCACAACATCACCAACTTGAACATCAGACCAAGATACTTGAACCGCACCTGATTGAGTGTACCCACTATGAGGACCTCCTGGTGAGAATCTAATTCCTGCTGCATTCAGCCAATTTTGTACAGCTACAATACACTCACCGCTTTGACCCCAACCCGTTGGATTGGTCTGCCCAACAGCGTTTAACGCAATTTGTGCCGCTCTTTTCTTAGCTGCTGACACGTTGCCGGTACCGATGCTGCTGCCACCGCCAGTACCTGGTTTACCTGCTGGTGTTTCTGAAACTGGTGCTGAAGGCGCTTGGCTCGTTGTACCATTTTCTGAAACAATATTGGTTTTAGCAAGACCAGGATTTGCAGCTTGCGCTTCGGCTAATTTAACCGCTGCTTCTGCTTCTGCTTTGCGTTGTGCTTCTTGATCTTTGGCTTGTTTTGCTTGTTCTTCTTCTAGTTTCTTTTGAGCTGCTGCTTTTTGACCAACATACTCAGATTTTTTATTTTCTTCTGTTGTACGTTGTGCTTCTAAATCATTTTTAGCAATTTCTTGTTGCAATTTCAACGTGTCTAAAGAAGCTTTTTTTGCATTTAATTCTTTTGTAGACGTTTCTAGTACAGAAATTTGTGTTTCTACTGACTTCGTCTTTTTTTCTACATCTTTTTTATCAGAAGTTTGTTGTTCTAATAGATCATTATTCGCCTTAACTAGCGTTGTAATCCCTTGAACTCGACTAATTGCATCTGAAATTGATTCAGAATTAATGATTACGTCTAAATAGCTAGTGCTTGATCCGCTGACTTGAACATCTCTTGCTTGATTACGCATCTGTACTTCTCTTTTTTGAATGCGAACATTCAAATCAGAAATCTCACCGTATAATTTTGTGATTTCATCTTTAAGTGTTTTTTTCTTATCTGTTAATTCATCTATTTTTGCTGCTGTAGTCAACATATCTGATTCTATCAGCGCTAACTTCGATGCAGCTTCTGATTCTTTTGTTTTTAGCCCGTCGATAATTTGATCTTGTTGTTCGATCTTTGTATCATAGTCATCTGCGATTGCAGCAACAGGCAAAGCAATTGTGGTAAGGGTAACTGAACAAACCATCAATGCTGATAATATACTTTTTTTCACTTTATATTCCTCCGACATTTACTTTAGATCCTTTGTAATTTGAGTATTGTTTCGGTCTTATGTATTCTGACAATGAGATAATTGTACCATAGCAGTATGACACACAGATAAACAGGATATTACAAAATTGTTTCATACAGCAGAATAAAATAACATCCATATTTTAATCATTCATTCTTTAACTATCTAAAAAAAACTAAAACAAAATTCCGAAGTGTACTAAAACTATAAAAAAAGATTATTCGTTAGCGAATAATCTTTTCAATGGATAAGAAAAAATAACAAATATCAACATATTAAAGAGCAATGTCGGCCCTAAAACTTTCGTGATAAATAATAATGGTGCTACATTTGATAAATGAAAAATAATTTGTAAACTCACCGAAATCAACTCATACGTGGTCACAAAAATAATCATTCCAAAAAAGGCAGTCAACAAGTTGGTATGGACTACTCGTTGAAATCGATACATCATCATCACTGTCGCAGCTAATGCAACCGTGTAAATCCCGATGATACCAATATAGTAACTATCATAAACTAGCCCCAAAACTAAAGTTGTAATCAACAAATAGCGCTTAGATAAATTGGGTACAGCCATCAAAAAAGCCAACAGCATAAAATGAGCATTTGCAAAATAGACATTGTCTGTTAAATTTCCTGCTGCTAAAGTTAATTGACCATCGACCAGCATCAATAAAAAGAAAACTACTGGCGCATAGTATTTAACATTTTCTTTTCGTATTATGTGCATCTTACTCCCCCGCTCCAGCTAGTCTCTTAATAATCGTCACAACGGGAATATTATACATTTCAGCATAAGGTTTCACATAAACTTCTCGATCCAAACCATAGCTGTCTGGCTTCACTTTTTGAACCACACCGACTGGCAGATTCGCTGGTGAATTTTGACCTAAACCGGAAGTTTGAACAATATCGCCTTCTTTGATGTCCATGTCTCCGACTAACTGACTGATGATTAGGGTGTTTTCTTTATCATCATAACTCTTTAGCAAGCCATAAGAATCGCCTTTTTCTGAATTGATTTGCACAGGAAAGTGATTTGAGTTTTGATTTTTAGAAGTCAACAACTCCACTTTAGATGATGTGGCACTCACCTCTATTACACGACCAATCAATCCTTTTTGTGCCATAACTGCCATATTAGGCTCGATACCGTCATTTGATCCACGATCAACAACCAGTAAATTTTGCCACATATCAGGAGAACGCGTGATAACAGTTGCTGTCACTTTTTCGTAATTGCCCAATGTCTGGTTCAAATCTAATTCTTTTTTTAAGGCTTCATTTTCTTTTTTTAGGTTATCATTTTGAATGGATAGTTCACCGTAACCATCAATTCTTCCTTTTAAGCGTTCATTTTCATCATATGTTTTAAAAAGTGTGCTGATTGATGAAATACTATTGCCAACTACCTTGGCTGGAAAAGAAATTACTTTGTCGACGAATCCCACACTGTCATTGACCGCTGACTGACCCAGATTATTTTTTCCACTAGTTGCTCTTTTAGCTGCGGTCAAACTAATAATCGTAACTACGATAATAACTACGATCAGTGTGATAATTATATTTTTATTTGGATTAAATTTTTTCACATTGACACCCCGAATAATCTTTAGACTGATAGCAATAATTTTACCACTAATTCCAGACAAACAAAAGAGCTGTGGTGCGTCTTTACCTATTTTTATTAAATAAAGTTATTTTCATAAAAAAGCAGAGCAGGCTGAATGCCTTACTCTGCTTTACTTACATCTAAATCAAAAGCAAAATTTGTTTGCTTATTTTTCTTTATTTTCTTCCGTTAATAACGCTTTACGTGAAACATTGACACGACCTTGTTTGTCGATTTCAGTCACTTTTACAAGAACTTCATCGCCAAGTTTTACAACATCTTCTACATTGTTTACACGTTCATTGGCTAATTGAGAAATATGAACTAAACCATCTTTTCCTTTGATTAAGTTAACAAACGCACCGAATTTTTCGATACGAACGACTTTACCAAGGTAAACTTGTCCAACTTCCACTTCTTTTGTCAATTCTTCAATGATCTTAATTGCTTTTTTGATCATATCTGCATCAGCAGAGGCAATACTTACATTACCTTCTTGATCGATATCGATCTTAACGCCAGTTTCATCGATGATTCCATTGATTGTTTCTCCGCCTTTACCGATAACATCTTTGATTTTGGCTGGAGCGATTTGGATCATTTCGATCTTCGGTGCGTATTTACTTAACTCTGAATGCGGCTCAGCAATCGTTGATGTCAATTCAGCAAGAATTTCCATACGAGCTTTTTTAGCTTGTGTCAATGCTTCTGTTAAGATTTGTTCAGTGATCCCTTGGATTTTAATATCCATTTGTAAAGCTGTAATTCCGTCTTTTGTTCCAGCTACTTTAAAGTCCATGTCGCCTAAGTGATCTTCTAGACCTTGGATATCTGTTAAAATTGTATAGTTTTCACCATCACTAACAAGTCCCATAGCGATTCCGGCAACTGGTGCTTTGATCGGTACACCGGCATCCATCAATGCCAAGATCCCAGCACAAATACTTGCTTGAGAAGAAGAACCATTTGATTCTAAGACTTCTGATACTACACGGATCATGTAAGGGAAATCTGCTTCACTTGGAATAACTTGCGCCATTGCACGTTCACCTAAGGCACCATGACCAATTTCACGGCGACCAGGAGATCCAGCACGACCTGTTGAACCAACAGAGAATTGCGGGAAATTGTAATGGTGAATGAAACGTTTGCTATCTTCTACCCCTAAACCATCAATGATTTGGTGTTCACCAAGTGGTGCTAGTGTTACAACAGACAATGCTTGTGTTTGTCCTCGAGTGAATAATCCAGAACCATGAACACGCGGTAAAATACCGATTTCTGATGCTAATGGACGAATTTCATCTAACTTACGACCATCAGGACGGATTTTGTCGATTGTGATCAACTCACGAACCACGTCTTTTTCTAGATCTTCAGCGATTTGTTTCACTTCTTTAGCTACTTGCTCTTCATCTTCGTGACCAGCAAATTTTTCAGCGTATGCTTCTTTCAATTGATCTTTGATAGCATCGATATTGACTTCACGAGCTAATTTTTCTTCTGTCATAACAGCTTCTTTCATTGAAGCGTAGTAAGCATCGAAGATTTCTTTTTTCAGATCAGCATCTACTTGCAATAATTTGATTTCCATTTTTTCTTTACCGACAGCGGCAACGATTTCTTCTTGGAAAGCAACTAATTCTTTGATTGCATCAAAACCGAAAAGTAATGCACCAAGCATATCTTCTTCTGATACTTCTTTGGCACCACTTTCAACCATGTTGATGGCTTTTTTCGTTCCAGCAACGGTTAATTCGATATCTGTTTTTTCAGATTGTTCTACTGTTGGGTTTAGGACATATTCGCCATCTACACGACCAACATCAACACCTGCGATTGGTCCGTCAAATGGAATATCTGAAATCGCTAATGCAAGAGATGAACCAAACATTGCCGCCATTTCTGGCGTACAATCTTGTTCTACACTCATTACTGTATTAGTGATTTGTACTTCATTACGGAAGCCTTCAGCAAACATTGGACGAATTGGACGGTCGATCAAACGAGCAGTTAACGTAGCACGTTCACTTGGACGTCCTTCACGTTTAATAAACCCACCTGGGATTTTACCTACAGCGTACATTTTTTCTTCATAGTTGACTGTTAATGGAAAGAAATCGAAATCTCTCGCATCTTTTGAAGCAACAGCTGCACTTAAGACAACTGTATCACCGTAACGAACTAATACGGCCCCATTTGCTTGTTTGGCTAACTGGCCAATCTCAACTTGTAAGGGACGTCCGCCCCAAGTCGTTTTAAACACTTTTTTTTCTGTCATCTACTTATCTTCTCCTTTTTTCTTCGGAAAAGTTAGACTACTACTAAACAAATGAAAAGATTCAAAAGAATTGAGTCCTTTTATTTGGTTAGTAGATTCATTCAAACTTTCCAAAGATGATTAATTTTTAGTATTTTAAGGATACTTAACCTTCGCTTTTAAATAAGCTAAAAAGCGAGGTTCATTAAGAATCTCGCTTTTCCTTTTTTGATTAACGACGTAATCCTAAGCGTTGGATCAATTCGCGGTAACGTTGGATGTCAGTTTTACGTAAGTAAGCTAACAAGTTACGACGGTGTCCAATTTTTTTCATTAGTCCACGGTAAGAATGGTGATCTTTTTTGTGAACGCGAGCGTGTTCGTTCAAGTGATTGATATCAGCAGTTAATACAGCGATCTGTACTTCTGGTGAACCAGTATCTCCTTCATGACGAGCGTATTCGCTAATGATTTCGTTTTTCTTTTCTTTTGACATTGCCATGTTTTTCACCTCTTCTTAATTAGTCATCTTCTTACTGAGTAATGCGTTGGTGATTCGCACAACCAAGTAAAAGACGGTATGTTTCCACACAGGTATACTTTACAGGAAAGCATCCATAAATGCAAGACTAAGCTTAAATATCTGCATGTTTTTTGAACAATTTATCCCCTTTTTTAAAGCATTTATGATAAACTAAATAAGCGAAGAAATACACAATTAAATGGGATTGCTTTCCAAATAAGTTAAATCCATATTTGTAAAATAGTTGAAGGAGGAATTATCCCATGATCACCATGGAGGATATTATCCGTGAAGGAAACCCGACCCTTAGAGAAGTTGCATCAGAAGTTGCCTTACCGCTTTCTGCAGATGACATTAAGTTAGGGGAAGAAATGATGGAGTTTTTAAAAAATAGCCAAGACCCCGTCAAAGCAGCAGAATTAAAATTACGAGGCGGTGTAGGATTAGCTGCGCCACAATTAGATATTTCTAAACGAATCATAGCAGTTCACGTGCCAAGTGGCGATTTGGAAAATCCTGAACCGGTATTGAGTGCCGTAATGTATAATCCTAAAATCTTAAGCCATTCCGTACAAGATGCTTGTCTTGGCGAAGGCGAAGGTTGCTTGTCTGTTGACCGTGAAGTGCCAGGGTATGTGGTACGTCACAGCAAAATCACTCTTTCTTATGTTGATGCATCGGGTGAAAAACAAAAAATCCGCTTGAAAAATTATGAAGCAATCGTTGTTCAACATGAAATCGACCATTTGAATGGTGTAATGTTTTATGATCATATCAATCAAAAGAACCCATTCACCTTAAAAGACGGCGTATTGGTGATTGAATAATTTTAAAGTAAGCAAAGAAGGGATAAAACATGGTGTATGTTTTATCCCTTCTTTATTTTTATCTAAATTGCTCTTAATTCTTTCAATGCTTTCCAAATACCATCGTTATCGTTAGTATCTGTCACAATTTTTGCTTCTTTTTGAACATGAGGCAATGCATTGCCCATCGCAATACCAATTCCTGCTTCCCGTAGCATCTCTCTATCATTTTCACCATCGCCAAACGTGATGATGTTTTCCCGCTCGATCCCAACGCGGTCTGCTAAATTAAGTAAAGTTGCTGCCTTAGAACCATTCTTCGGTACAATATCCACACTTTCAGAATGCCAGCGGATAAAACGGAATTTAGAAAATTCATTATCAAACATGCCTTCAACAGATTTGTCATAAAAAGCCAATGCTTGATACACATCATTTTCTTTTTGAAAGTTCACATCATACTCTGGTGCTTCAAAATCAATAGAGCCCATTGCTTCAACCATTTGCTCACGACGGTGGTGATTATTTTTCTTCACTTCGTCTAAACCAACATAAGCAAGTCCAATTTCTCTTTTTTCTACTTCTGAGGCAAAGCGATGTAATTCATCTTGATCTAATAGATTTTGATAGTACTGCTCATGGTCTAAAAATGCAGCTGCACCATTACAAAGAACATAATTGGAAAAATCTAAATCTAAGATAATGTCTTGAGCCATAAATCGGCTGCGTCCGGTAGCAATCGTGACAAGATGTCCTTGTTTGCGCAACATCCGTAGTGCTTCTCGTGTACTTTCTAACGGTTGTCTATCCGTTCCTAGCAATGTTCCATCGATATCAAATGCAAAAAGTTTTCTTTTCATAGCGTAATAAGTCGCTCGCTTTCTATGTTTTTGGCAAATATTTGCTGCCTTCTCTAACGGCCAATGGGCTTAAGTCGGTCATCTTGATCAACATTTGGACCCAATCTGGATCAGTTTTACTGTATTGACGCAAGGACCAGCCAATCGCTTTTTGAATAAAGAACTCATCTGTAGTTTTATCATAAATAATCGCTTTTTTCAACAACACAGTGTTTGTTTTTTCTTTATATAATAATTGCAGATTGATTGCAATTCGTCTATGCCAAAAATCTTCTTCACCAAAAAATGCTTCAAACAGCTGCGGCATTTCATCTAAATGATGAAATCCCCAAAGACCAAAAAACTTTCGCCAAGAATCTACGCTGTCCCACCATGCTTTTTCTATCACAAAAGGTTTAAATCTCAATACTTCTTCAAAGGAGAAAGCTTTGACATTAACTGTAGCTAAATCAATTGCTACATATTGATATTCTCGCTCAGGCTTATTATAGTAAAAAACAACCAAATCGAACAACTCTTCAAATGACATTTTTTTACTAGATTTTAAAAGTTCTTTCTCTAGCACCGCTCTTTCAGGTGCCGCAACACCTGCAAAAGGAAATAAATTTTTCATATAGGCAGCCATTTGCTCTGCTTTTTCTTCGTTCTTCGGAAAAATTATTTCATCCATTCTATTGCTCTCCTTTTATTCTTTCCTCTATCTTACTTCAAATAACTTTAGACGGCAAAAAAAGCCGAAACGAAAGTACTCGTTTCAGCCTCTGATTTATCTAATCCAAATATGTCGTATCCGCATTATTCAACCATGCATAGCCTAAACCTATTACTAAGCCACCACCGATAAAGTTACCAATCAAAGCAAAGAACAGGTTGTGCGCTACACTACCAACTGTCATTGCCGCCATTGTCCCTTGAGAAGCAAAATACGCTAAACTAAATGCAGGGAAATTAGCAATAACGTGCTCGTAACCCAAGAAGGCAAAGATAAAGATGATAAAAACAATCGCCGCAACTTTACCAGCATCATCTTTCATACGCATACTTACCAACACCGCTGTATTTACCACGATATTTGCAAATATCGCTTCTACTAAAATTTGTGTGGTCGTTTTATTTAATTTTCCAGCAATCGATGTGAAAAAGAAACTATCTGATGCTAGATCTTGATAAGGAACTGTCAATGAAATCAAGTAACCAAAAAGAACACCGCCAACTAAGTTAAAGAAAATACAGGCAACTAAAATTTTCGCTGCAAATGATAAATTGATCTTTTTACGATATACACCAACTGTCATGTATAACATATTCGATGTTCCTAACTCAGCGTTCATATAAAGGATCATAACCAGTGACCAGCTAAACATAAATGCGTAAAGGATTTTACCTAAGCCGTGTACCATATCTTCACCTTTCATGGCAATGGCAAAAGCTACTGCTGTTCCTAATGTCAAAAACATACACGCAAGAATAGCACGAAAAGCATAACGCATAAAACTACTTTGGAATAAGTTCATTTTTTTACTGATTGATTTGTCGATCTGCTCAAATAATGGCGATACTGGTTTCATTTTATTTCTCCTTTTCAATTTGTTTTCATATTTATATTTTCAAAAAACATCCTTTACTATTTTAAAGACCAACGGGTGTTTTGTCTAGTGCTTTTTCATCGAAAATATCACTTTTTTTCATAACATAACAAATTAAAAGCAAGAATTCCACATAGACAAACATCCCATCACTCCACTTTTGAATATCCTATTAATAGATTTAAATTCCAGCTATTTCCTGTTCCTTCACTAAAATTATGCATGCTAACTGTTCAATTTTGAAACGAAAAATCCATCTAAAGGAGGATGAATTTTATTTCTCTAGTGGTAAAATAATAAGTATTAGTGTTGTGATTATTATAAAAGGAGTTGTATGCGGGATGAAGAAGAGCAAATTTTTGTCAGTTGTTGGGATTTACTTTAAAGGGGGGGAGTATCATGTCTAGATCCATCCAAAACGATCGTCCATCATTAAGTCAACGAATTACTAATCATTATCGTTCATTAAAAAGAAGAAATGAGATTTTCACCGTGATTCTATTGTGGGTTCTTTTGTCTTGCGGCTTTCTTTTTACCTTATTTTTTATAGCGGATAATCGTTATCCTGCGAAAATGACTTCTTATAATCAACAATTGTATACGCTTCAACAAGAACGGACAGATATTCAGTCTGGTAAAACTGATGTAGCAACAAAATCTTTTGACACAGTTTTACAAGAAAATCTAGACAACTTAAAAGAATATCCTCAACAAAAAAATAATTATTCTATTACAATTGAAGGAACGAATAGTAATCTAATCATCAACAAAAATAATATCTTTGTCTCAGATAATGCAGCTATGTTAGATGGTCCAATGAAGAAAAAAATCTACGATCTGAATAAACTATTAGCTGCTAGTACTAATGGTGCTCAACTAGAAGTAGTAACAGTCAGAAGTTTACCCAATGGTGAAGATGTCGAATCATATGCGAATAAAATTTTTAACCAACTAGGAATCGGCAATAAAGATGAAAATAACGGCATTTTATATTTGATTGTATTAGATGATCGAAAATTCCGCTTAGAAGTTGGCTATGGACTAGAAGGCTTGATTCCCGATGGAACAGCAGACAACATTATTAATGATGATACTGTAGTCGACGCCTTTAAAGAGGAACGATACGTTGCTGGCGTAAATCAAGTAGTAGACCAAGTCTTCGCATTGATGAATACAAAAACTGCGTTGGTGGATTCAAAAATCAACCAAGTCAAAGAACAACAACGTTCCACTAAGTTTTCTCACTGGGGATCATTCATCTTGTTACTGTTCCTCATGATCACTAGTTTATTTTTTATCATCAAATTAATTCGTGCCAAAAAGACAGTAAAACAAGCTTACCATATGTACCAAGAGCAGTTGTCGGTCTACTCTAAAGCAATCGATCAAAATGACCCCAAATTACTGCGTGAAAAAATAAAGCAAACGGATTTTTACTATATTCTGCTAAGTGGAACTTTTTTAATCCTATCTAAGAAAGGCTTACGTCGAGCAATTACCAGAGGGAGATTGTTACGAAATCCAGCCGCTCAACAAAAAGCATTTGGTCGAATTTTAATCGGTGATACCCTTTATTCAAATAATGGTGATATCTTAACGACTGCTTATTTAGCGTCTAACTATAATTCTAGTAACTGGTCAGATGATGATTCTTCTGGTAGTGGCGGCGGGTCTTCTTGGGGCTCTTTTGGTGGCGGGTCTTCAGGAGGAGGAGGCGCTTCTGGCGGCTGGTAGTTTATTCGGGATAGCTCAATAAAAAGCTTGAGTTATCCCTTGTTTTGCGCTATACTATACTTTGTGTAAAATAATGCAGCAGAAAAATAATAGACTCGTCAACAATTCATTGCCTTGATTGGATATCTAGCTTCTAAGGTTAAAAAACTTTATCAGCTTTTCTTTTCAGGTTCAACTGCGTAACCACGGCTGCAAAGGCGAAGGTTGAAGAATGAACTGAACGAATATGAATTTTTCAAAAGATTATTTTACTCCAAAAAAACTTATTTTATTGGAGGAATTTTTAATGTCACGTTATACAGGACCATCATGGAAAATCTCTCGTCGTCTAGGTATCTCTCTATCAGGAACTGGTAAAGAACTAGCACGTCGCCCATACAAACCAGGACAACACGGACCAAACAGCCGTGGTAAAGTTTCTGAATACGGTATGCAATTAACTGAAAAACAAAAATTACGTCATATGTACGGTATGAACGAACGTCAATTCGTTAACTTGTTCGTTAAAGCAAGCAAGATCAAAGAAGGTAAACACGGGGTTAACTTCATGATCTTACTAGAACAACGTTTAGATAACGTCGTTTACCGTTTAGGTCTTGCAACTACTCGTCGTCAAGCACGTCAATTAGTTAACCATGGTCACGTTACAGTAGATGGCAAACGCGTAGATATCCCTTCATACCACGTTGAAGTTGGTCAAGTGATTTCTGTTCGTGAAAAATCTCAAAACGTAGTAACAATCAAAGAAGCTGTTGAAGCAACTGTTGGACGTCCAGCATTCGTAAGCTTTGACGCTGAAAAATTAGAAGGAAGCTTCACTCGTTTACCAGAACGTGATGAGTTATATCCTGATATCGACGAAGCTCTTGTCGTTGAATACTACAACCAAAAACTTTAAGATTCGATTGGAAGACAAGCCTTACAGCTTCCATTCCATATCAATCTACTTTGGAAACCTTGTTCTTACGAACAAGGTTTTTTTCTATACAAAAAAGGGTCTGAGGTATAACTCTTCGAGTTATACCTCAGACCCTTAAAATCCAAAAAATAGTGAAACGATAACAGACTGTACTTTACTTCAACCACATCAACTTATAAAAGCTAAGCACGCCCATCCCATCTCCTGCCATTATCACCCTTGTTCCTCTAATACACCATCTTCCATAACAAATACTTTATCACAAAAATCAATCAAGCGCCGATCATGAGTTACCATAATCGTGGCCTTGTTTTTTTCTTTTGTTTCTCTGGCCAATATCTTTACAACCTCAAAAGCTCTATCAGAATCTAAACTTGCTGTTGGTTCATCCGCCAAGATGATAGAGGGGTCATTGTATAAGGCTCGGGCAATTGCCACCCGTTGGCGTTCTCCTCCAGAAATTTCATCTGGATATTTTTTCTTTAGTTTCTCAATACCTAACTCTGTTAATAACTTATTGACTTTATCCACATCAGTCTTTTCTCTCTTCACCTTGTCCACCAATCTTAGTTGTTTTTCCACAGTTAAAAATGGAACTAAATTTGATGCTTGTAAGATGAAACCTATTTCTGAAAAGCGGATCTTAGATCGTTTTTTTTCATTTTCTTTACTAAATGCTTCATTGTTTATTTTAACCTCACCATTTGTAGGTGTTTGCAATCCGCCTGCAAGGGTCAAAAAAGTGCTTTTCCCCGATCCACTTGGACCGATCACCGCAACTAATTGCCCTTTATCCACAGAAAAATTCGTAGGTTTCAATGCTTCAATAGTTGTATCCCCATCTAAAAATCGTTTATCCACAGATAAAAATTCGATAGCTTTCACTTTAAACTCTCCCCTTTCTATCCAATCGCCTTCAGTGGATCAATTTTCACAATTGTCCGAACCGAGAATAACGCACCTAATACCGCAATAACCAGCATCACTCCGCCGATTGATAAGAAAAACAACCAATTACTCTGAAATGGAACGGCTGTAGGTAATACCAAAGATGTTCCTACAGTGCCAAGTAAACCAATCGTTATCCCCAAAAATGCTAACACAAACGTTTGAACAATCACAGATACTGCAATATAAAAACCAGAGATCCCCTGAGCCTTCATTATTCCGAAAATTGTTGCTTTTTGCATAGTCAAGACGTAGATAAAAATTCCGATAACAATGGCTGCAATCACGATTAAAAATCCAATCATAAATCCAAAAGTCAGTACTTGTGCACTGTATCCCGGCAACTCATTGATGAATTTATTGATATTATAACTAGTCAGTCCGCCCTCTTTTAAGTGAACATTTTTTAAGGATTCATCTTTTGCGCGGAAAACAATCGCATTCACTCGAGCGTTTTCTGAGGTATCTGACCTTTCAAAGCGAATTTGCTGAAAAGCATCTGTGGATACATACAGTACTGGCGCAACATTAAATTTAGCATTGTCTGTAAAACCCACAACTTTTATCTTCTTAGTACTGCCAGCTAGTTTTAGTGTGTCTCCAAGCTTAACACCATTTTCTTTTTTTAAACTGTTGTCCACAATCGTTTCATTCTCATTCGTAAATACTTTTCCTTCAACGATATTTGGCATTAAAAATTCATCTTTATTAATGCCAAAAAAACTAGCATTGATTTTTTCGGCATTCTTTTTATCCAATTGGATTACAGCTGGCGTTTGCCCTAAGGTTGCTTTTTCTTTTGCTTCAATCTTATCCTTTGATTTCACTGGAATCATCGACATATTAATATTGGTGTTCGATTCATCCGATAATACAATACCATCCGCCTGCCACTTATCCACAGCCGTTCGATTATCTTCTGCTAACCCATACGCTAAACCTGTCAAAAAAAAGACTAAATACGATATCAAAAACATTACACTGATTATCAATGCATAGCGTAATTTTGATCGAGTTATTTCATTCCAAGCTAAAAACATAGTCCTCTCTCCTCCTTATCAATTGATAAGTTTTGTAAAAAGTATAGCAAATTTTCGAGATCCCAACAAAATATCTGCTTTTTAAGTTCTATAAAATTTCATACATTTCTCTATTTATCTTCTAAATTAAAAGCGCTGTTCTGATATACTAAAAGAAAAATGCAAAAAAGGAGTTTATTTATGAAGAAAAAAAAAGGGACATTCTATACAATCATGCAGTTTACATTGATTTTGCTGTTTACACTTTTTTTGAGAAATTTTTTTTTAACACCTGTAGAAGTCGTTGGAGTTTCAATGGAGCCAACCTATCATGAATCTGATCGCTTGTGGCAGACGTCTTTAGTTCGTCCAAAACGGTTTGACATAGCAACATTTCCTAGCCCTAGTAGTGGGAAACGGATTATTAAGCGTGTCGTTGGATTACCTGGGGACACTATTCGGATGGAGAATGATCAATTGTATATCAACGATAAAAAATATGACGAACCCTACCTTGATGAATTTAAACAGGATTTGACAGATGGTTCTCCTTTGACTGCTGATTTTAGTTTAGAAACGATCGCTGTTGGATCAGCGAAAGTGGTTCCAGCTGGGAAATATTTCGTGTTAGGAGATAATCGCCGAAAAGCGGATGATAGTCGTTATTTTGGTTTTGTGGATAAAGAGGATATTGTCGGGGTTGTTTACTTTCGGTATTATCCATTAAATAAGATTGGTGTGCAGTAGTTTATTAACTGTTGTCACTTTGATAGCTAAAAAAGAAGCGATAAATTATCACTTCTTTTTTTAGTTATCACATTCGTTTGATTAGAGCGTTTTTAATCTGCTTATTGTAACTCAATAGCCAGCTGATACAGCGGCACTAACTCTTCATAGGTTTTCAACATATAGTCACGGGCTTTTTCTGGATCATTCAACAAATCATCTGTCTTTTTAATGATGCGACCGATCTGAAATTCACCTTTTTTTACATCACGAAAGCGAATCAAATGCTTCTCCAAATCAGTTTCATTCAACCGTTCTATCTCTGGTTGTGTATGATCAATCGATAAGTAAAAATCATCGTCCAACTGATCAAACAACGCTTGATTGTCTAAAAAAACCTGAGCTATTTCTTTTTCGCTTTTAGGATTATCGATCAGCGATAGCCACATGAATAAATAATCCGGCCAAATTCCCAATTGGAAGTGAGCTTCCATTTTGTAGCCACGCTTTTTCTGACTTAATGCAGACCAAGTATTTTCAGGTGGATAAACCGTTCGGCGGCGATGTTGAGCAATATGAACGAAAAATTCTGTTTCGAGCTTTTCCCCTAATTGATCAGCAAAATAATCATCTAACTCTTGAAATTTTGGCTGGATGATTGAACGAATCCCTTCCATTCTTGGATCTAATCCTTCTATTGTAAATACATCAAAATCTTTTTCAGTAAACATCAACATGTAGTCATTTCTCCTCTGAGTTGTTTCGTAGTTTAATTATGCAGGTGCTGCCATTCCTCTAAAGTGATGCCTCGCAAGATATCTGTAACAGCTTTTCCTTTCCACATACGGGCATTCGGAACTTCTCCTTCTACTTTCATGCCGATTTTCTCCATCACTCGACCTGATTTAGGATTGTCTATATCGTGCATCGCAAAAATCCGCATCAATTGGAGGTCTTCAAAACCCAAACGAAGCAATTCGTTTGCTGCTTCTGGGACATACCCTTGACCCCAAAATGCTTTGTTTAAAGAATAGCCAATTTCAGCAATATTATGTTGGTCTACAACACGAAGATCAATCGTTCCAATGAATTTACCAGTTGTCTTCAACTCAAGGCCATATTTCCCAAGGGGAGCTGACATAAAATAGTTTGCAATACTTTCTTTAGTATCCTTCAATGATTGATGGATTGGAAAAACGTAGGTAACCGTATCTTCATCAGAGGCATATTCGTACATATCATTAGCATCACTCAACGTTACAGGACGTAACTTTAAGCGCTCCGTTTCTAAATATTGATTCTCAGCAAAAATCAACTTTCGATTGATGACAATTTCCATACTCCCACCTGCTTTTTATACTACTTTACAGAAAGAACGATTCCAAGGCAAGGGGAACAATAAAAAAATAAGAAATCTAAAATTCGTTACTAACTGCTTCTTCGATGAAAGTTGTGACTTCTGATTTTTCCCCTTCACTTAATAACTGAACGATTTTACTGCCTACAATCACGCCTGCACAACTTTTTCTAAAACGTTCCACATGCTCTTTAGATGATACGCCAAATCCTGCCAAAACAGGTTTGTCACTGACTTCTTGGATGTAGGCTAAATGTTCATCTAATGTTTCTTGGTAATTCCGCCCAGCTCCAGTTACTCCATTGACTGCTACTGCGTAAATAAATCCTTCCCCAGCTTTCACTAATTCTGGGATTCGTTCTCTCGGTGTAGTCAAGGCAACTAAAGGAATCAATGAAATATCACTATTTTTTAACAACGGTATTAATAACTCCCGATGTTCATACGGTAAATCTGGAATGATTAAACCTAAAACATTCGTTTCAGCCAATTCTTGAATAAACTTTTCTAATCCATAGGTGAAAACCGGATTGAAATACGTCATCAACACTAGTGGCGTTGGCGTTTTGATTTGTTTTAATTGCTGGATTATTTTTCCCAACGTCACACCTTTTCCTAATGCTCGCAAACCCGCAGCTTGGATCACAGGACCGTCTGCAACTGGATCTGAAAAAGGAATCCCCAACTCGATCGCACTTGCTCCAGCGTCTGTCAACAGTTGAATTTCTTCTGCTAGTTGCTCTAGCCCTTGCGCTCCTGCCATGATGTACGGAACAAAAATAGTTTCATTCGCTTGTTGTTTTTTTGTCAGCTGTTTCGTCAACGTTTTCATTGGTTTTCCTCCTGTTGGAATAATTCTTTGATTTGCTGGACATCTTTATCACCACGACCTGAAAGACAAACAATGATTTGTTTCTCTCCCCCAAGCTCTTTTGCAACTTTCAGCGCATGACTAATGGCATGAGAACTTTCTAAAGCTGGAATAATTCCTTCTGTTTGGCACAAAATTTTGAATGCCGCTACTGCCTCTTGATCCGTCACGGATTCATAACTTGCTCTTTGAGTTTCGTTTAAATGACAATGCTCTGGTCCAAGACCAGGGTAGTCTAAGCCTGCGGAAATGGAGAACGCTTCTAAAATTTGCCCATCATCGTCTTGCAGCAATTTCATCATTGCGCCATGAAGGACACCTGTTTTCCCTTTATTGATGGAAGCCGCATGAGATTGTGTATCTAATCCAAGTCCAGCAGCCTCAACACCAATCAAAGCTACATCATCATTAATAAACGGATAGAAAATCCCCATCGCATTACTGCCGCCGCCTACACAAGCAACAACTGCATCTGGTAGTTTATTTTCTACTTCTAAAAATTGGCGCCTGGCTTCAATCCCAATAATACTTTGATAGTCACGGACGATTTCAGGAAATGGATGGGGTCCTAAAACAGAACCCATCACGTAATGGGTGTCTTCAACATTAGCCACCCAAAAACGTAAGGCTTCGTTCACTGCATCTTTTAGTGTTTCACTTCCTGAGGTAACACTTTCGACTTTCGCACCTAATAATTCCATTCTAAAAACGTTCAAAGATTGACGAGCCACATCAACGGCTCCCATGAAAATCGTGCATTCCATTCCGAATAAAGCTGCTACCGTGGCGGTGGCTACACCATGTTGGCCAGCTCCTGTTTCTGCGACAACTTTTTTCTTGCCCATTTTTTTCGCTAGCAAAATTTGACCGATCGTATTATTTATTTTGTGGGCACCAGTGTGATTTAGGTCTTCTCTTTTAAGGTAAATTTTAGCTCCGCCTACGTAATTAGTTAAACGCTCAGCAAAATACAGAGGATTCTCTCTTCCAACATATTGCTTCAAATAGTAGTTAAGTTCCTCCTGAAATGCTTGATCCGTTTTGGACGCTTCATAAACTTCCTCTAATTCTTTCACAGCATACATCAAGGTTTCTGGAACAAATTGCCCACCGTAATTTCCATAAAATCCATTATTTGGTTGATTATACATCTAATTCCTCCTTAGCTTTTTTTAGAAAAGCACTGATTTTTTGTAGATCTTTTTCTCCGTTTGTTTCGACGCCACTAGAAACATCAACAGCATAGGGATCTAGTATTTTTTTGACCTGCTGCACATTTTCAGCAGTCAGTCCGCCTGCAATAATAATTTTTTTCTCTTCCAACTGACTTAAATCTAACTTCTCCCAGTCAAATACTTCCCCGTTTCCACCCGCAAATTGTTTAGGTGGCGCATCAAAAAGGACATACTCTGCACTCATTGGTTGAACAACCGTATCCTCTACCGATAAAGCTCGAATCAAAGGAACAGAATAGCTCGCCGCTTGTAATTCTCCATGTATTTGCACCATGTCTAAATCTGCTTGTTGAATAATTGTTTCAACCGTTGATTGACTAGGGGAAACAAACACACCGATTTTTTTTACTCCTTTTGGAACATCTCTAGTCATCTCTTTGACCTTTTCTGGCGATAGTTGACGTTTGCTTTTTGCAAAAACAAATCCAAGATAATCTGCGCCATGAAAGACAGCTGCATCCACTTGTTCTTTTGTTTTTAATCCGCAAATCTTTACTTTCATCGAAGCACCTGCAATTCTTTAACTTTTTCTTTAGGATCACTTTGACGCATCAAACCTTCACCGACTAAAACCGCTTGGTAAGCATCTTTCACCAGACCTACCTGTTCTTTACCAGAAAAACCGGATTCACTGATATATACTGCCTCAGTTGTTTGCTTTTCTCCTAGTTTTTGACTAACCGAAATGGAAACATCAAAAGTTTTTAAATTACGGTTGTTTACCCCGATCAATTTAGCTGATAATGCTTCCGCTACTTTTAATTCTTGTTCATCATGAACTTCCACTAAAACTTCTAAGCCTAGTGACGTTGCTTTCTTGTATAGATCTGCTAGTTTTCGTTGAGGAAGAGCCGCTACGATCAAAAGAACTATAGTGGCTCCTGCATTACGGGCACGAATAAGCTGTTTTTCATCAATAATAAAATCTTTACATAAAACTGGAACGGTTACTTGTTCACTAACTTGCCGTAAATCTTCAATAGAACCTTTAAAGAAGACCTCATCTGTCAAAACTGAGATAGCTGTAACCCCCGCTTTTTCATATGCTTGGGCTTGTTCGATTACATTCACCGATAAATTGATTGCTCCTTTAGAGGGTGAAGCTCGTTTAACTTCTCCAATAATATGCATTTTTTCAGGGTGTTCTTTAACTTGTTGATAAAAAGAAGCAGTCTGGCGCAGTGGTTGTAGTTCCTCTATAGGCATTAACGCTACTTCTTTTTGCTTTTCATTGATTATTTTCTCTAAAAAATCCATCTATGCTACCTCCTTTTGAATTTGAATCAGTTGTTGTAATTTATCAAAAGCGCCACCACTTGCAACGCACTCTCTAGCCAAAACAATTCCTTCTTGAACAGTCGACACTTTCCCATTACTGAAAAATCCTAACCCTGCATTCAACAGAACTGTATCCAAATAAGGGCTAGCTTGATTTTTCAAAATAGAAAGCAAGATCTCTGTGTTTTGTTTCGCATCACCGCCACGAATAGCCGCCAATGGTAAACGTGCAAATCCAACTTCCTCTGGCTCAATTGTATGCATAGAGATTTGTCCCTGTTCTAGCAATGCGAAATGGGTTGTGCCCGCAAGCGTTGCCTCATCTAGACCACCTGCTCCATTGACCACCACAGCTCGTTTACGTCCCAGTTCACCTAAGGTTTTTGCCGTCTCTTCCAATAAATCACGACGATACGTTCCCATTAATTGCGACTCTAACAACACTGGGTTCGTTAATGGTCCAATCAAATTTAAAATCGTTGGCGTACCTAACTCTTTTCGAACCTTCATAACATATTTCATCTTTGGATGCATGTGAGGAGCAAATAGAAAAGCCAAACCAACCTCGTTAAGAATCGTGCTAATCTTTTCTGGCGAAAGAGCAATATTTACACCTAAACATTCAAAAATATCCGCGCTCCCTGACTTACTAGAAATGCTGCGATTGCCATGCTTGGCAACTGTCACTCCACCTGCTGATAAAACAAAGGCTGCTGTTGTACTAATATTGAAACTCCCGGACTGATCCCCACCAGTGCCGCAATTATCCATAACATTCTCTTTTTGACAATCAATCATTACAGCCTTTCGCTGAATCGTTTCAGCAATTCCCGCAATTTCTTCAGCAGTTTCTCCTTTACATTTCAAGGCGGTCAAAAATGCAGCAATTTGACTATCCGTCATTTGACCTTCAAAAATTTTCTCTGCTATTTGTTGTGATTCTATACGTGTTAAATGTTCGTTTCCAAACACTTTTTCAAATAATTTTTCCATTGCGGTAGTCCTCCGTTAGTTGAATAAAATTCTTAATCATCATTGCCCCATCAGGCGTTCCAATTGATTCAGGGTGAAATTGAAGACCAAAAATCGGATGGTCTCGATGTTCTATTGCCATGATTTCCTGATCATCATCGGTAATTGCTGTAATCATAAAGTCTTTTGGCAAGCTTTGTTGTTTGATTACCAGCGAGTGATACCGCATTACAGCGATTTTTTTAGTTATTCCACGAAAGAGACGATTGTTTTCATTGATCGTGACCTCCGATTGTTTACCATGCCTGATTTCCTTTGCTAAAACGACTTGCCCACCAAATACTTCACCAATTGTTTGATGACCTAAGCAAATTCCTAATATTGGTTTTTGCTGATGAAATTGTTGAATGACTTCCCTAACATGCCCTGTTTGTTTTGGCGTGCCAGGACCAGGCGAAAGAACAATTGCTGTTGCCTTTTTTGCTAATCGAAACACATCAGGATCATCATTTCGTGTAATCATTACTTCTTGTTCTGCTCCAATCAGCTGCGCCAAATTATAGGTAAATGAATCGTAGTTATCAATCAGTAAAATCATTTCTCCACCTCCAACAGTGCTTTGGCTTTTTGCAGTGTTTCTTCATATTCTTTTTCAGGATCAGAATCATAAACGATTCCTGCCCCCGCTTGTACATATGCTTTATTTTTATGAATCACCATCGTTCGAATGGCAATTGCAAAATCGGCTTGATCATTTTTTGATAAGTAACCAACTGCTCCTGCATAGATATTTCTTTTGACCGGCTCTATTTCATAAATGCGCTGCATCGCTCGAATTTTAGGTGCGCCGCTCACCGTTCCAGCTGGTAATGTGGCTTTTAACGCATCCATTGCAGATAATCCTTTTTTTAGCCTGCCAGTAACAACGGATACTAAATGCATAACGAATCGATATTTTTCTACTGTCATATAAACAGGAACCTCCACAGAATTGATTTCACTGACCTTACCTACATCATTTCTACCAAGATCAATCAACATTAAATGCTCTGCTCGTTCTTTTTCATCGGTTATCAGTTCTTGTTCTAAAATAGAATCCTGCTCTGGTGTCTGTCCTCGTTTACGAGTGCCTGCGATCGGGTTAGTTGTTACAACTTGATTTTTCACACTAACTAAACTTTCTGGGGAAGAGCCAACAACATAGGTCTCTCCAAAATCTAAAAAATAGAGATAGGTTGAAGGGTTGGTCACACGTAGTCGTCGATAATAATCAAAGGGTTCCTCTTCAAAATCAGCGCTTAACCGTTGTGAAGGAACCATTTGAAACAGATCTCCTTGTTTGATGTAGTTTTTTACTTTGCTAACTACCTGTTGGAAATCTGCTTTGGTAAAGTTGCTTTGGTAATTCATATTTTTTAAATGGATCTCTTTTTGTTCTTCTTGGTTTGGGGTTTGGAGTTCCATTATTTTTTGTTTCATAGCTTCTTGCAATTGTTTTTCTCCACGTTTTGAGTAAGTGTCAGCTTCAACCAAATGAATTTTTTCGCCGACGTGATCAAAAATCAAGTAAGAATCGAAAAGATAAAAATGGATATCAGGAACATTCAATTCATCAAATGGCAACTGACCTAAATCTTCGTAACAAGCAATGACGTCATAACCAACATAACCGATTGCTCCCCCTTGAAAAGGGAGATCTTTCATTGACTCTTCTTTTCTCAATACATATTTTTCAATTTCTTTTAATGGATCTTTTACAGTCATCATTTGTTCATCAATTGTTAGCTGATGACCATAACAAGAAATTTCGGAAACTGCATCCCAAGCAATAATCGAATAACGCCCTTTGCTTTTATCCCTAGGAATGCTTTCTAAGAGACATTTGTTTGTTCCTTGGATTCTTAAAAATGCTGATACAGCTGTTAAATAATCTGCTTGGATTTCTTTGATTAGTTGCATGTGATTTCCTCTTTTCCATTTTTTGATGAGACAGTAAAAAGCCCTCACAAAACAGACATTTAGCTGTTTTGTGAGGGCGAATAATAGTATCCACGGTACCACCTCAATGAAAAGATAGTTTCTTTTTAATAAACTTGGAATTCTATGTGTGGGATACTTTTAGGTATCCTATACCGTTATATTTATACCTTATCTGTAGATTTTGATAATTCCTAGTAAGGTAACTTCGCTCCTTATCGTCGCCAAGTATTGTTTCATCATCGAATCACTTTATTTTTCATGATTCAAAACAAAAAGCCCTCAAACCACACAAAAATCTGTGGTTTGAGGGCGAAATATTCACGGTGCCACCTCAAGTTTGAAAGAAAATCTTTCCTCTTGTCAGTCGTCTATCAACGACCTTACTCTATAACGGGAGTTCCCGAAAATGCCTACTACGATTCAACATTTTGCTCGAAAGTCCATTCGCAACCCATCCCTTACTGATTCGCAGTACCATCAGCTCTCTGAAAAGTTCCAGTGTTGTTACTCCTCTTTCTCAAAGCTTTACTATTGTTGATAATCATATTAGAAAATTTTAATATTGTCAACTATTTTTTATATGGATATTTTAATTTGTTATCTATTCAGTGATTTTATCGCGTTTTCTTTAATGATTTCTACAATCGTTTGCGCTGCTTTTTCCATTGATTCCAGTGTAATAAATTCATATTGTCCATGAAAATTCTCGCCACCGGTAAATAAATTAGGTGTTGGAATACCCATAAATGAAATTTTCGAACCATCTGTTCCGCCTCTAAAAGGTTGAATATCCGGCTTGATCCCAAGATTTTCCATCGCTGTAACCGCTAGCTCTACTGGCGTCATATCTTTTTCGATAATTTCTTTCATGTTGTAATACTGATCGAGAAAGTCAATGGTAAGTCGGTCTTTGTCGGCAGAAGCATTTAGTTCATCAACAATTTCAAGAAGATGTTGTTTTCTTTTTTGGAACAGTTCCTTGTCATGATCTCGAATGATATACGTCAATTCAGCATGATCCAAACTTCCGATGAATTTTGTTAGTAAATAAAACCCTTCATAACCACGAGTTTTTTCAGGAACATCCTCTTTAGGCAACAAAGCATCTAGTTTCTCACCTACTTTAATCGCATTGACCATTGTTCCATAAGCTGTCCCTGGATGGACGCTTGTTCCTTCAATTGTGATTACAGCTTGAGCGGCATTAAACGTTTCGTATTCAAAGCAACCTACTCTACCGCTATCAACTGTATAAGCAAATGATGCAGGAAAATTTGGTGCATCAAAAAGATCTGCCCCACGTCCGATTTCTTCATCTGGGCCAAAAGCCACTAGCACTTTTCCATGAGGAATTTCAGGATGCTTCAACAAATAGTCAACTGCCTCTAAAATTTCCACAATCCCAGCTTTGTCATCTGCTCCCAACAACGTCGTACCATCGGTTGTAATCAATGTTTGACCGACATAATCCTTTAGATTAGGAAACTCTTCTGTTTCCATTATTATTCCTAGTTTTTCATTCAATACAACGTCTTGACCATCATAGTTTGGAAAAATGTTTGGCTGAATATTTTCTGCATTATAATCTGCTGTATCTAAATGGGCGATAAAACCAATTGTTGGTATATCCTCATTTGTTGTTGCAGGTAAAACAGCTGTTAAGAAACCATTCTCCTCGTTATAATAGATATCAGAAAGGCCGATTTCCTGTAATTCTTTTTCAAGAATTCGTGCAAAACCAACTTGTCCTTTGGTTGTAGGGACGCTCTGACTAGCTGCATCTGAGCGAGTATTGATTTTAACATAACGAATAAATCGTTCTAATAGTTGGGTCATTATTTACCTCCTAAATTCAAATACTAATCTTCTAAAAAGGCTGTTCTCAGATTGAAATAATCACCGTACAAGTGATAACTAATTCCTTTGAGTTTTGGATTAATCAAATAATTAGACGCACTTTGGTAAAGGGGTACTTGTGCTGCATCTTGATCTAATAAAATATCTTCTGCTTCTTTGTAATCATCAAATTGTTTATTTGGCGTATTGGCATTGACTGTCCGTGCATCCGTGATCAGCTTATCATACGCATCACTTTTGTATGAACCATAGTTATACGCAGAATCTCCAGCATACAGGTTAAAATAGGAATCTAAATCACTACTTCCTGCAATCCAACCAGAGAGTGACAATTCATATTTTTTATCTTTACGTGTTTGCAGAAGATTATTTTTAGGTTGCGCATTAATCGTGATTTCTAAGCCTTTTAAGTTCTCTTGTAGTTGACTTTGCACATATTCAGAGATCTTTTTGCCATTGTCATCATCTGAGACCAACAGTGATAGTTTGATTTTATCCCCTAAGTCCGCTTTGGCTTTTTCCCACTCACCTTGTGCTTTTTTCACGTCATAAACTAAATGGTCACCACTAAATTTTCTGAAGTCTTCAGAAGTTTCGGGGTTTTTATACAAGTTTCTTGGAATCAAACCGTTTAATGGTTTAGAACCATCATTTAATACACTTTTTGTTAAGGCATCTTTATCGATTGCTTGAGCAATTGCTTTTCGCAAATGAATATTGGCTGGAGCTGTCCCAGCTTTTTTGTTGAAATCTACGTAGTAATTCGCTACATCAGAATGCGTCACATAACCATCGTCATCACTATATTGTTGAACATACTGACCACTGATTCGAGCAAGATCCAATTCATTTGATTGGTACAAATTAATACCTGTATTTTCTTCTTTAATCGTAGTAACTTTTACTTCTTCAAGGTTTACTTTATCTGCCTCATAATACGCTGTATTTTTCTTCAACGTCCAAGAATCTGATGAAGCATCCCAATCTGTTAAGATAAAAGGACCGCTGTAAATCAAATGTTCGCTATCTGCAGCATAGTCTTTCCCTTGTTTTTCAACGTATGCCTGATTTTGCGGTGCAAGCCAACCAATTGAAACAACAGTTAAAAATGATGGTTGTGCTTGTTCCAACGTTACTTCAAATTCCTTATCACTTGGTGCTGAAAGACCGATTTCGTCAATCGATTTTTCACCGTTACGGATTGCTTTGCTGTTTTTCACATTATCTAACAGATAAGCATTTGGACCAATTGTTGCTGGTGTCACTAGTTTTTTCCAAGAATAAAGAAAATCTTTTGCTGTGATTGGCTCACCATTGCTCCATTTTATGCCATCTTTCAATGTAAATTTATAAGTTAAACCATCTTCACTAATATCGACTTTTTCCGCTAAACCTGGAATCGGTGTACTATCATCTTCAAAACGAAACAATCCTTCAAACAGATGTTGGACGATCGTAAAGGTATTTTTGTCCATTGTTTGTGTTGTATCTAAGGTTGAAAGCGGTGCTGGTGAACTAATCTTGATTTTTTGGCTTGCTGCGATTCCTGTATTTTCGGTTTTCGTTGGTTCTTTTTTTTCATTGCCCCCACATGCTGTTAGTAACAATCCCGTTAATACTGCACTTATGACGAATAATTTTTTCTTCATTTTATTTCTCCCTTCAATAACTGTATACATTAACTACTCCTACCTTGTTTGTGTGAATTTCAGAAAAGCTGTGACTTCGCTCCCTTTGCACGCCTTGTATTGTTCATCATCTACTCTGGCGAAGCCAGTGGTAGTCATTCAATTTTTTGAGCTTTGACTCTTAGAATTTGATGTAATCCAAACAACAGGGCGTGATTCACTAGTTCGGGGACTTCGCTCCCTCTGGTCGCCAAGTATTGTTCATCATCTACTCTGGCGAAGCCATTCGTAGTGATTCACAACAAAAAGCCCTCATCCTATAAAAGGACGAGAGCCTAAACTTTCGCGGTACCACCTTTAATTGACTTAAAATCAAGTCCACTCTTTCAGTACAAACATACTGAGGCGCTATAACAGGCGCACCTGAATTGATCTTAACGTGTTCGATCAATTTGTTCAAAGGCCATTTTCTTCCTCATATTCACTGTCTCTTTCCACCAACCGAGACTCTCTTTGAGTTATCTGAAAAATACTTTCCTTATCTTCACATTTAATTTTAATAGATAATGTATTATATGGATTGTAGCACGAAGGCAGAAGCAGCGTCAATAGTAAGTAAATAAAAAAGAAGCACCTGTCGATCTGGGCTTCTTTTTATTTAACTTATTTCAATGCTTTTTGCACATCTTCAATCATCAAATGAGTAGATTCTAATCCACCACCACTTAAGTACCAAACATCTGGCTGTAACGAAATCACTTTACCATTTTTACCAGCGTTAGCTTGTTTAACTAATTCATTGTTTGCTACATTATCATTGCTGTCATCGCCACCAATTGCTTTGGTACGATCAACTACAAATAAGATATCCGGATTTTTTTCTAATACATATTCATATGACACACTTTGACCATGCGTTGATGCTTCAATTTTATCGTCTGCTTGTTTGAAGCCGAATGTATCATGAACAATACCAAAACGAGAACCTTTGCCATAAGCTGAAAGTTGTCCTTCATTTACCAAAACAACTAACGCTTTTTCATCACTTGCTTGCGCTTTTTCTTTAACAGCTGAAATTTCTTTTTCTAAATCTGCAATCTTTGTCTTCGCTTCGTCTTTTTTATCAAAAATTTCTGCCAAGGTTTCGATGTTTTTCTTTGTAGAATTCCAAGTATCTTTAGCATCTACTGATAGATAAATCGTTGGTGCAATTTTGCTTAGTTTGTCTTGGAAATCTTGTTGACGTCCAGAGATAATGATCAAGTCTGGTTTCATTTGATTGATTTTTTCTAGATCAGGTTCTTTGATTCCACCTGCAGATTCTACTTTTTTGTAGCTATCTAAATATTTAGGTAAATTTTTAGTAGGAGCACCAATAACTGTACTACCAACTCCTAAGGCATCCATTGTGTCTAATGAGCCATTGTCAAAAACAACAACTTTCTTCGGATTTTTAGGTACTTCTATTGAACCATTTGAATCTTTTACCGTGATCGTTGTCGCTGATTTTGAATCAGATTCTTTAGAAGCTGAATCATCTGTCTTTTTACTATCATTTCCACAAGCACCTAAAGTAAGAAGTGCGATCATTGATATTGTTGCCACTGCCAAGAATTTCTTTTTCATTTTATTTCCTCCAATGGATTATTATTTTGTTCTTATATTTCTCAAAGACTGAGCAAACGTGCTACGCTTTTCTTTTGATCCAGCTACACACGTTAGCCTTATCGGCAATAACGAAGAAAAATTCGCAGAGAAGGGCATTCTGCTATAATTTTTATTCTTATATTGCTCAAAGGCTAGGCAAACGTGTTTCGCTTTTCTTTTGATCCAGCTACACACGTTAGCCTTATCGGCAATAACGAAGAAAAATTCGCAGAGAAGGGCATTCTGCTATAATTTTTATTCTTATATTGCTCAAAGGCTAGGCAAACGTGTTTCGCTTTTCTTTTGATCCAGCTACACACGTTAGCCTTATCGGCAATAACGAAGAAAAATTCGCAGAGAAGGGCATTCTGCTATAATTTTTATTCTTATATTGCTCAAAGGCTAGGCAAACGTGTTTCGCTTTTCTAGTTAAAATACATACAGAATCGTTTGCCTTCAATCTCACAGATTCGGATATTCATATCATAGAGTTTATTCAATACTTCTGACTGGATGATTTCATCGGTGCTACCATGTGTAAATAAGCGTCCGTCTTTCATTGCAACGATTTCATCTGCGTAACTCGCTGCAAAATTGATGTCGTGTAACACGATGACCACTGTTTTTCCAAATTCATCCACTAATCGTCGTAATGTTTGCATCATTTGAACTGCAAAGTTCATATCTAAATTATTCAACGGTTCATCTAGCAAAATATAATCGGTATCTTGAGCCAAAACCATAGCAATATAAACACGTTGAAGTTGTCCGCCCGATAATGTATCAATCAGTTCATCAGCTAAATCCAACAACCCTAAATTTTCCATGGCTTCTTCAACTTTTTCGTGATCTTCTTTTTTCAGACGACCTTTGCTATAAGGAAAACGGCCAAAATTCACTAATTCTCTAACCGTGATTTTCAAATTAATGCCATTTGCTTGTTTTAAAATCGATAATTTTTTAGACAGTTCACTTTGCTTCCACGTTTTCACTTCGTTATGATCTAAATAAATCTCACCAGTATCTTTAGGAATCAAACGGCTCATCATCGAAAGCAACGTACTTTTCCCTGCTCCATTTGGACCAATAAAGGCAGTTAATTTTTGCTCTGTAATTGGTAATTGAACTTCTGAAACAACTATCTTTTCACCGTATCTTTTCGATACATTTTTGATTTCTATCATCGTTGCTGCTTCCTTTCACTAATGATTTTCCCAACAAAATATAAGCCCCCGCCAAATTCAATTACAATACTCAACGTCGTGTTCAACTGGAAGACTTGCTCTACAAGGAATTGACCGAAGACCAACAGTAAAATCGATAATAAACTTCCGCCTAGGAATAATTCACGATGCCTATACGTCCCCATCAACTGATAGCTCATATTAGCTACAATGAATCCAAGAAATGTTACAGGTCCAACTAATGCAGTGGATAACCCAATCAAGGCGCTGACCACAGTTAACAATACAAATTGAAATATTGGAACATTAATTCCTAAACTCGTTGCTTGATCATTTCCCAAATGCAACACATCTAATGCATGACTTTTCACCCATAAGAAACCTGCTAATAAGGTAATCAAAACGCCTGCAACTAGTAAGTGCTGACTATTTACATTACCGAAACTTGCAAATAGTTTTCCTTGCAGCAAATCATACTCATTTGGATCCATCACTACTTGTAAAAAAGTACTGATACTATTAAAAAACGTACCTAAAATAATACCAACCATTAATAATAAAAACAGATCATTACTGCCTTTTTTTAACAAGAAACGAGACAAAACAATACTAGCTGCAACCATTAATAATACATTGAAAAGAAAAGTTGCTATGGTTTCTTTCCCTAAAAGCTGCTGTCCGCCTAAAAAGAAAAATAACAAGGTCTGAATAAAGACATATAAAGAATCCAACCCTAAAATATTGGGTGTCAAAAAATGATTTTGTGTCATCGTCTGAAAACTGATTGTTGAAAATGTTGCAGCGACTCCCACCAAAACAAAAGCTAATAGTTTTTTTCCTCTAAGTTCTAAAGCAAATTCCCAATTTCCATAGGTTTTATACGATAGGTACAAGGCGCAAACCGCAATTACTGCAATCAACAATAAACTGATTTTTACTGCTGATGACTGGAAGAATTTTTTCATGCTGTTTTCCTCCTCATCAGTAGTGCGATAAAAATAAAGCTGCCTAGTACTCCTACAACCACGCTCACCGGTACTTCATAAGGCGCAATCACGACTCTGGCTAATACATCGCATGCCAGTAAAAAGATACTTCCACCCACAGCTGTGATCGCCAAGGTATTTTTCATATGATCTCCATATCGCATTGAGACAAGGTTGGGTACAATCACACCCAAAAAGGGAATATTTCCCACCATGATCAAGACCACCGCACTAGATAAAGCCACAATGCCCAAACCAAATAGCTGAATACGTTGATAATTCAATCCCAGATTCGTCGCCATATCTTCTCCCATACCGACTACTGTAAAACGATAGGCAAACAAATAGGTAACGATCAATAAAGGAATCGTCAGATAAAGTAGTTCATAATTGCCTTTCATGACTGTCGAAAAATTCCCTTGCAACCAAGAAGACATATTTTGAACTAGCTGAAATTGGTACGCAAAAAATGTCGCTACCGATCCGATGATATTTCCAAACATTACGCCAATCAACGGAATCATGACTTGATTTTTCGCAGGTAAAAAACGTGTTAAATAAATAAAAACTAACGTGCCGCCAAACGCAAATAAGAACGCGACAAATGAACGAAACAATAATGGTGCGCTAGGAAAAAGAACCATCACGACCAAAATCCCTAAGCGTGCACTGTCCATTGTACCTGCCGTACTTGGCGAAACAAATTTATTTTGTGTTAGATGCTGCATGATCAATCCAGAAATACTAATCGTACTTCCAGCAATCACCAAACTAATCGTCCGAGGTATCCTCGTTGTTAACAATACTAATTGTTGCTGTGAATCCCATTGAAATAATTGTGCCAGAGAAATATCTTTCACTCCGACAAAAATAGAGGCTACAATCAAAAGGAGTAAGAGAACAAATAGGCCTATTTTTTTCATATACTCGCTCCGTCTTTCTAATTGAGAATGATTTTCATTCTTATTTCCTAGTCTATGCGAAAATCACAATAAAAGCAACACTTTTCTGTCTTTTTCCATTCTCATTTAGCGAAGATTTTCAGTTCTTCCAGGTCCTTCTTACTCGTTCTATGCTATAATCTGAATCAAGACTATTAAATGGAAGCAGGTTAGATAATAAATGGCACAAGATGACTTACAGAAACATTTAGATAATGCGATGTATGGCACCCCATTGCTTAAACCAGAAGAACAGCGAAAATACATGGGTACTTTTCGTGAACGCTGTTACCTGACTATGACGATTACACAGATGAAAAATACTGATGATAAAGTAAACTTCATACAAGAACTAACTTTACATCCAGATGCAACGATCCTATTAAATGGTGCAATGGATATTACACTACAATCCAACTACATTAAGTTAATCAATGACAAACAAATGAAGTTCACTGTCGTTAATGATTCTGTAAGCAATACACCAGATGCTATAGGTTTGGTTTTAACAGCTAAAGAAGCAGTAAACGAAGAAGTTATTGATATTGAAGAAAAATACCCTAAACAAATTCCAGATACTGAAGCTGAAACACCTAAAAAAAGTTTCTGGCACAAATTATTCCGCTAAAAATAAAAATACCTGTCAAAACCAACTATCGGTTTTGACAGGTATTTTCTTTATTTGTTCTCTTCTTTCTCAAACAACTCCGGATATAACATCTTCAATACATCCATCGTTAAATGGCGACCTTGACCTGCATGAGGATAAGCATGCATATGCATCGCTGGATTGAAGTTTGCTTCTATAATTCCATATGTTTGGCTGTCCTTGCTTCCTTTAATTGATTTATCTGGCACGATCAAATCAATTCCGCATATTTTCGCTCCTAAAGCCTGCACAGCTTCAACTGCGATTTGTTTATAACTCTCATCAAAATCGTCTGTCACATCAATGGAATCCCCACCTGTGCTGACATTTGAATTTTCTCTCAGATAAACGATTTGATCTTTTTCAGGAACAGAGGTTGTCAATAAATTTTGCTCTTTTAACATCAATCGTTCTACATCACCTAACTGGATCACTTCCAATGGCGATCGATGATTAGTTCCTCGTAATGGATCAAGATTTTTTTCTGCAACCAAAGCTTCAACAGAACGAACGCCATCGCCTATCACATTTGCTGGTACACGCAGCATAATTGCCCGCACTTGGTCATCTAAAACAAAGAAACGATATTCCGTTCCCGGCAGAAACTCTTCGATCAAAACAGCTGAATCTTCTTTGAAGGCTAAATTCAATGCTTCCGTATAATCCGCTAGTGAAGCTCCTTCTTTAAAAATCGTGATGCCTAGCCCATAATTCGTTGTTTTAGGTTTGATTACAAAGGCTTTTTCTGAATACTTCACGTAAGCCTGTTCTGCACCCTCTATTGTATGAAACTCATCTCCAGCTGGCACATTAAATCCAGCTTCTGCCAAGACTTTTTTAGTGACTGTCTTATTCTCCATAATCAACGGAACGATGTAACTGTCCTTACTAGTCATATTGGCATTTTTAACATATTCAATATGGTCATTGTGTTGAAGTTTTAAAAACTGCTCTTGTTCATCCAGTATTTCTATTTCCGCACCTTTTTGAATAGTATCAAATAAAAACAGCTGTGTGGATAATTCCATATTTCTAAAGCCAGCTAATTGATACGGACGTTCAAAAGCCATTGACTGGTACTCTTTCCCAAAAACAATCCCTAAATCTTGGTTAGAATTACTTTCAATGATTGTCCACATTTTCCCCGCAACGGTTAAATCTGGTGTCCTAAGCTGCGTGCGATGAACATCCACTGATTTTTTAGCTCTAAATAAACCTAATGCTTCAATCATTTCATCCATTTCAGCAAAAATCCGGTCACCTTCAGCTAGAAGTTTTACCTGAGCAAACGGATGGCCTAAAGCTACTTGCTCATTTAAAAAGTCCCCAGTAGCTACCCAATCATTTGGTGCTTCTTTTTCATCTGTCCACAATAAATACAACATGAACAAATGAATAAATTCAAGCGTTTCTTCATCTACACCTAAAGGAGTAAACGGATTTAAGTCTAAATTTCTTAATTCAATATAGCGAACGCCGGTTTTAGGCAAATCAGCCATTCGTTTACCACCACGTAGTCTGACAGCTGAATAGAATTCTTTTTCTTCCGATAATATGCCGTTTTCAACCATTCGATGAATATCTTTGATGTAATGTTGTAAGGACTCGTAAGATACTTTGACATTTTCTCGGTTTTTATAACCAAATGAGCTGTTGCGAATACTTCTTACTGGCTCTTTAGGACGATCTTCTTGATCAGCAAAGTAGCCTGTTTCACTCACTGGAGAAGCGCCAAATAAATAAGTAATCAACCAACGATAACGTAAATAATTACGTGAAACTTTCATGTATAAAATATTTTTGAACTCTTCGATTGTTTCATATTCTGTTTGTTCTGAGAACAGTCGTTGAGTCAATTCAATGGCATACTCAAAATTAAAGTGAATACCGCTGACCATTTGCTTGCGCTTACCATATTCTCGTGCCAAATAGCGGCGATACAAAATCCCTTCAAATTGGTCAAGCTTGGCTATCTTGATATCTTCATCTTTTAGTGGTAGTTTTGGCGGCATACTTAACGGCCAAAGCATTTCATGTTTATTCATTGAACGTAAAGCTACATCATGAATCGCTGCAAGATAACGCAGCATTTCGTTGATGGAATTAGCCACTGGTGTAATCAATTCCATTTGTGTTTCGCTAAAATCTGTTTGGACATACGGATGGTAAGAGCGATTCCCCAAAACCTCTGGATGATCGGTTACCGCTAATTGCCCATCAAACGTCGTACGCTGACTTTCCTTTTCTAATCCAAAACGTGCTGCCATCACATATGGGCGCACACTCTTTTGTTGTAACAACTCTTTAAATTTCATACTGTCGCCTTTCTTCCCCGTTATTATTCCATTACCAACCATTATATAGAAAAAAAGAGGTAAAAAGAATATTTTAGCTTAAATTTTGTTAAATTCAAACAAACTTTTTAATCCTTATGAAAATTGATCACTTTTTCATATGAATCGTTAGTCTTTTTTATACACATCTTTTACTGTATACTAGAAAAAATAATTGTACACAAGGAGCCTAACAATGAAAAACAAAGCCTTGATCGTAATTGATTTGCAAAATGGTTTAAATGGCCTATTTCAGTTAAATGAAGTACTCGCTAGTGTCAACCAACGTATCACTGATTATCGAAAAAATCACTTGCCAATTATTTTTATTCAACATGAAGATGAAGAATTGGTTCCAAACAGCCCTGCATGGCAATTGTTTGATGAACTGGATGCCAGAGAGGAAGATTTCTATATTGGTAAAACCCATGCTAATTCTTTTTTCAAAACAACGTTAAGAAAACTATTGGATGAACACAACATCACTGAACTAGAATTTTGTGGCGCTCAAACAGAATACTGTGTGGACACAACCATCCGGATGGCTCACGGCTTAGGCTACCGTAATTTTATGAAAAAAGGATTAAGCACAACCTTTAATAATGATTTATTAGACGCTAAAACAATTATCCAACACCATGAAAATCTTTGGAATGGGCGTTTTTTAACCTTTATTTGATTCAATTTCTGCTTTATATAAGCTTACCACAATCATCACATAAAAAATTAAAATTATCTCATGTATCTCCTAGTCATTCATGATAGTATAACTAGGGGTTATTTGTTGAACTATTTTCTATTGCTCTTATTTCCCGTTCAACATTGAAACACCATTATTCTTTGAAAATGGAGGAATGTAAGAAATGAAATTTACCAAAAGACAAATCCAAGACACCTTATACGTGACGATTGGATCTTTTATTTTAGCGGTATCAATCAATTCGATTTTACTGCCAAACAAAATTGTTGCCGGCGGTGCCAACGGAATTAGTGTGGTAATCAACTACCTTTTCGGCATCAATCCAGCCTTGGTTTTATATGCGATTAATTTACCTTTATTGGGTCTCTGCTTTTTACTTTTGGGAAAAGAAGTTGGGATCAAAACAATTTATGGTAGCTTGATCTATCCATTCTTCGTGGGTATTACTACTCATCTACCTGTACTTACCCATAATATTTTTCTAGCAACAATATTTGGTGGGATCTTAACAGGTATTGGTTTAGGTCTGGAATTTAGAGGAAATGCTTCAACAGGTGGAACAGCTATTATTTCACAAATCGTCAATAAATATTTTAAAATTTCACTTGGTGTATCGATTTTATTTGTAGATGGATTAGTAATTTTATCAGCTTTATTCGTTTTCAATACTGATACCGTCCTATTCTCATTGATCTGTTTATACCTTATTGGACGCGTAGTAGATATGGTTCAAGTCGGTTTCGTCCGCTCGAAAAATGTGATGATTATCTCACCAAAATATGCTGAAATCAAAGAGAAAATCTTGGTGGATATGGATAAAGGATTAACACTGGTTCCAATTGAAGGTGGCTATCAAAACAATCCAAGCATGCTAATGATGACCGTCATTAGCGAAAAAGATTTTGCCCGCATCAAAGAAAATGTGTTAGCAATTGATGAAGAAGCCTTTATTGTTTCAATGAATGCCAGCGAGGTTTTCGGTAAAGGATTTAGTTTGAAAAAAATTGCCGAAGACTATGGAATCGAAACGAATAACTTGTAAACTAAAAGCGAAACAAAGCGCTTAGCTCTCATGAAAATTAGGAAATCTATGTAAAGATGCTCTTTATCTTTACATAGATTTGTCTATTTTCCTTGAGAGTTGCTTTGTGCAGCTGGATCAAGAAAAGCGGAATGAACCGTTTAGACCTCGAACAAATTAGGAAACTGTGGAGAAGATGCTCTTTATCTTCCCCACAGTTTGTCTATTTGTTGAGAGGTCTGGTTCATGCAGTTGGATCAAGAGAAAAGCGGAATGAACCCGTTTAGCTCTGACAGAAAAATAGGGAATCCTATTCGTGGCGCTTTTTGTCACTAATAGGATTCATCTTTTTTCCGAAGAGCTGGTTCATGCAGCTGGACCAGAGAAAAGCGGAACAAACCATTTAGACCTCGAATAATCAATTTCCTCTGTACATCATGTATCCTTAATGATACAATTAACATGCAGAAAAAAAGCATAAGATACACTAAACCCCTAGAGAGTCGGATCTCTAGGGGTTTTTCGTGGGCTAATGTCGCCGTCATTTGTTTTACTTATTCTTTTTGGTATTTAGCCAATATTCAAACAAAGAGACCAATATCCCTACAAGAAGAGGGCAGAGAAATGCTAAAAGCATAAGATACACCTCCTTCCAGTCGCAAGACTGTTAGATAGGCGACAATATAAAATACGCTACTTTGCATTCATTACATTATTCCTCTTGTTTCCTGAGAGTCTGGTAAGGATTGTATTGACCATCAAATCTGTTTAATCATCGAAATTGCACACCAATTTCCTTCATAAAATTTTTTGTTATTTTTACGAAAGAAGAAGACTTTTAAATATATGCTGCTCTATCTTTCTCTTTCAACCAATTTCCACCGTTTTATAGCTACCTCGTCTCCAATACTTTTGACTTAAAAAAATAACCCTTTGAATGATTGTCTGTTTAAAGACAAACTCATTCAAAGAGTTATAATATACATCATCTAGCAGTTAACTTTCTTATTCTTCTTTCAACAATCCTTTAAACAAGCCAATCGCAAAATCATTTGCATCGAATGGCTCTAAATCGTCAATACCTTCGCCAAGTCCGACTAATTTCACCGGTAAATGCAGCTCATTACGAATCGCTAAAACGATTCCGCCTTTTGCTGTACCATCTAGTTTCGTTAAAACTAATCCAGTAACATCTGTCGTTTCTTTAAATTGTTTAGCTTGTGACATCGCATTTTGCCCTGTGGTTGCATCTACCACAAGTAACACTTCATGGGGTGCATCCGGCAATTCACGTTGAATCACGCGTTTGATTTTATCTAATTCATTCATCAAATTAACTTTATTTTGCAAGCGTCCTGCTGTATCTACTAGTAAAATATCAGCATTCTCAGCTTTGGCACGATCAACTGCGTCAAAGACAACAGCGGCTGGATCGCCACCAGCATTACCACGGACAACTTCTACACCTGCACGTTCGCCCCAAACGACTAATTGATCAATGGCTCCTGCTCTAAAAGTATCGGCCGCGGCCATTAAGACTTTCTTGCCGTCTTGTTTGAATTCATGGGCAAGCTTTCCAATACTGGTTGTTTTCCCAACACCGTTGACTCCCACAAATAACATCACAGTCAGTCCGTTTTCCTGAATATTCAAAGCATTATTTTCTTCAATACCTTCTGCTTCGTATAAATCAACCATTTTTTCAATGATCGTATTTTGAATAGCGGCTGGTTTTTTCACGTTGCGTAGCTTTACTTCTTGACGTAAAGATTCTGTGATTTTTATAGCTGTATCAAAGCCAACATCTGCGCCAATCAATGTTTCTTCTAGTTCTTCAAAGAAGTCTTCATCAACTGAACGGAAATTAGCGAATAATTCATTCAAGCGTTCCCCAAATGTTTTACGGGTTTTTTCCAGCCCTTTTTCATACTTTTCTTGAAGGATTATTTCTTCTTCTTGTTCTTCAATAATTGCAGGGTCAACAAGTTCTTCTGCTTGTGTAACAGGATTTACAGTAATCAGTGGATCAATTTCTGGTTCTTCTACAGGTTCAAGAGAATCTGGTTGTTCTTGTTCAGTTGTTTCTTGCTCTGCTTGTGTTTTTTCTTCAGTTATTGCTTCTTCTTCGCCAACTTCTTTCAGCGTGTCATCTTTTTCGATTTCAGCTGGTTCTGTTTCTTTTTCGTTCATAAAAGCCTTTTTTATTTTATCGAAAAACCCCATTTAATTCCCTCCTCTCAATGGTTCTAGAACAAATTTTTCTACGACTTGTGCTACACCGTCATTGTCATTGGTATCTGTGATCACATCTGCTAAGTCTTTAACCTTATCTATCGCATTTTCCATTGCTACACCAAGCCCTGCATATTCGATCATCGGTAGATCATTTTCTTCATCGCCAATGGTCATAATTTCTTCTTGTTTAATCCCTAAATCTCTAGCTAACAAAGAAATACCGTATGCTTTAGTGATTCCTTTTGGCATAAATTCTAGTAGATTGGTTCTAGTTTTGATGACTTCATAGCGTGTGTAAAAGGCGCTAGGTATTTTTTTGATTTGCTCATCTAAATATGTTTCATCTACTGCAATAACTGCTTTATTGTAAATCCTATCAGCTGTTAGTTCAGCTACTTCATACGATTCGTATGTCAATAATTTATTTAGCTGGCTATACAATGATTCGTAATCTTGTGTTGTTGGTAATTGCAACACAAGCCCATCAGATAAAATGTCTAAAGGCACATTCAATGATGAAGCCAATTGAAATAAGTCATGGACATTTTCTAAAGGCATAGAAGCTTTTTCAATGATCTCACCTGTATCATTTTTCTGAACCAAACCACCATTAAAGGTGATACTGTAATCTCCATTGTCCCGCAAGTTTAAGGCATCCAAATAAATGCCGATTGCAGCTAGTGGCCGACCTGTACAAATAACAATTTTAACGCCTGCAGCTTTGGCTTGTGCTAAAGCTGCTTTATTCCTTGCAGAGATTTCTTTGTTACTATTTAATAATGTACCATCTAAATCGATAGCGACTAATTTAATCAATCTGTCTCGTCCCTCCATCATATAAAACTACGTTTCGGCAACAATCGCGCCGCCTTCTTTGACTTCTTCTAAACGAACAGAAACAATCTTCGATACACCCGATTCCTGCATCGTCACACCATACAACACATCAGCGGCTTCCATCGTTCCTTTACGGTGAGTCACCACAATAAATTGCGTATCATCTTCAAATTCACTTAAATAATGACCAAAACGAGAAACGTTGGCATCATCTAATGCTGCTTCAACTTCATCCAAGACACAGAATGGCACAGGTCTAACACGGATAATAGAGAATAATAACGCGATCGCTGTTAAAGCACGCTCACCACCAGAAAGTAAGCTTAGGTTTTGTAATTTTTTGCCAGGAGGTTGTGCTTCGATTTCTACCCCAGTATTTAATAAATCTTCTGGATTGGTTAAAATCAATTCCGCACGACCGCCACCGAACATATTTGGAAATACAACTTTAAACTGGGCACGGATCGCTTCAAAGACTTCGCTAAAGCGTGCTTTGACTTCTTCATCCATTTCCCCCATCGTTTCAAATAACTGCTCTTTGGCATCTAGTAAGTCATCACGTTGAGAGACTAAAAACTCATGGCGTTCATTGACTTGCTCGAACTGTTCAATAGCATTTAAATTGACTGGACCTAAGCGTTCGATTTCACGTTTTAGGCGTTTCACTTCAATTTTGGCTTGCTCTTTGTCGATCGTCAATTGATAATCTTCGTTCGCACGTTCAAAGGTCAAACTGTATTCTTCTTGTAGATATTGTAAGGAATTATCCAGCTTAATTTCTGAACGGTTTTTCTCAACTTCGATTTTGGTTTGTTCGGTCAATAAATGTTGTTGCTGTTTATTTTCTTCTGCTAAACCTGTATCGATTTGATCGACTTGTTCTTGCAATTGTTGGCGAGCGGCTTTCGCTTCTTGAATACTGGTTTGCAATTGCTCTTTTTTCTCCGCTAGTTGTTCTAACTGAACCCCTAAACTTTCTTCTGTTACTTGATGATCTGTTGAGTTGTCATTCAATTGTTGTAATTGTTGACGTAAGGCTGTTTCTCTAGCCAAGAATTCATCTAATTGCGTTTGTCTTTCTGCTGTTTGTTCTGTTAAATGTGCTAACTGCTCTGCCACAACGGCTTGATCTGCTTGTATTTGGTTGAAACGCTCAAACGCTTCTGCCCGTAAGGTTTCCATTTGGCTCGCTTCTTGATCCACTTGCTTCATTTCTTGATCTAAGCGATCTTTGGTTTGATTAAGCTCTTGTTGTTGTTCTGTCAGTTCTTCTTTTCTAGCTTGATATTCTGTTAAAAATTGATGCAATTCACGAGCTTCAAATTCAAACAGACGTTTTTCTTTGGTTAAACGAGTAATCGCTTCTTCTTGATTCGTCAGTTTATTTTGCAACTCTTGTTGTTTCAAACGGCTTGTTTCGCCAGTTGAACGCAATTGCTCTAATTTTTCGTTAAGTTCTTTGACTTCATCCGTCAGCTGTTGAACTTCTTTTTCGTTGACTGTTAATTGTTTTTCAAGTCGTTCCATTTGTTCAGTCAGCGTTTGAAGTTCTTGGGTTTGAGAAAACAGGCTGCCTTGATTGCCTCGTTTATTGGCACCACCCGTCATAGAACCACCCGAGTTCATTACATCTCCATCTAAAGAAACAACTCGGTATTGATAGTTCACGGCTTTTGCTAATTGATTGGCGCTTTCTAATGTTTCTGCTAACAACGTCACACCTAAAAGGTTTTGGATAACATTGCTCACATCATCAGAAAAATGGACTAACTCACTAGCAATCCCTAGAAATCCTTGGATATTTTGGACCCGATCACGAACAGCACTTGAAACATTTCTAGGTTTGATTGTTGTCAATGGTAGAAATGTTGCTCGACCACTATGCTGTTGTTTTAAGAACGTAATCCCAGCACGACCGTCTTTTTCCGTTTCTACAACCACATGTTGAGCAGCTCCGCCTAAAGCTGTTTCAATGGCTAACGTATATTCCTTAGGTACATCAATCAACTCTGCAACTGCCCCAACAACGCCAGTTAATTGGTCTTTATGTTTTAAAACCGCACGAACTCCTTGATAAAATCCAGAGTAATTCTCTTGGATTTCCTGTAAGCTTTTTTGACGTGCTTTAGCTTGTTGGACTTGGTTCATGGATTGATACATGTTTTTCTGTTTTACAGCCAATTGTCCTTGCTTTTGATCCAGCTGATTCTTGAATTGTGTATATTGTTCTCTCTGTTCTACTAATGACTGATCTGATGCAGATAACTTTTCTTCTAATTGTTCTTTTTCAACTAAGGCATCTGTCATTTGTTTCTCTAAAGCTTCGTGTTTTTGGATAGATTGTTGATTTTTAGCTGTTTCTTGTTGATACTGACGTTCTAAATATTTTAGATCGTTCGTTGTATTGGCTTGTTCTTGCATCACTTCAACATATTGGCTGCGTAACTCTTCCAATAATTCTTTTGAAGATTTGCTATACTTTTCAACTTCTATTTCTGAGGATTTAATTGCTTCAACTAGTGATTCACGTTGGGCTTTTTTCTCAGTAACTTTTGCTTGTAAGTCTTGGACTTCTTCACGATAGCGCGTGATTTTCTCCGCATTTTCTTCTAGTGATTGTTGATACTCACTAGTTGTCTGCATCGTGTGTTTTGAACGTTCAACTAAGACATCTTTTTGTCCTTCAGTTTGTTTTAACGCCTCTGTAATTTGTAGAAGCTGTTGTTGTTCTGTTTCGATTTGTTCATCTAATTTATTACGTTTGCCCCGCAGTTGGAACAACTCATCTTCTGAATGACGAATCTTTTTGCTAGCTGTCTGCAACTTTTCTTCAATCGTCGCAAGTTCAGCTGTTTTGATTTCCCAGATTTCTTTTGCCGCTTCAATTTCAGTTGCTGTCAAACTAACATCGATTTCGGTCAATGTCTCTTTTAGTTTCAAAAAAGTTTTAGCCGCTTCACTTTGTGCAGCAAGAGGCGTCAATTGATCTTCTAGCTCATAGATGATATCTTGCACACGACTTAAGTTATCTTCTGTTTCAAAGAGTTTTTGCTCGGCTTTTTTCTTACGTTGTTTGTACTTCAATACTCCAGCAGCTTCTTCAAAAATACCGCGACGATCTTCTGGCTTACTATTGAAAATCGCTTCGACTTTCCCCTGAGATATAATCGAGAAGGATTCTTTTCCTAAACCAGAATCCATAAATAAATCATGGATATCTTTCAAACGGCAGGCTTGTTTATTGATATAAAAATCACTTTCACCTGTTCTGCGGTATCGGCGTGTGACACTGATATCGGTAAAATCTAGTGGTAAAAAATGATCACTATTGTCTAATACAACCGTTACTTCGGCAATATTCAACGCTTTGCGACCTTCAGAACCAGCGAAAATAATATCCGGCATTTTGCCTCCGCGAAGACTTTTAGCCGACTGCTCGCCTAAAACCCAACGAATCGCTTCAGTGATATTACTTTTCCCGCTGCCATTAGGTCCGACAACAGCCGTAACACCATTTTCAAAATCTATAACGGTTCGATCCGCAAAGGATTTAAATCCTGCGATCTCAATTCGTTTCAAATACACGAATAAAACGGCTCCTTCCAAGCTTACTCAGGATTTTGTTTCAACGCCTTTTCAGCCGCATCCTGTTCTGCTAATTTCTTTGACTTACCTTGTCCTGTTCCGATCATTTTTTCATTGACATAAACTTCAACAAAAAATATCCGATCATGAGCAGGACCTTCTTCATTGACTAAACGATACTCAATAGTAACGTCCCCTTGACGTTGCAAGACTTCTTGTAAATGTGTTTTGTGATCCATCTCATGTGAAAAAGCACCGGCATCGATTTTAGGAAAAATGACTTCTCCAATAAATTTCTTGACTGCATCTACCTTTTGATCCAAGAATAAAGCACCCAAAAATGCTTCGAATAAATCACATAGCAATGCTGGACGTCCCCGTCCGCCAGAATTTTCTTCTCCTTTACCAAGAAGAATATATTGGTCAAAATGGCATTCTTTCGCAAATTTAGATAAACTATCTTCACGTACGATTGCTGCACGCATTTTAGTTAGTTTACCTTCTGGCATCTCTGGAAATTGTTTATACAGATATTGAGAAACCAATAATTCTAAGACGGCATCTCCTAAAAATTCCAATCGTTCATTGTCAGATAGTTTTAAATAGCGATGCTCATTCACATAGGATGAATGTGTAAAAGCCTGTTCTAATAGGTTGACATCATGGAAAACAATGCCGTAACGTTCTTTTAATTCGGTAGTTAACTGATTGTCCATTTGCTACATTCCTTTAAATTTATTTACAACCTTCTCTATTATACTTTTTTTTGAAACATTTTTAAATGGTTAGGACGGGAATTACCCCAAATTAGCTAGCGGATTCATCATTTTGGCATGATTTCCTCATTATCTTTACTGATAGTATGAGACTTTCTGTCATAAACTAAGAAAATTGTAGATTTTTCTTATGAGAAACTATCTTGTTAATCTAGTTTTTTACTTAGTAATAAATAAAAAAAGCGCTTAAGATAATCAGCGCCAAGAAAGAAACAACTCTCTTTGGTGCGCTAATAAAATCTCAATACGCTTTTTATTTATTTTTATTCGTTGAAAAACCGTTTAATTTCTGTGAGTGCAGCTTCTGGCGAATCTGAGGCATGGATAACATTTTGGTAACTATTAGCACCATAATCCCCACGAATCGTTCCTGGTTCGGCTTGTAAGCAATTTGTTGCACCGATCATCTTCCTTACCGTTTTGATGACCTCAGTCCCTTCTAAGACCAAATAAACAACTTCTGATGACGTCATATAGGTCATCATCTCTTCAAAGAAATCGAATTGTTTAACATGAGCGTAATGTTCCTCTGCTAATTCCCGAGACATCTTAGCCACTTTTAATTTTGCAAGTGTCATTTGTTTTCTTTCGAATCGTTGAAGGATTTCTCCGACTAATTTACGTTTGACGCCGTCCGGTTTGATAATAACTAGTGTTTGCTCCATTTAATCTCTCCTTGTTTTCATTTATTAAAAACGCAGAATTGAAAGCGCTTAACAAAGAGGTTATCATTCTTAACAATCCCTGTCTAGTGTACAAGTGACAAAAAAAGTTTCTGCTTTGTCATTACTGGATACAATGGTACATCAATGATAAACAAAAACAGAGGTTGGGACAAAAGTGCTTTTCACTTTTGTCTCACCCTCTGCTCTTCAAATGATCGAATTAACGTTTTTCAGCTGTTAATTCAACATCATAGAAATCGCTAGTTTCTTCATAGTTCCAAGTAAATGATTTCACACGCTCGTTAACTGGCATGATTTGATTACGGTATAATGTTGGAATAACTGGCGCTTCTTCAAACATATACTTTTGCCACGCATCGTATGCTTCTTTACGTTTTGTATCGTCGAAAGATGCTTTTGAATCGATGTCTTTCAACAGCTTATCATTTTCTTCAGAAGCAAAACGAGAGTAGTTGAATGCTGCGTTACGGCTATATAACCCTCCAGGAGATGGTGCACTGTTTACACCCCAAGCCGCTTGGAAAACATCAACTTCTGGATCATCATTTTTAATTTTATCGTAGAATGCTTGGAAATCAATCAAACGGCCAGTTGCTAATTTAACATCTAAGCCAATTTCTTTCCATTGTTGTAGATAGTAATCTGCTAATGGTTGCGCTGTTTCTCCCCCTGCCATTGAAGCAAAGTTAATTGTTAGCTTTTCACCCTTAGGATTTTCTCTCAAACCATCGCCATCTGTATCTTTATAGCCAGCATCATCTAAAATTTTCTTCGCTTTATCTAAATCATATTGATACCCTTTTACATCAGTATCATGTAATGTTTTAAAGATTGGTGGAATCAACGTTGTTGCTCCAGAACGTAAGCCGTTATAGAATTTTTGACCGATTGCATCGTTATCCATCGCATAGCCCATTGCTTGACGTAATTTTACATCCGCCATTTTTGCGTTTGGATTCATAACAACTTCGCCTTTTTCTTTGTCATACGTTCCTAGTTTGAACCCAATATATGTGTAGGCTAATTCTTCACGACCTAACATTTGGTACCCTTCTAAATCTTTATAAGTTGGGTAGTTATCTGTTGGCATTGAGTAAACCATGTCATATTTTTTAGCTTTCACCGCTTCAACAATTGAAGCTGTTGGTACGTTTGTAAATACGATCTTATCTAATTTAGGTTTCCCTTTATAGTAGTGTTCATTTGGTAGATATTCTACTGACTCTCCTGTTACAATCTTGCTCATGTAGTAAGGGCCAAATGTTACAGGATTTTTGCGAACAGCTTCGCTCGCTTGTTGATCCTTGATTGGAATGTCCTTAAAGACATGCTTTGGCATTGCGTTAGTGTACACACCACCACTTAATTGAAGCATCCCTGGATTCATTTCTTTGTAAGTCACTTCAATCGTTTGATCGTCTACTTTTTTAATTCCTGAAATAGTATCAGCTTTACCAGCATGATACTCATCCATGCCTACTACATTCATAAAGTCATCGTCATAACGAATCCCTGTGTAATCTTTATTTCCAATTACTTCATAAGGGTAACTCAAATCATCTGCAGTTACTGGTTGACCGTCTGACCATTTGATATCTTTTTTCAGTTTAATTGTCGCTTTCTTAGCATCGACATCTAAATCTAAGGTTGCAACACCTTCACCTGTAATCACGAAGTCATCATCATAAGAGAATAATCCTTCATGAGAGGGTTTCATATAGTAATTGTCATATGCATCTTCATAATAGACTTCTGAAAACAATCCTTTAAATTGAGTATCAGACGCAACAGCTACATCCAACGTCCCGCCTTTGATAGCTTCTTTATCATTTTTGACCTTCATTGTAAATTTACTGATATCTTCTGTTTTTACATTCTTGTTATCAGAACCCGACTTCTTGCCTCCGCATGCGGCTAATGTTACTGCCATCACTGCTGTTAATGTAATTAAACCCAAAAGTTTCTTGTTTTTCACACTTCTTCCTCCTCGTCTTAACCTAAACGTTGTCTTGCATCTGCTGAACGCTTAAACGCTTGGCCAATATAATTTATACATAACATCATTACTAAAATCAGTACTGATGCAGGTACCCAGATCCATGTTTTATTTGCTAAAACATCGCCATTACTAGCATATCCGATCAATGTTCCAAGACTTGGTACATTTGTCGGCAAACCAAATCCTAAGAACGTTAACGTTGTTTCGATCCCGATATTTGCCGCAAAGTTGATCGTTAAATTCGTAATGATCAATGAACTTAAATTTGGCATAATTTCTCGAAACATGATTTTAAAATCGCTTGTTCCTAACGTTTTTGAGGCACTCACATAGTCTCTTCTTGCTTCTGATAGTGTTTTACTTCGAAATAGTCGAGCTTTGGCAACCCAGTAAAACGCACTCATGATCCAAACGAAAGACCAAACATTATAATTAGGAATGATTGTTACAAACACAATGATGATCATCATAATCGGCAAGATCATGATAAAGTCAACCACACGCATCACTGCATTATCAAACATTCCGCCATAATATCCTGAAATAATTCCGATACCTACACCGATAATCGATGTAAGAATCGTAATCGCAAAACCGATCACAACTGAATTACGAGCGCCAATGATCAATTGGCCTAAAACATCACGGCCGCCTTCATCAGCTCCTAAAATAAAGTTTCCGCCAGGTTCTGCGTATTTATCTAAAATACTGACTGTCATTACTTTGTCTTGATCAGTCAATAATGCACCGATAAAAACAACCAACAGAATAGCAACTAACACTACAAGTGAAAAAATAGCTAATTTATCTTTTTTGAATTCTCTTCCGATCATTCGAAATCCCATTGGAGGGATTGTTTCCGTTACGGTAACTGTATTTTCTTTATTTTTGTCCATCTCGTTTCTTCCTCTCCTTAAATTGATTTTCTATTGAACTCGAATTCTTGGATCTACAATACTCATCACAATATCTGACACCAGATTCCCAATGAGTGTTGCAACTCCTAAAATCAATACTAAGGCCGTGATTACTGCGTAATCTCGTTGTCCGATGGAGTCGATAAATAATTTACCAATACCTGGGTAACCAAAGATTTTTTCAATAACCACCGAGCCGCTGATCAAAGCGGTAATTTCGTAACTTAGTTGAGAAACGATTGGTAAAGAAGCATTTCTGAAAATATGTCTTGTATATACTTTATTTGTCGGCACGCCCTTTGAACGAGCAGTCCGTACATAATCCAACGACTGAGAATCAATAACCTCATTACGTAAATATTGAATCGTAATTGCTGTTCCAAGTAAGGCTTGGGAAAGCGCTGGTAAAATCAAATGATAAAACCGATCCCAAATATATGCGCCTGTCCCCGGCTCAACACCACTGGAAACTGAACCCGTTGTTGGGAACCAATCTAAACGATACCCAAAAATAAATAGCATAACTAATGCAAAAATAAATGGCGGCACCGCAAAGCTGAAAAAGTTATACACCACTACAAATTTATCTAAGATAGAATTTTGATAACGTCCAGATAAAACACCTAATGGCAACGCAATTGCATACATGATCACAACGGTTACTAAAGACAGCAGGATCGTATTAACTGCGCGACTACCGATTAGCGTTGAAACGGGTAGTTTGAAAATAAAACTTTCACCAAAATCCCCATGAAACACATTAACAATCCACCGCATGTATTGCGTTGTCCACGGATCGTTTAATCCAGCCGCTTCTCTCATCTTTTCAATAACAGCAGGATCTGTGTTTGGATTAATCAATCCAGTAAACGGATCACCCGGCATCATTTTAGCCAAGACAAAAATTAGTACGCTTAAAATCAGAATTTGAGGAATCATAAAGAGTACACGTCGTAAAATCGTCTTCCACATTAGTTTGCACCTCCATCTTTCAACGCTACTTGATGTGTTTCACTAATTTTGCGCAGATCGTACACACGCCCATTTTGATCGTAATAATCTTTTTGATGCTCAATATATTCTTTTTCTACTTTACGTCTCTCAGCCTTATGTTTTTCCCGATTAGCAACATCGATTTTAGGGATCGCTGACAATAAACGTTTGGTATAGATATGTTTAGGATCTGTGTAAATATCCTGACGTGTGCCAATCTCTACAAAACGCCCTTTGTACATAATCGCAATATTATCGCACATGTGTTTTACCACACCTAAGTCATGGGAAATGAATAAATAGCTCAAGCCATATTCTTCTTGAATATTTTTCATAAAGTTCAATACTTGCGCCTGAACAGATAAGTCTAACGCTGAAACTGGTTCATCAGCAATAATCAGTTTAGGACTAGTTGCTACTGCTCGAGCTACACCTAAACGTTGACGCTGCCCACCTGAAAATTCATGAGGGTATTTATACAACGCATCTTCCGGCATTCCAACGATATCCAAAAGCCCTTTGACCTTTTTCTTTTCCTCTTGATCACTCAAGCGCTCAAAGTTGCGGATCGGCTCAGCAATAATATCCAATACTCGTTTTTTAGGATTTAAACTAGACATTGAATCTTGGAAAATCATTTGGACATCTTTATTGTATTTCAACGCTTTACGATTATGATGTTTGGTTACATCTTTACCTTCATATAAAATACTACCGTTGGTAACTTTTTCCAGCCCGATAATCGCTTTCCCTGTGGTAGACTTCCCAGAACCAGATTCACCAACTAAACCGTATGTTTTTCCTTTTTCAATAATAAAATCAACACCATCCACTGCCAACACATGATCAGTGACTCGATTGAAGAAACCACTACGGATAGGATAATGAACTTTCAAGTCTTTGATTTGAATAATTTCCGTCATTATACTTCCTCCCGTTCGTCTCTAAAATGAAAATGCTGATAACATGTACAACGGACAAAATGTCCTTCTGATACTTCATGCAGCACTGGTGTTTCTTCGTGAGCATCTTCTGGAATCCAAGGAATTCTTGGCGCAAAACGACAACCTTCTCTTGGTAATTTACTTAGTGACGGAACGACACCCTCAATTACATGCAGTTGGCTATCATCTGAATTCTCTTGTGGAATTGATTGTAATAAAGAACGTGTGTATGGATGCTTTGGATTGTTAAACAATTCTTCAGCAGATGCAACTTCTACAAATTGCCCCGCATACATCACAGCTACCTTATCTGCCATTTCAGCTACAACGCCTAAATCATGCGTAATCAAAATAATCCCTGAACCTGTCTCTTCTTGTAGGTCTTTAAGTAAATCTAAAATTTGTGCCTGAATCGTCACGTCTAGTGCAGTTGTTGGTTCGTCTGCAATAATGATTGCTGGTTTACATGCAATAGCGATGGCAATGATGACACGCTGACGCATTCCACCGGATAATTCATGAGGATATTGTTTTCCTACTCGTTCAGGATTAGGAATACCCACTTGCATTAACAATTCAATTACCCTAGCTTGTTTTTGCTCGGCATTCATATCTGTATGATAGGTTAAACTTTCTTTAATCTGATCTTCAATTCGCATTAATGGATTCAGTGCTGACAAAGGATCTTGAAAAATCATACCGATATCATTGCCGCGGACTTTATTATATAGTTGTTCATTAAAAGTAGTTAAGTTCAAGTCCTTGTAAAGGATTTCACCAGTTACACGTGTATTATTTTCATCGTGCAGCCCGATAATAGTTGTGGCTAAAGTACTTTTTCCACAACCAGATTCACCAACAATCGCTAAAATTTCATTTTTCCCTAACTCAAATGATACATCATCAACTGCATCATAATACTCGTCTTTAATACGAAAACCTGTGTGCAGATGTTGAACGTCTAATAATTGATTTCCATCACTCACTTTAATACACTCCTCCATGCTCAGTTAACTATCATAATTACGACAGAAAAACTTAAAAAAAACTCGTTTTTTTTAACTTTTCTCTTTATATTCTCATTGTACTCATTTTTAAGCAATTGTATATAATATTTGTAAAAATTGCAACATTTTGGTAATCCAATTATATCTATATACGCAAAAAAGTGAAGCAAAACGGGATTTGTTTTGCTTCACTTTTTTTGTTTTAAATTATAAATGATTCATAATATAATCTACAGCAGCACCAACTGTTTCAATTTGTTCTGCATCTTCATCAGAAATTTCTGTACCAAACTCATCTTCAAGCTCTAAAACAAATTCCATTACACTAATTGAATCTGCATTCAAGTCATCTTTAATGTTTAATTGATCTGTCACATTCTCAGCTTCAATATCAAAGTGGTTTGAGATTATCTTCGCTACTTTTCCAAGTACTTCTTCACGAGTCAACTGTATTCACCTCCACTGTTTTTGAACAACGTTCCTCACTAATGAGTTAAACGCTATGATACATTGTACTCACAAATGATCGATTTGTCCATCTTTTTTTGCAAATTCATTACAAATTGATTGCAATCAAGTTGCGAACATACTTATTCTTTCGTTTCATAATAGCTAACAAGTTGGGGTACAACCTCTGTTTTTAACATTGTATGAATTTGACGAATCGTGTAACGAACCGCTTCAGGCCCAGTCGATCCATGTGTTTTAACGACTGGTGCTTTTAAGCCAAATAAAACGGCTCCGCCATGTTTAGAATAGTCCATTTCACTTTTCATCCCACGTAAGGCATTTTTCAAAAGTAATGCCCCCATTTTCCCCTTAAGCCCTTCTCCAAGAATCGAAGATTTCAAAAGACCCATCATACTCAATGCCGTTCCTTCAATCGATTTCAACACAGCATTTCCTGTGAAACCATCTGTTACAACAACATCAGCTGCTCCACTCAGTAAATCACGAGCTTCCACATTACCGATAAAATTGATCGTTTCTTCTTCTGACAGTAACTCAAAAGCTTTTTTAGTTAACTCACTACCTTTTGTTTCTTCAGTACCGTTATTTAAAAGTGCTACTCGAGGCTTGCTAATGTTTCTCACTTTCTCAGCGTAAAAAGAACCTAACACAGCATATTGTACAAGATGTTCTGGTTTATTGTCTGCATTAGCACCTAAATCCAGCATATCAAACCCACCGTTCGGCTGACCAATTACGGGTAATGTTGACATCAAACCTGGACGTTCGACATTTTTGATTCGTCCAACGATGAATAATCCAGCAGCCAGTAAAGCCCCCGTATTCCCTGCTGAAAAAATAGCGTCTGCTTCGCCATTTTTTACCGCTTGCGCAGCTAAAACCATCGAAGCTGTTTTTTTACGACGAATTGCTTTCACTGGTTCATCATCACTATTGATTTTTTCGTCCGTGTGGATAATAGTAATATTCGTTTCATCTGTTACATATTTTTTTATTTCATTTTCTTTTCCATAAAGTAAAAACTCAATCTCTGGAAAATCCTGTTTAGCTAGCATAACGCCCTCAACAATAGCCTGAGGTGCATGATCGCCACCCATTGCATCAACTGCAATCTTCATAAAATAGTCCCTCCTAGATAAATTACAATAAGTAGTATAACACATCGAAAAGCGGAACGAACCGCTTAGACCTTGAACAAATTAGAAAAACTCTGGAAAGATGCTTTCTATCTTTTCAGAATTTTATCTATTTGTTGAGAGGTCTGGTTCGTGGAGCTAGACTACACGAAAAGCGGAACGAACTGCTTCGATCCTTGTACTTTTCACATCAAATCGTCTATCAGTCAAAGAACTGCTGCTCATCATCGTTTGGTTTAATTTTTTCAGCCACTCCATGATATTCCGGCAGTACCCACCATTGTGTTTTTTTCCAAATTGCACTTGCCTCTTGGCGAGCAACTTCTAGAATATTAAAATCTGTCACAATATCACCTACAGCAAATTGTGGAACCCCTGACTGTCTGGCACCAAATACTTCACCAGGGCCTCGTAATTCCAGATCTTTTTCGCTTAACACAAAACCATTATTGGTTTCCGTCATAATTTTCATTCGTTCCACACCCATTTCATTCTTAGGGTTAGCAACCAAAATACAATATGAAGCTTCTGATCCTCTACCAACACGGCCGCGTAGCTGATGTAATTGCGCTAGTCCAAAACGATCTGCATCCATGATTAGCATGACTGTTGCATTTGGAACGTTGACGCCGACTTCGATTACTGTAGTAGAAACTAGAAGCTGCAAATTATTTTCTTTAAACTCTTGCATAATCTCTTCTTTTTCCTGATTTTTCATTTTCCCGTGAAGTAAACCAACTTGATAAGTAGGGTTGAAAAATGCAGTCATATGCTCAAAAATCTCAGTGGCATTTTTAACGTCAAGTGCTTCTGATTCTTCAATCAACGGACAAATGATGTACGCTTGGTGACCACGAGCCAGTTCTTTTTGCATCCATTCTAATACTGTATCTAACTGCGGCGGACGAATCCAGCGGGTTTCTATCGGAATACGGCCAGCCGGCATTTCATCAATAATTGATACGTCCATTTCCCCAAAAGCGGTAATCGCCAATGTTCTGGGAATCGGGGTCGCTGTCATAAACAACACGTCCGGTTTCAAGCCTTTTTCTCTTAAAATCCGACGCTGATTTACACCAAAACGGTGCTGTTCATCAGTGATAACTAAGCCTAGTTTATGAAAAATAACATCTTCTTGAATCAATGCATGAGTTCCAATAATAATATCGATTTCGCCTGTCGCTAACTGCTCCAGAATTTCTCGGCGTTCTTTCGTCTTTGTTGATCCAGTCAAGAGCGCTGTCCGAACTTCTAAGGGATCATACAACTGTTGTAGACTTTCCATATGCTGCTGCGCTAAAATCTCTGTCGGCACCATTAAAGCGCCTTGAAAACCAGCCGTCATCGTTGCATATAGAGCAATCGCTGCAACTACCGTTTTCCCACTTCCTACATCGCCTTGTAATAAACGCTGCATATGATTAGAGCTCATTAAATCTCGACAAATCTCATTCGTTACTTTTTTCTGGGCAGCAGTCAACTCAAAAGGTAATTTTTGTGTAAATGATTTTAAGCGATCCACATCATAATGGATACTTAAGCCATTTTTTTCTGCTTTTTCTTGCCTCTTCAAGCCTTGCATTTTCAACTGAAATAAAAAGAACTCTTCAAAAACAACACGACGCTTTGCTTGATGACTTTCTTCTGGATTACTTGGGAAATGCATCGCAAACATCGCTTCTTTTCTAGGCATCAAACGATATTTTTCCAATAATTCTTTTGGTAAAATCTCCGAAATCAATTCTCCATATTTATCAAATCCAGTACGAATTAATTGAATCAGGCTACTTTGCCGAACTTTTTTATTCACATGATAAATAGGTGCAAAATCTTCGCCGTCATTTTTAGCAGCCAAAATTTTCATACCGTTTAGTGATTTTCGTTTAGCGTCCCATTTTCCATAAACTGCAATTTCCTCAGACATAACGATTTTATCTTTCAAATAAGGTTGATTAAAGAAGGAAACATTGATTACAGCGTGATCTTGCATCATACGAAACATCATTCGACTTTTTTTATAGCCATAGCGACTGACAACAGGCTCAGAAACAACCAGCCCTTTTAAGGTTACTTTTTCTTGATCTTGGATTTCATTTAATTCTTTTTCCTGAATATCATCATAGCGAAAAGGATAATAAGATAACAAGTCTTCGATCGTTTGAATACCAATCTCTTTCAGGTTTTCGGCACGTTTGGGACCAACACCTGATAGAACACCGATATCATCTGCTAAGTTCACCACTTTTCCTCCTCTCATTAATAGATACGTGTTTTACTGTCTATTTGTTTATTTTCTATAGAAAAAGCCAAACAACAAGTGTCTGGCCTTTTTCGTTAATCTCAATTTATTCAGCTGAAAATAGGTACGGATATACAGGTTGTCCACCTTCATGAAGTTCTGTTTCCAAATCTTCATATTCAGCAGTTAATGCTTCGACAAATTTCTCAGCCTCTTTCATTGTTCCACCGTCGCCTACAATGATCGTTACGATTTCTGTATCTTCATCGATCATGCGTTTTAGTGTATCCAATGATGCTTCAAACATATCTGGTTCAGAAACAACGATTTTTCCATCGATCATCCCTAGATAGTCGTCTTTTTTGATTTCAACATTGTCGATCGTTGTGTCACGTACAGCGGTTGTTACTTGTCCGCTAACAACACTTTCGATCATTTCTGTCATTGTTGCTTTATTTTCTTCAAGCGTTTGATGATCATTGAAAGCAAGCATTGCTGTCATTCCTTGAGAAATCGTTTTTGTTGGTACGACCGCTACTGGAATATCCGCTACTTCAGCGGCTTGATCAGCTGCCATAAAAATATTTTTATTATTAGGTAAAATAATCACTTGGTCAGCATTAACTTCTTTAACAGCTTTCAATATATCTTCTGTACTCGGGTTCATTGTTTGACCGCCACTGATAATGTAACTTGCACCAAGGCTACGGAACAATTCTTGTACACCCTCACCTGCTGCGATTGCAATCACAGCATACGGTACGCGCGCTTTTTGAGCTACTGCCGCTTGAGCATCATGTTCTACTAATGTTTCATGCTGTAAACGCATGTTATCAACTTTGATTTTTACTAACGAACCGAATTTCTGACCGTAATTCATGACTTCACCAGGATGTTCCGTGTGGACATGAACTTTGATGATCTCATCGTCATTTACGACAAGTAAAGAATCACCTAATTCGTTCAAATAATTTCTGAACGTTTCATAATCGAAGTCGCTGTCTACAGTCGGACCTTCTCCGATTTGAACCATGATTTCGGTACAATAACCGAATTTGATATCTTCAGTTGCTACATGACCACTAACACCACGATGATGTTCAGCATTAACCATCTCGTCCATTTCTCCTGGACTTGGTTCATAGATTTCGGTAGCTAAAAATTCACCTGATAAAGCTTCCAAGAATCCTTCATAGATAAATAACAACCCTTGGCCGCCACTATCAACAACACCGACTTCTTTTAACACAGGTAAAAGATCAGGCGTTTTAGCTAAAGCGCGTTTAGCACCTTTAACAACAGCTTCCATTACTTCGATACAATCATCCGTTTCTTTTGCTTTACGTTCCCCAGAACGTGCAGCCTCACGAGAAACAGTCAGAATTGTCCCTTCAACAGGCTTCATAACTGCTTTATAAGCAGTTTCCACACCGTGTGTAAATGCAGCTGCTAAGTCTTTGGCATTTAATGTTTCAACATCTGGAATTTGCTTAGAAAAACCACGGAATAATTGAGATAAGATAACACCAGAATTCCCTCTGGCACCCATCAATAATCCTTTTGAAAGAATCGTTGTTAATTCTCCAACTTTTTCGGAACGAGAATCTGCTACAGCCTTCGCTCCACTGGTCATAGATAAGTTCATATTTGTTCCTGTATCACCATCTGGCACAGGGAAAACATTCAATGAGTTGACATATTCTGCATTCACATGCAGACGACTCGCACCAGCCTGAACCATCTCTTGGAACTGACTTGCACTGATTTCTGTTACATTCACCTAAAAAATCCTCCTTTGAGATTCCTGCCAATAAATGAAATTTCATCTATTTGACAGCTGGCTACCTAGTCAGGCAACACACGAACACCTTGCACAAATACGTTGACCGAATTAGCTGTCACACCTAGAAGTGTTTCAAGGTTATATTTTACTTTTTCTTGCACATTACGAGAAACTTCTGAAATTTTTGTTCCATAACTTACGATTGTATATACGTCGACCGCAACGCCATTTTCCTCTTGACGCACGACAACACCTTTGGAATAATTTTCTTTACGCAAAATGCCATTTAAATTATCTTTGATTTGGTTTTTACTAGCCATACCGACGATTCCGTAGATATCTGTCGCAGCACCGCCAACAACTGTGGCGATAACCTCATTGGTAATCTCAATGGTACCTGCTGGTGTTTTAATTTTTACAGCCATTGATGAAAGCCTCCTTAAAGAGCACAATTGCCCTATTTTCTTCTATAGTATTTTAACATAGCCGTACCTCAATGAAAAGGAAGTTAGCCAGATTATTATAGAGAGTCTCATCGAATTTACCAATAATTGTATAATTTACATCGTTTGATGGGAAATGTCAAACTGATTTGAAAATCTTCTTGCAAAAAAACACCTTCTATGATAAATTAAGTTAGTATGAGCTGAAAACTATCGCTCCAAGATCAAAGCAAAGGAGGAAACTAAAAATGGCAAAAGTATGTTATTTTACTGGTCGTAAGACAAGCAGCGGCAATAACCGCTCACATGCAATGAACGCTACTAAACGTACTGTTAAACCTAACTTGCAAAAAGTTCGTGTATTAATAGACGGTAAACCTAAAAAAGTTTGGGTGTCAACTCGTGCTTTGAAATCTGGTAAAATCGAGCGTGTTTAATAGAACGTAATCAAAAAGCCGAACGGCGTGCCGTTCAGCTTTTTTTATTTGTCTCGACTTTGAATCACCGCTATCACGCCTGTATCAAATGAAAACTTGGCTGTCTCTCCCACAAACTCATTACTTGCATATGATGTCGGGATAGCTACATCCTTGTGATCTAAGGTATATTTACTTGCCGTTAACGTTAGATTCGTCACAGGTGTTAAACAGCAGTATGCTAGATAAGTCATTTCAGATTCTTTTTTCACAACATAGCTTCCTGGTAGATAATACGCGATGCTATTTTGTCGATCTTCTAATCTGATTTGTCCCACGAAAGATTGAAAGCGAGGTTCCAATGGCAACCAAAGATTTGACAGAAAATGATCCAATCGACCACCTGTAGCACCGATAATCGTGACATCCCCTTTTGGGAATTTCTCAAGTGCCAACTGCAAAGCTAGTTGAGTATCTGTATCGTCTTTTTCTGCTTGCGCCTGTTTCAATTCTTTGGCTTGTTTTTGAACAAATTGCTTTTCATCGTTGGTTAAAGAATCGAAATCTCCTACCGCTAAATCCAATGACAAACCTTGTTCCAGAATAAATAAACTTCCTCGATCAATCCCTACAACATAATCATAGTCTTCCCAATTTAACTGCGGCCACTCATTGGGCGAACCGCCAGCCACAAGGATAATCTTCATTAGTCCAACGCAGCTCTTAAGGCCTCAATGCGATCTTTAGGACTTTCTGAATTATAGATATAAGAGCCTGCTACAAAAACATTCGCTCCCGCTTCTTTACAACGTTTCGCAGTTGAAGGATCGATACCGCCATCTACTTCAATATCGTAACTATAACCTTTAGACTCTTTCCATTCTTTTAATTGAGCAATTTTATCTAATGAACTTTCAATAAATGATTGTCCGCCAAAACCAGGATTAACTGTCATGATCAAGACTTGATCTACTAAATCCAACACATATTCAATAGCTGACAACGGTGTCCCTGGATTGATCACTACACCCGCTTTTACGCCAGAATCTTTAATCATTTGCACAGCACGATGAATATGAGGCGTTGCTTCTGCATGAACCGTGATAATATCTGATCCAGCTTTAGCAAAGGCATCAATGTAATTTTCTGGTTGAACAATCATTAGATGGACATCCAATGGTAGTTTTGTTACTGGTCGAATCGCTGAAACCACGTTAGGACCAAGCGTAATATTAGGAACAAATTGACCATCCATCACATCCACATGAATATAGTCTGCCCCTAGTTTTTCTACTAATTGAATATCTCTTTCTAAATTGGCAAAATCGGCGCTTAAAATCGATGGTGCTAGTTTCATTGAACTCTCTCCTTATGTATCTGATTTTTTTATTTTTTCTTATAAATAGGTCTACGGTTCTCTATCTCTAATAAAAATTGTAGATAATTATCATAACGTGATTGAGCAATATTTCCTTCTTCCACACGAGTTTTAACTTCACAACCTGGTTCTTTGCGATGCATGCATTCACGAAACTTACAGGATACTGAAGCTTCTACAAACTCTGGGAATTGTTTCGGCAGTTCCGTTGTTTCCATTTCTAAAAAGTCGATAGAACTAAATCCTGGTGTATCTGCAACTAACCCATCATATAAAGGCAACAGTTCTACATGACGTGTGGTATGTTTCCCTCGCCCTAATGATTCAGAGATTTCATCAGTAGCCAACTGTAACTCAGGAGAAATTTTGTTTAATAAGGTTGATTTCCCAGCGCCCGACTGACCCATAAAAACGGTCAAACACTCTGGAAAATACTGTTCCAACAGCTGAACTGCTTCGTCGTCATTAGCTTTTGTTGCAGCAATTACTGGATATCCGATTTTTTCATAAACTTTTTTAACGTCTGCCACACTAACCGCTTCTGTTCCAGTTACTAAATCAACTTTCGTCAAATAAATAATGGGTGCGATACCTTTATCCTCTAATGTAACTAAAAAACGATCTAGCAAGTTATATGAAAAATTAGGCTCCACCATACTCATGACAATCACGCCTTGATCTACATTAGCCACCGGCGGACGCACCAATTCATTATGCCTAGGAAAAACTTCCAATAAATAACCATCGGTTGGATTATCACTTTCAAACATCACTTCGTCACCAACTAATGGCGTGATTTTACGGTTTCGAAAGTTCCCTCTGGCTCTTGTTTGAAATGTTGCTCCATCTGCATAAATGTAGTAAAAACCACTTAATGCTTTTCTGATTTGACCTTTCAGAAATGCCACCTCCTTGTTTCTATTGTTTTCATTTTACCATAGGTTGAAAAGAAAAGAGAAGAGACAGAAGAAACCTCTTAAAAATAGTTTCTTGCTGCCTCTTATATGTTGATTAGTTTTGAACAGAAGTATCTGAAGTGGGTTTCGTTGAATCTGGTCCACTTGAGAAGTAAACAGTTACCGTACTGCCTGCGGTGACACTTGTTCCGCCACCAGGTGTTGTTCGGGTTACTCGATCCTTATCGTAGCTGGATGAAGCTTCTGTCTTCTCTGATATTTTCAACCCTTTACTTGATAAATAATCACGAGCTTCTTTTTTAGAGTAGCCACTAATATCATCTAAAGTTACTTTGTCGGAACCTTTACTAACTGTCAGAGTGATTTTATCGTTTTTTACATTAAATGAAGAGCCTGCTGCTGGCGTTTGAGAGATAACTGCCCCTTTTTCTACTGTGTCACTCGCTTCTTCTAAACGAGAAATTTGGTTTGCTTTAACACCTAACGAGTCTAGAGCATTTACAGCATTTTCATAACTATAACCAGCATAATTGCCTAAAACAATTTTATCTGTTCCTTTGCTTACACTTAATGTTATTTTACCTGTTTTAGGATTTATTGACGATCCTGCACCTGGTGTTTGTCCGATCACTACTCCTGGGTCTACGGTATCACTCTCTTCGTCAGAACGTGAAATTTGGTTTTCTTTGATACCTAATGCTTCTAATGCTGCTACAGCATTCTCATAACTATAACCCGCGTAATTATCTAGATAAACATCCTCTGGCCCACCACTAACAACTAAAGTGATCTCATCTGACTTAGGATCAACTTCTTCGCCTTTTTTCGGCGTCTGACTAATGACTTTATCTTCGTCTACCTTTAAACTAGTTTCTCTAGTAATCTTGATTTGACTTTCTTTAAAACCATATTTTCCTAGTGATTCGATAGCATCTTTATAATTTTGCCCAGCATAATCATCTAGCTTGATTTTCTTATTGCCAGAGCTTATATAAAGTTCGACTTCCCGATTTTTTTTCACTGTTGAATCTACAGATGGATCGGTCTTCACTACTTTTCCTTCTTCAATAGAATCATCTGGGATTTCTTTCGTCGCATTTTTGACTTTTAGTCCCGCATCTTCTAAGATTCTTCGTGCATCAGCTTCGCTTTTTCCTTCCACATTAGGAATTTTAACTTCACTACTGCCTCTGCCAGCAAGATAAAGACCACCACCAATGAGTAATGCTAGTACTAGTAAAATCAGGAAAATAATCAACGGCTTTTTTTTCTTCTTTTTCTTTTTCGCTGCAGCTTCTTGTTGTTCAATTTCTTCATGTTCATTGCGTTCTTCTGGTGGTGTTTCCATCGTATTAAACGAAGACGGCATAGCCATTTCATCAGTGATTGGTGTTAAAATTTTCGTTTCACCCATCAGACCTGTTGGTTGCCACTTTGGTTCATTCAAGCGATTTGCTGCTAAGACTGTGTATAAGTCACGTGACATTTCTTCTGCTGTCTTATATCGATCAGCTGGATCTTTAGCCGTTGCATGTAACACCACATTTTCCAATGACTGAGGAATATTTGGATCGAAGGTTTTAACAGAAGGCATCTCTTCTTGAAAATGCTTTAAAGCAATTGTTACCGCAGATTCGCCATCAAACGGTACGCTTCCTGTCAGCATTTCATATAAGATAATCCCCACTGCATATACATCTGATTGATTCGTGGCCATACTACCTCTTGCTTGTTCAGGAGATAGGTAATGGACGGAACCTAACATCGTATTCGTTTGTGTAATGGACGTTTCTGTCAACGCAATCGCAATCCCAAAATCCGTGATTTTTACAACGCCGCTTTCATCCATCAATATATTTTGCGGCTTTAAATCTCTATGAATAATTCTATGTTCATGGGCAAGTGAAACTGCTGATAAAATTTGTTCCATAATATCAACGGTTTTTGCGTATGGAATTGGATATTGTGTTTTAATAAATCTTTTTAGATCCATTCCTTTTACATATTCCATCACTAAGTACTGCAAGCCGTCTTCTTCTCCTACATCATACACACTGACGATATTAGGATGAACCAACTCAGTAGCAGCCAAGGCTTCTCTTTGAAAGCGGCGAATCGCTGCTTGATCATTTTGGAAATCAAAACGCAATACTTTGACAGCTACGTCACGATCCAAAATCAAGTCATGGGCTAGAAATACATTTGCCATACCACCACTGCCAATATTGCCAATAATGTGATATCGGCCATTCAATTTTCTGCCGATTTCGATCATTGGTTCTCCTCCTTCTGTTCGTCAAAATGTATCACTAAGACCGTAATATTATCTGCTCCACCAGCTTCATTAGCTGTAGAAATTAATGTAGCAACTTTTTCATTTAATGTTTTTTCTGAAAGTAAAATAGCCAAAATAGCTTCCTCAGGAACCATATTTGTCAGTCCATCTGAGCATAGTAAAATATAGTCATTCGGTACCCAAAGATGATTCGTTACATCGACTTCCACCATCCCTGGCATGCCTAATGAACGGGTCAAAACATTCTTTCTCGGGTGATTTGCGGCCATTTCACGAGTAATTTCACCTGACTTCACTAATTCATTGACTAAAGAATGGTCTTCTGTCAGTTGACGCAATTGCCCATTACGTATTAAATAAGCTCGACTGTCGCCGATATTAGCCAACACAAATGACTGATCTAATAATACTGCACTAACGATGGTCGTACCCATACCTAAATAATCAGGATGGGATTGACCTTTTTCGTAAATCAACTCATTTTCATCCTGAATTTCTTTGATCATCCATTGAGCTGCTTTTTCTGATGTGTCAATAGAACTTTCTTGCCAACGCACACCTAAATTATTGACAGCCATCTGGCTTGCCACATCTCCTGCTTGATGACCGCCCATACCATCAGCTAAAATAGCTAAAGAAACACCTGCCTGATTCTCAAATAAACCTGCATAATCTTGATTCGTATTCCGTTTCAATCCGACATCTGTTTGAAAATTGATTTCCACTATGCTTCACCTCGTTTAACAAACTTTCTGCATACAACAAATAAAAAAGCCATCCGTTCCTAATTGATGTGGGTATAATGTAAGCATTTGATCCTGTATAGCAGACTGAACAGCTTCATTCACCGCAACATCGATTTTTTTAAATTCGGGATGTTTCTCTAAAAATGCTGCAACAACTTCCTGATTTTCTTCTTCGGCAATTGTACATGTGCTATAGACCATTATACCCCATTGTTTCAATGTATGCGCAACACTTTCTAGAATTTCTAATTGGATTTTAGGTAATTGTTCAAAATCTTGCGCTGATTTATGGTATTTGATATCTGGTTTACGACGCATTAACCCTAAACCTGAACATGGTGCATCAACTAAGATTCGATCAAAATATTCTGTTGGAAATTCTTCTCCAACTTTACGTGCATCCAATTTTTCAGTGTCCACCACGTCTTTTACATGAAGACGCTCAGCGTTTTGCTTGATTAATTTTATTTTGTGATCATGAATATCTAACGCTTTTACACGTCCGCCTTGTTTAGAATCAAGGAAAGTTGCAATATGTGTCGTTTTTCCACCAGGAGCTGCGCACGCATCTAAAACAACATGATTTTTTTCAATCTGCATGGCTGGCGCCACTAGCATAGAGCTTTCATCTTGGATGGTTAAATTCCCCATTCCAAACAAGTAACTACCTGCTAAAAACCCTTTGTCTGCTACCACACCATATGGAGAAACTTGACTGGCTGAGGCTTCAATGTGATCTTTTTGCAATTCTTCTAACGCATCAGAAATACTGATTTCACGAGTGTCTACACGTCCACTAACATGGCTTTTTTCAAAAAGCGACAAACCTAGTTTTCGGGTTTCTTCTATCCCCATCTGTTTGATTAACTTTTCTGTTAACCACTTAGGCATGCTGATTTCTACCGACAATCGCTCGATAGGATCTTTTATTTTATCTAAACTTGGAACGCCTTCTCGTTGAAATGCTCGGAGAATACCATTAACAAATTTACCAATCCCGCTATTGCCTCTATGTTTGCCAATCTCTACTGCTTCATTAATAATCGCATGGTCTGGAATTTTGTCTAAAAATACTAATTGATAAACGGATAAACTGAGCAAATTCTTCACCCAACTGTCTACTTTTTTAGGATTTTGAATAAAAGGCGTCAAATAATACTCTAACAGTAACTTATGACTGATTGTGCCATATACAAGTTCCGTGAATAAGCGACTATCTTTTTCTCCTAAAGCAGATTTATTGATCATTTCATTTAATAATAAATTCGAGTACGCTCCGCCATTATCTACACGTTCAATCGTTCTTAACGCCACATAACGAACAGAGTTTTTTATTCTTGCTGGTATTTTTTTGCCCATATTGATTAGCCCACCTTATCTGCTTCTACGACTGTTTTGCCAATTCCGTTTAGGAAATCTTGAATGAATAATTTCCCTTTTCCAGATGGCTGCAGGCTATTCACAGAAAGAACTGTTCCTTTTCCACAAGCAATCCACAAGTCTTTTTTACTGCGTTTAATGATCGTACCAGGAACAGCCTCAGTTGTTTCTTCTAAAGGTGTAACGTCCCATAATTTCCAATTGATTTCTTTATATGTTGTGAAAGCTGTCGGCCACGGACGCATGCCGCGAACTTGGTTATCCACTTGTTCAGCAGTTTTGTGCCAATCGATTTTTTCTTGCTCTCTGGTAATGTTTGGCGAAAAAGTCACTTGGCTTTCGTCTTGAGGAATTGGAGTGATTTCTTTCGCTAAAATTTTAGGTAATGTCTCCAACAGCAAGTCTTTACCTACAACACTTAATTTATCAAACATTGTACCGACATCATCTGTTTTAGTAATCGGGATTGCTTTTTGAGAAAGAATATCTCCTGCATCCATTTTTTTCACCATCTCCATGATTGTAACTCCTGTTTCTTTTTCTCCTTCAATAATTGAATAGTGAACAGGCGCACCACCGCGATATTTTGGCAATAACGACGCATGGACATTGACTGCACCAAATTTCGGTGCGTTTAAAATTTTCTCTGGTAAAAACTGACCAAAAGCTGCCGTCACAATAAGATCTGGTGCAAGTTCAATGATTTTCTCCATCTCAGGCGATCCAGAGATTTTTTCAGGTTGTAACACAAGTAAATTATGTTTCAAAGCGGCTTCTTTTACTGGTGTTGGGGTAATTACTTTTTTTCGTCCCACAGGTCGGTCTGGTTGAGTCACCACGGCTTGAATGTCATAACCATTTTCGATTAGTCCTTCTAAGACAGGAACAGAAAAAGCGGGTGTTCCCATAAATATAATTTTAGTCATCAAAATGTTCCTCCATATATGCATCTAAATCTTCTGGTTTAATTGATTCAATAATTTTATCAATAAATAGCTCACCGTTTAGATGGTCAATTTCATGTTGAAATGCTCTAGCAAGATAGCCATAAGCAGTTACTTCAATTTCGTCTCCTTCACGATCAAAATAACGAACCGTCACTTCATCCGCTCGTTCCACTGTTCCGTATGTTTCTGGGATACTTAAACACCCTTCAACATCGATATCAGTTCCTTTACTCTCGATGATTTCAGGATTGATCAATTCAAATAACCCTGTTTCTTCATCTACCTCGATCACTGCAAGCTGAAGATTTTTACCAATTTGAGGTGCAGCAAGACCGATTCCGTCATGAGCAATCATGGTCTCATACATATCTTCTAAAAGGGTGATGGTTTCATCAGTAATCATTGTTACTGGTTTTGCTTTTTGTTTCAAGCGTTCATTAGGGTGTATAACTATAGGATAGCGCATTAAATTTCCTTTCTTAAAAAACAACATTTAGTGGCGTCAACAGTAAACCTACGGCTAGTTTAAATAAAATTCATCGGCTCAGCATCAATGGATAATTTCAATCCATTAGCCGTTGCTCTTTGGGTGTCAGTCAATATTTTCTTTAAAATGGCTTGTAAGTTTGGCTCATTTTTATATTTAATGATTACCTGATAAAAGTAACGATTATTAACCCGCATAATGGCATTGGGTGTTGGGCCAAGTAAAATACTTTGATCAGATAAACCTTCTTGCAACTCTTTGACTATTTCAAACATCTGCTTTGCTGCCTGATTCTCTTCTGGGTGGCTAGCTGTGATTTGCACTGTAAAATAAAACGGTGGGTAATCACCACGGTGGCGTACGTACATCTCTTTTTGGTAAAAATCCTCATAGTCTTGAGCTTTAGCCAATTGAATGGCATAATGCTCTGGATTAAAGGATTGGATGATCACTTCCCCTGGTTTTTCTGCACGTCCTGCTCGACCACTGACTTGAGTCAATAACTGAAATGTTCGTTCACTCGATCGAAAATCAGGTAAATTAAGTGCAGTATCTGCATTCAACACACCTACTAGTGTAACATTGGGGAAATCCAGTCCTTTAGCAATCATTTGCGTGCCTAACAAAATATCCGCTTCATGATTACCAAAAGCTGTTAAAATCTTTTCATGTGCCCCTTTTCTTCTGGTCGTATCCACATCCATTCGCAAAACACGGCTCTCAGGAAAAAGAGCTTTTAGTTCTTCTTCCACCTTTTGGGTCCCTGTACCATAATAACGAATTTTATCTCCGCCACAATTTGGACAATGATAAGGAATCCGTTCTTCATGACCGCAATAATGACATTTCATGGTTTTTGTATCCATATGTAGGGTTAAGGAGATGTCACAATTTGGACATGGTAACACATACCCGCAATCTCGACACATAACAAAAGAAGAATAGCCTCGACGATTTAGCAATAAAACACTTTGTTCTTTTTTAGCCAATCGATCATGTATTTTTTCTTGAAGCGCTAGTGAAAATGAAGAAGTATTTTTATTTTGAATCTCTTCACGCATATCCACTACGTCGATTGTCGGTAATGTCGCAGTCTGATTCGCTCTTTTAGTCAATACTAAGCGTTCATACACTTTTTTTTGTGCCCGAGCTCGCGATTCCAATGAAGGCGTCGCACTTCCTAACACCACTGGACAATGATGGTACTCTCCACGCCAGATAGCCAAATCACGCGCATGATAACGAGGGGTTTCTTCTTGTTTATAGCTTGCTTCATGCTCCTCATCAATAATCACTACACCAAGATTTTCCAGTGGCGCGAAAATTGCTGAACGTACACCAACCACTACTTGCGCTTCACCACGTTCAATTTTCCGCCATTCATCATACTTTTCACCTTGAGACAACGCACTGTGCATAACAGCTACTTGCTCACCAAAACGACTCTTAAAACGATGAACCATTTGTGGTGTTAACGAGATTTCCGGTACTAACATCATTGCCGTTTTCCCTTGATTCAACACTTCTGCAATTACTTGGAGGTACACTTCTGTTTTCCCGCTACCAGTAATCCCTTCCAATAGATACGTTTTACTTATTCCTTGATTCACCGATCCCAGAACTTTATCCACAGCACTTTGTTGCTCATCATTCAAAGATAGGGCCGTCGTTTTCTCAAAGGTATGATCCGCAAAAGGATCTCGATATGCTTCTGCTTCGATAAATGTCAACCACCGTTTATTCGCTCCGTCATTTAAAATCGCTGTGCTAAATCCTAGTTCTTTCATCTCTTTGACAGTGGTCATTTGTTCTAAACCCACTTGCTGCAAATAGTTAATCAGCTGCTCTTTTTTTTGCGAGCCTTTTCTAAGTTCCATCCGCGCTTCTTCTAATTCTTCAAAATTTTTAAGTGCTTGGATGTAGCGGATCGTCTTTACTTTGTTACGTGTATTGACTTCATAACGAATATCGACTTTTTGCTGCTTTCTAAGTTGCATCAATTGAGGCAAAATAGCCCGATCCTCTGCGTCATCCCAAGCAATTTCTTCTAATCCATAGAATAGTTCATCTTGAAGCTCTTCTTCTAATTCATCTGTTAAATATATGTACTTCCGATAATCCGCCCGCATCACACTTGGCAGCATCGTTTGTAAACAAGTAATTTTAAAGGCAAACGTTTTTTCCTTCATGTAGTCAGCAAGTTCCAATAATTCAGTATTCAGCACTGGTTTTAAATCTAAAACAGAAAGAATTTCTTTCCATTCAAACTTTTGCGCTGCAATCACTTCATCAGAAACTTCATCCATCGCTAAAACAAATCCTTGTAGATGTCGATTTCCATTCCCAAAAGGAACTTCCACACGCATACCGACCGCTAATTGTTTTTCTAAGTTAAAAGGAATCAAATAAGTAAACGGTTGATCTGTCTGCATCGTTGGTACATCAACAATTACTTGTGCCGCTTTCCTCATAAACATTCCTCCGTTTCTATCAATAGTCCTACTCTTTTCTTGATTCAGCATTTCTTTGCTTATTGTACTAAAGAATCTGGTATTTGTCTTGTTCCTCTGATCTCTATTACAAAAAATTAACTCATTCTGCTCACTACTTGTTATCAGCAGCAAAGAAAAACTGAGATAAAACTTTAAAGAGTTTTATCTCAGCCTATCTTATGTTTTATAAACTTTTTTCGTCGCGGATACGATTTTCAAGTTCTTTTTGTTCTTGTTCATGTCTCATTTTTTGTTCTTCTTTAGCTAAACGCATTCTTTCACGTTTTTCTTCTGGTCTAGGATCATTGATCACGGTTGCTGCATCGATTTCTTCCAATGCTTGTCCTACGCTTTTTACAGATTCAAAACTTTCTAGTGTTGGTTGTGCGCCTTCATCTAATTCATGGGCACGTTTGCTTGCTAAGATAACAAGTGAATATTTTGATGGTACTTCTTTCAATAATGAGTCAATAGATGGTTTTAGCATCATAAGGCTACATCTCCTTCAACATTTTAATGTATTTACCAATTACTCGATTAACGCGAAAATGTTCACTCGCAATAATATCTTTAATTCGTTTTACCGCTAGCGGCACTTCATCGTTAACAACTGCATAATCATATAATGCCATCATTTCGATTTCTTCGCGAGCCACACGCATCCGTTCTTCAATTACCTCATGGTCATCGGTACCACGACCAACGATTCGTGATTTAAGCTCAGATAAATCTGGTGGTGTCAGAAAAATAAATACACCATCCGGTACTTGTTCTTTCACTTGTTCAGCACCTTGAACTTCGATTTCTAAAAAGACATCTTTTCCCTTATCAAGCGTTTGGTTAACGTAAGAAAGCGGCGTTCCGTAGTAATTCCCTACATATTGCGCATATTCTAACATTTCCCCAGCTTCGATCATTGCTTCAAATTCTTCTTTCGTGCGGAAGTAGTAATCTACCCCTTCTACTTCTCCTTCCCGCATTTTACGGGTGGTCATAGAAATTGAGTACTGAAAATCATTCTCTTCACTATCAAAAATTGCTTTTCGTACTGTTCCTTTACCAACTCCAGAAGGACCCGATAGTACAATTAATAATCCACGCTCTGACATGATGACTTCCTTTCGTTAAAAGCTACACGAACTTGTTAGCTCTGATTGAAAAATAGGGGAAATTGACTGAGGAGCTGTTTACCTCATCCCATTTCCATCTTTTTTCCGAATTGCCAACCCGTGAAGCTAGATAGTAATAGAGTATTAGTTCTATAATGCACTTTTTTTTAGTAATTTTCAAGACTTTATTATTATTATTTTCGAAAAAACAACAGACTTTTTTATTCGAATATTCGGAAAATTATTTTATATACCGAAAATTCACTATACTCCTATCAAAATAGCCTCTTGTTTAACAAAAATATTTGTAAAAAAGTATACAGCAGACCTGGTTTTCAAGTAAAATGATATTATTACACATTTTACTTGTATGAGTTTCACTCATTCAAACTAATCCATGTATAAAAAACGAAGGGATTTAAATCTATGTTCACACACAAACTATTTTGGAAAACCATAACTACTTTTTTACTTGCTGCCTGTATTTCACTCGGAAACTTCGTGCAAATAAGTTATGCCGAAGATGATCTCATGGAATTTTCAAAAAAATCTGGCTATCCGATCAAAGAAGGTTATCGTCCAAAAGCTTCAATCGTTATCGATGCTGACTCAGGACAAATTTTATGGGAAGAGCAACCTGATTTATCTTGGAACCCTGCAAGTATTGGTAAAGTTATGACCATGTATTTAGCCTTTGAAGCAATGGAGCAAGGAAAATTCAATCTAGATACAACCGTCAAAGCAACTGAAAAAGATGTTAGTATTTCTCAAATCTATGCACTAAGCAATAATAAAATTTCTCTAGGTGTGGATTATCCTGTTCGTGATTTATTCTCTATGGTTGCCGTCCCTTCCTCAAATGTCGCAACGGTGATGTTGGCAAACCTAGTTTCGGACAATGATGAAGCTGGTTTTATCCATAAGATGAATGAAAAAGCCGCCGAACTAGGAATGACAAACAGCACTTACTATAACTCTAGCGGTGCGCAAATCAGTGCCTTTGGTGGACTTTATCAGCCAGAAGGTATCGATCCAGAAGGAGACAACAAATCAACTGCCAGAGACTTGGCTATTTTGACCTATAACCTACTAAAAAAATACCCTGATGTTCTGCAGTTTACTAATAAACCAGTTGTCACTACTATGGCAGATACGCCTTATGAGGAAACCTTTGAAACCTATAATTACTCATTACCTGGTGCAAAGTATGGTTATGAAGGGGTAGATGGCTTGAAAACAGGATCAAGTCCCACTGGTGGCTTCAATTACATTGCTACAGCTAAAAAAGGGGAAACACGCCTAATTGAAGTCGTCTTAGGCGTAGGTGATTGGTCTGACCAAGAAGGAGAATATGAACGGCATCTTGCTGGTAATGCTATCTTAGATCATGCCTTCTCTACTTATGAATATAAAAAACTACTTTCTAAAGGATTAAATACTATTGATCAAAAGGAGATCCACTTAGATAAAGATTTTTATGGCTTTGTTAAAAAGAATTCTGAACCTAGTTTTTCCTTAGAAAATGGGCAACTGACTTTGAATAGTGAATTAGGTCAAGTTTCACCAAAGATTTCTGCCCAAAGTGTTAATTATCAGGAATCTGAAAAAAAAGCTGAAAAGCTTCCCTCTTCTGAGGTGAAAAAAAAGCAGCCCCTCCACACCGAAGTAGCAAAAAAATCTGCACGTAATTATGTGTTGAGTAGTATTCTAGCCGGCTTAGGTTTACTATTTCTTCTCTTTTCAAAAGCATTTAAAAAACGTAATAGTGACGTTAGTCGCCGTAGCCGAAAAACACCGACCTTGACCTCTCGTCTGTTACTCACATCGGGAATACTTTTACTTCTTTCAGCAGTTGGCACATTGATCTTTTTATAAACAGTAAAGGTGAGGAAAACGAATGTTCATTTCCCTCACCTTTTTTATTTTGATTCAGCTAAAAACCCATGTTAGACAAGGTATTCACAACACCCATAATTTCATCATGGCGTTTGATTTGTTTATCCACAGGTCCATCAACTTCTTGCGTATCAATTCGTACAATAAAACGACGATTCAACGATACAAAAGCTTCTTCGTTTACACGAATATTTAAGACTTCATCTGTAAATGATACACATGCATCTTGCCATGCATCAAATGGCTCTTTATCAGAGATAACTTCTCTTTTTACCACTGATTTCCCACTTAATTCATGGAATGTTACATCGTAATAGTTTGACATACTTATTCACCTCTTCGCCTTCACCCTTTTAATTATAACTTTAATCGATAGAACCACAAACTATTTTCTATTATTCAACATTTTGAATTTGCTCACGAATTTTTTCAAGAATCGTTTTCATCTGGACAACAATGTTTTTAATTTCAATAGAACTTGATTTAGAACCAACCGTATTCACTTCACGATTCATTTCCTGCATCAAAAAATCTAACTCTCTACCGACAGGTTCTGATTGCAGCAATAATTCCTGTAACTTATCCACATGAATAGCCAAACGATCCAGCTCTTCATGGATATCTCCTTTTTCAAGTAGAATGGCCAATTCCGTCAACAAACGAGTCTCATCAACCTGAGCGCCTAACCACTCATTTAGCCTAGTCTCAAACTTTTCTCGGTAATCTTTCTCATAAATAGCGACAAATCCTGTTAACTCGTTCACTAAATTATTAAAATCACAACCATAAGTAGTCAAAACTTGTTGGATTTTTTGGCCTTCTTGCAAACGACTAGCATCAATTCGTTCAACTGCTTTTTTTACAGTCTCTAAAACCAACGTACCAAACGTATCATCGACTTCTTGTTTTTCTGTGACTTCAACATAGTCTGAATTATTTAGAAGTTGATTGATATTTTGCACAGGATCAAATTGAGCTTGTGGATAATTGGCTGCCAATTCTTGTTGTACTTCTCCTAAAAGCTGATGAATCATATCCCAGTGCACAAGCACTTCTTTGTTTCCGCTGCCCGTTTGTTTAATATTAATATAGGCTTCAATACGACCACGTTGTAATGTCTCTTTCATCAATTGACGAATGGCCATTTCATGTGGATTAACCTCTTTTGGCATTCGCAATTGAATATCCAAAAATCGTTGATTGACACTTTTGATTTCTACATCAATTTGATACATATCATTTAAAAATGTTTCTTTTCCGAAACCAGTCATACTTTTCATCGACAGGGTGTCCTCTCTACATGGATTTTATTGCTTTAGATAAAATCGCAAATTCTTCGTTTGTCAGTGTGATTCCTTTGCCCATCTTTTCATGATCAGCAGACCAGTCTCTTAAATCAAATTTTGGCGGGCGCCCATTCCAACTAACTAAATTAAATTCTTTACGCCAGCCTTGTGTGTTCTCTGATAAAACTGCGATTTCTTCTACGATTTCATATGAAAATTCTTGTGCCATGATTTATCACTCCTTGTTGTATAAATTCTGTCATTAAAATTTGCAACGTTTGTACTGGTAATTTATCTAGTAAAAAAGCCATACGTTGCGTTTTTTCTTTTGCATCTGCATTCAACAGATCAGTCATTAATGATACCTGTTGTTTGTCAGAAAGTAAAAAGTAATCTTCGTAATATTTTCTCAACCACTCTTGGACAGAAATCATTCCAATCGTGTTTTCTACCTCGGTTTTTGTTTGCTCTTTTAGCTGTAAACGTCCCACCAATTCTTGAAGCCTATATACATTAGATGCAGGAATTTCCTGACTTTTCGCTAATAACTCTACTAAAACCAACCCAATATTCTCAGTATACACCCTGTCTTTATAAACTTTACGCATTTTTTTACATATTTTATTTTGTTGTTCAGCAGAAGTCCATAATTTTATTTGATAGGCTTCGTTGACAAAGGAAAAAAATGCTTGTTGAAACTGTTCTAGCTGCTCTAATGTTTCATCCAAGGTGTACCAATACCCAACGTATTTATTACCTAGCACTTTCATCGTTTCTAGATATCCTAATTGTATATTTTGAGCAGAACGGGTGCCATCAAATAATAGAACCGCTCCCATTGACCACGGTGTCTGCAAAGTTACACAGTGTACAGCTGGCGGTATTTTTATCGGTTTCGTGATCCCAGGGCCTTTCACATCTACAATGATACATTCTGTTGCTCCGTTACGTATTGCAATATCGACTGGAATATTATTACGATAACCACCATCTACATAATAATGATCTGCAATTTTGGTTGCAGCCATTGCTGGAAAGAAAGAAGCCGAAGCCAACAACCAACTCTGCCACTGTTTATTTTGACACTTGTTGAAATGAATATTCTTTTCCTGCATATTTGGTAATTCAGTGGTTACTAAATAAAAGTCTGTAGTCACTTGTGCCATTTTTTCTTGTGAAAAGGTATCACCAATCAACTTTTGCAACGGTTGCGTGGAAACTCCGTTTGATTGAATCGCATTCAATGTAAATGAACCAATCTGACTCATCATTCCACTTAAGGTATCATTAGATGATGATGATGAAAAAGAAAGGATTTTTTGCGTATCTATTTTTTCCCACATATTTTTGGCTGCCTCAAAATCATCTTGCAAAATTAACGCACCATTCAACGCACCCACAGATGTACCAGTAATAATTTTAATTGGGATGCCTAATTCTTTCAACGCTTGCCAAACACCGATCTGATAAGCACCTCTTGCACCTCCGCCACCCAAAACTAAACCAGTATGATACACTAACTCTTTACTCGCTAATTTATTTTCCTTCAATGTATATCCATGTTTTACAAATACCTCTTGCAAATGGAGAGTAAGTGATTGTGGAAAAATGAAAACACTCGTTTGCTGAACACTTTGTTTAAGTAGTTTATCCACAGCTAAAAAGACATCTGTCCATCTTATTTTATCCGTTTCTCGAATCAATATATTCGTCACTTGCTCTGATTCAACCGCTACAAACAAATAGGGATTCTTCCCTTTATAAATGACATACGTCCTTCCTGTATTCTCCTGCGTTCTTTCTCTAAATACTCGTCTCGCTAAAGTATGTGTATCATAAAAAGGCAATAACTGAACACTTTCAGAAATTATTTTAGAAAAAATTGCCCATTCAGAAGCAACCATTCGTTCAATTCTCATGACTAACACCCCCATCTGTTAAAGTATATCAAAATTAGACAAAAATTACTTTTTATTAAAATATTCAAAAAATATACAATTTTGTTTCCTTTTCACGTAAAATAGGTATATTGTGCTTTTGGTTTAACATTGACTTTACCAAAAAACGATAGTTTAATAGAAGATGGAATTTTAGATTTATCAACCTGAGCTTGAATCTATTGACTCACTTAATCAGATCTAGCTAATCTGTATAGAAAAGAAAGACTAAACACAAAGGATGTTTATATGAAGAAAAAAAATATTTTATTGAGGATCTGTGCACTGATAGTAATTATAGGCTACTTTTCAGGTTTGTTCGCAACCTCAAAAGCCTATGCCAAAGAGGATATTCTGACCATTACACAAAACGCAGGCTATCAAACGAATGAATTGTATAAACCCAGATCATCGATCGTTATTGAAGCACAAACCGGCCAAGTTCTTTGGGAAGACAATCCTGATTTAAAATGGAATCCAGCCAGTATTGCAAAATTGATGTCTGCTTATCTTGTTTTTGATGCAATAAAACAAGATAAGATCACTTTAAATACACTGGTTAAAGCCACTGACAGCGATCAAGCAATTTCTCAAATCTATGAATTAAGTAACAACAACATCGTTTCTGGCGTAGAATACCCTATAAAAGATTTACTTTACGCTACACTAGTTCAATCATCCAACGTCGCAACTGTGATGTTGGGAAATGCAGTAACAGCTCATGACGAAGCAAAATTCGTCCATATGATGAACGATAAAGCGAAAGAACTCGGTATGACCAACTCAACCTTTTACAATGCCAGTGGTGCTGAAACAGGCTCATTCAATGGTTACTACAAGCCTGAAGGAATTAATCAAAGTGCAGATAACATATCTACTGCTCGAGATTTAGCTATTTTAGCTTATCATTTACTGAAAGATTATCCAGATACAGTAACCTATACTAGTCCAACACAAATCACCATTATGGAAAACACACCTTATGCAGAAGTTTTAGAAAATCACAACTATTCTTTACCAGGACTAGCCTATGGCTACGAAGGTGCAGATGGACTTAAAACAGGTTCTAGCCCAACTGGTGGTTTTAATTACGCCGCTACTGCAAATCGTGGAAATACTCGTTTGATCGAAATCATTTTAGGTGTAGGAGACTGGGAAGATCAAGAAGGCGAACTTCAACGTCATGCCTTTGGTAATGCAATTTTCGATTACTCATTTGCGTCTTATGAATACAAAAAAGTACTGTCTAAAGGTGACAATACTGTAAATGAAGAAAAAATCACTCTAGATCAAGATTTCTATGACGTTGTTCAAAAAAATCTTGAACCAACCTTTGCATTATCTGCGGATAAATTAACAGTTGATAATGGTCTACCTCAAGTTTCTTCGACCATTGCAGCACCAAGCGTCAACTTTAAATATGCTAAAAAATTAAAAGCCTTGCAACAATCAGCTCTTTTAAAAACTGGGAAGAAAAAGAATAAATTATCTACTTTCTTTGTTAATGGCTTAATAATTATCTTTGGGTTACTATTCATAGCATTATCCAAACTATTAAAAAAAGCACCTTCAAAAAAAATTAGGCTTTTCTTCACTTTAGGTACTGTTCTTACTCTTGTAGGAATTGGTTTGAGTATCTATACAATAATAGTTGGTCCTTGGATTTAGTTGAATACTAAAAAATGCAGCTGCCTAATATAGGAGCTGCATTTTTGCGTATTTATATAAAAATGGTTCTGGAGAGAGTCTTCACCATTTTTTTATCTTTATCACTATGACTTGACAAATGATATACTTTTAAAAAATATTCACACAAACTTGGGTAAGAAAGTTGGAAATTAGTATTTTAACGATTTATTTATTTTTTTGTAACTTTTTGATTTCTTTTTCAATTTGATCAATTTGTTTACCTAATGCTTTTTGTTCATTTTTATCACGAGATACTTTTTTCTTATTGATTAATTCTTTTTTTTCTTGAATTAATGCATTGATTTTTGATGCATTGTCTTCTACTGGTTTAGATGGTGTTGTTGTGTTTCCAGTTGAACCACTTGTTGAACCGTTTTTCAATGCTTGAATTTCACGTTCGATTTCACCGATGCGGATTCCCAATGCTTTTTGTTCTTGCCAGTCTTTGCTGAATTTTTTCTTATTGATCAACTCTTGTTTTTCTTGGATCAATGCGTTGATTTTTGATGCATTGTCTTCTACTGGTTTAGATGGTGTTGTTGTACTTCCAGTAGAACCGCTTGTTGAACCGTTTTTCAATGCTTGAATTTCACGTTCGATTTCACCAATGCGGATTCCTAATGCTTTTTGTTCTTGCCAGTCTTTGCTGAATTTTTTCTTATTGATCAATTCTTGTTTTTCTTGGATCAATGCGTTGATTTTTGCAGTATTATCTACAAGTTGAGCTGAATTAGCATGCGCTTGAGTCGCCGTTGCTAAAAATCCTGTCCCTCCGATAGATAATGCTAAACCAGCAACTACTGCACCTTTTACAAATTTGTTCATTATAAATTCCTCCAATTTATTTTTTTGTTCGAATGCTACTATTCATAAAATAATAGTTCCGATACACAGATTATACCCACTGTTTTAAAAAAAGTAAACTATTATCTTATAAACAGTAGTATCAAATATTTATATATATTTGGAAAAAAATGAAAAAGGCTGATTTATCAACGATTACAGAACTATAATTTTCGGATATAATTTGTAAATAATAAAAAAATCTAACTTTTTTACTCAAAATAGAGTAAGAAAGTTAGATTTTTACTATTCATTATTTAAATACTGGCTACATAGAGCCTTTAAAAACATTTGCATTTTTCACAAAGTAATCCACACCAGAATAAATAGTAAACAACAAGCAAACATACAACATGATTTGATCTAAAGGAAAACCAATTGCTGTAAATGGAATATTATTGATAAACAACAATATAATAGCAACCATCTGTGTCGCAGTTTTCACTTTACCAGGCCAAGCAGCAGCCATCACTTCGCCGCCTTCCACCAGTAGTAAACGTAATCCCGTGACTGCTAATTCTCTACAAACAATAATTGCCACTACCCAAGTAGGTGCTTTTTGTTGCCCAACCAAAACGATAAAAGCCGTCATTACTAACATTTTATCTGCTAATGGATCAGCAAATTTACCGAAGTTTGTCACTAACCCTCTCGCTCGAGCGATTTTTCCATCTAACCAATCGGTAATACTTGCCACCGCAAAAATAACGGCCCCAACCAATTGAGTGACTGCTAAGGATGTTCCCGCAAATGTAATCGTACCCCAATCCATGGGAATGCTGACAACAGCGATAAAAATCGGAATCATAAATATTCTAATTACTGTTAATTTATTTGGTAAGTTCAATGCCTGTTACCCCTCTCTTTTCCTACTCATTTTACGTTATCTCACAGACGGTGTCACGAAAAATGACATTATTTTTATTTTTGAAGAAGTATTCAAGTCTATTTAATCATGCTCGTAATAAATGAGCGAGAAAAAAGCTTGCCATGACTTGTCGTCCATCGCAAATTTTTCTCGCTCATCTCTCATCTGTGAGCAAATAAAACTGGTTATTTTTCTATTATTGCGGTTGTTGTGACTGTTGCGATTGCCCCGTTTGCGACTGTTGTGCGTACGCTAAAGTCATATTGATATTTCTTGGCCCAATTCCAGTATTGTTCGGATTGAATTCCGCTTTTTGACCGTCTAATTTGAATTCCATATATTCTGACGCACCTAAACTAATGACTACTTGTGTTGTTCCTGCTGGAATCTCAACAGACTTTGGTTGACCTGGCTGAATAGTTTCTTGGAAGAAATAGCCATTGTCATTATTAGCCGCTGTTGCGATATAAATACCAACCCAACACGGACCTGTTACAGCACTAAATTCAAATTTGGCTGGATTTGCTACATTGATTGCACTCATGTTCACAGTCACACCAGATTCATTTTCAAATTTAACTTCTGTTGGAGCTTTAGGCTCCGATGTGGAGCTAGTCGAAGACTCTGTACTACTTGAAACAGGTGCTTGGCTTGATTCAGAACTTGATTCAGAAGAAGACTCTCTGATTATTTCTGATGCAGGTGGTTGAATCATCGGACTTGACTGACGATCTTGCCACGTAATATAAAAAACAACGACAGCAATCGCTAACCCAATTAAAGAAAAAACAATCGCAGGTAAACTACTCATAAAGCGTTTAGTTTGACTGTCTTCGTCATACATTTGCGTCCGTGATTCATCTAGCGTTTCATATTGAATAGCTGTTTCTATGTCTTCTGGTTCATCTATTCCATCATAAATTTCTACTAATTCATTGCCGTCTAACCCTACTGCACTTGCGTATTGTCGAATAAATGCACGTACATAAAAGGTTCCTGGCATAGAATCAAAATCATTTTCTTCAATTGCTATCAAATAACGTTTTTGTGTTTTAGTAATTTGCTGCAGTTCGTCTAATGACATATTCTGCTGCAGTCGTGCATCTCTTAATTTTTTTCCTATATTCACGCTGGCCACTCGTCCATCTTCTCCAGTCTCTCTATTTTATCAATTTTACCCGATTATATCAGGCGACAATTCCGATCATACATACTACCACTTTATGTAAAAATGTTAAGTAACAATACTCCATTTTCTTGAAATAAATCAATTGAAACCTCAGATAATTTTTTTATCTAACTTATCTAAGGATACCATAAAAAAATACTGCTGAGGGTACTATTTGCGAAAGTTTTTGACTAAATATCGGACTTTTTTTGATTTTAGCAATAGTATCTGGAGCAAGCCTTCTCAATGATTACTGAAACGGAAACAGCAATCTCTTCAAACACTTACTCTCACATACTAACTTAGCCGCTTCAAAAAATTATTTTTTTGGGTACATATAAAAGCGACTTAATCCTTCTTTATTGATAAATGTTTTTGCCAAGTCTTTCACGTCAGCTAATTGAACACTTTCAATTACTTCTGGCGTATCAAATAAAGTCGTTTCCCCATAAAGGGATTGTGAAAACTGATTCGCGATATATTCCAGTGAATTTAAAGATTGGAAGTATTTACCAATCATTTTTTTCTTCAAGAGTGATAAGTTTTCTTCTGTTATCTCCAAGCTCTGATCAACCGTTAGAAGAATCTCCTCGATACGCTCTGCTAATTGTTCAGGATGGTCACTATCTCCACCGAAATCGGCAAAGTGAAAGCTCCGATCCAAGCTGAATTCATAACCAAAACTGTCGTCAAGTAGACCTTCATTGTATAAACTCAAATAGTTTTGTGATGTATTGCCAAATAGCAATTGCAACAACAGATTGGCTGTCAGTTTGTATTTAAGCAATTCTTTACCATCTGTCGGCACTTCATCTAACCCTTTTAAGCCAACAATAACCTTTGAACGGCTGATTGCCATGGAAAGAGAACTTTCCTTAATGATATCTGAAGCTGTTTCTTTGGGAAAATGGCGTTTAATTGGTTCTGCTTTAGCAAATTTTTTGGCAGATTGATTGTTGCGGATAAAATCCATCATTTCTTCTGGCTCCATCTTTCCAACAACAAACAATGTCATATTACTTGGGTGATAGAATGTGTTGTAACACGTATATAAATCTTCTGCAGTAATTTCTGCTATACTCTCCACAGTCCCCGCAATATCAATGTGCAATGGATGTTTCGGGTAAAGATTCCCTAGTGTTCCAAAAAATAATCGCCAATTAGAATCGTCTAAATACATTTGGATTTCTTGTCCGATAATTCCTTTTTCTTTGTCCACGGTTTCTTTTGTGAAGTAAGGATCTTGAACAAAGTCTAACAATGTTTCAAGATTTTTCTCTACATGATCTGTTGTTGAAAATAGGTAACTGGTTTTTGTAAAGCTTGTAAAGGCATTGGCAGAAGCACCTTGTTGCCCAAACTGTTGGAAAATATCTCCATCTTCTTTCTCAAACATTTTATGTTCCAGAAAATGAGCAATTCCATCTGGTACTTTCACAAAGTCTTTTTCACCAATTGGAACAAACTCGTTATCGATTGAACCATAATTTGTCGTAAACAATCCGTATGTTTTGTTATACTCTTTTTTCGGCAACAAATAAACCGTTAATCCATTTTCTAGGACTTCTGTATAGAGAACTTCGTTGATTTGTGGGTATTCTTTTTTATTCATCGACTTTTTCTCCTTCCAAAAAGAAAATGGCTTGCAATTGGATCAATTTAGCAACTCGTTGAACATCAGCTAATGTGACAGCTTCCATTCGACGAATCCACTCGTCATCTTTTAAGCGAAGGTGAGGAATTAAATCATTCAAATACTCATTTTCCAAAACAGCCCCTGCATTGTCTAAAGACAGCAAGTATTGATTTTTCAACATTGCTTTGGTTTGTTGGATTTCTAAGTCCGTCACCTTGCCTTGACGGATATTTTCTAATTGGGCTGAAATCAAATGCAGTACTTTATTCCGATTCTTGCCATCAATTCCAGTTTGAACACTTAATAATCCACGGAATGTATCAATACTGCTAGATGCATAATAAGCTAAGTTCTCTTTTTCACGGACATTCATAAATAATTTAGAATGAGGAAATCCACCAAATACACCGTTGAAAATTTGCAACGCAAAATAGTTTTCGTCCCCGTAGTAAACATCCGTATGGTAGCCCAGATTCAATTTCGACTGTGCTAATTTTTCTTGTTCAGAACGTTCTTCAATTACATTTCTAGACGGTTGTGTGTAAAAAATATCAGCGATTCCTGATGCTCGATCTTCAAATGGCAATTTGCTAAATAGTGAGGTCACAATTGCTTCATCCACATCACCAAGAACAAAAATATCTATTTGATCTTCTCGAATCATTTGTTGATGATAGGAAGCAACGCTTTCGGTCGTTTCCTTTTCTAAGTCTGCAATAGTCCCAAAACTTGGAATTCTTTGGTCTTCAGAGCGTCCAAAATATAGACTTTGTAAAGCCAACGAAGAATAGACTTGCTTATCTTCTGAGATGCTTTCGTAATAGGCATTCAGATTTTCTTTTTCACGTTGGAACGTTTCCTCTTCAAATTTCCCATCAATGATGTTTGGAAAGAATAAAATTTCTTTTACAAAATCTACAGCCTCAGCCAAGACATGACCGCTTTCCAAATACTTATCATTAACTAAATTCAATGAAAGATTCAGCAAATGTAAATTGCCTTTTTTATTCACATTAATTCCAAAACTGGCACCATATAATTCTGCTAATTTTTCACTGAGCTTTACTTGATCTGGGTAATTCAAACTATTCGTTTCCAATAAACTAGATAAAAGTGTCCGCTTCGTTATCGTTTCTCTATTCAAACGCGTATTAAAACGAACCAAAATACGCACCGTTTTATATTTTTCTGTTGGAACAACATGTAAGTTGACTCCTCGTGCTAATTCAATCGGCATCTTGTCAGCTCCTCTTTGTTTTTTATCATAATAAAGCCCAGTCTGAAATACAATCATCTGGCTGTTTTTAAATGTTTTTTTAAGATTTTCTGCATCTATTTAATTATAGCACAGCTCAGCAGTCTTTCCTTTATGTAAGAGTCTTTCATTTCATTTTTTTTAATTTTTTATGTATACTGAAATCTGAGAAAGGATGGGTAAACTTATGATTAAAGAATTTAAAGAATTTATTATGCGTGGAAGTGTACTGGATTTGGCTGTTGGGGTCGTTATCGGTTCTGCTTTTACTGCGATTGTTACACAGATCGTTAATGGCTTGATTACACCTTTGGTAAGTCTTGTATTTGTCTTAACTACTGGTGAAAAAAGTGCAAACGACGCATTAGGCGCCTTAGTTTTCACAGTAAAAGGTGTGGCATTTAACATTGGTGATGTGATCAGTGCTATTATTACATTTTTAATTACCGCCTTTGTTTTATTCTTAATCGTCAAAGCTGTTAATAAGATGAAGAAGACTCCAAAAGATGAAGAAGTAGAAACAATCGAAGAAGCACTTCTTACAACTGATGATTATCTAGAGCAAATCCGTGATTTATTAGCGGCGCAAAATGCTGAAAAAACATCTGTTACAACAAAAGATTCTATCGAAAAATAAATAAAAAAGTTGGCAGACACATGTTATATGTGCTTGCCAACTTTTTTATTTTCTCATCTGAATATGAGGAATACCATCTTCTAAATACATATCAGAACTCTCTTTAAAACCAAAAGATCCGTAAAAATCGGTAAGGTGTGCTTGAGCGCCAATAATGATTGGTCGATTTGGATATTTTCCCTCGATTACTTTTAGTGTTTCTTCTAGAAGTTTATTGCCTAATTTCTTCCCACGATAACTTGGATTTATTATGACTCTGCCAAAAGAAACTGTTGCTCCTTTATCAATAATCCGAGTATAACCGACAATATCAGCCTCTTCTTTAAGCCAAGTATGCCAAGCTTTTTCATCGCTATCATCAACTTCTTGATATGGACAATTTTGCTCCACTACAAATACAGCAATCCTAAGTTTAACGATTTCAAAAAATTCTTTGGTCGTCAATTCCGAAAATTTCTTTACATAATACTCCATTTTATTCATTCCTCTCAACGATTCATATAAATAACCGCAGACCATTCCATAAATTAAGTAATAACACTAGAAGAATCACAAGCTGATAAACTTGTACCACTCGTTCGGAGGAAATTTTACCACTAATTAATGCCCCCATAAAACCGCCAACAATCGCCGCTGGAATTACATAAAATAAAATCGATAAATCAAACCGATCAAAGCCAGTTATATTAGCAATCGTAAATAATTTCGCTGCCTGTGAGAAAAAAATCGTAATGATCGAATAGACTGTAGCTTCCTTGATGTGAATACCAAAACACAACATTAACAAAGCGACATTGATTGGTCCACCACCAATCCCCAGTAACGTGGAAATAAATCCTAAAAACAAACCAACGGTCACGTACCAAATTGGGTGGGACAAATCAAATGAACGCTCATTTCCAATTTTTGTATAGAAAAAAGCAAATAAGAGAGTTACGATAGTTAAAATAATTTGAATGAGCTGAACATATTTTTCCTCAGAGAAGAGCTGCAGCAATAGCTCAAAAATTATATTCCCAAAAATCCCGCCTATCACTGAACCTAAGGATACAAATACAGCAATCGGAATTTTTAGTTTCAATCCATTCTTCATCTGCCTTAAAGTAGAAACAATGGACATCGTAAAAACAGCCACGCTAGAATAAAACGAAATAGCCGCCAGAGAATGAAAATGCAGTGTATCCAATACAGGTTTTATGATTACTCCGCCGCCCATACCAGAAATTGCTCCAACTGTATTGGCTAAGATAATAACAATGAAATAGACTACACCGATATACATAATTTTTTCATCTCCTTGAAATAACCACTCTTTTTCTTACGCTTTTCTTCGTCTAGCAAAGTCAACAAACTTGAATTTGTCCAATCGATGTCTAGATTCTGTATATTCAAAACAACGAGTATCTTCCAAACATACTACACTGCGTACAACTACCACATGTGTATCTTCTTGAATGGTCATCAGACGTTGATCTTCTTCTGTCACGGCTTCAACTGTAATTTCTTTTTGAGCATAGCTGATAGCTAATCCTAGATCATTTTCAAAATAATCATAGATAGAATCTGCTGCTCGCTCTACTGGCAACTCCTGTATGATTTCTTTTAATAAATAATCAATATCTACAATAACTACTTCTCCATTGATTTCTCTTTGACGAACTAAACGCCACACCGCAGCATCTTTTTTCCAACCAGTCAATCGCGCTAATGTCTCACTGACTTTTTCTTCCTCTAGCTCGACTACTTTCGTCAAACTATGTATTTGTTGTGCTTCTTGTAACTCTTTATAACTGATCACACCTGAAATCGGTAAATCAAATTTTCTGACATTTAAGACAATTGATCCTTTGCCTTGTTTCTTTTGAATATATCCTGCGTTGATCAGTAAATTTAAAGCTTTACGAATTGTTTCCCTTGAAACTGAATATTGTTCAACCAATTGATTTTCGCTTGGCAGCAACGTTCCTGGCTGATATTCCCCTTCTAAAATTGATTTTTCAAGTTCTAAAAATATATCATGAAATTTATTCATGTCAACCCCTCCACCCTATGATACTCAAAGAAAATGATAGCACACTCTCCTTTAAAAAAATAGCGTTCTCCTCAAGTAAAACATCTATCACCCACATTCCTTTTCTACGATTACACTTGTATTTACAAGCAATCCATACTATAATGAAAACGAAAACACGAACATGTCTATACAAGTTAAATAAATCTAAGTTAGGAGACCTGATAATGAATTTTCTACTATTTACACTTACCCAAAATACATTACATATTCAAGAAAAAGAAGGAAAAAAAATACTTTCCGAACACGATTTGCCATTCTCTGATTTTGATTTCCCAAAAACTGCCGATTCTTTAACTGAACAGATCAAAAAACTATTTCCAACGGCAAAAGGAGCCATTTTTAACAAAATACCAACTAATTTTTATACTAAAAATGCTCTAGTAACATCATTAAACGTTAGTATAGATAGCTTAATCAAGTACTTTTCAGAAGGGTTGAATCTTCCAATCATTACAAATTCTGAGCTAGAATCATCCGTAGATTTAATAACAGCATTTAAGGAAAAAGAAGAACAATTAACTTGGAATTTGGATTATTTTGGCTACACACCAGGAAAAGAAGAATATTCTGTCGAGTCATTATTAACGATTGGCAATGGCTTTATGGGTTTACGAGGTACGCTGCCTGAAATGACTCTGTCAAAAGATCATTATCCTGCCACTTACATCGCAGGACTCTACAATGAAGAAAAATCAGAAATTGCTGGTCAAATTGTAGAAAATGAAGACTTCGTCAATACACCGAATAATCAATATATTAGTATTCAAGTTGAAGGAACCGACGAATGGCTATCGCTAGAAAACGCCACTTTACACTACTTGCACAGAAACCTAGATTTAAAAACAGGTTTATTTACCTCACATATGATTATTGAGGATAAACATCAACACCAATTAAAGATAACTACCCATAAACTAGTGAACATGGCTAAGATGAATAACTACAGTCTCAAATACTCAATCGAACCGGTTAATTTTTCTAAAAATATCACAATAAAGACTGTAACAGATGGTTCTGTCTATAATTTCAATGTCGAAAGATACCGTAATTTAACAGCCAAACATTTCCATGTCACTCAGTTGCATGCAGAAAATAACCAGTCAACAATCCAAGTTCAAACCAATCAATCAAAGATAAATGTGCGACAGACAGCCAACATAACAGGAGATTTTTTTGAGAATGATGCTGTAAATAATTTCATTAGTGAAAAAAGCATCCAACAAACCCTCTCTTTTTATGGGGAACAAAATAACACCTATACGATGGAAAAGCATGTACAAGTTAAAGCCTCTATTGCTAAGGCTAACTGGGAAACGCCTACACCTCTGGCTACTTCTTTTGAGAAAGAATTTACTGAAAGTAAAACTGCTTGGGAAGCGCTATGGAAAAAATCAGATATCCGACTAACTGGTGATCTAATGTCACAGAAATTACTACGTATTCACACCTATCATTTACTTGTTTCAGCTTCTCCATTTAATAACAACGCATTAGATGTTTCTGTAACTGCTCGTGGACTACATGGTGAAGCTTATCGCGGACACATTTTTTGGGATGAAATCTTTATCTTGCCTTTTTACATTCTTCATTTCCCAGAAACAGCAAAACAGTTATTAATGTACCGATATAATCGTTTAGGTAAAGCAAAAGAGAATGCACGGGAAAGTAACTATGAAGGTGCAATGTATCCTTGGCAATCTGGCCTAGACGGTAGCGAGGATACGCAAAAACTTCACCTGAATCCTTTAAATGGCGAATGGGGTGAAGATCACAGTATCCTTCAGCGCCATGTGTCCTTAGCAATAGCTTACAATATCTGGATGTACTGGAATAACTCTAACGATGAAGAATTCATCAAAAACTACGGTGCTGAAATGCTGTTAGAAATCGCCAATTTTTGGCGTAGTGCTGCAACTTTTGACGAAACAACGAATCGTTATTACATCGATAAAGTCATGGGTCCTGATGAATTCCATGAAGGCTATCCCAACAGTACACAAAGTGGTTTAAAAAACAACGCCTACACCAACTTAATGGTGGTTTGGCTATTTGAAGAAATAGAACAGATCCTTTCACTATTAAATACGCAAGAACAAGTAGAATTATTTAATAAAACAGGAATCACCCAAGAAAATCTAAAAACAATGAAAGACATTCGTAAACGTTTAGCGATCGAAACAAATGAAGAAGGAATCATCGCCCAATATGAAGGCTATTTTGACTTAAAAGAAATCGATTGGGAACAAGCGAGAAAAAAATACGGTAACATTTACAGAATGGATCGTATTTTAAAAGCGGAAGGTCAGTCGCCTGATGATTATAAAGTGTCCAAACAAGCAGATACCTTGATGCTGTTTTATAATTTAAATAAAGAAAAAATTGATGAAATTTTAGAGGAGCTTGGTTATGAGCTACCTTCAGATTATTTAGAAAAAAATCTTTTATATTATCTCAACAGAACTTCACACGGTTCCACACTTTCAAGAATCGTTCATGCTCAATTGGCTGAAGAAGTAGCTTTTCATGATTTATCTTGGACACTATATCAAGAAGCTTTATATTCTGACTATCGAGATATTCAAGGAGGAACGACTGCTGAGGGAATCCACACTGGTGTAATGGCTGCAACGATTTACGTTACCTTGACTACCTACGCCGGAATTGACATCAAAAAGAATCACCTGATAATTCAACCAAATTTACCGAACAATTGGAAGGACATGACATTTACTGTTGATCACAAAGGGATCCATTACGAATTAACTGTCTCAAAAAATTATGTTCAAATTTGCCCTTCTCAAGAAACAACCGTGATCATCAAAAAACAGCCTTATCAGTTGACTGCAAATAAAATAACAACGATTAGAGGAGCGTACTCATGAAAAAAGGATTTGTATTTGATTTAGATGGTGTTATTACAGATACTGCTAAGTTCCATTACATCGCCTGGAAAAATTTAGCGAAAAGCCTAGGTATCTTAATTGACGAAACATTCAACGAGACCTTAAAAGGAATTAGCCGCATGGATTCTCTGGATAAAATTTTAGCTTATGGAAAACGGGAAAATGATTTTACATTAGCAGAAAAAAAATCCTTAGCTCAAAAGAAAAATGATGAATATGTGACACTTCTAGCTGACCTTTCTGAAAAAGACCTACTGCCAGGTGTTCACGACTTTCTAGTTCAAGCAAAAGAACGTAATATTCCATGTTCAATTGCTTCCGCATCGAAAAATGCACCTATGATTTTAGAAAAATTAGGTGTTCTTGCTTACTTTGGACATATCGTTGATCCGGAAACTCTAAAAAAAGGGAAACCAGATCCAGAAATTTTCATAAAAGCAGCTGAAAGTATCAACGTTGAGCCAAAAGATGCAGTAGGTTTTGAAGATGCACAAGCTGGCATCGACGGAATTAAAGCAGCTGGCATGTATGCTGTAGGAATATCTTCTACCGAAACATTACAGGGTGCTGATTTACAAGTTGCATCAATGACTGAACTAAATGTAGATCAGTTTTAAAGTTGGAATAACTAAACACAACTCTATATAATTTTCAATTTATTTACTTACATTTGCATAGTCTAGCGGAAAGATTGATGTAGTCTAGACAAGTTACAGTACCTAGCTTTTTAAACTATGTATTCGGATTTTTTGTGATTAAGACAAAACCCTTTAAGTTTTGTCTTAATCACTTTTTTCTTATTTCTATACTTCTTACATAATTTGGTTCTATTCGTTAAAATAAATTTCCTACTCCTGATAACTTCTATATTTCATTTAGTTTTTATTAAACTTCAATAAAAATAAGCTTTTTAACCCTAAAATAAAAATATATTACTTTTTATTTTCAAAAAACAAATATAAATGATAAAGTAATAATATGAATTTCAAAAAATTCATATTATGAACGAACAGAAAGGAGAATGTTACAAATGTTAAAGAGACGTTTAAGGAGTTTGTGGTCGTTGCTTATGATTTTTGTTTTGATGGTGCCTCTCGGTTTTTCTTTGCTAAGTAGCCCTGCTGAAGCGGTTACGGAAAAACCTAAAGAAGGAAAATTATTTATTCACAAGTTGAAGTTTACTGGGGTACAAGATTTACCATCGATTATGGGAGATGGAGCCCAGTTAAGTGAACTTCCTTCTGGAGCAGCGCCTTCTCCCGATGTTGAATTTGCAGTTGTTTCCTTAAAAAAGAGTAAATTAAGCGCTAGCCCGAGCCAAGCTGAAGCAATTGCTTATTACAATTCAGTGAAAAACAATCCAAGTATTACCCAAACTACGGGTAAAACAGATGCTGCCGGTATTTTTGAAACAAAAACATTACCAGCAGATAAATATTTGGTTGTAGAGTTAACGTCTGAATTAGGAGCAACAAAAATTGCTGCACCTGTCGTTGTTTCACTTCCTACAATGAACTCAGATGGATCTGCTTGGAATGATCAAGTTCATATCTATACCAAAAATGCAGTAACTTTAGGTGCTGCGAAGACGCAAAAATTAACGGAAGATAATCAACCATTGATCGGCGCGACATTTTCTCTTTATAAAAAGGGACTTACTGGTCAACCTGACAATTTGGTCCAAGCTAACTTAGTATCTCATGGGGATGGATACACAGATATTATTGGAAACTTGGTAGTAGGGGATTATTATTTTGTTGAAACAAATGCACCAGATAATTTCTTATTAAACGGTAGAAAAATCGACTTCTCAATCAAGCCTGAAAACCACGCCTACGATGAAAGTGGTACATTAGATGAGACTAAAGTTGTTTCAACCAATTTGCTCAACTATCTAAAACCAACCTTATCAGGAGAGCGATTGACTGACGAAAGCACTGATATTGGTCAAACCGTTACTTGGAAAGTCACAACAGATGTACCAAAAAATATCACGGACTATACTAAATACGTTATTACCAATACTTTAGAATCTCATTTAAGTTACATTGGGAATATAACTATTACTCTTGACGGTGTTGTAGTAAATCCTTCACACTACAAAGTAACTGAGTCAAACGGTGTGATCACAATTATCTTTATTGATGAACTGTTCCCAGGTGCAACAGATCAATTAGCTAATGGAAAACAGCTAATTATTACATTTGACACGGTTATCAATCATACAGCTGTGCCAGGTACACCTATTTCTAATAATTCAATATTGACTGTAAATAACGGTTATGTGGATGCTACATCTACTCACCCAACAGCTCCATCGGTTGAAACGGGTGGCCGTAAGTTCTTAAAAGTTAATTCTTCTCAAAAACCGCTAGCCAATGCAGAGTTTGTTATTTATAAAAATGTAAATGGCAAAGGACATGACGGTTACAAAGGTCCACTTTATCTGCAAAGAAATAATGACAAAACCATCACTTGGACAAAAGAAAAGAAAGATGCTACCGTTCTTACTTCTGACCAAGATGGTAAGTTTGAAGCGTACGGCTTAGGATATGGCTCATACTTACTAGAAGAAACAAAAGCACCAAGTGGATACAACTTATTAACAGAAGACAAAAAATTCACTATTGACAAGAAGAGTTATTCTGACGAGGCTCAGTTAGTGATTGTGAATACAAATGCACCGACGATTCCCATTACTGGGTCAATCGGGACTATCCTATTTTTTGTTCTAGGTCTAATTCTAATGGGATTAGCATTCCTAATTTACAGAAAAAAATATAGTCATGCATAATTGATTTCACTTGGATAGAAAGAAAGCGTGAGAATTCATTTCTCATGCTTTTCTGTCTATAATTACAAATAATGGATATCTTGAAGGTGGGGGAGAAAATGAAGAAAAACCAAGTGCAAAAAAAAAGGAAGAAGAATACAGGTATCAATATAATTATGGGTATCATTTTCCTTGCTGGTTTTCTTATATTTTCTTACCCAATCTTAAGTAATTTATATGCCAACTTTTATCATACTAGAGTTATTGATACCTATCAAAAAGAAGTAAATAAAAAATCTCGTGATGAAAAAATGAAGCTAGTCACTGACATGATCAACTACAATAAAGATATGGTGACTGGTGGCGAACTGGTGGGAGCAGATCCCTTTGATAACAAAGAACCGAAAGAAAAAGAAAAAAAACACAAAGTCATTGATGCATTGGAAAATAAATTAGGTGAAGTACTAGGATATATCACGATTCCAGAAATAGATGCTAAGCTTCCTCTATACAGCGGTGCATCTGATTTACAGTTACAAAAAGGAATCGGTGTACTGGAAGGAACCTCATTACCTATCGGTGGGAAAAGTACCCACAGCGTACTTACTGGTCATCGTGGACTGCCCAGTTCAAAGCTTTTTTCGGATCTTCCTGAATTAAAAAAAGGAGATACTTTTTTCATTGATATTATAGGTGAAACCCACGAGTATAGAATCAATCAAATCAAAACTGTTTTACCCGAAGATATCACTGATTTGAGGGTGGTTCCTGAAAAAGACTATATTACACTGCTTACTTGTACACCTTATATGGTAAATACTCATCGCCTCCTTGTCAGAGGTGAACGAATTCCACTGGAAAAGAAAGAAAAGGAGAAAAAAATGCCAAACTGGTGCTGTTACTTAAATACCGTTCTCCTAATCATCATCATCCTACTTATTTTATTATTCTGGCGTTACGTACACAAAATGAATAAAGAACAAAAATACCGAGAAGAACAACGATTAAAACGGAAGAAGAAGAAAATACGCAAAAAAGAAGAATGAGTCACTCAAAAAACCACTCACTTACGTTTCCTACATGTCTTGCGGAAACATAAGTGAGTGGTTTTCTAGTTAAATCAGCTTTTTATAAAACAAGTTTTTTCCATTTACGGATCTTCGTTCGAAAATTTGTAAATGGTGCTACGGTGTTTATATGTACCCATTTGTATACTGGCCACATCGCTTTCGTTGTCGCCCATTTTCTTTGTCCTGAATCAAATAATTCCTCATCAGAAAGTGTTTCTAGCCATATACATACTTCATCAACAGATTCTCTTAGCAGTTTTCTTTGTTCAGCAATACTGTACTTCCCATACGTTTCATAAAAAGACTGATATAAACCACCTAAATTATTCCATTTATACTCTGGAGTGGGCGTTTGTACAACTTTACCTGCTTGCTCATCTTTCTCCCATTGAAGGATCAAGTTCGTCCACCCAAGCTGATAAGATAAATTTTCAGAAGGTGTTTTATCTACTTCTTCTATTCGTTTATTTTTTAAGGGTTCTGGTACTTGTTCGAACTCTTCATCATACTTCTCATATCTTTTTTTGATTTCCGCAATCAATTCCTGCTTATTCTCGTAAGTACGCACGACTCCACTCCTTATCTTCTTTTATTTTAAATCTTATCACAGGAATACAAGTACCATTAAATAGTAACTTTAAAGAAAGTATGCATTTTAGTTACCTTTTTCACAAACATAACGCTTTAAGCTTCTCAACTAAAAAATCCACGTAAGTGAATGTTTCTACTTCTTTTATAAACCATTGCGTCAAGGCTTCATTCCCAAAATCAGGTAATTCAGTTACATAATTTTTTGAATCAGGTTGTTTAATACATCCTGATATCCGATTTCCTCTAGCTATTCTTGCATTTGCACAGGCATTATCTAACGTTGAATATAGATTTATCGATTCTTTTTTATACCATTGGTGTTTTTTAACATAATCTTCTTGCACATCTTTATTCAGTGCTTTTTGTGTTGAAAAAGGTTTGGTATACGCACATTTATGCATGCAAACCCAAACTTCCCAGCTTCTACCAGATACAACGATTGTTGCTTTCTCTCGATACTCATTACTAAGACTACGAATATCTCTAACAACATCAGAGATATTCGAGCGATCTTCTTTGTAGTCTAAATCGGTAAGAACAAAAAATAGATCTTCTTTAAATTCATTTGATTTTAGGGCCTTTTTAAAACTATTCGTTTGAGGTTCCGTGTAAAATTTCAATTGATGATTTTTTAAACGACGTTGAAACAAGTGTTGAAAATACCCTGCTTCACAAGTATTTGGTTTATTGCCGCCACTATCTTCTGGAATATACAGGTGAACTAGTTTTTTGATTTCTCTTGCCATTGATTAAAACACCTCCGGAATTGCCCCAAATCGTCCATCTAAGTACGCATTGACCCAACTGTGGTTATGATAAGTGATCTCTTTGAATTCGCTTAATTGATATACTTCACTTGCTTGTGTATCCCGATTTTTTTGGACAAAGACAATTTGTTCTTTCGCAAACATTTCTGGATTCAGTAACAGCGGATTGTGCGTAGAAACGACAAATTGTGCGCTTTTACCAGACTCCTGATTCAAAAATTTGTTTAGTAGACCTTCTTGAATTTTGATGTGGTATTTATCATCGAACTCATCAGAGATAAATAATGTTTCTGATTCTAATGCCTCGAATACTCTTATTGAACTTTCTAAAAATTTCTTTGTTCCATCAGATTCTACCTCGACATCTAATTCATAATCACCTTCATTGGTAGCATGCACCGTTTTAATTTCAAATGTTTTTCTTTCTTTAGTTCGTTCCAGCATACCTTCTTTTATTTCATCTGGAAGATCGGAGAGCTTGATTGCGTCAACCAACAACTCTGTCGTATCTGTTATAGAAAAATCTTGAATCGCAAAATCAAAATCATAGAGTGTATCTAAAATATTTTGCTTAAACTTTTCACTCTCTTCTACTTTTTGTGCAAACTCCTCCAATTGGCTACCCATAAATTGTTCATTTGAAAATCCCATTAATACTTCATAAGCTAATACCATTAAAACCGTATAAGAAAAAGTTTCTGTCTCTTTTTCAAAGTATTCTTTATTAATGTCATAAATAAGCAATGAAGCAATTGATTTGAATGTCAAATTCTCTTGTTCTACTTTTCGTAACATTTTTTTCAACTCAACAACTTGAGATGTAATTCGATTTTTCGTTCTATCAAAGATTACTGTAGTCTTGCCTAACGTCGTTTTTAATATCTTTTGGTAGCTCAGTGATTCTGTTTCAATTTCTAATGTTTCTGTATTGATGGCCACATTGTATGTAAATTTTACACATGGAAAATCCACATCCGAAAGATAATTTTCTTCAGCAATAAAAGAGATAGAGAAACGACTTACTGGATCTGTCTCAGCTGAAAACTTAAAACTCTGAGCTCGGTGTTCAAAATCTTCTTTTTTGGAATAATTATAACTTTTACGAATAATTTCCCGAATGATAGACACACCTAATAATAAATTGGTTTTTCCAGAAGCATTTGCCCCGTATATGACAGCACCATTTACGACACTTATTTTTTTCTTTTGATCATAATAGCTAAATACAGTATTTCTTTCAAAAACCTCAGCATTACTATGTGGATGCTCTAATGATAAAGTCGCTTTTTCATTAATAGAAAAGAAATTTTCAATACTCATTTGAGTTAACATATAAATCCACTTCCTTTCTTTCCGTTATAAACACTACGATTATAACATAAAAAAGAGTTTTTTGTCGTTTTAAAATAGAAAAACTACTTCATTTAGATGTTTTTTCAATATCCAGAAAAATATTTTCTTCCTATTTAAAGAATCAATAGTCCCTAATTGAATTTTTGCACAGTGAATATGGCTAATTTTTATTACTAAGCAAGATTTTACCATTTTGACCACCGTTGCCATCTTCCTTCTCGCTGATAAACCTCACTATTTTGCCTTCTAAATTTGAACATTTTTCTGGAATTTAAAATGAGATGCGCTCTTCTTATATTCTTTTCACGAGATATTTATTGAACGGATATTAATCTAAAAGCCCTAATATCAATTGATATCAGGGCTTTTTCTATTCAAACTGACCTAAATTCCCATTTAATTCAATCTGTTTTATTATTTAGGCATAACCTCTGCTGGAATAGCAGATTGATATTTTTTGCCGCCAACCGTTGCTTGATGTTCTGCTTTAGCCTGTGCAACAAGCTCTGGATTTTTCAGCAAATCATACGCTGTTGTTGCGATCGTTTTACCTGCGGCCAACAACCCTTTATGCGCCACAGAAGATTTACCATTTGCTACCCATTGCCATGAATGTGGCGGTGTTCCTTGTGGCTCACAGCCTACTAACACTTGTGCGGTTGGACAAACCCAACTAACATCACCCACATCAGTTGATCCAGAAGTTGCTTCTGAAAAAACTAAGGGACTTATTTGATCTAAGATCGGCATTGTTCCAAGACGTTCAATCTCTTCTTCACTTGCAGTTGGGTTGCTTTGTCTTGCTCTAGTTATTAAGCTAGCTTTTGTTGCTTCATTCAAGCTGTCATAATATCTTTGGCTATATTCTTGATCTTCTTTTGTTAGGTTCAAATTGCCGAATTCTTTAAAGTTTTCATACATTGCAGTTGTGACAGCGCGGTTTGGCAAATAGTTGGCACAGGCAGAATCGAATACAATTTCCAACTCTGTTTCAGTCATCAAAGCCGCTCCTTCTGCAATTTTATTGACACGTTTGTAGATTTCTTCTGCTTGTTCTAATTTTGGTGCACGTATAAAGTAATATAAACTTGCCGTCGGTTGAACAACATTCGCTGACTCGCCACCTGCATCCATAAAGGCATAATGAACACGCCCTTCATCAATGATATGTTCACGTAAAAATTGTACTCCAATGTTCATTAATTCTGCCGCATCAAGGGCACTGCGCCCTTGTTCAGGAGCTGCCGCTGCATGAGCTGAAATACCTTTGAAATTATAATAAATTTGGTAAACGGCTAAACTACTTAATCCCCATGCAGAACTTGAATCCATTGGATGCCATGAAAGGGCTACATCTAAACAATCAAAAATACCATCTCTTGCCATGAATGCTTTACCATAGCCACTTTCTTCAGCTGGACAACCAAATAATTTGATCGTGCCTGTTAGGTTTTCCTGCGCCATTAAATCTTTGATTCCCACAGCACCTGCTAAAGCACCCGTCCCTAGCAGATTATGTCCACAACCATGTCCGTTGCCACCTTCATTCTCTGCTTTTTGTTCACCTAAATCAGCGATCTGACTTAAATTCCCTAATGCATCATATTCCGCTAAAATTCCAATAACTGGATTACCACTACCATAGGTGGCAACAAAAGAATGTTCCATATTAGCAACACCTTTTTCAATCGAGAATCCTTCTTTTTCTAAAATTTCTAGAAATGGTTTAACAGATTCTGTTGTGGCAAATCTTGTTTCTGGTGTTCCCCAAATACGATCTGCCGCAGCGATAAATTGGTCTTTTTTTGCATCAATTAACTCTGAAATTTGTTGTTTTGCATTCATTTTTAGTTCTTCCTTTCTCTGTTGTGCCTAGTGTTTCCTTTTTGCAGTAACTTATACTCCTTACAACTACCTATCGATTCCAAACAGTTCTTTGGCAATTCTTTTTCCGGTTTTTGTACCTGCTAATCCGCCAATTCCTGTTTCACGAATATCAGCGGGCATACTTCGTCCTACTCGGTACATAGTTTCTACTACTTCATCGGCAGGAATCTCACTTTCGATTCCTGCTAAAGCCATTTCTGCCGCACTGATTGCATTTGATGTGCCACCTGCATTTCTTTTGATACAAGGAATTTCTACTAACCCCGCAACTGGATCACAAGCTAAACCAATCAAGTTATTTAAAGCAATAGCAAAAGCATGGCTAGCTTGTTCAGGTGTACCTCCTGCCATTTCCACTAAGGCCGCTGCCGCCATTCCTGAGGCAGAACCGATTTCAGCCTGACAACCGCCTTCTGCACCAGAAATCATGGCATTGTTCGCCGTTACAAAACCAAAAGCTGCTGCGGTAAATAAAAAGTTCAGCATTTCCTCACGAGTTGAGCCAAACTTTTCACTAAACGCAAGTAAGACACCTGGAACCACTCCTGCGGAACCTGCTGTTGGCGTGGCGCAAATCATCCCCATTGCCGCATTTACTTCATTGGTTGCTACCGCATAACATAAAGCTTTAACAAAAGTAGTATCTGTCAAAACTGTCTTTCCATCTAGGTATGCTTGTAATTTCTTCGCATCATACCCAGTTAAACCAGAATGAGAGCGAACGCCTTGAACCCCTTTGGCCGCTGCTGCTTCCATCGTTTCTAAGTTTAGCATCATTTGGTTCATGATTTCTGTCCTACTACGTCCAGAAGTATCTATTTCTTGAGTGATCATAACCTCGGATATTTTACACTGGTTCTCATTTGCTCGTTGTACAAGTTCTTCAATTGATTCAAACAAAACATTCACGTCCTCTAATTTAGCCGGTCGTTGGCAAGACTGCTGTTATTCCCGGTATTTCTCTGATTTTTGCTACTAATTTTTGACTAATGTCACTGACTGTTTCAACAAAGAAAACCGTCTCCTTATTTAATTCTTGAACCTCCACAAACACTGGACTTTCCAATGCATCTTCAATAGCTGGAATCGTCACATTCGACTGATCTGTGGTAAAAACCAATCCATTCCCTTGCTTTTGATTCAATAGCGTTGAATGATGATTGATCTCAGTCAACTGAATACTGCCGCCCCCAATTGAAATAGCTGTTAAATTCAGTTTTTCTTGTTCATCGATCAATTCTAAATTGACTGTATTAGCATGTTCTGTTTCTTTTGCACTCACTAAAAATTCAATCATAACTCCTTGTTTTTCTGCAATTTCAATAGCATCTGGAATTCGTTCATCATGTGTTTCAAAACCTAAAACTCCTGCAACAATCGCAACGGCCGTGCCATGACCTTTATAGGTTTCTGCAAATGAGCCGAAAAACGTCACAATCAATTTTCGGGGTGTATGTTTATAGAGTTCTCTTGCCATATTACCGATTCTAACCGCTCCAGCTGTATGAGAGCTAGAAGGACCAACCATGATTGGTCCGATAATATCAAAGGCACTTTTATATTTAAATTTTTTGTCTGACATTACGCTTCTTTTTTCACTCCCAATACACAAAGTCCGCACAGTAAACTAGCTACTGCCATAAAACCAAAGGCTAGAGTAAACGAACCGCCAGCAGCTTTAATTAATTGCCCTAAAATCAGTGGTGCTAAGAATCCACCTAATGTACCACCAGTATTTATGATTCCGATAGATGAACCGATAATCGATGGATCCATAATTTTATGAGGCCATGTGAAAATCGCTGTAAAGGCGCTAACAGAAACCATACTTACTGCAATTAAACAAATCATTGATAAAACTAGATTATTCGATGCCACAAACGCAGCCACTAAAACTGCAGCTAAAACAGTGGCGCTAATGATAAACACTCGTTCTTTGCCTAAGAATAATTTCGATAATAACGCTCCTGCAAACATCGTTGCAGCTGTTTGGAACACTGCATTGACTGCCAATAGATAACCAATTGTTTTAATATCAATCGCAAATTTTTGTGCTAAATAGCTTGGAAGCCAAGACATATTTCCATAAAGCAAGAAGTTCAATAACAGCATTGCTACAAACAAAACTAATACATTTCGATTTGTAATCACTTGACTAAATTTAATTGCCGGCTTACTTCCTCGTCCTGAATGAGAACTGACTGCTTGGTTTGGTACAAATAAAGCAACCAAAACCAGTGAAGCCGCAAATAATGTTCCTAATGCTAAATACCCGTAACGCCAATTGGCATTGATCAAATTTGTTCCTAAAGTAAAAGCTAAAATACCGCCGATACCAGAAGTTGAAAGAATCAATGACTGGATAAACGTTCTGCGTTCTTGCGGAAAATTATCAGCAATTGATTTTGAACAACTTGGTGGATAGCCACCATGTCCGATTCCAGCAAAAAAGCGGATAACCATAAATAGCATCAAACTACTGACCGCCCCAAATGCGAATGAAAAGATTGAAATAATTGCTAGTGACAACATTAATACTTTTTTTGCTCCGATTTTATCTGCTAACCAACCACCAGGAATCTGCATCATTGAGTATCCTAGGAAAAAGAATGACATGATCATTCCCGTTTGCCCTGCATCCAGATTAAACTCTTTTGCCATCGGTAAAACAGCTGTAGAAATCATGCTCTTGTCCATGTAAATCATCGAGTATCCTGCCATTAAGGCAAAAATCAATCCAGCACTACTTTTGTTTGTTGTTTTTTCAACTTGTGTCTCCATTTTTTCCCTCCATCTTCAAAATACAAGAAAACGTTTTCTTTCCACTTAATTATATAAAACTATCTAGAATTAAAAATCACTATAATTGCTTGATATGGTATTAATATTTTGAATCCAAAGGAAAATTAAACATAAAAGCAAAAAAGAACCAGTCTTTTTTGCTTTGTTTATTTTATTCAAATAATTTATTTTCTTTTAACCTCACCAGAACGACGTTCTTTGATCTCATGCTCTTCAGAGATATTTTTTTGTTGTTGGGCAGCATCATATATACGCGTAATTCTGTCTTGATTCATACTGCCAGTTCCAGTATTTACCATTGACCCCCAGCCTTTTTTAGTAGGATTTTTCCCTTTTGCACGCAGCTTATCATTTCTTTCTCTAATTTTCTTGTGTTTTTTTCTTCGTTGATCATCCAAAAAATCGGATATTCTATCGACTATTTTCAAAGTATCTCCTCCCACTTACTAATCATCCCTTGATCCATCTAACCTATAATATAACTTCAGCTTATTTAATGATTTGTAGTTTGACTCCCCCTCTAGCAACGCTCAATACAAAGGCTGAAACAAGTACAACTGACAAGCATTCAAGGTCAAGGTCGCTTCCAACTCATACCCGAAAGAATCAATCTTTTCTTTCTTAAGCTCAAACTTCGGTACAATCTTTTGCTCCAAATATCTCTGCAGCTCATGATCTAATTCCGCTTGACCACCGACTCTAATCCAATCATTGTAAATCCCCCCGTGATCTTTATCCAAGACATATTCCCTAATCAAATAATTCCCCACAGGAAGCTCGTTTAAATGAACCCTGACTTTTTTCGTCTGATACTGAACTTGAAAAGTGTCAACTGAATACAAAGGGTCAAGGTAACTGGAATTATAAAGCAACAGTTGATATTGCCCTTGATTTCGCGTCAAAATATACCCATCTCCACTGGCAAGCAATTCTCCCTTTAGATGGTTCAAAAAGCGTAGTGAAAAAAAGAGCGGACGTCGTAACTCTTCATATAGAAAAACCGACAAACTGCTGTCTTCTCTTGTATGTGTTTGTCGTTCCTTTACTTTAATATTCAGCCAAAAAGCAATTCCTGTTACTTCTTTTGACAATTCAACAATCGATTCCAAAATCAACGCTGAACGGAAAAAAGTTCCTGAAAATGTATTTCCTTCCCCAACTAACGTATTCCAGTCCGTTAAAAATAATTCTGGTGTCCAATTTGAACATACTGAATCCTTTTTTGTTTGACTCATTGCGATCACTGATTTCACTCGACTTAAAATATCTTGCTGATACTTTTTAAATCGTAATGCATGTTCATCTTTGATCAAAGGTGAAGCATAAGGATCTGCGTGAAAACTAATAAAATCTGGCAGACAATGTTGTTCTTCTTGCTCGTGAATAAACTCTTGGTATTGCCGATACTCTTTGTCATCTAGCGAACGCAGCGACATCAACCCTACCTTACAGTTAGGCAGCAGTTGTTTTAGCTTGCGATAAAAATAATGATATCCCCAACGACTTCCCTCATTCCAAATGCCACTTACCTTAGGCAAAGACCATTGAAAATACCATTGATTAACTTCGTCTCTACCATAACGATTTAGAAAATGACGAATGATTTTTAACTGCTTGTCGCACCAAAGTTGCACCTCTTCGTTTTCAATATAGTTCTCTGGCAAATAAAACAGAATCATCGGTTTCAGCTGGATCTTCACTAAAAAATCGAACCATTGATTATTTAAAATATACTCTGATACCAACAAAACATCATTTTCAAAATTGGTCTCCTCACAAAAACCTTCAAATTGAACGAAATCAAAGGCTAGGTCTTTTTGTAAAATACATAATTCACGCTGAACGCCATTAGCCAAGCCTTCTCTTGCTGGTCCAATTTTTATAATTTTTTTACTTCCTTTGTAATCAGACTGCTGTTCTTTGGGTAACCTTAATTGCAACTGTTGCTCAATTGTAGCATTCTCATCTTCGATATCTTTTTCTACTAAATACTTTGCTAACTCCTGTAATGCCGCCCCACCAGTTATCTCTTGGTAGTCAGGGCTTCCTGTTGTCTGTTTCATCTGATTATTTTCCAAAGAGTAGGTTTTACGGAAATTTGCAGGTGTCACTCCATATTGTTTCTTGAAGACTTGGTGAAAATTTTTAACAGTTGAAAAGCCATTATTCAGAGCCACTTTAATCACAGATTGGGATGTCAAAACTAAACTTTCCGCCGCATGCATTAAGCGGATTTGATTTAAATATTCGGTAAATGTAACACCTACCTGCTTTTTGAAGGAACGAGATAAATGATAGTAAGATAGCCCACTTTTTTCCGCAAGCGATTCCAAAGAAATAGGCTGATCATAGTTCCTTTGAATTTCCTCTAACAGCGGACTCATTCGATCATCTGCTAAGTCCATCCTGATTTGAGGAACAGGTACGACATCTTTTTTAAAATCTTTGACTAAGTGTTTAAGTACTGTAAATAAATACTGGTAGATTTCTAGCTCTGTTTCCTCATTTTTCTTAAAATATGCCACCATTAAATGAACGAGCGCTTCACGTAATTGTTGAAATTTTTCTTCATCCTTGACCTTTGCATCTGTTGTTGAACAGTCAATATATGGTAGCCAGTTTTCTTTAAAATGTGTTGTTGGCGGTGTTTTAGAGATACGTAAAGACAACAATAAATTTTTATCTTCACTTTTCACCTGATACTGTTGGCGGGGATTGATGACTAATAGATCATCTGTATTCAGCGTATATTCTTGTTCCCCGACCGTGACATTCATACTTCCACTAAGCATAAGAAATAACGTAAAATAATCACTAATTTGCGGCGGTGCATAGCTAACTTTCATCAATGACAGGTGAAAAGGAAATTGTTTGGATTCTACCATATATTTGACCCTCCTGACTTTTTTCTAGCATGTTTAACAAAATATAGCATCAAATCCTTGTTGAAACAAGCTCGCTTTTTATCACGAAAAAACTCTCTCAAATATTGGATAAAAAAGGTATACTAAAGGAGATAACTTTTCTTTAGTAAATCATATCATCACTTCTTCTAAAATCATTAAAAAAATACAGATCGGAGAAACCAATGACACATACATTTCCAGAGAATTTCTTATGGGGCGCATCAATTTCCGCTCATCAAACAGAAGGCGCTTATCAAAGCGATGGTAAAGGCTTAAGCGTGCAAGACACACGCCAAAGAGATAATCATGAGATTGCTGATTTCACTGTAGCAGTTGATCATTATCATCATTACAAAGAGGATATTCGGTTGTTAGCTGAAATGGGCATTAAAGTTTTCCGCTTTTCTATCGCTTGGACAAGAATTTTCCCAAATGGACGTGGTGAAATTAATCAAAAAGGACTACAGCACTACAATTCTGTAATCGACGAATTATTAAAATATGATATTCAACCGTACATCACGTTGAACCACTTTGATTTACCTCAAGCATTAGAAGATGAAGGAGGCTGGGGTGTTCGTAGTACCGTGGATGCCTTTAAACATTACGCTGAAACAGTTTTTGAAGCCTATGGCGACCGCGCAAAGCATTGGCTGACGATTAATGAACCCAACATCATGCTTTTAGTGGATAAAAAAATTCTAGGAAAAGAAATTCCACTACAGGAAAAATACCAACAGTTCCACCACCTAATGATTGCTGAAAAGTATGCATTTAAACGTTGCCATGAATTGATCGAAGGCGGACAAATTGGACCGGTACCAAATATTTCTCTTGTTTATCCAGCAACTAGCAAGCCTTTAGATAATCAAGCAGCTCTTTATTTTAATAGTGTTCGTAATTGGGCGTATTTAGATTTTTCTTGTTTTGGCCGTTATAATACTGTCTTTAAAGATTACTTAAAGCGCAACAACATTACCATCGACTTTGCACCAGAAGATAGCGAATTAATGGAAAATAATTTCCCCGATTTTATTGCCATGAACTTTTATACCACTGTCACTGTAGAAAAACCAACTGAAAAAGACGGTATGGCTAATGGTATCAGTGATCAGCAAAGTGAAGATATTATGGAATGGGGCTTTTATAAAGGTTTTACTAATCCTTATTTGAAGAAAAATGAATTCAACTGGACGATTGATCCTGATGGTTTAAAAACGACGTTACAAACACTTTATGATCGTTATCACTTACCGATTATTATTACCGAAAATGGCTTAGGTGCAAAAGACGAATTAACAACTGAAGGCAACATCCATGACACTTATCGCATCAATTATTTACAACAACATATTGACCAATGTTTACAAGCAATTGAAGCTGGTGTTGATTTGATTGGTTACAGTCCATGGTCAGCCATTGATTTAGTCAGCGTTCATGAAGGAATTAGTAAACGTTACGGATTTATTTATGTGGATCGTACAGAACATGACGAAAAAGAACTAGCTAGATATAGAAAAGACAGCTTTTATTGGTATCAAAAACTAATTGAAACCAATCAACTGCCTTCATAAGAAAAGGAGAAAAAATGAATAAGTTATTTACATTTTTAGAAACAAAACTGATGCCGCCTTTGAATAAAGTTGCTAACTTGCGTTTTATTCGTGCTATCATGCAAGCTGGGATTATCACGGTTCCCTTCACAATTGTCGGTTCTATTTTTCTGATTATCAATAATCTCCCTCAGATCATTCCGCCACTGGCACCATTTTTTGAGAACACGATTTTGAAATTTGCACCGATTTATAGTGTAGCTACTACTATGTCAATTGGTTCGATTGCGATTTTTTATTGTTTAGCTACAGCTTATTATTTAACCGATATTTATCGGAAAGAAGAAAATGATGGATTAAGCAGTTTTGTAGGAGCTATTTTGGGATTGTTTGCCTTTTTAATGACGATTGTGCAAACTGATATAACCGATGGTGGAGCCAAACTGATTCAATCTGAAAGTGAGACGTCAATTATTTACAACGGCATTGCCTTGGGCGGTTGGATCACTCGATTTAGTGGTGTTGGTATTTTTATTGGAATTATCACTGCTGTAATTGCTACTCAGATTTATCGTTTTTGTGTGAAAAAAAATATTACGATTCGGATGCCAGAAGGAGTTCCTGATGGTGTAAGTAAAGCTTTTGCTTCATTGATTCCTGCTATTTTTATTACTTTTGTAATGCTATTTATCAATACCATTTTAGCTATTTTCCATACTGATTTACATGGATTATTATCAAAACCTTTTGAATTTGTAAAAGAGTTGACCGGTTCTTGGTTGGGAATCATTGTGATTATGTTGCTGATTCATTTACTTTGGGCCGTTGGGGTTCATGGAACAGCGGTGATAAAAAACAGTTTTATCAACCCAATTTTATTAGTAGCCTTGACTGAAAACGTGAATGGTGGAACGAATATTTTCGCCGGTGATTTTATTAATATGTATATCTTTATCGGTGGTGCTGGCAGTACGCTTGGTTTGGTTTTATTGATGATTTTTGTTGCAAAATCAGATCAGCTTAAGGTACTTGGTAAAGCAGCCGTGCTGCCTGGTTTATTCAATATCAATGAACCGGTAATTTTTGGAGCTCCGATTGTTTATAATCCGTATTTGATCATTCCTTTTATTGTGACACCTTTGATTAATGTGACAATTGCTTATTTTGCTTCTTCTGTTGGTTTCGTGAATAAGGTGACTACTGGGATTCCTTGGATTTCTCCAGTGGGCATCGGAGCGTTTCTTGGAACTGGGGGAGATTTTCGTGCAGTGTTGATTGCATTTATTAATTTGGCTGTTTCGGTTGTTTGTTATTATCCGTTCTTTAAGATGTATGATGGAAAATTGTATGGAGAACAGATGTCTGCAATAGAGAGTAATTAATACTAAAATTTCAAAGAGACCAGAACAATTTGTTCTGGTCTCCATTTTATATTATTCCCCATAAATCCTTGATACTGTATATTTATTGATTAACGGTGTCAGTAAGTTCATGACCAAAATCGCCACACCGATCCCGCCTGGTAAATCTAAGCTAATTCTCAAGACTACCGCTAACACTCCACACCCAATTGCAAAGATGTACTTTCCTTTATCTGTCAATGGTGACGTTGTATAATCCGTCACCATAAATACCGCTGCAAAAATCAATGCGCCACTCAATAAATGTGCATTAGCAAAAGCAAAATTAAATGAACTATAAAGCAAAATCGCTACATAAAATGACCCTAATGTAAGAACTGGAATCAACGGATTGATAATTTTACGTGCAATTAAGTAAATTGCTGATAAAAGCAACGCAAATTTGCTTGTTTCTCCAATAGGTCCACCTAATCCGATTCCCATAAACAAATCAAATAAATCAGGCGTTGTCGAAGACACGTCTCTAGCAAAATTTCCTAAACCAGCCAATGGTGTCGCTGTTGCCACAACATCTGGTTGAGGCGTAACCCAGTTCGTAATCCATGGTGAGAAAAATAGTTTCAGCAATACACGCGCTGCCACAGCAGGATTTAGCCAATTTCTACCAATACCGCCAGTAAATTGTTTCACGACAATAATCGCAATAAAATCGCCTACAAGTAATGTCCATAAAGGAGCTGTCACAGGTAATGACAAGGCTAACAACCAACCTGTGATAACTGCGCTGTAATCATTTATCGTCACTTTTTTATGAAAGATTTTTTGAAAAGAAAATTCGAGTCCTACACAGGCAAAAATACTTACCAAAATCATTATTAACGATTGCAAACCAAAAAAGTAGGTTGCTGCAATCGTTGGAAAGATCAGGGCAATCAACACTTGCTGCATGATCCACTGTGATGTCCACTTTTCTCTAATATGAGGCCCCATAAATGGTCCTGTACTTTTATATTCTGTATTTATCATCATCGACTCTCCAATACTTTCTGCTTCGCTGCTCGAATATCTCCTAAGATATCGATTTTTGACGGACAAATATAGGAACAAGCCCCGCAATCAATACAGTTCAACACACCTAATCGCTTGGTTTCTTCTATATCTCCTGCTCGATAAGCATTACTAATGGAAATCGGTTGTAAATTGACTGGACAAACGTTAACACACTCTGAACAGCGAATACAATTTTGTTCTTCCGGAATATTGGCTTCCTCTTTAGTCAAAGCAAGAATTAAAGAGGTTGTTTTGGTCACTGGCTCGTCTAGTGTTTGGATCACTTTCCCCATCATCGGACCGCCATTGATCATTTTCATCGGACTTTGCGTAAAACCGCCACACGCTTCAATTACATGCTCGATTGGTGTTCCGATTCTAACTCGAAGATTTTGTGGATGTTTGATAGGTGTACCGGAAATAGTAACTACACGATCAATCAAAGGACGATTTTCCTTCAATGCTTGAAATGTCGCTAGCACGGTAGAAACATTCATGATCACAACATTCAGATCGATTGGCAGTTTTCCTACTGGAAGTTCTTTTCCCGTTACCGCCTTGATAACGATTTTCTCCGCACCTTGAGGATAATAATTAGGTAGTATCTTTAGCTTGATACGCTCATTATCAATTTTTTCTTGCAGTTTTTGAACGGCTTCTTCTGATGAACTTTCTATTGCAATCACACATTCTTTGATTGACAACATCTCTTGAAGCAAGCTGATTCCTTTAAGAAAGTCATTCAATTGTTCAATGATGATTCTTCTATCCGCTGTAACAAACGGTTCACACTCTACAGCATTTATAATCAACGTTTCTATTTTCTGATGTTCCTTCAGTAAAAATTTTACGTCTGTTGGAAAACCGGCTCCGCCCATTCCGACGATCCCGTTATTTCGGATCATTTCAACTAAATTTGCATTCTCTACTTGCGGGATTTCATATGTATCTTTAAAGTCATTTTTGATGACCACAACTGTCACTTCACCGTTTCCGATGATTCTTTGTTCAATTTTCTCAACAATTCCAGAAATCGAACTATGTATGTTAGAAGAAATCAAACCATCTTTTTCCCCTACTAATGTTCCTATTTTTACTTCTTGTCCCACTGAAACAATAATTTTTGCAGGCTTACCAATATGCATGTTCATTGGCAAAACAATTGATTTAGGTGCGCTTAGGTCTCGGATTGTTTCTAGCTTTGTCAGCCACTTATTTTTTGCAACCATAACTCCGCCAAGTTTTCTTTTTATCCTAAAAAACATTAATTTCCCTTCCTTCTAACTATAATTTTCTGTTCACCTATAAATAAAAAAGTAGTAGATTAAAGCAACAGCCAGAATAACTAATTGCACTGTTAAACCCCAAATTTCATATCTTTCTCTTCTCATGATTGCTCCTTTTTTATATGTTTACTATGTATAATAAAAGATAACTCCCTACTTTCAGCATATCATCAAACTATCGACCGAATGGTTATTTTTTTCTGGTACGTGCCTAAAATTGAACTTGCGATTCCCCATAGAAAGAAATTATCCTTTTTATTTTTTATAAACATATCCAATAAAACGCTTTCTTGTCCCGTATCCGCTTATTTTACCTTTTTATTTTCCGTAGAAAAAACAATATAAATATAAAAACAGTCAATTTTTCCAGTTATAAAACTAATTTTGATATTTTTACGTAAAAAAAGACAAACATCATTCATCTGCATTTTTAATACAGAAAAATAATGTCTGTCGACCTATTATTTATTGATTCTAACGATGTTTTGTTTCGAACAATGGGCTAACTGGTTTATTTTCATGGATACGTTTGATGGCATCCCCAATTAATTCACCCACACTAACTTCATCAATTTTATCAATTTTTCTATCATCAGAAAGATAGATAGAGTCTGTCACAACTAAACGTTCAATAGCAGAATCTTCGATACGCTGTAACGCAGGTCCTGACAATACTGGATGTGTACAAGAGGCGTAAACTTCTTTTGCGCCAGCTTCTTTCAATGCATTAGCTGCTAGTGAAATAGTTCCTGCAGTATCAATCATGTCATCAATAAGTACACATGTTTTGCCTTCTACATGTCCAATAATGTTCATAACTTCAGCAACATTGGCTTTTGGACGGCGTTTGTCGATGATTGCGATCGGTGATTTCAAATACTCTGCTAATTTACGAGCACGAGTCACTCCACCATGGTCAGGAGAAACAACGACAACATCATCGCCTTTAATATCACGTTCTAAGAAATAATCCGCAATCAATGGCGCTCCCATCAAATGATCTACAGGAATATCGAAAAATCCTTGAATTTGGACCGCATGTAAATCTAATGTCAACATTCTAGTCGCTCCAGCTTTTTCAAGCATATTTGCTACAAGTTTCGCTGTGATTGGTTCACGGGCGCGGGCTTTACGATCTTGACGTGCGTAACCGTAATAAGGCATCACAACATTGATTGTTTTAGCACTGGCACGTTTTAAGGCATCAATCATAATCAATAACTCCATCAAGTTATCGTTCACTGGACTACTTGTTGACTGGATGATGTAAACGTGAGAACCACGAATACTTTCTTCGATATTTACTTGAATTTCGCCATCGCTAAATTGATTTACAGAAGATTTTCCTAATTCTACACCAACAGCTTCTGCGATTTTTTCTGCCAACGGACGATTCGAGTTAAGAGAAAAGATTTTCAATCTTGGATCAAAATAATGTTTTGACATGGGGACCTCCACTTTCTTTTACTGAACAATAGTTTCCTTATAAATAGTAGTCACTTTTCCGAAATAAATCAAGTGATTTTGAGGCATTCCTCTAAATTAATACGATTTTCTAATAAAAATGGACTGCTGTTCCTTTGAAAAAAATGAAAGCAACAAAAATATGTAGTTTTTGTTGTTTTCTTTTTAAAAATTATCACATTTACTAATGACAAGAGAGTAGATATATATTACTATTTAGATGGTATCAAAAATTGAAAGCGTATTATTTTTTTAAACTCGTTTCTTGGGCTCCGCTGTCGAAAAAAATGACATTTGATTGTGGCAAAAAAAGCCACCTTCCTATTTTTATTTCGAGACTGGACAAGCCCGCTACGCTTTTAAATTAAGGAGGAATTTTGTGAAAAAGTCAGTTTTGAAAAAAGTACAACTTGGTTTACAGGTATTAATGGTATCTACATTATTAGCAGGAACAAGTGCAACAACTGCATTAGCTATTGGGGAGACACTAAGCAGTGAGACGCAAACAACAGATACAACAATCTCAGAAAGTTCGACTGCTTCAAGTACAATAGAAAGTGAAAGTACGCAAGAAACTATTTCTCAACCAAAAATTGAAACAAAAGCAGCAGCAACACCACAAACATTAACTATTTTAGGGACTTCGGATGTCCATGGTCAATTATGGGATTGGTCCTACGAAGATGACAAACAAACACCAGTGGGGCTTTCACAAGTAAGCTCTGTTGTGGAAAATGTCCGTTTAGAAAACCCAAATGGTACGATTCTGATCGACAATGGTGATATAAATCAAGGAACTATTTTAACTGATGATTTATATAACAAAACACCACTGATCAATCAACCTAACCCTATGATCAAAGCAATGAACTACATGAAATATGATGCCATGGTCTTGGGGAATCATGAATTCAATTTCGGGTTGGATTTAATCAAAAAACTTCACAGTGAAGCACAATTCCCAATTTTATCTGCTAACACATACGTGAAAGAAACAAATACTCGCTTCGTTGGCGGAACCATGAAGAAAGATATCGATATAGATGGTGACGGCACAAAAGACTTAACAGTCGGAATCATCGGGTTGACAACACCCCAAGTGCCTTTATGGGATGGTGCCAAAGTAGATAGTCTTCATTTTGAACCACTGAGAGCAGAAGCTGAAAAAGCTGTCGCTGAGTTAAAAGATGACACTGATATCATCATTGCTTCGATGCATGCTGGTCGAAAAAGTTCTAGTGCAGCTTCAAGTGCCGATGAAGTAATCAGCAACGTTGCCGGTATTGACGCCTATATTTTAGGACACGACCATCGCTCTTTCGCCGAACAACTACAAGGTCCAACTGGCTTAGTACCTGTCGCTGGTCCTAGAGATACAGGCGTTGAAATGGTACGTATCGATCTTGATATTGAAAAATCGGATGAAAAATGGGTTGTTAAAAATAGCAACGCTGCAATCGTCAATACCAAGACTGTTCCAGCAGATGAAGTACTAAAAGCAGAAATAAAAGAATACCATGATACAACTAGAAAATTTATCTCTGAAAAAATTGGAACAGCAACGGGGAACTTCTTGCCTCCTGAAGAAGTTAAAGGAATTCCAGAAGCACAATTGCGCCCAACAGCTATGATTTCTCTTATCAATAATGTTCAAAGAAAAGCAACAGGCGCACAACTGTCTGCATCTGCCCTATTTAAAGCAGACAGTAAGTTAAATGCTGGAGATCTCTCTTATTCAAATGTTTTTGATATTTACAAGTATCCTAACACTTTAGTCAGCGCCAACATTACTGGAGAAAATCTCCTAGCGTACATGGAAAATCAAGCAGATTATTACAATACTCCTGGGCCTGATGATTTAACAATCAGCTTTAACCAAAATATCCGCGTCTTTAATTATGATATAATTTCCGGTATTTCTTATAAGATCGATATTTCTAAACCTCACGGTGAACGTATCATCAATCCAACGATTGATGGACAACCAGTTGATCTTGCAGCAAACTATACTATCGCAATGAATAATTACCGCTATGAAGGTTTATTAGCACAAGGAATCATTTCAGGAGATCCGATAAAATCAACTGATCCTGAAACCATACGAGGACTGATTGCAGATTATATCAGAGAGAAACAGATCCTTGATCCTGCACAAGAAATCGAAAACAACTGGGAAGTGATCGGTTACCACTTTAACAAAAACTGGCGTGAGTTGGCTGTTCAACTAGTCAATGACGGAACGCTTCAAACAGAACTTGCACCAGATGGTCGTACGCCAAATGTTAAACCTATCACCAAGCAAGATGTAATCAACGCAGGGTTTTCACCTAAAAAGATTACGATTATGCATACCAACGATGTGCATGGTCGCATGGAAGGTAACGGCAAAGATGTTTTAGGTATGGCGCGTTTGAAAACATACAAAGATTTGGTAGAACCAGAACTTTTGATTGATGCTGGTGATGCTTTCCAAGGATTACCTATCTCTAATTTTTCCAAAGGGATGGACATGGTCAATGTAATGAATGCTGTCGGATACGATGCGATGGCTGTCGGAAACCATGAGTTCGACTTTGGATTTGATACAGCGATGAAGTATAAAGAGGCATTAAATTTCCCAATCCTTTCCAACAATACATTCAAAGATGGAAAACTTGTATTTGATCCTTATACAATCGTTGAAAAAAATGGGAAAACTTACGCTATTATCGGCGTAACAACACCAGAAACGGCAACAAAAACACACCCTAACAATGTCGTTGGCGTAACTTTCGCTGATCCAATCAGTGAAACGAAAAAAACAATTGCAGAGATTCAAAAAAATCCGACTCAAACAATCGATGCTTATGTTGTTACTGGACATTTAGGTATTGACGAAACGACACCTCATGAATGGCGAGGAGATACGTTAGCCGAAACTTTAAGCAAAGAATTTTCTGATTTAAACATCACTGTTTTAGATGGTCATTCACATACAGCTGTAAATGGCGGAAAACAATTCGGCAATGTCATGTATACACAAACTGGAAACTATTTAAATAATGTTGGCTTAGTGGATGTTGATCTAACTGATTTAAGTAAAAAAACAGCATCATTGACTCCTGCAAATGAACTAGCGAATTTAGCTGAAAATCCAGCAGTCAAAGCTTTAGTTGATACAGCAAAAGCGAATTTTGAAGATTGGGGTTCAGAGGTTATCATTGAAAATAATCCTTATCAGTTCAACGGTGAACGTGACAATGTACGAACAAGAGAAACCAATTTAGGTAACTTGATTGGCGATGCTATGTTAGCTTATGGACAAGAGGGATTCAAAAATCCAACTGATTTTGCCGTAACAAATGGAGGCGGTATACGTACAAATATCGAACCCGGACAAGTCACTTTAGGTGATGTCATTGCTGTATTACCATTTGGCAACAGAATCTCTCAAATAAAAGTAACTGGCTCACAAGTCAAAGAAATGTTCGAATTATCGTTACGGTCTATGACTCAAAAAGACGAAAACGGCAAAGACATCTTAGACGAATACAATCAGCCAAAACTTGGTGCAAATGGTGGTTTCTTACACGTTTCAAGTTCGATTCGAGTTCATTATGACTCAACGAAAAAAGGTTCGTTACTACCAGCAGATGAAGGAAACGGAACTGATAAAACCCTCGTAGGTGAACGTGTACTTCGTGTTGAAATCAAAAACCGCAAAACTGGTGAATTTGAACCAATAGATGAAAAAGCAACTTACCATATGGCAACCAATGACTTTTTAGCAGCTCGTGGAGACGGTTACGATATGTTAGGTGGCTCACCCGAAGAAGGCCCATCTTTAGATACGGTCTTAATCAATCATTTAAAACAAGGAGCGAACCTTCGTCTATACAATGCTGCTACCAATATTGATTTATCACAATACAAAGAAGCCTTTCCTGGTGAGCGCATTGTTTCTATTTCAGAAACTGACTTTAAGAACAAATTCAAACCAGAACCAGTACCTACGCCAAAACCAACGCCAGATCCAAAAGATCCGACTAAGGAGCCAACAGAGGAAATAAAAACACCTCAAACTGGTAAATATGCGACTGGAAAAACAACAAATTATCCAAAAACAGGTGAAAAAATTACTTCTTATTTAAGTTTAGGATTACTTGTGATTGGACTTTCTGGTTACAGTCTTTATGACTATAACCGAAAACGCAAAATAGGTTAAATCAAATCGTTCTCATTGAATCCCAGTTTGCGAGGGAAACGTTGAAAATGAAAAAATACACACTCTATCTTAGGTAGTAAAAATCAAAAAGAAGATGAATGCCAAACATTAGCATTCATCTTCTTTTTATCTTCTATTTCTCTTTATCAAAATACGGTAGTTTCTTTCCGTATCCTTCTTTATTTACCTGTCTTGCCCGAGCGATAGCTAAGTCAAATTCTTCCACGTCATCCGTGATTGTTGAACCCGCAGCAATAACTGAATTTGCAGCAACTTTTACTGGCGCAATCAAGCTTGAGGATGAACCGATAAAGGCATGGTCACCGACTGTTGTACGGTATTTATTTTTGCCATCATAATTTACAAATACAACGCCGCAACCAACATTGATATCTTTACCTAAATCAGCATCACCTACATACGTTAAGTGACCAACTTTTGTCTCTTCAGCGATTGTTGCATTTTTAATTTCCACAAAATTTCCAACATGGACGCGTTCGCCGATATCTGTATTTGGACGTATATGAGCAAATGGGCCAACATCTGCATGTTTGCGAATAACACTTTGCTCAACCACAGACTGAATAATTTTCACATTATCTTCAATTACGCTATCAACGATTTCAGAATGTCCGCCGATAAAACAGTCTTCACCGATCACTGTTTTACCTTTTATGTGTACACCAGCTTCAACGACAGTATCAGAGCCAATCACAACTCCTTCATCAATGTATGTTGAATCAGGATCGACAAAAGAAACACCGTTCATCATATGCATCTTATTCAAACGCTGATGCATGATTTTATTCGCTTCAGCCAACGCCACACGATCATTGATACCCATCGCTTCTTCAAAATTGGACATTTGATATGCGGCAACTGCTTTGCCTTCTTTTTTAAGAATTTCAATAATATCCGTTAGATAGTATTCTCCTTGTGCATTGTTGGTATTAATTTTAGATAAAGCATTAAACAACGCCTCATTGTCAAAACAAAATGTTCCTGTGTTGATTTCTTGCACGCGAGCCTCTTGTTCAGAAGCATCTTTTTGTTCAACAATTTTTTCAACGATTCCAACATGATCGCGTATGATGCGGCCATATCCTGTTGGATCTTCTGCATGAGCAGTTAAAATCGTAGCACTGGCATTTTTCCCTTGGTGATAGTCAAAAAGATTAGTTAATGTTTCTGATGTTAAAAGTGGCGTATCACCTGTAATCACAAGTGTCGTACCTTGTTTCCCAGCCAAATGAGCTTCTGCTTGCAAAACTGCATGACCAGTTCCTAATTGTTCTTCTTGTAAAGCATATTGGCTACGCTCACCTAGATGACCTTTGATCGCCTCAGCCCCGTGACCGACAATTGTTACAACTTCACTTGGATTCGTTTTTTCTACTTGATCCATAATGTGCTCTACCATTGGTTTTCCAGCGACAGGATGTAACACTTTATAAAGCTTCGATTTCATACGAGTTCCTTTACCGGCTGCAAGGATGATGACATATCTATTTTCCAATTGCTTCACTCCTAAAATTTGATTTATTTTTAACTGTTTCATTCGATTTAAAATAGCGCCGTCTTTTAGTTTAGCTTACTCTTTACTGTTTTTCAACTGAACCAATTGCTTTTTTGCTATACCAATTTATAATTTGGGGTGTTTGCGTTATAATGAAAGAAAATTTATGTCAGCGGGGTGATAATATGATACAAACTCAAACACACGTATCTCGATCAAAAAACCATTCAGATTTGAAATAATAAAGTACTTTGGTTGTAAGGATTACCTGTACCCTAAGTACTTTATCACTTGAATGATAGAAAGGAAATCCATTATGAACACAAAAATACAACCATATCAATTTAATTTTATTAGAAAACAAGCCAATATTTTACTACAAGCCCATTTATCTGTAAATGATAAGAATACAGTCAAAACACTGCAAGCGATTGTTCTTGAAAAAATCAATGATCAATTTGGTGTAGATAAAGATCAATTACAGCCGCTTCTAGAAGGATTTTTAGAAGCAGCGACTTCTAAACCACGACTAGAACAATATCTGAATAGACTGAAAGAAGCTGTTATTCCCTTTGCTCCACCTTCAAAACAACAACTGACAAAGCTCTTTAAAAAGACCAAGAAGTTGAAAATCCCAGACTGGGAAACAATGGACTTGAGAGATTATACTTTTTACAGTTGGAATGATAGCGGAAAACAGCAAAAATTTATTATCGCTTCAATTGACGGACAGCTAGTCGGTGTTTCAGGAACAATTTCGCCTACAACTCAAAAAGGCATTTGCCCGATTTGTCATGAAACATCAGAAGTTTCGATGTTTTTATCTAAGGTGAAAGAATCTGGCGATGGGATGTATACGAAGCGTGGGAACTATATTTGCTATGACAGTGAGAAATGCAACCATAATATCGAGCGTAGAGATGAGTTAGAGACCTTTGTTCAGAATGTAAAATTTATGAAATAGTTCATAAACAAGTTGAATCATTGTACTTATTAAAAAGGGTCTTTGTCAACGAATGTTGGCAAAGACCCTTTTTATCTATCTTGTCTCACTTGCAAATAGTATCAATAAAAAAACACTAAGAGCAATAAATATTACTATATCTATTGCGAATATCTATGTAAATTTGATATAGTTATAGGTAACTGAATAATTAGAAAACAAGTAGCACTCCTAATACTATCAAATGGAGTGTGATACATGAAAAATAATTGTAAACTCACTTTGGTAAATAAATTACGTGAGGGTCAGAATGAAACAAAGTACACTTATATGTACGTTTTTGCTTAACTATATCAGCGGATTTCCGGCATGGATTTCTGTGATTTTATTTGTTTTGGTATTATTTATGGATATTCCTGGATTAACTATCAGAGAACATTATAAGACTAAACGAACTAAAATTAGATGTGAAAGCAAAAAAAAGACCAACAAGAAGTTTTCGAAGGCATCTTGTGGTCGGTTAAAGAAATAAGTATGTAATTCAATACTTTTTTTGATACTAAATCAGGAATGCCAACTTGTTTTTGCAAGCCTAATTATTTAGGTTACGTATCAAAATTAGTAGCAAAAGAAGTCTGACGCCAATCAGGCTTTTTTTGTTTCAAAATATCTACAAATTAATCTTACCACATGTTTTTATTCATCTCAACTACTTTTGTTTCAGTATAGCTCATCAAAAGAACGGTTTTGTTTGTTTTATATACTCTTACAACATGAGTATAGCGTTTCATTTCGATTTAAACTATCACTTTTCTCTCAACATTCGATCAGCAATGCAAGTAACACTTTAAAAAATTCACTGCTTTAGTCAAACTTGTCCTTTCTTTGAGGCTCTTTTGACTATTTGAATTCTTCCACGATATTCTATTAACTATCCGAACCTCTCTACATTAGAATAAATTTACAACATAAAATAAAAAAAGGCGCCCTGTCAGAAGACGGACATCTTCTAAAGAGAGACCTGTATTATCAGCCAAAACTAAGAATACAAGTTGCCTCGCCAATAATTTCTTATTGACTAATATTATTGTACTAAAAGTAAGAACAGTTTCCCACTCTTTTTTACTTGCTCAATACTGTTAGTGAATGGTTATTTAATTTAACGAACGCTTCGTGGTATTAGTAGCTGACTAATATCATTTTTTTGTGTTTAAAATCAGGTAATTAGAGCGAAAAAAGGCACTCTGTAAAAGGACGGACATCCTCGTACAGAGCCTCATATTATCAGCCAAAACTAATAACATAAGTTGCCCTAGTCAATTTTTGTAAGAAATACTAGTGATTCTTACAAATTTGAGTGGTATCTTCATATTTTTCCCTAGTACTTCAATCAGTTCTTTTAAATTATCATAGAGTTGGGCAATTTTATATTATGGCGACCAGTTAATTCAAATAAGTCGTCACCATCTCTTTATAGATATCCACCATTTCCAAATAGTTATCCACATCTACATATTCATCTACTTGGTGAGGCGTTTCATTACCAGGACCAAAAATAATGACTGGAAATGCTTGTTTGCCTTTGGTAAACTCTGCAGCATCTGTAGTTCCAGAAACACCCACCATTGGAATATCTACATTAACATGTTTTTTCGCTACCTGTTGAGCGATTTTAGCAATATCTGAATCTTTTTCACTTTTGACTGAGATTTTATTTGCTTCGATAGTTAATGTTAAATGATATGTTTCTTTTTGATTCAATTCATCAATCAGTTCATTCATTTTTTTAATCACTACATCGTTGTCATAACCAGGAATGGTTCTGATATTTCCTTGAAGACTGGCTTCACTCGGAATACTATTGATTTGTTCACCACCAGAAATCATAGTTACATTATAGATAAAATCGCCTAACACTTCATCTGTGTGAATTTCACTACGGAATAATTGGTTGGCTCTTGTATAGAAATCATTCAAATGATCGATCGCATTCACACCTAATTGTGGCATTGAACTATGAGCATTTTTCCCTTGAGAGTCTACTTTAAAGTTAATTGATCCTTTATGAGCATAGACAATCCCCGCATATCCAGAAGGTTCACCAATCACCATTGATGTAACATCATCCACGTATCCTTCTTTTGTTAATTGTTCTGCCCCAAGTTCACCGACTTCTTCACCAACTGTAGCTAGTAAACGAAGACGTCCATTAAACATTGCATTTTCTTCTTTTAATTCGATCATAGCAATCGCCATTGCAGCCAAACCACTTTTCATATCACAAGTGCCGCGGCCATACATTTTCCCATCACGAATTTCAGGTTTGAAGGGATCTGTTGTCCAATCCGCCACATTCCCTGCTGATACAACATCCATATGTCCAGAAAAAGCTAAAACTTTCTCACTATTTTTATTACCGATCTCAACGATTAAGTTGTCACGATCTTTTTCAAATTCTAAAAATGTTGAATCAATATCGTATTTTTTGAATAGTTTGCTTAAATACTCAGCGACCTCTTTTTCATTACCGTTGACTGATTTGATGGCTACGATATCCTTTAAAATTTGTACTTTTTCTTGATTTTCCATATTGTTTGCCTTCTTTCATTTGATCATCCAGACTTTTAGCGTATCATGTGTGAGAAAAAAACTGGATAAAATTGCTTACAACTTAACTATACACCTAATTAGAAAATTCGTTAAATAAAAAAGGTTATTTTCCAAATAAAATAGGATCCGGGACATAACTCTTCAAGTTATACCTCAGATCCTTAAAATCGGAAAAACGGTGAGACAAAAGCATACTAAGTGTTGCTCTATCACATTAACTTCGAAAATAAGCTGAAATTCACAAAAATTTCTTCTTATTGATGTAAAACACAACAAGGTACAAGTTGATGTTCCACAGTACCTACTTGGTTCTCGGAGCTAAACAGGTTCATCCCAACTTCTATTTCAGGTTTTATTCGTTAAAATAATTTCCAGGAACTACATTGATTGTCTTTGTTCTTGTATCCACATCTTCTACATAAAGTAGTGAAGTATAATCATCGATCGCGCGTTGTCCTTTAAATTTAGACTCCGCAAACACGGTGATCCCAACAAGTTCTGCCTCAAATTCTTCGATCAAACTCTTCATTCCGTTAACTGTGCCTCCACCTTTCATGAAGTCATCTACGACTAAAACTCTAGATCCACGTTTTAAGCTGCGTTTTGATAATTCCATTTTTTCAATTCGTTCTGATGAACCAGAAACGTAATTTACACTAACGGTAGACCCTTCAGTGATTTTTGAATCACGTCGAACAATCACAAACGGTACATTTAGATAGTAAGAAACAGCTTGAGCGATTGGTACACCTTTTGTCGCTACAGTCATAACTGCATCGATTTGTTCCCCTAAATATTTAGAAGCAATAATTCGGCCCACTTGGCGCAATAACTCTGGCTGTCCTAACAAATCAGACAGATACACATATCCTCCTGGCAACAGACGATCCTGTTCTGACAAACGTTCACACAAAGCCAGTACTAACTCTTTTGATTCCTCATAGGGAATTTCAGGGATAAATCGAACTCCACCAGCAGCCCCTGGAATTGTTTCAAGAATTCCCGTTCCTCGTTGTTTAAATGTTTTTTTGATAATCGCTAAATCCTCACTTATTGATGATTTGGCTGATTTATAGCGCTGTGCAAAATGGGTTAAAGAAACTAATGTATGTGGATGATCTAACAAATATTGTGTCATATCAATCAATCGTTCACTTCTCCGAATTTTCAAAAATCTCACTCCTTCTACTAATGTATCCTATCTATTATAAGTTGTTTTACAGGAAATTTCGAGTATTTATTTAAAAAAAACAAAAATTGTTCGTATTTATTGAACCTATAGGCAAAATTTATCTATTTTCCAGTTATAAATGTTCACATTAATTTTAATCACTCTTTTAGTAAAATAAGCTTGACTACCATTCAACTTTAAGTTAATATTTGATTAGAAATAAGTTGAATGTTTTTATATCAATCTAATGTAAATAAATTATATGGAGGGAAAAATTATGAATGAACTAGTTATGCCTAACAATTATGTAGAATTGACAAATGAGGAAATGATGTACTTGGAAGGTAGCGGCTTCTTTAAAAAAGCTTGGAAATGGGCAAAAAAAGCAGTATCAACAGGTATCAAAGTGGTATCAACAGTTAAAGGAATCATTGGTGCTGTAAACACAGTTTCTAAATTCTTTGGAAAACAGCCAGCTCGTTAAGTTTTTATAGAACAATAATAAAACAATACATGATATAAAAACATTCAATTTATATTAGTTTAATTTTAAACAGAAAAGGATTTACTGATTATGTTCTCGGAAATCAAACTTTATTTTCTAAAGAAAAAGTACCCTTACATACAGCAACATGATTCAACAGATTGTGGTGCAGCAGCATTAGCAATGGTATGCAAGTTTTACAAAAAAAATCTACCTATTGCTTCAATTAGAGAAATCGTTGGTACAACTCAACACGGCACCTCTATTTTAGGTCTTAAAGAAGGTGCGGAACATCTGGGCTTCAACGTGAAAGCGGTCAAAGTATTTATTGAAAATTTCGATAAAACAATGACGCTTCCAGCAATTGCTCAGGTGACAAATGAATACGGTGATGATCACTTTGTTGTGTTATACAAAATCACACCTGAAAAAATTTTGTTAGCTGATCCGGAGTTAGGATTAATGTCATACTCTTACACTGATTTTGAAAACGTTTTTTCAGGTATTTTAATTTTGATGCTTCCATTGGAAAATTTCGAAGCAAAAACAAAAAATGATGAACGAATTCACTTACAGCAGTTTGTCATTTCTCTTTTTTTCAAACAACAGAAAATTTTAGCGACTATTTTTTTAGCAAGCTTTTTAACGACTTGTTTTGGCATCATAACAGGTTTTTTTTCAAAATTAATTTATGATGAAGTCATCCCCTATTCCATAAAAAACAGCTTATACATCTATGTAATAGTAATTCTCATCATTTATTTAACACGTTCTATTTTGTTGTTTTTTAGACAGCATATGATCAACTTTATCTCTTTAAAAGTAAAGATACCTTTGATGTCAGGTTTTTTTAGACATATTCTAAAATTACCCTATACCTTTTTCGTAAACAGACAAAGTGGCGATATTTTAACAAGATTTCAAGATGTAGAAACTGTTGGAGCAATATTTACTAAGATCACTGTCTCATTATTTCTTGATATTTTCTTATCAATCATCACAGGTGGTATCTTACTTATGATCAATAAAGAGTTATTTTTTGTATTACTATTGATAATCTTTGCTAGTATCATCCTTGTATTGATGTATAGAAAACCATTTCAAAAGAAAAAATTAGAATATCTTATTCAAGAGAGCATTCTAAATTCCCATGTAATTGAAACAATCAGTAATATCGAAACTGTAAAAAGTTTCAGAGCAGAAAATCATAATTCCGACTCCTTTGAACAAAAAACCGTAACTTTACAAAAAGTAGATTTCGACTTAGCTAAATTAAAAAATACTCAAAGTTTTTTGGCAAATCTCATTGAGAATGTTGGTGAAGCACTTTTTTTACTAGTCGGAGCCAGTCTAATAATGGATAGCCAAATTACCTTAGGAACTTTTATTGTATTTAACACGCTAAGCAATTATTTTGTCTCGCCAATCAATAACTTATTGAGCCTACAATTGGAAATACAAGAAGCCAAAACTTCAATTGCTCGGCTAGACGAAATTATCAATTTGAAAACAGAACATCAAGGAAACATAAAAAGTGGTTCTCTAAAAAAAGATATCTTCTTTAAAGAAGTATCTTTTCAACACGGGTTTACTCCACCAATTATTGATCAACTAAGCTTTACTATTCCAGAAGGTAAAAAAGTGGCATTAGTTGGAGAGAGCGGTTCTGGTAAAAGTACCTTAGCTAAATTACTGATGGGATTTTATCAAATAAATGAAGGAAATATTTTCATTGGCGATTACGAAATTAGAGACTTAGATTTAGATTTTTTAAGAAATAATATTGGTTACGTTTCTCAAGACATTGAATTATTTTCTGGAACCATTTTAGATAACATTCGTATAGGGAACGACGATGTTCCATATGAAACAATTGTCTCTCTTTGTAGAAATTTAGGTATTCATGAATTCATTTTAACTTTACCTAACCGATATGACAGTATTGTTGAAGAATTCGGTTCTAATCTATCTGGGGGAGAAAAACAAAGAATCGCAATTGCAAGAGCCTTCACGACTCCCAAAGATCTGTATATTTTTGATGAATTTAGCAGTAGCTTAGATGTCTTTAACGAGTATCGGATCCAACAATATATTAATGAATTGACCAAGAATAAAACGACTATCACAATCGCCCATAGAATCTCCACTGTAATTAAGAGTGACATTATTTTTTTAATAAACAATGGCAAGATATTAGGAAGCGGAGATCACGAGACCCTTTTAAAAGAGAACGAAACTTATCGAGAAATCATAGAAAAACAATTTTTATATGATACAGATAAAATACAAACAACAAGTAATGAATGTGAGGATATTGAGTATGTCTAAAATTTCAATTGAAACAAATAAAAATTTAAAATTAATCAATGTTTTAATTAGAAAAAAGAAGATGGTCAAAGTAGTAGACCTGTACAAAGAAATTACCAAATACACAAATTTTCTTTCAGTTGCAAAAATCCAAACAAAAGGCCCTCTAATCACACGTCAATATAATAGCCAAATTGATGAAAACGGGATACTATATTCTGATTTTGACTTAATGGTTCAAACCACTAAAACATTAAAAGCAAATAGTGCATTAAACACACAATTTAAAGGCAACGTGAATGTACCAAATTGCCTATATTCCAAATTTAAGGGTTCAATTGAGGATATAGAGTATGTTCAATCAAAAATGAAAATTCATATTTGGGAAGAAGATTTAATCGATTCTGGAGAGGAGTATATGGTTTATTTAGAAAACTCACAAGGATTGGCAGAAATAGATCTATTTAAACCCATAGCATAGTTGGATTATGAAATTTTATGATAAAAAGAGCTTTGAAAATAGTAGATTATATATAGAAAAATCACCCCACAAACTGATTCATTTTTTCATATACGGACTTTTTATTATACTTGTTATTTCGATTTTTTCATTAAAATACATTCCTAAAAATTATATAGTAAAAGTCAAAGGAACCGTTGAAATGAAAAATACCGTAAACGTAAGTTCTCTTGAAAACGGAAAAATAAAAATGATTCACAAAAAATCTGGAGATATAATAAAAAAAGATGATATCATTCTCGAATTAGAAACAGGAGAGAGTAATCAAGAACAGATTGAATGGGATAAACAACTACAACAATCAAAATTGAAATTAAATATCCTAGATCGTTACATTGAGTCTATCAAAAAAAAAGAAAACCTTCTAAAGAATGAAGAAGCAGAACAAATATATTTTCTAAAAATCAATAGCTATTTGGAAAATTTAAATAGCAATCAAAAAGAAATAGACCTTTTAACCCGTTCAATTGAAAAAAACATACAAGAAAAAAATCGCCTTCTTTCAGAGTCTAACAATAAAAAACTGCTAATCGCTGAAAAATATGCCAAAGAACACACAGGAAAACAACAATCTTTGAATCAGTTATTGTCTCAAAGAGATAGTTTAGTTGTGCGTCTTCAACAAGACAATGATGAATCCATCCAAATGGAAATTCAAAATAAAAACAAGGACATTCTTGATTTAGAAGCAGAAATGAATTCGATGCAATCAAGCCAACAATTAGATCTACAAAATGAACAAAGTGAAGTATCTAGACTTTTTCATAGCATAGATACCGACATCCAGCAATTAGAACTAAAACGAAATGAACTTACTAAAAGTGATGACTTTAATCAATTAATTAGAGAAGCGGATGAAAAAAAAGAAGCCTTAATCGAAAAGATAGATGCGTTAGATGAAAAACTAAAAGTAAAAAAAGAACTCAAAGAACAATCACTTATTCGCGCAAATAATGCTGGTTTACTTCATTATTTTGAAGAACTGAAACAAGGCGATGCGATTCAACAACAACAAAAGATCGGATTTATTTTTACTGAAACTAACCAAACAGCATCAAAATTTATTGATGCATTCATTGCTGAAGAGGATCGTAACAAAGTAAATACTACTGATGAAGTAAAAATTTATTTGAATGGTGTAAATGCAAATAAATTTAAATTTATCACTGGAAAAATTGAAGCTATTTCAAACTCATTAAAGAAAGATGACCTGTCTGGAGGACTGTTTTATTCGTTAAAAATCTCATTAAATCAAGACTACTTAAAAAATGAAAAAGAAATCATTCAACTCAAACAATCTATGCCGACTATTTCATATATTGTCTATGAAAAAGAATCTTTATTAGATTGGTTTTTAAAACAATTGAACTTCCAACAGGGATAGTATTCGTGATGAATACATATCTAATTGAACTATCCTACATCCATCCCACTTAGACTAAAAGCAAAAAGAGAGGCAAACATTCTTCAAAATCAGAAGAATAGTTGTCTCTCTTTTTGCTTTAAAAAAATTTACTCTCTATCTTTGACTCATTTTCTTATTCCGCTGCGTTGTAACAACTAATTTACGAATGATACTGACCAGAATAAATAGCCCAATAAAAATCAGCGTGATGCTGGCACTTGGCGGCGTTTCTAAATAATAAGAACCCGTCAATCCTGTTAACATGCCAATCAATCCCATGATGACGCTAATAACAATCACTGTATTGAAGCCTTTACCGATCCGCATCCCAATTGCAGCAGGTAAGACCATGATCGCTGAAATCAATAACGCCCCAGCAATTGGAATCATCACTGCAATGGCCACACCAGTGATCACGTTGAAGAGCATCGACATCCAATGAATCGGTAGTCCATCCACATGAGCTGTATCTTCATCAAAGGTCAGCACATACATTGGCCGTTTAAATAAACAGAACAACGTCACTAATACTACAAAAAGAACGGCTAAAATAATAACTTGCTGCCACGTAATAGTGACGATCGAACCAAATAGATAAGACTGGATACTGGCAGCTGAATTACCTCCACTTAGATTCATCAAGACCAACGCTAACGCTAATCCTCCCGACATTAAAATCGCAATCGAGATTTCCGAGTACGTACTATAAACCATCCGTAGATATTCTAAAATAATTGCTGCAATAATCACAACAACAAGCGTCATGATATCAGGATTCCAATTTAAGAAAAAGCCCAACGCAACACCCGCCAACGATACGTGAGAAAGAGTATCTGCCATTAAAGATTGTCTTCTGATTACAAGAAATACGCCCAACATCGGTGCAATTACCGAAATAAAGGTTGCTGCTAAAAAGGCTTTTCTCATGAACTCATATGAAAGCATCTCCAAAACCGTTCAACTCCCTATTAAACAAGGCTTTTCAAGCCTCTTATTTTTTGTGAGAACATTTTTGAGAACAATAGATCATAGTTTACTTCGTTACGATTAACACGTGCAAATCGTAAACGTTACACTTATAACGCAAAATATACTTTAGCAGAATAAAAAATTCTAGTCAAGAGTAAATTATTTCTAGTTTATTTGATCTAATTTTTTCACAAGTTCTACATCTTGATTTGGGTATAAATGAGAATAGGTTCCTAACGTCATTTCTATATTTGCGTGCCCTAACCTCTCTTGTATCATTTTTGGATTTTCTCCCAAATGAACAAGCATACTTGCATGTGAATGTCTTAAATCATGAATGCTAATAAAGGGTAACTCCAATTTTTTCTGTAATGTCCTAAATTTCTTCCACATCCATCCTTGATCTAGAAATGTACCATCATGGCTAAACACTAACTCTACATTTCCTACTTTTGATTGATATTCTTTCCATATGCAAATTAGCTTTAAAGTTTTACTATCTAAGTATAGCTCTCTTTCACTGCTTTTTGTCTTAGGTGTTGAAAGGTATTGCTCATTTTTATGTTTAGCCACATTACCTAACATATATTCAACTTACCATTATTTAAATTTATATTTTCCCATAATAACGTAGCATTTTCACCAAATCTTAGACCTGTAGAAAATAAAAATCTAAAATACAAGTAATGAAAAAAATCATAATATTGATTATACGCCAATTTTTCTTTTCTCATTATTTGAATTTCAAGTTCTGGTGTAAAAATTTTTAAAATCACTAACAGTCCAAAATTTTATTTTTTTCGGATTAACTCGGACTCTACCTACTTCTCTGAAAGGATTTTCTTGAACTAAATCAAATTTTTTTGCCCTACCCCACCCAGATCATACCACCTAATGAGAACAACAGGTTTATATAGCTTCCACTTAAATTTTCAGATACTAACTGACTTTGAAGTAATTGTACCTCTAGTTTAGTTACCTCTCTAAGATTTTTGTCATTAAATATAGACAACCTTTCTTTCAAATACAATACTCTCCTATTGTAAGTATTCGGTTTAACTTGTGATTGATACCATGGCAAAAATACAGAATCAGTAAATTCTTTGAAAGTCATGTTTTCGTTAGTTTTATCACCTATATTTTCTTATTGAAATTCCTACAAAAGCATAAACTCCATATACGCCTTCTTTGCTTCTCGTTCTGTTTTAACCCCCCTCTTAGTCTTTGTTCTTCTTTTTCCTGTATGTGGATCATTACCTAAACTAGCTTTACAATACCAACCGTTATTATCTTTATAAACATTTGATTTTCTAGCCATAGAGTTAAACCTCTTTTCCTGTTCCAAACTCAAAACCAAGCATTTCCTCAACAAACCAACATGGGATGCGCCCAACCCTATTGCCTAAATAGAACACACACCCACGTTCAACCATTTCTTTTTTTGCTGATTTAATAATTATTCGTGCTTGATACTCACAGTAGCCTCTAGCTATCAAATCTTGTTTTGTACATGTTTCTACCTTCATCACTATTTTAGAAGATATTGGCGACTACGATCATGCAAAAAACGTTAAAGCAGAAGTCAAAGATTTAACTCACCATAAAGATATAAATACTAACGCTTCTTATTCTGTTGGACTAATTAAAGAAAGTTAGTTATACGTTTCTGACTAATTAAAAAAACTACCGTGAACATTTGTGAGAACAACAGGTCTTTTTTAATTCCTCTATACAAAACAAGATTGATAGAAACGCTTATTTTAAAGTATTTTCTATTTAATTATTACTAATTATAAACTCATTTACCACTCATCATAAACCAAATAGAAAAAGCAATGATTGCTAACATTAGAGCAAACAATCATTGCTGTTCTTACTTATTAAATATGACAAGATAATACTAAGAGCTTATTTAACCAACTACTAATCTCACTAGGTATTCAGAAAAATATCATTAGTCTATTGATAACAACACTTTATTGCGGTTTCTCAAATGTATATCCATTATTTGTTGCAAATGATATTTCTCGACCATCGTTCATTGTCAGATAGCTATGCGTCGAATATAGCCCATACTGATCATAAATACTTAGGTCAATTCGTGCTTGATACGTAGTTTCATTTATCTTTGTTGCCATATGCCATATTTTATTCGGTGTATTGTTGTGTGACCATGTTGGATACTCCACTTTTTTAATAGCTGCTAATTGTTCCGATGTTCCTGTAAATGTCGATGTCAGAACTGCTATATTTCCCTCTAATACCACTGTCGTTGTTCCTGTTGGTATCGCTGGTGGATCTAGTACATAACCATTATTTTTTGCAAATGATATTTCTCGACCATCGTTCATTGTCAGATAACTGTGCGTCGAATATAGCCCATACTGATCATAAACACTTAGGTCAATTCGTGCTTGATACGTAGTTTCATTTATCTTTGTTGCCATATGCCATATTTTATTCGGTGTATTGTTGTGTGACCATGTTGGATACTCCACTTTTTTAATAGCTGCTAATTGTTCCGATGTTCCTGTAAATGTCGATGTCAGAACTGCTATATTTCCCTCTAATACCACTGTCGTTGTTCCTGTTGGTATCGCTGGTGGATCTAGTACATAACCATTATTTTTTGCAAATGATTTTTGGTAACCATCTTTGTTTGTAATATAACTATGGGTTGAGTATAACCCATATTGATTGTAAGTACTTAGATCAACTCTTGCTTGGTACGTAGTTTCATTTATCTTTGTTGCCATATGCCATACTTTATTTGATGTGTTATTATGTGACCACGTTGGATATTCTACTTTCTTTATAGCTGCTAACTGTTCAGGTGTTCCTGTAAATGTTGATGTTAATACCGCCGTACTTCCTTCCAATTCTACAGTTGTTGTTCCTTCTGGAAATATAGGAGGATTTAACGTGTATCCATTATTATTAGCAAATGATTTTTGGTAACCGTCTTTATTTGTGATGTAACTATGAGTTGAATACAATCCATATTGTTTGTAGGTACTTAAGGCTATACGCGCTTGATACGTAGTCTCGTTTATCTTCGTTGCCGTGTGCCATAGTTTATTAGCCGAATTGTTATGTGACCATGTTGGATATTCCACTTTCTTTATGGCTGCTAATTGCTGTGATGTTCCTGCAAATATAGATGTTACAACAGCAACGTCTCCTTCCAACTCAACAGTCGTTGTCCCTTCTGGAAATATAGGAGGATTTAATGTGTATCCATTATTATTAGCAAAAGTAGATTGACGCCCGTCACTCATTGTTACATAGCTGTGAGTCGAATACAATCCATACTGCTTATATATACTAAAATCAACTTGAGCTTGATACGTATTACTGTTTATTTTTTTAGCAGTGTGCCATATTTTATTAGCTGTATTATTGTGTGACCATGTTGGATATTCTACTTTCTTAATAGCTGCTAATTGTTCCGATGTTCCAGTGAACGTTGAGGTAATTGTGACCATAGTTCCTTCTTTACTTACTGTTGTTTTTCCAGTTGGAACAGGTATAGTTACTGCCATGTCTTTAAAATGAATGTAGGCATCTGGATCATTTTTATTTATCCAACGTGTCTTATAAGTACCCGAACCAGCAGGATTATTATATTCTTCAATTTGCACCTGATCTCCTTTAATATCTGCTACCCACGCAACATGATATTTTCCTGTCCACTGTGCAACAGATCCTATCTTAGGTGTATTATCAACACGATAACCTTGTCTTCTAGCATTATTTGCCCATTGGTTGGCATTCCAATCCAACCCACCATTACGAATATCAAATTTATTAACTTTGCTTAATCTATTTGCCACAAACGAAGTACAATACCTTGTGTAAAGTCTCCAATCGTCAATTGCACCACCTAATGGCAGATTTTTCCATTTAGTAGGATAATCATCACCAATAACTGCCGCTTCAACTTCTTTAGTTTGCAACACCCCAAATGTACTTATAAATATCATACAAATTAAAACAAACAAATGAGTTTTTTTGTTTTTCACCCTGACACTCTCCTATTCTAGTAACTCCATTTAATAAATACTAAACATATTACATTGTTTATTTATGTTAAGCAGCTATTTTGTAGACTTAGTACTTGATAAGTAGTGTAAGTACTAATAATGCTGCTAATTTTAAAAGTAATTTATAACTCTTCTTTTTACACCCTTAGCAAGTGAGTGTACCGAGTAACATCGTTCATATGAAATAGTCTAATTATTTAATTTTATTTATCTCTATCTGTTTCACAAAAATAATATATAGCATGTTTTTATTTACTATAAATATACTATAAAAAATTTAAGTGGAGAGCTGCTCAAGCGTACCACTTAAAAATAACTCTATTCCATTAAATAAAGTCTGTTTTAAAACTAGACATTTCAATAATCTTCATTTGTTTCTTTTATAATATATATTGGTCACGTTTTCGTTTCCAAAAATATTTTCCCTATAATCCCTAGACAAAGTAATTGCAGTCCATCAACAAATAAAATAATACAAACCATTGACGGCCAACCACTAGTCGGATCACCTTTAATGATTGTTCTAAAGAAAATTATAAACATCGCAAGTACAGAGCCAATACATGAAAATGCACCGACATAAGAAGCGATATTAATGGTGCTTCTGAAAAGTTTACAATGCCATCAATAGAGTATCCAAAAAGACCACGAAGTAGCTCCCACCACGCGCTCTCGATTTCCATAAGATAGATATTCGGTGTTAAAACCAACCCAACTAAAGATCCCTTTTGAAAAACGATTATATTCTGTTAATTCTAAAATTCCATCAACCATTTGACGAGTCATTAGACGAAAATCTCTAGCCCCATCAACCATTTCAGTATCATCAATTTTATTAACCAAGCGATAAAATAGCTTAGCAAAAAAACTACGGATAACCGGCTCTCCTTCACGATCGCCACGCCTTGTCCAAATACAATCTAAATCTTTATTTTCTTCTAACATCTTAATCATTTTTGGTAATAATTCTGGAGGGTCTTGTAAATCGACATCCATTACTGTCACTAAACTACCTTTGGCTTCTTTCAATCCAGCATACAGTCCAGCTTCTTTGCCAAAATTTCTTGAAAAAGAAAGATAGCGAACTTTGTCCGGATATTCTTTATAAAGTTTTCTTAAGGTATCTAAGGTACGGTCTTTCGATCCGTCATTAATAAAAATATACTCCAAAGAATTCGTTCATATTTAAAATAAAAATTATTTTCTAAATAACAAATATTTCTTATTTCAAATATAGTTTGTTGTGCTTTAGCAACCAGATAGCAATAACAATCCACCATACCATGGAAATAGCCACAGATAACTTACTCAACATAGAATATCTAAAAACAACTTTTATATTATTTTCACCTGATACTGACATGATAGAAATCATTGGGTGATTAGCTTGAGAAATATCTACTTTCTTTTCATTAATAAAAACTTGCATACCTTTATAAAAATAGATGGGTAATATTAGTTCATCAGATTTAGTTGTAATCACTTTAAATTTATATTCATTTTCAGTTACTACTCTATCAGTTTGTTTTGGAACACCGTCAATACTTACAAGATGGTCATTTGTTAAATAATCATACTTTTCATATCCAACAGGCTTGTAATTATCAGTTTTATAACTACTAATTATATTGGGAATATCATCCGAACCTATTCTATTATTAACGAAGGGAGAATGTGAAATGGAATACACGTTTATAAAAATTAAAATAATAGCTGTAATACATACTCCCACCATCTTTAATTCATCTTTTTTTAAAAGATTTTTAATCACATAACTAGAAATAAAAGACAAGAACAGTGTTGCTATACTCATCAATCTCCATGGAAATTGAATCAATATGATCGGTGTTTCCTGTACAAGTTTCCAAGGAAAAAGCTTTGTTGTCATCAATAAAGTCAATATACCTAGAATTAGTATATATTTATATTGTGTTTTCAATTTGAAAAAAAGGAGCAACGTAATAGTTGTTAATATCAATAGAATAATTCCAAAAGAATATGTTGTAAAATCTTGTCTGACAGCCCCTAAAATCAACTGCTTCATTGTGAGCGCTCTATTATCTAAATCTGACCATCCAGGAGGTGTTATTCTTTGAAAAGTTTGTTCTTCAAGTAACGAAATAAAAAAAGGCAATGATAAAATAACAGAACTTATACCAGCTTTTAGAAAAGATATGGTGATTTCCTTTTTATAACTTAACTTACTCACCATAGCAGATATGTAAAAGACAAGAATAAAAACAAAAGTAATAATAGTAGACAATACATGCGTATAAATAAGCAATGAGAAACCAACACTTAAGAGAAGCCATTCATCTTTTTTTTGTAATATGATTCCATATGCTGCACCAAACACTAAAGGTAAAAATGCAATGCCGATAACTTCTCCAAGTGCTCCTCTAAAAAAGATACTTAGGGTTCTATACATAGAGAACGTATAAATTAAGGAAAAAAATACACTAACAAATTTTTCTTTATATATTCTATACATACAGAAATAAGAGCATAGTAACGTTACAAAAGTAATGAAAAATAAATACATATTGTACGCACTTGCCATATTATTTGATATTTTAAAGAAAAGGTACGCAGGCAGAACTGTCAACCAACCATAAAATATATTGATTGGCTGCCCATATGAACCAAACGTATCAAAGTTTGTTGGGGAAAAAAATACATCAGACAAACTGTATATACGACTCAACTGAAATTCAAGGTCAAAAGTTTTAATGATATCATTATTTTTGAATTGGGTTATACCATAGATATAACTTAGCACAATAAATAACCCTAGAACATGATAATGAGTAACTTTGATAGAACTTATTTTTTTCATAGCAAACCCTCACAAATTTAATAGTGTTTAAACGTTTTCAATTTAATATAACAACATTTCAATTAATTTTAATTAAAAATAAATTGCTCCTTTTATGCATCAATTCACATGAAGCTTTACCTCTTCATAAACAAAAAGTATATCAAAAATAAACCCAACCTATTAATAATAACATAGCCAGAATAATTTGACACTTAGAATATAAAATAATTTACAAAAAATTTTTACTAATATCATGAACAAAACTAACTTATTTAATCTATTTGATTCTAAGAAAAAATCCATATGGATTCGTAACATCTACAGTAGTAATTATTTCATGTATACAATCGATAGTTACATTTTATCAAATTTATTAATTTGATGAGCAACCTTAGAAAGAACTAAATGTCATTTATTGTCATATTTTCTCCAATATAGTACATAAAAAAATACTTACTGAGAACATTCATGAGAACAGTAAGTATTTTTTTCATTCATTTGTACAAAACAAGATTGATAGAAACGCTTATATTACAGTGTTTTTGCTTTAACTATTACTAATTATGAACTCATATGAAAGCATCTCCAAAATCTTATTCCTCCTTGTTACACAAGGCTCTAGAAGCCTAGTTTATTTTTTTTGGAACAGTTGTGAGAACAACAGATTCTCTTACTATGCCTATTACGCTTTAAAAATACAAATTGTAAGAATTACGATTAAACAGCAAGATATACTTTAGCATTATAAAAACGACTAGTCAAGAGAATTATTCTAAATAATTTGATTCAATCTTTCTATAACATCTACATCTTCATTTGGATATAAATGTGAGTATATTCCCAACGTCATTTCGATGTTTTCATAACTTAATCTCTCTTGAATCATTTGAGGTTATACCGAAACAACTTAACGTTCAGACGGAAGAATTTTTCGCATTAACAAGTTGGGAGGATCAACAAGAAATTTTTAATCATCTCTATTATTATTGTGGTAACCATCCAAACAACCAATCTACAAAAAAGAAAATCCTAGAAAGTTACTATCAAATAGTAACTATAGTTATCGCATGAATTTGAAATATCTCGAAAATTTAGCTGATTGGTTACAAACTGGAGAACTTAAATATATGCAACAAATCAATAATTTTATAACAATTTTAGAAGATATTGGCGATTCTGAACATGCTAAAAATGTCAACAATGAAGTGAAAGAATTGACGCACAATAAAGATAGCATTGAGAACGTTTCATACTCTGTCGGACTCATTAAAGAAAGCTAAAAAATAAAGAAAAAAGACCTACTAAGAATATTCGTGCAAGAATAGTAGGTCTTTTTGATGTTTATTTTGAAGTAAGTTCAATAGGAACAGATAGTCCGCCATTCCCTTCAATATTTGAAGCAAATTGATATGTTATTGTAGATTTCCCTTTGATTTCAATACGGCAGGTACTCTTATTATTAGTGAAAATAAAACTATTTCCTTTTGATTTCTCATCATAGTTATAAAACATGCTATTTTTTTCTCCATCTTCAATAATCTCCAATTTTTTCATATCTTTACTTTTAAAGACAACATTTGTATTTTGACTTTCATTTTTCCAATGTTTATCTAATAAAAAACGGAAAATATATTCTTTAGCTGATACTTGTTCTTCTTTAGGCTTAGATACTTTTGGAAAAAAAAGAAGGACTGCCACAACTAGTATAATAAAGAGACAAATAACTATTGGAAATTTCTTATTGATGTTTCCCATTTAAATTTCCCTCCTGGAAATGGTAGTGTTGGTGATTTTACACCTCCATCAATACAATTTGTATGTGGATACCAAGGATTCCAAATATAATAAACATTCAATCCTTTTTCTGGACTTACCCATCCATGAAGAACTAATGCATGGTAATCATATTTTGCATTTGCATCATATTCTACTTTAGAAAACACAAAGATAGGATTTCCCTTATTTAATTCATTTCTGTTTTCTGCTAAAGTTAAAGGACGATTAACATATTCTTTTTCTTCACTCACATCAACTACCTCAGTGCGTTCACTTGAAATCACATCTACGACTTCTTCCACCGTAGTTTCTTTTTGAACATCACTTTGAATAGGAGCCTGATATAAAAGTTCTGTCTTTTCATTCCCATCAGTGTAATAAATATCATAACCTTTATTAAATAATTTAACTGGTACTTCAGAATCTTTTTCTTTTACTGCTAATTCATTTAATTCTTTAACAAGAGACACTCCCAATGTGTCTACATATTGTCCATCATCTTTTTTCAACATATACGTATAGACAATTTGTCCATCATAGTATATAGGATACACAGCAGTTCTTTCCTCAACTTTTTCATAAGTATTCAACATACTAATTCCTGAACCCAATGTATAATCATTTAGTTCTGCGTATCCTTTCCCCTCAGGAATTATCATTGAGACTAATTTTTTTGATACATTATTTTTTGCATATGAATCCATTTCTGCACTAATTTCACCACTTTCAACAACCAAATCATTTTCCGCTATTTCTTGTGCCTCTACAATAGCAAAATTGAACATAGTCAACCAACAAATCCCTACTAACATTACAAAAAACTTTTTCATCTTCATCTCACCTTCCTTATACCCGAAAAACGTTCACTTTATGTTATTTTTATTATACCTAAAGTCGATATCTACTTCTATGATTTTATTAAAATAGATAAACATAAAAAAGACCTACTGGGAACATTCGTGAGAACAGTAGGTCTTTTTTATGTTTACTTGCACAAAACAAGATTGACAGAAACGCTTATTTCACAGTGTTTTTACCTTATCCGTTACTAACTCTGAACTCATATGAAAGCATCTCCAAAATCTTATTCCTCCCTGCTATATAAGGCTTTAGAAGCCAAATTTTTTCGTGGAAACAACCGTGAGAACATTGTTATCACACTATATTCCATTTCGATTTACCGAAACAAATCGAAACAATTACGATTAATAAGCAAGATATACTTTAGCAGAATAAAAATGGCTAGTCAAGAGAATTATCCTAAAAATTCTGGTCTAATCCTTTTACAACCTCTATATCTTCATTTGAGTATACTATTCTTAAAGTACTTTCTACATTAGAATAGTTTAGCTCATGAATTTTTTCACCTTTCATGTGTACATAACTTAATTTAAAGGAGCATCAATTAGCGACCATGTTAATTCCGACTTGTATTGTCCGATTTTTCCATAAGCTGGCACTGATAAGCGAACAGCCTGTTCAAGAGACGTCTTTTCATCCATAAAAATGGAAGAATACGTTCCCAAACCATGATCTTTTTCTGCAGAAAATACAAATTGAGCAGCGTTTGCGGCATTTATAATGACTTCTTTAGTTTCAGGAGGAGCAGATAAATCACCTAGTTTGCTAGTAACGGTGCCTTTAGGTATCGTTAAGCTCCAACCTTTCAATACTACTTCTTGCTCTTTAGCAATTGCAACAAAATCGGTCATAGCCACTTGAACGTTCCAACCGCCGCCTGTCCCCCGCTTATCGATTACTTCTAAACCAAGCTTTTTATTTACTTCAACTTGAGCCTTTGCCGTTTGACCGATTTGAATTTTATCAAATTTAAAGTCAGATACAGCATTTATTGTAAAATTGCCTGAGCCAATTGGTGGACCGATCGGTTCTTCTGGTAATTGCTCTTCGTTTAAATCGGGTGTTGTCACTTCAACTATTGCTTTGCTGTTTGCTGATTCTAATGACCGCTCAAACAAATCATTGTACTTCTCTAAATAAGTGGATCGATTCGGTTCACTTAAGGCATTAATTGCCATAAAAAGCTGTTTGATACCATTTAATCCAATCGTATCTTTCGGTATTTCTGAACTGCTGATCTGTGATGCTTGTTCAGTAATTTTATTAATTAAAGTAGCTTCTAAATCATTTTTAAGAGTCTCATTTTGCAGCCCTAATTCGGTCATTTTAAATGAATTCGTTTTTGAAGTAGAATCAATGATCCCTTCCCCATTTGTTAATCGTTTTTTAGTCTCTGCATGAAATAGTACAACTCTGTACCCTTTTTTCATAGGAATCACGTCCTTGACCAATTGAGCATTCATTCCTTCAATTTCTTTGGAATAAATAGCCTGATCATTTTCATCAAAAACCTTTATTGACGCATACAATTCATTTGCATAAAAGTAATGAGGAGTACTTGATGTAACAGAGAACGTGGCTGTTTCATTATTTATATCCGTTTCTAAATTTGCAAATGTATAATCACTAAGACCTAAAAATTTGATTGTTTGATTCATCAATTCACTTGAATTCAGTTTCTCCATTTCAATCGTTGCTTCATTGTTTTTTTCTTTGATATGCACGTAGTGTCCCTTATATCTATACTCATTCGATTCATTAGAAAATCCAACTGTATAAACACCATTGGGAACATTATAAAAATGAATATTTTCTTGATCAATCTCAACTTCTTGAATCACACGACGTCCTTCTTTGAGTTTCAATGTTTTTCCCTTTAAAACATTGATATCATCGATTGCTAAATGAATCGTAACGTCCCCTTTTAATCCTAAAGGAGCAATATCTTTATTATTAACCAGTTCAAAATTGGAATTCATGAGAATGGTTGGATCTACAAGTTTACGCGCATTAGCTAATTGACTTGACGGTACAATATTAACCAATGATGCGACCGCTTCGTAGTTTTGATAACGATTGATCTCATCTTGAAAATTACTGGTTTGAATTTTCCACTTATTTAAGGCAGGAGTAAAATCTAAACCAGTTGTTTCACTATAATACTTATTCATCAAATCTGGGAATAAAATAGTTTCTTTTTTGACATCTGGTTGTAGCGCTAACTTTCTATATTCTTGATATAGTTTCGCATACGTATTTGTTCCAGCTTTTTGTTTTAACATGGCTAATAGAACTAATTGACTTCGTAAATCAAGCGCAGAATATCCTTCCCCATTAACAATCGTTCTCTGATATAAATTATTATCTACCGCTTCTCTTTTACCGTTGTTAAATAGCCAGCTAAACCGATCTGCTTCTTTTCCATACTGATCATATTGATATTGAGCCGCTAATAAATTATTTGATACTTCTCCTGTATATAGCCCTTTATTTTTGAATTCCGCTTGATACCCATGCGCAATTTCATGGAGCGCACCCCAACTCATTTTATTTAGCCACAAGACCGTATTATTTTTAGAATTAGCCGTCCAAATATGTCCATAATAAGCACCGCCTGGACCATTCGTATCAGCTTTCAAAAAATAACGATTTTTTGATTGTTGATTTTCAAACGATGAATTATCTAACCCAATATACTTATCATATGTATCGAATATATTTTCATAATGATCAATCAGCTCATCAATAGAGTCAAAATCTTTTGATTTTCTAAGTAACTCTTTATCTATTTGGGGTAAAAAAAACTGAAAATTTTTTGACTTAATCAACGCAAACTCACTATCCATTTGATCCCAGAGATTGAAAAATTGAGTTTCGTTTTCCTTTTTCTCATAAATTGGTAATAATTTTTGAATTTTATCATTTTCAATTTGAAATTCAATCGTTGCATTCACATTACCAAATGGTGTATCCACAAAAGGAACAGTTACAGCCTCACTGGAAATCTCAGTCCATTCAGAACCCACACTTATAGATTTTTCTTCTTTTGAATCATTAGATAGGAGGCGAACAGTTAATTTATTTTTGATTTCTGTATTTATTTGTCGAACCTTTAAAACAGTATTTTCAGCTAATATGAAGCCTAAATCCTGACGATCATGATTTTGTCCTTTAGAGATACCCGCTTTAAATAACCAGACAGGTTCTTCAATACTTTTAATTTCCTTCTCTTTCACTTCAGCAGCAGCTGATTGTCCTGTTGAAAATAGTCCAATTAGTAAAATTATGCTAATAAATATTTTTTGTTTCACATTCTTTCCCCTTCGTTAATGCTTCGGATTGGGTATTTGCTGATCTCACCTAAGCTTATCTATGTAATGTTTAATTTAATTAGTTTATTGATAAAAAATACAGGATAAGATAGAAGTGCCTAATATAAACTACACTTCTATCTCAACATTTCTTGGTTTTACCTAATGTCTAGCATATAGCCTCTTGAACGAACTGTCTTTATAAATCTAGGCCTTGCTGTATTCTTCTCAATTTTATTTCTTAAATGAAAAATAACATTGGCGATTCGATAGTTTTCATTGTTTAAACTATGTTCTGTATCCCATAAATGTTTCTTAAACTCCTGATATGAAATTGCCACGCATGGATTGTCATATAGTATTTCCAACGCCTGATATTCTTTTCTAGTTAAAATGATTTCCCTTTCCCCGTCGACTATGGCACTTAAATTTTCTGGGTTCAATTCTAGACTTGTTGAGCGTGCTATTTTTTCTTTACCTCTTGCTCGCTCCAACAGGTTATGTGTCAACAAATTCGTCAGTGTGTGAAAAAGTTCTTCAGCATTGGTTCTTTCGGCAAAACAGATTTTTACACCTAATTGTAAGTAAACAATATTTGCCTCTGAGCCTCCACCAGTCGAAAATAAATAAATAGGTAGGTCAAATCGTTGCGTCAATTCCATCAACCAACAACAAGTTATAGGAATCGTATTTTCTTCTATAATAATAGCTGTCATTTTTTCTTCCGTTTCTAGAAGTTTGTTTATTTGAATTGGTGAAACATCCCAGCCTTTTCCCTTTAAATAGTCAATGTGTTTATTTTCTTGCGAGTCGTCATCAGTCAAAAACTTAATTGTGTACATCATTGTTTCCTCCAAACAAATTAATTTTTATGTAAGCTTTTAACTAGGAATTATGTTGTTTAGTAACTCTTTTTTAGTTGCCAATAAAACAAATTCCGTTGTATTTTTTATGTTTTTTACATAGTATACGAGGCAAGAAACGAACGTTTCTGCCTCGTTTACCTAAAAATCTGAATAAATAATAATATAAAACTTTGTCTGTTAAACTTATTTTTTACCTCGGTACATCTTCCAGGATCCACGTTATACTACCTTTATAATCACCCAAATAGTTTGATTGATTAACATTAAAGTGCAGACCTTGCTTGTCCGTCCATTTTTCAGAAACTGGAATGATTTCATTCTCTTCATCACTCGAGCCTTTTTCAATCGATACTTTTTGACCCATTATAATTGTATTCGCAGTACCATTCGTATTGAGATATTGGTATTCCCCAATTAGTCTTTTGTTGCCAGAAATCAGCTCACTTGGCAGAATGCTTAGTTGCCAATTACCTTTGCCCCGATTATCAAAGACAGAAGCATGCCCATCTATTGGTTTTACTGGTTTTTTCTGGTTGCTTTTCGCTGTAATTGAAAAAGATAATTTTGATGGTATACTGTTTAATTTCAGTTCAGGTATTTTACTTTGAACTGTAAACACATTATTTGGATTTTGATCTGCTTTGTCTAAGATCACTGTGTATGTTGTTCCTTTTTCATGAAAAATTGAGGCATTTTTTACTGGGCTGCCTTCATATAATACTGTTCCATCTTGATTTTTAATGGTATAAATATGCTCGCCATAAAGTGCCTGCTTGCCTTTCGTTGTTGAAAATGCATGTAAATCAAAGTAATTGGCAGCTGCTGGATCAAATGGACGAATGATTTGTCCTTCCTTAATATTCAATACTCCATTGCCTTTTAAAGACAATGTACTTAAAAAGGATTCATCTATTCCTTTATTAACCGCACTCGTTATAAAGCTTGGAACTTGGTCTGAATTATACGTTAATTGATTATTTCCTACATGAAGAATCTCAAGTCCATCCTTAAAATCTGGTAATAGACCTACTAATTTATTTTTATCTAAATAAAGACTATGAAGCTTAGGTAAATCTTTTAATCCTGTAGGAATTGTTCCAGTTAGCCCATTTTGATCCAAGTATAGATACTCTATATCCTTTAAATTCGTTAAACTTTTTGGGATTTCTCCAGTTAACGTATTATCAAAAATACGTAAATCTTTCATTTTCGTCAAATTGCCTAACTCTTCTGGCAGTGAACCACTCATCTTTGTATTTCTTAAATGGAGTGACTCCAGGTTTGTAAGAGCCTTGATGTTTTTAGGAATATGTTGTCCTTTAAATGGTCGTTTATTATCTGTAATAACTTTTTTGATCGTGTCTAAATCAGATTGAAAAACATCTACATCGATTTTTTTAGGGCTTAATTGATCATTGATGTTATCAATAATCCAAGCTTGATTTTCAAAAAAGTCAGACGTAATCACATCTTCTTCCTTAACGGTTACCTTGAAAACATTATTTGGATTTTGATCTGCTTTGTCTAGGATCACTGTGTATGTTGTTCCTTTTTCATGAAAAATTGAGGCATTTTTTACTGGGCTGCCTTCATATAATACTGTTCCATCTTGATTTTTAATGGTATAAATATGCTCGCCATAAAGTGCCTGCTTGCCTTTCGTTGTTGAAAATGCATGTAAATCAAAGTAATTGGCAGCTGCTGGATCAAATGGACGAATGATTTGTCCTTCCTTAATATTCAATACTCCATTGCCTTTTAAAGACAATGTACTTAAAAAGGATTCATCTATTCCTTTATTAACCGCACTCGTTATAAAGCTTGGAACTTGGTCTGAATTATACGTTAATTGATTATTTCCTACATGAAGAATCTCAAGTCCATCCTTAAAATCTGGTAATAGACCTACTAATTTATTTTTATCTAAATAAAGACTATGAAGCTTAGGTAAATCTTTTAATCCTGTAGGAATTGTTCCAGTTAGCCCATTTTGATCCAAGTATAGATACTCTATATCCTTTAAATTCGTTAAACTTTTTGGGATTTCTCCAGTTAACGTATTATCAAAAATACGTAAATCTTTCATTTTCGTCAAATTGCCTAACTCTTCTGGCAGTGAACCACTCATCTTTGTATTTCTTAAATGGAGTGACTCCAGGTTTGTAAGAGCCTTGATGTTTTTAGGAATATGTTGTCCTTTAAATGGTCGTTTATTATCTGTAATAACTTTTTTGATCGTGTCTAAATCAGATTGAAAAACATCTACATCGATTTTTTTAGGGCTTAATTGATCATTGATGTTATCAATAATCCAAGCTTGATTTTCAAAAAAGGCCGCGGTAATCACATCTTCTTCCTTAACGGTTACCTTAAAAACATTATTTGGATTTTTATCTGCTTTGTCCAATATTACGGTATATTTCGTTCCTCTTTTATGGGAAATCGAAACATTTTTTTCCGCACTTCCTTCATATAACACTGTTCCATCTTGATTTTTAATGGTATAAATATGCTCGTCATAAAGCGCCTGTTTGCCATTCGTTGTTGAAAATGCATGTAAGTCAAAGGTTCTGGCAGCTGCTGGATCAAATGGACGAATGATTTCCCCGTCATTAACAGTCAATACTCCATTGCCTTTTAAAGATAATGTACTCAAAAAAGATTCATTCATCCCTTTATTCACAGCACTTGTTATAAAGCTTGGAACTTGGTCTGAATTATACGTTAATTGATTACTTCCTACATGAAGAATCTTAAGTCCATCCTTAAAATCTGGTAATAGGCCTACAAATTTATTTCTATCTAAATAAACGCTATGCAGTTTTGGTAATAGTGCGATCTCTTTGGGAATGGTTCCAGTTAAGTCATTCATATCCAAATAAAGATATTCTAAATTTTTTAAGTTCCCCAATTCTTTCGGAATTCCACCCGTCAAGGTATTATCGAAAATCCGTAAATCGGTCATATTTGTTAAGCTACCTAGTTCTTGCGGCAATGAACCGCTCATCTTTGTATTTCTCAAATACAACAACTCTAGATTTTTAAGAGCTTTAATATTTTTAGGGATATGCTGTCCTTTAAATGGTCGTGTTTTCTCTGTATCAATCTTTGTAATGGTCATTAAATCGGATAGATAAACATTTGAACCAATTTTCTTTGGTTTTAATTGCTCATTTATATTGTCAATAATCCATGCTTGATTTTCAAAAAAATCAGTGCTGATCAACTCATCCGTCACATTTATAGGAACCATAACCGTTTTTATCACGTTAGGCATCAATTCACTTTGAATCTTAACCACTAGGCTATCCACTTTAACAGTATTGAACTCTTTATCTTGAAGTACACTGTATATTATCTCATCTCCTGGGATGTTACTGCTCACATTTTTTAAGAGCTTCTTTAAATCTAAATCCTTAGTTGAACTACCTACTGGCACTGTTGGTGTAACATATTCCGCAGAAAGTTGCGGCATTACTTCAGCAGAGGCTGTGCTCGAATCAGATATAATTTCTTCTGTTTCATCTTGTCTAATATTATAGGTTGTTAAAGGTAACTTGATTGTTCCTGTAGACGCATTGTATAACTTGTTTGCTTTTGTTACATCAATTTTATCTATCGCCACTTTCATGTCGATCCGATTCCTTCCTAACTCCTGTAATGTACTTTTAGATAAAGTAACACTTAATTTAGTTGTTCCAATCGGTTTTACCGTTACATTACTTGTAATGTCATTCCCTCCACTGTCAACTAATTGAACAGTGGCAGAATCCAATGTCGTGAACAATTTTTCTTTGTCTTCTAAAATGATTGTCACGTTATCAGGATAATTCTTTTCATAGGCAGGTATTAACGTTTGTTCTACTTGATATTCTGCGGTAAAGGTTTCAGTTTTATTTCCCTCAATGTTTGGTTGGGAGTAATTGGGCATCCCAGGCGTATTAACTTCCCCCACAAAGTTATGAATACTAAAACCATCATAAAGACTGTAGGAACCAATTACTGTAGGATAGTCGTTATCAACTACCGTAACGTACTGGCGAGCTTCCTTCTCATAATTTGTCTTCTTACTATAATTTAATCGAAGCAATTTTTTAGAATCTTTGGCAACTATGTCATAATAGGTAATAGTTAGCTGCTCTTCCAGACGATGATAATAGACTTTTTTTAAGTTATTCATTTCAAAGCCATCAAAACCAATATCCGGATATTTCGCAGAATAACTAGGGTTCAAAATCAACACAGGCATTTCAAGATAAATTCCAGAAACTACTTTTTTAGTATCTGTATAAACTAATTGGTAAGAAATACTCCCTTCTCCAGAAGCGCGATTCATCCGCCTGACATGTTGGTTTGTACTACCCGATCTACCTAAAATCGTTTTGTAATCCATTCTTTCAGTAGAAACCTTTGGGCCTACAAGATGGGTCATTTTTAGGGAGACTGGCTTGTTATTGTACACACCAACATTATTATAGTACATAATATCATCACTATTGTATGGGATTGCAGTAGAAAAATCATAAAAAAAAGGCGTCACTCCGTTAGATTTCACAACATCTCTTAGTAAATCCTCTCCTTTGTACTCTGGTCTAAATACTGGTTTATCTGGTTTAAATATCGTTCCTTGTACGACATCCCCCTCTTTATTTAATTCAGTAAAATAATCCTTAGGATCATCTGCGAAAGAAACTTCCCCTTTCAATAAAAATAAACTACTGAATAATAAGCAAAAAAGTGATGCTAAAAAGATATTTCCTCTGTTTTTCATCTATTTTCCCTCCCATTTTTTATCAATATATGCTCCTTTTATAGAAATTTACGTTTTTTGACGATTTATTTTCAAAATACACAAAGTACCAACAACTTTGTATTACTAGTGAGTTTCCCTTCTCGCTACCTTAATTTTTTTGATTAACGATGCACTTTTTACAATGCTCTAGCATCCAATATCCAGAAGTGATCACTTTTTCTTCAATCGTTGGCTTTTCACAGCGGTATTAGAAAAAATGTTTCTTCTAATTTGAAGTTGGCACATCTTCTAATGTCCATATCACATTGCCTTTGTAGCTACCTAAATAATTTGAACCATTCATTGTATATTGTAGGCCTTGTTTCTCGTTCCAGTTATTTGAGACTTCAATTAATTCATTTTCAGTATCACTAATCCCTGTTTCAATAGATGCTTTTTGGTCATTTACGATACTTGTCTCTACACCGTTTGAATCGATATAACTGTATTCTCCTTTTAATATTTTTGTTTCAGAGACTAGTCTGCTTGGCGTCATGCTTAATTTCCAATTTCCTGTATCTCGATTATCAAATATTGTTAGGCTTCCTTCCAAATCGACTGCCTTTTTTAAGTGCCCCCCTAAAGAGAGTCCAAATGACATAACGGATGGTAACGATTCGAGTTTCAATTCTGGGATCTTTGTTTTTATGACGTACCTGTTATTTGGATTTAATGGTGCTTCATCTAAGATTACACTGTAGACCATTCCCTTTTCGTAAGGAATAGTTATCTCTTGATCCCAACTACCTTCATATAGCACCTTTTTGGTTACATCATTTAAAATCGTATACGTGTGCCCTGAAAAAAGTTGTGTTTGGTTTTCAGACATTGCGTGTAAGTTAAAATAGCCTTGATTGCTTTCATCAAAAGGTTTAATCGTGCTTAAGTGCTTATCTTTAATACTAAGTGCTGGCTTTCCAGCTAATGACAAATCTTGTAAAAAGGTGCCCGTATATTTTTTTTCAACTGAGTTAGCCAGAAATTCTGGGATTTCAGCTGAATTGTACGTGAATTGATTATTACTGATATCTATTGTAATAAAAGGTGTATCACTTTCTGGTACTTGTCCTACTAATTGATTGTCATCTAACTTTAGATAACTCAAATTCGGTAAAGCCATTAAGCTTTTTGACACCCTTCCAATCAAATTATTTCTACTTAAATTTAAGCTTCTCAGCTCTTTTAAGTTACTGAGACTTTCAGGAATACCCCCAGTGAATGAATTACCAAAAATAGAGAGAACAGTCATTTTAGTCAAAGAACCTAACTCTTCTGGTAATTGGCCTGATAAATCCGTCTCACCTAAAGCAAGATAGTCTAGGTTTCTTAAATATTGGATTGTTTTAGGAATATGCTGTCCTTTAAAAGATCCTTTATTTTGACTATTAATTTGCATTATTTTTGCTAAATCAGACATATAGACGTTTGTATTGATTTTTTTAGGTGCTAGTTGAGTGTTTACTTGATCAATGATCCATGACTGATTTTCAAAAAATGATGAAGTAATCAGGTCATCCGTCACATCTATCGACACTGAAATGTCCCTTGTCAATTCGGGAAGACGTTGACTTTGAATCTTAATTTTAATTGAGTCTTTTTTTACGGTATCAAACACTTTTTCTTCTGTGATACCAATAATTTTAACGATGTCACCAGGGATATTGCTTTGCAAATCAGTTACTAATTGCTCTATTGCTAAATCTGCTGTAGTAGTGTTGATCGGTACTTTTTTTGCTATAGCTGTTGCCGAAATCAAAGGTAGAATTTCTGCTGTACTTTCATTTTTAGATGACCCAATTTCTTCAGCAGCTTTTTTTCTAGTGTTAGATACTGATAATGGAACTTTAGCAGAAGCACTTTCAGTGTTGTATAGAGCCAATACTTTATCCAAATCTAATTTAGCAAAGTCAACATCGATCTTGACAGAGTTGCTCTTTAGCTCTTTCAATGTAGCATTAGGAATTATGATTGCTAATGTATCTTTTGCCAGTTCTTTGATCATCACTTTATCTTTGATGTTATTACCACTTCGATCTGTTATCTTGATGGCGGCTGGCTCCATTGAGGTAAAAATTTCTTCCTTATCTTCTAAGAGTACCGTTACATTGTCAGGATAATATTGATCGTAGGTGGCATTCACTGATTGTTCTATTGTATAGCTCGCTTGAAAATCAGTTACTGTTTTTTTCCCTTCAATTTTTGGCGTCATATAAGTCGGAACACTTGGGACTTCGACCGAACTTGAAAAGATATTGAATTTTGGCATATAAGCAAACACACACAACACACCTAAGATCATCTCGGAATTATTGTCTGATAGAATAATAAAATTTTCTGGTATTTCTGCTTTAAATGTGTCTGCTAATTTTGCTTGCAATATTTCTTTCCCAGTTAAAGGCCCCTTAGCCATTTCTACGATAGTCGGTTGTATATCCCGACTTCTCGTCAAATAAACTTTCTTCAACCCCTTCGGATCAAATGAATTATACGAATAATTTTTATGATTCGAGTTATATCCTTGATGATTAAAAATTACTTGAGGAAATTCTAAATAAACATCTTTTACTACTTCCTTTGTATCCGTATAAACAAGTTGATAGGCTAACATGGCTTCGGCGGCGGCTGAAGTTCCTAAAGTATGTTGAGTTAACGAGCCATCTTCATTTAACCACGTTCCGTACCACCAATCAGTACTGATCCCAGTCGCTCCTTGAACATAAGTCATTTTTAATGAGAGACTTCTTTTATTATGAATACCTACATTTTTATAAAAAATTGTCGTGCCTTTTTTATACTCACGTTTATTAGCTTCTCCAAAGTTAGTAAAGTAAGGTTTCCCGGATGTATCAACAATATCATTCAATAACGTCTCCCACGATCCTTGATATTCTGGTCTGATTACTGGCTTATCTGGGTAAAAAACCGTACCTGTTAAAATATCCCCATTCGTATCCACTTCTGTAAAATAATCACTTGCAGCAGCAAGCCCTATCGTTTGGTTTATATTTAGAAATAAACTGATTAAAATCAGAGAGAAAAATGGTAAGCAGATTGATTTTATTCGTTGTTTCACTTTTTTCTCCCCTTTTTAACTATTTGTCGTTGTCTCGTTTTACTTTGCGTTTTCTTTGTTGTTCTTGTTTTTGCTTCTTGGCTTTACGTTTTCTTTCCTTAGCTGCTTTACGCTTTTTGTTGCTAATCACTTTCACAATTACTAGGATAAGGATAAAGATAGTAATCACGATTGCCGCAATTACTCCGCCGATCAGCCAGTAATTTGGTACTTTCACTAATTCAACAGCTTCGTCATTTAATTTTTTACTTTCTTTCGCAGTAATTTCAAAGTCTTTCTTAAATGTCCATTCATCATCTTTGTTGCTAGCAACTAAATTCATTGTATATTTTCCAGCAGCTAATTCTTGATTGTCCCAGTTGATTGGAAAATCAAAGTTTGAGTTTGGTGCCATATCCATTGCTTCTTTTGTTGTTTCATGTAGAATTTCTGTTGAACCTTTTTTACTTACTTTAGCAACCACTTTTAATCCGTTGAGAAATGTTGGTTTGGTATTTTGGAGATTGGCCGTTACTGCTGTTCGGTAATTGATCAAGCTTGGTTTGATATCGTTTAATATCATTTCTGGTGCAACTTTTTCGTCATTTTCTCTTAATTGTAAGCCCACAACCATGGCATATTTATTAGAAATCTGCACGCCACCTGATTGTTTGCTGTTGTCTTCTTTTTCTTCTTTATTAATATAAAATCCACCGACAATTCTGCCTGGGATTTCTTCTTTTGGCATTTCCAAGTTAAAAATCACTTCTTTTTTCTCAAAAGGGGCGACTGTTACTTTTTGGGCTTTTGAAAGTAGTTTTGTTACAGGATACTTTAAGGTTGAATCAATTTTGCGGTCTTTTTCACTAAAATCTATTACACCGTTTTGGTTCGTTGTTGCAACATTCGGGACAATATTGATGACAATTTCTTTGTCTCCAGAGTTGGTAACGTTAAGAATTAGGTCTTGCTTTTCACCCGGTTTTACTTTTAAATCAAAATAAGATTGTGATTTATCAATTTGATTTTCTGGTATTTTCGCACTGACTGAATAGTCCATATCAGCGGCCTTTGCTTGTGATGTGAATAGAGTTAGTAAGATGATTAAACTAAGTAGACCATATAAGCTTCTTTTTATATGTTGCATGTTATTTCCTCCTATGTAATAAAAATTGCTACTTAACATAGCCTATCAGGTATATTCTCTGATTAAGTAATTATCCTGAGAAGTACTTAATCGTTCATTGTACTTCTCAGTTTCATTACTTGAACTATTGAATCTAACTGTTGGTTCTTCTATTTATAATTATTTTCCAGGTGCGTCTTGAAGTTCCCAGTAGATCGTTGTTTTATATTCAGTGTTTGCTTTTGCTGTACCAGCTAAAATTGACAATTGAATATTTTTGTTTTTTTCTTGTTGTTCTAGATTTTTCCATGAAAGCATCCAAGTACCTTCACCAGATTTTGCTGCTGCTGTCATAATTTTTTGGTTTTGTTTTGTTAGTGTTACATTATTTGCGATTGGCGGTGTAATTGTCTTACCTGTACTATTTGTAACAACGTTCCCCTTATTTAAGGTCAGAGCTGCACCTGTTAATTTTTCATTTTTATCACTAGCAAATTCATCCGCTTTTACATATAATGCCCAGCCATTTGATGTTCCTCTAACGTCTGTTACTTGAGTGTAAGGATTGCTGTTTTTAGCATATTCTACTTGATCAGATCCATTGATGTTGATGTCACCAAACTTTATGTTTGGTACACGATCGATAGTAAGTGTACCTTTGTTACCAGTTCCTTCGTTCTCTTCATCTTCATCGTCTTTATCTTTATCAACAGGTGGATGAACAGCATTTTCATCTCCAGGTAACATCTTGATGGTTGTAATTGAATTTGCATCTGATTTTTTTTCTGCCTGTGCTTCTAATTGAAGACTACCTACCGTTAATAATCCTAATGCTAATGAAGCTAATACTAGTGTGTGTTTTTTCATTTTATTCTCCCTATCTTACCCTTAGTTTTTTGGTGCATTTGTTAGAACCCAAATTAAATCTGCTTTATATTTGCCGATTTTTGCATACGTTGGAATGGAAAGACGAACTGATTTCTCTTCATCTGTTGTTTTGTCATCCATAAAAACATTCGTGTATGTTCCCAAACCAGAATCTTTGTCCGCTGAAAATACAACTGAAGCCGCCATTTTATCAATAATAACTTCATGAGATTTAGGTGGATTAGCCAAATCTCCAAACTTACTGGTAACTGTTCCTGCTGGAATGACTAACTTCCAACCTTTAGCAATTGTATTTTTATTGCCTTCTTCTGTTGACTTAAATTCACCCATAACTACTTGAACATTCCAACCTGAACCGAATCCTCGTTCATCAATTACTTCTAATCCTAATTTTCGATCTTTTGCAACAATTGCTTTTCCTAATTTACCCATTTCAATTTTTCCAAAGTTGAAGTCTGAGAGTCCATTAATCGTAAAATCGCCAGACCCAATACCAGGTTTTCCTGGTTCACCAATCGGTTCTTCTGGTTCCGCTCCGCCACTACCTTGAGATTTTGTTACTTCTACTTCAGCAGACGAAGTTTTGTTTACAGGGGTATCTATAGCAAAAGCTGCTGATACATTTACAAACAATAAACTTGTCATTCCTAATCCTATTATTAAACTAATTCTTTTCATTTAAAGAGTCCTTCCCTTGTTTAAACTTACTCGTTTCCAGCTGGTGCAGCGCTGATTGTCCATGTGATTGCTGCTTTATATTTACCAAGTAAGTTTCCGCCTGGAATTGTTAATTCTACTTCATCTGCCCAATCATTGACCCAAGAACCGTTACCTTTACCCTCAGTTGCAAATAAAATTTTTGATGCAGCATCTTTACCAATTACAGTTCCTGCTGCATCTGCTGCTACTGGCGGATTATTCATATCTCCATCAGCTCTTGTGTAGAATGTTCCTGCTGGTACAGTAATGTATGCACCTCTTAAAATTTGAGTTTCATTGGTTTCTTCTGTAAAGTCAGTTATTTGTGCATGAACTGCCCAACCTTTTGCTGTTCCTAGTTTATCAGTTACTTGGATACCAATTGTTTCACCAGTTGGAACCTTTACGTTTGTTTTTGTTTCTCCACCTTTGATCTCTGCTGACTCAAATGCAAATTTAGAAACAGCATCAATTACTAAAGGACCTTTATTGCCTGTTTCTGGTTTAACTGGTTTAGTTTCATCCACTGGGGGATTTGTTTCAGATGGATCTGCTGGTGTAAATTCAAACGTTGCCTGTGAAGCTGCTACTAATGGATTTTTTTCATCTGCATGTGCTGCATTTGCCCCTGCCACTAATAATGCCCCTAAAATAACTGTGCTGCTTAAAATAATTGTCTTTTTCATTTTTATTACTCTCCTTTAGTTTCTTCTTCTGTTCCAGTTGGTGTCGTTGCAATTGTCCAATTTAATTCCGCTTTATAATTTCCTACTAAAGCATCTTGAGGAATTTTCAGTTCAATCTTATCTTTACCAAATTCATTCAGCCAAATTCCAGCACCTTCTTTATCGTTAGCGACAAATACTAGTTGAGGATCTTTCTCTACAGATTTCACTTCGATAGGTGTCGGTTTTCCATTTGTTAATTTATCTGGTGATGTTGCTTCTCCCATCGGTAAGTACAACTCTGCACCTTTCAATGTAACTTTATTGTCTTCTTGTTGTACAAAGTCAGACATTGAGACACTGACAGTCCAACCTTTTGCTGTTCCGCGAATATCTCTTACTTCGATATTTGGCGCTGTATTTTTTGCTTTGATGATTTCTTGTTTCCCTGTCAATTGGAACGTGCCAAAATCTAATGGTGAAACAAACACAAGTGCTAAACGTCCTGTATTACCAGTTCCTCCGCCTTCTTCTCCTCCTGGATTAGTTGGCTTACCCTCTTCTTCTTCACCAGCTTTTAATTCAACTGTTCCATAAGATGTTGCATCCTTATTTTCTTCTTTATCTCCAGCTGTGTTATCAGCTAATGCCAAAGTCGGACTTACAAGTCCACCTAATACAACCGTTGTTACTAACATTGATTTCCATAATTTCATTGTTCTTCCTCCTAATATATATCTGTAAATAATAATGCCGCCTGCGGCTAAGATGAGTAGGAATCCAAGTGCGATTCCAACAATCGTCAGAATTTCTCCTGTTTGTGGTAATCTCTTTCCATCTCCAACACCCAAGTCCCCTAGAAAATTCCCCAGTGTATCAGGAAATTTACCGTTTTTTATTGGTGTATTGTCTTTTAAAAATCTAATACTTACTTGACTGCTTGCTTTATTTCCAGCGTTTTGTTCGACAGCTGAGACAGTTTTAGGGTAGAATGTAAAACAGGCCAACACTAGAAATAAAAGAAGCAATCGTTCCCTTTTCATAAAAAACACCTCCTTAATATTTTTTGTTCTTGCTCAAAAATCTATTTTGTATTGGAATAGCCCTTTTACCTAAATTATTGATCGTAATTTTGTATGTATCTAAAAGAAGCTGTTCTAATACTCTTTAAATACTACAATCTCCAACTTTTTAAAAAAATTCCTTGTAAGCGCTTCATCGTCACTTTCGAGCATTTTTTTGATATTAGTTAACAAATACTTTCTTTTTTTGCAAATATAATCTAAAATATATTAAAATTATTTAATTAACTCGTTGCTTTTAATTATCCTAAACAAAGGAGGAGATCGATGACTCTCACTGCAAAAGTATACATAATAGAAGATGACAATGAATATAGAAAAGGAATTATCCAATCTTTACAAAGCTATCATTCTCGTTTTATTCATTTTGAGGTTTCTCCTGTTGATAATCATTTATTTTTTATGGAGGAACTTCAAATACTTCCGATAAGTGATACAGATATTTTTATTTTTGATATCGATTTAAAAACTACTTTTTCTGGAATAGATTTAGCAATAGAGGTTCGCAAAAAAAATACCAAATGTATGATTATTTTTCTTACTAGCCTTGAAGATCAAGCCATTTCGATCATCAACAATAATATCTTTCCGTTAGGTTATCTTGTTAAAGATCTTTCGACGGCATCAAACTTGACCGAGTCGATTCAAACATTACTGACTAAAGTAGAGAATAATTTAAGAAGTTATTGGCGAAAAGATGAAGATGTTGTAATGTTGACCAATGGAACAGAAAATGTCTATCTTAATTGCAAAGATATTCTTTATATTGAATCATTAAAAGGAATGAGGGGAAGGATTTTAATCAAGACTTTGTCTGAAGATATTTTAATTGATGGACGAATTGGAAAAATAAAAACATTATTAGATCAGCCTTATCTATTAACATCTTTGAAATCATACATTATTAACTTGTCCGCCATTACATTTGTAGATAGACGACATGGTATGATTACTTTTTCCGATGGTCAGGAATTGCTAGTCGGCATAAAAATTATTGACAAAATAAAAAAAATTTTATAGGAGTCCTTTATTGAATACGTCACTACTTACTTCTCTAATTGCTTTAAACTTTCTACAAATCATTTGGTTCGTGACCTATAAAAAATTACTAAACTTGCGTGAAAGTCTGATTTTAACGTGCTTTGTTCTCTTACAATTTACTTTAGCTTTTTTTATTAGTTATCAATACGTAACCATACTTAAACTCCCCTTCTATTTTTTCCAGTTTACTTTTTCTATGAGACGGTTAAAAAATTGGTTTATTCCTTCATTATTGATTAGTTTTGAGAACTCTTTAATTCTCTTATCTTGGATACCAACTCTAGATACATGGGATATTTTGTACATTAATCAACAAATTTCTACTAGTACATATATGGCTTTTTTAGTTCTATTTATTTTTTTACAACAATTTCTACTTTTTTTATTTATTGTATTGACGAATTATTTAAATACACGATTTTCATTTACGCATTCAATTGCTTTATTGCCTAAAAATTATAAATTCCTATCAACAATCTTTTTATTTTTTCTATTCTTATCTATCAATCTTAAACAGATCAGTGTTTTGAGTGGTGACCTTTCTTCCCTGTTCTACAGCTCATTTATTGTGATCGGTTATACCTTATTTATTGGATTTACGATCTTGATTTTAGTCAAATACAACAATGAAAAACAATATATTGCTCTTTTATCGGAAACACACGACCGAGAAAAAAAGAAAATTACTCTTTCACATGAGTTTCGCAAAGATTATAAAGCTCTTTTACTCAGTTTAACTGGATATTTAGAGTCTGGAGATACAGAAAAAACCCTCGAACTGCTCCGTGGCATTATTGACTATTCTGATTCATTACTTACACCCAATTTATATAAGAAAATATCAGTTATAGAAAATTTACCAATCCAAGGGCTTTTAACTAGTTTTTTAAATCGTTGTTTAGCTACAGGTGTCCAGATAGATTTACAGATCACGGAAAAGCTAACCGATATTGATATGAATGTCGTTGATTTTATTCGCTGCTTCTCAATACTGTTAGATAATGCTTATGAAGCAACAGAAGTGGCTAATCAGCCTGAGATCGCTATTAACATCACTGGAAACACCCAAACAATAACTGTGGAAGTTGTAAATACTTTTGAGGAAAAGGAATCTATTCCTTTTAATTCTCTTTTACAAAATAATTTTTCTACTAAAAAAGGTCATCAAGGTAAAGGACTGCATATCTTCTTGAGTATTTTGGATAATTATAAGCAAAGTAGCTATAATATTTCTAAGAAAAACAATCATTTTATTGCTAAATTTACTATTCTTAAAAAACACGTTGATCATACGTAAAAGGAGATTATTCATGGACATATCTGTTTTTACTGGAATGCTTGCACTAAATTATCTCCAGACCATTTGGCTTTTAGGAAACAAAAAATTTACTTCTCCTTTTCAAACAACTGTTCTTTCTTCATTATTAGTTTTTCAGTTTTTGTTGAGTTTATTCATTAAAGCTCCCTATATTTTGGGTGTTTTATTTCTTTTTTCAATTCTACATCCTATATTTATTATCCGTTACTCAAATAATTGGCTGTCAATGGGGCTTTTTCTTTATTTAGAAAATTCCCTAGTTATTCTTGCTTGGTTGTTCACACATGATCTTTTGTTTTTCTTAGTTAAAACAGGAAAAGTTCCAGCGACTCTTTATCAGCAGTTTTCTCCTTTTTCTTTAGTAGCACAACAGCTATTGCTCCTTCTTTTGATTTTGTTGATTATAAAATTGGAATTCAGATATAAAATTTTTGACTCCATTTCCCAAATTCAAAAAAATTATAAAGTATCAGTAATCATTCTCACTATTCTTTTGATTATTCTAAGCATCCTGAGACATCTGTCCGTCGTTACATCTACTCTGATTACTTTTTTATACTTAACCTTTATTCTACTCACACTTAGTACCGTTTTTTTCCTTACAGCTTATTTATATAGTCGCTATTATTTGCAGCAAATAAAAAAGACCCTTTTATTTCAACGATATAATAATGAAATGGAACAAATTGCGCTGGCTGATGAATTTAGACATGATTATCGTAATATTTTGGTAAGTTTAATGAGTTATGTTGAGAAAGGTAAAACAAAAGAGGCATTGGCATATATTGCTTCAATTACCAATTACTCAAAGGATTTATTGGAAGATGATCAATATGAGCAGCTGAGCTATTTATTAATTCCTTCGGTGCAAGGATTGTTGATTCATTTTGTGGACAGGTGTAAAACAAAAAACATCAAGCTTACAATTGTTATTCCTCAAACCATTCAGGAGATAGATATTTCTATTCGTTTAATTGATTTTATCCGTTGTCTATCTGCTAGCTTTGACTATGTACTAACTAAAAAAGACCTTAAACTGGAAGATGAAATCATTTTGACTGTAGAAAAAGAGAATGCCCATCTTTATGTTAGATTAACAAATATCGGAGAACAGCATATGTCCCTTACTGAAACTGCTGACTACGCGTTGAATAATAAAAGAGCTTTGAAAAATGCAGGGCTTAATAGTATCTCGAAGATTTTGGCTCAATATCGAGGAACCTCATTCTCTTTTTATGTTGATGAAGAGTATTTTTCAATTGAGTTTATCCTTGAAGTGAGTACTTCAGATTTAGTTGACATGGGTTAGTTAGGTGAATGTTCGAAGAAAATTTTTGTATAATGGTAAATAACTTAATTAAACTTTACAAGCCAGGAACAGACTAATTTCGATTCAAAAAGAAGACCTACTGAGAATAGTAGGTCTTCTTTAAGTTTATTTGTACAAAACAAGATTGGTAGAAACAATGTTTTTATAGTATTTTCGTCTTAATTCACACTGAATCTGAACTCATATGAAAGCATCTCCATTGTGAGTCCTCCTTCCGAACCAAACGAATTTGTCGATCTGCATAAGATTTGATATCTTCATGATCGTGTGTGATCATCAAAATCGCCTTCCCATGATCATGGGCATTGTGTCTTAAAAGGCGATAGAATTCATTTCTAGACGTTTCATCCATTCCTGTTGTTGGTTCATCTAAAATGAATAAATCCGGGTCTGTCGCAAAAATACGAGCTAAACTAATCCGTTGTTTTTGTCCACCGGAAAGCTCTCCGATTCGTTTATGACGCATCTCCCACATTCCTACTGCTTTCAATGCTTTTTCTACATGCTGATGGTCTCTTTTGGTTAATGGTTTAAACCAACGACCACGGGGAAAACGACCTGAACGAACTAGCTCGATCACCGTACTTGGAAACCCCGCATTGAAAGAAGCCACTTGCTGAGGAATATAACCAATACTGAGCTTTTTTCCTGTTGTATTTTCTTTGGCGATTGTGATCGCACCTTTTGTCGGCTTCAATAACCCCAAAGTACTTTTAATCAATGTAGACTTTGCGGCACCATTTTCACCAGTCAGGATTACAAATTCGCCCGGATCAACATAATATGAAACACCTTCTAAGACTGGTTCATCATCATAATAAAATGTGAGGTCTTTGACTTCTAAGTAATGCATGACCATTCTCCTTTTATAATAAACTTATACACAACTGAAAGCCGGGATAAAAGCCTAATACTTTTTATCCCGCCTTTATTTTTTACTTAATACTTTTCTTCAAAGCGTCAAGATTAGCTTTCATCACAGAAATATAATCTTCACCTTGATCTTGATCTTTTTTCGTAATACTTTCTAGCGGATTTAGCACTGCTAATTCAACACCTGTTTCACGCGCCAATGTTTCAGCAACTTTTGACGAAGCAGATGATTCAAAATAAATCACTGATACGTTGTGTTCTTTGATATATTTTTTCAACTCTGCCAAACGGCTCGGTGATGGTTCTTGGTCTGGAGAAATTCCAGCAATCGATTCTTGCGTTAATCCATATTGTTTTGCTAAGTAGCCAAATGCTGCGTGTTGCGTCACAAATGTTTTATTTTTAGCATTTGCAAAAGCTTCTTTGTATTCTGTATCTAACGCTTTTAATTTTTCAATATAGGCTGCTGCATTTTTGTCAAATGTTTCTTTTTTCTCTGGATATTTTTTTACTAAAGCGTCACGAATAGCTTCAACCTCTTTTTGTGCTAAAACTGGATCTAACCAGACATGAGGATCCAGCTCGTGGTCATGATCATGTTCGTCATGGTCAGCTTCTTCATCGTGATCATGGTCATGTTCTTCTCCAGCCATCAAGTCAATCGAACCTGCTGCTTCTACAACAGCGACTTTCTTCTTATCCACATTTTCCAAAACATCGTTGACCCATGTTTCTAATTCATGACTGTTGTAAACAAAGACATCGGCATCTGTTATTTTCGCAATATCTTTTGCACTTGGTTCATAGTCATGAGGTTCTGTTCCAGCAGGGATCAACAACTGAACATCACCAGCATCGCCAACCACATTTTTAGCAAAATCATACATTGGATAAAAAGTTGTTACGACTTTTATTGTATCACTTTTTCCAGATTTTTCTTGCTCTTTTGTTTCTCCACAAGCCCCTAAGACAAAAATTGTAGCTGTTAAAAGTAATCCAACCATATATTTCCAGGTATTTTTTCTCATTTTGATTTCTCCATTTCGATTTATCTTATTCAAATCGTAACATTTACGATTTGTTAGCAAGAACTAATTTAACAGAAGGAAGAACTATCGTCAAGAGAAAATCTAAAAAATGAAAAAAGTATTTTATTATTTCCGATTTTTTGCTAAAAAAATGAAGAGTTGACTGAAATAAGCCCTCTTCATTTCTTGCTTATTTTAATGTTCGCACAATATAAACTTCGTCACAAAAGCCTTTCAAGCCATTGTATATACGTTGTGCTCGAGTTTTTTTCTCACATAAAGCAAATACCGTTGGACCACTGCCACTCATTAACGCCGCATCCGCTCCATATTTCATCATACGGTCTTTGATTTGCTGTACCACTGGATGCCGTTTGATTGTCACATCTTCTAAAGTATTTCCGATTTTTTCAGTCATTAAATAGTAGTCATCTGTTTCGATCGCTTGTTTCAATCCAGCAATATCAGGATGCTGTACACTATTGAATGATAAACTACCAAATATTGAACTAGTAGAAACACTCATCTTAGGCTTCACCATAACAACCCAACACTGAGGCATTGGCGGTAAAAACTCGATTTTTTCTCCACGTCCTGTGACAAACGCCGTCCCGCCATGAATACAATAAGGGACATCTGAACCAATCTTACTTCCTAGTTCTGCAAGCTCTTCTAAAGACAAGCCTAGATTCCATAATCGATTCAACCCTCGCAATGCAGCAGCACAATCGCTACTACCGCCAGCTAAACCAGCTGCGACAGGTATTTTTTTTTCTATATAAATTTTGACTCCTTGAGTAAGATGAAATGTGTTTTTCAGTAGTTCTGCGGCCTGATACACATGGTTTCTTCTATCTACTGGTAAAAAGGAGCTATCTGTTTCGACCACTATCTCATTTTTCGGTAATAACTTAAAAGTCAACCGATCGGCTAAATCTACGCTAGCCATGATCATCTCTAATTCATGATAACCATCGTTTCTTTTATAGAGAGCATCCAACCCCAAATTAATTTTTGCGGGCGCTTTTTCTATGATTTCCATTCTTTTTCACCTATCTAATCCCAATACCTGACCAACTTCACAATCTTTTAAATTCTAACATATGTTGTTGGAGAAGTATATAATTGTTGAAAAATTGATATAGTTTTGCGTTAACTATCTTATTTCTAATTTCCAACTAAAAAATAGTTAAAATTCGAAGTCACATACACATCTTAGATGTAAAAAAGTATTGATAAACTGTTTATTCACCGTTTTTTAAGTCCCAGTAGCATTTTCTAAAAGTCTACTTGCATCTAATTTTTGTACTTGCAACTAGTATGTATCCCACAAACGCTGTATCTTAGCTATCTCACACATTCCGGAAGACTGTTTTTAAACAATTTAACCTTACAGATAACAATAAAAAAGTAGAGTCAAAGCGATATCGCTTTGACTCTACTTTTAAAACTTTAAACTGCTTCACTGACAAATTCAATCTCTACTGTGCGTGTCAACACATCAGAATAACTATAAGAAACTCGTTCAAATGAGTTTTCATCTGGATCTAAATCTACAACGAAGACAGATGGATACGTTTCTGTCAAAATACCTTTACGTTCAGTTTGGCGCTTTCTGCCGGTCTGAGCAACTAATGTGATTTGGCTGCCGATACGACATTCTAGATCTTTTTTAATTGACGCTAAAGTTGTTGGCATTGCATTCACCTCAAATTCCATTGTACCACGTAATAATAAAAATAACAAGTTTACCATAGCAGAAAATTAATTGCAACTAATTATAATTTATAAACCGATAATTATTTGATGTGAAAAAATCCAATGTTCTCATTTAATCATAAATTATTGCTTTCAACTTCTTTTTAGCCCGATCATAAGCACTTCTAACTGTTATTTCACGACTAGCTGTATCTTTTGCTATCTCTTCCAACTCTTTACCATTCATGTATTCCTGAAACGTTACTCGCTCAAATGGAGACAACACGATTGGTAATTGCTCCAACTTCTCTCTAATGATCATTTGCTCTAATACATCTGCCTCTTCCGCCCCAATATAATCAAAAAAAGATTCTCCCTGTTTCTCTACTTTTTGATCTAAAGAGACCGATTGTACATCGATCGTACGTTTAATTGCACACTGTTTTCTGACTAAACTGCGAATATGATTTTCAAAATTTGACTTAAAAAATTTCCCAATAGAAACATTATGAACTTCCTCATAGCGTTCCAGTGATCGATGGAAAATGATTCGTCCTTCCTGAATCCAGTCTTCGCGATCAAAGTCTTTCAAGTAATACTTTTTCTGAAACTTATATACGACTGGATAATATTTCCGATATAAACAATCAAATGCCAATGTATCTCCCTTTAAAATGTCTTCATACTTATTCATACCAACCTTCTCCTTTCAAACATTTCACTAATACGCAAAATGCTTAAAAAAAGCGTAACATTTTTTTAGAAAAAAATAGAAGCGAACAAACGTTTAATCATCCTTTTTGGATAATTCTTCTAATTTGTCGGACAACTTTGACAATTGTTCTAGATTCCATGGAGAATTTCGTCGAAAATCCTGAAAATGGATATCTGTGGCATGTATTGCAATCGTACGTTCTGATTTTTTAACACTTTTATATAGTTCATTCGCTGACGTACGTAATGCACCTTTTGAAAAAACGAGCCATTGTTCAGCCAAATCACTTGTTGCTACTGTCACTTGAGTCAAGCGATCATTTTTTTCACCTGCAATCCGTTCGATATAACTATCAGCTGTTTCATCTTCTTTGGTAAACACAACAGTCAAAAGATATTTTTTATAGGTCTGCTGAATTCCCGGGACTAACTGTGCATCAAAAACAACAATCACTTTTAAGTCCTCATACTTTGCATAGTTGGATAAACGCTGCAGCAAGACTTCTCTAGCATCTTCAAGTTTATTTTGATTCTTTAACTGAACCAGTTCCGGCCAAGAACCAATCATATTATACCCATCAACAATCAGTAATTGTTTTTTCATTTTGTTTTGTCCCCTTCTTTATAATGGGTAGTCGAAACAAAAGCGACTAGCTCCGAAAAACAAGATATTCACCATTACTTCATTCAGCTCTTAAGCACTGAATGAAGTAATGTAATCGGAGTATTATACAGTTTGCTTTTTTTCTCGCCATTTACTCGGATTTAGAGCGGATTCCGTCCTCTATATGCCTCATACATCAATAGACCTGCGGCAACACCGGCGTTTAAACTTTGAACGTGACCAGTCATTGGAATTGTCAATAATTCATCCACTTCTTTGTGAAGACCTTGACTCATGCCTCTACCTTCATTACCGATGATCAATGCAATTGCTCCTTGAGTATTCCATTGACGGTAATCAGTCCCTTTCATATCCGTTCCAAAAACCCAAAAACTATTTTCTTTCAGTGTTGCAATACTTTGGGCTAAATTCGTTACACGGGCAACTGGAATGTATTCCACTGCTCCAGTTGATGCTTTTGTAACTACTGGCGTGATTCCTACTGCACGATGTTTGGGAATAATAATGCCATCCACACCCGTTGCATCAGCTGTTCGTAATATCGAACCAAAATTATGGGGATCTTCTATGCTATCCAAAATCAAGAAAAATGGGGTCTCTGTCTTCTCTTTTGTACGATCCAACAATTCATCCAAGGTAAGATATTCGTAAGCTGTAATCGCCAATACGATCCCTTGATGCACACCATGATCGGTCATTGTGTCTAGCTTTTGCTTTGGTACCCATTTTACTGGAACTGCATTTTCTTTTGCCAGTAATTTCAGCTGTTCTACTTTTTCACTTTTACTATCTTCTTGTAGAAACAATTTATTCCCACGACCTTGTTGAATGGCTTCAACCGTGGCATGATTTCCAAAAACAAAGTTATCTTCGATTGCTTCTTGAGAGACTTCCCGTTCTTTTCTTACTGGTTCTTTTTTAAATGGCTGATTTTTCTTAGGTTTATTTCCTTTAAAAGGACGCTTCTTATCATTTCTCATCTTTTTCACCTACTTTTTTTATACACCAATTGATCAATTCTTCTAAACGTTCATTTTGTTTCGTTAAATGCAAATACCCCATCAACGATTCAAAGCCTGTTGCAACACGATACGTTGTGATATCAGCATTTTTTGCTGACGTGTGGCTTTTAGCATTACGACCACGTTTATACATTAGTTCTTCGTCTTCTGTCAGTAACTTTTCTTCTAGCATTTCTTGGATCAAAAAGGCTTGTGCTTTAGCTGAAACGTAGTGTGTTGCCATACGATGTAAAACATTGGGTTTGGTTTGCCCTTGTTCAACTAGGTAGTCGCGGATATAGATTTCATAAATCGCATCTCCTACATAAGCTAAGGCTAAACCGTTTAATTGTGTATAATCTCTCATTCACTTCTTCTCCATCTAGTTCCTTGCGCTGTATCTTCCAAGGTTATTCCTTTATCTTTCAGTAAATCACGAATTTCATCACTGCGGGCAAAATCACGGTTCGCACGGGCTTGATTGCGCTCTTCGATTAATTGATCAATAGCATCATCTAGTAATTCTTCTGATAGGAAGAAAATACCAAAAATACTCAACCATTGCGTGAATTTTTCTATCGCTTTTTCAATAACTATTGCGGAAACTTTTTCTTGCTCGCTATATTGATTTAGCCACTTAGCCAGTTCGTAAACAATTGTAATCCCATTAGCTGCGTTGAAATCATCATCCATTTCAGTGGTGAAACGTATTTCTAATTCTTCTAATTCTTGTAATTTACGACCATCTTCTTCAAGTGTTGCTGCAGCATCATTTTGTCTAAATGATAGGTTCTCAAAAGCATTCCTTAATTTTTGCAAATTAACGCCCGCTTCTTTTAGTAGTGTTTCACTGTAACGGATCGGACGACGGTATTGGGTAGTTGCCATGAAAAAGCGCAGAAGTTGAGGATCAACCTGCTCAATCAATTCATGAACAGTCACAAAGTTCCCTAAAGATTTGCTCATTTTTTCATCGTCTTCACCAATTGTTACAAAACCGTTGTGCATCCAGTAATTAGCAAATGTCTTTCCAGTCTTTGCTTCACTTTGAGCGATTTCATTCTCATGATGAGGAAATTCTAAATCTTGACCGCCTCCATGGATATCAATTGTATCACCTAAATGTTTGGTTGCCATGACTGAACACTCAATATGCCACCCTGGACGCCCCACTCCCCACGGTGATTCCCAAGAAATTTCGTCTGCTTTTGCCCCTTTCCATAGTGCAAAGTCTAACGGGTCTTCTTTTAATTCTTTTTCTAGCCCTGTTCGCTGACTAGCGCCGATCTCCAATTCATCAATGGACTGGTGGCTAAGTTTCCCGTAACCTTCAAATTTACGTGTTCGATAATACACATCTCCTTGAGACTCATAAGCATATCCTTTGTCGATCAACGTTTGAATAAATGTTAAAATATCCGGCATATGATCCATTACACGTGGGTGTTTGGTAGCAGGCAGTACGTTTAAAGCGTTGGTATCTTCTTCAAAAGCATGAATAAATCGTTCAGCTACTTCTGGTGCTGTTATCCCTAAATCCTTGGCTACACGGATAATTTTATCATCGACATCTGTAAAATTTGATACAAAATTCACTTCATAACCACGATACTCAAAGTAACGTCTGATCGTATCAAAGGCGACTGTACTCCGTGAATTACCAATATGAATATAATTATAGACAGTTGGTCCGCAGACATACATCCGGACTTTTCCTTCCTCTATTGGTTGAAAAACTTCTTTTTCTCTTGTTAATGTATTATAAATTTGAATCATATTCTTCCTCCATTTTTTCTCCTTTAATTCTCGCAACTTTCGCTGGTATTCCTACTGCTGTCGCATCGGCTGGAATATCTGTTAAAACCACCGCTGAGGCTCCAATTTTTGCTCGTTCACCAATCGTTACTGGTCCTAGTATTTGTGCATGAGCATGAATCATGGCACCTTTTTTTACAGTTGGATGACGCTTTCCCACATCTTTCCCTGTTCCGCCTAAAGTCACTCCGTGAAATAAAACTACATCTTCCTCAATCTCAGCAGTTTGTCCAATCACAATGCCCATCCCATGATCGATAAAAACGCCTGAAGCAATTTTTGCCCCTGGATGGATTTCAATTCCTGTTAAAAAGCGCCAGAATTGCGCATGTATTTTTGCTAATAAAAACAAGCGATGTCGATACAGGAAATGCGAAAAACGATGCCAAAACAATGCGTGTACACCAGGATATGTAAGTACTGCTTCTAGTGTTGAACGTGCTGCTGGATCATTTTTTTTGACTGCTATGACCGCTTTTTTTAACCACTCCATATTGCCTCCCCTTTCATTCAATAAAAAATAAGCGTCTTTTAAACAAAATAACTTCGTTTAAAAGACGCTTCTGCGTGGTTCCACTTTTTTTTACAGGTCTCCCTGCCTCAAAACAGATAACGGTTGTTGGCCGTTTTCAGCTACATATCGCTGAAACTATTCAAAGATGCATTTCAAAAAGTCCTGACAACTGTTTTCACCATCCACAGTCTCTCTTAAGACAAATACTTTTTTACTTCTTCTTATCTACATATTTTTATTATAAAACGTTATTTAAATGATCTAACGCTTTTTCTTTTCCTAAAAGTTCGATTGTATCGCCTAATTCAGGGCCATGCACTTGTCCTGAAACAGCCACACGAATTGGCATAAACAAGTTCTTTCCTTTAACACCCGTTTCTTGTTGAACCGCTTTGATCCCTGCTTTAATACTTGGCACATCAACAACATCCATTGCTTCTAATTGTGCTTTAAATGCAGCTAAAACAGTTGGAACAGTTTCTCCAGCTAATACTTCTTTTGCTGCATCATCTAAGACAGGGTGTTCGTTGAAAAACAATTCAGATGCATCAACGATCTCTGCCGCATAACTCATTTGAGGTTGGTATAAGCTGACTACTTTTTTCAGCCATTCCAGTTTTTCACCACTAGGTTGAGCTTCAACTTTACCTTCTGCTACTAAATATGGCAGACACATATCTGTTAAGACATCTAAGTCTAATTGTTTCATATATTGGTTGTTGACCCATTCTAGTTTTTTACCATCAAAAGCTGCTGGTGATTTACTTAGACGTTCTGGATCAAAAATCTTGATTAATTCTTCTTGCGAGAATATTTCTTCTTCTCCAACTGGTGACCAACCTAGTAGGGCTGTGAAATTGAACATTGCTTCTGGTAAATAACCTAATTCACGGTATTGTTCAATAAATTGTAAAATCGATTCATCACGTTTACTTAATTTTTTACCTGTTTCAGAGTTGATGATCAATGTCATATGTCCGAATTCTGGCGCTTTCCAACCAAATGCTTCATAAACCATTAATTGTTTTGGTGTATTCGCAATATGATCATCCCCGCGTAATACGTGAGTAATTTTCATCATGTGGTCATCTACTGCTACCGCAAAGTTATATGTCGGCATGCCGTCGCGTTTTTGAATAACAAAATCGCCGCCGATGTTATCTGATTCAAAAACGATTTCACCTTTAACTATGTCTTCAAATGTATAAGAAGTATTTCTTGGCACGCGGAAACGAATTACTGGCTCAAATCCTTGTGCCTCTTTTTCCGCTTGTTCAGATGGCGTCAATTCTGCACATTTACCAGAGTAATGAGGCATTTCACCACGAGCACGTTGTGCTTCTCTTTCCGCTTCTAGTTCATCTTCCGTACAATAACATTTATACGCACGGTTACTTACCAACAATTGATCGATCAATGGTTGATAAATTTCGCCACGTTCTGATTGACGGTAAGGTCCATATTCACCTGGTTTTTCAGGAGATTCATCCCAGTCCATACCTAACCATGCTAGATTTTCTAGTTGGCTTTTTTCGCCATCTTCAATGTTTCTCTTTTGATCCGTATCTTCAATACGGATAATAAATTCACCATCGTTGTGGCGAGCAAATAAGTAATTGAATAAAGCTGTTCTTGCATTCCCAATGTGCAGGTGTCCAGTTGGACTTGGTGCATAACGTACACGTACTTTTGTCATTGTGCATTCCTCTTTCTATTTTTCAAGTAAAGCGACCGCAATCGCTCCCATACCTTCTTCTTGACCAATAAAACCCATTTTTTCCATCGTTGTTGCTTTCAAATTGATTTGATTCATTTCAATTTGGCACGCTTTGGCGATGTTTTCTTTCATTTGTTCTAAGTAAGGTTTCATTTTTGGTTGTTCTGCTAGAATTGTACAATCAATGTTGCCAATAGTAAAGCCGTCAGCTAAAATTTTTTGATTTGCCACATATAATAATTTGATTGAATCCGCATCTTTAAACGCTGGGTCTGTATCTGGAAATAAATGACCGATGTCTCCCAGACCTGCAGCTCCCAAAATTGCATCAGTGATCGCATGAAGCAACACATCTGCATCAGAATGTCCCAATAAGCCTTTTTCAAACGGAAGTTCTACTCCGCCGATAATCAATTTCCGTCCTTTTACTAATTGATGAACATCAAATCCTTGCCCAACTCGTATCATATTTCCTCACCTAACTTCTTTTTCGTTTCACGATTGCTTCACCAATCAGCATATCTTCCGGTGTTGTCAGTTTAATGTTTTCATAACTTCCTAATACCATGGATACAGATAAATTGCTGTATTTTTCAATAAGAGAAGCTTCGTCTGTTCCTAAATAATTTTCTTGTTGTGCACACCTATGAACTGCTAATAAATCTTCTCCATAAAAGGCTTGAGGCGTTTGGATTTGCCACAACGTTTCACGTGGAACTGTTTCTTGAACAATTCCATCAACTACACGTTTGATCGTATCTTTGACTGGAACACCTAAAATAGCTGCTCTGGTTTCTTGTACTTTACGATGTAATAATTTCAATTGCTTCAACGTAACAAATGGTCTTGCCCCATCATGTACCATCACGATGTTTTCTGGATTTAATAAAAATTGTAATCCATTATAGACACTATATTGACGCTCACTCCCACCAGAAACAATTGTTACAGGACTCTGTTTCCTTTTGGTTTCTTTCTTGACCATAGCCCCTAATAAACCTTGTTCATCTTCTTGTGTAACTAAGACAATGTGTTTGCAAGCTGGATCGTTCAAAAACATATTTAATGAATAAGAAATAATTGGTTTACCGACTAGATGAAGTAAAATTTTATTACGGCTGGCTCCCATTCTTCTCCCTTGCCCAGCAGCTAACAAGATAACTTCATAATCTAGTGCTTTGTTTCTATTTTCAGCTTTTCTCATTGGCTTTATGATCTTCTTTACTCTCATCGATCCCGCGTCCAGAGTGAGCAGGTTTTGCAAAAATCATCCGTCCCGCTGCGGTCTGCAAGGCGCTAGTAACAACCACTTGAATATGTTCATTCATATAATGCTGACCATCTTCAACTACAACCATTGTACCGTCATCCAGATAAGCCACACCTTGTTGTCTTTCAGTTCCAGCTTTCACAACCATAACATTCATTGTTTCTCCTGGAATCACAACTGGTTTTACAGCATTTGCCAAAGCATTGATGTTCAATACAGGAACATTTTGGAACTCAGAGACTTTGTTTAAATTGTAATCATTCGTTACAACAACACCGTCTAGCAACTTAGCTAATTTGATCAATTTGCTGTCTACTTCAGAAATATCTTCAAAATCGCCATCATACATTTCAACAGAAATACCCGCTTCTTTTTGCAGTGCATTTAAAATATCCAGTCCACGACGTCCACGTACACGTTTTAAACTGTCACCAGAATCAGCAATATATTGCAATTCATACAATACAAAATTAGGAATCAAAATGACTCCTTCTAAAAATCCAGATCTAGCAATGTCATAGATTCTACCATCAATAATTACACTTGTATCCAAAATTTTATATTTATGAAAATGATCTTCTGCCCTACGTTCTAAAACTTCTCCGTCATTTTCAGTCTGAACTTTCTTTTGCCTTGGAGTGAAAATTTTACGCCACTCATCAATCCGAGTTGTACCCATGCGAAAACCAAGGTAACCAAAAATAATCATAACTAAAATTGGCAATACGCTATTCACAAATGGGATATTCAAGTTATACATTGGAATAGAGATGATGACACCAATAATCAGGCCAATAATCGCACCTACACTCCCAAATAAAAGATAGGTCAAACTCATCTCATTTAATGCTGCTTCTATTTTTTTAACACCTGAAACAATGTACTTTGCTAACCCTAAAGATAAAATAAAGAAAATAAGTGCACCAATTAAACTGTTAGTAAAGTTATTGTTCAGCCATGTATTATCTGCTTGTTTCGCCATATCCCAAGCCATCGGTAACAGTGAGATACCTAGACTTATGCCAACGACGACCATCAGCAGTGTGATGACACGTTTTTGCATAGCTTCATCCTCCTATATACTCATACTTAATTTAAAGAATAGAGGTTGAGATCAGTCCTAAATCTTGTGATGATCTCTCCCCCTCACCTTTATTTGAAAACTTTTCTTAGTGTCTCTCCGATTGTAGCAACACCAACAATCTCGATTCCTTCTGGAGGTGTCCAACCGCCTAAATTATTCTTTGGTACATAAATTTTAGTAAAACCTAGTTTTTGCGCTTCACGTACTCGTTGCTCAATACTATTCACACGACGAATCTCACCGGTCAAACCAATTTCACCAATAAAACATTCTGTTGGTTTTGTACCGTTTTCTTTGTAACTAGAAGCAATACTCACCGCCACCGCTAAATCGATTGCTGGTTCATTGATTTTCACGCCGCCGGCGGCTTTTAGATAAGCATCTTGATTTTGCAGTAGTAATCCGGCACGTTTTTCTAAAACGGCCATAATCAAGGATACTCGATTAAAATCCAGTCCTGTTGTTGTCCGCTTCGCATTCCCAAACATTGTCGGGGTTACCAAAGCCTGCACTTCAACTAAAATCGGGCGTGTGCCTTCCATCGCTACCACAATCGCTGAACCAGTAGCATCAGCTAGCCGTTCTTCTAAAAATACTTGAGAAGGATTTGCAACTTCTTCCAATCCATGCTCTCTCATTTCAAAAATTCCGATCTCGTTAGTTGAACCAAAACGATTTTTTACCGCTCTTAAGATTCTAAAGGTATGATGTTTGTCTCCTTCAAAATACAACACCGTGTCCACCATATGCTCTAACATTCTAGGTCCAGCAATCGAACCTTCTTTGGTCACATGACCAACAATAAAAATCGCAATACCATTTGTTTTAGCAATCTTCAATAATTCAGCGGTTGTTTCCCGCACCTGACTAACACTGCCAGCAACGCTAGTTACATCTGGTTGAGTCATCGTTTGAATAGAGTCGATAATCACGTAATCTGGTTCTAATTTTTCGATTGCTCGAGAAATTTCATTCATATCTGTTTCAGCGTACAAATAAAATTCAGTATCAATCGAACTTAATCGCTCCGCCCGCATTTTGATTTGTTCCGCACTTTCTTCTCCAGAAACATAAAGTACTTTTCCGCCGATTTCTGCAAGTTGTTGTGATACTTGTAAAAGCAGCGTTGATTTGCCGATCCCTGGATCTCCACCAATCAAAACTAATGAGCCTGGAACCACCCCACCACCTAACACACGATTCAACTCTACTAACTTAGTCTTCACTCTAGGCTCTTTTTTAGGAACCACTTCAGCTAGACGTTGCGGTTGTGTTTTTTTACCAGTCAAACTAACTCTGGCACGGCGATCAGATGTATCTTGAATCACTTCTTCGGTCATAGTATTCCATTGTCCGCAATTAGGACAACGACCTAGATATTTTGGGGAAATGTACCCGCAAGTTTGACATTCAAATTGAACTTTAGCTTTTTTTGCCATATGCTATCCCCTTGTTTTAATGTATTCTTTATTTTACCATACTATACGTATCCTAGACTAAGACGAGCCTTTTAAAAAGCTGTTTTACAGCGCATTCCACTTAGTTTTTACCAGAAGAACCAAAACCGCCTGTCCGTTCATTTTCTACGTTATCAACATCCGCTAAAAGAAACGGTTTAAAAATTCCTTGTCCGATTCGTTCCCCTTTTTCGATTACCATATCTTCATAACCGAAATTTAAAAACTGGAACATGATATGTCCTTCATTACCTTCGTTATTGTAATAATCACTGTCGATCACACCTACGCCATTAGCTAACATTAAAAAACGTTTCAATGGGTTCGATGAACGGCTTACTAATTCTAAATATTCATTTTCAGACATGTACGCTTTAATCCCTGTTTTTACTAAAACTGGTTTTGGCGCAATTCCTTGTGCTTGTAATTGCCAAATACTTGGTACGACGACTGTTTCAGCCGCTTCAAAATCGTACCCTGCAGCTCCTTTTGTAGCACGTTGTGGAATTGTAATCCCTTGGTCTGAATAATCAGTTATAACTTCAAATCCTCGTTGTTTCATCAAAAATCTCCTCTACTTGTAAACTATTTCTATTTTAACATATTCCACTGCTTCCCAGTTTAGTTTTATACTATCTTTAATATTCTCTTGTGCTTTTTTATTGTTTTCACATCATTTTAGATCATTTTCTTTATAGACTTGATTTTTAGTCGTTTTTACCACTTCATGTAGAATAAAAGAAAAGAATAAAATCAAACCAGCCACACTGATTATATGAACCTGTTCAACCAACTGAATAGCAGCTGGATTATTTGTCCGATGAGCCGTGATCTGCAAAACAGTTTTAACTGGTAAATTTTCTTGCTCTACAAGCAGCCACAGTACACTCATCAATAACAGCTGATGGGTTACACTGCCTTTGGTTTGTATACTATATTTAGTAATAATTCGCTGATCTTGCGGCAATAATTTCTCTTGATAATAGAGTTGATTCAAAAAATTGCCAGTAGCACTGATACATAAGCTTAGCAAAAAAATCCCCGCTGGAAAAAGTGGTCGAAATAGCAAGAAGAATAAAGACACAATAAAAGCACTGAGCTGGACTATTTTAGGATCAACTTCTGGAAACAGGCGATACAAAAACTTAATAAACACAGCTGAACCAACAATTCCTAAAAGATAAGGAAGATATAAATTAAGAACCAATTGATCTGCCCCTAAACGTAGAGAAACATAAAATGTCCCAAAAAGTAATAGAAAATTCATACACATTCCAACAGCAAATGGTAATAGATTCAACCACAAAGGCAGCTTCCATGTTTTTCTTTGACGATTCAAATACCACGCACTTATCAGAAATAGCACAGAAAATCCCACAATACCAATGTCTAAAAGTTGCGGATTAAACAACAAACGAGCTGAACGAATAAATAACAGTAATACAAAAAAACTCAAAAATAAAAAGAATTCTTTCACTGAAACAACTTTCTGATTCACTTCATTGAAATCAATTTCATAATCTGGATAATGGGTAACTGTATGATAAGCAGCCACATATAGCAGAACATATTCACCTAAAACTAAAGGGATTCTCAATTCCCTTGTCATTGTTAAAGAAGCAATAACTCCACCTAATATCAGTAAAATAAATAGGTACTTTCTACCTGTTAAAGGAAAATATCCTTGCTGTTTTTCATGATAATTAACTGTCGTGTTAGCAGCAGGCAGCCAAGAAGCACTTAGTCCCAGTAGAACAGCAGAAAATAAATAAGCTGGAAAATAAAATTGTCCCATCACTCCAACCAAACAGCCTATCCCGCCAATCAAAATGGAGATAATCAAAATATTAAAACTTGTTAATGCTAGTTTAAAGCTTTTTAACAGGAAAATCCCAGTCATGCGAAAAGTATAAAAAAGAACAAAAGGTAAAATTCTTTCCATTGTTGTTCCATCACTTAAACTCAAAAATAAAAAATAAGGAATAAAGATAATTGTATTAGATAAAATAAACGGCGCAACTTGCAGGCAATTGCGAGCCAATTCTTTTAATTTGGACATTGCTTGATCTCCTTTAAGACGGTTTGTTATGTAGGTAGTCTATCATGTTAAGCAGAAAAGTGAAATCATTCTTCCGACGTAAAAAATCTAGCATAGAGCATTCAGTTAATAACCAAACACTCTATGCTAAATTTTTAGTTATGGATTTTTTCTTTTAACTGGCGTTTTCAACCCAGTGACCTTAATGGAATTTTGAATATCACAATCGGAAAAGTTACTAGTTGTATACTTTTATCAGCCACTTATAATTTAGTCCAGCTTTTAGCTATCAATTTCCCACAATTGTTGATACATCCCAGCATTAAATCGAAGTTCTTTGTGTGTTCCTTGTTCAATTAAATTCCCTTGATGCATAACAAAAATATGATCACAGACTTTAGCAATAGACAAACGATGAGCAATGAACAAAATAGTTTTGTTAGGTAATTGCTTTAAATTTTGCACAATTGCATGCTCTAATAATGTATCCATCCCACTCGTTGCTTCATCCAATATCAAGATTTCAGCATCTTTTAAAAGGGCTCTAGCTAAAGCAATTCGTTGTTTCTGACCACCAGATAAATTTGTGCCTCCTTCTTCAATTAAAGTGTCAAAATTCAATGGTTGTTGATTAACATAATCCATTAGTTGAACCATCTCACAAACTTCAACAATACGTTCAAATGAAGGCAGGTCAGTTAACCCAAAAACCAAATTTTCCATAATAGTTCCATGAAAAAAGAAAGATTCTTGCGGAACATACGTCACATGATCTCTCAAAAAATAACGATCAATCTCTTTCATATTCGTTTTTTGATAGAAAATGTCTCCTTCAGAAGGAGAATGAAAGTGAACTAATAATTTTGCAAGAGTTGACTTACCTGAACCACTAATACCGACAAGTGCAACTTTAGATCCAGCTTTAATAGATACTGATATATTTTGCAGGACAGGCATTTTCATTCCATAAGAAAAAGAAACGTTCTTAATCCAAATACCTTCTTTGAAAATAATGGGATCGACTATTTTGTAGGAATCAGATTTCTGTTGTTCCTCATCAATATAAAAAATTTCATTTAACCGTCGACTTGCCACTTGTGCTGTCTGCATTTTCACTTGCAAATTAATGATATTTTGCAAAGGTTCTGTAAAAAACACAAGTAAAGCATTAAATGAAATCAACTGCCCAAGGCTAATTGTACCACCAATAACCAAATACGAGCCAATCCATAAAATCAAAACACTACTAATCAGTTGAATACAGCGTTTAATCACTTGTTGAATATTGTCCAAATTCGATTGTTTAAAAGATTTTTTCATCAATTGTTTAAATTGTTGATCAACTTTATCATAAACTTTGTCTTCCCCATTATAGGATTTTATTGTTTCTATTCCCTCTATACTTTCGATAATACTCGCATTTAAAGCGGAACCAGCAACCATTTCTTCTTCGTTCGAACGATCAAATGCTTTCACAAATGCTAAAATTGCAAGCAAATAAAAAGGAATAGTACCTAGCGAAATTAAAAATAACAAACGATTTTGAAGAAACAAAATCAAGCCAATAATCACAACCATAGCAATATCCAAGCAAATAGAAAGCGTCACACTCGCCAAAGCATCAATAATTTTATTTGCATCTAAGAAACGAGAGATTATTTCCCCAGACTTTCTTGTTGAGAAAAATGATAAAGGAAGCTTCAATACATGTTTAAAATAACTTAGCATAACTGAAATACTCATTTTTTGCCCCAAAATAACTAACAAATAATTTCGACTATATTCAAAAAAAGCTTGAAAAAAATAGACAAAAATAAGACCAATTGAAATGACATTCAGAGTAGATACCGTACGCCTTGGGATGAAAGAATCAATGATTCCTTGAAAATAGTAGGGACCCAGAACACCAAAAAGTGTGATAAAAGCGGAAGCTAACACAATATACGTAATGATTTTTTTCTGTTTGAATAATATAGGCAAATAAGAAGTCAAATTACCGACTTTTTCGGTAATAGGTTGATATGTTTCGTTTGGAGTCATAAGTAATAAAACACCCGTCCACTGTTGTTCAAACTCTTGTATAGATTGTTTTACTAATCCTCTTTCAGGATCAGCAATAAATAACGTATCTCCTTGAACTTTATAAACAACTACATAATGTAAATAAGATTGATCAATTAATACATGAGCAACCAATGGGAGAGGTAACTCTTTTTCTTTCCAAATAGCGGACTCTGCCTCGACTGCCTTACAATCAAAGTTAAGCTTTTTCAGACAGGTTTTTAATCCGAAAACTGAAGTACCATCAATGTCTGTACCTGACAGTTCGCGTAATTTATTTATTGGAATTTCTGTTTTATAATAGTTTAAAATCATGGCCAAACAAACCACGCCACAATCTTTCTGATCTTGTTGTTTCATTAATTTAATAGCCATTCAAATCGATAAAACCTCTAATCATTATATTGACTACGAATAAATAGTCTAGTATATTTAATATAAAGTAATTAAAGTAGGTTATCAAGTTGGATTTAAATTTTTCTAAAGAGTTGAATGAAAAAGAAATGAAGAAAGTTATTGGTGGAGCTAATAAGGTTGTTATTAATCCTATTGTGATTGGACCGATTGGCGGAAAATTCCCTACAATCAAACACCCAGATCGTACAGGTGTTGATAACTGGGTCAAATGGCCGCAAAACGTTGGAAAACTCTAGATAAAATCACACTAATCTAAGAAAAGTACCTATGCTTTCTTATTATGAAAGTATAATATTTCTAGAGATACCATTTTTTATATTGTTTTATTGCTAAAACATAGCTATTTGGAACATCGACTGATGTTTCATGATTATTTAAAGAATGAGATCTGATTAGGACATACTCTACCAGTTCCCATGGTCACTTAGAATCTGAATAAACGGCTGATACAGAAGTAATCCATTCTGTACCAGCCTTATTTTTGTACAATCAAATATTTTGACAAAAATGAAGTACAAACCACTTTTCCAACCTTTGTTGGCAATAATTAGTCAACCATCAACAAGAGCTCTACACTTTCAATTGTTACCAATACTTACTCTCCAAGCCCCCTATCAAGATTTTCATTCCCAATTATTTTTTGGTACAGTTCTGAATTATTAATGAGTCCACATTTTAAAATTTACAGTAGAAGAACATTTTAGTTGATGTTTCTTCATGACATATTATAATGGGAAACAGCAACAAAAATCGCTTTCACACTTGTCCAAACAAGTTTACAAGAGACCTCATGAAAAAAACTGTGAAAAATTTTACGAAACTTACTTTTAATCTTTTTTTAATCTAATCTTTCTGTTATAATTGTTTTCACATTTACTATACAATAATCCTAGTAGATGAAAGAGAATATCAAAGGAGAGATAGATGTATGAAAACTGTTTACAATTTTTCAGCTGGTCCCGCCGTTTTACCTAAAAGTGTATTGGAAAAAGCACAATCCGAATTGGTGAATTACGAGAACAGCGGCATGTCCGTGATGGAGTTGAGTCATCGTTCCTCCCTTTTTGAAACGATTATTGAAAATGCTGAAACCTTACTCAGAGAATTGATGAATATTCCTGATAATTATAAAGTGCTCTTTTTACAAGGAGGCGCTAGTATGCAATTTACCATGGTTCCTTTGAATTTAGCACAAAATAAAAAAGCTTTGTACGTCAACACTGGTTCATGGGCAAAGAAAGCCATCAGTGAAGCAAAAAAGCTTAGCAATGTTGACGTGGAAGTAATTGCTTCAAGTGAAGACAAAAACTTCACTTATATTCCTGATATCAATAAAGAAGACATTCCACAAGATGCAGCCTATGTCCATATTACGACCAACAATACGATCGAAGGAACAACAATTTATGACCTGCCGGATACAGGTGATGTACCGATTGTGGCTGATATGTCGTCCAATATCTTATCCATTGACTACAATGTCGCTGATTTTGGTTTGATCTATGCGGGTGCACAAAAAAATATTGGGCCTGCTGGTTTAACAGTTGTTATCGTTCGTAACGATTTGATCGGCCAAGTAGACGTTCTTAGCGCCATGTTGGACTATGATATCCATGCCAAAAACGGATCAATGTATAACACACCGCCAACCTACGGTATTTACATGGCTAAACTTGTCTTTGAATGGATCAAAGAACAAGGGGGCCTTGGTCAAATGGAAAAACAAAATAAAGAAAAAGCAGCGATTTTATACGATGAAATTGATGCATCTGACCTATTTTCATCACCTGTAAATAAAAAAGACCGCTCTATCAACAATATTCCTTTCATCACTGGAAACGATGAGCTAGATAAAAAATTCAATCAGGAAGCTCTAGCAGAAGGTTTTGAAAACTTAAAAGGACATCGTTCTGTAGGCGGCATGCGTGCAAGTTTATACAACGCTTTTCCTAAAACTGGTGTTGAAGCTCTAGTTAACTTAATGAAAAAATTTGAAGCAGAAAATGGAGGAAAAAAATAGATGTATGATATTAAAACATTCAACGCAATTGCGCCAATTGGTTTAGCCCGTTTTAATGAAGATAACTTTACAATCAATCAAACGGAATCACCTGCTGGCATCATCTTACGTAGTGAAAAACTCCATGACTATGATTTTCCTGCTTCTGTTTTAGCTGTAGCACGTGCTGGAGCGGGAACGAATAATGTTCCTGTTAAACAATGCACCGAAGATGGAATCGTTGTTTTTAATACACCAGGTGCTAACGCCAACGCTGTAAAAGAACTTGTCATTGCTTGTTTACTTTTATCTGTTCGTCCGATCTTAAAAGGCTCAAACTGGGTTCAGACACTAACAGGGACAGATGCAGAGGAACAAGCGGAAGCACAGAAAAAACAATTTGCTGGTACTGAACTGGAGGGTAAAAAATTAGGGGTAATCGGTCTAGGGGCAATCGGCGCTATGGTTGCTAATGACGCCTATCGTTTAGGTATGGAAGTTACAGGATTTGATCCTTTTGTTTCTGTTGACACCGCTTGGAGTATTTCACGTCGTGTTAAACGAGCGCAAAGCATGGAAGAAGTCTTGAAAACCTGTGATTTTATTACCGTTCACGTTCCTCTATCTGAGAATACCCATCATTTGATTGGCAAAGAGCAATTAGCTCAAATGAAAAAGAATGCCGTCTTATTAAACTTTGCTCGTGGTGAATTAGTGGAAACTACTGCCGTCATTGAAGCAATTACGCAAGGTGAAATCAGCAATTTTGTTACTGATTTTGCTGACGAACGACTATTACACAACGAAAAAATCTTAGTTCTTCCTCACCTAGGTGCATCAACAGAAGAAGCTGAAATCAATTGTGCAAAAATGGCTGCACGCACGCTGAAAAAATTCCTAGAAACAGGTAACATCAAACGCTCTGTTAATTTTCCAACCGTTGAAATGTCCTTCAACTCGCCATTCCGTTTCACTATCGTCCATAGAAACGTTCCGAATATGTTAGGACAAATCTCAACAGGAATCGCAAATTTAGAGATCAACATTGATACGATGATCAACCGCAGTAGTGATGATTATGCCTATACAATCGTTGATATTTCTGAAACAGACGAAGCAAAAATCCATGCCGCTGCTGAAAAAATTCAAGCAGCCGAAAATATTATCCGTGTACGGACGATCAAAAATACTGAGGCGGTGAGTTATTAATGGTTACAATCCATCCATTTAAAGGTATTCGACCAAATGCTGAATTTAGCGAAAAAATTGCTACATTACCTTATGATGTGCTTAATTCTCAAGAAGCACGGGATCTTGGGGAAAACAATCCCTATTCCTACCTGCATATTGATAAATCAGAGATCGATTTACCAGAAAATCTTTCATCATATGACGATAAAGTATATGAAAAAGCTACTAGTAATTTAAAGGAATTTTTACAAAAAAAATGGTTGATCCAAGATTCTCAACCACTCTTATACCTTTATGAATTAACAATGAATGGTCGGGCACAAACAGGTCTTGTGACTTGTACATCAATTACTGATTATACTGAAGGTAAAATAAAAAAACATGAGTTTACCCGCCCAGAAAAAGAAGTAGATCGCATTCGACATATTGAAGCTTGCGATGCGAATACTAGCCCGATTTTTCTCACTTATCGAAGAAACAAACAGATCCAAACATTAATGGATAACTGGAAAAAATCACATGATCCAGCTTATGATTTCACTAGTTTCCACGAAGTGACACATCGTGTTTGGCTTGTAGATACGCCAGAAGTAATCGAAGAACTAGTCACAGTTTTTGCTCAAGATGTGCCAGCTTTATACATTGCAGATGGTCATCACAGAACAGAGTCAGCTGTAAAAGTAGGACAAAAGAAAAAAACAGCCCGAATGAACTCAAGTGACACAGATGAGTTCAATTACTTCCTATCTGTCATTTTTCCAAAAGAAGAATTGGAAATTTTAGATTATAATCGCGTCTTGAATGTACCAATTGAAGCAGATTTCTTTAAACGTTTAGAAAAAAACTTCACTGTGGTAAAAACAACTTCAGGAAAACCGACTGAATCAAAAACCTTTGGTATGTATTTAGACGGTCAGTGGTTTGCTTTAACTGCTAAAGAAACAATTTTTTCTACTGATCCAGTGGATGGATTAGATGTTTCTTTGCTTCAAAATCATGTGTTTGCTGACATTTTTGATATTCAAGATGTGCGCACAGATAAACGCATCGATTTTGTCGGTGGGATTCGCGGGATGAAAGAGTTAGAACAGTTAGTCGACAGCGGACAATGGTCAGTGGCTTTTGCTGTTTATCCAACTACCATGGATGACTTACTAAACGTTGCGGATGCAGGTAAAATCATGCCGCCAAAATCAACTTGGTTCGAACCTAAATTATTAAGTGGATTATTTGTGCACGATTTAGAGACAAATTAAGCAGAAAGCTGTAAAATAGAAGAATAAAACTCTAAGCTTGGACAAAAGCAGAATTTTTGTCCAAGCTTTCTTGCAAATACACTGCTAGACAGAAACGAGGTCAACCATGCGAAACCAATTAAAAGAAGCAAAAAGAATCGTCATCAAAGTAGGAACAAGTACTTTGATTTATCCAAATGGAAATATCAATTTAAGCGCCATCGACCAATTGGCATTTACCTTGACTGATCTAAGCAACCAAGGTAAAGAAATTATTTTAGTTTCTTCTGGTGCGATTGGTGTTGGCTTAAATAAGTTAAATATGAGTAAGCGTCCCTCGACCATTCCAGAACAACAAGCAGTTGCTGCAGTTGGACAAGCGGAGTTGATGAATATCTATAACCAACGCTTTTTAACTTACAGTCAGCAAATCGCTCAATTACTATTGACTAGAGACGTGATTGAATATCCAGAAAGCCGCAAAAATGTAACCAATACGATGGAACAATTACTGCAAATGGGGATCATTCCTATCGTCAATGAAAACGACACGGTAGCTATTGATGAATTAGATCACTTAACTAAATTTGGTGATAACGATCAACTATCGGCAATCGTTGCCCAACTGATTCAGGCAGATGCTTTAATCATGTTATCTGATATCGATGGTTTCTTCTCTGATAATCCAAATACAAATAAAGATGCAACACTTTTTTCTGAAATAAATGAGATCAATGATGAACTTTTACAATTAGCTGGCGGAAAAGGCAGCCGTTTTGGAACTGGCGGTATGTACAGTAAACTAAAAGCAGCCGATCGAGTTCTAGAACATAATGGTGCCATGATTTTAGCAAATGGTCAGAATCCTAAAATTATTTTTGATATTTTAGATGGTGAAATGATTGGTACTTTATTCAATCGAAAGGAGAAAGTTCAATGACTGACTTAATTCGTTTAGGCAAACAAGCCAAAGAGACAGCCTACAAACTAGGTTTGATGGACACAAAAACAAAAAATGATTTATTGTTGCATATGGCGGATGAACTAGAAAAAAACACAGTAAAAATCTTAACTGAAAATGAAAAAGATTTAGCCACAGCAAAAGAAAATGGCATCACAGAAACCATGCTAGATCGTTTGCGACTAACTGATGAACGTATCAAAGATATGGCAGATGGTATCCGTCAAGTAGCGACTTTACCTGACCCTATCGGCGAAGTGGATAAAATGTGGAAAAACGAAGACGGTCTAACGATCGGCAAACAACGAGTACCGCTTGGTGTAATCGGCATTATCTATGAATCTCGTCCAAATGTAACAACGGATGCGGCAAGTCTATGCTTTAAAACTGGAAATGCTGTAATTTTACGAGGTGGAAAAGAAGCTTTTCATTCGAATCAAGTGTTAGTAAGCATTTTACAACAGGCATTAGAGCAAAAAGATGCTTCTCCTTTTGCCATCCAATTTGTTAATGATACCTCTCGGGAAACCGCTCAAGAGTTGATGAAATTAAATGACTATCTAGATGTTTTAATCCCTCGTGGCGGTGCAAACTTGATCAAAACAGTCTTAACCACCGCAACCGTTCCAGTGATCGAAACAGGAACTGGCAATTGTCACGTGTATATCGACAAAGATGCCCAATTAGAGATGGCCACAAATATCATTGTAAACGCAAAATGCCAACGTCCTTCTGTTTGTAATTCAGCAGAAACATTATTGATCCACAAAGATGTAGCAGCGAATTTCCTACCTGTAATTGAAAAAGCACTGAATGAATATAATGTAGAATTACGTGCAGATGAACGAGCACTAGCGATTTTTGAACAATCGATCCCAGCAACAGAAGAAGACTGGGCAACAGAATTCAATGACTATATTCTAGCGGTTAAAGTAGTTGATTCTTTAGATGAAGCGATTCAGCATATTAATCAGTACAACACTAAACATTCTGAAAGTATCATCAGTGATAATTATTTTGCTACACAACAATTTTTACAACAAGTTGATGCAGCCGCTGTTTATGCTAATGCTTCTACACGCTTTACGGATGGTTTTGTTTTTGGCTTTGGCGCAGAAATTGGCATTAGTACGCAGAAATTACATGCTAGAGGTCCGATGGGATTAGAAGAACTAACTTCTACGAAATATATTGTTTATGGTGATGGACAGTATCGAAAATAGAATATACTTAGAAAAAGCAGGTATACTTTTAATCAAAAGTATACCTGCTTTTTTATTGGGAGCATGGACTACAGTTCCAAACTCAATCGTTATTTAAAATCAACGAGTCATTAATAAATATTAGTAACTATTATAATTGCTTAGAATAGAAGTAATGACAGTTGCAAAAATAAAAATGTAAAACAGTACAATAGCAATTGTTAAAATAAACCAGACTAAGCCTGCACGATTCCATGTAGCTTGTACAGCTTTGAATGTTTCTACATCTTTATACTCACCTTTTTGCCATGCCCATTCATTTCCTTTAAATCCGCAAACAAATATCCAGACAAAATTAAATAAGGGAATTAAACATAGTAATGGTAAATATGATTTATTACCAATCCCCCACATAATATTGAACATGAATGCTCCCCAATTCCAACCTTTTACCTCTGAAGGTACTACTTTTGAAGTCTCTTCCATCTTTTTCTCTCCTTTCCAAAAGTTAATCATACTATATTTAATAACCAAATAAAAGAAAAAAATTGCTCTAGCAAAAGAAAAATTTTCAATTAAGAGTTTGGATTTAGAGCTGTGGATAAGAGATTGTTTAAATACTCCATGCTTCTATTTATTTAAGGGAGGACAGGTTATTACTCTTCAAAAATATCGTTTTATATAGTAGCTTGTAACTTGTTCTAACAAGGATAATTAAAGTCATATTTGAGCATCACTGAATGTTATAAACAGGGTTATCCACATAGTTATCCACAGTTGTGCATAACCGTACTAAAAGAAAATGATCACACCGAAGCTACAGCATTTTTTCAGACTATGTAAAAAGAAGCTGATTGCTAATCAACTTCTTTTTGAACTCTTTTATATACTAACATATGGACATTTTTACAATAGTATCCCATACTATTTGACTAAAAGATATTTTTTAATTAAAATAGAGTTCGTATGTTAGGAATTTAAATACAAAATATATTTGAAAAATTAGTACCCACTATTCTTTCAATCCCTAGTTTAGTCATGCTTGTTGACCAATTAAGTGTCCTTTACCTTTAGTCAACAAAAAATATTGATAGGGTAATCACTTTTGATCAATTTCACAAAATTCCTAGCTTTTTCTCAAGTTAGAAGGGATATAAGTTTTTATTTGCTTGTCTTGCTTTATTAAGACTGAGCAATGATATTGGTAGACAACTCCAATCTCATTTTTATTAACTTATTTACCTATCAAACAATTTTCCCTGGAACAGAGTTGTTTTCTCTTCGTATTCATATATTGCTCCACAACGTATGGACATACTATCGACTACAATTCTGTTCTTTTAACAAAATAAGAATGGATTTATTCTATAACTTTTTTTCATCGAGAGACTCATTTTATAAGGATTTTCCTTTGTGTCACCATTTTCTATCTAGTGCTAAAGATTACTTATAATTGTTGAACTCCCCATTCCTCCTCCAATACATAAACTCGCTAAACCAAGTTTCGACCCTCGTCTATTCATTTCATGTAATAAAGTTACTAAAATTCGGCAGCCAGATGCTCCTAAAGGATGACCTAATGCAATAGCTCCTCCATTTACATTTACTATCTGTTGATCTAAGCCTAATTCTTTGATCACTGCTAAAGATTGAGAAGCAAAAGCTTCATTTAATTCAACTAAATCAAAGTCTTCAACTGAATATTTTGTTTTTTTCAAAGCTTTTTTTGTAGCAGCAATAGGTCCAATACCCATAATACTAGGATCAACACCAGACAATTCCCCTGCTTCCCAATATCCTAAAATTTTCAAATTTAATTGCTTGGCCTTTTCTTCACTCATTAATAATATAGCTGCCGCACCATCTCCAATTCCTGATGAATTACCGGCAGTTACAATACCATTTTGTTTAAAAACTGATTTTAAAGTAGATAAATGTTCAAAGGAAGTATTTGAGCGTACACATTCATCTTGTACAAACTCGAAAGAACCTTTTTTATTTTTTATAGTAATAGGAACTATTTCATCCTTAAAAATTTTTGATTCAAGAGCATTGATCGCCTTTTTTTGACTATTCTCTGAAAAATAGTCTAACTCTTCTCGTGTCAAATCCCACTGTTCTGCAACATTTTCAGCAGTCTCTCCCATATGAATTTGATGAAAGGCATCTTCCAGCCCATCATTAATCATTGAGTCAATCAGTTTATCATTGCCTAAACGATAACCAAATCTTGCTTTTTCTAACAAAAATGGAGCCGCAGACATGTTTTCCATTCCACCAGCAATAATCACATCTGCTGTTTCAGAAGCAATCAACTTAGCAGCTAAATTTACTGTGTGTAAACCAGATCCACATAGAATATTTACTGTTGTCGCTGGTACGTCGTAGGATATTCCCGCTTTTACAGCTGCTTGTCTTGCTACATTTTGACCTTGTCCAGCTTGAAAAACACATCCCATATAAACTTCGTCAATCATTTTACTATCAATCCCAGTAGATATTAGTATTTCTTTAATTACATGTGCACCTAGATCACTCACTTTAACATTACTTAAGGTCCCACCCATAGCACCTATAGCTGTACGAAGTGCACTAACTATTACTACTTTTCTACTCAAAAAATCACTCCTCTTTTTCCATTTCTAATTTTCGGCTTACTTTCTCAAAATCTACATGTGTACTTAGATACCCCGCTCTTCCCCAGTCCTCAGAGATAACATCATGAAGAACCACCGAAATTTTCTCAGCTGGAATGCCAAGTAAATCATGCGTCCTTTTCGTCAATTCAAATATGAGTTTTTTCTTTTCATCTTTACTGCATGGAGTCATTAATTCGACCTTAATTATAGGCATTTTAATTCTTCCTTTCTTTACGGCGAGATTTTTCCAACCAATCTTTATCTGTACCAATGGCACCAGCTTGTCCCCAATTCTCACTTGGAATCTCATTTATAAACACAGTAATTTCGTCCAAAGGCTCATTAAGTTGTTCTGCAATAACATCGGTACAAGTTCTTATCCATTTTTTTTTCTTTTCTGGATCAATACCCTTCCAACCATAAATTTCAACAATAGACATATACTCTCCTCCTTAAATTACGAGCCCCAGAATAACATTATTCTGAAGCTCTGCAGAATACTCAAAAATTAGCCTACTTTTTCATATTCAAAAGTATTCAGCCCCCCCTTAATATGATCGTGTCCAGCTTCCTTAATAATTACTTGATATTCTGAAGTCAAAAAACTATTACGATATTCATCGGGGTCATCTTCAAATTCAGTCACAAATAGCACACCAGGAGTAGATGAAAACAAACTATGAAAAGCCACAAATGATGTTACTTTTTCATTACGTTTAACATAGTCAAAGATGGTTCGCTCTCTCCAATCTAAATATTCTTCAATCCCCGACAAGGGAACCTCAATATGCCGTAGTTGCATAAATTTAGTCGTTGGTAGTAAATTGTTTCTTGGCGCGACATGTTTTACCAAGGCAACGACTTCTTGATGGAAATCACTGTTCATTTTTTCAGATACTTCAGCTATGAAATGACTAAATTCTTTGCTTTCCACAAATTTTTGGATTTCAGAAAAATCTTGAATTTTATACAATAAAACTAATGTATTTTTCTTTAATGCACGATATAGCACTGATTCTTTGAGAATATCTTTTGCCTCACTTTTGTTCCAAATTGAAATAATTTCCTCATCTTTATTTGACAAAAATTCAAATTCTGTAACCACCAAATAAGGTGCACTTTCTTTAATTAACTTCATAATAGTTTCTCCTCTAATTTCAAATTTTGTCTTTTGTTGCTCCACAACGTATAGACATAGTATTTTTATATCGTTCTACTTTTATCCAAAAAGCTAGGATTATTTCCCGCTATCCCATTTTGAATCCAATTTGCTGGAATCATATCTCTGATTAAAATAAGGCAATTATCTCCCGTGATATTAAATGCTGAAACTAAATAATTATTAATTTCTTCTCCTAAGAGATTTTTTTGAATAATGCTAAATCCTTCCCAAATATCTAGCTCAATTGTAATAAGATCCTCAAGTCCATTTTCCTTATTAAAATAACTTTCGTCATAGTTCGCATTCTTAAAGCGACTTGAATAACTAAAATTTTGATTGACAAGCGAACTCCCCGCTCTTCCAAAATTAGCTCGATCAAGATTTTGAATAGTAACTTGAATTTTATCAGGAGCAACAGTATCAAAAAGTTTTGTGGTTAATCTCGTTAAATTTGAAATGATATCTGCTTTTTCCCCATCGCTTAACAACATAGATGTTTTTAATGTAAAAAATGGCATTTATTTACTCCTTTCATTTTAATGATGAAACAAAACGAGCTTCATTAATCATCAATTGTTCTAATACAAATGCAACTCCGTCATTATCATTACTTTTTGTGACATAATCTGCTATTATTTTTAGTTCCTTACAAGCGTTATCCATCGCTACTCCAAAGAATGTTCCTTTTATTAATTCAAAATCATTATAACTATCCCCAAAACTAATAACTTCTTTGCTAGGATCAATATTCAATCTATTTGCCAATTCAATTACAGCATTCCCCTTTGATGTATTCGGAGGTAAAAGTTGTAGCATCCAGTCATCTTCATTCCAAGGCATTAGAACATAATCAAAATTTAGTCCATCTGATTTCTTGTATAATTCCAGAAAGTTCTCTAAGAGCTCTTTTTGGCTGATTAATAACAAAGATATCGGTAATTCATTAATTTCATCAAAGTTAGTAACCTTTTTTAGATCAATACGTAGTTCATCTGCGTATAAATCGCTTTTATCACTGTCTTTTTCAATAAGGGTACTGTCCTCCAAATTAATATGAAGTGTTAACTTAAATTTTCTAGCATAATCAATGACCGTCTTTGTTACTTTAGCATCTACAGTCTTTTTTACTAAAACCTCATTTGTCAAAATGTTCTTTACCAGAGCTCCATTATGTGTGACAACTAGTCCATCAGACTTTATATGAGTCAAATGTTCGGCTACTGCACTTGGCATCCGCCCAGTTGCAAATACCACTTTAACTCCCTTTTCTGCAAAAGAATTAATTGCATTTATAGTGTTTAAACTAAGTGAATGACTACTATTCAGAGTCGTTCCATCCATATCCAATGCTAAAAGCTTAAACCTTGTTTCATTCTTCATAGACAATTAAACCCCACAATTATTTATTTCTTTTTTCATGATAGATCTCTTTCGATCTGAACGTGTATGCACCAAGAAACCCTGATGTTACTATTTTCCCACCTTGAAAAATATTAAAAATGCAATACATCGCTCCTCCGTCACTTTCACAAGCAGGAATAGTTTGAATAATATAAGGTTCATCAAGTTCAACATAGTTGATGTAATCAATCTTAAAATTAGTTAAGGCAACGACTCCATCAAAATTCATTCCATTCAAGTGAAACGAAGCTAGCGTTGCTTGCCTAAAAGCTTCAAATAGTTTAATTCCATCAACATGATCTGATAAATGGTCACTATTTAACTCTGCAATATTTGAAAATCCTTTGAAATACCAAACATTCCCATAATTAATTGGCTTTGACAACAAAACATTTTCTGCATTTTGCTTATGAACAAATTTTTTGTCAATTCTTTGCTCTTCATCAAATAGTTTTTCTTCAACGAAATCGGGCATTGGAATTTTTTTGGAAATATCAAACATTTCCAATGGATTTCTATAGTCCCATTTAAAATCTCTCGCATTTAATAGGTTACTTGACTCCATTCCCCGAATAGAAATATTTGATACTGTTTCACCTAAAGAAATTTTCAATAATTCAAGTTCTCTGATTGAGTGAAATGGAATTTCATTTGCTCCTAACTGAACATCCTCTGTTTTTTCATCAGTGTAAACTAATGTGAATTTTGGGACTGTTGTTTGACTTTCTGTTACCATATTACTTGCCATCAGTTGATCACTTCTTTCATATTTTTTAGTTACGCTGTGTACTATTTTTTTGGCGGAGCCCTTACCCTATACTCTTTTTTCATACTAATATTCCTCATTCAATAGAGTTTAATGCTTGATCTAAATCAAGTATTAAATCCTCTAGATTCTCAATTCCTACTGAAAACCTGACCAGAGATTCAGTGACACCTCGCTTCTCTTTCTCATAAGGAGACATTGCACCATGGGACATTGACCAAGGATAGGACACTATTGATTCAACTCCACCGAGACTAACGGCCACCAATGGATACCTCAACGAATTGAACAATTGAACAACTTGTCTTTGACTCATTAGTTCAAAAGAAAGAACGCTTCCATATCCATCCGCTTGATTTTCTTGAATTTTCTTTCCTTTATGTTCAGCCAGTGAGGGATGATAAACTTTCTTAACTTTTGGATGTGATGATAAATACTTTGCGATTGCTCTTGCACTTTTTTCAGATTTTTCCATTCTCACAGATAGTGTTTTTAATCCCCTCATTAAAAGCCAAGCATCTTCAACACCCAATATTCCGCCCAAATTAATTTGTTGTAATCGAATTTTTTTTTCTAATTCCTTGTTATTTGTAACAACAAATCCTGCCACAACATCACTATGACCATTCAAAAATTTCGTTGCACTATGAATTACAACATCTACTCCCAAGTCAAGTGGTTTTTGATAATATGGGGTCATAAAAGTATTATCACAAATAGATAAAAGATCATGATTTTTTGCAATTTGGGCAATTTTTTTTATATCTGTAATTTTTAACAGAGGATTGGATGGTGTTTCAATATAAATCATTTTAGTATTCTCTTTTATCTGTTCCTCCCACTCATCAATGTTTTCTTCGTCAACAAAAGTCACCTCAATCCCAAAGCGCTTTAAAAAGTCTCGAACAATACAATACGTTCCACCATAAATGTCATTACAAAGAATGATATGCTCTCCGGCTGAAAGAAGTAGTAATACAGAACTAATCGCAGCCATACCGGAAGAAAAAGCTAGACCATAGTCTCCATTTTCTAAACAGGAAACAGCATTTTCAGCAGCTGAAATTGTAGGATTACCAAAACGAGAATAGACGAACTTTTGATTAGAAAATATATCTTTTTGATGAAAGGTTGATGCTTGAAATTTTGGAATCGATGCTGCCCCAGTATATTCGTCTATCATTTCATAACCATGAATTATTTTTGTATCTTGTTTCAAAAGTTTCCCTCCTTATGTTTTAACTGTAATTTCTTTTTGGAAATAGAAGTATTTACTTACTTTATAGTTATTTTTATCCAATTCGAATACGAAATGATTTTTCCAGTCTATAAAATATGGAATTTTCCGAACCCGATACTCATCATTTTCTAACAATAATTAAGAAAAAGAAGTCTAATTCCTAGTTGTAGTTCACCTTTGATCAATGTCAAATTTCAAGAATATTTTGGATCATACCCACCTTTCAAAACACAAATATCTCGTTATTTTATAACACTTAGAATTACCTAATACATCTCGATAATCACCTTTTAAATAGCTATAATACGAATTATATATAATTTTTTTATACAATTTGTACATATAGTCGTTCGTTTAATGATATATATATGTTATGATAACTTATAATAAATGCTAGAGTATACTCAATGTCAAGGAGGAATTTAAATGAATTATAATATTGGTAAATTTTCTGAGCTGTCTGGTTTTTCTATTGATACATTACGTTATTATGAAAAAGAAGGTTTAATTATTACAGATCGAGATCACAACAATCGCCGAATTTTTTCTGAACGTGACATAACTTGGATTGAATTTATAAAAAAATTGAAAATGACAGGTATGAAGTTAAAAGATATTAAATTGTACGCACAACTACGATATGAGGGTGATGAAACGATTCAACAAAGACTCGATTTACTGTTCAATCAGTCAGAAACACTTAATGAACAAAAAAAAGAAATAGATGAATATAGAGATTTTCTTCAAAATAAAATTGGAATTTATCAAAATATGTTGTTTGAACAAAATCAGAAAGTATCTAGAACGAATATCTAGCCCTACCATCCTCACCAACCATAATAAAAACCAAAGTGATTGACCTACAATTTATTTTCTATGTTACATGTTACTAGAAAGGACAGAATGATTTGTGGATTGATCACTTTTTTACGTTCTCCCCCAAACAAACTAGATTCTCTTAATTATTTATACCAATTATTGGGTCATAGCATCTGCTATAAAAATAAATCGTTTCTATTACATAAAAATGGCGCCGGAAAATCACCTTCACGATTTTCCGGCGCCATTTTTATTCAACTCTGAACCCAGACCTCAAGCCTAAGATCCTTCCTTTTTTACTAAAATGATTTAATAGCTTGACATTGAGTATACTCTAGCATGTAAATTACTAGTTATAACTTTAGGAGGTGATAACAATGGTAAACAAAAAATACACCGTTGTAACTGGAGCAAGCTCTGGAATCGGCTATGAAGTGGCCAAAGCTTTCGCATCAAGAAATAAAAATTTGGTACTCATTGCTAGAAGAGAAAAACATTTACAACAACTGAAAAATGAGATTCAAAAACAAAACAGTGATATTGATGTAGTTATCCTACCTTTCGATCTTTCAGTAAAAAGTAATGTATACAAAATTTTCTCAACATTAGAAAATTTTGAACTCGAAACGTGGATTAATAATGCTGGCTTTGGTATGTACGGAGAATTAGATACTAATGAGTTTGACAAAGTCGAAGCAATTCTCCGATTAAACATTGAAGTCGTAACACTATTCTCAACCCTTTTTGTGAAAAAGTACAAAAATGTCGAAGGCTCTCAATTAATTAATGTTTCGTCTGCGGGTGGCTATACTGTAGTACCAACAGCTGTAGTTTACTGTGCAACAAAATTCTTTGTAAGTGCCTTTACCGAGGGTCTTTCGCAAGAGCTCATTCAGTCTGGAGCAAAAATGAGAGCAAAAGTTTTGGCTCCTGCTGCAACAAAAACAGAATTTGGACAAATAGCAAATGGACTTGACTCTTACGACTATGATCAAGCATTTGGAACATATCATTCTAGTAAAGAAGTGGCACAATTTCTTCTTGATTTATATGATAGCAATCATTCTGTAGGTTATGTTAATCGAGAAACCTTCACGTTTAAATTAACTGAAAATATACTTCCTTATGCAGGTCAATCTCAAAATAATCAAAATGTTATTAGTGGAGAATAGGTATGACCACCTACTACAGTGTAAATAAGAGCTTACCGAAAGCCAAAGATTGGACTACAAATCAGTTTACTATTCTAAGTAAATTAACAAAGCAAAGTGGCACGACTCTTTTTGAAAAAATAAGTGATGATGAAAATATTTATGCATATCCTCAATATGAAGTATTAGATATAGATAGATTGATTCAACAAAACCATCATCAAAACTTTTTCTTTGAACTAATCAATTATTTGGACAGCATTAATAATATGGGTCTTTTTGATTCTTGCATTATTGGGCATGGAAACTCCCATGGAATTCGAGTTGCTTGGTTAAGTACAGTTATATCAACAATAGAGCACTTTACTTTTAACCAGACGATCGTTTTAGTTATTGCTGGATTATTTCATGATGTAGGAAGAACATGGAGTAACTTAGACGATCAGTTCCATGGAGAAAAAAGTTTCAATCGGTTAGCAGCAGTTTTAAATTGCTCAAAAACAAACTTTTCCAAGTTGACTACTAACCTAAACTCATTGCTCTTTAAGTCGCTGACTATCCAATCTCCTTTATCAGAGACAGATACTGAGCTGTTAAAACACCTCATTTGTATTCATTCATTGGACGCTAAGCAAAAAGAATTATATAAACAACGATTTTACCTTTCAGAAAGTAAAGAGTTCATTTATTTAAGTAATATTTTTGATGATTGTGACGCTCTCGATAGGCTCAGATTTCATGGAAACTTAAATATTAACTTTCTAAATACTGAAATTTCAAAATCACTAATTAGATATGCAAAAGAAATTCAAAGTAAGTTTTAGAGAGGAAGTAACTAACATGGACAAAAAAACAAGAGTAGAAATCGGTTTGGAAAATTTATTAAAAATAGACGGAGAAGATGGAAAAAAAGTCATTGATGCTTTAGAAGGTGTTGCACCCGATTTAGGAAAACTAATCTTAGAATTTACCTTTGCAGATGTTTATGAGCGTGGCGTTCTTGATTGGAAACAGCGTGAAATAATCACCATCACCTCACTCCTGACTCTAGGAGGTACTGAAAAGCAATTAGATGTTCATATCAACGCTGCTTTGAACGTTGGTGTAACCGAAGAAGAAGTTGTAGAAATATTTATACAGTGTAGTCCTTATGTTGGATTTCCTAGAGTTTTAAATGCGATATTTGTTGCAAAAGAAGTGTTTGCAACCAGAAAAAAATCCTAGTTAGAATTAGGGGGTAATTGATATCAAATATTCAGAAAAAATTGAACGGGTAGCAGAATTGGTAGCTTCAAAGAATCGGATCGCAGCCTTTACAGGAGCAGGAATTTCAACAGACAGTGGCATCCCTGATCTAGCCGGTATATCAACCATTTTAAATGCTGAACCAAATTTTGATGGTGGGGTGTTCGGTATGCTTAATCCAACATTTGCGATTAATAATCCAGCTCTATTCTATGATCTTTATAGAAAAACTTTTTTTCATCCTGATGCAAAACCGAACCCCTGTCATACGTTTTTATCTGAATTAGAAAGTCAAAAAAAAATTCTAGGGATCGCAACAATGAATATTGACTGCTTACACCAAACATCTGGAAGTAAAAACGTTTATGAGTATTGGGGAAATGTGCAACTTAACCATTGTACAAACTGCAAAAGACAATATGATTGGACCATAATTAAAGAGAACAAAGTTCCAATATGTGAAACATGCGGAAGCGTAGTTATTCCTGACTTTGTTTTAAGAAGTTTGGCTACATATTCAACTAATGTTCAACAAGGTACTACTCTTCTTCACCAAGCCGATTTAATCCTGATCGCGGGTACCAAACAAAGTAGAGGAAGCTTACCTAGTCAAACTTCAAAAGTAATAATAAATTTGGAAAAACCATATAGTCTGGACGAAAATACTCTATTCATTCAAGGCAATACTTCCAAAGTTTTTAGCGATGTTAGCAAACTATATAAACAACTATAGTAAAATTTTAACCAGAGATGAAGGTGAAGAGAATCAAAAAGAAAAAAATTGGTATTACTTCTAACTATTTTACAAATGAAACTGATTTATTTAGAAGTGAAAACCATTTTTATGTAATGGACGGCTATATAAACGCTATCAGAAATTGTGGAGCTATTCCTTTTATAATTCCTTATGGTACTCCTCAAAGCATCGATGATTACATTCATTCATTTGATGGGTTTGTTTTAACAGGCGGTCAAGATATAACACCCGAATTGTATGGTCAAGACGAGGGCCCTCTTACTCGTACAACTCATATAGAAAGAGATGTATTTGAAATTGAATTGATCCAGCAAGCAATTCGAAATCACAAATCGATTCTTGGGATTTGTCGTGGTAGTCAACTAATTAACGTCGCATTAGGAGGAACTTTGTATCAAGACTTATCACTTTCTAGTGCCTTTATTGCACATGAGCAATCAAAAAATACTAATAATGAATTACCTACTCACAAGATTAAAATTTTTCAAAACTCTATACTCTACCAACATCTTGGTGGGGGGTGTGAGGTAAATTCAATTCACCATCAAGGAATTGACCAGTTGTCAAATGAACTTAACCCTTCTGCAATAAGTGAAGACGGAATAATCGAAGCTTTTGAATCAAAAAATAAAAAGAATAAAATTTTTGGCGTTCAATGGCACCCTGAAATGATGGCTAGAAATAATCCAAATATGAATAAAATATTTGAATTAGTATTATAGAAAAGGAGTTTTTATAAATGAATAGAACTATCATAATTAGTGGTGGTGCCGGTGGAATTGGCAGTGCCATTGCCCAACGATTCTTGGATTTAGAAGATAATGTAATTTTACTTGATATCAATCAAAATAAACTTGAAAATTTGAAAAAAGAAGATCCTCGTATAAATTATCATATGTGCAATGTTACAGATACAGCTAATATAAAAATGGTCGTCAAAAATATCAAAGATACTATTGGAAAAATTGATGTTTTAGTGAATACTGCTGGTGGAGGACCGGTTGGAGATTTTACTGATATATCGGATGAAGAATGGCAAAAGAATATCGACCTAAAGCAATTAGGTTATGTTCGTATGTGTCGTGAGTTCTTACCATTGATCAAAAAAAGCCCTAGCGGCAAAATCATTAACGTTGTAGGTACTTTTGGTAAGCAACCTTCTCCAGATTTTATCGTTGGAAGCATGACGAACGCTGCACTTTTATCTTTCACAAAAGCAATTGCGGATGATTTATCAAAAATCGGAATCAATGTAAATGCAATCAACCCTGGTGCTGTAGATACTGAATTATGGAGTAGAACACTCGATGAATTATCAGATCGTTATCAAGAAAAAGATAGACAAACTATTGATACAGAAATGCGAGCTCTTAGTGGCTTTGGTCGTATAACGTTACCTTCAGATGTAGCTAATGCAGCAGAATTTCTTGCTTCTGAAAAAGCAAGCTTTATGAGTGGCACTTCAATAAATATTGATGGAGGAATTTATGCTGGACTCTCTTAAAAATAAAAAAAATGCCACACTAAGAATCGGTCAGGTTTCACAAAAAATGAAGATTTCAGTTGATACTTTACGGTTCTATGAAAAAATGGATTTAATTGTTCCTCACCGAGATAAAAATGACCGACGCCTCTATACTACTGAGGATTTGGAAAAACTTCATTTAATCATTTGCCTTTTAGAAACAGATTTAAGTATAAAAGAAACTCAAGAATTTTTAAAACTATATAATCATGGAAAAGATACTGTAAAAAAAAGAACTGATTTTTACTCAGATTTAATAAAAAAAATTGCATTGGATATTGAGAAAAAGATCAAACAACTACAATATTTTAGTGATAAAATAAAAAAAACTCAAGATTACTAAGACAATAAATTACTGATCTATAGTCTTTTTTAGAGTAATTAAAAAACTAATACCTTGAATTTTAAAAATAGTCCTTCTCAACAAGAAAATAAGTCTGATTTTGAGAATAATTCTCAAAATCAGGCTTATTTTTCTGTTATGATCATGCACACTTTTTCACCATATATTCACCTGATTTCCCCAAAATCAGTGCTATGAAAAGAGAATCCGACCATGGAAAATGCTTGTTTCATATATCTTTTGCTTGATTGACACCTTGCTCAATAGAGTTTTTAAAACTATTAATATCACCTCTTCATCTCCTTTTCTATACCTGCTTGATTATTAGGTAAAGACGGAACAACACTGGTTCAGCAAAAGCTACTCAAAATCAAACTTTTCAAGGAGCTAAGTACTTTACATTTTTTTGTAATAACAAGATTATTGCTGAACCAATCCTTTGAAGGAAGTGCGAGAAACACTTTTTTTGCAATGTCGCTCCAATTATTGAAATCATTTTTGATAACAATGAAGGAAGTTAATCAATCTCACGCTATAGTTTTTTAGTACTCGCTATTTTTTACTATCTTTATACCATTGCTCCGCCTCATTTAATAACGGTCGTAAATAACTTTCAACCTTCGAATCTACTTTCATACGCATCATAAACTGGCTCGGTGTTTCAACAAGTCCATTCATAAGACTAGCTTTATATTCATCTACGAGGAACTGGCTTTCCTCTTTTATTTCCTTCATATCCATCATTTTCCCTACCTTCATTTTTTTTTAAAGTTACTATTTTTTGTTTAATTCAATGCTTCATACTGCGATGTTTTCACCAAATCATAACTCTTGATCTGATCGTTATTTCCTGCTGCTTCATCAAAACTGATTGTTTGAATCGTAAAGTTGTCATACATCTTAACATACATCTGTCTTTTGCTTAAATCATAGATAGAGGTATACTGCGTATATTGTCGATCTTGTCCTTTGGGTTCATCTAATTTGATTACGCCTCTGACAATATCTGATGTGGACAAAATATGAAATGCCTTGTTGATAATGTCTTTTTCCCCCACTGGATCACTAAATTTCAATAAATAAGCCGCTCGAACAAAGCGTGAAGTTGCCGTATAATCTCCGGGAATCCCATGCAAGCCTGAGCCTTTTCCAGCAGAAAGAATCTTTGTGTTCTCGAACACTGCGTCTTTCGCATTTGTATCAGCTAATCCTGTATAATTTTCTAAATTAGTCATATGCCAGTCAAACTTAGGGCTGTTGGTCATAACACCAACCGGATTTTCATAAACAGCGAATCCTAGTTTTATTGAAGGCTCAACCACGATCGTTCGACCTTTAGTATCCGTAAACATAAAATGCTGTGGCAAACCTGGTGCTTTTCCATCTACCGAAATATCTGCGATCGCTACATCCAAAATCTTTTCTTCAACTTCCTTTGTATCTTTACAATTAGCTAATACCCAAAAAACAAATTGCTCAGCTACTAGTGATAATTTCCCAGCTTTCTTGATTTCTTCCACTGTCGAATATTGATTAAACTCCGCAAAATATTGTGTAACGCCCCCAAGTCCAAATTGATTGACACCATCAACTACGCTTTGCCCCACTTTATTTTGATCTTCTTTGATGCCCATTCCTAATACTGAATAGATCGTCTGCCAAGTTTCAATCCCTTCCGTGACTTCAAATCTTTGAGGAATTTGGACACTAACATAATCAAAATCAATATTATATTCTTGTGTTCTACCTAAGTAATGATTGCCTTCTAACGACTTTAAACTTATTCCTGTACACATAAATATTCCCTCGCTTTCTTAACTATATGAGAATAGCTATTTCTTAACCTTCAGTTTACACTAATTATTTGTGGTCTTCCATAAATTCCCGTGTCGACTGCAGTAACGTCACAATATTTTTTGGTAAAATATTCCGTGGTGATAATAAGTTTCATTTTTCTACCTTTTATTTTGACATATTTCTGACTTTAAAAAAAATATTTTATCTATTGATAAGGAACGATTAAATTTTACCTTTTTTCCCTTTCTTACAATCAATTTTTCGATGGATATGCTAAACTATATATATTCTATTTATTACGTTGTGAGGTTGATTATGAAGAAAAAAATACATGCATTTATCAAAGAAAACTGGCCATATATGACCGCCAGCTTTTTCATTCCTTTTTTTGTGATGGTCATTATTTATTTAAGTATTGGAATTTACCCTGGAAGCAGCCGCAGTGTGATGGCCAGTGATTCTTTTTCACAATTTTCGAACTTTCATGCTAGTTTCAATAACGTATTGCATGGCAAACAAAGTATTTTCTATACTTGGAACGCATCTCTCGGACTAAATTATCTTTCTCTGATTTCATATTATCTAGGGGGATTGTTTACACCACTTGTCCTATTTTTTAAAAACCAAAATATTCCTGATGCTCTGTACTTGATTACCTTGTTGAAAATCGGTTCGGCAGGATTAGCCTTTTGGGTATTTGCTCGAAATACCTATAAAATGCCAAAATGGGGACATGTGATGCTTAGCATTCCATATGCATTGATGTCTTTTGCTACAGCACATTCCGAAATCATCATGTGGTTAGACGCTTTTACTTATTTACCATTGGTTATTTTAGGTATTCACCGCCTGATGGATCAACGAAAACCTACGTTGCTTTTCGTTAGTTACATGTTATTGTTTATCTCAAATTTCTATATGGGCTTTATGATCGGAGTCTTCTCATTCCTTTACTTTATCGTACGTATGCTAACGAATTGGAAAGTGTATAAAAAACGCATTATTCCTTATGGGATTACTTCTCTTTTAGCAGGAGGAGCCTCGATGATTTTGGTCTTGCCTGCAGTTCTTGATTTACGAGCAAATGGAGAAACCTTGTCTGAAGTCACTCAGTTTAAGACAGAAGCAACAGCCTTTTGGGATATCATCATGAAAAATATGATCGGTGTTTATGATACGACAAAATATGGATCGATTCCTTTTATTTATGTAGGATTACTTCCGCTAATTTTCTGTGTCTTTTACTTTGTCACAAGAGAAATTCCTCGGAAAAACAAACTATTATTCGGCAGTCTCTTTATTATTTTGATCGCAAGTTTTTATATCACACCATTAAACCTATTCTGGCACGGTATGCATGCGCCAAATATGTTCCTGTTTCGTTACAGCTTCTTGTTCTCTTTCTTAGTTGTTTTACTAGCTGGGTATGGATTTGAGAAGTTTAAAACAGATGATTTAGGTTTATTAACGGGTTCCACGATCATGCTGATCGCTGTTTTTGCTTTAGCTGAAGGAACAAAGGATGCAAAAAGTTATGGCTATATACCTATCTCAGCCTTGATTTTAACCCTTGTATTTTTATTCTTGTACTTGGCTGGAATCGTATTTTATCAATTGAAAAAAATACCTATGCACTATCTGATCACATTGCTGATATTGCTTGTTTCAGCTGAGGCCTTTATCAATACTAATGCGATGTTGAAAGGGATTTTAACAGATTGGAATTATGCTTCCCGCAGCCTTTATTCTGAGCCGTATCCATCTATCAAAAAGTTAGTCGACAAAACAAAAAAAGAAAACGATACGTTTTACCGTTTAGAGAACTTAAACCCAGTTTCTTCTAATGATAGTATCAATTATGGTTATAGTGGTGTAAGCTTGTTCTCTTCCATCAGAAATCGTCATTCATCTTCTTATTTAAATGACCTAGGTTTCCGTTCAAGAGGAACTGGTTTGAATATTCGTTATCCGAATAACACCCTGTTGATGGATTCTCTTGTTGGCATCAAATACAATATTTCTGAAAGTGATCCGTTGAAATTCGGCTTTTTCCAAACAGACAAAGCTGGAAAATTTTCACTATATGAAAACAGCAATTCGTTGCCTTTAGGATTTTTAGCGGATAAAGACATCTATAAAGTTAAACAACCAGCCAATGATAATCTAAGCAGTCAAACAGAATTATTCAATGCGCTGTCTGATCAAAAACAAAATTATTTTACCTTCTATCAACCAACAATCATTGATAAAAAGAATGTAAAAATTGAACAAAATGCCAAGTCAGTAACCTATCGTGAACTGCAAAACAACGTGGCTAAAGACATCACTTGGACGGTAGATGTACCTGCCAATACCCAAGCCTATCTTAGCCTGTTCCCAACAGATTTTGGGCAACTAGAAAGTTCTACTGCGACCTTATCAGTAAACGGAACTAGTCAAAAATCTCAAATCAATATCACAGGCCAATACTACAATATCGGATATTATGACAAACCAACAACCGTTACCTTTACGGTTAGCTTCTATGGTACAACTACAGTCAGCTTTATGGAGCCAAAAGTTGTCGGCTTAGATACAACAGCCTTTGAACAGTCTGTTCAGGCAATTCAAGATAAAGGTGCCGATTTAACAGCTAAAGGACGGAAAGCAGTTGGAACAGTGACGGCTGATAAAGACCAAGTCCTTTTAACATCCATTCCTTACGATAAAGGTTGGAAAGCCTATGTAGATGGGAAAAAAGTACCAATTGAAGTATTTAAAAAAGCATTTGTTAGTATTCCTGTAACGCAAGGTGAACATACGATTGAATTTGTTTATCTGCCGGAAGGATTTTTGCCGGGTGTGATTTTGTTTATTGTTTGTATCGGTGGGTTTGTGGTTTATGTTAGAGTGACGAATAAACCTAAACTGGCTTTAGTGAAACCTAAGACTCGTAAGCGCAGAATACGATAAATACTATGAGGGAGCTAGTAACAAGCTCCTTCATTTTTTAGTATACAGACTTCTTTTCTTCTCAGATATTTGCTATTGCTTGGTTCCAACTAACATTATTTAATTGCTTTTCAGCTGTTATCAGTAAGTTTTCAAATTCTTGATTGAATAGCTGAAAAAACTTTGAACAGGCATAATATGTTTGACTACCTGCTTTTTATTGATCGGTGTATTAGGGTTATTAAAGTATTTTTCTAACGTTGTCAGCGGTTCTTGCCAAGAAGACAACCGTTCCAAGGTATCTCTCAGGTCGATGACTTCTTGATAAGGAACTGCTTTGATGTATACAGCAGAATTTTTCATTAGTAATTCCTCCTTTTTCTAGTGATGTTTTTGATAGAACGGAAATGAGAAAAAGAAAAAACGATAGAGATTACCATCTCTACCGTTGATCTGATTATAAATCTGTAGCAAGACTCTTTCACTGATTTCGGAAAAATTTCAAAAGCTATCTATTCAGGGCTTCATTGAGCGGTTGGTGCCCTTCAATGAAGTGCCTATTTATTTTGTTCTTTTTCTCGAATTTTATAGGATAAAATAACAAAAAAGGTTTAATCACTATGAGAAAATACAGTAAGAATTTCTCCACAATATTGTTCAATTTGTGAAATTATTTTTAGAAAACCACTAAAAAAACTGCTATACTTTGTTATCCAAAAATCATATAGAACCTCTCTCTATGATTATCTAACTCAATATAGATATTTATATAAAACTATAAGGAATTTTAAAATTAAAATTTATCAACTTAAACAAACTTAATGACATAAATATATCATTGACATGAAAATAAGAATATAGTATTATTAAAATACAATTAGAATTGTTTCGATAAAAAAGAAAGAAAGGTGTTTTTATGAAAAAATTGTTGTTAGGTATTATTATTTGTTGTTCCTTCTCATTAGGTGGAGCTATCGCTTTTGCTAACGAGAGTGATAACCCTACTACACAAAGCACTACGAAAGATGATATGGATGTGACACTTGGAGAAATTGAATCTACTTTAATGGATCATCTTAAGCAGCGTGGGTTGAACTATTCATTGCATTCTGAAGAGCTTTCCAATTATTTATATGATCAATTAGTAAACAGAAGCGATAAAGAATTAGAAAAACTAGAATCTTATGAGAATATTTTAGCCTATGCTTCTGAATATATTTATCGTGAAACACTTCCTAATGATTCTCGCGATCATTCAGTTGAAGATATAGATTCTGTGTCTGATTTAACACTGAATGATATTAAAGATATCGTGGATGAAGAAAACTTAGAAACTGAACAATTAGCTATTGAGTCACATAAAAATATACAGCCGACACCTAGAGCCATGTTCACAAACAATCACGTAGCAAATTATGCAAGAACTTTTGCTTTTCGTTATAATCCAGCTTATGCAAATTACGATAGTCGTGGCGGTGACTGCACAAATTTCGCTTCACAAGCGCTTAGAGCTGGAGGAGCAAAAGATGGTGTGACTGGTTATCCTACATATATTAACTGGTCATCAAAACGATCAAACCTAGGTCTAGCTGATTCAGCTGCATGGATTAACGCTAACTCATTTAGACAGTACTGGCAAGTTAAAGGACGTAGTGTTACTCGGCATACTAGTAAAAGTGCAGTTTCAAACACTGCTAAACTTGGAGATATCTTAAATTATGCAAACAAAAAAACGGGTAGATCTTGGCATAATGCTATTGTAACTGAAAAAAAAGGAGGCACATTATACGTTAGTCAACATAGCAGTAACAGAAATAATGATAATTGGAATAACATTCCTATAAATTTTGGTACGGACTATGTTTACGTTATACGAGCTCTTTAATTTCTTAATAAAGTAAACACCGAGCATGCTAAAAATACTACTTTAAGGATGCATTCAATGAAACATTTAAAATTACTAATCTTATCATTTAGTGTCTACTTCTTAGTATCTTGCTCTTCTCCTATAAAGGAAACGATTGGAGGGTCAGATAAATATTCAGAGGATGATATAAGATCAGCTATGTCAGTTGTAAAAAAGGATTATAATAACTTCGTAAAGATTGCTAAACCTATATCGCTAACATTTAGTAACAGCAATTCTGAACTGATTGAGCGTACTTTCTTACCTACACTTTCATCATATAAATCTCAAAAACATGAAGATATCATTGTTCTAAATTCAGATATTAAAACTAATTTATTTTCTGGATCGTTATCTCCTTTGACTACTTATTCAAATTTCTATTGGATTTTAAAAAGGAATGGTAGCAATTGGACAATTATTTATGGAAATTTTCTAAATTAATCTGTTAGATTTATGTTTTGTTCTTAGAAAAAAAGAATAGTAGGTCAACCATTTACACAAGTGTAGAGAATAATCTTGCTGCATCCTTCAACAAAAAGAAGGATGCAACAAGAATTATTTTTTATGGATATCCACCCCAGCACAACAAGACTGAAGGAAATCTTCCATTTCAGATTTCCTTCTTAAAAAGTACAGAAAAGGCTATTTCAATTATAAAAACAATTTATTTTCATGCTGTTTGATGCTAGGAAGCACCATGGATGTTTGTCCCATCATTCTGCCATTCTTCATTCAAAAAAGAAGAATCAATCAACCAAAAATAAGCCCCGATAGAAAAAAGGATACCCAATACATAAAACAGAACAATTTCAATACTACTTTGAGATGCTTTTTTTGCTTCATACTCAGAATAACCACTTTGAAATGGGACTGGGATGCCATTTTTTGACGGATCAGCTTTTATCGTATTCCTAACTAAGTTGGCATTATCTATTTTCAGAGCATTTTTCAAATCGTTTTCAGTCATCATTTTCCTACATTGGCAAAAACAGGCGTAGAACAAACCAAGTACAGATTTGCTCCACCCCTAATATAATTAACTACACTTCTCAATAGCTTCTAAAAACCACTGTCTAAACAACTGTTCATCAATATCAACACACACTCGGCTATTTGCCACTTTACCCAAATACCCATCTAAATCAACCAGTGTGGCTCCAGCAGTCAACGTACCTTGCGTTTCCACAGCAACATAAGTCTCTTTTACCTCAAACATCTCAGGTGCTAATAAGTAGGCAATCGCACACCCATCATACATCTTCAATCCTTTATCCAAACTGCCCCCACGATACTTTTTGAATAAATGATCAATCATATTACCCGTTCTATTCATTTTCTGAATTTCTTCGCGCTCTTTTGATAAAACTAATGCTTTCTCTCCAACGTCTAATCCAACCATCGTTAAGGGTACTCTACTTTCAAAAACGATCTTCGCTGCTTCTGGATCAGCTGCAATATTGAACTCCGACAATGCGCCTTGATTTCCCCGTCCTAAAGAACCGCCCATGATTACAAGTTCTTCGATTCTCTCTACACATTCGGGATAAATTCTAAGTAAAAGCGCAATATTCGTCAATGGACCGATCCCAACAATCGTCGTTTTTTCTTTAGAATCCATCAACACTTTATACATCTCGATCACTGCATGATTTTTTGTTAATAATTCATACTTAGATTCTGGAAATTCATACCCATCCATACCCGTACTTCCGTGAATATCACTTGCATTGATTGCTTCACGAAGAAGCGGTCGATCAGAGCCGATCGCCACAGGAACATCTTTGTTCCAAAAAGCCAATAGTTTAAGCAGGTTTTTTGTCACTTTATCCACACTGACATTGCCTGCAACAGTGGTAAATAACTTGATGTCCAACCTTTCATCAAATAATGCAGCAGCAATTGCAACTGCGTCATCGATTCCAGGATCTGTATCGATGATGATTTTTCTTAGTTTTTTCACTTTATGTTTTCCTTCCTTTAGACTTTAGTTAGCAAACACCCATTCTCACACGCTGATTTTTACTTCACTAAAGCCTCCCCTTTTTTTATATAAAAAAACAGGAAACAGAAAAAGTGACTGTTCTCCTGTCCTCTTCTATTTTTAATAATCTAATTGTTTTAAGTGAAGCAAAAATGACTCTTTACTCAAACGTTTGATTGTATATAAACGTTCGATTTGCTTATGAAGTTTTTTATCTTCTTTGCTAGTGGGATCAAAAACATCCATCAACTTGTTGATCCCATATTCTATTAGAACACCCGCACCACCGCTACCAACAGTAAAGCCCATCGTATCCGTATCGTTTAATTGGCCTTTTTTGATTTCTGCGATGCTTTGACTAAAATCACCTTCAACAATAATTTCATCAGTCTTCTTGTCTAACTCAACTGCCAGTTCAGCTTTTGTTCTTACTGTAACTTGTTCAATAGCCATCCCAAAAAACCTCCAATATCCTTTTTTAATTATTATACGCTATTCCTATTTTTTTGCTAGTGATACTTTAAATTAAATAAAAGGCGAGAAACAAACCATTTTCTGGTTTCTTCTCACCTTCTATTTTATGATAGAATCATTGCCTCTTCTACCAAAGAAATACTCTTTCTTTTCCCGCGTTCTATCAACAAAACTAACTGGATAAATGCAAACCATACATTACTCTGCTTAGTGTAAGCAAAGTATCTAGGTTCCCATGTTGTTACATAGCGCTCTTTTTCTTTTCTAGTATCCTTGAAACCATATAATTGATCACCATATTTATAAAAAACATTGATCAAACGCTCATTTAAAAATGAATACTTTGTTTCACCAACATTGGATAATGGTGCTGTACCTAGATCGACAGAGCGATATCCTCGATTTTGATACTCAGCAATAAAATGCGTCAATAAAAAATCCGTACTATGCTCTGGCGCTTTTTCAGAATAACGCAATAAATCATAGGAAATTTCGTCATTTTGAATAATAGTCTTAGCGATGATAAAACCAATCACTTCATGACCTTTATTCCTCATTATACCCATATCACTTAAAGACAAGTAGTCTCGATCAAATTGGCCGCCAACAAAATTTCGTTCCCGTTGACTCCCTAACCATTCATCTGACACGCGTAATAGCTCTTGAAACAGCTCTTCAGAAACAGGTTCATGATACATCGTAAATGTATAACCTAGATTAGTTAAATGTTGCAATTCCATGCTATTTGTTGCTAAAGAAATTGGCGCTGAATCCACCATGGAAAAGTCAACAATTCCTTCTTCTCCAACCTTCATGAAATTATAGCCTAAATCATGTAAAATCATTGCATAGCTTTCACTGGTCCGATAAAAAGCTACTTGATAACCAAGCAAGTCAGCAGCGTTCATAAAAGCTAATGTCGCTTGCATCCATTTTGCTTTATGACCGACCGGATCGCCTAAAACAAAACATTTATTCGCTTTAATTTGATAACCAAATAACACTTCATCTTGCCCATTTTCCTGATAATAATAATAAGTATAATTTTTTAAATACAATAACTGACTGCCTTCTGTTCCTCCATATTTATTGATCAATGCCGTTAAACGAGCTTCTTGAAAAGATTCACCCAATCTCTTATCCGTATCAGCCAAGTATTGATATAGCGTGATTAGACCAATCATTGAGATACCTAGTCCAACTAAACCAGAAAACCAGACATCGTCTGAAGGAAATAGTAAAAACATATGGGGCAGCGGACCGTTTTTATCTGGATGTGAGCTGTAATAACCAGCAACCGCATAAATAATAAATAAGAAACTGAACAAAATACTGTCAACGGCTAGCGCTCCCCAAGAATAAACAAATTTTTCTCGGTAGAACTCTTTTCTAGCCAAGAAAACAGCTGAAAGAATCACTAGATAAACAAGTATCAGCTGCCAAGATGCCGTTCTTGAAATCGTATTAATAATTCCAAAAATCAATAAACCAATCGTTGGCCAATAAGCTTTCTTTACTTTCATAGAAATTCCTCTAGCCAGACCCAAAAGTAAAAAACCAATCAGCATATTAAATGTTTGATCTAAAAAATCAAAAGAAAATGGCGTTAAAAATTTAAACAACTGACTAACATTTGATAAATTCGTGATCGTGGATAATAAAACCATCATTATTCCAGCAAAATAAAGGGCTGCAACTAAAATTAAATGAGCCATTTTTTGTGAAAAAATTCGTGGCAGATCATCTAAAAATCGATTGATTTTAACACCTGTTTGATGGATAAATAAAATAATTCCAGTAATAAAAGGCAATACATAATAAAATAGTCGATAATAAATCAGCCAGACAACTGCTGTTGATTGGCTCACACCTAGCTGTGACAAGCTCAGAATCATCAACACATCAAACGTCCCCATGCCGCCAGGTACCATTGTCAACATCCCAATCAACGTTGCGATTACAAACATAGGATACACCGAAAGCAAAGACACATCGACTTGCATCAAAGCACCTACACTTAAAAAGACAAACATTGCACCTAACCATTGGCCTAAAGATGCTCCAAACAATAAAAAAATACCTTTCGGGAAAAAATCTTTAAATAAAGTATACTTCTTAAATTGAGTAAACAACAATAACGCTGGCGCAATCAGACTTCCTGCAAGTAGCCATACCCAATACTCTGTGAACAAACTATTTGGACGAATAAAAAAAATATCTATAAAGGCTAAAAATGCTAGAATAGAGAGACCAGAAATCATGAATAACGCCACTTTAGAAACCGTTGCTACAACTTTTTTTCGAGAAACATCTTTTCCATAAAAATTAGCTCGCAAGGTTGCCCCTACAACGCCACCAAAGCCTGCGAGATTATTGATCGTATTTGTGACCCATGCACAGACAAACCATTCCCAACGACTCATTTTCGGCTTTCCCTGCTCTTCCAATACTTTGACTACCACTAAATCATATAAAAGCATCGGCAATACACCAACTAAACCAACTAGTACCATTCCTATGATACGAAAACGACTTTGTTGCCCCATTGTGTGGAAGACATCTTGCCAAGTCATTCCCTGAACGATATGCGTCACTTGGTTCGCTACAAATATCAAGACTGAACCAAGAAAAATTAGTTTTAACAATAAGCTATGTGCTTTCAACCAATGAAATAGTTGATTGAGCTTAAGTTTCATCCATTCACCACCTCTCTTGTAATCAAGTTTTCTTTTATATGTTAGCGTATAACGGATTATTTTTCCACTTAGGTTCTTCTATTTGCTTTTTTTCTACAAAAAAATAGTTGTTAAACTCAACTATCAGAGCTTAACAACTACTTTCATCTAACTATTTATGATTCTTATATTCTTGACCCATTTTATCTGCTACGATGATCGCAGCTTTCACCTGATCGACTGTGATTGGGAATGGCATTGAATGAATTGATTCTTCTGGAATACACGATTTTTCTGCCACTTCTGTTAACTCTGCATCTGAAATTTCTTTCACACCCAAATCTGCTAAACAAACAGGCAATCCAATGGACAAAGCAAAATCAAGGACTTCATATAATTCCGCCTTTGGTGCATTTTCTAAAACCAACTGACAAATTGTGCTAAACGCCACTTTTTCACCATGGGTTGCTCCGTGAGCATCATGTAAAACCGTCAAACCATCATGGATCGCATGAATTGCAGCCAGTCCAGCACTTTCAAAACCTAAACCTGAAAGTAAGATGTTTGCCTCAATAATATTTTCTAGCGCAGGTGTTACAACATTATTATCAGAGGCCTCTTTCGCTTTTAAACCGTCTTCTAAAATTGTTTCGTAACATAACTTGGCCAATGCCAAAGCTGTATTCGTTCCTTTAGCTGGTGGACAGACACCTTCACGTGCTCCACAAGGTAAACCAGCGTTTACATTAGAATAAGAATTATGTGTTGCTCTTGCTTCAAAGTACGTTGATAATGCATCACCCATACCAGAAACTAAGAAACGTGTAGGAGCGTTAGCAATAACGACCGTATCAATTAGAACCACACTTGGACTTTGAACAAAGTAAGCATAATCATCGAATTGACCATCTTCTGTATAAAGTACAGCTGAATGGCTAGTCGGCGCATCTGTTGCAACGATTGTTGGCACAATGATTAAGTTATGACCTTCAGCTACACATTTGGCTGTGTCAATCGCTTTACCTCCACCAAGACCAATTACACAATCACAATTGTTTTCCTCAGCCACTTTTTGCAGACGCGCAACTTCTACTCGTGACGCTTCTCCGTGGAAATTACTTTCTACAAAAGAAATATCAAACGTTTCAGCGGTTTTATCTAGCTTATCTTTTACTCGATTAACATCATCTGCATGTGCAATCAATAATGCTTTTTTACCAAATGTTGTGACAAAATAACCTAGATTCAATAACTCATCTTCACCTTGAACATACTTCGTTGGACTGATAAATGCTTTTCTCATGTTTACAAACTCCTATTCTTTTCTTATTTTATTTTTAAAGGAACCAATTGTTCCTTTATGGTTTCAATTGGTGTATCTACTTGCAGTAAAGCTGCAGCTGTATATGCACTTTCTACTAGAGCTGTATCAAATAACAACACTTCTTTCTCCGTCATATCAATGGCCATTTCTAAATTCATCTTGGCACTGCCTAAATCATAAAACGCTAGTAATGTCTGGGCTGGATTTTTTTCAAATGCATCTATGATTTTTTCAAATGACGTTCCAACTTCTCCTTGTTCCAATCCTGCGGCAACAGTTATTGGAACATCTTTTGCTACTTCCTTGATCAGGCGGTCAACACCTTCACCGATTTCTTTAACATGTGATACGATCACTACTCCATTACTCATCAAATACACCAGCTTCCATCAATGATTGAAAGAAATACCTGCTAGACATCGCCCCTGGATCAATATGACCAATGGAGCGTTCACCGACATAAGAGGCACGTCCTTTCGTTGCAACGATATCTTTTGTTGCTTCCACAGCTGATTCCAAAACATCTTCTGTTAAACCACCTGTTTTAATTGCTTCAATTGCTGGTGCCCATTCATCCAACATCGTTTTTTCACCAGGTTGGCTATTCCCTCGTTTTTCAATACCAGCTAATCCAGCTTCCAAGATAGGTAGTGCATCTGACGTTGTCGCCGAAGCTTTAGCCATCTCCATCATGGCTGTTCCATAAAGGGGACCAGAAGCTCCACCGACTTTACTGATCAATGCCATTGCAGTTAGCTTAAAAACATCTTGTATCGTTTCTGGATTTTTACTTTGTAAGCTTTCACTCACAGCCTCCATGCCACGAGACATATTATTTCCATGATCGCCATCACCAATCGGTGTGTCTAGCTCACTTAAATAGTCTTTATTCTTATCGATTTTTTCTTTGAACAAGTTTAATGTCTGCTTTAAATTGTCTACAGTAAACATTGAAATTCCTCCTAATTTGAAAGCTGAACGAGTTCGTCTTCCTTCGACTGGAAAATTGATTATGATGCTTTTTTCCCGAGAAGAAAGCTCGTGAAGCTAGATATTACAAACTCACAATTTTCTAGGTAATTCTATAGTAAGCTTTCTTACCAAGCTACTGTGTCAACCTCTTCATTTAACGCTTTTATCCAATCATCCTCTATTTTCAGCATCGTCACAGAAAGCCCGGCCATTTCTAAAGAAGTCATGTAATTTCCAACTTTTGAAAAAGAAACTTCTATATCTTCCTCATTCAATAAATTCAGCGCATCATTATAAAAAATATATTGTTCCATCAATGGTGTTCCACCCAATCCATTAATCAAAATAGCAAACTGTTCCCCTTTGCTCCACTGAAATGCATCTTTCAATTTAGAAACCAATTCTTCAGCCATCTCTTTAGATGGTTTAATTTTTTCTCGTTTATATCCAGGCTCTCCATGAATACCTACACCAAATTCAATTTCATCATCTGCTAAAACAAAACCTGCTTTTCCAACTTCTGGAACAGTTGCACCAGTTAAAGCCACTCCAATTGTTTTTAAATTTTTCACAACTTTTTCACCTAATGCAACTAACTCTTCTACCGTTGCACCTTTACGTGCTGCTGCTCCTAAAATTTTATGGACTAAAATTGTTCCAGCTACACCTCGCCTACCTTGAGTATACGTACTATCTTCAACTGCAATATCATCATCTACAACAACTGTGCCAACTTTGATATCCTCCATTTCAGCCAAATCTTTTGCCATATCAAAGTTCATGATATCTCCCGAATAGTTCTTCACAACCATTACAACACCTTGTCCTTGATCAACTGCCTTGATTCCTTCAAAGATTTGATCTGGTGTTGGTGATGTAAAAACTTGTCCACAAACAGCCGCCTGTAACATCCCAGATCCTAAAAATCCAGCATGGGCTGGTTCATGACCGCTTCCACCTCCACTGATTAAAGCAACTTGTTTTGCGATTTCTTTTTGCTTTAAAACAAAGGTCTCCGGCACTTGCTGGATTTTCTCATGATGAGCACGAACAAAACCCTGTACCATTTCTGGAACTACATTTTGCGCTTGATTGATGATTTTTTTCATATGATTTCCTCCTATTCTGCTATTGAACCTAAACGAATTCTTTCAGTCTTTATCTTTTGTATACGTTTACAATACGCTCATATGAAAAAAGATGCAACGGACAAAAAAGATTATGTGTCCGCTTTCATTTAGATCTTTTATTGCAATCTATAGTTTTCAGAAAGAAGACAGCGTATAATAGAGGCAGATATTACTTGAAAAGGAGCAAAAGCTCATGAAACAATTGATTAATTCTAGTGGAAACATCCGCCAGCACTTATTAGCCGGACTCACTTATACATATAATGATAAACTAAACTGGCACGCCCAAACTGGGATCGTTACTAAAAAAATAATTCCTAATGATAAAGTTGTTTTAATCAGCGGAGGAGGCTGTGGTCATGAACCGGCTCATGTAGGCTATATCGGTGAGAATATGCTAGATTGTGCAGTGATGGGGACGATTTTTGAACCTCCAGCGAGTTCAGAAATTCTTCAAGCTATTGAAAAAACATACAACGGTCACGGCACTTTACTAATTATTAAAAACTTTGAAAAAGATTTAGCACGCTTTCTGGAAGCGGAACGCTTAGCAAAAGCAAAAGGCATGCTTATTTCTCATGTAGTCGTAGATGATGACTGTTCTATTGAAAGTGGCACATTTAAAAAAAGACGGCGTGGTGTGGCGGGAACTATTTTTGTCCATAAAATCTTAGGAGCTGCTGCTTCGGAGGGGAAAACGTTAGATGAACTCCAACTATTAGGCGAAAATTTGATTCCAATGATCAAAACATTAGGTGTTGCCTTCTCACCTGCATCGCCTATTGGCGTCATCCCTCAACAATACGAACTGGCAGAAGACGAAATGTATTTTGGAATCGGTATCCACGGAGAGCCTGGCTATCGTATTGAAACAATGCAGTCTTCTGAACGAATTGCGATCGAACTTGTAAATAAGTTAAAACAGCAATATGACAGAAATGAGCTAGAAAAAGCCGCAATATTGGTAAATGGCTTAGGAGGAATCCCTCTATTGGAACTTGGTATTTTTATGAATGACGTACAACAATTATTGGATATTGAAGATATTGGGATTAGCTACAAACGTATGGGGAATTTTTTAACTGCATATAATACAGACGGGCTTTCATTGACTTTATTGGCAATTCAAGATGAAAAATGGTTGGACTATTTAAACATTCCAACCGATGCCTTTGGCTGGAAATAAAAACGACTAAATAGAATAATTCAAAAAACAATAAACATCAGTGTAATTAAACTGTACACCGATGTTTATTGTTTTTCTTTAAATCCCATTAAAAATGCCAACTTCATTTGTTCAGCAAAGCATCTTGATTCCGTCTTGCATCCCTCTACAATCCACTTTGTTGTCAAGGAAACAAAGGCACTTGCATAAAAATTTTCCAAAAACAAACGGTCAGATTCTTTAATACCATCTTCTGGTTCATATTTAACCACAAGCACTTGATTGATCAATACTTTTAAATGCCGAGTGTAATATTCCTGAAAAGAGTTTTGTCCATCAAAAAGCAAGATCTTTCGGTAAAAAATTTGGTTTTCTTCAAAATATGCAAATAGATTCTCTACAATAACCTGCCAACCTTCATATGTAAGATTATCCTCAATTTTCTCAATTGCTTCTTGTTGAAAGATCCAATCTACCAACTCATATTTATCCTGAAAATAATCATAAAACGTTTGTCGGCGCATATGACTTTCTTGCATGATTTTTGCAATTGTCACCTTTTCAAATCCAATATCTGTAACCAATTTTTTAAATACCTTTGCAATTTTCTTTTTCGTAATCAATGATCCTGTCATTTGCCTGCACCTTTAATTTTTTTATTGCTTTTATTGTAACAGGTAATTGATATTTAGAAAATCAATGATTATATAAAAATAAGATAAAGTTGGAGAAGTTACTCCCCAGCTTTATCTTGAAAAAATCATATCAAAAAACATTGCCTTCTCTATTTTCTTACTTTACACCATTTGCCTTGCAAGATATGCTTCTAGATACTCACTTAATCGCTTGTAGCCTTCCATTTTTTGCTCAACTTCTTTTGGACAATAGATCCATTTCCCCATTACTTTTCGTTTCTTAGAAAGTACAGCTACTTCTTCCAAGAAGTCGTTCAAATCATTGACCAGCTGATTACAACTTAATTCATTGCCTAATAAAATATCTTTCTTTTCTCGTTCATATACAGACGCCCATAAATATGGAAGAACTTCGATTTTTCGGATATTGGTGTAAAAATCATCTTTCGGCATCATTCCTTTGTGACCTAAACCGCGGGTTTGTTGGAAAAATGAATGGATTTCCCATTCTAATTTTTTCAATCGGCGAAGAGAAGAGCCTTCTGAATCTTGAAAACTCACATTATTTTTATTATAACCTTCGTCAAATGCCCACTCACTTCTAGACTCTGTCTGAGGATGCTTTTCTGACACTCGATCAAGCATTTCCTCAATTGCCAAAGTAACTGTTGGTCTTTCTTCATCCGATTGTGTTGCTGATTTCACGGGTCTATTAGCTTGTAAAAATGTTTCTTTTGTGGGAAAGTTTCTATTTGCTGATACCTCTGTATTTGTTTTTGGCACTGTTGACGGTGCTATCGGCGGCCCTATCATTTTATTATTTGATCTGGTTGTCACAAATTCTGTCTGAACTGCCTCTGGTTCTTTTTTGGATAGGGGTGTTGCTTGCCGCATCTTTTGTTCTAACTCCGCGATTTTTTGATGTGCTTTAATCAATTGAACATCCACTTTACCAACTGTTTGCGTCAATTTCTTAATTTCAGTCGCATTTGATTTTAATTGATCTTGATCTTTTTGGTGCTGCTCAGCTAACTTTCTTCCTGAATCATTTTTAGTCAGTCTTACTACAGGTATTTTTTTCTTTTCTTTTTTGACCGTTAGTTCGGATTCAATTGTTTGTAGCTTCGCTGTCAGCTGATCGATTACTTGGTTCAAGTTAGCTGTTTCCGATGTTGTTTCTTGTAATTGCTCGTAATCCTTCTCTATTCTCGCCAATGTCTCAGCATCTGGCTTTGATTTTTCTGCAGTATTTAACTTATCATTGATTTGCTGCAGCTGTTGCGCCATAGAAGTAACCTTTTCAGTGGTTTTTGCTAATTTATCTGCTAACTGATTTTGTTTACTATTTGCCATTTTTGCTGTAGAAAAGTTTAATTTTGGTCTTTTCTCTTGTTTATTTTTTTCAATTGACTTATTTAACTCAGCTACTTGTTGATCTGAGTGCTCCAATCTTTGAGCAAGAACATCGATTTTCTGCAATGCTTCATCTAAACGATTCTCCACCGTTGGCCCTGATTCATCCCCAGAACCAAAAACGATTTTAAATTTCGGTGGTTTCTTGGGTTTGGGCATATTCGACAGTTTATTGTCTACATGAGTTTTGAACGTTGAAAATTGGTTCGTTAATTGTTCAATTTTCTCGTTAGCTGCTTTTAATTGTTTCGCATTTTCTGATTCTAATGCTTCTTTAGCAGCAACTTTACTTTGTACTACTTTAACTACGGGTGGCGTTCGCTGGTCTTTTACAGTTTGAACTTCTTTATAAATATCATTCAAGTTCTCGCTAAACTGATTCATCATCTCCGTTAAAAGCAAGACCTCACTATTGGTTTCCTGTAGGCCTTTTACCATTTCAAGTGGTACATCTTCTGAAAAACTAGACAGATGCTCCAATGGTAATTCTGGAACTTCTAAACTACTGATCCATGTGCGTAAATCACTTATTTGTAATTTACTCAACGGATGCGCTAAAGCAATAAGCAATGTAACGTAAACAGCTTTTTGCGTTACACGTACGTATAGATTTTTTGCCACACAGTCTTCAAATTCATGATTAAATTGCTCTGGAAGATCAGTTACAAGTGCTTCGAATTGCTCTGGTTGCTCATAATCTGATGACACTTCAAATTTTCTTAATAAATAAACTGAATACTGGCTTAACACGTCATCTGAATAGAGCTCTTCACCTAAACGGCTAGCTTCGATCTCTTTTCTAAAAAAAACTTTTTTGTTTTCTGTAGTACCTTTTGTAAGATTCAACTTTTCCATATGTATTAACTGCCCCTTTTTTACTTATACCTCACTTTATTCTAAAAAACTCCTGTATCATCGTAGAGGTTGGAACAAACATTTACCTCTGGACACCAAGACTAGTAGCTTTACATTCATATCCTTAATGTTGATCAGATTGAATAGGATATCTTCCTTACCTTTATGACTTTTGTGTTTTAATTTATTTGGTTCCAAGTAGCATCAATCAGCTAAAAATCTACTCCTAGTAAAATTCACCCTAGACTATTTTTATAATTCTATGTTTATTACGTTCGTTTTTATACAATCATTTTTAATTTTACCTTAAAAACAACAGTTTTTGTTTTCATAAAATACTTAAATATACAAAAAAATTGAGAATATTTAATTTAAAAAGTTCATTTTATCACATTAACATATATATTTGCGATTTTTCCAAAATAAAAAAAAGATGAGATAAAACACAACAATTGTCTTATCTCATTTTTTGTATTGTTTTTCAATTCGCCGATCTGGGATAATCCACATGATCAAAATCCCGATATTTACAATTAATACAAAATAAGGATGAATCAATACACCCAGAACCAAACCTAAAATATTTAAAATAATCGTTGCATAGGATTTATTATATCGTTGAAATAATTCACTCAATGCTGATTCTTTCCCGTTTGCTCGTATTAACTCCTTTGTTAGAATCAGATAGGCACTATTAGCCAAAAGGATTATTACGCCATAAGTCAATTGAGGCACTAAACTATCAATAAAGTCACCCACCCAAGCAGTAGCAAATGGAACTAGAGTCAAAGTGAAAATAAAAATGTTGTTCGCCCATAAAACCCGTCCATTGATTTTGCGAACCAATTGAAACATATGATGGTGATTGTTCCAATAAATCGCCAACATCACAAAACTTACGACATAAATGAATAATTTTCGTTCTATACCTGCCAAACCGGCTAATGTATCTGTTGTTGGTTGATGTAGTTCTAAGACTAAAATGGTCATAACGATAGCAATCACTGCATCGGTAAAAGCTTCAAGTCTAGATTTTGACATATCTTTTCGCCCCCTTTTCTTTATTTTACGTTCTTTTAAAGCAAATGCAATGAATATGACCCGCCCTAAGGTGTAGAGAAAATCAGCCCTAAGGTGGATTACTTGAATAAAGATTCTTGCTATACTTTATCCATAGAGAACAAGAGAAAAATGGAGGTTTTAAAAATGAGACAACAATCAATGATAATGAATATTTTAATGGTTATCGGGTTATTTTTTGCTGGGAGTATTATTTTAAGTATTGTACTTGGACTCGTGGGTAGCCTATTGTGGTTTGCGATTAAAATAATGATTCCAGTGGCTATCGCTGTCTGGTTAGTCCGCATGATTTCAGGGCCTTCAAATCGTCGTAGATATTATTAAACATATATAAAAACCCGATTCAGTTCGCTTATTTGGAACTGAATCGGGTTTATTTTATTTCTGTTGTGTACATTTTATCTTGATAAAGTAATAGTTGTTGCTTTTTGATTTTATCAATTGCCTCTACAGCATACGTGATACCCATATGATAATCTTTATGCACTTGTTTAGATACGGTTAAAAGATTGGTTTCATGATCACTTCCACCTTCTGATACAAAAACTAAATGGTGGATTTCTACTTGATGATTACTTGCAGGAATTCGAACGCCAAATCGATTGGTAATCGCCAAATCCGCTCCCGTTACTCGGCAATAAAACTGATCTCTGCTGGCAATTCTATAAGGCAACGTTGAAATGCCTCGCTTGAAAAAAGTTGCTTTACCATAATTACGGCTGCAGCGATCCGAGCAAAAAGATGTTCGTCTGCCTTCTAACGTTTGATTGCACCACTTGCACAAGCGTTTATCCGCTCTAAAATCAATTGTCTCAAAACCTATTTTTTCTCCAAACGCTTTTTCATATTCATAAAGACTTAACCAACGTCTCGTATATGTATCACTTTTTTCTTCTAAACGTAATTGACTGCCTTTTGCTTTATAGACATATTTATCAGGAATTTCTTCAACAGCCTCTTGAATTTCTTTTTTTCTTTCAGCTGAAAATGCTGAATAATCATTTGCTGGTAATTCACCTAAACCAAATTGTCCGACTGTTTTACACTTAAAACAAATATAAAATTGTGGTGCTTCTTGAGATTCTTCGGAAAAAAGTAATTCTACTTTTCTTGAACATTTCGGACAATACGCCTTAGGCAACTTAAAACGATGATAGTTCATAGTGTCATCCCTTCGTTTTTTTCATTATACCTCATTTTAGAAATGAAAAGCAGATAAAAAAGAGGATGAGGCAAAAGTAAAAAGTACCTTTGTCCCAACCTCTTCTGAATTAACCTAACTCATCAGTTTTTTTAATAATTTTTTTGATTTCGTGAATAGCTTTTTTTTGTTCCAAGTAGCTTTTCACTTTATTTTCATCACCATCGATTTTATCTAAAGTTGTATCTAATTTATCGATTTCATTATTGATTTGACCAACCAATGATTCTTGATTATCAATCCAGTTTTCAGTATTTTCGACTGCTTTATCTTGTGCTTTTTGTTCCTCTTTTTCGATTTTATTTTCTTTTCGGATAATTGATTTCACTTCATGCAATGCTTTTTCTTGTTCATAGAAGTGTTTTATTTTACTGTCAGTATCTTCCATTTTTTCAAGAGTAACATCTAACTTATCCAGTTCTTTACCAATTTTTTCTACTAATTTTGCTTCTTTTTCTGCATAGTTTTTCATAACTTATTCCTCCCTTTGCCTTATCTGAATGCGTAAACGATATGTGTGATGCCAAAAAGCATAAAATAAAATCCAACTAGAAAACTTAATGTTAGTGCAGAAGATAAAGGATTCATCAATAACATTCCCCCTAATATAATCCCTAATACATCAACAATTAAAGTAAACCAGAAATAACCTGTACTGACTGATTTGGCTAAATCTAATGCAAATAGTCCAAAAATAGAATCTAAGATAAACCAAATTGCAAAAATGAATGGTAATGCTGCAACACCAATATTTAAATTAAATAAGAAATACACACCGATAATAATATCGATCACACCTAATATAATTGGCGCATATGCTTTGTACCCTGTTAATTCTTTCATTCTGTTACGAGCGAAAATTTCAAAAATCCCTTTAAAAATTGCAAATATAGCAAACACCATCACAATTGCAATCAAATTTCCCGTTGGATCTTGAAAAGATATTAACGATGTTAAAACAAAGAGTATTCCTAGAATTAAAGAGCCCCAATCTACACCATTTTTTTTTGTTTCATTCATACTACTCCACTTCTTCCTTTTATTAATTGGTTTTGCAATGTTATGGTACTCCTAAAAACCGACTCGGTCAAAGCAAAAGACGAATTAAAAAACAACTGTTATTTATCTCTCATAATTTTTTCAAATTTTACTTTTATCTATCGAAATAGCTATGAATTTGAGTTTAGACTGATAGCAAAAATAAGAAATAAACGTTCTTTATTTAATAGAACATTCACTAACTCTAAATAGTCAGATATTACCGGAAATATATTTATAAAGTAGGAGAAAAATAGCTACTAACGTAAAAGATGAGCGGAACAAAACTTTGTAGGTTTTGTTCCGCTCATCTTTTACTTTTTTCTACCTATCGACAAAAACGCACGTTTAATCACATCAAAAAATCCTAACGACTGCACCATATGATCTGGTGCTACGTATTCCTGCATTTCTCTAAGTACTTTTTTCGGTTGCTTAGAAGAGAAGGTAAAGGTACCATTTTTCTTCGTTTGAATGGCATATCGCGGAATCCATTTTCCTTTAAACATAACAGAGGCGATCACGTAGTCAACTTCTTCCCATGGAATTTGAACAAATTTTCGACTATCACGAGAATTATAAAATTCAAAACCTTTGTCGCCGATCATAATTTTTCCATAATCCGTAAGTCCCGTAAAAGCGGTGGCATCCGTTATGAAATCTACTTTAGTATTCAGTGATTGAACCATTCTATCTGCTCCATTTCTTCAGTGATCTCTATTGTTTATTATACGTTCTTTTTAATGATTAAGCTATGTAAATGAAACATGGGACAAAACCGAACGGCTTTATCCCAAGTATAAAACTCATAGACAAATTATAGTAATCCGATTACGTGACCAAGTACACCGACTACAAATAAGCCAAGAATGATAACGATTGGAGAAACTTTTTTCTTAAGTAACCACATACATAGGAATGTAAGAAGTAATGCTGCTAAACCAGGAATCAATTGATCCAAGTTATTTTGCAACGTTGTTACTTTCATTGCTGAAAGTGCCTTACCTGAACCCACTTCTTCAAATGCTTTTTGCAGTCCTTCACCATTTATCGGAAGTTTATCCCATTCAACATAGGCACCTTTATCCAATTTAACCGTGGAAACAATTGGTATAAACTTGATTGATACCCACCGCTGTACTAAGGCTGCCAGTACAAACATACCGAGAATCGAAGCACCTTTTGTTACATCTTGCAATAATCCGCCTGAAAGGTCTTCAGTGATTTTAGAACCCGCTTTATAACCGAATTCTTGTGTATACCACATAAATGACCAACGAATAATATTCCAAGCTAGGAAGAAAATGATTGGGCCTAAAATGTTTCCGCCAATCGCAAGGGACGCACCTAAGGCTCCTAACATCGGACGAATCGTAAACCAGAACACTGGATCACCAACACCGGCCAAAGGACCCATCATACCAACTTTTACCCCTTGAATTGCTACATCATCAACTGGAGCGCCATTGGCACGTTCTTCTTCCAGTGCTAATGTTACACCTAGGATTGGTGAAGCAATGTATGGATGCGTGTTAAAGAACTCTAAGTGACGTTTTAGTGCTGCTGATTGATCTTCTTTTGTTTTATATAATTTTTTGATTGCTGGGATCATTGAAAATGCCCAACCACCATTTTGCATACGTTCATAGTTCCAAGAGCCCTGAATGAATGTAGAGCGCCATGCAACAGCTAAACGATCTTTTTTGGTTAATTCAATTTTTTCTGCCATTTCTCTTCTCTCCTCCTTCAGGATTAATAATCATTTAAGATATCGCCGAGTGGGTCGCCAGTATTGCTTCCGCCACCGCTACCATTTGAAGAACCACCCATTTTAGAAAGGTTCAAGTAGATCAATGCTAACGCAACACCTAAAGCACCTAGTGCGATCAATGTTAATTGAGAGATTGCCGCTACAACAAAACCAATGATAAAGAATGGCCATACTTCTTTTGTTGCCATCATGTTGATTACTAATGCGTAACCCACAGCTACAACCATACCACCACCGATAGCCATACCTTCAGTCAACCATGTAGGCATTGATTCTAACGCTGATTGAACGGTTTCTGCTGGAATGAATAAAAGTGCTGCTGCTGGAATCGCAATACGAATCCCTTGCATACATACAGCTAAAATGTGCAACATTTCAATTTTTCTGATATCACCTTTTTCAGCTGCCGCATCCATCATGTGTACGATCGGCACAGCAAGTGTACGAACGATCATTGTTAAGAATAGACCAGCTACTGCAAGTGGTACAGCAATAGCGATTGCTGATGGAACACCTTTAACACCTTGTCCGCCTAATACTAAAATAATTGCTGATGCAACAGATGCTAATGCAGCATCCGGTGCTACTGCGGCTCCGATGTTTGCCCAACCAAGTGCGATCATTTGTAATGTTCCTCCAAGAACAATACCCGCTTCCAAGTTACCTGTTACTAAACCGATTAAGGTACATGCCACTAACGGTTGATGAAATTGAAATTCATCTAGAATTCCTTCCATACCTGCTAGAAAGGCAACTAAAATTACTAAAATAATTGTTATAATAGACATGATAAGCCTCCTATTTTCATTTGAATTTGTGGATTATTTTGCGTTTGCTTGTGCTAATTCATGCTTTGCTTTTTTTAGGATTTCGTCCATATTAGCGCTAGAATCATTTGGTACTTTACGAACATCAAATTTAACGCCTAGCTCTTCCAATTTTTCAAAGGCTTTGACATCTTCTTGTCCCATTGACAATACTTTACTTACAACGACTTTACCAACAGAATGAGCCATTGAACCAACGTTTATTTCTTGGAGGTCTACGCCGCCTTCGACTACTTTCACCACATCTTCTGGATTTTCAAATAATAATAACGCTTTTGTATTTCCAAAACGTGGGTCTTTTGCAATTTCAATCATTTTACTGATTGGAATAACATTAGCTTTAACCCCTGGAGGCGCTGCTTGTTCGATCAATTTTTTACGAAGATCGTCTTTTGATACCGCATCTGACACAACGATAATACGGTTTGGTAATACCGATTTTGTCCAAGCAGTCGCTACTTGACCATGTAATAAACGAGAATCCACACGGGCTAAAACAAATTTGATTTTACCATCACCTACAACGGTTCCTTCAGGTAATGCACCTTTAGGTTGTGCATCTTCCACTGCAGCTTTAGGTGCTTCAGTTGGTTCTAACTCTTCTGGTTTGATTCTCACACCCTCTTTAGCTGTTTCAAGAACATGGGCTGCAATCTCTTGGGCTGAATTCATTGAGAAGCGTGATGCATATGCCTCAATCAACATTGGCAAGTTCAATCCACTAACAATTGCCCACTTGTCTTTGTGTTCTTCAAAAAGACTGTTTGCTTGGTTAAATGGTGTACCGCCCCATAAATCAACTAAAAATAGTACTTCATCTTCTTCATCAAATGTCGCAATTGCTTCTTTTAGTTTTGCTTTTAAATCATCTGGGCCTTCGCTAGGCATCAATACAACTGCTTGTACTTTTTCCTGTTCACCAAAAATCATGGAACCGGACTGTAAAATACCTTGAGCAAATTCCCCATGGCTCGCAAGAATAATTCCTACCATAATTTGATACCTCCTATATTTTTTTCAACTACTTTATCATTTCCACCATCTGTTGATCTTCTACATGAAAACAGCTATTAGAAAAATATAAAAAGAAAAAATGCGTTACACAGCTTGTTTTCGTTTTTTCAGTCAACTGGATAATGTTGATAACCACCTATATATAATCACCTATATCAACGTTTACTTATTTAATCACCCCTCTCAATTCTATGGGTATAGTTCCTACAATTGACATGATCATACAACTTCATTTATATAGAAGCTGAAGAAGAGAAAATTATACTAAATGCTCTTTTTTCAGCAATTCCATTAAATCTACTTGGCTGTCAGCAACCACTTTTCGAATTTCCAATTTAATTCCTTGATCACTCAAATACTTGAACGCTGTAATATCCTTTTCATTAACAGCTACAGCATTTGTAATCATTCTTTTTCCACCTGTAAAACTCATACCGCCAATATTCACAGAGTTGAAAAAAACCCTGCCTTCCACCACACGTTTTACATCTTCCGGACAAGTGAACAGTAACATTACTTTTAAGCTATCAAAACGTTCATCTGTAAAAATTTCGATCATTTTATCCACCGTAATAACATTTACTTTTACACCAGGCGGGGATGCTTGTACGAGTAACGCTTTTCTTAACGTATCATGTGCAACCGCATCACTAATGACTAAAATTCGATTTACATTGGTGCTTTTAGTCCAAACCGTCGCAACTTGTCCATGAATCAAACGATCATCAATTCTCACTAGACGAATATCCATCATGAAATGCTCTCCTTCATATTCCTGCGATTAGCTGATAGTAAGCATTACACAGAACACGTTCTTTAGTAATAAAATACTATGCTCAGTCATTTATTGCCAAAATAACGGCTAACCCAATCAGCCAAATCATTCACTATTGACTAACTGAAAAACATGAGGATTTTACCTACCAGCTTATTTAAAGCAAGTTTCGTGCCAAAATTAGTGTATTGTAAAAGAAAAGCAAAAAATAAGGGTTTTTTTAATAAAATACACAAAAAATATACACTACAGCAGTGTATCTTTTTTGTGTATCCCTTATAGTGTATCTTCTGTATTTTGTTCTTGATTCAATTGAGTATTTTTAATCAATAGAATAATATAATAGACTTCTTCCATCGGCAGTTCTAATCTAAATGTTTGTTTCAAATACCTATTTGCTTTCATCACTACCTCGTAGTTAGGATCAGCTGTAAGTTGTGTTAGATCGGTTTCTGTGACTGTTAGAGACCCATCTTGTAGTATTCTTTCCAACGCACCTGCTAAATGCATTACCAAATTAACATAAAAAGAATAATCCATCTGTAACCCAAGGTCAGTTCTGATGATATCTGTAAATTCCCAAAGTGGGTCGATTATTTTTTTAGGATTAATAAAAATAAAGCTTTGTTCCATGTAATCAATACAAAGTTTCTTAGCAGTTGATTCATCGATTTCTTGTGTTTTTATAGAAGTATCACTTTCTGTCAGCAATTGATTGATAACTTCTTCGGCTTCGCCTGAAAAAAAGGTTTCCATAGGAATAAACGGTGCTGCAATTTTAGGATCCGTAATACCTGTAACAGCAATCACACGGTATTCTTCTTGAATAGTGGCTAGTTGCTCTTTCATGTCGATAATAGACAGTGGTAAAACTTCTAGCTCTAATCCTAATTGTGGTGGAACAGAGGTTTCGATCATTTCTTTCATTCGTTTAGCGGTTCCTTCTCCCGATGCACAGATCGCGATAATCACTCGTTTTTTCCACGGTGCCAAAGGGTCGATACTGCGTTCTTGATGAATGTCAGCATAACCTTGGAAATTTTTCAAAGAGTCGTATAGCGTGTCCAACTGCGTATCGATCAACGTCGTTTTTCTAGCTGTTTCTAAAACGATAGGCGTTGTGACCATATCAACCGTCCGAACTTCAATACCCGTTTGCCGCGTTATTTCATCTGAGAAAGTTGCTAAAGATCCCATATCAACTAAAAGAATTACACCACTATCTTCATTGACTTCTTTCACTACATTGACAATTTGTCTCAGGGCTTCTTTAGGCTGCATTTCCAAGGGCATATCAACTGCTCTTAAATTATCAACATTTAGAAGTTGAGAGACCACTTGTACCATACTTGTAGCGGTACTTTTTCCATGAGCTGCTACAACGATTCCAATTCGTCCAGCATCTTTATTTTCTCTTAAGGAAATCAGTAGAACAGCTAGATAGTAAGTTTCAAACTCGGGAATTTTCATTTGATAATTCACTTCAATAATCCGCTTGATTTCTTGCGCTGTTTCAAATTCCATAGGATAATCCAGTACCATATTTCGAATATTTTCATTTAATTGGTGCTGTCGCTCTTCACCATTTTGGATTCGTTTTAAAAATGAACTGATATGCAGGCTCATTGCATAAATAAAATTCGATTGAAAATTATAATTTAGCTTTTGTTTGGCAAAATTGTAGATTTCTTTAGTCACGTCAATTATCCGCTGATCCACTATTTCGGCCAATTTATTTTCAGTATCAAAAGTAAAGCCATGATCTTTATAAAAAGATTTCAAGTGAACGTTGATATCTGTTGTAATAAAGTTATTAATCACTTCTTGTTCTAAACCATCTTCTTTTAGTAACGCCGCTTTATCACCGATAATTTCATATAAATTATATGGTAGCTCATACGAATCTGACTGGATTGTAACAAGAGGTTCATTTGGTGTCACAAGCATCTGTGGCTCTAAATATTTCGATAATTCAGCCAATGTCTCACGATTACTTGCCAGTTGCATCATACCTTCTTTAATACTGTCAGTTAACTCATCAATGGTAATGTTCAACTCATCTTGATCAATATGATTCAAAAAACCTCTAGCTGTTACTAATTGAACATTTGATTTCAATTGCCCTACATTTCCATAAGAAACACTTCCAATCAATGCTTTTACAACATCTTCTGATAAAGAAATTTTACGTTGAATACGTGAAGCTTCCATAGAAATCATTACTCTAAGTAAATCAATTTTTTCTTTTGCAGGACGATCAATAAAATTAGGCAACTGTATAATAATTGGGATTCTTCTAACAAAAGTATTCAATAAAGAAGAGGTTGGATTTTCTGTTGTTGCGCAAATGATCCGTACATCTGCTCGACGATTTTTAACACTTTCTCCCAACCTCGAGTAGGTGCCATGATCCATAAAATAAAAAACCATTTCCTGACCTTCTGGCGGTAAGCGATGAACCTCATCTAGAAACAAAATACTCCCATCTGCTTCATGGATAATCCCTTCTTTAGCTTTCGTGGCACCTGTAAAAGCACCTTCCGCATAACCAAAAAGATGAGACATCAACAATTCAGGATTATGGGCATAATCGGCACAGTTAAACACAATCAGTTTTTTATCTGAGTCAATCACATGATTTAACAGTGCAAATTGAAACATTGCATGAGCAAAGTAGGTTTTACCAGATCCTGTGGGTCCTGTAATCAAGCAGTTCAACCCTTTAGGAGGATACAATATGGCTGCTTTTGCCTGCTCAACAGGCGTTCTCATACTTCCAGTAGAACCAATCATGCCTTTAAAAATATCCTCTCCTGCAAATTTTTTTGCAGGTCTATGTAAATGGTGTGTATCTGTTGCTTGATTTTCAGTGAGACTATGTTCACGATAACTTTTCACTGGTCTCGATAGCGGTTGATATTTAAAAATTACTTTATCTACATATTTGACTGGGCGTCCTTCTGTTTTCTCTAATAGTCCTTCTCTAACAAGTTGATTTAAATCTTTGCTGGCATTCGTTCTTTGGATGTCTAAAGCTTCAGAGACATCTCCAGTTGTCACACCGCCTCCCAAAGAAACATCGCTTGGTGTCAGATTTTCGGTCTGTTCTTTTACATAAAGATAGATTCGCTCAATGCGTTTCATCATCATTTCCCCTTAAAACGATACACTAATTTTATGTGTATCATACAGTGTATTGTTTTAAAAGTACACTGATAACTATTTTATTAGAATGTTTCACATGGAACAAGTACTGACAGAATCTTAATTGGATATTGATAGATTGAGGCTATTTTATTTAGATAGACTATGTATAGCAGCTGCGAAATAAATAAAAATAGAAAGAAGGAACTTATTATGACTTTAAAAGATGATTATCCATGGAAAAATGCTTCAATGGACTCCTACGATCAATGGGGAATGGGCTATCGGCAATGTGTATCTTTCACCGCATTTCGTCTAGTGAATAGAAACGGATACAATTTCCAAAGACACGGATTTTCTTGGAATGCTAACGAATGGAAAAGAAACGCTCAAAACTTAGGAATTACGGTTGACAAAAATCCAGTGCGTGGATCAATTGCCTGGACCTCAGCAGGTGGTTATGGACACGTTGCCTGGGTTTACGAAGTAAAGGGGAATAACGTCACCGTTGAAGAGTATAATTACAGCTATGACGGCCGATATCATTATCGCACAGTTAACAAAAATAGCTTTGAAAACTATATCCATTTCAAAGATTTACCAACACATGTATACAACAAAATTATCAGCAAAAAAAATGTCTCTTTAGGAAAATTATTCGATCAATCTAATCGCAATGATGGGATTTATGCTGCTGGACCTTGGAATACTGGGCCTAATGTTGTAAAAGTAGATAGCGGTAAAAATTATCATAATAAAATCGTTAGTGTCACTCAAGAAGCGGTAACCGATAATAACGTAACTTGGTACTATGTTAATCACAATGGCAAAAATCTTGGTTGGGTAGACTCTAGAGCTTTCCAAGCAAAAGTCTATAGTACAATTGTCAGCAAAAAAAATCTATCTGTCGGGAAAAGGTTTAATCAGAGCTCAAGAAACGATGGGATTTATGCTAATGGACCTTGGAATACCGGCCCTAGCGTTACCAACACAAGGATGGGAAAAGATTTTCATGGACAAATGGCTCAAGTCACTCAAGAAGTGGTGACAGATTACTATGGGCAAAAAGTGACTTGGTACCATATTAAGATAAATGGTAAAAATCTTGGCTGGATTGATACTGCAGCTTTTGATACAAAAAACTATAATACTGTTGTTAGCCAAAAAGCAATCTTTGTTGGAAAAAAATTTAATCAGAGTACAAGAAATGACGGCATTTATGCTAATGGACCTTGGAACACTGGGCCTAATGTTGTTAATGTAGGAACTGGGAAAAACTTTCATGGGCAAATCGCTCAAGTCACTCAAGAAGCGGTGACGGATTGTCTGGGGCAAAAAGTAACTTGGTATTCTATTAAAATAGATGGAAAAGAGTTAGGCTGGATTGATAGTCTTGCTTTCGATACAAAAAATTATAATACTATTGTTAACCAAAATGATATTATACTTACTCAAAAAATCGATCAATCCACACGGAATGATGGGATTTATGCTAATGGACCTTGGAATACTGGCCCTAGCGTTGCCAACATAGGGGTAGGAAAAGATTTTCATGGGCAGATTGCCTTAATTACTAAAGAAGCAATTACTGATTGTCTTGGACAAAGAGTAAAGTGGTACTATTTTAGTATCAACGGAAAAGATATTGGGTGGATTGATTCACTTGCATTTGGTAGTCATGTTTACAGCACAATTACTAGTCTAGTAGAAACTAACCTTACTAAACAAATAAATCAAAATGAACGTAATGACGGAATCTACGCTAACGGCCCTTGGAATACCACTCTTAATGCTATCAACGTCGGTACAGCAAAAACGTATAATGGGAAAACAGCACAAATTAGTAAAGAAGCGATTACTGATTTAAAAGGAGTAAATGTAACTTGGTATTACACTACAGTTGAAGACAAAGAACTAGGCTGGATTGATGCAGAGGCATTCGAATAAATACAGAATGAAGTTGTACTATTTACACAATTCTTAGTTTTTAGAAGGTAAAATCACTTATAGATGATTTTACCTTCTATTTCATTAAAAAAAGCATCCATACGCTATATCTTACAATCAAAGCCTTGATAAACAAATTACTTGAGTATTTTTATTCCCACTTTGAAAACGGTATACATAACATCTAGATATCAACACGGCTATGTCTTATAACTTAATTGAAGTTCCTTGAATAAAGATCTTTTCTGAAAAAGTCTGAAATTCCTTGAAAAATATGGGTTTCCTCGCTATAATGCAGAGAGGTTTAACTATTATATATGAAGTGAGGAAAACTATTGATTACTGTAAATGATGTAAGTTTGCTATTTTCAGACCGCAAACTTTTTGATGATGTAAATATTAAATTCACACCTGGTAACTGTTATGGCTTGATTGGCGCAAATGGTGCTGGTAAATCAACGTTTTTAAAAATTTTATCTGGCGATATTCAACCAACAACTGGGAATGTTGCTTTAGGTCCTGATGAGCGTTTAGCTATTTTGAAACAAAATCATTTTGACTTTGAAGAAAACACTGTCCTAGAAACTGTTATCATGGGTCACAAACGTTTGTATGAAGTAATGAAAGAAAAAGATGCTGTCTACATGAAAGAAGATTTTACTGATGAAGATGGAATCAAAGCTGCTGAACTTGAAGGGGAATTCGCTGAGCTAAACGGTTGGGAAGCTGAACCAGAAGCTGCTGTTTTACTACAAGGATTGAATATTCCTGAAAGCTTACATGACCAAAAAATGAGCGAACTAACAGCTGGTCAAAAAGTCAAAGTGTTACTTGCTCAATCTCTATTTGGTAAACCAGATGTTTTACTTCTAGATGAGCCTACCAATGGTTTGGACACTCGTTCAATCAACTGGTTGGAAGAGTTCTTGATCAACTTTGAAAATACCGTTATCGTTGTTTCCCATGACCGTCACTTTTTAAACAAAGTATGTACACACATGGCCGATCTTGACTTCGGTAAAATCAAATTATACGTTGGTAACTATGATTTCTGGTTAGAATCAAGTCAATTAGCAGCAAAATTACAGTCCAACGCAAACGCGAAAAAAGAAGAACAAATCAAAGAATTACAAGACTTTATCGCTCGTTTCAGTGCTAATGCATCGAAATCAAAACAAGCGACTTCTCGTAAAAAAATGTTGGATAAAATTACATTAGATGACATTCAACCATCTTCTCGCCGTTATCCATTTGTTGGATTCACTCCTGATAGAGAAATCGGAAATGATTTACTACACGTAGAAAATGTTTCTGTAACCATTGACGGTAAGAAAATATTAGACAATATTTCTTTCTCTTTAAATAACGTTGATAAAGTAGCCTTCATTGCAGATAATGATATCGTTACAACAACTTTATTCAAAGTGATCATGGGTGAAATCACACCTGATACTGGTAGTGTTCGTTGGGGTGTTACAACAACTCAAGCTTACCTGCCAAAAGATAACAGCAAAGACTTCGATACTGATTTAACAATCTTAGATTGGTTACGTCAATTTGCTAGCAAAGAAGAAGATGATAATACCTTTTTACGTGGCTTCTTAGGAAGAATGTTGTTCTCTGGGGAAGATGTGCTGAAATCCGTTAACGTGCTTTCAGGGGGCGAAAAAGTTCGTGTCATGTTATCTAAACTGATGTTGTCTAAATCCAATGTTCTTGTTTTAGATGACCCGACAAATCACTTGGATCTAGAATCTATCACAGCTTTGAATGATGGATTAATGGCATTTACAGGAGCTATTTTATTTGCTTCTCATGACCACCAATTTATTCAAACATTAGCGAATCGCATCATTGCTGTTTCTGATAAAGGTATTGTCGATCGTGCGGATACAACATATGATGAATTCTTAGAAAATAAAGATGTTCAAAAACAATTGGATGAATTATTTTCTGGTGAATATTAATTTTTGATACTATTCTATAGCCTATAAAATAGATTTTAAGTCTATTTTATAGGCTTTTTTGAGCCATGAAGACATAGAAAAAATTCATTCAATAATTTCCTTTCTAACTAAAAAAGCTCCAAATGAACTGTCTTTTTCTGCTTTAAATGATTTTCTAACTCCGTAGCAAGCATGGTAACAATAAACTTGCCTTTGTTATTAAATTCATAACATATATCGTCAACATGGCCTTTAGCAACTTTAAAGGTCATTCCCAAATCCGCCTGCATCATTTGAACCAATCGAACTGTTAAGGTATTCTCAGGTATCCCAAAAAAATCGGATAATTGAACTATGTTCCACCCTTTTTTTAAAAGGCAAATTAACGTTGTATCAGGAATTAAAATAATTGATGCACCTATATTCGCTTGAAACTCCATTAACAATTTAGGTTCGTAATATTGTAAACTTTTCTGTGTATCTAAAAATACACCATTTTTTTCGTTATCGTGGAATAAGTAGTGAATAATTTCATGACTGATAACGAAATTTTTATTTTTTTCATCCAACTGTTGATTAAATGCAATTGTCGTCTCCCACTTATCTTGAAGAAGCATTCCAGAAATACGTTCATTTACGCCTCCTTCAAAACTGAAACCTCTAATTGCTACCCCTTGAGATTTTACTAACTCCCAAATATGAGAGTAGTTGTATTCCTCACAACCAATCCCGTTATCAACCATAACTGTTGAAATATAGTCATTTATCCTAATTGAAAAATCAACATATTCCTCTATATATTTGAACATCTACTTATCCCCCAATCTATTTTTTATTTTTCTCTTTTTTAATCTGACAATATATAGCAATCTCCCGAAAAATTGTATTTTTTGTTATTTTATTGTTTTATAATTCCAGATTTCAAAAGAAGTATCTTTTACATTTTTGATTTCTCAAAACACTTTCGTAAAACAATTGTAATCTTTTTGTAATATACATGTAATCAGACTTAAGTCTTATTTTTATTTAAAAAACTAAATTCTCCAGTTTATCGACTAACCAGACTTACCACATTTAAGCCCTGAGGCACTTCATAAATCAACTGGGTCTGCCTTTTTATTCTTTCTTATCACTAATCTATTTTACATCTCTACAAATCCATCTTACTGGAAATTACCTTCCTTTTTCTTTTAATTTTCTGTCAATATCCTATCAAAAAACTTTCGCTGATTTTTTTCTAATAAGCACAAACAAACAGGTGTTAATTTAAAGTTTTTCAAAAGTCTAACTTTTAAAAAACTTTAAATTAACACCTGCATATATATGTTTTATAATTTTATTTTTTCATTTAATTATGCTAGTATTGCATTTTTTATCTTTTCTTTCCTCTTGAAAACACCGCAATACAACCATTTCCTGTATGACTCGTAATCGTTGGCCCCAGTGGATACAAACGAATTTCTTTAACTTGAATTTTTTCTTCAATTAGCGCTTTTACTTTCTCAGCACTTTCTACGTCCCCAGCATATGCGATAAACACCGTTTGTTTTAATGGTTCCACCATTCCCTGAACGGTTTCATCAGCTAATTTCTTCAATGCTTTCCCTCGGCCACGCACTTTGCCAATATTTTTTAGCTTACCTTGTTCATCCACTACAATGATTGGCTTAACATTCATTAATCCACCAATCGCAGCTGCTGCTTTAGAGATTCTGCCTCCCCGCTCTAAATGTTTTAAATCATCCACCGTCACCCAAGACTGAACGGTCATTTTATTTTCTGATAGCCATAACAAAATATCTTCTAACGTATGTCCATCTTCTTTTAATTGAATAACCTCGCTAACTAGTAATCCTTCACCTAAACTAGCAGCTTTCGTATCAATAACATAAATTTCTGTATCCTTGTATTCCTCTTTCAGCATGTCAACAGCTTGTATTGCACTTTGATAAGAGCCGCTCAATCCTGAAGAAAACGCCAAGTACAATATTGGAACCTTCTTTTCTACAAATGGTCTGAAAAATTCAATGTAGCGACCCACATTTACTTGAGAAGTTGTTGGCATACCGCCAGTTTTTATCTCTTGTAAAAACCAATCATAATCAAAGGTCTTCCCTAAATCATCAATCAATTCATCTCCATTTAGTTGAATCGTCATACTAATAAAATCAACATCATTTGCTTCTAAATATGTATATGGTAAATCACAACATGAATCTGTCATTAATTTAAATGTCATTTTAAATCCTCCCTAACTGTTTTTCTATTTTAACACATAATCGACGTATACTCATGCTTTATTCGGTAAGTAAGTAATCAAAAAAACGAGAGACAGCTTTTAACTTGTCCCTCGTCTGATATGCGTTTTAAATTTGTGCCCAAACGCTCTCTAATACATTCGTTTGATTACGATCTGGTCCAACTGAGAATGTTGAAATACGCACGCCGACTAATTCTGAGATACGGTGTACATAGTTTCTTGCATTCGCTGGAAGATCAGCTAGTGTTTTACATCCAGTAATATCTTCTGACCAACCTGGTAATTCCTCATAAACTGGTTTACAACGGCTTAACTCTTTCAAGCTAGCTGGATAATGATAAATCAATTCACCATCTAGTTCATAAGCTGTACAGATCTTCACCGTATCCAATCCACTCAAAACATCAATTGAATTCAATGATAGGTTTGTGATTCCTGAGACACGTTTTGAATGACGCATTACAACTGTATCAAACCAACCCACACGACGTGGACGGCCTGTTGTCGTTCCATATTCTTTTCCTACTTTGCGAATTGTTTCTCCTGTTTCATCAAACAATTCTGTTGGGAATGGGCCATCACCAACACGTGATGTGTATGCTTTGCAAACACCAACGACTTTATTAATCTTAGAAGGACCAACCCCACTACCGATTGTAACGCCCCCTGCAACAGGGTTTGATGACGTAACGAATGGATATGTTCCTTGGTCAATATCCAACATAACACCTTGTGCGCCTTCGAATAAAACGCGTTTACCAGCATCCAACGCATCATTTAAAATAACAGAAGTGTCTGTTACATATTTTTTAATTTGTTGCCCATATTCATAATATTCTTCAAAAATATCTTCAAACGCAATTGGTTCGCTGTCGAACATTTTGACGAATTGACGATTTTTTTCTTCTAGATTGATTTTTAAGCGTTCTTCAAAGATTTCTTTGTCTAATAAATCAGCAACACGAATACCTACACGAGCGGCTTTGTCCATGTATGCAGGACCGATTCCTTTGATTGTTGTACCGATTTTGTTTTCACCTTTGGCATCTTCTTGTAATTGATCCAATTGAATATGGTAAGGTAAAATCACATGCGCTCGGTCAGAAATACGTAAATTATCTGTTGTTACATTATTTTCTTTTAAATAAGCCAGTTCTTTTACTAAAGATTTTGGATTGACTACCACGCCATTTCCGATCACACTGATCTTATCTTTGTAAAAGATACCTGAAGGAATCAAATGTAGTTTATAAGTAACACCATCAAATTTAATGGTATGACCTGCATTATCTCCGCCTTGATAACGTGCAATGACTTCAGCATTCTCACTTAAAAAATCCGTGATCTTTCCTTTTCCTTCATCGCCCCACTGCGTTCCGACTACTACAACTGATGACATTCGAACACCTCGTTCTAAATTATTTTGTCCTGATTCATTGTACCAATAAAACAGAACGCTTTCAACAAAAAAATCGAATATTTGCAATTTCAGATAATAAAAATGGGTCAAAACACGAACGTTTATCTATATAAAAAAAATCATTAAATAAAAAAGCGAATATTAAAAGACTATTCTATGAATGAAGGTTCCTTCTACTATCTTTTTTGAAAACTTTTTATCTAAAACACAAAAATTTTTGATTACTTTTTTGGAAAATTAGCGTAAAATATAATACGCAATTCATTTTAAATAGGAGGGTTTCATTTTGTTGGGTGTTGTATTATTATTTGTTGGCATCACATTGATTAGTAATGGCTATTGCGGATTAGCTGGAGTAAACGGTAAATCGACTGCATTTATAAACTTTTTTACAGGAAGTGTAACGTTTATAGTTAATACGACGTTTTTATTGCGAGGAGAGTACTTTTCTGCTGGTACAGGATTTTTATTTGCTTGTACCAATCTATTAATGGGAGCTATCTTTCTTTTTGATTTAGATTGGCGGGCATATGGTATTTTCGGATTATTCGTTGCTGTCAATGCGATTCCTTGTGCCTACCTTGCTTATGCTAGTGGTGATTGGCGCTTTGCCATTATTTGGATACTCTGGGGAATTCTATGGTTTAGCGGATTTCTACAACATGTTTTATCGCTTCCTATCGGAAAATTTGTTTTATACTTAGCAATTTTTGAAGGAATTGTTACCGCTTGGATTCCAGGATTTTTGATAATAACAGAATTATGGTAATTAAAAAACAGCTCTAAACCAACATTCATAGTGGTTTAGAGCTGTTTTTAGGTTTAACTTTTAAAAATCATCTGGTCTTTGTGATAAGGAAGCGAACTTATTAAATTCTTTAATAAATAACAACTCTACCGTTCCTCGGGCACCACTTCTGTTTTTCTCAATAATTACTTCAATAACATTATCTATTTCTGGCGGTTCATGATCTCCATCTTCTCCGCCTTCACCACGCTCGTAGTAATCATCACGATAAAGGAAAGCCACGATATCAGCATCTTGCTCGATAGATCCTGACTCACGAATATCACTTAATACTGGACGTTTATCTTGACGTTGTTCCACGCCACGAGATAATTGTGATAAGGCAATAACAGGAACTTTTAATTCCTTCGCTAATTTTTTCAATTGACGGGAAATTTCAGATACTTCTTGTTGACGACTTTCACGACCGGTACCTTCAATTAGTTGTAGGTAATCGATCAAAATCAAGCCAAGATTTCCACGTTCTTGTGCTAGTTTACGGCATTTCGCTCGTATTTCCGTAATCTTGATACCTGGCGTATCATCAATATAGATTTGCGCTCTAGATAAACTTCCCATTGCAATAATTAGGTTTTGCCATTCATCCTCTGACAACTGTCCTGTACGTAAATGTCCTGCTTCAATTGAACCTTCCGCACAAAGCATCCGATTAACAAGTGATTCTGCCCCCATTTCCAAACTGAAAATAGCAACAGAACGATCTGTTTTGGTTCCAATATTCTGAGCAATATTTAAAGCAAAAGCTGTTTTACCTACGGCAGGACGAGCAGCCAAGATAATCAATTCTTCTGCTTGCAGTCCAGCAGTCATTTTATCCAAAGCAGGATAACCTGTAGGTAATCCTGTAATTTCTTCATCATTTTGATACAATTGGTCAATGTTTGCAATCGAAGTGTTCAAGACATCTGCGATTGATAAAAAGCCGCTTCGATTTCTTTTTTCTGAAACTTCTAAAATACTACGTTCTGCATCATCTAAGATCGTTTCAACATCTTCACCTTGCTCAAATCCCTTAGTAACAATTTCTGTAGCTGTTTGAATCAAATTGCGCAGTAATGATTTTTGCTCAACAATCTTAGCATAATAAACAATATTAGCCGCTGTTGGTACCGCTAATGCTAGGTCAGATAGATAGCTTAAACCACCCACATCTTCTAATAAATTTTCTTGCTCCAAACGATCTTTGATTGTGATAACATCAATTGCTTCATTTCGATCATTCAAGGTAAGCATAGTCTGAAAAATCAATTGATGGTTACGGCGATAAAAATCTTTTGGTTCTATGTATTCTAAAGCATCGATAATTACTTCAGCATCTAAAAAAACCGACCCTAAAACGGCCTGCTCTGCTTCCATACTTTGGGGCGGTACTCGATCTTGCCATACTTCATTCATTTTTTTCTCTCCTATAGCTCAAATTGCGCCGTTCAGTCTTTCTATTTTAACAAGAAACCACAAAAATGTACACTCACAATCCTGTATCATTTACATATCAAAGAATGCAAAAAACAGAGGATTCCCTCTGTTTTCACTGGTTATTCTTCTACAACGTGAACTTTAATCGTTGCGGTTACTTCATGATGTAATTTCACTGGAACTTTAGTAAAACCAAGTGAACGAATCGGCTGTGATAGTTCTAGCTTACGTTTGTCTAATTTCACCTTATATTGCTTGTTTAAGGCCTCTGCAATTTGTTTTGAAGGAATAGACCCAAAAAGACGTCCATCCTCTCCAGCCTTCGCTTTAAGCTCCACAACGGTCTCTTCATTTTCTAAAAACTCTTGCATTTTTTTTGCTTCAGCTAAAACTTCAGCATCTTGTTTATCTTGCGCCTTTTTTTGTCCTGCAAGAGCACTGATACTACCTTTATTTGCTTCTTGAGCATATCCATTTTTTATTAGAAAATTTTGGGCGTATCCTGTGGGCACTTCCTTAACTTCGCCTTTTTTCCCTTTACCTTTAACGTCTTGTAAAAAAATGACTTTCATACGTACGATTCCTCCTCATATACTAATTAATAATCAATAGTTTCTTTCAATCACCTTGTAGCAAGTAATATCAACTTTTAAAGTAAAAGCGCACTAGCCTCGTTCATATTTTATCTTTTATCCGAAGAGCTAGCCTTTGAAACTGAATCATACATCACATCAATATTTTGATGGATTACTTTCAATAGCTGTTCTTTTACTTCTGCCACTGTTACATTAGATAATTGTACCGCAGCATTCGTAAAATGACCACCTCCGCCCAAATTTTCCATAATCAGTTGGACATTGATAGAGCCGTTACTTCGTGCGCTAATACCAATTTTCTTATCGGTTCGTTTAGTTATAACGAATGCTGCATTGATTCCCACCATTGATAACAGTGTGTCCGCTGTTTTAGCCGCAGTTACACTATCATATTCTTTGTCCTCACTACCTGCAATGATAACTGTATCTGGTGTCACGTACTCGCTTTCAGCAATCAAACTGTTCATTTCTAAATAACCATTTAAATCTGAGCTTAATAAATATTGTACTAAAGATGAATCAGCACCACAAGTTCTTAAATAACTAGCCACATCAAATGTACGTGCCGTTGTTCGTACACTAAAACTTTTTGTATCAACAACAATCCCAGCGAGCAGTAATGTTGCTTCCAGTTTCTCTAATCGTTTTTGTGTATTGCTTTGATATTCAATTAATTCTGTTACTAACTCTGAAGCAGAGGAAGCTGAAGATTCGATATAAGAAAGTAACGGTTTAGCTGGAAACTCATCTCCACGACGATGGTGATCAATAATTACAACTTTATCAAACTGTTCATACAACTCTTGTGAAACTGAAAGTGATGGCTTGTGGTAATCTACCATGATTAATAAACTACTATCAGTTTTTCTCCTCATTGCTTCTTTTGGTGTGATGATTTGTTTCGCTAGATCAGGATACTTTTCAAGCTCCGTCATGACACGTTCAACATCTGGGATACTTTCTGTTTTTTGTAAAACTACCCAAGCTTCTTTATCATGAAATCTAGCTAATCGTGCCATACCAAACGCTGAACCAATAGCATCCATATCCGGAAAGCGATGTCCCATGATATACACATCTGACGACTCCGATAAGATTCCTTGGATTGCTGTACTCATCGCACGAGAGCGAACACGTGTTCTCTTTGCGACAGAAGCAGTTCTACCACCATAAAATATAGGTTTGGCATTATCTTTAGCTTCTTTTACAACGACTTGGTCCCCACCTCTTACCAGAGCTGTATCCAAATTGGTTTGAGCTGTGTTTCCTGTCTGGCTTAATGTTTCTCCACCATAAGAAATTCCCATACTCAATGTAATCGCTATCTCTCTTGTACTGGATTCTTTTCGAATTTTATCTAAAATTTGAAATTTCGAATCCATCATTTTTTTAACATCCTCTAGTTGTGCAATAAAAAAATAACGTTCCGCATTCAGTCTTTTATAAAAAACCTGATACTCATCCATCCAATCGGAAACCATTGTAGTGATAAAACTATTCAAGTAGGAAATTTCTTTTTCATCCATACTATCCGTAATATCATCATAATTATCCACCGAAACAATGCCAATAGCTGTCTGCATTTCGATTTTTTCTTGGTATAAATTACTTTCTTTCGTAATATCTCTAAAGGTAATCGTATTTTGGTTTGTATCAAGATTGAAACGATAAATATGATCTCCAACCTTGAAAATGTCTTTATCTTTTTCTGCTAATAATACGTATGTCTCTATTAATTCTGGACTAATCAGCGTTTGTCCATCTTTTCGAAAGATACTTTCTGCAAAAGGATTTAACCACTTTGCTTCTTTTGTATCAGAGTCATAATTTATGATTCCAACAGATACTTCGTTGAAAGCATAGTCTAATGACTTTTCTGCAATCGTACTGGCTTCTCTAATTTTTTCTGTATTAGATATCTCAATACTTCTAATTAAGTACACTATTCGATTTATTAATATAATATTAAGTATAAGTAATCCAGCTATCGAAATATATTTGTTAGACACAAAGAAAAATAATATTATTTCTAATAAAAAGAGAACGAATACAGAACCCAAAATCCGTTTCATTCCATTTTTTCCCATTATAAAGACTCCTCCGTTGTTCTACAGATAAGCTTATTTTAGCATAAAAATGACGTTTCTGCGAATCGTATATGTTTCACGTGAAACATTCTAAAAGATTTTATGTGCTCTGTTTTTCAGAGTTCTTTTGAAAACACAAGGTAAATCTACCCTTTATTTATTTCAATTGATATTGTCTTTAATTATCAAAAAAGGATCAAAGGGAAATCCCTTTGATCCTTAGTAATTTCTATATTATTGCTCTTCACCAACAAATGGTAATAAGCCCATGATACGTGCACGTTTGATTGCAATTGTTAATTTGCGTTGGTTCTTAGCACCAGTACCAGTTACACGACGTGGCAAAATTTTCCCACGTTCAGAAATGAATTTTTTTAGTAATTCGATATCTTTATAGTCAATATATTCAATATGGTTTGCTGCAATATAATCGACTTTACGACGTTTACGTCCGCCTCTTCTTTGTTGTGCCATTCTTATTCCCTCCTATCAAATCCGTTTAGAATGGTAAATCATCATCTGAAATGTCAATAGTAGCTCCTGTTCCACCAAATGGATCAGAATCTCTATCAAAATCAGGCATACCGTTATTGTTAGACTGAGAGGATGATTGATTAAAATTGTTTTGTCCAGAAAAATCATTATTCTGTTGTTGGAAACTTCCGCCGCCAGCATTATATGTTGGTGTTGAGCTTGATCCTTCATGTGTTTGTCTTTGTTCTGAAGCAGAACGAGACTCTAACAACTGGAAATTCTCACATACAACTTCAGTCACATATACACGTTGACCTTGTTGATTTTCGTAATTTCTTGTTTGAATACGACCAGTAACGCCTAATAATGTACCTTTGCGTGCATAGTTTGCCATTGTTTCAGCGGGTTTACGCCAAATCACACAGTTAATAAAATCTGCCTCACGATTTCCATTTTGATTCGTAAAATTACGATTTACTGCTAAAGTAAACGTCGCAACTGCTGAACCGCTAGATGTATATCGTAAATCTGGATCTTTTGTTAGTCTTCCAACTAATACAACGTTGTTAATCATTTAAACATCTCCTTTCGTCAATCCAATGTTTCACGTGAAACATTTTCTTATGCTTCTTCCTTGATAATCATGTGACGGATAATATCGTCATTGATTTTAGCAAGACGATCAAATTCATTGATTGCTCCTGCAGTTGATGGAGAAGATACTTTAACGATATGATAGATGCCTTCACGGAATCCGTTCATTTCATATGCTAAGCGGCGTTTTTCCCAATCTTTTGATTCGATAACTTCTGCTCCGTTATCTTTTAAGATTGTGTCGAAACGTTCTACTAAAGCAGTTTTTGCTTCTTCATCAATGTTCGGACGAATAATGTACATAACTTCATAATTCGTAGCTTGACTCATTGATTTCACCTCCCTATGGACTTTAGGCTCTTAGTTTGCTAAGAGCAAGGAGAGTTATCTAAAATATATAGACTACTCACAATTTTTCATTATACAGCTAAAAGCTGATAAAATCAAGCATTCTTCACAATTTTTGATCATTTTTTTTATCAAGCAATCATTCTCTCTTATGTCTTACTTTAATATACGTATAAATCTATTTTTTTCATTTTTTTGTTATTAATTTAGGTTATTTATTTTTCATGTTATACTAACCTTGTTCGATATTACACAAATATTTAATACACTCAACGTAGTTTGAAAGGGATGCTATCATATTGAATCAACTGTTAGAGTACCAACCACTTAACCTGTATACGAATTATCTCCAAGCTTCACTTAATTCCCCAGAAACCGCCATTATTCATGATGAAGCTTTACCAGCTTTTCCTGAGCTTGGAACTAATTACACCTATCAACTAAGTCACAAAGCTATTTTAAACCGTGCCTACCAACTAGCTAGTTTAGGTGTAAAAGCTGAAGATAAGATCATTATTTTTAAAAGTTCAACATTCGATACGTATTTGTTAGCAGTTGCAGCTTCATATTTAGGTGCTGTTCCAGCAATGATTTCCTATCATTTTCCAGCAGAAACGATTGAGGTTTTTGTCGATCGTTTGGAAAATCCATTTATCTTATTTGATGATGAAACAGAAGAGAAAATAACTAAAGTAAGAAATAGTTCTCCAGAAAAACAAATTTCGATAACAAGACTTTTACAAGCTCCTACTAAAGAAGTTCCCCAAGTGGAATTACCTAAAGATGCTATTGCTTATATGACTCATACCTCTGGTACAACTGGAATTCCTAAGTTAATTTGTCACTCTGCTAATTCGATGGGTTGGCGGACAAAATGGCAAAAAACGATTTTCACAAAAATTGCTGAAAAAAAACTTGTTGGTTTTCATATTTCACCTGTTCATTCTCGTTTTAATATTGGCGTCTCTTCTTTAATGGCAATGGGTTTTCCAATGATGCCATTATCGATTTCAAACAGTGACTCCGTTTCAAAAATGCTCTCAACTCATCAACCAATTGCTCTTGAAACCCATCCAAACAACTTTGTTCAGTGGACAACATTAGCAAAAGAACAACCTGAAGTTTTTGCCAGTGTACGTTATTACCACTCTACATTTGATGCAATCAACAATGCTACGATGGCCAGTTTCTTAAAAGCTTCAGAGAAAAATAAACCGATTTTTCTTCAAGTATACGGACAAAGCGAATGTGGTCCAATGATCTTAAAAGCTCATAACTTAGAATCATTGAAAACCTCTGATGCCCGTGATATGGGTGTTGGGTTACAAGGATTGACTGAAGCTCGCATAGCAGATAAAGAGGGGAACCTTTTACCTGCCATGACAGATGGACATATCCAATTTTTATCTAAAGGACGCGCTCTAACATACTATAAGGAAGATGAACGATTCCAAGCAACTGTTTTTGGTCCATGGTGGGATAGTGGTGATTACGGCTTTATGGATGAAAATGGTCATTTATTCCTGAAAGATCGTCAAATAGATTTGATTGAAAAAATTGATAGTAGTTTAGCAATTGAGGATCATTTGTTGGATGCGCTAGACTTTCTTCAAGAAGTTATTATTGTTAGAGCCAAAGATAATTCTCCCCAACCGATTTTAGCAGTAGATAAAAAACTAGGGATGAACTGGGATGCTTGGTGGGAGCAAGTGACTGATTTGCCACATTTAAATAAGCCAATCATTATGGATTGGGAAGACATTCCTCGTACAGCTACAATGAAAGTACAACGATTACAGATCGAAAAAGCGTTGAAAGAAGAGTAACAATAAAAAAGAATCTCAGACAGGAATAAAAATTTGTCTGAGATTCTTTTTTATTTACTATATATTGTTTCATAAGTGCTGTACTTTGCTAGTATTTCTCCAGATAAAGAAACACCAATTCCCAGCTCATCAGGCACACTGATTTTGCCATTATGAATCTCAAAAGGATCTGTTATGATATCTTCATAATAATAACGATCCGAAGCAGAAATATCCCCTGGGAATGTGAAGATTTTTTGAGAAGCGAATTGTAAATTCAGCGCCCGTCCTACACCAGATTCAAACATTCCACCTAGCCAAACAAGTAGTTCTTTTTCTTTACAGAAATCGACTATTTTCATGGCTTCCGTAATTCCACCTACTCTAGGAATTTTCAAATTAATACTTCGACAGCTCCCTAATGAAAAAGCCACTTCACAATCTTTAAGGGTTCGAATATTTTCATCCAAACAAATAGCTGTTTTTAGTTCTTTTTGTAAAAGTGCGTGGTCTAAAAAATCATCCGCTGCAAAAGGTTGTTCGATCATAGCTAGATTATACTTATCTAATTGCTTTAAATGTGGAACATCCTTAAGCCTATAGGCCGAGTTTGCATCTACCATCAGCGACAATTCAGGAAATTTCTGTCGAATCGCTTCGATTGGTTTTAAATCGTACCCGGGACGAATTTTTAATTTGACTCGTTGATATCCTTGCTTCACGTATTCAGTAATTTGATCCATCAATACAGCTAAGTCGGTTTGAATCCCAACACTCACTCCAACTGGAATTTGTGCTCTAGTGTCGTTAAAATACGTTTTTAAGCTCATTCCATTACGTTTGGCATATAAATCCCAGATTGCTGTTTCAAGGCTGGATTTTGCCATTTGATTGCCTTTTACTTCATCAAAGAGAAACGACACATCTTGAGGATGATGAATCTCTGCACCTTTCAATAAAGGAATCAAATGCTTTTCAATAATAATTCGGGCAGTCTCGATCGTTTCTTCTATGTAATCTGGCTGTTCAAAAGGAACCAACTCTCCCATACCTTGGTTGCCCAATTCATCTGTAACCAATAAAATATCAAATGCTTTTTCTGTTAAGCGGCCATAACTGGTTTCAAAAGGAGTACGCAAAGGTAGTCTGACACGATAACGATCAATACGGTGAATTCTCAACGATATCTCCTCCTTAAATTATAGGTAACTATGTTCCGTAACTGATAACTGATTCTTATCTTTCAAAGCTAAAGCGCACGGGGGGACGGGAGCTAGCCCGTAAAACGAGATAGAAATGTTAAAACAACTTCCTCAAACACCTGTGGTTTTTCCAAATGAATACAATGACCCGCACCACTCACGATTTCAATATCTATAACTGGATGTTTTGTTTTCATTTTTTGCGCAATTTGTTGAAATTTAGGATCTAATTCTCCCACAATCAACAAGATAGGAATATCTATATTAGCCAACGCTGACCAAAAATCAGGCTGAACTCCCGTACCCATATACCATAAACTACAAGCAAGACCGTAAGGACGCTGTGATAAGCGTTCTTGTCTGAGCGTTTTCTTGGTTTGAATCGGTAGTCTTTTTTGACTATCAAAAAGAGATAACCTCTCCCACTTATCAACAAACTCTTCAATTGGTCTACTCATAATAAAACCAGCTAAATCCTCATCAGAACGTTTACGAGCCATTCGCTCTGTCTTGCTTTCTAAGCCTGGAGAACCGCTCTCTAAGATTAGTTGTAATACTTTCTGAGGAAATAGGCAGGTAAACCCTAACGCCGCTCTAGCACCCATTGAATAGCCTAACAAAGCAAACTGGAATATCCCCAAATTTTCTGTCAACAAAGCAATATCCTGACATAAACAATCCAGCTGATAGCGATAAGGGTGAACATAACAATCTGTTTGACCATGACCAATTAAATCGATAGCTAAAATATTTATATCTTGTTCTTTTTGAAAGGTGGGTATAAATGTATCACTCGTACCAGTAAACCCATGAAAACAAACCAAAGTTAATCGATCTGCTTCATAGGGTGAAAGCCACTCATAATAATAATTTACGCCATTTATGTTGATTTTCATTTCTTTCTCCCAAGCTTTTTCCTCAACCCATCAATCACTTTTTCGTACAACAATACATTCTCTTGACGATCACCGACTACTTCGATTATTTGGAATACCGGTTGTTTCTTCGTCCCTTCCAGCAGTTGATCTAAGTGTTCTAAACTTTCAGCCTTCACATATTTTGCATCATATAATTGGGCAACTAAAGAAAAATCTAAATCAATCGGCGTTCCAAAAACCGGTTCAAAATCTTCTACTGTTAACTGGCTCTGTGAAAGAAAAGAGAAAATACCCCCGCCATTATTGTTTAGTAAAACAATCGTTAATGGTAAATTATATCGTTTTGCTAATAATAAACCATTCATATCATGATACATGGCCAAGTCCCCGATCAATAAGACATTCTGACGATCTGGATTGGTTGCACACATTCCCAAAGCTGTTGAAACAATCCCGTCAATTCCATTGATACCGCGGTTACCAAATAATTGATAGTGATTAGTCTCAGGTGTTGAGAACCGATCTAAAAAACGAATAGCGTTGCTATTTGAAACAAACAATTGACCGTCAGCTGTCATCTTTTTATGAACAAGAATACTTGCAGAGGTTTCGTTTAGTGCATTCAATTCGCTAAGTTCCGTTAATTGTTCTTCAGTTGTTTTTTGCCAGTCGACCCATTGACTGCACCATGAATCTGGTGTTTTCACTTTGATTTTATCTGTAATCGCTTGAGCAAAAAGCTGTTCTTCAACTTGGATAGCAACTTGGGTTTGTTTTAATTGATCCTGCCATTCACCTGTCTCATCAACAAAGTAGGTTACCGTAGTCTCATTCAGTGACTTCAACCATAACATTGTATTTTTGGAGATAGGCAACAGTCCAAATCGAACAATTACTTCTGGATGCTGAATCATCGGCACTTCTTGGATAAACAGGTCAGCATAGCTCATAATCAAAGGGCTGTTTTTGCCACATGAAGTAATGTTTGCTAATGGATCACTAATAATCGGCCAGTTTAACACCTCTGCTAAAGCAATAAATACTTCGGCTTCTTCTAGTGAATGACTTCCACCAATGATCAAAACGCCTTTTTTCCCTTGCCATGCCTTCACGCACTCAACTAGTTGCTCTTCTGACAGTTGTTTTTTACCTGCAAGAATTTTAGTTGTTTTTTCAGCAACCAAGGATTGATTCAAATCAGGTAATAGCGGTTCTCTTAATGGAAAATTCAAATGAACGGGGCCTTTTGGTGTTTGACAGGCTGTATCTGTTGCCCGCATTCCTTGCCAGTAAGCATAGTCCAACATGTCTTTTGTTCCTTCTGGAAGTGCCATTTCTATAAATGATTTTACATGACTTTGGAATAAGTGAAACTGATCCATCGCTTGTGGTGCACCGACTTGACGCAGTTCATGGGGCCGATCAGTCGTTAAAATCATTAATGGAATGTGACTGGCATTCGCTTCACAAATTGCTGGGTAGTAATTTGCAGCGGCCGTCCCTGATGTACATAACAGAGCAACTGGCTTACAGTTCGCTTTGCTTAAACCTAGAGCAAAAAACGCAGCCGAGCGTTCATCTACTTCAATAAACGTCTCAACCTTTTCTTGACGATGTAATAACAACGCTAAGGGTGTAGAGCGAGAACCAGGGCTAATGACAGCCTGCTCTACGCCACTGCTGATCATTCCTTCAACAAAAGCTTGTAAATAGTGTGTCATTTCACTTTGATTTGTCATGGTCATCCCCGCCTATTCCTCTTAACATTGGTTGAAATTTAATTTTTGTCTCAATTCTTTCTTGTTCTGCTTGAGAATCTTTAACGATTCCACAACCTGCATACAGGTAGCCAACATTCCCAGAAAATACTGCCGAGCGAATTCCTACTGCAAATTCCCCCACATCTTCTTTGATAGCGATCCAGCCAATTGGCGCCCCATATAACCCTCGATCCAACTGTTCATGTTCCTTAAGCCAATCCAAAGCTAAATTCTTCGGTTCACCGCCTAATGCTGGTGTTGGGTGCAATTGCTTGATTCCTTTTAAGAAACGATAGTCTTTTTGTCGTTGTCCTTCAATAGGCAAATGCAAATGCTGAATATCGCGATTTTTTAACAATTGCGGTTGTTGCGTCTGAATGGTGGTGCCTGTCATCATTTCTAATTCTTTGATGATTCGATCCACAACAATTTTATGTTCTTGGCGATTTTTGATATCATTCAATAAGTAATTTCCTAGCTCCGCATCTTCCGCCTCTGTTGTTCCACGTGAAACAGAACCTGCAATGCTAGCCGTTGAAAAAATCGTCGTAGAAGCTTTTAATAAGCGTTCAGGGGTAGCACCAATAAATACATGTTCACCTGATTCTAAAACAAAAAAGTACGTATTCGTTTGTTGTTCTTGGAGATTTTCTAAAATAGTATCCGCTTGAAATGGAACGTTACTTTTCACTTCCATCTGTCTAGCTAAAACAACCTTTTCTAACGGACCTGCTTCTCTAAGTTTTTCCACTGTTTCATCAACAACAGCCAGCCATTCAGCTACAGCAACTTCTTTGGATTCTATTTGAGTAGCTTCTTTGTCTACTAGTACTTGACTATCCATCAAATCAGCGAATTGTGACGTAAGTTCTACCCACTTTTTCTGCAGGATCTCTTGCGTTTGGGCACTAAAATTAATGGTGATGTACTGTTTTTCCCCAAGTTGAGTAATCAAAAAAGTTGGTAGATAAAACAGTCCTTGTTCCATAGCACCCCAATCATTGCGTTTGGGCGGCTTTTTATCAAAGGCAAACGCACCAAATAAAATAGCTCCTGTTCCTGTAATAAAATGATTTTGATAAATCTTTTCTTTTTCTTCTAAAATAAATGCATCTACTTGTTCAAAAGATGCCTGATTATATATCAATTCTTTTTCTTTACCAAAACCTACTAAAATAAAGTCTTTTTCAGGGGTTTGCCAATAAAAGCGTTCACCTTTAAATATTTTTTTCCCCTTCTCAAAATAAGTACGCAAAGAATCTGTGCATTCATTTAATTCCTTGACCCAACTAAATTGACGATAACCTTTTTCGTAAGCTTGTTCTAATTCTTTAGGAATGCTCATTTGCTTAAAAAAGCCTCCCTTTCTATTGTTGTTAAACGATGTTTTGCTAATTTTCCACTGGCAGTTTTCGGCAAAGAATGGCACAGATAAATCCGTTTAGGTAATTTATACCTTGCCAAATAAGCCTGAGCAAATGTATTTATTTTTTCCACTGTAATTGTCGGTTCACCAACGATGTAAGCAACAGGAACAGCACCCCATTTTTCATCAGGCTCACCAACTACTGCAACTTCTTTTACCCCAGGAAACTCTTGGATGACATGCTCGATTTCTGTGGGATAAATATTTTCACCACCTGAAATAATCAACTCACTTAAACGACTGACTAAATACAGGTAGCCATCTTTATCCAAATAACCCATATCCCCCGTTTTAAACCAGCCATCTACCGTCCATTTTACCTTTTGCCATTGTTCACCATTTAAATACTGCTGGACGACGTTGTTTCCTTTTAGCAAGACTTCTCCAACTTCATTTTGCTTAAGTAACCGTCCTGTATCATCAACGATTTTGATACTCATACCTTTTAGTGGTTTACCAGCAGAACCAATTTTTGCAGAAGCATCTTCAAAACTTAAAGCAACGACTTGAGAACAGGTTTCCGTCATTCCATATGATTGTATCACAGGAATTCCATAACTTTCGCATTGTTCCAACGCCTTAGACGAAATTGGCCCGCCGCCAAGTAACATCGCCTTAAAGTTTGAACTATAGCCTTTCTCAGGATGTAGTTCCAATAACTCTTGCAGCATGACTGCTACGACAGAGATGACTGTTCCACAGCCTTTAGCCAAATCATTCGTCACTATTTTTGCATCGAATTTACTATATAAACGCAGACTGCACCCCAACACTAATTGACGAATCACAATTGACAGACCACTAATGTGGAATAATGGTACAGGACACAGCCAGCAATCATCCGTTGTGATACTCATATTTTCTTGCGTTGCCAAAGCACTTGCTAGATGATTGCTAAAACACTGCACCACGCCTTTGGGATTGCCTGTTGTGCCTGATGTATACATGATCGAAGCGGTAGCATCAAGTTGGTACGTAGCATTCGTTTCGATTAGTTTTTTATCTCCACAATTTAAACGTGACATTTCAATGACCGTTACTTGGTTCAACTCTGAGAAAAACGGTAAACTCTCTGTAGAAACCACTACCTGATTCACCGAAGCATCGGTCAATTGATAGTGGAGTTCCTGCAAGCTTAAATGTGTATTTAATAAAACTAGCTCTTTTCCTAACTCCCACAACGCTAAAATCGAAAAATACATTTCTTTTGAATTCCGGCTAAATAAGCCGATTCGTTTTTCTTTATTTGGGATTTTTGAAGAAAATTCTGCTGCCCAATGTGTTACTTCTTGAGCAACTTCAGCAAACGACCATGTTTCATCCTGCCAGTAAAAAGCAGGATGATTGGGTCTTTCGTTTACTTGTTTTTGTAGCCAACTACTCATGTTCTTCATCCTTTTATGGGAATTTAGGGAATTGGTCGAAATCAGGATCACGTTTTTCTTTAAATGAATCTCGCCCTTCTTTGGCTTCATCCATTGTGTAATAAAGTAATGTCGCATCACCTGCTAATTGCTGAATTCCGGCAAGTCCATCTGTATCAGCGTTTAGAGAAGCTTTAATCATGCGCAGCGCAAGTGGACTTTTCTTCAACATTTCTTCTGCCCATTCCATCGTTACATCTTCTACTTCATCCAAAGGTACAACCGTATTGATCCAGCCCATATCTAATGCTTCTTCAGCTGAATATTGTTTACATAAGAACCAAACTTCTTTTGCTTTTTTATGACCAATCACACGAGCTAAATAACCAGAACCATAACCGCCGTCAAAGCTACCCACATTTGGTCCTGTTTGACCAAATTTTGCATTATCAGCTGCAATTGTTAAATCACAAACAAGTTGAAGAACATTTCCGCCTCCGATTGAATACCCTTTAACCATTGCAATGACTGGTTTGGGAATCACACGAATCAAACGTTGTAAGTCTAATACATTCAAACGAGGAACACTGTCTTCACCTACGTAGCCACCATGTCCACGGACTTTTTGGTCTCCACCAGAACAAAACGCTTTATCTCCTGCACCCGTTAAAATAATCACGCCAATATCTTGTCTATCGCGACTAATGTTAAATGCGTCAATCATTTCCATAACCGTTTTTGGTGTAAAAGCATTATGCACATGAGGACGATTAATAGTGATTTTCGCTACTTTACCTTCTTGTTCAAATAAAATTTCTTCGTACTCTTTGATCGTTGTCCAGTTTCTCATGAGGAAACCTCCTTATAATTTTAAAAGCGGAACAAGCCGCTTATCTCTGATAGAAAAATAGGAAATTATGACTAAGGTGCTTTTTGCATTATTCATCATTTATCTTTTTCCGAAAAGCTGACTTGTGCAGCTAGATAACATTTAAAGCGAGACAAATCGGTTAATCCTGTAGAAAATTAGGATATTGACATTGAAACGCTCTTTGTTTCATTGACAATTTATCTATTTTCCGAAGGATTGATTTGTGCAGCTAGGTAACATTTTAAAAGCTGAACAGGCTCATTCAACCTTAATCAATGCTTCTATTATACACAAATATACGAGTTTTAGAATGATAGACGGTTTAAAGAGCAGTGAAATATTAAACAAAGCAGTGCTAATTTAATCTTTCGTTTTAGAAGAAATTACACGTTAGAACAGTCATGCAGAGAAATATCTAAATAAGAAAAAGAAGTTGGACCGACAATTCAGCTCAACTCCTTTTTCTTATTCCATATAAACACTATTCGTAGGTACTACTTGGGCTCCAAAAGGCATCAATGCTAGTTTAGCTAATTTAAACGATTGCATCCCAAATGGAATCCCAATAATTGTCACGCATAAAAGAATCCCACTTATACAATGGCCAACCGCTAACCAAAAGCCGCTGAAAACCACCCAAAGAATATTCACTAAAAATGACATACTGCTTGTACTATAAATAACTTTTTTACCAAACGGCCAAAAGCTCAACCCTGCAAGCTTAAAACATTGCAAACCAATCGGAATTCCGACAATCGTGATACACCAAAGAACTCCTGCTAAACACCATGCCAAACCTCCAGCGAATCCGCCAAAAATAAACCAAATAATATTTCCTAAACAACCCATTCCTACATCCTCTACTTTCGATCTTAATAACACTATTATACTACCAAAATTGAAACTTTGTTAAGATAAACAATTCCTTTATCTATGATATACTTTACTCATCCTCAATAACGAAAGGATTGATTGTAATGCATTTATTAGATTATTTAAAAATAGAAACAACCGAACTATCCAAAGAAAAAGTCATTTTATCAATGAAAATAGAAGATTTCCACAAACAACCTTATGGGATTTTACATGGTGGAATCAATGGTGTATTGATCGAAACTGCTTGCAGTCTTGGCGCTAATGAACAGCTTGATTCACATTCTTATGCAGTTGGTGTCGATCTTCAGATTAATCACTTAAAAAGTGTCGCTAAAGGAACAATAACAGTGATTGCCACAGCTGATCGTGTAGGCCAAGTGATTCAAGTTTGGGAAGGAAAAGTCTTTAACGATGTCGGTGAATTGACTTGTGTTGGACGTTGTACGTTGATGAGTCGAAAACATGAATCATAAAAAATGAGGATGAAACAAAAGTGTTTTTCACTTTTATTTCATCCTCTAAATTTCATCAATTACACGAAAATTTATGCTATTTTACAGATCGGCTGATTGGTCCCCAGTTATTCGCTTGGAAAGCTCTAACTGTAACTGTTGATTGTGAGTTAAGCGCCGTATTAGATTCAAATTTTACTGCACTCTCAGAAATACTTCCATTTGGTCCCATTGGGTCTGTTCCATCTAATGTGTAATAAACCTCAGTTTCAACATTTGGATTCGTAAAAACTAGCTGTTCATTTTTATTAGAAATCTCAACAGGATCTAGTGTGTGTGCCATATTATATTTCTGCCACATTTGAAGAGAAAATTTCACACGATCTTCTACTTGAGGAATAACCTTTTCTTGTTGTTTCAACCAGTCAGTATATATGGTTTTTCTTGTTGCCATAAAGGCTGCATCTAATTTATAAGGAAGTTCAAGTTCCTTCGTATTATCCAAAATTACACGTTGTACATTATCTACAGAAAGTGGAGCGCCTTTTGCTCCTTTAAAATCCCCTTTAGCTGGACCAATTTGTTTTAGTACCTGATCCTTAACGAATGTTTTGAATTCTAGATTTCCTAAACTAGGATTCGTACTATCGCCAGAAAAGGCACCAAACATGCCCCCTGCACCTCTTCGTGAAAGAACATCACTATTCCATTTGTAACGGTAAGTACCACCACCACCTGCTAACGCAGCTTGACGTGTTCCAGTTAAATTGTTGTTATGAAAAGCACCGTCTGTATCATTCACATTAAATGTCATCTTCACTGAATTAGGATCACCTTGTACTGTTGCATTGGCAATGACAGCATCGATTTCTCTCTCAGTGTCAACAAACATAAATAGAATTTGTGTTTTAATAAAATCATCCATATCAATATACTGTTTAGCTTCTTGGAAATCTTTTATTTTGATGATAGAAGCTACACTCGACTTGATTGCTGCATCATCACTTTCAATGGTACCAGAAGGAAAACTACCATCTTGGAATCTAATTTTGGTATAATCCGTATCATTTCCACCAAAATACTCTTCAAACATCTTCTCCCCAAAATCTTCTTTTAAGGTTTTTAGTCCCATATATTTTCCATTATAATAATAATGAACATATCGCGAATCAAGCGCTATTTTTTTCATATCTTTAGCCAATGTATTGGTCACTTTCTCATCATAGCGATTGTAGCCTAACCCATAAATATCATTTTGTGGACCATCTTGCCCCTCTTTTAATTTCAGTCTTGCAAATTTCTTTACCACTGGAAATGCATCATTAGGGTAGGTTTCAAAAAATGAGTATTTAGCTTTTTTGGTATTCGCATTACGATTAAATTTGACTGTCACACCTGAATTCTCTTGATTGGCACTAAACTGTCCGTATTTTTTACTTGAAGCTGTACTAACATAATTCTTATTGCCACTTTTTATATGTGCATCAATATATTCAAATGTACCAATCGCATCATTATTTTTATCTAGATTTTTTAAATCACTTGTAACGGAAACGATCGGAAATTGTTTCAATGAAGACGCATATTCTTCTTCATTGACGATTTGTTTATGGCGCCATTTAATGCCTTCTATTTTTTCATTTTTATAATTATCTTGTAAAACAAATGTGTGACTGCTTATTTCCGTCATTCTATCATTATCAAATGCAACTGCTTTAACCACACACGTTTGTTTAATATCAATTGGACCTGTATAAGTCACGCCATTTGTTTTTGTTGGATCACTACCATCTAGCGTATAGGCAATCGTTAATCCAGCATCCGCTGTTAATGAAAGATTGAACCCAGTTTCATAAATCCCCCGTTCATGATCGAATGATAAGGTTGCATTAGCTTTTGCTTCATTGTTGGAATAATTAAATGTTGGCGTATTTAAAAGAGTTGTATTTGAGCTGCCATCTGGTTTTCGTCCATAGGTTTGATTGTATTTTTGCTTTTTAAATTCAAGCATATCTATGATTCGATCTTTCCCTTGACTTTTTTCTAAAAGTTTCACATCTCCCTGTGAACTTAATTCAAAAGCAAGGTGATCAGTACCTCGATCTGATTTTCCATCCAAATAAAGAGTACGATACTCTTTAGCTGGGATAATGATGTTTGTTAGCTCAGCTTGTTTCTTTTTGTTTGTTACATAAACATCCTTGTCTAATAAAACCGCTTGTTCATTGTCATTATAGAGTTCGATCCACGTATCTTTTGACTCTTTTGTCCCTTCCGAAGAAACCTCATTGATAAATACACGCTCGATCGCTTTAGGATCAGTGATTACATCATTAAAAGTCGGTGGCGTAGTATTATATTTATAACGAATGACCAATTTTGGGGCAGTTTCTTTACCAGAAGAATAGACACTACCAATAAAGTTATTCCCATCTATTTTAAATGCTAGTGCATTTCCAGATGTCCAGCCATTTAATCGTTGTTCATTGATTAAATCACTGACATTCGCTGTCCGAACGACCTCTTTACGATTGGTAAATGCTTTTTGTTCATAACGAACGGCTAACTGACCATATTGCCGATTACTAATATTTTTGACTGTACTTTGATACTCTTGAGTTTCCCCCATCTCTGTACGAATTTCCATAGTAGAAACGGCATTATTTGTTGTTGTAGAAGCAGTTACAAACTCAAGATAAGCCTCCTCTATCTCTGCCTCTTTCGGGAGTTGAACATTATTAAATCGCACCCCTGTGATTTGCTTATTACCTGGTGTTAATGAATTGGCAAAATAACCACCAATTTCTAAATTACTACTTTGAGTCACATATTGTCTTGTCCCATATTCCTCTGCAATATTTTTTGGTGTGTCAATAACATTCACTGTTTCACCAAAAGCAGATTCATATTCAATAACAAGTTTCGGCGCTAATTGAGCATTAGATTCAAAAGAGCGTGCGATAAATGACCCTTGATTATCCCCAACTATTTTAAATACACTATTATTAAGTGAAGAATTGCTTGCTCTCATCTCATTTACAACAGGTAGAAGGCTTGCTGTTGTAACGTTCTGATTAACAACTACATTTGCCGGTGTACTCATTTCTATAAATTGTTGGCTCATCGTTCTGTTTGTAAACGAACTTACTTGGGCACCAAACTCAAGACCTTCCCCAAGTTCTCCAAAAATCTTTAAATTTGTCGGTTTGTTAGACGCATTTCTAGCTGAAAAAACTAAGTATGCCTCTTTTATTACAGCATCTTCTGGAATTGATACATCCTTAAAGCGAAGATAGGTATCATATTGTGATGGTCCATGAAGATCCAATCCGGTACTTATTGAGTTAACTGCACTTCCACTAACTTTGGCATCATCTTTACCTATAGCGATAGAGATTTCCTTTTTTATCGTAAACAGATTATTTTCAAGAGAAAATGAACTTTGGACAGCATTAAAATTGTTTAAATCACTCTCTTGCTCGCTCACGATTTCTTCCTCTGACGGATCTTGTTGATCTTCAGCAAACGAATAAACTGGCAACATCAACAAACAAGCAACCAGTAGATAAAATTTAACCATTATTGATAACACATTTCCTTTTTTCATATTGCACCCCTAATTCAAAATATATGAAACAATTATTTACATAAAAATAGTTATATCCTTAAACTTCTTATTGGCTCTTTTTTTGCTTATAACTCATCTTTATTCGTAGACACTTTTCCAGAAACAATAGTCAAATTGCCATTTCTCACTCGAAGAGCATCTAATAACTCTTTTTCATCTTTTTGGTCTTTTAACATCACTCGATAACGTAGTTCATATAAACTTCCCATGGTCGTTGTTTTTACGGAATCCAACGTTGCATGGTACGTGTATTTTTGGAACAAATCATCAAATAGTCCTGGATAATCTAAATCTTCAGGGATCGTAATCTTTAACTCTCTTTCTGCTACTTTGGTCTTCTCTCCAAAGCTTGATGTATTCAAAAGTATTAAGAAACAGGCAATTACAAGAGAAAACAGCATAATATACATCACATATCCCATACCTGTTGCTAAACCAATACCCATTGACCAGAAAATACTCGTAATTTCTCGAGCGCCCCCTGCAACAGAACGAAACCTTATCAAACTAAAGGCACCTAAAACGGCGACACCAGTACCTAGATTGCCATTCACTAATATAATAACTAATTGAACTAACGTCGGCAGAGCTGCCAGTGTAATTACAAAATTTTTACTGTATACATTTCTATACATGTGAACAAAAGCAACCAGAACCCCTAAAATGATTGATGCACTTATACAAATTAAAAGTTTATCAAACGGTAAATCTACGGCTCCTTGCGTTCCTGAACCTTCCACCAATAAACTAGACAACATAATTAAAATCCTCCTTACAATATAAATAACGCTGATAGGTTTGAGCATATTTTGAAAAAGATGTTGGATAAATATTTAATTCCGATAAAATACCAGAGAACCAGATGGGATAAGAACCTAAAGCTTTTACTTCCATCAATACATCAATTTCAGGCGCCACGCGTGCTCCTTCATCAGTCAGATTTTCACTTAAACATTCTTTTTTATAACGAATATTGAAATCAAATGTGATTCGAAAATCTTCATCCTCATTATAGAATAGCGCTCGTCGATCATAGGCGATCATGACCTTTGATTCGAGTTCATTTTGAGATAGTACCCAATCTATTTCTTCTTTTACTTGTTGATCTTTTGTATCCATACATTCTACAGGCTTAGAATCATTGATATATTCTTTAGCCGCTGAATAAGTCAAAGCCATTCTTCTTTTATAAACAACACCTTGGACTTTCTTTTTTATTTCTAAAAAAACCGTTGAATCTTTTTTTGGAACACCATAACTTCTGATTCGAAACTTCTCTTTGTACATGGGTTTACTCATCGAATGTCGAATCATCTTGTAGTTTTTAGTGTCAAAATATAAAGAAATAATTGTATGCAATCCATAATCATCTTCTTGCATGTATGGTGCTAATTTCTCTCTTAATTTATGATAGGTTTCTTCAGAGAGTGCATACTTTTTTTCTTTTCTTTGAAAACTCTTTTTTAATTTAGCCATTTACCTTCTTCTCCTAACGCCTTCATTGCACTAGCTTTTCAGTTGAGATTTATTAAATAATTCTTGACCAAATTGCTATTGAACTATTTTTTATTCCTTTTTTGATACCACCTCTCTGGTTCTAAATCCTTTACAAAACCCCTCTCATCTCCATTATCAGATCTGTTCAAAGTCTATTTGAAATAACTTGGCTAAACTGGATTTATCAAAAACTGAGTAAAGTGCGAGCAAAGGAACAAACTAGGTTTAAAGATATTTGATCCAGCAACAAACTTTTTGCTAGTCTTCTAACTTTAGAAATTGATATTTAGAGAAAAGTTTTGAACGTAGTAGACTTATTTGTTTTTTTTCAAAATGAACCTTAAAAAAAGATATTTAACTCGTGACTTGATCTTCTTACAACTAGCTCAATTCACATCTGAATTATTTAAAAATCCTACTTAATAATAAAATAATGACAATCTAAAAGCAACGTTTTATTTAACAAATGTTAAATTTTAATTATATATAGGTATAAAAATAATAATTAACAAAAACATAATAACTACATGTATGAAAAATAAATAAAAAAATGTGAATAATGAGCTTATTAATCACTACTCTTTGCAAATATTCATTCATATATTGATCTTAGCTGGATTCATCTATATATTGATTTTCCATATAATAAATAACTATGTTTTGAATTTTGTTAAAAACATTCGTATTGCTCATCAATCAACATATAGATCAAATAATTTTGAAAATATATTAGTAAAAAAACAATAGAATAAAGATCGTTTAAAATGATCTTTAACGTTTATTAATGAGTAATATTTGGTTATTTGTTGTCTATTGAAAGATTTGTTCTTAGAATTAGCAGATTTTTCAATAAATAGATACGAGCTAAAAAAGCGACAAACACAAATGCCAATATTTAAAATCAAAGAATACATTCAATTGTATATCCAGAGGGAAGAAAAAACGGTTTTTACGCTGCAACAATTAAAGCAACATCAAGAGTATATCCAAGAAACGATCCAAACCTACTTAAGTATTTCCAAAAAATCGAAACATATAAAAAAACAAACGAAGGTTAGTGAGTAAACCCTTCGTTTGCTTTATTTTTTTTAGGTAGAGCATTATTTATATAATTTCTCCTGTTATGATTTTTAATTTCATGAGCAAGGAAGAAATAAGTTCTAATTCCTTTTGATCCACGGTTGAATATTTCTGGTTAATGATTAACTCTCTTTCATTTTTGACAAGTGAACGCATGATACTTAATTCTTCTAATGTTAAATTTGATAAATAGCCATGATTTGGTTCAGAATAAGCTGTTGCTTTTATCTCAAATGTTTCTGAATCTCGTTCTAAACTTGTTCTAACTTGAAAGCCATTTGAAAAAGTAATTAACTCAACATAAAAATACTCTGAAAAAGTAATCGGTTTACGTTCAAAAACAGTCGTCTTTTCCCCGAATATCTCTAAGATATTTTCGATGAAATTTGATAGTGCTGTGCCAATATTTAATTGTTTCGAAAAACTTTTAGATAGTAATAATTTTTCTTGTATCATATCGTTACCTCTCACTTCTTATTACTATCTATTATAAACATACTTTTTTTCAAAACAAATATTATGATAATTAATTTTTTTTATATTTACTGTAACTATCCAATTCATACTGATTTTGTTTAAGCTGAGAAAAAAAGACCCTCTCAATTACTGCTGAGAGGGTCTTTCTTCTTTTATTCTTCAGTCGTTGTATCTGCATCAGGTGTTTCAGTTTCAGTAACTGTTGCTTCCACACCTTCAACTTCTTCGACTACTACTTCTGGTTCCGGCTCAACAACTGCCATCGTTACAACTTTTGCATCTTCTTCCATTCTCATTAAACGAACACCCAATGTGGCACGCCCTGTTTGAGAAACTGAATCTACGTTGAAACGAATAATAACACCTTTATTGGTGATCACTAGAATATCTTCATCACCACGAACGGTTGTAAGTCCTGCTAATGGACCATTCTTCTCTGTAATGTTGGCTGTTTTGATTCCTTTACCGCCACGGCCCTTCACAGGGTACTCAGAGGCTTTTGTACGCTTACCGTATCCATTTTCCGTCAACACTAGAACTTCCGTGTCAGCGTCCAATAAAGAGGCTCCTACGACATAATCATCTTCTCTTAGACGAATACCACGCACACCGGATGCTGTACGTCCCATGTCACGGACTGCTGTTTCAGCAAATGTCACAGAGTAACCGTTGTGTGTCCCGATGATCATGTTCTGTTCGCCATTTGTTAAGATAACATTGACTAATTCGTCCTCTTCTTTCAGACCGATTGCAATCAAACCATTGCTTCTAATATTAGAGAATGCTTTGACGGCTGTACGTTTCACTGTACCTTTACGTGTTGTGAAGAATAGGTAGTGACCTTCTTCAGCTTGCCCTTCAACTGCGATAATTGCTTGGATTTTCTCACTTGAATCAATACCTAGCATATTGATTACTGGAATTCCTTTAGCCGTTCTGCCGTATTCTGGGATCTCATAGCCTTTAGCACGATACACTTTTCCGTTATTCGTAAAGAATAATAACGTATCATGGGTTGAACAAGAGACAAGATTTTTCACGAAGTCATCATCATGAACACCCATACCTTGAACACCACGTCCACCACGGCGTTGCGCTCTAAATTCGCTATTGGCTACACGTTTGATATAGCCATTATTCGTTAATGTAATAACTACTTCCGCTTCTTCGATCAAGTCTTCGTCTTCCAGACTTAGTACTTCACCTACTAATAATTCTGTGCGTCGGGCGTCACCATATTTATCACGGATATCACCTAATTCGGTTTTAATGATTTCAACTACACGTTCTGGACGAGCTAAAATATCATTTAAATCAGAAATAAGTTTCAATAATTCTTGATATTCATTTTCTACTTTATCTCGTTGCAAGCCTGTTAAACTACGCAAACGCATATCTAAGATTGCTTGAGCTTGACGATCAGAAAATTCAAATCGTTCGATCAAAGAAGCTTTTGCTTCATCATCTGCTCTTGAATTTCGGATAATTGAGATAATCTCATCAATATGATCTAAAGCAATTCGTAACCCTTCTAAGATGTGGGCACGTGCTTCTGCTTTTTTCTTATCAAATTCTGTACGACGTGTAATAACTACTTTTTGGTGCTCTACGTAGTTTTCAAGAATTTGTTTCAAGCTTAAGATTTTTGGCACACCTTTTTCAATTGCCAACATATTGAAGCCAAAAGAAGTTTGTAATGCTGTCATTTTATATAAATTATTTAAAATAACCGATGCACTAACATCGCGACGAACATCAATTACGATCCGCATTCCTTCACGAGAAGATTCATCACGTAAATCGGTGATTCCTTCGATTCGTTTTTCACGGTGCAATTCTGAAATTCGTTCAATTAATTTTGCTTTGTTAACCATATATGGTAATTCAGAAACTAAAATTCGTTCTTTCCCATTCGGCATTTCTGTAATATCTACTTTGGCACGAACAGTAATCGAACCACGACCAGTTTCATAAGCACGACGAATACCGGATTTACCCATAACTAAACCACCTGTAGGAAAGTCTGGTCCAGGTAACACTTCCATTAATTCATTCGTTGTAACTTCTGGATTTTCCATCAGTAAACCAACAGCTTCGATTACCTCGGTTAAGTTGTGAGGAGGGATATTTGTAGCCATCCCTACCGCAATCCCAGTTGTTCCGTTGACTAAAAGGTTAGGAAAACGTGCTGGCAATACATCAGGCTCTTGTTCAGAGTCATCATAGTTTCCATGGAAATCAACGGTATCTTTATTAATATCACGCAGCATCTCCAAAGCAATCTTACTCATTCTCGCTTCGGTATAACGCATTGCAGCCGCTCCATCTCCATCGACAGAACCAAAGTTTCCGTGTCCATCAACTAGCATACTACGGTAACTAAATGGTTGCGCCATACGTACCATTGCTTCATAAATGGATGAATCTCCATGGGGGTGGTACTTACCCATTACGTCCCCGACAACACGAGCCGATTTCTTATGAGGTTTATCTGGTGTTACACCTAACTCATTCATCCCATATAAAATACGGCGGTGAACAGGTTTTAACCCATCACGAACATCTGGCAGTGCGCGAGCTACAATAACACTCATCGCATAATCAATGAAGGATTCTTTCATTTCACTGGTCAGATTGACGTCTTGAATGTTCTCTTTCATTTCTTCACTCATGAATCTATCTCCTTCTTAATTAAATATCTAGATTTTTCACGTAATGGGCATTTTCTTCAATAAATGCTCGGCGTGGTTCAACACGATCCCCCATCAACATTTCAAAAATTTGATCGGCTTCAATTGCATCATCCACACTAACACGTGACATCATTCGTCTCTCAGGGTCCATCGTTGTTTCCCATAATTGATGGTCATCCATCTCTCCAAGACCTTTATAACGCTGAACACTTGGTTTTGGACTTGCTGGTAAAGAAGCTAAAATCTGAGCTAATTCTTCTTCAGCATTTTTCCCTGGTTGAACGTAAGTGATATTTTTCCCTTGCTTAACCCCATATAAAGGTGGTTGTGCGATATATACATACCCCGCTTCAACAACTGGACGCATGAAACGATAAAAGAGTGTCAATAACAGCGTACGGATATGAGCGCCATCGACATCGGCATCAGTCATGATTACTAATTTGTGGTAACGAGCTTTCGCTACATCAAAATCAGCGCCAAATCCAGTTCCCATCGCAGTAAATAGCGAACGAATTTCTTCATTAGCTAAAATTTTATCCATGCTGGCTTTTTCAACGTTTAGGATTTTCCCACGAATTGGTAAGATCGCTTGGAATTCACGGCTACGTCCTTGTTTTGCTGAACCGCCGGCTGAATCTCCTTCGACGATGAAAATTTCGCATTTTTCAGGATCTTTACTTGAACAATCAGCTAATTTACCAGGTAAATTACTGATTTCCAAAGCACCTTTACGACGAGTTACTTCACGCGCTCTTTTAGCAGCCATACGGGCTTTAGACGCTAATAGACCTTTTTCTACGATTTGTTTACCCACAGTTGGGTTTTCCATCAAGAATTTATTGAAATACTCAGAGAATAAGCGGTCAGTAACCGTCCGAACTTCTGAATTTCCTAATTTTGTTTTGGTTTGTCCTTCAAATTGAGGTTCTGGGTGTTTGATAGAAATAACAGCTGTTAATCCTTCACGAACATCTTCCCCTGTTAGGTTCTCATCATTTTCTTTCATGATCTTTTGTTTACGGGCGTAATCATTGATTACACGTGTTAATGCCGTTTTGAAACCTGATTCATGAGTTCCACCTTCATACGTATGGATGTTATTGGCGAAACTTAATAGGTTTGTGTGGTAACCATCTGTATATTGCATAGATACTTCCACGATGATGTCTTGTTGTTCCCCTTCAATGAAAACTGGCTCTGGGAATAACACATCTTTATTCGCATTCAAATGTTCTACGTAACTCTTGATCCCGCCTTCGTAATGATATTCTTTCAAGACAGGTTTTTCTTCACGTTTATCTTCAATAGAGATTTTTAGACCTTTATTCAAGAATGCTAGCTCTCTAACACGTGTTGCTAATTTATCAAAGTTAAAGATAGTTGTTTCGGTAAAAATTTCTGGGTCTGGAACAAAGTGGACCGTTGTTCCATGACGATCTGTATCACCGATAACTTTTAAATCATCTTTTACAGCACCTTGATGGAACTCTTGGTAATAAATTTTACCTTCTTTATAGACTTTAACATCTAAAGTTGTTGATAAGGCATTAACAACAGAGGAACCTACCCCATGAAGTCCGCCGGAAACTTTATATCCGCCGCCTCCGAATTTTCCTCCGGCATGGAGAACGGTAAAGACTGTTTCTACGGCCGGACGTCCAGTTTTTGCTTGAATACCAACTGGAATTCCACGTCCATCATCGACAACAGTGATACTGTTGTCTTCTTCAATAACTACTTGGATACTTGAGGCAAAACCAGCCAAAGCTTCATCAATCGAATTATCAACGATTTCCCAAACTAAGTGGTGCAAACCTTCCGAACTAGTCGATCCTATGTACATCCCCGGACGTTTACGAACAGCTTCAAGACCTTCTAATACCTGAATCTGACTGGCATCATATTCTTGTGCACGTTCTTTCATGTTTTTTTCTTCTTCTGTCATATAGATGCTTCCCTCTCTATCTCTCCCTGATGAACATAAAATATATCTGGTTCAACAGTTAATTTATTGTTTAAATGATCCAAACTGGTGGTGGTTAAAAAAGTTTGAACCTTTCCTTCAATCGTTTCTAGCAGGTGCAATTGTCGTTCATTATCTAATTCACTCATGACATCATCCAATAACAACACAGGATATTCACCTGTTTCTGAATACATTAAATCAATTTCCGCAAGCTTTACACTTAACGCAGTGGTTCTTTGTTGTCCTTGTGAACCATATGTTTGGACATTTTGCCCATTTACATTAAAAATCAGGTCATCACGATGAGGACCTAAAAAGGTATTCGCCTTAAACAACTCGCGTTTACGGTTGTCAAGGAGACTCTGCAGCAACTGCTTTTGGATCTCTTCTAGTGAAAAATTTTCTTTGTCTAATGGGATACTTGAAAAATACTGAATTGTTAATTCTTCTTTCTCATGACTGATTTTCTTTTGCAATAAATTGGCCCAATGTTCCAATTTCTTTATAAATTCTAGCCGTGCAAATAACACTTTACCGCCAAATTCAGCCAATTGTTCCGTCAAAATATCTAAGTAAACAAGATCTGATTGTTTCTTTTCTGCCAACTGTTTCAAATATTGATTGCGTTGTTTTAAGACAGACTGGTATTGAACCAAATCATATAAATAGATAGGATTAACTTGACCTAGCTCCATATCAATAAACTTACGTCTCAGCTGTGGTGAACCTTTCACTAAGGACAAGTCTTCTGGTGCAAATAAAATAACATTCAATTGACCGATATATGAACTTAAACGCTTTTGCTCAATATGATTGACCTTTGTTTTTCGGCCTTTGTTAGAAATTATAATTTCTAACGGTACCGTTCCTGTCTTTTTTTCAATAACACCACTGATCCTTGCTGAATCATTGTCCCAGTGAACAAGTTCTTTTTCATTACTTGTTCTGTGACTGCGGGTCATCGCTAAAACATAAATACTTTCCAGAAGGTTAGTTTTTCCCTGTGCGTTTTCGCCTAGAAAAATATTCAATGTTTTAGGAAAATCTAAGGTCAGCCCATCATAGTTACGATAATGCTGCACCTCGATTTTATTCAGTCTCATCGATTGGCTCGCCTTTTTTCACCATAAAAAAAGTACCTTCTTCAGGTATCTCGATCATCATACCAGCATATAATTTTCTTCCGCGGCGATTTTCTAATTCACCATCAACGAAAACACTATTTTCAGCTAAATACCATTTGGCTTGACCGCCACTGCCAATAACATTGATTTCTTTTAAGACTTGACCTAATGTCATAAAATCAGTCTCTAAAACAATCGTCTTTTTCAAAATGCATCCCTCTTTTTTATTTTCACTTTTACTCTAATATTATACTCTTTTTTATACCAGAAAACAAATTTATCCGTCTAATTTTGTTTCTAAGCAATTTTAAATGCAATCGACAAAAAATATTATAACGATAAAAAAAGGCTTAAAATGCATTTTAAGAAGAATTTTGCAAGTTTAGCCTTTAACTTTTTTTTCAATAGCTTTCAATAAAATGATAATTAGTTCGTGTAGATTAAAAATTAATTTGAATCAATAGATTCAGCTTATACTTTTCAAAAGCCTGTATTGATAGCATTTGTCTTAGGGAAAATAACTGACGGAGGTTATTTTTTTAGCCAATTATATAGCTAATAATAATTATTTTACGTCATTGAATGAGTTATTTTCCAATAAATGTATAAATAGGTTTCAGCCAATTATATAAAATTCATATCTCCAATTTTAAAAAAAACTAAAAAATCACCTATCCCAAAATGAGACAGGTGATTTTTTTTAATTCGTACGAACCGGTGTAATCAACTGAATAAAGTCTAAATCTGTTTCTGTAGGTTCTAAAGTAAATGGACGAATCGCAGAAATAAATTTGACTGTAATGCTCATATCACCAAATGCGCGTAGTGCATCTTTCATATAATCCGGATTAAAAGAAATTTCCAATGGATCGCCAGTTACTTTTTCGTAGTTCAATGGTTCTTCAACTTTACCAATTTCTGGCGAATTTCCATAAAGAACCACAGAATCAGAAGCGATTGCTAAACGAACGATATTGTTACGGCCTTCATGTGACAATAAAGAGGCACGATCAATTGCTGATAATAATTCTGGTACATAAAAATCGATTTCTGTATTAAAACTTGTTGGAATCAAACGATTTGTATCAGGGTAGTTTCCTTCTAACAAACGAGAATAAAAGTACATATTTTGTGTTTTAAACAATACTTGATTTTCCATAATGCTAATTTCAACCATTTCTTCTTCATTCGTAAATGAACGAGAAAGCTCGGTCAAACTTTTTCCTGGAATAACGATGTTAAAATCTTCCGCCGCTTGTTCGATTGGAATGATTCGTTGGCTTAAACGGTGTGAATCTGTTGCAACAGCTAATAATTTTTGATTTTCTAAAATAAAATGAACCCCAGTTAAAATTGGACGACTTTCATGAAGTGAAACAGCAAAACCTGTTTCATTGATGATTTTTGTCAACAGATGAACTGGTAATTGAATTTGATTTTTTGCATCAATGACAGGAAGGTGTGGATAATTATCTGCATCCAGTCCATTAACTGTAAAATCTGCTTTTCCTGAAGTAATTGCTACTTGATTATTATCTAGTACTTCCAATGTAAACATGTCTTCAGGTAGTTTACGAATGATCTCACCAAAGAAACGAGCTTGTAAAACAATACTACCTGTTGATTCAATTGTCATTTGAGCTTTTTCATCTTCTTGGCTTAGGAAGCTTTCAATAGAAATATCTGCATTACTACCTGTTAATGATAATCCTTCATCAGTTAAAACGATTTTAACACCTGTTAAAATTGGAATAGTTGTTTTAGAAGAAATGGCTCTTTGAACCGTTTGTAATTCTTGTAAGAATGTATTTCTTTTTACAGTTACTTTCATAATGATTGAACTCCTTTTTAATTGAATTTAAATGCTTATATTTTGCTAAAACAGTTTTGTATTTATATATAAATAAATAATAAAAGTAGTAGGTCTTGTTAATTCTGTGGAAAAGTCTAGAAACGAAATAAAAGATAAGTTTTCCACCTGTGTATAACTTGTGGAAAACTTTTTTCTTTTTCTCTTTTTTATCCACAGGCTAAGAATTAAGCAAGTTTTTGATTTCTCCAACTTCTTTTTGAATGGCTGGATCTTTTTCCATTAATTGTTGGATTTTTTCGTGAGCATGAATAACTGTTGTATGATCTTTACCGCCAAATTCTGCACCAATTTTCGGCAGTGAATTATCCGTCATTTCTCTGGAAAGATACATAGAGATTTGCCTAGGAACAACGATTGATTTTACACGTTTCTTGCCTTTTAAATCCTTTAATTGGATATGGTAATACTTTGCCACTTCTTCTTGGATTTGTAATATTGATAGATGATTTTGAGCCCCGACAGATTTTAAGGATTTCAATGCATCTGCTGCCAGACTAGTTGTGATATCTTCGCCATTGATAGTAGCAAAAGCTTGAACACGTACCAATGCACCTTCTAATTCACGAATGTTAGAATCAATTTGTCCTGCGATGTAACTTAGTGTATCGTCAGGGATTTCCAACCGTTCAGCATCTGCTTTTTTCCGTAAGATAGCAATTCGTGTCTCCAAGTCTGGAGGTGTGATATCGACAGACAATCCCCAAGCAAAACGAGAAACTAAACGTTCTGGCAATTTTGGAATATCATTTGGCGGTCGGTCACTAGTCAGTACGATTTGTTTATTTTCATTATACAGATCGTTAAAAGTATGGAAAAATTCTTCCAATGTTGCTTCTTTCTCTGCTAAAAATTGAATATCATCCACCAACAGAAGATCAACATTTCGGTACTCTTTTCTAAATTGTTCTGAATTCTTTGTTTGGATCGAATTGATGAATTCATTTGTAAAGGTCTCACTGCTAACGTATTTCACTTTGGCATCTGGTCGATTTTGTAACATTTGGTGACCAATGGCATGCATTAGATGGGTTTTTCCTAAGCCGACCCCACCATAAAAGAACAACGGGTTATAAATGGAACCAGGATCTTCCGCAACAACTAAAGCTGCAGCGTGAGCCATTTGGTTTCCTTTTCCGATGACAAAGGTGTCAAAAGAATATTTTGGGTTTAATAAAGCCTTTTTGCCATGTTCGGCAATTTTTTCTTGTGTCACAGGGGCTTTTTTTTCTTCTTGAACCGTCATCACTTCTTTTTCACCAGTAATAACAAAATGAGGCATCACTTCAGCACCAGTTAATTTAAAGCCAGTTTCGACGATTTTTGCGGCTAAATTCTTTTCCCAATAGTCTTTATGAACAGCAGAAGGAACTTCTAACCATAATTGATTATTCTCCAACTTTAACGGTTGAGTCGTTTTTATCCAAGCGTCAAAACTTGGAGCAGACAAAACAGACTGGTAAGTATCTTCTAGATCTTTCCAGAAACTTTCCACATCGGGCATACAGTGACCTCCTTAATAATAATTAATGCTCAAAAGTTTCTTTGAAACTCTTGTACTTTACAACATCAGCTCGTTTCATTTGCTGTGTTTCAAAGCAAAAGCGTAATGGGCGTGTTTAGTTTCGACAGAAAAATAGGAAAAATGAAGGTGGTATTTTTTTCCACAGTCAGTTTTTATCTTTTTCTAGGGAACTAGCCCATGAAGCTAGAAAAAATATTTCTATATAAAAAATAGCAGCACAAATATAAATAGATACGCAAATAGAATTTTAGCATTTTTTTTGAACTTTTTCCACAGGCAAATTGTGAATTGTGGAAAAAAAATTCACAGGAGGTTATAAACTTATCCACAAAGAAGAAATAAACCGTGGATTTCTTAAAGTATTTTTGTTTATCCACAATGCTTTCTGTAAAACAAAGGTAATAAATAAAGGGTTTTTAAGAAGTTATGCACAATTTGAAAACAAGATGTGTATAACTTTTTAACAGCCTGTTTTTTTGTGTAAAAGTGTGGAGAAAAGTTAAAATGAAATGTGCTTACTAAAAAAACTATCCACAAGTTATCCCTAAACCTTTCTGTTTTGTGGATAACTTAATATGAATAAGAAGAAAAATTAATTACTGAAAATTTATTGACAAACCTACCTAATACTAGTTATACTATCAAAGTATGTCTATGTATTGATGGATAGTTACAATTTCAGGAGGTGGAACAAGAGATGAAAAGAACGTATCAACCAAACAAACGCAAACGTCAAAAAGTTCACGGTTTCCGTAAACGCATGAGCACAAAAAATGGTCGCAACGTATTAGCGAGCAGACGTCGTAAAGGCAGAAAAGTTATTTCAGCATAATCTATGTTGATTTTAAATAACGAATCAAGTTTAAACTAAGAACCCTTTATTATCTTCACAATGTATATGTGAAAATAATAAAGGGTTCTTTGCTTTGAAACACCAAAGGTTTACTACTAAAGCAAATATTAGCAATGAAAAGCCAAGAAGAATCACAAAGCAGCATGACTTCACTACAGAAAAAACAACGTAAATCAAAGAATGCTTCCAGAATCTCCCATTCCCACAAAATAAAGTGAAAAAAAACCAAAAAAATGATAATATATGGAATTAGAGTCATGATGACCAAAATATCCAGAGATTTTCCCTGAAATTTGGAAAAAAATGATCGAAATATGCTATTATTGTAAAGTGAGTAAAAAAGAAAGATAGAAAGAAACAAAGGGATGCAAATGAAGAAATCCTATAGAGTTAAAAAAGAAAAAGAATTTCAAACAGTATTTCAGCATAAACAATCTTGTGCGAACCGCAGATTTGTTGTTTATGTATTGGAAAAACCGGAACAAAAGCATTTTCGGGTAGGAATATCCGTAGGGAAAAAAATCGGGAATGCGGTTGTTAGAAATGCTGTAAAACGCAAGGTCCGTACATCGATCTATCAATTAAAAGAATCAATCGATCCAACTTGTGATTTTATTATCATCGCAAGGCCAGGTGTTGACAAATTAACATCTGAAGAAATGCACAGCAACATCATGCATGTATTAAAACTTGCAAAAATTTTGAAATAAGAGAGGAACAGTTTTGTGAAGAAGTATAAACGCTTATTATTGATGGCAGGTTTAGTGGTACTGGTTTTCGTGTTATCTGCCTGTGGAACAGCCCCGATTAACGAGAATAGTACTGGAATTTGGGATCGCTATATTGTCTATTATTTTGCCGAAGCAATCAAATTCTTATCTGTTTCAGCAAATACAGGTATCGGGATCATCCTGTTTACATTAGTGATTCGGGTTATTTTATTACCATTGATGCATTTCCAAACGAAAAGCATGCGTAAAACCCAAGAATTACAACCTAAACTAAAAGCATTACAAAAACAATATTCATCAAAAGATCCAGAAACACAACGTTTATTCCGTGAAGAACAACAAAAATTATATGCCGAAAATAATGTAAATCCTTATGCAGGATGTTTACCTTTATTGATTCAAATGCCGATCATGATGGCGTTGTATCAATCAATCTCTCGGGTACCAGAATTGAAGCAGGGAAGTTTCATGTGGTTGAATTTAGGTCAACCAGACCCTTATCTGATCTTACCAATTCTTGCTGCGTTCTTTACTTTTGCAAGTACGTATTTAACAAGTATGAGTCAAATAGAATCAAATGCTTCATTAAAAATAATGAACTATGTAATGCCTGTCATGATTTTTGTAATGGGTATGAATTTAGCTAGTGGATTATCTCTTTACTGGGTGGTTTCTAATGCTTTCCAAGTAGGACAAACATTATTACTTAACAATCCATTTAAAATCCGCAAAGAGCGTGCAGAAGCAGAACGACAAGTAAAAGAACGCGAACGAGCATTGAAGAAAGCAATGAATCCTAAGAAAAAAAATAAGAAAAAATAAAAGGAGGTTTTCCAGATGCCGGTTTATGAGGGAAACACAATTGAAGAAGCAACAACTAAAGGGTTACACACACTAAATTTGTCAAAAGAAGATGTAGAGATCAACGTTATCGCTGATGCAAAGAAAGGTTTCTTGGGTTTTGGTAAAAAGCTTGCTCAAGTATCAATCGAACCTACTGTAAGTGAACAAATCTCAGAAGCAATTGACGAGACAGTTGAAGATATCATTGTGACAGATGAGGAAGTCAAAGTAGAAGCAGCGGTTGAAGAATTGCTGGCTGATAAAATATCAGATTCTGATTCCTCTGAACCAAAAGTCTTGGAAAACCTCGAAGATGAAGAAGCAATCACTGAATTGGCGATGTATTTAACTACGATTTCAAAAGAATTGAACGCACCAGCGTTGGTTCGCTTAGAACGTAAAGATGGATTGTTGGTTTTCCATTTAGATACAGACAAGCAAGGAATCTTGATCGGCAAACATGGGAAAGTCTTAAATGCCCTTCAATATTTGGCACAAGTTTTTGTTCATCGTGTGGCAGTGAATAAATTATCAGTCGTTGTAAATGTTGGTGATTATCGTGAAAAACGTCAAGCGATTTTACAACGTTTGGCAGAAAGAACAGCTGAAAAAGTTAAACAAACTGGACGACCAGTTTTTCTAGAACCGATGCCGGCGTTTGAAAGAAAACAAATTCATTTCACTTTGAGCAAAGATGAGGCTATAAAAACGCACTCAGAAGGTGATGAACCTTATCGCTATTTGGTTGTGGAACCTGCGAAAAAGCATTTTTAGTTAAATAAGAGTCCCTTTAAAAAGAAATTTTTAAGGGGACTTTTATTATTTAAATCCAGTTATTGAGCTGAAAAATAGATTGACAAATGTTTTCAAACGAAGTATATTTTATTACGAAATCATTCTTATCAACGTACAAAATACGATGATAAAGTAGTTGAAGCAGTCATGCTTCTTTCAGCCTGGTTCTTTTGGAATCAGGTTTTTTATTTTGCAACAAACGAGCTCGAATAAAGGTTTTTATTCTGTTTTTACGTTACTATACTGGGATTAACCAATCGTTGTTTGAGTAAACTGAACTACGGTTCCATAAGCAAAAATTTCTACAACCCATTTTCCGTGATACTCTACATATTTTTCCTCAAAATGACAATTGATGACAGCGTCTGCTTCATATTCAAAAGCAATTACTTTCAGTTGCCTGTAAACACCACTAAATACATCATTTGGATTGACCTCTGGTGAAAATAAGTCTGTCTCAATACGGTCTGTTGCAAAGACGATATCTCGGACAATATATTTTTTATTGACATTTCCAGTAGATAATGTGATTCCGCTTAAACGATCTTCCAATTCTTGTTCATTAAACTTATCTTTTTTCGAGTGTGTCATCCTAGGAACCCCCTTTTTTTATTAGGTTTATTTTAATAACAAAAGTGAATAAATGCAAAGCTAACGAATGGTTTAAGTAAACAAATAGTGTTGCGAAAAAAGAGAAAATATGCTATTCTATGTCAAGAAATTAATAGGAATTGATGCAGTGAAAGTGCTAGATCCAACCTGAAAAAACAGGGGTGGAGTGGGCGCTTTTTTTGTAGCTAAAATTTGATTTATACATAGCTTAAAAAAGATGAGTTGTTTAACGTAACTCTTATTACGCGAAAAATACCTCAATTCATTAATGAAAGGAAATCAATCATGCAACAAATAACGTTAGAATTCGATACGATCGCCGCAATTTCAACGCCTCCTGGCGAAGGAGCCATCAGCATTGTCCGTTTAAGTGGAGATGAAGCGATCAATATCGCAAATAAAGTATACCGTTCTGGCAGTAAACAATTGCTAGATGTGCCTACTCATACGATTCATTATGGACATATCTTTGATCCTAAAGATGATAGCTTACTAGATGAAGTGATGGTATCTGTGATGCGGGCACCGAAAACATTTACCAGAGAAGATGTTGTTGAAATCAACTGTCATGGTGGAATTGTTGTTGTTAACCAATTACTGCAGTTGTTGTTAAGAGAAGGTGCACGTTTGGCTGAACCTGGTGAATTTACGAAAAGAGCCTTTTTAAATGGACGGATGGATTTATCTCAAGCAGAAGCTGTAATGGATTTAATTCGAGCGAAAACCGATCGAGCGATGCATGTTGCTCTAGATCAATTAGACGGTAATTTGTCTTCTTTGATTCGCTCATTAAGACAAGAGATACTGGAAACGCTAGCTCAAGTTGAGGTAAATATTGATTATCCTGAATATGACGATGTAGAGGAATTAACGACCAAACTATTGTTGGAAAAAGCAGGTTTTGTCAAAGCTCAGATAGAAGGCTTATTAACAACTGCCAAACAAGGGAAAATCTTGCGTGAAGGGCTAAGTACAGCTATTATTGGACGACCTAATGTTGGAAAATCAAGTTTATTGAATCATTTGTTACGGGAAGAAAAAGCGATTGTAACCGATATTGCCGGAACCACCCGTGATGTAATAGAGGAATATGTCAATGTCCGTGGTGTGCCGCTGAAACTGATCGATACCGCTGGAATTCGAGAAACAGAAGATATAGTTGAGCGTATTGGTGTAGAGCGTAGCCGTAAAGCATTAGCTGAATCAGATCTGATTTTACTCGTTCTTAATCAAAACGATGTGTTAACTGAAGAAGATCGTCAGTTGTTAGCTGCAACAGAAGGTTTAAAACGTGTGATTTTACTGAATAAAATGGATCTACCATCCCAACTTGATCAAACAGAACTAAAAAAACTTGTAAAAGATGAAGAGATCTTACCTGTATCTGTGTTATCCAATACAGGCATGGAACAATTAGAATTAAAAATCGCTGATCTGTTTTTCGGCGGACAAACAGGAGAAAAAGATGCAACCTATGTATCCAATACCCGCCATATCGCATTACTTGATCAGGCAGCTATAGCGCTAGATGAAGTGATTCGTGGAATTGAAGCAGGAATGCCTGTGGACTTAGTTCAAATGGATATGACCCGCTGCTGGGACTTTTTAGGTGAAATCGTCGGTGACAGTGTTCAAGATGAACTGATCACCCAATTATTCAGTCAATTTTGTTTAGGAAAATAGAGAGGAAGAGTCGATGAATCAATTTAAAGCAGAATCTTATGACGTAATCGTAGTTGGAGCAGGACACGCAGGGTCAGAAGCCGCCTTAGCATCCGCTCGCATGGGCAGTAAAACACTGCTTTTAACAATCAATTTAGATATGGTGGCATTTATGCCATGTAATCCATCTGTGGGAGGACCTGCTAAAGGAGTCGTTGTCAGAGAAATCGATGCCTTAGGCGGAGAAATGGGGCACAATATAGACAAAACATACATCCAAATGCGAATGCTAAACACAGGAAAAGGTCCGGCCGTTCGCGCGTTGCGCGCCCAAGCGGACAAACATGCGTATGCCACTGAAATGAAGCACACTATCGAACGAACAGATAACTTATCCTTACGCCAAGGAATCGTAGAACGACTAATCGTGGAAGATGGTGTTTGCCAAGGCGTTATAACAACAACAGGCGCACAATACCACAGTAAAGCCGTAATCATTACAGCTGGAACAGCTCTCCGTGGTGAAATCATTATTGGTGAACTAAAATACTCTTCTGGTCCCAATAATTCTTTGCCATCAATTGGTTTAGCAGATCATTTGAAAGAATTAGGATTAGAAATGGATCGCTTTAAAACAGGGACACCGCCACGTGTAAAATCTAGCACGATCGACTATTCTGTTACAGAAGAACAACCAGGTGATAAAGAACCCAATCACTTTAGTTTCAGCACACCAGATGATGCATATAATTTAGATCAACGCTCTTGCTGGTTAACGTATACAAATGAAGGTACACATGAAATCATTCAAGATAATTTACATCGTGCACCAATGTTTACTGGAATCGTTGAAGGCGTAGGCGCTCGTTACTGTCCATCAATCGAAGACAAGATCGTCCGTTTTTCTGACAAACCCCGTCATCAATTATTTTTAGAGCCAGAGGGATTAAACACAGAAGAAGTTTACGTTCAAGGTCTGTCTACTTCATTACCAGAAGACGTACAAACAGATATTTTACATTCAATTGCAGGCTTAGAAAAAGCTGAAATGATGCGAACAGGTTATGCAATTGAGTATGATGTGGTCGTACCTCATCAATTGCGTCCAACACTGGAAACAAAAATCATCGAAAACCTATTTACAGCTGGACAAACCAACGGTACAAGCGGCTATGAAGAAGCAGCAGGACAAGGTCTGATTGCAGGAATCAATGCAGCGCTAAAAGTTCAAGACAAAGAACCTTTTGTAATGAAACGCAGCGACGGCTATATCGGTGTAATGATCGATGATTTGGTTACTAAGGGAACTAATGAGCCTTATCGTTTATTGACATCAAGAGCTGAATATCGTTTAATTTTACGTCATGATAATGCAGATTTACGTTTAACAGAAAAAGGTCATGAGATTGGTTTAGTAAAAGAAGAACAATACACAGCCTATCTTGAAAAGAAAAAAGCGGTAGAAGCTGAAATTGCTCGTTTAAGTTCAATCAGAGTGAAGCCTACAGCGGATGTACAAGCATTCTTAGAGGCGAAAGGTTCTGTTCCGTTGAAAGATGGGGTTTTAGCCAGTGACTTCTTAAAACGTCCAGAAATGAGCTATCACGAAGTGACTCAATTTATTCAAGCATCAGACGTAGAGTTAGAAGATAAAGTCATTGAACAAGTGGAAATTCAACTAAAATATGAAGGCTATATCAAAAAAGCGTTGGAAAAAGTCGATAAACTAAAACGAATGGAAGCAAAACGTATTCCAGAAAATATCGATTATGAAGCAATCAATGGTTTAGCGACAGAAGCTAAACAAAAATTACAAAAAATCCAACCAGAAACGATTGCCCAAGCAAGTCGAATCAGTGGTGTCAATCCAGCTGATGTGTCGATTTTGATGGTTTATATTGAACAAGGGAAGATAGCGAAGGTGAAGACAGAAAAGGCTTGATACTAAGCCTTTTTTTGTTTCATGTGAAACATTTAGAACTCATTGAATGCTATATTGAACGGTTGCAATGCAAAAAATCATAAAAGAAAGCATTCTTTTTGCATTTAGATAGTTTAAACCTTGTAACAAAGGTGTTTTAGCTTAAAAAGATTTTTTATTTTGACGGCATATGTTTGTGAAATGAATATTCAGAAGTATTTTATACCGTTCATTTTGATTGTTTTTGTTTTGTTATCCAGATTTTGTAATTAGAAGTTATATTTTATTTGTATATACTTTCCTTTCTGTTGTTATAAGATCAGATTAATCACATTGTCTACCGAGTTCTTAGTGGGAACCGTTCTAAAACTATTAGAAATTGTTTACTGGTCTGTTCTCATTTTCAAAGTATTTTTCCAACACAGGCAACACTTCTTACCATGATTGCGATTGTTCCCATACATCATAGAGCGCATAAATATCTTGGGGACTAATTTCTTTGATTGGTTGCTTGTTTTCTGTTTGACTCATTTTCTTCACTCCTTTAATTTTGATACACGAAAAAACGGTATCAGTGGTTGTTTCCTCACTAATACCGTTTCAATAACTTTTACATTTTCTAGTTGAAATGATTGTACACTTAAGAAACGGTCAAAAAGACTAGAAAAGTTCTTTGAATTTTTGTACAATAAATACAGCTAGCTTTCTGTTAGCTATTGGCAACTTGATTAGTGAGTTTGTACCTTACTAGTCAAGGCTTTATCACTTGATTACCAGTCTCGTGATAAAGTGCCTTTTTTATTTATTTTGTTGTAAAAATGCCTCCAAAATTCGTTTTACTGGTAAACTAGCATTTTTCAATAAATTTTCTGCTTTTTCGATTATTGCCTTGTCTGAAATAATCAAATTTCTATATGGTTCTCCATCAAATGAACGTAATGAATCTAAAGCATATTCAACTACCTCATCATTTTCATTTAGCAATTCTAATAATACATTGAAGCCATTCATACCTGTTTCCTCATCAATACAATAGGCTAACCTAATTTTATACTTCTCTTCCTTATTTTTTAAATTATGAGTTAAACCTTTCCAATCATTTTCTGTAAATTCACTTAATAATTCTCGTACATACAAAAATTCATCATCAAAAAAGTAATTGTCTGAACTATCCTCAGATAAAACTTCATCTACTTTTTCATACATTATTTTTTCCTCCTCTATTTAGTAAATCCTCCTGGAATTGGTGCATTTACTTTCCCTGTTGGATAACCACTTACAATATTATCTCCTAGCTTAATTACATCTATCTCTACACCGTCAACAATTGCTCTATGCCATGTTGCCCCGTCTCGTCCTCTAACACTGATTGTAGGAGAGTTCCCAACATCCTTAATACTATCTAAAATTTTAGTATCGCTCCATCCATCTGGAAAAACGGTACTATTTTTTATTTTAGAAAGATTTCCATCTGGAAATTGAGTAACAAGTTTGATGTCTTTTGTACCATCAGGATTAATTTTAATAGTTTCAGTTGCAAAGTTTGGATGATTATTGTTAATACTTGAAGAATGCCCACCAATTATTTCATTTTTAGTAGGGTTTTTCCTTTGACCCCAAAGGATTTTTTCTTCCATTTCTGGAGTAATAATTGAATTAGCCCCACTGGCTTTCTCTGGGCTGAAATATTCTTCTAATTTTATGTGTTAGAACATCGGTTCATCAATATTCTAACACATTTTCACTAGCTTACTGATTTCGGTTTTAATTCTGGTAATTCATAGACGACTTTTTTCTTCATCATCACGTAGATAATTCGAATAAGCTTTCGCATGATACAAATTAACGCTTGTATTTTTGTTTTTCCCTCGGATATCTTTTTCTCAAAGTACGCTCGATACACTGGATTTCGCGGTTTTCCCTTGTTTGTGAGATAAATTTGTTGTACGGCTAAAAAGTAAAGAGTAGAATAGAGATTTCTGTTCCCTTGTGACTTGTTTTGTACGTCTTTTCCTTTTCCCGCCGACACAAAATGTAAGGGGGCTACTCCGGCATAATTCGCTAATTTATGGGAACTAGAAAACCGGTGTATATCGCCGATATGGGCAACTAATGAACAAGCTGTTACGATATTCACACCCGGTATTGTTTCCAATTGATATCCTAGTTGTCGATACATGCTTGTTTCGAGCTTCTCAATACTTTTAATTTCTCCTAGGATAAAACGAATTTATTGCGCAATACTTCGAACAAGACAATCTCTTTCCTGTTGATAGTCTAAGGTTGGTTGCTTTTCTTGTTCTACTAAATCAAGAATTTTTATTGCTCGATTCGTTGAACAAGTGTTATGACTTGGAACTCGTAAAAATGCGCCTAATTCTTCCTCTGATACCTGTTTTAAATGATTAGCTGATGGAAATTTTTCGTAAAAAGCTAGGGAAGTGGCACAGGTTAATTCATGAAAAAAATGTTTATAACTTGGATAGGCAACTTGTAATTGTTCATGAAACTGTCGTGTCAGTCCACCTAAATTTTTGACTAACGCATTTCTTCGGTTCACAATGTGGCGCATTGTCCAATAATAATCTTGGGGCGTTGCGTCTGGTAATAGATGGGAACGTCTCATAAGAATAGCACTAATACATTGTGCGTCCCAACTATCATTTTTCTTAGTACTGGCATAACTCATTCGTTCCATAAAAGAGAGGGAGGGATTGACTTCTTTTACTAGATAGCTTTTATCTAATAGAAAAATAGAGAGATTTCTACCGTAGTGGGTTACGTCTTCCAATCCAAAAATTGGGATGAGTTCGCCTTTTTGTTTCAATTTGAAAGGTGATAACTATGTCTAAATTTTCAGAACGCCTTAAACAGCTTCGAACCGAGAAAAAGATGACACAACAGGCTCTCGCTGATTTAGTCGGTGTAAACAGAGTAACTTATACAAATTGGGAAAACGGCAAAAGAGAACCTGAACTTGATAAAGTGGTAGAACTTGCGACTGAACTAAATTCCACCGTTGATTATCTTCTAGGGAATTCAGATATTAATTATTTGGATATCTCTGAAAACGAACTAAAGAATTTAAGTAAAGAAGAAGCACAAACCTTATCAGACGAAATGAAAAAGAACTTATTTTCTATCTTTGATATTGGCAAAGATAAATTTAATATGACCGATGAAGAAATGGAAATGATGAAAGTTCTTGTGATAAAAAAATTTATGAAAGATATGGACGAAAAAGAAAGAAATAACACTTCTAATCCATAATACACTCTAATAAAAGTAAATGGTTCACTTCGTCGATTTCATCGCCATTGACTTTCATTCGTAGGCATGTACTTTTATCAGTGCCCGAGGAACTCACAAAATAGCTATCACTTTGGCTAGTTCCTCGAGCTTTTTTAGCCTAACATGCCTATCGTTTGCTTTAGCACTTAAATCTGTTCTTCTAAATTCTCCTTTCTTCACCCTCAGAATCTAGCAAAATAGGATTCCAAAACCTTTAAACCTTTTTCTTGCTTCGCAATTCTAACAACTGTTTTTCCATTCTCTCCATAGATTGGTTGAAATCTACGTAAAACAACGTAAATACTTGGGAACAGGCATAGTATTTTCTCGCAATCTGTTGTTTATCTACAGGTCTTTTTCTGTCACTGAAAAATCTTTCGAGTACGGGTAAAATTTCTTGCCATGATTGAAGCTGTTCCCACATATCATATAGGCTAAAAATATCTTGGTGGCTAATTTCTTTGATTGGTTGTTTATTTTCTGTTTGAATCATTTTCTTCACTCCTTCAATTTTTGATACACTAAAAAACGGTATCAGTGATTGTTTACTCACTAATACCGTTCACAATAGTTTATACAATGTAGCTGATTGTACTTCAAATAAACATTCAAAAAGACTAGAAAAGTCCTTTGAATTTTTGTACAATAAATACAGCTAGCTTTTGTTAGCTATTGGCAACTTGATTAGTGATTTCCAGCTTACTATTCAAGGCTTTACTATCCGACTCCAATCAGATAGTAAAGTGCCTTTTTTATTTTATTGATTATTCGGGATTTTGTTCTGTTGTTTTTTTCATGTAATCATGATAGGGGTCTTCTATATTATCTCCTACCTCTTCAATGGTATCTTCTATTTCTTCAAGTATTTCTGAAGATATATTTGAAGTATCTTTAATAGATTCTTTCATTTTGTTATAAGTCTTTTTCAATCCCAGATTTATTAATAATGATGTAATTATGTCCACATCATCATAATTCTCTGTATTCCATAAACCGCATAAAACATCATCTAATTCACTTCTTAGAGGCTCTTTCAAATTTTCGTAAGTATCCCCTTGTCTCATCATCAATTCATCTAGAATATCAAAAAATTCTTTCTTAGTTAATTTTTCATTTTTAAAGTCCGTAATAGCTTGTTCAAATAATAAATATAGTTTATCTACAGACACCCATGGCATTTCAGAGTAATCTTCTTTTTTCATGACTTTTTCCATTATTTTATTACCTCCCTTGAATTGGAACATGAACTTCATTTAAATTTTGTTTTTTTGTCCATAATCCATCAACAGTTACTTGTTTATTCCCTATCTTAATTTGAGCAGTCCACCTTGAACCTGATGATGAATTAGGAAATTTTGCTGCTGCAACAAGGTCTGGTTCATGCCATCTAATAATAGCCTTCTGACCATCAGATAATTGGAATTCATATTTCGCCCCATTTTTCATAGTATCTGTAGGTTTAAATGTGTTTGGGGTCCCTTCTGGCACCATATTTTGTAAATCTTTTAAACTTATTTCTCCATTGTCTAAAAGATTTTCAACTACTGTCCTAGTTTGGTCTCTATTTAAAGTTTCTACAGAATGTTTTCCAATCTCTGTTCCAGCCCCACTGGCTTTCTTATTAGTATTTCTACGTTTAGCATTTTGCGTTTTCCCTACATTAATTACACCTTTGACCATCACACCGATGGTAATCATGCTATTCGCTAACAAGGAAGCTTTTCCAAGCATTTCCGCTTGAGTTAATTTCTTTCCTGTTACACTATCAATCCCCGTAGCTAATTCTTTTATCAGGGTTGCATTTTGCTCATAGAATAATTCATCTACACCTTTTTGGCGATCGCCTTGAATGAAACTTAAGCCGTATTTATCAATCATTCGACTAAGCCATTTATTATAGGCTAAGGTTACATCAATATCTGCGGCTGTGGCGGAAGTCTTTCCTTTTTTCACCCACATCCACATTTTACCATACCCTAAATCAATTAATCTGTATTCCCGATCGCCTACATCTGGCTGTTTATCTTCATTGAGATTCTTTTCTTTCAATTGATTAAACCAGCTACTATCTACACCTGTAGGTAATTGATACGTGCCATCACGATTAACCACTGTATTATTCAGTACCAAGACACCTTGCATGGCAATATGCATATCGTTTAAGCTACTGGCAAAAAGACTATTCGTTTGTGAAGAAAACTGATGCAGTTTTTCTACCTTCTTTTGTAATTCTCGGATATCCTCTTCAAACGTATTGGACATACGATTCAGATTGTTTTGAACATCTAGCAAGGCATCTAAGACTTTCGCAACAGGATTACTTCGTGACAATGCTCTAGCAACAGCTGCAGAAGCATCAACGGAAGCTTTCATTGCTTTTTTTGTGGCAATTTGTTGGTTCAATTTGTCTTCATCTAGCATTCCTTCACTTGATATGTTCTGATCAGCATTCGTATATGTTTGTAATTCTTGCTCAATACGATCCATCGCTGATGTTACTTTGCTGATCGTTGGTAAAACTAAATCACTAAAGAGACCTTTTCCTGCGGTATAAGCAGCACCAGAAAGCGTTTTGCCATCTACTGCAGCAACCACTTTTTGACTGCCTGCTTTTAGTTGTTGAGAAGCCTCTTTCCCACTTTGGAGATTCTTTTTTAATGCACTGATTAATTGTGCTGAGTCTGAGCTAGAATAAATTAATCCCAAGGAATTTCACCTCTTTTTCTATAGAGCTCTTCGGTTTCATCATCGAGGACTTTTCTTTGTTTCGTATAACTTTCAGAGAGTTCTTCCACAGCTTCGCTTAATTGACGTTTAAACAAGTGTTCTTGTTCTTCGTTTTTTCTTTGTAATCGCAGGCTTTCTGGGTTTTCACGAAACTTTTCATCATTTAGCATGCTAAGTGCGCGATACCCTCTCTGTAAATCATCTTGCAACTGTTGCAAACTGTTTTCTATTTTTCGTTGGTCATTTTTTAAGTCATCAACGCTGTTTTCCTTCTCGATGATTAAACGATTATATGTTGCTCGTTCTTGTTCATTCTTATCCATGGTACAACCCCTTAAAACTTGATCTTACTATCTTCAATTGCCATAATTTCAGCTATCTTTGGAAATTTCTGACTCTGTTCTTTCACACAATCAACTAGCTGCGATAAATCCGATAGTAATTGATTCGTCACTTCTGTTCCTTTTTTCATACTACTGATGTTGCTTTTATCCAGAGAAACGTGAGTTCCTTTATTTACAGATACAGCGTTAATTCCTGTGGTTGCTCTAGTAGCAGCTCCAACATCTGAAGCAATATTCACCATTCGTTCCCTCCTTATTCTTGAGCGTAGTTCAAATTAATTTTACCATATAATCAAGATATCTGACATTCGTTAGAAATTTTTTTACTTATTTCATTCATTTTTCTTAAGATAGTTGATAATTTTACTCTGTTTGTAAATTATATTAGAATTGTCAGTTTAATTGTTTATACTACAGTTTTTTATTAATCTCCTAAACTCACATTTGCTTGTATTAAATAGCTTCTAAATTTATTTTGATTGCTTTATATTGAACAAGGGAAGATTGCAAAAACTACTTCTAAAAGTTAGTAATAGCAACGTTTCAACTCATTCCATATAAACCACCATGGTTTTGAATACGGTTTTAAAAATGCCATGTAATCAGAAAATTTTTCTGCAGTTTTATTCTGTTTTGCTTTGGTCACTTTGATATAAATATCTGTTGTGATTTTTGTTGATTTGTGACCTAATCTTTGGGAAACATTTTTGATACTTGCGCCACTTTCAAAAAGTAATGAAGCGTTAGTTTTTCTAAAATCATGTACTCGGATTATTTTCATGTCTGGGAAGTGTTTTTTTACTCGATATAAAACAGAGTTGCTAAATACCACATTGTTCTCAAAATGCTTATCTCTTATACCTAGAGAAAGTTTTTGCTGGACGATGTGGTTTTTCTGTTAGAGGATTCTGTTTTTGTATCTTGAATTATTGGTTCACCGCTTTTTAGTTCTGCAAGAGTTTTATTGATATCAATAATTTGATTATCAAAATCAATATCTTTCCATGTATCAGGCAGAATTATTAAATGGTATAGAAGGGATACTTGTTGGAAAAATTGAAGACTTTGCTGCCAGTCATTATCAACAGTTAGTTGAATGTAAGGTTGTTAGGAATAGTGAAGGAGTATTTCAAGTGGATTCTCAAACTCTGACTAATTTAGCAGTTTGATTTTATTGTTATGCCCGTGGTAATTGAGATTTTAATTTGACTAAGATATTGACTAAGAAAAAACTTTTTCTAGTGGTATATAATGGTAAAATTTGTACTATTTTTTGTTCGGAAATGCCTGTATGGTGCGTTTTAGTTTGTAGTGGTTATTAAAATGCCGAATAATCTAATATGTTCTATTTTTAATAAAAACATGCATAAATATCATGTTTTTTATACATTATAAAAAAAGAGATTGACTTTTCATTTTCATTAAAATATTATTAGATTGATGAGTTTAAGGTGTTTTTTTGGTGATTCTTTTATAAGACTTGATGGGGGACAATGTATTATGAAGTGGAAAGTTTCAGCAATTCTGTTCATTTTTTTATTTTTAGTAGGAGGATATATGTATCAGAAAAGAAGAATAGATTCACCTAAAAATTATGTAGTGAATTCAGTTCCGCCTATGCTGGTTATTGGAGATATTGTTTCAAAAGATGAGTTAAATTTTACAATAAAGATTACTTCTACTGAAGTTGATGAAATTGTAGTGAGCTCATTAGTAAAAATTGATCTTGAAAAAACTTCATTTGATCAGTCCGGAGAGAAAGCTACCAAGAAAAAATATTCAGTTTTTTGAAAAATATAGAGCCGAAATCTCATGTTGAAATATTGGTAAATCCCAATGAAATATTATCAGACCACAAAATATCAGTAAACTCATTATCAAATATAACAATTGGAGATAAATGGGTCAAATGAAAAAAATGTTAAAACTAAAAGTGTTAGGATTGTTGTTTAGTGGTATTCTATTATCTAGTAACACAGTTACTTAGGCATCTGAAGTTTTCTACACAGAAGATAACACTGTGAAGATAGAAAGTACAACTAAGGATCACAAGAAGTATATGCTAGAGTAGCGCTTGATTTTGCAAATGGCATTATTCCAGATAAAAATTTAATAGATACGGTGCTGTAGTAGCTGAAAGATGGGGAACGGCACATGAATATGGTACAAGTGGTCCATATACACAAATGGATTTAGCAAACAATGCTGCTGGAAGAAATACTTATAATGAGTGTAGAAATTTTACTATTGGACTAATGGGTAGAAGACCAGGGGCTAAAGATATGGCTGATTGGACAGTGAAAATGATTTTTAATAGACGATTGTACAAACTAAATTCTGCTAGAACGGGATTAATTGCTACAACTGGTGCAGGATATACAGGAAAAGTTTATCATTAATAGAAAGGTAATAGGATGAAGATATTTAAATCTAAACAATTTTTAGTAGGGATAGTTGGAGTATTATTATGTGGAATGCTTTTTTATAAGTATTTGCGCTTATTCCATGGAGAAATTTTTCCAGTGGATAATAAATTTATAGTGGAAAACCAAACGAACTACGAGATTGAAAAACTAAAGATATATCAGAGTTTGAGAGTATCTGAATCCAATTTGAAAATTTCCTTAGATGATACTCTTCTTGCTAGCTATCCTGATTTGAAAAATGGAGATAAGAAAGTCCTATATTACGAAAAAGAGATACCTAGTGATGGAAATCTTGTTTTAATCTATGAAACGAAAGATGGGAAGAAAAAATATCAATTTGGTAGTGAATATTTGCCATACGGTACACGATGGAGTGAAACGAAGTTTAATATTACTAATGATGATAGTTTTTTTGAGTAAATAACGTTTATTGATAGCTTTTCCTTTTGGAGAGGCTATTTATTTATGCCCGTGGTGATAAAAACGCCGAATATATCCAGCAAGGGAAGATAGCGTAGAATGTTGCTGAACCAATAGTTAAAATCTGTCTAATGTATACCAAGTATCTTGTGAATTCAAAAAAGTTTTCGGCTGTTTTGTTTTTGACACTATGATTATGTACATAAATTGTTGAAGACTAAAAAATACTGTATTTATCGTAAGGTAGGATAGAATGTGTATTACATAAATTAAGTGATTTTAAAGATAGATAAGAGTGCAAAACAATAGATAAAGTAAAATATCCAAATGATTCTGAACGAGATTGTATATTCGGTTGATCCCAATTTTAAAGATAAACGGTAAGGATTTCAACAGGATGTTAAAAGAAACGTTCCCAAACAGTCCTTCTCAAGGAGGTATTGTGTTGTAGTATGTTGGAGATGTTATCAATAACCACCCCAATTGGACTATTAATCAGTTATCTGGTTATTCTCAAGCTTTTTTTGTTTCATGTGAAACATTTAAGTAAAATACTCACTGCTTTTCTCCTCAAATACAACATTAATAATGGCAGTATCAGGATCTAATACATAGTTATTAGATTTTTTTTGCGTCAATTATCAAACAAACATGAAAGTTTTTCGGGAGAATATCAACAGTATTAGGAGAAATTTTTACAGTAAAATCAACTCATAAAGAAAAATTAAAAAGAAAGGGAGCGAGACAAATACGTACAATAAAAACAATCGAAGATTTTTGGGAAGTAATCGATGAAATAAGAATAGAAAAGCAACTAAATTGGTCTGAGTTAGTCGGGGGAAAGGCGCAACAAGCTGCCAGTAAAAAATGGAATCCTCCACTAACGTACATTCTTCAAATACAAAGAAAATTAGATGTAGACATCATTAACACGTTCGCATATCAGTTGTTTGAATCAAAAATTTTTCTAAATAAAGATCCAGAGACACCGAAGAAGATGGCGATGATTTATAAAAGGATTCAACAAGCTGATTGGATGGAAGATGAAGAGACGGTTCAAAAGGTTCAAGAAATAGCTAGAACGATTATTTGAAAAAAGTTTTCGTAACAGGCATTTTAAGAATCATTATATAAAATATCAAAATAAGTTCGCTGTCTTTACCAAAGTAAAGTGAATAGTAAAGGAGTATAAATGAATGTATGATTTAGAAAAAATGATCAAATGGATGACTGATCGCAAAGGAAAGGTTACTTATTCAATGAACGCACGCCTAGGCCCTGATAGTTATGACTGTTCCAGCGCCGTTTATTTATCTTTAATTAGTGGCGGATTTTTGCAAAATGGAACAATGGGGAATACAGATACACTTTTTGTCCATCTTGAAAAAGCTGGTTGGACTCAGGTAAAAGCAGATGCATCGGGCAACTATCCAGCTAGAAAAGGAGATGTTTTTATTTGGGGAACCCGTGGCTCTTCTGGGGGTGCAGCAGGTCATACTGGAATTTTTATTGATAATCAAGATAATATCATTCACTGTAACTATGGCTACAATGGTATCACAATAAATGATCATGATACGATCTGGTCGTTAAATGGTTGTCCGACAATTACTATTTATCGCTATGGAAAAAATGAAAGTATTCCGCAAAAACCGCAGCTAAATAACCCAAAACCTGCGCCTCAAGAACAGCAGTCTGGATTGATTCCGATGAAAGGAACCTTTTATCCTGATAGACAATTGGCGGTCAGTAAAGACACGAATCCAGATGACAAACTTAGCCCGGCGCTAGATTATTATTTATCTGGAATGAGCATCAATTATGATCACTATATTCATAGTAATGGCTATGTTTGGATCAGTTATACGGACTCTGGTACCAACCGACGCTATGTCGCAGTAGGGCCAGATGATGGACAGACGGATACGACATGGGGAAAAGGTTTCTTTAATTGACCTATTATGGAGTTGAAAAAGGGAGCTGTGAAAGCACATATTATAGAAAACAAAATGAAATTCAGACTTTAACCAAACAATCGTAAAAAATAAACCAATCTTTCACCACAGAATAGTCACAATTTCAGGTTATTATAGATTCATACCAAACAAACAACCCTAACAAAACACTTTTTCATTTTTTAACTCCTTTTCCCACTCTTCCCCAAAGAGTGGGTCTTTTTTTGTTTCTCCCTATACTTTTAACCCTAGATTTGTTAGTACAAAGTTAAAACAATATATTTTAGATACAATTATAATGTATTTGTTTTTTTATGTAAAAAATGTTAATATTTTTTTGTATATAAAGAACAAAAAGGTTTGTAAAATAATCTTTTAGTATGTTTTGTATATTGTGATTTTGTGATCAAACTATATTTTTATAGAAAAAGGAGAGAGTCGATGAAAAAAAAGATAACAACGTTACTCATGTTGATATGTCTGATAGCACCTATTATTTTAGGGCCAATCAACGCTTACGGTGTATCTACAGATCTATTAGAAAAAGATGTTGAAAAGACAGTAGAAACAGAAGCTCCAAGTTCACCGATAGGTCAGGAACAACTAGCAGCTAGTACAACAACTACTAGTTCTGAAGAAACGATTGCTGAGAGTGAACGTCCGTCCATTGATCCAGTTCAGGAGAATCAATTAAATGTTTCATGGGTATCAGCAAATGGAAGGGAAGAAACTCATCATTTGAATGAAACAGCTACCCAAGATTACTGGAAAGGAACTTTACGTATAAAAGGAAATATCTCTGACAATGAGCAAACTGAGTTAAGCTACATTATTGATATGGGTAGTAATTTCAAGGGAACACTTTCTAGTCAAAACCCATTTGTCCATGTTCGTAATCTTCCACAAACGGGGCAATGGGAAGTCATTAGATCTATTTCGGTTGGTACACAAAGACAGTACCAAGAAGAAATAGATGTAGTGATCGAAAAACAAGCATTGAAAGAGGACACGGATCAAAACAATCTTATTTTACTTGATTCTATTCAATTGATCTATGAAGGAAATAAGGAAGAGTCACAAAAATTAGCTTTATCAGTGACTTTTTCTGAAGATAATCAAGTTGTTACAGAAATATCAGAATTAGACAATACACTCGCAGAAGCTCCCCTTACAAATAATGAGGAATTAAGTGCTAAAAACAAGAACCAAATGGTAGCGAAGCTTTCTATATCAGAGGTTTATTCCAATACGACGCCTTTAGCAGGTGAATATTTTGATATGACTGTGCGGGTAAACAGCGGCAGTATCGGAGAGTCTGAAGACCCGATAAAGAATGTTCAGATATTGGTCACACTGCCTGATAGTGTTGATATTATTTCATTACCTACAAGTAACAATTATCAAATAAAGACCGAAAAAGTTGGTTCAGAAACGAGAGTAACAATTGATTATTTAAAAGAGTTGCCAGCAGGTAGAATGCTAGATGTTCCATTTGGTTTACGTTTTAAAAAAGGAATTAGTATACCTGCAACGAAACTGAATGGTTTACTCAAAGTTACTGCAAGTAATGCTGAAGGGAAAGAGAAATTACTAGAAGGAATTCAACCGAAAATTTATGAGCAACCGAACCACTTAGTTGCTGAAAAAGATCCTGATGCAGAACCGATTGAGGTTCATACATCAAAAATAAAAATCATTCCTGAAACAGAAATCGGCGGAGTAAACATTAAAAACGGTAAGTTGCATATTGAATTTCCAGCAGATATTGAGTTATATAGTGTAATGTATCAAGGGAAAAATTATCCTGTGAGTGGGCCTGCAAATGGTGTATATACTGTTGATATTTTCGTTGGTGATATCAATGTAACCAATGCCACAACAGCAGTTGAACTGACATATGAATATCCATATTCTGCTACAGGCACTTCTAAAACGCATGAAATCAAAGCGACTTTGACTGGAGAAAGACTAGACGGAACACAGGTAAATGATGAAGCTATTTTGTCAGAAACAGTTCCGGCAATCGAAAATTTATCTGGTTATCCTGGCATCAAATTTTTTACAAAAACAGCTCCAGCAAAAGTTCTTAAAGAAAAAGATCAAACGTTAGCCTATACATTGACGTTTACACCAAGATTAGATATGCGGGATGTTTACTTGGTGGATGATCCTATTAGAAAGACTAACGAACCGGATTTCTTTGAAGGGTTCCGTTACCAAAGTTTTTCATGGTCTGCCCAAAAGAGTAAAAACCCTGAGATTACAGGGCTAGTTAGTACTGAATTATTGTATCAAACGAAAAACAATCGCAACTGGCAGTCAATGGGTTCAACAAGTCTAGCTAATACAGTTCAAGTAGCTAGTTTAGGATTAGCAAAAGGTGACTATGTTACTACAGTCAAATATGTATTTACGTATCAAGGTTCAAAACAATTGCCTAAAGATGCAGGTAAAGTATCAATCTCAGCGATTGGTAAAACCATGGAAGGTGTCAAAAATCCTGATCTTTCGTTAAAAGACGGTTTGACAAATACCTTGTATATTTACGGAGACCGCAAGCATGCTAAGGCTCCTGAAAGCTCGTATGAAGCTTTTGTAAAGGGTGGTTATGAAGCAAATCAGGATGATACTAATAATACGCAAACCGCAACGACAATTTTTACTGGTGAAGGGGCATATCCAGGTTATTCCAATTGGGAACAGCCATTTTCTCCCAAAGTCAATGATATTGGTTCTACATTTAGTTATCAAATAAATGTAAATAATGTTTATGGTTCAGGTGCATTAAAAGATGCGATTTTGTATATAACAGTACCCACTACTATTAACATTGAACATGTCGAGCTGGTAAATCCACAAAACGATCCTAATGCACAAATTGAGATTAAACAAGTGGATGACAATACACAATTAGTGGTCATTCGTTATAATAATGATTGGCGAAATAATGAAGGATATAATGACAACCATGCTGTAAAAATTACTGCCAATGGTTCTGAAAAAGTAAAAAAAGTAGAAGAGTTTAACAATTATTTGGTCTCTGGAGATACAAAACAAAACTATGATGGTGGAGCTGATTGGGTTTCGGGTGTTCCAGGCGTTGGTGGAGTTGTAGCATCTATGTCTAAGTATCGTCAAGTCAATTTTAATCGCTCGGTAGGCGTAGATAGTAAAAAGGAAATCTCTAAAGACGGTATCAATTTCTCCCGTGTTATCAATCTTTTAAATCAAGATGGAGGAACCGATGTTACCTATCGTTTAAAGGTACCAAACAGTGGCGATATTAAAATCAATGAACTGCATATCATCGATAATCTTCCAAGTAAAAATGATACAATGACCATTTCAGAAAGTGGTCGTCATTCAACAGTCGGTGGACAATTAAAAGCAATCACTTTGGCAGATGGTTCTGCTTTAGATGGAAACTATGAGCTTTATTATTCAATGAATACGACTGCCCAAAATAATTTAACAGAATTACAGCAATTAACAAATGACAAGTCTACATGGCAAGTTTGGGATGGACAAACACCAGTAGATAAATCTGCAACAGCAATTAAAATCATAAAAAAAGATGGCTTAGACAGCCAAAAAACCGTTTCTTTTAATCTCTCTTATCATATTCCTAAAGTTGAGAGTGACATAGAGACGATCTGGAATAGTTTTGCTGTGGGGGGCAGTTATATAGATGGTGCAACCAATGCTACTTTAGAAATCGGTGAACCAGTGAAATCTGGTGTTTATCTTGGTAAAGAAGAGCCGACTAAAAAAATAGCTGGCGTTTTATGGTCAGATGAAAATGCTAACGGACTAAGAGAAGGTTCAGAAGCAAGAATCCCGAACGCCGAAGTTAATCTTTATGATTGGAACAATGATTTAGTTAGCACAACAAAAACAAAAGGGGATGGCTCCTATGAATTTGAACATCTCTATAATAAAAAATATCGTGTAACGGTCAAGCGCGTAAGTTCAAATTTTAATTTAACCACATATCGAACAGGTTCGGATAAGGCAATCGACAATGATTTTCTAGAACTTGAGGCAGACAAACAATATGGAGAAACCTTTGTTGATTTATCGACCGAATCAAACCCACTGAACATCGATGGCGGTTATACAGAACCAACGACTATCGATGGGTATATCTGGCACGATAGTGATCGTGACGGACTACAGTCTGCTGGTGAACGTCCAGTAAGTAATGTCAAAGTCTCTCTTTATCGCATGGATCACACAAGACAGGAAGTTTTGGTAAAAACAGTGGAGACCGCAGCTAATGGAAAATATTATTTTAGCGGCTCACAAATCAAACCAGGAAGCTACCAAATTCATGCAGAAATCCCTAGCGAGTATGCTGCGACAATTAAGGGAGAAATAACTGAAAAACAAAATTCAAGATTCAACATCAATGGACAAACAGATAAGATCGAAGTAAAGAAAGGTGTGAATACCGATTGGGATCTAGGTTTAGTATTTGATTTGCCAACATATACCAGCATAAAAGGTAAGAAAATTTGGAAAGGCGATCAAAACCAAAAAAATCAACGACCTCAATCAATTAATGTACAAGTGTTACAAGATGGGGAGTCTTATGGAAAGCCATTTATGGTTAAAGCGAATAAAACAGATGAATGGGAATTCTCTATAGATGGACTACCGGAGTATAAACCGCAAAGTGATCAAAAATATGTTTATACAATAAAAGAAGTTGATGTACCTGAGATGTATACTAGTGAAGTGGATAATACCACATTTACAATTACAAATACGTATGTTGGTGATAATGTAAATCCTGACCCAGAGGAGAAACCTAGACCTAGCAGGCCAGAAGAATCAACAAGTGAGAAAGAAACTAGTAGTACAAGTTCCAGTGAAGAACAAAACAATAACCTCATTGACAATACAAGTGGAAGCTACGGGAATACTACAACGACTGGAAATAATAATAGCAATCGTTCAAATCAAACGAAGTTTCCAAGAACTGGTGAAAAAACGGAACAATATATTTTTATGGGCGTTATGATGATTATAGGAACTATGGGCTTTTCTCTATTGAACAGAAATCGATTTAGAAAATTTTGAGGAAATAGAGAGAAAACTTAAAGAAAAATTCAAAATTTAAATAGAAAATCGTAAAAAATAAACCAATTTTTCGCCACAAAATAGTCACAATTTCAAGTTATTATAGATTCATACCAAACAGACAACCCTAACAAAACACTTTTTCATTTTTAACTCCTTTTCCCACTCTTCCCCAAAGAGTGGGTCTTTTTCTGCATAAAAAACTTTTTGCTATCAAAGATAGCTAGAAGGCTTTTATGATATATTAGATAGAAATTATCAGTGCACCAATGGGATTTTTTGTTAAAAAAATAAATAATTATGATAAGGAAAATGAATAATTATCACATTAAAGAGCTACATGCTCATAGACAACAACAAATAGCAGAGTATATAATTGAACTAAACAATGAATATGGAGAGAGAATGCTATGAAGGAATTTATTGGTGAACATGATAATAATAAGATTAAAGTATTAGATTTTTTAATAAATGAAAACAAAAGTGTAAATATGTCAGAGATATGTTTGGCAACACAACTATCTTATAAAACAGTTCGTAGTGTTATAGACTCTTTTGAAGAGAATACATATATTGATAAAAAGAATCTAGAGATTTACTATAATAAGGTGGGAAAAGTTGAATCGGTCAAGCTTAGTAATAGTTCGCACGTGGATGTTTCTTTTTTTTATTTAGAGAAGTCCATTTTATTTATTATGATCAAAGAGTTGTTTTTGAAAGGACGTGTTGAAAATAAATACATTTGTGAAAACTACTACATCAGCACAACTACATGCATAAGATATAAAAAAAAGCTTCGGGATTTACTAGAAAGTTTTGGACTTGAAATGACTGTTAACGGTGAGTTGAAAAGTGAGGAGTATCGCATTCGCAATTTTTTCTTGCATTTTTTCTCCAATGCTAGTTCTAACTGGATCTTTTCAAAAGAGGCATATAACTTTTTAGAACATTCATTGGATGTGGAATTCCCTGCAATTTTTCAAATGGATTCTGCTCAAAAAGAATTAATGAGATTATTATTGTACATTACTATTAAAAGGAATAGCCAAGGATATGTTCTCGTTAAAAAAAGACAAATAGATTTAGAAATGAAAGGGAAATTATCAGAAATATATACGGATATTTCTAATTATATTATCAACTATTTTCCCTACTTTGAAAATAAACCTTCAGAAATTGACTATCTCTTTGTTTCAATGCTAAGGATTCAAGTAATTAGAATGGAGAAATATGTTGAAGACAACGAACTGATAGTCAATATTAAAAACACGCCTAATTTTGACGAGATATGTAATTCTTTAATAGACTCAATAATAAGAACCTTTTTCAAAAATAATAAAAAAAGTCACAATTTTATCCGTACCAGTGTGACGCTGTTTTTTATCTATGCGATAGCCAGTTTTTATGATACAAGAAGATTTTTTTATGAATATGAAGAAGAAGTTTATACAAAGCGAAATGTTTATGAGGATGAACTATTTAAAAGAGTTACGGGGATAGTTGAGAGTTGGGAAAGTGAATATAAAGCATTCTCAAGACTTTTAAACATTCAAGGAGAAAAAAATCAGATATCGTTTAAAAGGCAAGTTTATTTACTAGTATACAGTCTGTTATGTAGAATTGAACCAGTTCAAAATAAAGAAAAAGTCAAAATATATGTTCAAAATTCTAAAGTATATATCGCAGATATTATTCGTAGAAAAATTGAAACTATTTTTTCTGATAAAGTCGTTATTTTAGATATATATAGTTCAGATGTTGATCTTTTTGTTACAGATAAAGAATATAAAACAACGGATACTTCAACTAATAAAGTATTCGTGCAGACTTTTTCTGATTATTACGCTATTCATCGATTAATTGAAGCAATAGATAATGAAATTTTAAATAAAATAAACTCAGCATCATATGAATAGATAAGACATGAAGAATAAGACCTATTGATAGAAGAGTGTAAAACCTAACTGATTTTTAGTAAGGTTTTACACTCTTATTATTTTTGACGCCACTTTGGGATAACTCGTTAGGAAAAACTGAATAATTTTAATTAATTAAAAATGATATAAATAATAAAGAAATAAAAAACATTTACTTTTTAAGAAAAAATATACATATTCTTTACCTTTTACAAAATATTTGAAAAGATCCAAAACTTAGTGGGTAAATATAATGTTTAGATAATAAATAGGAGGACTTTTAAACAATGGAGCATATTGTATTAATTACATTAAATAAAGAAACTGCACAATCGTATATTCAAGAATTTGAAGATTTAGGAGGGAAAGTAGATGTTTTATTGCCAAATGAACTAGATCTTATAGATGACAATGACTTTTCACCACAAATCATTTGTATTTTAGAAGATGAGGCATTAGCTGCTGGAGAAATTGGTCAATTGATTTTATCTGTAAAAAAATATAATCCGACTTATCTATGGGTGTTTTCTTTGTCAGATCAACTCCCTTATCGATTAGTTTATTCTAGTTTGGGAGCGGATGGAACTGTTTGTGTGAAAGAAATGGTAACGGTCAAAGAGTTAATACGTTTCAACTTCCATCAGATAGAAAAATTAAAGAATTTACAAAAAAAATTTGCAAAAGAAACTTTTATTGAAAAACAGTCAAATAAAAATATAAAAAAAGAAAAAATATCAGGCTTCAAATTGAAAGAAAGTAATCTAAGTATTTGCATAGAAGAAACGGAAATTTTTTTGACCAGATTGGAATTTCGTTTTATGAGTATTTTAAATGAAAACTTAGGCAGAGCTGTTACCTATCAGGAATTAGGGGATTTCATTTGGAATGACAATAACGCAGATTGGAAAATTAGTAGATATCGTACAGCAAATATTGTTTACAAATTAAGATGTAAAATTGAACAACATAATCACAGTTCTGGCTTTATCCAAACTGTGCGTTCAATGGGATACAGAGTTGGAGGTGAATAAACTTTTAGAAAAAAGCTCAAACCAATACAGTTCTTTCGTAATTAAAGTATTGGCAAGGTTCAGGTTGGATGGGGTGGGAGCGAAAAAATGGAAGGTGATAGCTGGATCAATGAAGGAGTTATTACTTTTAGAAAGGAGGAAAAGTAATGAGTAAGTTTATTCACCTAAAACGAAGGTATAAAGTGGTTGTTTGTTTGTGCATGATTTTTGGAGTTGCGATGGTTTTCTTTTTAACAAATCGTTCTAATACAAACATTAAAGCACATCCGGTTGAGAAAAGTATTATTGATGCTGGGACTGAATTGTCAGTAGTAGTCCCTACGGATTCACTACCAATATATGAGCCAGAGTTAAAGCTTAAGTATCCAGATTATTTTCAAGGGGAATCCAGTGTTATCAATCTAACAAAAGAAGAACTTTACGGAAGCAGTTCACCAATTAATGATACGGTTTACGGTGCGGTAAAAACATCAAACGGAAACATTCTGGAGATATGGTCTCATTCAACTTATGGATTAGAAGATCCTGATTGGATGGTAGCGTCTGAAGTTGTTCTTCTTTCAAAAGATAATCAAATTCTTAAAAGATTATGGATAGATGGGAAGACACCGGATTTAAATTCAACTAAAAACAATAATGAAATTCAAAAATCAGAAAGTAGCTTTGAACTAATTGCTGATAATAAAAATGGAACATACAGCATCGTCTATTCAGGCTATGTGGGAGATGAGAAAGGGCCAGCGATTTTGACAATTGATAATGATCTAAATATGGTTAGTCGAAAGATCATTTCAAGTGAAAATTTTGCTTTAGAAGGACAAACGTATAATCGATCAAGTACGGATTTTGACAATAATATATATAAGACGTCTTATATATATTGGCGCTCATCTGAAAAGAAAAATTATAATGTCTTTACTGTGTCAAAAGATGCCGTGTATTCAACCTTGAATAAACTAGAAGCTATGGACGCAGATGATTTATATTCCAAAAAGTTAGGGGTTCCCAAACCAATTTCAGCATATGACGGATTAGCACAGGTAACTAGAGCTAGAAATGGCGATTTTGTTGGAGTTGCAACACTAGGGAAAACAGACCGAACAGTAGATATACCACAATACTCATTTCTAAATGTGTGGGATGCTACTACTGGAAAAATAAAATACATGTATGAACCTTCATCAGGAGATACTTCAATTAGTATTAAGAGTGAAATTTCTGATGTTGATAATATCTATTTTTTTGAATCAAGTTCAACTAAAAATCCATTGTATTTGAAATGTTTAGACACCGTTACTGGAACGGTTCGTCTAGTGAAAGAATATCCTAGAGGAACAAGTCCAAGTTCTTTTCATTTTTCAAGAAATGAACATACTGGAAAAGTAGTATTTTTCGGATATGTATCATCCTTTACAGGTGATTTTAAAGGGTATGGAACAGAGCCTAGTGTTGTTTCAGGATTTATGGATAAAAACTTTAATATTGAAAGTATGTCTGCTATAGGTACAGGTGGGGAACGTGTACTACCTAACGCAATTGTTTCTATGGAAGGTGATAATGTCCATTTAGCTGGAACTTTACAAGGAACGCAGTTTGTAAGCTCATATCCAAGTGGTGGACCTACAACTAAACGAGTAGACACCAAAAATAATATTTTTTATGGAAATATCAAACAAGTCGCTGATTTTCCACCCGTTATTCGGGCGCCGAAAGATCAATTGATTAATCCTAACAATCCAATTTATCAAATTCCTGAAAATGTAGAAAGAAAATTACTGACAGGTTCTCCTACTGGTAAATTTGAGCATAGTAATGCAGTGAAAGTTTACGATTTTTATGATTTTAATAAAAGTATGGATTTAAAGGATCAACAATGGTTAAATGCCAGAATTAACCGTAATCCTCAAGATATTACACAACCAATTGATTGGAAAGCGTTAGGTTTTGATATTAAAAAAACAGGACCTCAACGAGTTACCTATTTTGTAACAGACTCTCAAAAACAGTTTTCGGTTACATCAAGTATTGTGAGTGTTTTATCAAGTAACTCTGTTTATAATGACAAAGCCGTGATGGATGCGCATAATTTTGCGATTAGTTTTGAACAAGCACAGACACTAACAGAGGGAATGTTAAGAAGAACGGATGATTTTGCAAGGTTACATGCTTGGGATAGGATCAAAGGCAATAGACTTTCCGGTGGTGTATTAAATGTTGAAGTAGATCAAGAAGATTTAAAAAGAATCAATAGTGCATCTTCTGCTAATCCAAAAGAAACGCAAATATATGATTTAACTTTCCGGCTAAAATATGGTGCTATTGCAGGGGAGCCAATGAAAGAAATAAAAGTAAAAGTATTCGTTGGTGGAGAAGCTGATGGCGATTATGTTTTTAGCACAAGCTCTAACAATTTCCCGATCTTTTGGGATATTTCTAAATCTATTTCAAGTGATCAACTCTTAAAGAAAGAATATGGAAATGTAAAAGCATATCAAATTTCTAAAGGGACGTTAATTGATGAAACTCAAAATAAAATAAAAGTAAAGGATGACTCTCTTCAAGCTTTTAGAAAAGCAGAGCCAGTTTCAAGTGCTGTCAGTCAAGGATTGATCCTTCAGATTTTAGCAAAAGATAATTCTGTTTTAGCAGAAAGTAAAAGGCTAGACCAAACAGTTGGGACAATACAGTATCGTTATGAAGATATTTCGGTTTCTTTTATAGATGAAGAAGGGATGAAACTTTACGATGAAAACAACCAAGATGTTACAACTAACCTAGTTAAATTGCCTAAGCAAATAGTGGGAAAACCATTTATTTTTGATAAAGAACCGAAAGTAACGACCGAGGTGGATAAAGCAGTCAAGAGTCAAGGGTATGAGTTTAAAGGTTACATTTTAGATGATAAGACAACCATATATCCTCTTGCTGGAATGGAGATCCCTTATAAAGAAGGTAAGGGATGGCAACTATATGCATCCTTTAAAGGTGTATTAAGGTTCATCTCTGTGCCAAAACAAATCTCCTTTAAAGAAAGTCGTGTCTTAGCCAAGGAACAAACAGTACTGCCGGCAGACAACAATCCAGCTATCATTATCGGGGATAATCGGAAAGCAGGAGAAAAAAATGTTAAAGGATGGCAATTATATGCTCGTCTGACGAAAGACTTTACTTCAACTACGAATGATAAACTTCCAAATGTTTTATATTACGATCAAAATCTGCTTGGATTCAAAAATAGTTTGATCAATACAAATCGGTTACAAACGAAGTCTAGTGTTAACTTAGACAGTACTGGACATTTTAGATTACAAGTACCAATCGGAACAGCTAAGAAAAAATCCTACTCTGCAACAATTATCTGGGAATTGGCAACTGGGCCATAGAAAGGAGTAGTTTTAAAAATGAAAAAGAAACTGTCTGTCTTTCTGTTTTCGCTTTTACTTATAGGGACAATGTTTAATCGAACTGTTATTAGCTACGGAGCCGAAATGGAATCTCAAGTCGGTTTGACATTTACGGATGACAAATTTCCAAATACAGGTATAGTAGATACACAAAAAAATGAAACAACCAAAAATATAGGTAGTAAATTTCCTGTAACAGGGGAAGAAATTGTACTTTCTCTACCATATTTAGGTCTCTTACTTCTTTTGATTTTGTTAATAATTACTGGCAAAAAATACAAAGGAGAGAAGCGAAAATGATGAAGATAAGTCGTATTTTTTTAGCATTATATTTGTCATCTTTCCTTATTCACGTATTTGAAACAAAAGCTTTTGCCCATTCAACCAGTGGAAATATTCAATTTTTTTCAGATGATGCAACAGAAGAGCCAATAGACCCAACAGAACCAGAGAAACCCATTGTCCCAAATCAGCCACCAATTGCTGGAGCATTAAGCTTAAGTTACGTCAGTAATTTGTCATTTGGCACACAAGCAATGTCTACTCGCTCACAAGAATATTTTGCGCAACCAGATAATATTATGGATAAGGAGACCAATCAATCTAAAGAAGTACCTAATTTTGTACAGTTAACAGATAAAACTGGAAAAAATTTAGGTTGGGAATTGACTGTAACTCAAAGTAGACCGTTGACTAATGAACGTGGTTTTATGCTAGAGAACACTAGATTTTCTTTTCGAAATTTAGTTCTTAAAGGACTGTTATTTGATGCCACAGCACCATATTTTCCAGAAAAAGAGATTAATTTAACAAAAGTAAATGAGCCGGTACTTGTTGCCAGAGCAACTAAAGAAACAGGGCAAGGGACTTGGTCCATCCAGTTTGGAAAGGAGGGGAACGAAGCTAATAAAAGCATATCTGTCTATATTCCTGGAAAGGTAAAAAAAGAGGCAGGACAATACAACACAACATTAATCTGGACGTTAACAAACAGTCTGTAAAGAAGGAGAAAACAGTATGAAAAAAACATTATTAGGGGCTGCAACACTAAGTGCTTTGATGTTGGCGATAACGGTCCAAAGTAATATTGCAAAAGCGGCAACGACTAAAGGGGACATCCACTTTTTGGAAGGTGATGGCTCTGATTCCACAGGGATAGAGGTCAGTGATCCAGGAAAAGGAGGTCAACACGAAGGAGACGGTAGTGTAATCAAACCTCCCGCTGGCGGAAGTTCTACAACAGGGGCTCTGCGCTTTAACTATATACCGTCTATTCGATTTGGCCAAAACCGTTTATCAACCAAGACACAAGATTTTTACGCATTATTTGATGAAATAGAGATTGGCGATAAAAAAGAAGAACGGCCAACCTTTTATGAGGTTGTAGATTTAAGAGGAGGAACAAAAGGTTGGACAGTTAATTTGAAAAATGATCGTATTTTTCGTTCGACTGACGGCAAACAATTTAAAGCAACTCTTGCATTTAAAGATATAACGATTCAAAGTAATAGCTCTATCAGCAATGCAGAACAGTTTCCAACTGTTCCAAAAGGGACGGAAGAAACGGCTATTGGAACAGACGTAGGTAGTTCAGTAAAAATCACTGAAGCTAAAAACACTGAAAGCCAAGGATACGGAAGTTGGTCTGTTCGGGTTGGCGATTTGGATAAGAAAGTATCTTCTAAAGGAGATGTTAGAACGCCAAAGAATGGCGAAGTCGATGAGACGAAAATAGCAAGAAATGCGGCTGTAAAACTAACAATTCCTGGTGGACAAATCATTGATACATCTAAAGACTACAGTACAGACTTAGTTTGGGAATTGGTTTCAGCACCATAAGTTTAAACTGTTAATATATCAAAATGTAGTATAGAAGGAGAAGAAGATGAAATTTCGAGTGTTTTTATTTAGTCTGTCAACGATCACACTTATCGGAGGCATGAATCAATCGGTTACAACGGATGCGGCAGAGGCATCAACAGAAACGACTTTAGAATTTATTCCTAATGATGCCAATGGGGGGAATCCTGTAGTTCCTGGGAAAGGACCAGAAGAAAGAGCCCGAATTTATCCTGAAAAAACAGATGGAAGTTTTACAAACGGTTCTTTACGTATTGAACATGTTCCTGCGATTCGTTTTGGACAGCAAAAAATCAGTTCCAAAATAGAGTATTATCAAGCATTGTGGGGATCTGGTACGGTAGGTGAAGATGAGACAAAAGTAAAAATTCCAAGTTTTGCTCAAGTTACAGATGAACGAGGGATTCAAAGTTCGTGGGAGCTAACCGTATACCAAGAAAAAGCATTTCAAAATACGAAGAATGATAAGAATACACTAGAAAATACCCGGATTGAAATCCATGAAGGTCAATTGTTTAATACAGTAGAACCAGATGCTAGCGTATTAGTCAGCGGGGTATTGGGCTTAGACGCTTCAAATGCTGTAGATATTCCAGTAGGAGTAAAAGGAAATGCTATAAAAGTAATGGCAACGAAAGAGGGGAAAACAACAGACGGGTCAAAAACTTCTATTGTTTTTGCTTCAGCAAAAGATTACGACAACGATGCCACATTTTATGCAGCAGAAAAACAAGCCGCACTTTCAATCGATCATAGTGGTATTCAGCTACGTACACCAGGAAAAGATAAAAAAGAAAAAGCGACATATTCAGCGAATTTGATTTGGACGCTAACGGATAGTATTTAACGAGAAGAACAGAAATGGGGAAAAAAAATGAAAAAGCTAAGAACAGTAAAAATTATTTCAAGCATACTTTTGAGCAGCATGGTATTCCTACCTATAACTAGTTTAGCAGTAACAGAGGAAAAAAACACAGAATCAACAGTAACCTTTAAGGATAATCCTGTTGATCCACTCGATCCAGCACCAGAATCTCTAGGGTTGGTTAAACCAGGAACAGTAGAAGACAATATTTGGGTCGGAGCGGATGGAACGTTTACAACTGGTAGTTTACGTTTCTCAAACATTCCACACATTAAATTTGGTGAAGTGAATATTAAAGCGCAATCTATGCGTTACGATGCATTGATGACAACCTATCAAGTAGCAACAAATGGAGAGAAACCGAAAGAAACAGATCCGAAAATTACTATTCCTCACTTTGCCCAAATTGTTGATGAACGTGGGACAACAGGTCAATTTGAAGTAAAAGTTTCAGCGACTGAGTTTGCACAAGTAAACGATGCAACTAAAAAGTTAAAAAATACTCGTATTGAGTTATACAATAAAACGCTTCGAAATAACAAAGCGGATAAAGAAGACGCACTGGGACGCGATGGAGATGCCTCTACGTTGCTAGATGCTCCAGGACTGAAAAATGATACTGCGGTAGCTATCCCGATCAGTAAACAAAATAGTCTTTCTTTATTGAAGGTAAAAACTGGGAAAAATGCTAATGCTACAATTTCGTCAGTTGTTTTTGATAAAGAGTACAAATCGGATAAAGATTATAAAGCGGCAACGAATAATACAAGTGTGAAACTCTTTGTACCACAAGGAGAACAAGCTGAAAAAGGTAAAAATTATAAAGCCACACTCACTTGGGAATTAATCGATTCAATTTAAAAAAACAAGGAAGAGGGTCGAAACATGTATCATAGCTTCGACCCTTACTTATAATAATTTAGCAAATAAATAGAGGTGGAGATTATTTTGTACATACTAAAGAGTAAGCATAATAAGAAACAGCGGGCTCTAAAAATAAGTATTTTAGTGAGCTGTATAGTAGGATTTTTATGTGGATCACCAATGGGCAGTTGGGCAGAAGGTGCTGAAACAGGCGGTTTTTCTGTCAAAGCAGTGTTACCTGAAAACCAATTGAATCCCGATGTTACATATTATGATTTACGTGTTAAACCGGGTATAGAACAAACCCTTGATTTGGAATTATATAACTCAACAAAAGAAAATCAGAAAGTTTCTGTAATGATTAATCCAGGAATAACCAATGACAATGGATTGATTGATTATTCGGAAAGAGAAAAAAATTATCAATATGATGAGTCTCTAAAACTTGCTATTACAGACATAGCTTCAACAGATAAAGAAGTAACAATCCCTGCATTAAGCAAGGTTACGACTAACATTCGTTTAAAAATTCCCAATCAATCATTTAAGGGGATGGTACTAGGCGGTATTTATTTAACATCACTTTCAGAAGATAAAGATAATCAAGGAAACTCTGAAGGAGGAATGCAGATAAAGAATAAAGTTGTTTATTCTGTGGGAATCAAATTGACAGAGAACGATGAGCTCGTTGAAGCCGATTTGTTATATGAAAAAGGTCAGACTTTCGCTGCACAAGAAGCAGGACGTAATATTATCAAATCGAAAATCCGAAATTTAGCGCCAATAAATGTAGATGAACTCTCATATCATGCTAAAATATACGCTAAAGACGATCAAGAGGTACTAGTAGAACGTGCCGTATCAGGCTATCGAATGGCTCCAAACTCTTATTTTCATTATCAAGTTCCTTGGGGGAGTCAACCCTTTAAAGCAGGAAAATATCGGGTTGAATTATCAGCAGAATCAAAAATAACAGGTCAAAGCTGGCAGTGGCAAGATGAGTTTGAGATTACGCAAGCAGAAGCTAAAAAACTTAATGAGTCAGCGATAGATATAGAGGAAACAAACAATTGGTGGCTTTATTTAGCATTAGGAATTGGCATTCTACTATTAGTTATTTTGGTAATTGTATTTATTGTGATACAAAAAAGGAGAAAAGAGCAACGTAGAAGGTTAGAAATGCAGAGAAAAAAGAAAAAAAGAAAAAAAAGACCACAACGTCATTCAGAAGAAATGAAACGTCCAGAAAAAACGCTAAGGAAAACAGGTCGAAAAAATGGTTGATGAAAAAAGTATTCCTACGAAAGAAGAAATAACCTTAGTAAATTCTCAACGGGCCGATGTGGATTCGAAAGCCAAAATAATTTGTTTTAGTCTAGGACAATGGTTTGTAGGTATAAGCATCCTATTTTTAGTTAGTTTATTGCTGCTGTTGAGTTATCGTTTACTTCCAATCAATCAAAAAATCGCTGGTAGTTGGCAAACAGAAGCTGACCAGCCACATGAATTAAAGATATCGGACAATCAAGCAAATTTGGTTGTGGAAGAACTTAATGGCATGTCTGGCGTCTATATGAAAGTGAACGCAACTATTTTTCCGGTGGACTCAACACGCTATAGGGGAAAAGAGACATCAGCTCTTTTGATTATTGACAAAGAAAAGCAAGGCAAAGACGTACTAGATGCGATCAAGAAACAAGATAATTATTACACACTAGTCAACGAGACAAAAGAACAAATAACATTTAAATATACTTCTGAAGCTAACATAGCCGCTTTTGGTGTGGAAGACTTAGATACATCTTTCCATTTTGAGGTGATAAAGTGGCAGTATGGCCTAATACCTAAAGAAATTCAATTCCAAAATCAAGCTTTTGCTGTCAATGGATTACATTTAACTAAAAAGTAACAAATGGGTAAAAAATAAACCAATCTTTCACCACAAAATAGTCACAATTTCAGGTTATTATACTTTTATACCAAACAAACAACCCTAACAAAACACTTTTTCATTTTTAACTCCTTTTCCCACTCTTCCCCAAAGAGTGGGTCTTTTTGTTGTGCATCACAACGATGGGCTTGACCTAAGTAGATGATGAACAATGCAGGGAAATTTCTTGTAGTAGTTCCTTCCTCCATCTCAAAAATAAAAAATTGATGTTCATTTTTCGAATGAACTTTTTTTGTATCAGCAGTAAAATAAGAATACAAAATACAGGAAGGGGTTAATGAAAGAAAATAAAGTGGAGGAACTTAAAAGCGAATATAAAAAATAGTAGCTAGAAGAACAAAATGAATAGCAATTTTTCATAAAGGTCAAAACGGACAGGTGTTTACTGAAGACATTGCTAAAATTAATCGAATCAAAGCCTGTGAAAACAAAGGAATCGATGGTATTTTTATATTAAGGGTGAAAAACAATGAATACATCCAGAATGAACTAACCCTACCATCAATCAGATGTTAGATATCAAAAAAGATTCTTTTACAGGCTATCTAAATATAAAAATTTCAATGAAAATAAAGTAGAAAGGATGGTTCCAAATGATCAGCGAAAAAGAAAAAAAACAGTACTATAAAGCGTTACTGGCAAAAGATGCTACGTATGATGGCATTTTCTTTGTAGGCATCAAATCAACAGGTATTTTTTGCCATGCAACTTGTCCAGCTAGAAAACCCAAATATGAAAATTGTACTTTTTACGAAACTGCAGAAGAAGCTCTCTTATCTGGATATCGCCCTTGCAAACGTTGTAAACCATTATCCTTTCCAAGAGAAATCCCACCTTTGGTTCAGCAGATGGTGGAATTAGTAGAAGCAAATCCAGAAAAGCGTTGGAAAGATCAGGATTTTGCTGAGTTAGGAATTCATTCAATGACTGCCAGAAGACAATTTAAAAAAGTTTACGGTATGACCTTTGTGCAATACGCACGTTCAAGAAGAATGGGAATGGCTTTGAAATCAATTAAAAATGGTGAAAAACGAATCGATACGCAATTAGATGCAGGGTATGATTCTTCCAGCGGATTTTACGACGCCTTTTCAAAAATCATGGGTAGAAATCCAAAACAATCACAAGAGATCAAAATTTTATCTGCAGATTGGATTGATACGACTCTTGGTCCAATGATGAGTATTGCGGACGACGAGTATTTATACTTACTGGAATTTGTTGACCGCCGTGGTTTAGAAAGAGAGATCGAACGGCTGCGGAATCGTCTGAATGCATCGATTGTTCCTGGAAAAACAAAGATCAGTGAACAGATCAAGGCAGAATTGGGTCTGTATTTTGAGAAGAAATTAGATGAATTTCAAACGCCCTATATGTGCATAGGCTCGGAATTTCAAAAAAGTGTTTGGCAGGCACTAACGGAAATTGAGCGAGGGCAAACATCTTCGTATAAAGAATTAGCAACAACAATCGGAAATCCAAACGGAATGCGAGCGGTAGGTAATGCCAACGGCGCTAACCAACTGGCGATCATTATTCCTTGTCATCGTGTCATTCAGACAGATGGCAGTTTGGGTGGTTATGGCGGTGGTGTGGAGCGTAAGAAGTGGTTGTTGAAGCATGAAAGAGAATATCAGATGTAGTTTTTGAATATGAGTAAAAAAATAGTGATGTCCACCTTTAACACAGGGGATTGTCATTGTTTTTTTTGTGATTTATTTTAATAAATTTTGTTATTTTAATAAAAAGGGTGAAATGACAAAATACCTACTATTTTGTTTGAAAGGTTCTATAAAATTATGTTAGTGTAAAGAAGTAGATAGGTTAATCTATCAAAAAAATTAAAGAAAGAGTGGTTGAAAAGTTGAAAAAAATGTTATTAAATCTATTGTTTGTATGTATGGGAAGCACAACTTTATTTGCTGTAAGCATGCCAGCTCATGCTGAAAATGTGACTATCACAGAAGAAAATAACCATGTCATGGGAAACAACTTAAAGAAAGAAGAAGCATATAAAAGAAACCAACAGGTTGTATTACCTTATACGCCAAAAGCACTTCCAAGAGCTGACTTTATTGATATTTCTTCTTGGAGTGGTGAAATATCTGTAGAATCCTATAAAAAAATGAATGCACAAGGTGTTAAGGGTGTAGTGGTAAAATTAACGGAGTTCACAACCTATAGAAACCCATTAGCGAAGATTCAAATAGAAAATGCGAAGAAGGCCGGTTTAACGGTTTCAGTTTTCCATTATTCTTGGTTTGTGGATGAGCAAAAAGCGGTTGATGAAGCGAATTACTTTGCTGATTTTGCTGAAGAGCTTAACTTAAGTCCAGATACAGTAATGGTTAATGATGCAGAAGAAGGGGAAATGATTCCGGCAGATGTAACGATTACATCAATGGCATTCAAAAAACAATTGAACAAACGTGGATTTAACAATGTGATCCATTATAGTATGGCAAGTTGGTTTACAGAAAATTACCTAGAATTCGATGTCTTGGGTAAAGAAAATAGTTGGGTAGCAGAATGGCCAAAAGCACCATCAAGTGACAATCTATTGCACTCAGACACAGCTGGATGGCAATGGAGTTCACAAGTAGAATTTGAAGGTGTACCAGGAGTATATGATGCAAATGTAGACTATCTTGGTCGTTTTATTTCTACACCTGAATTTAAATTAGGAACTGATTTGAAACCGATCCAGTATTATCAAGGGGAAGAGGTATCTTATCAAGGAAAAAAGTATTGGGTGATCCAAACGCATAAGAATTATGGAGATCCTTGTAGTGTGCCTGGCATTGCGGATGCATTGTTTGCGTTGAAGGGTTAAAATGACCTGTAGCAAATGTTCCGTTTAGAACTTGCTTGAACATTTTTGTTATGTTCATATCTAGTAAGTTGTTGAAAACATCAAACGGATACTTATGTCTTTAACAACAGAATTTAAAGGTGGGTTATCTAGCAGAACTGGTTTTGTTATAGAAAATGCGGCACAACTTCCCAAAGGACAACAAGACTATCTAGAACGAGTAGCAAAACCCTATTATCAAGCGGTTGTAGCTTGGTTGGAAACAATAAAAATCAATATGAAAGGAAAAGAACTGTACCAAATAATCGAAACGGTTTTTCCTAAAGAGACGTATCATTGGTATTTAAATCCTGGACATTTGGTATCAGATGAAGAGTGGATGTCTTCACCGATCTACGATGACTCTGAGGAGACATTGAAAAGCGGAATGATTTTACAAATCGACATTATTCCCTCTGTACCAAGGTATACTGGTGTAAGTGCTGAAGAATGCGTAGCTTTGGCCGATGCAAGTTTACAAGAACAACTCAAAATAGAATACCCAGAGCTATGGCAGCGAATAACAGCTAGAAAGACCTATATCAGAGAAGTATTAAATATTCATTTAAGCGAAGAGATTATTCCTTTATCAAATACAGTGGGCTATCTACGCCCCTTTTATCTGGCAAAAGACCAAGCTTTTCGTTGTGTTAAATAGAATAAAATAAAGAGTAGATCTTAAAAATGAAGATTTGCTCTTTATTTTATTCTAAAAAATTATTGTTACACGTGAAACATTTACTACACTTCTCGTATAATGATGTTATTTTTCAGCGTTTCAACGTTCTTAATTGACACATAACCTACAGCTTCTTCAAGAGCGTTACTCATCCCGCACGCCATCCCGTAACGTAGCGTTTCTTCAATAGAAAGTCCTTGCTCCAAAGCAAATGCAATGCCACCAACTGTAGCATCACCGGAACCTGTAGGATTAATAATGTCAATGTTGGGGATAATAACATCGAAAATTTGTTCATTGTATTTTACAATTGCGCCGTCACCTCCACAGGAGACTAAAATAAAGGGAATTTCATTTAATAGTGGATGATTTAAATGCTGGATAACTTCTTTTTTGTTGGTGATGGAGGTATTCAGTAGTTCCCCGAATTCATGGATATTGGGTTTGATAAAATAAGGTTTTATTGTCCCTGTTAGTACATGTTGTAGTTGTTTTCCTGATATATCTGTTAAAATTTTTACATTTGAGCCTAGTGTATTATTTAGTCGTTGTAAATAATCATGATATAACCATTCGTTTTTAGTATTAGCAGACCCGCATAAAGCAATGATGGGGGCTTTTTTTTGTTTGAGAGCGTATTCGAGAATAGTGTCTGCTATTTTTTCGGACGTTTCAGCTGTTATTTCTGGTCCAAGCTCTACGATCTCAGTTTGGTTTTTTTCTTGGTCCATGACAGTGACCGCATTTCTTGATTCTCCTTCAGCTGAAAGAAAGAATGTATTAAATGGTTCTTGTTCAAGGGCTGTTCGGATGAACGCTCCGTTCATTCCAGCTAAAACACCTATTGCTGTGACTTCTCCACCTAAAATTGCGGCTGTTCTGCCCGCATTAATTCCTTTTCCGCCAACGGCTTTGACTGGATTGCTGCAACGGTTCATTTCACCTACAGTAAAAGTTTCTGCAAAATAAATTGAATCCATAGACGGGTTAAGTGTAACGGTTAAAATCATTGTCGTTTCCTCCTTCAGGTGCCTAGTTAACTGGGTTTCTGAAAGAGCAGACGATACCCAGTCAACTTTTTTTGTTTAATAATTTGCCATAAGATTGGTAGAAATTAAAGGTTTGCTCATCGATTTTATCATCAGTGATTAGATAGTCTAAGTCGGATAGTTTATAGAATGTATAGACATCACTAACATTGAACTTTGTACTATCTGCAACAACGACTTTTTTCTTGGCATTTTTAAAAGCGGCTCGTTGAACACCGCCTTCTAAGTAGTTGGAAGTGGTCACGTTGTTATTGTAGATGCCATTTGTCGCAGCAAAAGCAATGTCGATATTGATAGTTTCAAATGTTTGCTCCGCATGTTCACCGATGAATTCTTCTGTGATTGGTGTAAAATCCCCTCCAGTTAATAAAATTCGATAGTCAGTGTGTTTAATAACATAATTGAATGCTAACAAACTATTGGTAACGATCATCAGATTTTGTTTTTTGATAAAAGGCAAAGCATAAAGAATGGTCGTTCCTGCACCGACGAAAACAACTTGATGATCCTGAATCAAAGAATTCATGATTTTTCCGATATATTCTTTTTGCTCAATATGTAGATTGATTTTTTCGTGCGTCGCCAGCTCTTTATCTTTTCGATCAATTTTTTGAGCTCCACCATATAAACGAACTAATTGATTTGAGTCACTTAATTCATTGATATCACGACGAATCGTCATCTCAGAAACATGTAGCTCTGTAGCAATATCGGACACGGTCATAAAAGTACTTTTATCCAGTAATTCTAAAATATGCGCATGGCGCTCTCTTTTTAACATAATATGTTCTCCTTTTTGTTCGAAAATGTTTATCTATTACATTTTAAACGTAAAACGAACAAAAAACAATCGAAAGAAAGCGTTGACAAACCTTTGTTCAAGTTGTATCCTTTTTGTATAAACAAAGTTTAACACAATTTTACAAAGTTGAACACAAAGAATTTAAATATGTGCATCATCTAGCTTCGTGGGTTAACACTACGCTTTAAAATTTAGGGGGGAAGAAATGGAGACAAAAGAAATGTTTCAACGAGAATTAATTGATTTACAAGTTGTTGTTCAAGATGAAGAAGAATTATTTGAGCTTATCGCAAAGCGGTTGCAGCAAGTTGGGTATGTAAATAATGGATACTTGGAAGGAATTAGATCTAGGGAAAAAATTTTCCCAACGGGGTTAATTACAGAGTACCTTAATATTGCATTACCTCATTCAGACACAGAATATATTGAAAGGCCTTTCATTTATGTTGCAAGAACAACAAAACCAATCAAGGTCAAACAAATGGGTGATAATCAAGAAATGGAGGTAAGAGATTTATTTTTCTTAGGAATTAAAGAACCTGGAAAACAGGTTGGTTTATTGCAAGAGTTGATGGTTTTATTTCAAAATGAAGCATTTGTCTCTGAGTTAAAGACGATCACAGAAGGCGAAGAGGTGTTCAATTTATTTATGAAACAATGGGAGGAAGTTAAAAATGGCTAGAAAATTGATTGTAGCATGTGGCAGTGGTGTCGCAACAAGTACTACAGTGGCAGAAAAAATCAAAAGCAGATTTGATGCAGATCGGATTGATTACCCAGTAGAAGCGGTGGATTATAAATCGATTTTACAGGAATTGCCCAACGCTAGTATCTATGTTTATATTGCTAAACCCGATGATGAAGTGTTGAAAGAAGCAGAAAAATTAGGTGTTTCTGTGTATGCTGGTGTTCCGTTTTTGACAGGTATGGGTGTTGATGAAATCTATGAAGGAATCGTCAACGATACGAAAAAATAAAAAAGGCGATCAGATTGTGATGAATCTGATCGCCGATAGATATGGAGAAATCCTCAATATCTTTAATAGTTACTATAAACTAATCATACCAAAAAATTAAAAAGATAGGTAGGTATAAGAGATGGGAATTTTTCAATCGATGATTGATTATATATTAAATCTTGGTTCAGCAATTTTTGTTCCTTTGATCATTCTGATCATTGGGCTCATAGCACGTATGCCATTGAAAAAAGCCTTTATGTCGGCGATTACTTTGGGTGTGGCTTTTACTGGAATGAGTATGGTAATCGGGTTTATGTCAGATGCTGTCAGCCCTGCTTCTGAGGCGATGGCTAAAAATACTGGGATTCGTTTACCAGCGCTTGATTTGGGTTGGACTGGTGCAGCTAGTATTACGTGGTCTTGGTCCTATGCGTTCGTTTTTTTCGCAGTTGTTTTAGGTGTGAATTTCATTATGTTGCTGCTGAACTTGACGAAAACACTAAATGTCGACATGTGGAATGTTTGGGGTAAAGCGCTGACTGCTTACTTAGTATATTTCATCAGCGGATCATTGGTGGCTGGATTTATCGCTGCTGTTATTCAAGTTGTTTTGGAGCTGAAAATGGGAGATATGTTCCAACGCCATATTCAGGATTTAACAGGAATTCCACTAGTGACGGTAACACACTTGATGAATATTTCAGCCGTATTGATGTTGCCGATTAATATCGTGATGGATAAAATTCCTGTTTTCAATAAAAAGGCGGATACGTCTGCGTTGAAAGCTAAAATAGGAATTTTTTCTGAAAATAGTGTCATGGGTTTTATTATAGGTGTTTTACTGGGGTTCGGAGCAGCATATGGGGTTTCTGGTTCATTAAATTTAGGGATTCAAGTTGCTACAGCAATGGCATTATTTCCGATGATCAGTAAAATGTTTATGCAATCTCTCTCGCCTTTAGCGGATGCGATGTCAGAAATGATGAAACAACGATTCAAAGATCGCGAAGTTTATATTGGTTTAGATTGGCCGATTTTAGCTGGGCGATCTGAGATTTGGGTAACAGCAATCATTTTAGTACCAGTCTTCATTGGTTACGCCATGATTTTACCAGGCAATCAAGTTTTACCTTTAGCCGGAATTATCAACTACTCTATCGCAGTTGGCGGTTTACTTTTAACTGGTGGGAACTTATATCGAATGATCACGTTAGGAATCATTTATACACCACTTTATTTATATGGTGCAACGTATCTTGCGCCAGTATTGACTGGTTTAGCGAAAAAAACAGGTGCAGTAGATTTAAAAGGTGGCAGTATTACATGGTCATCGATCGAAGGGCCAGAATTTAGAATTTTATTTGCGGAAGCTGCGAATTTGAATGCTTTGGCGATCGTCGGGTTTATCATTTTCATCGCAATGTTTATGTGGTTATACAAATATATGTCCAAAGAGCCAGTGCCAAGTGAACGATATAAAGAAGTTAGTAGCTAGCTAAACTGAATAGGTAAAAAGAAGGGACAGAAATATGAATCAAAAAAGGACATGGACGGCATTATTATTTTTAGATATCATCCTTTTTTTGCTGGCACTATCAATAAATATCGTACCATTATATTTTCTAGTCATTTTCCTTTCTTTTTTCATCTATAAAAATGGAAATGCCGTACTTTTTAAAGAATACGATGAAAGAAAAAAACAAAAATACGAAGAATATAAAGTTGTACAAAATGCAGTAAAAGAGACGATTCGTAAAGGTAATATATTAAAGAAGAAGGAGTTGTAGTTAATCATGGCAGATGGAAGGATTTTATTTGAACGTGAAAGAGAAGACATGGCAAAAATTGTACAGTTGATTTTTGAACGTAAAAATACGAATGTTGCGGGAGGTAATTTTTCATTTAAAACAATGGATAAGAATGGCAAAGAATATATCATCATGACACCTACGATGATGTCACAAGCTTATCTAGGACATGTTTCGCCGTCACAAATTTTAGTGGTAGAACCTCACACGAGAAAAGTGGTTGCTGGTGAAGGGGGATTAACAAGAGAAATCAATATGCACGAAGCAGTATATGACGCAAATCCAGAGATCAAAGCGGTATTACATGCGCATGCACCAAACAGCATGTTCTGGGCTACTAGCGGTTTGGATATGCCGAACTTAACGGAGGCAACACAGAAAGTTGAATATATTGAGGTATTAGAATTTGAACCGAATTGTTCAGAAGAATTAGCTGAAATTGTAAGTAATCACATTAAAACCATGGCGAGAAAAGCTTTGCCACATGAATTTTTACTAGATAGTCACGGCGTGTTGATTACTACAGGTGGAGAAACTGGAATGGAAGCTATCCACGCTGCCCTATCCATTCTTGATACAGTGGAATGGAATGCGGAAATTGCTTATAAACAAACGATTTTTCAAAAATTAGGTATTTTGGATGGGTACTATTCTAAAGGAGTAAAAATAGGAACGATTGATGATTTGATGAGACATGAACCGATCTATAATCAAATTGTGAAAATGACTTCTGGGGGAGATTAATAGACAAACGGTAGAGGAAATAAAAGCATTATTCTGTTGAAGTAGCTTTATTACTATGAGTTATTAAGAAAGAGTCTAAAACAAAAACTAGTTTTTGTTTTAGACTCTTTTCTCTATTTTTTACATTTTACTCTTCAGTTAACTCTATGGCTGTTTGTTTTTTTCTAAAAAAGAATAGAAGAACTGCGTTAGAACTCGTTGTTTCAAGAGAACCTGTTGCAAGAACAGTCAACACAAAGAAGAAAATATCAATAGCTAACACAAGCATCGCAAAAAATAAATTGTTACCGCTAAGATTAGTCATGCCGCAGATAATAAAAATGATATAGATTGTTAAAGTACCACGACCTCTTAAACCAGCGTCACGGTATCTTCTTACCGTCATTGCCAATGTTGGAAGGAATGTAGCTAAACCTAAAACAACTAACAAGATCAAAAGTCCTACGGAGTCTGCAAAAACATCTCTTAATTGTGATTCCAATAAATAATCATAATCGCTCTCATAATTTGAAATGGCAATAATAGCAGATATAATCTTTGTTAGAAATGAAGTTAGTAATGCAAATGAGATTATAGAAAGAATCAGTGTCACCCACCAATATCCTGCTCTCGTTGTTCTCCCTTTAAAATCTACATATCCAATAAAATAATCTTTTAGTGATTGAACGAATGAAACTTTCCCAGCTTTTTGTTCAATTTTACCCATAGTATACCTCCTTTTTTTAAAGCAAGCTTTATCATATCATCGCAAGTATGATGAACACAAGAGAATTTCTAATAATATGTAAAAAAACTGTCATCCATAAAATCAATTGATGCGGATCGGAATAAATAAGTTGATTTATTTAAGCATATATAGTAGAAGGTATTTTATTAAACTGTGATAAATCTTGTTAAAAACATTGCAAGAAATCTCTATTTGCGTTAAAGTAAGAAAAGAGAACTGTGAAACATTTTCTGTTTCACGCAAGGAAGGTAACATATGACACCAGAAGAATTTAAACAGCTATTAAGCCAAAAAGAGATTCATTTATCAGAGCACCAAATGAAGCAATTTGCCCGTTATTTTGAATTGTTGGTGGAATGGAATGAAAAAATGAATCTTACGGCGATCACAGAAGAAAAAGATGTTTACTTAAAGCATTTCTATGACTCTATTTCGCTAGCGTTCTTTGAAGATTTTTCAACAAACAAATCAATTTGTGATGTTGGTGCTGGAGCAGGATTTCCTAGTATTCCCTTAAAAATCGTGTTTCCAACATTACAAGTAACGATCGTTGATTCATTAAACAAACGAATCACATTCTTAACAGAATTAGTTAATGAACTTAAGTTGGAAGATGTTTCTTTATATCATGATCGTGCAGAAACATTTGGACAAAAAGAAGAATTTCGCGCAGCATTTGACTATGTAACTGCTCGCGCCGTTGCCCGTTTAAATGTATTAAGCGAGTTATGCCTGCCATTAGTGAAGAAAGATGGTTTTTTCTTAGCCTTAAAAGCTGCTAAAAGCGAGGAAGAAATTACCGAAGCGAAGCCTGCTATTGCTATTTTAGGAGGCAAATTTCAAAAAGAAGTTTCATTTGAATTGCCAATCACAGATGATGAGCGCCATATTGTTGTAATTCAAAAGAAAAAAGAAACACCTAAAAAATACCCAAGAAAACCGGGTTTACCAAATAAGCAACCAATCAAATAAGATGGAGGGACACAAATGGCACGAATAATTTCTGTAGCGAATCAAAAAGGGGGCGTTGGTAAGACAACGACCACTGTGAATCTTGGTGCTTGTCTTGCCTATTATGGTAAGAAAGTGTTGCTGATCGATATTGATGCTCAAGGAAACGCAACTAGTGGTATCGGTGTACGCAAACCAGATGTTGCAACAGATGTATATGATGTATTAGTGAATGAAGAGCCAATCAAAAATGTTATTCAACAAACGTCACGAGAAAACTTAGATATTGTTCCAGCAACGATCCAACTGGCTGGTGCAGAAATTGAATTGACGTCAATGATGGCTAGAGAGTCTCGTTTAAAAGCAGCTATAGATGAAGTTAGTGATATCTATGATTTTATTTTGATCGATTGTCCACCATCATTAGGACACTTAACTATCAACGCCTTTACAGCGAGTGATTCGATTTTGATCCCTGTGCAATGTGAATATTATGCATTAGAAGGATTGAGTCAGCTATTGAATACGATTCGTTTGGTTCAAAAACACTTTAATCCTGATTTACGTATTGAAGGTGTTTTATTAACGATGTACGATGCACGAACGAACTTAGGTGCTGAAGTCGTTGAAGAAGTCCGTAAATATTTCCGTGAAAAGGTATATGATACGATTATTCCAAGAAACGTTCGTTTGTCTGAAGCGCCAAGTCATGGTTTATCAATTATTGATTATGATCCTCGTTCACGTGGTGCCGAAGTGTACCAAGCACTAGCAAAGGAAGTGTTGGATAATGAGTAAAGGAAAAGGTTTAGGTAGAGGCATTGATGCATTGTTTCAAGAGTTTGCTAGTTTGGAAGATGTAGATGTTCAAAAAGAAGAAGTACTGGAAATTCCTTTAAATGAACTTCGTCCAAATCCTTATCAGCCAAGAAAAACATTTGATGAAGCCTCTCTGCAAGAATTAGCGAATTCCATCCAACAATCGGGTGTATTTCAGCCAATTATTGTAAGAAAGTCCGCAGTTAAAGGGTATGAAATTATTGCTGGAGAACGTCGCTTTCGTGCATCAAAATTAGCAGATAAAGAAACAGTTCCGGCAATTGTACGTGAATTCGATGAAGAAACAATGATGCAAGTTGCTGTTTTAGAAAACTTACAGCGTGAAGATTTAAATCCATTGGAAGAAGCAGAAGCCTATGATATGTTGATGAAGAATCTGAAATTAACGCAAGCTGAAGTAGCAGAACGTCTAGGAAAAAGTCGTCCATACATTGCCAACTACTTACGATTGTTAACATTGCCAACTCAAGTTAAAGAGATGGTTCAAGGTGAAACATTGTCAATGGGGCAAGCAAGAACATTACTGGGATTAAAAGATAAAGATTTGATTCTAACGTTGGCCAAACGAGTGGTAGCAGAAAATTTAACTGTTCGTCAATTAGAACAAATCGTTAACGATCTAAATGAAAACCAAGGTAAAAAAGTGCCTAAGAAAGAAAAGAAAAGCGGGAAAGAAAAACCTTATTATATTCGTGAAAGTGAAGATCGTTTGATGGATAAATTTGGTACAACTGTCGCGATTCAAGAAAAAGAAGGTAAAGGGAAAATCGAAATTGAGTACCTTTCGCAATCAGACCTAGCTAGAATCTTAGATATTTTGGAGATTCATTTTGATGAAGAATGATTAATCAGACTAACAATTGAATAAAAAGAGTGTGGAGGAAAACTATATTTAGTTTTCCTCCACACTCTTTTTATTCGAAAATTTAGATTATTCCAATAAACACAGATCAAAACCAAAATGAATAATTAAATCTAACCAGACATTCGATCATTTACTAAAATAAATATTTTGGAGTAATAAATATTTATAAAAAACAGAATATGTAAAAATAAAAATAATTTTTCTTATTATTATATAAAATAAGAAAAATTTTCAATTGTTTAACTCAAACTAAATGAACACTGTTAAATAGATACTTAATTAAATATTTACAAGTCAAGTATACAATAAATAATTTAGACATGTCAATGCGGAATAAAAGAATAACAATATATTTAGTTAATGTACATTATGATCAACTTAGGAGCTTAAATTATGTAATTGACAACAGAGCTTGGTCGAACAGCATTAGAATATGAAAAAGTTAAAATAAAATCAATTCCTAATATTAAAGAATAGTTCTAAAAAAACTTACTTATTTTTATACGCCGTCAAATAGACCGTCAAATAAATTATTATAGATCATCTGTTTTTGTCAGTAATCAAGAAAGAGTCCCCAATATTCCTTTTTCATATTTTATAAATAAATAGGATTCGTTTATTTTATTAAAATTATTATTTTTTCTAAGATTGTTTTTTCACTCTTTCAATAGACCGTCATCTAACCGTCATAGGTGAAATATAAATACTTATGTAATAGTACTTAAGTAATAATTTTTCTTATTTTATATAAGAATAGGAAATTCCTACTATCTAAATTTACATTTTGTGTGTAGTACAGGTTTTAAAATATGTATTATGTAGACTTATCTGAGGAATTTTTGACAAATACGAATGGTTGGCATTTTAGTATATATAAAAATTAAAAGGAGGATTTTCCATTTATGAGGAAAAAAATTATTATATTGACCGACACATTAAGTGCAAACGGACTATTGCAAAATAGTTTGTTAAATATGGATTATGAAATCATGGTTTCAAAAGATATATTAACTCAACCGAGAGATAAAGAGTTCTATTTTCTGCAAAATTTTGATCTTATTATTTACCAACAGTCTATGTACAGTGGGCTGAAAGAATCATTTCTAGATAACTTAGCGTTACTGAACAAACCAATTGTTGTCTTGACGTTCGAATCTGAGCAAGTCAATAAGTCTAAATATATGAATAGTACAAACATAATTTTTGTTCGTTATCCAATATCTGTTACTGATTTAGCTAGTAAGTTGGCAACTATTTTTGAGGAAGATGCAAGTCGTACAAATAAAAACAAGCAAGAAAGAACGGTAAGCTCTATAAATAATGACGATTTTTCTCAAAATACAACGTCATTTTCAAATGTAGCTAAAACCAAAAAGCAGTACTCTTTTCAATTGAAAGATCGTACATTGATTATTGATAATTGGTTGATTCCATTGACTAAAAAAGAACATCAGGTGCTAGAGCACTTTATCAAGTCAGAACAAAGAGTTTTTTCCAGTCAGTCGCTGTGTGAAGCCATCTGGACAAATGCCAAACAAAAAAATAAACAGGCATTGCTGAGTAATCTAATCAATCGTATCAAACAAAAGATAATGGAAAAAACGTCAATTTTTGAACCATTCATTTTAAACAAAAAAGGGATAGGTTACTACCTGAATCAGGAGTTTATTTCATTAGATGAACATCAGGAGGAAGGCATAAGAGAACTGCTGGTAGGCGGTGTATAGATAAAGAAGGGTAAGTAGAAGAAGGGAAGCGGGAGATTTGGCGATATTTAACAAGAAAAACAACAAAAAAAATAAATACGAGGATGAGTATGAAGAGTACTACGATGAGTATGACGAATATGATGAATACGATGAGTATGAGGATGATGAATTTGAAGAGGAGTCTTATGAACCACCTAAAAAAAGTCGACCAGAAGCCTCAACTAAAAGAGAACGTTTGGAAAATGCCATGAGAAAACAAGAGCAAGAAATACAACAGGAACAAGCGGCTGTGGTAGAGCATTTAACCAATGAAAATCAACAGTTTCAAAAAGAAGTACAACGTCAGAAAACAATGGCAGAGCGATTAAAGGCAGAAGTTGAAAATAAACAGCAGGAAATCGATCAATTAACAATGCGTTTGACCAGCTCATCTAAATCTAAAGAAAGAATTCTCTCGCTTGAAGAACAAATAAGGCAATCAGAAGATTTGCGTATACAGTTAGACGAACAATTATTAGAGGAACGGACAAGGGGCGCTGAGATCGAAAAACAATTGCGCCAACAAGATATGATGAAAAATCAAATTGCAGAAGTTTTGATGGAAGCCAAGGAAAAAGCGCAACAGATTATTGAGCGTGCCACCATTGAAGCTGATCGAACTGTTGAAGCAGCAAGACATGAAACGAAAAAAGCAGTTTCTGAAGCGTCAATCGAATTGAAGATGATCAATCAGGAAGCAGCAAATTACCATACTAGAATACTTCGTCTGCAAAGTGAAACAAGTGTGCTGATGGAAGATCTTTTAGGTAAAGCTAGTAGGTTAGCTGACCAATCACTAGATTAAGGAAAGGGGATTAGGAAGTGGTTTATCAAAATATTATGGTTGACATTTATCAAGCTGCCGCTCCAGCAGTAGGTGAGCGTCTTTTTGATGATGATATGCTACGGGATATCTATTATATCTGTGAAGAGATTTTTCAAAAGAGAAATAAAAGGATCCCTTATCCTCAAAAAGATGTAGAAGAGTATTTTGAAGAATTTCATACCATAATCTCTTTTTTTAAACATGTAGAGATTACTTTAGACTTCGTAGATCTTGACTGGTCCGCCTTACTTGATGAGCTGATTCATACATTTCCTCAAATTGCTTGGATAGGCGGATCTAAGGAAAAAGAGGATAAACGTGTGGTTTACTACATTGATTTTGTTCCTATTGCATATAGAGAGACGGGGTTTCCCTTCATGGTCAATTTACTAGAATCACTGAATCAGCAATTATTTGATGATGAGAATGATGCACTAGAATCATTTGAGGGTGAAATTGAAAGACTTGTGTCGAAATTTATTAAACCACTTCAAGATAATAGTACCATTCCAATAGAAAAAACAGAGGTTTCGCATTACGAGGATGACGATATTGATAATGCTAATTACTTACTGAAAATTGAAGAAGCTGTTAGCAGAGAAAGATACGCTAAAGAAAGAATGCGACTAGCAAATAAAAAATTAGAAGTTGTAATTGATCAAATGGAGCGGCAAAATTTATCTAGAGCTATGAAGGAGTTAAGTCAATCTAGTAGTGATGAAAATGAAAATTGGGATCGGATATTAAAAGTTGATTTGAGAGAATATTCTCAGTTGTTGCAAAAAGCTAAATTTTTGGAACAGTCGTGGTTAATGAACAAAGAGTTAGTTACAAAGTCTGAAAAGATGACCATTTCTGATAATCAACTGACGTATGAAAGAGAACAGGTAAGAAGTTTTAAGGATTCAGTTTCTACCAATGAAATTTATCTGATTTTAGACGAGTGTAAGTTAATTGAATCGAGAGTAAAAATCAAAAAAAAATCTTGGTTTCGCCAGCCTCATGTTCGGATCATGAAGATGGACTATGACAGTATATTAAACAAAGCAGCCTATTTTGATCTTATACAAGGAGAAAATTACTTACTAGAACAAATAGTATTAAATGAAGAGACAATAGTTGGTGCTTAAACAATTTGTCTTCTAACTATCTTGATTATTTAAAGAAAAAAGGATTGGAAATGGTCGGCTTTTCCAGTCCATCACTACATAGTTTATTTAAAAAACTAGCAAAAAAAGTGCTTTTCACCGATATCAGAAATAACACATTGCCAAAGTAGCAATGTCAATGATTAAAAATATAGGGGGAAAAATTTAAGTTAACTTGCTTAGATGTACTCGCTTTTATTGTTTATACCTACTTGTAGCTGTTCTTCATAATGTTCATACAGTTGCTATGTCTATTTTTTGAAAGGTCTACATAAATTTTATTATGCAGGGAGTTTGAAATGCGATGACTAATGAACGAAAAACACTTCGTTGGACTGCTCTGATGATCGTTTTTTTTCTGTTATTGTTGGCATCTATGATAATTGCAGTTGATGTCGGGGTTGCTGTTTCAGTGAGACCAATTTTACCAAAAAACCAACATGATCCAGAAGTAACTTACTATGATCTTAGAATGGCGCCTAGTCAAGAACAAGAGTTGATACTTGAACTAGACAATACTTCTGATAAGGAAAAAAAAGTGACGCTACAAATCAATGAGGCAACAACAAATGATGCAGGGGACATCGATTATTCAGATCGATCAAAGTTCATTCCAAGGGATAAAAGTTTGAAAGTTTCTTTAAAGGATATCGCAACAACTGAACCAGAAATAACTATTCCCCCGAAAGAAATGATCAAAGTCTCAGTTCACTTAAAAATGCCAAAGGGTCTATTTAATGGAATGGTCTTAGGTGGTATTAAAATTGTTTCATTTGAAAAAAACAATGAAACAAACGAATCAGACAATAACAAAAAGCCAAGTAAAAAAACATATGTCGTAGCTGTCAAATTAACAGAGACAGATACACCAGTTGAAGCTGAATTGGACTTATTGGAGATGAGTTCATCACAAGAATCAGATAAATGTGTTATAAAAGCAACACTTCAAAATAATCAAGCTGTGAATTTAGAGGATATTGAGTACACAGCAAAAATATACGAAAAAAATTCGGATAAAATCGTTCATCAAAACAAAGTAACTGGGCATCGAATGGCACCAAATTCAAGTTTTCAATTCATTATTGCAGAGGAGAAACAAAAATTTCAAACTGGGAAATACCAAGTCCACCTAACTGCTAAGTCTAAAGATACCGGACAAGAATGGAAATGGGATAAAGAATTAGAAATTACAGAGGCAACAGAGAAAACAACAGTTTCTAAAGCAAGTGCAGATAAAGAAACCATATTATTTTATACCGTTATTTGCGTAATTACATTTGTATTTTTATTGCTTCTATTGTTACTTTTATTAATTTTAAGAAAGCGCAAGGAGAAACATTACGAAGAAATAATGAAGTACAGAAAGAAGAAGCGTAAGCGAGACAATAAAAATTCTCAGAAAATAAGAAAACCTAAACGAGACAAAGGTGACAAAGTCGAGAAGAAAATTGCAGGATCTAGACGTTCAAGAAGATTAAGAGGCAAGTAAGAAATTGAAGAAGCTTTTCAAAGCCATTAAGTTGTTACTAGCCACACTATCCCTACTTAATATCAGAAAACATATAAAACTTGTTGTAGTTGTTCTGGGTAGAGAGCTACTACAATATTGAAATAAACTTGAAGTACAGTGATTTTAGGAGTTGGAGGAAATGAACGAAACAGAACACAATCCCCAAAGACAGGGAAAAAAAATCATAAAAAAATATATTCTTCATCAAAAAGTCAATCCAAGACTTTTAGGGGTAGAGCTTTTCAATAAACAGTTAGTTACACCATATGAAGCATATCTATCCTGTAAATTGATATTTAAAAAAGATATTCAATCATTAATGGAGCTTGAACAGGTTGCAAAAAGAATACAAGAGGCATGGACTGAAAAAAATGATACATTGCTGATTAAAAAAATAAATATTTTTACATCACCTGCGTATATTGTTTTAACCTTTACAATAGGTTTTTTTGAACAAGAACAAGTAAGGTCTCTTCGGGTATTAAAAGAGTGTGCTAAAGAACTTATTGAGACGAATGATGAATTTATCAAACAAGAACAAGATGCACATTTTAAAAGAAAAGAAGAAGAAATATATGGAATTCTAGAAAAATGCAGCCAGCTAACAAAAAAAATGGAGGGACTAGAAGATAGACTTATAAAAAATGAATCGATTGTTTTAGGTTCTGGTGAATTGCTTAAAAATGAGCTAACAAAGGTGAGTCAAACCATTAAAGCGCAAATGGATCAAGCGGAACATAAAATGAAAGATATCCAGAAGCATTCGGAGGACAAAAAGCAAGAAGCAGTAGAAAAGCCTGTACACGTAGAAACCGGAGCTCAAAAAAAAAATATAGTCAGTAAAAAAAGTCCACCAGTACAAAAATTTAGTCTCAATCCATCAAGACAACAGCAAATAAAACTAGAAATAAAGGGTAGAGTGCCGATAAGGCTGGTAAAAAAAGATATAGTCAAAAGAGAATCAATCAAAAAAAATGTTCTAAAGAAGCCTGTATCCCAAGTTGAGCTAGAAGTTTTGAAGTGTTTTACAACAGAGAGTGAAGAACTAAGTAAAAAGCGAATGATACCGAAAAAACAGTTTTTAATTTTAAAGGAAAAAGTGGAATTTATAGACTACTTATGGATGCTATTAGAGATAGAAGGGAAAGAAGAAATTATTGTTGCTGGTAAGTTAAGTTGTAGAGAACTTATCAAAGAATTAGGTCAATTTATGGAAGCTGTAGAGAAAGTGGCAGTTGGGCCCACAATATTTAATTATTGGGTGTATTGTTCACAAGAATTATTAGTCAAACTAGAGGGATATGCGGCATTAAAGAACCTTCTAAGTAGCTCCTTAAAACTGAGTAACGAGTCAATCAACACAATTTTAATAAATGAGGCATGATGATTAGTCTGCTATTTTTAATAAAAAGGGGTGGTATACAAGAAACTAGACAAGTTTCAAATGTATAAGACCTCTTTCATTTTCTTTTTAATAGTTTCTTATATTTATTTGTATAACAAATAAATATAAGAAACTACTCTCAAAAAATTTCTTTTTTCCTGAAATTTTTGAAACTAAATAAAAATAAAATTCATGCATACTTGGTTAATAAAACCAAACGTAATGTAAGGTTGTATGAGGAGTTAGTGTGGAATAGACGAAAGAGTAACTAAGTGTACTAGTTTAAATAGATAAATGATCGAATTGATAAAATAACGAAATAAATGTTTATAAAATAGCGGTGTTTTTATTTTCTTGAATTATAAAATTAAATTTTAGAAAGGATACTAGTTATGGCAAGAAGAGGAGAAAATATATACAAAAGAAAAGATGGTCGTTGGGAAGGCCGATACATAAAAGGTAGGCAGAAGAGTGGGAAAATTCGTTATGGATATATCTACGGATATAAGTATTCAGAGGTAAAACAGCAACTTATTTTAATGAAATATCAAAATCAAGCGAGTAACAACAAAAATCTTCTTCCCTATGAAGGACAATTAGTAGATTGGACAAATTATTGGTTGGAAACATTCGTTCGTCCAAAAGTAAAGAGCAGTACATATGCCAGTTACAAAAATAAAATGGATGTTCATGTATTATCAAAAATAGGTTCAATCAAGTTACAAAAGCTAAAACAAGTAGATATTGACTCTTTACTCAAAGAGATGGATAAAACACTTAAAGCAAGCTCGATTAGATCAATAATTTCAGTATTGAAGAACTGCTTGAGTAAAGCATTATCTCTAAATTTATTGACAGAAAATCCGTGTATAGGAGTAGAACTTCCCAAGCCGAAAAGAAAAACTGTCCAGGCGTTATCCATTAAAGACCAAGCAAAATTGGTTAAAGAAATTAACACTAGTCAGAAATTTTTCTCTATCATGCTTGCTTTACAGACTGGCCTTCGAATCGGAGAAATTTGCGGATTGAAATGGGAAGATATTGATTTTGAAAATAATACTCTATTCGTTAATAGAACCGTATTGAGAATTCAGACTGAAGATAAATCTGGAAGGAAGACAGAGATTATTGAAGTAACGCCTAAAAGCAATAATTCGCAGCGGAAAATCCCGATTGTTGAGTCTTTAAAGAAACAGTTGTTAGAACTTCAAAAAGTATCGACTAGTGACTATGTTATCTCGAATAAACACAAGGCTCTGGAGCCACGGACGATTGCTTATCGTTTTCAAATTATTCGTAAAAAAATTGGCTTAGAAAATTTTTCTTTCCATTCTTTACGACACACGTTTGCTACACGTTGCCTAGAAGCAGGTGGGAATATTGCGACAATCAGTTCTTTGTTAGGACATTCATCGACAAAAATGACACTTGATTGCTACACAAACTCATTTTTCACAGAAGAACGTAAACTAGTAGAGAAGCTCGAATTTATTTAAGGTATAAGTAAGCTAAATAAAATTTGTGATTAGGATAGAACTTTTTGAGCTATATCCCGATCACATGGAATGGGTAGAAGTAACTCCTCCTTATTTTCGGAGTTAAACACTACCATCCAACCTAAGTAAAGGAAAATATAAATTTATGTTTTGGCGATGTCAGAAGAATAGATAGTGTACAATAATTGATCAAGATCAGCTATATCTACTTTTTCGTTGTAATTTGCTATAAAGAAGAAATATTTTCCACGTTTACTTAAATAAGAACAGTCAACATTGCTAATAATCAGATCATATAGCTTGTTTGGGGCTAATGGTTCAGCTTGTGCGAAAGTAGTTAGTTCCACGTATTTGATCCACCAATTCGTAAATTTCGTTTTGCATAACAGGTCACCTTCGATGAATACGCCAACAGAAAGTTTCGGTTTGATACACTCTTCATAAAAACTTATTGCATGAGCATATTTTGTTATCAGAATAGTATCATGAGCATCGACTACAAAAAGTGTTGGGTATTTTTGGTTTAAGAAATAAGTGAATGTATTGATCATTTCAGAGTATTTAGCTTTTTCAATATCTGTATAGTTTGGATTCCAAAAGTAATCAATATACCCATTAAATAGTAAGTGATGATAGCCAATAGTTTTTAGATAATGATGAAAAGTTGTGTTGTGTGCCTCATTCAAATGGGTATTCGGATAACATTTCTCCAAAAAACTCGAAAATTCATTATTTAGCGTTCGAACGAAAAGATTGCTTTGCTTTTCGATTGCGTCGAGTTCTTTTAGATCGTGGGAATTGGCAGGGATGATTTCTTTACCTAACATAAATAGCAGCAATAAGATGGTTTCATTAGGGAGCATCTTAAATGAATAATAAACTAAAAATGATCCAAGTACTTTATTAATTTTTTTAAACAAGTGTGAATTTCTTAGCGCATGTATAAATATTTTTTGACTGTTGATACCTGTTTTATTAGCAAAAAAAGGTGTTTGCTCACTATAATCTTGTATGCTTTTTTGGGCGTGCCTTCTTTTTAATAAACTCAAATAAATAATTAACTTTTTTTGCGACAAAACAGAGATGGGACTACCTAAAATTAGCTGGATATTACTAACAGTTTCGTAAACTCTAGGATCAACATTAGGTGTTTTCAATTGGTGTTTAGGATCTGTCGCTAAGTATAAAGACACATAGAAAAAACGGACTTGCAATTCAGAACCCAGTAAGCAGCCATTTTGTATTAACAGGTCAAATTCTTTTAATAAGCCATTCAATTCGTTGATTTTTCTAAAATAGGTAGAATGACTAATCCCGATTTTTTCGCATAAACGAGTAGCATCGATGGTACCGCAAAGCAGTAATTCTTCTAAAATTCTATATTTTGGTGCACGAATAATTAGTTCATTATAAAGAGTGTGAAGAGAATAATCAGGTTTGGTATGAAATTCTATCGTACGCTTGTTTACCACGATTGAAAATCGATTATTCGACTGGTTTGCTGAGGTCATTAAACTGTCAATCATTTTGGATAAAAAATACTCTCCTATATTTAAATGATGTAAGAGTTCTTTTTTTGTTGCAATTCCGCCAACATTACTCATATATATCAATAAGTCCATTTGATAAACTTCAAATTTTTCTAGTAAGTCAAATTTTCTCATAGCAAAACTCCTTTAAATATCAGTGTAAGGGATTATTTATTTAGCTAAGAAGTCAGGATCATGCTTTTTTAGTGATTTTTTATTATTATCCAATATAAATATGGAAAATACAATCCTATTTTCAAGTGAGTAAACATTCTTTTTTTGTAAATAACGCTATTGATTTATTGGGATTTATTATTAATTAGCAGAAAATGAACAGAACCAAAAATAGCTTTTGCTTGATTGCCAAAAAAATGGTATTGTATCCTTGTATGTTTATGTCTGATTTCATAAATATTGACTACTATTTTAGAAGGGATTTGTCTATAATGTATGATCTTGGTGATATTGTAGAAATGAAAAAGCCCCATGCTTGTCAGGCAAATCGTTGGGAAATTATCCGAATGGGTGCCGACATTAAAATAAAATGTACGAACTGCGGTCATATTGTTATGATGACACGCCGTGATTTTGAGAAGAAAATGAAAAAAATTTTGGAAAAAAACTGATAAAGGATAGTGAATAATCAATGGCATTAACAGCTGGAATCGTAGGTTTACCAAACGTAGGAAAATCTACTCTTTTTAACGCAATTACAAAAGCAGGAGCAGAGGCGGCAAACTATCCGTTTGCAACAATTGATCCTAATGTAGGCATGGTTGAAGTACCAGATGATCGCTTACTACGCTTAACAGAGCTAGTGAAACCTAAAAAAACAGTACCAACTACTTTTGAATTTACAGATATTGCTGGAATTGTAAAAGGCGCAAGTAAAGGTGAAGGATTGGGGAACCAATTTTTAAGTCACATTCGCCAAGTAGATGCGATTTGTCATGTGGTACGTTGTTTTGATGATGATAATATTACCCACGTTGAAGGACGTGTAGATCCGTTAGCGGATATTGATACAATCAATTTAGAGTTAGTATTAGCTGATTTAGATTCCATTACGAAACGTTATGCTCGTGTGGCTAAAATAGCTAAGACGAAAGACAAAGATGCAGTAGCTGAACTAGCAGTCTTAGACAAGCTTAAGCCTGTTCTGGAAGAAGGATTATCTGCAAGAACAATCGAGTTTACTGAAGATGAGCAAAAAATCGTAAAAAGTTTGTTCCTACTAACAGCAAAACCAATTTTATATGTGGCAAATGTTTCAGAAGATGAGGTAGCTGATTCAGATAACAATCCTTATGTTCAGCAAGTCCGTGATTTCGCTGCAAACGAACAAGCAGAAGTTATTGTGGTTTGTGCACGCGCAGAAGAAGAAATTGCTGAGTTAGATGATGAAGATAAGGCGGAGTTTTTAGAAGCTTTAGGAATCGAAGAATCAGGCTTAGATCAATTGATTCGTGCAGCTTATGATTTATTAGGACTAGCTACTTACTTTACTGCTGGTGAGCAAGAAGTTCGGGCATGGACTTTCCGTAAAGGGATCAAAGCACCTCAAGCAGCTGGAATTATCCATACGGATTTTGAACGCGGATTTATTCGTGCAGAGACAGTTTCTTTTGATGATTTGAATACGTATGGCAACATGCAGGCAGCGAAAGAAGCTGGGAAAGTTCGTTTAGAAGGAAAAGAATATATTGTTCAAGATGGCGATGTTATGCTTTTCCGTTTCAATGTATAGGAAAAATTCACTAAAAACTGTTTTTCTCCCTAAAAAATATGTTAGAATACTTTTTAGGTAAAGACTGCCCCATTGCCACGGGCGAGGAGGACGTAATAATGGAATCAGAAACACTTAGAGACATCGTTTCAGAAAATCGTGAACTTGAACAAAAATTAACAAAGAGAAATGAACAATACATTTTTGACTTGAAAAAATCATTAGTTGCTGCCAATCTTTCAGAAGAAGCACAGACGCTTGCTTTACACGAAATTCTACCCCATTTAGTAGAAGGTCAAAAAAGTGGAAAGACCGCACGTCAGCTTTTTGGAACGGTTGCCGAACGCACGGAGTCTATATTAAATAAACCAGAAGAACTGCCCGAATCAACACCTGCTTTGATGTGGTTAGATAACACATTGTTGTTGTTTGGTGTAATGACAATTATGTTTTCAATTATGATGATGTGGTCTAAAGGTAAATCACAACCACTAGGGTTATTAACATTAGTGTTGGCATCAATGGCTGGAGGGTATGCATTTTATCTGATGTATAAGTACGTATATCAATATGATCGTCCAGGTGTGGATAAATCCCAACGTCCTAGTTGGTTCAAAACAGGTTTAATCTTGGTTGGAGCGATGCTTTTATGGCTTGCTGTCTTTGCAGGTTCAGCAATGTTACCACCTGTTATCAATCCTGTGCTAGATCCAGTTATTGTAATCATTATTGGTGGAGCTGCATTAGGTACTCGTTACCTGTTAAAGAAAAAATATAATATGCGCAGCAGTTTGGCGCGTTAAATAGAATAGTAGAAATCCGAGTATTCGGATTAAGGGACTGTAACAAGACGAGGTTTGTTTTGTTGCAGTCTTTTTATTCGTATTTTCGTAATTGAAGGGTTCGTATTTGTAAGAAAAGCTTTAGCAAGATACCATAAGGAAAGTAGGAATAAATGTTTCAATAAATTTTCATTATGAGTAGGTGAATAAATGAAGGTGTGGATCAGTAGACATAGTCGATTACTGATACTTCTGAGTTTTTTTGTACTGAGTGTATTGTCTTTATATGTCGTTTATTTTCAAAATAGTCGTATTTTGATTGGAGATGATTATCATTTTCATCAAAATCGAATTGAAGGATTAGCATTGTCTTTGAAGCATGGCGAGCTACTGCCAAAAATAAGTTACTTTTTCATCGGTGGTTATGGTTATGCATCCAGCTTGTTTTATCCAGACTTTTATTTGTATTTTCCAGCAGTTTTACGTGCAGCTGGTTTGTCTTTGTCAGCTAGCTTTATTTTTTTTGGTATGGGAATCAATCTGAGTACGTTTATTTTAACGTATGTATCTGGTAGGTATATGGAATTATCGAGAATAAAAAGCTACTTATTTTCATTGTTATACACACTGTCTATTTATCGATTACAAGATTTTTTTAATCGGCAAGCAATTGGCGAACTCTTAGCAATGAGTTTTTTCCCTTTGGTTTTGGCAAGTTTGTATTTGTTAAAAAATGGTCAGAAGGAGAAATGGTTGTTGTTAACTGTAGCTATGACAGGAATTGGATTAGCTCATTTTATTTCTTTGGAAATCATTAGTATCTTTATAGGGATGTATATTATTTTCAATTTGAAACGATTTTTAAAAAAAGAGGTGATAATTGCTATACTGAAAGCGACTGGGGTAACAATTTTGTTGCTTTCCTTTTATTTGATACCCGTTTTTGAGCAGATGAGTCATATCACGTTCCAAGTAACGTCAAATCCATTGACGTTGATTTCTGATCGAAGTTATTCTTTAGGTGTATTACTGGCTAATAGCTTTAAAAACAGTGTTTTTCATGCATCTTCAGCGAATATAGGGATTATTCTATTGTTTGGTTTACTCATCTATGCAGCGACTCTTTTTAAACGAAATGTACCCAATCGTGATTTGATTATCCTTGCTGTTTTCTTTATGTTTATAACGACTAATCTGTTTCCTTGGCAACTATTTAACCAAACACCAATAAATACGATTCAATTTCCTTGGCGTTTTTTATCGATCGTGACGATGTTATTGTCGTATCTTATCGCTAATGATGATTTAGGATTATTTAAAAAATTTCCAAGTGCTCCAATAATTTTGATGATGATCATTTTACTTGGCGTTACACTATATGAGAAGGAAAGCGTTGATACAGAAGGGAAAAGAGATTTACTCTATCAGACCTATAACGCAACGAATAGTTATTATATTGGTGCGGGACATGAATATTTACCAAAAGAAGTGAACTATGAGACGATCAAACAAAATAAGAAGCGAAAAGTAATTTATAATAAAGACGAAATAGACGTATCAAATGCTAAAATGACATTTGACTCGGTGATATTTAATTATCATACAAAAAATGCGAATAGAGCGATGGTTACTATTCCATTTATCTATTATTATGGTTATCAAGCTAAAATAGTCAGCGATGGGAAAGAAAAAGTGATCCCAGCTTTCTTAGACAAACAAAATGGATTAGTGGGCATTCAGTTATCTGGTAAAGGCAGTGTATCAATCTCATATCATTCAACGTTGGCTCAAAAAATTTCATTAGGAATATCAGTTTCGACTCTTTTGATCTGTATAATATGGAAAGCTGTATTTCCGATTTTAGCAAGGTTAAAAGGAAAGAACTAATTACAGTTATCCTTTTAAAAAGATAACAATATCATTAGAAAGTACTCATGTTTTGTAAAACGAGCAGAAAATTTCTGTAAACAAGAAAATGCGGTTGACTTCTATTTTATTATCTGTTATTTTCTTATATAAAATTAAATAGAGGAGTGGTCAGGAAAATGTCTAACTGGGAAACAAAATTCGCGAAAAAAGGTCTTACATTTGATGATGTTTTATTGATTCCTGCAGAAAGTCACGTGCTGCCAAATGAAGTGGATATGAGTGTGCAATTGGCAAAAAATATTAAATTGAATATTCCTCTAATCAGTGCAAGTATGGATACTGTAACGGATAGCAAAATGGCAATTTCAATGGCTCGTCAAGGTGGTTTAGGTGTTATTCATAAAAACATGAGTATTCCTCAACAAGCAGATGAGGTCCGTAAAGTAAAACGTTCTGAAAGTGGCGTAATTATTGATCCATTTTTCTTAACACCTACGAATTTAGTCGCAGATGCTGAAAATCTGATGAGTAAATATCGTATTAGTGGTGTGCCTATCGTAGAAACAATGGACAATCGTAAATTAGTTGGGATCATTACAAACCGAGACATGCGTTTTGTCACAGACTATCAAATGAAAATAGAAGAAGTAATGACGAAAGACAACTTAGTAACTGCCCCAGTTGGCACTTCTCTAAAAGATGCTGAAAAGATTTTACAAAAACATAAAATCGAAAAATTGCCGATCGTTGATGAAAACAACCGCTTAAGTGGTCTGATTACAATCAAAGATATTGAAAAAGTAATTGAGTTTCCAAATGCAGCTAAAGATGAACATGGCCGTTTGTTAGTTGCTGCAGCGGTTGGTGTTACAAGTGATACATTTGAACGTGCAGAAGCGTTACTAGAAGCAGGAGTAGATGCGATCATTATTGATACAGCTCATGGTCATAGTGCTGGGGTTATTCGTAAAATCAAAGAAATTCGTGATACATTCCCAGAAGCCACACTTATTGCTGGAAATATTGCAACTGCTGAAGGTGCAAAAGCTCTTTATGATGTAGGGGTAGATGTAGTGAAAGTCGGAATCGGACCTGGTTCAATCTGTACAACACGTGTCGTTGCGGGTGTTGGTGTACCTCAATTAACAGCGATTTATGATGCAGCTTCTATTGCACGTGAATATGGTAAAGCAATCATCGCAGATGGCGGAATCAAGTATTCTGGAGATATCGTAAAAGCGTTGGCAGCTGGCGGACATGCAGTTATGTTAGGTAGTATGTTAGCAGGGACAGATGAATCACCTGGTGAATTTGAAATTTATCAAGGTCGTCGTTTTAAAACGTATCGTGGTATGGGCTCATTAGGGGCAATGGAAAAAGGATCAAGTGATCGTTACTTCCAAGGCGGTGTTAATGAAGCCAATAAATTAGTTCCTGAAGGTATTGAAGGACGTGTTGCCTATAAAGGGAGCGTATCAGATATTGTTTTCCAAATGATTGGCGGTTTGAAATCAGGTATGGGATATGTTGGCGCAGCAAACTTAAAACAATTGCGTGAAGAAGCACAATTTATTCAAATGAGTGGGAATGGTTTGAAAGAATCTCATCCTCATGATGTGCAAATTACAAAAGAAGCACCTAATTATTCTGTAGAACAATAACCATAAAAAAACTCCTATGTCCAATTACTGGCATAGGAGTTTTTTTAGTTATTGCACAAGGCGTTCATCTTTAGAACCATAGTACATATGAAGTGGTTTGGCTTTGTTTCCTAATAATTTTTTAGAAGGTAAAATCTCATAGCCTTCTCCACGTAGGTGGTCGATCACAGTTGCTACAGCATCTACGGTTTCTGGATGGATATCATGCATCAAAATGATTGTGTCGTGGTAGGCAGTATCATGAATCCGTTTAATGATTGCTTCAGCATTATGGCTTTCCCAATCTTGAGAATCTACAGACCACTGGATGATCGGTTTATTGATAATTTTTGCCACTTCTGTGTTTACAGCACCATAAGGTGGCCTAAAATCAGTTGGAATTTTACCGATAGCGTGGTAGATGGCTTTGTCTGTTTGTTGGACCTCATCTTTCACTATTTGTTCATCGACTCCTGTTAATTGAGGATGTGAATAGGAATGACTAGCTACTTCATGTCCTTCTTCTGCAACCCGTTTTACAAGCTCTTCGTTTTTCACGACATTTTGACCTAACATAAAGAATGTCGCTTTGACGTCTTTTTCTTTTAGAATATCCAACAGTCTTGGTGTTGTCTCAGGATTTGGTCCGTCATCAAAAGTCAGTGAAATATACTTTTTATCTGGATCTAGAGGTGCTGACACTGCATCTTTGATAGCATCTGGATCAACAAACTCTGGGTTGATGTAGTTGGCAATTTCTTTATATGGCAACGTGATTTCTTTTTTGCCAGTTGGATTTTCTGGTAATTCTAAACTGATTTTATCGGGATAGTATGTAAAAGCAGTCCCATCTAGTGAAATCTTTGGCATATTGAGAACGCCATCGATGACACTATTACCATCTGGACTTTCATCAAGTAATTTCTGCTGAAGGACTTGATAAATAGCTAAGAGATTAGCTTCGCTTATAAAAATATCCTGTAGCGTCAGTGGTTGTTTTGTTTTTTGGTTAACATATGCAACATTTTTACCTAAAACAGTTTTTTCAGACCAATCTTCTTTTTTTGAATCCCAAGTATAAGTATCAACAGTTGTTTGATAGCCTATCACTTGTTCATTGGTTTTGATTTTTTTTACATATCCAACGATTTTGGCGGCCGTTTCTTTAGGTAGATTTTTTTTAGCTTCTTCTATTAAAATAGTTAGTTCAGTTTTTATTGTTGGTAATTGAGGGATAGTGTCAGTAGTAACAGGTTCATAAATTAATGTCTGGATGCTGCCTTCTGTTTTTTCTTGTTCCGTACTTTGGAGTTCTTCTTGTTTTTTAGCTTCTCGAATCTTTTCTAACAGCAAGGCTTCCTTTTGTTTATAAAGACTGTCATCTTTAACTTTACTTACTTCTTTTGGTTTAGGTTGCATGATTTTTGTTGCGTATACGCCACCGCAGATTAAGATAAAGGAGACACCAAGAACTGATATAAGGGCTACCTTTTTTGGGAAAGTCTGCTTATTTCTTTCGCGCCGACTATTTCGAGTACCACGTGGCTGTTTTTTTCTATCCATAACGTTCAATCCCTCTAATTTATAAATTTGGTTGTTTTCAGTAATCTCAATGTATCATGCATGTTTCATACTTTCAACAGTCCTATGGATAAATTAGTGTTTCTTTCTATTTATTTAATTAATTTCAAATTACCCATATAAGGTACCAAAACCTCAGGAATTGTTACTGAGCCATCTTCATTTTGATAATTTTCTAAAATGGCAGCGACAGTACGGCCAACCGCTAAACCAGAGCCATTTAAAGTGTGAGCATATTGAACTTTGTCATTTTCATCACGGTAGCGAATCATAGCACGACGGGCTTGGAAGTCTTCACAGTTTGAACAAGAACTGATTTCACGGTAAGCATTTTGCGCTGGAATCCAGACTTCTAAGTCATATGTTTTAGCAGCAGAGAAGCCCATATCGCCTGTAGCAAGTGACATTACACGATAAGGTAGATTCAATTTTTGTAAAATATCTTCCGCATTAGCTGTCATTTTTTCTAATTCTTCATAAGAATGCTCTGCATCACTGAATTTTACCATTTCAACTTTATTAAATTGGTGCAGACGAATCAAACCTCGTGTGTCGCGACCAGCACTTCCAGCTTCAGAACGGAAAGATGGGCTAAGGGCAGTGAAATAGATGGGTAAATCTTTGCCATCTAAGATTTCATTATTATAGTAGTTTGTTAAAGGGACTTCAGCTGTAGGGATCAATGTCAGATCTGTACCCTCTAATTGGAAAACATCTTCTTTAAATTTAGGAAATTGTCCTGTACCAAACATAGAATTGCTGTTTACAATATATGGTGTCATCATTTCAGTATATCCATGATCATAGACGTGCATATCTAGCATGAAATTGTATAATGCACGTTCTAGTCGGGCGCCCAGACCTTTATAGTAAACAAAACGACTTCCTGAAACTTTCGCTCCTCGTTCAAAATCAAGAATATCTAGACTTTCTGCAACATCCCAATGAGGTTTTGGTTCAAAAGCAAAGTTTCTAGGTTTACTCCAACGACGTACTTCAACGTTATCATCTTCATCTGCTCCTACAGGTACAGAGTCATGAGGCAAGTTCGGTAATGTTGTAGAAATTTCTTGAAGTTTTGCATCGATATCTTCGATTTCAGTATCTAAGGCTTTGATGTTACCGCCAACTTCTTTCATTTCGTTGATTTTGGCTGATGCATCCTCTTTGTTACGTTTCAATTGTGCAATTTCCGCAGAAACATCATTGCGATACTTTTTCAGTTCTTCTGATTTTACCAATAGGTTGCGTCGGTTTTCATCTAAGCGTAAAAACTCCACTAGTATTTCTTCTTTAACACCACGGGTTTTCAATTTTGCTTGAACTTCATTAAAGTTTTGACGAATCATTTTTACATCTAACATAATTACTCCTCCTTATTTTAAGCTGAAAGAACTCTTTCAACCTTGACGCTAGGTAGCATTGTAGTAAAATAAAAAGCCACTCCATCCCCAGAAAAAAATTCTTGGGACGAAATGACTTGAATTTCGCGGTACCACCCAAGTTCAGCATAATGCTGCCCTTGTAAATGCAGATAACGGTTGCTGCCGGTTCGACTTATTTCGTCAAACGCATCTAAAAGAGACGGACTTCTTTATAGTAGAATATTTGCTTTCACCACCGCAAACTCTCTTTGATTCAGAACTATAAATACTTTTTCTCTTTGCTTGTCATTAGGATACAAAACTTTTATTTGAATGTCAACCTCAAGCAGTTAATTTCGTTCTAATGGCAAATGGATAATGAAAGAGGTCCAATGGTTATCGGAAGTTGCGTAGATATATCCACCGTGCAAAGCTATAATACTTTGTGCAATAGCTAAACCTAAACCAGTCCCTCCCGTTTCTTGAGATCGCGATTCTTCTACACGATAGAAACGATCAAATAATTGATCCAGAGATTTCTTCGGAATAGGAGAACCATCATTTCTCACGGCAATGACTGCTTCTGTACCTACTTTTTCAACATCGATGACAATATTTTTACCGCCTTTTCCGTATTTCAGTGCATTTGATAATAAGTTATTGAAGACCCGCACTAATTTTTCCGTATCTCCGTACATTTTTATTGACGCAGGATTGGCGTTTACTTGAATCTTCATATTATTTTTATCAGCCTCTAGTTCAAAATCTGCGGCAAGTTGTTCAACTAGTTGAGCCATATCAAAGTTGATTGTATTAATAGGAACGGATGGTTGTCTAACTTTTGTGTATTCAAAGAGGTCATCTACTAAAAGCTTCATTTGCTTCGCTTTCACATAAGCAGTATGCGTATACTTTAGTAAGTCTTCTTCATTATGAAACTGGCGATCTTCAATTAAACCTAAATACCCTATAATAGAAGTTAAAGGTGTTCTAATATCGTGACTAACGTTTGTAATTAGTTCATCTTTTGATTTCTCAATTTTGCGTTCATCCTCAATTGCGGCTACGGTGCTATCAACCAAACCATTAATGCTAGTAACAACTTTTGCTAAGTCACCACTTAATTCAAAAGGAATGCGGTGATCATAATTCCCATCAGCGATATAATGTAGTTCACTAATAATGTGACGTAGTTGCATTTGGCGATAACGTCGAATGAGACGCCAGTACAATACGCCAACATCGACTACAAAAAAGACAGGGATGATGAATTTCCCCCAACTCCAAAATAAATCAGTATTCAGTTCTTTAGCAAAAGCACCCTTAGTTGCCCATATAAGTCCTTGCAATGTTTGACTGCCACTAAGAAGAACCGTAATTGAGACATTTAATAGAAGCAACAGGATAATTGTAACGATTCCTTCAGCAAGTAATTCACTGATTTCTTTTGATGTTAAGGTAATCCGTTTTTGCTTCTCTATTTTCTTTTGTCTAACGAGCATCGATTTTATATCCAACTCCCCAAACTGTTTGAATGACTTTTTCTCCACCAGTTGCTTCTTCAATTTTATCTCTTAAGTGACTTACGTGAACCATAACCGTCTTTGCGGAAACAATACTTTCTTGTTGCCAGACACGTTCAAAAATTTCATCCGCACTGAAAACACGATTTGGATGACTGGCCAGGAGATATAAGATACCGAATTCTAAAGCTGTTAATTGGATTTCTTTTCCATCAACAGTTTTGACTTCATGTGAGTCCTTGTTAACGATCAACGATCCAATTTCTAGTATGTCAGGTTCATCTGCCTTAAGTTGCATTTGACTGCGTCTTAAAATAGACTTAACACGAGCCATGACTTCCAAAGGATTGAAAGGTTTAGTAACATAATCATCAGCTCCAGCGACTAATCCTTTAATTTTATCCATATCTGTAGTTTTAGCGGTAAGCATAATGATTGGGATTTGAGATTCCTTTCTCAACTCTTTAACGACTTGCATCCCATCCATAATAGGCATCATAATATCTAAGATGAGTAAATCAATATCTGAAATTGTGCGAATCTTAGATAAAGCTTCCTTCCCATCATAAGCTTTGACTACCTCATAGCCTTCGTTGTGAATATAAATACTCAGTAGTTCCACGATCTCTTTATCATCATCAGCGACTAAAATTTTCATATCATATATTTCCTCCATACATTATATAGTAGAATTCTTCTTTTCTATTCTAACAAATATTCGGAAAAATTGACAAAAACAGAGCGAAGTTACGGGAAACTTAGAATATATTACCAAAAATTAAGAAATGAGCTTAAAAAACCAGTTTTTCGTCCCAAAAACGAACAATAAAGAACAAAAGTAATAAAACAATCGGTAACGAAAAAAAGTTTAAAAAAAGTGCAAATTTTAGTTGACCAAAGCGCAGAAACTTGGTATATTATATCTTGTCGCAAGGCACTGATGAAAATCACCAAACGACAAAAATAGAATAACATTTCGAGTTTTAAAAAAACTTGAAAAATCAGGAAGAAAGTTGTTGACAAATAACAAACAACCTGATAAACTAATGAAGTTGTCGCGAAACAATCGATAACATCAAGCAGAAAAAAACTTTGAAACTTTTGAAAAAA
>NZ_MIKB01000015.1 GCF_001730365.1 Enterococcus quebecensis
TTTCAGCTGCGTATTTTTTCATATCTTCGATTGCGGCTTCATCGGTTGGATAGTTTTTTGAAAGAACGCCTAGTACAATATGGCCTTCTGCGGCTTCATAACAGTCTTTGGCATTTTCTACTGAGTTGGCTAAAACGTTTAAACAAATTCGGTTTTCTAAATAATTTGGTGTTAATGACATGATTGGTTCACTCCTATTTTATAATTTTTTTACTTCATGATCAGAGTTTAAGGTAGATGATTTTATGTTTTGTGATTTATTGTTTGAATATTTAACTCCCTTGTTAAAAAAAATGTTTCTCATCGAATGTTTATGCCGCTAGGACATTTTTTGAACCCTTTGCGATTCCTAAAATCATCATTCTCTCTGAAGCGTTGATACTCCTTTTTAGGCTGACTTTTTCATAACTCTTTACTTTATTTCTCCACCCGAAAACATTATAACATTATTTCAATAGTTGTAAAGTTGAAGAAAAAAGACCTAAAAGTGATTTAACGATAGTAACCACTATGATTATTCCCATAATTCTCTCATCATTCACGCTAATTTTAACCACGTAAAAATACGGATATTAATGCTACTATCTCTCGTATAATCTTTTGATTTTTTCTAGAACACTGAAATAACTTCTTGAAAAATATCATAGCTAACTAATCTTTGCGTAACTCAATGAGAATATTTTTACTTAAAAAACAGTTATCAGCAATTATACTTTGACATATCTCTTCTATGTGATTAAACTATTCTTAATGAATAGGAGTGAACAAATAATGACTGTATTCAATTTAAGAAATTATCAAAAATCTGATGTAGAAGACATCGTTGCTTTATTTAATGGAACGGTACAGGCAATCAATAAAAAGGACTATACACAAGAACAAATTAAACAATGGGTACAGCTAACGCCTGATTATGACAAATGGCATGCAACATTGGAATCCACATACACAATGGTTGCTCAAAACAGAACTAAAATCCTTGGATTCGGTAATATCTCTGATTCAGGAGAACTTGATTATTTATATGTAGATAAAGATTGGATCGGTTATGGCGTTGGGAAAATGCTAGCAAAAAATTTGATTGATCATGCCTTTAAAGCTGGTGCAAAAGAAATCACAGTATACTCATCAATCACAGCTAAGCCGTTTTTTGAGTCGCTTGGATTTGAGCTATTGGAACAAAAAATCAACTATCGCAACGGTGTCCTGCTTATGAACTATTTAATGGTTTATCGTAAAGAGGAAAAGCCAAAAGCTCCGTTCTTTAGATAACAAAAAAGAGGAAGCAACTGAAAATCATTCAGTATGCTCCTCCTTTTTTATTTTTTTCTGATAAGATAAGTGAATTCTCAAAACAAATCATATTATCTAGGCTACAGTGAATTTCGTTTCAGCTAATGATTTTTGCAACTCATCCTTTGATATTTCTCTATCACTAGTTACTGATGCAGATTTGTTTTCTAGATCCACCGTTGCAGTTTGAACACCATCAATTGCTTCAAAGTTTTCTTTGACAATATTTACACATCCATCACATTTCATTCCATTGATTGTTACTGTTTTTTCCATAGATAAACACTCCTTGTAATTGTTTTATTGTTATTGCTTTACCTAACTAAATGACACTGACATTGCCCTGGCGTACAGTTGCAAGGAACGACTTTGACAGCCGTTTTTCGTTTTTCTTTCAACAATGTTTCTAGTTGATCGATATCATCGAAACTTAATTGGCTGTCTTTGATTATTGACGTCACAACTCTTCCGACTTTTTTACTACAGACTTTTTCTAGCATTTCTTCTGAAAGAGATTCAATACTTTTTCTTTCTTCTATTAAAGGAAAGTAGGTAAACTTATTACCATTACGCATTGTTCCAAGCATTTCTTTATCAACTAAACGGCTTAGTAAAGTTTTCACTGTGGTGCTTTTCCACTCTTTTTTTTCATTAAGAATTTCCGTCACTTCTTTGCTCGTTGTTTCTTTGGTTGCCCAAGCAACACGCATGACTTCCCATTCTGCATCAGTGATATTTAATGATTTTTTCTTTTCTGGCATAAAAAGTCTCCTTTTTACTAGTGTTGGCACACTTCTATAAAACTACATACGTAGTCGTTCTATGTATTAATATTAGCTCTTTTATGTCTGTTTGTCAAAGAGAAGAGATACTCTTATAATTTTTGATTATGTTACAACTAAAAAAATGAGCATTGATCTTACAAATCAGATCTACACTCATTTTTTTATTATTTATTTGTATACGTTGTATAGACCATATTGTTTTTCACGTATACTTCTTCAACTTTTAGATTCACTGGTCCGTTGAATTCATTAAATAAACGAATTCCTTTTCCTAAAATCGTTGGTATAGTTGTAAGGATATAGGTGTCGATCAATTTTGCTTCTACAAGTGGAGCGATAATACTAGCACCACCAACTACCCATATTGCTTCTCCGTCTTCTTCTTTTAATTTTTGGATCAATTCCACAGGTTCTTGATTGGTATAAATCACTTTTTCAGAATTTTCGTCTGGGTGACTTGTAATAATATAAGACATTTGTTCTTCATATGGATATTGTTCTGGAGATAATTCATTGACCACTTGATCATATGTTGTGCGTCCCATCACGACGGTATCGATTTTTTCCATCAACATTTGATAACTAGTGTCTTCTTCAACTAATTCAATACCACCGCCTAAAAAATCGATGCTACCATCTGTTTCTGCGATATAACCGTCAACACTTGCGGCGATGTATAAAATAACTTCTCTGCTCATAAAAAAACCTCCTAGATTTAAAAGATGAAACGACTCATAAAACAAGCTAACATTTAAAAATATATACTCTGAACTATTCATTGTACTTGATTTATTTTTCTAGTCAACTAGTTTCTCCCCTATAAAAAAGCATAACTAAAAGAAACTAAATTGCTTCTCTCAGTTATGCTTTTGCTTTGATTCTTACTTCATAACCGTCTTCAATGATTACTTGTTTAGTCGTGTCACCTAAACAATACAAGTCAGGTATATTTTTTAATCCAGTTTCAATAAAAACAGATAAAAAACGTCGCCATAAAGAAGGGCTTGCTAGGTAAACGGCTGCTATTTTTTCATCTAATAAGTATTGCTTTAATCGTTGTCTATTCTTCTCCGAAAAAAAATTGTCGTAAAGAATCGTTGTTAACAAGCACTGACCAGTTTGTACTAATTCAGCTTCTCCATTATTATCAGCCAAGTTACTCTTAGGGTAAAAAATAGTTGTTGGAGGAAACTCACATGCTGTCCAGGATTTAAATAAGCTTGCTTTTGTCGGATTGGGAGAGAGAAAATCGATTTCCACGTTATTTTTCAAAAGAATATTTGCTGTTTTTTCTCCAATCACGGCAAATTTTTTTGATTCCAATGTATGTTGTAGACGATCTGTCAGTATTTGTTGGAAAAAAAATTCTGCTCCATGTTGACTTGTTAAAAATATCCATTCACTTTTTTCTAGCATTGTTTCAAATGTTTGTTCTAACTTGCGTATTTTTAACGAAAGCAACGGAATTTCAATCGTTTCAAACCCCTTTTTCTGAAAATACAAACGATCTTCACAATTATCTTCAATTAAACGTGTCAAAAGAATTTTCTTCATAGCTCATCTTCACTCATTGCGTTCAACAAGTCTTGTGCAACGCTTTTTCCAACATCTTTTAACTCTTTGACAATAACCGTTTTACTATAAGATTGTTGCAGTTCTTTATCTCCTAAAAAGCCAGAAAAATGGTAGCCATCTTGCTTTTGACAAGCAAATGCGCCAATCGGAATGTCACAGTTTCCATTTAACATCGCCAAAAAAGCACGTTCTTCCATCACCAATTTTCTTGTTGTTGAATCATCTATCGGTTTTAAAAAATCGTTCATTTCCTTGTCTTGACTCCGACATTCCACAGCTAAAGCTCCCTGTCCCACGGCAGGTATGCATTGCTCACTTGTCAAAATAGTATAAGGGTGTGTAGGTTCATCAAACCAATTCAACCGCTTTAAACCTGCAACAGCCAAAACAATCCCGTCTAATTTTTGTTCTTCCATTCGCTTCAAACGTGTTCCGACATTGCCACGAATCGATTCAACCTGAAGATCTTCACGTAAATTTTTCATTTGAAATTCCCGACGTAAACTACTCGTTCCAATTCTAGCGCCAATCGGTAGCCCCTCTACAGTAGTCACTTTTCTAAAGATCAAACAATCATTCGGATTACTTCGCTCAGGTATCGCGGTCAATGTCAATCCATCTGCGACTTTGGCAGGCATATCTTTTAAGCTATGTACTGCGAAATCAATCGAATGTTCCAATAAAGCTTGTTCTACTTCATTGATAAACAATCCTTTTCCTCCAATTTTTGATAAGCTTACTGATAGCAGTCGATCTCCTTTAGTGGTCATAGGAACGATTTCCACCGGAAAATCACCATGAACTTCTTTCAGTAAATCCAAAACGATCATTGTTTGTTTCAACGCTAAGGGACTATTTCTGGTACCGACACGAACGGTTTTCATTTTGCTTACTTCCTTTATCATTTCTTATCTTCTAATCATACTAGAGTTTATTTTTTTGACAACTGGCCTGTGCCAACTTTGTAAGCTAAGAAATAAAGTCCCGCTACAAAAAATCCACCACCAATGATATTTCCTAAGTACACACTAATCATATTTTGACCGAAAGCAGACCACGTATTCCCACCTAACAAAATCCCCATTGGAATCAAGAACATATTAGCCACCACATGCTGAAACCCGCAAATAACAAATCCCATGATCGGTAGGAAGATGCCAACGATTTTTCCAATAAAATCTTTTGCTGCAAAATTTAGATATACAGCCGTACTCACTAAAAAATTACACGCAATACCTGAAAGAAATCCTTGTAAAAATGTGTCTTTCGTTCTTCCAAGAGACACTTGAATTGCCCGTTCAGTAAAATCTCCTTGTAAAGCACCGCTCAAATAACCAAAAAAGTATGCTACAAATAATGAACCGATCAAATTAAAAATTGTCACGATCACAATATTTCTAACCCATTCTTTTCCACTAATTTTTCTAGCAAATAACGCCATAGAAACAACCATCATATTGCCCGTAACCAATTCTCCTCCAGCTAATAATAAACAAATTAAGCCGAATGGAAAAACAGCTGCACCAATCACATTGACAAGCGATCCCCATTCTTTTGGCATAGTCCCCATCGCCCGAATCATCGCAATTCCAGCAACAGCAATAAACACACCTGCTAAAAATCCCAATACTGCTAAAGTCAAAAAACTAGCTCGAGCTTTTTGAACACCTTTTTCAATTGTAACATCCACTATTTCCGGTGGTTGAAGTGAACTCATATTTTTCCTCCTTAATTTAAAAGCGTAGCGGGCTCGTTTAGGCTCGTATGAAAAATAGGAAAAATGAACTGTGGCGCTTTTTGACACATTTCAGTTTTATCTTTTTTCCGAGAGTCTAGCCTCCATCACACTAACTAAATAAACTGTCTATTTAAAACATCCCTTTGTTTGTTATATATTGTTGCTAATTCTTTATTTAAATACACAACTTCTTCAAAATAATGATCACTTAAATATCTCTGATGCACATCATCAAAACGCTGATCGCGTTGTTCACCAACTTGTATCCCATAGACATCGGCTCCTTGTTGCGTATAAGAAAGAATTGTTTCAAAATCAATTTTTTCTGTATCAAGTAGTAATATTTTATGTCCAAATAAGGGTAACTGTTCAAACCAATCCTTACCTTTCCGACAAGAAACGACTTCTCCTAAAATAATCAGGGCAGGGTTTTGGACTTGTTGCTCTTTGATTACTTCCACCATCGTTTGAATGGTTGCGGTGAATGTTCGTTGACGACCTAAACTGCCCCATTCGATGATTGCTGCTGGTAATTGTGGCGAAACGCCTTGCTCTAAAAGCTTCTCTTTGGTACTCGCTACTCGCTCCACGCCCATATATAAACACATCGTTCCATTTTCTGTCAGTCCTTTAAAATCGATTGATTCGCCCGATTGACGATGAGCTGTAGCCAACGTTACTTTGCTGCTATGTTCGCGATGCGTTAACGGAATGCCGCTGTAACTACTAGTAGCTGATGCTGCTGTAACACCTGGAACGATTTCATAACGAATCCCTGCACGTTGAAGCGTAACAAGCTCTTCTCCCACACGACCAAAAATGCCAGGATCGCCACCTTTTAATCTGACTACGACTTGATCTTTTTGACCTTCTTCTAACAATAATTGATTGATATTTTTTTGTTTCAATACATGATTTTTTGGGTATTTACCACTGTAAATAAACCGTGCTGAGTCTTTGGCTAAATATAACAACACCGGATGGACTAAACGATCATAGATAATCACATCAGCTGATTCCAATACTCTTTTCCCTTTAAGCGTCAACAGCTCAGGATCACCTGAACCAGCACCCACAAAGTAGACTTTCCCCATCACTACACCATGACATAAACGAGGTCATCTTCGACAATTGTTTCATAGGTTCGGACACAACCTTCATCTGGCTCTTGTACCTGCCCATCGTTTAGATTAATCTTGTAATCATGCAATGGACAAAAAACATATTCACTTGAAACGGTTCCTTCAGCTAATGGACCTTGCTTATGAGGGCAAATATTTTCAATCGCCTTAACGCGATCATCACTCAAACGGAAAACAGCGATTTTTTGTTCCTTGATCAGGACTTCCTTCCCCATTCTAGGTGCTAGTTCATCTAATTGTGCAACAAATATTTTTTCCATCTTTACACTCTCCCAATTGTGTATAGTTCTTGGCGTGTTTTGTCGTCTTCAACCACTTCATCCCATGGATTTCCACGACGGCCAGCCACTGCATCGTCTAAAGCCGCTAATAATTCCTGACGTTTTTCTGGATCTAATAAAATTTCTTTTACAGTCTCGAATCCCATACGTTCAATCCATGGCGCTGTACGCTCTGCATAAATTCCTGTTTCACGGTAATACTGCAGCATTGCGCCACAAATATCGATTACTTCTTGTTCCGTTTCAACTGTTGTTAGTAAAACTGCTTCTTTGACTTCCGTTCCACCATTTCCGCCGATATAAATCTGGAAGCCGTTTTCTACACCAATAATGCCAAAGTCTTTCACACCGCTTTCCACACAGCTTCTTGGACATGCAGAAACGCCCATCTTAAATTTATGAGGTGTATCAATGAATTCGTAGCGTTGTTCTAATTTGATTCCTAGTCCCATTGAATCTTGGGTGCCAAAACGACAGAAATTTGCACCAACACATGTTTTTACAGAACGAACTGCTTTGGCATAAGCACCTGCAGCTTTCATATCTAACTCTTCCCAGATTTTTGGTAAGTCCTCTTTTTTGACACCGTATAACCCAATTCGTTGGCTGCCTGTTACTTTAACCATTGGTACATCATATTTTTCTGCAACTTTAGCAATCAAGAGTAATTGCTGCGGATTGGTTTTCCCGCCACGCATTCTTGGAATTACAGAAAACGTTCCATCATTTTGAATATTGGCGTATAAACGCTCGTTGACATAACGAGATGCTTTTTCATCTTCATGTTCTTTAGGCCACGCTACATTTAAATAAAAATTAATTGCAGGTCTACATTTTGGACAACCTTCTAAATTAGTAAAGTTTAATTCACGATACACTTCTTCAGAAGATGTTAGTTTTTTCGCATAGATTTGTGTGACGATTTGATCTCTCGTTAAATCTGTACAACCACAAATTCCTGTTGGCGCACAGACTACTTCGCCACCTAGTGCATACGCTAAAACATCTCCGATCACTGATTTACATTTCCCACAAGAACCACCGGCTTTAGTGTGTTTCGTTACGTCTGCAACTGAGGCCAAATCTTTTTCACTGATAGCAGTCATGATCGTCCCTTTATCGATTCCATTACAACCGCAAATCACTTCATCATCTGGCCACTCACTCACATCCGCACTGGCTTCTTCGCCAACCATATGGAGTAAAGAAACTGGGGTGTATTCTTCAATGCTTTCATTTTTTTTCAAGATATTGTAATAGCGATTTCCTTCGCTAGTGTCCCCATAAAGAACTACACCGACAACTTGATTGTCTCTAACGAAAATCTTTTTATACGTGTAATTGATGCCGTCAAAGGCTTCAATACTGTTAATTCCTTCTTGTTCTCGAATATTTCCAGCTGAATATAAATCACATCCAGATACTTTTAAAGATGTAAATGTGGTACTGCCTTGATAGGGTTTTGTTTCTTTGTCTGTCAGCACATCAGCTAGAACCTTTCCTTGCTCAAACAATGGTGCGACTAAACCGTAAACATTACCATTATGTTCTGCACATTCCCCTACAGCAAAAACATCTTCAACATTGGTTTCCATGAAGTCATTCACCACGATGCCACGGTTCACTTCGATAGCGGTTGTTCTTGCTAGCGTTGTTTCTGAACGAATCCCGATCGACATAACAACTATATCTGATTCAATTGTGGTGCCATCACTAAATGCTAAGCCTGTCACACGCGTGTCTCCAAGAATTTTTTGAGTAGCTTTTTCCATCAAAAATTTCAACCCTTGTTTTTCTAAATCAGCTTGCAGCATTTTTCCCGCTTTTTCATCTAATTGGGTTTCCATCAGCCATTTTTCTAGGTGGACAACGGTCACATCCATCCCTTGATCCAACAATCCTTTGGCCGCTTCTAAGCCAAGCAAGCCACCACCGATAACCACTGCTTTTTGATATTTCCTTGCAGCTTCAAGCATGTTTTCGGTGTCTTCAATCGTCCTAAAGCCAACAACACCAGTTAATTTAGCACCTTCAATAGGTAATATAAACGCTCTTGAACCTGTCGCTAAGATACATTTATCATAAGTCACTTCTTTACCAGAAGTTGTAATGATTGTTTTATTTTCTGTATCCATTTTTATTGCTGGATCGTGATTGATCAATTCTATTTGATTTTCGTCGTACCATTCCAATGGATTGGTGATGATTTCCGAAACGGTCATTTTCTTTTGCAACACATTAGATAGCATAATGCGATTATAATTGGGGTATTGTTCTTCACCGATGATCGTAATTTGATAGCGATCAGGATCACGGTCTAAAATTTCTTCGATTGTACGAACACCAGCCATACCATTACCAATCAAGACAAGCTTTTGTTTCATTTTATGTACACTCCCTTTGTGATATTATGAGCAATTTAGTTAATACTCTGTCTTTTTTAGAATAGCAAGAATAAGCGGCATTGACTATTAGGGAATTACCTAATAGTCAATGCCGCTTGTTCATTTATTATCTATTTCTTTCTCCAACAAATTCGTCAACTCTCTCTTCTTCTCTTTCACCGAAGCTGGATCTTTCCCATAAGAGGATAACGCAATTAAATAATCTTGTCGCTCAATCGTACTCATATTATAAAAATCACTATTTTCCTTTTTGCTGCAATCGTTGACCCATTGATGTTCTGAAGCTTCTTTGACGATTTGCTGATTGATTGCTTGTGAATCTGTACAGGCAAAAATCAGATGAGCCTCTTGGATATATTCAGCAGTGTATGTTGCTGTAATCAAGTTTATGTTTTTTAGTTCATAGAATTCATCCAGAAAGGTTGGTGCAACAAGCGTTACTTGTCCGTTCGCCTTTAAAATCCCTAACGTTTTCCGCAATGCGATTTTCCCGCCACCGATAATGACAATTTTTTTTTCTGTCAGTTCGAGCATTATTGGATACATGTGACAGCCTCTTGGACAATTTGTTCCAAATCATTTAAGATGCGTGAATCAAATTCTAAGGTCCGAGTGATAATAAATTCCGTTGTGGGAAAAGTTTCACTTAATTTATTTTTCATGATTGTAATTAAATGCCCATCGAATAAAAAGAATGGTACAATGACTAGTTTTTGCTCTTTTGATCGTTGCTTTTTGATATCGGCTAGATAATCTTCTTTTCCTTTTAGACTTGTCGGAATAATTGAAAAACCAACTTGTTGCTGGATTTCGTTGGCGATTTCAATTAGTGTTTGTTGCGGTTGATCTGTTTTTTTCGTTCCATGCGCTACTAAAATACCGATTAGTTGTTCTTGTGGATGATTAACAGCGACTTCTTGGAATCGTTCCAGTAAAACTTGCCGGCTACCTTTTTTGCTGCCAAACGTTTCTGTTTGTACAAACTCGATTTCTGGATGTTTACTTTTTACCTGTTCCAATTCAGCTGGGATATCCTCTAGAGCATGCTTGGCTGCAAATAATAAAACAGGAACAATCACTATTTTCGTCACACCTTGTTTGATCATTTTTTCAGCAACTCTTGAAATCGTCTCTGGATGATTTTCCAAAAAAGCAGTTGCTTGCTCATAATTTGAATCAAATTTTCCCTCTAGTTGTTGAATAAAATCCATAGCTGCTTGGTTTTTTTCAGCTTTTTGGCTGCCGTGAAATACATAAAGAATTCCGATCATCTTTCTCACCTCATAAGTCGATTAATTGATGTTTCATACTATATTGCAATAATTCGCTGAATGTTTCAAATTCTAATTTTTTCATTAAATGGGATTTATGCACTTCGACTGTTTTGACAGAAATAAACAGGCGTTCTGCGATTTCCTTGTTACTATACCCTAGCGCAACTAAAGGTAATACTTCCCGTTCTCTTTTGGATAGACGTTCATACTTTGCATCTTTTTCTACCATGTTCTTTTTGTTTTCCCACTGTTCTTGATCGTACACTCCAAAAAATGGATCAATCACTATTTCACCTGCTATTACTTGTCGAATCGCTTCCAATAATACAGTATCTTTTGAACTTTTGAGAATATAGCCTTTTGCGCCATAGTCTAATGCGGTTCGAACGTATTCTTCTGAGTCATGCATACTTAAAATAATCGTCTTTACTTTTGGAAAATGTTCTTTGATACGACGCGTTGTCTGTAAGCCATTTTCCCCTGGAGGCATCCGCATATCCATCAAGATCACATCTACTTGGTATTTTTCTAATAATAAAAACGCTTCAGTGCCATCTGCAGCATCTCCTACAACCGTAATATCTTTTTGGTTTTCCAGTAATAAACGTAAACCGCTTCTAACTACTGCATGATCATCTGCTATTATGATGTTCATTTTATTACCTCCCATTGACTCGGTATGCGTAATGTAACTGTAGTTCCTTCAGCCTTTTGTGACTGGATCGCCAAATGACCACCGATTGATTCTGCTCTTTCTTGCATATGTAAAAGACCTAATCCCCGACTCCGACCATTCACATCTTCAAAATCAAAACCTCTACCGTGATCTCGAACGTTAAGAAGCAGTTGAGATTCTTGTTCGCTCAATGTTACCCACAATTCATCCACATCAGCATGTTTTACACTGTTCATCACACTTTCCTGCAGTACACGATAAGTGATCGTTTCTACACTTTCAGGAAAACGTTTCGTTTCCAGTATCGGAATAAAATGTACAACTACGCCTGTTGTCTCTGTTAGTCGGTGCAATAATGCTTCAATCGCTGGGATCAATCCTAAATCATCCAAAGCTGTCGGCCGCAAATCAACAGCAAGTTGCTTTACTTCACCAAGTAATGCAACAAAATCTTCATCGATTTTTTGTAATTTAGCTTCTAGACCTTCTGCTTGTTCATCCCACTTTAACTGTCTCGTTTCCAACATCAAACTATAAATACTTTGCGCTAATCCATCATGAAGTTCTTGAGATAACGCCTTGCGTTCATTTTCATGGGCTTGATTGACATATTCAATCAAGCGTTTGTTTTGAATCACCTGTTGTAGACGATCTTGCACAGCTACACGTCGAATACTTAATAACGCTTGTTGACCTACTTCAGTATAGCTGCCGCTGAATTGTTCTTGCTGCCCTTGTGCGCTCTGTAAAATAAGAGGAAAGGCAGCTTGATCCCAGTCCGCTTTGACCTCACAATCTAAACATTTTTCCATAGTGGAATGCAACCTACAGCCTTCTCCTCTAGCAATCTCCAATACTTTCTCTAAAGAAAAAGGGTACACTTTTGTGAGTGTTATAGCCATTTTATTTTGTTTGATACATTTATTTTCTTCAATCAAAAATAGTGCATCTTTTGCTTCTTCAAATAGTTTTTCTATAATACTTATTCCCATTTTTTCACCTATAAATAAACAACGAGTTCATTTGCTTTGTCTTTTGCAACAGCCAAAAATGCTTCTGTGACGTCCGTTTCACTTCTGTATCCCAATAAAAACACGCCTTTCACTTCACCAGTTTCAACTACTGGAAAAGCTACGATCGTTTCCAGCTTTTCCATTCTTGTGATTGGCAGTTCCACTAATTTTTCTGGTTGTTTTTGTAATTTTGTTGCTTGAAAAGCTCTACCTGTCCGCCAAACGATCCCGCCAATCCCTTTTCCAACTTGTAATCGAATACGCTTATAATTTTGATTGGTATTCCCAGCCACATATTGCCAACGAATCACCCGTACTTTTGTCCTTTCATCGACTGTAGATAAAGCTAGAGCAATAAAATCGACTTGGAGTTCTTCTTTTATTTGATCGATCTTTTGTTGCAATTGATCCGTCATTTAACTACTCCTATTCCCTAATTTTTAATAAAAAGCTTGTTTTCCACTAAAAGTTCTCTTATCCTTAAGCCAACATCATCTTAAGTTAGAAGGATTTTTTATGAAAACAACAACAACTTTTAGCCCTAAACGTTTAGTTATGATCATTACTATGACTGTTTTTTCTTTTTCCAGTATGACAACTGCCTTTTTCTTAATGGGTATCAAAGCTTTTCCTTATTTTATTGTGGCGGCGTTATTCTACTTTATACCCTACGCTATTATTATAGCAGAATTTACTAGTGTTTATAAAAACCATATTGGTGGATTGTATCAATGGCTAGCAGGTCACCTTTCAGAAAAGATTGCCTTTATAGCTGCTTTTTTATGGTACTGTAGTTATTTTATCTGGATGACCAGCTTGTTTATGAAGCTTTGGATTCCGTCCTCTGTTTTGCTTTTTGGTGAAGACTTAACAAAAAAAAACACTTTGATTCCCCATATTTCAACTTCTGTTTTTATTGGTTTATTATCTATTACAGCTGTAGCTGTAATGTCATTTTTTGTCAGTAAAGGATTTAAAGGTATTGCTTCTATGTTATATTTTAGTGGCATTATGATGACTATTTTGATTATCCTTAGTCTTGGTGGAAATTTACTACTATGGCTTAACAATCAGTCTGATGTTCTGCCAAATCTTGCAGCTAGTTTCAAAGGAGTTCAAGAAGGGGATTCATCAGGACAAACAATCACTGAACAGCTGTCTTTTCTAATTTTTGCGATTACGGCGTTTGGCGGTTTAGATACAATTGCCAGTTTAGTCGATAAAACGGGGAAACAAAAAAAGCTGTTTCCAAAATTGTTGATTTTCAGTAGTATCTTAGTCGTTAGTTGCTACTTTTTCGGTATTCTTTTATGGAGTGGCGGAATAGATTTAGCTCATTTAAAAGCAAATAATTCACTTCATTTAGGAAATTTAATGTATGAGTTGATGGAAAATCTTGGCCATAACCTCGGTCATGCGTTATCGTTAACTTCTGTACAATCTCATTTTTTAGCTCAACTATTTACTCGTTTTACTGCATTAACGCTTTTGCTTTCCTACATCAGTTTATTATCGACGATTTTTTATTTACCGATTCGAACGTTGGTGGAAGGTACACCAGAACATTATTGGCATCCCCTTTTTAGGCAAAAAAATAAACACGATATGCCGATTTATGCTTTGCTGGCACAAGGTGGATTGATCAGCTTATTTATTTTAGGTATTAGCTTGGGGAGTCAGTATGTTGTCTTTTTATATAATCAGTTGACTTTGATGACTAATATTTCAAGAGCAATTCCTTATTTATTAGTAGCTTTGGCTTACCCAGCATTTAAGAAAAAACAATTAGCAGCTGATCCATTCTCTGTTTTAGTTCAATCAAAAATCAGTGCTACGCTAATTAGCAACAGCGTGATCATGAGTATCGCTTTGGCTATCGCATTTCAAATTTATCAACCTCTTTCCAAGGGAAATTTTTTGCAAAGTTTAACGTTATTGCTTGGTCCGTTGTTATTTGCATTCATGGCGCATTTACTTTATCAGCATTTTCATAGAAAAAAAGAACTCACACAGAACAGTTGGGAAAGTTAAGCTTTCCAACTGTTTTTTTCATACTGGTAAAATTATAGTAATAACAAGCGTAATGAAGTTCTTTCCTGTACAATAAAAAATAAGGGAACAGCAATCATTTATCCAGGAGGGATCCTTTTGTTCGATTTAGAAAAAGTTCAATCGTTAAATGAGTTGGAAATGCTTGTTTATCATTATATTTTAGAACACATGGACACTATTCCAAAGTTAACGATTCGTCAGCTTTCTACGAATTGTCACGTGTCCACCTCAACAATTTTACGTTTTTGTTCAAAAATGGGATTCGATGGTTTTTCAGAATTAAAATATGCGATAAAAAAAGAGGAAGAACAGCAGCAGCATTCTTTTGAACAATACTATGCAGCTACGATTCATGTGGATTCTTTTTTAAAGCGACTTAACCAACAAACGTATTATGAAACATTAAAACCTGCAATCACGATGATCATTTCTGCCCGGCATATCGTTTTTTCCGGCATTGGTACAAGTGGGATTTTAGGAGCATACGGTAGCCGTTACTTTGCCAATATGGGGATCAATGCATATAGTATCGGTGATCCATTTACTCCCATTCCTCAAAGAGGGTTTGAAAACACATTAGCAATCATTCTATCCGTTTCAGGCGAAACCTCCGAAGTAATCAAACAAGTGACTGATTTCAAAAGATCTGGCGCTAAAATTCTAAGTATTACCAATGATGAACATTCCACAATCGCTCGTTTAGCTGATTACAATATTTCTTATTACATGCCCGATGAACGATCGATTTATACTGACCCATATATCAATATCACTACACAAATCCCGGTTGTCGCTTTGATCGAACTACTTGCTCATCAAGCAAGTAAGGAACTGGCTGAAAAAGCAGAGTTATCATAGCGTTTGAATGAATCAACTATTTTGACAAAGATTTTCTTGGTTTCTATTGTTTTAAAAAAACTGCCGCTAGAGAGAGACCTCTCCATGTACTGTTAATCATTTATAAACAGAAGCAATCACTGAAAAGCAATAAATAATGAAAAGCCCAAAATCCCCAGAAAATTCCGCTGAAGTCAATCGCCAAAAACAAGAACGATTACCTAAAAATCAAGATAGCATACGTGCACTAATCATCAATGATCCAACTGTTGAAGGGAGTGCTAGATACTTTGCGGAAAAAGAATATGGTGAGGACACGGATACATTACGGCATTGGTGGGACATATAATATATAATTAACCGATTTTAAAAATGGGAAAGTCACCTTACAATTGTCAACAATGAAAAAATAAAAAACACTCGATTGTTTTTTTATGCGGTACATGTTCCTTAACTAGGAGAATCTATTTAAATCGAAACAAAATTCTTTTATAGTATAAATGTAAACGTATTCAGTAGATTTAAATCAGAGCGGCCGCTCTATTGAAATACTACTACACGCACTTATTTTCCGTTACTTTAGTTAACCAAAGGAGAGGTTTAGAATGAATGAATGGATCAATGAAAAAGTTCTACCGCCCGTTTTAAAATTCGTCAATACTAAAGCGATTACAGCATTAAGAAATGGGATGTTGTATACCATGCCATTTACGATCGTGGGTTCGATTTTTCTATTATTAGCCAATTTACCGATCGAATCCGTGGCAAAATGGATCACAGATAGTGGTTTGGTCGTTTACTTTAATCAGGCTTATGGGGCATCTTTTGCCATCATGTCAGTCTTTGCAGTAATCGGGATCGCTTATTCCTACGTAAAAACAGAAGGCTTTGAAGGTCTACCTGCTGGAATGATTTCACTTGTTGTCTTTATTTTATTTATGTCTCCAGATGTGACTGATTTAGACAGCGGTGTGACGATTGGCAATGTCATCAATAAAGATTGGACTGCTGGTAAGGGAATGATCACAGCAATCATCGTTGGTCTTATCGTTGGTTGGGTTTACAGCTGGTTCTTACGTCATGACATTCGGATCAAATTACCTGAAGCTGTTCCTGAAAATGTTGCAAACTCATTTACTGCCTTGATTCCAGCTGCAGCTTTAATCACTGGTGCGATGTTTGCGTATATTTTCTTTGATAAAGTCTTTAAAACAACATTCTTTGATTTCATTTACGATGTTTTACAATCTCCACTTCAAGGTGTGACTGATTCCTTGGGCGGCGCTTTAGTTCTTGGTTTCTTGGTTCCTTTATTCTGGTTCTTCGGCGTTCATGGTTCAACAATCGTTGGTGGTATCATGGGACCGATTTTACAAGCTAACTCTTTAGAAAATACTGATATTTTAAAAGCTGGTAAAGAATTAACTGTTGCAAATGGCGGTCATATCGTAACACAACAATTTTTAGATCAATTTTTAACGGTAACTGGTGCCGGTATGACTCTTGGCTTAGTTGTTTATATGGTGTTCTTCGCTAAATCAGCTCAATTCAAACAACTTGGTCGTCTGTCAATCGGTCCTGCCGTTTTCAATATTAATGAACCAATTACTTTTGCCACACCGATCGTAATGAACCCAATCATGGCCATTCCATTTATCTTAACACCAGTTGTTTCATCAGTTATTACTTACTTTGCTTTATATACTGGTTTGGTACCATTATTTACAGCGGTTCAAGTCCCTTGGACGACACCTCCGATCATTTCAGGTTTATTAGTTGGCGGTTGGCAAGCAGCGTTACTACAAGCATTTGTCTTAACATTAGGTTTCTTTATCTACCTACCATTTGCTAGAAAAATGGATGCCATCAACTATGCAGAAGAAACAAATCAACCGATCACTGAAGAAGTATTAGAAGAAATTGAATCAGAAAGTTAACAAACCCGTTCACTATCGCTCTAAAATTCACTGCACAACTGATCCGTTCAACTTATTCCTCCCAGATGTGTAGTGATTTTGGTGGCGAAATAGTACTAGAATAAAAAAGTGTCTGCTATCTGTAAAAAATAGAGCAGACGCTATAAGGAGTAGAGTTCATGTCAATTTTAAGAGAAAATTTCCTTTGGGGCGGCGCAGTTGCGGCTCATCAATTAGAAGGTGGTTGGGACCAAGGTGGTAAAGGTGTTAGTGTAGCTGATGTTATGACCGTTGGTGCTCATGGTGTACCTCGAAGAATTACGGATGGTGTGTTGCAGGGTGAAAACTACCCTAATCATGAAGCCATTAATTTTTACCATCACTATAAAGAAGATGTGAAACTGTTTGCGGATCTTGGCTTAAACTGTTTCCGAACATCCATTGCTTGGACAAGAATTTTCCCAAATGGTGATGAAACAGAACCCAATGAGGAAGGCTTACAGTTTTATGATGACTTATTTGATGAATGTTTAAGCTATGGAATCGAACCAGTTATAACACTATCTCATTTTGAAATGCCTTATCATTTAGTCACTGAATATGGCGGCTGGCGTAATCGTAAAATGATCGATTTCTTTGCGAAATTTGCCCGTGTTTGTTTTGAACGTTATAAAGATAAAGTGACTTATTGGATGACCTTTAATGAAATCAATAATCAAGCGAATTATGTGGAAGACTTTGCTCCATTTACCAACTCTGGGATTAAATACCAAGAAGGGGAAGATCGGGAAAAAATTATGTATCAAGCGGCTCACTATGAATTAGTAGCCAGTGCCCAAGCCGTTAAAATCGGGCATGAGATCAATCCTGATTTCCAAATTGGTTGTATGATTGCCATGTGCCCTATTTATCCGTATTCATGTGATCCAAAAGATATGATGATGTCAGTCAGTGCTATGCAAAAACGTTACTGGTTTACCGATGTTCATGTGAGAGGTCATTATCCAAGTTTTATGGAAAACTATTTGGCTCGTAAAGGGTTTGATTTAGATATTACAGAACAGGATTTGACTGATTTAACGCATGGCTGTGTGGATTATATCGGCTTTAGTTACTATATGTCGTTTGCCATTAAAGATCATGATAAGGGTCCTGCTTTTGATTATGATGAGTCAAAAGATTTAGTGAAAAATCCTTATGTAGAAGCATCTGATTGGGGTTGGCAAATCGATCCACTTGGTTTGCGTTATGCGATGAACTGGTTTAATGAACGGTATGAATTGCCTTTGTTTATTGTGGAAAATGGCTTTGGTGCGATTGATGAAATCGAACCAGATGGCACGATCAATGATCAATATCGCATCGATTACTTGAAAGCCCATATTGAAATGATGAAAGAAGCTGTTGAATTTGATGGCATTCCGTTGATTGGGTATACACCTTGGGGCTTTATTGATTTGGTTTCTGCGGGGACTGGTGAGATGAAGAAACGGTATGGTTTTATCTATGTAGATAAGGATAATGAAGGACAAGGGACGTTGGAACGTTCTAAGAAGAAATCATTTGATTGGTATCAGCAAGTGATTAAGAGTAATGGTGAAGAGTTGTAAGAGGTTAGATGAGTACCTTCATAATAATCAATTTACTTCTTTGGATTTTCTTTACCAATATTAGTTGATAAAGAGCCAAAATAAAAAACGGGCAGATAAGAATCGTTCTGCTCGTTTTTTTATTATTGAGAAAGATCTTGTTCTAAAATCCATCTGTTTAACCCATTTAAATAATAAGCCAATTTTGAATTAGATTGTCTCACTGGTTTAACTTGTATTGCCGAGTATCTTTTATTCCTTAAAGAAGAATCAAGAAATTCTCCCGTTTGAGCATGTGTAGCTTTGGATAACAATAATACATTTTTATTCAATAAAGGAGTCGCATACTGTTTTACATCTTGTTCTAGTACCCATTTGTTTAAACCATCAAGATAATAAGCTAATTTTGAATTGGATTGTTTAACTTCTTTCACATCTTTAATACTATACTCTTTGTTTCTTAAGTTTGTAGGAATATTTTCTCCTGTTTGGTATTGAGATGCAAATGATTGTAAAGTAACAACTGTACCAATTTTATCTTGGTACTTTCCTCTTCTAAAATTATATAACGTTCGATACCACTCGTATTTTGTTTGTCCTAGTGTCATATATTTCGAATTACTCGACACAATAAAGGTATCTTCCCACCATGGATTCCAATAAAAATAATAAGGAAGATACGAAGTTATATCTCCATTTTTGGGCGCAGTATAGCCCATAAGAACTATAGAATGACCATACGTAGTACTCGAATTTAAATCAGTAATAACTGGCGCATTATTCGCAATCTCATTTTTTATCATCGAGAACGGGAGTTTGTTCCCCTCGAACTTAATCGAATAGTTATAGGCTTTATTTACATAGTTAGTAATATCATTTAGGCTTTGTTTAGTAACCCAATTTATATCCATGAGCTGTGATTCAGTTGCTCTAGGATATGATTTATGAATAATATCGCTAGCAGACGTAACTTGTTTTCCAACTTGATAATTAATAACTGAAGCCATAGTAAACTCTTGGCACCAAGGTTGGTCTGTTTGAGTTTCATATACTGGCCAAGGCAGTATGTTCGTTTCAAATTCTACTGAAGCTCTCTCCATCCGTAAATTAGGCTGCGCAGTTGGTTCAGTTATATCAATATTAATAGATATTTGCGAATCTGAAGAGACATCTGGAACATCTATATCATTAGTAGTTAGCAGTGGCTGTTGCGTTCCTTGATACTCATAAAAAATATTTTGATTAAGTCCATCTAATGTGATTGCTTGATTGCCATCAAATGGAATCATCAAACTTAATTCTTCGAGTTTCTTTGCTAACGCCTTTGATAAAATAAAACTATCTGGATTTTTACTATCTGAAGAATCAATTTGTAAAAGATAAGCTATTTGCTTGTTTTCTTTCGCTATAATTGGATAATTATAGGTCGTACTTTCAGGATAACTAATTGTAAAAGGTTGACCTAGATAGTAGTCTGTACTCCTTCCATTATCTGCCAGCATCATTTTATTTAGATAGTCTTGCCAATTTTGCGTAGCTAGTACAGTCGTTTCATTTGGAACATCTGTTGATTTCACGTACAAAGAAGCCGCATCTACTTTAGTTACTCCTACATTCAACATAAAACCAACAGTCAAAAACAATCCAAGCCCAAAACACTTTACATTTTCCGTCTGTATTCCTCCCTATTTGTTAAACCCATATAATGTGGAGACCCACTTAAAGGTAATATTTGCAGAAGGGTCTGTTTGACTTTCTTTAAGTAATAATGGTATTGAACTCTCACCACCACTATATATAGCACCATTTCCATGGTTCACACTTTGATACATGTACACAACTTGAGGAGGTCTACCAGGAAAAGTAATTTTTTGATAACCGTATATGATTATTGACGTTTCTTGTTCTATCCAATAATCACCATTTGCTGATAAATATGCAATAACTGGTCTCCGATTTGACAGTTCTTCCTTTAATAAAGACAGGTTCAACTGATCAGCACTAATTTTCGTTTTATAGCCTTGATTGTTCAAAAATTTATTTGACTGTTCCAAATTAGCGGTTACAGATTTTAATTGTGCATCGCTATATTTTGGATAAACATATTTAAGTAACTGATTTATTTGTCTATTAGTTGATCCTTCAACAAAATTTAATACATTAACCACTGATAAAGGGGTCGGCTGCATAGTAAAAACTGGTTTGAAAGGTTTATTATATTCTGGTATTACAGCTGTCTCTACTTCTGGTGGAACAAAATCAGCATGCACATTTCCACCACGAATAACAAATAAACAACAAATTATAAAAAATGAGTTTAATATAAATAACTTGCTTAGACACTTCTGAATTTTCATTTCCTTGACTCCCTTTTTATAAAATAAAAGCATAGAAATTTCCTCAATGCTAAAGTAAACACACTAAAGGTTCTATGCTTTTATTTAAATTTTTCCCCTATGATCGATTAATTTATTATAATGCAGATATAAATTAGTTTTATTTCTTCCATCAAACAATACTACTGATAATGTTATAAACTTTAGAAATCAAACTATTTTTATGGTATATATAGTAAGAATATTAGAGCAACTAAAAAGAAACAGTCCCAATAACTTTATTCAATTTCATAATTTTTTAGAGTAAACATCATAAGCAGATTGGAACAAGGGAAATACTGATATAAGCTGCGCTTCTGGAGTCAGTCCTATTGCACCTGAAACAGTCAACTCTACCAATGCTGTATTAAGAAGTAGAACTATTTGCGATATCTTTTTATCAAACGATAGAAGCATACTAATATAAGAAAAATTGCAGCTACTAGAGTTTGAGTTGCATGATTAATATATAAATATGAGTATAGGACAAATATAGCAATACTAAAAAAAAATAATGTTAACCAGTTATTCATTGGATTCATAATTTTTTATCCCACCCTATACTTTTTAGTTTGCATAAACAGAAAAATGTGGTACCCAATTGTTTGTATCAACTTGGATTCCTTTTTTGTCTTGTTCTTTTTCTATAAGTGCAGTTATTGCATTTAACACTAGCGTGTCGTATCCTACTCCTAGAGCAGGTATAATTCCAAAAACTGCAGCGGGCGAACACGCCAATACTCCTGCGGCTGCAATCTGTAATCCAATAGAATCAGAAAATAGCCTTTTTAAATCGATTGTTCCATTATGCCCAAAAGATTGAAACTTCAATCCCCACCAATGAGAAGTTAATCTATATGGCATTTCAGGTTTCGCTTGACGTGTTAAAGGAATATTTTTTTCAATTCCATTATCGACTGTTGTATGATAATTTCCCTCTGCTAATTTAGCATTCATTTTTTCAATATTTTTTAAAATATACTCAAAATATTTTGCACCTGAAAATTCTGTATTCGTTTCCGAACTGACTTGACATTCATTTTGAATTAAAAATGATTCAATCTCAGCTGGATCATTAAGAATATAACGACTTCCATCAAAACTAATTTCACTATCCACAAAGCTCTTAATTTTTTCAAAAGTATTTGTTGAGCTACTTACTTCAGAAACTTCCGTAGTCTGGGACTGTTCGTCTGCAAAGACTACTGATGGTGCTACAAAACCTACTGTAATTATGGTACACAATACTAAACTTAACATTTTCTTCAATTTAAATAACCTCCATCCGTTCAATTAGTAAACGCTTCATAAAACCTAACATAACATTAATTATATTCTATGTAAATATTAATTAACAAAAAATGCTAATAAGCATAATATATTTTCGAATATGTATTTTTAATCATGTAATTTATTGTATCCAATTTTATTAGGCGATTAGGACAGAATGTCCTATTCCCAATGTTTATTCTAGTTTTCTAGCACAGATATAACTTAAAGCGTTATACCCTTATCACGCTTTTTTTGTGATTGATACCCCAAAAAAAAGATGCTGGCAATTCATAGCCGACACTAATTCCCAGTGAAATAGCACTAGCAGCTTTCACCATATAAATCATTGATTTACTGAAATTCGATGTAATTGGGGAATTCTAACAATTTATTCCCTTGTTCGTATTGACCATTCATGTTAAGTTCTTTATACTTATTGATATAGGATAGTAACGAAAAAAAGCTTTACGAACTAACTAGAAAAAGTTCATAAAGCTACATCATATATAAATAACCATTGGCACCTCAAGTATCTGGCGGGAACCTCATACTTGAAGTCCTTGTAAAGTCAGCAATATCTGCCAATACAAGTCGCCAATAGTCGCTAGCACTGCAACTAGCTTCTTTCATTGTACAAAAATCAAGTGTATTTGACCGCTTCTTTTTTGTCGTGTTTTATTTGATGAGAAGTGAAATAGTAAGGTTAGTTCATACTATTGATGAACAGGTATTGGGATATTTTCCCGGTATCTTTTTTTGTTTCTATCCTATTATGTAACAACGACCTGATAGAAAATAAAAAACGGCACCTCACATTTTGGCGGGAACCAAAATCATGAGGCCCTGTAAAGACAGCAATACCTGCCAATACAAGTTGCCGATAGCCAATACCGAAGTACTAGCTTGTTTTATTGTACCCAATTTCAGTGTGGATTTCTACCTTATGTGAGAAATTCTTTTGAATTGTGTCGACAAGTTTGTTGTGGTTGTGTCTATTGAAAACGATGAGGCGCGGGTCTGATCGTTTTTTGTTTGCTTATCTAGTTGGGCTTCAGACTAAATTTAAGCTAGGAGAATGTAGACATGGGAAAATCACAGGAATCAAAAACAATTGCTTATCAGGATATTTTGAAGGCAAAATCTTATTTACTTGAGTTGAAAGAATGGCATGAAGCACTTCATTTTATGACTCACTTTCTTGAAGGGAAAGTAAGAAGAAATCCGCAAGAAATGAACGCTTGTGCTGAAATGTTTGAAGTAGTTTATCAAAATTTTGACGTCTTGTTGTTTGATATTGGGGAAATTTTGAATACTGAATAGTCCCTAGAAAATAAAAAACAACTTGTGTACGTCGTATATAACCTACACAAGTTGTTTTTCGTTCTTAATAGTGTCCTTAGAAAAACTGTTGAACAACTTTTTTCAGTCTATCCAGTGACTTTTCACTTATCCGTGATATAGCTGATTAGTTGATTCTAACATTAGAATCGATACTTCTTAAATGCTGTAATAAAATCGTTCCATTTATTTTCTCACCATCGGGTAAATCGATAAACAATGATGACTCTCTGTATTTAGTATTTTCCTGATACTTCGGAGAACTGCTAATAGGGGCCACAATGAGTGTATTTAGCAAGTCGTTGTATTGGTTATTGCTAACAACTGCATAAGGTCTTTTCTTGCTTGTTTCCACACCTTTTGTTGGATTTAGATCAACAAAGACAATATCTCCTTGTCGTAATTTTTTCATTCTGAAATACCCCGTCACCAACCTCTTCGCCCCAATCGAATTCTGTTTCTTCATCTTTACCATATTTCTTTTGTTGTTGAGCAACTAATTGCCAGATATTTTCTGTTTCTTCATTTTTTCTCACAAGGATATCCCCGTTATCTTGAACCTCGAAAGCTAATTCATCATGGGAATGAATGTCTAGGCGCTGACGAATTGGTTTTGGTATTGTCACTTGGTTCTTTATTATCATTTTAGCAACAATAGCCGTCTGCTTTTTCGTTTTCATCAGACATCCCCCTCTTTATCTTTAACCAAATATAAGGACAATACTTTTTTACACGTTACAAAACTATTTTAATTCAAGATTCAACACTTCATCTTGAATCATCCCACTGGCTTTCATAAACATATAAGTGACCACTGGACCAACAAAGGTAAAACCATGTTTTTTCATATCTTTCGCCACCTGTTTAGATAACGGCGTGACATTTGGCACTTCATACGATTCTTCATAGACATTCAAACGTGGAACACCACCAACAAAATCCCACATATACTCAGCGAAACTTCCGTATTCTTGTTGCACGGCTAAAATCGCTTGTGCATTTTGGATGGTTGCGTTGATTTTTCTTGGATTACGGATCATTTCAGGATCTTCCATGATTTTCTCCACATCATCTGGCATCATCCCAGCAACTTTTTGGATCTCCATATTATGGAAGTTTCTTAAAAAAGCATCTAACTTACCAGCAGCTGCTTTCCAACTTAAGCCTGCTTGAAAAGTTCCTACAGTTAGTAAAATAAAAAGTAAACGATCATCATGTGTGGGTTTGCCCCATTGGTTGTGGTACCAGTCGAATTTTGACGGCTGCTTTTCTTTCATCTTTTTCTCCTATAAATAGTTATTTCTTTTATAATAGCACAAAAGAAATAACGGGATGCGTTCGCTATTTCTCAACTTAAAAAAGAGTTTGGAAGACCTCCAAACTCTACATCTGTTTACCTAATTTAACAACTCTACCATCGCCTTTGAAATATCAACAGCTTTTAATCCATAAACTTCTTTTAAATACTCCATTTTACCAACTTGACCGAATTGTTCTTTGACACCGATTCGCTTCATTTTCACAGGATGATTTTCAGCTACTATTTCCGCTACAGAACTACCCAATCCACCGATTACATTATGGTTTTCTGCGGTTACAATTGGTCCTAGTTTAGCCGCTTCGATTACGATGTCTTCATTCATTGGTTTAATTCTAAACAGATCAATTACCTGAACAGAGATTCCTTGTTTCTCTAAGCCTTCTGCTGCTTGAAGGGCTTCTTCTACCATAATTCCACTGGCAAAAATCGTGCCTTCCGTGCCATATTTCAACTTGTGGTAACCTTTGGAAAAGTCTTCATTTCCACTATAAAGCGGCTTAGCTTGCTTACGAATCGTCCGAATATAGAATAACCCTTGTGCTGTATGGGCATATTCTAAAACAGCTTTAAACTGATAGGGATCTGACACTTCATATATATTATTCTTTGGAATAACCCGCATCAAGGCAATATCTTCAAATGGCATATGCGTCCCACCATTCATTTCAGCTGTAACACCTGGGTCAGTTCCCACAATTACCGCATGATTTTGAGCGTAACCAAGCGAAAGAAAGACTTGATCAAAGGAACGCCTCGTTGCAAATGGCGCAAAGGTATGGATAAATGGGACAAAACCAGTGACAGCCAAACCAGCAGCTGCTCCCATTTCTTCTGCTTCCATGATCCCTACATTGATATAACGTTTACCTAGCTGCTCTTTTAATTTACTAGTCCCCATTGAACTGGCTAGATCTGCTTCTAAAGCTAAGACATTCGGATCTTTTTCTGCTAATTCTAGGATTATTTTTGTATAGACTTGCCGCATCTCTAAGTCTTTCATTATTGATTCACCTCGATCTTTTCAGCTAATACTTCAATGGCTTCCTTGATAGCTTTCTTACCATGTTCATCTGGACGGATATGATGATTATCTAGCAAATCTTCAAAGTAAGGAACCCCTTGTCCTTTTACTGTATCTAAAACAATAGCTGTTGGTTTACCTATCATTTGTTTGGCTTGAACCAAAGCCTTCTCAATCGCCTCAACATCTCCACCATTCACACGCCAACTATTAAACCCAAAAGCTTGCATTTTTTCGACAAAATCAAACGGATCGCAAATATCTGTTGTATAACCATCTAATTGTTTCTTGTTATCATCAATCAATACAATCAAGTGATCCAACTTCTGATGTGCCGCAAACTGAAAGGCTTCCCAACATTGTCCTTCATTTAATTCGCCATCCCCCACGATCGCATACGTATAATTCTCTTTTCCTAACAACTGATTGCCTTTCGCAATCCCTGTAGCAGCCGAAATCCCTTGACCTAGAGACCCCGTTGTCATATCTACTCCAGGCGTTTTCATTCGGTCTGGATGTGAAGGGAGATTCGTTCCATTTTGATTTAGGCTATAAAGAAATGCTTCATCAAAATACCCTTTTAAAAACAATGTAGCATACAGCGCAGGCCCAGCATGTCCTTTTGATAAGACAAAATAATCACGGTCTGGATCGTCTTTTCTTTCTGGTGAACTATTCAACACCTTGCCATACAATACAGCGAGCGTTTCAACAATCGACAAGCTACCACCAAAATGCCCAAATCCTAAATTATCTAACTCTTTCATCGTATAATAACGAATCTGATCGGCAAATTTCTGTATTTCCATTATGCAGCCTCCTTCGTTTCAGAAGTTTTCTTCTTACCGAAAATAGTTAATCCAATCAATAATGCCAATACCGCTAAAACACCTAGAATCACTGACATTTGACCGCCCATATCTGCTAATTTACCAAGGAAAATCCCTGTCACCCCATAATCTGTATCGGAGAAAGTCGATCCTTGGAACCCTAAATCCCCCATAACTGGCATCAATAAAATCGGCATAAAGCTGATGATCACACCATGAATGAACGACCCTACCACAGCCCCTCGAACGCCACCCGTTGCATTGCCGAAAACGCCAGCCGTCGCCCCACAGAAGAAATGAGGTACCACACCTGGAATAATCACAGTCGTACCTGTTGCGATCATGATAAACAAACTAACAATTCCACCTGCAAAACTAGTTAAAAAGCCAATCAACACAGCATTTGGCGCATAAGGAAAAACGATTGGACAATCCAGCGCTGGAATTGAATTAGGCACTAATTTTTCAGAAATCCCTTTAAACGCTGGCACAATTTCAGCTAAAATCAAACGAACACCTGCTAAGATCACAAAAACGCCTGCAGCGAACATTCCTGCTTGTTGTAACGCATAGATAATATAATTTGTCCCATTACTAAGGTTCTTAGAAATAAACTCATTTCCTGCAAATAACGCCACGATTGTATACACAATTCCCATCGTTAACGTAATACTAACCGTCGAATCCCGTAAAAATGACAAGCCTTTCGGAAAATTAATATCTTCCGTTGATTTTTCTTTATTTCCCACATATTTTCCGATAAATCCACTAAGAGCGTAGCCAAAATTTCCAGTATGTCCTAAAGCCACAGAATCATTTTTCGTTATTTGTTTGGTAAATGGTTGTGCAATAGCCGGGAAAATTGTATTTGCTAAGCCTAAGGCTAAACCGCCAACTAAGACTAACGGCACAGCACTCATCTTTGTCACACTCATGATTACCGCAATCATACACGCCATATAAAGTGTGGCATGACCTGTTAAGTAAATATATTTAAATTTCGTAATGCGTGCAATCAGAATATTAAATGCCATTCCTGCTAACATAATAAGTGCTGTATACGTTCCATATTTCGTCAAAGCCAATGCAACGATTGCTTCATTATTCGGTACTACACCTTGCATATTAAAAGCATGTTGGAACATTTCTCCAAAGGGTGCCAGTGATCCCTCGATTACACCAGCTCCTGCTGTCACCACTAAAAACCCAACAAAGGTTTTGATTCCCCCACGTACAACATCTGAAATCGGCTTTTTTTGTAACCCTAATCCAAGAACTGCGATCAGTGCAACCAAAATCGCCGGAGTACTCGCAATATCGATCAATATATTTAAAACACCATTCATGTTTTTCTCCTACTTTCTTTTTAAAAGTTAAACAAGCTAGATTATTTCAAAAATTTAATGAATTCATTGTTCTATAGCAATCCTTCTTTTACACAAACCGCTCTCACTTTTTCTCTCAACTCATCCATATCGATAATGCTGTCTAAAACCACAACATTTCCTAAATGTTGCGCACTATCCGCCAAATCACCACCAACAAAAAACACATCTGCCAAATCCGGTGTTGCACTGCCCATATCGTAATGGGCTACCTCAATTCCTGTTACCCCCAATTCATTCAACACACTATTGATATTCATTTCCACCATAAAGCTAGACCCTAATCCAGATCCACAAACTGCTGCCATTTTCATAATGATTCTCCTTCCATTAATAACTGAATAATTGTTTCTTGGTCTTTTGCTGCTAATAGTTTTTCTAAATTCTCTTTGTTGGATAAGATTTTCGTTAAACTTGCCAACGCTTTTAAATGCATCTCATTATCCACCGCTGCTAAACAGATAAAAATTGTAATATCATGCTTAGGATCATCTAAAAGTAAAACAGGTTCTTCTACTTTTAAAAGGGACATCCCTAGTTCCTTGACTCCATCTTCTGGTCTGGCGTGAGGCAGTGCGATTCCCTTGCCAATGTGAATAAAGGCGCCATAATCTTTGACCTTTTGGATCATTGCTTCAATATAAGGTTCAGTGATTTTCCTTTGTTGTTTTAAAGGTTGGGCCGCATAAGTAATTGCTTCTTCCCAATTTAATTTTTCATCCGTCAACTGGATCATATCCGTCGTTAGTAACTCAGATAACATTGGCTTACCATCTTCTTTCTCTTTTAATTTGTTGATCATTTTCCGATTTAAAATGCGGTAGATTTTTTCTTTCGTAACATCCTTTTTCAGCTCAATATAAGGTAGTAAGGTGTCGATAATTTCATCTATAGAAGGGACAACAATACCTGGGATTAACAAATCTTCTTGAACTTTTCGAATTAACCCATTCTTTTCCAATTGCGACATGATTGGATTAACGAGATATGTTTTCTTGTGTGTGTTTAACGAAACGCTAGAGAAAATCACATCATAGTCAGATTCTGAGATACTTTCCAATTGATCCACAGTCGTCGTCAAACTAAAATCGATCGTTGGAAATAATTCCTTTAATTCCGACTGCATGATCAATGACGAACTGATGCCGCTTGGACATAAGACTAACGCTTTATATCGGACCACTCGATTTAATTCTCGCTGATTACCAATCTCACCACCGAATAAAATCGTGAAAAAGCCAATTTCTTCATCAGGAATTGATTTATCTACTAATATTTCTAAAGGATGTAGTGCTTTTTTCGTTAAGGTGAACATTTCGCCATACTGTTCCTTGATTTCTCCAATCAGCACATTAGATAACGAAAAATGATAATTGATCCTAAAAAAAGCTGGCACCAAATGATAAAAAAGATCCAATAACAATTTCCGATAAGATTTAAACTCAATCGCAGCCAATCGTTCCATTTCATGAATAATTTGACTGGCACATTCTAACAAAAATTCTAACGCTGTATCCCTGATTTCTCCTTGCGTGATTGTCATAAAAATCAGCGTAAAATATAATTGCTCATTTTCAAGATCTAAGATTTCCGGAAATTCAGCTAAAAACATCTGACTTCCATAAAAAGCATTCAACTCTTTTAAAGCAATGTCTGTTTGATAATCCAGTCTAAAAGAATATCTTTTAGCTCGCCACAAGATGTATGCCATAAAATAAATTGTCTCTTCGATTCGACTTGGAACGATCACTAATTCACTTGATTTGATCGCTTTAAAAAAATAAGAGCGAACGCTAGCTTCAAACGTTTTTGAATACTTTCTTAACCCTTTTTTTAATCCCCATTTTCCTGAAACTGATAGAACTGTTTTAGCAATCATCTGATGTGCCTGAATTCGAATTTGCTCTTCACACCCAGACAAGTAAAAACCATCCTTACGAGAATAATCCAATGTAATTCGCTTCTTTGACAATTCTTGGCGTAATTTTTTGATATCAGCTAAAATTGTATTTTTACTGACTTGCAGAAAATCCTGATAATGATAGACAGATAAATCTTCCTCAGAAATCATTGTTAACAAATAAAGCAAGGCTTGTCTTTCATGTTCTGAATAATAGATTTCCGTTTCCTTCTTGCCAAATTGAATCTCTAGCCATTTATCAGCTAATTGTTTTGAAAAGTAGATTTTATCCTGTTCCCAATAAATTTGTTGATAAGAGAATTTCATTAACCATTCGTTTATCATCCCAAGCTGATCAATAATCCTATCTGAATTCAGCCCTGTAATCTCTTTGATTTCTTGAATTGAGTAACCCACTTCTGCTGGCAGGTCGATAAAATAGCTCATTCGATCATCAATCATTTTGTTCCTCCTGTACTCAATATATAATGTAAACGCTACAAAAAAAAGAAACATTGGGTCTAATCTAGTTTTGTTTTTTCAAAATGATTGGACTCAATTAGAAAATAACAAAATAGCTATGGAAGTCAATTAATTACTGACTCCATAACTATTTTGCTATTCCTATCTAAAAATGCTATTTTAAAAGGATCAATTTTTAGTTTTATCATCTTTTCTATAATCAATAACTTTTGATTCTTTGTTCTTAAAAATTCCCTTCGCTCTTTTCATAACTTACCTTTTAACATCAAATGAATCAACTGCTTTTTCAGTAATTGTTATTCATCCCCGTACTCAATAAAATCAGTTATGCAATGATTTCTCTTCTAGCCTAAGAAAAAAATTGACCCATATGAATCATATTTTTTTGCTTACTACTTAAAATTCTTTATAATCAGACTAAGTAAATCTGTTAGATTTCAACGTGTTAAAAACACCTCACAGTCTTTTGCTGAGGTTAAACAATACTGCTGTAATATCTAGCTCTTTCTGCTTTTAAACTAGGAGGTATTTTTATGTCAGAGAAAAAACAAGGATTTTCTTTAGCTTTCGGAATTATTTTGGTTGGTATTCTTTATCAGCTATTACCAATTCTCTTTACCGTAACCCCTGTGTTAGATTTCTTTTCTATATTCTTTAATGCTGTTTTAGCAGGAAGCCTTTCCTACCTTATATTAAAAAATGAATTCATCGATTGGTTCAAACATTTTAGTTTTAAATGGATTCTGATTGGTATTCCTACTCTCTTTCTTACTTCTTTACTCTTTGGAAATTTGTGGCAACTGATTGCTGGAACGCCGCCATCAGCGAATTCTGTAAACGATAGCTTAACTTGGAGTTATGTTGTGACGCATATACCGATTATGATTTTAGGAGAGGAATTATTAAGCATTCCTTTACTTTATAGCACTTGGAAAAAATGGAATTGGAAATTTTGGCAAGCATCTTTATTCTGTTCAATACTATTTGCAGTGTGGCATCTTACAGCTTATGATTTCAATTTACTTCAAATTTTGGTAACAATCATTCCCAGTCGCTTAGTGTTAAATTATTTATTTAAAAAGAGTCATTCGATTTGGGTGACTTGGCTCGTTCACGTAGCTTTTGATACACTCAGCTTTTTACCAATTCTATTACTTCGCTAAAAATAAAAGACATGTTCGAGGACAAATTCAGACTTATTTTCGTTTTGATTTGTTCTCTTTTCATTTCTTCTAGACCTTGGATAAGTTTCTTCCTTTGGCTTATATCGTAAAAGTCCTTATAATTAAGAAACAAGAGATATTTACCCTACTTTACATCTTATTTTATAAAAAATAGGTCTTAAGATGGATGCCTAGATATTTCATAAGCATTACAATATCATTACAGTTACTTTAAGAAACCCATTGAGGTTTTATATTTAGGAGGAGAAAGTTATGAAAAAAAATACAACAAAAGTTGGTTTGATTGCTTTGATCGTCATTGTTTTATTCGGCGTATTTGGAGTCAGTCAATACAACGGATTAGCGAAGAAAGAACAGTCCGTTGAATCCCAATGGAGTCAAGTTGAAAACGTAATGCAACGTAGAGCGGATTTAATTCCAAACTTAGTTAATACAGTTAAAGGTAGTATGCAACAGGAACAAAAGGTCTTTGGTGATATTGCCAAAGCTCGTGAAGCATACGGTTCTGCCAATAATGATTCAGAAAAAATCAAAGCTAGCCAAGAATTAGATCAATCAGTTGGTACATTAATCAACGTTATCAACGAAAATTATCCAGATCTGAAATCAAGTAATAATGTACAAACGTTGATGACTCAATTAGAAGGTACTGAAAACCGCATTTCTGTTGAACGTAAACGTTACAATGAAGTTGTAAAAGAATACAATGAACAGGTGGTTTCATTCCCTAAAAATATCTTTGCAAATATGATGGGATTAGGTAAAAAGGACTACTTTAAAGCTGATCCAACGGCTACTACTGTTCCTTCTGTGAATTTTGATAATTCAACTAATTCATCTGGCGGGAAGTGATTACAATGAAAATGTTTAGACGAGGGTTATTAGCTAGTAGTTTATTTTTCCTTGTCGCCTTTTTCATCGGCTTCCATACAACAGTATTTGCTGAGCAGTTACCCGCAGCTCCCGATCATTTTTATTTAGATCAACCAGGCATTCTTGATGAGACGACTAAACAGTTAGTTGATAAAAAAGGGGAGATCTATAAAGGGAAACCAGAAGCTCCACAAGTTGTTTTAGGTGTAATTGATTCAACAGACGGTGACAGTGTCGACAGTTATGCTCCCGACCTTTTTAAACAATGGAAGATTGGAAATCAAAAAGAAAATAACGGTGTTTTGATTCTATACGCAGTAAATGACGGTGAACGAAATGTTCGGATCGAAGTTGGTTACGGCTTGGAAGATGTCATCACTGATAGTATTGCAGGTAATATTTTGCAACAAGCGAAAGACGACTTGAAATCAAGTAATGAAGGTTCAATCAATAACGGTCTACAATACACATTTAATGCAGTCACCACCTTGATTGATAAACATTACGACTACCCAGCAGATAAAAACGCTTTGTCAGATAATGAATTGGAAGATGTTTCTTCTGGAGGTAGTTCAGGCGTTGAAGATATCTTTGGCATCTTCGTTGTGATTTTCGTTGTTCTTCCTTTTATACTATTTAGAGGGGGCGGTCGTGGTGGCCGCGGCAGTGGCCCTTGGTATTGGGGAGGCGGCGGTTTTGGCGGTGGCTCTTCAAGAGGGGGCGGCGGCTTCGGTGGAGGCGGTGGTTTCTCTGGAGGCGGCGGCTCTTCCGGAGGAGGCGGCGCTAGTATTTAAAAAAACGATTGGATTTTTCTCTAGAAGAGAAGTCCAATCGTTTTTTCTTATTTATATAATCAATTGTTTCTGCTCATTATAATAACTTTTATAAGCAAGATATGTCGCAAGTACTGAACCAATACTCGTAGCAGACAATAACATGAAAGTCACCATAATTTGATACTTAATCGCATGTACTGGATCAACTCCAGCGAAAATCAGCCCTGACATCATTCCAGGTAAACTTACAATCCCCACTGTTTTAGCAGAGTCAATTGTTGGCGCCATTCCTGTTCGGATACTTGCTCTAACAATTGACCTTGAGGCTAACTTGATATCAGCACCTAATGCCAATTTTTCAAGAACAGCCTGTCTTTGATCGTGAAATAAACTATCCATGTTTCGATAACACAATCCAATCGCTACCATGGAATTACTAGCGATCATCCCGCTGATAGGGATGATTTGGGAAGGAATAAACCGAATCGCTCCCGAGAGAACTAACACACCAATCGTCACACCTGTACTACAAGCAATTGCAATGAAAGAAATCAAAAAGCCGTTTTTTAAATGATTATTGCGCTTTTTAGCATTTAACGCAGCATTAACAACAATAATTCCAGCAATTACAACTGTCAAAATTTTATTATCGACTTGAAAGATATACTTCAGTAAATAACCAACTAAAATCAATTGAATAATAGCACGGCACACGCTAATAATAATATCTTTGGTAAAGCCTAACTTTTCTTTATAACTAATTCCTAATGCAACAACAACAAGCATTCCAGCAAATAATAGCGAAAGATCGTTCACCGCTAAGTTCATTTTTCTTCCTCCAATCGACCTGCCACAATCCTTTTAACAATTGTAGATTGAGCGATTTCTTCTGTATCATGGGTCACACGAATCAATGTAACATTTTTTTCCTGATTCAATTGCAACAGCCACTGATTGACGATTTGTTTACTTTCTTCATCTAAACCAGCTGTCACTTCGTCTAAAAGTAATACTTCTGGCAGGAATATCACATTGCGAATCAAGGCAATACGCTGTTTTTCTCCACCTGACAATTCGGTGATTTTTTTATTGAGATATCTTTCAGGTAGTTTTACTTCTTTTAGTAATTCTAGTACGTGACTTTCTTGAAAGTCCTTTTTGCGTACTTCATATGGGAACATGAAATTATCGCGTACTGTTTCACCAAATAAAGATGGTTGTTGAAAGCAGTATGATACTTGCATACGGTAATTTTCAGGTCTTAATCCTGCAATATCTTGGTCATTAAAAAGAATTTTGCCTGTTGTTGGTGTTAGTAAAGAAGCCAACAACTTAAGTACCGTACTTTTCCCACTGCCTGAAGGTCCGGTGATGGTGGTGTGACTGCCTTTTTCAAAAGATATTGTCATATCGGTTATGATTGATTGTTCGTTATGTTTAAAAGATACAGATTCGGTTTTTAACAAGATTTTACTCAGTCCTTTAACTATTTTTTGGGGAAGTGTTTTTTCAGCTAATAATAAATAATAGCTGAAAATGTTTTGATTATACTCTCTATTATATACTAGTCTTTTCTTTTTCTATCGTTTTTTGGGAAGCTGAGTATTTTCATCTGATATTTCTTGAGTTAGTTAGTTACTTGTTTATTATTTAATCAATGCGAATACTCAGATGGATCATTTACCGAAAATAGTGGACGTTGTTCTTCATAGTTCACAAAATAAGTATCCTTAAACTTTTGAGCAAATATTTTTTCATCTAGATATTGAACAACTTTTGTTTCAGTATTGAATAAGATATATGTTTCTTTTTCTTTATTCTTGAAGTAACCAAACCAGAATTGTCTCTTTCTCCAATTATCAGAGGAATACAATTTGATAACCGCTTTCTCTTTCTCTGATTCATCTTTTAAAACAACATTCATCATCTCTTCAGTAACTTGGAAATCTGTTTCATCAAAAACATTATCTATTTTTTCAAACATCTCTTCTATCTTTTCGTGCTTTTCTCCATTTAGTTCGCGATCTTTTCTAAAATTGGCTAAGGCAAACTGATAATTATCCAAATAGAAAAAGCAAACTCCTCGCTTATAATAAATATCATTATCTTCTTTTTTAGTTTTCTTACTTAATATGTTTAACGCTTTACCATATTCTTCTTGTTGCACCAATTCTTCAAATTCATTATCCACAGATTGACTTTTTGTACTTGATTCTTCAGCTTGCTGTTGGGTTTCTTGTTTAGTACCAGTGCCACAGCCAGAAAAAAGTAGCAGACAGCTTACGCCTAGAATCAAATTAGGTTTTATCATTTTCATTCCTCCTCTCAATTGTATGAGGATTTAATTTCTATCTTTTTTTGGAAATTTTTAGTTTTGGATTACCGCAAATTGACTGGTTCAATAATTGATATTTTTTTTACGTCATTCAATATCTTTAATGGTACTCTGCCGCTACTCCTACCTCCTAGTTTTTCCCATGAACTAGCTGAAATAAATATCTTTACAAGCTTATCGTGTGGCACTATCATCCAATTTTCCAATGGCTTCCTATCATTTATTGGGAAAGCCATATAGATATCTTTACCAAAGTATTTTCGTTCCACTGAAACTCTTCCTTTTAACTGAATTTTTAAAACATGGTTTGTTTTGCAATGAACCGCAATAAAATCTGCACCTTGATCATCTACTGGTAACCAAGAACACATATATCCATAATCTACTAAGACTGAAGAAAGCTTTAAAAAATTTCTATGTTCCTTAAATCTAGGTGACATTTCAGTAAAATTTAGTTTTTCCACTACAACACCTCTTTAATAGTCAGTCTGTATAACTATCGATTCTTTTTTGGAATTCTTATTGTATAAAAAAATTCTTTTCTTTTAGATACTGCAGATTGGTCATTTGCCACTTAGAGGTCAAGACTACTTGAGGTGTCTTGATTATTACTTTAGCATCATTGTACTTAAAAATAATTTTTGTTTGTATTAGTCCTTTTTTGTATTTAAAATCAATAATATCTTTATGATCCAGATAAGAAATATTCTCTGTAAAATTTCCTGACAAACTTAACCCTACAAGAATAATTTGTTCTTCTGTAAAGAACACAAGTAAGTTTTTCATATCCGCTACAGCTACAGCTCCCGCCTGAAATACCATGTACTTCCAGAACTTTGGCTCAACATAGCCAAAAATAAAATTTTTCTCCTCGATAGATTCTATATTCGTTCTTTTAAAAAACTCCCTAATATTGTCTAACTTCCTAGCTTCGTTCATTCTTTTTCCTCCTATTGAATGCACTTTTCCTTTTTTTGAGTGCATATTTAACAATTTCAAAATATAATTTGAGCTTTACTGATTCTTTTTGGAAATAAGACTATCAAATGCACTCCAATAACTCTGTACTGCTTTTTCAGCTTCAGATATAGAAGAAAAGTTAGTAAGTGTTAAATAATTATCTCCATTATAGTTTTAGACCATTCGATTTCTATATTTCTCTAACTCTTTTTCTGATTGAAGTTGCCTATACAAATTGATCAAATTAGCATCAACTATTTATAACAACTAATTTGGAGCAACTATTTCTGTATTTTTAGCAGGATAGTTCATTTCTTGAATTTTACCGTAACATCTTATCTCCTTCTTTTAATCTTTTTCAGTAAATTTATACTTATACCACGTGTATACTACGATCATTATGATTGACAAAGAAATAGTTACAAACAATCCTGCAAATCCATATATCATAAAAAGTAACGGATAAACTCCAAGTCCATTTTCGGTTGAGTCTAAATTGGGGAATAGTTGAAAAGCAATTAGAAAAGCAGACGTTGGAACAATGAGTATAAATAAATTGATCGCTAATAAAACTTGGCTTACAACAAAGATTTTCTTCATCTGTTAACCTTTCTGATCGATTTTGGAAATCAAGTCTTCTTTTAGTATAGTTAACTTTGATTTAACAACTCCAATTTTTTCATATGCTGAATAATCAAAATATTGGCTACCATACTTTTCAGCAAATTCTTTATCACTTAAATTTAAAACCTCTTCTATTCTTTTAGTAATTTCTTTACTTTTAACAACTATTTAATCCTTATAGTTATGAACATATTTACTTCTATTCCTTTTTATGAGACACTAAAAATAGTAACAAGGAGGTGATAAATAATGAAAATTTTGCTTATAATATGTATTACAGTAGCAATATGCGCTGCCTTATACTCAACAAGAAAGAACGCTAAAAAGTAACATTGGTCTTTTTGTCTTAAATGCCAAACAACATAGTTATATTGTTTTCATCCTCTATCATTTTTGGCATAATATCTTAATTTCTTTTCTAACTCATGCCTAGCATTAGAAAACTGACTTGTTGTGTCTTCAAATTCGCTTCTTATCCCTAGAGTTTGTGCGGTAGGGGAGAGTCTCCCAAAGAACCCATACAACCAAATATTTGAGTTTTTGCTATTACTTATTTTGCTTTTTCTTGATCGTTTAAATCTGAATCTAAAATTTCTAAAGCTATCTCAAACATCTTTGCAAAACCAGTATAATTTAATTTTTTTGATAAATATTTGAGTTCTAATAGCGGTAATCAAAAATCTCTTAGCGATTGTTTTAATTGCTCCCTTTTAATTTTCAAAAACATAAACAATCTCACAAATATTTCACTCCGTTCAATCCTTTTTGAGAACCTCTATTCTTCTATTTCAATAGCATAACTTACCCACGATCCATTACCTAAATATCTTGCAGCGTACCATGAACCATCATCATTTTGAGTTGGGTCACAAAATATTCTTGAAGGAGCATCTAGAACTAAATGCAACGCTGCAAGTATTTCAAAAAGATAGTACAAAGTTCCATAATACGGTATAGATTTTATAAACTCATGTCTCAAACTCTGATAAGCGTTATTCCATGAAAATTGATTATTGCCAGATTTAGATACATTACTAAACATTTTATTTACTCTTTCTTCATTCCTTTTAAACGAATAAAATGATTTTTTTTGGAATTGAAAAAGTTTCCAGTGTACATACGTAAACTTTTTCTCTAACCCCAATTCTTCAATTAGTCGATCGTCATCATATTTTAAGCGTTCTTGTGTATCTTTTTTATCTTTGTATTGATATTTTAAAGCAGACTCCAATAAACTTGCTGACCGCAATACTAAATCTGCTATTTTAGGAGAGTACACGTGTTTTTGTTCCTCACTAAATGTAATTGAATAAGATAGTTCCATCACTTCAGCCTCTAATGCATTATAAATCTGTTCATACTCTTCCATCTAATTCCTCCTAATTAATCCTTTTTGGGAAACTAGACTACTTTTTTCTAGCCTATAAAATAAATATGAATATAAAGGAAAGAACATTAAAAATGAAAGTACTCCCATTATAAAAGAGAGAAGATCATCAACATTTTCCAATAGTATCTTTTTTATTAAAAGTGCTGTTATAAATGTAGCAACATTTATTGTTATCTTAATTTTATACGAACTTTCATTATATAATTTGTCAGTGACCCTATAATAGTTCAACAACTTTTTCATTGTACTCTCCTTTCTGATCCTTTTTTGTACTTAAACCTGAAAATCTTCGTGTTAAACTACAATTTTTTAGTGTTTTGTAGTATAATAAAACAGAAAAGAGAGAGATGCGCTAACATACCTCTCTTATGTAGAACCGTTTAAGACGGTAGCATTGGTTAATTAATCATTAGAAATGATCGCTAACTTGCCAAAGTTAATGAGCGGTCATTTCTTTTTGTCGTTTTTTTGCAAGTCCACAATCAATTTAATCAAAGCAATGGTAAACATACCAAAACTTAGAATCAATTGAATTGCTTCTAATGCGGACAAAAGGCTTTCTCCTTTCATAGATTTCAGCACTTATTCTCATAAGCACCACACCCCTTCGGAAGTTGCCACCGTCATAACTTTTCTGCATTGATTAGTATATCATACATGAGATTTTCAAATTCATTTTTTTCTGAAGGATAATTGCCTAGCTTTGTCTTTCAAAATCATCTTAGAATTGCTCTGTCAGTATCGTAGTTTTGTGATATTTTGATTTTCTTGTAACTTTTGGACCATTTTTATAAATCTAAGCTGATTACTACAGTAACTTTGTCTTCCTGAGTAATCCCAATATAACGCAAGGTTTCACGCTGTGAAGAAGGAGTAAGTAATTCCTGAATAATCTCGATTGACGTTCCGTTTTTGTATAGAAAGTAAACAAACGTTTTTCGCATCGAATGGCTGACAATAGTTTTTAAGCCCATACTCATGGCCGCATTACTCAAAATCTCCCACAAGGTTTGTCGTTTCATTGGTTCATTTTCTCCTTTTTGACTTGGAAACAAGTAATAATCAAAATCTCGATTGGCTACTTCATAGGAAAATAATTCATTGCAGTATTCCATACCCAACTTTCTAAGCTTATTCGAAATAATAATCGAATTATGCATACCCGTCTTTTGCTCTTTCATTTCCAATCGATATTTGGCAATCACTCGATCACGAGAGATCGTTAAGACGTCCGATAATTTTAACCGGCGCAGATGTGAAATCCGATAGGCCGTATTTATTCCAATCGAAAACAGCAACTCGTTTCGTTGACCCATTTTTCAAGAGGATAAAATAGCTTTCATCGTATCGATCTGTTTTTTGTCACGAATTGGTTCAACAATTTTCAAAAAAATCCCTTTTTTTCTAAATCTGACTTAACACCATTAAAGCATGGTTTAAGTCAGATTTATTCTTATCCAAGTTTTCATATTTTCTAGTTTTCTGATTTTCGACAGCCTAATTTCTTTATTTTCAATATTAAAGTTTTGATAGTCATTTGAAAAAAATCAGTGATTATTTTCAAATTAATAAAAAGACCTAGAGGAAACTCCCTCTAGGATTCATGACAATCGTTTTAATTCTTTGTTTTTTTCATCGACATTAGTTGGCAAAGAACCTTTTTAGCAATGCTGATTTTTTGAGTTTTTAAACTTTGGGATCTTCATTTAAACATAGGTTCTCTGAAATGATTCTTAGCTACATATGTTTGCCTACTAGTAAAACAATTTTTTGCCGATAAAACTTTTAATCAATCCAGTTTATTGGAATTTTAGTATCTCCTGAAAAATGGTAGTTTTCACCTACAGAAGTATCCCAAGTTAACAATAAAAATTCAGTATCATTGTCTATATTTTCCCACCTCAAAAGACTATCTTTTTCTGTAAATGTCACTTCTTCGTCATCTCCGTAATATTTTACTACACTATCTTTAAACTGCGATGATTTTATGACTGGGCTATACATTTCATAAGTTTTTGTTCCCTTTTTTAACGTAATTGTTTGTAAAAGTCCTGCAGTATCGATTTTTATTCTCTTCAAATTAGTCAATTCTGATAGGTCTGACAAATCATATAGTGCTAACATGTCCATTTTCTCAGGCCAACTTTCTCTATCAGACACTCCCCGACTACCTATCGTAAGCTTTTCTAAATTCTCTAAATTTCTAAGATCTTTCAGATTAGTGTTATTACCATACGTAACAAGAATTTCCTTAAGTTTACGAGAATTTTTTATAGGAGTAAAATCTTGTAATTCATCTATAAATTCGCCCATTAAACGTTCTAAGTTTTCTGCATGCTCCAAACCATTTAGATAAGGTTCTACCCAATCAGAACCAACATATGTAACCTTGTCCATATATTCCAAAGGAATCACGCCGTATCTATTATAAACATATTCAAGATCCTTAGCTAGATTGCTCTCGCCATCCTCACTCAATTTAGTTTTAATACCTTCGAATAAATTACTTCGCACATCTATTGAGGGCACTTGAATAAAACCATTCCCCCCCGTTGCTTTCGCTACCAAAGGAAAAACTAACGTTCCTAACATTAATGTCCCAACAATTGTAATTAATTTTTTTTTCATAATTTTATCCTCCCCTACAAAAGATTATATCAATATGTTTGAAAGCGTTCAACATATAATTGTATTTTGGATAAAAAGTATCATTCTATCTTTTACCTAAAACGAAGGTATCCAGGAGCTGAAAAGAATAACCAGGAGAAATGGCTATATTCTTTGTAAGTGACAGGATGAAGTACATGGTTGTAAACAGAAATGGTCACACATTGAAATTCATGATTTAGCACTCAAACTAGGTTTATCCCCTAAAGAGTTATTTATCCTGGTAAATCAAAAAACGCCCAAAATTAATAATAAACAGCAGCATGCTAGAAAAAACCATAGTTATCTTTGAGTATTTCAAGTTAAATGATTATGTAAAATTTGAGTATAGCAAAAGTGATCTTGTGCAAGTGTAATAGGATCACTTTGTTCCAGTAAATTTTAAATGTAAATAAAGGTCAGAGCTATTTTACTCTGACCTAAAATACTTATAATTTATTTGCTTTTTTCTCTTTTTTATCAATAACTGATGTTTTTTCAGGAAATATTACTTCAAGATCATTACTCTTATCTACAAAAACAAAATCATTTTTTTCTTTTAGAATTTGAACGGTAGTAGCATTGTTATCTACTGGTTCTGGTGTTGGGGAGCTGTAGTCGTTATTCATATTATGACCTCCTATTTTCTTTATATAAATTTATACCACAAATAACGTGATACATTCTGACAAATATAACGATAAAGAAAGCGCATACACACTTTTGCTTGTCTGGTATCATAAACATATGAAATAAATTATTAAAGGAAAATCAATGAAACTATACGTTGTAACGAAGTATGAAAATAAAGACGGGTACACTGCTTACTACAAACAATGTTAGTTTTTTTGGGAATTAGGTGTTGTCTTAAATAGCTCTCTAGATCCATTCAAGCTAATTAAGAATTTCAATGAAAAGATACCTATTAAGATAAAAATGTTCAGTAGAGTATCAGTAATTGACCGTTTTATAAACGCTACTCTGACAAGACTATTCAGTGTTCAATAGAGTTGCTCAAAATAAAAATTTAGGATAGAGAATTTCTCTATCCTATTTTGTTCATTAATGTTGCTATGCCAAAAACAGTCGTTTTCCATCTCCATCTCAAAACCAATTAACCATGTAAACCCCAACAAAAAAAGCCAACTTCAAAGTAGAAGTTGGCCTCTTTTACTTAATACCCAAATTTGATTTCCATCCCATTCGGATCTTTAATAGTGACTTGTTCGTTTTCACTTACATAATCAAGATTCGTTTCGGCGAGTTGTTTCATAAACAGCTCAAACGCTTCTCTAGACGGCAACTGAAAAGTATACCAAACCAAGCCTAACTGATTCTCACCAATTAGCGGTACATGTTCACCATTCCAAGTATTCGTCCCGATATGATGATGATACTCGCCTGCAGCCAAGAATTTTGCGCGTCTGCCAAAAGTTGATTTTAGAGAAAAACCAAGTTGTTCATAAAACGCCTCTGTTTCATCTAAATCTGCAACCTGCAAATGAACGTGCCCAATTCGTGAGCCTGGCGCCATGCCCAACCATTGTCTATCAGCTTCTGCAACCACTCCGTCACCATCTAATTCTTCGGTAACACCAATGATTTGTCCATCGGCACGAATATCCCACTCGCTCTTTGGTTTATCACGATAGATTTCGATTCCATTACCTTCTGGATCCGTCAGATAAATTGCTTCGCTGTAACCATGATCAGCTGCTCCAATGTCAACATTGTTTTGCATTAACCAAAGTAAACTATTGCCTAAATCCTTACGAGAAGGTAGGAGAAAAGCAGTGTGATACAAGCCTGTCGTATTATTTTTCACCACAGGATCAACAAGTTCTTCTAAAATCAAAATAGGTTCAGAAGATTCTTGTACACCTAAGAAAGTTGTATTTCCTTCTTTTTTTAGTAAGACAAGTCCAATCATCTTCGTATAAAAATCTGTCATCATTTCCAGATTTTGCACGTTCAATTTCACTTGTTTTACAATTGTTTCTGGCGGTAATTTAGTCACCATACTTTTCCCCTCCTACACGTTTAATTAGTTAAATTCTAAGAAACGCGCACTATCTTCCATGTATTCTTTTTCGCCAGCTGGTGCTTCGATTGAACCAAATACCAGTTGTGCTCTTAATTTCCATTGACTTGGAATTGACCATTCTTTTGCTACTGCTTCATCGATTATTGGATTGTAATGTTGTAAGTTTGCACCAATATTTTCTTGTGCTAATGCAGTCCAAACGTTTGCTTGTGTTAAACCACTTGCTTGTTCTGACCAAATTGGGAAATTATCTGCATATAATTCAAATTGCTCTTGTAGATTTTTTACAATGTCCATATCTTCAAAGAAAAGTAATGTTCCAGTTCCAGCTGCAAAACTTTGTAATTTTGCTTGTGTATTAGGAAATGCTTCTGCTGGCGTTAAAGGTTTTAATGCTTCTTCTGTCATTGACCAGAATTTTTTATGTGCATCACCAAATAAGAAAACTACACGTTGTGTTTGTGAGTTAAATGATGAAGGACTTTCTCTAACAACTTCTTTAACTAAAGCTGTGATTTCTTCTTTTGATTGTGTTAAATTATCTCCTAAAGCGTAGATTGAACGGCGTTTTTTTAATGCTTGAATAAATTCTGTCATGATAATTGCTCCTTTTCGATTTCAAATAGTTTTTAGATTACTTTTACAGTATAACCCCTTACTAAAAGTAAGTAAAGAGATTTGACTTACTTTTTATAAGTTTTTTTCTAAACAAAAGAAAAAGCCTGAGACAACAGGTTTCTTGCCTCAAACTTTTCTATAATTATCTAAATATCAAAAGAGTTACTAATGTAATAATTGCTGGAAGTCCTTGTTTTAATAGAATTGATTTTGAAGAAGTCAATCCACCATAAACCGCAGCAACAGTCACACATAGGATGAAGAAAGTCACCACACTCCAACTATTAGAAGCAAAAAATGCTCCCCATAAAATACCTGTAGCTAAAAAGCCATTATACAATCCTTGATTTTTAAATAAGGTTTGAACTCGTTGATCTTCTAAAAATTCTTTATCCAATCCGAATGAACGTTGGGCTGTAGAAGATGTGGTCTGAAACATTTCTAAATATAAAATATAGTAGTGTTCCAGCGCAACAATAACAGCTAAAACTAAGGGAATGATGTGCATGACTGGTCCTCCTATCTCCAAGTTGTAATATCTTCAGCTGGTAAACGATATGAAGGGTAACCTTCTTCATTTGCTTTACCGATTGAAACAATCATTACTGGGTAATAACGTGCTTCATCCATATCTAATGCTTTAGCGATTTTTTCTCGGTCAAAACCACCGATCGGATTTGTATCGTAGCCATACGCACGAGCAACCAGCATCAAATTCATCGCTGCTAAGGCTCCGTCGATAATCGCCATTTCTTTTTTCTCTTCTGTAGACATTTGTTCAAATAGTGGACTTAACATCTCTAACTGACGTTCTTTGACTTCTTGAGGCATTAGGTTTTGTTCAACTGCTGTGCCATAGATTTTTTCTGCATGTTCAAAACTATTTAGATCTCCAAAAATTACGATCATTGCAGCAGATGTCTCATTTTGCACCTTATTAAAACGCACAAGAGGTGCGATTGCTTCTTTTCCTTCATCACTTGCAACAACTGCAAAACGCCATGGCTGCATGTTCACAGAAGAAGGTGCTTTAACAGTATCGTTAATGATTTGCTCCATTTCTTCAGGGCTGATTTTAACAGTTGGATCATAATTACGAATCGATCTTCTACCGTTCATAATCGTATCGAAATTATTTTCTTTATATGTGTTTTTCATAATATCCTCCATTTTCTTCTTTCGTTCGATTATTTTCGAACATTAAGAATATATCACTCTCAAAGCGATATGTAAAGTAGAATGTTTATGTTATAATCTGTTTATGAAAAATAAATCAACCGATACCAACAATGATCCTGTTCTACAAGCGCTTCAAGCAGTCAGTGATCCGATTCGTTTAAACATCCTTACTTGCTTGCTACTAGATGGTGAAAAGCGGATTACCTCAGAAAAGTATAATATTGTAAAATCTACTTTATCTCACCATATAAAATTGCTTAAGGATGCTAAACTCATTCAAGAAATAAAAATAGGTACAACTAAAACGTACATTTTAAACAAAGACTACATCCAGCAAGAATTACCCGGATTATTAGAACTGATTCTCTTTCGAGCGCAACGAACAAATAAATAACCCATCATCAACACTTTAAACTGTTGATGATGGGTTATTTATTTACTCTGCCATTGCTATAACAATTTTTCCTACTGCATGATGAGTTTCACTTAGTGCATGTGCATCGTAGATTCCTTGTCTAGAAAATGGAAATACTTCGCCAATTACTGAAACTACTTTACCAGAGGCCATTAGATCTGCAATTTCTTGTAATTGTTTTCCATTGGTTTGAAGCCAGATACTTTCTGCTTTGATATTTTTTTCTTTTGCTAATGATTCATCTGCAATCCCCACAATTGAAATCAAACACCCTGTATTTGGTTTTAGTACAGAAAAGCTTGATTTTTGAACCTCTCCGCCCATCGTATCAAATACTAAGTCAATGTCAGTCAGTACCTCAGCAAAATTCGTTGTGTGGTAGTCAATCACTTCATCAGCTCCAAGTTTTTCTAACAACGCATGATTTTTTTCACTAGCCGTTGTGATAACATAAGCGCCTGCTTGCTTCGCTAATTGGATTGCATAGGTTCCCACACCACCTGCTCCAGCATGAATCAATACTTTCTCTCCTTTTTGAAGTTTGCCATGGTCAAAAAGTGCTTGCAAAGCAGTTAAACCAGCTAATGGAACAGCTGCAGCTTGCTCAAATGTTACATTTTCAGGAATTCTCGCTAATAAGTTTTCATCAACAATCGTTTCCTGTGCATAGGTTCCAAAACGTGTTGTTTCTGGACGAGCAAATACTTTGTCTCCCACTTTCCAATCAGTCACCTTGCTACCAACTTCTAGGATGATCCCTGCAACGTCCCATCCTAAAATGATTGGAAACGGCCAATCAAACATTTGTTTTAGATAACCTTCTCTTAATTTCCAGTCAATTGGATTGATTGATGTTGCGTATTCTTTTACTAGCACTTGGTTTTCTTTTAATTCAGGTAAGGTTACGTCTTGCTCGGTTAATTCTTCTTTACCACCGTATTGATTGATTACTACTGCTTTCATAATTTATTACTCCTCCGTTTGTTTTACAAAATGTGAATTCAGTATACTCCTTCTTCTTTATTTAAGTAAAAAATATGCTTATAAAAAATAAGGACAAAGCAATAAATACTTTGTCCTAAACGATTTTCAACTCTTATTCATATCGCAATGACTCAATTGGATCTAACTTCGCTGCTCTTCGTGCTGGTAGAGTTCCTGCAAGGAATGCGATTCCCATGATTACAAGAATGATCATAGCAGATGACGAAAGTGAGAATTGAATCAAGGTAAAACCTGTCAATGATTTCAAGAAGGAATCAGCGGCTATTTGATTAATCAAAGCGCCAGCCCCGACTGCTCCCAAAATCCCTAGAAGAGAACCTAAAAATCCAATCAACGCCGCCTCTACACTAAAAATCGTAAAGACTTTACCACTGCTAAGTCCCATCGCTTTCATCAAACCAATTTCTCTCGTACGTTCTTGAACTGACATGTACAAGGTGTTGATAATTCCGAAACTTGCCGCTAGTAACGCAATTGCACCAAACATCGTTAAAACACCTGTTACAGCATTGATTACATTACGGATCATGCCGATTTGATCTTCAACTGTTTGACCCATATATCCTGCTTTATCCAAACGCTCTTTCACATCTGCGATTTCAGTTTTTGTTACATCTTTACTCATTTCACCCATGATCAATCCATACTGTCCAGTCATCGCTTCTGGTAACCCTTCTTCGTTGATTTTTGAAATTTCATCAACAAGAGAACGATTCAATAGCGACATCCCGCCTTGGATCAAACTAGTATTTCGTACACCAGCGATCGTCGCTTCAATGATTTTTTCTTCACCTGTAGCAGAAGACGTTGCGCCTATTTTCACTGTTTTACCAATCGCTTCTTCACTAGATTTGTAACCTAGAGATTTCACATATTCTGGTGCTAGATTAATTTGAAATTCCGAACTATTCTGATCGGCTGCTTTGCCAGCTTCAAGATCGACATTTAAGTCTTCTAACATAGGCATTGCAGAGAATACATATTTTTCATTGTTCTTGCCTGAAATGTAAGTTGTTGAAACAGACTTCATTGCTTCGGCATTTTTGATTCCTTTGATTTTTTTGATCTTATCAAGATCTTTGCTGTCCAATGTTTCTTGTTGCTGCATTGAACTTGTTTTCTTCGCCGCATCGTATTTAGCTGGTTCGCCGTCTTCACCAACACTACCACTAACTTTTAGTTGGATCATCATTTGATTTTGACCACCAACACTACCAACCTGCTTATCGATATAATCATTGACACCGATGTTTACACCCGTAGTTAAAGAGATCGTAAATGCGCCGATAAAGATCGCAACGATTGTCAACATCGTCCGCCCTTTGTTACGCAGCAAATTTGAACTAGCTGATTTTAAAATATCACTGAATTTCATCTACTCATCTCCTCCAACAATTAGTCCATCACGAACATGAATTTGTCGATCACAACGTGCAGCAAGTTCTGGATCATGGGTTACAATGATCAATGTGATCCCTTTTTCTTTATTTAAATCAAATAACAGCTGTTCGATCTTATCTCCTGTTGTTGAATCCAAATTTCCTGTTGGCTCATCTGCAAAAATGATTTTTGGATTATTCACTAACGCACGAGCAATACAAACCCGTTGCTTTTGACCGCCGGATAAATTATTGGCTTTATTATTGACTTTGTCATCTAATTCAACAGCTTTAAGTGCTTCAAGTGCCATTTGTTTACGTTTGCTATTTGAGATACCGCCAATTTTTAGCGGTAACATCACATTATTTAAAACCGTATCTTTAGGATTCATAAAAAATTGTTGAAACACAAATCCAAATTGTTTATTTCTTGTTTTATCTAGTTCTTTTTTACTAATGCTCGTTACATTTTGATCGTTTAGTAAAATCTCTCCTGAAGTTGGTTGATCCAACAAAGCCAAAATATGCATGAATGTTGATTTTCCAGATCCGCTTTTCCCAATAATTGCTACGGATTCTCCTTCTTCGATTTTTAAATCTATCCCTTTTAATGCATCAAATTTTGATTCATTACGACCGTAACTTTTTTTTATATTTCTTGCTTCGATTACAGACATGTTACCCCTCCATTGATTTGCTAATATTAAGAAAATATTTTCAAGATTTACTCACCCTATTTTCACCTTTACTCCTTTCTGCTTCTCTTATTATTTTGAAGTAATTTACAGTCATTGTCATGGTACTTAGGACCTATATTTCACGGACTTAAGTTGGATAAAAAAAACAACACCTACTAGCCGCTAGTACTAATAAGCATTGTTTGCTCTCTTTTTTGATAACACTATCTAAATACTCTATTTCCCGTATCTCTTCATCAAAGTCAACAAATTTAATGAACGATCTACCGCTTTCTCTAAGTTTATATTTGCCTCTTTAAGAGCTTCATCTAAGCTTGTTATCCGATCAACAATTGGAATGATGACAGATACTCCCTCCTCATGAAAAAGTATGGAATTTCCTTTAAAACTACCCACAAAAGCGACAACTGGCACGTTATATTTTTTGGCAATACGTCCAATTCCAACTGGAACTTTCCCTTGAAGGCTTTGATTATCCATTTGCCCCTCACCAGTGATCACTAAATCAGCTTGCCTGATCAACGCTTCTAAATCTGTTTGTTCTGAGATAAACTCAAATCCAGACTGAACCATTCCTTTCAAAAAAAATCTAATAGCAAATCCCATGCCGCCAGCTGCACCATCTCCTTTGGATGGTTTATCATCTCCACTAGCTATTTTCTGATAGTTACGCATGCCCTCTTCGTATCTAGCCAGCTCATTTTTTTCTAAGCCTTTTTGTTGCCCAAACATATAAACTGCACCTGTTTCACCTAATAAAGGACTGTCAACATCGGAAGCAATATAAAATGCAACATCAGCTAATCTTTCATCTAATTTCTTAACAGATATACGCGCAACTTTTGCTAAACTACTTCCTTTGGCAGGTAATAATTGATCTTCTTGATCAAAAAATTCTACTCCCAAAGCATTCAGCACTCCAATGCCACCATCTATTGTACCTGTTCCGCCTAACCCTACAACAATTCTTTTAGCGCCTTTTTCAACTGCTGCTTGAATCAACTCTCCTGTACCATAGGAGGAAGTATTTAAAGGATGAGTCTGTTTAATGGCATCTAAATACTGGATGCCAGAAGCCGCAGCTGACTCGATCACTGCTAATTTTTCAGATTTAAACCAGCCATAATCAACAGTAACTAATTGACCATTTAAAGCTTGGACTTGCTGAGTTATTTTCTGTCCACCTTTATTTTTCATAACGGCTTCAACTGTCCCTTCACCACCATCAGCAATCGCTATTGCTGTGACAGAATGACCTTTTTCAGCAAAAATCTTGGCAATGATTTGATTTGCTTCAACGCTAGTTAATGATCCTTTCATAGAATCAATAGCCGTAACAATATTCATTTTCAGTCCCCTTTCATATGCTAATGGAACTAGCTTATCCTCTTTATTTTACCATCCTTTTGGCTTTTAAGAGCTTATATATATCTTCTTCTAAAAAAGCAGGCTAAGATAAGAAAACTTAAAAGTTTTTTATCTTAGCCTGCTTTTTTATCTATTTCTCCAACATTCGATAACCAATGCCAATCTCAGTCAAAATATATTCTGGTTCAACTGGATTATCTTCAATTTTTTTGCGAATGTTTGACATATTTACTCTAAGGGTTTGGCTTTCATTACTATAAGGTCCCCAGACTTTCTGGGAAATATAGGTATGAGTCAGTACCTTCCCAATATTTTCGCCTAGGACTTGAATAATTTTATATTCATTTGGCGTTAAATGGATCACTTTTCCTTGTTTACTAACAGTGTGATGTTCAATATCAATGCATAAATCACCATTAATAATTTTCTTCACTTCTGTTTTCGAGTCAGTACCATTTGTTGCATGTCTTAATGCCGTTCTAATTCTAGCAAGTAACTCAGGTGTACCAAAAGGCTTCGTAATGTAGTCGTCTGCCCCTAAATCCAGTGCTTCCACTTTATTATTTTCATGATCACGGGCTGAAATAATAATGATCGGTACAGGAGATGTTTCACGAATTTTTTTTAACACTTCGATTCCGTCTTGATCTGGTAATCCTAAATCAAGCAAAATCAAATCCACAGGCCACATGCGAAATGTGGATAAACCTTCTAAAGCTGAATGAGCTAAATGAATCGTATGCTTTTCTTTTTCTAATACAGCACCCATAAATTCTGCAATCACATCATCATCTTCAATAATCAAAATCGTTGCCATCACTTTTGCTCCTTTCTTTCCAGCGGTAAGGTAAAAGTAAAAATCGCTCCGCCTTGTGGTCTATTCCCTGCATTAAGCGTGCCATCATGTGCCATGATAATCGTTTTTACAATAGATAAACCGATGCCCATGCCGCTCTTAGAGTCCACAGGTGTATTTTGTTTGGTCATCCCACTAAATAAAAGCTTAAGCTGTTCAGCAGTCAATCCCTTACCTTGGTCAGCAACTTCAACGGTGACTTCTTTAGCCGTTGCAAAAACCATTACAGAAATCGGTGTCTGACTATTCGAATGGCGAATCGCATTTTCCATTAAGTTGAATAAAACTTGTTCAATTAAAATTGAGTCCATCGGTACCATGATAAATTCATCAGGCAACGTGACATTGATTTCACTGTCAGGATAGCTTTTTTTAATGCGCTGAATGGCTGTCGAAACTACTTCTTCAACCGCTTCTTTACTCTTCGCAACTTTCATCGTTTCTTCATTAATCCGAGTAATGGATAATAAATTTTCTACCATACGAATCAACCAGTCTGCGTCTTCTTTAATCCCCACAAGTAACTTCCGTTTGGTTTCTTCTGGTAGTTTAACTGTTTCATGATCTGCTAAAATAGTTTCAACAGAACCTGAAATTCCAGTTAGCGGCGTACGCAAGTCATGGGAAATAGCCCGTAGTAAATTGCCCCGCATCCGTTCTTTCTCATTTTCAAATAAAATCTGTTGCCGTTCAGACGTTAGATTATTTTGCTCAATTGCTAAAGCCAGTTGTGTTGAAATCAGTTCTAAAAAGCTAATGATTTCATCTGTAATTGGATTTTCTTTACTTTTTTCAATACCGATCACAGCTAATGTTGTCCCGTTTGATAGAACTGGTAGGTATAGGGCTTTGGCCCCCATTAACGTATCTGTTCCAAAACCTGCTTCTTTTTGATTCACAAAAACCCAGTTGGCAACAGCTAGCTCTTCTAAACTTCTTAGAGGACCTTTGATTGGCGCTCCAGATGGATTTTTTAATTCTTCTTCGCCATAAAGTACAACTTCTCGGTCTAACATATTCGATAAATATTCAGCGGTTGTTGCTAAAATTTCTTTTTGATCATGAGTAACTAAATATTTTTTGTTTAGTTCATATAGGATTTCCAACTGATGTTCTCGTTTCATCGCATAAAATGCTTGTTTTTTGATCTGCATCATCAAGTTACTGACCAATAATGCTACTAACAACATAAAAATCAAGGTTACTGGATACCCCTGTTTATACACCGTCAAGGAATAAAGAGGTTCCACAAAGAACCAGTTAAACATCAAGACACTTGCAACTGATGCCAGTGCTGCCCACAGGTATCCTGTTGTCACCCGGGCAACCAATAAGACGAAAAGAATAAATATCAAAATCAAATTTTGATCACCAATATGAAAATAAGAGCCTAATTCAGAAAATAGTGTGGCCATTCCAAGTAGGCCAATGGTCATATAAAAATCTTTCCAAGTAAAAATACTTCGTAGATTTTTTTTCTTTGTTGCATAATTGTTCAGCAAATATTTGGTGGATTGATAAGGAACTAAATGAATATCCACATCAGGAATAAATGCAACTAATTCATCTTCCAAATCTGGACGATAGAGACGAATAAAACGGGAGCGATTAATGATTTTCCCCATCACCAAATCGGTGACACCACGCATTTTTACATACTGAACGATTGTTTCTCGTTGATTGTCACTTTCTAAAGTGACTACTTCACCTCCTAGTTTAGCAGCTAACTTGGAGTTTTCAGATTCAGCGTGTTCAGATGTATCTTCTAAAATTTCTAAAGCAATCCACTCAGTTCCCAGTGCTTGTGCTAAACGAGCAGTCCAACGTAAGCATTTTTTAGTCATATCTGGATTTTTTTCATCAATAACTGTTAATAGTTTTGAGTGAATTCCTGTGCTTTTTTGCGTTTCTTGTTGATTCGTTGTATTAATATGATCCGAAGCTTTACGAATCGCTAGTCCTCTCAATAACGTTAAATTGTCAGAGGTAAAAAAGTTAGCCATCGCTTTTCTAGCATTTTCTGAGTGGTAAATTTTTCCTTGTTTTAGCCGATCTAGCAATTCTTCTGTCTCAATATCTACCACTTTTAATGCGCTAGTTTCAAAAAATGTATCTGGAACTGTCTCTGAGATATGCACCCCTGTGACTTGCTCCACCACATCATTCAAACTTTCGATATGCTGAACATTAACAGTTGTATAAACATCGATACCAGCCTTGAGCAGTTCTTCAATATCTTGGTATCTTTTTCTATTTCTAGCTCCAATAGCATTAGTATGAGCCAATTCATCCACTAAGATAATATCTGGTTTTTCTTGTAAGGCAGCATCTACATCGAATTCATTAATCTGAATTCCTTTATATTCGTATTTTTTTGTAGGTAACGCAGGTAACCCACTCACTAATGCCTGTGTTTCTGGGCGTGCATGAGGTTCCACATAACCGATTAACACATTTTTTCCTTCTTCTTGTTGTTCATGGGCTTCTTTTAACATGGCATAGGTTTTTCCTACACCTGCCGCATAACCGAAGAAAACCTTCAGTCTACCAGACCTCAGGCTTTGTTCGTTCTTCTTCCATTTTGCTAAAAGTTGTTCTGGATCTAAACGTTCCTCTTCCACTTTTTTGCCATCCTTTATTGATAGGTCAGATAGAAGTTTTTAAGTACTGTTTCTTCTTATCCAACCATTTATTCAGACTCATCTAACATTCGATTAACACCTAAAACATTCACATGTTGTGAGTTAAGTGTACCGATTTTAATGCCAGTGATGTTTTGTTTGATTATAGCATGGACATCGTCTTTTTTCATATTTCTAGCTGTAGCGATTCGTTCACTTTGAAAAAGAGCAGATTCAACTGAAATTTCAGGGTCGACACCACTAGCTGAAGCTGTTACTAAATCAATAGGGATATCCGTCCCATCGATTTTTTCTACTCGTTGTTTTACACGTTTTTCCTGTTCTTTTGAAACAGGTGATAATTGACTCACTTCATTCGGACGTCCATGAAGATATTTTTCTCCTTCAAAATTCTGACCGATCAATTTAGACCCAACTACTACAGTCTTCCCACCTTCTTGTTTCTTAACCAAGCTACCGTTTGCTTGTGCTGAGAAGGCGATTTGTCCAACAGCTGTTACAACAACTGTGTAAACCACACCGCACAGGATAGTAAATATCAAAATACTTTTTAATGAGGCAATCATTATTTTTTTCACTGTTTTTTTCTCCTATCTTAAAAGTGTAATGGGCTCATTTAGGCTCGAATGACCAACAGTTTTTTCGAAAACTCTTATTTGTACTTTTCAGCAGCCAACTTCGTTGTATTTCTTAAGAGGTTTCATTGCAATTAATACAAAATAAGTGTTAAGAAAATATCGATCAACTTGATAGCGATAAACGGTGCCACTACACCGCCTAAACCATAGACCAACAAATTATGTCGTAAAATCTGGCTAGCTGGTTTTTCTTTATACGAAACACCTTTTAAAGCTAGAGGAATCAACGCTACAATAATAAATGCATTATAGATAATCGCTGATAAAATAGCTGTGGTTGGGCTAGTTAATTTCATAATATTCAATGCATCTAACGCAGGATAGATACTGAAAAAGAGCACTGGGATAATCGCAAAGTATTTTGCAATATCATTCGCAATACTAAAGGTTGTTAACGCACCACGTGTCATCAATAATTGCTTACCGATTTTAACAATGCTGATTAATTTTGTCGGACTAGAATCTAAATCAATCATATTCCCAGCTTCTTTTGCTGCTTGAGTTCCTGTATTCATCGCTACTGCCACATCTGCCTGTGCTAATGCTGGTGCATCATTCGTTCCATCACCAGTCATTGCAACCAAGTGTCCTTTTTCTTGATATTCACGAATCAAGCTCATTTTGTTTTCGGGTGTTGCTTCTGCTAAGAAATCATCTACTCCTGCTTCTGCTGCGATTGCTGCTGCAGTCATTGGGTTATCGCCAGTAATCATAATGGTTTTAATTCCCATTTTACGCATATCGTCAAATTTTTCTTTAACGCCATTTTTTACGATATCTTTTAAGTAGATCACACCTAAAACTTGATTATTTTTAACTACTACAAGTGGGGTTCCACCTTCATTGGCTACTCGTTGCACGATCGTGTCACACTCTTCTGGATAGACACTGCCATTTTCTTCCACGTACGTCTTCATAGTGTCAGCAGCACCTTTGCGGATTTCATCCCCTTGGTAATTGATACCACTCATCCGTGTCTTAGCTGTAAATTCAATAAATTCTACTTCAACATCATTTAATTCACGGCCGCGAATATCAAATTTTTCTTTTGCTAAAATAACGATACTACGCCCTTCTGCTGTTTCATCTGCTAATGAAGAAAGTTGAGCCGCATCTGCTAGGTCGTATTCTTTAACACCTGTGACTGGAATAAATTCACTGGCACGACGATTTCCTAATGTTATGGTTCCTGTTTTATCCAATAACAAAATATCAACGTCACCAGCTGCCTCAATCGCACGACCACTCATAGCAATAACATTTTCTTTATTCAAACGGCTCATTCCAGCAATCCCAATAGATGAAACTAACGCCCCAATCGTAGTGGGTGCTAAACAAACCAATAAAGCAACGATAACTGTTAAAGATAACGCAGAACCTGTTCCTACTAATTCACTTGAAAATTTAGTAAATGGTAATAATGTTGCAGAAACGACCAAGAAAATGATTGTTAACATGATCAGAATAATTTGTAGGCCAATTTCATTTGGTGTTTTCTTACGTTCCGTTCCTTCTACCATTGAAATCATTTTATCTAAGAAAGATTCACCATTTTCAGCAGTAACTTTGATGACTAGGTAGTCTGAAACAACTGTCGTCCCACCAGTTACAGCACTACGGTCACCACCAGATTCACGAATCACCGGAGCTGATTCACCTGTGATGGCACTTTCATCCACTGATGCAGCTCCGTCAACGACATCACCATCCATTGGAATTTGTTCGTTGACTGCGACATAGACAAGGTCACCTTTTTTTAATTCAGAAGATTTAATTTGAGTAAATTGTTTATTTTTTACATCGTCCAATGAATTGACTTTATGAGCTGTGACATCTTTTTTCGCTTGTTTCAAACTTTCTGCCTGTGCTTTACCACGACCTTCAGCAATGGCTTCAGCAAAATTAGCAAATAAAATAGTCAGCCATAAGATAATGGCGATTGCCAAGATAAAGAATGGGTTAGCATCTGCGTAACCAAAAAATGTTAAAGCATAAAGGACCGTTGTTAAGATCGCTCCTAAATAAACCACCAGCATCACTGGATTTTTAATTTGAATGTTTGGCGCAAGTTTTTTAAAAGAAGATTTAAATGCATCCATATAAACACTGCGCTTGTTTTGTGTATTTTTCAAAAGAATCCCCTTCTTTTTCTTATTTTGTAATGAAATGCTCTGCAATTGGTCCTAATGCCATTGCTGGTAAGAAGCTCAATGCTCCAATCACTAAAATAACAATGATTAGCATTGTAACAAATGTCGCATTCGTTGTTGATAGTGTGCCTGATCCTGTTGCAACGATTTTCTTTTTCCCTAAGTTAGAGGCAAGATAAATGATTGCAAACATCGGAATAAAGCGAGAGAGAATCATGATCATACCACCTAAAATATTTAAAAATGTAGTATCTGCTGTCAAACCTGCAAAAGCACTACCATTATTGTTGGCTAAAGATGAGAACCCATAAAGGACTTCAGAAAAAGCATGTGGTCCTGTATTGGTTAACCAACTCATTGCCTGTGGATTTAAAATAAAGAGCATCGTCCCAAGTAAGGTTAAAAGAAGCGGCGTTAAAATAACTAAACACACCATTTTCATATCGAAAGGTTCGATTTTTTTCCCTAGATATTCTGGTGTGCGTCCAACGAGTAAACCAGCAATAAAAATCGCTAGTAAGATGAATGCGATCATCCCATATAAGCCACTGCCTGTCCCACCAAAAATAATTTCACCTAATTGCATCAAGAACATTGGAATCAATCCGCCAAGTGGCATAAAGCTGTCTAGCATCGCATTAATGGAACCATTAGATGCAGCCGTGGTACTCACTGCCCAAAGACTTGACCAACCAATCCCAAAACGCGTTTCTTTTCCTTCTAAGTTCATTTGACCAAGCACATGATTAAACTCAGGTCCATAATATTCACTTAGTGTCACACCAATCATTGTGGCAATTAAAAAACCAAGTGAAACAATCATGATCGTTCTGCCTTGTTTCCAGTCTTTAACGAACAACCCGAATGCAACAATCAGAGCTGCTGGAATCAATAGAATCGAAATATTCTCAACAAAGTTGCTGATCAAATTAGGGTTTTCAAATGGATACGTGGAGTTTCCTCCATAAAAACCGCCGCCATTTGTTCCTAATTGCTTGATCGCTACTTGACTAGCAACGGTTCCCAAAGGTAAAAATATTTTTTCCCCTAATTCTAAACTTGTGGTTTCAATTGAGCCTGCAAACGTTTGAACAACACCTTGAGAAATCAAGATCAATGAAACGATAAATGAAAGAGGCAATAAGATATATAACGTGATTTTCGTTAAATCTTGCCAGAAATTACCAATATACTTTGTTGTACGATTCGTAAATCCTCTTAATAGAACAAAAAGCACGGCAATTCCCACCGCTGCCGATACAAAGTTCTGCACAGTCAAACCGAAAGCTTGAGTAAAGATTGATAATGTATTTTCTCCAGCATAGGCTTGCCAGTTAGTATTCGTCACAAAACTTGCAGCCGTATTAAAGGCAAGTGAAAAACTAGTTCCTGGAAGCTTTTCCGGATTTAACGGTAAAAACTGCTGCCCCATCATCATTGCTATCAGTAAAATCAGCGAAAAGACGCTAAAAAATAACACACTGAAAGTGTATTGTTTGGCATTCATTTCTTTTTGAGCCGGAGTTCCTAAAAATCGATAAATCTTTTCTTCAAGTGGATTGATGATTCTTGTCAAGATTGTTTTTTGACCCGTCATCACTTTATGGATATAAAAGCCTAGCGGAATCGCTAAACCGATTAATACAATAAAAAAGATGGCTTGTTGAATAAAAATAGCGCTCACTGTTGATCCCCCCAAAATAGTTCATAGAATAAATAAATTAGCAGTAATGCTGCAATAATTCCAGAAATAATCGTCATCAAAATTCCTCTCCTTCATTTGATAGGAGTATGATATCAAATTTCATATAAAGATAGTGTTAAAGATGAAGTTGCTTCTTTATACAATCTTTATACGTGAAAAACAGCTTAATTCATCCTAAAAAGCCGTCCAAAAATACTATTGCCGGACAGCTTTTTATCATCGATTCTCTTAGACTATTTTTAATCTTACCATTCGCCATAAAAATAATTACCATCTCAAGTAATTAAAATAACGGATTTATCCCCCATACAACGTATGTTATTTTGTCGCCTTTCATACAGCCTTGCGACCGAATGGAGGTGTCCTCTTTATGTTTTTAGCATTTATCTGTCCACTTCTCGTTGGAATTCTGATCTCGTTATTCGAGTATTGGCTAAGCAACAAATACAAGAAGTAGAAGAAAATAAGGCGACATTAATCAAAAAAACCCCTGGAGAGCGCAATCTCCAGGGGCTTACTCTTTATGTTTTTAGCAAAGTAATTATACCATGAAACGATCATTGGCAACAAGAATAAAAAAACATTTCTTACAATATTTTTTCAATGTCTCCTGAAATTTTTTCAGGTTCCACAGTTGGCGCAAAGCGCTTCACAACATGTCCTTCACGATCTACTAAAAACTTGGTAAAGTTCCACTTGATCGCTCCTCCTAAAAGACCACCTTTTTCACCTTTTAAAAAATCATACAGCGGATCGGCATTTTCACCATTTACATCGATTTTTCCGAAAGTTTGAAATGTTGTTTGATATGTCAACTGACAAAAATCACTAATTTCCTGATTGCTCCCAGGTGCTTGATGTCCAAATTGATTACAAGGAAAATCTAAAATTTCCAATCCTTGTTCTTTGTATTTTCTATATAATGCTTCTAATCCTTCATACTGAGGTGTAAAACCGCAACCTGTTGCTGTATTCACGATCAAAAGTACTTTTCCACGATATTTTTCCATTGAAACAGATTCATCATTTGTCGTTTTTATTTCATAATCATAAATACTCATTTTGCGTCTTCCTCTCATGTTTCGTACTCTTACTAAATACTAGCTAGTAAAAGAATTTTCGTCAAGGAAACGAACTTTGACTCTATCTCTTTTTCCACTTAGATAAGCATCAATCAATCACGCCTTTTAGGTTGACTCTGTCCTCGTTCAGTTCGCTGGCTTTTTCACTTGTCACTTTTTTATAACGGTAACGAATAACGACGGCAGCCAAAACACCGATAGCGGTTAAAAAGATATTCAATCCAAAAATCATCGATACATTGATTTTTTCCAACTGACCAGTAATATATGGAATGATCATCACTGAAACTGACGTGGCAATTGAGTAATAACTAGTGATTCTCCCTTTTTCTTTAGAAAACAATTCCAATAAAACGGCCAACCCTAATTGCCAGATACCACCTGCGGCAAACACGCCGATACCTATTGATCCGATCAAAAACATTGGTACACTTGGAAATAGTGTCATTCCAATCAATAATAACAATGAAATCAATGTACACCAAACCAATAATAATGTTGGCGCCGCACCTCTTTTTACAATAAAGGCCGTCAAAAAAACTGATGCAAAAGAGCCAATACTATACGCACTTACCAAAACTAAGCTATTTGAATGATTCATTAAATTTAGTGACTCTGCAAAAGATGGTACCCATAAAATAAAAATATTAAACGTGGATACACAAGTAAAACTAAAAACCAATAATGCAAGTCCTTCTACTTTAAACAGCGGTTGTCTTTTTGAATTGGCGGTTTCATTTTCTTCAATTATTCGTGGTTCAGTTCTATCAATTGTTGCTCTTTCTGGAAATTTAAGTTTAGATACATACAATAAATTAAGAAATAAGCCCAATGCACATCCAATGAAAACCAGACCGTAATAAATCCCGTGATTCAGCATAAATCGAGTAAGTAAGGGCAAAATGAACTGTCCTAAAGAAATAAAAGCCTTATTCAATACACTAAGTGAACTATTGTCTTTTTCGTTTGGATAGGCTTCCATCAAGGTCGGATACGTACTCGTATCTAAAAAAGCGTTGCTAAATCCAGCAAATAAGGCAAAAAAGAGTCCTTGCAAATAATTTTGGCTAATTAAAATTCCAATGAAAAAAATCAAATAACTAATAATTCCTAATTGAACTGTTTTCTTACGTCCGAATTTATCCGAAAAGTAACCAGCAAAATACAAAATCAACACCCGTCCCAAGCCAATACCACTAATAACTAAAGTCACTTGCTGAACACTAGCTTGCCAATTATCCATTAAAGCATGAAGATTTTGAGATAAGATGATTGCTGCCATGCCTTGAAAAATAAAATTTGTATACAGCGATCCGATTAAAGGGGTATAGTTTTTTTTCTTCATTTCCATCGTAATTCTCCTAGCTGTTTTAAATTAACTTTGTTCAACATTTCACTATCTATAGTTTAAAAAGAAATGTCTATAATATCTAATGCTTTTTATTTATGTAATTGATAAATAAAATTTATCAATTCTAGTATACCAAAACAGTACTTTTCAATTTTAAAGTAATTATCCTATTATTACTTACACCTTGCTGCAAGTCAATAGTTACTTTCCCCCTACATAAAGCATAAAAAACAAGGGGGAGACAAAAGTAAAAAGTACTTTTGTCCCAACCTCGTCTACTGGTTAGTATAGATAACCCAAATCACTTGAAACAGTTGGATAAAGCATAATCATGTCATCTACTTTAGATGATGTTACTTTTTGGTTGATCATCAAAGTAAACATATTGATCAGTTGATCCGCTTCATTTCCTAGTATAGTTGCCCCTACTAATAAACCAGTCGCTTTTTCACTAATAATCTTAGCTTTAACTAAAGGTTCATTAATATGTTTATACGTAAACCATTGTGACAAATCTAAATCTTTTATCTCATAGTCATTATTTTCTAAAGTCTCTTTTCCTGTCAAACCAACTTGAGCAAGTTTCGGTGAACTAAAGATAATCGTTGGTAGTGCAGGATAATGAATTTTATTTTGCTCTTTTTCGGTAAGTAGTTTTACAAGATAACTACCTTCAAAACTAGACACTGGGGTTAGCTTAGGTTTGTTTTTTTGTAGACAATCTCCTAATGCATAAATATTTTCTACAGTGGTCTGCAAGTAATCATTTACGACAATTCCTTTATGTGTATAGTCTAAACCTATTTTCTCCAAATTTAGATCTTCAACGTTCGGTATCCGACCAGTTGCACAAAATACTTGATCCACTGACAATGTTCCTTGACTGGTTAAAACTACTTCGAATTGTTCCCCTTGTTTCGTAATCACTTCAGCTGACTCGTTAAAATGAAAATGAATGCCTCGATCTTTAAGATTTTCAAGAAGATCATTCGTTAACTCTTCATCAAACCCTTTTAATGGCCGTTCATTATGATGCAACAGATGAACCTCACTACCGCAACTATTCGCAATATTTGCCAATTCAAGGGAAATATAACCACCACCAACAAAAGCAATCTTTTCAGGTAACGTTTTCATACTTAGAAAATCAGTACTTGTGCCAAAGTACTCTTTTCCTGGAATATCTAAAATGGCTGGTCGCTGTCCAGTCGCAAGAATAAAGTTCTCTGATTCATAGTCCACATTATCTACTGAGATTGTGTGCTTATCTTTAAATACAGCTTTTCCAGTAATAGTGTAGATACCTGCTTTAATTAACCCCTCTTTTTGTTCAACTGGTACAGGTTGAGTGAACTTTTCTTTAAAGGTCATCAAATCATTCCAATTGATTTTCGGAACTGAACTAAAACCGCGTTCCTTCAATTGAATCATATTATCTCTTGCTTCAACCACTCCATAAAGAACTTTTTTAGGATCACAGCCACGATTAGGACAAGTTCCACCCCAAAGATCAGCTTCTACTACAGCAACTTTTTTTCCTTTTGCAGCTAAACCGTATGCTGCTGCCATTCCTCCAGGACCGCTGCCAATAATGATAACGTCAAATCGCTTCATTGTAACATCCTCCTCTATTTCCAGCTCATTTAAGTTTGATCAATACTGAAATCTAACCCCATAATACGATTTTATTATAACAAAGGTTTGAAAATGACGCATATAATCGGCCACTTTAAGTCAAAATTTGAGACTAAAAAAGCCTGAAGTACATAAGTCTCCATACTTTCAATTTATTTATATTTTGATTTTTTTGCATGTAGCAATCAACAAACTCCATAATACCATCAATAATAATCGTTTGACCTGTAATATAAGCTGAATCTTTCTCCCATAAAAAAAGAACCCACCTTTTCTAGCTCTTTCGGCTCAGATAAACACTTTAATGTACTATCTTTTCAAGTTGTTGTATGACCCATTCGTCATCTTTTTCAGCTTCACACCAAAATTAGTTCTCTGTCCATGAAAAATCTGTCAAACAGTATAATTAATAGATTCATAAACTTATCAAAAACAATCATATTTCCAGAAAAATAGCTTTTTATTTGCGATTTTTTGTAATTAGAATGCTTTTCTAGATAAACTTCATAACTGCGTAAAGAATTTTCCGAACTATTTTATAAGCAAAAAAAATGAAAAATAAATTTATTATCAAGAATAATCATATACAAATACTCAAAAACCTATACATTGACACTTAAAGATATTTTTTTTCATGTTATGCGTTTTTTTATTTTATTTTTTTTAACAAAAAAAATAAGTGCCACCATCAACAAAAATTTTGCTCTTGGTGAGAGCCTTATTATTGTGATATACTATTAGTGCTTTGTTCTACAGTATTTGCCTTATATATTTTTATGAAAGGAGGGCAAACATTTTGAAAGAAGAATACTCACGACGTAATCAGCAACGACCTGCAACAACATCAAAATCTTCCATAGTAATCGTTATTTTATTGTTACTTATAAATACACTTGCATTGAGCGGATTACTATTTTTGTATGTCCAAGCAAGTTCAAAACAGAAAACACAGTTGGATGGCATAGAAAAAACAGTAAGCTTATTAGAACAACGAACCAACGGACAAACATCCGCTTCTGAAACCACAGAACATAATGTTCCTGTTAAAGAAAGTTCTACTCAGGTAAGCAAAACCGTAGAAACTGGTGTGACCAAAGAAAGTTCAAACCAATCAGATCAAACTATCCCTTCATCGGAAGTTACTGAACAACAAACTGAACATTCAACAGAGCCAGTGACACCACCTGCAGCAACATCTTATACCGTTCAAGCAGGAGACACACTATCTGTGATTGCTGAAAAAAATAAAATTCCACTTCAAGAGTTAATGACTAAAAATAATTTGACTGATTCCACAGTCTATATTGGACAAGTGTTATCATTACAATAAATTATTATTTTCCCCTACATAATTTTATCTAAAATATTACACTTGTTATACAAGATACGGAACGAAACTAAAAAGTTTTGTTCTGTATTTTTTCGTTATTATGAAATTGGAAATTCTTCTCTAAAAAAATCTCCGTTAGTAAAAAAGAACAACTAGCAGATTATCCAAGTAGTTTGAAAGGGGATGGGGCAAAAGTAAAAAGTACTTTTGCCTCATCCCCTAACTACGAATAAACAATGGGATCAAAAGTCATCCCTACGACTTATTTCCGAAGGGATTTCACGCCCTCTATTTCTAAAAACTCTTGCCTTTCGCAATAAAGCAAGATAAAACTAAAAATTTACCCCTTTTGTTACTTAGGTCCATTCTTAATATCTTTGATACAAGAATAATTTATCTCATACTTTAAATTCTTTGGTATTCTGATTTCTTCTTGTGACTGAATATACTCAACAATCAATCCTACAATCTCTTCTGATCCCTCATCAAGTACAGGACATTCTTGATAAGTAGGAAAACCTCCACCACCACTAGCACGATAATCACTTAACGCGATCGTAAATTCATCTGAGTCTTCGACCCGTTGATTTTTATAACTCAATTCTACCAATCGTTCTCCTGCTTTTTGGCAAAGATCAATTGTATAATCAATCCCTACAAAAAAGTCAAAATGGTAATGCTGGATTTTAGGATACAAATAGTTTGGTGAAATAATCACCTTATCCTGTTCATCCAAACTAAAATAATCTGAGTTTTTCTCAACAACTTGCTTCAATTGCTTACCTGTGATTTTCAATGTAATCAGTTGATTCGTGTAGGGATACGTAGCAATCACATCCCGCATTGTTACATTCTTATGAAACCCAGGCGATGTATTGGCTAAACATACAACTGCGATTTGAGCTTGGCTTGCTTGCAGCTGAACCGCTCCAATCAATTCTACAATCGGACTTCCGTGTAGTGCCATCTGCAATTTTCCTTCAGCTAAAGCATCAGTATCCAACTTACCGATCGCTTGATCCAACCAACTCTGCACTTTCGTTTCTAAAATCTGTAACTGATTTGTTAAATTTGATTCTGCTTTGACACTAGGACTGCCAACAGTCGATGTTATCTTTATAGTATCTTGTGTTTTTTCGATATCAATTTCAAAATAATTCGCTGCATTAGCAGAAGGTTGTACAATATAAGTACCATGTAATAATTGTCCTTCGATTAATAGATGTTGATGTCCTGTCAAAAGAAGATCAAAATCAAGCTCCTCACAGATTTTATAGCCGATATTTTCACTTGTCTTGGACAATATTTCTCCAGACCTTACATCTCGTTCAAAGCCACCATGATATATACAAATCGTTAAATCAACATGGCCTTTTATTTCTTCTAATGCTTCTTTAGCTGCTTCAAATGGATCAGCCACTGTAATATCCTTAATATTTTCGGCCTTTTCCCAAACATTGATATAATCTGTCACTACACCAACTATCCCAATTTTCAACCCATTTGCTAAGGTTTTTATCGCTCGTGGGAATTTTTTCATTTGTTTTTTTGTATCTATTATATTTTCACAAACACATGTTGCATCTAATGCCTCTAAATACTTATATAAGTAACTTGTTCCGTAATTGACATCATGATTCCCCAATGTGACAAAATCATACCCCGTTCGGTTTAACACTTCTGCTTGAGGAAACCCTTCTTCTGGATGAGCTTGGCAGTAAGTAGCTAAGGCTGATCCTTGAAGCATATCTCCCCCATCAATGATCAAGGTATTTTCATCTTTTTGAAAATTGGGGACACATTTTAATAACCCCATATTTTTTTCTTCTGTATCGGCGTAATCTGTTGGAAACAAGTAGCCATGTACATCAGATGTATAATAGATTTTCATATTTTTTTTCATATTTTTTCACCTCACATCTAATTTAGTCACAAATGGTCGCTATCGTTATTCAAAATAGAAATATACTCATCAAAAACATTGTAGATGTAATTACTTTCCAATCGATAACTCGGAAAAATTGCTGTATTTGCTGTGATGCGATAACTTGACTGCTCAGGTATAATCTGACCTTCAGTTAATGTTATCCCTTGAACTGACTGAGTTAGTAGTAGTTCTTTTAACTCATCTTTTGACACATGATATGTAGAAAGTGTGTAAGGTGGTTTAAAACTGGCTAAAAAGTCCCCTATTGTTTTCCCCTTAATATTGACTTTATAATACGATCCTGGAACTTTTTTAGCTAAATACTGACTAAATCCATTTAGATCTAGCTCTTTTTGCAACCATTTTTCAAAATCCCCTTCGTTGTATAAAGTATAGCTGGCCGTTGAATAGTTTTCAGTATCAATCAATTGCGCTTTTTTATCAATTATTTGTGTATTTTGAAACGAGAATGTTAACTCTCCAATGTAATTCCCTCGATATCCAGGCTGTACAAAAGCAGTATCATTTAGAATCCCCGCATTCATTCGATGTTGATGACCGCAAATAACCCCATCAATCCCAGTAACTTCACTAATAATTCGATAAGTCTGATCTTCACCTGTATCATATTGCGTTGGACTGCCATCTATCATATCTCGTTCGATGCCACCATGATAACTAACAATCACTACATCGACTTGCTCACGAACAACGGGTACCCATTGATTTAAGGTATCAACAACACTGATAAACTTTAAATTTTTGATTTGATCATAATCAGCAATTTGTGGCATCGCACTAGTAATTACACCAATAATACCTACTTTTATATTGCCGCGTTCAATGATTGTATATGGATCAAAAATCAGTCTATCTTCTAAATCTAAAACATTTGCACAAAGGTACTTCCCATTAAATGCGTTCACTTGGCGTTTCAAAAAATCAATACCATAATCAAAATCATGATTTCCTGGAACCATTACGTCAAATCCAAGCTTGTTTGCCAGATCGACTAAGGGAGAAACAGTTGTAGTTGTATTAAAAAAAGTAGTCAAAGGACTACCTACAAAAAAATCCCCATTGTCGATTAAAATTGGCTCATGATAGTTTTCAGCAATTGTAGAAAGAGAGCAAATACCGCTCTCTTTCTGTTCTGATGCTGTCAAAAAACCATGGACGTCTGTTGTACTTAATATTGTTAATTCATCCATTTTTTTGTCCTCACGAATTACTGTAATTTTTTACGTAGATAACCGGTAATTGCATCAATCACAAATACCGTAATAATGATTCCAAATAAGATAATACCGACTTTATCCCATGCTCTTGATTGAATCGCAAAAATCATCGGCGCACCAATCCCACCAGCTCCAACTAGGCCTAAAGTAGCTGCACTTCTAACAGCTATTTCAAAATGATTCAGGGCTAAAGATAGGAACGTTGGAATCAATTGTGGCAATCGAGCATAAAACATTGTCTGCCAAAAATTAGCACCCACAGCTGTCATAGATTCCACTGGCGCTTCGTCCATCGACTCAATTTCTTCAGTATATAGTTTACCTAACATTCCAATCTGATGAACCCCAATTGCCAATACCCCAGCAAAAGGTCCTGGTCCTACCATCTTTACAAAAATAATCGCATAAACAAGTTCTGGAAAAGCTCTCAAAACATTACAAATGAACTTGCCTATTTTCGATACGATTGTATTTGATTTCCATAAATTATGCGCACTAATAAAAGTCAATGGCAACGCTAAAACAGTTGCAATAACAGTCCCTAAAAAGGCAATACCAATCGTCAATACCAGTAAACTCAATAAATCTTCACCACTACCATCATAAACATATGCCCAATCTGGGTGAAATAATCCTGAAAGAACGGATGTAACCATATCAAAAGACATATTTCCAGCTTCTGAATAATCAATACCAGCTGCCGAGTAGAGAATAATTGCTAAAACGACAATAATTGGCAAATAGCTTTTTAATTTTCGACTTGTGCTCATTATACCAACCTCTTTCTGATAATTTCACTAATCCAATCGATCGTAATCACCACAACCAATATAGATAAAATAATAATCGATACACGATCATAACGCATCAGGCTCAACGAAGAATTCAAAATCACACCGATTCCACCAGCTCCAACATAACCTAAAATTGTTGATGCACGGATATTCACTTCAAATGCATACAATGAGTAGCTAGCAATTTGATGAGAGATTTGCGGTGCAATTGACCAAAATGCGACCTGAGTTTTCGTTGCACCGACTGATTCAGCTGCTTCAATCGGCCCATGATCGATTGTTTCAATTGCTTCATAAACTAATTGAGAAACCATTCCAAAAGTAAATACGGCAATCGTTAGCACACCTGTAAATTCACCAATACCAAACATTGCTACGAATAAAGCAGCTAGCAGTAAATTAGGAATCGTACGAACAACACTCATCAAAAATCGAATAACCGTCGTCACAAAAAAGTTTCTGGTAACAACCGTTGTTGCTAAGAATGCAAACGGTACAGCAAAAACAACTCCAAGTGTTGTTCCTACCACTGACATTTTTATCGTCTTTAGCATGGGTTCTATGATTTTAGGAATATAGCTCCAATCAGGACTAAGAAATCGTTGTAAAAAGATACCCATCTGATCTAAGTTATTAAAGACATCCGCCATTTGTGCTCCCGTTACTCTAGCACTTGAAAACACACATAAAAGAACCAATGCGACAATAAATAAATGTTTATACAAATCACGGTGAATCGTATCTTTTAACTTCATTGATCAGCACCTTCAGTTTGTTTCAAAATATCTGCTCCGTAAATACTAGTTAAGACTTCGTCTGTTGCTTGTGCCGCTGTTCCATCAAAAACAATTTCTCCGTCACGTAATCCAATGATTCTACTAGAAAATTCACGCGCTAAATCAACCGAGTGCAAATTAATCACAACTGTATGGTTCAATTCTTGATTGATTTTTTTCAAGTCTTTCATGATTTTTTGAGTTGTGATTGGATCTAATGACGCTACTGGCTCATCAGCTAAAATAATTGATGCTTGTTGAACCAATGTTCTTGCGATTGACACACGTTGTTGCTGCCCCCCACTTAATTCATCACTTCTAGAGTGTAATTTATCTGCTAAACCGACACGCCCTAAAGCATCACTTACTAAAGCATAGTCGTCTTTTGAAAAAATACCGAAAATACTTTTAAACGTTGAATAATAACCTAATCTGCCAGAAATAACATTTTTTTGTACTGAACTTTTTTTCACTAAGTTAAAGTGTTGAAAAATCATTCCAATATTTCTGCGAATTTTTCTTAAGTCTCTTTTTTTGGCTTTAGTAATTGAAGCACCATCAATGATAATGTTCCCCTCACTAATTTCGTTTAAACGATTAATTGATCGCAGCAAAGTACTTTTACCAGCTCCACTTAACCCGATAACAGAAACAAACTCACCATCATTAATTGTTAAATTAATATTTTTTAATCCTTTAACCCCGTTACTATAGGTTTTTGTTACATTTTCAAATTGAATCATGATTTCTCCTTTTGATAAAAAAATAGAAAAGTGAGTAGAACAAAACTCTATAAGTTTTGCGCTACTCCTTTAGAATCCGTATAAAATATAGAATAGAAGCAGCTTGTCAGAAATCCTACTTCTATGTCTCCGTCTTTCAAGCCAACTATTAATGTAGCAAAACTTTATTCCGCTGCTTTTTCTGTATATTCTTCAACGGTATCATAGTTTTTATCGTCCGCTTCTACATAGCCTTTATGTCCCCACATAGCCATAGCTTCAACACCATCTTTGTCTTTAGGCATTGCCAAGAAAACGTCTTTGACTTTTGCTTGTAAGTCTTTATCCATTTTCGGCTGAACAGCGATCGCATCGTTGGGAATATCGCCTTTTGTTAGATAAAGAACTTTTAAATCTTTGAACAAATCGTCTTTTTCAAATTTTGAAGCAAACACATTACGAGCTCCTTCAAAAACAAAACAAGCATCTTGCTGACCATTTAGGACAGAAGTGATTTCACTTGGGATATCATTAACTGTTGTAAGTGTGACATCTTTGGTTGGGTCAATCCCTGCTTCTTTCATTTCAACAACAGGATAAATGTACCCACTAGCTGAGTTTGGACTTAAACTAGCAATTTTTTTGCCTTTCAAGTCTTTCAAAGAATCAATTCCACTATCTGCTCTAACAAGAACTTCTCCTTTAAATGTGCTGGATAATTTGCCTTCTTCTGGTTTACCTGTTTCACGATTAAAAGCACCTAGCTCTGAAGATAAAATCGCCGTTGCAGCTTTTTGATTACGTGCTTGAACATATGCTGAAGGTGGCATGATACCGATATCTACTTTGCCAGAGGCCATCGCTTCAACAATCGTTGAGTAATCTGTTGCCAAAGTAACGTTCACATCACGGCCTAATTTTTCTGATAAAAATTTTGCGAAAGGCTTCGCCTTTGCTTCCATTGAGCCATCATTGTTGGTAGGAACAAATTGTAATTCTAATGGTTTTGTATCATCAGCAGCTTTTTTATCGCCACTTGCCCCACATCCTGTAAGTAACCCTACACTCAATCCAATAACAGACAGTAATCCTAACAATTTCGTTCTCTTTTTCACTCTTTCCATCCCTTCACATTTCGGCGTTGCTAAAACAAAGAATTCTCTTTGCTCCAGTCATACACATTGTATTTTAGTGGTGTAAATTTATCATAATAATGGCGTAAATATTGTGTAAATTCTCAAAATCTACTGCACCATTACTTATGTAAAACAACAGTGTAAATAAGTGGCACTTTTCAGAAATTCCCACTGATTTTCTCAATGTAAATAAATGTACCAAACTAAAATCAGTATAGCATAAAATCAATATTTTTCTAGACCAGTTTTTATTTTTCACTTATTTTTTTCTCATTTATCTCTTTCTATTAAAGGTAGGAAAAACCTTTATTCTAGTACATTTCTTTACTTCTCTTTACTAATTGTCTTTCTTCATTTACATCAAATTTTCGTTATCCTTTCATTTTATGAATCGTTTTTTTAGCAAAATAAATAAAATTTGAGCCTCTACAAAAATCAGCTATTTTTTACACAAAGATTAATATACACTATTATTTATCGGCAAAGTTTTAACTATTATATGTTTGTTTAAAACTGTTTCAACTGTAAAAATAGCCAAAAATAATCGGTTATAAAAATATTTATGTATATAGTGATTCTGTAACGACACTGTGAATACCACATATTTATTTTTTATAATAAACTTTCAACATTGGTAAATTGAAAACAAGGAGGATATTTATGAAACTTTTCAAAAAATTATTTATTGTAACTACAATGCTAGTATTTTTCAGCACATTCTTATCTACTTCTGCACACGCTCAACAAGCAGAAACTACGCGTTCTGGTTCGTACACTTCAACTACAGCCTTTTTATCCAATCTTGATATGAGAATTGGTAGCGAGAGATATGCAGGTAAAATGAATGATTTATTATTAGATGTTGATAATCAATCATTTACTTTAACATTTAAATTGGACGATGAGACCCATGTTTTCAAAGGGGAAAGAGATCCAAAAAAATCTGTGTTTAGAGCTTGTGATCGTTATTTGATAGATACAATCGATGATCAAAAAGTTGGAACAAACGTAGTCTTTGAATTTTTCCATTTTTCCGGCTCTAAATATCAAACCTTCCAAGTTCACACTTCTCCAGGTGGAAAAACAAGTACTGGATTAGATGTAAACCTAAGAACAAGCGCAGCTTTATATAAAAAATAATAAACATTTTCTTTACCAATGTTGAAAGTCGTTTGAATGATCCAATAGAAATTATTGTTTATTCAAATTTAGAGGGGAAAACAATACTAAAATTAAGTATTGTTTTCCCCTCTTTTATTTCTTCTATTTTTCCTGATACACTTAACTTTTTGATTCTCTCTAACAATTGGTAGTCATAAAAAAGAAGCTGACGTCAGCTCCTTTTTTACTTTATTTAATATTACGCAATTGGAAATATGACACAACTTCTCCAATGCCCATAAAAATCAGAATTCCGCCAAATAGTTGGAATAAAACCAGTAAGCTGCTGAAAGGATTAAAAGTCAACACCAAACCAGCAATGACTAAAATCACACTGTAAATCAACATCGGCATCCAACTAACATTGACATAGGTACGTAGATTAACCGCTTGAATCGCCCGAGTAACCCCAACAATCACGATTACCAAACCAAGAAAAACAGGTAATATGCTCACAATACCTTCAGCAAACGTAAGTACAATCCCTGCGATCACTAATAAAATAATCCCACCTAGAAAACTCATGCCATACGTTCCCGTTGCTTTTTTGATTTTCAATCCGTCATACAAATTGAGTATACCTATAATTGCAATATAAGCAGATATAAAATAGACAGCTACTTGAAAAACACTTCTTGGATTGATTACAATCAGTAGACCAAAAATCATATAAACGAGTCCTCGTAGCAATGCGTATTTTCTTAATTGCTCCATAACGTTGTTCATGATGAATCCCCTCCATTATCTCTCATTTATGTTACTAACTCTCTACTTACATTGTATAGAATTTCTTTAAATAAGACGAATGATATGGATTATTGATTGTTATTCTTATGAACAATAATTCTTAAATTCAAAAATGAACGCTAGTTGAAAACAGGTTATGGAAGCTCACTTAAGTTCGAGTAATTGAACTAAAACACTGCACAATACACGCATGTATTGTGCAGTGTTCGTAAAATTTCCGAAATGACTGACTTTTTCACATCATTTATTCGGATTTTTATCGCCTGAGATAAAGCTCAAAGAGTTTTGTTTCAAACACTTTTTGAGCTTACTTTTATTATGGTGTTTGTTCTACTTGCCATAAAATCGTAGCTCGATACCCACCTGGCTGTAAAACTTCTCCTGACGGTACTTCTAGTACTAGTCCTGATTCATTTTTATCCCACTCATTGCTTATATTATACTGTCCTTTGCTTTCATGTGTTCTTTCAGCTATTGATTGGGCAGTATTTTCTGATAAAACAACTGTTTCTGTATCACTTACTTTATAACGAATAGCAAATGGCAGAGTTTTACTTGGGTCTTCTTGGCTTGTTAATGGTTTTGTTAATGTTGCTGTTAAATTCCAAGAACCACTATTTTTACGATTATCCCAAATAATCAATGGTTGATCATACTTGGCTTTTTCGACTTTTATAAATGGTATTCCTAACGTCTTGCGTCCAAAATTCAAGTAATTGGGGGATGATTGCACGAATAATCTCCCTTTGAATTGATATTGAACGGTACTTTCGTCACTTGTGACTGGAATTTTAGTTTCATTCTCTGGTTTTTTCACTAGTTGATAATTTTTATCCAAAATAGTTTTTAGAGCATCTTGTACTTTTTTTTCTTCCGTTAAATCAATAGTCGTTCCAACTGCTTTATCGAAAGTAATTTTATCATGTAAAGCTTCTCCTGTTTCATCCACAAACTCTACGTTCACTTTTTGGTTGCTTTGAATGTCTATCGTGATCGTTTTTTCGATTGTTTCTGAGTCTTTAACAGCTTTAAGTACAGCATTATAACTTCCTATTTCTGGATTAACTGGCAATGTAGTTGATTTTACTGAAAGCATAATATCTTCACTTGAACCAGTAGCAACATCAAAAGCAATTGCCTCTGATTTTTCAAGAATCAATTTATTGATTTCACCTTGGGTTAAATTTTGAAAAGATTCAGGTACACTACTAAAATTATTAGCCATAATGTAGAGTCCTTTAGTTGGCGGTACTTTATCTATTACTTGTACTGGGACTTTAATCAACGCTGTCTTGTCAGGTTGATTGGTGTCCGTCATTCGTACCATTACACTTTTCAAACCAACTGTTGATGTATCTGGCATCTCTCCTTTATACTCATACGAAGCTGTATGCCCTGGTAAAATTACAGTATCTTTGATTACTTCTGATGCCTTTTTATTGAACGCAGTTCCTTTTTCGATAATTTGGGGAATTGGTTTTGCACCAAGATTGTACACGTTAATGTTTATTGATAAGTCCTCGGAAGGCAATCCTTTCATTGGTCCTTTTGTTTCGTTAATAGCTGTAATATCCGTCACATGTTTTTTTATTGTTCCTGGTTGATCATTCAAACGACCTGGGAGTTTCTTACGATCAATAGTCACATGCCCCTTAAACTCCTTATTGGCATTTGCAATAAACGGGACCGTTACTTCTTCTTTATTGGGATAAGAAATGAATATAGTTCCATAATCACCTACATTTGGAATTTCACTTAATACATAATCACTGTCAAATTTTTTAAAATCTGAATCTTCGTAAATATTGAATTCACTTGGATTAGCAGTAAGTTTCATGAGCGGAAGTTCTTCTCCAAATCTGGCTTCATAGCCAACTTGCACAGCCTTACCAGGCTCAACACTCTTGACCTCAGAGCCATAAGTATACCCCTCTATGTATACGCCCGTTTGTGGTAACGGTGCTCCTATAGGTAGATCTTTACTCTCTAAACCTGGGTTAGAAATATCACTTCCAAAGAAGTAGCTATTCTTTGCTGGTGCTCCGTAACTCCATTGAGTTGTTCCATTGATCATTTCCCCTTTTGAATTTTTAAAGCGCATGATTAATGTGCGTCTTATATTAAAATAAGCTAGAAACTTTTTAAAACCAGCACCATCACCTAAAGAAAATGCCTTATCACCTGCCTGAGTAGTTGTAATCTGTCCCGCATTGAGTATGCCCATGTTCATAGCAAAATCTGAAATATTAAAAATTTTTTCAGATATGTTAAAATTCAAATTGCGTGTTAAAGAGAGATCATACACATACAAATTTTGTGCCTCTTTCTTAAGTAAACCGATTCCTCTCAAAGCTGTGCCATCTTTTCTACGATAAAATTTAGTGTAAATATAAGTTGACGTATCCTGAAAGCCAATACCATACTTGGGTTTAAAATCCCCGTTAAGACTATATGTGCTAATCTCTGTACCTTGCCCTCTTGTATTATTAATTCCAAAATCCTTGTTATCTTTCATTCCATATGCTAACCCTTGACTCATTGTTGATGAAACAGTTATCCCCTCAGGTCCAAAATATTGAGGAGTATTTAATCCAGGATATTCTAACAATGAAGAGTTATCCGAGTATATTCCAACATCTCGAAAACCAATATACGAATGATCAACTGGATTAAACACAACCCCTTTTTCCTTAGGAATTCCATAAGTGATTTCTTCCCACTGATTTATATCTTCATCAGCAAAAATATCATCTGGATAAATTGGTTGTATCACTTGAGTATCTTTCACTTTGCCATCCGGCATTGTTGTTGTTACTGTCACTTCTCCGCTGCCTTTGCTAGAGGCATTAATTGTTGTCTCAGTAATTCGTACATCTAGTTTTTCACCAGAAGTCAACTCCCAAGCTTCGGGTGCTATTTTTTGTGTAAGTAATTGAATAATTTGCGAAACTGTTTTCCCTTTTAGTTCTCCCTCACTTAACGTCTGTATAGCAGAATTGTAACTAAGACCTACTTTTGAATCTAAAATGATTACTTTATCTTCTCGAGTTACCGTAATAGGTATAGGAATAACTGTTGATATATCCTTTCTGCCCTTATCCGTCATTTTAATATAGCCCCAGTTAAGTCCCGCTTTGTTAGTAACAAATGTATTTACTGGTTCCGTGGGCTCGCCTGCTTCATTTTTGACCCATTCATATTTAGAGCTACCCGGATTATAGTCGTTTAAAGAGCGAACTCTATAAAAAATATTTGTTGCCTCTGTCCCCATGTCAAAATCTTTATACTGTTCCACAGTAAAATATCCTGGGGGTTTCACATTCCCTCCAAAAAGAATGACATTTCGTTTAGTAGTCGATGATTTCCCATCTAATTCTACTTTGATCGTCCCAACATACTTGTCAACCAAATCATTAACCACAGTTGTATCCGTAAATGATGCCGCAACAGTTTCCCCCGTACTCATATTCCACGCACTCAAATTCGCTTTCGATTGAATCAATTCCATTACTTCTTCTTTACTTTTCCCTTTAGTTTCATTAGGATAAATAACAATATTTGTATCAGCTTTTACCATCACCGTGTTCGCTAACAAAGCAGTTGTTTCAGCATTTGTTACACTAATAGGTACTTTGATAGTCACTGCTACATCTTCACTGGTTTTATCTGTCATTTTTACATAAGCCCAGTGAAAACCAACTGTACCTGTATCGAATTCTTTCAACGCCTTGCCATTTTCATCAACAAATTGATACACCGCATTTGTTGCTGTTGAACTGTTCACTGTTTGAAACTTGGTAAATAAGTTAGTTGGATTTGTTCCTAATTCTAATGTCACATTTCGGCCTATAGTTACAAACGTGCTCGGATTAGCGCCAAAGACGGTTACATTTTTTTGTATTGAAGCTTTTTTTTCCCCTTCTTCTGTTCCAATTGTGACCTCAAATTCAGCCTTGTATGCTCCTACAGAGGTTGCTGAAATCGTTGTTTTGATCACATCAACTGAAACGGACGTTCCGTCTTCTACGTTCCAAGAGCGGACATTAGACTTTGTTTTTACTAATTCTTGTAGCTCTTCTGGTGTCTTATTTGCTGTTTCATTTGGATACAGAATAATTCTACCATTCGTGTGATCTGTTTGAAGAGCTATTTGATTATCCATTAATAAAGATGTTCCTAAATCGGTAACCGTCACTGGTATAGGAACAACAATACTTGTTAGCGTTTTTTTCTCTGTAATTTTCACATAAATTGTTTGAAAACCTATTTGTTTACTACTGGGAGTTACAGGTGTACCATCGACAGTTACATATTCATACACAGCACCAGCTTCTGGATGTGGAATAACTTTTTTAGAAAAGAGTTTGCTGAGTTCTGTCTCATATTTAATATTAGGAAAAACTTCCTTTTGCTTCATGATCAACACCTTTGGTGTTGCCATTAAGCCTGCTTCGTTTTCCACTGGATCTAGTACTTTAGCTGTACGATTGTTTTGCTTTGTTGCTTTACTATCCGTTAACTTACGATTTTTTTTGTCGCTTTTGTTCATAGATTTCTTTTCTTCTATCTTATCTTTGGCTAGCACAGGAGTCGTTTTTGGGGATAAAATAATAACAGAAAGTATACCAAACACTGTTATTCCAACAAGAATCCACCTTATTTTAAACTGAGATAATTTCTTTTTCTTGCTCGTCATTTTCTCTCTCCTTGCTTTTTATTTTTAGCTTTTTTACGTTTTTTTAATTTATCATTTAAAATGAATACAACCACGCTTAAGCATAAACCCAAAAATACTATCAAGAAAATCACTTTAGCGTCTGCTTTACTTTCGCCAAATTTCCTATTAAGATTCTTCGCTTCCAATGTATTGATCATAAAATCTTCTGTCCAAGACCAATTCCCTCCGTGTTTCGAAGTAACATTAATTTGAGCCGAATATTTTCCAGCCCTCATTCCTTTATCAGCTAAATCTACGGGGAGATCAATCATTGAATTAGGTGCCATTCTCATCCCCTTTTTTTTATACTCAAATAACACTTTCTGTTTGTTAGCTTTCCTCACTTGAACGTCTACACTCATCCCTTCTACATAGACAGGACAAGTATTGGAAATATTAATGAACAGTTGACTTTTATTATCTTTAAAAGCTATGTATGTTTTATTTAGTGTTACGCTAGGTTTTATGCTGCTAGTATCACCAACTCTTAATAACATCCCAACTAAAAAAGCAAACTCATTAACCACGATATCTTTCTTTTCTTGCTTATTTGTTGGATTATTAACTGATGGTTTCAACTGGATGCCTCCTGCTATCAAACCATTAGCAGTTCCTTTTGGTAAAGAGATCATCATCTCTACCTGTTTACTACTTTTAGGAGGAATTACTACTTTGGTTGGTCCTTTAACGATATCTATGAACTTATTAGTTAAAGAAACATCTTCCTTTAGGTTATTAGGTCCGTACTCTACTTTACCAATACTGTTCGTTTTTGCGGTGTTTAAACTCACTTGAACAGATAAGTCTTTTGACAACGAATTGTATAGTTTAAGTGAAACTTTTTGCTCTTGTCCTGGTTTCATTGTAAGATCAAAATACCCTAGATTCTTATTCTTTTGATTCTCAGGATATTGAATTTCATAGGACAATCCATCAATCAAATTTTCTGATTCTTGTTTTGCAACACTTTGTATAGGATCAAAGAAGAGCGTGAGGCAAAATATTATAGGTAATAAATAGATCGAATATTTTTTCATCTGCTATCCCTTCTTTCTTTATAGATATGAATAATTCATTCCGTGTGGTAACATTCAATTCTGTGAACAATTTATAACAATAACTGTCAACCAATCTACTTACTTTATATATATCAACATACTCTCAATTAGTTTTTAGTATGTGTTATCAAGACTCCAAGTTACGCTACCTTTAAATGCTTTACCAGCAGCGCCTGTTCCTGTAGTAACAGTTAATTTAGTATCTGATAATTTTGTAGCAAAACCGCCTTTAACACTATCTGCTTTTGTTTTCGCAATAATATTTGTTGCAGTTGTATTTCCAGCTTCTAATGTCACACTTTTACCAACAACAATGTTATTAGGATCTTCAAGTTGACCTAAGTTATCTTGGCTAGGGACATTTGGTGAGAAGTCATTTATATCTGGATCAACTTCACCAATATCATAAGATTGAGGATCACCTAAAGTAAATGTTAGTTTTGATGGCAACTCAGTAGCTGAATCGTCTTTAGAAACTAATTTAGACAAAGAAGCAGTAACTTTCCAAGCTGAAGTTGTTGAAGCTTTTGTTTCTTCACCACCTGCTTCAGTCGTTTGTCTATCATCATTCACGACAATATATTGATCTCCAACGGTAGTATTGCTGTATGTAGCAATATTCGCTGTTGCTGATTGACGACCGAAATCAAATTTAGATGGTGTCCATACCAAGGCTAAATTATCTTTAAATGGTCCAGAACCAGGTTTTACCGGTCCATCAGTATCAAAACGAATCCCCAAGTCTGTTTGCTCTTTTCCTAATTCTTCTGCATTCGCAGGTTTTGCAAAAATCAGCAATGCTGATGAAGCAAGTAATGTTGTAAATAGTATTTTTTTCAAAATTTAATCACCCTTCTATTTTTGTAAATAAAATTGGCGACAGTTACTGTTATAAATCGTTCACAGAATAATTGTTTTCTTGCTAAACTAGCCGATTAGCTTTATTTGGTCTTTTAATAAAATAAATAGATAAATAATCAAAGCTAGACTTGTGATAGACACCGCTAACAAACTAAAATTAACAGCCAATTCCTCCTTCTTTTTCCTTAGCTTCCTTACTAAAAATACATCTCTGGAAAGTGTTAAAAGGAAAAAAAGTAACGAAACAGAGGTAAGACCTCCTAATATATAAATCCATAAATAATCTTTCATATTACACCCCTATACATGTACGCTATATATTTTGCGTAAACTAATAACACCTAAAAATACAATCAAACATGCTACACCCAACAACAACAAAATGAACGACGTCATTAGTTGTCCTAGATGAGGCAAAGCTCCGTCAGTTGATGGATATCCTGTTGGTTTCGCTTCATAAATGGGTGGTTTTGGCTTATCCTGCTCAACAAATTGATTAAATGAGATGCCCATGTCTGTCTGATCTTGATCTGCTAAAACATCTGGCGTATGACTGAATAAAGCCAAGAATACATACACCACAATGAACAATGGCCAACTAGAGTAAAGTTTTTCCATACTTACTCACCATCTCTTCTGTTGCTTTTTTTTCGTTTCTGCTTTTGCTTCCCTTGTTTTTTTCGTTTAGCAATTCGAACTTTCTTCCATTGCTTCTCCCATTTATCTCTTCTAAAAAGAGTCATTGACACAATCAAAACCGTGAGTATAATCAAGAAAACTGATGTGCCTTTAATCCAAGTTGGCGTAACAATTTTAAAGGCACTTTCTTCATTCATTTTTTTAGCCTGTTCGTTTGTAATTGTAAATTCTTTGCTCAGCTGCCACTCTTGGTAGTCATTGGAAGCATCTAATTTTAAAGTGTAGGTTCCAGAAGGCAGTGCAGCTATCCCCCAATCCATTTCAAAATCAAAAACGCTATTGGGCGCCATGCTGTAATTTTCGACAGACTTTCTTTTAACAACCTCATCTGTTCCTTTTTTAGTCATTGTCGCTACGATATTTAAATTTTCTAGTACTTTGGGTTCAGGATTTTGTAAATTAGCTAAAACCATTTTTTTACCGCGTTTAATTGATGCTTTTACTGAGTTTAAATTCAATGTTTGGGCATTATTAAATTCATCTCCCGACTCGGACGTAATCACCCCGACTCGATAAGAAAACTCTGTGGAAACCCCACTTTTTGCTTTCTCCTCATTATCCAAGGCAAATACCACAGCCCCCATTTTAACGCCAGCATATTGTTCTTTGGGAGGAGTTAATTGGATTTTCACTGTTTTTTCTTCATAATTGCCAACTGTGATAGTTGGCGTTGCTATTTTTAACATTGAAGTTATAGGTTCTTTTAAGGTCTTATCGTAATACGTTTTGTCGTTACTATACTCGATAGTTCCTGCATCTCCTGTGATCGCATTGACTCCATATATCTTTAAGTGAACACTCTCATTTTTGGTACTTTTGATTCTCACTTCCAACGTCTGTGATTCCCCTGGCGTCGTTTTCACATAAAAATAACTTCTATTGGGATCTATCTGCTTATTCGATTGTACGAGTGTCACTGTATAGCCTAAATTATTATCTTCATCTGCAGCCATCGCTTGATCTGCTAAAAAAAATAATGAAAAGATACAGACACACACCACATATAACGCATTAATCTTTCTCATGAAAAAGGGTTCTCCTAACTACTAATATTTGTTCTTATTTGATTGATTGAATTGTAATTTCTATATACCATTCATTTTTTTCATCACAACTTATTGATTCAACGAGACAGTAGCCTTTTTTAGTAAAATAGTCCGCCCAGTGTGCCAAAAATTCTTTGATATATTTTTCAGCTGCTTCTTTCGATTGAAATGGTCCTTCTACTTTAAGCCGCTCATTTTCTTCATAAAACTCATCTTTTTCTTCATACAAGTAATTAGTAATGACATATGTGATATAAACAATGGTTAAAGAAAAGATAAACAGCAACAAGAATAGCGGCCATACAATTGTTCTCAATAACATGACACAATTTATTCCAATAATTGCTAGAAATACGATTATTGAATAACGCACTGCTTTGAGTTCATTACCTTCGCGCTTATTTTTGATGTGAAACATCAAAATAAGTAGAAGATTTAACGTCATCAATAAAAAAGAAACAAATAAATACTTTAATAAATCACCTAGATAATAATTCACAGTAAATAATAGCTGAATAATGAACCTAGCTTTCCTATCAACATAAAACACTATGTTTTCGTAGAACCTTGAAAAGAGTATAAAGTTAGTGATCCATCCCATTAAAAGTGCTATTTCATAGAGATAAAAACTTCGATATTTTTGGAAATAATTCTTTTTGTCTTTCACACGTTTAGCCATCCATTTCTTTTGATAATTGCTCAAGCTATGCAAATTTTATTTATTTATCATCTTGTCATATGACTGTTATGACACTACAATCAGACAGCGATGTTTTTTCTGCTCCAATACTGATCATTGTAAAACTTTGTCATTTGTATTTTCTAAAAGATTACGTTCATTGTTTGAATAAGTAAGAAGGTATCCTTTCGTTCGAATAATTTCAATTTCAAAATATGATTGTTCTTTTAGCTTATTCCTGATATGAAAAATGAAGTTTGCCACCTTGTATTTTTCTAACAACTCTCCTGTTGAATCACCATAAATAGCCTTATTTATCTCATCATAGGTAACGACGTTATCAATATTTCCATATAATAATTCAATGATTTTGAATTCTTTTTGGGTTAATGGTATGATTTTGTCATGGACTATTAGGCTTAGCTTCGATGAATCTAAACAATGATGGTTCTGTGTATTTTTTAGATTCAGGTTATTTAATAACTGATTCTTATAATTGATTGCATTTTTTATCACTATTCCAAGTGTCTCAAGCCCTTGATCTTTTTGGATAATTTCGATTATTGAATTTTTACTTAAATGTGGATACAGTTTGATTAGTTCTGAGTTATTTTCTCCGCTAAGAATCCAAATAAACAAGGAATGATTATCTTGCAACTCAATAAGTAATTGCAACGCTTTAAGATAATCAGATGTTTCTTCCAAATTAATGATCAAACCATCTAATAGCTCTATTTGTTCTTTTTCTGTAATATCAATTAGTGAATAGCTCTGCTCATTGAGAGCTCTTTTTATCAAAATACCTACGTTATGGTTCTGCTTAGAATCAGTGCTAATATGTAATATACCAATTGTATTTTCCATAAGGCCCCTCCTTTTCAAATTTTCCTAACATTTATTTTCTTGTTTTATTTACAAACAAGAAGTATCCTCAAAAAAGCATCTATACCGACAATCTCAACCTTAAATGACGGCAAAAATGACGGCGTAATGATATTAAGATTCAAATAGATACTTTTCAAAGACTATTAAAATAGATAATAATATACAAAAAACAAAAAAGGATCGTTAAATGAAATAAATAAAGCAATCATCAATCAAACATTATAATGTTTCAAAAAAACAGAGTGTTTAACTGATTAAATTAATCGCTTTTCTTTTTTCTGACATGAATGAACTTACATACGTATCCAAGGTCATTTTAATAGAATGGTGCCCTAATAACGCACTAATTGTTGCTATATTCACACCTTTTTCCAAGCATCTAGTAGCAAAACTATGTCTAAGTTGATGAAAACGAATAACAGGAAGATGGAAACTCTGACATATTTTTTTTAACCATATGGAAATAAGTCTTGGTTCTACTGGTTTATTTCCTCCTAGTACAAAGTCTCCATTCGTTTTTTGTTTTTGAGTAGTCAAAAGTTTTCTTATATTTTTTGATAGAGGGATGGTTCTTTTAGAACTAATACTTTTAGGTGTTCCTTCAATAATTTGCGTTTTTCTATTTACACCACTAGTAACTTGTATTCTTTGTATTGTCCGCTTTACAGTAAGAACATTGGATGAAAAATCTATATCTTGCCATTTCAAACCAGCAATTTCTCCAATTCTCATTCCAGTTTCCAATGCTAATAGTATTGCAAGTCCGTTGGGATGTGTTGCTGCTTTTTCTTTCAGCTTTTTTTGTTCTTTCGATGTGATTGCGTGTATATTATTCGGCGCTTTTTTAGGTAAAACAACGGATTTACAAGGGGTTTCCGAAATGAGCTCCCTTTTTACTGCAGCAGCACAACATGTCCTCAACACTTGGTAGACAATTCGAACTGAATTAGGAGCCAAACGAGTTTCTACTTCTTTGATCCAATTATTTAAAGTATCTGTTGTGATTGATTGTAAGGGGATATCTCCTAAAAGCGGAAGGATATGTTTTATCATTTTATTTGTATAACTGGCATACGTACTTGGTTTTAATTGCCCTTGTATTTCTGTTAGCCAACAAGTTGCCCAATCTCTAAGAGTCCCTTTATACCCAATCGTTTTAAACGTATAATTATATGAATATAATGCTTTTATTGTTAACAAACTTTCTTTCAGAGCTGTATATGTTTTATTATATACATAGCCATATATAGCGCGCCCGTCACTCTTTCTCCCTTTTATATACCTTCCCTCCCAACGACCATCTTTTCTTTTATAAATGTTTTCACCTTTTCTTACCATAAATCATTTCCCCTCTCGTTTTTATTTTGACGGCGATTTGACGGCGAATAAAACTTATTGTATAACACTTATTAAATACTGATATACAAAAAAGAATTAAATAATTAGAAAATAAAATATATAAATAAATAATGTTGACAAACTAAAATAAACGTTATATCATACTTAAGGATCAAACAAACAATAGGTATTCTAAACATATTTCTTGTTAGTAAATAAAACAAGAAAAAATAAATAAATAACAAAAAATAATAATCGTATTCTTCTGATAAACTTATCTTTATTAAGAATTTCTTGTATCGTCTGATTTAACACGAATTGTTATTTAAGGATATAATTCCATGATTTTTATTCTGATCGTATATAAAACAAACTTAATATCTACAACGCTTCCCTCTAAAACATATCAAATATATAACGAAAAGAGTGATTAGGATTATACATCCTAGTCACTCTTTTACATAGTTTTACTGACCCTAAACAGTCTTATATATATATCATATGATCTTTTTAGAGATTTTATTTTGCATTTTTTATTAAAGTCTAACTCTCTATACAGAGCTAGACGAAAATCATCCCAACTTGTACTATGTTTCAAAAATTTCAATCCACTAGCTCTATACAGAGCTAGACTTTGGGAACATTATATTTGTGGCATATGTTTGACTATTTCAATCCACTAGCTCTATACAGAGCTAGACAAAGCCAACAAAAAATTCATTATCACGTCATCAAATTTCAATCCACTAGCTCTATACAGAGCTAGACATTTCGATGAAAAAATATAGATTAAAATTTAATTAATTTCAATCCACTAGCTCTATACAGAGCTAGACTAACTCACTTAATTCGGTTGGGTCAGTTATTGTCAATTTCAATCCACTAGCTCTATACAGAGCTAGACCGTGAAACCGGCAAATATATACGACATATTTTCAACAATTTCACAAAAAAGAACGAAAAAATTAAATTATAATGAGAAAAACGGTGTTTTAGGCCCGAAAAATCATTATTTTTTGGTGCGAATCCCCCAGTGATTTTATGTTCACTTCGGGTTCGCACCAAATTGGACTACTTAAAATATCAAAGGAGCTTCTACATCAAAACTTTCTTTCGCCCCAATATGCTCTACTTTATTTTGATAGTTATTTCCTAACCGATAAATACGCAGACTATCTACATCTTCGTCAATTAAATCTATTAATTCTTTCTTCAATCTTGTCAGTTCCGTAGCATCAACTATACATTCGAAAACTGAATTTTGAACACGTTGCCCGTAATCTTGACACTTTTTAGCTACTTTTCTCAAACGACGTGTTCCGTTTTTCGAGCTAGTTGCTACATCGTAAGTAATCAGTACTAACATGCATTGCACCTACTTCCATAAAAATGGCGGATAGCCATCCAAATCATCTCTTAAAAAACGACTTAACAACAATGCCTGAGCATAAGGAACCAAGCCCCAATTGATTTTCTCTCCTAAAAATGGATGTTGGATTTGTTCTTGCTTCCTTTCTTGCCACTGCTGAAAGAACTTTCGTCTACCATCATCGGTCAAAATCACTGCACCACTTTCTTTTTTAAGAAAATCCTTTCCGGTAATAACCTTCTTATTAATCAAAGTTAAAACAAAACGATCTGCATAAATTCCTCGCAATTCTTCCATTAAATCCAATGCTAACGAAATTCTTCCTGGTCGATCTTGATGCATAAATCCAACATAAGGATCCAGTCCAACGGTTTCTAGAGCGGCTGCACATTCTTGTGCCAACAATGTATATGCTAAAGAAAGCATGGCATTTACATTATCTAGCGGCGGTCTGCGATTTCTACCGTAAAAACCAAAATCCTGTTTTTGTTGTAAAATCATTTGATCAAACAGCAGAAAGTAACGATTAGCAGCCTGCCCTTCGATCCCTCTTAAAGATTCTAAGTCATTAACTTGGCGAATATCTTCAATGTATTTTTTCAGCTCGCCAGAAATTTGTTTAAACCGTTCGACATCGACTCGAAATGAATTATCTCGTGTAATTCGTTCCAACATCCAGCGTTGATTATATAATTTACCAATAATAAAATGACGGGCAATCGCTAGACTGTCCTCTTCGTTATCAGAAATACGATATTGCTTTTTCCTTAATATTACGTTTCCAGTAGTACCACCTGTGACACGGCTACCGAACTTTCCTGTTCTAGTCAAAAAAGTCAGTCCAATATTTTTTTCAGCACATTTTCGCATCAAAGCTGGGCTCGCACCCAAATAACCAGTCGTTACAATTGATTCTAAATTGTGAAGAGGGACTCGTCCTAAATTCGTGTCCTCCTTTTTTATCACAATATTTTCACCATCTAAAGCTAAATAAGTTTCAGGGGTTGTAACAAATAATGTATTTAACAACTTTCTCATTCACATAACCTCCGATCTAAATAGCCTTTGACGGTTTGAACATTCATTAATTTAGGTAAACAGATATTCTGTAACGAACATTTCTTACAGAAATTACCTGTTTTGACTTTAGGTGTATAGCGCCTTGCCCAGTATTGATGCATTTCAGCGACATTTTTCTTGAGTTCGTCACGTAAAGCTTTCGTAATGTTGATTTCTTCTCTGCGTTTCGTTTCATGATAATAGAGATAGCCTTTTGGTACTTCACAAACCAACATTTCTTCTAAGCAAACGGCTTGGGCTGTTAATTGCAAAATATCACTAAGTTCTTGTTTAGGCTTTCCATGTTTGTATTCAACAGGAATAGGTAAAAATGTTCCCGATTCTCCATGCAACGGCACACCGTTTGGTTCCTGTACAAATTCTACAACATCACAGATTCCAGTAATACCTAAAGTTGGCGAATGAATAGGCAATGCACGAACAATTAAGCGATCCTTGCGTTTTTCTCGAATGGTCGGCTGATCGGCTTTTTCGTGTAAGTATTGCCCTTCAAGCGTCAACACATTTTCTTGCCACTGTTGTTCAATATGGATCAACGCCCATTGACGGCGGCAAAAGAGAAAATGTTGAATACCGGAGATCATTAAATAATCTTGTTCGTCATACATACTATAGCCCTTCGATGACTGTTAACTCGATTCCTTCTAATGATTCAACTGTCACTTTATAATCATCAAATGATTTTGCACGATCTACTTCTGGAATTTTTTCGATTTTTACAGAGCGGTGCACTTTAGCGGATGATGCTTTCCCCATTTTGCTGGGGTGTTCCCACCAGTATACTTTTTCTACAGCCATGCTGCCGTCTGGACGAGCAGATGATGCATCGTTTTCGAAAAGAGTCGTTAAAGCTTCTTTGATTTTTTCTGCGTCCTCTTCAGTAAAACCAGTTTTTTCGGCGAGTTGGACGTTGATACTGCCGTTGAAGACGTAGACACCGAAGTCAACGAAATGTTTGGTTCCCATGGTGTCAGAGCTTTTTCCACCGCCCTCACTGACTGAATTGACACTTTTCGTGATTTGCATGGTGTTAATGTCGATTGGTTCAAGGCTTACTGCAGTTTGGATGGAAACTGGACCACGAACACCTACAGAAAGCTCCAGTCCTTTAAACGCAAATACTTGTCCAAAACTACGGGTATCGATCCAAGTCTCACAAGCCACTTCACTGAATCGGTTAACGTCTGCTTTCTTTTTATCTGCAGCAATTTTATTTAATTCTTCAACTGAATCTACGCGATCTTTCAAACTTTTAAGTCCGTCATCTGCTCGATCATCAGACTGAACAAAAATTCTTTCTCCCATATCTTGTAGTCGATTACGAATTTTACGTTTAATTGCTACATCTGATATTTCGCCGAAACCGTCGAAGTTTTGACGTGGTCGGTTCCCGTTTAATGGATCGCCGTTTGGATTTGCATTTGTTACTGATGTGATTACCTTAAAGTCGATTTTGTGTGTTAAAACTGTCATGATTTATTCCTCCGTTTTCTCTTCTATTTTTTTCTTTAACTCTGCCCGTTGGCTGTAATATCCTAATAAATATTTTCCATCTAATGCTTTATCTGTATATTGTTCAAGTTCAAAAGAAGCACCGACCTCATCTAATAGTTTTTGGTAGTAACTTCCTTTTCCTCTTAATCTCGCTTGATACGGAATCAAATTTTCTTGAATGATCTTCCACGTTTTTAATGGATGATTACTAAATGCATTCATGTAACGAATAGCATTTGTACTTCTATTAATTCCTGCTTTATATAAAGCGCGTTCTTCCAGAACATCAGCCACTGCCAACATTCTTCCAAATAAATAATTACGATCCGTTTCATTTTTATCTAATGCCACATTTTTTTCCTCCTTTTTAAAATTAAAGTGCTTTTTCATTACAGCACACGCAATACTTAGTGTTTTTTCCCATTCCCATTTTTCCATGCTTACAGGATTTGATGCTCGTTGCAAGAGATTTCTAACAAGATTGATTGGAATCATTTTGCTGTCTACAACACAAGGAAATAGTTCTTGGATTGTATTTTTTATTAAAGTGTCACTAGCTCGTGCACCAAAAGCTGCTTCAGCGATATCTCTAAGTGACGGAGCGCCCCAAAATGTGTAGCGTTGTTTATTTTTACTACCATACGTATGACGCCAGAAACAAGTTTGATGCCACTCTTCAATTCGAGCAAAGTATTGCTCTTTTTCAAACGAACGGTAGTACAAAATCCCCATTCTTCCAGGAGTAGCAGCATCTAAAATCATAATATAAATCGGCTCATGGTAAGAAAGCTTTACGCTATAACCATTCAAAGCTTTCTTAAATAATTCAGAAAACTGTTGATGCGTTGTATCTGGATTTAGTAGTATTTCTGCTTCTTCATCTTTTGCAAAAATAGCATCAAAATCAAGAAAATCAGCACTTGATTCTTCTGGATTAGGCACCTCTGTTTCTTTCCTTCCCCAAGTTAAGAAAACTCGTCCATCCAAAATAAATGCTTGTTTGCCAATCAGCCACTTTAAAGCATTATGCCCTTTTTGAGAGACTTCATAACTAATTGATGCGACTTGATTTTTATCTGTAAAACGACCTTTATACGTGAAATTTGTAGAATCATTTCCCGAGATCAATTTCGCCATATCTCCACCATAGCGTACTTTTGAAGGATGATTTTCTGTTAGAGGTAACATTTCTCCAGTCACATAATCCAGTCCTTCATTCGTCAGCTCGTTTGTATAATAGGCGACAAATGAGTCAATTACTTCTGAATCTCCCCAGAGTGGGCGTTTTCCTGTCCCCTGTTCTTGAACAGCAAATCTAACAAAAGAGGTTGCTTGTTCTCCAACTACTACACTAAATAAAGGTGGCTTCTCCCCAAGTTCTGCTTCTAGTTCCTTTGACCATTTGGGGATAAGTTGATGATCCTTCTCAAACATTACATTTTCTTGTACTAAATCTTCAATCAGTGTTCCTTTTTCTAAATACCTTAAAACACTTTTAACAACTGACTGGGAATAATCTGATTCGCACCATGCCTGCAAATTTTCTATATACATCTGATAAGAATTTTTTCCAGCTTTATTCTTTTTATATACACCACCATATTTTTCAAAATCTCCTGCAACATAGACTAAGTTATCATGGATTAAATGGGGTGCAGACGTTGAGCCAGATCTTCCTGCAGACTCAATCGTTACTGGAATCATAGTTTGTGCCTCTTCTTTCGGCACTACATTTGCTGAATCAAATTCACCGTCTGGCGTTATCGTTACTTCGATTTGAGCATTTTGATAAGCATGTGCAATTGGTAAAAGAACGATTTCTTTTCCAGAAGATGTTCGTTGAACTTTCCCTACTTGATCAGCATTTTCTTTGTAAGTTTCATATAAGTCATTTAACCAACTCATCATTCAACCTCCTGTTCCAAGGTATTAAACAATTGATCGACAGTTTCTATCGCTGAAGGTTCAAATATTTTTGCTTGCATCGTTCTAAGCGGTCGAACTAAAGTACATTCCTCTGGACGTGGAAACTTAATAATTCCTTTTTCCATAATCGGACGCCATAAACGAACAGCTAGTTCGTCTTTTCCTGTTTCATCTGGATAAGATAACCCGTGCACCATCGTGCCAAAATGTAACTCCCCTTCATAATTGTCATAGTCACCTTTTGTCGCACCAAAATCAACAGGTTCCACATATCCTTGACATTCTCTGGTTCCAAGAAAAATATCTCTTCTTCCGCCAGCTTTGATTGACCGTTTTAAAATTTGATAATGCTTATCTTCATTCCAATCCCCTTTTAAATCAGGACGATGTTGATTAAACTCAAAGTGGACTTTCACTTCATAAACAGGCTTTTTCAAATACGTATAATACGCCAAATCACTAGCGCTACTATCGTTGTATTTCATTGGTCGCATGCCTTTTGATTCCATTTGAATCGAGTTCATCACGCGAACTTCATCAATGTAGTACACAATTGATGGTTTCCAATAAATGCTTTCTGTGATTCCTTTTAGTGCTTGATAGGTGGGAACTTGGTAGGTCATTTTTTCACCACCCATTTTTGTCAAAGGATCTGTAAAAAGAGCGTATTCACCTTCAACTCTAAATGAAATCTGATTTTTATATCTCATAGTTGCTTCCTCCTTTATGATCAAACTCTTGAAGTTAGATAACATTAAAACCCTAAATAACCACTCGCCGCTTCTGCTTCTATATCTATTCCAAACTTCAAATCATATGCATTACTGGTAAGAGCCAAAATATCTCCATTCAACAATGGATAAATTCCGCCACTTGCTTGAAGTTCCATCAATTCATGCTGGAAGATATTGACCATATATTGTTGTGCTTTTTTCAACGTTGGCGCATACGCTTCTGGTCTTAACTCACCATTTAAATCCGCAATCAATTCATTCCCATATTCATATGGAACAAGCACCGATGTTGTTGGACTATCGATAACTTGAAAATACTTCCCCACTGTTTTAGGACTGCTTCTAAATACTAAGATAGGAGCAGAACCATGTGTTCGTTTATAATGTTCCAGCGCATTAGCACCTTCTCCTAATAAACTAAATAGTTCGAGCGATGTTTTTTTAACGGGATAGTTTAATTCATTCTTAAAACAATCATAATAACGATCAAAATACCGTTTTTGAACATCATGAGAAAGTAATTCATCTTGTTCGAGTTCACTGTTTTCTTTAAGAATATTTAGCGAAATTCCTTGTCCCTTTTTAATTTCTGGCAAATGAGTTAGATTTTCAAGGTCTGTTGAAAGATTGACTAGGTAGACTGGCTGCTGTGCGGTTTCCCCATGTCTATTGCAACGCCCTGCGGCTTGAGCAATTGAATCCAAGCCAGCTACTGAACGAATCACGGATTGAAAACTGATATCCACGCCAGCCTCAATTAATTGAGTTGTAATACAAATTAGTTTTGTTTCGCTACTTTTTAGTTTCTCGCGTAGCTCATCCAACAAATTTTTTCGATGTTTGGCACACATCGAGGTACTCAAATGATATAATTCAATCCCTTCTAATTGTTGCTCTTCCAAATATTGATATAAACTACGAACAGCTTTTTTGGTATTTAAAATAATCAACAAATTTTCTTTCTCTGATAAAATGTCTTGACTGAAATCGGCTAATGCTTCAAGCTTCCATGGTTCATTCGTTGTCCGATCAATGATTTCTACTCGTTTAAACTGGGATTCTACTTCTGATAAATTCGAAACCATTTCGCCATCGGAGTCTTTGGTTAACGCTCGTCCAACATTCTCCAAAGATGGTTGAGTTGCTGTACACAGAACACTCGTTGTCGCACCGAATTTTTTTAAGAAGTTCAAACTTTCATTAAATAAATGCGTACAATTCGTTGGAACACCTTGAGCTTCATCAAAAATAATCACAGCATTCGTTAAATTATGAAAACGACGTGGATTTCTAGTTCCTCGACTGTAAATAGTGTTTAGAAACTGCACCATCGTTGTGAAAATTACAGGACTTTCCCAATTGTCTTTCATTAATGCTTGTTTTTGCTCTAACGCTTCTTTTTCTGCTTCTGATTCTTCGGATTTCCTTGCTGTCATCTCTTCCTGATCTGTAAAAACATTGGAATGATGCTCTAGAATATTTCCTCCATCTTTTAAAATCTCCCGTACTGTCGCAGCGTTCTGTTCGATAATTGTTGTGAACGGTACGACATAAATAACACGCTCTTTTCTATGTTTGATAGCGTGATTCAAGGCAAATCGTAAACTGGCCAACGTTTTCCCGCCTCCAGTGGGAATCGAAAGGGTGTAAATCCCTGTGTCTCTTTTAGCAAAAGCTTTGCATTGATCTGACATCTGCCCACGAAGTTGATTAATTGGTGTGTCAGCGGTAAATGTTGAAATGTATTCTTCCAGAGTTTCACCGTAAGATTTCAGTAAGGCTTGATTTTCATGTGCTATAAATTGTTTATCTTCTTCAAATAACATCGTATTTGTTCGGTCAGCATCTAGTAAGCAACTATAGATGAATTTTAAAAGGAAAAATGTATCATTTTGTTTGACTCTATTTTTTCCATTTGATTGATAAAACCCTTTCAATTCAACTATTGCTTCTGACAACAATAGTTGAAATTGTTCTTCTGACATTACTTCTTCAAAAAAACGAATTTTAATCTGTTCATAGTCCACAACCTCTATTTCAGCTACTCGCCTAAGATAATCAGAAGTTGCTTCTCCTTCTGGTGTAAAAAAATCTTGCAGCCCTCGACTGCTGTGATGAGAAATAATCGCATTCCCTACCAGTTCAGCAAAAATATATGAAAATGGATCACGACTATTTTTGTGGCAATAATCAAAAAGAAGCTTCCCACCCGCAGATGAATGATCCACGCTACCACGTATCACACTTTTCGGATCATCAACAGCTTTTCGCAAATATTCTTGGAATTCGTTGGAATACTTCCCTAAATCATGAAGTAAACCTGCTATATAGCTAACTTTTCTTAATCCAATTTTTGCGCCCCACTCACCACTCAATACGGCACATTCTAGTAAATGATCTTTTAAGAGTTGCTTTTCTCCATCTGATTTCCTCACATGTGCGATATACATACTTAAACTCCTTAATTGATTTCTAAATGTCTTAAATAAATTATACCATTTATAAAAAAAAGAACTATCTAAAATTTTGGATAGTTGGATTAATTTTTTGATTGATAGAGAAAAAAGTAACAGAATTGGAGCGATAAATATATTATTCGAAAGAGCAAATGTAGAAGGTAACTCTACGAGTACAGTTTTTTCTACTCGTATTGAAAATAAAAATGAATTAACCAACAAATCAATGATTGACGACCCTTTTTCTGATGGTTACGAAGGCGAATTTTATGAACCCGACGAGTGGCCAGAATTAACATTTGATTAAAATAGAATATTTTCATAATAAATACATTCTTAGATAAATAAAGTTCACTGCCTTAGGTTATTCAACTTTACTTTTTTGGTATCTATACGAAAGAAAAACTTGACTCCACCTTTCTTTTCATGTATCTTATAAGTAGAAAATAACGAGCATGTAGATACACCAAAGACCCCATCACTTTCGAGGAGTGATGGGGTCTATTTTGGCTTTCAGCCGCTTTCTAGTCCTGCCGATTATCAAGCCAATGTTTGAATAGTCCTAAGACTACTCCAACAATAATCGGACCAATGATTGTGGAAAATAAAACGAGCATGTCGAAACACCTCCTTTATGCGATTAGTATCGCCATCGCAAAAGAGAAAGCGACCACTTTTAGCATAGCAAAGGTTTTGTTTCTTGCTAGCTTTTCTTCATAATTAATTCTGCTTTTGTCAAATTTGTCCTATTCTTAAAACTATTTTGACCATTTTCATTAATTTTTACTTCGCAGAAAAAAATAGCCATTTCAAAAATTTTTTGTTATTTTTCTTTATATATAAGGGAGCATGATTTCGATGTTATTTAATACCGTTCCACAAAAAAACTCATTGTGAACCAGCCACTCTTTATGTATAATAAAACGCATAGGATAGAAATAACTAACATTAAAAATAAATAAATTGGCTCTTCGTGGTCTGGCGCCAACCAAACCAGAAGCCTTGTTTAAACAGCAGTATCTGTAAAACAACTTTGCCAATAGCGTAAGGATAAATCTATTTTTTGTTGTACACTCATTACAGTGACAACATTTTTTATAGCCTCTTTATCTTGCCTATTTGTAGACGATTACAGGTCACCTGTGGATCGTCTTTTTTATTTCTATCCTATAAATTTTGAGAAAAGAAGAAATTTCAGGGGAACAACTTTCATTTAGTTCACATTGTACTTTTCATCATCTGCTCTGCCTTATTGTCAGTCGCAGTGATTCAAAGCAAAAAGGCACTTCATTGTTCGGCGCCAACCGTTCAATGAAGCCCTGAATAGAAAGCAGTATCTCTCTATCCAAGTTGCCCATTTGCCAGTACCGTAGTACCAGCTTCTTTATTGTACCTAATTCTTGTAAGAATTTCTAGACACTTTTACAATTTTTCTCTGGATGCTCAAAGAAGTTTCCTGCATACTAGCATAATTCAACGATAGAGATGGACAGCTTTAACATTTTTCTTTTGCTCCACATACTAAAGAGAAAAGGAGAATTACCATGAAAAATTCCATCATCTGCATCAAAACTGTCCCTTATCAAGAGATTCTAAACCTTCGAGATTCACTCGAGCGTTTAGAATCTTGGAAAGAACCGCTAGAAGTTTTGGAAAAGTATTTTACCAATTCAACTACGCCAATCAATAAAAAACAAGTAGTCAAACAATACTACGCTAGTGCAAAATTGTTTGAAACATTTCATAAAGATTATGCGCTTTTGATAAACGAGTCTCAAAAACAATTAGCCAGTATTACACAAAATCAAAAGATCTAATCAAAAAATAAAAGGAAATAACTTTTGCGTATTTAGATATTGCAGGAGATAAATTGAAAAATCTAACGTTTTCCTGTAACATAAAAGCTTTTAAAAATGTAATTATTAGTAATTACACGACATAATAGAAAAAAGGAGGTCATCTTATGGATACTGTAAAAGCATGAAAACAGGGAACTGCAATCATAGTTACCTTATCAAGTAAGTTCGCCATAAAAGAAGGTCAGGAGTTCTTTTCCTACAAAGACAGTGAAGGCATTATTTCTCTCATACCAAAAGTTGGTGACTACTTTGCTAATGCTAAACCAGGTGAGTTTACCGATAGTGATGACCATTTAGCAACTAATTCTCCCTACAGGAACTGAGCTGGATGATTAAACAAAGAGACATTTTCTCTTTTTAAAACAAACGAAAGACTTAGAAGTTAGTCACCCTCTTCTAAGTCTTTTTCTATTATTTATATACATCTTTCCTATGTCCAATTGTTACAACAAGAATCGTAATTGTCCCATCGTCTATATCCGCAATAATACGATAGTCTCCAATTCGGTAGCGCCATTGACCACTTTTATTTCCGACCAAGCCTTTTCCAATAGTTCTGGGATTTTCAATGCCTTCCAGATATTTATCAATCCATGAAAGAATTAATTTTGCTTGAAATCGATCCATCTTTTTTAATACTTTTTGTGCTTCTTTTTCATACCGAACAACATACTTTTTTACTGTCATAAACCAAGTTCCTTCATCATTTCAGCATGAGAAATACTTTCATCTTTCATTTGATGCTCTTTCATCAATTTATTATAGGTTTCCAAATCAATTTGATCTTCTAAACTCTCCAAAATTTTAGTCCTAGCAAGCTCAGATAAGGATAACCCATTAAAATCAGCCATTTTTTGCATGAACTCTTTTTCATCCTCAGATAGTCTGAATGTCACAGTACTCATTTCGTCCCCTCCTTTTGTATACAAATGTCTTACAAACATTGTAACACATTTGTACACAACTCTCAATTTTACCATCCCTTCATTTTGGATTGTTTATACCTAGTTTTTCAATTCTCAATCACATAATCAATCTCAATAACCAAAGTATCGCCATCTAAAAAATACTTGTCAGTTCCTTGAATCCCTGAAAGTTCTTTCGTTCCTGTTTTCTCTTTTATCACTAATTCATTTTATGGATGTTCTGTAGGGAATTTCTCTAGTAGCTCTTCATCCCATGAAACAAGCTCCAACCTACTTTTTCCCATCACCTAAACTTCTAAGGTCTTGTTTTAGCGCTTCATAATACCCTAATTTAAAAAAGTTATACCATTGCGCAACTTCTTTCTCCGACATTGCTTGAAGTGCCAACAAAATTTCTCTAGCAAACTCTAAATACCCAGTCCCATTGGCTGTAATCAAGTTATTTGCTCTTATTGCTTGGGTTTCTACAAAGTGATTTCCGCCAGTATAGCGATCACCAGCATATTCCTTTAAGTCCTGCAATTGATTGCTCGTGTGTTTACTATCATTTAATAAACCTAAACTGCCCAGATAAACAGTTGCATCACAAATCGCAGCGATCACGGCACCTTGCTGTTCTGCTTTCTCCACTAAAGCTGTAACTGCTTCTGCTTTGTTCGTTCGCCAAGACTTTCCACCGATTAAAATCAATGCGCCAAAGTCTTTTTGACACGCTTCAGCTAGCGTATAATCCGGCAATGTGGAAAAACCGCCCATTGAATGAATGGCTTGCTTTTCATTTGAAACAGTTTTAACTGTGAATCCCTCTTCCTGATTCAGTACAGCGGCAATTGAGGCCGCTTCCCAATCTGCATATTCTTCTAACAACACAAAAAACACTTCTGTCATATTTTATTCCTCCTTATCCATTGGAATTTATCATACAACAGAAGTGTGACAACTGATTGTCAGCTTTCATAAAGAAAATACATTTGTTCAATTTTCTCTTTGACTGCGTCAACGAGTATGGGCGGCTCAATGACTCTCACCTTGTCCTGAAAACGTAAAATGAAATCAACAGTTTTCTCCTGATTGATCAGTGGAAATACGATTGTTCCAACAGCTGTGTGTTCTTCTTGTTCCTTAAAAAATTCTGCACCAAATTTGTCGATCAAGGATAATTTATCCTTTGGCTCATACGTTAAAACAACTTGCTGAACTTCCGATGAAACCGTTGAATCCAGACCATCTAATCTAGATTCAATAGTCAATTTTATATCTTCTAGGGGTCTAAGTTCAAATCCCTCATCTAACAAATCATAGGTTTGAATCCTTGTTAGTTTAAACAACCGAAACGCTTTTCTTTTTAAGCAAAAAGCATAAAGATACCAGTAGGAAGCTTTAAAAACAAGTTTGTATGGTTCTACTTTGCGCTTTGAATACCCCTTCTTGGAATGATACTGAATAATAATGATCTGTTGAGTTGCTATTGCTTGTCGTAGATCGTTTAGTTTATTTTTGCCTTTGTTTGGTGTATACCAAGAAGATAGATCAATTAACAAATCACTTTGTGGTTGTTGTATTTTCGTGTTTGGTGCAATTTTTGCCAGTAAGGGGCTGATGTCAGTAAATGGTGAGATACTTTGAATCGCTGAAAGCCCAGTCAAGATAGTTGAAATATCTTCTGTTGAAAAAATATGCTTATTCACTTTGTACCCTTCAACTACGCCATAACCACCATTAACTCCTGAATAAGAAATAATCGGAATTCCAGCCAAGTTCAAGGTTTCAATATCACGGTAAATGGTTCGTTTAGACACTTCCAGCCGTTCAGCCAAACCTTTGGCAGTCATTCGGTCATTTGCCGCTAACAAATTTACCAAACTCAATAAGCGATCAATTTTCATTTTTTCTCCTTTTCACGACATTCTATGTATAAAAAAAGGAACCCATTTGCCAACCGCCATCGAGTCCTTTTTTCTTGTCTTTTATATCATTATTATACTGTGTAGTTGGTTATAACACAATTCAATCTCTTAGATCAAACACACCACAATAAGAACGTATATCCGTTCCTCTACAAAATAATATTATCCTTCAATAGATCCATATCTGTAATTATGATTTTTCGATCTTGAATCTTAATTGCGCCTAAATCCTTTAACTGCTGCATCATCCGATTGACACTACTGGCCGAAGTGATTCCACAAAAATGAGCAATCTCTTCGTTCGTTACGACAAAATCAATTAATAGCCCATCTTTGATCTGCACGCCAAACGTATCGTACAACTCATAAATCTGCGTACAAACAGCGCCAAATTTACCATTCATCAACATTTGCTGCATCTTCTTCATCGAATACATCAAACGAACGCGATAATAATCTTTCACGTACATCTGCAACTCTTTACTCTTATTGATATCTTTCCAAAACTGAACTCGATCAATCTGATATAATTCGGCTTGTTCTGACTCAATCCGAATGTTGAACGGTGCGTCAATAAACTGAGAATATTCATCCCTTAACAAAGAAACGATCTCCAAACTATTAATATATCTCAAATTAAACTCTCGTCCATCGGGAGAGATTACACTGGTTTTGATCGTGCCGCTCTTCAAAATATACGCATAACGATCCTGTAATCCTTCGTATGTAAGATACGTTCTTTTTTTCTTGACTACTATAGGAAATGAGTGTTTATCTAAGTACTCTTGTAATACATGACTGTCCATTGATTGGCTCCTCACCGTTTTTTGTAAATTTTCTGCAAAAATAAATACTAGTCTTATTTAAAAGGATAACACATCCAAAAACAATAACAAATGTATATGACTTTTGTTGTGTTTTTTTGTTAATAACTTTTTTTAAAAACAAATCCGCATTTTTTTTAGTGACTTTTTTCGTATAGTATCTATACAACTGGCTTTCAGAAAAGATTTGTAAATTACAATTTAAGCTTATTATACTAAGAAAGAAGGATCTCTTTACAATGACGGAACATTCTGAGGAAAAATTATTTAACAAAGGCTTTATCAGTATTACTTTAATCAATTTTGTGGTGTATCTCGTATACTACTTATTGATGGTGATCATTGCAGTAATTGCGCAAGATACCTTGCATGCGTCTTTAGGTCAAGCAGGTCTTGCCTCTGGGATTTATATTATCGGTACTTTATTTGCTCGTTTATTTATGGGGAAACTGTTGGAGTTGCTAGGGAGAAAAGCTGTTTTAAGGTACGGTGCCTTATTTTATCTCATCACAACGATTGCTTATCTCTATATTCCAAGTATCGGCATTCTTTACCTTGTTCGCTTACTAAACGGGTTTGGATACGGGACTGTCTCAACAGCAACGAATGCGATCGTGACCGCTTATATCCCTAAGTCAAAGCATGGCGAAGGTATCAATTATTATGGGTTAAGTACAAGTTTGGCAGCAGCTATCGGCCCATTTATTGGGATGGTTCTACTAAGTACAACAAGTTTTTATTTTATTATTTTGTTTTCAATCGTTCTTATTTTACTTACAACGATTGCTTGTTTTATGTTTCCTGTAAAAAATATTCAATTGAGTGCAGAACACAAAGCTAGTTTGTCTCGTTGGACGTTTGATAGTTTCATTGAAAAGAAAGTGCTATTTATTTCCTTTATTGCCTTTTTAATGGGTCTTTCTTATTCAAGTGTTTTATCTTTTCTTTCCTCTTATGCCAAAGTAATTGATCTTGTTAGCGCTAGTTCATTTTTCTTTGTGGTTTATGCCTTGGTGATTACAGCGACTCGACCAATGTCTGGCAGAATTTTCGATGCTCGTGGTGAAAATGCGGTGATGTATCCTAGCTTTCTTTTTCTAACAGCTGGTTTATTGTTACTAAGCGTAACGACGAGCAGTTGGATGCTATTTATTTCTGGAGGATTGATTGGACTTGGTTATGGAACCTTTATGTCAAACGGCCAAGCAATTTGCTTAAAAGCTAGCCCAACGAGTCATCGAATTGGTATTGCTTTGTCTACTTACTTTATTGGTTTAGATCTTGGTTTAGGCGTCGGGCCTTATGTTTTGGGAGAGTTACATACTTTCCTTTCATTCCAAGGATTATATTTCGTTGCTGGATTGATTCCAGTAATCTGCACAATACTTTACGCTTTATTTTATCAATCAAAGACACCTAAATAAAACAATAAAAGGAGAGTTATGATGAATACAGAAGAACGCATGCTTGAAGTCCTACAACAAACTTTAGCAAAAATAGAAGAATTAAATATCCGTTTGGGGCAGATTGAAATAGATCTCACTTCCAAAGATCGTTCGGATCATTATACAAGAGTAATAGAAGCTGTAGAAAACAACAATATTATGGGGTAGATACCTTGCAAAAAAAGCCGCACTTGCAGTCCTTGCATTTGGCGGCTTTTTTACAATTTCTAAAACGCTGGTGTTAACGTCTCGCTATATTTAGTTTCTAGCAATTCTCTGACTTTGTCACTTGTCATTGCTTTTTTCAAGGCTTTGATTTTGTCTGAATCTTTATTGTCTTCTCTAGCCACCAAACTAATTGCAAAACGATCATCCACTTTTTTCTCTAATAAGATCGCATCTTTTGGTGTTAAACCAATTTTGGCAATATATGTTGGATAATTGTATACCATAGCAATATCTTTTTCGTTATAGGCTTCTGCTAAATTCAATAAATCAACTGATACCCACTTAAAATCTTTAGGATTCTCCACGATATCTTTGATCGTACCATTAAAGCCTACGCCCTCTTTTAGTTTAATCAAACCAGCATCATCCAAGATTGCTAGTGCACGCCCTTCATTTGAGACATCACTTGGCAAGGCAATTTTTGCACCATTTGGAAGATCTTTAATGTCTTTATAATTCTTAGAATAAAAGCCGACTTTAGCGTTGTAAATTTTTTGTACAACGACTAGATTGCCCTTTTTTTCTTCATTGAACTTTTGCATAAATGGTTCATGTTGAGCAAAGTTTGCATCGATTTCTTTTGCATTCAACAGCTCATTGTATTGAATATTATCATTGACTTGAACCAATTCAACTTTATACCCGTCTTCGATATTTTTCCCCGCCAATTCAACGACTTCGACAGTTGAAGGAATGTGAGAGGCCACTTTTATTACTTTATCTTCCTTTTTAGCTGTATCTGCCTTACCTTTTTGTCCACTGCATCCTGCAACCACTAACCCCGCCACCACTAACATACCGATCAATACGTTCTTTTTCATGTTTTTTTGCTCCTAACTATTATTTTTTATTTAATTTTTTAGCCAACCAACTGCCGCTGATTTGTATGAAACTGACAAAAATAATCATAAGTACAATTGCTGTATACATCACAGCATATTCATAACGCTGATAACCATAACGTAGTGCAAAATCGCCAATACCGCCGCCGCCAATCACCCCCATAACTGTCGAGTAAGAAACCATACTAATAATGACTGACGTCAGAGCTAAGACTAAACCTGATCTCGATTCTACATACAAAAAACGGAAAATCAGTTGTGTTTTACTACTCCCTAAAGACTGTGCTAATTCTAAAATATCATTGGGAATCTCTAACAATACTTGCTCAACTAACCTAGCATATAACGCCACTGCTACAAAACTTAAAGGCAGTGAAGCTGCATAGGTTCCAAAAGCTGTACCTAGCACCAAGCGAGTAAAAGGAATCAATGCAACCACAAATAATAAAAACGGAAAGGAACGTACAATATTAATGTATCCATTTAAAAAAATGCCAGTCAGACGATTGGATTTCGTTGGGCTTTTCTTAGTTAAATACACAGATGTTCCTACAGGTAATCCGATACTAATCGCAGCTATTATTGAAATAAGGATCATTATCCCGCTTTGTGTCAATGCATTGCTTAACTCTGGAAGGTAATAACTAATCTTATCTATATATGCTGTCATCATCCCAAACTCTCCCGAACTCTTTCATAATACGAACCAAATTGCGCCTGTTGTTGTCCGTTTTGAATCTCGATGGTTTCTAAGACTTTTCCTTTTTCTAAAACTGCGGTTCGATTACATAATTGTTTAATCAAATTTAGTTCATGGCTGACAATAACCATCGTTGTACCAAACGTTTGATTGATTTTCCGTAATAATTCCGTTATGTCATAGGCATTTTGTCCATCTAAAGCTGACGTTGGTTCATCACAGAGTAAAATTTCTGGTTGTGTAATCAATGCCCGTGCAATTCCCACCCGCTGCTTTTCACCACCGCTGAGCTGTCTTGGGTAGTGATTTCCTTTATCTGATAGTCGAACGAATTCCAAGACTTCTTGAACTTTCGCTAAATCATGCGACTTGTTTAAACGTAATGGTAAGCCAATGTTTTCGTTAATGGTTTGATTGTAAAGCAAGTTAAACTGCTGAAAAATCATACCGATTCTTTTACGATTTAGCCGCTTTTCAGTCTCATTTAACTGCATCACATCAATACCTTCTACTTTAACTTTTCCTTGGCTCGGTTGTTCCAATGTATTGATCATTCGTAATAACGTCGATTTTCCAGAACCGCTTTCGCCGATTACACCAAATAATTCATGCTCTTTGATTTGTAAATCGACATGATCTAATGCAGTGACTTCTGTTCCATCATGACTATATTTTTTTGAAACCTGTTCAAATGTAATCATTTTATTTCCTCCAACTTAATCAACCAGCAACTGAAGAATTTCCTCTTTAGAGACATTGTTAAAATACTCGCCTACCTCAACTTCATCTAATACCCCTTTAATTGCCTTATACTCATAGTTGCAGCCCGTCAATAAACTCTCTAGTTCTTTTGTTTCTCTTTGGCTGAAATAATCACCGAAAATCGTGATGGCTTCGATTCGTCCTTTTTCTACAGAGATATTTGCTTCGATCAATCCACCTTGGAATTTTTCTTCTCTTTTGATCGTAAATTTAGGTTCTTCACCAAATATCCAAGTATCATTTCCATAGATATTTGCAACTAGCTGATCAATAGATTGCTCATCTTCTTGGGTCAAATGATATTCTTGCCCTTTAATGTCTTCCATTGTGTCAGACTTGAATAAATGCAACAATAAGCGGTCTCGAAATGCTTCTGTAGAAATCCCTTGATATTCTTTAGATAGATATGGCTTTAAATTGGTCACTCGACTTCTAACTGATTTTGTACCTTTAGATGCTAATTTTTTTTCAGAAACAGTCAATACTCGACTCACTTCCTCAAGATCAACATCCAACATCAACGTGCCATGTGAATACATTTTTTTGTTTTTTGTATACATGGCGTTGCCGGAGAATTTTTTCCCATCAATCAATAAATCATTACGTCCGCTAATTTCAGCCCCGGTTGCCCCCATTTCATGTAGAGCATCAATTATCGGTTGTGTAAATAATTTAAAGTTACCAAAAGATTTATGATCAGCATTAACGACAAAACTAAAACTTAAGTTCCCTAAATCATCATATACCGCACCGCCTCCAGATAATCTTCGAGTGATTGTGATTTGGTGCTCTCTAGCATAATGCAAATCGACTTCTGCCCGTACATTTTGATTGCGCCCAACGATTACACATGGTTTTTGAATATAAAATAAAACTAAAGGTTCGTCAAACGTTCGCTGGTTTAGCAAATATTGTTCAGTAGCTAAGTTCCGGCGGATATCTTGAGAGGGCATAATAACATAATACATTTTACTCCTCATTTCTATAAAAGTGCTTTCAACCAAAAGATTGGGAAATTTCTGACAATTCCAATAATAGGTTTAGTCTATCATTCCCAGTTATAATATTACATATATTTGCTCAAAAAAGCTCTATATTATGGGAAAAAACTTTATTTTATATAACAGAAATTTGCATTTGAGACAGTTTTTAGTACACAAAAAAAGACTTTTTCTTGATTGATACAATGAAAAAATCTCTATTTACAAAAAAACTGGAACAACGCAATGAGATGGGAGAAACAAGAGAAGTTATCACTGATTATCATGGAGAAGTATTCTCAGTTTATTTTGGAGTGCTAGATAGACTGTTTCCACAAAAAAAGAAACTAGGCTAACAATAAATGTTATACCTAGCTTCTCGCATTGTCTATCCTACTAATTCCCAAGGTCCCCATTGTTCTGTTCCTGGTACGTTACCTTGTGTCCACCATTTAGCTTTGTAAGTTTTACCTTGATAGGTTACAACATCTCCGCCATTATAGGCTTTAGCTGCATCCCAAGCATTCGTAACAGGTGGTGTTGTACTGTCTTTTGTTTTCACAGCTACTGAATTACTATCCGCTGAAAGGTTACCTGCAGCATCATAGGCTTTTACTGTGTAATTGTATGTTGTGCTAGCTTTTAGATTTGTGTCTGTAAAGGTGGTTTGTGCAACGGTACCAACCAATACGCCATCACGATACACTTTATAACCCGCTAATTTCACATTATCTGTTGTGGCTGTCCAATTTAGTGTCGCCGCTGAATCAGTAATTGTTCCAGCTACTAAATTTTGTGGCACTGTAGGTGCTGTTGTATCTGTCGGATCTGGATTAACTGCTCCACCACCATAAATAGTTTGTTTGCTTAGTTCAGCACCATTTTTTGCAATGCGTTGTGTCAAAGCGATGCTGGCAATTCTATTTACATCAACTGCGGCAGCACTTGATTTTAATCTAAAGGTATAACTTGAACCTTGTGGAATTTGTTGTGCGTCATAAACAGAAGATAAATCTACGACTACATTTCCATTTTGAACCGTTACTGTCCCAGCTTTATAGTCTCCGGCTGTCAATGTTTCGGCTGCATTGACTGGGATATATAATTTTGGTAGTTTTACTGTTTCAAAAGCTGCTTCAACTGATTTTAGAACATCGTCTGTTTCATTTGCTGTTTCATTATTTTTAACAGTTATTTCATAACCTGCGCCATTTTCACTGTATGGTGCAATCGTTGCTTTGACATTTAAATCTGCGTAAACTGTTTTGTTCCCTGAAAGTGCTGTCGTACCAAACAAACCAGTTTTGATTGCTTTAGTTAATTCGTCACGTTTCGTTGTATCTGTTGCTTTATCTTGAGATTGCATCCAAGAAATTACGCCGCCTAATTGATTATTTTTTACATATTCCGCTTTATAACCAATTGAACGAGGATTGTCATAGGTATAAAATTCACCTGTTTTTTGATTGTACATATATGGCGCTTTTGCTACATCATCCCAATATTCTTTCAAGTCAGGAGATTTCACTTTAAGATCGGCAATATTACGGTATGGCCAAACGCCTCCTGCACGACCTCCATCACCTGATTTTAATGGATTTTTATTATTCGCACCATATGTCGGCGATAAATCGGCATCTTTATTATTTTTTTCAGCTGCTTGGAATAAACCTGGATGAGCTGCGTCTGTGCCTTGTGCTACTTTATTCCAACCACGAGTATAAAAGGCTGCTCCAATCACGATTTTACTAGATGGCGCACCATTGGTTTGGAGATATTTAACCGTTTGGTCTACAGAAAATCCACTAGCATAATTAGGATCTGCGGGATTTCCGTAAAGTGCGCTATGATGGGCACTGTTTGGTGTCCAAGCGCCATTCATGTCATAAGTCATCACGTTGGCAAAATCGACTACTTTAAATAATTGCGCTACATCCACACCATTTTTCAAGGTATTTTGTGCAGCTGGCAAAGCCACAGAAAGTTCATAGGTTTTCCCTAGGTCTTTTCCTTGTTTATCAATTGCTGTACGAATATCTTGTAATAGTGTAATAAAATTTTGTTTATCTTCAGGTTTTGCATGGGGTGTTCCTTCGTCATTAGTATTGTCAACCTTATCTGGTTCACGAACAGACGCTGGGTATTCCCAATCTAAATCGACAAAATCCATATTTGTATACTTGATGAATTTAGCGATATTGCTAACGAAATTTGCACGCACAGTCGGATTCGCTGCTACATCAGAAAAATCACCTGATTTAGACCAACCACCGATTGAAATCCCAATTTTCAAGTTAGGATTTTTTGCACGAATATCTTGAATTGCATTTAAAACTCCAGCACTAGCGCTATTCCACTGAACCCCATCTTGCCCAACAGGCGCACCAACTGCTGCATCTTTATCTGTAAACTTCAAATTTCCATTGCTGTCAAAATCTAAAAAAGCATAGTTCAAATGTGTTAGCTGGTCAGCAGGAATATCTTTAGGATAGAAATTATCTTCTCCGCCCCAAATCGACCAATCGCCATAGTACATAACATTACGATATTGAGCAGGTTCAGCAGCTTCAACATTCTTACTAGGTGCTAACGCAGATAAAGATAAAACTACACTAGAAACAATAAGTACTAGAGAAGATAAAACGTTCACATTTTTTCTAAACACTTTTTTCAAATTTTCCACCTCGTTTTAAGTTTTTGTTTAATTGCCTCATCATACAAACTAAATTCATCGTACTTCTTATAGAAAGAAGATCACTAGTTCTCTTTGTCAGCACCTCCTAGTAAACTCTTAATTCCACTTCATAATAATATAACTTTTTTGTTAAAAATGCCAAGAATATACTTTGAAAAATACTATTTTATTATTAGGAAAATATAATTATTAAACAAAAGAAACACTGTTTCATTACTTTTTGAGTAGTGAAACAGCGTTTCTTTTATTTTTAAGTCATCATATTATTTAACTTTGAACTAAGAACCCATTGGCATATCAACATCATAATAGTAATTTACAACGTATTCACCGCCATCTTTCACTACTTCAAAATCTTGACGATCAACTTTTGTAAGATCCCATTCAGTTGCACCGAAATCATGTACGTAATCATTCACTTTGAACATATTTCCGATTTCGATAGTATAAACTTTTTCTTCATATAATTTATATTCACCAGTTGCATGATCCAATACCCAATGTTTTGTTGTTACTGGTAATGCAAATCTGGTTGGTGTTTCTGAAAATATCACTTCATGTTTGCCGTTAGTTTTTAATTGAGTTACTTCATTTTTATTTACTTTACTTTCTTGGCGAGAGCCAACGATTTTCAGTTCTTTGGGAGTGCCCTTAGACATGTCTCCTAATAGACCACCTTGATTGTTTAAAAAGATATTATCTGGTTCTGAAATCCACGTATAATTTTTCATATCTTTCATATTACGGGAAACACTTGCATAATCTGTGACAAAAACTGGTGCATCTTCCGTAATTTCAAATGTAGGTTTTTTGTATTCTTCACGAACTACTGCTCCTGAATAAGCACGTAACATTTGTTTATCTGCATGCAGAGCAGCATATTGGCTATTTATATTTGTAGAGATACCGGTAATTGAACTTCCAGCCCCTTCAGCTTGGATATGAGCAATGATTGAACGTGCTCCGCTAACATGACCTTCTCCCACAACAGTTGCGCCTTTCCATGCATAGATATCACGATACGCATAGATTCCAGTTCCTTCGCTACTCGTACCTTTTAATACAGAATCATTATATGGTTTAATGTCATTTTCACTATATACACCATAGTTTTTACCAAACCCTTCAACAGTACCGCCATCCATTTGAATTTCATTATGAACAAACACACCCGTTCCAGAAGCGGTTGCGCTTATATAGCCTTTACCATATTTTGTAAATTTAAAGGCTTTCAAATGTTCACCAACATTAATACCAACTTCATCTGTTGTATTGACATGCAATTGACCATTTCCTCTAAATTCAAGTGTTCTTTTCGCATCGATTGCTCCCATTTCAACTGGTTTTGTATTGTCCAATGTAATCGTAATTGTCTTTGAACTGTACAAAGCAGCATCTTTGGTTAAAAGATATTCTCCTTTTCTTGTCGTCAATACGTTTGTTCCATCTGCTTTAGTTGTCACAGTTGCAGCATAACCGTTTAAATCAATATTAGATGTCAATAGCTCAGCAGCAGCTACCTTTTGAGCACCTCCTATTGCAAACAAACCTAAAGATAAACCAAAACATAAAACACCAGCAACATTTTTAATCTTAACCATACTTTTCATACCTGCCTTTATTTATATTAGTTGTTTCTAACACCATTACTTCAACACATAAAATAACTAAACTATAAATTTTTTATCATTGCACGCTATCTCTCCCCAAACAATTATCGACTAGATTCGATAATCTATCGTGATAGCATAAATCTTTTCTAAAACCCCAAACTCGTTATATGTTACGCCCATACTTTTCCCGAAGCTCCGCTTTTTTTGACCTTCATGGAAATCTTCATAGATGACAATATCTTTTCCCTTTATATTACCTTGATCAGCCGTTTCTTTATTAAAATCCATCAATAATTTATCTAAATCATCTAATTGCAACAAGCTTCCCAATTGTTTTAACGTATCAGCCAAATCATTCCCGTTATAGTTTCCGTTAGCTGTTGAATTGTAGATTTCAATTCGTTGGCTAGACAGTTTGACCTTGTTCAGATTTTCCAAATACTGATATTTAGCTGTAACAGTTCCATAAGAAGTGTACTGATTTTCTTTATTTTTAAACTTTACCTGGCTAGTAAATCCCAGTTCACTTTTTGAAGCAACGAATGAAAACTCTTCTGGTTCCTGGCTAGCACCATCTATTAGAAAACCAGATTTAATTATGTCGCGTCCGATTTCAAAAGAAGGTAACAGTTCCACTTGAAATCGATTCTTCAGGTCTTCCATCGCTTGTTTTTCATTGATTCCTGTGTAGTTATACTCTCCAAAGGATTTAAACCGATCTGACCACCAAGTAAAAGCTACTTCATTTTTAGGTAGTTTCTCATTTGATGTCGTTTTTATGTTTTGGCCACAACCAGCTAAACTAAGGATAATTCCTAAAACAGTCAGCCAACTTATCCATCGTTTCATACATATCCCCCTATCTTTCAATGGTTAAAACCTTTGGTATATCCCCTCTTATTTGACCTTCATTCACACGAATTTTAATTACTCCATCGGATTGAAGGGAGTAAATAACAGCACTTTCTACCGATTCTCCAGCTAATAACGGCTGTTTCCCACACGCCAATAAATAATCCAGTTCTGAGTCATTGGTTTTTGGCTGATCTGACATCAATAACTTCTTTCCTAATTCTTCTATAGTGAACATTTTCTGCCATTCATCCCTTGGTAATAACTCCTTACTAGATTTGTTGGTTACAACATAACGTAAGATTAATTGATTATCCTCAATTTTATTACCTGTTAGTTGAATTGATACTTGTTCATTTTCCAACTTTTGATTGTTCTCGAGTGTAGGATAATTGCTATCAACTGTTTTTTGATCATCATTTAGCTGCTTCAATGTTTTTACCGATTCTCGGATTAATTGTTGTTGTTGTTCAGCATTATTATCTTTTGATCGATAAAACTGAAAATTAACAAGTTGAGTCTTCGTTGTTACAAAATACATATCCAACCAAACAGCTTTTTTCTTATAAACACTTGGCATTAAATAATGAATGGCGGGCATTCCGTTTACTTCAAAAGTTTCTACTTTACCGGCTTCCAGTTTATAGTATTTAGATAAACTTTTTTTCGTTTCTTCTTTCAGTTGTGTTTCATTCATTGATTCGCTTTTTTGTGTTCGAATAAACATCACCCCACGGCTATTGGTATCTTCTGCTCCAAACACAGCCGCTTCATTTAATTCATCTTGATAGTCTTCCTGAATTTCCCATCCACTAGGAAGCTGAAAGCTATAGTCGCTGCCATTCGAAGAAAAAGTGTCACTTTTTTTATTTAAGCGATCCTTTTGACAACCAACTAATATTAAGAATAAAAAACAACCGAGTATGCCTTTAAACATTCGTCGTTTCATTTACTTGCCTCACTTTATTTCATTTGTATTTTCTTTTATTTGTTGCCTTTGATTTCTCTGTAACCACCAAACATAACTAGTAAACAGCATTATACAAATGACAAACAAACTAGCACCTACTACAAAGCCTTGTGGTAAAAAAACAAATTCAATATCATGCTTTCCAGCTGGTACTTTTACGGATAGAAAAGCATCTTTAAATGTAGTAACTTCGGCTTTTTTTCCATCGATCAACACTTTCCAGCCCTTATCATAAGGAATCGTTGTTAATAAAACTTGATCTTTATTTAACGAAACACTTGCTTTTGCTTTGCGCCCCTCTGTTTGAAAATCAATTCCTTTTTCCTGCATTTTATCCACTGCTTTTACAAAACGGTCTGTGTTAAGAAATACAGCATCCGGTCGATAGAGCTCTACTTTTTGTTTTCCTTCTGAAAAGCTTGCGGTCACTTCTACCGTTGTCGGCTGATCATAGTAGCCTAAGTTGTAATATTGTCCAGTATTGATCAACCCGCTTTTTCTGCTAACACCGCTTACTTTCAGATCTACTTTCACACTAACAGCTTCCGCCATATCTTTTGCTACCAAACTTAAATAGCCTTGCGTTTTAGCTGGTACGGTTACTAACCATGTAACTTGTTTAGGTAAATTCGGCTCTTTTTCTGCAATCGTAACTGTTTCATTTTCTGTAACAATGGCATTTTCATTTCCAATCAAAGCTGCCTCTCCAAAACTGAACAGTTCGCCTTCCAAGCCAGAAAGATGATTGAATAATTCTGTCTGATTTTGTACCGCATCTGGTTTATAAATTTTATCATCCGTTAAAATACCTAAGGGCAATGCATACTGATTTTCATATAAAGAATACTCTCCAACACTGCTGATCTTTTTATACCCAAATTTCATTAAATCATCTTTGGCTAAATTATATTTCATCCCAACTAAGGTATCAGCCAATAATGTATTGTTCACATATTCGATCGTTAAATTTGTTCCTAAAGAGCGAAAGCCTAACGCATTCAAATATTGTGAAGAGTGGCGATTGCGAATGGAGGAAAACATTGATACCCCATGAAATCCAAAGTTGAAACTGGTATTTAAGGATTCTACGTCCAAATTTTCTAAACGGAAGAATGACTCTTCTTTTCTATTAGCTTGTTCTACTAACTCTTTTGTTTCATCATAATGTTTTGTGTATAGTACTCGTGAAGGATAGCCCCAATCGTTTAAAACACCTAGTACCATTGTCCGAGCATTAAAACCAGCTTCAACAATCATTAAGAGAATCACCACTAACGGTATCCACTTTGTCACTTTAGTTGGTGAAACCCATAGTAACCAAATACATAAATAGATTAATAACAAAGCGATCGTTAGAACCAAAGATTCCAGAGTGATCACGTCGTAACGTTTTTTATTGGAAAACAAAACAAATAACAAAAACACCCCGCAAATGCTTAGTACACCATTCACCAAACGATTACTTTCCACTTTTTCAAACTGTTCCAGTCCATAACCAGCCAGTAAAATCATTAAAAAGGAGAACAGAAAACTAAAACGGAATAAAAACATATTCGGCACATGAAAACCATGCCAAAACAAATTTAGCGGATAAATATAGATACTAGCAATCAAAAATAGAAATAAACTGCCATAGCCTAGTTTGTCTTTCCAAGTAATCTTTTTACTAAAAAAATAATACACACAAAAAATCAATGGGACTAAACCAATATAAATAAATGGCATGCTTTCATATTTAGAGGTATCGTAAACACCTACCATACTCTTTGCAACAAAATCCCAAGGTCCAGTATCTGGTGTTAAAAAAGTATACACCGAGCTTAAACTTTCACCATTTGCACGCAAATCAATCACGGTTGGTAACACAGTAATCATTGATGCGCCGCCCGCTAAAAACGAAGTCCCTATATAAGATAGAAAATGCCTCTTATATTGTTTCCAATGACAGAGCGTTCGAATCACTGTATATAAAAATGTAAAAACACCTACCATAAATCCTATGTAAAAATTTGATAGGAATAATAACAGATAACTGACAAACAAGAGAGCAGGTTTTTTCTGTTCAAACAAGCGATGGATTCCCCAAATAATCAGAGGTAAATAGACAAAGGTATCCAACCACATGATGACTACAGAATAACCCACTGCATAAGACATCAAAGCATAAGAAATACTTAGCCCCACTTTCAGCCAGCGATTAATCTTAAACGTATGCTCCGCAAAGAACCAAAAAGTCAGTCCGCTAAAACCAAATTTCAATAATGTAAGGTAGTAAATAGTATCTGGCATTGTTTCATTATTGAAAAATCCAACCAAGGGAGTGAAAATCCCATTCAGATAATACGCTGACAATGCCCAGTAATTTAACCCTAATGATCCCGACCAAGTATAAAAGATGCTTTGTTTTCCGTGGAGGACATTATTAAAGCTAGCATGAAAATTAGCATATTGAGCAAACGAATCTGTTGCTAAAATGCTCCGCTCACTCCCTGGATAAATCCCAATAGAATAATAGGCAATAATCATCAATACTACAGGTATACCAAAGCTCAAAAACATCGCCGGATAGTACTTTGTCATAAATTCTCGAATTTTTTTCATTTAAGTTTCTCTCTTTCTTTGACTCTACTCAGTGTACTGTTCCAATCTTAGAAAAAGGATAATAGCGATAAATAACGATCCCCTCAATCTGAGCTTCGTCAATCAATCCGAAAACTCGACTGTCATCTGAATGAAGGCGATTATCCCCTTGAACAAAATACTGATTTTCTGGAATCCGCTCATATTGAAGCAACTGTTTCATAACAGCTGCTGACACGATTACTTTAATCGTTCCATCTGGTACATCTTTCGTTAGATCGACTTTATCCTTACTTTCATTTTCTTTCGGCAATAAAAACAATGCATTTCCCATTAATTGAATGCGGTCTCCTGGCATACCAATGATCCGTTTTACATATGATTCATTTTTCTTGCCTTTCGGTTCAAATGTGACTACTGCATATCGACTAGGTTCACTGTTTTGAGAAATCAAAATACGGTCTTTCGTTTGAAATGTCGGCTCCATTGATTGACCATCCACTTGATGTGTTGAAAATCTCAAGAAAAAAAAAGTAATAGCTGCTAATAATACCAACAGCCAAATTGTCTCTTTTTGTTTAAAGGACTGAAAAAAATCATGCCCTATTTTTTTCCAAGTAGTTCTTTTTTTTAGAGCAACTATCTGTTTCTTCAGTGATTTATTTTTTATTTTTGAAGAGGAGGTTCGCTTTTTATTGCCTTTTTTGACCGATTTTTTAGCCTGAACCTTGTTTTTTTTGGCAGCTCTTTTTTTACTAGAATACTTTTTTTGCTCGTTCATTTCCTATTCCTCAAATCTTGTCAAAACTGACGCATAGCATGAATCGGAAAAATTCTTGCTTTTACCACACCAGTGATCTCTTTTTTCTTAATAAATCCAAAATAGCGACTATCAGTTGCATATAATCGGTTATCTCCCAAGACAAAATAACTATCTTCAGGCACATAAGCAACTTTAGTCACTTCTTCTAGAGTGAAATCGACCGTTTGCGGGTCTTCTGAAACTTCTGATAACGATGTAGATAAAAATCGTTCTGGAATTTCTGATCCATTTATAAACAAACTCCCATTTTGATAATAAAGCTCATCACCTGGAAGGCCAATGACCCGACGAATCATGCTTCCATCTTTATCAGGACTATCAAAAGAGATCAAACTAAATCTTCGAATTTCACTTCTTTTAGACACAAAAAGCCAATCTTGATCATTGATAGTCGGCGTCATAGAATACCCTTCTACATTTGGTAATTGAACGTTCAGAATAAAAAGAATACTTAAAACCAGTATAGAAATAACGCTAGTAACTAATATTTCTTTGATTAATACCCGTTGCTTTCTTTTTTTCCTACTTGTTTTTTTGTATTTCTTTTTTTGACGTATAGCCTTTTGTTTTTGCGGCCTATATTTTTTTACACCCTGTTTATTTTTCTTATGTTTTACTTTTTTTACTGATGTTCCGTTTTGCTTTTTTTTCTTTACCTCTGTCACTTGTTTGTTGTTACCTTTAGACAATCGCTGCTTCTTTGTATTCATCTTCAGCACCTCTGATCGCCATGCTTATTTTTTCTTTTTCAAAGCTCCCTCGTTGACACTGAATCGCTTAAAGACTTTGCTTTGGTTGTCTTGTGCTTTATCAATATCTTTTAAATAGGAGTCTGCTGTTTCTGTATCTTGTAGATTTTCTACAGTCTGGCTATTCAGATTAACCCCTACTTCTCTTAAAAGTTTATAGTGTCTATTCAACAATGTTTGCCCATCTTCTTTTAAATTAAAAGAAGATTTACGTGCCCCGTAACTGGCTAGACGAGAAGTGATTTCTTGAAGGTTCTTGATTGATTTTTGCGGATTTTCTCCTGCTTGTATATGTTTGATCTGAATTTTCGCATCTTCCAACAAATAATAACTTTGAACTAGTGCTTCAGAGTCTTCTCCTTGTAGATGATTTTGCTGATAATCACGAGAATAAAAACCACTAATTAATGTTACGCCTGCTGATAAAACAAATATAACACTCCACAAAAGTTGCCTTTTCCTCTTCTTTTCTAATTGTTTACGTAATCGTAAAAACACTCGCCTCTTCTTTTTATTCTTCGGAGGCCGTTTCTTTTTTGTCAGCTTATATTTTCGCGCCGTACGTAAAAAATTGAACACAAAAATACATGCAAATAGGAAAAAGAGAAGTCCGGCGGATAGTAAAACAACGAATGACCAGTCTAAAACACTCATACTTCTCCTCCTTTTCTACTCCTTTAATCCTTCTGGACCTTATTATTTTTTTTTCTCTTACGCGCAGCTTTTTTCTTTGCTTCTTGCTTTTTACGAACTAAACGAACAACCACAAAAACAATCAAGATAATGACTAATGCGCCACCTACACCAATTGCTACTAACGTCCAATTAATCCCTTCTTCTTGGACCAACTCTACGTCTTGTTTATTATATTTATCTGCTTCTTCATCTGTGATTGTAAACTCTTGTTCCCAGTTCCATTTGCGCTCACCTGAGGTTGCTGCGATCTTTGCACGATAGTCTCCTGCAACCATTTTTTCACCGTTCATGGAAATGGGAAAGTCAACTAAACTATTTGGTGCTACACGCATGTTCGCTTTCTTTGTATCATAAAGCACCGTGTCAGCATCTTTTGGCATCACTTGGGCTTCAACAGTTAAACCTTCTAAGTACGTCGCTTCAATATTTGAAAAGTTAACAAAGACACTGTTACGATAATTATTCATTCCAGCATAAACACTGTTCAGTTGTAAATTTGGCTCCACTACTTTATCGCTTTCTGTTAATAACATCCCGACCATAAAGGCATATTCATTGATTACACCCTTCTGCTCTTTTCTAGCTTTTTCATCCGCTTTTTTTTTCATCTGGATACCACCTGAAATTACACCATCATAACCAGCTTTTGGCATTGTAATTGTGAGTTCCAAAGGAAGAGTACTTTTTCCTGGCACGGTTACCGATTCTGGGCCTTTAACAATATCTACAAAATCATATTTTAAAGACTTATCATTATCAATCTTACTTGGTCCATACTCAATGACACCATTTCCGTTTGTTTTTGCACCATTTAATGAAACGATAACTTCTACTGGATTTTCTGAGTCATTTGACAATTCAATTTGGACTGTTTGCTTTTGTTCTGGTGCCATTTTTAAATCAAAATAGCCTACTTCTTTATTTTGTTGATTCTCTGGCTGAATGACTTTATAGGTAAATCCTAGCGGGCTTCCGCCTTCCCCTTGTTTGACAGAAGTATCGTCTGCATATGTGGGTACCCCTGTGAAATAACTGATTCCTGCTATGTATAAAATCATGGTAACTATTAGTGTTATTCGTCTTTTCATACTTTTATGGACCCTTCTTTCTTTTTATAAAAGAAGGTTCCCGGTTCGTTGAACCGGCGAACCCTTCTCATTATTTGTTTGTAGATTAAACTGTTTCAGATAATGTCCAAGTAATTACAGCATTGTAATCACCAGCACCTACTGCAGATGTTTTTGGAATGTTCAATGTTACTGATTCCGCTCCAGTAGTTTTGTCTCCAAAGTTTAATTCAAATTGACCGTATCCAACACCATCAACACCTGTATTCGTAATGAAATCAACTGTATTAGATGATGCAGAGTCAATGTTTCCACCAGCAGTGTTGACGCCGTTAGGATCTAATTCAGATGCACCTGTTTGAGTAACATGGACATTTTTATACGTAATGTTTGCGCCTTTAAGTTCTACACCCTTTTCACCAGCAGTTTTGAAGTTTTGTGATAATGTTGCTGATAATTTGTATGCGTGCTTTTCTTGCGTACGTAAGTCTTGGTACTTCACAAAGTTTTGTACATCAAATGCTGCTGTTCCTTTTTCTGGATTTGGATCTACAGAATTTGCATGGAAAAGATCTGCATTGTAGTCACGTTTGTTTGTTGCTGTTAAAACATCATGAGATTTAAACTCAAGTGGTGTTACAGCGATAATACCAAATACACCTGGGTTTGTTACGCTTGGTAAGTTTGTAATTGTTGTTCCATCAGTAACACCTGGATCTGTTGGGATAACACCTGTAGTCCCTGTATCAAAAGTAAATTCAATGTGTCCAGTACCAGTTTTTGTGTTATCTACCGCTTTTGTTGTATTTGGTGCAGCTAACGCTACTCCTGCTGCCGCTACTAGAGCTGCGCCGCATAATTTGTGTGTTAATTTCATTTGTATTTCCTCCTAATAATGTATGTTTTATTTATGGCAACTCGGCTAATATCCAAGTTAACACCGTTGAGTAAGTGACCGGATCTTTTTTTGTTGTCCCCGGTACAGATAAAGTAAGTGCACTATTTTCGTGCATTTGTTTACTAGCATATTTTTCATCTAGCATAGGTTTGTCGTTTGGGTCTTTCTTAGGTGTTAAAGTATTCGGCATCGCTGCTGGATTTTCACTTGAAGCACCAAAAGAAATCGACCACGTACCGGCACCTGCGCCTGGTTTTGCTTCTGCTAAATTATATGTTGCACCAATATTGTCCAAACGAATCACTTCTTTTGAAACGCTTGGTGCCATTGCTTGTTCCATCGTTGAATTGACCCAAGATTTATCTAAAGATAAAAAGGCACCATCTAATTGACTGTTCGCTGTTTGAGAATTTTGAAATTGTGTCTCTTGTCTCAATTGTAAGGTCCAACCTAAAGCTACTCCACGATAATCAGAGACTTGAACAAAATTTCCACGTGCAGCCGTATCATCACGAAACAACTGTGCATTCACCGCATAAACCATGTCTTTATCTGAGACTTTATTTACACTGGTAAAGTTCAATTGAGGAACAAAATCAATTCTAAGTTTCCCTGAAGTACTAGGACTCTCTCCAGGATCTGCCACTTGAGCTGGTTTTTCAGGATCTCGGATTCCTACACTGTCATACTCCCCCGTAAACGTAATATGCCCATTGCTTCGGCCATTCTCTTCAGCGTAACTTTTTTCAGTTGTTAGAAGAATTGTTACTGTGCTTAATGAAACTAACAGCAACAATCGGATCATTGATCGTTTCATTCTTCTGCCTCCTTTTTTTTACGCTTGAATAACAACCATAAGAATACAATCACAATGAGTACAGCACCAGTGATAGACAAGCTTGTTTTCACTAGCTCACCTGTCGAAGGATACCTACCTTTGGGTTTATTCGGAGCAGCGACTTCCTCCCTAGCTGTCGATGTAGAACTGGATGTCGAAGATTCTGGAACAGAATCGCCTTTATAAAATCCAATTTCTCCGTTCGTTTGAACAGCACCGCCACCATTTGCGCCTTCTTGTGCATTAACTGTTTGAAATGGTTGTATGAGCAAGGCTAACCAAACAATGGAAGATACAAGTAAATATGTGACTTTTTTTGTTTTCATTCTATCCCTCCATTGTTATCGTACGGCACTTAAGGTAAATTCAATTGTTGCAGTATACTCCCCTAATTTTCTATATTGATTAGGTTGAAGCATCATTTTGAATCCATTTCCTTTTTTCGCCCATTCTTCTTCACTCACATCATAACTGCCTCGAGCAGCAGAGAGATCCCCAGAAGTGGCGATGACGTTTGGCTCATCCAGTTTCAGCACAGATTCAGACGTTCCTTTTTTATAAACAATGGCTTCTGGCAGTTTATAAGAAGAATCGTCTTCTGATTCCATCACTTTGATTACTTTTGCTGTTAATTCCCAATCAGTGATACTTGCTCGACTATCACTGACGATTAGTGGTTGGTCATACACTGGTTTTTCCGCTGAAAATTGACCATAACTTCCAGTTTTTTTCAAACCAAAATCAATGACTGAAGGTGCTGACGACAGAGATAAAACACCAAAGACTTTTCCTCCATCTAAACCTACACGCTCCGATTTAGCTGTTACTTGTTCAAATAACGCATTAGGATCGTTCGGTCCAGCAACAAACGGCACTTCTCTTGGAGAATCGCCTGTCACTGTAGCTTCGTTAAAAATTTCTTTATCCACCGCTGTTTCAGCGACCGTCACTTTAAAAGTAACAACGACTGACTCTTGTGTTTTTAACTCTCCCACTTTAAAAGATAACACGCCATTTTCATAAGAATATTGATTTGTTTGTGCAGGATTTCCACCAATCGTAACTTCGGCTTTAGCTGCATCAAATATCAACTCCTCTGGCAAGGCATCTTTAATTACGATATTCTTCCAATTCGTTTGAACGGCTGCATCTTTAGAGTTTGTTGCTGTCAATGTATATAAGACTGTATCGCCAACTTGGGTATTAGCTACTTTGACGCCTTCACGATATGTGGCAGTTGTTTTTTTCAATGCCGCAGTTGGCAGAACATCCGCTACCTCATATTTAGCAACACCTGTGAACACAGCATCATGGTAAGATAGATCCTTGTAAGGATTGATATTACCGTCTTCAACGTTAGTTACCGGTGGTTTGATTAATCCAATTTGGTCATAAACTTTTGTACTGTTAGGATCTTCCGGATTACTTGGAATCAACTGGGCAGCTGTATGTTTACCAGCTTTATCTTTCAAATACACACTTAATTCTTTAGTCTTATCCACATATTGAGGTAAATTAAAGCTCCAAGTTCCATCTATTCCAACAGCCACACTTCCAAGTAATGTCCCAATATTATTATCACCTGAGTCATAATAAATAAACACACTTCCACCAACTTCAGCACCTGTTCCTGAAAGAACTTTTGTTGCGTTATTCAGTTTGGCATCTGTTAATTTTGTTGGAATTGGCGGAGTGACGTCTAAAACACTTCGATTAGGAGCAGTTAAATCTTTTTCCTCACTAATATGCACTTTTCCTGTGTCTTTATTTCCTCGCCACGCTTCAAGAACTTTTATTTTTTGTCCCGTTTTAAGGAAAGTCTCTTTTGCTTCAGTATCTAATTTAAATATACCGCCTCGTGCATCATCGCCATAAACAGAAATTTTTCCCGAGCCAGTAGAATCTTCAACAATTGTTCCTGTAGTTTTGTATAATAGTGTGTCATTTTCATCGTATACACCAACAACAACGGAAACTTCCCCAGTAAATGCATCACGGTTACTATCATGTTTTCCTTCTGGAATTCCTGCATGTCCAAAGATATATTTATCGGCATTTGTCGGCACCCGTAACTCGTCTACAACAGCTTTTTGATTATTCCCATTTAAACGAGTGTATTTTGGCATACCACCATCTTTGTTAAACCCATCAAGAACTTCTGCATCTGTTCCACTACCTATTGTTCCAAAATTAGCACCTGTTAAAACAATATTCGCAGATACAAAAGAACGCATTGGATTACCTGCTATATTATTTACACCAACGACCCACACTGAAATATCAGAATGCAAGCTTTGAAAAGTTGAGCCTGAACTTGTATCGAAAACTAATCCTCCACCAGGTCTTGTATTTACAAAATCAAAATATTTCATTGCAGCAAAATCTGCTTTTAGGTTCCCTGCATTAAAAATCCCGGTACCCGCTGTTCTTGTTTGCCCACGAGCGACAAAATACGTTCCCGTACCTGCTACTATAGACATATTGAGTCCTCTTGCATCAATTGCTGCACCATTTGTTGCTTGGATATCGACGGATGAATCTTCATCTTTGACTACAAATGAGTCTGGAGTTGCACTACCATTTGTATAAAGAATCCCCTGATTTCCTCCGTTTCCTCCTGGATCAATTGGTGTTCCTGTCCCACGATTTACTAACGTGAAATCTGATCCTCCTGATACATTGATAGCATTTCCTCCACCGTACATTCGAATACCTGGGGCTGATCCGCTTTCTTTTACCATTTTGATTTCTGATTGACCTTCGATATTAAACTGCATATTTCCTCGCAGTCTAAAACGAATCATTGCAGCTCGCTCGTAATTGTTGTCTCCGGTTTGACGGATGTTCAATAAGGATTTGTTTTTAACATTAAACATGCCACCTAAGCTTTGCATATTTATACCAGAAGTATTTTCTGTATAAATATCTAAGATGGCTTCATTCTCTACAGTGATAGTTGAAGCATCTGCATCAATATTGATTAAACCTGTGTAGTCAACATTTTGCCTACCATTCCCTCTGATTTTCAACTCAGTTCCAGCACCCTCAACTGTCATGTCTAATTGTCTAGTTGCTTGAATGGGTTGTCCACGGTTACCAGTACCAGTACCTTTCATACTTGAAAGCAATACTTTTGATTGTTTATCTACAATAAAAGTAGCCCCGGTATTTGAGGTAGCTGTAATTTGGTAAAACCGTTCAGAGTTACTATCAACTTTTGACTGATTAGTGATTAAAAAAGTTTTAGCAGCCACGGCCCCAGTTGATGACGTTGAATCAAAATACAAATCAACATTATCAAAGATCACCGTTGCGCCATTCATATTTGCAAGTACAGAACTATTTCCAGCTGATGAGCTTATTTTGTTTGTTAAAACAAGTATGCCACTTCCAGAAGCTAAATAATTGGTTCCTGTATATTCAAGATCAGAAATTGTTATTTTCCCAGTTGCACCAATATCAAAATACCTTGCCCCAAAACCAATCACATGATTATTTCCATTAATCACTAGTTCTCTATTGACTGCTGGTAATGCTGCTCCAGAGGTAAAATTAGCAGTAATATTTATCCTATCAATCGTTGTATCTCTTAAAGCTGCAATCAAATCAGTCCAATTGGCAACATCTTTTTGATTTACTGGCGTAGGTAATACTGCAAAAGGTACAACATAGTTTTTCACACTTTTATCTTGTGCTTCCAAATCAACTGAATTCTTTGTATTCAGTAACTGATTGGACAAAATTTGTTTATCACTAGACGATGCAGAAGTTTGTTTGTTAGAGTTAACTGTATTTGAAGACTCATTTGCTTTAATAGCAGAAGAATCCTTAATTACACCAAAAAGAACAATACCAAGCAATATACTTACCGAACTGATAAAAAGAATTTTCTTATTGACTTTCACTACTTTTCCTCCTTTCCTCAAAAATAAGTGTGTCGAATATCACGACACATCTATTTCAATTTTTCCAGCTAATCCTTTCATTCAATGAAGAAAGACTAGCTGAAAAAATAGAAACTAAATTAAGAACTGTTATAACTACTATCAACTAGATAACATATACCCTCTTGAACGAATCGTTCGAATATATTTAGGTTTTAAAGAATCATCTTCTAATTTTTTTCTTAAATGAAAAATCAGATTCGCTACACGATATTTCTTATCTCCTTTTTCTTCTCCCCATACATTTTTATAAAGTTCTTCATATGAAATTGCTTCGCCTTGATGATGAATCAATAACTGTAAAACTTTAAATTCCAACCTAGTTAAAGCAACTTCACCTCTTCCTTCGATATTTACAGAAAAATTATTAGGGATCAAACTTATCACAGGAGATTCCACTCCACTTGTCAAATGATTGTTATTACTACTTATAACTTCTTGTTTCTTTTTATTTGATCTTCTTTCAAGAGTATTCATAATATATAAGCAAAATTCGTCTGACTCTGTTCGATTATCAAAGGTTCCGTCTGCTCCTAGTTGAAGATGAATGATTCGATTAATCTTCGTTGACTCATGAGATAAAATCCAGATAAAACGATTTGTCAAATTTCTTACTTTAATAATCAACTCGCACGTTAGACCAATTTCTTCCAGTCCTGATTCTGTAATTATTACTGCATCCATTTTTTCAATACTTGCATCTAGTTCATCTGAGTTCAGAGAATGAATCGAACATTTCTCTTCTTTTAAAGCTGCTACGTAGCATGATTGGCTATCCTTGATACTACTTACAAGAGCTATGTTAAACATGTTCTTCCTCCTTATACTTTATAGTGATTTCTTCCCTATTTTTTGATTTCCTTTTCGTTTTACGCTAAAACTTATGAATAAAAATGCTCAGTAGTTAAAAATATTCTTTTATTCAAATTTATAGTAAAATTACTATAATTATTCTTTTTGTAGTTACCTTAGAACTTTCTCGTTCTAAGTAAGAACAGGAAATCATTGCATAAGCCTAATAGTAGCAACGTTTTTAATTTCCTGTGACGGCGATTCTGACGGCTAAATCGTAATTCCATATTAGATAGCAGCCACTGCTTCCACTGCTATTCTCTCTTCAGTTAAGTTTGAATTCGTGTAAACATCAAGGGTCATTTTGATTGAAGCATGCCCCAATAATGAACTGATTACAGCAATATTTATTCCTTTTTCTAAGCAACGAGTCGCAAAAGAATGCCTCAACGCATGGAAAGTACATTCAGCTAGTTCCAATTTTTTTAGTAGTCTTTTAAATTGATAGCGAATTGTACGCGGTTCCGTATAACTATGATTTTGAGAAACAACATAAACACTACTACTTTTTTGTTTTTTATTTTGTAGTTGTTCCAATAAATCCGAAGATAAAGGAATTCTTCGTTCCGAAGAGTCTGATTTTGGTTTTTCTTCAATAATTTGCGTTTTCTTCTCACTGTCTATGTGTGTTTTTACCCTCTGAAGAGTTCGTTTGACAGTCAATACTTTATTTTTAAAATCGACATCTTCCCATTTTAACCCTGCAATTTCGCCAATTCTCATACCCGTCTCTAAAGATATCAAAATAGCCAAGCCATCATGTGATTGTCTTGCTTCTTTTATCAATAGCGTATGTTCAAACTGAGAAATATTAGTTATCCTGGTTCTCCTCACTTTTGGAAGTTCAATATTTTCGTAGATTGAACTTCGAATAAAATGAAGTTTTTCTGCATATTTTAATGAGGTTTTCAACACTCTAAATACTGAATGTAGTGAATTTGTTGATATTTTTTTATTTGTTTCATGAATAAATTGATTAATATGGCTAGAATTCAACTCACTTAAGCGAATTTCCCCAATTGTTGGTCGAACATGACAATCAATTTTACTTTTATAGCTATCAAAGGTTCCCGGTTTTACTTTTGTACTAATAACTTTTTCCAACCAGTAATCTAGCCAATTATTGAGGGTTCCGTAAAATTGTTCATATTTTTCTTGACCAGAAAATATTGTTGCTTTTTTAATCGTTAATTTTTGTTTCACTTCTTTATATGTCTGACCATAAACATAACCATAATGAATGCGTCCATTAACCTTTCTCCCCTTTACATATCTCCCTTCCCAACGTCGATCTTTTCGTTTATAAATATTCTCACCTTTTCGAGCCAAAATAATCTTCCTTTCATAAAAAATAGTTGACGGCTAATGTGACGGCGAAAAAGAAATAGGGTTTTTCTCATTTTATTCAGAAATTACTAAAAAATTTGATATTTACTTTTTAGACAAATGAGTTATACTGAAAAAAGAGATATAAAATACATATTTCATATATTTTAAAGATATAAAAAATATAGTTGACATCATTCTGCAAATAATATAACATTCAAAAAATGGATAAAGCCTGAAAAATATCATTTTTTCTTTTCCGCGTCATTTTCGTTTCCTGTTCTTACTTAGAACAGGATTTTTTGTATCCGCTCCTATTATCTAGTATAAAGAAAATGCTTATCTTATTCTTAAAAAAATAGTGTAAATTTTATTTTTTTTAGACATCCCTTTAAAATAATTAAAACTATACCTGAAAAAATGAAAAAAAAAAAGAAGATATGAACTATCTTCCAAAATTTCTATATTTTTCTATACTTAATCATATAACACAAGTGGTTAAATCTTATCTTAGCAACAGATAATAAAAACCTCCTCACATTTAATTACTTACTAGTAGTTTTTTTGTACTTATTAACAAAGGCTCTCATAACACTCGACAAATGGTCATATATTATAAAGAACGCTATTAACTCATCCAACATTAAAACCATGATAGTCCATCGTATAAGGTTCTGCTATTTCAATGATTCGAAAACAACGTCTCGTTCTTGATTAAAACTTTGAAAACCATTTGCTTTTATCCTATTATTTATGTTTTTTTTGCTGTGGTCGCTACTCTACTGTTTTGCTTTTTTTAAGTAGGTCGTACAGAGCCGTACTATTCTTTCATTTCCTAGTTTCTGTACATATAAAGAGCTTTTTTATTTCACTTGATTCCACAGTGGCGTCTAGGATCATTTTATCTTCTAAACACAAAAAAAGAGCTAGACTAAACTAAAAATCAGTTTTGTCCAGCTCTCTATAGCTTAATAAACGGTGAGAGAAAAGCACCACGTTTAGAAATAAGTTGGAATTCACAAAAATTTATGAGTACATTTCGCAAATTTTAGCTTGCTTCTTATAACTAACCACTTTTCTCCTGTCTTCTTTTGGTTTAACTATGTTGCTTATTCTAAGCTTCTATTCGGCTTAATACCAACCATTAGCAACCCAGAAAGCTTGAGCTGCTTCCCATGAGCCATAGCGTCCCGCTACATAGCTATCTGCTACACGTTCTTGGTTAGCTTCTGAATAATCACCATTTAAATATGAAGCGTCTAATTGGTATCTACCGATGTATTTACCGTTTGTAGCATTGTATGAACCGCTAGATTCTTTTTGTGCAATCCATTCTTTTGCAGAAGACGTGGTTACAGCACTTGATGCCGTTGGAGTAGCCTCTTCTACAACAGGTGTAGTTGTTTCCTGTACAGGAGTTTGTACTGAAGCTGGTTTTTGAGGTGCCTCTCCAGTCGTACGGATCACTAGTTCTTCTCCTTCGAAGATCATATTTATATTCGAAATATTATTGTCTTTAGCGATTAAATCGATCAAACTATTGTCTCCATTGAATTGGTGAGAAATAGTAGATAATGTATCTCCAGATTTTACTGTATATAAGCTATCAGCGTGTGCGTCAGTTGCTCCCATAAAAATGCCAAATCCTGCAGTCAAAGTTGTTGCTAATAAAATCGTTTTAAGTGATTTCAATGTTGTTTCTCCTTTGTAAAAAAATATTTTGTCGTTTGTTTATCGACTTTGCATACTTTAACATCTAAAAATATTTCATAGGTGAAAATGTCATGACAATTCGTTACGAGTATTTTTGTTGAGTAACAGCTTGTAAAAAAGGCTAGAAAAACACTTGTTCGTACGGCGTTTTGACTTACATTTTTCAACGGGAGAAATCATTATTTTTTCTGAAATTTTCATCCTATATTTTTCATAACGAATGTAATATTACAAAATACTGGAATTGTTACAACAATTTTCGTATGATTTTTATTACTTCGGAGAATTTTTTGGGAAAATTTTTCCATTTTAACACATTAATTAACACTCATTTTATCCCTTCACATGCTAAAAATCGCAAAAAAAAGAAGCACTTATACTAATTAAGCACTTCTTTTTTATTTATTTAACCTATGCATCAAAATCTTTTTGTTCAATCACCGATTCTAACAACCTATTTTCAGTTTGAATGATATCAAAAAACGAACTAATCTTTTCTAATTGTTCATAATCAATTTGATATAATTTCACTCGTGGTTTAAAAAATAGAAAACCAGGTCGAATTTTAACACGTTCATTGATCAAATGACATTGTTCCATCATAGATTGTAAGTCCATTTCAGATACACTATTCTTAATTTTTTCAATACGTGCTCGTTCATAGACCCATTGATTTTTAGTAAACGTCATCTTTTCAGTAATCGTTACTAATTGACGGTTCAAACGCCATGATTGCTCAATAAATTTCGCTTTTTTATATAAATCATCATATTGAATTAAATCAATCCGTACAGGTTTATACCAGTCTTCTTCATCAATAGATGATTTTTGATGCTTTTTGAATCGTTTTAACCCGCTAACGAGTAAACTGTTTTCTATGGCGAGCAGCTCGTGCTCCAATTTTTCTTTTGCTACCCGCACACGTTCCTTTGACGCTTTTTCTCTTTTCAAACTTTCTTTTAAAAAGAGGACTTCACTTTCTTCTGAACGAACAGGAGTAATTGATCGAACTTCTTCCAAAGGTTCAGGTTCCAATGTTTCCTCGTCTTCGAATTCACTGTCCTCAAAAAAAGGGCTCTTGAAGTTTTTTTCTTCAACATTCTCTTCTATAGACATTTCTACAGGAAAGCTAAGTGTCTCACCAGATAAGGGTAACTCTTCTTCTTCCCGAAAGTCCGAAAGAAGTCTTGCTTCTAAAATACTGCTGACTGATTTATCTTTTGAATAGCCCATTTGTTCAAGGCTAACTAAAACTGAAAACTGAACTGGTTCTTCTTCTGAATCAAATGAAACAGGAATCAATTCACACAAATATGTACTAAAAGAACCATCTATTTCTTCAACTATCTTTGTCCAAACAAACTGAGGAAACAACTCTTCTAATTCTTCCAATAGAACATCCCAATTCAATTGAGCATGAAAAAACTGAATTTCCACATGTTTTTTTATAGATGAAGAAATTACTTTTCGGGAAAGTTCATCGCTTTCTCGAAAAGTAAGGAAATCTCCAGTTGAGCGTTCATAGAGTGCTTCACACGCTTCAACCATTTCTTCTACACTATCTTTTTGGTAGAGAACGGTCCCTGTAGTGAATGGGATTTCCCGTTGATGAAAAAACACATCAAAATAATCATTCATTAAACCGTTCTCCTTTCTTGTTTTTTATGATTGCAGATCATAAACTGGCCCTAAGATAAGTTGCTGACCTTCTGTTAAGAAATACTGATCTAAGTCGTTCCACTCTTTTAACGACCAAACTGAGATACCAGTCTTTTTAGAAATACTCGCTAAAGTATCTCCTTTTTTGACTTCATATGTTTCTTTGGTTTTTTTACGAGTTGCGCTCACTTTATAATCTTTAGTTGTTGTTTCACTTGTTTCTTTTGTCGCTTTGGCAACTTTTGTTTCACTTGTCGATTTTGTTGCTTTTGTTTCGCTAGTTTCTTTTGTCGCTTTTTTGCTAGCTATTTTCTTATCAGCTGTTGCTGTTTTTGATTCATTTTTTGTTGATGAAGAAGTTGTCTCTTTGCCTGTAAAAGCATTAGATAACTTTTGAACCATCTCCAACGAACGATCTACTGCTGCTTCTTTTGGCATAGTAGTCATTTCTTCTTGCTGTCTTGGAATACTTAATTTTTGACCAATAAACAGCATTCGTCGATCTAATTGATTTTTTTCCAAAATAGCTAGTGTCGAAATATTATACAAATCACTGATTGATTTAAGTGATTCGCCTTTTTTCACTGTATGCGTCAATAATTCAATCGCTTGATCTTTTTGAGCATCTTTCTTTTCAATCTTATCAAACTTTGTATTTAAAGTGATCTTTTTAGCTTTTTTACTGTTCTTTTTATCTTTCAGGGTGTCATATTGGGTTAAATTATATGCATCGATCAAACCATTTAGTTTTGAATTATAACTAGTGTCTGTTGCATAACGCCCTGTTAGAAACTTGGTAGCATCTTTGTATGATTTCGTATTCGTTTTCCACGTTCCGCTGTAAAAAGCGTTACTGTAATCTGTACCACCTCTAAGAAGCTTAACATAATCACCTAAGGATTCTTTATACGATGGGTACTTTCTAAAATTAGAACGAATCGTAAACATGCTTCCAGAACCATTGTCTTCACTCGTAAGGAAGTTAGCACTTGCTCCTTCATAGCTGCCTTTGATCCCAAATAAATTATAATTCGGTGCAGAAGCTAAGGCGCTATTTCCAGAAGCACTTTCCAGGATTGCCTGAGCAATCATAACTGATGCATATAAATTGTTCTCACCAGCAATTGCACGGGCATCTTCACCGATAACTTTAACAAAACTTTTGGTTGTTAAATTAGGGCTAATATGAAATACCTGATCTGACCCAGATGGGCTGTTGCTTCCAGTATGACTGCCAGTCACGTTTCCTATGTTCGTGTTCGGCCTGCTAGGCTGCTGCACTGAACCTGATTGTGCCGGCGGAGTTGTATTAGGTCTTGACGGTCTACTTGGCTGCGGTTTTGGTTTTGGCTTTGGTTTTGGTTTTGACGGCGTTGTCGTTGAACTTGACGTGCTCGTCGAGCTGCTTGTCGTACTGCTCGTTGTGGAATCAGTTGATGACGACGACGTGCTAGACGAACTTGTTGATTCAGTTGTATCTTGTGTAGAACTAGTATCATCCGTTGTACTAGTTGATTCACTGCTCGTCTCTTCGGTAGATTCTTCCGTTGTAGAAGTCGAACTGCTCTCAACAGAAGAGCTGGTTTCTATTCCTTCTACCGTACTTTCTGTTGTTTCATGTTCCTTAGTTGAAGATAAAATTTTAACATCTTCTTGTTTTTCAGAACCTTCTGTTGCTTTATGATCGATTTCTTTAGCAACAATCGGTTGAACATCGGTAACAGAAAGGACAGCACTTGAAGTAAGCAACCCTACACTTAATAATCGCATTTTTTTACTGTTTAGATTTCTTTTTTTCATCTTGTGTCCTCTCTTTTTTATTGGTATGGATCTTCTTTCACCAAGTTGATGATTTGATTGAAGGCTTGTTCTGATTCTTCCTTAACATCCTTGATGCGTTTGTAATAGTTTTGGTATTCTTGTTCTGCACGTTCTAAACGTTTTAAGACACCAGCTTTTCTCTTTGTCTCTTCGTTGATTAGTTGTGCACGCTGATTTGCCTGATTAATTATTTCTTTCGCTTGTTTCTTCGCTTCCAACAATACTTCACCAATATCTTCTTTAGATAATTGTTGATCAACATCTATCGTTTTTTGTGCTAATTGACGCTTAGCTGTTTCAAGCTCTTGACGAACTTTTGCTAGTTCTTCATAAGCACCCGTGTCAGTTGGCGTATCTGATGCCATAATCACAATACGATCTTCTGAAAGTTTATCAATTTCTTCTTGTTTCGCTAATAGCTCTTGTTCATACTGTCTAATTTTATTAGCAAAACGCTCTGCTTTTTTACGATTTAAATCAGTCTCATCGATTTGACGATTGCTTTCACGTAACAAAGTATTGTATTTACTTTTCACTTGTTCAAGCTCAGCCATACGAGCATCATAGTCTTTTGGTACAGCTTGTACCATTGATAATTCATTTTCCAGAGCTTCACTTGTTTGACGTGCAGCGTCTACTTCATTTTGCAATTGAGTAATTTCTCTCTTGCTCTTGCGTAGTTCCGCTTTTAACTCTCTAAGTTCACCTTGAAGTTGTTCATTTTCTTCTTGAAGCTCTTCTAGTTCTTCATCATCAATGACCTCATTAACTGGTGGTCTTTTTTTCTTTGGTTTTGGTTTTCTTGGTGCTGGTTTTTGTTTTTTCTTCTTCAAAGAGAATAACGAACGGTTATCTTCTTCGTCATCTTCATCGTCATAATCTTCGTCATCGTAGTCGTCATCATCATAATCTTCGTCATCATCGTAGTCGTCATCATCATCATAATCTTCGTCGTCATCATAGTCGTCATCATCATCATCATAATCTTCGTCGTCATCGTCGTAGTCGTCATCATCATAATCTTCGTCGTCATCATAGTCGTCATCATCATCATAATCTTCATCGTCGTAATCTTCGTCATCATACTCATCGTAATCTTCGTACTTTTTTCTTTTTTTACCTTTGCCAAAAATTTTTAGCATATGCTCACTTCCTCCTAATAATATCGGGCTATTTCTTTTATTGATTATTTTTAACGTATCAATTAAACACTAAGTAATTTAGTTGAGTTGTCTATATGTAACTATAGTGACAAGTGCAGTAATCTTTTTATTTGTAAAAATAATCAACTTCACTTCTGAGCTTAATCTGAGTTTATTTTCATTATGTAAAAAACGGTACTCAAAAAAACCTCTGAAAACATGCCTACCTTCCTCCATTTTATCAGATAACGCCTCAACAAACAAATCGAATTCAAGATTTATTTTCATTTTTACAAAACTAAAATCACTCTCACTTCATAATTTCTAAAAAATAGAAATAAAATATAGTCAAACCCATGTTTTTTTATGAGTATATTTCCAAAAAATACGTTATTCGATTTTATTATTATATTCAAAATCACTATTAATAGTTTTTTTCACATTCAATTTTCCAACTACAAAAAGACAATTTTATTCATCTTTCCTTTAAAAAATCATAAGAACTTCCACATTCAACTATTCATCGGGCTTAACTTTGCTTTTATCAAGTATTTAGTAAAGATAAAGTAGGTACTGACAAAAAATAGTCCTTAAAAACAACTAGTCATTTTATTTCATTTTCGTCTGTTATTTATTCTATAATAATTAATTAAACAATTGATAGTCACTGTTCAACATTTTTTTTGTTAAAAAGTAATTTTTAGCATAAATAAACGTCAGTTTCTATCAAATTCCAATGTTCTTTTAATCTTTCCAACTATAATATGATGGTTATTCAATTAAGACTTCTCTCAGTTACTACTAAATTTTCGTAAAACAACCTATTTTTCATTTAACAACTGTTAGATTGATTATTTACAAGAAAAGTTAGACAAATAAAAAAGCGCCGATAGAGTAAATCGAAATCTCGTCTTACTCTATCAGCGCTAAACATTTTTCTATTCTCTAGATGGTATCAATAAGCGTAATCCATTCAGTATAACTAGTAAAGTACTACCTTCATGCGCGATAATACCAATTGTAATATCCATTTTCCCAAAAATATTTAATGTGATTAACAAAAATACGATAAACATTGAAAAAATAATATTTTGCCAAACCACTCGATCTAATCGTTTAGAAATAGAATAGGCATAACTGAACTTCGTTAAATCATTTTGCATCAACACCGCATCGGCAACATCAATGGCAATATCTGTTCCATCTCCCATGGCAACACCTATGTCTGCCGTAACCAAAGCAGGTGCATCATTAACGCCATCACCAAGCATAGCTACACTACCATATCTCTCTTGCTGATCTTTGATAATCGCAGCTTTATTTTCTGGCAATACATTTCCAACCACCTCATCAATGCCAATTTGACGTCCAACTGCCTGCCCTGTCAATTCCGCATCGCCTGTAATCATCGTTGTGTGAATGCCTTGTGATTTTAAATAGCTAACCACTGTTTTTGCATTTTTATTCGGTACATCCATCATAGCAATCAGGCCAATGACTTCATCATCTTTCGCGAAATAAACTACCGTTTTGCCTTCTTTAGCGTATTGTTCATTATGAGCATTAATTTGAGGATTTACTAACGTGAAATTCTCTGGTTTACCAATTTGATAGGTACTTCCTTGATACGTAGTTACTAGTCCTTTACCGATTTCATTTTCAACCGTTAATGCTAATTCTTTTTCTGCTTTAAAATTTTTCAAAATAGCGTTCGCTAATGGGTGGTTCGCTGTTTTTTCCATTGCAACAATCACATCAATACAGTCTTGCTCTTTCATATCTGTTGATCCCGTTAAAAAATAAAAATCAGTTACAGAGGGTTTTCCTTTGGTTAGTGTTCCGGTTTTGTCAAAAGCTACTGACTTGATCGTTGCCAAGTTTGCTAGATATGAACCGCCTTTGAACAAAACACCTCTTTTAGCTAAATTGGAAATCCCTGACAATGTTGCAGGTACTGCACTGGCTGCCAACGCACATGGAGAAGCTGAGATCAAGAACACCATACCTCGATAAAAACTTTCATCCCATGTCCAATTAAACAAAAATGGACCAATAACTATAAATAATGGAACTAAAATCAAAACAGCTGTTACATAATGGGGAGCTAGTTTTTGAATTTTAGTCGCTGTTTTAGATAAATTTGATTGGGATTGATTGACTAATTGGAGAACTTTAGCAAATACAGTGTCACTGCTGTCTTTAGTTACTTCCATAGTAAATGCCCCGTTGCCATTGATCGTACTACCAAAGACTTCATCACCGACTGTTTTTTCACGAGGGATACTTTCTCCATTAATAGAAGATTCATCAATGGATGTACTTCCAGAAATGATGATCCCATCTGTTGCAATTTGATCTCCGTTCAACACTTGTAGCTTATCACCGATTTTTAAATCAGATACATCCACCGTTTCCACCTTACCATCAGATTGAATTAAACGAGCTTCTGTCGGATTCATTTTGAGCAGATTGGTGATTTCTCTTTTACTTCGTCCCTCTGCATACTCTTCAAGAAAATGAGCTGCAGCAAAAATAATAATCAGCAAAGCTCCTTCTTCATATTTCCCAATAATTGTCGCTCCAAGTGCAGCTAAGGTCATTAAAATATGGACATTGGGCGTAAACTTCCCTCGCTCTTTGGTGTCGTTTATGGTATCGACAACACCTTCTAAAACAATGTGATAGCCAGATAAGAGCATTGCACTAACAAAAAGAATATTTTGTAAAAGCGTTCCTTCATTTACAAAAAATGCACTAAGAAAAATAGCTAGCCCTACAAAAAATAAAATAACCGGAGATTTCCCGTGATCATGCTCGTGATCGTGGTTATGTCCTTTTTCTTTAGTGGAATCGTGTGTATGTTTTTTTGTTGTTTCCATTTTGTTCATCCTCCCTTTTCGATTGTTTTCTGAAAAGATACACTTTATCTTTTCAAATGAATAACCGTTCATATATTATAGTTCTATAATACATGAATGAACATTCATGTGTCAAGAGAAAATAACTCTCTTTTATGAACAAAAAAAGTTGAAGTAAGGTTTGTTACTCCTTACTTCAGCCTGAATTTATTTGGCTTAATCCACCTCTATATATTTGAAACTGTACGGCGAACCAAAACTGTGTTTTACTACGTTCTCAATATTTTTCTTTTGTAATAGTGCTGTTTGTTGTTGATAAATTGGGGCAATCGCATAATCTTCCGCAAGTAACATATGTTCAGCCTTCAAAAAATCAGACCATCTTTTTTCTTCATCTGCTACATCAGCATTTTCAGTCGCTTGGATTAATTGATCATATGCAGGATTCTTATAATTGATATGATTTAATCCAGAAGTAGACGTGAACATATCTAAAAATGTGATCGCATCTTTGAAATCAGGCATCCATTGTCCAAACGCGATATCATACTCTCCAGATAAATAGCGATCTTGCACATTATTGCTTGGTAATGCAACTATCTCAAATTTGATTTCCGGCAGCACTTCAGCGATTTGACTAGCTAAATATTCAGCCGTTTTTTTCTCCGTATCTGTATCTTTAGTCAAATAAACCAACGTTATTTCATCTTTGTTTAGTTCCTTTTTTGCTTGTTCAAACGCTTTTTTGGCTACTTCTTTGTTAAACTCTTGTTGGACACCATTTTCTTTGCGGAAATCTTTTCCAGTTTTAGGATTTTGTACGAAGTTTTGTGGAATAAATCCTGTTGCAGCAATTGATCCGTCTCCTAAAACATTGTTTACGAACGTTTCACGGTCTATTGCTAAAGAAATAGCTTTTCGCAATTGCTCATTTTTTAGCAACTTATCTTGTCCTTGGTTGAAACGAAGATAGCCCATTTTCGTGTCGTTTTGGTTTTGAAAATCAGGATCATTTTTATACTGTTTAGAGAATTCTCCGTCTAAAACAACTCGATCTAGCTCATCTGTTTGGTATAAATTGACTGCAGTGCTTGTTGATTTAACTACAGTATTTTGAATTTCATCAATTTTTACAGTCTTAGCATCCCAATAGTTTGGATTTTTCACATACTGCCAGGTCTCTGAATTTTGTTCCCAACCTTTTAACACAAAAGGACCATTGTACAATGTCGTTTCACTAGAAGTACCATAGTTATCCCCTTGTTTTTCAGCAAACTCTTCATTAATTGGAAAGAATGTCTCAAAAGTTAACAACGAAGAGAAATAGGGAATTGGTTTGATTAAATGGATCACCAATGTATAATCATCTGGTGCCTGCACACCCAGTTCGTCTGGACTCATTTTCCCAAGATAGATTTCTTTCGCATTTTTAATAGAAGAAACAAATAAGCTAGCATATGACGGCGCAGTTTCCGGTGTAACCGCTCGCTTCCAAGCATACAGAAAATCTTTTGATGTTACGGATTCGCCGTTTGACCACTTGGCATCTTTTCTCAAAGAAACGGTATACGTTTGCTTATCCGCACTAATGCTAGGTAGTTCTTTCGCGACCGCTGGGATCACCTCATCTTTTTGACTTAATTGATATAGTCCTTCCAACACTTGATTTTGTGCATTAAAACTAGTAAAGTCTTCTTCTTGCGTTGTATCCAAAGTCAACAGTTCTGCCGGTTCTGAAAATCGAGCAATCTTCTTTTGACTTTTATCAGACGCAGACTGATTTACTGGACTGCATCCTGTAAAAAACACCCCAAAAAAAATGAGCCCAATGATAAAATACTTTCTCATGTCATCCCTCCTTCATTTATTACACAAAAAACACTTCTTCAACAACATCAATAGATGGATCGAGCGATTGGATAACTGGACAATTTTTACTGATTAAATGAATTGCCCGTTCCGCTTTCCCTTGCGCTTCTTTTGAAACATTAATGAAAAAACTGATTGTTACTTTTCTTAGTGGTTTTGTTGGCCTATTTTCATCACGCTCATACGAAATCTCCACTTTTTTTATAGTAAAACTTATCTTAGAGTTCGTTAGAATCGTTTCATACACGTATGATCCACAAGCACCAATGGATGCAACAAGCATTTCCACAGGTGAAAAACCACTATCTTTTTTCAATAGCCAATTGCCACTTTGATGTACCAACTCAAAACCTCGTTTGCTTGAAATTAACTCCATATTCCCTACCCCTTTTTTATAGTTTATTTAATCCTTTTTGATTGTTCCATCCATCATAGTATAAATTCTCTTCCATTTATAATAGTTATTCTTGATATATGATAGTTATAACCTATCATACGAAGAAAAGCAGGTCGTTTGCTTCTCTTTCACTCAATTTATAAAAAAGAATTATATTTTCTCCCCTCACTTCGAACACCCTGGATATAAAAATAAGAAATATACAAGAATTTTATTAGCCGCATCCACATACCAAATCCAAAATCACAAAGCTATCATTACATCCATCCCCGAAAACAGCTGTTTTAATCCAATTAAACTTTATTAAAAAAGAACGATATATAAAATTAAATAACGTTAATATTTTATATCATATATTTATAAATCCGTATATTTTATAAATAAAAAAATATAACCATGCTTAGGAAACTACAAAAAAACACCTACAAACAGCTATTAAACAAGCTTAAAACAAAAAAATGATTTGATTTACAAATTAGAAAATGATAAGATGATGATACAAAAAACATAAGGATGAATACTCATATGAATCTAATTAATAACGGTATATACCTTAACAGAAAAATGAAAAAGAATTTTTTGATAACTATTTTATCCATTACATTCTTATATTATTCTTTTTCAATGGCTATCCATGCTGAAGCTACTGAAACGATTCCTTTCAATTACTATATAAGTATTCCATATGCCTATAAAGATTATGAAAATATGGCGTTGGATATCAGTGGAACAACAAATAAGTTAATCATCTATGCTAAACACAGCCGTGGAAACCAAACACTTGGTTTTGAGTATATACCAAAAGATGATGCCTATATTATATTTTCTGGTGAAAATAAACAAAAGCTATTAAGGGCTAGTAGTGATAAAAGCGGAAGCCATGTCAATTTATTTGAATTCACAGATATGGCCGTTAATAGTTTGGCAAATCTTCCAGAAGAAAGCCTATGGCAGATAGAAAAAACATCTACAACTGATTTTTACCGAATCACCAATAAAAAAAATGGTTTAGCTCTTACAGATGTGGGCACCGATGATTCAGCTCCCGTACAGTTACAAGGAAAAACAACAAACAATAACCAATTGTTCAAAATCACCTCATTTAACAGACTTTTTTATCTAAAACCTTCTCTTAAACAAGAAAATACTTTAGACATTTCTGGCGGAGTCGGAGAGAACCCTATCATTACATACACTAAAGGGACTACACCTCAAGAGAATCAGCAATGGTACGCAGTTTATTTACCGAAATGGGGAACGTATCTTATCGGAAACTATAAGGATCGCTCATTGCTCTTACATTACACGGCCAACAAAGATCCATTAAAAGCAAAACGCTTTAACTTAGATGTTAATAATATCGGGCTCAACCAGCAATTTTTATTTATACCTGTACCAAAAGAAACACAAGCATATTTTATTCAACCTGTGAACCAGCTTAATATTTACTTGAGTTCAGAAGGGCCATATGTTAATGGCTCCTCAACTACTTTCCGCGGTTCTAAAACAGCAAGCGTAACAACCGATAAAACCCAACAGTGGATTTTAGACTTTTTTGGCAACGTAACAGCTCCAGTTCTAAGTAATCTGAAAATAGTAGATGCAAAAAAAATTGATCCAACAAGCAAACTGCCTTTAATCTATCCTGGAGAAACGTTAGCTATAACAGGCGCTATAGCTTCTAACTTTTTTAAAGGCTACGACCTGTACGCCCGTATGAATTTAAACATTTCTGAGATTGTTAAATCTGATTTGAGTATTACTGATGGTAAATCACCGTTTAGCTATACATTCTCTGAAGATCAAACTGCACAATTACCAAATGGACTAAACTCTATGGAGATCAATGGACGAGCAGATAAATACTTCCCTTCAAATGGTTTAGCCGCAAATTTCATGGTCGATTACGCAATTCCCACATTAACTGCTGATAGTACGCTGAACTATACTGTAGGTGATAACCCACTTCCCGTTATCAAAGGTTCCTTTACAGATAAAAAAGCAAACACTCTTGAAATTACAGCAAAAATCAACCAATCAACAATTGAAATTCCTATTTTGAAACAGTCGGGAACCCAAAATACGAATTCTATTGCATGGCAATTGGATTTAAATAGCTTAACACCTGAACAGAAAAGTTCCCTAACCGTTGGCGAAAACACTATTACGTTTACACTAAAAAACGACTGGAAAGTTTATAATACTGCCACCACTGTAACTAAACTCAATATTTTAGGAACAGGAAAAATTTTGTATAAAAATGATGCTGGGAAAGAAATCAAAGAACAAACTCCACTTAAACAAACAGACATTGCCAAGCCTGACTATTTAGTAGATATCCCTGCAACAATTGATGATTATAAATTAGTCTCTGCTTCTGGTGACGGAGTTCTACTCCCTGAAACATCTCAAATAAAAGGAACCTTTGCTACTAAAGCGGTTGAATCAATTGCTAACTATGAGCAATATCGTTTTTATCTTTCTTATGATGGAAATGGCTTTTCTGCGGGAAGTTTACCAGAAAAACAGGTTTTCGAGGTAGGTAAACAGCAACCTGCAATCCCTTCACCAGGCGATTTGACTAAAAAAGGCTACCATTTTAAAGAATGGAACACAAAAGCTGATGGTACAGGACAAACGTATCATCCAGGAGACCTATATCAAACGTCTAAAAAGAACAAAACATTATATGCAATTTGGAGACCTGCAAAGGTTACCATGAGTGTTAATTTCCTTTATTCTGGAACAGATAAACCAATCTATCAAGATATTCGCACAGGCACTGAACCTGCAGCTCCTGTAAAATATGAAGTATTTGCTGATTCTGACTTAGCTTCTTCAATTAGTTCTCAAGCAATTCCGTTAGACCGCTTTGGTTACTCAATAGCTAACAATGGAGCTTACACTGTACAGTTAGATGGTAAAACGATAGATACAACCACCGTACCTCAAAGCGATTTTTCTATCTCTTATTCCTACAATGGTATGTTTAATATAAGTGAGTCTTCAACAATTGACTTCGGTAGCCAAACAATTAAAAATACCGGCACTATCAGACACAACCCAATTAACAACCCAGTGATTAATATATTGAATACTGAAGCAATTTCTCAGTGGACTTTGTATATCAAACAAGATCAACCTTTACAAAACTCAGACACACTTTTCAAAGGCGCTTTATTTTATAAAAAGAAGGACGCAGAGATAGAATTAACAACAAGCAATCAGCAATTTATTGGTGCTCACAACAGTGATCCTTATACTTCCGTTAATCTTGGCTCTAACGAAAATACAGCTTCGGAATTATACATGAAGGAGTATTTTGGTAATAAAGTTGGGCAATACGAAGGTATTCTGTGGTGGTCCTTGGTAAATGGTCCATAATAAGCAAACCAATTATTGCACAAAAAGACGAAGCTCTTAGTTTAAGAGCTTCGTCTTTTTGTATGCTGTGTTTCTTATGCCGAGTCCTTTGTATGCGAATATATATGTTCAATCTGAGCGTCTAATTTTTTAAACTGAACAAATTTTCCTTCACGAATGTACTCTTTTCCATCGACGAAAAAAAGCATCGTTGGGGCAGAAAATATCAAATACTCCGCAGAAATTTCTTTGACCTTGTGCGCTTCAACTTCTCTTAGTTCAATTTCAGGGTACTTTTTTAATAACTCAGTCAATTTAGGTTGTAGGACATGGCACACAGAACAATCCTCTTGTGAGACATATAAAAAAACCAAATGATTTTCTCTTACAAAGGTCGTTACTTCTTGAATCGTTTGTAATTTTTCCATCGCTTCATCATCCTTTTTTGATTGGCTAAATGATAGCATTTTCTCTTCAAAATTACGACTTTTCTGCACTTGTTCTATTTTCTTACTTCAATCCATGCCTTGTAATGATCTGTTTGAAACCCATCTTGATCTTCTGCCGTCATAATGTAACGACCGATCACACGTCCTGTCTGATACCCTTGCTTTTCCAACTTTTGTTTGATTAAGGATACATTATTCTTTAATGGATTTTCCGAGCGAATGGAAAGTAAAAATTGCTTATACGTATGTATCTGTTCATCTGATTTTTGCCAGATTGTTGTTTCTTCTATAAATTCTTCTTTTGTCACTGCAAAACCATAAGTAATTTCTTTTTCAAGTTTTAAATCGATGTAAACAACTAAACTTGATGGATCTTCGATGTATGCCTGCAGCTCATTTGGATCACTTAAATCAATTGGAATAATTCTTTCTACATCTAATATTTTATCAATAAATTCTTTTTCCTTTAATTCAATCAAACTCAATAATTGGTCTTTTCTATGCTTAATTCCTTGTTGTTTTCTTTCTAATTCCGCTAATTCTGAGGCAACTCGTGTTTCAGTCTCATCCAAAACCGTCCATAATTCTTCTGGTGATTTTCGATATAAATTGTTCATTTTACTGATGGGAATATCTAGTCTACGGTAAAAATCAATATCACTGATAGTCAAAATATCTTCCATATCAAACATTCGGTAACCATTATGATTATTTCTAGAAGACGTCAGCAAATTCATGTCATCCCAATAACGAATTTTAGATTTCGGCAACTTCATGATTTCAGCAACTTGTCCAACAGTCAATAACTTTTCTTTTTCCATCTACTCACCTCTTACTTTAAATTATAAACAAAAACTATTGACATTCAAGTAACTTGAAGGTGTACTATTTTTACTATTGACGAACAGGAGGACAATCGTATGAATATCACGCAATTTTTCATTAAAAATAATCGTAAACTAGTTTTTGTAACAATCTTTTTTTTATGCTTACAAATCATCGGTACATTGGGCGTTCCAATGTTAGTAGCCCAACTAATTGATGTGGGTATTGCCCGTGGAGATGAGCAATCTATACAATCTATCGGTTTAAAAATGTTAGCGATGGCTCTATTTGGTGCGCTCTCAGCGATTGCTGGAAGCTATCTTTCTGCAAAATTAGCAGCTAAATTCGGTTTTGAAATACGGACACTGATTTTCGATAAACTTCAAACCTTTTCGATGAAAGATGCAGATAATTTCGGAACAGGTTCTTTACTGACAAGAATGACTAATGACGTGGATAATATCCAACAAATGATCGTCTTATTTCTGCAGTTAATTTTACCTGCACCGATCATTGCAGTTTTCTCACTTTACATGACCTTTACGTATTCCCCCACATTGGCACTCGTTCCTTTGGTTGCAGTTGTTACCTTTGGCTTGGTTGTTTACCTATTAATGAAAAAAGGAACGCCGCTTTCGCTATTGATTCAACCTAAAATGGATAAAATCATTGTAACTTTACGGGAATTTTTTACCGGAATCAATATGATCCGAGCCTTCAACAATCAAAACTATGAAGAAAAACGATCAAATAAAACCTTTTCTGACTACGCAGATGCCATGATTCGAGTAAATAAAATTTTTGCTTTCATTACGCCAGTCGCTTTCTTATTGATGGGTGTGGTTTTCTCCTCAATTTTATGGTTTGGTGGAAACCTAGTTGCTGTCGGAACGTTACAAATCGGAATAGTTTCAGCAGTTATAGAATATTCTTTACTGACATTAGCTTACTTGATGATTGCAGCCATGGTTTTAGTTATGATGCCTAGATCTTTTGCTTCTGTAAAAAGAATTGAAGAAGTTCTAAATACGAAAGATGAAATTTCTGATTCTAAACAGCCAATCCAGCTTGAAGAAAATAGTTCAGTTCAAAATTTGATTGATTTAAATCATGTGACATTCAGTTATGACCAAGCAGATGAACCTGTTTTAGAAAATATTCATTTTAGTATTCCTAAGGGAAAAACAACCGCCATCGTTGGAGGAACGGGTTCTGGGAAAAGTACGGTTGCCAAGTTACTCTTACGTCTTAGCGATGTATCTCAAGGAAGCATTTTATTCAATGGTGTTGATATTAGGAATGTCACCCAAGAAGAATTGCGGGCTAAAATTAGTTACGTCCCTCAAAAAGCGTTTCTATTTAGCGGAACGATCAAGAGTAACTTAGAGATGGGCTATCCTGACGCAACAAGAGAAGAGATGGATCAAGCAGCTCATATTTCTCAGTTATCTTCTTATCTTTCTACGTTGGAAGATGGTTACGATTCTTTTGTCGCACAAGGAGGAACGAATTTCTCAGGTGGTCAAAGGCAACGTTTATGTATCGCTCGAGCATTGATCAAACCTGCAGATATTTATATTTTTGATGACAGCTTTTCAGCTCTTGACTATCAAACAGATGCAGCGCTTAGAACAGCACTAAAAAAAGAAATGTCTGATAAAACCTTACTAATCATTGCCCAAAGATTAAGTACGATTCAACAAGCAGATTCTATTATCGTCTTAGATGATGGAAAAATCGTTGGTCAAGGAACCCACAACCAACTTCTGAAAAATAACCAAACGTATCAAGAATTTGCACGTTCCCAAGGAATGATCACAGAAGGAGTACAGCTATGATGGAAAAAGTAAATAAACAAACATTCAAACGATTCTTTCAGCTAATTCGACCTGAACGCCCCATACTTTTCGGTTTGATACTCTGTAGCTTGATTGGAAATGCCTTAGTTATTGCTATGCCATTTATTATGGGGATTGCCATCGATGATTTAATCGCACTGATCAAAATGGAAGGTCTCGGTCAAGTCACGTTCACTATGGTTAAAGAGACCTTATTAACCCCCGTCTTGATCTTAATTCTCTTTTCGGTCATCAGTAGTTTTATGTCTTATATCCAAGAACGTGTGATGGCTTCTTTAAGCGAACGAATCACTTTAAGAGTGAGAAAACAAATCACTAAAAAATTCAAATCATTGCCCATGTCATTTTTCGACCAGCATCAAGTTGGAGATATTTTAAGCCGAACAACCACCAGTTTAAATAAATTATCACAAGTTTTCCTAACAGAGATCAATCAATTCTTCACATCCATCTCAACGATTGTATTTGCTGGAATCATGTTGTTTTATATTGATGTAAAATTAACGTTGATTGTGATTCTACTGATTGCATTAAGCTCATTTTTAACAGGGAAAATCTCCAATAAAAACAAAGAATTAGCTGAAATCAGCCAAGAAGAACTAGGCATTTTAAACAATAAAACAGAAGAATTTTTATCAGGAAATTTAGTCACTAAAACATTTAACCAGCAAGATCAAGCAAAAGAAGTTATTTTAGAAACAAACCAAAAGCACTACAAAGCATTTCTGAATGCTCAGTTTCTAAATTTCGCTATTTACCCAGCCATTCGCTTGATCAACCAACTCGCTTTTATCGTTAGTGCGATTATCGGTGCCTTCTTGGTCTTACAAGGCGGTATCACGATTGGTTTACTGCAAGCATATCTACAATATATCAACCAAGTATCTGAACCAATTTCTACCGCATCTTATGTAATCAATTCTATTCAAGCTGCCTTTGCAGCAATTGATCGAATTTTTGAAATTCTAGATGCCAAAGAAGATGTCCCTGAAAAAACAAGTCTACAACTCATTGAACAACCAACTGGCGCCATTGAGTTTAATAAGGTTCAATTTGGTTATACAGAGGAAAAAATATTGATGAAACAAGTTGATTTTTCTGTTCAACCCAAACAAATGGTGGCTATTGTTGGACCAACAGGTGCTGGAAAAACCACTTTGGTGAACTTACTCATGCGTTTTTACGAATTAAATAGTGGAAGTATTACCTTTGACGGAGTGGATATCACAAACCTTTCTAGAACTAATCTTCGAGGAATGTTTGGAATGGTGTTACAAAATACGTGGTTGTTTGAAGGAACGGTGGCTGATAATATTGCCTACGGAAAAATGGATGCCACACGAGAAGAGATCATTGAAGCCGCTAAAATTGCACAATGTGACCACTTTATCCGAACATTACCCAATGGTTATGATTCAATCATTTCCAGTGAAAATGGCTTACTTTCCCAAGGACAACAACAATTATTAACCATTGCTCGAATCATTTTAGCCAATCCGCCGGTCGTCATTTTGGATGAGGCAACGTCTAGTGTAGATACTAGAACAGAAGCTCACATTCAAAAAGCCATGGATGAAGTAACTAGTAACCGAACAAGTTTTGTAATTGCTCACCGTTTGTCTACGATTGAAAATGCTGATTTGATTTTAGTTATGAAAGACGGCGATATTGTAGAAAAAGGAAATCATCACGAGTTACTAGCGAAACCTTCCCTTTATGCCTCTTTGTATAATAGTCAGTTTCAACAGACGTAAGTCAAATTGCAAAAAAATAACCCTTCATAGCTTTAGCGAGTCATGGTTATTTCAACATAATATAACCTTTGCTATCGTCTTAAACGGTTCTACAAAAGAGAGATATGTTAACCCATATCTCTCTTTTCATGTTTATACTACCACGCCTTTTTAAAGAACGCATAAGTTACTGCTGTTTTCTCTCATTCGTTGAGCCACTTCCTCGTATTTATCTCTAGCAAAAAATAAACATTTCCTTATTAGCAAGAAAAAATTTCACGAATTAGTTGTTTTGCTCAAATTTGTCCAAATTTTTCGACATTTTTTGCACTTTAAAGATATTGTATTGACTCTTCTGACACCTTTAAGTTAAAATTAACTTACAAATTAAAAAAGGCGCCCTGTCAGAAGACGGACATCTTCAAACAGAGCCCTGTATTATCAGCACGAACTAATAATACAAGTTGCCTCGTCAATAATTATTATTGACTACTTTTATTGTACTAAAAGTAACAAAAGATTTCTAGTCTTTTTTGCTTACTCAATAAGGTTAGTTGATGATTATTTAGCGAACGCTTCATGGTATTAGTAGCTGACTAATATCATTTTTTTGTGTTTTTATTCAGATAATTAGAGCGAAAAACAAAATAAAAAAGGCACTCTGCAAAAGGACGGACATCCTCGAACAGAGCCTTATATTACCAGCACGAACTAATAATATAAGTTGCCGAAGTCAATATTTTCATATCGACTCTTTCATTTTACTCAATTTTTGTAAGAAATACCAGAGTTTTTTACAAGTTGGGTTGTTTTAGAAAGGGGTGGTGGTTATTTATTGAACTTTTGCACGGTATTGGTTGGTGTCCAATGCCGTATTTTTTCGCTCTTTTTATATATAGTAAATATCATGTTTTCCTGTTTTTAGAATGCCGTTATGTATTCTTGTTTCTATCTCTTGATGTTTACAAACTGGTGTTACGAGAATTAATCATACATCATACTTTTCTTATTTAATCAAAAAAGGCAGCCACGTCAATGCGTATACAAATGGACAGCAAGAAAATCATCATGTAAATAAATTTTTTCTAGATTTACCTGATTGAATAGTAAAAAGTAATGATTGTTCTTAGTACCCCAGTATTTATCTGAATCTGTGTTGGGGAAGACAGATTTCACACTAAAAAATCACACGTTTTAAAAGCCTGTTGGTTTCAAGTAACTGCTTATCACTCCTTTCATAAAAATAATCATACCAACCTTTCTATATACCTATGATAAGCAGTTACTTGTTTTATTCTCTAACTTTTCAAACCATCCGCAATAAGCATTAAACCACTTCACACCGTTCCTCTCTCTTGTCAGAACAACCACCCTTTAAAACAGTAGATAATACATCATATTGGTATTTTTATTATATAATTTAAATATTATTTGTTGCTATTTGTTTTCCTCTATATTATAATTCATCTAACTACTATACTATGAATAGTAGTTTAAAATCATAAAAAGAAAGGAAAGAATTATTTTGAAAAAATTTAAGTTAGGTTTAATTGGTATTTTTTTACTGGGGGTATCTTTTGTTTATTTAACGCCTGAATCACAAGCTGTGGGGATTGAGAATCGCACAATTATTGGTTCAGATGACCGACTACAAATTACAGATACTACAAAAGCACCCTATCAAAGTTCTGTATTTATCGCTACTGATGGTGGCTTAGGATCAGGAGCAGTTATCGGGAAAAACTCTGTATTAACAGCTGCACATGTTGTAAACAAATTCCGCAACAATCCAGATAAAGACAGCATTTACGTTATCCCTGGAAGAAACGGAGCAACCTTACCTTATGGCAAATTTAAAATCAAAGAAGTTTTCATTCCACAAAGTTATATTGATCAACCGAATCCAGATAGTGATATCGCTGTTATCACCCTAGAACAAAATAACGGTAAAAGTATAGGAGATCTTGTTGCACCTATGCCTTTTGTTCTCACAGATAAAGTAAATAAAGGGGATGCGGTCACAACTTCTGGCTACCCTGGAGACAAAACTTGGGGAACACTTTGGGCAGCATTTGGACATGTTGTGGGAGAAACAAAAACAAGAATCAATTTTGATATGGATGTTATGGGCGGACAATCAGGTTCTCCAATTTACAATAATCAACAACAAATAATCGGTGTTGTTGCTTACGCTTCAACCTTCTATAATTTCGGAACGAAACTAAACACTGAATTTTTTGACTTTGTCTCAAAACATAGTGGTAACCTTGTTGAGCCGACAGACATTCTTGTTGATCGTCAAAAAGTAACCTTAAACATTGGTGATTCCACTGATGTCAAAGCAACAGTTTTACCAGCCAATACAACAAATAAGCAACTACATTGGGACACAACTGCTGACCAAATTGCAACCGTTGATCAAAACGGAACAATCACTGGAACAGGTCTTGGTGTAACTATTATCGATGTCACATCAGACAATGGTAAAATTACTGAATATATTGAAGTTACAGTAAAAAATGAAGTATCTCCGAAAGAAATAGTTCTTGAACAAGAACAAGTGGAACTAAATATCGGTGACTCGATAGATATTAAAGCAACGGTTTTACCTGAAAATACAACAAACAAACAATTACACTGGGATACAACAGACGAAGGTATCGCCACTGTTGATGCCAATGGACGAATTACAGCTGTACAAAGTGGTTCAACATCCATTCGTGTAACCACAGACGATGGCACTATCAAAAAACAAATTATTGTTACTGTAAATGAAGTTGCCCCAGAAGAAATAGTCGTTGAAAAAGAAAACATAGAATTGACTGCTGGAGAATCTTTCACACTCAACGCTTCTGTGTTACCTGAAAATACGACGGATAAAGAATTATTCTGGATCTCATTAGATGAGTCAATTGCCGATGTTGATGATTACGGAACAATCACTGGACTAAAACCCGGCACGACAGAAATTTTGATTCTTTCTGTAACTAATTTCGGTGAAATCGAGAAGTACGTGACGGTCACTGTGAAAGAGAAATTACAACCTGTCGCTCTTACATTTCCATCAAAAACTGGCTTGTACTTTCCAAAGCAAACAATAACAGAAACTGGTGAAATCAATACGACTGCTGATAAAATGACAAACATTCTTTTCCACCTACGCAAACCAAATGCATCTTATGATTTAAAGATTGGTGAACTAGATTTCAACGGTGGAACAGGTGTATATAATGTTCAATCACTACCATTAGATAACCTAATTACTCAATCTTATTATGCTGTTAGTATCGGTAAAAAGTTGGATAATAGTAAGATCATTATTATGTATGTAGATAAGAAAGTTCCTACGACTGTAAAAGATTATTTTATCGTTGGTAAAAAGTAACCACTGATCGTTTTTTATGAGTATCTTACCTTAGTTAGAATAGACAAAAGAGAGCAGGACAAAACTAAAAATCAGTTTTGTTTTGCTCTTTAATTATGACCGCAACCTTCAAAATCACACTCCTCCTCCCTGTTCATCAATACCTCTCATCAGTTATCCTTTTTAAAAATCATGTTTCAGTTATCTATTTAATAACAAAATTCTCAATTAATTTATCTATTCCTATTTTATTTATTATTCACAAATGGTATATTAATCATGTTGTTTTGTAACCCTATCATTACATGAAAGAGATAAATGCGTTAAAATATAGAACTATTTCGATAGCAATTAATTAAAAAGGTGTAGGTTAAAATAATAATGAAATAAAAAAGGGGCGTGATTATTAATATATCCACCATTCGGGAAATAATTGGTATCATTGATTTTACAGAATCTACTGCTGAAGCGTTAACAGCTAAAAAAAGATCAGGTGCAATGCTACCGCTTCTTAACTTAAAAAAACTGATATGAAAAAAATTTATCCAATCAAATTATTAGTACCTACCCTTGATAATACCTATTGACAAAATTATTGAGCAACCTTACTCATTTTGCTAATATATCGATATTTTTCGCAAATTCTCTATATGTAAGAGTACAGACAATGACTGTGGGTGACAGTATGGTAATAAGCCCTTAAGAAAGAGTTCATACTAACAACCAATTCGACTTACTAGTTTCCAGAAATAGCTACCTATCCGAAGTGCACTCTCAATCATTTTTCTAAAAATATGATAGGCAATGCTTTATTTAAAAACTAGAAAGTACATGATTCTCTCGGCCTTATTTACTTACTTTGTCCCATGACAATCAAATATGTTTATTTATTGTCATTCATCTCACCCCTAAGATAACCATCTGCTAATTATCTATAACTAGCAGGTACGCACCATAAAAAGAAAGGAATGAATTATTTTGAAAAAGTTTAATTTAGGTTTAATTGGTATTTTTTTACTAGGAGTTTCCCTTGTAGGGCTATCTCCTAAAACACACGCTCGGGCGATTGAAAATCGTTCGATTATCGGTATAGATGAGCGTATTCAAGTTACTGACACTACTCTTTCACCTTATCAAAGTACTGTATTTATCTCTGCAAATGGAGGAATGGGTTCGGGATCAGTCATTGGGAAAGATACCATCCTAACCGCTGCACATGTTGTAAGCAGAATTAAAGACAATCCAAGCAGCAATTCTAACTATGTTATTCCTGGAAGAAATGGCGCAACCCTTCCCTTTGGAAAATTCAAAATCAAAGAAATCAACATCCATCCACAATATTTGATTAATTCAGATCCTAACCATGATATTGCAGTAGTTACACTTGAACAAAATAATGGCAAGAGTATTGGAGAGGTTGTTGAGCAAAAGAACCTTGCATTAACCAACGAAGTAACTGTTGGAAATCCAGTTTCAAGTATGGGGTATCCAGGGGATAAAACTTGGGCTACAATGTGGAAAACACAAGGGAAAATTACTGGACAAAGCGCACACAGAATCAACTATGATCTTGACACTAAAGGTGGTCAATCTGGCTCACCTGTTCTTAATGAGCAACAAGAAATAATTGCCGTTCATGCTCATGGCGCCACAACTTATAATGATGGAATAAAACTGAATGCAGGTCATCTTGAGTTTATTTCAAAACATATTGGTGAGACAACAAGCACGTTTAATAAAGTTACTGATATCCAAGTAGATAAAGAAACATTAACGTTAAAAGTTGGCGAATCTATTAAGGTAAATGCAACAGTCTTGCCTGAATATGCAACAAGTAAACAATTACATTGGGACACCACGGCTGAACCAATTGCAGTCGTTGATCAAAATGGAATAATCACTGGAACTGGTTCAGGTGTAACAGTTATTGATGTTGTATCCGAAAGTGAGAACATTACTAAATACATTATAGTTTCTGTTACAGATGAATAAGCACCTAAAAAAAGTTGTTGAAAAAGAATAAACTAAAAGTAAATGATTGTTGGTAAAAGATAACACTCATTACTATTTTTGAGGAATACAAAACGATAGTTTCGTTTTGTATTCCTCATTTTTTTACTGGTTTTCTCAAGTAAATTGTAGTGACAATGAATTATGTAAAATATTGACTTTTCTCATCAAATAACGTACACTATAAACTTGAATCAACTAACTAAATAGTACCTCAATTCGAGGTAGAGGTTGCGATTTTTATTAAGCTTGTGGAGTGAGAGGACACGTTGAAACAAGTCTAGGGGAAATCGCCGAAATGCATAACAGCCTCCCTGTTATGTGTTGGGACGCAAGCGAACAACTTGCGGACTGTCTTAGTAGTGATGCTAAGTTGCGCTATGTTTTTGTTGAGAGTACCTGACGATAGTAGACAACTATGCATTTATGTATGGTTGTTTTTTTGTAAAAAAGAACATTTAATTCACAATACAAGACTATTTTTCAAAAACTCTTTAAACTAATTTATAGTAGAACAAATTCAGTACGGAAAAAGAGAGGAAGACAAACATGAACAAAAAATCATTTTCACTTGGCTTACTATTCACAATTATGCTAAGTGTTTTCTGCGCTCCATTATTTGGTCAGGCAGAAGAAGCCACTCCAAAAGGCGAATTTCGTGTCGCTATGGAAGCTGGGTATGCACCATTTAACTGGTCTCAAAAAACAGACGCAAATGGCGCTGTGCCTATCCAAGGGAACGCTTCTTATGCAGGAGGCTATGACGTCCAGATTGCAAAAAAAATTGCGGATGGCCTTGATAAGAAATTAGTAATCGTTCAAACAAAATGGGACGGTTTAGCCCCTGCTTTACAATCTGGAAAAGTTGATGCAATCATTGCTGGTATGAGTCCAACTGCTGAACGTCGGAAAGAAATTGATTTTACCGATCCTTATTATGAATCACAATTAGTGGTCGTCGTTCAGAAAAAAAGCAATTTTGCAGATGCAAAAAACTTAAAAGAATTATCTGGTGCAAAAATCACTGCACAGTTAAATACCTTCCATTATAGTGTGATTGATCAAATTCCAGGTGTAAATAAGCAACAAGCTATGGATAATTTCTCAGCAATGAGGACGGCTTTGGCTTCTGGAATGATTGATGGCTACGTCAGTGAACGACCAGAAGGCGTCACTGCAACAAGTGTAAACAAAGATTTAAAAATGCTGGAATTCTCTAAAGAAAATGGCTTCCAAACAAACGAAGAAGATGTACAGATCGCTGTTGGCATGCGTAAAGCTGATCCTGAAATCAGTAAAGTCAACCAGATTTTATCAGGTATTTCTTCAGAAGAACGTACAAAAATCATGGATCAAGCAATTAAAGATCAACCAGCTGCCGAAACAAGTGCTACTGAGAAAAAAGGTGTTTTAGCTGATTTCAAAAATATTTGGGATCAATACGGCAGTATGTTCTTACGTGGTGCTGGATTAACATTATTCATCGCTTTGATTGGTACAGTTGTCGGAACAAGCTTAGGTTTATTGATTGGTGTTGTGCGTACGATTCCAGAATCTGAAAATAAAATGACACGTTTCTTCCAAAAACTTGGTAACGGCTTGCTTTCAATTTACATTGAAGTCTTCCGTGGTACGCCAATGATGGTACAAGCAATGGTTATCTTTTATGGCTTGGCTTTAGCCTTTGGCATTTCTTTAGATCGAACCGTTGCAGCATTGTTTATTGTTTCTATTAATACAGGTGCTTATATGTCTGAAATCGTTCGTGGCGGAATCTTTGCTGTTGATCAAGGACAATTTGAAGCAGCTCAAGCAATCGGTATGACACATGGTCAAACAATGCGTAAAGTTGTTATTCCTCAAGTTTTACGTAATATTTTACCAGCAACAGGAAATGAATTTGTCATTAATATTAAAGATACCGCTGTATTGAGTGTTATCGGTGTGGCAGACCTATTCTTCCAAGGAAATGCGGCCTCTGGTGCCAACTTCCAATTCTTCCAAACATTTACGATCGTTGGTATCATGTACTTGATCATGACCTATGCGATTACTCGTGTTTTACGTGTTGTTGAGAAAAAAATGGATGGCCCTTCTGCTTATGTGAAACTAGAAGAAGCAGAAAATCTAAAAGAAAGCTAAGAGGACTAAATGATGAGCGCAATTATTGAAGTCGAACATTTAAGAAAAAGCTTCGGTGAAAATGAAGTGTTAAAGGATATCAATGTGACTGTAAATAAAGGAGAGGTTGTAACCATTATCGGTTCTTCTGGTTCCGGCAAATCAACTCTTTTACGTTGTATCAACTTATTGGAAAAACCGACTGGCGGTAAAATTATCTATAATAATGAAAATGTTTTAGAACGTGGCTATAACCTTCCAAAATACCGTACACATTTAGGAATGGTTTTCCAGTCATTTAACTTATTTAATAATATGAATGTTTTAGAGAACTGCACCTCTGGCCAGATTACTGTTTTAAAACGTGATAAAGAAGAAGCACGTAAAATTGCTTTGGAAAATCTAGATAAAGTTGGTATGGAACGTTTTGTTGATGCAAAACCATCACAACTTTCCGGTGGACAAAAGCAACGTGTTGCCATTGCACGTGCGTTATCTATGAATCCAGATGTGATGCTATTCGATGAACCAACCTCTGCTCTTGACCCTGAAATGGTTGGTGAAGTCTTAAAAACGATGAAAGATTTAGCTCAGACTGGTTTAACAATGATCATCGTGACACATGAAATGGCTTTTGCAAAAGAAGTTTCTGATCGTGTGATTTTCATGGACAAAGGTGTTATCGCTGAAGAAGGAACCGCTGAAGATATTTTTGTTCATCCAAAAGAAGAACGAACAAAAGAATTTTTACATCGGATTTTGGCACAAGGTTAATAATAGAATATAAAGCACCTGAGTTGAACTAAATACGTTCAACTCAGGTGTTTTTTTTGATAAACCATAGGGGTCATATATTCATACTTTTTAAAAATTTTAATAAAATGACTTTGATCGCTAAATGACAATGAATCGCTTATTTCAGCCACTTTCATTTTTCCTTTTTTTAGCAAAAACTTGGCCTCTGATATCTTTTCTTTTTGTATATAATTATTCAATGATAGACCCATTTCTTTTTTAAATTGGCTACTCAAATAACCTGGACTTATTTCTAGCTGTTCTGCAATTTTATAGATTTTAATAGGTGTATAAAGGTTACTTTGGACAAATCTAATCGTAAAGCCAACGTATTTAGAGTAGTTTTTATACCTGTATCTCCCTAATAATTGTGTGAATTCAAGAATAATTTCTTTTAATTGATTCATTAATCCAGATACAGTTAAATTATTTTGTTTTTCTACATTTTGAATGGTCAGATCGCTAAATGTATAAGCGATTTCCGACGGTAAACCACCATCAATGATTGCACGTGATGCTAATGTGATAAAGGAAATCATAATATTTTTTAAGTTTCTGGATGTAGTATTCGCTAAAATTGGCTTAATAGATTCAAGTGTTTCCAAATAATCAATAGCTTCTTCTGCATTCCCCACTTTTATCGAATGCAGCAACTGCTTTTCAACAATCGGATTTTGATGAATCTTCCCCTCTATATTATTAACATACATTTCATCAATAATATTTCGTGTATTAAAGTTAATCGTATCTGTAAGAATATAGGCTGGTTGATACTCGTTAAAAATCGACAAGTACAAAATCTCAGATAGTGTATCTAACTTCTGCTTATTGTATTGTCCTTTTAAATCCATCACAAAAAGATAACAGTCTTCGTTTTTCGTACATAGAATAAGCGCAAAATTCAAATTATGGACAATATACAGATAGATAGGCTTTTTCATGCCATCGATGAATTTTTCTTCGTACCGTTCAAACATGTACTTTTTATCCATTTTTTTATTTGCTAAATGTAAATGAGTTAATTGAAAAGGCGAAAAAGATAGTCGATACGTATTCAAATTGTGAAGCCTTGATAATAAAAAAATGGATAGTTCTCTCAATTCCACTCTCTCCTCTTTTTGTAGCGCTTTCAAAACTGTTACACAAATATACTATATATTTTACTTTTTTACTATAAAGAAGTTTGTTTATTTTATATTTTATAAATAACGTTAATTCATTTTTAGGAGGAGAAGCTATGATTAAAGATTTAGGTATCTCTATTTATCCTGAGAAAGCTGATTTTCAGGATATGATCAACTATATTAAACTTGCGCGCACGTTTAATTTTTCAAAAGTATTTATGAGTATGCTGCAATTTTCAGAGAATCCCAGTGAGGATGTACAGAAGTATAAAGAAATAATCGTTGAGATCAAAAAATTGAACATGTCTGTCATTTTAGATGTTAATTCTTTGTTATTACCTAAATTAGATGTAACATGGAAAGATTTGTCGTTCTTTTCAGATTTAGGTGTAGATATCCTGCGCTTAGATGGCGGTTTTTCTGGAATGGAAGAGATGTTTATGACTCATAATTCTCATAATATGATGATTGAACTAAATATGAGTTCTGGCTCAGCTCTAATTGATAGAATCATGAGTTTTTCCCCCAACATTGCGAATCTCTGTGGCTCATATAATTTTTATCCTCACGCCTACACTGGAATGCGCTTAGAAGACGTTAAAGACATAAGTAACTGTTATCATTCATACAACGTACCTTCAACTATTTTCGTTACATCGCGAGTAGGAAATATGGGACCTTGGAAAATGCATGAAGGACTATGCACGATTGAAGAACATAGATTTCTGCCGATCACTGCCCAAATCAAACAAATCAAGCTCTTAGATTTAGCTGAAACTGTCATTATTGGGAATGCATTTGCTTCAGAAAATGAGTTAAAAAAAGCAGCGGAAGAATTGAATTATACAGAGGTCCCTTTGGATATTGAAATGGATCAAAAGATTACAGAAAATGAAAAAGAAATCTTATTTTCAGATTTTCACTTTGTCCGCCCTGAATATTCTGGCATAACGCTACGTTCAGCTTTTTCACGCCATGTTCATAAACAAATAACCATTCCTGCTAGAAACAGTTCTACTGAAATAAAAAAGGGATCTGTTCTAATAGACAACAATCTATATGGTCAATATGAATGTGAACTTCATATTGTATTAAACCCTGAAAAAGTGAAAAAAAATCGGGATAAATACAATATTATTGGACAACTATCCACCGCAGACAATGTCTTGTTACTAGATGAATTAGCCAAACGACCTTATCAAAAATTTAGTTTTAAGGAGAGTTAATCATGAAAAAACTGGAAGAATTAATGACAAAAACCCTGCTCCCGTTATCAGAAAAGATCAATCGCAATATTTTTCTCAGTTCCCTTTCTGAATCTTTTGTTCGAATCACATTCATCATCCTAGGTATTTCTTTAATCGCCATCGTTGGCTACTGGCCTATTCCATCTGGTTGGGGGATTTGGCTTAGAGAAACAGGTATCATGACCCATGTTGATGCTGTGCTGAACGCCAGTACCAATGCCATGGCTATATATATTTCTTATAGTTTTGCAGCAGCTTACAGTAAAAACAGCGGATATAATTCTCAAAATGGTGGAATGTTGGGATTACTAAGTTTTTTAATTGTTTCCCCTCAAACATTGACCTTTACAACTAAACAAGGCATGACCGAAGTCGTTCAAACCTTTTCAAAGAATCAGATTACTGGTCAATTAGATGTGACTCCTATTAACGCTTTCCCTATTTCTGCTCTGGGTGGTCGTTCTTTGTTGGTTGCACTGTTTATTAGCTTTTTAGCGGCTTATATTTTTGTGAAGATGAGCAAAAAAGGCTTTGCTATCAAGTTACCCGACAGTATTCCTCCAATGGTTTCAGAATCATTGAGTCCTGCAATTATTTCAGTTGCTGTTGTTTTAGTTGCCTTTACTTTAAGAATTATTTTTTCTTATACAGCAGAAGGGAATATGGTCGATTGGTGTAATTTTATTATTTCTAAACCCCTAAGTTTACTGACGGCAACGCCAATCGCTTTTATTTTCATTTTGACTTTAGCTAGTTTTATGTGGTTCTTTGGTATCCATCCTAATGTTGTAAATGGTGCGATTTCACCTTTATTGTATACGATTATTTTGGAAAACATCGCTGCCTATCAGCATGGTACACCTCTGCCTTATGGCACTTTGGCTATCGTTTTAGGAAATACTATTTTAGGAGGTGCGGGTTGCACGCTGGGACTTCTGATTGCTTTACTATTTGCTAAATCAAAACGATATAAAGCAATTTTTAAAATTGCTGTTATTCCGTCTATTTTTAACATAAATGAACCATTGATTTTCGGTGTTCCTGTGGTCTTAAACCCAATCTTTTTTATTCCTATGGTAGTGAGCCCACCTGTTTTGGGTTTAACTACTTGGCTATTGACTTCTTTAATCAAAGTAAATCTAAATCCTCTAGTTGGATTAATGCCTTGGACAACACCGATTTTCTTGACTAAACCACTAGGTAGTGGTTTAGCAGGAACCTTTATTCTAGCCATCTGTTTGGTACTGAACACGTTGATTTATTTACCCTTTGTAAAGTTAGCAGACAAACAAGCTCTTGAAGTTGAACAAGCTGAGGAAATCTTAAAATCAGAAACCGAACTTTCTTTACAATCATAGACGCTTCACAATAGTCTTTTTCAAAATAATATCGCTTAAAATTCAAACAACCTCCAACTATTCTTGTATGATAAGATGTTGGAGGCTGTTTTTTTATATAGATAAGAAATAGCTACTTCACTTTTATTATCATTTATACTGCCGAATTACTGGTGGTACATAATTATCAATAAATTTTTTAATCTCAGATAAAGAATCAGAGAAAAAGATTTTTTCTCTATCTTCCTTTGTCAAAAATCCGTCAGTCACCATCTTATCAAAGAAATCTGCCAACAGATCATAATATCCATCCACATTAAAAAAGATGCACGGATTTTGGTGTGCACCAATACGTCCCCAAGAAACCACTTCTGAAATTTCTTCTAGCGTTCCTGGTCCACCTGGTAATGCGAGATAACAATCCGCCAAATCAATCATTTTTTGTTTACGTTCATGCATGCCATTTACAATATACATTTCAGTAAGATTTTGATGCGCTAATTCTCGGTCTAATAGAATAGTCGGCATAACTCCGAATACGTTGCCACCATTTTCAAGAACTGTATCTGCCAAGATTCCCATCAATCCAACGTCACTGCCTCCGTATACAAGATCATACTTGTTGGTAGTTAGCCACTGTCCTAACTCTTTGGTTTGTTCTTGGTAAATCATCTTATTTCCCGTGCTAGCGCCACAATAAACAGCTATTTTCTTCATAAATCCCTCACCCAACTTAAATAAATAAACGTTTTTCTACATTCATTTTTTTACTTATTCGTTACTTTTGTCTTAACAATCCTTTTTATGCATCTTCTGTTTGCGTTTGATACGATATGTCATTAAATGATGTTAAGGTGTATTTATTTTTCTTTTCAACAATCGTGATACTTGTATTAGCTAATGGTCCACCTTCACGCCAGTTTGCTTTTTCTTTGCCTATCAGTGAATTAATTAGCGTGATCAGCAACACACCATGAGCAACGATCAACACTTTTCCATCTGGATATTCTTCACTGATTTTTTCTATCGTCTCAGTGGAGCGTGTTACTAAAGAATCAATTGTTTCTCCACCAAAAGCTGTGGGATCATATAAATCTGGACGCTGTCTTAAATGTGCAGTTTGTTCGTCTGCGTGATTGATCTCAGTACCTTCGCGCTTTCCAAATTTGATTTCTCTTAGGCTATCATAATACTGAAGTGTTAACTTATCTAAATAGTTATTTTCTTTAAGAATGTAATTAGCCGTATCCATCGCTCTTTTTTGAGTACTCACAGCAATAGCATCAAAGGATATATCACACAGATAGCGTCCTGCTTGAATTGCTTGTTCAATTCCTATCGGCAATAAGGGAGAATCAATGTCTCCTCCTTGAAATTTCAAGCTTAAATTGAGTTCTGTTTTTCCATGTCTAACAAAATAAAATGTAGTCATTTACTCTGTCCCTCCATTTTTTTGAAATGTTTCTTCTATTAAATATGATACTACAAAAAAGTCAACTCTGCTCTATATCCTTTAATCTAACGTTCTGTATATAATAAAACAAACCTAAGCAAAACGGTTCGTGTTTTGCTTAGGTTTGTTAATGGTTACAACATAATTAGTTTTTTACCTGGACAGTTAAATTAACGATAGAGGTCGTTTGTTCTTTTTTTGTCTCTAGATCATATATCTTAGCTTTAGCATACCCTTGGTACTCACCTTTAGCCAAATTCTTTAATAATTTCCCTTTGTTTACATACTGACCTGGATAAATACTGCCAGATTCATATAACAAGTCGTCTTCTCCATCTAAAAAAACATCTACAGCGATAATACTTTTATTTTGATCTGGATTGATAATTTGAATTTTTCCATTTTCATTTGAAGAATTGAAAATTAACTCAGTATCCATCTGTAAATTGAAATACCCATCATCGACTACTGACTGCATTTTTTTGATCAATTCTTCTTTATCGATTTTTTTAGCATCCTTGATATCTGGCGCTAAATCACTTGGGATGATCGCTGGCTGAACGGCTTCTTCTTTTTGACTAGTTGCAAACCACAAATAATATCCCCCAATACAAAGGACTAAAAATAGGCCCACAGGAATCAACCATTTTTTCAAAGAACTTTTTTCTACTAAAATAGGCTGAAATTGGTCGCTGCCATTTTTTTTAACTTCTATAATGAACGAAGATTGCTTAGAAACTGAATCAAAATCGAAATCTTTTATTTCCTCAATTTTATTATCCGCTTCTTTTAGTGCTGTAGTTAATTCCTCTTTCGTTCCATATTTTGCGGGATCTATATTTATTCGTTGTTTTTTATTTTTCATCATTCACCTGAAATCCTAGTTTAATTTTATATTTCGGTTGTAATATTTTTTCGTAAGTGCCAAAGTATGAACCTTGTAGCCTAAAGGCTTTGCTACTTTCTCCTGATAAATAGCCTAGTACTTCTTCGCCCATAGATGTATTTAGGTGTACTTCTGCATCTTCTGTTTTAATGCTCATGCTTGCCTGTTGCTTTTGCTTATCTTTGTCAAATAAGTCAACTAATTCAAAATCTGACACAGCTTCTTCTGTAAGTCCTAAAACACTTAATGTGATAGACGTTTGACTGTTATTTTTCACTTCGTATTGAGGAGAAATAATTTGATTCGATAACACATCACTAGAGCCGAACAAGACTTTTTTAGGAATCATCACATTGATCTTCTGCTTCTTATCCATAACTTGAATTTTTACAGTCAGAACATATTCTTTATAGGTAAAATTGGCTTGATAACTACCTGGTAAAGGGATTTCTTCTAAGTCCGTTGATTCTAATATAAAATCCGCACTCGGTAATTCTTCTACTTCAGACCAAACTTTTCTTTCAATCCGCTGGTTTAAATAGTCTGTAATGTCACCTGTAACATCTTCTGGATAAACCTCTAAGCCTAATCCCCAAAGTAGAAACCCACTCTTTTCTGAAGTCTGAAACACACGACTGTTTTCATCATAAACAAATATTGGAACGATGATCTCACTAAAATTATTACTTCCGTCTGTTAATCTCACCGTTAATTGCTGTCTTCCAACTTTAGCTTCCAAGGTATTAGCGACTTCTACAGTTGGAGGGATGCCACTATTATCCTGAATATTTTTTACTAGTTTAGTTAAATCAAGTTCTGCAACTTCATTGATTGAAACGGTTTGAAGCAATGGTTCTGCACTTGGAGGCAATGTATCAATTACCTGTTTTTCGACTCGTGTTACTGCTCCTTCACCACCAACAGAGGCTGAAAACGATACAGTTGAACCCACTTTAAGCGTCTTGGGTAGTTGATAAGAAAAGGTACGATCTTTAGAAACATCTATTGTCTGATTAAATGCTTCTCCATCTGTAAAGAAGCCACTCATCTGGATTGTTGCATCTGGATGAGATATACCCGTGACTTTAGTTGCCGTGTCTTTTATATCATCAATCTCTAAAGGGACAATAACTTCTGCAGCAAATCTAATCTTTGCCACTTCATCTTCATAAATAGCGGCATAAGTATCCGCAAAGTTTCTATTGGTTGACGAAATAACTTTTGTATTTCCTTTTCCCCTACCATTCTGATTGACTGCCGCAGTTACATTAATAAATGCACCTGTAGACACAGATAAATTTCCTTTACGATATAAATCAATTCGACTACTATTGACAAAAAGATTGCCTTTATCGTTACCAATTAAGTTAAAAATCTTCCCATTATATGCTGCATTACTATCAGATCGTGCATTTTGAAGAATGACCCTTTTCGTTGTTGCGGGAATGACGATAGGAATTGCATCTTCAACGGTTTCTTGTTCAATTAGACTATAACGATTATTGGAGTCAATGATTAAATCCATTCCTGCACTAATAACAAGCTCGCCACTTCTTCCTCTTAAAGGAACAAATCTTGCTAAATTCATACCAGTTTTTTTATTTTTTCTACTTTCATCCATCAATGTGACAGCTGACTCTTCTCCAAATATATAATGTAGTGGTCTTTGAGAAGTTGGTGCTTCAATCAAATCCCCAGAAACTTTCAATGTGAATGCCGCATTCTCCCCAACTTCCAATGTAAAATCACTGTAACCAGTTCCTGTAACAAATGACTTTTTGGTTTCAATTGAAACCACAGCATTTTTTAAAATCTCAACTCTTCCAGAACTTATTGAGCTTTTTTGTATAGATAAAAATGGACCTACTCGGACGTCATTGGAAAAGCCATCGTGATTGATGGTTGTTTTGCCAGATAAAAATAAATGAGATGTTTCCGCAAATGCCTTATTGTAACGTTCTAAGGTACTCGTTTGAGTGAAGGTAGAATCGTTGATAACGATTATTCCGTTTTTAGCGACAAATGCTTGACCACCGTTAGATGTATACTCCACAGCATCAAAATATTGTGTCCCTATAATCCTTTCTTCAAATGAAATAATCCCGCCATTGTCTTTATTATCAATAAAAATATCTGACACATGAACGTCACCAAAACCAAATGACGCCTCTAGAGCATATAAGCCTCGATGTTGTTCTGTTTCAGAAAAAGTATTCAATGTGAGTTTATTCTTCTTAACTGCTTTACTGGTACGACCAAGTAAACGAAATTCAGCTACTATTTCAGCCTTATCTCCAGAAAGTAACTCCACATCTGCGGTCAATACGATATTTTTCTTTGAATTTGCCGCTTCTAGAAATGCTTGACGGGTTCCTACCTTCACATAAGTGTAGCCATCAATAATAATTTCTTCAGCTATTGCAACAGGTTCTACTTGTTTCTCATTTTCTAATGGTTCTGAAGTATCTAGTGTTTCTGGTGTATAGACCTCATGTTCTGATTGATCTATAGAATCTGTCTTTACTTTTGGAATTTCTACTATATGTAAGTTATCTTGAATCAATTGATTTTGTTCATTTTTTTGTTGGTCATTTTCTAGCTCACTCCGTTCTAATCCTTTATTTGCAGTTGTTTCGGCAAATACTGGACTGACCTGTCCGATTGATTGAAGAGTCATCAGAAACACCAAAAATATGTATCGTTTATTTTTCATAATCACTTTTACCTCACTAAAAAAGTTTTACGAATGAAGAGTGTTGAGACAACGACTTGCTTTCTTTGTTCCAACCTCTTCATTCGAGCAAACTGTCTAAAGAAGTTTAATTCTCTGTCAAACTTATTGTACGTCGAATTTTAAAGACAAGTTGTATTTCGGTGTTAATGGACCACTTTCAATCGTTGGATATACACCAGAAAATTTCCCTTGTAAGGTAAAATCAACAGATTCTCCTGTTGCTAATCCTTTAATTTCTGCTGCTTTGTCTAAAAGTGAACCATCATTTTTAACCAAAGGAACAGTCACTTTACCGTTGTCAGCTGACATATTCAATTCAAGACCCGAATTGATCGCATTTGCTACTGCAGTCACATTTTGTGCTGAAACTTTGACACTTTTTACAGAGTTGTTTTTAATTGCATATGCTGGTCCATAAATATTTCCTTTATCTGATTCTAACGATCCAAATAAAACAGTGACAGGCATTGTAACATTTACCCAAGATGAATCTTTATCACTTGGCGTTGGTTGTTCTGGATCTGGTGCTTCTGTTGGATCAAAGGTTCCGATCCAGCCTTTTAATTCCATGTCGCCATTATCTACTTTATCCAAGGTTTGTTGATTATTTTGAATCGGGTCAGTATCACCTGCTTCGTATGCTAAAACTTGGTTACTATGTACTAATGCACCAACTAAAAATAAACCACTTACCAAAACTACTTTCGTTTGTCTTTTCATAAAATTCTCCTAATTCAGTTATTTTTCAAAATTTATAATAGCATCATAAAATTTAAAAGTAAATATATTTAAAAATTATATAAAAACAATCAAACGGCTACACAACAGCATTTAAGACCCTTTTTCTCAAAAACAGAGAAAATTACTTCGATAATTAAAATATTTTTCCTAGATTTTAACATTATAATACATTCGTTATTTTTTACCCCATCCAAACAACGTTGCTTTTATTTTTTTATTAACATATGCTATCGTAGTAACATAGACTGGAGGGATTTACATGGATCTTCAACACTATCAACACTGGATCAGTAATTTTTATAAAAAAAGAGGCTGGTATGCACTTAATCCATTTATTCGTGTTGGCTTTTTAGCTGAAGAAACAGGAGAAGTTGCTCGTGCTGTTCGTGCTTTGGAAATTGGACGGGATCGACCAGATGAAGAAGAAAAAAACGTAGAACATTTAGTACAGGATTTAACGGAAGAACTTGGTGATGTTTTAGATAACGTGTTTATTTTAGCGGATAAATATGATATTCACTTTGAAGATATCTTAACGTCTCATAAAAAGAAGTTAGAAGAACGTTTTAGTGAAGTAAATTTGATGAAAGAAGGATCGTCCAATGGAAAACAGACTAACAATTAGACCCGTTGAGGACAAAGATTTCCCAGACTTACTTGATATAGAAAATAGGATTTGGACGAATGAAAATTCTCCTGCGCTTCATTATTATGATTCTATAGATGAATACAAAGAGAAATCAGATGGACAAATCATTTTTGTTGCTGTAGATGATAATAGAGTTCATGGCTTTATTAATGTTCACCATCCCACCTCTCTGCTATCACATAAAAAACAATGGATGCTTGGCATTGGTGTTCATCCAGATAGTCAGTCTTTAGGGATCGGAAAACAGTTATTAGATTATTTAAAGCAACTTGCTGCTAATGAAGACATTCATAAAATTTCTTTGCGGGTTATGGGACAAAATACTAAAGCCATTCAATTTTATCGTAAAAATGGTTTCATTCAAGAAGCCTTATTTAAAGATGAATTTTTCATCAATGGACATTTCTGTGATGACTATCAATTTGCTTATTTTATCGATTAATCTCATTTTTTTTTAATATTGCAGTCCAACATTAAGCACTTTCTCCAAATTTACTTGCTGTACTCTCTTTATTCTGTTATTTTAATTAAGAACAAAATTTGAGGAGTGTTGAATTGTGACAAAAAAATTATCATGGCGTGATTACCTTTATGTAGGTTCCATGCTATTTGGCTTATTTTTCGGAGCGGGAAATTTGATTTTTCCTGTTCATATGGGACAAGAAGCTGGAGCTAATATTCTCTTAGCAAATCTTGGCTTTTTAATTACGGGAATTGGTTTACCTTTTCTAGGTGTAATTGCCATTGGTATTTCCAAAAGTAATGGTGTATTTGATCTAGCTACTCGTGTAAATCGTCGCTATGCTGTAGGTTTTACCGTGTTGTTATATCTAACGATTGGGCCATTTTTTGCATTACCTAGGCTTGCAACAACATCGTTTGAAATTGGTTTAGTACCATTTATTCCAACGGATCAGCATAAACTATTTTTAGCTATTTTTTCAGCTTTATTCTTTTTAATTGCGTGGGCTTTTTCACGCAAACCATCTAAGTTACTAGACTATGTTGGAAAATTTTTAAATCCATTATTTTTACTGTTGTTAGCTATTTTAATTTTATTTGCTTTTATTAATCCCTTAGGTGATATTTCTTCTGCGTCTGTTGGGACTGCCTATGTTGAAAATCCTTTTTTCAAAGGATTTACTGAAGGGTATAATACATTGGATGCCTTGGCTTCATTAGCCTTCGGAATTATTATTGTTTCAACAATTCGTGGCATGGGTGTGGAAAAACCAAATGATATTGCAAAAGATACCATAAAATCTGGTGCAATCAGTATTGTCTTGATGGGTGTCATTTATACCTTGTTGTCTTATATGGGAACAATGAGTTTAGGTGGATTTCCTCTTAGTGAAAACGGTGGGATTGCTTTAGCTCAAATTGCTAATCATTATTTGGGGAACTTAGGCAGTATTTTACTGGCATTTATCGTTATTTTAGCTTGTTTAAAAACAGCTATTGGATTGATTACAGCTTTTTCAGAAACATTCAGCGAGCTTTTCCCGAAAGGTTCTTACGCCTTTTATATTGCAGCGGCTAGTATTTTGCCTTGTTTATTTGCAAATGTTGGGTTAACAAATATTATTCAATTTTCTGTACCCGTTTTGATGTTTCTTTATCCTTTGGCAATCACTTTGATGCTTTTGGTTATCTTAAGTCCATTGTTCCATCATCGTAAAGAAGTTTATCGTATGACAACATACGTAACGCTGTTTGCCGCATTACTGGATGCACTAAACAGTGCACCAGATTTTATCAAAACAAATACGATCAGTACAACTATTTTGAAATCAGCTGAACAGTATCTACCATTATTTACAATTGGGATGGGTTGGGTTGTTCCAGCAGCTATTGGCTTCTTGATTGGTTTGGTTTGGATTTTCTTAAAAAAAGAATCGGAACTAAATAAAGTAAGTTAATTCTTTTAGAACATTTTCTCCTTCGTGGGGAAATGTTCTTTTTGTTTTAGCATTGTTCTTTATTTACTTTAAATTTAAAAAGCTAGTTTACTATTTACATCAGAAAAAAACAATGCTCTTATTGTCGTTTCCCCCTACACATTAGGTACTTAAAAAGGATCTGTTGTTTTCGATTTATATCCATCTTTAATTTCGCTTACCACCATTGCTTGCAGGCTATTTTCTTTAGGCCTTTTTTCATTTCCAATCACATCTTCCCTTCCTGCAATACAGATTCGGATTGACGCTGTATTCAGCTGTATAACATTAGAGCCGACAAATCATTTCTTTTCATCTCCTATTCACCCTACCTAGATTTGCCTTTTCATTAAAAATGTCTCACTAACTGCTTCTAGTTTATCATCTTAGCTGACAAGTTCCTATAAAGTACAGTAGAATAGAGATAAGGAAGTGATTAGTATGCTATACGAGAAATTGATGATGGATTCGGGAATGCTGACAAAATTCATACTGTTCAAACGAATCACACAACTCAACCAATCTGATGTATCTATTACCCAATTAGCTGATGAACTATCTTTAAATTATCAACAAACCTTTATTATAGCCACAGAAATCAGTCATGATTTAACTAAGGTAATGGCTACTCACCCGTCGATTTTACAAAAAGCTGGAAAAATCGACAGCACCAAATTACTTGTTACTATTGATGAATACCGCTATTTTCTCTTGAAAAAATCGGTACCTTTTCAGTTTATCATGTATTTTTTAAATCACGATTCTCCCAACATTGACGATTTTTGTGAACGACATTATGTCAGTCGTTCAACTGTTTCAAGAAAAATGTTGCCTTTGAAAAAGCACGTAAAACAGTTTGGTCTTCGCTTTACATATACTGAAGCTAATTTAACTGGTGATGAACGTTCCGTTAGAGTTGCTCTTTTTGATGCTCTTTGGTTAGGAACACGGGGAACGGTTTGGCCATTTAAAAGTGTAGCTCTTGAAGATGCTGAACGCCTTGCTAGCGCTTTTGCTGAATATTTCCCTTTATCCAGAACATATTTAGGTGCAAAAGAATTAAATTATTTTGCAGCAATTTTTCTTTGCCGAACCCGTAAGAAAATGTATGTTTCTTATGATGAACGCTATGATTTCTTAATGAACGATAATCCGTATTATGATTTTGATCGTTTGAATCAAGAATTAGGTCCAGTACAGGCTTTACCGCCTAGATATAGTAAAGGAGAAAGTAGTTTTATTTTTTTCTTAGCTCACTATGCGCCTTTTTATACATTAGATGATGATCCTTCATTGTTTCAGACACTCGAGGACTTCTCTGTTCGTCCTAATCCTGTCTACGAATTAGTTCAAGAGTTTTTAGACTATGCAAAGACCAATATTTTTAAGAAGGAACCTGAAGTTCTTGATAAACCAATACTTATCGGAAACCTGATCAATATCACATTTACGTTTTATGTATTGAGAAAACCTTTCCCAAATTTACAAAGTTTGGTTGAAGTACCTGATAAAAAAAGAAAAGCAGATCACTCTCTTGAAGTAAAGCTTCAACAGTTTTTCGATGAAAAAGCTCAGGAAAAAGAATATAAATTTATCTATACGGTTAAGAAGTACTTGATCTATGCATTTAAAAGTGTCCTACTTCCTGCTTACGATAAACCAAAACATTCTGAGCATCTAAAAGTCGGTGTTGCTTTTGAGCATAACTTTACTTTAGTTCGAATGATCTATCAGTTTTTAAATGATTTAGGTTTTGTCGATTCATCACCTTACCAAGAAGAGTTGAACAGCAGCTATGACTTAGTCATCAGCTCATCCTTGCTCCCAAGACAGAAGCACCCAGATCTTCCATTGTATTTTTGGGATTTGTCATACGGAAATAAAGATTTAGCTGATCTGTACAAAAGACTTCAACAATTATTTGAGCAAAAAAACATTCTCAATGAATAACCTCTATTGCACTAATCACTAAGATTTGAACAGCTAAAAAAATAGACTATATCTGTAACTAACCATTTTAAATTGGCTAGCTACAGATATAGGTCTATTTTTTGTTTTGTGCTTGTAGAAGTAATAACGTCAGAAAAAACAATTGGAAACGATCGCTATATTCCTACTACATCTCTATTTGATGCTTTGCTTTCAGTTTTTTATTTATTTGCAAATAACAAAAGAAAATAATGAAACAAACCACAGACAATACTGCTCCTATGATCAATCCCTCTGGTATAAAGACAAGCTTAACCTTGTGTTTCCCTTGTGGAACTATTAAAGATATAAAAGCATCTTTAAATGGTTTGAGTTTCACTTTTTCACCATCAACATACGCTGACCAACCCTTATCATACGGAATAGTTGTCCATAGAACATTATTTTGTTCAACATTTACTTCCGCTGTAAGTGCATTTCCATTATTTTTAAACTCTACCCCATTTTTTTGTGCAATTTGAATTGTTTCTGCAAATTCTTTGGTATCAAGAAACACTAAATCTGGTTTTAAGAATTTCAAGTGGTTGCCATTATAAAAACGAATTGAAAAAGTCACTTCGGTTTCTTCTTCATAGTTTCCTATATTGTAATATTGATTTGTACGGCTTATCTGTGTTCCACGAGTTACTTTATCCACGGTAAATAAAGCTCTCGCATTAAGGTTTTCAGGTCTATATTCTGCAGGTTTTAAAGATAGGTATGCTTGTTTATGCGCCGGGATTTTAGCTTTCCACGTCAGTTTCATCGCACCTGTTGATGGTTCGTCAGTTGATTTAGAATATGTCACAAATGGCCCCTCTTCTACACTAACAATATTTTCCTCTTCCACTGATGTAAGATCGTCTATATCATAGTATTCACTGACTCTTCCACTTAATTGCTCAAACAAATTAGTTTGATTTTCAGCTACTCCCTCATTGTATATAGTCCGATCTGTCATTACACCTAGTGGAAGTGCATAGTCATTTTCATATAAACTATAGTGCTCACTTTCTCCAACTTTTTTATAGCCAAATTTCATGGGATTTTCTAAAGATAGATTGTATTTGATCCCAACTAAAGCATCTAACATTAATGTATTATTTGGGTATTGTATTTGTAAGTTGGTTCCCCAAGATCGAAAACCTAATGAATCCAAATACGCAGCCGAATTACGATTACGAATGGAGGAGAACATTGTTACTCCGCTATATCCATAGGTAAACACATCATTTTTTGATACAGGATTCAGATTTTCCATTCGGTAAAAATCATCATTTTCATGTTTTGTTTGATCCACCAGTTTTTTTATTTCCGGATAAGGCCCAGAATACAGATTTCTTTCTGGATATGTCCAATCTTGTTTTATTCCTTCAATTAGTCCTCTCGTATTTAAACCTAATTCTACAGTGACTGATAGCAGCAATAAAAGGAACAACCATTTTTTTCCTTGTTTTTTTTGAAAGGCAATATGAATAACGAAATATACGCATAACATAAGTACCGTAATGATGAAGGAACTCATTTTTAGATACTGGGCTCCATCTATTCTGGACATCACTATTTTCACAACGCTAAAGACAAAAATCAATCCAATCATGATATTTGAAAGTAATTTAGAATCTTCTATTTTTAATTTTTCCCATCCATATCCAGCAGTAATCAAAACTAAAAATGAAAAAAGAAAACTATAGCGAAAAGGTAAATTGTTTGGTGTATGCATTCCCATCCAAAATAAATTTAATGGTTCGATATAAAAACTAGCAATTAGAAGAAGAAAAAGTGCACCTAAAGATAGCTTAGATCGTTTATTTATTTTCTTTGAAAAAAAGAAAAATAGACATAAGATTAATGGAATCAATCCAACATAGATGAACGGTGTCCCTTCATTTCTAGTAGTGTCATAAACGCCAACCATATTTTTTGCGACTAAATCTATTATTCCCATATTATCTGTTGTAAATCCAGTAATACTTGAAAACGACTCTCCATTGTTTCTTAGGTCAATTAGTGTGGGTAAAACCACAACCATAGATGCTCCACCAGCCAGTAGCGAAGTGATTAGATAATGGACAATTTCTTTTACTTTTCCGTTCATAGAAAACCAACGAACAATAAAATAAAAGAAGGAAAATAGACCAATCATGAAAGCCATATAAAAATTAGTTATAAAGAGAAAGAAATACGATAAAAATAATAGTAGTGGTCTTCCCTTATCCATTAATCGATTGATTCCCAAAATAATCAAAGGCAAATAATACATAGCATCTAACCACATAATCATTTCTGATAAAGCAATACTAAAGCCCATCAACCCATAACAAAGGCTTAAAATAACATATTGACCTTTTGATAAACGAAAGGTATGTTTTCCATAAAACCAAAAGGATAGTCCAGCCAGTCCTATCTTTAATAAGGTCAAAAAATACAAAGCATCCGGAATATTTTGATTATCAAAAAAGAATACTAAAGGAGTTAAAAATCCACCTAAATAATAAGAGATAAACGAGCAGTAATTTAATCCTAGTGATGCATTCCATGTATACAAAATATTTTGTTTTCCATGAAGCATATTATTAAAACTAGCATGAAAGGCAGAAAACTGAGAAAAACTATCACTTGCCATAATACTAATTGAACTACCGGGATAAATTCCTTTTTCTGCATAAACAACTGCAAGTATTACTATAGGTATAAAGAAACAAGCGACCATTGATAAACTATTTTCTTTGAAAAAAAGACTAATTTTTTTATTCATAAAAGCTCCTTTTTGATAATTCACGAGGTGTTTTTCGTTATTTTTAGTTAACAAATCCAAATTTATTTATAGGTGTATAACGTAATGCAAGTTTCCCTTCAATTTGATCTTTATTTACTAAACCAAATTTCCGGCTATCTAGTGAGTTATTTCGGTTATCTCCCATAACAAAATAATAATCATCTGGAATCTTTTCCTTTGCAGATAATTCCATACTAACTAAAGGATCGATGTTCACTTTTATTGTGCCATCAGGCAGCTGTCCTTCTTTTAATGACGAAGGTTTTTTTTGAATCTGGTGATTGATATACAAATCACCTTTATCCAACCAAATCACATCACCTGGCATACCGATCACTCGTTTTATATACATTTCGTTAGGTTTATTCTTGGGTTTTAACGTAACGATTGCATACCGATCGATTTTTTGTGTTTTAAAGATAAGTAGTTTGTCTTTATTTTGTAAGGTAGGCATCATTGATTCTCCATCCACATAATGTGTACGGATATTAAGTAAAAAAAGTAAACTAAACAAAACCAAAACACCCAACGAAACATTCATTATTTGTTTTTTTCTTCTTTGTTGCTGTAATTTTAGTTGCTTTTTTTTTTGCTGTTGTGGAGACAATGGTTTACGTGAACGTTTTTTTTCAATCGATTTACTTGAAATATGACGTTCTTTTTTTTCTGATAATTGATTGATCACAAATGACTTTTCCTTTCCTATTTATTAAAATTTTGTGGCTTTATGTAGAGGTAGTAAGCGATAGGTGACAACACCAATAATATCTTTCTCATCAACATAGCCATAGTAACGACTATCAGATGAAAAAGGCCGGTTATCCCCTAAAACAAAATACTGTCCTTTGGGAACTCGGCTGTTATTTTTCCATATATCCAAACTAAAATCTTCGGTGTACATATAATTTTCTCTTTTAGCGTTTATCAATTCATTTGCTAAAAAACGTTCGGCTACTAATTCATCATTTATATATAACTCATCATTTATGTAAGATAGCTTTTCTCCTGGTAATCCAATAATCCGTCTGACAGAGGTTTCTTTTCCTCCTGGTACACGAAAATAAACAAGATCAAAACGTTTTATTGGCGAAAGACGATCAACCAATACACGTTCATTATTATTGATGCTATGTGTCATGCCATAACCAGTTACTTTAGTTGTTGTAAAGGTAAAAAATGATAGTATATAGAATAGGCTAGATACAATTACAAACGTAAATAATAACTCAAAAAGAAAACGCAGCTTTCTTTTTTTCCTCTGTTTTTTTTGTTTAGAAAGTCCTCTTTTCTTTCCTTGGTTTTTCTTATTTTTAAGCTTTCTTTTAGTTGCGTTATGGGGATGCTTTTTGGGAAATTTACTGTTTCTTTTTCCGTTATCAGCTACTTTTTTCTTCACTTTAGCATCCCTCATAACTTGCTCTACTGCCTTTCAATCATTTATTTTTTCTTTGACAATGCTGATTCATTGATATGAAAATACTTAAATACTTTCTTTTGCTGTTCTTTTGCTTTATCTAAATCTCGTGTAAATTCGGATAATTTTTCTTCATTACTTAAAAATGATGGAGCTTGTGCTGCAAGGTTTACTCCAAGTTGTTTCATATAATCATATTGCTTATTTAATATTTGCTGTCCTTCTAAGGTTAAACGATGATACCCCTTTTGATTTCCATAACTGGCTAAGCGACTAGACAGTTCCTTGATATTATTGGCTAATTTTTCCTGATTGTCACTATCCTTCGCTTCTTTGAGCTGAATGTCAATTTGAGAAATAAAATAATAGCCTTGTACAATCGCATCTGAGTCTCTGCTATTTAATGTATGCTTTTGATAGTAAGAAGCATAGTAGGAACTACCAAAACTCAGACCGGCGAGCAATATAAAAACAATACTTGCCATCAGTTGTTGTTTTACTTGTTCTTTTTGTTGTCTAATAATTTTGCGTAATTTTTTTCTCTTAAGTTTATTCTTTGGACGTTTTCGCTTTAACTTTTTTAATTCTTTCTTGGAAAAAATCGAGAATAAAAAGTAAATGAATGAAAAAACACAAAAAAGAATCGCTAATGATAGTAGTGCAACAAATATCCAATCTAACGTACTCATTTTCTCTCCCACACAATCACTTGATTATTTTTTGCTCTTTTTCTTTCCTTTTTTCTTGCTTTTTTTTGACAGTTTTCGTACAACAAAAAATACGATAACCACTAATACAACAACTCCAATGATCATTCCAACAACGATTTGCCAGTTGATTCCTTGTTCTTGAATTTGTCCTAAATCTTCGGCATTAAATTTATCTGCCTGCTCATTGGTAATTTTGAAGTCTTTTACCCAACTCCATTTTTTATCACCCGAAGTAACAACGATTTTGGCTTTATAATCGCCTGGAATCATCTTCTCTCCTTGCATCGAAACAGGGAAATCGATCATAGAATTTGGCGCCATTCTCATCCCAGCTTTTTTTGTATCATAGAGAACTTCTTCACTCTTACTCTTCGTTATTTGTGCGTCAACAGTCATATCATTCAAGAAATTAGCTTGTGTGTTTGAAAAATTGATCATGATACTATTACGGAAATTTTTCAAATCTGGGTAGACTTTATTTAATGATAAATCTGGTTCGATTGGTGTGTCCGTCTCTTGTAAGACAATTCCGATGATATATGCATACTTATTAACGATTGTTCCTTGTGGTTCCTTACTTTTCTTTCCTTCATTTGTAATATCCTGCAATTGAATACCACCTGTAATGATACCGTCATAAGAAGATTCTGGCATTGTCAGATCAATATCTAATACTGTACTTCCTTTAGCAGGAATAGTGATTTTATCTGGCGCCTTTGCAATAGAGGCTAAATCATATTTTAGTGATGCATCTTTTTCTAGTTTATTTGGGCCAAATTCAACCACGCCATTGCTGTTCGTTTTAGCACCATTGATTTTCACGCTAACAATATTGTCGCTTGAAAAATCGTTCGTAAATTTTATTTGTATTTTTTGTTTTTGTCCTGGATTCATCTTTAAGTTAAAATAATTCGAATCATCTATTTGGTTTTCTGGTTTGATTACTTCATAAACAAATCCTGTTGCAGCTTTTGAGTCTTCTGCATATGTTGATACTGGTAAAAAGTTAAATAGTCCTATGTATGTGAACAAAAAAAATATAAAAATATGCTGTTTTTTCATAAAAATCCTTCTTTCTATTAATAAACAAGGTCACCAGTTCATAAAGAACTGGTGAACTCCTTCGTTTTATTTCTTTAATTATTCAGCTGCTGGTACGTCAGCAATTGTCCAAGTGATATCTGCTGTATAAACACCTTTAGCAATTGTAACACCTGCTGGAATGCTTAATTTAACAGAGTCTTCTGCTGTTTCGTTAGTACCGAACAATAAGTCAAATTGTCCAAAACCTTTTTTAGGATCTGTGTTTGTAACGAAAGTTTGAGAAGCACCATCTGAAGTTAATGTTACTGCTCCAGTTGCAGTTCCTACAGGAATCAAATCTTGGTTAGCGTCTTTTTTAGAAGTCAATGTTCTTAAGTTGTTATAAATGATAGAAGCTTGTTCTAAAACCATACCATTATTTGTAAAAGGTGAAGTCATCGCTGCAGATACAGTATATTTGTGATCTGTTGTTGCACGATAGTCTTGGAAACGAACAAAGTGTTGCATTTCAATTACTTCATCATTTTCTTTGTTTGTTGTACTGAATTTTTTAGCTTTGTACTCTTTTGCTTTACCGTCATATAGATCAGTGTGCTTATCAAAATCTAAATCTGTTGCTGCATTGATTTTCATGTCTTTATCTTCAGTATTTGGTGTTGGTTCTGTAATTGTGATGTCTGTATCCGTATCTGGAACAGTGATATCACCTGAATCAGAAGTATCTTTATCGAATTCTACTGATCCTTTTGATGCCCATGGGTTTGCTTCCGCTTTTGTTGCTGTTGGTACAGCTAAAGCTACTCCTAATACTGCTAATAAAGCTGCTCCTGATAATGTGTGTGTGTGTTTCATAATGTGTTTCCTCCTAGTTTGTGTGTGTTATTTATGGTAACTCGGATAAAATCCAAGTTATCTCAGTTTGATAAGTAACAGGATCAATTTTTGTTTCATTCGGTATTTCAATAGAAATCGCACTATTTTCATGAATAGGCTTATTTTCGAATACTTGATCTGTTACTGGGTTACCTTGTTTGTCTACTTTTGGTTTTAGTGTAGAGGCCATACTTTTTGGATTATCTTGTGATGCACCGAAGACAATCGCCCATGAACCTTCACCAGTATTTTTCTGAGCTTCCGCCAGATTATACGTATCACCAATGTTTTCGATTTTTATTACATCTTTTTGAACATTTGGGACATCGGTATTCGGCCAAGCAGAGCTTGCCCACGATTTATCAAATGAAATTACTGCTCCATTGAGCGTATTATTTAATGTTTCGTTATTTGAAAATTGCGTTTCTTGTCTCATCTGTAATGTCCAACCACCAGCATTTCCCCGATAATCAGAGATTTGAATAAAACTTCCTCTAGGTGGTGTCTCACCATGAAATAATTGCGCATTTGCCGAGAAAACCGAACTGTTTTTTCCTTTTTTTATAGAGTTCGCGCTAAAATTCAATGTAGGTACAAAATCGATTCTTAATGCACCTGTTGTTTTAGGGCTCTCTCCAGGATCTACAGCTACTTCCGGTTGCTCTGGATCATATATGACATGATCGTCACCTGAGCCTTTTTCAAATTGAATTGTCCCTGTTCCCCTTGTTCCATTTACTTCTTCAGCAAAACTAATCGCTGGAGATAAGCTAACGGTAAGGAAAAGTAGTAATAAAGATTCTATATAACGTTTCACTGACCTACATCTCCTTTCTTAGACTTTTTACGTGTCCAAAAAAAGAGAATGATCGCAGCAAGCAACAGGATAAATCCACTTAAGGAAAGACTTTTTTTTACTAGTTCTCCCGTAGACGGATATCTTCCTTTTGGTTTTTCAACCAATTGAGGATTCTCTTTTTGTTGAGAGCTACTCGGTGACGTAGCGCTATCTTCATCATAAAAGCTGATAACTCCATTTGTCTGAACTGCTCCGCCATTTTCAGATGCGTAAGCATGTACTGGTACAACTAATGAAATAGCCCAAAAAGCAACAGCAGTGAGAACGATAATAAATAGTTTTTTCTTTTTCATAGTTATCTGCTCCCTTTATGCTACTATGGTGTTTCAGCTATTTCCCAAGTGATTTCGCCTTGATACTCACCTAGTTTTATAATGTCAATAGCTTTTACATCAAGTTTTAATCCTTTATTATCTTTCCAAACATTCGCATTGACATCAAATAGTCCTGCTGTAGTATGGTGATTATTAACAATCGGCTGTGGATCATCCAAACCTAGAATAATCTCATCATCAGTACCATCGTTATAACGAATGGCATCTGGCAATTTTGTTTTTTCATCACCAGTATTGGTTAACACTTTAGTGACTTTAGCTGTTAAAGTCCAATTTGTTAAATCAGAACGATTATCCCAAACCGCTAATGGTTGTTCAAAGTTTGGTGATTCAACACGGACATTCTTATCCTTAAATTTATTCAATCCAAAATCAATTTTATTTGGAATTGAAGCAATTGATAATGTTCCTTTGAACACGTATTTAACATTGGTGCCGCCTTCTTTAATTGCTAGAGCCTCTTCATCAACTGGTGCTTGATCCAACACGTATCTTTTAGCAATAATTGCGTCAAGAGTGGTTTGAACGTCCTTGTTTTCTTTCAAATTAACTTTATCTCCGATATTTCCAATGATTGTTACAGAGGTTATATCAGGAATAGGTTTTCCTTTTTCATCAACAAAGTCGATCGTTACCTGGTCTTCACTTTTTACCACTGTTACGTTAATTGTTTTTACAACAGCTGAGTCTCCTGTGCCATAAGATAGTGGAACTGAATATATTCCAGCTGGAACTGTTGCTCCTACTGTTTTGGGTGCTGGTAAATTACTTGTGTCGATTTGTATTTCAGAAACATCCATGTCAACTGCCGGAGCTGGTAACAATTGTCTCAATCGTAATTTCCCGCCAGTTTCTTGATCGCGGATCATAGACAGGATACCTTCAGCAGTTGTTGGATAGTCTTTAGCCGCCACATCGAAGTCATATGCACTTAATGCATACTTTTCATCTTTAGATACTTCAGTGTTATCGTTTTGAATAAAGACTTGAATTGGTGCTGAAATATCTGCCGGAATACCTGCTGCACTTGCTTTTACTGTTAAGGTTACTGTGAATATTCCCTCAGTTGAAGCAACAGACAAACCGCCAAAATCGCTGATTTCAATCTTATCTGTTAAGTCAACTAAACGACCATCCTTAATACTAGAAGCAACAGCCTTACTTCTTTGTAGAATCAAATCAGACAATTCTTTTGGTGTCATTGCCTTTATTTCTGAAGATTTTGCCGTTATAGGATTCCCCTCAACAAAATCTGAACTATCGTGAACGATTAGTTTAGATTTTATCTTCGTTTTGTTAGGCGCTGGCTTTCCAGCAGTATCCGTCGCCCCATCTAAAAGATAAACATAAATATCATGTTCGCCTTGCTCATTCATCAATGCCGCAATATCAGCTGCTGAATTTTCTTCTGCAAATTCATACTTGAATGCAGGAGTAGCAGGGTTTGTATCTGATGGATTTTTAACAAGTTTACCTGGGGTTGGTGCAGTATCTCCTAATCTAGCATGGTATTCCGCAGCTTCTCCAGTTGGTGGTGTTTTATCAAGGACAATTTGCCCAATCATCGCATCTTTACCTTCTTTAAAAGCATAAACTGCAACTACACCGCCAGCTTCAAAATGTTGGTCATTTGGTAATGTATAACTATATGTTGCTGCAACACCACCAACACCTCCAACTCCTTTAGTAGTAAATGGAGAGTTTTGATTATCCCATGCTTCTCCAGGAAGTCTATCAACTGGACTAGGTATTTTATTTTCAATTGTTATGTTTTTACCATTTGCTGGTGGATAATAACTGATCCGAATATATGCATCTGGATTGGTTACTCCTTTGACGGTTGTAGAGCTAATATCTGTAATCAAATCATTAGATATACTATCAAAAGATACGTTTACATCTGGAATATATTCAAATAGTATACGCTGTGCTCCTGGTATACCCTTTGTGGGACCAGTATTAAAATAGTTCATAAAACTTGTTCTCACAGTAGAACTTGTAGAACGTGCCTGTATACTTCCATTGTTAATAACGCGAGCACTATAAGGTAGACGCATTCCAAACATCGGGGACCAATCATAGCTAGGCTCTGATCCTAAGTTACCTTGGTTCCATTGTTTTACTCGTTGAACGTCAACATCAAAATAACCTGCGCTTCCACTCATTTCAACAAGAGAGGATGCGGCGTTTGGTGTGCCTATATATCTCATATCTACTTGCTCAGCATCACTAAATTGAAATTTTGCATTAGTTCCCATTCTAACTAAAGATTTTGAACCCGTTCCATCACTTTCAACAGAAAATGTTCCTTTTTTCGCGACTGTAAACGTAGCTGAGTTATCTGCATAAATAACGGAGCCTGTTCCTGCACCTGTGTATGTGGAAGAAACGGAAAGTATTCCCTCTTCACCTACAGATAGTACAGCACTCGTTCCTAAACGAATAACGTTTCTTGTCGCAGCATCATTTTGTGTATTTGCTAACGCATTTACATCAAGTTTGGCTTTTCGCGCAATCTTTAAAAAACTGCCTGCTGATGCTAAATGAACTGCAGAATAGGGTCTGACTGTTTTGACTAATAACTTGGATTGTTCTTTCATATCCAAATTACCTGAAATCAGCAAGGCTTCTGCCAATTCTCCCGTAGTAGTCCCTGTTGAAGCAGTATTGTCGATTGTTACATTAGCATTAGGGCTTACTTCAAAAGTCCCACCTGCCTTAATATCAGTACTACCAACATTACCTGCTATTAGATTCAACGTTGTCCCAGCTAGAGCAATTGCATTTCCAACCTCTAAATTTTGCTGAGTAGTAAAAGATTGTGTTGCAAAAGAAGCTCCTCCAAAAGGTGAAACATAGGAAGCCACTAAACTAGTTGATACGTTCCCAGAAAATTTAACTGGGGTATCATCTGCTCTTAGCAGTTGAGAACCGGTATGCTTAATATTATGATACGTAATAGTTGAAAGATTTTGGTTAGCAGTCGTAGCAAACCTTGTCGTTACTACTCCATAATAATGACGGGAATACATTGTTAAATTTTGTAACGTTATATCCCAAGCACCGTTACTCGTTCTAAAGGCTCTTCCACGAAAATCAACAATGTGATTATTTCCTTCAATAACGATGCTTCGATTTCCAGTTGGATTCCATGCGGCAGAACTTGTAACATAGTTAGCATCACCGGTGGATTCAGTAATTGCAAAATCGGCTACAATGTTGAACACAACAATATTGGGATCCTTAAAAGCAGCTTGAAAATCTGCATCATTGCGAATATCTTTTATTTGATACGCTGGAATTTTTGTTGTATCAACTTCAGCAGATTCCTTATAATCTAACGGAATATCGCCATTCTCATCTCTCGGATATTCATCAGCTAATAAAGAAGCGGACTTTGCATTAGGCTCTATTTCATTACTAAGAACAACTTCTTCAGAAACTCTATCGGATTCTTCATTCGCTTTAACCTCGCTTGTCTGATACAAATAAACTACAGATATCAGAGCAACTAAAAATAGTATACTTATTTTTATTTTTTTCATTTTTTTCCTCCTCCCTCAATTATTGCTGTATACCAACATATGGTTATACATGATATATTTCAAATCTCTTTTACGCTATAAAAATTCTTAACTATAGTAAGAACTAGGCAAAAGAGATGTGAAAACAAAGAAATGTTTCTATTATACTGGAGGAACAAACATGTAGCCTATACTTCTGACCGTTTTTATAACATGAAAGTTATAGGGTTCTTGTTCTAATTTTTCTCTTATATGAAAAATAACATTGGCGAGCCTTGGTCGATATTGTTCAATATTTTCTCCCCAAATCCCTTGAGACAATTCACTATAACTTAGTGCTTGCCCTGGTTGCTGACAAAGATGATTCAGCGCTTTGAATTCTAGATTTGTCAAACTGATTTCTTTGCCTTCAGCTGTTAGAACACTCTGATTTTTTTTGTGTAGTTTGAACAAATGTAATTCTTTGTTTTCTTTTTTATTTTGTTTGATTCTGCTAACAGTATTGCGAACAATCAAAAATAGTTCTTGTTTTTCCTTTTCAGTGATATTTCCGTCTACTCCTAATTGTAAATAAATTAGACGATTCACTTCAGAAATTTCTTTCCCATACATCCAAATTAAAAGTTTTGGATGATTTCTTAATTGTGTAATCAAGCCACAACTTTTACTAATACTTTGTTGATGCTCGTCAACAATAATCACTCCATCTATAGTCTGTACTATTGAAAAGTCATTATTATTAATTTCCAAAAATTCTATCTCTCCTGTACTTGATAATTCCAAATTTTGAAAATCTGCTTCACCAGATAGTATAATTACTCCTAGCTTTATCATTTTGTTCCTCCTAAATATGTACTTTCTATCATTTCATGCTCTTATGTTTTAGTTATATATAAAATTCATATATTCCATGTATTATTTATATCATTTTTAACCACACTTTTAATTTCATTTTTTTTTGAAAAACGTAAATTAATTGAAATCCGTGTATACAAAAAAAATAAACTCCTCCCAAAGCTCTTTAAAACAGCCTTTATCAATTAAGTTAAAAATTAAAATAAATGAATAAAAAAACAGAATATATTAATTTTCATCATTTTTCCATCAAAAAAAGAGCGATTTTGATATCAAAATCGCTCTTTTTCATTTAAATTATAGATGCTCATTATTAATTTGTTTGATAATTTCCAGAAAAATTTCGTTAAATAATCTATCCATCGCTTGAGTATCATAAAATGTAGTGACATAAATAGTTTTAGGAAAGCTTATCTCATTATCATACTCTTTATCTGTGATAAACAGATCAACATCTGTTGAATATACTGAAGTGAGTTCTACTTTGTCAGAAAACATTTTCTTGATTTTAGCCTTTATGATCTCTCCCGTGTACACTCTAGAATTTTGAACATAAATCATCACTTTTTCTCTGCTGACTTTGTTCATCTCTTTTTTCGACAAAAAACTGTAAACTAAAACAAATAATTTATTATACATTGCACCTTTTTTATCGAAATCATTCAACTCAATACCGAAGAAGCCCCATAATAAATCTTGCTCCATATTATTCAGTATTTCAATGACCCTATTATAGATTTGCTTTTCATAATTGTTTTTACTCTCATAATTATCATCGTCATAAATGTATAGAAATCTTCTTGCATCTGAAAAACTGGTGTATGCAAAAAGTAGAAAAGTAGTGATCTCAAAATTTATCATTTTATGCCACTGTTCATCTCCATCGAAAAACTGAACAAGTATAGCATCGACCAAATAATTTTTTACATAATCAAAGTAGTTAATATCTTTCGTATCAAAAGTAATTTCATCTTCTATTAGTAAATCGATTTTAATAATCTGATGGCGTGTGCAAAATACAAAAATAAATTTTGCTTCCTCCACTATGTTTTCATAATAAGGAAAATAACTATTTAAATATTGGTAAATATCTAGAAATATTTTTTGTAATTTTCCTTTTCCTTTAATTTCAATTGAAGTAACCTCAGACACATAGTGCTTTTGGGCATTTCTTGTATTACAGATGTGCATAAATAGACGCACTAAGCCTTTTTGTGACGGATCAAAATTTAAAGAGTTTAAAAAGTCTGATTTTAAAGAAGCTTCTAGTGTACTGTAAGCTTCTTTAGAAAAAAGCCACTTAGAACACGCATTGGAAAAAAATAAAAAGTAGAAGTTCCTAATTTTATACTCTTCCCCTTCAAGAGTATTCTCTCTAGTTAACTCCAGATCAAATGATTCTAAAATTTCAGAAAGCCTTTGCCTTACTCTTGAAAATGTCGAAGAACTTATAAAGTACTTATCACATATTTTTACTCTATTAATATATCCCGCTTCAAATAACTCTTTTATCGTAATGAATAATAACGATTTTTTTAGATAGAAGAAGGACGCATCAATCATAGAAGTATCGGTGATTCTCACAGAATGTAATTTTCCAGCTTCATTGTAATTCAATTGTAGATTGTCTTTTTTTATGTATGTATTTTCTTTAAACGAGTATAAGATATGATTAATTGTGCTATTTGACAGCTTGGTTTCTGAAACTAGTTCCGTTACTGGTACCTCTCTTGATGCCCTTATTAAGTAGTCAAGTACCATTACTTTATTATTATCTGATTTATTCAAGAACTCTTTCACTCTTTACTGCCTCCTTTACAATAACTACTGGCCTTATAAAAATTTTTATCATTTAACAGATAGAATATTCATACTAGCTTTTGTCAGAACGATCACCTCTAGTTTTTTGAACGATCTCTGCATTTAATTTTTCTCTAGACAACCTTCTATTGTTTTATTGGTATTTTTACAATAAAAGAAATAATACTACAAATTAAAGTTATTTTCAAACTGTTTTATATAATTTTTATACACTAATCTCCCTTTTATTTATCAAAAAACACCATTATAGAGTATCCAGACTGCAAAAAATAGACTTGCAGCTTTCTATATTAGAAAGAAAAAATCATGGTTATTCTATATGATAACTCATTTATTAATTATTAAAAAAAATAATACTCTCAGTAATTATGAAGAGGTGTCCTAAAGTAAGACTTCTCCCTTCAAACGTTATATACTAATAATAAGAGAATACGTCTTAATAATCTTTGGGAGTGATAACAAATGATCCATAAAAAAAGGAGACATGAAGATAACGATTACCTAGAACCAATTTTCGGAACAAAAGCAGAAGGGCAAATATTACCCAACTATCGTTTAGCTCAACAACCAATTGAGCCCAGAATCGCCCACCAACTTGTGAAAGATGAATTATTAGATGAAGGAAGTGCTCGCCAAAATTTGGCCACATTCTGCCAAACTTTTATGGAACCTGAGGCCATTGATTTGATGGCTAACACTTTAGAAAAAAACGCCATCGATAAATCTGAGTACCCCCAAGTGACTGAATTAGAAAACCGTTGTGTCAATATGATTGCTGACTTGTGGCATGCCAATGACTCAGAAGACTATTTAGGAACATCAACAATAGGTTCTTCAGAAGCCTGTATGCTTGCAGGAATGGCTATGAAATTTGCATGGCGGAATCGTGTTCAGAAGCTTGGATTAGATAGTACCAAGAAAAAGCCCAATTTAGTGATTTCTTCTGGTTATCAAGTTTGTTGGGAAAAATTCGGTGTCTATTGGGATGTAGAATTGCGTGAAGTACCAATAGAACAAGCAGAAATGACTCTGAATCTTAAATCTGTAATGGACTACGTTGATGAATATACCATTGGTATTGTTGGAATACTTGGTATCACTTATACAGGGAAATATGATGATATTGAACAGTTAAACAACTTAGTTGAACAATATAATCAAACAACGGACTATAAAGTATTTATTCATGTAGATGGCGCATCAGGAGGACTTTTTACACCGTTTGTTGATCCAGAGCTTATTTGGGATTTTCGATTAAATAATGTTGTTTCCATCAACACGTCTGGTCATAAATATGGTTTAGTTTATCCTGGTGTTGGTTGGGTCATCTGGCGTGGAAAAAAATATCTGCCAGAAGAATTGATTTTTGAAGTCAGCTATCTGGGCGGAACTATGCCGACAATGGCTATCAATTTTTCCCATAGTGCATCTCACATTATCGGTCAATACTATAATTTTTTACGTTTTGGATTTGAAGGTTATCAAGCGATTCATCAAAAAACACGGTTAGTAGCCAAGTTTTTAGGAAAAAAACTGACAACATTTGGTGATTTCGATGTTATTAATGATGGGAATGACTTACCCGTTATTTGTTACTCCCTTAAGAAAGATAAAAACATACATTGGACACTTTATGATCTTTCAGATCGGTTAAGAATGAAAGGATGGCAAGTTCCCACTTATCCTTTACCAAAAAATATGGATGATGTCCTTGTCCAACGAATCGTTGTTCGGGAAGACTTTGGAATGAATTTAGCTCATGATTTTATTAAGGACTTGCAAAGTGCACTGAATGAACTAAATCAAGCTCATATTCTTTTTCATGATGACGATGGGTTACAATCTTATGGCTTCACTCATTGAGTGTGTTTTCAAATAATTATAGACAAAAAAGTTCTCAGCTATTTGAAATGCTGAGAACTTTTTTATTTTAATTATTCATACTTAACTTCAACCAAGTACAATCCTTCTGGATGTGCAGTAGGCCCAGCTAAGTTTCGATCTTTCGCTGCAAGAATTTCTGGAATCATCGTTTCATCCATACGCCCATTTCCCATCTTAAGAAGTGTACCTACTAAGATCCGAATCATTTTATATAAAAAACCGTCGCCACGAAACGTAAAAATCAACTCATCTCCGGCTTCGTTAACTTCCAAACTCGCTTCATGGATGGTACGTACCTTATCTTCTATCTCAGTACCAGATGCACAAAATGAAGTGAAATCATGTGTTCCTAACAAGTCTGATAATGCACGGCGAATCTTTTCCTCATCAATTGGATAAGGAAAATAACTAGCATAAAATCGTTTAAATGGGCTTCTCGGTTTGCCGATATCTACGCGAAATTGATAGGTCTTTTCTATAACGTGATAACGAGCATGAAATTCATCTGAAACGATCTCTACGCTTTTTACAGCGATATCTTCCGGTGTTTGAGTATCTAAAGCATAACGCATTTTCTCTAACTCTCTGGTCTGAGGATAGTCAAAATGAATGACTTGTCCTGCAGCATGAACACCAGCATCCGTACGTCCAGAACCAAAAATCGTGATTGTTTTGCCATTATTCATTTTTCTTAACGTTTTTTCAATCTCTTCTTGAACCGTCCGTCCATTTGGTTGAGCTTGAAAGCCATTAAAATTCGTTCCATCATAGGCAATTATTGCTTTATAACGCGGCATTTCTTTTCCACCTTTACTTCTAACTTCTTATTAAAATCAAGATTACGGTCAAGACGGCAAAAGCCAGCATTACGACAGTATCTTTCAAGTGCCAGTGCAGAACTCTATATTTTGTTCGCCCCTCTCCACCTTGATATCCTCTAGCTTCCATAGCAGTTGCTAAATCTTCTGCTCGGTTAAAACTACTAACAAATAAAGGAATCAGCAAAGGGACTACTGCTTTCATCTTCTGAATCAAATTCCCTTCACCAAAATCCACTCCTCTAGCACGTTGTGCATTCATGATTTTTTCAGTCTCATCCATCAAGGTTGGGACAAAACGTAATGCAATAGACAACATCAAAGATACTTCATGGACAGGAAAGCGAACCACTTTTAAAGGACGCAATAAATACTCAATAGCATCTGATAAATCAAGGGGTGGCGTTGTTAACGTCAATAATGTAGACATAAAAATAATCAACACAAACCGACAGAATATAAATAGTCCATTGACCACACCAAATTCGGTAATGGTAAAAATCCCCCAACTAAAATAAACATCTCCACCTTGTGTAAATAACATCTGCAGCGCAACTGTAAATAAAATCAACCAAATCAACGGTTTGATTCCTCGAATAAAGAAACGAATATTTACTTTCGATAGAAAAATTGCAAATAACGTAAAAATAGCCAGAATACCGTATGTTTGCCAATTATTAGCTAAAAATATAATCCCAATAAAATAAAAGCTGGCAATTAATTTTGCTCGTGGATCCATTGTATGGATAAAAGAATCTCCTGGAATATAGCGACCAAAAATCAACTTGTTCATCATAAGTTGTCACCTGCTTTTTGCAAATCTTTTAGCAAATCATCTGCCAACGCTTCTGCTGTTAACGGCAACTCTTCAAATGAAACACCTTTGGCCATTAATTTATCTGCAAAAGAAGCAGCAGTAGGAACGCCTAATTGTTTTTCTTTTAGCCACTGGATATTTTGAAAAACCTCTTGAGGTGTTCCAGATTTGACTATTTTGCCTTTCTCTAAGACGATCACATGATTCGCATAATTTGCAACATCGTCCATTAAATGGGTAACTAAGACAATGGTCATTCCACGTTCTTCATGAAGGCGCTGAAACATCTCCATCATTTCTTTACGTCCTTGCGGATCTAAACCAGCAGTAGGTTCATCTAATACTAGAACTTCTGGTTCCATAGCTAAAACACCAGCAATTGCCACACGACGCATTTGCCCTCCTGATAATTCAAAAGGAGAACGCTCTAAATAACTGGCATCCAATCCCACTAAATCTAGCATTTCAGCTGCTAATCTTTCAGCCTCTTCTACTGACACGCTAAAGTTTTTAGGTCCAAAAGCAATATCTTTAGCAACTGTTTCTTCAAATAACTGTGCTTCTGGAAACTGAAATACGATGCCGACTTTTTTACGAATGGGCTTAAGATTTTTATTATTTGTTTCTGGTATGATTTCTCGATCTCCAATCGTTACCTTGCCTTTCGTCGGTTTTACCAGAGCATTTAAATGCTGCAGCAAAGTGGATTTTCCACTACCTGTGTGACCGACAATCGCTGTATAGGAACCATCTTCTATCGTCAAATTTAAATCAAATAATGCTCGCTGTTCAAATGGTGTATTGGGCTGATACGTAAAATCTACTTGTTCAAAACGGATGTCCATAACCAATCCACCATCCTTTCTTCAGTCAAATACTCATTCGGTACATCAACGCCACGTTGTTTTAACGCTATTTTCAATTTTTCTGGGAATGGCAAATCTAAGCCCATCTGGATCAGTTCAGTTCCAGCAGAGAAAATGTCTGCTGGTGTGCCTTCCCCTACAAGTTCTCCTTGCTTCATCACTAAAATTCGATTAGCATTCGCCGCTTCATCAATATCATGGGTAATTGAAATCACGGTCAAATTGCTTTCTTCTTTGATTTTCTTGATTGTGGTAATAACTTCTTCTCGTCCTTCTGGATCAAGCATGCTTGTGGCTTCATCTAAAATGATAATATCTGGGCGCAAAGCAACAACGCCTGCAATTGCAACTCGTTGTTTTTGACCGCCTGATAAACGAGCTGGTTCACGTGTAGCAAAAGAATTCATTCGAACCTTTTCTAACGCATCTTTGACTCTCTCAAGCATTTCATCGCGAGGAATCCCTTGGTTCTCTAATCCGAATGCGACATCATCTTCTACGGTTGATCCCACGAACTGATTATCTGGATTTTGAAAAACCATTCCTACCATACGACGGATATCCCAAACGTTGTCTTCATTTAGTTCCTTACCGCCAACAGCAATACTACCGGAAGCTGGTAACAGTAATCCGTTAATGGTTTTTGCCAGCGTTGATTTTCCTGACCCATTATGTCCAATAATTGCAATCCACTCACCTTGTTGGATGGAAAATGATACATCTTTCAAAGCGGGAGAAGCATCTTCAGGTTGATAGTTAAAATCGATATTTTTTAATTCAATGATCGGTTGCATCGCGTACTCCCTCAATTATTTAGTCTTACTAACACTAACAAAAAATCAGTATTTTTTCAATCATCTCTTCTTATCTTTGCACTAAGCTCTATTATAACAAAATAAGACCCGTTATGTGAATTCTTATCTGTCAAGACAGAAAGTTTTTTGATAGTTCATTCCATTATAAAAAAATAGAACAAAACTAAGAAGCTAGTTTTGTTCTATCCTATACGTTTAGATAATTATCTATTGATTTAAATACTCAAATGCGTATTGGGCATATAGTTCCGCACCAATTTCCATTGCATCTTCATCTACATTGAATCGTCCGTGATGATGAGCCCACTGTGTATCTTTTTCTGGATTTCCACAACCGACTAAAGCAAAACACCCTGAAGTATTTTCAGTGAAATAACTAAAGTCTTCTCCACCAGTAGTTGGTGGTTCTTGGATAAGTGCTTCTTTACCAAAGTTTTCTTCAATGATTCCCTGAGCAAATAATGCATCTACTTCATCATTGATCACAGGAACTGTTCCGTAACTATAATCTACTGCAGCAGTTCCACCGTACATCGCTGCTGTTTGCTCTGCATAACGCTTCAAAGCATTCTCTACACGATTACGTGTCTCAATGCTAAAACACCGAACTGTTCCTTCTAAACGAGCATTTTCAGCGATGACATTAAAACGTGTCCCCACATCCATTTTCCCCACCGTCACAACTACTGGATCTAAGGGATTTGTCTCTCTGGAAACAACAGCCTGTACATTCATAACGAAGGAAGAAGCGATCACTGCAGCATCCACACAAGCGTCAGGCATGGCACCATGTCCGCCTCGTCCTTTAAAATCAATTGAAAAAATATCCGCTGATGCAAATGATGAACCAACAACACAAGAAGCTGTTCCAGAAGGCATTTGTGACCAGATATGGATTCCAAAAACATCATCCACTCCTTCAACCGCTCCTTGAGCTACCATAGCTTTAGCACCTTGAGCATTTTCTTCTGATGGCTGGAAAATAAATCGAACTGTTCCTTTGATCTCATTTTGAACTTCTTTCAATGCTTTCGCAGCTGTCAAAAGCATCGCTGTATGTGCATCATGTCCACATGCATGCATTTTTCCATCTTCTAATGATTTATATGAGATTCCATCGTTTAATTCTTGAACAGGCAAAGCATCCATATCTGCACGTAACGCAACTGTTTTACCCGGTTGTCCACCGACTAAGTTTGCAATAATTCCTGTCGGTTCAGTTTTACGATAAGGAATACCGATCTTATCTAACGCTTCCGCAACTCTTTCAGTTGTTCTAAATTCTTCAAATTGTAACTCTGGATGTTGATGTAAATCTCTTCTAAAATCAATCATTTCTTCTTTATATTTTTGAATCAAAGTGTTTATTTCTTTCATCTGATTTCCTCATTTCTATAAACTCAGTAAAATACTCGAAAAGATTCCTGCTAGTATAACAGATACAATCGTGACAGTTATAAATCCAGCAACTAGCATCGGCGGCATCATATGGCTTGTCAATGCTTCTTTTTCTTTTTCATCTTCCGTTAATGACTGAATGACTTCATTCGTAATAATATAATCTGCTGGAAAGCCATATAAGGCTGTCAGAGATACTGCAAATGCCATTTCTTTACTAACGCCCAATAGTCTTCCAACAACAGCAGAAAAGACATACATTCCAATAACACCTACAATAATAATCCCTACCATTGGCACCAATAATTCTTCTAACATCTCAGGTGTCGCTTTTTTTAAGCCATCAAAAATAAACAGCATTAATCCTAAAATAGCAAATCCAAAACTATTTGCTTTTTTCAGCGGTTGTTTTTCCAGAAATCCTACTGAAGAAGCAACAACACCAAAGAATAAGCATAAAACAAATGGACTAATCGTTAGAAAAGATGCGCAGAATACAGAGACATAATACGCTAGTAAAGCTACAATTGCTAAACGAAAGATTCGTGAAAAATCAGTATGATACTTTTTAGGTATTTTATTAAACAATTTTGGGGTATCTTCATCCAACGTCTCAGTTTGATTATTCTCTTCCTCATGAGTTGGTGTCCATTCACCACTACGATATTTTTCAAGCATTCGCTTTCCTTCTTTTTTCAGCATAATAGACGTTAAAGGATATCCAGCAAAACCTTGCATGACATAAATCAAAATGGCTAATACCGATAATGATGTTAGCCCTGCCGTTTGAGCTGCTTCTGACATAATCAATGACGAAACTACCCCACCAACTAATGGAGGTACTGCTACTAAGACGGTTTTAAAATCAAACATCAATGATCCCACTGTCAATAATAATACAACAATGCCTAAAATCCCTGAAAGTGTGATTACGATGGTTTTCCATTGATTTGCTAGTTCTTTAATCGATAATAATGTCCCCATGTTAGTAATCAGCAGATACATCAATAATGTAGCAACTACAGGTGGTATACCTGCAATCTCAACGATATTCTCTGGGAAAAATGTCCAATAACCAATAATAAATAATACTGCACAAACAAAAACGGATGAAATCCACGCTTTTGTCTTAGTTGATACAACGTCTCCGATATATAATATCCCCATCAGTAACGTAAAAGCTGTCATTTGTGCCATGTTACTCCCCCTTTAAAACTCCTCTTCTTTTATCAGAAAATTCCGACTAATAAAAGTATACTAAAATTTACACCCAGATGCAATAACATAACAATGATAATTGATTTTTACTGTTTGAAACAAAAAAGCCCTAAGAATAAATTCTTAGGACAAAAAAATACACCTTATCATATGATGAGTGCTCCCCTGCCGAATAAATCCGACAGGGAAAGCGTTGAGCTAGACTAGGAGTCGCCTCCAACATCATAACACTCTAAAAGAATCATCTATAAAGTGACGGTATAGTTTGATTATTTAACAAATTCGATAATTACCATTGGTGCTGCATCTCCGCGTCTTGGTTCTGTCTTCAAGATACGAGTGTAACCACCTTGGCGTTCTGCGTAACGAGGTGCAAGATCATTGAATAACTTTTGTAAAGCTGATTCAACAACGATTGCTTCGTTCTCTTCACGTACGCTAGCAACTTCATTACGTACAAAAGTAGCTGCTTGACGACGAGCATGAAGATCTCCACGTTTGCCTAAAGTAATCATTTTTTCTGTTGTAGAACGAACTTCTTTCGCACGAGCTTCAGTCGTAACGATACGTTCATTGATAATTAAATCAGTAGTTAAGTCACGCAACATTGCCTTACGTTGGCTTGATGTGCGTCCTAATTTACGATAACCCACGTTGGTTTTCCTCCTTCGTAAAAAGTATTAATCGTCTTTACGTAAGCCTAAACCTAAATCATGTAGTTTTAGTTTAACCTCTTCAAGAGATTTACGACCTAAATTACGTACTTTGATCATTTCTGGTTCAGATTTATTTGTAAGTTCTTGTACAGTGTTAATACCTGCACGTTTTAAACAGTTGTATGAACGAACAGACAAGTCTAGTTCTTCGATGGTCATTTCTAGCATTTTTTCTTTTTGTGTTTCTTCTTTTTCAACCATGATTTCAGCGTTTTTCGCTTCATCAGTAAGGTTAACAAAGATGTCTAAATGCTCCGTCATAATCTTAGCAGCTAAGCTAAGGGCTTCTTGAGGAATGATTGAACCATCAGTCCATATTTCCATTGTTAATTTGTCGAAGTCATCACGACGACCAACACGAGTGTTTTCTACTTGGTAGTTTACACGGCGAACTGGTGTATAGATGGAATCAACAGGGAGAACACCAATTGGCATATCTTCCTTTTTGTTTTCGTCTGCTTGAACATAGCCACGACCAGGTTTCACTGTTAAGCGAGCATGGAAAGTAGCTCCTTCAGAGACACTACAGATAATTAAATCTTTATTCAAGATCTCAACATCGCTGTCAACGATAATATCGCCAGCAGTTACTGTAGCAGGTCCTGTAATATCGATCTCAAGGGTTTTTTCTTCTTCTGCATAAAGCTTAAGAGCTAAACCTTTAATATTCAAAATAATTTGAGTTACGTCTTCTCTCACACCTTTAATGGTAGAGAATTCATGCAACACACCATCGATCTGAATATTTGTAATAGCCGCTCCCGGCAGAGAAGATAATAAAATACGACGTAGAGAATTACCTAAAGTAGTCCCGTAACCTCTTTCCAGTGGTTCAACGACGAACTTGCCATAATCTCTATTCTCATCAATTTTTTCGATTCTTGGTTTTTCAAATTCAATCATTCTTATCTATACCCCTTTCAAAACGAAAAGTGTCTTGTTCAATGACGTTCTTAATTCAAACTCAGAATGAGTGGCACTCATTAAACACGACGGCGTTTTGGAGGGCGGCATCCATTATGAGGAACTGGAGTCACGTCACGAATTGCAGTCACTTCTAAACCTGTTGCTTGCAATGAACGAATCGCTGCTTCACGTCCAGAACCTGGTCCTTTAACTGTTACATCAACAGTTTTTAGTCCGTGTTCTTGTGCTGCTTTAGTTGCAGCTTCTGCGGCCATTTGAGCTGCAAACGGTGTTGATTTTTTACTTCCTTTAAAGCCTAATGATCCTGCTGATGACCATGCTAATGCATTACCATGACTGTCAGTGATCATTACAATTGTATTATTGAATGTAGAATGGATATGTGCAATCCCAGTTTCTATATTCTTTTTCACACGGCGTTTACGACTAACTTTTTTTGCTGCCATGAAGATCTAACCTCCTTCACTTAGGAATTATTTTTTCTTGCCTGCTACAGTACGAGCTGGGCCTTTACGAGTACGTGCATTATTTTTCGTGTTTTGTCCACGAGTTGGTAATCCACGACGATGACGGATACCACGGTATGAACCGATTTCCATCAAACGTTTGATGTTTAAGTTCACTTCACGACGAAGATCACCTTCAACTTTTAACTTATCAATTTCCGCACGGATAGCATCTGTTTGGTCATTCGTTAAATCACGAACACGAATATCTTCAGATACACCAACGTTTGCTAAAACTTTTTTAGCAGTAGTGTTACCAATACCAAAAATATAAGTAAGGGAAATTACTACACGTTTATCACGAGGGATGTCTACTCCTGCAATACGAGCCATTCTACGTTACACCTCCTATTATCCTTGACGTTGTTTATGTTTTGGATTTGCTGGGCAAATGACCATAACACGTCCTTTACGGCGAATTACTTTACAATGTTCACACATTGGTTTTACTGATGGTCTTACTTTCATGATAATACCTCCCTGAATTTTACGGAGTACAATTATTTAAAGCGATAAGTGATTCGACCACGAGTTAAATCGTATGGAGATAACTCTACAGTCACTTTATCCCCAGGTAAAATTCGAATATAGTGCATACGGATTTTACCGGAAACAGTTGCAAGAACTTGGTGTCCATTTTCTAGTTCAACTTTAAACATTGCATTCGGCAAAGTTTCGACGACTGTACCTTCGACTTCAATCATATCTTCTTTTGCCACGCACAGTACCTCCTTGTACTTGTTTCGCATTTTCACACGATAAAATGGCGGAAACTTCAGCTCCCACCCAGAATTTTCAATTAAACTTCTTCTTAAAAAAGGTAGAAGTCGGACTGATATATTCTATCATAAACTATTCTATTTGGCAAGAGAATCTGAATCAAACAAAATGGTAGGCTGCGGGCAATTCAAACAACTATCTTTTTTCAATGATTTGCTTCACTTCAGAAAAAACAGCATCGATATCGCGATTACCATCTATTGTGTGCAATACGTTTTTAGCTTTATAAAAGTCTAAAATCGGTGCACTGCTTTTGATATTTACTGCCAGACGGTTTTTGACCGTTTCAGGCTTATCATCTTCTCTTTGATAAAAATCATGTCCGCCACAACGGTCACATGTTCCTTCTACAGTAGGAGGATTGAAGATCTTATGGTAAGTTGCTCCACAAGTACGGCAGATAAACCGACCAGCTAAGCGTTCAACTAAAATTTCTTCTTCAACATGGATGTCGATGACAGCATCAATTTCTTTATTTAATTCTTTTAGCATTTTATCTAATGCTTCTGCTTGATCCAAAGTCCGCGGAAAACCATCTAATAAAAAACCTTTATCAGTATCAGGTTCAGCCAATCGTTCTTTGACAATTCCATTCGTTACATCGTCTGGAACCAAAGCACCTTTATCGATATAAGATTTCGCTTCTAAGCCAAGAGCAGTTTCGTTTTTCATAGCAGCACGGAACATATCTCCTGTAGAAATATGTGGAATATCGTAAGTATCAACGATTTTTTCTGCTTGAGTTCCTTTGCCTGCTCCAGGCAATCCCATTAAAATGAGGTTCATTTCTTTTCCTCCTAATTTTAAAGGCTGGCTTTTGAAGCTAGCCCAATGAGAGAACGGTGCTGAGGATAATCCTCAACACACTATTCCTACTTATTGATAAAGCCAACATATTGACGTTTCAACATTAAACCTTCTAATTGTTTAGCTGTTTCTAAAGCAACACCAATCACAATCAGTAAGCTAGTTCCTCCTAAACCGATAGACTGCGGTAACTTCCAAATCATTTGAGCAATGATTGGCAGTAATGCAACCAAACCTAGGAATATAGAACCGACAACACTTAGTCTCATTAACATTCCAGAAATATATTCTTCTGTCCCTTTACCTGGTCGTACGCTTGGAATATAGCTTCCTTGTTTTTGTAAGTTTTCCGCTAATTTCTCAGGGTTAACTTGAACAAAAGCATAGAAGAATGTGAAAGCAACGATCAGTACAGTATAAATAATCGCACCTGGAACGGTATTGTAACTAAAAATTTGTGTCATTATATCGTACCATCCTTCACCAGAATAACTCTTAGAGAAGGCTTGTAAAACGGCATTTGGCGTTGCGATCAACGAACTGGCAAAGATAACTGGGATAACACCTGCAGCATTTACTTTTAATGGTAAATAACTACTAGTCGGCGCACCTGAGACACGTTTTGTATATTGGATTGGAATTTTTCGTTCTGCTTGCTGGAAAAATGTTACTAATGTAACAACAGCTAAAATTGCAATAATCAAAATCACAATAAAAATCGCAGATTGCCAAATTTTAGAAGATTCAATATTGATAAAGTAATCATCAACGATTTCTTTAATTCCTTCTGGTAAGCGAGAAATAATCCCCGCGAAGATAATCATTGAAACACCGTTTCCGATTCCTTTTTCAGTAATTTGTTCTCCTAACCAAGTAACAAACATTGTTCCACCGGTTAAAATCACAGCGATCATCACATAGGTGTTGATATTAGGATTTTTTACGATCCCAGCTTGACTTAAGCTTTGGAATCCAGCTGTAATACCCATAGATTGAGCAATACCCAAGAAAATCGTTAAATATCTTGTTGCTTGATTCAACTTCTTACGTCCAACTTCACCTTGCTTCGACCATTCTACAAATTTAGGAATGATATCCATTTGTAATAATTGAATGATGATTGATGCTGTAATGTAAGGCGAAACCCCCATCGAGAAGATGGAGAAGTTTTGCATTGCACTACCACTAACCATATTCAACATATTTAAAAATGGCAAATTGCTTAAGTCTTGCAATCCTTTTGCATTTACGCCAGGTACAGTTATATGCGCACCTAAACGAAATACAAAAAGAATGAATACAGTAAACAAAATTTTTGATCTAATGTCTTTGACTTTAAAAGCATCTTTTAATAGTTTAAACATTAGATCACCTCGATTGTTCCACCAGCTGCAACAATTGCTTCTTCTGCTGCTTTAGAGAATTTAGCTGCTTTCACAGTTAATTTTTTAGTTGTTAACTCACCATTAGCTAAAACTTTGATACCAGCTTTTTCGTTTTTAACGATTCCAGCTTCGATAAGTCCAGCAGGTGTAACTTCAGTTCCATCTTCGAAACGATTTAAGACATCTAAGTTGATGACTGCATAATCTTTACGGTTGATGTTTGTGAAGCCGCGTTTTGGTAAACGACGGAATAATGGAGTTTGACCCCCTTCAAATCCAAGTCTTACACCACCACCTGAACGAGCTTTTTGCCCTTTTTGTCCACGGCCGGCAGTTTTACCATTACCAGATGAAGTACCACGTCCAACACGGTTACGTACTTGGCGTGAACCTTCAGCAGGTTTCAATTCATGAAGTTTCATTGGTTTGGCACCTCCTTAACAATGTACTATTGTAAATTAAACTTCTTCAACGTCCACTAAATGTGACACAGTGTTGATCATACCTTTAATTGCTTCATTAGCAGGTTTCACAACAGAGCTGTTTACTTTTCCTAAACCTAATGCTTTAACTGTATCTTTTTGGTTTTGAGGACGTCCGATAACGCTGCGTTTTAATGTAACTTTTAATTCAGCCATTCTTATGTCCTCCTTATCCTAAGATTTCTTCTACAGATTTACCACGAAGTGCTGCCACTTCTTCGGCACGTTTTAATTGTTTTAACCCTTCAACTGTTGCACGAACAACGTTGATTGGTGTGTTTGAGCCTAATGATTTTGATGTAATATCTGCTACACCAGCTAATTCCAATACGGCACGAACTGGTCCACCAGCGGCTACCCCAGAACCTTCTACTGCAGGTTTCATAAGGATACGGCCACCACCGAATACCCCAATCACTTCGTGAGGGATAGTAGAACCAACCATAGGCACTTCAACTAAGTTTTTCTTCGCGTCTTCGATTGCTTTACGGATTGCTTCTGGCACTTCTTGTGCTTTACCAGTCCCAAAGCCAACGTGACCGTTTTTATCTCCCACAACAACTAATGCAGCAAAGCGTAGACGACGTCCACCTTTAACAACTTTAGTTACACGGTTGATAGCAACAACGCGATCTTCTAATTCCAAGTGTTTTGGATCAATATAAACCATGAATGGTGTTCCTCCTTCTCCTAAAATTCTAGTCCATTTTCACGCGCTGCTTCAGCTAAAGCTTGCACGCGGCCATGGTAAAGGTATCCACCACGGTCAAAGACTACTACTTTAACGCCTTTTTCAGCGGCACGTTCAGCGATTAATTTACCAACAGCTGCGGCTGTTTCTGTTTTGTTTCCACCTGAAATTTCTTTATCTAAGGCAGAGGCACTTGCTAGCGTTACACCCGCTACGTCATCAATAATTTGCGCGTAGATGTTTTTGTTAGAACGGAAAACGTTCAAGCGTGGGCACTCAGCAGTACCAGAGATTTTGTTACGTACACGGCGATGTCTCTTCTGACGTGTTTTGTTTTTATCTGGTTTTGTAATCACAATTGTCACCTCTTTATATTTGCTAGCTATCAAGCTGCGATAAACAACGGATCGTTATTTTCCAAACTTAATTGAAAAATAACTCTCAAGCTGCTATTATTTACCAGTTTTACCTTCTTTACGGCGTACGAATTCACCAACATAGCGGATTCCTTTACCTTTATAAGGTTCTGGTGGACGAACGCCACGGATGTTTGCTGCTAATTCACCAACGTGTTCTTTGTTAGCGCCTTTTACAACTACTTGTGTGTTCGAAGGTACTTCTACAGTTACACCAGCTGGTGGTGTGATTTCTACTGGATGAGAGTATCCAACGTTAAGAACTAATTTAGTTCCTTGCATTTGAGCACGATAACCAACCCCGATAAGTTCAAGTCCTTTTTCAAAGCCTGTACTTACACCAACAACCATGTTATTGAAGTTCGCACGAGTTGTTCCGTGGATTGTTTTCATGTCTTTGCTATCATTTGGACGAGTGAATGTTACTTCGTTTCCTTCGATATTCATTGTGATATCAGCAGAGAACTCACGTGTTAATTCACCTTTAGGTCCTTTTACAGTAATGTTGTTTCCTTCTTGTTTGACTTCAACGCCAGCAGGAAGTACAACGATTTTATTACCAATACGGCTCACTTAGAGACACCTCCTTGTGTGTTTTTTTAAATTACCATACGTAGGCGATTACTTCGCCGCCGATGTTTTTAGCTCTTGCTTCTTTATCAGTTACAACACCTTCAGAAGTAGAGATAATTGCGATTCCTAAACCGTTTAATACTTTAGGTACTTCGTCAGATTTGACATAAGCACGTAAACCTGGTTTAGAGATACGTTTTAAGTTAGTGATAACACGTTCTTCGTTTTTACCATATTTAAGGAAAACACGAATCACGCCTTGTTTGTCATCTTCAATATATTCTACATCGCGTACAAAACCTTCACGTTTCAAGATTTCAGCGATATCACGTTTGATTTTTGACGCAGGCACTTCTAAGCTTTCATGTTTAACCATGTTTGCATTACGAATGCGCGTTAGAAAATCTGCAATTGGATCTGTCATGACCATTGAACTATTTACCTCCTTTATGCGAGTTTACTTGTTTACCAGCTAGCTTTCTTCACGCCGGGAATTTGACCTTTATAGGCAAGTTCGCGGAAGCAAATACGGCAAAGATGAAATTTACGATAAACTGAATGTGGACGTCCGCAACGTTCACAACGAGTATACGCTTGTGTTGAATGTTTTGCAGGGCGTTTGTTTTTAGCAATCATTGATTTTTTAGCCACGTAGTTCGCCTCCTTTTATTATTTTTGGAATGGCATACCTAATTGTGCCAACAATTCACGAGATTCTTCATCTGTGTTTGCTGTTGTTACAATAACGATGTCCATACCGCGTACTTTATCTACTAAATCATAATCAACTTCTGGGAAGATTAATTGTTCTTTAATACCTAAAGTGTAGTTACCACGTCCATCAAAGGCTTTTTTGCTTACTCCGTGGAAGTCACGTACACGAGGTAGAGAAACAGATACTAATTTATCTAAAAATTCGTACATTCTTTCTCCGCGTAAAGTAACTTTCGCACCGATTGGCATTCCTTCACGTAAACGGAAACCAGCGATTGATTTCTTAGCTTTTGTGATTAAAGGTTTTTGACCTGTGATCAATGCTAATTCTTCAACTGCTTTATCTAAGTTTTTTGCGTTTGAAACAGCGTCACCCACACCCATGTTAATAACAATTTTATCAACTTTAGGTGTTTGCATAACTGAACTATAATTAAATTTTTCCACTAATGCTGGAGTAATTTCTTTAATATATTTTTCTTTCAGGCGGTTCATTTAGTAAGCCCCTCCTTCCTTTTAATCTATTTATCTAAGACTTCACCGGTTTTTTTAGAAACACGGACTTTTTTACCATCGACTTCTTTATAACCAACTCGACCAGCTACTCCTGTGCCGTCAATTACCATCACATTAGAAACATGAATTGGCGCTTCGACTTCCAAGATACCGCCTTGCGGTGCTGCTTGGTTTGGTTTTTGGTGTTTTTTCATAATGTTAACACCTTCAACGATGACTTTGTCTTTTTTAGGAAACGCTGCTAATACAACGCCTTCTTTATTTTTGTCTTTGCCAGTGATAACTTTTACTTTATCGCCTTTTTTAACAAACATTATAGTTTCGCACCTCCTTTGATACGCGTCCTGATTATAATACTTCTGGTGCTAGAGAAACGATCTTCATGAAGTTGTTTTCACGTAATTCACGTGCAACAGGACCGAAGATACGAGTTCCACGCGGGCTCTTATCATCACGAATAATTACAGCAGCATTTTCATCAAATTTGATGTATGAACCGTCAGTACGACGAGCTCCTGATTTTGTACGAACGATAACGGCTTTTACGACTTCACCTTTTTTGACAACTCCACCTGGTGTTGCTTGTTTAACCGTAGCAACGATCACGTCACCAATATTAGCAGTTTTACGTCCAGAACCACCTAGTACTTTAATCGTTAAGATTTCACGAGCACCTGAGTTATCTGCGACTTTTAATCGGCTTTCTTGTTGGATCACGATGTGTATCCCCCTTTCAGATTTTATGTTTCAATCTATATAGGAAAATCTCGTTTTTATTAGATAATAACTGCTTCTTCGACTACCTCTAGTAAACGGAAACGTTTTGTAGCTGATAATGGACGAGTTTCCATGATTCTTACGATGTCTCCAACTTTTGCAGTGTTGTTTTCATCATGAGCTTTATATTTCTTAGAATATTTCATACGTTTACCATAAATAGGGTGGTTTTTCTTCGTTTCTACGACAACAGTGATTGTTTTATCCATTTTGTCTGAAACAACACGACCTTGGTAAACTTTGCGTTGATTTCTTTCTTCAGTCATACGCGTTTGGCCTCCTTCCACTATTAGTTAGCTTGTTCACGCAATACTGTTTTGATGCGTGCAATCGATTGACGTACTTCTTTAATACGTGCAGTGTTTTCTAATTGACCTGTTGCTAGTTGGAATCTAAGATTAAATAATTCTTCTTTGAATTGCTTTTCTTTTTCAAGCATTTCGGCAGTGGTTAATTCTCTGATTTCTTTAACCTTCATTCGATTCACCACCCATTTCCTCACGTTTTACAATTTTGGTTTTCACCGGTAATTTGTGGGATGCAAGGCGAAGAGCTTCACGAGCTACTTCTTCAGGTACTCCTGCGATTTCAAACATGATTTTTCCACGTTTAACTGGTGAAACCCAGCCTTCAGGTGCCCCTTTACCTTTACCCATACGAACACCGATAGCTTTACTTGTATATGATTTGTGAGGGAAAATTTTAATCCATACTTTCCCGCCACGTTTCATATAACGAGTCATAGCAATACGGGCAGCTTCGATTTGACGGTTAGTAATCCAGTGAGATTCAGTTGCTTGTAAACCCCATTCACCAAATGTTACTTCTTTTCCGCCTTTGGCTTCGCCACGCATTTTACCTCTAAATTCACGACGGTGTTTTACACGTTTAGGTACTAACATGATTATTTCCCTCCTTTCTCAGTGTTTTTTTTCGTTGGAAGAATTTCTCCACGGTAAATCCACACTTTAACTCCTAATTTTCCGTAAGTTGTGTCTGCTTCTTCCCATGCGTAATCAATATCTGCACGCAAAGTGTGAAGTGGAACTGTACCTTCAGAGTAACCTTCTGAACGAGCAATATCAGCACCGTTTAAACGACCTGATACTTGTGTTTTGATACCTTTAGCGCCTGAACGCATAGTGCGTTGGATCGCTTGTTTTTGAGCACGACGGAAAGCAACACGGTTTTCTAATTGACGTGCAATTCCTTCGCCTACTAATTTTGCATCTAAATCTGGTTTTTTGATTTCAACGATGTTGATGTGAACTCTTTTACCAGTTAGTTGATTCAATGATTTTCTAAGGTTTTCGACTTCAGATCCGCCTTTACCGATAACCATACCTGGTTTAGCTGTGTGGATTGAAATGTTCACACGGTTTGCAGCGCGCTCGATCTCAATTGTAGACACAGCGGCATCAGCAAGTTTTGTCGCGATAAATTTACGGATTCTTAGATCTTCGTGTAAGAACTCAGCATACTCTTTTTCAGCATACCATTTTGCATCCCAGTCGCGGATGATGCCTACACGCATTCCTATTGGATGTACTTTTTGACCCACTGATTGTCCCTCCTCTTAATTGTTGAGATTCTTTTTCTTATGATAGAAAAAAGATTTCTCTTTGAGGTTCGGTAGCCATTGCTGTAACACACAGTGCCTGCTTGACAGAACTGATGTGACACAGTACAAGGTGACTGTAAAGAACATTGTTCTCTTATGATCCCCTTTATCCTAGGCTCCTCCTCTTATCTAGTGATTCTGTTTAAAGAAACAGATTATTTTTCTGATACAACTACTGTAAGATGACTTGTACGTTTGTTAATTGGTGATGCTGAACCTTTTGCACGAGGACGGAAGCGTTTCATTGTTGGTCCTTCGTTGACAAATGCTTCAGATACTACTAAGTTTTCAACGTCTAAGTCAAAGTTGTTTTCTGCGTTAGCAACTGCTGACATTAAAACTTTTTCAATGATTCCAGCAGATTTGTTTGGTGTGAATTTCAAGATTGAAATTGCATCCGCAACGCTTTTACCTCTGATAAGATCGATTACTAAACGTGCTTTACGAGGTGAAGTGCGAACTGTTTTTGCAGTTGCCTTAGCTGATGTAATTTGTTCTGACATTTGCATTTCCTCCCCTCAAAATTAACGTCTAGTTTTCTTATCGTCGGCTCCGTGGCCACGATAAGTTCTAGTTGGTGCAAATTCACCTAATTTATGTCCTACCATGTCTTCTTGAATGTATACTGGAACGTGTTTACGCCCATCATATACAGCAATTGTAAACCCAACAAATTGTGGGAAAATTGTAGAACGGCGAGACCAAGTTTTAATTACTTTTTTCTTTTCAGCACCTTCTTGAGCTTCTACTTTTTTCATTAGATGCTCATCGACGAAAGGTCCTTTTTTCAAACTACGACCCATGGTGAACCTCCTCTCAAAATGTACGACACATGGTCAAAAAAATTATTTAGTACGACGACGAACGATAAGTTTGTCAGATTTAGCTTTTTTGTTACGAGTTTTCAAGCCGATAGCTGGTTGACCCCAAGGTGATACTGGAGCTTTACGTCCGATCGGTTGTTTACCTTCACCACCACCGTGTGGGTGATCGTTCGGGTTCATTACACTACCACGTACAGTTGGGCGCTTACGCATCCAACGAGAACGTCCGGCTTTACCGATATTGATTAATTCGTGTTGTTCGTTACCAACTGAACCTACTGTTGCACGGCAAGTTGCCAAGATCATACGAACTTCTCCTGAGTTCAAACGGATTAATACGTATTTGCCTTCTTTACCAAGTACTTGAGCACTTGTTCCAGCTGAACGAATCAATTGACCGCCTTTACCAGGTTTCATTTCAATGTTGTGGACAACAGTACCTACTGGAATGTTTTCCAATGGTAATGCGTTCCCTACTTTAATATCTGCTTCTGGACCTGAAACAAGGCGCATGCCTACTTCCAATCCTTTTGGTGCTAAAATGTATGCTTTAACTCCATCTTCGTAATGTACTAACGCGATGTTAGCAGAACGATTTGGATCATACTCGATAGTTTTGACAACCGCTACAACGTTATCTTTATTACGTTTGAAGTCGATCATACGGTATTGACGTTTGTGACCGCCACCTTGATGACGAACAGTAATACGACCGTTGTTGTTACGACCGGCATGGTTTTTTAATGGCGCCAACAACGTTTTTTCCGGTGTTGATGTCGTGATTTCAGCGAAATCAGATGCTGTCATATTACGACGGCCATTTGTGGTAGGTTTGTACTTTTTAATCGCCACGTCTTTTTCCCTCCCATTTAATAGTTAAACATGGTCTGCTTATTCAGCAGCATCGAAAATTTGAATTTCTTTTGAATCGTTTGTTAATGTCACAACTGCTTTGCGACGTTTTTTAGTGTATCCAGCATGTTTACCCATACGTTTGAATTTAGGACGTACGTTCATGATGTTTACGTTTTTTACTTTAACACCTTCAAAAGCTGATTCTACAGCTTGTTTTACTAATGTTTTGTTTGCGCGAGTGTCTACTTCAAAAGTGTATTTCTTTTCGTCCATAGCTAGCATGGATTTTTCAGTGATCACTGGGCGTTTGATTAGATCTAGTAAGTTCATTATGCAAGCACCTCCTCAATTTGAGTAAGAGCAGTTTGTGTTGCCAATACTTTAGTATTAGAAACGATATCTAGAACACTTACGTTATCAGAAGTTACTACAGAAACGTTTGGTAGATTACGTGCAGACAACGCTGCAAAATCATTTCCTGCTTCTAAAACAACTAATACTTTCGTATCGATAGATAAGTTTGTAAGAACTTGTTTGAATTCTTTTGTTTTTGGTGCATCGAAGCTTAACGCATCAACAGCAACCAAGTTGTTTTCAGCAACTTTATCTGACAATACAGATTTCATTGCTAAACGACGAACTTTTTTAGGAAGTTTGTAGCTGTAAGAACGCGGTGTTGGTCCGAAGACTACGCCACCTCCACGCCATTGTGGTGAACGAATTGAACCTTGACGAGCACGTCCAGTTCCTTTTTGACGCCATGGTTTACGGCCGCCGCCACGAACTTCTCCGCGGTGTTTTACTGAGTGTGTGCCTTGTCTTAATGAAGCGCGTTGCATGATGATTGCATCGTAGACAACTGTTTCATTTGGTTCGATTCCAAAAATCTCTTCGTTTAAAGTGATTTCACCATTTTGAGTTCCATCTTGTTTAAATAATGCTACATTCGGCATTCCTTAGTTCCTCCTTTCTCTACGCTTATTTAGCTTTCACAGCTGATTTGATTGTGATTAATGATTTTTTCGCTCCAGGAATGTTACCTTTGATCATGATTACATTTCTTTCAGCGTCCACTTTAACAATTTCAAGGTTTTGAATTGTTACGCGGTTGCCACCCATACGGCCAGCAAGTTTTTTATTTTTAAATACACGGTTAGGTGCTACTGGACCCATTGACCCAGGACGACGGTGGTAACGAGAACCGTGAGACATTGGTCCGCGGCTTTGTCCGTGACGTTTGATAACGCCTTGGAATCCTTTACCTTTCGAAGTTCCTGTAACATCAATAATGTCTCCTGCTTGGAAAACATCTACCTTAATTTCTTTACCTACTTCATATTCTCCCAGCTCAACATTTTTGAATTCCTTAATGAAGCGCTTAGGAGCCGTGTTTGCTTTTGCAACATGACCTTTCGCAGGTTTGTTCGATAAAACTTCACGTTTGTCTTGGTAACCGATTTGGATAGCTTCGTATCCGTCAGTTTCAATAGTTTTTACTTGTAAAACTACGTTTGGCGTAGCTTCAACTACTGTTACTGGAATTAATTCACCAGACTCAGTAAAGATTTGTGTCATTCCCACTTTTTTTCCTAAGATTCCTTTGGTCATGAGTACACCTCCATCATCTTGATTTTATAGTTTGATTTCAATATTTACACCAGATGGTAAGTCAAGCTTCATTAAAGCATCAACTGTTTTTGGTGTTGGGTTCACAATGTCGATTAGACGTTTGTGAGTACGCATTTCGAATTGTTCGCGAGAATCTTTGTATTTATGAGTCGCACGAATAACTGTGTAAAGCGAGCGTTCTGTTGGTAATGGAATTGGTCCTGACACGTCAGCTCCAGTTCTTTTTGCTGTTTCCACAATTTTATCCGCTGATTGATCTAAAATACGGTGTTCATACGCTTTTAAACGGATACGAATTTTTTGTTTTGCCATCTTGTTCCCTCCTTCGCCTATTTTGAAAGTAGACATAGCTCCACGAAAATTTTTCCGTCACGCTCGTTCGTGGCAAAGCGTCCGGGCGTGTCGCAACCTCTCGTTTCTTAGCCGGTAGATCAAAAGCTTGATTTACCAATGCTTTTTACACTTCTGTAAATAGCACCTTTGTAAGTATATTACAGAAACACTGCAATAGCAAGGATTTTTTTCGAAAAACCAACTCTTTTTTTATCTTTTTTTCATGAGGTGAATATCTTTTTTAACTTCTTTTGTTCATTTAAAGAAAATTAAATAGACAGCGTCTTAAAAAAGTGAGTCCATAAACTATGGAACTCACTTTTTTTGGGAGGCTTTCTGTTTTTAATCAAGCCTATTTAAAGGGTATTTCATTTATTTTCACGAAACGATAGCAACACATGTAACTGCCAAGTACATATAACAACCAAAAAAGAGCAGTTAAACTTGTTACCTTCTCCCCAGTGTTAGGTAATTTCTTCTGTTTCTCTGCTGTTTTGTCTATTGGTTTCATTAGTTTCTCTTTTTTCCCAGACTGCACCGGCGTTTCATGTTCCGCTGTTATTCCCTCTGGATCAAAATGTTCATCCTCTTTAGATCCTGTTTCTTCCTTTATATAGGTGTTAATGATAGTTGAGTCTTGAATGCTGGATTCGTAGTGAGGAACAGGTTCTTCCGACACCGTATACTGATAGAGATTCCCCTCTCCATCATATTTCTCAAGATCTTCAAAAGCATATAACCATTGCCCTTCTTCAGATGAGATGACTTCTTGTTTAGCTATTTTCATTCCATTTCGCAGTAAATTCACTATAATGCTTTCTGGTCGTTTTTGATTTGCATTATTATCATCTACCCAAACTTTTTCACCACGAAACACTGTCGGCGTGTCATCTCTTTCATTTCCAACAGCTAATAGGATCCCTTTTTCATTTCCCGATTGAATGCTGAACCAATACTCCTGTTCAGAATCAAAAATCACATTTGCGGGAGCAGCTGTTTCTTTTATATAATATGTCCCTTCAGGTAAATCCGTTACTAACACTTCACCAGTTTCATTCGTTACTAAATCATCTGCTAAAAGCGTGTTATTGGCGGTATATAAGGAGAATGTCACGTTCTTGATTCGTTCATCTGGCTGTCCTACCACATATTTAATAATTTTCAATTCACTTTTTTTAGGCAACTCACCAATTATTTCTCCGCCGTAGGAAATGTTTGTGACCGTCGCTCCACTTGAATCCTCCACAACACCGGACAAATCATTATAATCAAGTTTATAGTAGTTATCAAAACTTTCCAACATATGCCCAAATTCAGTGATTTCTGCTTCATAATAGACAATCAAATTTTTCTTCGACAAAAATCCGCCTGAAATTTCAATATCTAATCCTGTTTTTTCAAGCTTGATGGATCCATAACCACTGTCATTAAATTCTTCTGCAGTGAACGTTTGTCCATTTGAAAAACGTAGTTCTAGCACCTTGTCTTTCATCACCATTCCTTGTCCGAATTTATCTGTTAAGCGAATAGGTTGATCCGGTAGTTCTTGTTCATTGATATTAAAATTCAAAAACCAACGGATCGTTGAAGGATCCTCCGGCAATATGTCTCCTGTTTTATAGAAGAAAATATCTGGTGTTTCTCCACCGCCTTCTGGGTTATGAATGGTCACTGTTTTAGAGGGGATCGTTTCTTTTCCGAAATTAGTCGTTACTTCTTTCGACTCTCCCGATTCCACCCCTTGCGCTTGGGCAGTAACAACGAATTTCCCTCGTATATTCAATAATTTTTCTACGGTATCATTAAATACAATTTGAATTTGGTCATCTACTACATGAACCATACCAAAACTAGTACCATTCGCATCTTTTAAAGGAAAATCTGTATGAAACCCTCTTAATTCCGGTGGCAACGTCAAGGTTAAAGTATCACCACTTTTCAAATCATATTCTTCTTTCTCACTAAACTCAAACGATAGTTTTAGATTTTGACCTACTTGCACTTCTTCTTTATCAAAAGTAAAGTCATCTATAAACTTTTGACTTGAAAGCTCCTGCGCTCTACTCAAAGTACTTAACGAAAACAATCCAACAAACAGCACTAAAATAGTTACTAAACCGATAATTTTTTTAAACATAATTTTCTCCTTAGTTGTCATTCAACAAACTTAAAAATTTTTCATTATGTTTACCCCAACTTTTTTTCACTCAATTCTTCTACCCGTTTCCTCCCATTCTATTTTCGATTCATAGCAACAACGAAACTATTATAACATAATACAATTTTAACTATACATTTTAATATTTTTTTAATACATTTATCATAAAAAAACTAATTATATTATCTTTAATCACTTGTTCTACTAGAATATGAGACAAGCAAAAAAACATCTTTATCCCCACATGAATTGAATTACTTAAAATACAATTCATGTAGAAAGAAAGATGTTTTATTCAGTCTATTTCCCGATTTATTCGTTTCATATCTATAATGAGGATACTTTTTCTATTACTTCAGATTTATATTTAGCTCTTAAAGTGCACTAATGATCTTTTCAACATTCATATATTGAAAGTCTTCTGGTTTAATAAATACAATTTCAGAAGTGCATTTTTTTTGATCAATGATTTTTTGTATTTTCTCTTTGTGACGTGCTACTTGTGGTGTTAAAAGAAGTACATCATAATTTTTAAAGTCAAGCTTCTCTTGTACCCTGCTTACTGGAGCATAGTCAATCACATAGTTCAAACGCTTTTCTTTTATCGTTTCAAGAATTTTTGATACTAATAAAGATGCGCTAATTCCCGCTTCACAGATAATTAAAATAGTCTTTTCCATGATAATCCTCCTGTCCTTTTATAAATAATTCTCAAACGAATCGAAACTAGCAATTATTTCAAGCTAGCGAATCCCATTGGGGAAAAGGCGATATAAGTTAGAACAACAATCCCGACTAATATAACAGATGCAACTTTTGTATAACGCCATGGTTTAATATCCACTTTTGTATCAAAGGACGCCAACACAAAGTTTCCATCTGGTTTCCACTTAGAGATTGCCAACATAATTAAGACATCTAAGAAGAATAAGATGCTCAATACGTATAAGAAGTGAATGTCTTTTAAAAAGAATTTTGATAACGCATATAAAACGATATGGATTGCAATCGTTGATTTCGCTGCAATCGCTGTCGCTTTTTTTGAATAAAAGGCAAACAGAATAATCACTAAGAGCGGCATATTATACAAACCATTAAACTCTTGTACAAATTGATATAACCCTGCTGGAGCAAATGAAATGAATGGTGCTACAATAACCGAAATGACACCAACTATTATAGTAACAATTTTCCCTGCCCGTGCAATTTGTTGATCATCTGCTTCTTTGTTAATTACTGGTTTGTAAAAATCTAAAGAAAATAGCGTTGCCGTAGCATTTAAAGCACCTGCAAAAGAAGAGAGTATCGCTCCGAAAATAACTGCGGCAAAAACACCAAACAACACTTGCGGCAATACTTCTGTTACTAAATACGGATAGGCATTATCAGGGTTGTTCATCAATGCATCACCGAAAATATTACGAGCGACAATCCCTGGAAATACTAGGAATAATGCACCAAACACTTTAAAAATCCCTACCAAGAATGTTCCTTTTTGCGCTTCAGCCAAATTTTTTCCAGACAAAGCTTTTTGAACGATCATTTGATTTGTACACCAGAAATATAAATTATTGAACAGCATTCCTGTAAGTAATGTTGGCCAAGGTACAATCGCTGAGTCAATCGCACCAACAGAATTCAGCAGCCAAGGCGTGTGATCAACAATATAATCAAGCCCTCCGATAAAATTGCCCTCTCCTAACTTCATCACGCCTAGAATCGGCACCAACAATCCGCAAAGCAACAGCCCTACGCCATAGACCGTATCACTATTTGCACTTAATGATAAGCCACCAATCAGTAAATATAAAATACCGATAACACCAATAATCAAGGCAACTAAAATAATAGCGACAATTGGACGAACACCTAATAGTTCATCGATATGAAAAATTTTATTGAATACTAATGATCCGGAATATAAAACAACCGGTAAAAAGGAGATCATGTACGTAACAATAAACAAGATCGAAATAATTCTTTTCGTTACGGTATCATAACGAATTTCGATAAAATCAGACACCGTATTAATTCCATATTTAAAATACTTTGGTAAAAAAACGACTGCCAATGCCACAATTGCAATTGCTGCTGTCACTTCCCAAGCCATTACCTCCATACCAGCATGATAACTTTGGCCGTTTTGTCCAACGATTTGTTCTGTAGACAAGTTGGTCATAATAATCGATCCAGCAATTGGCAACGCCGTCAGGCTTCTTCCTCCCATGAAGAAGCCTTCAGACCCTGATGTATCTACACCTCTTGAACGGCTATAAGCAAACAACCACACACATGCTACAATTACGATAAAACTAATGAGAGAAAATATATTCATAACTATCCCGCCTCTTTTTAGATTTTATATACTCGTGATTTCATGAATATACTTTCTCGCCTTGACTGCATATTCAAAAGGATTAGCTTTTGATGGATCTTGTTCTGCTTCTACTATGATCCAACCACTATAGCCGCTTTTTTCAATCGCTTCCCAAATCGGACTAAAATCAATCATCCCGTCTCCTGGAACAGTAAACGCTCCTGCTTTGACTCCATTTAGAAAACTTTGTTCCGTGGTCTTAACTTGTTTTGCAACATCTTCTCGAATATCTTTAAAATGAATATGTTTGATTCGTTTTTGATGTTTTTGGTAGATAGAAATAGGGTCTTCTCCGGAAAAAACTAAGTGACCTGTATCAAAAAGCAACGATACTTTTTCTGGATCAGTCAATTCCATTAAACGATCAATTTCTTCTGTAGTTTGAACCCCTGTCCCCATATGATGATGGTAAACGATCGTCATACCTTTGGCGTTCGCTAATTCTCCTAAACGCTCTAATCCTGTAGCTAACCTTTGCCAATCCTCATCTGAAAAAACTGGTTTATCTTTAAATAGCGGTGTCTCCATTTGCCCCTGAATGCTATGCCCTTGCTCAGAAACAACAATTACTTTCGCTCCCATCTGGTGCAAAAAATTCATATGATCAGTAAATGCTTGTTCCGTTTCTTCATAAGGTTTTGTTGTTAAAAAGGCACTAAACCACGCACTCGCTACTGATAACCCTCTGATATCAAGATAAGGTTTTAATTTTTCTGGATCTTTCGGATACTTATTACCGATCTCCGTTCCTGTATATCCTGCTAAGGCCATTTCACTGATACATTGTTCAAAGCTGTTTTCTTTACCTAATTCCGGCATATCATCGTTCGTCCAAGCAATCGGTGCGATACCTAGACAGATTTCTTGCTGATTCATTTATTTTTTCGCCCCTTTCTATTTCGTTGTTTCTTCCTGATTTTCAATCGTAATCAATTTATGCGTTTCAAACGATTCTTTGCAAGCTAAAGCCACTTTTGTTGACTGTAATCCGTCATTAGCTGAAATTTCTGGTTGTCTTTTCTCCTTGATACACGCAATAAATTCTTTGGCTTCATTTACGAAAGCCTCACGAAAACGTTCTGGAAAATCTTGTGAACAAGAGCGTACAACACCTTGTTCATTCATAACTGTCACTAAATTTTTCTCCGGAGCTGCAGCTACCCGCAACATCCCTTTGGTTCCAATCAGTTCTGTCTCCACATGATAGCCATGATGACAATTCCGACCAGCAACTAAGATTGCCATCGTTTTATCTTCTAACTGCATAAGTGCAGTTCCTGTTTCCAGCTCGCCTACTTCATCTAGTTCTGGATAAGCAGCATTTTTGCCAATTGCCCAGACTGTTTGAACTTCTTTTTTTGTAAACCAACGAACTAAATCGATATCATGTATGGACATATCGACGAATATACCTCCACTATCGCTGGCACCCGCAAATTTCACAAAACTCTCCATTCCAGAACTTGGATCGATACTGTAACAACGAATGACCGTAAGCTCCCCTAGCTCCCCAGCGTCTACTAGCTGTTTAGCATATTGGTAAGAATCATCATAGCGTCGCATAAACCCAAGCATAAAGACTAAATTCGGATGTTTCTGGATCACTTTTTGGGTTTCTTTTATTTCAGCTATATCCAAACCGATAGGCTTCTCGCTAAATACATGTTTGCCATTTTCCATCGCTAATTGAATTTGTTCGCAATGAAAGCCAGAAGGAGAAACGATGAATACCGCATCAATCGTTGGACTTTTGACCATTTCTTCATATGTTTTATAGGTTTCTTTTACGCCTAACTCTGTAATGGCATAATCTAATTCTTCTTGAACAAAGCTACAGGCCGCAATCAACTGGCATCCTTGAACATTTTCTGCTAAGTTTTTTGCATGAACTTTTCCTAACCGACCTAATCCGACAATACCAACTTTTATTTTCTCCATACCTTCTGACCTCCGATTGATTGGTTTATTTGTATAATGCTGGACAGTCCTCTAATTGAATCTTGACTTTCTCTCCTGATTCTCGCGCTTTCCCGCACGCATCCATCGTAACAGCTGCTACGTAGCCATCCCATGCAGTAGGTCCTGCCAACTTTCCAGTTTGAATTGAACGTACCCACAATTCAAATTCATAATCATACGCCTCAACAAAACGAGTTTGCCAGTCTGGTGAAATTTCTGTGTAATTTTTTCCTTTTGATTTTATATGTGTATAAGCTGGATCTTCTAAGCCAATTTCTCCTGTTTCACAAACCACATCACACTTGATGTCATAACCAAATTGACAGTTAACAAAAATCTCTAAATCAATATGGATACCAGATGTCGTTTCTAAGATCAGCACTTGTGGGTCATGTAATTTTTCGTGAGTAAAGCTTGTTTGTTTCGGCAAAATCATTTGAGCTGAAACATAATCTTCCTGCAACAACCAACGTAATGCATCGATTTCATGAATACCAGTATTAATGATTGCCATTGGTGTCAGATAGTTTTCATCTGCTGTGGGGTTTCTGTGAGCACAATGCAACATTAAGGGTTCTCCAAATTGTCTCGTTTCAATTGCCCGTTTTAGTTCAATATAGCCTCGATCGTATCTTCTCATGAAACCAACTTGAACTAATTTTTTCCCAGCTGCAATTTCCGCATCAACAATCCGTTTACATCCTGCACTATCTGTCGCAAGAGGTTTTTCACAAAACACATATTTCCCATGTTTGATTGCTTCTAGAACATACTTTTCATGGGTTGGATCCCAAGAAGTTACAACAACAATATCAACATTTGAAGATGCAATCAGTTCTTCTCCGGTTTCAAAAAATACCGCATTAATCTGATTTGCTAATTTTGTCGCTTGTTCAATATTTATATCAGACACTGCCGTAACAAACGCTCCTTGTACTTTTTCATTAATACGTCTGATATGTTCAATTCCGATTGCGCCTGTTCCGATAACACCGACTTTTAAATCCATTTTTTTGCCTCCGTTTTCTATTTGTATGAATTGACATTCTCATTTTCTTTCAACATAAACCGTATGCGCTTTCAAATGTTTTTAGTTACCTAGACTCACTCCAAATAAGCGGACTGAGTAGGTAATCACTTGTTTGTTTAATAAAGATTATTCAGCTATATAATCAATAGGTTTTAGCTTTTTTCAACATTTTTTGACTACGCTCATAAGCCTCATGAATTTCCTGACTGCCAGATACTTCGGCGACTCCAACATGCCACCAACTTTCATAGCCATCAGACATTGTTTTCGGCAATACTTTTATTTCTATCAACGTTGATCTTTTTTGATTAGCAGCATCCTTAAGCGCTGCAACCAACTCTTCTTTCGTATTTGCACGATAAACTTTAGCTCCGTACCCTTCGGCTACTTTAGCATAATCGATATTCATAATTTGGTTATTTGAATCTCTAAACTCACACTTATAGCTACCGCTGCCATTTTCCATCTGCAAGTTGTTGATACAGCCAAATCCTGAATTATCAAACAACATAATATTGATTTTTTGATCATACTGAAGGGCTGTAATCAGTTCTGAATGAAGCATTAAGAAACTTCCGTCTCCTACCATAGCGTAAACTTCTTGTTCTGGCTGCGCTAGTTTCACTCCTAATGCGCCACCAATTTCATAGCCCATACATGAATACCCATATTCTAAATGATACGTATTTGGAACAGCAGGATTCCATAGGCGTTGCATATCACCTGGCAATGAACCAGCAGATGCAACAACGACACTGTCTTTTGCAACATTATCATTAATCGTTATAAATGCGCTGGTTTGAAGGAATTCCGTACCTAAAGCTGTCGCATATTCATTTAACTCTTCCTGGCTAAATTGTCCTTTGATTTCTGGATCGAAATGTTCTTTTGAAAATACACCATCTCTTAAACGATTTCTTTCTATTTCCCACTCATCCTTCAATGATTGAATCTCTGAGCCAAAGGTCGTTTGATAACCATCTAGCATCGGAATAAGTGCTTCAAGCGTTTCTTTAGCATCTCCAATAAGTTGAAATGCATCAAATTTATATGCTTGCATGCGATTAACATTAATATTCATGAACTTTGTTTGTTCATAATTAAAGGCAGTTTTAGATGATGTTGTAAAATCGGTATATCGAGTACCGATACCAATAATCAAATCAGCTTGTTGAATCGCTTTGTTCGCTGCCAAGGTTCCTAATACACCTGTACCACCTAAGTTATTATTAAAATCAGCCTCTACTGTTGATTTCCCTGCGTGGGTTTCCACCAAAGGAATGGCACATTGTTTAGACAAATCAATCAGTGCTTGGCGAGCTTCAGAGTATTTCGCTCCACCACCAACGATGATTACTGGTTTCTTGCTTTCTCTAATTCGTTTCACACCACCTTCTAGCTCTCGTGGTGTAGGCAGTTGTCGATTGATATAATGAATTCGTTTTTTGAAAAAATCTTCATCATAATCATATGCTTCTGCTTCCGTGTCTTGAGAAATACAAATCGTTGCAGGTCCAGCGGTTGCAGGATTTGTCATAACTTCAAAAGCTCTTAGCAAACTACTCATCAACTGTTCTGGCCGCTGAACGCGATCCCAGTATTTTGAAACAGCTTTGAAAGCATCATTTGTCGTAACCGCAGCACTGGATTCATGCTCCAACTGCTGTAGTACAGGATCAGGCTGTCTTGTTGCAAAGGTATCCGCTGGTAAAATCAGAACAGGAATGTTGTTAGCGAATGCAGTAGCAGCGGCGGTAATCATATTCGCCGATCCTGGGCCAGCTGAAGCTGTTACTGCAAAAATTTTCTGTCGTAATTTTTGCTTGCTGTAAGCAACTGCAGCATGTGCCATCCCTTGTTCATTTTTCCCTTGAATTACTTTTAAATGTCCTGGATTTTCTTCAAGAGCTTGACCAATTCCTAGTACATTTCCATGACCAAAGATGTTGAATATCCCTTCAACAAATGGAAATTCTTCTCCATCAACGTTGATGTACTGCTGATTTAAAAATTTGATAAGCGCTTGTGCAGTGGTTAGTCGAATTTTTTTAGTCATTAATTTTCCACCTTACTTTTATCAAGATTGTCCTTCAATCAATGCTTCGATTTCTTCTACTGTCGGCATCGCTTCTGATGAACTGTGCTTACTAACAACAATTGCCGCCGAAGCACTTCCGTATTTTAACGCTGTCTCTATATCTTTGCCTGCCTTCAATGCATATAAAAATGCTGCTGCATAAGAGTCTCCTGCGCCAAAGGTTTTCAGCACTGTGGTTTTATACGCCCCAGCTTGATAGGATTTCCCATCATTAGTATAAGCAAATGAGCCTTTTACTCCATGTTTAATCACTAACAATTCTGGTTGATGCTGAAATAAATAGTTGATTGTCTCTTGATTGGTACCGCCTTTTTTCCCTTCCATTTCGTCATATTCATCTCTCGTCCCAATAACAATATCGGCATTTTCAGCAACGATTGAATAATAAACAGAAACATCTTCTGGTGATTGCCAAGTATACGGTCGATAATCTAGTTCAAACGCGACTTTCACCTGATTTTTTTTGGCGTACGAAATTGCTTTTAAAACCGCTTCTCTAGATGGACTTTGAGCAAGTGCTGTTCCAGATACCAACAAAAGATCCGTCTTTTTAATGTAGTCTTCACTGATTTCTTCTGGTTGTAAATACAAATCAGCTACCTGATCTCGATACATTAAGATGCTGCATTCTTCCGGACTTTTAATTTCAGTAAAAGCTAATCCTGATTTATGCTCCGCTTTATCGATATAAATTTGACTCGTATCAATTCCCGCATCCTTCATGAATCGTTGGATAAATCGGCCATGCTGATCATCGGAAACTTTTCCGACAAAACCAACTTTTGCGCCTAACTTAGCACTGCCAATAGCAATATTTGCTGGTGAACCACCCACATATTTTTTAAAGGTCATCGTTTCTTCCATCGGTCGATTATATTCCACCGCATTCAAATCAATACACGCACGACCAAGGGCAATCAAATCAAATTTTTTTGTCATCCTCATCACTCCTTCGTTTATTTTCTATTTAAAATCCATTCATGATCGGGATCGTTATGAAATTGCCATTTTCTTGTTGGCCCGGCCATTACATTCAGATAGTAAGAATCATAGCCATCCGGTACTCCAACTGGATGATACCCCTTAGGCACAACGACGACTTCTCCATTTTCAACGGTCATCGTCTCATCTAACAAACGATCATCTGTATAAACTCGTTGAAAAACAAACCCTTGACGTGGATTCATTTCATGGTAATAGGTTTCTTCTAGTAATGATTCTTTGGGCAAATTGTCTTGATCGTGTTTATGAGGGGGATAACTTGACCAATTCCCACCATCTGTAAACACTTCAACCACTAACAAACGATCTGCAATGGTGCTTGAATCTGGCAAGATATTGTGAACCAACCGTTTATTTTGATATATGCCTCGATGTTCAACAGTATTATCAGATGCTTTGATTAAAACAGTTGTTTGTTTTTTCTCAGTAGGTGAATAGCACAGAACCACAGTTGCTTGTGTTACAGCTTCAAGTTCAAATTCTTCTTCTATTGGAATATAGACACTGTCCGTAGGAATTTTTTCAAATACGTTCGTTCTCGTGCCGATCTCATTGAATGTCTGGGTTCCATTTGTCACTGTGATTTTCCCAGTCAGGGCAACGATACATACTTCTTGTTTCTTTAAGGTCTCTTGCAGTCGGCTGCCTGGATTCATTTCAATCACTTTTAGTTCGATATAATGAAGCGGTGTATTTTGCTGATGGATATGTTGGAGCAGCTTCACTCCACTTCCAATTGTTCTTGAAATCGATTCATGTTTTAATCGAGCCATGTTTATTCCTACTCTCTGTTTAGATATTTGCTTTCGGGTAACGAGCAGTGACTACTTTTTTACGTGTGTAAAAGTCTACACTGTCTTTCCCATTCGCATGAAGGGTGCCATAAAACGAAGATTTCCATCCAGAAAATGGGAAAAAGGCCATCGGAGCTGGAACACCTAAATTGATCCCCAACATGCCTGCATCGATATTTTCTCTGAAATAACGAATAGCTGCAGCATTATTTGTGAAAAGACACGCACCATTTGCAAATTCTGAGCGATTTGCGGTGGCCACTGCCTCTTCTAAATTTTTTACTCTAATAATAGAAAGAACAGGAGCAAAAATCTCATCACGCCAAATCGTCATTTCCGTTGTAACACCGTCAAAAATCGTTGGGCCAATAAAATACCCTTGATCAGGTTTATTTTCTCTACCATCCGCTACCAAAGTAGCTCCTTCAGCCATTCCTTTTTCGATATAAGCGAGTGTTCTTTCCTGATTTTCTTGACGAATGACAGGCCCTAAGAACACACCATCATCCAAGCCATTTCCGATTTTAATTCCTGCTGATTTTTCTTTCAATTTTTCAATAAATTCATCTGCGATCGACTCTTCAACTGTTACAACAGCACAAGCCATACAACGCTCACCGGCCGAACCAAATGCAGCAGATACGATATTTGTTACTGTATCATCTAAATCCGCATCTTTTAATACGATCGAATGGTTCTTCGCACCAGTCAATGCTTGTACTCGTTTTAAGTATTTACTCCCTTGAGTATAAACATATTCACCTACAGGTTTTGAGCCAACAAATGAAATCGCTTTAATTTCAGGGTGTTCTAAAACACCATTTACAATATCATGAGCGCCATAAACGACATTAAACACACCTGGTGGTAAACCAGCTTCCGTAAATAATTCAACTAGTCGTTCAGTCAATAAAGGCGTTCGTTCAGAGGGTTTTAAAATAAAGCTATTTCCACATGAAATTGCCATCGGAAACATCCAACAGGGAACCATCATAGGAAAATTAAATGGCGAGATTCCTGCGACCACACCAATCGGGTAACGATAATTCGCCACTTCTACATCTGTCGCAATTGAAGACAATGAATCTCCCATCATCAAAGTTGGACTTCCAGCAGCAAACTCTACATTTTCTATCCCTCTTTGAACTTCACCTAAAGCTTCCGTAAGATTCTTACCATTTTCAATCGTGATCAAGCGAGCTAGTTCATTTTTATGTTTTACTAATAGTTGTTGAAAATTAAACAAGATTCTTGCACGTCTCGGTACAGCTACTTCTTTCCATGTTTGAAAAGCTTCTTCAGCAATTTTTACAGCTGATTCCAAATCTTCTTTTGTTGAAAGGGGAACTTCACACAGTACTTCTTCGGTAGCAGGGTTATAAACCTTTTCGTACGTATCTGTATGGCTATCTACCCATCTTCCACCTATATAATTTTTTAACTTCCGTATCTCCGTCATCTATACATCCTCCTTGTTTTATTAAAAATCAAGCGCTTGGTTACATCTTGATAAAGTTTGGTTAACTTTTGATTACATTGTACAGTTACAAAATCAGATAGTCAACCCATTTTTTCGCGATAAATGAACTTTTTTCTTCTCAACTTGTTAATTAAGCAAAATTGTACTCAACACACTAACCAAAAAATGGTTACATATTGATTACATTGAGAGCATATGTTATAGTAAATTCAATACACGAAGTGGAAAGGTTACAACACATGAAATTACAACGGATTCAGCAAATTGAAAATTATATCCAGCAACAAGGCAGTATCTCTTTAGACGAGTTATGTCGTGTCTTTAATGTCTCTAAAAACACGATTCGTCGAGACATCAACGAATTAGAAAAAAGAGGAACATTGAAAAAAGTTTACGGCGGCGTGGTATACGTCGAAAACAATCTCGTTTCTTTCGAAAACCGCAACATTCATAATCAAAGAGAAAAAGAAGAAATCGGCGCCACAGCTGCTACTCTTATTGAAGAAGATGATTTAGTTTTTATTGATTCAGGGACAACAACCAGTCAAATTTTGAAAAATGTAGATCCAGAGCTGCCATTTACTCTTCTAACAAATAATCTTGATATCATTAATTCAGCTGCAGCAATGAAAAATGTTCAGCTCATTCTTATCGGTAATAGCTACAAAAGAAAAACACGCTCTTTTGTTGGCATAGAAGATGAAGAAGTCGTAACAAAATATAATATAAACAAAGCATTCATGGCTGCAACTGGTGTATCGATTACAAGTGGTCTGACTAATTCCGATTTAATGGAGTATAGAATCAAAAAAATGATCGTAGAAAGAGCCAAAGAGATTTATCTGTTAGCAGACAGTTCCAAATTCGATCACTCGACCTTGCTCACTTACTCACCTTTGGAAAATACTAAAGGCATCGTTACAACAAAAGAGATTCCACAAAAATATGTAGATTTTTGTGACTTACATGATATTCAGCTTTTACATAGCAATTAGGGAATCAAAAAAGGAGGAGTCAACTTGCCATTATTAAAATTTGATTTAATCGAAGGTCGTAGCGAAGCAGAGATAAAACAACTTCTTGACGTTACTCATGAAGTTGTTCTAGAGGCTTTCGAAGTGCCTAAGGGTGATAGATATCAAATCGTCACTCAGCATAAAGCTTGCGAAATGGTTATGGAAGATACTGGTTTAGGCTTCCAGCGGGATTCTGCTAAAATGATTACTCTTACTATTATCAGTCGTGAACGTACCACTCCACAAAAAGAAACCTTTTATCGTTTACTTGCACAACGATTAGAAGAGTTATGCGGAATACCATCTAAAAATTTACTTGTTTCATTTGTGATTAATGATGATGCAGATTGGAGTTTTGGATTCGGGAAGGCACAGTTTTTGACTGGGGAACTTTAATGAAAAAAAGTCTGGAAGGTCGTACTTTCAGGCTTTTTTTTAACTACAAAAAACAAAAAAAGCCGAAGGGAAATCCCTTCGACTTACGTCCGAGTACGCCGATGTTTTACGTCGGTTTTATTGCTTTATATTAAATAGTTATATTTAAATTATTTAGTGATTTCTGAAACAACGCCTGAACCAACAGTACGTCCGCCTTCACGAATTGAGAAACGAGTTCCGTCTTCGATAGCGATTGGGTGGATTAATTCCACGTCCATTGCTACGTTATCACCAGGCATTACCATTTCGATACCTTCTGGTAATTCAACTACACCAGTTACGTCAGTTGTACGGAAGTAGAACTGAGGACGGTAGTTTGTGAAGAATGGAGTGTGACGTCCGCCTTCTTCTTTTGATAAAACATAAACTTCAGCTTTAAATTTTGTGTGTGGAGTGATTGAAGCAGGTTTTGCCAATACTTGTCCACGTTCGATATCTTCACGTGCAACACCACGTAATAAAGCACCGATGTTATCGCCAGCTTCAGCGTAGTCTAATAATTTACGGAACATTTCAACACCTGTAACAGTTGTTTTAGATGTTTCTTCTTTAATACCAACGATTTCGATTTCGTCACCAACGCGAACTTCTCCACGTTCAACACGACCTGTAGCAACAGTACCACGTCCAGTGATTGAGAATACGTCCTCAACTGGCATCATGAATGGTTTGTCAGTATCACGAGTTGGAGTTGGGATGTACTCATCAACTGCAGCCATTAATTCCATGATTTTTTCTTCGTATGAAGCGTCGCCTTCTAGGGCTTTCAAAGCAGAACCAGCGATAACAGGAGTGTCATCACCTGGGAAGTCGTATTCAGATAATAGATCACGAACTTCCATTTCTACTAATTCTAATAATTCTTCGTCATCAACCATATCCATTTTGTTTAAGAAAACAACGATGTATGGTACACCAACGTTACGTGATAACAAGATGTGCTCACGAGTTTGAGGCATAGGACCATCAGCAGCAGATACTACTAAGATAGCTCCATCCATTTGTGCAGCACCAGTGATCATGTTTTTAACGTAATCCGCGTGTCCTGGGCAATCCACGTGCGCGTAGTGACGAGCATCAGTTTCATACTCGATGTGAGAAGTGTTGATTGTGATACCACGTTCTTTTTCTTCTGGAGCGTTATCGATATCAGCATAGTTTTGAGCTTCACCGCCACCGTGTTTAGCTAACACAGTTGCAATTGCAGCAGTTAATGTAGTTTTACCATGGTCAACGTGTCCAATAGTACCAATGTTTACATGGGGTTTAGAACGGTCAAATTTTTCTTTAGCCATTTTAAATGTTCCTCCTAAAATATATGAATTTTATTTTTATTTGATAGATAGTGACAACTACCTGATCATCTTTAATTAGTTTACCTGAAATCCTTAGAAAATCCTAGTCATAAATAAGCACGTAGCTATTTCTTAACTATTAAGCGTTGTTTCCACCATTTTTCTTGATGATTTCTTCTTGTACAGATTTTGGTACGTCTTCATAGTGGTCAAAGACCATCATAAATGTACCGCGACCTTGTGTTGCTGAACGTAATGTTGTAGCGTAGCCGAACATTTCAGCTAGAGGCACCATCGCGTTAACGATTTGTGAGTTACCGTGTGCTTCCATTCCTTCAACACGTCCACGACGACTTGTAACGTGTCCCATGATATCACCTAAGTAATCTTCTGGTACAGTGATCGTTACTTTCATCATTGGTTCTAAGATAACTGGGTTAGCTTTCTTAGCAGCCGCACGTAGAGCCATAGAAGCTGCTACACGGAAGGCTGTTTCATTTGAATCGACATCATGGTATGAACCATCGTAAAGTTTTGCTTTAATATCAACTAATGGATATCCAGCAAGAACACCGTTGTTCATTGATTCTGCCAAGCCTTTTTCAACCGCTGGGATGTATTCACGAGGAACCACACCACCGACGATGGCATTTTCAAATTCAAAACCTTTTCCTTCTTCGTTTGGTGTAAATTCAACCCAGACATGTCCGTATTGACCTTTACCACCAGACTGACGTACAAACTTACCTTCTGCCTGAGTTAAAGGCGCACGGAAAGTTTCACGGTATGATACTTGAGGAGCACCAACGTTTGCTTCAACCTTGAACTCACGTCTCATACGGTCTACTAATACGTCTAAGTGCAATTCGCCCATACCAGAGATAACTGTTTCACCAGTTTCAACGTTTGTTTCAACGCGGAATGATGGATCTTCTTCTGCAAGTTTTTGCAGAGCCACACCCATTTTATCTTGGTCAGCTTTTGATTTAGGTTCAACAGCTACTTGGATAACCGGTTCTGGGAACTCAATTGATTCAAGAATAACTGGTGAATCTACCGCACATAAAGTATCACCAGTTGTTGTATCTTTCAATCCAACAGCGGCAGCGATATCTCCTGAGAACACTTTGTCGATTTCTTTACGTGTGTTCGCGTGCATTTGTAAAATACGACCGATACGTTCTTTTTTGTCTTTAGAAGCGTTCAATACGTATGAACCACTTTCAAGGACACCAGAATAGACACGGAAGAATGTTAAACGACCTACGAATGGGTCAGTCATAACTTTAAATGCTAGTGATGCAAAAGGTGCTTCGTCATCAGCAGGACGAGTTGTTTCTTCGTCTGTTTTAACGTCGATCCCTTTGATTGCATCAATATCTAGTGGTGATGGCAAGTAATCAAGAACTGCATCAAGCATTATTTGAACACCTTTATTTTTAAAGGCAGACCCACACATTACTGGGAAGAATTCAACGTTAATCGTTGCTTGACGGATACCCGCTTTTAATTCTTCGATTGTAATTTCTTCACCGTCTAAATATTTCATCATTAGGTCTTCATCAGTTTCAGCAACAGCTTCAACTAATTTTTCACGCCATTCAACTGCTTGATCCATATATTCTTCTGGAATCTCAGTTTCTTGAATGTCAGTACCTAAATCATTTGTATAAATTTCAGCTTTCATCGTAATTAAATCGATGATCCCTGTGAAGTTATCTTCTGAACCAATTGGTAATTGGATTGGATGAGCATTAGCTTGTAAACGATCATGTAATGAGTTTACAGAGTATAAGAAATCCGCACCGATTTTATCCATTTTATTACAGAAAACAATACGTGGAACTTTATAATCAGTTGCTTGACGCCAAACTGTTTCAGTTTGAGGCTCCACGCCTGATTGTGAGTCAAGAACGGTTACAGCACCATCTAATACACGTAATGAGCGTTGAACTTCAATAGTGAAATCCACGTGTCCTGGTGTATCAATGATATTTACACGGTAACCTTTCCATTCTGCAGTTGTTGCAGCAGATGTGATAGTAATACCACGTTCTTGTTCTTGTTCCATCCAGTCCATTTGTGATGCACCTTCGTGTGTTTCACCAATTTTATGGATTTTACCAGTATAGTATAAAATACGCTCTGTTGTTGTTGTTTTACCCGCATCAACGTGCGCCATAATACCGATATTACGAGTGTTTTCCAACGAAAATTCTCTTGGCATTCTAGGTTTCTCCTCTCTTTATTTAAATCGATTGTAAAGTGACTGTCTGCAGTAAAGTTAAATTACATACAGAGAGGATCTTACCAACGATAGTGTGCAAACGCACGGTTAGCGTCCGCCATTTTGTGTGTGTCTTCACGTTTTTTAACAGAAGCACCAGTGTTATTGGCAGCATCCATGATTTCTTTCGCTAAACGTTGTTCCATTGTATGTTCACCGCGTAGGCGAGCATAGTTAACAACCCAACGTAAACCTAAAGTTGTACGACGTTCTGGACGAACTTCAACTGGTACTTGGTAGTTAGAACCCCCAACACGGCGAGCTTTAACTTCTAAGACAGGCATAACGTTTTTCATTGCTTGTTCGAAAACTTCCAATGGGTCGTTCCCTGTAGATTCTTTGATAATATCAAATGAATTATAGATAATATTAGCAGCAATCCCGCGTTTTCCATCAACCATTACACGGTTGATCAAGCGAGTTACTAATTTTGAGTTATAAATTGGATCTGGTAAAACATCGCGTTTTGTAACAGGACCTTTACGTGGCATCCGTAACTCCTCCTTCCGAAAATTCTTTATTATATAAGACCTTAGTGATTGTCAAATTATTTAGCAGCTTTAGGCATTTTAGTACCATATTTAGAGCGGCTTTGTTTACGATCTGTAACACCGGCTGTATCAAGCGCACCACGTACGATGTGATAACGTACCCCTGGTAAGTCTTTTACACGTCCACCGCGTAATAATACCACGCTATGTTCTTGTAAGTTGTGACCAATCCCTGGGATATAAGCTGTTACTTCGATTAAGTTAGACAAACGAACACGGGCATATTTACGTAAAGCTGAGTTCGGTTTTTTAGGTGTCATAGTTCCCACACGAGTACAAACCCCACGCTTTTGTGGTGAATTTACGTTCGTTTGAGATTTCTTAAAGCTATTATATCCTTTGTTTAACGCTGGTGAATTAGATTTTTCCACCTTTGATTTACGAGGTTTACGTACTAATTGATTAATTGTAGGCATTCCTTGTTTCCTCCTTCCTCATTTCGCATCTAGTCCCACACATCCAGGTGGTTCTTTTTTAGCGATAAAAAATAATGCAATCTCTGCACTCATTATCAAATATGCTTCGATAGACAGTCAGCACGTCTCCAACGAGAGACCTGTAGATAAAGCACCTTTGACATCATATCATGCACCTATTCATTTGTCAATTTCTTTCTTTACTTTTAAAACGATAAATTATAATGCCTACTTTTATACATCACCCACACTGCCAAATAAACAGTTTCTTTTCAATACGGTGTTGGTTTTGCGAACGTTACGAAAGATTAATTGGGTCGAATTTCATTTGCCCCCCCCACAAAGAAAGACATCTAGCGCTACAAACTATCCTATAATTTCAAGATTCAATACGACTAATATAACTGACTCGATTGCAAATGCCACCATTAAATATACTAAATGATTGGAAAAACTTTTCTTCTGAAAATCCAACAGCTATAAAGAGCTATACCGTTCACTTTACTAAATAAATTCTCAATTAAAAATCTCAATAAAGCTATTCAATCAGCTATCTTTTTTGATCTCTTGCATGTATTATATTTGTGTGATAGTTAAACAGGAGAGGATGTTTATAATGAATCTGAAACAAATGGCAGGGATTGAAGCAGCAAAATATGTAACCGATGGTATGATCGTAGGTCTCGGAACAGGATCTACCGCAAAATTTATGGTAGATGAAATTGGTCGACGTGTGAAAGAAGAGGGTCTATCAATCATTGGTGTCACCACCTCAAAAGAAACAGAGCGTCAGGCACAAGCATTAGGTATCCCTTTAAAAAGTATTGATGAAGTTCCTTATGTGGATTTAACAATTGACGGAGCAGATGAAATCAGTGCAGACTTCCAAGGCATCAAAGGCGGAGGAGCGGCTTTATTGTTTGAAAAAGTCGTTGCTACCTATTCAAAAAAATGTATTTGGATCGTTGATGAATCTAAGTTAGTTAACAAACTAGGAAAATTCCCATTGCCCGTTGAAGTAATTCCTTATGGCAGTCAGCAATTAGTTCAATTGTTTGAAGAGAAAGGTTTTGCCCCTGTTTTACGCAAAACATCTGCTGGGGAAATCTTAGTGACAGACGGCGGTCATTATATCATTGATCTTCATTTAAAAGAAATTAATGATCCAATTGCTTTAGGGGATTATTTAGATCACCTAGTTGGTGTTGTAGAACATGGATTATTTCTTCATATTGTTTCAACCGTTATCGTTGGTGGAGAAACAGGCCCTAGAACTATCAACGTTCCAGAGTAAATAAACATTTGAATAAGATTTGAAAAAGAAGAATAACATTAAAAAAAGATAAAAAAATGACTTTCATTTCGTCTAGTTATATGCTACATTTTTAGTATCCTAATTTACTTTTTTACTAGAAAGGACGAACGATGAAAATATTTGGTTATGCACGTACAACAATCAACGATAATGATCTAGACGCTCAACTCAACACGTTATCTGACTATGGTTGTGATGAAATTTTTCACGAGTCTTTTGACATCACCAACGCCAAACATGTCGTCTCTGAATTGGAGAATGTTCTCAGCAACTTAAAAGCTGGTGACACATTAGTCATCTGTCGCTTAAATAGATTAGGACGTTCTACTTGCCAGTTGACTGAACTCTCACAATCTTTTAAAGGATCCGGCATCCATTTAGTCAGCCTTGATGAGAATATCGATACACGACACCCGATGGGTGAAATTTATTTTAAGTTAATGAACGGATTATCAGCTATGGAAAGCGATCTAATCAAAGAACGTACCTTAGTCGGATTGAATAATGCTCGAAAAAAAGGAAAAATCGGCGGTCGTCCTAAGATAGATAAAAAAATCGTAAAAAAAATCCGACACTTATATCATGAAAAAAAAGAAACGATTCAATTCATTTCCACAAAATGCAATGTTTCAGTCGGCACTTGTTACAAATACATCAATTTATCTGAAGCGGATCTCGCTAAGATTTCACAAGAATAATTTACAGTTTAATAGAAACAACTCTACAGAAGACTGCAATAAAACCTTGCAGTCTTCTTAATTTATATCTTTTTTCCAAAAACATCCTTATTTAGATATCCTCAACTTTCAATATTTACCAATAAATTTACAATGGAAATCTATTTTAAAACGGTGTACAATAGAAAAGGAAATGAAAGTTTCAGAAACTACAACTCAAAGGAGAGCTATACATGCCAAAATTAGTTTTTTCTCGTCATGGACTTAGTGAATGGAATGCTTTGAATCAATTTACCGGTTGGGCTGATGTTGATTTAGCACCAGAAGGTGTTGAAGAAGCAATCGAAGGCGGCCGCAAAATCAAAGAAGCTGGAATTGAATTCGACATAGCCTACACTTCTGTATTAACTCGCGCCATCAAAACATGTAATTTACTTTTGGAAAACTCTGATCAATTATGGGTACCTCAAATCAAATCTTGGCGTTTAAACGAACGTCATTATGGTAAATTACAAGGTTTAAACAAAAAAGAAACCGCTGAAAAATACGGAGATGACCAAGTACACATTTGGCGTCGTTCTTATGATACTCTTCCTCCATTAATGGAAGCAAATGATGAAGGTTCTGCTGCAAACGATCGCCGTTATGCAATGTTAGACCAACGTGATGTTCCTGGTGGAGAAAACTTAAAAGTGACTCTAGAGCGTGCATTACCATTCTGGCAAGACGAAATTGCACCTGCTTTACTAGACAACAAAACTGTTTTAGTAGCAGCTCACGGTAACTCTTTACGTGCTTTAGCTAAACATATCGAAGGCATTTCAGATGAAGATATTATGGATCTTGAAATCCCAACAGGCCAACCGCTTGTTTATGAATTAAATGACGACCTAACAGTAGCGAAAAAATACTACTTATAAAAATTAATAGAGGTTGAGACAAAAGTTTTTTACTTTTTTGTCTCAACCTCATTTTTTATGTCTTGCTCGATTCTTTTAAGTGTTGTTTTAACTGCTGGAGCCAAAGGGCAATACGATCTTGTTGCGTAACAAACTCAAAATCAGACATATTATAGTGAACATCATACTGTCCATCAACTAAACGAACCATGATAGAGGACCGTACATTCTCATCAAGGGCATCCGTTTGAGTCTGTTCACGATAAAATATCCAACTTGTTGCAAAAACAGAAACAGACTTCTGCAGGTCAGTTTGGATGATTTGACTGATTGTTTCGATCAATTCAGTTTGCTCTAGATCCTTAAAATAGCCGTACCACAGCGTACGATTTTCAGAATACGTTTCATCAAATAATTGTTTCATTACGTTTATCCTCACTTCTATATATAGACCGAGTTACCTATACAAAAATTGATTCAGTTAAACATTCCCGATAAATCGCTTCAACGTCTGACTCCGCTAACGGAACATAAGCATCTGTTTTAATTGTACTATGAGCCACCGCTTGTGTGGCCATCTCCACAAATTTATCCTCGTTGATCCCAACTTCTGGTAAGGTCATTGGGATACCGCAAGATTTAAAGAAATCATAGGTTGCTTGAATTCCTTGTTTGGCCGCTTTCATCTTGTCTTCCTCAGTGATTCCCCAAACATCTTTTGCAAATTGAGCAAATTTATCCACTGTTTGGTCTGATAATACATAGTTCATCCATCTAGGAGTCAAAATCGCTAAACCGACACCGTGAGTAATATCATAAAACGCGCTTAATTCATGTTCCATCGCATGACAAGACCATGTTCCGCCTTTGCCGCTACCTGTCAAACCATTCAACGCTAAACTACTAGCCCACATCAAGTTTGCTCGTGCATCATAGTCATTTGGTGTTTCAATGGCTATTGGACAATTTTTAATAACAGTTCTCATCAAGCCTTCTGAAACAAAATCTTGAACATCTGTCCCAGTCGTTTGTCTGAAGTAATTCTCAAACAAATGACTAAGAATATCTGCTGAACCTGCTGCTGTTTGATTTTTTGGAACAGTAAATGTATTTTGCGGATCTAAGAATGAGACTTTTGGAATCATTGAAGGACCACCCATTCCTAGCTTTTGATTTGTTGTTAAATTAGAAATTACAGCACCCGCATTCATTTCACTACCTGTCGCAGCTAATGTCAAAACAGTCACTAGCGGCAAGGCTTTGCCGCCGTATCCTTTTTCCAAAACTAGATCCCAAACATCTTTATCAGAATAAAAACCTGCCGCAACAACTTTGGCACAATCAATGGTTGAACCCCCACCAACGGCTAAAATCACATCTACCTGATTCTCACGGCATAACTCAATCCCTTGACGAACCGTTTCGACACGAGGATTAGGTTCTACACCACTTAGTTCTACAACCGTGTTTTGATTTTTTTCAAATAAGTCGATAACTTGATCATACAACCCATTTTTCTTGATGCTACCGCCGCCATAAACTAAAAGGACGTTTTTCCCATAAACATTTAGTACATCAGTCAGTTCGGTAGCTAAACGGTCTTTCCCAAAACGAATATCTGTCGGTACATAAAATCTAAAATTATCCAATTTTTCTTCCTCCATTCAATTAGTTTCCTCACTCTATTATAGAACAAGAACTCCGAAACTTCTCTCGCTTTGCTCTGACGCATCAGCTTTGCATGCAATCGCTGTGATTTCGTACGAACGGAACTTCGCTCTCTTCGTTCGCCAAGTATTGCGCATCATCAGCTCTGCATGCAGTCGCTGTGATTTTGTACGAACGGAACTTCGCTCTCTTCGTTCGCCAAGTATTGCGCATCATCAGCTCTGCATGCAGTCGCTGTGATTTGCAATAAAAAGAGATTGAGGCGGATAACTGCTCTCAATCTCTTTAAACTATTAACTGTGTAATGCTGTTTCTAGACCTACTTCGATCATATCGTTGAATGTTGTTTGACGTTCTTCAGCGGTTGTTTCTTCGCCTGTTACTAGGCTGTCACTAACAGTCATAATCGCTAGTGCTTGCACATCAAATTTAGCTGCTAAATAGTATAGCGCTGCAGCCTCCATTTCAATTGCTAAAACACCTAGTTTACCTAGCTCAAACACACCATCCATGCTGTCTTTATAGAAGACATCATCAGATAAGACATTTCCTACATGAGTCGTAAATCCTTTTTCTTTTGCAGTTGTGTATGATTTTAATAGTAAATCAAAATTAGCGATTTGCGGAAAATCGTATTTTGGAAAATCATTTCTAATCATTGATGAAGGTGTCGCTGCAGCTTGGGCAATCACTAGATCTCTAACTTTAACTTTTTCAGAGATTGAACCACATGTACCCACCCGAATCAACTTTTTCACACCATAAGAATTGATCAATTCGTGGGCATAGATTGTTGCAGAAGGCATTCCCATCCCTGTCCCTTGAACAGAAATTCGTTCTCCTTTGTACGTACCTGTATACCCCAACATCCCTCTTACTTGGTTGTAACATACCGGATTTTCTAAAAATGTTTCGGCAATGTATTTCGCACGTAACGGATCTCCCGGTAATAAAATTTTGTCTGCGATTTCGCCTTGTTTTGCTTCGATATGAACGCTCATATTTTTTTCTCCTTTATAATAAATCTATTATAGTTCAACCAAAATGGCTTTAACTAATTCTTTAAATTGAGCTTTAACACGTTCTGTTGTTTCAACAACTTCTGCGTGATTCAAGCTGCTTTGCATCCCAGCCGCTAAGTTAGTGATACATGAAATTCCTAAAACTTTCAAACCACTATGAGCTGCAACGATCACTTCTGATACTGTTGACATACCGACAGCATCAGCACCCATCACACGTGACATACGGATTTCAGCAGGTGTTTCATAGGTCGGACCAGAATAGCCCATGTATACACCTTCTTGTAGTGCTACATTCTTATCTTTCGCTACTTTTTTCGCAGTTTCAAGATACTCCGGCGTATAGGCATGACTCATATCTGGGAAACGAGGACCCATAGCGTCTTCGTTTTCACCAATTAAAGGATTGTCTCCTGTAAAGTTGATATGATCAGTAATCAACATCAAATTACCAGGTGTGAAGTTTACATTCACCCCGCCAGCAGCATTTGTTACAATGATTGAATGCGCACCCATTGCGGCCATAACACGAACTGGATAAGTCACCGTTTGCATTGAGTGTCCTTCATAATAATGGAAGCGACCTTGCATTGCTAAAACTTTTTTCCCAGAAAGCGTGCCGTAAACTAATTTCCCAGCATGTCCTACAACTGCAGAAACGGCAAAATACGGAACTTCAGAAAATGGAATTGCAATAGCATCTTCTATTTCATCTCCTAGTTCTCCCAAACCAGATCCAAGAATTAAACCGAAATCAACTTCTTGAATACCTTTTTCTTTCAAAAAGCTCGTTGTTTCTTTTAACATTTCACTTAGTCTTGTCATTTTTTCTCTCCTATACCAGTTTATTTAAAAAGCTTTCGCCATTTTCAGTTTTAGGAACAGCAAAGTTTTCAGCAATTGTCGCTGAAATATCCGCATAATGCCCTTGAGGTAATTTGCCTTGCTTATTCATTTTTTTGCTGTAAACCAATAAAGGAACATATTCTCTTGTGTGATCTGTCCCTGGGAATGTTGGATCATTTCCGTGGTCAGCAGTAATCATCAATAGGTCATCTTCTTCCATTGCATTGATGATTTCAGGAAGTCTTAAATCAAATGCTTCGATCGCATGAGCATATCCTACTACATCACGACGGTGACCATATAATGCGTCAAAATCAACTAAGTTGGTAAAACTCATTCCTTCAAAGTCTTTTCTCATCACCTTAAGTAATTGATCTACACCATCCATATTACTTTTCGTGCGGACAGACTCGGTGATTCCTTGGCCATTAAAAATATCATTTATTTTCCCAACAGCAATTACTTCTTTACCGTTTTCTTTTAGTGAATCAAGAACTGTATGACCAAATGGATCTAAGGCATAATCATGACGATTACTTGTTCTAGTAAAGTTACCTGGCTCACCAACATAAGGACGGGCAATAATACGGCCGATCATATACGGTTCGTCTTTTGTAATATCACGAACGTATTGACAAATACGATACAACTCTTCCAAAGGAATGATCTCTTCATGGGCTGCAATTTGCAACACTGGATCAGCAGACGTGTAAACAATCAAATCCCCTGTTTCCATTTGATGTTTACCGTAATCATCAATGACTGCTGTCCCGCTGTAGGGTTTATTACAAACGATTTTACGTCCTGAGAAGTCTTCGATTTTTTTTAACAATTCTTCTGGAAAACCATCTGGGAATACTCGGAAAGGTTTTTGGATATTCAAACCCATAATTTCCCAATGACCAGTCATTGTATCTTTACCTACAGAAACCTCTTCTAATTTTGTCGCATAACCAATATGTTCGGCTACAGCTTCTACATCTTTAAGAGGAGCGATCGTTCCAAGGCCAAGATTCTCCAAATTAGGAATTGTTAAACCAGCTTCTTTAGCAATATGACCTAACGTATCACTGCCGACATCGCCGAATTTCTCAGCATCTGGTGCTTCCCCAATTCCGACTGAATCCATAACAATTAAATGTACGCGTTTAAACATAATCCATCCTTCTTTCTTATTTTTGCTTACTATTGATAAAAAGGGCTGGAGAAAACAGTGTGAAAATAGTAGCTCTTTCGAAGCTAAATGCTTTTTCACAATCTTAGTAGCCCCGCCCTTTTATACTAAAAATACTTATTTGGATTTGATATAATTTTTCCCAATCGCTTTTGGTCCAGAAGCTTTTCCTAAGAAAACGACTAAAACGATAATAGTTAAAACATACGGTGCTGCTTGTAAATAAACAGCTGGTATTGATGAAATAACTGGTAAACTCGAACCTGCAATACTGATATTTTGTGCAAAGCCAAAGAATAATGCCGCGCCCATTGCACCTAATGGATTCCATTTACCAAAAATCATCGCCGCCATCGAAATAAATCCTTGACCCGCAATTGTGGTTACTGCAAAACGACCAGCAATCGTTTGAGCAAAGACTGCTCCTCCAATACCACCTAAAAATCCAGAAATCAACACGCCTGAATAACGCATAAGATAAACATTTATTCCAAGTGTATCCGCAGCTTGAGGATTTTCACCTACTGAGCGCAAGCGTAAACCAAAACGAGTTTTGAATAACACAAACCAAGCAAGAATCGCAACTAGAATCGCAACAAAAGATGGTAATGATGTTTGTTTAAAGAATAAGTCCCCCAAAATCGGAATATCCTTTAAAACAGGAAATGAGAAGTAACCAAAAGATTCCTTGATTGTATCTGTTTGTCCTTTTCCATAGATTACTTTAATCAGGAAAATTCCTAAAGCTGGCGCCATCAAGTTAATAACGGTTCCGCTAATGATATGGTCTGCTCTTAAATTAATCGTAGCAACGGCATGAAGCAAAGAAAAGAGCATTCCGACAACGCCACCTACTAAACAAGCAAGCCAAGGGGTTGCTGCACCAAAAGTTTCAGCAAAAGTTAAGTTAAATACAATGGAACTAAAGGCGCCCATAACCATGATACCTTCTAGCCCTACATTTACAATACCACTACGCTCAGAAAAAGTCCCACCCAAAGCCGTAAAGATTAAAGGAGTAGAATAAACCAAAGTTTGTGTAATAATCGGCGCCAATACAGCGATTAATGCAATATTCATTAGATTTTTCCTCCTTCTTGACTTGCAGGATCTGATTTCCCATCCAATTCTTCAACAATGGCAACTTCTTTTTTGCTGCCTGAAGCTTTCGCCAATAAGAAGCGAATCAAGTAACTGATTGCAACGAAGAAAATAATCGCCGCAATAACCACATCAACTAGTTCAATCGGCACACCTGCACGTAACGGCATCCCTTGACCACCTAGTTTCAATACACTGAATAAGATCGCAGATAGGAATATCCCAACAGAACTCCCTGCTCCAAGAAGGGAAATAGCCATTCCATCAAATCCAATGCTTAATGAAGAACCCTGAACAAAGAAGTTTCCAAACGTTCCTAACCCTAGAACCACACCGCCTAAACCAGCTAAAGTTCCAGAGATCACCATCGACATTACAATTGTCCGTTTACTACTCATCCCAGCATATTCAGAAGCAAATGGATTCAACCCTACTGAGCGGATTTCATACCCCAATGTAGTTTTCTTCATAAGGAACCAAATGAGTACTAAGAAAATAAGTGCTAGAAAAATACCAATATTCAAACGTGATCCTCCACTTAACTCCTTCAAGAAGTCCGTTCGTAAACTAGCATTTTCTCCAATAATTTTTGTCACACCTTTGTTAGTGCCTAACACACTTGGCGCCATGACATTATTAACAATGTGTGTACTTGTATAAAGAAAAACATAATTCAACATGATCGTAACAATTACTTCACTAGTACCAAAGAACGCACGCAGTAATCCTGGAATCGCTGCTGCTGCTGCTCCCGCTAATGCTCCTGTAAGTACCGCTAGAGGTAAAACGATCATACGAGATGCGTCCGGCATAGACAACGCTACCCAGATACTTGTAACCCAACCGCACAACGCTTGTCCTGAAAGCCCGATATTAAAGAATCCTGCTGAATTCGCTACAGCAAATCCTAAAGCTGTAAAAATCAATGGTCCTGCTGTTACGAAAATTTCCCCAATGCTCTTTGGACTTTGAAATGCAGTCTTAAGCATCGCTTGATACCCAGCAATCGGATCTTGTCCGGAAATAAGCATAATAATTGCACCAAGAATAAATCCCATTAAGACTGATAAAATAGGAACTAGTATATTCCTTAATCGTTCTGCCTGATTATTCAACTGCCTCACCTGCCTCTTGACTTAATTCTGCTCTGGCTTCTTCTAATGAATAACCAGCCATCAGTAAACCTAGTTCGTTTTCGGTCGTTTCTTTCGGATCAACGATTCCGACGATTTTCCCAGCATGGATTACGGCAATCCGATCTGACACATTTAAAATTTCCTCTAGCTCAAAACTCACTAATAAGACTGCTTTATCTTTATCACGCTGCTCAATCAAGCGTTTATGGATATATTCGATTGCACCAACATCTAGTCCTCGAGTGGGTTGAGAAACAATCAATAAATCAGGATCACGATCTACTTCACGGGCAATAATGGCTTTTTGCTGATTCCCACCTGATAATGCTTTGGCTGGAACCAACTCATTCGTTGTCCGTACGTCATATTCTTCAATTAATTTGCGTGCATAGGAATTGATTTGATTGTAATTCAAGACTCCACTTTTGCTTAAAGGTTTCTTATAATAAGTTTGTAATGCAATATTTTCAGCCAATGTCATATCCAAAATCAATCCATATTTATGTCGATCTTCTGGTACATGACCAACGCCTGCTTCTGTGATTTCGCGAGGATGTTTGTTTGCGATCGCTGACCCTTTCAGTTCAACAGATCCGCTTTCTACTTTACGTAATCCAGTCAATGCTTGGATCAGTTCCGTTTGACCATTACCATCAATCCCAGCAATCCCAACGACTTCTCCTGCACGAACATCTAAGCTAAGACCTTTGACAGCATCCAATCCACGGCTTTCCTTCACAACTAAATCCTTAATCGAAAGAACGACTTCCTTAGGCTCAGATGCTTTCTTCTCTGTTTTAAATGAAACAGAGCGACCAACCATCATATCTGCTAATTGTTGTGAAGATACCTCTTTTACATTAACTGTGTCGATACTTTTCCCACGACGAATCACGGTACAGCGATCGGCCACTTTTTTGATTTCATCTAATTTGTGAGTAATCAAAATAATTGATTTTCCTTCATCCACAAGTCCACGCATGATTTCCATCAACTCATCAATTTCCTGCGGGGTCAAAACAGCCGTTGGTTCATCGAAAATTAACACATCCGCTCCTCGGTACAAGGTTTTTAATATTTCTACACGTTGTTGTGCGCCAACAGAGATATCACGAATATACGCTCCTGGATCTACTGACAGTCCATACTGTTCAGATACTCGTTCGATTTCGGCAGTGGCTTTTTTCCGATCCAATACACCAGCATTTGTAGGCTCACTTCCTAAAATGATGTTTTCTGTTACAGTGAATGCGTCTACCAACATAAAGTGTTGGTGAACCATCCCAATTCCTAATCGATTTGCCGCAGTTGGTCCATTAATTGATACTTTTGACCCATTCATAAATATTTCTCCAGACGTAGGTTCTAACAAACCGGATAAGATATTCATCAAGGTCGATTTTCCTGCGCCATTTTCTCCAAGCAAAGCATGAATTTCTCCCGGCCGGACAGTTAAGTTGATATTGTCATTGGCTTTGAAGGTTCCAAACTGCTTAGTGATATTACGCATCTCAATTACATAATTTTCTTGAGCCACATTTTTCACATCCTAACAATTTAATCATTGCATCCTCTGTTAACACAGTACTTCTCAAAAAATAAATAAAGTAGCTTTTAGGCTCTTAAAGAAAGAAAATGACTAGCTTACTATTTCGTTTTCCTTCTTTAAAAGGCTTAAGAAACGATTGATAAGATTAGGAACAAAAGAGTTTAGCTTTCTTTTGTTCCTAAAAATTCTCATCAAAGGTAACTATTATTCTTTTACTTCTTTAGGAGACTCTGGCACAGTGATTTCGCCAGCAATGATTTTCTCTTTTACTGTTTTAATTGCAGCTTCTGTATCATCTGTTAAATAACCTTTTGTTAAATCTACACCGCCATCTTTCAGACCGTAAACCAAGTGTTCACCACCAGGGAATTTGTCTTCTAATGCACGATTAGAAATATCTTGCACTGCAGCACCTACACCTTTAAGTGTTGATGTTAGTGTGAAATTGTCTTCTTTTCCGTCTTTTGTTTTATAAGCGCCCTCTTTATCTTGGTCGCTATCCACACCGATAACCCAAACTTTGTCTTTTGAACCAGTTTCATTCAAATCTTTTGCTTCTTGGAAAACACCTTGACCTGTACCGCCTGCAGCGTGATAAATAATATCAGCACCTTTTTGGTACATAGATGCAGCTAGAGCTTTTCCTTTTGCAGGATCGCCGAATGAAGCAGCGTATTCGACTTCAACTTTGATATCTTTTTTCAATTCTTTTGCCGTATCAATGACACCTTGATGGAATCCAGCCTCAAAGCGGTCAATAACAGCTCCTTCTTCACCACCGATAAAACCTACAGTGTTCGTCTTTGTTGTACGAGCTGCTGCTACACCCGCTAAGTATGAAGCTTCTTGGTCTTTAAATGTTGCAGATACAACATTATCTTTTCCTTCAATGACACTATCAATAATACCGAATTGTGTATCTGGATTTGCATCCGCTGCCGTACTGATAGAATCAGCTAGTAAGTATCCAATACCAAAAACTGTTTTAAAACCATTAGAAATTGCTGTATCAATATTTGTTACGTATTCCGAAGCATCGTTTGATTGAATATAATCAAACCCATCTGCTCCTTTTTTCAAATCGTGCTCTTTCCCCCATGCTTGTAAACCTTCCCAAGCTGATTGGTTGAACGAACGGTCATCTACACCGCCAATATCAGTAATTACTACTACGCTATGGTCTTTGCCATTGCCTTTTGAATCTCCACCTGTTGAATCTTTTTTACCTCCGCTACACGCTGCTAACACAACTGTTAATCCAAGTACAGCTAAGCTAAAACCAAATATTTTTGCTTTTTTCATCTCTGTAAAGCCCCCTAAAATAGTTTTATATTTTCAACAGCCGGATTGACTGAATGAAACAAGATAATAATTGAAACAACTCTCTTTTCGTCCACCTTGTACTTTTCAAACATCAACTTACTATGTTCTTTGCATTCCTAAGCAAGGCGGTACGAACTGCTTAGACCTCGAACAAATCAGCAAAATGATAGAAAGCTACTTTTCATCTTCCTAGTATTTTGTCTATTTGTTAAGAGGGTTTGGTTCATGTAGCTAGATCTTACAAAGTCACATGCAAGAGAATAATACAATGTTATAAATCTTTACCACTAAATGAATATGGCAGTAATTCTCCTACAGTCATTTCTTTTGTTACACCATGTTCTCCAACTAATGTAACCGGCATATCAGGCTCGCAAAATTCAGCCATCACTTGTCGACAAGCGCCACATGGAGAGATCGGCTCTGGTGTTTTCCCTGTAATAATTAAATGTTGGAACTCTCGTTCACCTTCTGAAACGGCTTTGAAAATTGCTGTTCGTTCAGCACAGTTAGTCAAGCCATAAGAAGCATTTTCGATATTGACACCTTGATAAGTTTTCCCTTCTTTAGTCACGAGACATGCTCCGACTGAAAAATGAGAATAAGGTACATACGTTTTGGTCAACGCATCCTGTGCGATTGTTAGCCATTCTTGTTTTGCTGTCATTTGCCCACTGCTTTCTTTTTTTATTTAATACCCTGTGCCTGTAGAACCTTCCACAATCGCAACCCCTGCGCTTGTTCCGATTCTTGTAGCCCCAGCTTCAATCATATTTCTAGCTTGTTCCTCATTATGAATGCCACCGGATGCTTTCACGCCCATATCAGGTCCTACTGTTGCACGCATTAATTTAATATCTGCCACTGTTGCACCCCCTGTTGAAAAACCAGTAGATGTCTTCACGAAATCAGCACCTGCTTCTTTAGCTAATTCGCAAACTTTAACTTTTTCTTCGTCTGTTAATAAAGCTGTCTCAATAATCACTTTAACTAACGCTTTACCTCTTGTTGCATCGACAACTGCTTGAATATCTTTTAGCACTTTTTTGTATTGCTTTGATTTCAACGCACCAATGTTAATGACCATATCGACTTCTGTTGCACCATTGTTGATTGCATCTGTTGTTTCGTACGCTTTAACTTCTGATGTATTCGCACCTAACGGAAAACCAATTACCGTACAAACAGCAACAGAGGTTTCAGTTAAGTGTTCATTTGCTAAGGCAACCCAGCATGGATTGATACAAACTGAGAAAAATTTGTATGTTTTGGCTTCTTCAACAATTCGTAAAATGTCCTCTTCCTTGGCATCTGCTTTTAAAATAGTGTGATCAATCATTTGATTTAATTCCATTATTTTCGACACATCCTTTATGCTGTTATTATATCATGAATCAGTGCAGGTTCTGTTCCAGAACTGCCGATTTCGATATTTTTATACAAGAGTTCTTTTACATCATTAATTGAGTCAGAGTTGGAATAAATAGTTAGTAATGACTCACCTGATTCGACAGGCATGCCGACTTTTTTATGCAATTTGATTCCTACTGCATAATCAATTTGGTCCTCTTTAGTCGCTCTTCCTGCACCTAAAAGCATCGCTGCGATACCGATTTCATTAGCAACGATTTTTTTCACAACACCTGACGTTTTTGCCGGTAATTCTATTTGATATTTTGCTGTTAACAGTTGTTCTGGATGATCAATGATCTTATCGTCTCCACCTTGATTACGAATCATTTCTCGGAATTTATTTAAAGCTTTGCCAGATTCTAACGCTTCTTCTAACATAGCTCTAGCTTCTTCTAATGTATCAGCTTTTTTCGCTAGAACTACCATCTGACTGCCTAATATATAACACATTTCAAGTAAATCTTCTGGGCCTTTCCCTTGAAGTGTTTCAATTGCTTCAACAACTTCCAAGCTATTGCCGATGGCTTCACCTAAAGGCTGGGACATATCTGAAATAACCGCCATAGTCTGACGATTCGCCAAACGGCCAATCCGAACCATTGTTTCTGCTAAACGGCGTGCTTCATCAATGTTCTTCATAAAAGCACCTTCACCAGTCGTTACATCTAGTACAATTGCATCCGCTCCAGCTGCGATTTTCTTACTCATGATGGAACTTGCAATCAATGGAATTGAATCCACGGTGGCTGTCACATCTCTTAAAGCATATAATTTTTTATCGGCTGGCGCTAAATCACCTGATTGACCGACAACTGCAACGTGGCTTTCATTTACTAAACGGACAAATTTTTCATCTGGTAATTCCACACGAAAGCCCGGTATCGCTTCTAATTTATCGATTGTGCCCCCTGTGTAACCAAGACCTCTTCCGGACATTTTAGCAACACTAACACCCACGCTAGCAACTAACGGGGCTAAAATCAAGGTTGTTGTATCACCAACACCTCCAGTAGAATGCTTATCTACTTTGATTCCTTGAATTGATGAAAGATCAATCATTTCTCCCGAGTTAGCCATAGCCAATGTCAGAGTGGTGATTTCTTCATCCGTCATATCTTTGTAAAAGATGGTCATTAAAAATGCACTCATTTGATAATCCGGAATATCTCCTTTAGTGTAACCAGAAATAATGAATTGAATCTCTTGATCTGTTAAAGCTTGTCCCTCACGTTTTTTCTCAATCAAATCTACCATTCTCATGCTTTTTTCCTCCGAATCAATCCCCAAGGATGTATTATACACTAAAATTGTTCTGGTTAAAACCTTTTAGTAAAACAGTTTACTAACGCTTTCATAAAATGTAAACGCTTATAACACGAACATTAAAGCAAAACATCTTGCTTGTCAATCGATTTAGTACTATTTCTTAAAATAAATGTTGTATCAAAAATTTTATTTGGTATTTTTCCCTCAGGATGATTGATTGCTTCCACTAAATATTGTGCAGCATAAAAACCAATATCAAAACTAGGCTGATAAACGGTAGTCAGTCCAGGTACCAAGTATTCTGAAATTTCCAATCCATCAAAACCGATAACAGAGATATCATCAGGAATTTTCTTGCCGCAACTCTCAATCGCTTGATATGCTCCCATGGCCATTTCATCGTTCCCACAAAAAATCGCTGTGATCTTCTGATTTTTCAACACATTTTTAGCTGCTGTATAACCGCCACCTAAATTCAAATCACCACTACACATATATTCTTCTCTAAGAGGAATACCATTGTCTTTTAGCGCATGTTGATAAGCAGTCACTCTTTCCGTCAATTGATAGTAACCATCATTTTCTTTTAACATGCCAATATGCCTATGTCCTTGCTTAATCAAGTAGCACACCGCTTGGTAAACGCCTTCATATTCTTTCACAATAAGCCGTCCAGTTTCACGAGGATTTATGCCGCGATCAACAAGAATGACCGGCACTTTACGTTGAGTTTTGTTTCGTAAAATGTGATTCGTCGGTAAAATATTAGGTGTTGCAAAAATAATCCCATCCACTGATCGATGAACCAACTCTGTCACGTATTGAGTCGCTTTTTCTTCATCGTGTTTTGAGTTGCATAATAAAATCATGTATCCTAAGGAATTCAGATACGTTTCCACACCTTCAATCACTTTAGCAAAGAAAAAATCAGTCACATCAGGTACCACCATGCCAATCGTTTTTGAATGCCGAGTAATTATATTAGAAGCAAAATAATCCGGTTTATAATCATATTCTTCAACAACAGCTAATACTTTCTTTCTGGTTTGCTCACTAAAACGACTCCCTTTATTATTTAGAATCTGAGACACCGTTGTTACCGACACACCGGACATATCTGCTATTTCTTTAATGGTCAACTTCATAATCCACTCTCCCTTTTATCGACAAACCCTACCAAATTTGTCAACGTTTTCAAAATACTTACTGAATGTTTCTATTTTATCAGAATTTGATGAAATAAAGTAGCTTAAGCGAATATAAAAAAAGACAACAAAAAAGGACTCTATCCAAAGAGCCCCTAAAAAAGAATACAGGTTTAGTAGTAAGCGCTACTTTTTGCTTTATACTAAAGTAGTACTACCAATTGTTAGTCAACATTAAAAGTCCTGGAATCCAACAAGTGACAATTCCTTCAAAAATAGCAAAATATAAGACAGGCTTTCCAATTTCTTTTTTCAAGACATATTCAATAAAACCAGTCAGCCATAAAATTCCCCAAGATAACCAAATCAAAGCAAAACGCCAGTCACCTTCTATGGTGTAAGATATGTACGCCGCTGGAATTGTATTTACTGCAACAAACAAAGCAAATATCCCATAAATACGCATATCTAAGTGAAAAACATAAATCACTCCAACCATCAAATATGTAAAGGCAAATAAATAACCTGTTCCAGCATCATAATATGCTCCTCGCCACAAGTAAATCGTATTGATAATAAACGAGAGGCTTCCTGTAAATAAATTCATCACACCTGTAGATTTTTTATCCACTCCAGCTAATCCGCAATAACCGTTACTAATCAATGTAATTGCTACAAACAATAGCCCTACTCCTAACAAAAAAATCCCTCCAATAGCTAATCGTTTTTCCACTGGACTATTTTACTTTAAATGACGCAAAAAAACTACTCTTATTGACAGCAGATGCTCCCCATGTTAAAGTCTTCAAAATACTTATCGAATGAACCTTGCTTATTGCAAAATAATTTTACAAAGAAGAAAGGATGATACGGTGAAACGTGAACTTGTCAAAAAACTACCTAAAATTGAGCTACATTGTCATTTAGATGGATCTATCCGTCCTGAGACCTTAAGAAAAATAGCAGAGCAACAAGATATTTCTTTGCCTACAGATGATGGCCAATTAAAACAACTATTGGTTGCACCTAAAGATTGTCAAGATTTAAATGACTACTTAAAACGATTTGAATTAGTTTTAACTTGTCTGCAAACAGAAACGGCTTTACAAACAGCAGCCTTTGACATTATCAGCCAAGCAGCTGAAGAAAATATTCAATATATTGAAGTTCGCTTTGCACCATCTCTTCACACTGAAAAAGGTCTTTCTTTACCGAAAATAGTCACCGCTGTTTTGGCTGGTCTTAATCAAGGTCAACAACAATTCGGTGTAAAAAGTAACGCACTTTTATGTGGCATGCGCCATGAAGCGTTAACAGAAATTGAAAAAATTGTCCACTTAGCTGAAGAATTCAAAGAAAGTGGTGTGGTAGGATTCGATCTTGCAGGAAATGAAGTAGATTTCCCACCGTATACCTTTGAGGAAACATTAGCATTAGCCAACCAATTAAACATCCCTTTAACACTTCATGCAGGTGAATGCGGTTGTGGAAAAAATGTTGCCGATGCTGTTTATTTAGGCGCTAAACGAATTGGGCATGGTATCGCCTTAAAAGACACGCCAGAATATTTTTCACTAATAAAAGAAAAAGATATTTTGATCGAAATGTGTCCCACAAGTAATTTCCAAACAAAAACAGTCACTGACTTAGCGGACTACCCTTTTCAATTGTTTCTTGATTCTGGTATCAAGGTTTGTATCAATACAGATAATCGTACAGTATCTGATACAACCTTGACTGATGAATTCATGAAACTGCATGAATGGTACGATATCACTTATACAGATATGGAACAATTGAATCGAAATGCCATCGAGGGGGCTTTTATCTCTAATAACGAGAAACAAGCACTTCACGAGCAATTGACGACTGGTTACCAATTAGATTAAAAACTCTATTACGAAAAAGCGTAATGAATCTTTATTAGATTTGTTACGTCTTTTTTACTGTAAATCCAAAAGACACTTTCCAACATCTGGAAAGTGCCTCTAACTATAGATTTACAGCATTTAACATCTACCCTCCAACAATCCCCATTTGATTAACACCAATAATTTGCCAATCATAAATTCTTGCTGTCTTTCCATTTTGCTCAGCTTTCTCTAAGGAAAGTTTCACGTATCTGGCTTCGACTAGCTTAATAGCATCTTTACTACTATCTTCCGTATTATTTCTACGTTGAACAACGGTCATCCAGTTGTTCCCATCACTACTTACTGAAATATCGTAATCTCTAGTATTCCACTCTGAACTTTCACCGCCTGCACCAGCGTGGAACAGTTCAAAACCAGCAATCGTTTTTTGCGCCCCTAGATCAGCAATCATCCAAGGTTTATCACTGCCATTATCACACCACTTTGTGTTTAAATGCCCATCTAAAGCAAAAGGATAACTTTCACGCTCATTTGTATACCCAGAACCTTGCGTAGCAGTTGTTGTTGGTAATACTGATAGATTTTCTATTTTAATTCCACTATTTTGATCATAGACATGCAAATAGTTTTCTTTAATAATCTCGGTCTCACCTGATGCATTGACTGCCGTTGCTTTTACTGTATAAATACCCGCCTTAGCAAAGCTCAAAGAGACTTCCGTACCAGACGTTTCTTGCGGCGTAGCTCCAAGCACTTCCCAGTTAACTGTTTCTGTTGATTTAGAAACAGTTGCTGATAAAGTAATGGTTTCTCCCACTGAAATCAGTGTACTGCTAGCATTGATCCCTATCTCTGGTTTTTTTAGTGATTCAAAAGTGTAAACTGCAGAAGCTCCCTTAGTTCTATCTTCCCGACCGTAATAATCAACTGGAATAACTTGATAATTTGCTATATCTCCTGTTCGTTTTTGATTTAATAATGTATACGCATTATTTGCTGTTTCACCTTCAAATTGTAATTGACCATCAACTTCTCGATAAATGCGATAAGAAACTGTATTTTTCCCTTTCGTGTCCCAACTCATGCGAATACTTTCTGTTAAATCATCAACGATTGTTTTACCAGTAAAACGAACACCACTAACACTGCTGACAGAAGTTGCTTTTTCTTTACCAATCATCATTTGACCTAAATGAATCGTCGCTGGTCCCGTCTGAGTGTTTTTCAAACTCAAACCAATCGTTGTAATGGTCTGACAAACAGCTGGTTTTAATGAATACGTGGTTTTCACCCAACCGTTCTCTAACATTTGCTGATTCCCTTTGATAACTAAAGGCTTGTCTTTTCCTTTCATTTCTATAACTAAAGAAGCCTCATCTACACCTTTTGTTACAACAGATGCCGTTTCAGAAGTACTAACTTTCACTTGAGAGGCATATAGTTTGATAGAGCTTGTTTTCTCTGCCGTCATCGGACCCGACAATTTGATAGAAGAACCCCCATTAAATGCGTCTTCATAACTGATTGTCGCGCCAAGTTGATTACCGGCATCATTATCAATGACCCAGCGATAGGTTGGCATAACATCTTGAATACTGCGATTATTGAACGTTCCGTCTTTGACTTTTGTTCCATTCTGATAAAAAGCATCCCCATTACCGACATTGAAATTCGTTAAAAACGGTGTACTTGTTATTGGTGATTTTTCAACAAAATAGCGAGAAACACCTTGCCATTCATTTTTAGTACTAGCTACTGAACGAGGGTCACCTTGCGGGTTGATCCACAGTAATTTTTCGTTCTCCCAGTATCGGTCAATATCATATTGTCCGCCATCCCGCAACGTCCAATCTGGAGCATAGAGTCCTAGAGAAACAAACGGTTGCCCATTGCTTCCTAAAATACTACTTGGTTTGCGCCAACTATTTACACCATTTGCTTGAACATCGATTCCAGCGAAAAGATCATATGGATCACGTTTTAATTCTGCCGCTTTTGTTCTAGACTCTTCCAATCCACGCCAACGAAAATCAATAAATAGTTTATCAGATACACGTTTTTTACCGTCTTGAAAATAGCCCTGATTTTGTTCATTCAGCGCACCTTGCCATGCGACGTTACCACTAGGGATCATGGAATCATACCAAATAACTTGTTGATTTTTCGGCTTACGCGCTTGCATATAACTTAAAAACTCTTTCATGGCACTAGCTGTTTGTGCATCAACATTGGTTTCTTGGTTGATGAACCACCCATCGAAACCATACGCTTTCGACATTTCCAAAAGCTTATCCGCCATCGGAAAATTGCCTTTGCGGTCTTTTTGTACAAGTTGTTCTACCCACTCACTTTTACCGCCATAAGCTTCTGGTGGAAAAAAGACTGTTCCAACTACAGGTACACCATTTCTATGAGCAGAATCAGTCACATCTCCGCTTGGCGGAACAATGATCCCTTCACCTGAAGAACCTGCCCAGGCAACTAGGGTATCCACATATTGCCAATTGGTAAAATTATAGATAGCTTTGTCTGTTCCTCCTTGTGATGGTGTTCCTTTTGTATGTCGATTCACTATTGCAATTGACAAAACTTTTGCATCGGTACTCTGATCAACATTGATTTTTTCCCCTTTAACCCGAGTTCTTAAAGGTACTTTAGAAACATTAAACAGCCCATCAGCATCAGTTTTAAAACTCCAATTTAACAATGTCTCGGGAAATAGTGCAGTCGATTCAGGCGTTCGATCGACTATAGGAATGCCCGTTTCTTGACCAATCCTAGTTTCAGATGCTTCCCCATAAACAGTTGACGCGAGCAGCACATTCGTTCCCAAGGCAAGTGCAATAGCTGCTGCTGAGTAACAAAACACATTTTTCCAATTTTTTTGTTTCAATGAATGAACCTCCTTTTGGTTATTTGCCTAAGTTTCAACATTATTCATTCTTACACAAAATGATAGCGCTTTCCAACCGAGTTATAAATAGACAAACTATAGTATTATTATCAAAAAGTATAGGTGTCATTTGATTTTAAAAAAACAATCGCTGAACTAACGAGTACTAAACTCCTTATTTCAGCGATTGCCGTTACTCCATCTTATAAAAATGATGAGAAATACCTTCCATTAGTTTGATAAGATCACTTAAGATTTCTTTTTCATTTTTAGCATCTGGTCTATCACACCAGACAGCTAAAGTTGCACCTTTAACTTGCATTCGATCCCTGGAAGAAACCCATTGATCTGACGCAAACATATTGGGGTGCCAATCGTCTTTTATTTTCTCAGACACAGGATAAGTATATCCAGCATTTTCACCAAGTACGTAATAAAGATAGTTATCATTGAAATTAATCACTGAATACCCTTTATCTAAAAACATTTGTACAGGTGCCATCTCCTTTTGCCATTTGGTCCAGTAGGTAATTTCAGCAGCTTTTGTCAATGAAGAAGATCCTTCATTTCTAAAAAAGGCATCGTTCCAGACTCTTGGTATAAATCCATGATCACTAACAAACGTTGCAACCTTATTAACATAGGCTTCAAATTTTTCCAAGCCATTATCAGCTAACGCCGGGTACTGCTCAAGTTGTTCAAAATCAACAAACTCATCTCCGCCAATATGAAAATAACGACTATCAGCAAACAAGTCCATATATTCTTGATACAACGAAAGTACAAAAGATACCCCTTGTTCATTTGTAATATCTAACGCTGACGGCACTTTTTGATACTCACCCTGTTTCGTTATCATGGTCAACTGCCACTCAGGATGCTTTTTCAGCAAGTGTTCCATATGCCCTGGTGTATCAAAATCAGGTATTATTTCAATGGATAGATAAGAAGCATATTGGATGAGCTCTTCTATCTCTGCAACGGTCAAAAACTCAGCCGAAACAACTTCTGGGTAATGCACGGACTCAATCCGAAAACCTGTATTTTCTGAAAAATGCAGTTGTAGATAATTAAACCCATATAATGACATTTGTTCTAACATCTGATGCAAAATTTCTGGAGAAAAATATTTCCTACCGATATCCAACATCACGATTCGTTCCGCTAAGCTCTCCTGCATTTTTCCTGACTCGATTTTAGCACCATTTTTTAATTGATTGGCTAAATGCATCATCCCTCGAAAAGCGGTTAAGGGATTTCCTGCTAGGATCATCAAAGAATCAGCGGCGTCTATAACAAAAGAATCCTCCATCTTCGATGAAAACAAAACGGTAACTTCCGCCTCTTCAATCGTATCAACAAAAGAGATTTTTTTATTTAATAACTGCTTATATAGATGGCTAACTCTATTTTTTTCTCCAGCAAACCTCGAATCTATAAAAAAATGAATCGTCTGCGCCTCATACAAAAGAGTAGACTTGTTTCCTTTCACTTTAGACTCTCCTGTTCTTTCGCCAACAATAAACATCCCATCGTCCCGCTATTATCACCTAGATCACAGCCGACAATGTATTCCTCTAAATCAGGCAACTCAACATAACCACCTAATTGTTTTACAAGAGATTCACGAATTTTGGGAAAGAGGTGCTGTTGTTTCATTACACCACCGCCCAAAATAATTTTCTCAGGCGATAGTATCAACGTGTAGTTCATTAAAGCTTGAGCTAGATAAAACGCTTCTATCGCCCAAACATCATGAGTCCCTTCCAACAATTGACCTTTCACGCCTGTTCTTTTTTCCAAAGCCGGACCAGCAGCTAACCCTTCTAGACAATGAGAATGATAAGGACAAGTACTTTCTAATGTATCATCTGGATGACGCGCAACAGAAATATGTCCCATCTCTGGATGACTAAACCCTTGCAATACATCGCCATTCACAACAGCACCACCACCAACTCCTGTTCCAACCGTCAAGTAGATGCAGCTTTGTGTATTTTTCCCAGCGCCTAAATGCATTTCGCCGTAAGCCGCTGCGTTAACATCTGTCGTCCAAGCAATTGGTATATCATAACGTTTTTTTAATGCGCCTAAGAAATCAACATTTTTCCACCCTAACTTTGGTGTAGATGTAATATAACCGTACGTACTTGATTGACGATTGACATCAATGGGGCCAAAAGACCCCACACCAAGAGCTTTTAATTGATAGGCATCAAAAAAAGCAAAGACTTGCGCTAGTGTTTCTTCTGGCAAAGTAGTTGGCAAACTGATTCGCTCAACAATCTGTAAGTCTTCATCCGCTACAGCGCAGACAAATTTAGTCCCGCCAGCTTCAATAGATCCATAGTATTCCATCTAAATCCTCTCCTTATCGATCAAACCCAATCGTACGAATTTCATATGGCTCCACTCTTGAGTCAACTACTTCATTTTGTCTTTCTTCCAACAAATTCAGTAAAGCATCCTCTTTTTTACCATTTTTCTCTATAATTACATCTTCTGCTTCTTCACTCATATTAAATCCTCTGACAACTAGACATTGATTGTTTTCGCTATTTTTCACCGCTGTTATCGCAAATGTATTTCCTTCAACCGTCAAATAAGCATCTTGTGCTTTCAGCTGACCTGAATGTCTTGTTGTTTGTTTGATACTAAAAGGAATTTGGGCAGCATATGCTCGTTGATAGGTAGCATAACGTTCTACGCCTGCTCCATGAAAATCAATTCCATAATTAAACGTATGCTCACCTAAACATTGCGCTTCAGGCGTTGGGAAATACCCCCAGTCACCCATCTCGCCAACTGATCGTAAAAGTGTCAAAGCAATCGTATTACTCTCAGGTAAAATTTCATATTCATTCAAACCAAAATTGGATACCGTTATTCCGCCTTTTTCATCGTGAATATTAACAAAAGCATGCTGATGTTGGGGATTTGTTGGATTCTCCCAACTTTGACTTACTTGATTTGGTCGTTTTACCACTTCATAAATACTGTCAGCTTCGTGGGTATCGGCTTGTAGCCCTGTAGGAAAAAGCATTCTCAGACGATGATCTTTCATTTGATTATCAAGAGTCGTTTCAAACTTCAAACCAGTAGAATTTTTTTCCATCGTTACAAGGGTTTCGACTGTTAATTCTTTCATTATTGCCGAGCGTCCCGCTTTTCGGTAGCGGAAATCAACAACAGCTTTTTGTTCTTGCTCTAATAACTCATCAGCGGATTTTGGAATCCTCATGCGTTGAATGATTTTTATTTGGGTCATAAAAGGTTCATCTTTTACAACAGAGATTTCCGCTGGATGACCACTTGATAAGATAGGCATTTCTCCTTCTGGCTGTTTAAAAATGTATTCATTTCCGATATCTCCCGTATCTTCAAGAGTTAGTAAATGATCATAGGTTTTTCCTGAATTTTTATCTATTACCTTCAAGGTGCCATCTTCATTGATTGTTACATGCAAGTAACTATTTTCCAGTATATGTTTCTCTGTATTTTTGAGCATAGATGTCGACTCTAGCTCTTTGACTTTCGTTTCTTGTAAGGCAAATGTTTTCCATGAGAATGCTGGCAGATCATCTATTGGTAATTGAATTTCCACATATTTAGCCATATAAGGTACTCTAAAACGATCTTTTGGCAACTCATAATCAAAACAAACTTCTGGTTGTGATATCGTTGCTGGTATTCTTTGACCTTGACTATCAACTACCTCAAAAATAGGTGTAACGCTATCTGCTAATTCTTGCCATAATTCATTTGGTACGCCTTCTTTAAAAAGTTTTCTAGCTATTTCTACTTTTATTTTTACAATTTCTGATTTCTGATAACCTGAAGTATTAAATACAACAAATGGGTAACTTGTTTCGGAGAATTCTTCTGTATTGACTGACTGTGTTAATTTTGACAACGCTTCTTCTGCCAAATATTTACCAACCTCATTCGCTTTTTCAAATCTCGGAACCATTTCCCGATGCACTTCATCCACTGAACAACCACAAATGCTGTCATGGGGGTGATTTTGCAACAATAGTTTCCAAGCGTACTCTAGCTGATCATGAGGATAATTCTGAGTTAAATCATACGCCATAGCTGCCAATGGTTCTGTTACATTTTCCAATTGTCGCTCTACTTTTGTATTCCATTGCTTTAAATAAACCCTTGCAGAAGCCGTATTGGCTAAGGTAAACCACCCATCTGTTTCTTGGCTAGTCAGCTCCCCATAAACGGTTCCAACTGTTTGTGGCAACTCTTGACGAACTTGCTTTAAGTACTCATCAAAATTTGAATGGACAAACTCATAGTCTGGGAATAATTCATTAGCTAAAGCAATTGCTTTGGTAATATCTTTTTGGACTGGCTGATGATCCACACCATTCATCATCAATAAATGATCAGTGGAAGCAAATTTTTCAGCATCTCCTAATTTTTCCGTCCAGAATGCTAATGCCTCTTCTTTTTCAGCAGGAATCTCATTCCCATTACTATACCAATTAGCAAATAGCAAACCTAAGACAGTACTGCCATCTGGTCCTTGCCACCACATTTCTGAATACTGAGACGTATAGTTTTCGTCATCTAAAACTTCATTGTTAAAGCCAACGGGTTTTACACCTCTACCAAAAGCCGCCGCATCCAAACCTGCTTGTTTCATCATTTGCGGCGTTTGCCCCATATTCCCAAATGTATCTGGGAAGTAGCCTAACTTCACAGGCGCTCCCCATTTTTCACTGTCCTTTTTACCAATCAGCATATTACGGACATTGGATTCAGAACTAATTAGAAAATCATCCTGTAAAATGTAAAATGGTCCTATTCGTAATTTCCCATCTGTGATTGCTTTTTGAACAGCAGATTTTCGTTCTGGTCTCACTTGCAAGTAATCATCTAAAATGATCGTCTGCCCATCTAAATGAAAACTTTCAAAAGCTGGATCAGATTCGATGAGTTCTAATACATCGTCCATCAACTCCACTAAACGCATATGGTGTTGTTCGTAAGGCATGTACCATTCACGATCCCAGTGAGAATGAGAGATAATATATACTTTTTTCTTCATGATTTCACGCTCCATTTTATTTTTTTATCGTTCAACACGAATATCGAAATAATCCATCACCAGCTCACAAAACATCATGTTCGCCCAAGAAAACCATTCACGTGTATAGTTTGAGGGATTATCTACGTCAAATCCTTCATGCATTAAATGTGTACCGCCATCATTTGCAACTAAAGAATTCAATATTCGTTCTTTCTCAGCTTTATCCTCTGTCGTCATGCCTTCCATCGCTAGAGCAATCGGCCAGATATAATTTTCTGGCGTGTGAGAACTCCCAATTCCTTTAGCGTATTTCCCTTCATAAAAATAAGGATTTTCGTCGCTCAAAATCGTTTTTCTTGTCGCTTGATAGGTGGGCTGATCGACCGATGTATAACCCAAATAAGGTGCTGAAAGTAAATTAGGAATATTGCTGTCATCCATAATACTGGCATTGCCTAAACCATCTACTTCATAAGCATACACAGATTCGCCTGCTTGGTTTTCTGTTTGACCAAATTTTTGGATTCCTGACTCGATTTCTTCTCTCAATTTTAACGCTTGCTTCACCACTTTTGGATCTGACAAGATTTCTGTAAAAATTTCTTCAATGTAACCTAAGATTACTACTGCAAACATATTTGAGGGGACTAAATACCCATAACGGCAAGCATCGTCACTAGGACGGAACCCTGACCATGTCATACCTGTTGGTTTGATTTGTGTCCCTCGTCCATTATTGGGAAGAGTATCTTCTAAGCGAGTAGTATCCCTCTCAAAGGTGTATGGCGAATGTTGATGATCTTGCTCCGTAGTGAATACAGTTAAAATCTTTTTCACTCCTTCAACAAAATTTTCATCAAATTGCGCTTTGCAACCAGTATTTTTAAATAATAAGTAGGCTAATTGCACGGGATAACAAAGTGAATCGATTTCATATTTTCTTTCCCATATCCATGGATTCATCTGTGTATGATCTGTTTGATGTCCGGCTTCGTTAGGTGCTTCGTTAAAAGCGTTCGCATAAGGATCGATAGTGATATAGAAAAATTGGCGTTGGACTAACCCACAAATCATCTCCGTTAATTCCTCATCTTCTTTTGCAACTACCAAATAAGGACGAACTTGAGCTGTTGAATCTCTTAACCACATCGCTGGAATATCTCCTGTGAGTAAAAATGTCGTACCGTCCGTTTGTTTTTTTACCGTTGTCGTTAATGTATTTGCAAAAGCGGCATTGAAATTTTCAGCCCAGCCAGCATGTTTTTCGCCACATAACTGAGTGATCCTATCCATAAAACCTTGAACTGAGTCTGGTATTTTTTGATAAGTCATAATTGCCTCCTAGTTAATTGATATATCATTTCACAACGAAAGTATATGCTAATGAAAGCGTTTTGTCTAGTGTTTATTCTGATGTTTTTAAATTGAACTCTTTTTCCATCTATGTTAAACTAACGATAATGATATATCATTTCACATTTAGGAGAACAACTATGTCAAAACCTTTATATAAAAAAATTATTGATGATTTATTGAAATCTATCGAGATTGGGGAATTACCAGAAAACGCACAACTCCCGACAGAAAAAGAACTATCTCAAAAATATGATGTCAGTCGGATCACATCTAAAAGAGCTCTTACAGAACTAGAAAATCAAGGGTTAATCTACCGAATTCAAGGCAAAGGTAGTTATGTCCAAAAACGTAAACCAATGAAGAAAAAAGTAGCTCGTATTTTATTTTTAATCCCATTTGTTAATGACCTTTCGTTGGGAAATTTCAATGAAGGTCTTGCACCCGTGACAAATGAACATCACTACGAAGTGATTATGTCTTCAGCAGAGTTCTTAATCAATAAACAAGCATCAGATATCATCGAAAATTTTGATGGAATGATTTACTACGCTCATAACACCGAGGACTTTCTGGATACTTTATTTGAGTTATCTATCCAGCAATTCCCCGTAATTATCTTAGATAAGAAAATTCATGATCTGCCTTATCCCACTGTTCAGTCAGATAACTTTTCAGGTGGTGAAATGGCAACAAACTATTTAGCCGCACAAGGCCATCAACGAATCGCCTATATTTTTGGCGAATCCACATTACCTCAATCTGTTAGACAGCGTTATTTGGGGTATATCCATGGAACGAAAGAACAAGATTTAACTTTCCACACAGCATTAACAGATAAACAAGCATGTTTAAATGATAATGTAATTGCCTATCTGCGTGAAAATGCCATTACAGGTGTTGTGTGTGAAAATGACTTAGTTGCGATTTCTTTGATGAATCAAGCCAAACGAGTAGGCCTTGATATACCAAATCAGTTGTCAGTCATTGGATTCGATAATATCCAAGCAGCTGCCTTAGTTGATCCATCACTAACAACTATTGCACAAGATTTCAAAGGAATGGGACAACTTGCTGGTAAGATGCTAATTGAGTGGATTGAAAAGCAAGTAATCCCTACAGATCAACAAGTCCCAGTCAAACAAATCATTCGACACTCAACAAAGGAGAACTAAAGAATGAAACAAACATTAATTGATACTAGGCATGGAACAGACAATCAACACTCTTTTTCAAATGGTAATTGTTTACCTTATACAGGTGTCCCTTGGGGCATGAATTATTTTGCCCCACAAACCAATGGAGAAAATGGCAGTTGGTGGTTCAACCCTCGTGATCGGGTCTTTCAAGGGTTTCGCTTAACTCATCAACCTAGCCCTTGGATGGGGGATTTTAGCTATTTCGTTATGCTACCTTTTAACGGCTCTCTAAAAGAGAAGACTGTATTTCATGCGCAGTCTTCTTACCGACCAGATGAAAGCGTTTTTAAACCTAGTTATTTAGAAATTACGGAGCAACGCTACCAGTTGACCACTCGCTTAATCCCTAGTATGTATGGCGGTGTCTTAACAGCAACATACACACAGCTAGCCGCAGGACTTTTACTTTCATTACCTGGAAAATATCAACTTACTATTGAGGATGCTCATACTGTTTCTGGCTCTATAATAAATTACGCAGGTTGCGAAGATTCCGATTTTTCTTTTTATTTTACTCTTCATTTTCAACAGCCATTATTTTGGGAAGAACCTATAGAAAAAGCGGGAGAAGATGACTGCATTACTTTTTCTTTTGGAGATATTAAAGAACAAGTCATCCAATTTGGCACCTCTTTTATCAGCTTAGAGCAAGCAAAGTTGAACTTATCTCGGGAGTCTCATTGGCAGCCTGAAGATTATCTTAAAAGTTCTCAGGAACAATGGGCACAATATTTGAATAAAATCGACATTCAAGATAAAAATCAGCAACGTCGCTCAACCTTTTATCATAATCTTTATCGAACACTTCTGTTTCCCCAAACGTTCTATGAAAAAGATTCAGAGGATAAAATTATCCACTATGATACTTTAGCTAAAAAGGTAAAACCTGGTTTTCTTTATACTAATAATGGTTTTTGGGACACTTACAAAACAGTTTATCCTTTATATTCATTGATTGCTCAGGAAAAATATGCAGAGATGCTAGAAGGCTTTTTAAACAGTTATCGAGAAAGCGGCTATTTACCTAAATGGTTATCGCCAGATGAACGAGGATTAATGCCTGGAACTTTAATTGATGCCGTGATCGCTGATGCTGCAGTGAAAAAAATCCGTCCTGATTTAATGCCAGAATTTTTGTCAGCTATGATTAAAGGCGCTACCGTTCAAAGTGAAAACCCTAATTATGGTCGTCAAGGAACGAAGGATTACTTGACCTATGGCTATGTTCCGGCAGATTACCATGAGTCAGTCAACCACACGCTGGATTACTGTTACAGCGACTTTTGTATTAGCCAAGTAGCCTCTTCTCTAAAGGACGACGAAGTAAGAGAACATTATAAAAAACAAGCAAAAAATTACTTAGCTATTTTTGATGAGAAAACAGGTTTTATGCGGGCGAAACAAACAGACGGGACATTCAAAAAAACTTTTAACAGTCATCGCTGGGGTGGAGATTACGCAGAAGGAAGTGCGTGGCAAAGTAGTTTTGCGGTATACCATGACTTTAAGGGACTAATCACAGCGTTTGGCGGAAATGAACGATTCCAAGAAAAATTAATTAATCTCTGTAATCAAGAACCCACATTCAATGTTGATGGCTATGGATTTGAAATTCACGAAATGAGTGAAATGGCTGCTACAGATTTCGGTCAATTGGCCATTTCAAACCAGCCAAGTTTTCATTTTCCGTATTTATTTAGTTATATAGGAAAACCAGAATTTGCTCAGCCTTTATTAAAGCAACTGATGGTTCAGGAATTTAATGATAGTCCTACTGGCTACCCAGGCGATGAAGACAATGGCAGTATGGCTGGTTGGTATATTTTCAGTTCATTAGGCTTTTACCCTGTGTGTCCTGGCTCAGGTGAGTATGTCATTGGAATGCCTTTATTTGATAAAGCGGTCATTCATTTATCTAATGGTGAAACATTAACCATCACCGCCAGTCCCAATAAAGAACAACAGCAATTCGTGGATCATATTTGTTCTAACGGAAAGATTCATGAAGAACTATTCTTCACTCATGAACAATTGATGCATGGCGGAACTATCGACTTTACTCTAGGAATCGTTCCTAGACCAAGAATGATTTCACAAACCCAACTTCCATTTAGTATGTAAGCCTAAAAAAACTGAATGAAAGGCTCTTAGATTTGAGCCTTTCCATTCAGTTCTTTCTGTCGATTCTCTGCTATTCTTCCCCAACAGAATGATAGCGATGTTTATACTTTTCCCGAAATTCTTTTGGCGTCAGATCATTCATCTTTTTAAACATCTGAGAAAAATACGTACTGTTGTTAAAGCCGATTTTGTCAGCGATCTCACTTACATTATCATCTGAATATAACAGTAAGTTTTGGGCTTTTTTCATACGATATTGATTCAAGTATTGAGAAAAGCTTTTTTTCGTTTCCTTCTTAAATAATTGACCCAAATACATCACATTTAAATGCAATGACTGAGCTACACATTTCAGTGTCAATTCACTGGCATATTCACAACGAATTTTATCAATCACGTTTTGAACATTTTCCGAATAGTCGTACGCCAACTTTTCACGAGTGATTTGTTTAATCGTAGTGGATAAAATCTCCCGAAGTTTATCTACATTTGATGAATGATTAATATCATCTAAAACTTGCTGATACTCCCCTTCATCTAAATGATTAAACCGACGATAAATATCCATAAATAGCATAAACGTTATATGACGGACATCTTCTGGACGAGCACCGATTTTTTGTGTCTTAGTATAGATGTCAGCGATCGTCGTTTCGATTGTTGTAAAATCACCGACCATCAATGTTTTATTAAAATTAATAATATCCGTAGAAAGATCAAAGTCATCTGAAAAAACGGAATACAGCAAGTTCCCCCCACTTGCTTCATAAAACTTATAGCGCTGCAAGGTTTGGCTTGCTTTTTCAAAACTATCTGGAACATCTTCCCAATCACTCACAGTCTCACCTACACTAATCAGCCAATTGTCGCCTTCATCCCCTTGTAAAGGATTAATTGCTAACAATTGATTCAACTGATACTTCCCGCCTTTAAAAATATGTACAAGTAGGCTTTTATCTCCTAAATTCCTTGAAAAAAACAGTGACTGTTGCTGTTCTTCTAACCATTTAACAACTTTAAGCTTTTGCTCACGAGCTATTTCAATCAACAAGACCGTCCAATCGGCTTTCTCTGAGGTATTGACTAATTGATCCAACTCTTGATAATTATCTATATCAATCTCACCATTGACCCATTGAGACAATAGAATTTCGCTATATAAGCCATCTCTGGTCTCTTGTTGATTACGACTATCCAATCGATTTTTCGCCTTTTTTACACTTTTCAGAAGCTCTAATTTATCTACTGGCTTCATCAAATAATTAATGGCTCCTAGCTGTAACCCTCCTTTTAAAAAATCAAATTCTTGGTAGCCAGACAGAATCATAAATTCAAATTGCCGTGCCTCTTTTTGAGCAGCTTCAATAAACTCTAAACCAGTCATTTCAGGCATTGTAATATCCGTGATCACTAAATCAATAGCTTCTGTTTCCATTATCGTCAAAGCTTCTTTAGCATTCCTCGACGTTCCTTTAATCGAGAAACCTTCCTCTTCCCAAGGTATAATTTTTTTCAAACCGTTAACAATCATATATTCATCATCGACTAGTAAAACATTATATGTCATTGTCTCACTCCTTTGCTGTACAACACAGCGGGTTCGTTATCGCCTAATTTTGTCTAAATCAGATTTAACTTGAAGAACTACAATCATTGAATGACAGTAAAATAGTAATTCCCTTTATCTCATTTGGCGTGATCGTCATCAAAAATGTAGGCCCAAAATACGCACGAAGTCGTTCATTTACATTTTGCAATCCAATCGAATCATGTAATTCTATTTGTTGACTCTCCAACTTTCTTCGGATAAGCATCAACTTTTGTTCTGATATCCCTTTGCCGTTATCACGAATCAAGATATTCACTTGTCCATCAATCAACTGAGCTTTCACACTGATAGCATTGTCGTTTCTTGAAAAATCAATCCCATGGACAAAGTAATTTTCAATCAAAGGTTGTATCGAAAATTTCGGTAAAATTAGCTCTTTTAATCCCTCATCGATCTCAAAGTGATAGGCCACTCGGTCAGGATATCTCATCTGATACAAATAGACATACTTTTCGCAAAAACTTAATTCTTTTTCTAACGTTGTTGTTTTAGCTTGATCCGTATTATTCCTTAACAAGGTTGAAAATGCGTAAACAACATCAGCAAGCTCTTCACTGCCTTCGCTTAATGCATACATTCGGATATATTCCAACGTGTTATATAAAAAATGTGGGCTAATTTGAGACTGTAACGCTCTCATATGTGCATCTTGCTGCTTGATTTCCAGCTTGTATATATCAGCAATATATCGCTCAATATTGTCCAACATCGTATTGATGCCGTTTGACAGCTCTCTTAATTCAAACTGAGTTGTCTCTTCATCGATTCGCGTATTCAACTCCCCTTTAGTGACTAATGCCATCGATTCCATAATAATATCAACCTGATGTGAATACTTCGTAAACGTTCGATACAGCAAATACAACAGGACTAAAATTAAAACCAATCCGCCTAACATTAAAATACGCAAGTCAAAAAAAACAGTGGTAATAATCTTTGACTTAGATATCGTAACCAAGATGTCAAAACCACTCGTTGTTTTCAAATGCTCCAACAAATTTTTCTCAGCCAACTTTTGAATCGGCAACATAGACGTTTCCTTCATATTTTGTTGGATTAACTGCCGGTCTGAGCTGTCATTTTTTTCCGTATACGTCAATAGTTGATACCCTGTATTGGAAAAGACATATGCGGACAATCCGTCAAAAGTAGTTAAATGAGTCAAACTATCAATAATATCTTTTTGAGAAAATTCAACGTAAAAACTTCCTAAAACTTCTAAGGTCACCGGATTGATAATCGGATAAGCTAAATAAAATTTATTATTTAAATGAGGTGTACCATTATTTTTTCCCCCACCTTTATCTTTAACTGTGGAAAGATAGTAACCATCATAATTATTCAAAACTATAATGACTGATTCAATATTGTCATACATGGTATAAAAATTTTTCACCTGACTAGGTAAAAATAAATAATTGCCTGTTTCTAGCTGCTGATCGTAGGAATAATTCAAATAATCCGGAATGGAAGAATCCATATAACGATTTAAGTTATTGATCTTCTCTTGATTATCCGTCAGTCCATTTAGCATTGTTTTCCCTTGCAAATTTTTATCACTGATAGATCGACCAATCATATCGACTGCTTCTTGTGCGGTCATTCTCCCTCTTCCCATCGATTGCCAATAAGTATTCATACCGATACTGAACATACCGATCAAAATCAAAGACACCAGAATCAAGGCATAATTTTTCAGCAGTCGGTTCAACAATGTTTTTTTGCTAAAGGAAGAAGGCAACTTTTTACGCATGAAGACCCAATCGTTGATCAATTGTTTGTCGCCAAGCCTTGGTTGCAGTATAACTCCAAATTTGCATCATAGAAAAAGTTCCAAATAAAATCAACCCTTTGAATTTCCAAGTAATAAACAAAATCAGACTGACTCCAATGGCAATTTTTAATAAATTCATAAAATTAGATAACGTCGAAATAAAAGCCAGCTTCAGCAAGTTTTTTAAACCGATTTCATAATAGCTGTCTAACAATAACCCATATTGAAATGTAACAAGACCATAAATCATAGCGAAAACTAAAAGAAAGTCAATCGCCAAAAATAGTAGTCCTTGAATTTGAACAGATAAAAATAAATTATACGCTAAAGCTGCTAACAACAATACCGTACCATAAAAGAGTAGATTTCCTCTAACAAAATTTTGCTTAAAATAATGCCAACCTTCCTTTAAAGTGATGTCCTTGTAATTAAATTCATGGCTGACAAATAAATCGTTGACTGTTTTCAAGGCTGGTCCAACGCCTGCTACAATCAATCCGCAACAACTAAACAACCAAAAGAATAAATTCAATTTTACAATGACCCAAATCTTGATAAATAACGTTTCCAACGCTTTTCCAATCATCTAACTCTTCCTTTCCAGTACTCTATTAGTATAATAAATAACTCTGGCGTATATTCCAAGTATAAAAGCTCCCTACTAAAAATATACTACGCAATTAATCTTGATTCTTATTTTTATAAAAGAACCAAGCAAAAACGATGAATCATCGAGTCACTTGGTTCTGGTTATTATTCATGTTCTATTTTTTCAAAAAGTCATCATATTGTTTTTGCATTTCAGTCAAGACTTTCTCGTAACCAGCATTATCAAGAGCTTCTTTCAATTTAGGTACTGTCACCTCTGGATCCACTGTTCCTGTATTTAAGCCATCCAGATATTGACTCATAACGTTTGCGATGTTACTTAGCTCTGTTTTTACATTAGATGTGACAAAGTTAAACCCTAAAATCGGTGATGTTTCTGCTTTAGCGATTGATTCATCACGCTCTTTGATCATATCATCCGTGATCGTATCTTGTGTGTATAAAATTTTGTTATTTCCAGTGTTCCAAGCAGGTAAATGTGTATTTGGTTTATATCCATCTAGTAATTTGATCTTATCTTTTTTATCAGGGATTTTTTCCCAAGCTTCTCCTTCAATTCCCCAAACTAAACCATTTAACAGTTCTGGGTCACTATTGATTTGCCCTAAAACTTCGACTGCTTTTTCTTTGTTTTTAGACGTATTTGAGACAACAAAGTTTGCCATTTGAGCTTGTGCTGTTGATTTCAATGGCGTTGTAAATGCTTTAGATACTAAAGTTTGACCAGCAGCATTACTTAAAATTGTATCACCATAATCGTAAGGTCCTTGTGTTTCTTGACGAATGAACCAAGTATTTCCTTCTAAAGGAAATTCAGTATTGCTTGTTGCAGCATCCGATGGAATGTAGCCAGCTTTATACCATTTATGCATTGTTTTTAAAACATCCATAAAATCTTTGTTTTCATATTGATTGACGATTTTTTTCGAGTCGCCATTTAAATCAATAGCGAATGGATAATTATTGCCAATCGGAAAATCAAAGTTCCCTTGTGCTTTAAATCCTTGACCAATCGCAAACGCTGCAATATTAGGTTCTTTTTCGTGGAAGGTTTTAAGCACGCTTTCTGCGTCTTTATATGACTTAATATCATCAATCGATAAGTTGTATTTATCCAAATATTGCTTATTGAAGGTCAACACTTGTTGAGAATACACATTACCGTTGACTGGAAAGGCATATAATTTTCCATCCACTAAGTTTCCTTTGATGTACGCTTCATCCAATTGATCATATGCATCTTTCGCAAATTTCGGTGCTAATTCTGTTAAATCCGCAAAAGCCCCTTTTTGTGCATTCGGCACATAATTATCTGCAAAGGCAATATCATAATTTTCGCCTGAAGATACGATGACGCTCATTTTTTTCTCGTAATCTCCCCAACCGATGTATTGGATATTTAATTTAACTCCTGTTTTTTCTTCGATTCTCTTGTTAGCAACTTCCATCAATGCATCATAATTATCTGGTTTATCACCAATTTGATACATCAATAACGTGTTCTCGTTCGCTTTTTTACTACTACCATCCGTCTGTTCTTTACTTCCACTACCACATGCTGTTAAAACACCTAAGAGAACTACTGCTGTACTTAAACCGGCTATTTTTTTCCAAGTCTTCATCTTTGTTCCTCCCTAATTTTAAAAGCTTTATGAGTTTTGTTATTTTACTCCTTAACTCCGCCAATCGTTAATCCTTTGACAAAATACTTTTGGAAAAATGGATAACTAACGGCAATTGGCAACGTGGAAATAACTACGATTGCCATACGGGCTGACTCACCAGGTATCGCCGCCATACCGCCAGATAGTTGACTACTGGCTCCAGCATTTTGTGTCAGATATTGAATATTATTTTGAATCTTCATCAACAAATACTGCAATGGTACTAAACTGTCTTTTTGAATATAAAGTAACGCATTAAACCAGTCATTCCAATAGCCTAATGCTGCAAATAAGCTAATCGTTGCGATTCCCGGCACGGCTAATGGCAACACGATTTGAATAAATATACGCATCTCAGAAGCACCATCGATCCTAGCTGACTCGATAATTGAATCAGATACTGAACGTTTGAAAAATGTCCGCATCACAATAATATTAAACGGACTAACTGCCATTGGCAAAATCAATGCCCAAATCGTATCTTTTAACTGAAGTAAATTCGTCATCACTAAATAATTCGCCACCATCCCAGGTGAAAATAACATAGTAATTAAACAAAATATAGTGAAAAAACGGCGAAAGGGAAAGTTAGATCTTGAGATCACGTAAGCATATAATGACGTTGCCGTGCTATTGATCAAAGTTCCCAGAACAGTAACCAAAACGGTCACAAATAATGCTTGAAAGATTTTTTCATGCATCTGATCAAACAAATAGGTGTACCCGAAAAAACTAAATTCTTTAGGCCAAAAACTATACCCGTGTGCCGCTAAAGCTGTCTCATTAGTAAATGAAATCGCCACAACAAATAAAAACGGCAAAATACAGGATAGTGCAAAAACAGCGATCAACAGGTTGAAAAATAAATTGACTGGTCGATTAAACGAGCGAATTTCTACTTTTGAAACTGACTTTTTCCTCAATGTTTTCACTCCTCCTTAGAATAATGCCGATTCACTGTCAAATCGACGAACAATCCCATTGGTAATCATCAATAAGACAAAACCAACTGTTGATTGATACAAACCAGCCGCTGCCGTCATACCAATATCCCCAGTAGCTGTCAAACCATTAAAGATATAGGTATCCAGAACAGAGGTGACTTGATATAAGGACCCCGAATTCCTAGGAACATTATAAAACAGACCAAAATCCGCTCTAAAAATATTCCCCACAGCCAAAATTGTCAAAATCGTCATCAAAGGTAATAATTGAGGAATCGTCACATTTTTGATTTGTTGCCATTTACTGGCACCATCCACCATTGCTGCCTCGTAATATGTAGGGTCAATCCCCATAACAGAAGCAAAATAAATAATACTATTATAGCCAATCCCTTTCCATGTACCTATGAAGACTAGGATAAACGGCCAAAATTTCGGTTCACTGTACCAATTAATTGGTGTTCCCCCACGACTCGTAATCCATTGATTGAAAATCCCTTTGTCTGGGCTTAAAAAAGCATACACAAAATACCCAATAATTACCCAAGATAAAAAGTAAGGCAACAGAGACATCGTTTGATACACTTTTACCAAACGTTTATTCCGCAACTCACTCATTACGATCGCAAAAAATACAGAAATAATCAGATTCAAAATAATAAACGTCACATTGTACAAGACTGTATTTTTAGTAATCAAAAACGCATCATTGGAAGAAAATAAAAACTTGAAATTCTCTAATCCAACCCAAGGACTTGCCTTCAAACTAGCGATAAATCCATCAGGAGAAATATGAAAATCCTTAAATGCCACAACGTTGGTCAATACTGGAATATAAAAGAAAAAAATCATCCATACCATCGCTGGGATTGCCATTAAAATCAATGCCTTGTACCGCCAAACATTGGAAATGAAAACTGAGCCTTTTGACTTTCTCTTCATTTACTCAACTCCTCTCCTCAAATTCTCTACATTAGAATTGTAGCGCTTACAAACGAAAATATAAATAAACAAAATATAGATATTTGTATAGAAAATATAGATGTTCAGAAAAATAAACTTAGACAATCTAATCTAAAAAAGTGCTTAGTTCTTAGATTTAGATCTAGTCAAAACACAGTCTCATCACTATTTTTGTACATTAGAACAAAAAAATAGTCAGGCATAAATATCCAAGATATTTGCGCCTAACTATTTTTAAGTTTTACTTTAGTTACGTTTCTTTTGGTAAACAATGTATCCTAGCAATCCAACTACGACAATTCCCATGCCTCCTACAACCCAAGGCCAGTAATTGGTTGGTTGTTTGACAATTTCTACAGCTTCTTTGTTAAGCTTGTCAGCGGCTTTTTTGTCCACTTTAAACTCTTTGGTGAAATTCCACTTCTCTTCACCACTTGTAACATTTATCTTTAACGTATAATCTCCTGCCATCAACTCTTCATTCTCTGCAGAAACATTGAAATCAAATACTGAATAAGGAGCCATTGCTAGTTTGTCTTTTTTAGTCGTATAAAGCAACTCATCTTTTTTGTATATTTTACCTTCGACAGTTGCCTTCTTTAACGTTGTTCCTTTGACATTTCTAAGTGTTGCTAAAAATGACGTTCTACCATTTACAAGACCAGCTTTCACCTCTCCCAGCTGAACTTCTGGTTTGACAACTTGATCTGTTTCAATTAATTTCACACCAATCGTATAAGAAAAGCGATTTTCCAATTGAACACCAGTTGCGCTTTCCTGCGTTTGTTGGGCATCCTGATCGGACTCTGATGAAGCATTGCCATTAAATTCACGAACAAAAAAACCACCCAAAATTTCTCCGTCAAAAGATGTCTCAGGCATCTTCAATTGAAAACTAACTTCCTTCTCTTCTTTTGGTTTCAACGTCACTACTTGTTTTTCTGAAACTAAGTCAGTAAAAGAATGAGGCATTGTTTGATCCAAGGTTGGATTATCGACACTATAGTCTATCATCCCATTATTGTTGGTAAATGCGTCACGAGGAATGACTTCAATTTCTAGCTGTTTATCGGAATAACTAATTAGCTTTAATTTTAGTTCTTGTTCTTGAGAAGGTTTCATTGTTAAATGAAAATAACTAACATCAGTCTTTTGGTTATCTGGCAGTACAGCTTGAACAGAATAAGCCATCTCTTCTGCATTTACCTCAGTAGTATCAATAAAACCAAGCATAAAAATAAGACCCAATACCATAATTAATTTTTTCATTTCAATAATTCCCTTCTACTCTTAAAATAATTTCTTATGTACAAATGGATTTGGAACAATAGCATTCACTGTCCCAAATCCATTTTCTTACTCTATATTACAAGCTAGTTATTACTCTTGTCCAGTTTCAGCATCAACTAAGTTCCAGCTAAGCTCGCCAGTGTAATCTCCAGCAACCACTTTTTTGTTTTTAGTGTATCCGAATGTCATCATCGCATTAGAAAGTCCGATTGTATTCACACCTAATCCAGATGTTTCATTATCAGAAACAATGTTCACGCCTACTTGATCGATAATGATTAAGTCTTGTGCTTTTGTCGTAGGTACTTCTTGACCTAAAATTTTTGATCCTTCAATTAATGGGTTTGCAAGCTTTTGTTCTTTATTTTCTGCATTAACAAACTCTGATAATTTTACATTTACTGTCCATTTTTCGTTAGAACCCAATAAATCGACAACTTGACCTTGGATGATTCCTGATTCATTTTCCATCGGTTTAGATTTGATAATTGAATTGATTGTTGTATTTCCATTTTCGTCAGTTGTTACTGCATCATTCAAGTCAAAATTAAAATTCACGTTATTTGTAAATCCTGTTAAATAAAGATCTCCACCTTTAACTGATGCTTCTGCTTTTGTTGTTGCTTCTTTGGCTGGTACTTCTGCTGCATTCGCTGTTACTGCAAACATGCTTCCTGTTGCTAATAAAATCATTCCTACTGTTAATTTGCTTGTTTTCATAATAAAATTCCTCCTAAGTTGTGTTTAACGAATTGATTATTTTAAAGATAGACGCTATCGGTTCTATCCATTTAAAACGAGTATAATGAATGTTTTCTTTCTATGGCACATCCATCAAATTCCAAGAAATTGTTCCTTGGTAATGCCCTTTGTTCATTGTTGGAGAAAGTTCAGCGTAAATTTTTTGCTCGCTTTTTTCTCCAAAAGTTAATTCTTTCATCCCTTTATGGCTAATGACAATACCATCTTCAAGAGATTGTTTTTGTTTACCTTCCTCAAAGAATAAAGGTAATAAATCGCCAGAATCATTTTTAATTTCTCCAGAAACTTGTAAGGTCCATTCATTACTGCCCACACGTGTATCTTGGATCTTTATGCTTAAATCTTCTGCGTATTTCTTTTGTACTTCTCTTTTTAATGTCCATTCTCCAAAGTTCAGCTCACCAGTTACATCGGCTATGGTTAACATTTCTTTTGGTTGAATCTTAGGCATTTTGATTTCTTTTACTACTTCAATGTCTTCTTCTGTTTTGTCAGTACCAAAAGCTGATGTCTGAACGACGATTGGTTCCTTTAGTTTGGAAGAATCTTTTGCTGCTTTTGCTTTTACTCGAATACGGTATTCTTCTTGAGGTAAAATATCCTTTTTAAAGCGAGCCATTGCCATTCTATGATAATTTTTCTTCGTCTGTTGTCCATCATCTTCTGATATAATGGCACATTCTACTTGACTATCTGGTAATGGTTGATTATTTTTGTCAAGAATCTGAATTTCTTCAAGTTCCAATCCTTCTTCTTCTGGAAACAGGTACTGTGCTTGCTTCCAAGCACCAGAATCAGTATCTTTAGCTATCGCCGAGTTACCAATCTTTCCTTCAAAAATCAGTTCATCATCTTCTTTGATTTCTTTATTTAACAATTGACCGTCTATATATGCTTTGGGGAAGTTTGTGACGGTTCCTTCATTTGCTAAACTAATTTCACTTTTTACTAACGGCTTATTGTAGCTATCTTTTTCATAAAAGCTTGCTTTGTTTATGATTGAAGCTAATTTCACTCCTAAACTGTCATCTTTAACGATTGCATCAAAGCTAAAGGTAATCACTTCGTTAAGAGCCATCGCACTGTCATAGGTGAGTGTCTGACCTTTGATTTGAACATTTGGTTTAGGGTCTCGTTTATTTTGGATATGAACTGACTTTTCATCTAGTGTTAAATACTTCGAAAATTCATTTTCCCAACGGAAGTAAATATTTTTACCTCTGTTTTCTAAATAAATCTCATAATGCAATCGATCACCAGGATGAACTTTAGATAGAAGACCATTTGTATTAGTGACTGTTGAGTCAAAAACATATTTTGTATCTTTTGAAACAATTCGGAATGTACGAGTGATTTTCTCTGATATGTTCCCATCGCTATCTTGAGCCATAAAAGTCAACGTGTGTTTGCCTACTTTATAGGCAGATAGATTGATTTTATCGATTGACCATTCATGTTTTTCGCCTTTATTTGCATTGTTGATCTCTTCAAATTTTGTATACTCGTTATCATCAATTGCATATAACAAATCAATGGTATTATTTCTGTCAGATTCTACTGTACCAATGAGGTTTTCCAAATTTTTACCTTCAAGTAAGCTAGCAGGAATATCAGACTGTAACTTAATTTCTGGTTTACTTATTTCATCTAAATGAATCGCATAAGACATTGTCCGTGTTTCTTGCAATTTAACTTTTTGCTTGTTCCACATCATTGCAAGAGCTGCATCTGAATAATGATCAACGATTTCACCGGGCTGACCATTGCTATCCTCTAGCCCATGAACTTCACCGCCAATAATTGAACGACTTTTGAAAAAGTCACCAGGTTCTGCATAGCGATACCACCAATGGATACCAATACTTAAATCTAGAAAAGTTGCTTTAGCAGACCCCCACTTATTGGGATTCGTTGTACTCATATTCTCTTTAGCCATTTTAAACTGAACTTTATATGGATCATTTTCAATGGAAAGGCCACGACCATTTCCGATGTAGGCAACGTCCGTGCTATCTCTATTGTTCAGCTTAGTATCAACAATTTCTGAAAAGCCGACGTTCATCGGTTGTGGATCACCTATTAGCGGTTTATCTACACGTTTAATCTCAATTTGCTTTTGAATGTCTCCCGTTGCATCATCAAAACTTAGCGTCACACGCACAACAACTTTATAGGAATAAACCAGATTGTGATCCAGAGTAAATTCTCCATATCCTCGAATTTGATTGCCTTTGACTGCTACTGTATTTAACGCAACATTCTCAACTGGTGTATAATCTCCTACTTTTTCAAACGAATAAAAACGAATTCCTCTGCTGTTGGATGAGTTACTTCCATTTCGATAATCAATGCGTTGTCCATTCGTATCTGTTAAGAAAATATTTGTAAGGAATAGATCTTCCTCTTTGGCAAAGCCATAAGAAACTTGGCTTCCTGAGGATAATGGTTCTGATAAAACAGTTTGTTTATTTAGCTGTATTTTCCAACCAGCCTCTCGATCTGCAATAATTTCTTGCATCAAATCGCCAGATCTTGCTTCTTTACTTTCTTTTCTTTGGGAAGCTTGCGTTGTGCTTTCTTTTGTTGTGCTAGTTTCAACATCACTGCTGATTTCAGTTTCTGTCGTCAAACTTGTTTCAGTTTCTGTTTGCGTTGTTTGTTCATCACCTGTTTCAGTTACTGAGGTTTCTTGACTTGTTTCTTGTGTTTCATTTTCTTGTACAGTTGTTTCGGTCGTTTCAGTAAAACTTTCGTCTAGTTGCAATTGGTAAGTAACCTTTTGATTGTTTTGCTCAACGACAACCTCTTGCTCTTTTACCTGACGTACGTCAAAATATAATTGGAAAGGTTCTGATCCTAGATAAACAAATGAAACCGTCTGTTTTTCTTCATTATTATGTAAATTTTGAATCATTTGTTTATTTTCCAAAGTAGTAACGTCAATTGGTGTCTGAGACTTGATTGTTACTTCTTGTCCTGAAACAACTTGTGGTAAAGTGACAACTGCTTGTTCTTTTTCATTTTTATGTATTTTCAAATATGTAGTCTGTTCATTCAATGTTTCTGCGAATACGATCATTGTGCTTTGACATAAGGGACTGACGATTAAAAAAATCACGAGCATCCATAAATTGAATCGTTTAACAACTCTCACTTAATCACCTCTTGTTTTTGTCAAAATTTTTCTGTATACAAAATATAAAAGAATTCAAGGTGAACTTCAAGATAATCTCGTATTAGCTTTTTTTAGTTATTTTTGTTTTTTTAATATGAAAAACATTTAAACCCGTTTATAATAAACAAATAAAGGTGGGATTGTTATGTTAATGACTCAATTAATTAAAAAGAACGAACAAATAAAATTAGATTTATTCACTAGAATCGTAAATAGCCAGATGATTGAAGCTGACGTTTTACAAACACAGGTCTCGTTATCTAAAAACCGGCTATATCATTTTATCCTTCAGCTAAATAGAGATTTAGCCATCTATCAAATGCCAATTACCATTAACTATAAAGAAAATAAGTATTTAATTGAGGAAAACACAAACGATCATCATCCTTCCTTATTAATATATGAATTAATCCAACATTACTTGCATTCTTCTGCTATGTTTCAACTGACTTATCTTTTTTTGCATGAAGAAGAACGCTCAATCACTGATATCGCATATGAATTACTTTTTTCTCAATCACATACTTATTATGTTATACGTCAGATTAATCCTTTTTTGGAACAGTTTAACTTGAAATTAACCGTGGCCAACAAGACTGTTTTTCTTAAAGGACGAGCTGCTGATATCTTTATCTTTCGTTTTTTAGTTTTTAGTTTTTTATTTTTTTACCGCTCACCTTATTCTGCGATAGAAGAGGAACGTAAAAAAAGTATTGCTAATAAAAAAACCGTTCCCTATGCAAAACAAATGACTTATTCTGAACTTCATAGTTTTAATTCGTTTTTCTATGTACTTGAGCACACACCAACTGATTTAGATCGCTTGTTAACGGAAATCCAGTCATCTTCTGTATTTCCACTAACGACTATTTTTGCAAAAAAAGAGAACGACCTAGATCATCCGTTTTTGCTCTTTTTCTTACGGATCTTTATTCCTAGAATTTATACATTTGAGGACATGTTTCATTTTGGTGAAACGCTAGAAGGGATGCTTGATTTTGATCTAGCAGTTCTTTCTAAACAGATGTTAGATGCTGTATTTGAAACCTTTACATTGGAGTCATTACCTCGTCTTCATAAAAATTATTATGCAAGTCTTTATATTTTGACTCTACATTTAAGTTACATTCAATTTTTTGGTCATGATATTAAAAATATCTTTTACTCTCAAGCTCTAACTACTGAAAGTCTTCAGAGTGATGCACTACTTTATGAACAGTTAATTGATTTTTATGATCAATTTCAGCCAACAATTCCTTGGTCGAAAAAAGAAGAAAGTAAGCAAGTACTCATCGACACTCTTTACTTAATCGTTTTAGGAGAGCATCAACAACAAGTCATGATTTATATCGATTTCGGTGGAAACATCGTCGCTGAGCTAGCATTAAAACGAAAATTGATGAAGATTCTCAACCCAGATACCTTTGTTTTTACGACAGACGATACACTCGCTAACGTAATCATTGCTAACTACGTCGCCCCCATCGAAAGAAAAGATACTGCCTTTTTACTGGTAGAAAACTTTAATGAGGCTGGAACGTGGAAAGCAATTTATACACAGCTATTACAGCTTGTAAAAGAATAACCACGCAAAAAAAGAGACCATAATACAACTTACAGAGTTGTATTATGGTCTCTTGGACTTCTGATACACTGTGGAATCAAAAGCAACGACTTCTAATTATTTTGCTTCTACTAATTCTAAAGGAGAATCAATCTTACTTTCTACTTTCTTTCCTTCAAAATGATCATAGGCCGCTTGCAATGCTAACTTACCCATTTCAACAGGTTGTTGCGCTACTGTTGCGGCTAATGTCCCAGCCTTTACAGCTTTTAATCCATCTTCATTACCATCAAATCCTACGACTAAGACATCTTTTTTGCCAGCTGATTTCAAAGCTTCAACTGCTCCTAAAGCCATCTCATCATTTTGAGCAAAGACTGCAGTGATATCAGAATTTGATTGCATGATATTTTCCATTACAGTCAACCCTTTAGCACGATCAAAATCAGCAGACTGGCTTTGAACAACATTTAAGTCTTTTTTAGCGATATTTTCAAATCCTTTGCCTCGTTCACGAGTTGCAGAAGCACCTGGTGTCCCTTCTAATTGAACGACTTTTGCCCCTTTACCAACTTTGTCGATAATAAAGTTCGCTGCCATTTCGCCACCTTTAACGTTATCAGAAGCAACCAAGGTTAAAATTTTACCGCCATCAGAACTTCTATCTAAAGTAATTACTGGAATATTCGCTTCGTTTGCTGCTTCTACTGCTGGTTGGATCGCAGATGAGTCAACGGGATTTACTAAAATAACGTCCACTTTTTGTTGAATTAAATCATCAATGTCATTGCTTTGTTTAGAAGCATCATTTTGCGCATCAGAAATGATTGTTTTGGTCTTATTTTCATCTGCCAATTTTGTAATCCCGTCTTTTACAGAAACAAAGAAAGGATTATTCAATGTAGAAATACTTACGCCTACTTTTAAATCTGCTGCTTTTTTCTCTTCTGTTTTTGTATCTGATTTTGTTTCATTGTCTCCTAATGTTGCTGCACCACACCCTGCTAAAAGCAAACCTACTGCCACCATCGAAACTAAAAATTTTTTCATACTGATTCTCTCCTTCGTTTCTATTTATTTTGTTTACGGTCTAACAACACTGCTACAATAATCACAAGTCCTTTAACAATTTGTTGATAAAAACTTGATACCCCTAATAAATTCAATCCATTGTTGATCGTCCCAATAATCAATGCCCCGATTAAGGTGCCAACCAAACGACCTTTTCCACCTGACAAGCTGGTACCGCCTAAAACAACTGCTGCAATGGCGTCCATTTCGTAAGACTGTCCAGCAGTCGGTTGCGCTGAGTTTAAACGTGAGGTAAGAATAATACCTGAAATAGAAGCCATCAATCCTGAAATGGTATAAATAATAATTTGAACTTTATCTGTTTTAACTCCGGCAATTTCTGCCGCTTTGATATTTCCTCCTACAGCATATGTTTTCTTACCAAACGCTGTTTTATGAAGCAACATATATAATAGTACGAAAAATAGCAACATTACGATGATTGGGAATGGAACACCGAATAAATAACCTTTTCCCATAAACTGAAAGATAAAACTTTTTCCGATACCAGTAATTGGATTACCATCTGTATAAACCAGCGTTGCTCCTCGATAGATTGTCATGGTTGCTAGTGTAGCAATAAAAGGCGCCATTTTTCCTTTAGTAATTAAAAGTCCATTGATCATTCCAAGAAAAGCACCTAATACTACTCCAAAAAGCATGGCTAGAATAGGCGAAAGTCCACTGGCAATCAATCCTGCTGTTAAAGCACCCGATAAGGCTAAGGTAGAACCTACAGAAAGATCAATTCCCCCAGTTAAGATGACAAAACTCATTCCAAAAGCGATCAATGCATTAATCGACACTTGTCTCAGTAAGTTCAATAAATTATTAGCTGTAATAAAACTAGGATTTAAAGCTGTCACCACAATCACTAACGCTATTAAGGCAAGTAATGGTCCTAATGAGCCAAGAGCAATTTTTTTCTTTGTTGTCTTTTCCATGATTAGTTTCCTCCTGTAGCTAGGTTCATAATTTTTTCTTGCGTTGCCTCTTCTTTGCTTACTTCTCCTGCAATTTGCCCTTCTCTTACCACAATCACTCGATCACTGACGCTCATAACTTCTGGTAAATCACTGGAGATCATAATAATTGCAACCCCTCGTTCAGCCAGTTCGTTCATCAATAGATAAATTTCTCTTTTCGCACCAACATCGACGCCTCTTGTAGGCTCATCCAAAATTAATACTTGAGGCCCGATGCCGATCCATTTAGCTAAAACAACTTTTTGCTGATTCCCTCCTGATAAACTGCTGGCAGGTACTTCCTTACTTTCAGCCTTCACCGTCAAACGTTTTAATAGCAGTTCAACAAATTCATCCATGGTTTTCTTTTCCAGTAGACCATGTTTGGCAAACTCATCTACAGAGGGCAATACAATATTATCTTCCAAACTAAAATCAAGAATCAGCCCTTCCTCTTTGCGGTCTTCCGTTAAAAAGCCAATCCCTTGTTTGATGGCATCAGAAGGCTTACGAATCGTTAGCTTTTCACCTTTTAAAAGAATCTCACCAGAATCATGTGAATCAATACCAAAAATCGCCCGCATGATCTCCGTACGCCCTGAACCCATCAATCCTGAGAATCCTAGAATCTCTCCTTCTCTCACTGAAAATGAAACATCATTGAACACTTGTTTTGATGTAAGATTTTTCACCTCAAACTTTACAGAGCCGATGGGGGTTGTTTTTTCTGGATAAAAATCACCAATGTCTCTCCCTACCATGTCACGAACAATTTGATTCACATCCACATCAGAAACTTGATAACAGCTAACCGAAACTCCATCTCGCATCACTGTGATTCGATCACATAAAGCAAAAATCTCCTCCATTCGATGTGAAATATAAACAATGGCTACCCCTTTTTCTTTCAAACCTCGAATAATGGTAAACAGATTAGCAATCTCCATTTCTGAAAGAGCAGCCGTTGGTTCATCCATGATCAGCACTTGCCCATTAAGCATCAATGATTTAGCAATTTCAAGCATTTGCTGTTGCCCAACAGAAAGTCGTCCCACCTGTTCATGTAAATCAAGGGAAATGTGCAACTCATCGAAAATAGCTTTGGCCTTTTCAGCCATTTTATTCGTATCAAGTAATCCAAAAGTTGTTTTTATTTCTCGGTTTAGGTACATATTTTCTAATACCGTCATTTCAGAAAACGTATTCATTTCTTGGTGAATAAATGTTAACCCAAATTCTTCTGCTTCTTTGGGATTTTTAAAGTACGTTTCTTTTCCATCAATATAGATTTTTCCAGCATCTTTTTTGTGCAGTCCAGTCAAAATATTCATCAACGTCGATTTCCCCGCACCATTTTCACCCATTAAAGCATGGATTTCTCCTGATTTTAATTCAAAATCAACGCCTTCCAAGACTTTATTTGTGCCAAAGCTTTTATTGATCCCTGTCATTTTCACTTCCATGAGAACACTCCTCTCACTTTCTAAAAAATCACTGCTGATTGTAAAATAATATTTGCGTATGGAGTATCTTCTCCTGTGCGGATAATTGCTTTTACCTCTTGACTCAATGTCTTAAACTCTTCATGTGAGACATAATCAATCGTAGAAAATAAACCGGTCATCTTGCCGTGGAGTTCTGAATTATTTTCCTTAATTTCTTCAGCCAATATTACTTTTTCAATTGCCACTTCTTCCAAGATTGTTTCCAATACAGAATAAAAAGAAGGCGTCCCTTGCTTTAAAGAAATATCAATTTGCTTCACATTATCTGGTACAGGCAGACCACAATCACCAATAATGATACGGTCTGTGTGGCGCAAATCATCTACAACTTTTGCGATTTCTGAGTTTAATAACCCTCTTTTTTTCATAATGTCTCTGCCACCTTTTCATATACTGGGATACCATCTTGCGCTCCTTTGGCTTGAATGGCCAGAGCCGATGCTGCATTTCCTAAAGCCAAGCTTTTTTCTAACGATAATCCGTCTAAAATTCCTTTGGCAAAGTAACCATTGAAGGTATCGCCAGCCCCTGTTGTATCCACGACTTTAGCTACCTTATGTGCTGGAATTAGTACTTCTTTTTCCCCATCGTAAAAAATAGCTCCCTGTTCACCTAGCGTTACAATCAATTTATTTGGATATCTTCTAAGAGATTTCTCCAATGACTCACCTTTGAATAATAAAGCTGTCTCATGTTCATTAGGTGTGATGTATGTGACTTTCTCAATAAATTCTTCATCAATCTCTTTGGCTGGTGCTGGATTGTAAATAGTCTTAATCTGGTGTTCAAAACAAAAGTCAATGATATGCTGAACAGTCTCCATAGGAATTTCATTTTGCAGAACAATTAGATCCATCGTCAGTAATTCTTTTTGATATTGCTTAATGACATCTATCGAAATTAGATTATTTGCACCTGGAATAATTACAATTCGATTGTCTCCATTATTTATCTGAATATGAGCAGATCCGCTTTCACTTTTAGCAACCGCTTGGATCATCTCAGTATTAACCGCATTCGTTTTTAAATTTTCCAACAACTCAATGCCAAAGCTATCCTCTCCAACTGCCCCTAACATGAAAACATCAATACCAGATCTACTTAAAGCAATTGCTTGATTGGCTCCTTTTCCACCAAAAAATGTTTGAAAACTTTCTCCAACAACGGTTTCTCCTTGATTTGGAATGACTTCTGTTGTCACAACGAAATCTGTGGAAATACTGCCTATGACTGCTGCTTTCTTCATTATTTCATCTCCATTCACAATGTGTAACCGGTTACTTATATGCGTACATTACCACTTTTTACCGAAAATGTAAACCTTTTCAACGCAAACTTTCTCCTTTTTGTAGAGAAACGGGTAATATTTTTTGTAGAGAACGAGTATTTTCTCCTGTCAGCATTTGGATCATGACATCTGCTGCCATCTCACCAATTTCATAAACTGGTTGTTTGATGGTTGTTAATTTTGGATAGGTCATATCTGCAAAGGGAATACCATCATAGCCAATGATTTGTAGATTTTCTGGAATACTCATCCCTCGTTGTTGTGCTTTTTGCATGATTTTTAAAGCCAAATAATCATTTGAAGCTATCACTGTATCAACCAATGGATACTGTTCAAAGAATGCATCCGATATTTTATCTACTTCATTTACATTGAAGGTGGATGTTTCATAAATCTCATAGTTTGTTGTCTTAGTGTCCAACACATCCGTTAACCCTTCCAATCGTTTCTTTGCGCTATTAAAAGACAGGCTACCTGTGATGATTAGGATATTTTTAAAGGCGGTTTTTAAAATCTCTTCACCAATCAATTTCCCACCTAAATAGTCATCAGGCAATACTTTATTGATGTCCCCTTCATAGACCCGATCAATTCCTACAACTGAAACATCTGGAAGAGCCTTAATGGGCAGGGCTGTAATAATTCCACTGACATTATTTTGAATAAATGTTGTGATATATTGATTTAATTGTTCTTCTGAATCCGACGTATTGGCCAAAAGCATCATATAGCCGTTTTTTATCAGCGTTTCTTCAATGCCTTTGGCTAATAATGGAAAATAAGGATTGGCGATATCTGGTAATAATACGCCGATGATTTTGGATTTTTTTTGAAACAATGACCGTGCCACTTCATTTGGTACATAATCCAGTGCTTGAATTGCTTCTGCAATCTTTTTTCCTGTTTCCGTTCGTACGTAGCCATTTTTATTGATATATCTAGAAACACTAGCCACAGATACCCCTGCGTGTTTTGCTACATCCTTGATTGTTACCACTCCATTCACTCCTGTCTTACTCCATTTTTTCTTGTATATCCATTTTAGAGGAAAGCGCTATAAAAAGATAGTTCAGACCTAGCAAAAAAGCAATGTCAACACTCCTTCTGGAATACTTGATCATTACTTTTTAGCTAGCTCAAACTTACGCTTCTTTGATACTTTTCAAAATATAATAGCCTTTGTCTTTTGTTACGATTTCAACATTACCAAAGACTTCTTCCATTCTTTTCTCAGCACTTGGTGCGCCTTGTTTCTTTTGGATCACCACAGTCAATGTACCACCGATAGCCAGTAAAGGATGTGCTTCGCTTAAAATTTCATGCACCACTTTTTTCCCCGCACGAATGGGCGGATTGCTGACGATTGCAGCATATTGGTTTTCATGAACATCCGCATAAATATTAGATGGGTGGATATCTACATTTTCGACACGATTTTTCTTAGCATTCTCTTTAGCTAAAGTAACAGCTCGTTGATTCACATCAATCATCTCTACTGTTCTACCAGTGATTGAAGCTAAAGTCAGCCCAATTGGACCATAACCACAACCCACATCAAGTAGTCTACCTTCCGGCAAAGTCTCCCATTCAAAGGCATCAATCAAAACCCTTGAACCAAAATCTACCGTATTCCGTGAAAACACACCACTATCCGTTAAAAACTGAAATTTCTTTCCTCTTAATTCAAATGACCATTGCTCTAAATCATGAGCAAGCTCTGGATTTTCTGTATAATAATGATTCGCCATTTTCTTCTTCCTAACTATTTTCTTTTGTCATCAGTCTACCTTTTATTTCTCGAACAATCAAGGCTGCTAATAAGTCATATCCAGTTTTTGAAAAATGCAATCCATCCCCTTGTAAAAATTCATCTGTTCCAGGATAAACAACCATCACTTTATATAGATCAATCACAGGGAGCTCGTATCTTTCACCGATTACTTTTACTCGTTCCGTATACTCACGAATACGATCATCATCCCGATTGGGTTTTCTAGCGCAATCAACGTAAGGAGGTGTTAGTAAAATAACCTTTTCTTTACCGATTTTATTTATCATTCTTTCAATATTGTCGGCATATTTTTCTAAAGGAACTAGATTATCTACATTAGTATCATTGGCACCAAAAAAGATCGTCACAATATCAGGATGTTCAGCAAGCACTTCTTTTTCTAGACGCTTCATTGCATCTTCTGTTGTATCTCCCGGCATACCTGCATTTACGATTGTAACCTCTTCAAGATTTAATGCAGCTAAATCGTCAACAATCAAGTTTTGTAAAATCGGTGTGATTGCTTCCTCACCATATCCTGCAGTAATACTATCACCAAATAAGACGATTTTCTTCATCGGACATTTTCCTTTCAACTATGGATTTTCTTTATTTATCATACCATTAAATAGCGACTTTTTACGAAGCAAAGAATTCTTTTAAGAATTGTCGAATGATAGGACACAATAGCTCTACTAAATTAAACAAAACACAAATTACAAACTTGTTAAATGATATTTTTAATAATTAGAAATTAGAAAATAACTAATTGTAATAATCAAATTGACACCAAAAACTTTCCGTTATATAATCAAATTCAACTAATTCGCGATTAGTAAAAAAATGACACAGGTGGTTATAAGATGAAAAACTTGATTTTGTTTGGGACTTGCATAGTTTCTGCATGTATACTGGCTTCTACACCAGCATATGCAATAAACGATGCTAAAATTGATACAACTAAAGAAATTAACAATTGGGATGATTTAAACTCAATATTCCCAGATAATGAAAAATGGGAAGAAGAAATGAAAAATGAAGCAAATAACGCTCCAATTGAAATAGATCCTAAGGCATTAGGACGTGCTAGAGCCGGTTCTTGGTCATGGCGTGACGGCGTCATTTGTATAACAGATTCGTATGCCTCTAGCCCCCACTTTAATAACGGACATGCAGGTATCATGGGCGCCAGCCGTTGGTATACTACGGTTGAAGCTAACCCGAATGACGGTGTTCAATTTAAAAGTGGTGACTGGCCGTCTCGTTTTGGCGGACAAATATGGCAAGTCGGTGTAAAAAGTACATCAGTTGCTCAAGACAAAAAAGCTGCATTATGGGCTGAAAAACAAGTCGGTAAAAAATACAATAAAAACTTTTTGGACAGAGGTACTAGAAGTTCATACTACTGCTCTCAACTAGTTTGGGCTGCCTATAAAGATACAGCAAATGTGGATTTAGATACATGGCGCTATGCTACTGCTATACATCCTTTTGAACTGCATCAAACAGATAAAACAATCTTGATTTATAGGAAGAAATGATTATGACTAAAAACATTTTAAGAATAATAGGGATAACATCTCTATTATTCTTAGCTCTGCTTAGCGGCTGTCAAAAAACAAATACTTTAAAAACAAAAGAATACGATTTAGCCGTTATTGACTCAAAAAATATCACCACATTTAAAAAAAAAGATGAACAACTAATAAAAGTTGAACAATTAAAAAGGACAGATGGAAACCTGAATTTTTGGCGCAATAATTTTTGGGAAATGGATAATAATTACTATACAAAAACATCTGAAAGCCCAAAACTTGAAGTATTCTTGGCTAAAATTGATAACGATTTATCAATTGATCTTGTCAAAGCCGAAGGAAATGATGCCTATACTTCAAATGTAGATGGGGAATTTTTTTATACAACAGCTTGTTTTAGTGATAGAACAGAATTTTATAAATATGATAAAAACTTGAAACTTAAGCTGAAAAAAGAAATCATAAAAAAAGAAAGTATTCTAACCAATCAATTAATCCCTTTAGGAGATTACCTCTATGTTTTATGCGGCTATAGTAACACAGATGATGGGACTAGTAAAAATATGTTGCTAAAAATGACGAAGGATTTTGAAGTGTTGGAAGAAATAAACTTAGGTGATGAAACCAGCTCCTATATGAGAATGGTTCAATTTCAAAACAAACTTTACATTACTGAAGGCAATGCTGGTATGCGTGTAGATGGTGAACCTGGTGAATCCAATCGAGTACTTGTATATGATTTAGCAACAAAAAACAAAGAGTACCTTACTTTGACTTATCCTTATCCAATGGAAATATATGTCGATACTCAAAACGAGAATCTAATTATTCGTCATTATGAATTGTACGTAAAAAGCTATACATGGACTGTGTATAATTTAAAAAATCAAACAGAATCCTTTATTCATTTTCCTGAATATGAAAAACTAGAAAAAGAAAAACATATCAATGCACCATTTTTTACTCAAAAAAATGGGTATTATTATTTCATGTTTGACGATCAAATTTCTACATTTGATCCTAAGGTGAATAAATCAACCAAACTTGATTTGTCTTCTTACAATTTTGAAGACACTACTGCTTTGATTATTAATAAATAAGAATATACAACAAAACTCTACTTTAACAACTCAGTAGGGTTTTGTTGTTTTATGAAAGATGCTATAATAAGCACAGAATGAAATGTTGGCTTTGGTGGAGGAACCGATGGACGATAAAATGAATTACTACCCCATTTCTAGAAAGGAATGGCAGGGCTTCTATCATAACGGCAAAGCGCCGCTGACAGAAGAAGAATTAGAAGATATTAAAGGGTTCAATGATCAGATCTCTTTACAAGATGTGCAGGACATTTATGTGCCACTGACCCATCTGATTCATTTATATATGAAAGAATTTGAGTCTTTGACTGTTAGCAAAGGGCTATTTTTGCATGAATATGTACCTGTTCCGCCATTTATCATCGGGATCGCTGGTAGTGTAGCTGTTGGGAAAAGTACCACTGCCCGCTTACTACAACTGATTTTATCCAGAACCTTTAAACGCCGCAATGTCCAACTAATTACGACCGATGGCTTCTTGTATCCAAATAAAGTCTTGGAAGCAAAAGGCATTATGGATCGTAAAGGATTTCCTGAAAGCTATGACATGGAAAAGTTGATCGACTTTTTAAACCAAGTCAAAAATAGCCAAGAAGAAATCAAAGCACCTCTTTATTCTCACAGTGTTTATGATATTGTTGACGGCGAATATGAAGTGATCCAACAACCTGATATTTTGATTGTTGAAGGAATCAACACACTGCAATTACCCGCGAATCAGCAAATTTACATCAGTGACTTTTTTGACTTTTCGGTCTTTGTGGATGCTGAACCGAAGTTGATTGAAAAATGGTACCTTGAACGTTTCGGTGCCTTACTCGATACGGCCTTTCTTGATCCAGATAATTACTATTATCAATACGCGATTGGGAACCGTGAAGATGCCTTTGCAATGGCTAAAAAAGTTTGGAAGACCGTGAATCTGAAAAACTTAGAGGAATATATCTTGCCAACACGAGGCAGAGCGGATATTATACTTCATAAGACTGAAAATCATATTATTGATGAGATTTTCATGCGTAAATATTAAAAGAAATGCTGAACGAACTCGTTCAGTGCTGACAGAAAAATAGGGAAAAATGATTGTGACGCTTTTTGCCACTAGCCTTTTTCATCTTTTTTCCGAAGCACTAGTTCGTGAAGCTAGATCACAAAGTATCACTTAACTTGATTCTAAAGGGGTCAGAACTTTCCTAACGGTAAGTTCTCCATAAACGGTGTAAAAAATGCAGGTTTCTTGCTTTAAAACACAAAGAGCCTAGCGATTTGATGTTGAAAAGTACAAGACGCAACATTTGCGTGTTGTTCCTACTTTGCTCGAACCTAAACGCTTTTTTTACAACCTCTTATTAGATAAATCTAAATGGATAGGGGTAATAAATGTGACCAATGTTGCCGATTTGACAACTGTCGAAAAAATTATTGTTTTAGACTTTGGTAGTCAATATAACCAATTGATTACTCGACGTATTCGTGAATTTGGCGTGTTCTCAGAATTATTGAGCCACCGAATCACAGCGGATGAAATTCGCGAAATGGCACCAAAAGGAATTATTTTCTCTGGTGGCCCAAATAGTGTTTATGATGAAAATGCATTCAGTATCGATCCTGAAATTTATGAATTAGGGATTCCAATTCTAGGGATTTGCTACGGTATGCAACTGATGATGCATAATCTAGGTGGAAAAGTTGAGCCAGCTGGCAACCGTGAATACGGCAAGTCAGAGCTATCGCTTTTGATCCCTGATTCTCCTATTTTTAAAGGAACACCTGAAAAACAAATCGCTTGGATGAGTCACGGTGACCTAGTCGCTGCCATCCCTGATGACTTTGAAACTGTGGCAACTAGTGCAGATTGTCCTTTTGCGGCAGTTCAAAATACAGCCCGCAACCTTTACGGTGTGCAATTCCATCCAGAAGTTCGTCATTCTGAATATGGTAACGACTTATTACGTCACTTTACTTTTGATATTTGTCACTGTGAAGGCGACTGGACAATGGGTAACTTCATCGAAATGGAAATCAACAAGATTCGTGAACAAGTCGGTGATAAAAAAGTTCTTCTTGGACTTTCAGGCGGCGTGGATTCAAGCGTTGTTGGTGTGCTTTTACAAAAAGCGATCGGCGATCAATTAACATGTATCTTTGTGGATCATGGTTTATTGCGTAAAGGTGAAGCAGAGCAAGTTATGGATAGTTTAGGTGGAAAATTTGGCTTGAATATCATTAAAGTAGATGCGAAAAAACGCTTCTTAGATAAATTAGCTGGCGTTTCTGATCCAGAGAAAAAACGTAAAATCATTGGAAATGAATTTGTTTATCTTTTTGACGATGAAGCAACAAAACTTGATGGTATTGATTTCTTAGCACAAGGAACCCTTTATACAGATATCGTAGAAAGCGGAACTGAAACAGCGCAAACAATCAAATCTCACCATAACGTGGGCGGATTGCCAGAAGATATGCAATTTGAATTGATCGAACCGTTGAATACTTTATTTAAAGATGAAGTTCGTGCATTAGGAATTGAATTAGGTATGCCAGAAGCCCTTGTTTGGCGCCAACCGTTCCCTGGTCCTGGTTTAGGGATTCGTGTTCTTGGTGAAATTACTGAAGATAAACTAGAAATCGTGCGTAACTCTGATGCGATTTTACGTGAAGAGATTGCTAATGCTGGTTTAGATCGTGATATTTGGCAGTACTTTACTGTGTTACCTGGCATCCGTAGTGTGGGTGTAATGGGTGATGGCCGTACGTATGATTATACTGTGGGTATTCGTGCAGTGACTTCGATTGATGGAATGACAGCTGATTTTGCTAGAATTCCTTGGGATGTTTTGCAGAAGATTTCTGTGAGGATCGTGAATGAAGTGGATCATGTGAATCGGATTGTTTATGATATTACGAGTAAGCCACCTGCTACTGTTGAGTGGGAGTAATTAAAGAAGCCTTGAACCCTTTGATATCAAAGGGTTCAAGGCTTCTTTTTTATTTTTCGTAACCATTTTGCAATCAACCTTAACAATACCAAGGATAAAAATGAGGAGTTGTGCCTTTTGGTACTTTTATCTCTTTTAAATAATGGTACATTTCAGAGTTTCTATTAGCTATTATAAAGTCAAATAGTTCTTTTTCCGTAGCAAAATTTTCACCTTCATATGTAAACAATGGTGGTATCAAGTATTCATTTGTTTTTAAAAATATTTCTAAATCAATCAACCCATCCTGATAACCTAAAGCATAGTACATTTGTAAATAATTTTTATTCTTTTCATGTTGGTCTACTAAATTGTGATATGAGGCTACTACATTGCTTAAATAGCTGGGAATCAAGTAATCACCTTTTTTCCTATTTGCATAACATCTTTGATATGCATGGATCACTCCATCTTGATACGCTATTGATAGCATTATCTCTGGATAAAAAGTGATTTTTTCATTAAAATCATCAATTTTATTAAGCCAATTTTTATGGAAATCGGAAGCAATTTGGTTTGCGTATCTTGCAAAATCATAGATGTCATTTTCTACAAGGTTCCCTTCTTCTACGAGTATGTTTCGTAAAGAATGAATAAAAAATTGTCCATCCGTTATGATGGGAATAATTCGAGAGTCTGTATTCTTTTCCCACGATCTGTCAACTGTTACTAAATAAAACTGATTAGCAAAATCATCTAGCCTTTCAGAAAGTATATCAATAATTTTATTTAAATCTTCATCACCAAAAGAAAAACCTATAAAAACTACACAATTACTTCCAAGTAAAGTTTTTAAACGATCACCTATCGGCTCATTAGATAATCTCTCATAACATTTATCATAATCATTAGTTGTAGCCACGATTGATCCAATATTATTTATTGACCCGTGAACCTTGAATACTCTTCGATCAAAAGTATTCCATAGTGCTACATCCTTATTATCTACAATAGAAGTAGCCAAGCATTCTTTTTCAAAGTAATCATCCCAATTAGTAGTCACGATAGTTTTGATTTGAGGAATTTCCGAAACCTTTTTATGAAATCTGGTAGCAGAGCTATACAGTTCTGGAAATGACTGAATCCTATCAAAACGTTCATATATTTTTCTTATTAATTGTTTTCTTCCATTAGGAACGATACTGCAAAATTTACTCATCAATTCTGAGAAAGTAATATCTGTATCTAAATTTAAGATATATTCGCTATTTAAGAAAGTCAATATATCCATGTAAAAAGATGTAGGCAAAACTGTTTTTGATTCTGTACTTATTCCTGCTCCACAAAATAGCACTAATTCATTTTTTTTAACTGATTCAATAATTTCATCAGGCATATCAAAGCTGTTATTATTTTGGCACATAAAACATCCGCAATTAACTGCACCTATTACTTTTTTCATAACTATCAGCTCCTTGAGTTTGGAATTTTCTCTTTTAAACAATGTATCATAGAAAGAGAATTATAACTTAAAATTTTCCATTTACTTTATATTCACTGTGGTAATATTGTTTCACTTCAAACACTTGGTTATCTCATCATATCCTTATGCCATATAAGTATGATGCTTAATTACATAACGTAAAGTATGCTTATTCGTCGGCAGTCTATTATAAGATAAAATATACTTTGAACCCCCGTTATTATAACATCATATATTCAATAACATAATACCATTCGATTTGATGACAGTTGACGACCTTTATCTAATAAAACTTTTTTTCCAAACGAAGTACACGTAGTTTTTTTGTTCCAACCTCTTTGATAACTGAAGCCAACTAAAAGTCATTAAAAGAAAAAACTATAGACCTCATCCTCTTTTTTTATTTTGTCCATAACCTGAAACAATCAAATAAATTTATTTGATTGTTTTTTAGTCATATAACACTATTTTTCTGTTTATTATGATAAAATATAATTATATTTTAAAACTGATATTTTACTTATTGATAAAAAGAAAGTTAGTATACTTGAAACATAATACTCTTTCTAAATTATTATATACGGGAGGTAATTACTTGCAAGTCTTACTTCATTATACAACTAATCGGAGAGTTTTTGATTATTTTGATAACAATAGCTATCCAGTCTTTGAAAAGGGCCAACTTATTGAAGTTAAGAAGTTTTATGAGAAATATAGACAATATCAAGAAAATTTATTTTTTATTGTATGTCATAGTTGTCCTGATAAACAAGTTCAATATAGTGTAGGAAAAATTTTAAAAAATTCATTCGTTGACTTTTTTTTCAGCAAAGTAAGTGATGAAATTAGAAGTACTGTGCTTCATGACTTAGGTCTTATAAATACTAATACTTACGAAAAAGATATATATTATAAAGAAAACACTCTCAAAGATAATGAATATTTTACAAATAAAACTATTGGTACACTTTTAAATAAAATAAGGCTTAAATACTTTGGTTGGGAAGAATTACTGAATAGTAAAGATATTCTTTTTGAAAAATTAAACAGTATTCTTTTTGATCAAACTATTGTTTTAGATATTGCCTCTTCTTACAATCCTAACATTAATACTTATGAAAATCGATTATTGAAAAAAAAATACTATAGTGCATTGCAATCAATCGGATTTATTAGTAAGCAAGAATTAGATACCGATTTATCTGTTTTACATGGGGATATCGGGGAATTTCTTATGCATCACTTAGTTAGTAACTATATAAGTGATGACAATTCTTTAACTTATTTATATCCAAAACTAGTTTTAAAGAGTACTCCCAAAATGCCTGCATACGGAAATGACGGTACTATTTACGTGCCATCTAAAAAGGAAATTTTTTATTTAGAAGCGAAATTTTATACAAATTTGACTAAAGCAATAAATAAAGCGGTAGATTCACTTAAAGAGCATAATGAAGTGACACAAGAAAATATTGATCACAAAACAGAACTATTTAGAAATGTTAAAACTAAAAATAAAGATGAAATTATTGAAATTACCGATGATGTCAATGAAAAATTAATACTTTTTTTAATTTGTGATAATATTTACAAAAAAGATGACGTACTTAAATGCCTTGAAAAAAACAATGGATTGATAGAACTGAAAAAAAATTTCGAAGTTATAATATTTGTGTTACCAATTTTAAGTAAGAGGGAATTTCTAGAAAGCTTCAAAAAGCAATCTACGTTGAAAGGAAATCAATATTATGTCTAGTGATGATTTGTTATTTTTAGATAGCTCCATACAAGAAATTAGAAACGAATTACTTTATGACATATACAATGAAAAACCAGTAAATAACGCTTTTTTAAGTTTTGCTGATTTGGACATATATTCTAAAGATTCTAGTTTTTTTAATAGAATGGGAAAGGCTATTCGACTATCTTTGTTAGATGACAGGATAACCCTTACTAATGAACAAGAAGAGTGCTTAAACCTACTTTCAAAAGAAAATTTATTTATAAGTGCACCCACAAGTTTTGGAAAAACCTTTATTGCTCTAGAATACATCGCTAGAAATAAAGATATGATAAATAACGTTGTATTTGTTGTTCCTACCATAGCTTTAATGAATGAGCTCAGAAAAAAATGCTTTTTATATTTTAAAGATACATATATCCTTATAACATCAGATTCAGAGCTAGAGCAATACTATTCATATACTAAAAAAATTATTATTGTTGTTCCTGAAAGAATAAGCGCTCAGCTATTTCAAAAATATTTAAATGAGCGAAATATTGATTTTTTAATTTATGATGAAATTTATAAGCTGAATATAGATAAAAATTCTAATAAAAATAATTCTCGACTTATTAAGATGAATTACATATACAAATACCTAATTGAGAGATCTAAAAAAGTTCTATTATTAGGACCGTTTATAAAAAACGTGAGTTTCTCTAGGTCAAAAATGAAAATACAAAAATTCATAACTAATCTAAATTTAGTCTATAATGATATAGAGTTTGATGAAAATTTTGATAGCTATTATGGAAGCTCAGAGGATAAAAGATTCATTTATTTTGACTCTCCTGACAATATTGTTAAATTTTTAAGAAAAATACCCCTAGAATTGCCTGACGTAGATTTTGACACAAAAATAATTGAATGGATATCAGAAAATATTCATCCTAACTGGTACTACGTTAGTTGTTTGAAAAAAGGAATTGGAATTCATCACGGAAAAACGCCCGTCTTCTTAAGAAAATACATTGAAGCTGAATACGCGCATGGTAACATTCATACAATGCTTTGTACAAGTACTTTGATTGAAGGTGTAAATACTCCTACTAATAGCTTAGTAGTTTATGATAAACCTCGAGGAGTTTTTGAACTTAACAATTTAATCGGAAGAGTTGGTAGATTAAATGTAGAGAATCCACAATCTGGAAAAATTTATATCACAAGCAAAGAAACGTGGGAATTATATGATCCTAATGAATGGATCGAGTTGAATATACTTTACGAAGAAGAAGAGATACTTACTAAAGATAAAGAAGATGAAAGCCTATATTTGGATAAAAAATCTAATACAGAAATAGATAATAATATTTCTGATTTGACTGAAATACTATCAAATAAATATAATATTCAATATTCAGATATAATTGAAGCTGGCATTGAATTTAAAATTCTTCAACGCTTTATTGATAACTATGACAGTATTACATTACAAGCTAAAGAATGGAATGTGATTTATAACATTAAGTATAAGCTGCTGAAAGAAGATAATAACTATCTCCGCCATTTAAAAATAGCCGAGTATTCCTTTGAAAATTCTGAAAGTAATAATAAAGAGTATCTTTCTATTGATCCTGTCTATCTACTTCTAATTTCAAATGATGGTATGAAAAGTGTAATTAAAGAATTCACAACTACCTTTCCTACCTGTACAACTACTGATATTAATCTATTTATAGATACTCTATTTAAGATCGATGAGTATATTAAATTTAAATTGACAAAAATAGTAGCAGTTTATGAATTGTTTGACAATAAAAACTTATTCAACCCAACTGATAATCGTGCCTTTATTCAAAGTATCAATATGATTAAAAATTATTCTAACTCTAGCGATGGCTATGAGCGTATATTAACAGATTTGGGGTTCCCTAAAGAAGATATTTTGAAAGTATGTAATCAGATTATAAGTTTTGAAGAAATTAACGGTACTGAGCACAAATTAAAACAATTACAACAAAAAAAAATATTTGAAGATTTATCACCTTTTGGGAAAAAAATAATTGAAGAGATATAACTTAAAAACAATTTTATCTGCAACCAACCAGACAATAACAAGCTAAACAAAAAAATCGAAAAGAGATTAAACCTTTTAAGATCTCTTCTTCCCACTCATTCAATTTCTATCGTTACAGAGTGGGAAGAATATACAGGCGAATCACTCACAAACCCATTGACTTATAAGGGGACTTACACCAATAGATTATTTCAAAAGAATAAAGTCATACAAATTGGTAGCTAGTCTGACCACATTTGTAGCCATTAAGTCAGTCAGAAATGGCTGGCTTTTTATATAATCAACATTAGCAAAATAATAATTTCTGCTTAAAAAATTTGATATAATTAAATAAATAGTAATTTGGAGGAATGAAGATGGGAATATTTGACTTATTCAAAAAGAAAAAAAGTTCTAAAACGCAAACCACTATCAAAACTAATTTAGATATTTACATTAAATCTATTCCACTTAATATAAGGAAGTTACTTTTCATTTCCGATACACTTAGTTCTGAAAGTGATTTTGAACCCTCAGAAATAATAACCACTCTGCCTGTAATTAAAGGAAAGGCTGAACCGTTAGGTTATTATCCATCCTATTATGAAATGTCACCTGAACAAAGGTATAACTATTTAACATTTTTAACAAATATCCAAGCAAATATAGATATTGGATATGTTTTTGTATATTACTATGGTTTAGAAAGAAAAATTTTCTTAGATGAAGATTTATACGAAGCAGTTGAAATGATAGCAACACTTCGAAAATACCATAACAACCGTTCTTTTATATCGTACTCTAATGACGCTATAATATACGCAGCAATGAAGAAAAAAGATCCTAGTATATTACTTAACATAAATCTGGATACTTTAAGACCTGAATTACTATTCCTAGTTAAAGGCTCTTTCATTGGAGAGTTTAGTGCTCAAGATTTAATGCTATTATCAAAGGGAGTAGGTTTTACCAATAACAGATATATAAAGACATCACCTGAAATATTCCAAACAAATCTGACTGAATTATTACTTAAAAAATTTGGTTTCGAAACTTATAAACTTAATAAATCAATGAAATTAGATACACACGAAAAAATAAGGTTTGCACTATCAAACATTTCTATAAAAAATAGAGAATTTGAATACCCAAATACTCTCCTAAACTCTGATATTCAATCTGATATCTACCTATTACTAAAAGAGAGCCATGAAAAAACGAAAGTAGATGTTGCCAATTTACGAAAATCTAACAAAAAAACATCGCCAGAAAAAATCACTACAGTAAAGCAACAAATAAAAGAAAAGCAATCAATTTTTGTTCCAACTGATAATTTAACTTTGAAAGAAAGAATACTCTTATCCAAAGAACCTTCATCAGATGGATTTGATGAAGAAATTAAAGGTATTAATTATTATAAACAAGAAAACTACAAAGACGCCGAGGAATGGTTATTACGCTCTGTAAAAGGTAATTTCGATGCTCCAGCGCTATATGAAAGACTAGGTATTCTATATCGTAAACAAAAACGCTACAATGATGAAGTGGAAATTTTAAAAATTGGCATAAAGAACGTTGGCTTTAATTCAAAATTAAACGAACGCCTTGCCAAAGCAATAGAACTCAACGAAAAAAGTAAATTAAAATAAGATGTTAGATCAGTTTGTAAAATAGTAAAAGCTAGTTTAATTTTAACCGGCTTTTTTATTTTGTCTAATAAAGCAATAGAGCGTTATCTCTTTGCTAAAACTGAAAATACCCATTTGAACATAAATCCTCTGTATCCTTAGACACCTGCTAAATATAAAGAAAGCAACTCACTCTTTTTTGAGTAGGTCACTTTCTTTATATTTAGTAAAAATAGACGAAATAAAAATTTTCGGTACTATAGCAACATGCTCGATTACATCACTACTAGGTAAGATGACGCCTTATAAAAAATGCTACAAAAGCTGGAAAATTAGTTAAAATATTTTCTTCAATAAATATCTTCAACATTCTTTAATTGAATAATCTCACCGATGTCATCTATATCCAAAGCTTCTGCAATTCTAATTAAATGATTGATTTGTATTCGCTGTCTTTTACCATTAGCTAGTTCGCTCAATCTTGCTACTTCAATATCAGATAACCTAGAAAGTTCGCTTAAAGAAATATTATGCTTATTTATCAAATCGTGAATTTTTATTTCTAATGTTTTCTCTTTCACAAAAATCTCTCCTCCTATTGCTTATATAGGCATGATAATATATAATAAGCACAAAGCCTTTGCTGATATAGGCAAAAACAGAAATATTAACAGCGTTAGGAAATGAGAAAAAAAAATTCTGTTTGAAAAATAAAACTATAAATTAGGAGGTTCAACATGGCTCACCCAGTAAAAATGATCACCTATCAAGACCTACATAAACTAAATAATTCAATCCAACAACTAAAGAACTGGCACAAAACATTCAGTTCACTAAAAAACAACACCCAAACTCATTCTATTCCCGATAACCTCTTTTATGAGCATGAGCGAATACTAAAAACATTAACTCAAGAAACACAAAAACTTAAAACCAAAGAGAAACTCAAAAATATTTTGATTTAAAATCCTAGCAGCAAATAGGATTTTAAAGTTCATCAGTATTAGCCGAACTGATACTGATGAATGATAGCATTAAGAACGTGGGACATAAATCAGAAAAAAATCTGATTATCACCCCACTTTTTTTGATTTTTATATACAAAAAAAATGATGCTAAAAATTTTTTTGTATCCCATATTCAAAATGTTCTTTAAGCATTCTAGGAAAATATACATATATAAGCACACAACAAAAAAACAAGCTCAATTTTGAAATATCATCAGAATCAGGCTTGTTTTATTTTGGAGAAGAACAATTGTTCCTCTCTCTATTCTAGAACACGTTTAAATTTTCAGTCTTATTATTTGAAAAAAGAGTCCGCTATTCTCGGTTGCATTTTTACAAATCTACTTAAACCATTTCCAGTATTGGAATTTATTCCTATCACTTCGTTTGATGCATTCATAACCGGACCTCCACTCATACCTCCTACGATTTGAATGTCAGAAGATTCGTATAACCAGCCATACCATTTTGGTTGTTTAGTAGATAGCATATTCCCAGAGCTTTTTGAAAAGGTAACTTGATTAACAGTTCCATTGTATCCATAGCTCATTCCATATCCACTATTAGGTGCATTTTTTTTAATTTTCAAATTAGCCGGTGCAGTTCCGGCATAGTGTCTTACTTTCAAATGACCAAAATCGGATCTCCAGGCATCCTGTAAAGGAGTTTGAATCCAATCATTATTTGTAATTTGTTGAGTAATACCATATAATGCCGTTGTAGTTATTCCACCTGTTGAGGATTTTTTACAGCCAAGTAGAACACTCCCCGAGCCAGCCCAGCCATACCCATGTTCCTTGTCATAGAATATATGACCTGCAGTTGCAAACCTATCATTAGCAACTTTAAATGCTGTTCCAGAAGCCATCGATACCTTACCGTTACTCAAAAAATAGTAAAGTTGAACTTTTCCGATACTACTATTTGGATTACCTGTTACTGGTGCGGATACACGCATTCTAGTACGAGGATCATTATATTCTCCAATTGTATCTTCAAACTTTATTTCTTTTGTGTCATCATCTATATCAAAAATTTTGACTTCGCCTTCATATTCCGGATATTTTTCTTTGTAAGCATCTTTTATCGTCTGGTCCCATTTATCTCCATCAATGACTATTTCTTGTTCTCCACTTCTAGTCATATTTTTACTCTTAATTACACTTTGACTAAAATCAATCGTTTCACTCTCATGTTGGCTAAGACTCTCATCAATCGATAATGCCTCAGCTTCTCTTCCTATAAATGAGAAACTCAACAAAAATAACAACAACAACTTTTTCATAATTCTCTCCCCTATCTCGTATATACTATACTTTTTTCTCTACTTTCATTTTCGAATTCATAATGAACAGTTACCTTAACTTCTTTTTCCTTAATCTGTGAAAGTCGATTGGTTAAATCTAACTCAGCCTCTTCATCGCTCAAAATATTTGTTGTAAACACCGTAAGACCATGAGTCTCATCACTTAACACCCATTTATTATTTTTCTTTGTTGAAAACTCAGTCTCAGAGTCTAAAATCGTAATAATATCTTTGGTATCATTTTTAATTAACAATTTCATTCCTTGAAACTTCAAATTAATCATTGACTCTTCATTCTTAGTATCCTTATCATTACTACTAATTTTTGAACAACCTACCAATAACAATAAACCTATTAAACAAAATTTTTTCATCCGTTCCCCTTTCTTTTTTGATTAAATTATATCACAATAAATACATTTTAAAATACAAATTCAAATTTATTGCTATCTTAAAGAAAGCAACGCTATATATCCAACCCACTATATCATTCTATTCCCAATAACCTCTTTTATGAGCATGAGAGAATACTAAAAACATTAGCTCAAGAAACCAAAAAACTGAAAAACATTTTGATTTGAAATCCTAGCCGCAAAATGGGATTTTAAAGTTCATCAGTATTAGCCGAACTGATACTGATGAACGATAGATTTAAACAAGCATCGATGGACTAATTCTAATGTTTCATGATATTCCTATAAATTATTCTAGTATAAAACACAACTTAATTTCCGCTCAAAAAAGTCTAGAAAAAATCCCTCTAAACCTCATAACAATTATTTCTCCTACTTTTTATAGTTATTTCTGTGAGAGCTATTGATAACTAATCTATTGAGCAAGTCAAAAAAATGAAATTACACATCGTTTCCAGTCGTAATTAAAGTTCATATAGAAATACCGTTGACAAAGAAAACGCTTTACAATACAATTATTTTTTAAAGGAATGGAACTATTTTAAGTATACAAGGTGGGGGATACACGCCTGCTGCAATGTCCATTATTGATTGGGCAAAAAAATATATGAGTAAAAAAGGACAATGGACTAAAATTTATAGACCTGCCGCTAAATATAAACCCAACACAGCTTATCAGTGGGCTATAAATAATTATAGAGGAAAAAATTATTCATATGGAATAAATACAAATATATGGTCTAAAAATCCAACCTATTGCTCTAAAATAGTTTGGCAAGCTTATTGGTATTCTTCTGCTACCGCTCAAGTAGGAGGTATGAAACAACCATTAGTAGTAAGTCCGTATGATTTACCAACATATTTTAACTCAAGACCTGCTCATGTAGGAACGTGGTCTGCATAGTTTATAAACAATGTAGTTAAAAATAAGAATGAAGAAGGATAGTTAAACTATGAATATATTAAGATTTTTTTTTATTACAGTTTGGGGAGTTCTTGCTTTTTTAATTTCATTTAGCGTATTACGCGTAATAACTAAAGCAAGTTATCATGATTTTTCTGGTAACGGTACAATTATTTATGCTACTACTGGCATAATTTATGTGATTATAACAATCATTTTATCTATACTCTATTCAAAAAAATATTTATACTTTTTAGTTTTGCTATCCATACTTTGCATTGTTTCCCCTTTCCTATTAATTTATTTGCTCAACAATTTCAAAATATAATATAAAACCAATCGTCTGAAATTAACTATAATTTCAGACGATTGGTTTTTGCAAAAGTTAATATAACTTATTCAGTAGTTTTTTTTAATTACAGATATCTGTGATGATAACAGTCTATTAAAAACTCTTCATTCAAAACAATTCAAACACCATCAAATCCTTTTATAATCGGCAAAATTACTTCATTGAATTTCGTTTATTTTTAATATTGCGCAATCATTTTACAACCAATCGACCAACAAGTAATTTTTATATTCAACCTTAAAACATTTTCATGAATTTTTCCGTACATTATTTTTCCTAATAAATCATTGCTTTTCCAATAACGAAGATGATTTATTATAAATCCATTTCTAACTATTTATCACAATTAAAACATTGACTCTTTTTAATTTAGTTGGGATAATTAATTTATAGTAACATTATTTTTACATATCTGTTTTTGCACTAACATCTTGATAATTAAAGGAGCATGAGGCTTTGAAAAAGAAAAAATGGTTGATTGTTTTACTTGTACTTATACCAATTGGAGGTGTTAGTTTGTTTACTTTTAATCAAAACGAGAAGCAAAGAAAAGAACAACAAATGATAGAAATGGAAACAATAACTGCAAAACAAATTAAAAATACATTTGCGAATGTGACGGAAATTGAATTCGATGAAGAATATGGTGAAGATAAATTGACTGGTTATACTTTAGTTATGGTTACTATAGCTAATAGTTTCGGAGAAAGTTCATATATTGGTGTAAACATGTCTATGAATAATAAAGATAGATTATTAAGGTCTTATGCTGGTAAAGTTGAATTTGAAAAAGGTATTACAGAAAATAAAGTTAAAGTGATTTTCTCAAATAAAGCCGAAGGGAGTTTATAATGACTACAGAAAAGATATGAATAAAGAGGTTTACAAAGTTGATCCTAACTATAAAGATAATGGGAATAAAATTAAATACACTGATAAAACAGATAGTAAAAGGAGCATGAGGCTTTGAAAAAGAAAAAATGGTTTATTGTTTTACTTGTACTTATATTAATTGGAGGTGTTAGTTTGTTTACTTTTAATCAAAATGCGAAGGAAAGAAAAGAACAGCAAGTTATAAAAATGGAGACAACTATTGTTAAACTAATAAAAGATAGATTTGCAGATGTGAAGGTTGTAGATTTTATTTCCGAAATGTCAGGAGGATACAATGAGAAAACTGGCTATTGGACTTTTACTGTGAATATTACAACTGACAAGGGCACTTCTAGTCCTGGAACAATCCATTTCTCTAGTAATCAACAAAAGGAGTTAGGTGCTTTCGGGCCCATTGACTCTGATTTCGATAAAATTGTACTGAATGGAAAGACAAAAGATAAAGTTAAGGTAATTTATTCAACTGGTTCTGAAGGTGAGGTGTAAACGTGGCTACAGAAGAACAGTTAAAAGACTTGAATGAAATTGTCTATTCAGTTGACCCCAATTTTAAAGATAACGGGAAACCAGTTAAGCAATTAGAAAAAAATACAATTTTTGAAACTACTGATAAGCAAAGGTTTAAATTACTTTCAGTCAAAAATGGTGATTACGGGTTTCAAGGCATGGCAGTAGCTCCCATAGTGATTGGTACTCCAGACAGTCGTTGCAGCAGGAACCTATCCTAGGACTCTGACGATTTAAAAGCAGCTGTAAAAAGGAATGTCTTCAAACGATTCTCCTAAAGCGAACATTGCTTTACAGTATGCAAGGTATCTTATTGGCAATAATCCCACTTGGACGATTAATCAGTTATCTGGTTATTCTCAATTTATTTAACTATTTAATTTCTTCCCCCCCACTCCTTCGTCGTGTACCTCATAACTAATTTATCTAGATTATCTAGAATCGGTTGAAACTTCTCAACATTTAAACCCATTTCTCACAATTAAAGCATTGACTCTTTTTAATTTAGTTGGGATAATTAGTTTATAGTAATATTATTTTTACATATCTATTCTTGTACTAACATCCTGATAATTAAAGGAGAATGAGGCTTTGAAAAAGAAAAAATGGTTTATTGTTTTACTTGTACTTATACTAATTGGAGGTGTTAGTTTGTTTACTTTTAATCAAAATGCGAAGGAAAGAAAAGAGCAACAAATAATAAAAATGGAAACAGTAACTGCAAAACAAATAAAAAATACATTTGCGAATGTGACGGAAATTAGGTTCGCAGAAAAATATTATGAAAATAGCCTTACTGGTTATACTTCAGTGGATATCACTATAACTACCAGTTATGGTGTGATTTCAGACATTGATGCTAGTATGTCTTTAAATAATAAAGCTAAACGCTTAGAATCTTATCCAGTTGATCCCAAACTGTTAGAAGGTGTAACGAATAATAAAATAAAAGTTATCTTTTCCAATAAAACAGAGGAGAACTTATAATGGCAACAGAAAAAGAGTTAAGAGATTTAAATGATAAAGTTTATCAAGTAGACCCTGATTACAAAGATAAAAAAATCAAATATACAGATAAACCCAATAATGAGTTGACAAAGAATGAGCGAAATGAATTGACTGCAGGAAATCAAGAGTTCAAAGTACTTTCGGTTAAAAACGGCGACTATGGTTTTCAAGGCATGGCAGTGGCTCCCATAGTGAATGGTACTCCAGACTATGGACAAGTAACAGTCGTTGCAGCTGGAACATACCCAGACGATTGGGATGACAAATTTGCTGCTGTACAAGGGATGTTTCCAAACGGTTCTCCTCAAGCAGACGTTGCTTTACAGTATGTGGGAGAACTTATTGATAATAATCCAAATTGGACGATTAATCAGTTATCTGGCTATTCCCAATCAGCTTATATGCTAAAAGTAGGCGCTCACTTTAAAATACCAACAACTGTTTTTAGCGGCTGGTTTCAATATCGTTCCTTAACACCCGCGGAGGAAAAATTTATGAAAGAAAATCCTCACTTATTTTTGAATTATCGCCAAAAAAATGACGATGTGACGAAATGGAACGATTTCAATTCTAAATGGGGAAATAGTGACGATTTTGGAACGATTGTATGGATAGATGGCAATAGTCACAAATTAACTAGCTGGGAATTTGATGAAAAAACAGGACAACTAAAAATTTCAGATAGTTCGGGCAATTCTGAAGGTGCTATGATACAAGCCAGTCATTTTCTTATGCGTGGATTTTTAACTCAATTGACTATGTTAGATCAACTAAAAGCTAAACTAACTGCCAGTGGTGGCGGACTATCAAAGAATGAAAAAATTTATTTAGATGACCAACAGGCGTTACTAGCCGTTAATACAGGACGAGCAGCTTATCAAAATGCGATGGCTAATGCCATAAAAGTGTATCAAAATGCCATTACAGAAGCAGAAGGTATCTGGCAAGAAACATTAAGGGAAGCCCGTTCTCAAATAGAAGTACTGTCTGATAATGAAATGAAGGATAGTTTATCAGCGATAGGAGCTACTGAACAACGAATAGTCGGTGAACCAACAGAATTTTTTCAGCAAAGAATCAATAAAGCAAAAACAATGGATGAAAAATTCGAATCGTTAGCGAAAGAAATCAAAAGTAAAATCGACAAAATAGTTCAAACAGATCAACAGCTAGCGCAACAATTAAAGCCTTAAAAAGGAGCTAACGTATGAAAGAGGAACAGATTACAGCCGATTATCAGCGAAAACGTCGTGAATTAGAAGAGGATGAAGATATTCTAAAAAATACGCAACGAAAAGGTGAACAATTGATACAAGAAACGTTGTCAGATATTTACCGCATTGTTCAACAGTCAGCTGTAGATAGCGAGCCTTTTGATCGTGCAAAACAGTCAATTATGCAAGTAGAAAATGACTATCACGAAGAGTTATCAAGAGCAAAAAAACAGCTGTATCAACAACAAGAAGAACTTGAACAAGACTATCGAAATGCCCTCCAGAAAACAAATAAAGAATAAGGAGTTGTTCTATTGGAAGAATTAGCAAAAAAGTTATTAAAAGATTTACAAAAAAAGTTAGAAAAGATATGTGTTCAAGCAATCGGCTCAGCCAAGATACAGAAATCTCATTCAAAGAAACAAGAAGCTAAGAAACAAGGTGAAACAGCAATAGAAAGTGCTAAAAAGGCATTGTCTTCTTCCTCTCAAACATTAGAGGGTGCTGTTAAAGGTCAGTTTGGAAAAAAAGTAACAGAAGCTTTTGAGAAGCAACAACAAACTTTAGATAAGCTATCTTCTTAGCATTCAATGATTAAATTGATAACACTTTGATAACACTCTACTAAAATTGAGTACATTTTAAACAAACTCAAATCACTTAAAATGGCGTAAAATCAACTATTACGTACCGTGTAAAACTAATTTATTTTTGAGTGGGAATAATATACAGGTGAATAACTCACAAACCCATTGATTTATAAGGGTTTCTGCACCATAGAATTATTCCAAAAGGATAAAATCAAACAAATTTGGTAGCTCGTGTGACCACGTTTGTAACCATAATGTCAGTCAGAAATGACTGGCTTTTTATTTTATTCAACTACTGACAATTTTGTATATTACCCTTTTTGGAAAAACTGAAAGTTCCAATCCAATCATAAATTTGTTGTGACCTTAGACACTGACTAAATATAAAGAAAAGCGACTTACTCTTTATTGAGCATGTCGTTTCAAACTGCAAACAATACTCAAAATTTAAGCATTTACTTATAGTCAGTCTGACCAGTCTTAACTGACTGGAGTTTTTGAGATATTTAACTAGTTAATTTTTCAAGGATTTTTTATATTTTCTTATTTTTTTCATAGCCCAATCATAATGACTTGAGGTAACAGATACAAAATAACTGCCTAAAGTACTACCTCCAACCCAATCAAAAACACCTTTAGAAAACAGCTCTTCATTTGAAAAAGTTTCTACAAGTGCCATTACCTGAGTGTGACTCTCTTTCAATGAATACAAAGAAACTTCATAAGAAGTATCTTGGTGTTTTTCCCAGAAGCCAACATTCATAGCGCCATAAGTTTTCCAATTGTATCCTTCTTCTAAAAACTGCTTTTTGATACCTTTTTGATTAGATGTTACCCAATTTAAGAGCAAGTTCTGCCACTCTAACAAATGGATGAGTATATCTCTAATATTTTTATCTCTTTTCCAATGGGCTTCCTTTTCACTTTCAATATTAAAATCAAATACACCCTTTAATTCTTTTTCTGACATAGAATCAAGTAACACTATTAATTTTTGATACTTCTCATTTCCTGCTTGAATTAAATCCTTTTTTGTTGTTGGTCTAGCCATAATTAAATCCTCCTATTTTTTATTTAACTATATCATATTTATTTCAAAAATAATGGTACTGAAATAATAAGTAACACACAAGAAATAATATTTAGATTTATTATCCTCTTTTCCTTGTTTTTTATACGTATTATGATTAATGAATTTGCAAGGGCTATTGGTAGCGCTAAAACATAATAATAAATTGCCAATATTGAAAAGCAAATATAAATTATCTCATTACTAATTGTTACATCTTTTGAAAAAATATCTTGATTGATGAAATAAATCAATAAGAATCCCAGTGCTAAACATAAATTGATATAGCCAGTTACTTTATGGAACCTACATAAGTTTATTTTTTTTCTCTTTACTATGATTCCTTCAATTAAATAAAATAATCCTCCTCCAACGATTGCATAACATAGTGTGATTAACATTATTTTCCTCCTTTTTTTATTATGGAGTAATACGTAGAGTAAGAGTCAATTACAATTTTTATGATTGACTCTTACCTTATGTATTGGTTTATACTATTAGTACGCTAGCTAGCAAATAAGGAGGAAATAAAATGTTTAAAATAGGTGAATTCTCAAAATTAACAAATCTAACAGTTAGGGCATTACATCATTATGAGGAATTAGAGATTTTGCTTCCTAAGGAAATTGATACTGTTACCAATTATCGATATTATTCAGCAGATCAATTGGCAGTAGTTAATAAAATTAAATTCTTACAACAAATTGGCTTGCCACTGAAAATAATCAAAACTATCATTCAAAGTAATGACATGAAACTATTAGAATCTCATTATGAGCTAAGAGAAACTGAAATTCATGATGAGCTGGAAGAATTAAAAAAGAAACAAAATATTGTGAAAATATTTAAAGAAAAAATGAAAGAAGGCAACTTTATGGAAAAATATAATGTTGAATTAAAAGTAATGCCAAAAAGAAGTGTCATGGCAATTAGAAAAATAGTTCCATCATTTGACGATGAACATGGGCTATGGACTGACTTATATGAAGAGTTTATGAAACAAAATGGAAAAATGGAAAATCCACCACTAGGAGTAACCATTTATCATGACAAAGAATACAAGGATAGCGATATTGATATTGAGGTACAAAGTAGTATTGTTGGTAACTATAAAGATACCGATGATGTTAAGTTTTATGAGACTTCTGAGTTTACACTAGCATCTGTGACATTCAATGGTAGTTATGAACAAATGCCAGAAGTTACGCAAGCAATTGCATCATGGATTGAAGCAAATGATTATGTTATTTCTGGGCCAATGGTAAATATTGCACATGTTTCTCCAGCACAAGATCCTAATCCAGATAATTGGATTACAGAGGCAGGTTACATGGTATGTACTGATTAAATAGATGTAGATAATTATTACCCCTTTTGGAAAAACCAGAAGTTCTAATTCAATCCTAAATTCGTTGTGGCCTTAGACACCGACTAAATAGAAAGAAAAGCGACTTACTCTTTATTGAGCACGTCGCTTATTTTTATACATTGAATGAGCAAATCCTCTTTTTCTTTAGGAGACAATTTTTTAAGTTTCTCTAGTTCATTATCTTCCTCAATCTCAAACTCAAAAAAGTCTTTATAAGACATTCCAAATGCTTCAATCAGTTTATCTAATGTAGGGACTGAAAGATTAAACTTTCCATTTTCTAACTTATTAACATATCTAGCATCTAGCGAAGCTGCTAATGATAACTTTTCTTGACTAATTCCTAAACGTTTGCGCAATATTTTTATTCTTTTTATTAGTATCGAATTTAAATCAGTCATTCTATCATCTCCTCACTATAATGCTAGTTGGTTATAATCAATAAAACTACTGGCAAATAAATTAATAAAACATAGTTATTTATGACTCTTTCCGGTAAAGTGAAGTAGTCAAATAGTGCACACATGACAATGTATACTAAACTAAATAGAAAAAACCGAAGAATTCTGGTTAATACAGAATTCTTCGGTTTTTTTATTCATAATTAAAATATAGATTACGCAAATAATTTACTCTTCATTCTACCAAAATGCTGTCATGCAAGTATTAGTCATATCCCCCCCATGAGCTGTAAAGTTAATATATCTTGCATTAATCGTCCAGCCATCTGCAATGATTAGAAAGTTTGAATTGGTGCCTTTTTTACCAATATGATAGCCTTGCACAACAACTGAATGACCTATATCTTGTCCAACGTTATAACCAAAAATGAAATTTTTATTACTTCTTAGGTAAGATTTCATTTGTGAAAACACGGGTTTGTAAATTTGAGCTGAATTTACAGTCTTATTTTTCGATTTCGCTAAACTATTCATGGCCGGAATAAGTTTATTATCGTAAGTTGATCCATAAGAAATAGTCTTTCCATTTTTTTTAGCAGTCTTATAAATTGATGTGCCAGAATCTTTCCAAAGTTTATTATAGGTTGCATTAATCGTTCTAGAATCATATGTTGCTCCTCTTGCGATACCAAGTTTTTCTGCCATAATACTCATTGCAGTAACTGAGCAAGCAAACTTACCTGCGTGGGCTTCTGCATCCTCTTGTAACATTGGAATAAATGCTCCTACTCCATAAGATTCGACATAAGAATATCCAGAATTAGAAGGGTAGCTGGTCATAACATCACCCGAATGTCCATAAGACCCTCCGTTGCTATATCTATATCCTTCCTGATTTTCTAACTCTTCAATGAAGCTCTCTGAATCTTCCACACCCGTAGCTGAACTAGCAACAACATCTTGAATATTCACGTTGTATACAGTAGCTTCATTTGAAATGATAACTTTATCCTCAATTGAAACATTATTTGTATCGACGTCAGATTTTTTATCTATTATTTCAACCAAATTATTAAATAGACTAGTAACATTTTCTTTTAAATTAAATTCTGATATATAATCATCTTTCAATCGATTATCAACTATTACATATCCATGATCTTTATTATCTACCTGCATCCGACAATCATACCCAATAAAATTTTTGTCGCCGTCATAAATAGGAATCATCTCTGAAATCTTAAAAACTTTTTCTACATCCATACTATTAGAAAATTCGAGTGCAATCTTTGCATAGGCTTCTTTATTTTCAAAATTCAGTGATCCAAAATTTTCAATATCTTTCTCTGAAATTATTTCATTAGAATATTTCTCCGTAGTATCTTCATTTAAAAAATCTTGAAATTCACTTGCTTCGACATATCCTGTTCCCATAAGTGAACAAATACCCATTAACCCAGCTACCAACAACGTTAATCTATTATTTTTCATTTTCATCTTTAGTACTCTCTCTGATTATATTTGAAATTCTGCTAATTTCTATTTGTTTGGTATTACTAATTCTATCCATCGGATAAAAAATAGAAATATGTTCTCCTATTCTAAGACTATCAATATACAGACGAATCTCCGAATCTTTTAGCAATGTATTTGATTCATCAAAAACTTCGTCAGAAAATCTAACCATGATAGAAGCACCTTTCGTTAAATCTTCTACATCTTCCGACAGCTTAATGGCAAACTTATTACTCCATTTTTCTTGAATTAGTCCTTGAATTTGTAGTGGAGGCAATTCATTTCGCGCAACTTCTTTTTGGCGATTTGCGTTCCAAATAAAATAGACAACAGCAATCATGATAATAGTAATTGATACTAAGCAAATTTTTTTTATATTCATCTGTCCTCCCTTCTTAAAGTTCGTTCAAAATTTAATCTTACTCCAACAACAACTTATCCTTTTTGTTAAACATAAGCTACATATAACGAATTCAGAATATTCTAAAAATTATATCATGTCAAGTAGTTTTTTATGTATACTGGGTGTAATTATGGAAGTTAACTTAGAAATCGTGCGTAACTCTGATGTGATTTTATGTAAAGAGATTGCCAATGCTGGTTTAGATCGTGATATTTAGTAGTATAGGTGTGATGGATAAAAATTCGAATCGTTAGCGAAAGAAATCAAAAGTAAAATCGACGAAATGGTTCAAACAGTTCAACAACTAGCACAACAATTAAAGCCTTAAAAGGGAGATAATAGATGAAAAAGGAACAGATTACAGCTGATTATCAGTGAAAAAGCCGTGTATTAGAATATAGTTGATAATTTATTTAATAAAAGAAAAAACCACGATTTTTAGAAATCGTGGCTTCACTAAAAAAATTATTCATCCTCAAATATTGTATTATTCATCTCTGGAAAATCCAACAATTCAGAAACCGTCATATCTAATCCCATTGCTAACTTATGCAAAGTTTTCAACTTAGGGTTTTTGGTCTTCCCTTTCATAATATTATCCACAGTAGATTGTGTTATACCTGATAAAGTTGCAAGTTTATTGATTGATATATTTCTTTCAGAACATAAATTGTTAAGTCGTAATCTAATTACATCAGAATAAGTCATAGCTCTCCTCCATTAACCTTGTATAGTTAACTCAAGTATAGCGAATGAAAATATATCACATTAACGTTACAAGGTTATATTTAGTATTACTCATCATCAAAAAGCGTTTCATTCATTTCTGGAAAATCTAACAGTTCAGAAACCGTCATATCTAATCCCATTGCTAATTTATGTAACGTTTTTAGTTTAGGATTTTTAGTATTCCCCTTCATAATGTTATCCAGTGTAGATTGAGTCACCCCTGATAACGTTGCAAGTTTATTTATTGAAATCCCTTTTTGTTCACATAATTTCTTAAGTCTAAAAACAATAATTTCTGAATATGTCATAATTCCCTCCGTTAACCTTGTACAGTTAACTGAAGTATATAATATTTCCATACAACTAATTAACCGCACACGGTTGACTCCGGATAATCCTTGTGATAAATTAACCTTATAAGGTTAAAAACTATCATTAGGAGGTTCAACATGGCTCACCCAGTAAAAATGATCACCTATCAAGACCTACATAAACTAAATAATTCAATCCAACAACTAAAGAACTGGCACGAAACATTCAGTTTAATAAAAAACAACACCCATAATCATTCTATTCCCGATAACCTCTTTTATGAGCATGAGCGAATACTAAAAACATTAACTCAAGAAACACAAAAACTTAAAACCAAAGAGAAACTCAAAAATATTTTGATTTAAAATCCTAGCAGCAAATAGGATTTTAAAGTTCATCAGTATTAGCCGAACTGATACTGATGAGCGATAGATTTAAACAAGTAGTTAACTATCTAACTACTTGTTTTTTTGAAAACAGCTAAAAAACATAGTATAATGAACAAACACAAGGAGGGGTTATTATGGCATTTCAAATTGAACTAAATGAACAAGAATTATCCATTCAAGGTGTACAATTTCAAACAAAAAAAGAATATACCATAATGAAGAACTCTTTAGGTTCAAGTATGTATGAGGGATTCGAGCCAACAAAAGACATGGTTCAGCTTCTAAAAGACATTCATGATGGAAAGAAAAGCAGAAATGATATTCTTACTTTTGTCTTAGGAAATTAACTCATGAATAACAATTATAACTATATAGATAACGAGAATCTTTACACTTACCCTAATTCAAAGGTTTTAAAAAATATTCCTGCTATTGACGATTTAGAAAAGTTACATTTAACTGAACATCTTTTTGTATCTAACAGGATAGCTGAATTAGCTGAAAAGCCCATTTTAGTCAATTCTATGGACTCTATTAAGGACATTCATAAGTATCTTTTTCAGGATATGTACACTTGGGCTGGTGAATATCGCAAAGTCAATATCAGTAAACAAGGTTATCCCTTCATGGCATTCCAATCTTTCCCACAAGGTCAGCAGTATATTAATGGTTTGATTCAAGAATTTTTATCTGGAAATCTCTCAAAAATAGAGATTAGTAAACAGCTTGCTACTATATTAGATGATTTAAACCATATGCACCCATTTCGAGAAGGAAATGGTCAAGGACAAAGAGAAGCTATTCGCTGTCTAGCATTAGAAAAAGGATATGTACTGGAATTGAATCCCGCAGATAAGGAAGAAGTTTATAAAGCATATATGGACGGTGTGATTCATTCCAATCTTGAACTTTTGGAGAAAGTTATCTTTGAAAACTTAGCACCACTTTGATACTAACTCTTATAAACTAACTGCTTTTTAAACTATTCAAATTAGCTTAAATCCTTTTAAACTGGTGATTTCCAGCTTATAGATTCTATTAGTTTATCGAGTGGGTGTGATACAAAAATCCTTGAAAATCCTTATTTATAGGAATTTTCAAGGATTTTTATTTAAAGGAGGAATAAAAATGAAAACGAAGATGCCTGAAATTCTTTCTTTCATTTCAGAAGAAGCTGTTAGTAGAAAAATGACGAGTGAGGAAATTGCCATTCACTTTGGTTATGATAAATATCACTTTAGTCGGAAATTTAAAGAAATAAATGGATTCAGTGTTGTAGAATTCCTCTCTAGTTTAAAAGTTGAAAAGGCGATTATTGAACTTGATGAAGAAAAGAGAGTCATCGACCTACAAGAACAGTCAGGTTTTGAAAGCAGTGGTAGTTTTACGAATACTTTTAAAAAATATACAGGTAGTTCACCTAGAAAGTACAAAACTGAAATGAGTGAACTTTTTTATGATATGAAACGTTTTGAAAATGATGATAAGGATCAGTCGATAGCCCATTTTGAAGGAAAGAGTCATTCTTTTTGTACAGTCACTATTGAAGTACCTGATGGATTTGAAAAAGGGATCATATTTATTGGACTTTTCCGTACACTTATACCAAATCATCTGCCTATATCTGGATTAGCTACTAAAAATTTAATAGGAAATCAATTGAAAAATATTCCAAGCGGAAACTATTATTTATTAGCTTGTGCTATCAGCCGTTCCAATAATGTTCTATCTTACTTTAATTTAGACAATAGTTTAAGGGGTAAAGTAGATGAACGTCTATCTTTTCCAAACTGTTCTGGCAATCATTACACGATTAAGCTGAGAGAACCAATACCAGAAGACCCACCCATATTAGTGAATGTGGGAAAACTTTTGATCTCCCGTTTAAAGAACACAATCTAGAATAATATTATTTGACCGTGAAATGATAACATAGTCGTAAGTTGATGGAATGGAGGAAATGGTTATGAGTTTAAATGTAAAGAGTGTCACTGTAGGTCTACCAGTAAGTAATTTGGAGGAATCTGCAATTTGGTATGAAAAAATTCTTATGAGTGATGAAAAAATTAATCCTGTTGAAGGCGTTATCGAGTATCCAATTGGTTCTATTTGGATTCAACTTTTCGAAGAAAAAATCAATGTTTCAGAGAACGGTTTACGCTTAGGAGTGGAAGATTTAGACACAGAATTTGAACGTTTAAAAACACTTGGCGTAATCGTTGACGAGGCGATAGAGGATGTACCAGGTATCATTCGATACGTTGATTTCTCTGATCCAGATGGCAATAAGTTATCGTTCTATTGTTTATACGCTCAAGAATAGATTTAAACAGTGTTTATATAAGGAAATAGTGTATAGCTCACACTTTTGTGAGCTACACACTATTTTCATTTTATTTTGTAATCTTCCAGTTGCTATCGCTTTAGTCTACTGGTCGAAATATTTCACTGACAGAGATTCCGTTATTTGATTATGCTTGCGCAGGAATTTCATATCCACGAACAGAAAAGAAAATCGAGTTCAATTTATAGTTATTAAGACTACAAAGTTTTACCAAGTCTATGAAAGTTAATGATTCTAAAAAAACAAAATGATTTAACCAACGCTTATTTTCAGGATAGATATTTCTTGCTTGATTACGAAGTTTGACCAGATACTATCTGTTCACAATAATCTAAATAATTTTTATTAATTAAACTATACTTTGGAAAAATTAATCCAGACAAGTTTATTAGAAAATCAGAATTTTCTATTTTTCTATTTAACATTTGATGAGATGCATTAGGGATAATTTTTACTTCCAAATCTTTTTTAGACATTTTCGATCGGTATATTTTCTCTGTTTCCAAAGAGTTTACATTCTTATCATTTTCAGCCAAGATCAAATAAGTTTTACCATGTACTTTAGATAATTCATCTGTAGCATCTTGATTCAAATTGTTTCGAACAAATAAATATCTATCAGAGGTCATTACCTCCGTCCCCCCATTATTTTTATATTTGCTGTATGAATCATTTTTTTCAATTAGCAGGCTGTCATTTCTAAAGTGTTGTTTTGCTTGAAGAATTTCTGTATTGGTTCCGCCAGAATCTTTGATTCGATTCTCAGTATCATATTCTCCCTGTCTTATCCAATTAATTGCTGGTGCTACCACTATTGAGAATTGAATATCCGGATTCTCACTCATAACTTTGGGAATTACCCATCCAGCTTGACTAGCTCCCCATAAACCAATTTTATTTGAATATTTTGGATATTTCACTTTCAACCACTCAATCACTTCTAGTACTTCTTTTGTACGATCATCCATTGTCTGTAGCAACCAATTACCACTAGAACGCCCTACTCCTAACTTATCCCATGAGACAGAGATATAGCCTTGCTGAGCAAATCTTTCCATTAGTGGTTTATACCCTCCGTCTTGCGTTGCTTCTTGCGCCCCATCTCCATGAACAAACACCATAATTCCTTTTACTTCTCCCTGTTTTGGAGAAGTAATTATTGTGGATAATGTTCCATCAGTCGTAGAAATACTTACTCTGTTCTCGTTCATTTGATAATTATTTCCAATAAAAAACAACCCCATTATTATGACAAGCATTCCTATAAAAATAATAAATACTCTCTTAATTATTGTTCCCATTTCATTAATCTCCATCCCCTTAAGCCTACGACTAATTCCATTATAAAACTTGATTGTTTTTTTATTATTTTAAAACCTAATTTACTATATAATTGATAAGCCCTATAATTTTGTTCCGCTACATGCAAAGTTAATTTCTTTTTCGGAAAGATATTTTTACAATGGGAAATTAGTGCTTTACCAATTCCCTTATTTCTAAATTCTGGTGCAACAGCCAGAAAATCAATGTAACTTTCATTATGCTGAGGCTTGTGAGAAAGCACGCTCAACAAAAGTGATAACCTAAGATATTGTGAAAAAGATAAGTTTTTTTTCAATGAATCATGTAAATCATGATACTTTTCTCCGCTTACTGTTAAAAATAAACAACCGCATAGTTTTCCATTATACTCTGAAACAAATAATTTCTCAGGTTTTATTAAAATTATATACTTGCAAAAAGCAGTAATTACATCTAACACTTCTTGATTATTAAATATTTTTTTGGTGAACTTAGATTGAAACCCTTCATAAACTAAGATTGAAATTTGTTCAACTTTATTTTCTACATTGCAATTATTTATACTCTTTATATTAATACTCATAATTTCATCTCGATTGAATACACCATTTTGTCATTGTATGCTAGCGAGCAATATATATTTTCATAGATAATAAATTCTTTAATCTCAGAATCCCTCACATTAATTATCGAATCACTCAAAAAATCACTTATTTGGTTTTCAATATCGATTTTATTTTCCACTACAAAGCTCTTGCATGCATAAGTTCCTGCCGGAAAGACATAGTCGCTGCATTCTTTTGTGCTTTTTAAACACACAATTGCAGACTGTTTTTCTGATAAAATAAAATAAGGCTCATCTAGGTGTACAAGCTCTTGTTCTATCGCTTTAGAATAATCTATTGAATCTCCTTCAATAATTTGTTCCATTAATTTTTTAAAGCATCGTTCTTCTCTTTCAACAAAAATAACTTTGTTCAATTCATACTTTCTTTGTGAATCAACAATTTTGTTGATTATTTTCTGAGTTGCCAGCAACTTATTTATTTCTCGTTGAACCTTAACTTCAGCTTCCTCAAACATTGACTTTATATTATCTAATGCTAAGCTTTCTTGTATCTCTTTAATAGAAAAACCAATTTCTCTCAAAGTACTAACTTGATATAATCGATAAATATCACTTTCTTCAAAAACATAATACTTATTTTCTTTATTTCTTTTTGGTTCTAATATACCTTTATCAATGTAATGTCTTATTTTGTATTTGGATATGTTAAACAATTTTGCCATCTCACCTGCTGTAAGTTGCTTCATCGTTTGTACCTCCTATGCGTTATACACTCATTATAAACTGCGTGGTAACCACTCAGTCAAGAGAATTATTGAAGGTTGGTATTCAACACCATTTGATAATTCTTTGATAACCACATCAATCCGGTCTTTGGGTTGGGCTTTGTTAAAGTCCTTTAGCGCTTTATTCAGTGTGCTTTTAATTTTTTAATAACTCATACTGCATAGCTTCTCTTTTATAAGACAATTAACAACCATAACAAACAAACACCATACGCAGTCCCCCAATCTGCGTATGGTGCTTAAAAATTTCTATTTTTATAAAACCGTCAACTCTGCTCCATTACTTTGAATCACTTTTTGATACCAATAAAACGAATCTTTTCTACTACGAGCCAACGTTCCGTTACCATCATCATCTTGATCGACATAGATAAAGCCATAACGTTTAGACATTTCAGAGGTACCAGAAGAAACAATATCAATCGAAGACCACGTCGTGTACCCAATTAAATCAACACCATCGATCAAGGCTTCTTTCATTTGTTCAAGATGCTTTTGTAAATACTCAATGCGGTATGTGTCATGAATACTGCCGTCCGCTTCTACTTTATCTTCAGCGCCAATGCCATTTTCTACAATAAATAACGGCACTTGATAGCGATCATACAGGTTATTTAATGTGTAACGCAACCCTTTCGGATCAATTTGCCAGCCCCATGCTGAACTTTCTAAATAAGGATTTTTTAGGCCTTTTTTCAAGTTAGCATCCGTCATTTCACCTTCATCTGGCTTCGCACTTGAAACATTAGACATATAGTAACTAAACGCTAAATAATCCGAAGTATACTCTTTTAATAGCTCTTTATCTCCAGCTGTCCAAACAATTGAAACACCATTTTCTTTAAAGAAGCGATTCATATAGCCAGGGTACGTCCCACGAAGCATCACGTCTGTATAGAAGAAGTTATCATATTGATCGTCATGCATCATTTGTAAAACATCGTCTGGCTTACACGTTGCTGCATAGGTTGTGAAGCGCGCAATCATACAACCCATTTTTCCAACTGGATTGATTTCATGCAATCGTTTAGTCACAAGCGCGGCTGCGAGAAATTGATGATGAACTGCTTGATAGCAATCTTGAATATAATTGTCTGTTTTATCTGCTACCACACCTGTAGATTTAAAGGTTGAAAAACGTCCTGCATTAATCTCATTAAATGAAATCCAGTAAGTCACACGTTTTCCAAAGTTCGTAAATAAGCAATCTGCAAAGCGAACAAATAAGTCAATGACTTTGCGATCTGTCCAGCCTTTGTATTTATTAACGAGTGCTAGAGGCATCTCAAAATGCGAAATCGTGACAAGTGGCTCCATACCATATTTTTCAATCTCTGTTAAAACAGCATCGTAGAAATCCAAACCTTCTTGATTTGGCGTCAATTCTTCCCCTGTTGGGAAAATACGACTCCAAGCCATTGAAAAACGAAATACTTTAAAGCCCATCTCCGCACATAAGGCGATATCTTCTTTATAACGATGATAGAAATCAATCCCATGGCGTTTAGGATAACGTGTTGTCCCTGGATCTTTCATTGCTTCTTCAATCTTTTCTGTTGTGACATTGCGATGCTTGGCTAAATCTTGACGGTCAATTTGACTATCAAAAAAGGAAATATCTGAAACCGCCATGCCACGGCCATATTGACCATATGCCCCTTCAGCTTGACAGGCTGCAATCGCGCCTCCCCATAAAAAATTCTCTGGAAATATATTTTCTTGTGTCATAAACGCCACTCCTTTTTATAGTAATGTAATCAAACGATCACCAGTATTTACTTGTGCTTGATCGCTGACTACAACATCTTCATAATTTGCTGTATTGGTAATAATAACTGGTGTTGTCACGTCAAAGCCAGCTGCTTTAATCGCTTCAATATCAAACACAACAAGTGGGTCGCCAGCTTTTACTGTTTGCCCTTGTGTTACTTTTAACTCAAAGTGTTTCCCATCTAATTGAACGGTATCTAACCCAATATGAATCAGTACTTCTGCACCATTTTCTGACGTTACACCAACCGCATGTCCTGTTGCAAATGCCATAGTGACCGTGCCATTTACTGGTGAAACAACTTCTCCTTTTGCTGGGGCGATCGCCAAACCTTGACCTAATGTTCCTGAAGCAAAGGCTTTGTCATTAATATTTTCTAGTAACACAATATCACCAGTTAGCGGGCTACTGATCACTTCTGATTTTACGCCAGCATGTTCAACTGTATTTGTTGCAGTTGTTTCTTTTGTAGCGGTTGTTGCTTCTGGAATATCCTCAAAACCAATGAAATAAGTTAAAACGGCTGCTAAAACAAAGGCTACTGCAACACCAATTAAGAAGCCTACAAACCCTTCTCCATTTGGTCCATAGAAAGCTGGAATCATTAAAATACTTGACGGACCTGCTGCATAGCCCATACTACCTGCATATCCGACAATACCACCACCAACAGCTGCTGAAATTACCCCAATAATAAACGGACGTTTTAATCTCAAGGTCACACCATAAACAGCTGGTTCAGTAATTCCGAATAAAGCAGTGACTACAGCAGACGCTGACAACGCTCTAAATTCTTTATTTTTCGTTTTTAACATAACGCCTAAAACCGCACCTGCTTGTGCAAATACTGAAATCGCTACACTTGGTTTTAGAGGATCTTTCCCCATTGTTGCAATATTGTTCATCATCACTGGCACAATCCCCCAGTGTAAACCAAACATTACAAGAATTTGCCATGAAGCGGCAATTAAGGCACCGGCAATAATTGGATTAAAGTTAATAACTGTAACCAACACATCTGCAATCGCATTCCCTACGTATACGCCAAATGGTCCAAAAATCATTAACGTTAAAGGAACAATCACAATTAAAAGAATCATTGGTGTAATAAAGTTTTTAATACTTTGATGTAAACGTTTGTTCAAGAATTTTTCTAGTACACTCATCGCATAAATTGCTAAAATGATCGGAATAACAGTCGATGTATATTTCACCATCACCACTGGAATCCCAAAGAAATCAGCCGAAACATCTGGCGCTGCTAAACCAATAATCGTTGGATACACAAGAGCACCTGCAATCGTTACTGCAACAAAGACGTTTGCTTTGAATTTCCTTGCTGCTGTGATCGCTAGTAAAACAGGTAAGAAGTAGAACAAACTATCCGCAATTGCACTTAAAATGATATAAGTTGACGTTTCTGGTACGACTAATTTTGTTGTCGTAGCAATAGAAAGTAATCCTTTTAAAATCCCAGCTCCTGCCATCACACCAAGTAAAGGCGTAAATAAGCTAGAAATCAAATCAACAAATTTACCAAAGATCGTTTCATTTTCATTTGAACCATTATCTGAACTGGTCTGATCACCAGTTAAATTAGAAATATTTCCAATTGCCTCATACACTTCAGGTACTGTATTCCCAATAACAACTTGGAATTGTCCTGCACTTTCCATAACCGTTACAACGCCGGGAATACTCTCCACAGCACTTTTATCAACACTATTTCTGTCTTTTAATTTAAATCTTAAGCGTGTCGCACAATGAACAAGTGATTGTACATTTTCTTCGCCACCGACTTCTTTCAATATTTTTTCTGCTAATTGATTCGTATCCATGATAAATCCTCCTAAGAACATACTTGCAAAAGGCTGTGTTTAACTGATTTAAAATAGTTCCGGATCTATTTTTGGCAAAATAAAAACCTAAACCTTTACTAAAAAATGCATACACTACCCCTGTGTGCAATTTCTTAGTAAAAGTTTAGGTGTCGCCTGCCGAACAGTCACAATCCACTAACCTGATACGTTATTTATTTATCTGTCTCAAATGATAGCACTTTCAAAAAAAGAAGTCAATCCTTTTTTGAAAGTGTTTTCTCTCTTGTATATAAACGTTTTAAATGAATCACAAGATATAACATTTCCTCAGAAGTTAAATCCATATGGAAAGTCGTATACACGTATTCCGCAATTTTATTCGCACAATCATAGGCTAATGGATACTTCTTTTTCATCAATAAATAAAGGTCATGGTCTTCACTATCGAGCAAGGTACCATTAGTAATCCGCTGTACAAAAAACTTAAGATGGGTCAGAAAACGATAAAAGTTCAATGACTCTTCATCATACTCAATCCCTAAATGATATTTCACAATTTTTAAAATAGCAGAGACTTCTTTCGTAATCGTAACGGTTGTATTCATTTCTTCGTTCATTTCCGCATTAATCAAATGCATCGCAATAAATCCTGCCTCATCGGCTGGCAATCTAACCTCTGTTTCCTGCTCAACCATATCCAGTAAGTCCTTAGCCAACTCAAATTCATTTGGATACAAACGATTAATTTCCCAAATTAAAGAATTGGTAATAGACTGTCCATTTTGATGTCTTTTTAACGCATGGTAAATATGATCCACAAGGGAAACGTGTAAACTTTCATTTAATTTTTGATTTAGCTTTTTCTTCGCCATATCAATAAATTCCTCTGTTACCTTTAGAATTGGATAAGGAACTTCATTACTAAGCGAATTAAAATGTTGTTGCAAACTAGCATCTTCTAAATGAAAAATTTTGTCGGCTTTTGTCATATCTAATGTTTCGCCTGCACTTTTTTTAAATCCAATTCCTTTACCCATAATCACTTGTTCTGTTCCGTCTTCATCTTTTGTGATAATCACGTTGTTGTTTAGTATTTTATATATTCTCATGACTTAACCTCCTCATTTTAGACCTGCTTCTTCAATTTGCTATTCTACGCTATGAGGCAAGAAAAAGAAAGACTTTGTTTTTTAGGAGAATACGTTTTACCGCTTAATATAGCTTCTAATGGCTATTTGAAGTTATGGCTTACAGCTGAATAAATATGACTTGTAAGAGAGGTTCACCATGGTCAATCTAGTAAAAATGAGCATAAGTAACTACTAAAAACGTTAGATCAAAAAGCAAAAAAACTGAAAAACATTTTGATTTAATATCCTAACAGAAAAAAATTTAAGAATATATGTCTTTTCTAGACTAATTATTGGGCTATTTCTTTTTACTTTTTTGATTGTTGTTAATCTTTTCTTTAGAGAGAGCAGTATCACTTGGATATTATTTATTGACTCTTGCCTTTTTCTTCTTCTGGTGCTCTATTTTATCTCATTGAAAAAACTTACTCATTTAATTGTTTCCTTCGGAGTTCCAACCAGTATGTTTAAAGAAAATAATAATATACAACTTTCTAACTCTCTGCTTCTTCTAGATAAATATGCTAAGCGAACTTTAAGTTATTGTATTAGTTCTTTGATTATGGTTTCACTCTTCTTGATACTATTTATATATGTATAAAAAAACAGCCGAAATCCGGCTGTTTTTTTGTTTTATATCTATGCATCTATTCATTCAACGTCAATGTTTTCAAAGTATAACCAACTAAGCTAAATATAATACAAATTCTCAGACGGATAAACCGCATCACTAGTAATATCTAACCCTAACTCTCTTAACGTTTGCTCATCATTCTTACTCAACATCACAGTAGAATGCGCTTGTACACCATTTAATTCAGATAATTTATCATAAGCCAATTGTGCCGTTGGGTTCGTAACCGCACTAATCGCTAATGCAATCAAAATTTCATTGGCTTTTAAAGCCGTTATTTTGCTGTGTAGCTCTTTCTTCTTCATGGTTTGAATGGTTTCAAGAATCACTGGAGATAATAATAAAATTTCATCTGAAATATTAGCTAACATTTTAACAGAATTCAAAATAGCCGATGAACAGGAATCCATTAATTTGCTTGTTCTCCCAGTTACAATTCGACCGTCTGACAACTCAAACGCAATCACTGCTGGCGTCTCACTGTTTTGGGTTTGTTCTCTTAATTGTTCTGAATACTGACGTGCAGGAAGTACGGCTTTTCTGTCTTCTTTTTTCAGCTCTACTTCTTCCATGATCAATTTAATACGGTTGACTGTTTCGTCATCAGTCAAGCCTTTTTTAAAATCGCATTCTGTGGCAAAACAACGACGGATAATTTCTTGCTTAGACGCTTCTTTTACTACGTCATCATTTATAATCCCAAAGCCAACACGGTTAACCCCCATATCAGTTGGTGATTGATAGACAGATTCTTCCCCTGTAATTTTTTCAATGATCCGTTTAATCACAGGGAACGTCTCCACATCACGATTATAATTGACCGCTACTTTTTGGTATTTATCAAAATGGAAAGAATCAATCATATTCACATCTTTTAAATCAACTGTTGCCGCTTCATAGGCAATATTTAAAGGATGTTTCAACGGAACATTCCAAACTGGGAAGGTTTCAAATTTTGAATAGCCGGCAGTTTTTCCGTTCCGACTTTCATGATAGAGTTGATTCAAACAAGTCGCTAATTTACCGCTACCTGGGCCTGGTGCTGTAACTACCACAATTGGTTTTGTTGTCGGAATATAATCATTTTTACCAAATCCTTCTTCGCTGACAATTTTCTCAAGATTTGATGGATAGTCTTCAATCGCTGCGTGTTTATAAACTTTGATATTTCTTCTTTCCAACTTGTTAATAAACATTTTTGTAGAAGGCTGTCCACTGTAACGTGTAATAACCACACTATTGACTGCTAAGCCATATTCTCTTAGTTCATCAATTTGGCGTAAAATATCCATATCATAGGTAATTCCGTAATCTCCACGAATTTTATTACGTTCAATATCGCCTGCATAAACACAAATCAAAATCTCGGCTTGATCTTTTAATTTTTGTAAAAGTTTAATTTTGGCATCTGCGTCAAAGCCTGGTAAAACCCGTTTCGCATGCATATCCCCGATTAATTTACCACCAAATTCTAAATATAATTTATCATAGTGATTGACTCTTTCAAGGATATATTTTGATTGTTCTTCGATGTACTTCTGTGGATCAAACCCCAATTGTTTCATGTGAGAACCCTCCGATATTTGTATACTGCCATCTATTATAAACTTATTTACTGCTGATTACGATATAGAATTTCATAATTTAACCGCTGAACCTGATTTACTGCATAATTGACTACTACTTGAATAAGTATATAGGAAACTGGATGTCATGGAAAATCAAAACAGTTACTTGACTAAAAAAAGAGCGAACCTTATAAGCAAAGCTTTTGTAAACATAGAAAATGGTTTAATAATACTCTTAAAACTGAGAATACCTTAATGCTAAAGGATTCACGGCTTCTTTTTATTGTTATAACTACTGTATAAAGTGAAATAGTTCATTCCTATCCTTCCATTACTTTGATATAATAATAATACGTTAAGAACTGGCTAAAGCTCTGAAAAAGGAGTTAATGCCATAAAGATATGTCTTTATCGCTTTTGTCCTGTTTTGTTTCATAGGAAAGGCGATCCTTGAAGAATTGGTTAAAAGATATTACTTCTAATTATTGTAGTAACGCTTGTTGCTTACTCTATTGTAGAAGTGATTAAAGTTTTTATCACTCTACTTTTTAAGTAAAAAAAGACCACTATCCTCTTGACTAAAGTGAGATAGCGGCAATTGTATAGAACCTTCGAGCTTTAGTCAAAACTCAACTGAAAAGTCAGTGTTAGCGCACTGGCTTTTTATCATATATCTAAATATACGTTCACGTTTAGTATAATTGCTTTTGTCTTTAGAATCAATTTCCCTAAATATAATTATCTATTTTCGATAACTAAAAATCCCTATACTAAACAATGGTACTATAGTCATAGACATAATACATAGGAGCTGATTTTCAATGATAAAAAAAGAAGACATGCCGCTTTGTGACGTCGCAACAACGGTTCAATTACTAGGAAGTAAATGGAAAACCTTAATCATACGAGACCTCATCACTGGTCCAAAAAGAAATGCTGAACTAAAACGCTCTTTATCTGGAATCTCCCAAAAAGTTTTGACTGAAAGTCTGAATTCAATGATCGTAGATGGTATTGTGGAGCGAATCGATTTTCAAAAAGTGCCACCTCATGTTGAATATCAGCTAACACCATTAGGAGAAACCTTATTACCCGTTATTGAGTCGATGAGACAGTGGGGGCAGTTTTACAAAAATCAGCTTAGTTAGATAGTTACAAATTAGTGCCTACTTAACTTTTTCTAAAAAGTTGTCTATACTTTTACTATAGATAAAAGTAGTTATTGAGGAGGATATCTAAATGAATAGTGAACTTACACCGATCGAAGCCGTTCATACTAAAGTTGAGCATGTGACTCTGAACGGGGAATCTGTTATTAGAGTTGTAAAAAAAGACAAGCTGATGGAATTTGATGAAAACACTTACGCTAAATTAATCGGTTCATCTTTCCATAATGGTGAAATCGAAGTTAAAATGTTAAGCCGATTGTTGCCTGATGCACCAGATTTCGCACGAGGCTTCATTGGTATTGCTTTTAGAATCAATGAAGATGATACAAAATTCGAATCTTTCTATGTACGTCCTACAAATGGTCGCATAGCAGATCCCGTACGAAAAAATCGTGGTGTCCAATATTTTTCTTATCCTAAATATACCTTTGATTATTTCAGAAATCTTTGGATAACTGATTTTGAGGGGCCAGCTGATATTGGCCTAGATGAATGGATCACCTTAAAAGCGGTGATTAATGGCTCTAAAGGTGAATTTTATTTGAATGGCAGCAAAGAACCTGTGTTAGTTGTTGAAGACATGAAACATGGTGCTGATGCAAATGGCGCAATTGGTCTGTTTGTGGATATTGGTACAGAAGCTTTCTTCAAAGATTTGAAGATTACAGCAACTGATTAAGACCTTCTTAAATTTTGTGTGTGTTCTTTATCTTTGTATAAAGTTAGTTGTTGAGCACATCAATTGAAATTCTTGTTAAACCTGTTATCGTACAGTTAAGGAGCGTGAATAAAATGAAACAGCCAATAACATTTATTTCGGTAACAGAACATGCAAAAGAACAAATGGATTTCTATGTTGATGTTTTCCCAAATACTACGATTCAATCGGTTACTTATTACGAGAATTATCCTGAACGTGTTTTGAATGGGCAGTTGGATTTGAATGGCATCTTGATTTACTTTTTGGAAATGGGGCCTGAAAATCCTGTTACGAATGGTTGGAATTTTTCTTTATTTGCGGAAATGGACAGTGAGGAAGAGTTTGACCGAATTTTCTCAGCACTTTCTGCTAAAGGCGTTGTTATAATGGGGCCTGAAGCTGCAGGGATTTTTCAAAAGGTCACTTGGCTAACTGATAAATTTGGTGTTACGTGGCAATTAGTATTCGGGGGAAAATAAACCTATTTCTACCTTATTAGAACCAAAATCAAGGTTAATCGCACTTGCCTTATTCTTTTACAAAACAAAATAATCTGTATAAGCAACTTGCCTAAACATGGCTGCTTATACAGATTATTCTTTTATACGTTGCTCTATTTTTTATGGAACGACTGTACTTTTTTACGGTTTAATACAAAAGCACCTAGAGTTAGTGTTATAACTGCAAATCCAGCAATCATTGCAACGTAACTATCTTTACTTCCAGCTTTAGGTAACTGTGCTTTTTCTTTTGCAGAGCTGTTTTTAGAAACATTTAAAAGCAGTTTATCTGCCTTTGGTTGTTTCTTTTCTTCTTTTACTGCTGTTAATTCATCTTCTATTTGCCCACTCGGTACAATATTGTCTTTTACGGATTTATCTTGGTGTACGTCCACTTTATTGCCCGTGATTTTAGGTTCCAATACTGGGATTTCAGTTACATCCACTGTCTCAGGTTCAAGCGGCTTGATTCGCTCTAACTCGCTTGATTCATCCTCATTTGTTTCTATTTGTTCACCAACATTTATTTCTGGCTGTTCTTCTTTGGCTTTGTTTAATTCTTCTTCTTTACTTTCTTTTGCTTGTTCCTGATCGATCGGTTGGATTTCTTCTAGTTCACTTGATTCATCCTCATTTGTTTCTATTTGTTCACCAACATGTATTTCTGGCTGTTCTTCTTTAGCTTTGTTTAATTCTTCTTCTTTACTTTCTTTTGCTTGTTCCTGATCGATCGGTTGGATTTCTTCTAGTTCACTTGATTCATCTTCTATGTGTTCTATTTGCTCATCAACATAGATTTTTGGCTGTTCTTCTTTAGCTTTGTTTAATTCTTCTTCTTTATTTTCTTTCGCTTGTTTTTGATCGATCGGTTGAATTTCTTCTAGTTCATCTAATTCATCTTCTATGTGCTCTACTTGTTCATCAACATAGATTTCTGGCTGTTCTTTTTTGGCTTTATTTAGATCCTCTTGTTTACCTTCAACGACTTTTTCTGGATCAAGCGGCGTGATTTCTTCTAATTTACTCGATTCATCTTCTATGATTTCCTCTTCTTGGATGCCTTCTTTAATCAACTGGTTTTCATCACCTGTGGCATTGCCATCTAAAAAGATATTTTTCACCTTGTGAGTCGCTTGTTCATTGCTTGGTTTTTGATACAAAATTTGATAATCAATTTGGCAATCATTTGTAAATGCCGCTTGTTTTTTCCCAGCATCTGTCATGGTTGCTGTGTACATAATAGTAAATGAAGCTAAACGTGCTTTTCTTCGATAAATGCGAATGGAAAAATCATTTCCAGAACCGAAGTCAACTGTGCCATATCCTTGATTTTCAAACTCTTCTAAACTCAAGTTTGACTGACCTAAATAATTATCAACAGTAAACACAAAACTATCCTTATTTAAGGTTTGACCACTCCCTGACTTATCTGTCAAAACAAGGTCATTAGCTAAGTCGCTCTTTGTTAAGTTGGCGCATAAAAACCAGCGGATTTGGCCTGATTTACCTAATAAATCGCCCGTTTTATAAAAGAACGGCAGTTGACCTTCTTCTCCATCGCCAGAGCGTCCATTAACAACAATATTTGGTATAGTGACAGACGTTCCCAAATTTGCAGGTATTTCCTTTACTGTATTTTCTTCAACGTTTGTCACACGAACCCCAAAAGTAAATTCGCCACGAACACGATCTAGTTGATTTACTTTTTCATTGAATGTACAAACAATTTTATCTTTATAAACGCGAGTTATTCCTAACCCATTCAAATCAATTTCTCGTGGTATACCACCTGATTCTGTTAACCCTTCAAGTTCTTCAGGCAGTGATAGCGTCAATTCGTCTCCAGCTTTTAGTTTTGTATTTGGTTTTTCACTAAAAGTTACTCGAATGGAGGTTAATTCACCATCCATCAGTTCTGTTTTTTCAAACTGGATTGTATCGACAAATCCTCCACTATTTAATTCTGCAGCTAATGACTTGTCACTAAACCCAAATAATCCTAAAACCCCTACAAACATTACAAAACACCATACTAATTTTTTTAACATCTTTTATACATCGTCCCTTTCCCACTATTGATATAGACCAATTCTCTAGTTACCTAGATAAAATAGCAACTTTTCCGATGGTAAACAATATCTAAACTCATGTCAAACCATATACGTTCGTACACATTATTTTATAATAATGCTCTTAATATACTCTATTTCCTTCAATTGAAAGCTATTCTACTCTTTTAAAACTTCCGTTTTTTTGTGTATACTACGGAGTTTTGCTCGTATTTATAATAAAAAAGCCACCTGAAATGTAGTGACCAAAAAAAGTTAGATTTTAAGGTCTAACTTTTTGGGGGCGGCTCATTCCAAATAAATCCCTATCCCTCCAATTATTTGTTTTGGAAATCAATCTTATAGTATTTATTTGATTATAAATTTAAACTACGTTAAACTTTTAGAAAGTTCACTTTGGATTATTTCATTTTATAATCTTATTTTTTTAGATATATTTTTTTATTTCATAAAAAGAGGGAGCGATAATTGATGTGCACAAGTATTACAATGACAACGAAAGATCAAAATGTTTTATTAGCTAGAACAATGGATTTTGCAGTTGTTTTAGATGCCGAACCAACTTTTATTCCAAGGAAGAAATTTGCTTTCACTAATGACGAAAACCACGATGGTAAAAATGAATACGCATTCGTGGGAATGGCTAGGCAATCTGATTTAGGAGAATTTATTTTTGCTGATGGCTTAAATGAAAAGGGTCTTTCTTGCGCTGCTCTTTATTTTTCAGGGTATGCTGATTATAACAGCCAAGACAGTGATAAAAAATATTCCTTAGCACCTCACGATGTCGTTCCATTTTTACTATCTAACTGTTCAAGCCTTGAAGAAGTAACTAAGACAATGGAAAATGCCCAAGTTGAAAATACTACTTTAGATTTTTTAGGCATCGTCTTACCTCTACATTGGGTCGTTACTGAAAAGACTGGCGAAAGTATTGTGATTGAATACACTGAACAGAAATTACACATTTATAAAAATGATATTGGTGTAATGACAAATAGCCCTGATTATAAATGGCACACCACAAATTTAAGAAATTACATTGGTTTACAGCCTGAGCAAAAATCAGAAGTTCATTTAAAAAATATGGTGATGAAGCCTTTCGGCGAAGGTGCAGGTGCCTTTGGTCTTCCAGGTGACTTTACTCCACCATCAAGATTTGTAAGAGCGTCTTTCTTAAAATCTTGTCTAGAGGATAGTCAAACAGAGATGGATGGCGTCATTTCAATGTTTCACGTTTTGTCTAACGTTGACATTCCTAAAGGGGTCGTAAAAACATCTCAAGCCTATGACTACACTCAATATACATCGATTATGGTAAACAGTTCTTTAAATTACTATTATAAAACATACAACAATCAACGCATACGTTGTATCCAATTGGATAATGAAGATTTTAATGCTACCACAGGAAAAATCTGGTCTACTGGTGATTCCGAAGATATCTTGTATAGAAATAAAAAATAATTGCTTGTTAAAGAATACGGTAAGGGAACAAATCTAATTTTTTAGATTTGTTCCCTTACCTATTTTTTTGCACAAATACCCACACAGGTATGAATTATACATTTAAGTGGATAAAAACAATAAAACGATTATAATAACCCTTTTAAAAAAACTAAATTTGACCAAAATACCCCCTATAGGTATAATGTTTAATTGTGAAAGGAGATTCAAACATGACTAAAAAAATTATTATTATCGGAGGCGTAGCTGGTGGCGCTACTGCTGCAACTAGACTTAGACGACTTAATGAACAAGATGACATCATTCTTTTTGAAAAGGGAGAGTATATTTCCTTTGCGAACTGCGGGCTTCCTTACCATATCGGTGGTACAATCAAAAATCGTGAAGACCTTTTACTTCAAACCGTTACAGGTATGAGTGAACAATACAACTTAGATATTCGCAATTTTTCTGAAGTTACCTCTATTGACCCAGGTAAAAAAACAGTGACTGTTACGAATCATCAAACACAAGAGACATATACGGAAACATTCGATAAATTGATTATTTCAACAGGAGCTAAAGCAATTGTTCCGCCTATCGAAGGTTTAGAAACCGCTAAAAATGTGTTTAGTTTAAGAAATATTCCTGATATGGATCAAATAAAAAGCTATATCAACGAACATCAAGTGAAGCAAGCAACAATTGTCGGCGGTGGGTTTATCGGTTTAGAAATGATGGAAAACTTAGTCGACCTAGGTATCCATGTTCATTTAGTGGAAATGTCCGATCAAGTTATGCCGAATATTGACTTTGAATTAGCTCAAATTTTGCATGCTCAAATGGATCTCCACGGGGTCGATTTAACTTTAGGCGATGGTCTTAAAGCTTTTAAAGATAATGGAAAAGAATTATTGTTAAATAGCGGAAAAACACTTCCATCTGACTTAACGATTCTTTCGATCGGTGTCGTTCCAGAAAGTACTTTGGCTAAAGAATGCGGGATTCAGTTAGGTATGAGAGGCGCTATTCAAGTAAATCAACAATTAGAAACCAATTATGAAGACATTTATGCAATCGGTGATGTGATCGAGGTAACTGACTTTGTCAACAAGCAACCAACCGTCATTCCTTTAGCATGGCCAGCCAATCGTCAAGGAAGATTAGTCGCTGATATTATTAACGGCATCGACGCTGCTTATCCAGGCACACAAGGTACTTCTGTTGCTAAAGTTTTTGAATTAACAGCTGCTTCAACAGGGAACTCTGAGAAATTACTAAAACGACTAGGCATTGAGTATCAAAGTATTCATATTCATCCAAATTCCCATGCTGGGTATTATCCAGATGCCAGTCCCATTGCGCTTAAACTACTTTTTGCACCAGATGGAAACATTTTAGGTGCCCAAGGTGTAGGAACTGAAGGCGTAGAAAAACGCATTGACGTGATTGCTACAGCAATGAAATTTGGTGCCAAAGCAAACGAATTGGCAAGTATTGAATTAGCTTATGCCCCGCCGTATTCCAGTGCCAAAGATCCAGTCAATATGCTTGGGTACACAGCTGATAATTTACTGAATGGAAATGTTCAAACAATCGGCTGGGAGGAGATTCCTTCATTGATTGAACAAAAAGCTTACTTGCTTGATATTCGTGAAGACTTTGAGCGTGCAGCAGGTGAATTGCCTCATAGTCACTTGATTCCTTTATCTCAATTAAGAAACCGACTAGATGAATTACCAAAAGATAAAGAAATCTACGTTTATTGTCAAGTTGGTTTACGGGGCTATAATGCAGCCAGAATATTGATGCAACATGGGTTTTCTGTAAAAAATATTGACGGTGGCTACAAAACGTATAAACAAGCGAACTACCAAGTAAAAACTAACAATACTGCTCCAACTGTAAACCAAAAAAATACAGTACCTAATGCTCCCAACAATGCTGAAACAATCAACATTGATGCATGTGGTCTTCAATGCCCTGGTCCAATCTTAAAGGTCAAAGAAGCCATTGATCAAATGGATAATGGACAAACGCTAGAAGTCCAAGCTAGTGATTTTGGTTTCGTTGCAGATATCGAAGCTTGGTGTAAAAATACTGGCAACACTCTAGTTGAGAATCAACTGCAAGGCTCAAAAGTCACTGCTCGAATCACAAAAGGACTGACTGCTTCTGAAATGGTCGATGGTATTTCAGCTCCAGTTGAAGGTGTTTTAAAAGAAACAAAAGACGGAGCAACAATGGTTGTTTTCAGTGGTGATTTAGACAAAGCTTTGGCTTCTATGATCATTGCTAGTGGTGCCGCCGCTATGGGGAAAAACGTTACGATTTTCTTCACTTTCTGGGGGCTAAGTGTTTTGAAAAAACAAAAAATCAAAAAACGCGGATTGGCTAAATTATTCGATATCATGTTGCCTAACGGTGCGAATCAACTCCCTGTTTCCACTATGAATATGGGAGGAATGGGCGCTAAAATGATCAAATCTGTGATGAAACAAAAAAATGTTGATTCTCTACCAACAATGATTGAAAAAGCCAACGAATTAGGAGTTAAATTTGTTGCCTGTACCATGAGTATGGATATCATGGGTATCGACAAATCTGAATTGTTTGATTTCGTGGAATATGGCGGAGTAGCAACATATTTAGGGGATAGTGAACAAGCGAATTTAAATTTGTTTATTTAATAAAGCAACAAAAAGCGAGACACGAAACTAAGAATCAGTTTTGTGTCTCGCTCTTTGTTAGCCAATAATTTCTTGTCTTTTGCCAACTGTCCGTTTTAATAACTCCACGTATTCTTTTTGATATTTTTTCAAATAATCTTTCAACGATTGTTCTTTTTTTGCAGACCACTTTGGATCACTTTTTAGTAAATTTCCCGATTCATCTACTTCTACCGTGGCATTATATGTTACTTTTGGATCATTCTCGCTTGAAATAATCACATATCGTTTATTGCCATTTTTAACTTCAACGACTAACTTATCTTTTCTAGCAATCACCCACGGATGGCTCTCTTTTAAAGGAACAGGATTAAAGCCTGTCTCTATAATATAAGTCGCATATAAAACGCCTTCTTCTTTTAAAGCATAACTCCCTGAAAATCTGTCATCATCCTGCTTCCAAGAATGTGCTGTAAGATTCTTTAAATAGCGCTGTTCATCCATTCTCATTTTGCCGTTAAACCCTACATAAATCAAAACAAGCGCTCCAACAACTATCAAAATCCTCTTGTAGTAGTTGTTCCATCTTACTTTTTTAGATAAGTCTTTTGCCATTTCCGTATCCTCCCGTAATAAGTTATCAAGAGAGATACCAAACAAATCGCTGATCGCTACAATCGTTTCTAAATCCGGATAATTTCTACCGACTTCCCAGCTTGAGACGGTGGAACGAGAAACATTTAATAAGTCACTTAACTGCTCTTGTGTCAGCTCTTTTTTTAGTCGTTGCTCTTTGATCTTGTCTCCAATGTTCATAGTATCGCCTCCTTCTTTTTTATTATCTTGATAACTGACGATAAAAGGTAGCCACTTTTCGTATCATATTAAAATTTTGTGCTGATACAATTCGTATCACGTTGATTTACCGCGGTTTCCAGGAATGTATACTTAAATAGTATAGCAAATAGTCTAATGATTTATTGGCTTTTCAAATAAAAAAATGACGTTCAAAAACTTATGAAATCCACGAAGTTTTTGAACGTATGTAGCTTTATATAATTATCTTATACTTTTATTTTTCTACTGGCCATCCATTTAATCATTGCAGGATCCGCATGAGAGAAAAATTGACTTTCACCTTCATTCAGTGTAGCAATAGCTGCTTTATCTTCTTCTGATAGTTCAAAATCAAAAACAGCCAAATTTTCAGCCATTCGTTCCGGTTTCACTGATTTCGCAAGAACAATAATGTCTTGCTCAATCAACCAGCGAACAATTACTTGAGCAACAGATTTATGATATTTTTCTCCAATAGTAGTGAGAATTTCATTTGTAAACACCCCATTTTTCCCTTCTGCAAAGGGTGCCCAAGCTTCTGGCATAATGCCTTCTGCTTTTAAAGCTTCGGTTGTTTTTGTTTGCTGGTTAAAGGGATTGATCTCAATCTGATTGACTTGGGGAACTACTTTATTGAACTCGGCTAAATCAACGGCTCGATCTACTGCAAAGTTTGAAATGCCAATCGCGCGTATTTCCCCCGCCTCTTGTAGCTCCTCCATTGCACGCCACGCACCATAAACATCATTGTATGGTTGGTGTAATAAAAGCAAGTCAACATAATCTAGACTTAAACGGGCAAGTGAACGTTTAAACGATTCTTTGACTCCTTCATATGAAGTATTTTCTACCCAAATTTTAGTGGTAATAAATAATTCCTCACGAGGAACGCCCGAAGCTTTAATCCCACGACCAACGGCTTCTTCATTCATGTACGATTGGGCTGTATCAATATGACGATAGCCCGCTTTGATTGCATCAACAACTGCTTGTTCTGCTTCTTTCGGCTCTGTGATTTGGTAGGTACCAAAACCTAAAATAGGAATTTCTACACCGTTATTTAATTTTACTGTTTGCATAAGTCTTTCCTCCAGCTCTTTTCGTTCTACTATTAGTAACAACTTCACTATAAACTACGGAGTCAGCTTCATGGCAAGTCTCTTACACTTCTCTTTAATAGTTTGCCTTCCACAGTTCTTCAACGTTCTCTGATGTCACTTCTCCTGATTTAAACTTAGCGATATGCTCATCATAAGTGTCGATTTTGTATCGAAGTAAATCTCGTGTTTTCGTCATTTTTTCTAGTTTTTCAGTAATCTCTTGCAGTTGATCTTGTAAAATTTGTTTTTGTGCTTGTTCAACATCGCCTCCAAGTTGAGAAAGCGTAGCAAATTCAATCAAGGACTCTATTGATACGCCAGCATGACGTAAACTTTTTGCCAAATAAATCCAATTGAGGTCTCTTGTTGTGTATACACGGTAGCCATTTTTATCTCGCTCAATTGGTGGAATAACACCGACACGTTCGTAATAACGAATCGTATCTGTAGTTAAACCAAACATTTCAGCTGCTTCTTTGCTATTCATTCAGGTAACCTCCTTTGATCGCTTATTCCAAACTCGAAAAATCGTGATTGATGATTTCTGCTAATTTAAATGTATTATGCTCAAATTCAAATTTCAAGATACAACAATTTCCTAGCCGATCTTTTTGATCGACTTCACTTGTATGCGCCCAGTTTCTCATAAATTGCCGACAAGCGGCTCCGTGAGACACAACTAAAACTGTTTCACCCGCTTCTTTCATGATCTCCATCAAGGTTTCAGATACTCGTTTTCTAAATTGTCTCTCTCCTTCTCCGCCATATCCAGTGAAGAAATCCCCGTACGGCAAAGGTGGATTCAATGATTCACTCTCTGATTCCAAACGACCAAAGTTCCATTCTTTCAAGCCTTTAACTCTTTTATACGATAGATCTGTCACCTGTTCTAAAGTGTCGCTTGCCCGTTCAGATGTTGAAGCGTATGCGCTATCAAAATTAATAGGATGATTGCGGAAATAATCTCTAGCAATTTGCGCCTGTTTGATGCCTTTTTCTGTAAGTGGAGAATCACACCAACCTTGGATTTTTTTCTGTTGATTGAATAATGTTTCGCCATGTCTCATGAGATACAGAGTTTTCATCATGTCTTTTCTCCTCATTTCTGTTTGTTATGTTTATAATAAACTATGGAGTGGACTCTAAGGCAAGAGAAAAAGCTGAACAACTGGAGGTCTTATCCAATTCAATATGTCTCATTCAAGTTACTAATTTCTTGTTTATGTAGCTCTTTTAATTCTTCTGGCGCAATCACTTTTACGCCATTGCCAAACATCAGTAGAAATGGCAGAATTGTTTTTGGTCGGTTCCCATGGATGGTTACATCCACACAGGTGTCTTTCACTTCAATTTCGTTTTCAGTATAATAATCATACAGTTTTCCTAAGTCTTCTTTTTTGAACCGTAGTTGAATGTTTTCTTCGTTCGGTTCGTTTAACTGCTTAGTTGAGTAGTCAACAGGCTCGAAATTAGCGATCTGAATAGCAAGTCGGCGAATTCTGGTTACTTTAAAATATCTAAACGATTCACGATTCTCACAAAATGAATAGATGTACCAGCTGCCGTTCATCAGCATTAATTCATAGGGATGAATCACTCGGTGTGTGTGTTCGCCTTTATTATCTACGTAATCAATCAAGATCTTTTTATTTTGTTTCAATGCAAGGTTGATTTGATTGATCTTAGCCTTTGTCTCTGCTTCGATCTCTGGTCGATGCATGGTTGGTGACTCAAATGAAAAATGATTTTTTTCTTTATTTTCTTGGGCTGTTTTTCCTCGCAACTGTGTAATCTTTTCTCTTATAATTTCCTGATCATCGATGATGCCGAACAATCCTTCTTTGACGTTCAACGCGCTTAAAATCGCTTCTTTCTCCGCTTCACTGTAAGTATAAGTCCGTAACTTAAATGAATTGATTATGGAAAAACCGCCATTGCGTCCTGAGTGAGAAATAATTGGAAACCCAGCCATTTCGATCGTTTCCAGATCTCTAAAAATCGTTCGTTTGGTTACCTCAAAACGTTGTGCTAACTGAGCTGTTGAGACAACTTCATTGTCTAAAAGCATCACGATAATCGCTAGTATTCGCTCGATTTTCTTCATGTTTTGCCTCCTTAACTTTTGCCATTTTGTTAATCAAGCTTAGAAAAAAAGACAAAACTTGCACGTTTGAGCTAGTTTTGTCCTAATCTGATTTTTATTCCCGATACTTGATTGCTAAACCTTTTAGAAAGTTTCTTGCGTAGCGGTCGCCACACTCTTTATAATTTCGGTGCCCTTCTTTTCGTAAAATGGCACTTAACTCACTATCAGAAGCATAAACTCCTGCAAGTCTCAGTACATCTAGCATATCATCACTTGTAAGAGTTAAAGCAATCTTGACTTTCTTAAGCAGCACATTATTGACGTTACTTTGGCTAGTAATCAAAAATGTTGGTTTAGGGGCTACACCATTTTTTACAGGTGGTTTACCTCTTTTATATGTAATCAAACCATTTAAAAAGGCTTCTAATGTATGATTATCACAAACCGCGTCACGCAAAAGTTCCTCTTCCTCATCTTGCTTAGTTAATAATACTCGAAGCTCTTCTCTTGTGACCTCTAAATCACCTAGTTTAAAAATCTTGATCATATCGGTATCTTTGATGTCTAACGCATAGCGTAAACGAATCAGTATATCATTATTATTCATCTTTTTCCTCCAAAAAACGTATCTTCATTTCTTTAGTATAAAGCTTTTTTTCAGAGAATGCACTCATTTGTTTCAATTTAGTAAAGAGTTATAAAAGGAACTGAATTCATAAACAATATTGACAGAATCAATAGGTTATTAAACATTAAAAATACTGCCACTACTATCTCAATCACTACACTCGTTAATTTTTGGATACATAAAAAAAGGTATCGGCATTTTCTATTTTTAATGCCACTTCAATAACTAGTATTCTCCAACTAAACTCACTATAATAACTAAATTTCTATAAAGTAATACAGCTAGCTTTAGTTGGCTATTGGCAACTTGATTAGTGAGTTTTGGCTTACTATCAAACCTTTACGATTCGGTGCCAATCGAGGAGTAGAGTGCCTTTTTATTTTATGTGTATTCTATAAAAATACCATTATTTGAATTATTTTTAAATAATTCTATTATTTTTGTCAATATCTCTTGAGAAACTTTATCCAACGTTGAATTATCAATTGACTCAAATTGTTTTAATGCTTCTTGATTGTTAGGAATTTCCCAAGGACTTTCATCATACCAACCTTCATACAAATTATAATAGTATGCTAAAGACTGCCATTCACCATTTACTGGTTGTATTGCTCTCATTATTTCATCAAAATATCCATCCCACATTTCTATACCCACTTTTTCATTTTTGGAAAAAGTATAAATATCAATTTCAGGGTTCCCTTCAAATCCTTCATAATAATTATCCATATATGATATTCCTTTCTATTCTTTCCAGTGACCATCTGTTAACATTTTATCTTGTTCGGGTGTACTAACACCATTTTTTCTATCTGTTATTGCTTTTTGCCAATCATTTTTACTAACCCATTTATCTTTCCCTACTAATACTTGTTGTGAACGGCGTTGACCATCTGCTGTTCCCGGAATATTTTTCTCAACAACAAATGTATTTCCTTGTCCTTCTGGTGCTCCTGGTGTTCTAGTATGCCAACGCACTTCAATTGTCTCTCCATTTTCTTTCCACTTATAAGATATTTGTTCATATCCATTTTTAGATTGAGCTTTTATGCTTGCATTTTCTGGAATATTTATTGGAGATTTTTTCTTATATTGATTGGCTAACTTTAACTGCTCTGCCTCATTTAAAGTAGAGAGTTTTGGTACAGCTCCACTAGCTTTCTTATAACCCGAACTTCCCTTACTTTTATCTCTATCTAATGTATAATTCTTCCCATCTTTACTTCCTTTTAAAACAGGATTTTTAGATGGTTTCGCCCCTTTACCAGTTAAACCTTTCGCTCCATAATGAGCACCAACTGCTACCACTGCGATCGCACTTGCAACGGCCGACCACCGTTGTGCTTTTTCTAAATCTGTTAATGGTTTACCCGTCTTTTGGTTAATCCCCGTTCTCAATTCTTCTGCGATTATTTTGAAATAATCATCCACGAGGTTATTCTCTGGTTTCATTAGGATATCTAGATAACCTTTATACTTCTGATTAAATTGTGACTTTCATCGGATTGGTTACCCACATCCACACGTAAGCACCTGTTGCTAACTGGACTCGGCAATATTGTCTGCCTTTCATCCCTTCCGCAAATTTCTTCGTGCGTTTATTTTCTAAATCTTCCGCTCAAGGCTATACTATCCGACGCCAATCAGATAGTATAGTGCCTTTTTATTTTACTAATTTAATTGTTCAATGCTTCCTTCGCATATGAAATATCCATCTCCAAATCTAAATCTGGAAATTTTTTCTGCAGTTTTTCTAATGTATCAATAAAATCTTCACTTTGTAGATTTTCCGATATATCTTCAAATATTTCGCTTATCCATTCTAATTGACTTTCAGGACAATTATTTAGATATTCAATCGTGGCTTTCTCATCTTCTGAAAATATTTTCGTCAATTCATCCCATATTTCATTAATTCTTGGGTCGTCGGGTAATAATTTTTTTCTTTCATTTATTAAATTTTCTATTTTTTCAGAAACAATCATTTTTAGCTCTCTCCTTCTTTTACGGTTGTCTAGAGTTATCAGGTATTATTGTTGTCAATTTTCCATCTTTCTTTATTATCCCCACTCTAACACCATCATAATCTCCAAATGCCCATTGACCATCAGGTAAGTTCTTATTCTGTGGAAGATTATTTATGTGATTACCAGCATCACGAATTTTAGAATCATTCCATTCTTTAGGAAACCATGACTGACCATTTCCTGTTCGTTTCATTTTATTTTTATGACTTGGAATATTCCCCGTTCTAACACCATTTGGATATTCTTTAACAATATTAAAATCTATATTATTTTCTTTCAAATAATCCATATTGCTTTGTCCATGACCACCATTAATCAACCTATTATTAGTATTGAAATCCCCTAAATCAGCATGTTTTAATGTTGAATCAAGTACATTGTTTTTCACATTAGCCCCACTGGCTTTCTTATAACCCGAACTTCCCTTACTTTTATCTCGATCCAGTGTATAATTCTTCCGATCTTTACTTCCTTTTAAAACAGAACTTTTAGATGGTTTC
>NZ_MIKB01000016.1 GCF_001730365.1 Enterococcus quebecensis
GATACACCTGTTCCCATGCCGAACACAGAAGTTAAGCTTCTTAGCGCCGATTGTAGTGAAGGGTTTCCCTTTGTGAGAGTAGGACGTCGCCACGCTAAAGTGTTGTCTTGGAGGTTTAGCTCAGCTGGGAGAGCACCTGCCTTACAAGCAGGGGGTCGGCGGTTCGATCCCGTCAACCTCCATTTTTTGAGCCGTTAGCTCAGTTGGTAGAGCATCTGACTTTTAATCAGAGGGTCGCAGGTTCGAGCCCTGCACGGCTCATAGAAATATTTTGCGGGTGTGGCGGAATTGGCAGACGCACTAGATTTAGGATCTAGCGCCTTACGGCGTGGGGGTTCAAGTCCCTTCACCCGCATTTTTAGTCTCGTTACATAACTAGGCGAATTACGCCGGCTTAGCTCAGTTGGTAGAGCATCTGATTTGTAATCAGAGGGTCGAGGGTTCAAATCCTTTAGCCGGCATCCAAATTGCGGAAATAGCTCAGTGGTAGAGCACCACCTTGCCAAGGTGGGGGTCGCGGGTTCGAACCCCGTTTTCCGCTTAGCTTGTTCTTTTCGCCGGGGTGGCGGAACTGGCAGACGCACAGGACTTAAAATCCTGCGGTGAGTGATCACCGTACCGGTTCGATTCCGGTCCTCGGCATTAGTAATGTAGCACCCATAGCTCAACTGGATAGAGTGTTTGACTACGAATCAAAAGGTTAGGGGTTCGACTCCCTTTGGGTGCATAGTTGAAATGTTGACTGCGAATTAGAAGGTTCAAAGAACTTGATTCCTTTTAAGCGTTTAGTCTTTTTTTATTATTATAGCTACGGGAAGTAGCTCAGCTTGGTAGAGCACTTGGTTTGGGACCAAGGGGTCGCAGGTTCGAATCCTGTCTTCCCGATTTGTAGAACAGAGTGATTACTCTGTTCTTTTTTGTTCAATCATCAATGATGAACACTACATATTGGAGCACATTTATCTTTTCTCATCAAATCGGGCATTCTTCTTTATTAAACACTTAAAATTATGTATAATTAAGGTCAGTATTAGTCAAGGGAAAAGGATGAGTGTGATGAGTAATCAAAATACTTCAGATTTAATAGAAGCATATTTAAAGAAGATTCTTGAAGACAGCAGTAAAATTGAAATTCGCAGAGCAGAAATGGCTCACTTGTTCAATTGTGTTCCTTCCCAGATTAATTATGTAATCAACACACGTTTTACGATTCAACGTGGGTACTCTGTGGAAAGTAAACGTGGTGGTGGCGGTTATATCAGAATCGCAAAAGTACAAATTTCTGATAGTGACCAGTTGTTAAAACAAATCGCCCAATTTACAGGGAATGAACTCTCAGAAAAGGATGCACTGATTTTTGTACAAAAGTTGTATGAAGAAGAAGTAATTACGAAGAGAGAAGGAAATATTATGTTGTCTGTACTTGGAAAACAAGTACTCGGCAAAGCAGGATCAAATGAAGATTATTTACGTGCTCAATTGATGCATTCATTTTTAGAACGTTTGAGTTACGAGGAGGAATGATAGTATGGATGAATTATTTACAGAAAGTGCCAAGGCAGTTTTAGCTATTGCACAAGAAGAAGCAAAATATTTTAGGCATCAATCTGTTGGCTCAGAACATTTATTGTTAGCTTTAGTATTGGAACCAAACGGAATTGCAGGGAAAGCTTTGCGCCAGTTAAACGCAGAGAAAAATGATATCCGTGAAGAGATTGAACATTTAACTGGATATGGAACGGTTAAAGGATATCCTAAAGGTGCATATCTACCGTACTCTCCTCGTGCAAAACAAGTTTTTGCTTATGCTGGTGATGAAGCTAAACGACTAGGTGCACCAAATATAGGAACAGAACATATTTTACTTGGATTATTAAGAGACGAAGATATACTAGCTTCACGTATTTTATTGAATTTAGGATTAAGTTTATCAAAAATGCGTCAGTTAATAATGAAAAAAATCGGAGTTACTGATCCGCAAATGAGCGGTAATGTGGGACGCCGTCGTAATAATCAAGCGCAAAAAGCAGCACCTAAAGGAACGCCGACTTTAGATTCTTTAGCACGTGATTTAACTAAATTAGCACGAGAAAATGATCTAGATCCTGTTGTTGGGCGATCACAAGAAGTTAGACGTTTGATCCAAATCTTAAGCCGCAGAACTAAAAATAATCCAGTTTTAGTTGGTGAACCAGGTGTTGGTAAAACGGCCATTGCTGAAGGTTTAGCTCAAAAAATCGTTAATGGTGAAGTACCTGATGATATGTTAGAAAAACGCTTGATGATGCTAGACATGGGTGCTTTGGTTGCTGGTACGAAATATCGTGGTGAATTTGAAGATCGATTGAAAAAAGTAATCGATGAAATTTATCAAGATGGAGAAGTGATTTTATTTATTGATGAATTGCATACTCTAATCGGTGCAGGTGGTGCAGAAGGTGCGATTGATGCATCTAACATTTTAAAGCCCGCTCTTGCTCGGGGAGAGTTGCAAACGATCGGAGCAACAACTTTAGATGAGTATCAAAAATATATTGAAAAAGACTCTGCTTTGGAGCGTCGTTTTGCTCGAGTACAAGTGGATGAGCCAAACCCTGAAGAAGCAGAGGAAATTTTAAAGGGGTTGCGTCCTCGTTATGAAGAACACCATGGTGTAGAAATTACGGATGATGCGTTACATGCAGCAGTTCATTTATCTGTACGCTATATTAATTCTCGTCAATTACCTGATAAAGCGATTGATTTGATGGATGAATCAGCTGCAAAAGTACGTTTAGATTTGGCAGATGAGCCTTCTGAGATCAACGACTTACGTTTGGAAATCTCTCGTTTGATGCAAGAAAAAGAAGAAGCAATTCAGTCTCAATCGTTTGAAAGTGCCGCAAGATTACGTCAAAAAGAGAAAAAATTGGCTAGAAAATTAGAAAATATTCTATTGTTGGAACAAAAAGAAGCATCTGGCTATGCAAATCGTGTGACTGAACAGGATGTTGCGAATGTTGTTTCGCAATGGACTGGTGTTCCTTTACAACAGTTGGAGAAGAAAGAAAGCGAACGGTTACTTGAATTAGAAAGTATCTTACATCACAGAGTTGTTGGCCAAGATGAAGCTGTTCAAGCTGTCTCACGTGCGATTCGTCGTGCTCGTAGTGGATTAAAAGATCCGAACAGACCAATTGGTTCATTTATGTTTTTAGGACCAACAGGTGTTGGTAAAACCGAGCTAGCTAAAACGTTGGCTGAAACAATGTTTGGCAGTGAAGACGCTCTTGTTCGAGTTGATATGTCTGAGTTTATGGAAAAATACAGTACTAGCCGTTTGATTGGTTCCCCTCCAGGTTATGTTGGGTACGAAGAAGGCGGACAACTAACTGAAAAAATTCGTCAAAAACCGTATTCTGTTATTTTGTTAGATGAAGTAGAAAAAGCACATCCAGATGTATTTAATATTTTATTACAAGTGCTAGATGACGGTCACTTAACGGATTCTAAAGGACGCAAAGTCGATTTTAGAAACACAATTTTGATCATGACATCAAATATTGGAGCAACAGCGATTCGTGAAGAAAAAAATGTTGGATTTAATGTGAAAGATTTGACGAAAGATTATGATGCGATGCAAAAACGGATTATGGAAGAATTGAAAAAAGCCTTCCGTCCTGAATTTTTAAATCGTGTTGATGAGACTGTGGTCTTCCGCTCACTGGATCAAGCTGAAATTCACGAGATTGTGAAAATTATGAGTAAATCAATTGTTCAACGTTTGAGAGAGCAAGATGTCAATGTGAAAATTACAGCAGCTGCAATTGAAGTGATCGGCAAAGTTGGTTTTGATCCTGAATATGGCGCAAGACCGATTCGAAGAGCACTTCAAAAAGAAGTGGAAGATCGTTTAAGTGAAGCATTGCTTTCTGGTCAGATCCACTTAGGTGACAAAGTAACAATTGGAGCAAGTAAAGGAAAAATAACTTTGAATGTTAAAACACCTAAACAAGAATCATTATTACAACCAGTTTAATTATAACTATCGAAATACCAAAGCAGCGTATAATCGTCTGCTTTGGTATTTTTAATTTTGGGGGATGAAAAGAAAGAGACAGATTATTTTGTGAAAAAAGTTCGATAAAATAAAGAGAGACTATTGGAAAGTTTGTGAACCTATGCTACTATGAAACAGTCGTCAGAAGGCTGCGAAAATAAAGAGAATTGCGTTAAGTAATGTTGGCTGAATGAGCTTTTAAAACTATCTAGTTTCATGAACCAGAATCGCGGAAAAAAGATAAAAATAGACTGTAACAAAAAGCATTACATTCAAATTTTTCAGTCGATGCTAAACAAGTTATTCAGCTTTTAAGGGAGGATACAAAATGATTGAACTTATTGCGACTGCTGAGTCAATTGAACAGGCAGAGGCGTTACTGGCAGTAGGAGTGGATACTTTATATATCGGAGAAGAAATGTTTGGTCTGCGTTTGCCGACATCCTTTTCACGTGAGGAACAGCGAATTATCACTGAAAAGGCTCATGAAGCTGGTAAAAAAGTAACTATTGCACTAAACGGGATTATGCATCCGGAAAAGATGAAAAAAGTTCCGGAATATTTAACATTTTTAAAAGAGATTAACGTAGATCAAGTGACAGTTGGTGATCCAGGCGTTGTATTTGTGATGCAGAGGGATAAAGTGGGGATTCCTTATATTTATGATGGAGAAACGCTAGTGACCAGTTCCCGTCAAATCAATTTTTGGGCGAAACGTGGATCGATTGGAGCAGTGTTAGCACGTGAAGTTCCTTTTGAAGAAATGAAAGCTATGAAGGATAATTTGATGGTTCCTGCTGAAGTTCTTGTTTATGGCGCTACTTGTATCCATCAGTCAAAACGTCCCTTGTTGCAAAACTACTATAATTTTACTAAAAATGATGAGTCAGTCAGCAAGGAACGTGGTTTATTTATATCTGAACCGAAAAAAGAGGAAACGCACTATTCTATTTATGAAGATAGCCATGGAACACATATTTTTGCGGATAATGATGTAAATTTAATGGGTGAATTAAATAAACTTCATGAACATAATTACACAAAGTGGAAACTAGATGGAATCTATGCGCCAGGTGAAAACTTTGTAGAAGTGGCTAAACTATTCGTAGATGCAAAAGAAAAAATCGAAGCAGATCTTTGGACAAATCAGCATGCTGAAAATGCCATTGAGCAAATCAAAGCACTGCATCCAGAAAATCGTGGATTAGATATCGGATTCTTTGATTTAGATCCAGACGAGATAAAATAAGGAGAAAAACACATGACAAACGAACGAACATTGAAGCGTCCTGAGGTCTTAGCACCAGCAGGGACGCTAGAAAAACTAAAAACAGCTATTCATTATGGTGCAAATGCCGTTTATATCGGTGGGAATGCTTACGGATTACGTAGCCGTGCAGGGAATTTTACAAAAGAAGATATGATTGAAGGAGTAGCATTTGCCAAAGAACATGGGGCAAAAGTTTATGTGGCAGCGAATATGGTCACTCACGAAGGAAATCAAGAAGGCGCAGGAGAGTTTTTCAGAGAAATACGAGATGTTGGTATTTCTGCAGTAATTGTTTCTGATCCAGCTTTGATTGAAATTTGTGCATTGGAGGCACCAGGCTTACCGATCCATTTATCTACACAAGCTTCAGCTACGAATTACGAAACACTAGAATTTTGGAAAAATGAAGGCTTAGAGCGTGTCGTTTTAGCTCGTGAAGTATCAATGGATGAAGTGGCAGAAATTCGTAAAAATACTGATGTGGAGATTGAAGCGTTTATCCATGGAGCAATGTGTATCTCATATTCAGGTAGATGTACGTTGTCTAACCATATGTCAATGCGTGATGCGAATCGTGGTGGTTGTTCTCAATCTTGCCGTTGGAAATATGAGTTATATGATATGCCGTTTGGTGGTCAGCGGACAAACTTAACGGATAAAGGTGAAGTAGAAGAAGAGTTTTCAATGAGTGCAGTTGACATGGCTATGATCCAACACATTCCTGAATTGATTCAAAATGGTGTGGATAGCTTTAAAATCGAAGGACGGATGAAATCTATTCATTACGTCTCAACTGTAGCGAATGTGTATAAAAAAGCTGTTGATACGTATATGGAAGATCCTGAAAATTATGAATGTAAACAAGAATGGATCGACGAACTTTGGAAAGTAGCTCAACGAGAGCTTTCAACTGGTTTTTATTACCATGTACCAACAGATGAAGAGCAACTATTCGGAGAACGCCGCAAAATTCCTCAATATAAATTTATTGGAGAAGTTATGGCTTATGATCCTGAAACAAAAGTTGCAACAATCCGCCAAAGAAACCATTTCAGTGTAGGCGATGAGGTCGAATTTTATGGTCCTGGGTTCAATCACTTCCATCAAACGGTAGAAGTTATGTATAATGAAGATGGCGAATCGATTGACCGAGCACCAAATCCAATGATGATTTTGACAATGCCGGTTGAAAAGCCAGTAGCCATTGGCGATATGATTCGTAAGAAAAAATAAATAAAGTGATTGGGGGATCGGCTGTTGCAGTCTATCCCTTTCATTGCAGGAAAGGCAAGTGAAACTATGTCAAAACAATATGATTATATCGTAATCGGTGGAGGAAGTGGCGGTATTGCTTCAGCAAATCGTGCAGGTATGCATGGCGCCAAAGTTTTACTGATTGAAGCTTCTGATATCGGCGGAACCTGTGTTAATGTTGGTTGTGTACCAAAAAAAGTCATGTGGCAAGCAAGTTCCATGATGGAAATGATGAAACGAGATACAGAAGGATACGGATTTGATGTAGAGTTAAAAGCATTTAGTTTTAAAGAACTTGTTCAAAATCGTGAAGCCTATATCAATAACCTACATGCTGCTTATCATCGTGGATTAGACAGCAATAATGTTGAAGTATTATCTGAGTATGCAACATTTGTTGACGATCATACGGTTAAAGCAGGCGAAGAAACATACACTGCACCACATATTTTAATTGCAACAGGTGGACGACCTGCAAAATTGGATATTCCTGGTGGAGAGTATGCGATTGATTCCAATGGTTTTTTTGCCTTAGAAGAATTGCCTAAACGAGTTGTTTTTGTGGGGGCTGGATATATAGCAGCGGAACTTGCTGGTACGGTTAATGGACTTGGAGCTGAAACTCACTGGGCTTTTAGAAATGAACGTCCTCTACGTGATTTCGATGAACTACTATCTGAAAAAGTTGTCGAACACTATCGTAACGATGGGATGCACATTTATCCTCATTGTACGCCTCGTTCAATTGAGAAGCTTGAATCAGGAGCATTAGTGATCACATTCGAAAATGGGACTAAAATTACTGCAGACTGTATTATTTACGGAACTGGACGCCAACCGAATACTGATTCACTAGGGTTAGAAAATACTCATGTTGAATTGGGTGATCACGGTGTTGTGAAGGTAGATAAATTTCAAAATACTTCGCAATCAGGAATTTATGCTGTGGGAGATGTTATTGGAAAAATCGATTTAACACCTGTTGCGATTGCAGCTGGAAGAAGGTTATCAGAACGCCTATTTAATGGGAAAGTCAATGAATATTTAGATTATGAAACAATACCAACGGTTGTCTTTACCCATCCGCCGATTGCTACAGTAGGTCTAACGGAAAATGAAGCGGTCGAAAAATATGGTGATGAGAACATTAAAATATATCAATCTACTTTTACACCAATGTATTTTGCATTAGGCGAATATCGTCAAAAATGTGATATGAAGTTGCTTTGCGTAGGTGAAGAAGAAAAAATAGTTGGATTGCACGGGATTGGTCTTGGTGTGGACGAAATGCTGCAAGGTTTTGCAGTGGCTATTAAGATGGGGGCAACGAAGAAAGATTTCGATAATACAGTAGCCATTCATCCGACAGGGTCAGAAGAATTTGTGACGATGAGATAGAAAAAAGAGCGAAACGCATTTGTTTCGCTCTCTTTTTATGCTTAATTTGTTCTCGCAAGAATTGCTTGTGTGATTGTCAATAAGTTATTTTTAGCACCAGTAGATGTTTCGGGCAATTTGTTGATACTTTTTAAGGCTTGTTGAGTATACTCTTCAGCAAGTTTTTGTGCTTTAGCAACGCCATTAAATGAATGAACTAGCTCGTAGATTTTACTTGTCTCAGTATCAGTTAAGGACTCACCTTTTTCTAAATAAGGAAGTAGAATCTCACGTCCCTCTTCTAAAGCGTATAAAAGTGGCAATGAATAGATCCCTTGACGAACATCCTCCAATACAGGTTTGCCAATTTGTTCAGGACTTTGAGTATAGTCTAAAACATCATCAATAATTTGAAAAGCGATTCCAATATTTTCGCCGATTTTTCCACAATTTTTAGCAAATCGTTCTGTTGTTCCACTTTCATAAGCACCAACAAAGCAACTTAGTGAAAAAAGTTCAGCTGTTTTACCAGAAATGTTTTCTAGGTATTGATCAATTGTCATATCGAGATTATAGCGATTGTCCATTTGACCTAACTCACCACTTAATATTTTTTCCATACTTCTGGAGTTCAACTGAATACTTTTTAAAGAAGAAGAGTAGTCCGCTAAGAGTTTAAAACAGCTAACAAACAGATAATCTCCAGCATAAACTGCGGTACTGTTACCAAATTGAGAACGAATAGTTGGTAAGTTTCTTCTTATATCAGCGTCATCCACGATATCATCATGTATTAATGTTGCCGTATGCAATAACTCGATGGAAGCGGCTAAGGCAATAGCTTTTTTAGCCTCTCTCTTCTCACCAAATTGTGAAAATAGAAGTTGATAGGCAGGTCGTAATAGCTTGCCTCCAGAATGAATCATGGACATGACCGCATGCTCTACTTCTTTGTTTTTTAGGTTAACGCTGTTTTCCATCAGCTTTAATGTACTGTTTAATTCCTTTGCTAGTTCAGGATATTTTTTCCACATTGGATGAATGTTCATAAAATGACTCCTTTGATTGTACTCGATCAGACTAAAGTGTTACTGGAAATATTGACTCCATTTATGTTTTGTTGTTGATTCGTAGTTTAATTGAAATTGGCGTAAGGTTTGAACATGACGCAATAGATAATTAGCTGCAATGCCTATAGCGATACCTGATAATAGACCGATGATCGAAAGGAATGGCAGATAAAGCATAGGAGCCCATGATTGAGCAAAGAAACAAGTAGTCAATAGTTGTCCAACATTATGCAAGAAGCCTCCAGCTGCGCTAATACCGATAATGCTGACACGTTTAGGTCCTAGCTGCATAATAACAAGCATTCCTAAATAACTAAGTAAAGCACCGCTGGCACTATAAAAGAATGTAGAGATCGTTCCGCCTAGCAGAGTTGTCAAAATCAGACGCATACAAACTAAAAAGAAACTATCTCTTTTTCGCATTGTAAAAATGGCAATGATCGTAATCAAGTTAGCCAACCCTAGTTTTGCACCAGGAGCAAAAGCAAAGGGATAAGGAATCATATTTTCAATTAATCCGATAATTACGCCTTGGGCGACTAGCATGGAAATATAGATGTTTTTTTGTAATTTACTCATAATATACTGACAATGTTTAATAAATCAAACTGCCATCCTCACTCCCATCAGAAGCCTCAACTGTGATGAATAAATTATGCGGCAGGCAAGCGATTGGTGTTTCGCCTGCTTTGGATATCCAACCACGTTTTACACAGATTTGATCTCCGCAATTTGATTCTACCATGCGAATTCTATCGCCGCTCACCTCAATCAAATTATAATCACCATCAGAATCTTCATATTTATATGTATACGTGGGTCCGTCTTCCTTTAATTCAAAAACTTTGATAACTTCTCCATCTACTTTTAATACTGCTTGTTTTGTTGCATCATCTTGTGCTGTGTTTTGTATACCAAAAACAACAAGGGGCAAGAAAGAACTGATGGTTAAAAGTAAAATAATAACAATATCCCATGGACGTAAGTAACTTTTTTGAATAAATTCTTTGAAATTCAACTCTTTCCTCTCCTTTGTAGTCTTTAGTTGCACTTATTTTATCATAATGAGAAAAGAAAGTTCTAGGAGTAGACCTAGAACTCTCTTAGATTTTTACTATTTATTGCCGTATCTGGATTTAGGTGTTCCGTACCACCATTTACCTAGTTTGCGTTGCAACCAAGGGATAACCCAGCGGTCTAAACCAAGCGCACGTCCAGAGCCGTTCATTAAGGCAAAGGCTACAAAGATAAACCAAATATTTACCCAATAGAACATACCTGATAGACAAAATGCAATTGTTAAACCAATTGTAGCGGCACTGCTTAACCAAGTGAATAATCCAGCGATCAATGCTAAAGCAATCAAGACTTCAACAATTGTCATGAATTTTTGCATGAATAAAGCAACTTCTTGGTTTGGCATCATGAATTTCATCACACTTTCAAACCATTTAGGCATATGGTCGAAGACCTGCATTGGTTCTTCACCGTATGCATAGCTTAAACCAAATTGAGCAGCTTTAGCTGTTGTTTCAGTTGCTTCAGCTCCGCCACCAGCGGCAGATGCCCCCGTTGTTACTTGTTCTTGTAACCATGGGAATGGGAAAGCAACTTTGTCAGTAAACCATGAACCTTCACCAAACCAAGTGCTTGGCTTCAAGTAGTCACCAGTTCCAACAATTTTCTTCATTGATTCTACTAACCAAACTGTTCCATAGAATACACGTAGTGGTACGCTCCATAAAACATTACCGTAACGAGAAGAGTGTCCTCGTGTTACATTACGATCGTCTTTAATATGGAAGAATTCGTGCATAGTATATTGGAACATGTAATAACCAGAACGGATATCAAAGAAATATTTCAAGTTAACGATATGCTTCATGATGATTGCTAAGAAGCCGCTAAGGTGAATTTTATCAAATAGGTTTGCTACGCCCCATTTAGAGCCGACAGAAACCATGAAACCTTGATAATTTCCTTTGAATTTGTGTTTTTCAGCACCTTTGATATCAGCCACAATATTAGCTGCGGCTGTGTGACCAGTTTGTTCAGCTGCTTGAACGATTTGCGGTGTTGGTGTTTCAGGAAACTCTTCGTAATACACCAAGTCACCAACGATATAAATGTTTTTATCTTCATATCCTTTGGCTTGCATAAACTCATTAGCGATCAAGCGATTACCACGGGCAGACTCTAAACCAAAGTCAGCAGCGTCAGAAGTTGCTTTAACACCAGCAGTCCAAATCAATGTGTGTGTTGCAACGGAAGAACCATCTTTTAATTTGATGTGATCTGCTGCAACTTCAACGATAGGTGCATTCAATAGTAATTGAACATTTTTCTTTTCTAAATAACGTTCAGCTTTGGCTGCATCATTACGAGATAACATATTTAAGATTGTCGGCATTGCTTCAACGACCATTAATGTAAATTCACTAGGGTCAAGTTTGAATTCTTTTGCAAGACGATCTTTCCAGTCGATTAATTCGCCGACCATTTCGATACCAGTAAATCCTGAACCACAGACAACAAATGTTAGCATAGCTTTACGAACTTCTGGATCAGGCTCAATAGCTGCTTTTTCAACTGTTTCCAAAATATGTTCACGAATTTTCAGAGCATTTTCAAAAGACCATAGAGTAAATCCGTGTTCTTTAACACCCGGAGTACCAAAATCATTTGGCTCTCCACCCATACCAATAATTAATTGGTCGAATTCATAAGAACCTAACTTTGTTTGAACAACTTTTTTGTCTTTATCAATACCCGTTACAGTATCTGTTACAAGATTAACATTCTTTTTACGTGAGAATAAACGTTGTAAATCATATTGAATCGCAGAAGGTTCAACGCGCCCTCCAGCTACTTCATGCAACTCAGTCATCATGGTGTGGTAAGAATGACGATCAATTAGAGTAATTTCAACGTCAGAATCTTTTTTTAATTTTTTGGCTAAAAATTTAGTTGCTGAAACTCCAGCATAACCAGCTCCCACAACGACAATTTTTTGCTTTGTCATTGATAATCCGCTCCTTAAAAATATGAAATAAAAAATGATAATAATTACACAATCGAATTCATTATATAGCGATTTTTTAGTTTTGTCTAATAACAATTAGCAATTAGAGCAAATAATTTTTTTTTATTAAAAAAGCGTGAAAAACGGGTAAAATTTTGTATTTCTTTTATAAATGTGTTTGACATATTCGAAAATTTCTATAGAATGTAAAATAGATCACAAACTTATTTTGTGGAATGTTTAGAAAAGGAAAAGGTGACCGAAATGAAAATGAACAAAATTGTAAAAGGTTTCACAGCTATCGCACTTTCATCTCTTTTATTAGCAGCATGTGGATCAGATCAAAAGAAAGACACAGCAAAATCATCTGATTCAAGCACTGCAACATCAAAAACAGCTGATTCTTCTAAAGCAACAGAAAAAGAAGCTGGAGCAGATTTACAAGACGGTACGTACAAATTAGAAGAAAAGAATGAATCTAATGGTTACCGTGCAACATTTGAAATGACTGTTAAAGATGGTAAAATCACTGAATCTAAATATGACAATATCAATGCTGAAGGTAAATCAAAAGCAGACGATAAAGACTACAATAAAAACATGAAAGCAAAATCTGGTGTAGGTCCTGCTGAATACATTAAAGAATTAAATGATTCTTTTGTTAAAGCACAAAGCGCTGATGGCGTTGAAGTTGTAACTGGTGCGACTCACTCTAGTGAATCATTCCAAAACTACGCACAACAATTGATTCAAGCAGCTCAAGCTGGTGACACAAAAACAATCGAAATTGACAATGGTGCTGATCTTAAAGATGGTACGTATTCATTGAAAGAAAAAAATAACTCAAATGGCTACCACACAGAATTTTCAATCGTCGTTAAAGGTGGAAAAGTAACTGAGTCTAACTACGATAATGTGAACGATGAAGGCAAATCTAAAAAAGATGACGCTGATTACAACAAAAATATGAAAGCAAAATCTGGCGTAGGTCCTGCTGAATACATCAAAACGTTAAATGAAGAATTAGTAAAAACAATGAATGAAGAAGGTAAATCAGCTGCAGATGTAGAAGTCGTAACAGGCGCAACTCACAGTTCTCATTCATTTATGATGTACGCTGAACAACTAATCAATGCCGCTGAAAAAGGCAACACTGACGAAATCGTTGTAGATAACATCGTAATGAAAAAATAATTTTTCTTAGAGTGAATTGAAGAATTAAACGTGCAGAATTCAGATATTTATCTGAGTTCTGCTTTTTGCTGTGAATCACTACGACTGGCAATGCCAGAGTAGATGATGAACAGTACTTGGCGAACGAAGAGAGAGAAGTAACCGTACTAGGAATCACTACGACTGGCTGTGGCAGAGTAGATGATGGACAGTACTTAGCGAACGGAGAGAGAGAAGTAACCGTACTAGGAATCACTACGACTGGCTGTGGCAGAGTAGATGATGAACAGTACTTAGCGAACGGAGAGAGAGAAGTAACGATACTAGGGATCACCAAACACCCTGACCCAAAACAACAAATAGTAATCAGTGATTAAGTGGGGCAGAATAGTATCAAAATTGAATTGCTACAAGCTGGTCATTTGCTGACATACACTACAAACCAATCAAATGAACAGTACTTCCATCAATCTAAAAAAGTACCAAAATACATAAAGATAGATAGAAAATCCTTTCCATTCAGGAGAAAAAGCGCTACTATGAATAGGATAATTTTTCTATTTAGAAAGAGGGATACAATGAAAAACAGAAAATCACTTATAATAGTAATGGCGGCATTAATTTTAGTTATTCTAGCAGGGTGTAGCGGGAAAAATAAAGAGTCAAAAATCAATAAAGAACCTTATTCGGATCAGCAATCACTACTGGGAACCTATGTACAGGTAAGAATTTATGATGAAGGTAAAAAAGATGTCTTGAAGAAAGCCTTTGATCGAGTAAAAGAATTAGGCGATAAAATCACTGTAAACGAAAAAGGATCGGAAATAGATGCAATCAATGAACAAGCTGGAATCAAACCAGTTAAAGTTTCTGACGATATTTATCCACTGCTAAAACGAGCGTATGAATACAGTGAAGATTCTTCTGGCGGTTTTGATATGGTTATTGGTCCAATCACGCAGTTATGGCATATTGGTTTTGACGATGCTCGTAAACCTTCGCAAGAAGAAATTGACCAAGCATTAAAATTAGTTAATTATAAAAAAGTAAAATTAAATGATGAAGATAAGTCTGTTTATCTTGAAGAAAAAGGCATGCAGCTTGATTTAGGAGCAATTGCCAAAGGATTTATTACAGATGAGGTAGTAAAAGTTTTAAAAGATAATGGTGTAACGACCGCAATCGTTGATCTAGGTGGAAATGTCTATGTCCTTGGGCACAGTCCTCGCGGTAAAGACATGGATTGGAATGTTGGTATTCAAGATCCCAATAAAGCACGTAATACGGTAATTGGAACCATTCAAGAAAGCGACAAAACATTAGTTACTTCAGGTATCTATGAGCGCTTTTTAGAAGTAGATGGTAAAAGCTACCACCATTTGTTTGATCCGAAAACGGGTTATCCGTTTGATAATGATATAGCCGGAGTCACGGTAATTACAAAGGAATCTATTGATGGTGATGGGTTATCAACGGCAGTATTTTCTATGGGTGTAAAAAAAGGGCTAGAATATGCTGAAGGTTTGAAGGATGTCGATGTCATTTTTGTTACAAAAGAAGATAAAGTTTATGTAAGCAAGGACATTGAAAAGAGTTTTGAACTAGGAAAAGAGTCAGGCTATACAATGGGTGATCGTAAAGACCTGAAATAAGGAGAATAAATATGTCGTTGAATGTGTTTTTGCAAGTAGTGGAAATTCGGACAAAGTTAGCTAGTCTGTTTCCCTTTGCTGTTGGGGTATTGTTTTCTATTGCGTATTTTCACAAGTTTCAGTTAGGTTATACGTTACTGTTTTTTGTTGGAATGGTAGTTTTTGATATGGCGACGACAGCAATCAATAATTACATGGATTTCAAAAAAGCAAAATCTCAAGTGTACAAGTACGAAGAAAATATCATTGGCAGTTCAGGAATTTCCCCAAAACTTGTCAGAAATATGATTTTTGGAATGATTGCTTTTTCTGCAGTGATTGGTGTTGTTTTGACAATTAAGACAGGCTGGTTGTTTTTGATTATGGGTGGTGTGTGCTGTTTTATCGGTATTTTTTACACCTTTGGCCCGATACCTTTATCTCGGATGCCTTTAGGCGAAGTGTTCAGTGGGTTTACCATGGGACTTGGTATTTTTGCTATGACGATTTATTTGAATGTTCAAGAGGATCGTCCATTTTATTTGTTTCTTGACTGGAGTAAAGGAAGCTTTGCTTTAGTGGGAAGTTTGTGGGCGGTATTAGCGATTATTTGGGCAGCTTTGCCGATGGTGTTTACCATCGCCAACATTATGTTAGCGAATAACTTGAGAGATTTAGATACAGATATCGAAAATCATCGTTATACGTTAGTTTACTATATTGGTCGAGAGCATGGTGTTGTTTTATTTCAACTACTGATGTTAGTTTGTTACTTAGTTATTTTAATTGGAATACCATTTGGCGTATTTCGTTGGCCGATTTTAGTAGTTTTTTTATCCTTACCAACTGTCTGGAAGAATCTTCAGTTGTTTAAAGAAGAATTGCCTCACCCTAAAAGTTTTGGTTACTCAATCAAAAACTTGATCGCATTTAATAGCAGTTATCTTTTGGGACTGTTATTAACGATTGTTTTAGAGAATAGATAATAAAAATCGAAGGAAGTAGAGCCGACAGTGGTTCTACTTCCTTCTTAATTTTAACGATTTTTTTTACTTTTAATAAACAGGAATAAGATAGCTAGTAAAATGATGGCAATTCCAGCAATTGAAAGGTAAACAGTTTTTTGTTCCCCAGTGTTTAACAATGCGATTCTTCTTTGTTTTTGATTATTAACAGGAGAGGACATTGCTAGAGTAACTTTTTGTCTTGTTCCTTTCTCTTTTCCAAGGATCATCTTATTGTTAGTTAGCATCATGGAATTGTCGTCTGAAGGACTTCCGATTGATGTAGGTAAAGACTCTTGGGCTAAACTGGTGCTTGGAAGAGTAAGAGACAAAACAACCAAACAAAAAACTATTTTTTTCATAAATATTCTCCTTTGTAACATTCGTATTATTTCGCAATCTAAATGTAACATATCCGAAATATAGAACAAATGATTGGTAGGAAAAGCTTTATCTTCTTAAGGAATTCTTAATAAATTTAGTCATTTGCGTAATTAAATCGTTGGATTTATGTTGCTTAGACTAATTTCACCTGAAGATAGAACTTTTTCGGTCTTATTTGGAAGTTGTACGACCAATTCTCCGTGGTCATTGATTGCCGTAGCAATACCTTCATAGTTGGTACCAGCTTGTGTAAATGAAACAGTTCTCCCTAGTACAAATGATTTTTGACGGTATTCTTCCAAAAAATCTTGCTCAGGCAGTTGATTCAGTATTTTATAAAATTGATTCCAAATTGCCCCAATCAAATCATTTCGTGTGATATTAGGTGGAGTATTTGGAAATAAAGAAGTGGCTTTTTCTCTCAGTTCCTCTGGAAATTCATTTTGTTTCAAAGAAAAATTGATACCCATTCCGATAATAACGTTTGATATTTGACCGGATTCGACATCACTCATGGCTTCTGATAAAATGCCGCAGACTTTCTTTCCATTAATGTAAATATCATTGACCCACTTGATTTCTGTATTTACGTGGGCTAGTTCATCTATTGCGCGAGTAATTGCTACAGCCATAATTAGTGTGTACTGAGCCATTTCTTCAAAAATTTGATTGGGTCTTAGCAACATGCTCATATAAATACCGCTGCCTGCTTTTGAGAAAAACGGTCGACCAAATCGTCCTTTTGGAGCCTCTTGGATATCTGCTACGATCAAAGTGTTAGTTGGGTTACCATTTATGGCAGCTAACTTTGCGTCTTTCATTGTAGATTCTGAAGAATTTAACACATGAATCGAAAGTTTAGGCGTTGCTGGATCTAAAGCCAAACGAATTCCTTCTTCAGATAAAACGTCAGACGTTTCGTAGCGATAACCTTTGTTGCGGCTGCTGGAAATGATATGCCCTTCTTTTTTCAACTCGTTGATTGCTTTCCAGATAGCTGTTCGTGAAAGAGAAAGTTGTTGGGCCATATCTTCTCCAGAGATAAATGCTGGTGTTTGTTTCATTAATAAGGTCAATACCTGGCTTTTTGTAGACATAGACTTCGCTCCTTTATAATAATGTCATTGTATCTGATGAAGAAGATGGTGGTCAACCGCAATACGTCTGGAAGAGGAGAGGAAAATCCATCTTTAGATGTATGCTTTACCTTAAAAAGCTTGTTATACTTAAAGGGTAGAAAGATTTTTTACCTTTAACAATAATGAAGAATTCATAGAGATGGAGTTGGGAAAAATGGAAAAACAACAATATATTTGTGATAAGTGTGGACATACGCATTATGTTTCAGATCAGTTTCAAGCAACAGGTGGAAATTTTGCTAAAATATTTGATGTCCAAAATAAAAAATTTATCACAGTCAGCTGTGAAAGATGTGGATTTACAGAATTGTACCGTGGGCAAACATCAGATGGCTGGAATGTTTTAGACTTTTTGATAGGCGGATAATTATTATAGTGGCTGCTTTGTGTATGCTTCTTGAATATAGAAAGGGAGAGGTTGGGACAGAAGTGTTTAGCTCAGAAGAGCTATGTCCCAATCACTTTCTTTTTTTACGAAGTTCGACCCTGTTATGGGACATTATTAGTTCCCATAATTTAGTTATGAGTGATTATAGAATATATATATATAAGATATATTTTTTTTAAATTTATATCTTTCATGTTAGAATTTAATTGGAGATATAAATAATAAAAGACAAGGAGAGTAAAAATGATTTCAAAAAAATTAGTAACATTCGGAACATTAGCAGCAACTGTATTAGTGTTAGGTGCATGTAGCAGTGACAATAAGGCTTCTAAAGATAGTTCATCTGACAGTAAAACAGAAACATCAATGAGCTCAAGTGTTGATGCAGTAAGTGGTGCTTCAATCAGTGATAAACCTGAAGTAATTGAAAAAGCTTTAAGTAAAGATGGGAATTGGATCGTTGCTGCAACAGCAGATCTTACTTTTGATAAAGACGTGACTGTTGCGGGTGAGTTCCACGACAAAGGTGAAAAATCAGGCGATATTTATAGAAAATTAGCTTTGTATGCACAAGACTCAGATAAAAAAGTTACAGCTGAATATACAGTAACTGTTCCTCAATTGATCGTGGAAACAGAAAACTTCAACATTGTTAATGGAACAATCAAGGGCGATATTTTAGTTAAAGCAAATGGATTTGTTTTAAATGGAACAAAAGTTGAAGGTAAAGTAACCTTTGAAAAAGAAGAATATAAAACTTCGGCTACTTTAGATAAAGAAGAAGCTACAGTAACAGGAGAAGTAACTGTTAAATAGAGTTTAAGTTATGAAAAGGACACTTATTTGTTAGGTGTCCTTTTTAGCATAAAAAACCCTTAGAAATACTTGACTTTTATTATAGTAGGAAGTACAATATATAGATGCAAAAACTATCTGAAAAATGACAAAGCAGGAGCGAAATATTGTCCGTTCCGGTTTTTAATAGGGAAACAAAAGTAGAGACGCACGAGAATTTTTCAAGAGCACATTCTATTTTTGGTTTTTTTTTGCCTAAAAACTGCAAAAAATGCTTAACATTACGAATATTTAATATTTGTAATGTTAATGAAATATTTTCGGCTAGTGTTTTGATAGACTTTTAATTAGAGGAGTGAAGAGCTTGGCTGGACACGTAGTAAAATACGGAAAACACCGCGAACGTAGAAGTTTCGCCCGGATCAGTGAAGTGTTGGAATTACCCAACTTGATCGAAATTCAAACAGACTCTTATCAATGGTTTTTAGATGAAGGATTAAGAGAAATGTTTGAAGACATTTTACCGATTGATGATTTTCAAGGCAATTTGTCCTTGGAATTTGTGGATTATGAATTAAAAGAACCTAAGTATACTGTGGAAGAAGCGCGTTCACATGACGCAAACTACTCTGCACCTTTACATGTTACTCTACGATTGACGAACCGTGAATCTGGAGAAATCAAATCACAAGAAGTCTTCTTCGGTGATTTCCCTCTAATGACTGAAATGGGAACATTTATCATCAATGGAGCAGAGCGTGTTATCGTTTCTCAATTAGTTCGTTCTCCTGGTGTTTATTTCCATGGAAAAGTAGATAAAAATGGTAAAGAAGGCTTTGGCTCAACTGTTATTCCTAACCGTGGTGCATGGTTAGAGATGGAAACTGATGCTAAAGACATTTCTTATGTACGTATTGATCGTACTCGTAAAATTCCTTTAACTGTTTTAGTTCGTGCCTTAGGTTTTGGCTCTGACGATACAATTTTTGAAATTTTCGGTGAGTCTTTAAGTTTACGTAATACAATCGAAAAAGATTTACACAAAAATGCTAGTGATTCGCGTACTGAAGAAGGCTTGAAAGATATTTATGAGCGTCTTCGACCTGGTGAGCCGAAAACAGCAGACAGTTCTCGTAACTTACTAAATGCTCGTTTCTTCGATCCAAAACGCTATGATTTAGCGAACGTTGGTCGTTATAAAGTTAATAAGAAATTAGACTTAAAAACACGTCTATTGAACCTAACTTTAGGAGAAACATTGATCGATTCTGAAACAGGAGAAATCCTTGTTGAAAAAGGAACAGTGTTGACTCATCAAGTAATGGAAACATTAGGTGAACATATCGACAACGGCTTAAACAGCGTGACATATTACCCTAGTGAAGATGGTGTAGTAACTGAACCAATGACGGTTCAAGTAATCAAAGTTCTTTCTCCAAAAGATCCAGAACGCATCGTTAACGTAATCGGTAATGGTTACCCTGATACAAGTGTGAAAACTGTTCGTCCAGCTGATATTGTAGCTTCAATGAGTTATTTCTTTAACTTACAAGAAGATATCGGTAATGTGGATGATATCGATCACTTAGGAAACCGTCGTATTCGTTCAGTTGGTGAATTACTGCAAAACCAATTCCGTATCGGTTTAGCTCGTATGGAACGTGTAGTTCGTGAAAGAATGTCGATCCAAGACACTGAAACATTGACACCACAACAATTGATCAATATTCGTCCAGTAGTAGCAAGTATCAAAGAATTCTTTGGTTCTTCTCAATTATCACAATTCATGGACCAAACCAATCCTCTAGGTGAGTTGACTCACAAACGTCGTCTATCTGCCTTAGGACCTGGTGGTTTGACTCGTGACCGTGCCGGCTATGAAGTTCGAGACGTTCACTATTCCCACTATGGCCGTATGTGTCCGATCGAAACGCCTGAGGGACCAAATATCGGGTTGATCAATAGCTTGTCAAGTTATGCCAAAGTCAACAAATTTGGATTTATTGAAACGCCTTACCGTCGTGTAGATCGTGCAACTGGTAAAGTAACTGATCAAGTAGATTATTTGACTGCTGATACAGAGGATCACTATATCGTAGCGCAAGCAAACTCACGCTTAAATGAAGACGGCACATTTGCTGAAGAATTAGTAATGGCTCGTTTACAAAGTGAAAACCTTGAAGTAACGATTGATAGAGTCGATTACATGGATGTTTCACCTAAACAAGTAGTTGCCGTTGCGACAGCATGTATTCCTTTCTTGGAAAACGATGACTCCAACCGTGCCTTGATGGGTGCCAACATGCAACGTCAAGCTGTGCCTTTGATCCAACCTCGTTCACCACTTGTGGGAACTGGTATGGAATACAAATCAGCGCATGACTCAGGTGCTGCTTTACTATGTAAACATGATGGTGTCGTTGAATACGTGGATGCATCAGAAGTACGCGTTCGTCGTGACAATGGCGCATTAGATAAATATATGGTAACAAAATTCCGTCGTTCAAATTCAGGAACAAGTTACAACCAACGTCCAATCGTTCTTTTAGGCGAAAAAGTTGAAAAAGGTGATACATTAGCTGATGGACCTTCTATGGAAGAAGGCGAAATGGCTTTAGGACAAAACGTCCTTGTCGGTTTCATGACTTGGGAAGGGTATAACTACGAGGATGCGATCATCATGAGCCGTCGTTTGGTGAAAGATGATGTCTATACTTCTATCCATATTGAAGAATATGAATCAGAAGCTCGTGATACAAAATTAGGCCCTGAAGAAATCACTCGTGAAATTCCAAACGTTGGGGAAGATGCATTAAAAGATCTTGACGAAATGGGAATTATCCGTATCGGTGCGGAAGTCAAAGATGGCGACCTATTAGTAGGTAAAGTAACGCCTAAAGGGGTAACTGAGTTATCTGCTGAAGAACGTTTACTACATGCAATCTTTGGTGAAAAGGCTCGTGAAGTTCGTGATACATCTCTACGTGTGCCTCACGGTGGCGGCGGGATTGTTCATGATGTGAAGATCTTTACTCGTGAAGCTGGAGACGAATTATCTCCAGGTGTAAACATGTTAGTTCGTGTTTATATCGTTCAAAAACGTAAAATCAACGAAGGGGATAAAATGGCCGGTCGTCACGGTAATAAAGGGGTTGTATCCCGTATTATGCCGGAAGAAGATATGCCGTTCCTTCCAGATGGAACACCAATTGATATCATGTTGAACCCATTAGGGGTACCATCACGTATGAATATCGGACAAGTACTAGAATTGCACTTGGGTATGGCTGCTCGTCAGCTAGGTATCCACATTGCAACACCAGTATTCGATGGTGCAAACGATGAGGATGTATGGGAAACAGTTCGTGAAGCGGGTATGGCTCGTGATGCGAAAACAGTTCTTTATGATGGACGTACTGGTGAACCATTCGATAACCGTATCTCTGTTGGTGTGATGTACATGATCAAACTTGCTCACATGGTTGATGATAAATTACATGCCCGTTCTATTGGACCATACTCACTTGTTACCCAACAACCACTTGGAGGTAAAGCTCAATTTGGTGGACAACGTTTTGGGGAAATGGAAGTATGGGCGCTGGAAGCATACGGTGCAGCTTACACATTACAAGAAATCTTAACGTACAAATCTGATGACGTTGTTGGTCGTGTGAAAACATACGAAGCCATCGTCAAAGGTGAACCAATTCCAAAACCAGGCGTTCCAGAATCATTCCGCGTATTGGTAAAAGAATTACAATCACTTGGATTAGATATGCGCGTATTGGACATCGAAGAACAAGAAATCGAATTACGTGATATGGATGACGATGATGATGACTTGATCACAGTTGATGCCCTAACAAAATTTGCCGAACAACAATCAGCGAAACAATTAGAAAAAGAAGCAGCTGAAGCAAAAGAAGCAGCAGAAGAAGTAGCTGTTCAGAACTTCGAAACAGCGGAAGATACTCAAGACTAGTTGTTTTACATTTTGTATTAAGTGCCAATGAAATCCGTTGGTTTTGGTCTAGAAAAATCACATTGATTTTTCTAGTTCCGAACTACGGTGAATAGCTCATTCAGCTTTTCTAACTAATTGAATGGAGGGAATCCCTTTTGATCGATGTAAATAAATTCGAAAGTATGCAAATAGGTTTGGCTTCTCCAGAAAAGATCAGAAGCTGGTCTTACGGTGAAGTAAAGAAACCCGAAACGATTAACTATCGTACGTTAAAACCTGAACGTGAAGGTTTGTTCTGTGAACGCATTTTCGGTCCAACTAAAGACTGGGAGTGTGCCTGCGGTAAATATAAACGTATCCGTTATAAAGGTATTGTTTGTGACCGTTGTGGTGTAGAAGTAACTCGTTCTAAAGTTCGTCGTGAACGTATGGGACACATCGAGTTAGCAGCACCCGTTTCACATATCTGGTATTTCAAAGGTATTCCATCTCGTATGGGTCTTGTCTTGGACATGAGTCCTCGTGCCTTAGAAGAAATCATTTACTTTGCATCTTATGTAGTAATTGATGCCGGAGATACTTCTCTAGAGAAAAAACAACTATTAACAGAGCGTGAGTACCGCGATAAACGTGATCAATATGGTCAAGGTTTTACCGCAGCGATGGGTGCAGAAGCTGTTAAACAATTATTGGATAACGTTGATTTAGATGGTGAAGTAACTCAACTTAAAGAAGAGTTGAAATCAGCTCAAGGTCAAAAAAGAACACGTGCAATCCGTCGTTTGGATATTTTAGAAGCATTCCGTGCTTCTGGAAACTTACCAAGCTGGATGGTTATGGATGTTATTCCAGTTATCCCACCAGATTTACGCCCGATGGTTCAATTAGAAGGGGGTCGTTTTGCGACTTCTGACTTGAACGATTTATACCGTCGTGTAATCAACCGTAATAATCGTTTGAAACGTCTATTAGACTTAAATGCACCAAGTATTATCGTGCAAAATGAAAAACGTATGCTTCAAGAAGCTGTTGATGCGTTGATCGATAACGGTCGTCGTGGCCGTCCTGTTACAGGACCTGGTAACCGTCCGTTGAAATCTCTTTCTCATATGTTGAAAGGGAAACAAGGTCGTTTCCGTCAAAACTTACTGGGTAAACGTGTAGATTACTCTGGTCGTTCAGTTATCGTCGTAGGACCTAACTTGAAGATGTATCAATGTGGTTTACCAAAAGAAATGGCGATTGAACTATTTAAACCATTTGTAATGCGTGAATTGGTTCAACGTGAAATCGCAACAAACATCAAAAACGCAAAACGTAAAATCGAACGCGGAGAAGATGAAGTTTGGGATATTCTAGAAGAAGTTATTCAAGAGCATCCAGTATTGCTTAACCGGGCACCTACATTGCACAGACTTGGTATCCAAGCCTTTGAACCAGTGTTAGTTGAAGGTCGTGCAATCCGTCTTCACCCATTAGTTTGTGAAGCCTACAATGCCGATTTCGATGGAGACCAAATGGCCGTTCACGTACCATTGAACGAAGAAGCGCAAGCAGAAGCACGTATGCTGATGTTAGCAGCTCAAAACATTTTGAATCCAAAAGATGGAAAACCAGTTGTAACGCCTTCTCAAGATATGGTCTTAGGTAACTACTACCTAACTATGGAAGAAGATGAACGTGAAGGGGAAGGCATGATCTTCCGAGACATGAACGAGGCTGTGTTAGCATGGCGTAATGGATATGTCCATTTACACTCACGTATTGGGGTTCAAACAACATTACTTGGCGACAAACCGTTTACGGATTGGCAAAAAGAACGTATTTTGATTACAACTGTAGGTAAGATCATCTTTAATGAAATCATGCCTGTAGAATTCCCTTACTTGAATGAACCAACTGACTACAACTTAACAGTGCAAACACCTGATAAGTACTTTGTAGAAGCTGGTACAGACATTCCTGCTCACATTAAAGAACAAGAATTAGTTTTACCGTTCAAGAAGAAAAACTTAGGAAACATCATCGCTGAAGTATTCAAGAGATTCCACATTACTGAAACTTCTAAGATGCTTGATAGAATGAAAGACTTAGGTTATAAACATTCTACTCATGCTGGTATGACGGTTGGTATCGCTGATATCATGGTCTTGCATGAGAAACAAGAAATCATTGATGATGCCCATAAACAAGTAGAAAATATTACGAAACAATTCCGTCGTGGTCTGATTACAGATGACGAACGTTATGAACGTGTTATTGCTGTTTGGAACAAAGCTAAAGATGAGATCCAACAAAAACTGATCGAAAGTATGGATGCTAAAAATCCAATCTTCATGATGTCAGATTCTGGAGCCCGTGGTAACATCTCCAACTTTACTCAGCTTGCTGGTATGCGTGGATTGATGGCCGCTCCAAATGGACGTATCATGGAATTGCCGATCATTTCGAACTTCCGTGAAGGACTATCTGTCTTGGAAATGTTTATCTCTACCCATGGAGCCCGTAAAGGGATGACCGATACAGCCTTGAAGACAGCCGATTCAGGTTACTTGACTCGTCGTTTAGTTGACGTTGCCCAAGATGTGATTATTCGTGAAGATGATTGTGGCACAGACCGTGGTCTAGTTATCCAATCAATTCGTGAAGGTAATGAAATCATTGAACCTTTGGAAGAACGTTTACTTGGTCGTTACACTCGTAAATCAGTGATGCATCCTGAAACTGGCAAAATGATTATCGGCGAAGATCAACTGATTTCAGAAGATCTTGCAAGAGAAATCGTGGATGCGGGTGTTGAAACTGTAACGATTCGTTCTGTATTTACATGTAACACGAAACATGGTGTATGTAAACACTGTTACGGACGTAACTTGGCAACTGGTTCAGGTGTTGAAGTTGGTGAAGCAGTTGGTACAATTGCCGCTCAATCAATCGGAGAGCCTGGTACTCAGTTAACAATGCGTACGTTCCATACGGGTGGGGTTGCCGGAGACGATATTACTCAAGGTCTACCTCGTGTCCAAGAAATCTTTGAAGCACGTAATCCGAAAGGACAAGCAGTTATTACAGAAGTTACCGGTGAGGTTATCGATATTTCTGAAGATCCTGCAACACGTCAAAAAGAAGTAACAATCAAAGGGAAAACTGATACACGTACGTATACAGTTCCTTATACAGCTCGTATGAAAGTTGCTGAAGGTGACACGATTCGTCGTGGAGAACCATTGACGGAAGGTTCGATCGATCCTAAACAATTACTACAAGTTCGTGATGTATTGTCAGTTGAAAACTACCTATTACGTGAAGTACAACGTGTTTACCGTATGCAAGGGGTAGAAATCGGCGATAAGCATATCGAGGTAATGGTTCGTCAAATGCTTCGTAAAGTTCGTGTCATGGATCCAGGTGACACTGAAATCTTACCAGGTACATTATTAGATATCGCTGAATTTAAAGATCGTAACTACGACACATTAGTAGCCGGCGGCGTTCCTGCAACAAGCCGTCCAGTGTTACTAGGAATTACAAAAGCATCATTAGAAACAAACAGTTTCTTATCTGCTGCGTCATTCCAAGAAACAACTCGTGTGTTAACAGATGCTGCGATTCGTGGTAAAAAAGACCCATTACTTGGTTTGAAAGAAAATGTTATCATCGGTAAGATCATCCCAGCTGGTACTGGTATGGCTCGTTACCGTAACATGGAACCAAAAGAAGTTGGCGTAGCTAGCGAAAATGTCTACAGTATCTCTGATATTGAAGCGCAAATGGCTGCTGAAGATGCTTTGAATGAGTTGAATAAATAATAATAAAAAAGGCTTGAAATCATTCGATTTCAAGCCTTTTTTGCTTAGTAAAGCCCTGATGCAGCTTCCTGATCTAAAACAATCGTTAAGTTAGGATGTGTTTGTAATAAAGAAGCGGGTACTTCATTTGTAACTGGACCGAAGAAAGCCTGTTTGATGATAGCAGCTTTTTTTTTGCCAGTCGCAAAAAGAACAATTTCTTTCGCTTGCATCACGCTTTTTGGTCCCATAGTCACGTAAAAGTTTGGGCGTTCATTTTCATCCCCACTTACTTCGTTCAATAAGATATCTTTCATATTCTCAGTAGCATCCTCCCCTACATAAGAAGTTAAATTTTCAAATTTGGTTGTTCCTGGCAGATTTCCACAATAATGCCCATCGGCTCCGATGCCTAATAAAATTAAGTCTAGCCCGCCATCTTGCTGGATTCTTAGATCCTGAGATTTGTAATTGTGCTCATCTAGCGGATGGATATGACTTTCAGGAATTTCAGCTGGTTTAAAGAAGAGATTGCTGAGATTGGTCATAGTAACGCCATAACCTTTTTTTTGTTTGAAGGGTATTTCATCGAAATTGTAATAATGAACATTATCAAAATAAGGTTTATTTTTTACGTCAGCAACTAAGTATTCATACATTTTAACTGGTGTTGAGCCAGCGGTTATGGCTAAGTTGACTCTTTTTTGCTGATACATTTTACCTAGTAGAATGTTTGCGGCAACACGACTCATTTTTTCATAGTTTTCTTCAATAATGATTTTCATTCTATTCACGTCTCTTTCTTTTTATTTACTCTATCATGTGGGAACAATCCCATGTCAATGGTATTTTGTTACAAGCAAATCAATATCATTATTCTTTTATTCGGCTTATGATAGAAAAAAGAAGAGGTGAGGTAGAAATGGAACATCAATATGAAAAAGCAATTTTTGCTGGAGGTTGTTTCTGGTGTATGGTTAAACCATTTGATAGTCAGCCAGGTATTATTTCTGTGGTTTCTGGTTACACTGGCGGACACATTAAAAATCCAACATATGAACAAGTTACGACTGGTTTAACAGGACATACAGAAGCTGTTGAAATTACTTATGATCCTATGATTATGCCTTACGAGAAATTAGTGGAGATTTACTGGCAGCAAACAGATCCCACAGATGCTTTGGGACAATTTGCTGATCGTGGGGATTCTTATCGCCCGGTTATTTTTTATTCAAATGAAACACAAAAAGCAATTGCAGAAAAGTCAAAAGCAGAGTTGCAAGCCAGTGGACGTTTTGCACAACCGATTGTCACAAAAATTGAACCAGCTCAACCTTTTTATCCAGCAGAGGATTATCATCAAGGGTACTACAAAAAACATAGTGTGCACTATAATTTATATAGGGAAGGTTCTGGACGAGCTGGTTTTATTCGGAAAAATTGGAAAGCTAGTAAATGATCAGTTATCCAAATAATATTATTTTTTAATCAAAGTGTTGTAATTTAATTACTAATTAGATACAATAAATATGTTGATTATATAATATTCTGAGGATGGCGATAAAGTGGATATAAAATTAGAGCTAGGAAAAAAAATTCGGATGTTTCGTGAACAAAAAAATTTAAGTAGAGAAGCTTTTTGTGATGACGAATTAGAGTTGACAGTTAGGCAACTATCTCGAATTGAGTCAGGTGAATCGTTACCCACTCTTCCTAAGCTTACTTATATATCAAAACAACTTTCTGTTCCTATTTCCCATTTGATAAATGAAAATCAGGTGACTTTACCCGAACGTTATATAAGATTGAAGATGAGTTTATTTAAGCGACCTCCACAATATAACCATGCAATGGAAAAAATAGTGGAGGATATATTCGAAGAAATATACAAAGACTATTATGAGGTTTTGCCTGAAGAAGAACAACTCTTAGTAGACATTGCGCAGGCCCAAAATGATGTAAATCTTTCAGAGAAAATAGATTTTGGCGAAGGGATATTGCAAGAGTATTTTTTTCAAGTAAAGAATAAAAAAGAGTATTCCGAAAATGATTTATTGATTGTACATTTATATTTTGGTTGTTGTCATTATAAACCATATGATGACCAAGAGTTTGATACTTTGGTAGAAAAGTGTTTGGAACAAGTAAATTACAGTTCAGAATTAGGATTGATCATTTTAAATAGAGTTTTGGGTACAATAGCGGGGCTGTATATCATCTCAGATCAATATGACAAAGTTTTGAATGTAATAAAAATTTCTAATACTATAATGAAGATGAGTCAGGATTTTCATAGAAAGCCAATTATTGACATGGTAGAAGGAAAGTATTGGCTTCATTGTAATGATATAGAAAAAGCTAATAAAAAATATAATGATGCAATGGTACTTGCTCAATTACATGGGGAGGATTTATTGGCTGAACGGATTAAGATGGAATGGGAACAAGATAAAAATACTTGATTATAGACTGTAAAAACATGAACCATGTTTTTACAGTCTATTTTTTTTGTCCAATAATTTATAAATGCTTTTATTCCTGACAAAGATGTCCTGTTGAAAAAAACGATAAAGCAGTAAATTAATACATGTAAGGAAGAAACAAAACAAGCAAGAAGCAGGTGAGAGAAAATGGAATTATTAAACATGGTAAGAGAGTTATGGTGGAACCAATAAAAGGATGACAAAGATGTCCTGTTGAAAAAAACGATAAAACAGTAAATTAATACATATAAAGAAGAAACAAAACAAGTAAGAAGTGGGTGAGAGAAAATGGAATTATTAAACATAGTAAGAGAGTTATGGTGGAACCAATAAAAGGATGACAAAGATGTCCTGTTGAAAAAAACGATAAAACAGTAAATTAATACATATAAAGAAGAAACAAAACAAGTAAGAAGTGGGTGAGAGAAAATGGAATTATTAAACATAGTAAGAGAGTTATGGTGGAACCAATAATAGAATGACAGGATGATCTGTTGGAAAAAAGATAAATCAATAAATTGCTATATACAACAAACATGAACTAATGATAAGAGGAGGGAAATTATGACTAAAATAAAATATTTCATTAAAGATAAAGAAGTGGTACATAGACAATTAGTTATTGTAAACGAGGGGAACGAAGATAAGTTGTTAAAGGTACTTAATAAAGGTGAGCTATTAAAAATTATCATGATTCCTCAAAAAACAGAGAAAGAATTACTTTTTGAATATTTAAGTTTAGAGGATGTCGAAGTGTTAGAAATAGAATAGATCAATAAAAACAATAGAGGGGGGATAAAAATGAAGGTATTAATAGTGAAAATGATATGTTAAAAACCAAATGATCAATTACGTTGTGGTAATTATTATAAAAAAGTAGAGTAATAAATTTTATAACGGAGAGTCATTTTTAAGGAGAATACTATGTTATTTTGCTTATAAATTATCAATATATATTTAATTAAGACATGAAAGTTTCATCGGAATTTATCTAAAAATATTATGACATGAGGGGGAAAACATATGGAAAATAGGAATGTTTATCCATTAGTAAAAACAACAACATTAACAAAGAAGTATAAGGAATATCAAGCGGTCAATGAAGTGTCTATGACAATTAATAAAGGTGATATTTATGGATTTATTGGAAAAAACGGGGCTGGTAAAACAACGTTTATTCGCCTATTGACCCGATTGATTGAGAAAAGTTCTGGGAATTTGTCATTCAGTGACAATGTAGTAACAATGGGTGCAGTGATTGAAGGGCCTGTTTGTTATCCTTATTTATCAGCTAGAGAAAACCTAAAATATTATGCATTACAAAGAAATATTAAAGATAAGAAAAGAATTGATGAAGTTCTAACATTTGTTGGTCTGGCGGATGTAGACCCTAAGAAGAAATTTAAAGACTATTCATTAGGAATGCGCCAGCGTTTAGGAATTGGGCTAGCAATCTTGGAAAAACCAGAGTTTCTTATTCTGGATGAACCAATCAACGGACTTGATCCTCAAGGTATTGTAGAGATTCGTGAAATTATCAATCGCTTAAATCAAGAATATGGTACAACTATTTTGATTTCCAGTCATATTCTGTCAGAGCTATCATTAGTAGCAAATCGTTATGGTATCATCCATGAGGGTAAATTAATGAAAGAATTGACTAAGGATGATTTAGAGGCCGAATGTGGACATTTTATTACATTAAAAAGTTCGGATCAGATAAAAACATACGATCTGTTGCAAAAGAGTGGTTACACAGTGGAAAAAGACCAGAATCTTTTGATAATTCGTGAAGGAAAAGAAAGTATGGAATTGATCTCAAAAGTTCTATATCAAAATGATATTTATTTACTAGAGTTTAGTTACAAAGAGGAAAATTTAGAAGAATACTATTTGAATTTGATTGAGGGAGGAATGTAGAATGATTATTTTTAATACACTAAAAGCAGATTTTTACCGAATTATAAAAAGTGCTCTGGGTTTTTATTCCATAGTTGGCCTGATGGTGCTAGGATTGTTGTTTGCTTTTCTTGGAAAAGACACATCCGCTCTTGAGACTCTTGAGAGTGGTTTAGGGAATGGGACGTTACTTTTACCGGTTTTTTTAACAAATGTTTTTGTTATCGCTTGGGGACACGAGTTTAGTTTCAGAATAGTCAACAATTCGTTGATTTCAGGCATGAAGAGAAGTCAGTTTTTTATCAGTAAAGTGTTGTTAACATTTATTTTGACTCTGTTTTTTGTAGGAATGTATACGGGCAGTCTGTTATTAGGGACTTACTTTTTTTCAGGCGGGTTTGAGATTATGTCAGTACTCAAGGTCATCGCGTTACAAACGCCTCTTTATTTAGCGGCAGGGTCATTGGGGATTTTATTGTTTAATGTGTTGAAAACTAGTTATGTATGTATTGCTGCATTTATCTCTATTGCTTTTATTGGAGACAATTTATTGGGGAATGTTATTTCAACTTACTTTTCTCAATATGATTTTATCTTAGATACATTGTTCTTTTCTAATTTAAGAACGGTTGTTGGTTATGAAGCATTATCACAAGGAACATTACAGTTGATGATGGTGAGTAGTGTTGTTTATGGTTTGTTAGCATTGATAGTAAGTTTTAGTGTATTTCAGAAAAGAGAATTTAAATAATTGGAGGAATTAATATGAAAAAGAAATTAATTATTATTTTAGGTGTACTGTTGACGATTGGAGTTTTTGGATATACCTCTGTTTCAGGAGCAAGTACGGATACTAAAGTGAATTTAGATTGGAAATTGAACGGAAAAGATTTGAAAAAACTGGAGTTAATTGGTGCAGAGCAGGATGTGTTTGTTCAGGTAGAACAAACAGAAAATAAAGAAACTAGTATTCATCTGGAAGGGAAAGTTTCTGATAATACGGAGCGGAATTTGAAAAAAGTTAGACAAACAGAAGATGCTTTAAAAATAGAACTATCTTCTTTGAATAAAGTACGTGTGATGGCAACGAATGAAGGCAAGGATCATTTAAAACTAGTTGTATCTTTAGGAAAAGATGTGTTGTTGAAAGAATTTGATATAAAATCTGCCATTGGTAATGTAGAGGTGACAGTTCCTGAGAACTTTAAAGGAGAATATTCAGCAGATAATAAAGGGTATGGGGAAATCACCATTCTTAAATCAGATAAGGCAGCTAATCAGCTGATTTCTGTTGAAACAATGGGAGATATCACAATCAAAAAATAGAAAGGATGGATTGAATGTATGCTCATTATATGCAAAAATCCAGTACTGATTGCGGGATTGCCTCTTTAAGAACAGTGTTAGAGCAACTTGAAGTAAAGATCAAAAATACTAAAGAGTTATATAAAAGTTATAGTATAAAAAAAGATCAAGGGCTATCTCTTGGAGAGTTGAATCGTATATTGTTGAAATATGGTGTGAAATCCAATGCGTATACGCTAAGCGATTTTAATGAAATACGAAAACTAGATAATTTTCCGATGGTGCTGGTGGTGGAAAATGACGGATGTGCCCATTATATTGTTCTTCATAAGATAGAAAATAATAGATATATTATTTCTAATCCAGCTGAACCAGAAATTAAAGAATACGATGAAGAGTATTTACAATCGATTTTCTTGGGGTTTCTTATATACATTGAAGGCATGGGCGAACCTGTGGTTTTAGAAGAGTTGGAAAGTTTCAAACAGGATGAAAGTAAAAGTATCGGCACTGTGCTTTATCAAGAATTGATGAATGAACTTCCATTGAAGTTGAAAGTAAATATGGCATTATTGCTGTTAGCAAAATATTTATTGCCTCTTATATCAACATTTGTTATACAGATGTTTATGTCTCAAACTTCAGAATATTCTAGTGTCAGTGAGATTGTATTACCAGGACTGATTGTTTTTTGGACAATTATTCTCTTCTATTATGTCAATCTAAAGGAAGGGAAACAGAGGATATTATTGGAGAACAAGATGCAGGAGCGGGTACTTTTAAATTATTATAAACAGAAAATTAATGACTTAGATTCTGGGAAAAATTGTGATAATGTAACTGGTTATTTTTGGAACTTAATTTATTCTGTGTCAGGGTTAGTTCAGAAGTTCTATTTTAAATTAAATGTAGTGTATGTCTTATTTTTATCATTACTTTTAGTAAAATTCTCCTTCTATTTGATGTTGTTACTACTGTTTTGGACAACTATCTTTGCAATATATCTAAAAAGAAATATTCAAACAGTTAAAAATAATGAATTAAATATCATTGGTAAATCATCTGCCTTTTCAGCTTCTGTAGAAAATAATATAAAAACATCGTTAGATATCAATTTATTTTCTAAAAATAAACAATCTGAGGACTTTCTACAAAGTAAGATGAGTGAGTTTTTAGAAGCAAGAATAGCTAGCTTTTCTTCTGAATTGCAGATTGGATCCGTCTATCAGTCATTTCTGACATTGATGAGCCTGAGTACTTTTATTGTTTTAGGATTTTTGACAATTTTAGGTGGTAGTCAGCAGATTTTGGATAATAGCAATGGAATATTGATTATTTCAATTATCTTAAGCAGCTTAGCACCAGTTATTGAAAATTGGTTATCTTACCAAAAAAGTACAGTCGCTATTGATCACATTCAAAGTTCAGATGATTATAGTACAGAAAAGCTAGAAGCGACAAAACATGAATTGAACCTTTCGGAGATTAAAGAGCTATCTATTAAAGATTTAACTTTTAGCTATGAAGAAGATCAGCTTATATTGGATAAAGTAAATGTTCAGATGAGGTCTGGCAATATTTACGGTATCAAAGGTGAAAATGGAGCAGGTAAGTCTACCTTCGTAAAACTCTTATCTGGTATTTTGGAACCTGATTCTGGGACATTTGCTTTTAATAAAAATGAACTAGAAAAGACATCTTTAAAAATGGAAAATATCAATGAGTTCATTAGTATGTATTCCCCAGAATTTAACGTTTATGGGAATACGGTTGGACGAAATATTCGTTATAAAGTGTTTAATGAAACATTGTCTGAGCAAGAAAAAATTGGATATCAGGATATTTTTAACTTAGGTATGAGTAATAACTACCTACTACAGACTGATGGAGTCAATATTTCTCAAGGTCAGAAACAGAAGATATTAATCATGCGGGCGCTTTATCAAAATAAGAGTATTTATATCTTTGATGAGCCTACAGGTAATTTAGACGATACGTCAAAAAAAATGCTAGTTAAAGAACTACAAAAATTGGCATATCAAAAAGATAAAATAGTGATCTTAATTAGTCATGAAGAAGAGATCTTAAACTGTGCAGATGAAGTGTTACAGATAAAAAAATTGAGTAAGGAGGAGTGATCAGGTGAAAAAAAGTCTATTAATTGGAATTATAACTGTAGTAGCAATAGCTGGCTTCTTATATTTTAGTAAAGATACAACAAAAGACTATACAAAAAATAAGATCGATGCAGAGCAAATAGTGGAGATGAGTAAAAAAGATGAGGATCTATATGTCTTGATTGGAAATCGTTCATGCGCATCTTGTAACGAATATAAGCCAATTCTACAAAAAGCCATCAATGACACTAAAACAGAGGTTTACTATATGGATACAAACAACAGAAAAAACGGTTCATTTTTAAAAGAGCATAATATTACAACTACGCCAACAATTTTAATGATTAAACAAGATAAAATTAGCCGTGTAGAGGGTAGCATCAGCTTGGAAGAGACAAAAACACTCCTTAAAGGGGGCGTGTCTTAGATGAAAAAAACAAAATTTATCATAATGGCAGCCAGTCTTTTCTTAGTAGGTAATATTTTGTTAATAACTAAGGTTGTATCAGCAAATGATGAGTTAGAAAGACAAAAAGAAGAACTGACTCTGGCGAAAAAAAGCTATCCAGAAATTTACAATTATCTGAATGCTGTTACGGTTGAGAACTTTGAAACTAAGGTTGCAGACAAGGAAGATTTCTATGTATATTTCGGTCGACCTACTTGTGGAGACTGTAATGAGTTTGAACCTCATTTAATTGGATTAATCAAGGAATATAAGTTACAGGATTCTTTGGTCTATCTCAACGCAGCAGAGTTGAGGAAAGATGAGAAGGCTTGGGAATTATTTAAAGAAAGATACCAACTACTGTATACACCTACCCTAGCTAAATTTGAAAAGGGAAAGTTAGTTTCTAAAGAAGAGTGGACCCCTGAAAATGGTATAGCAATAGAAAATGTTGAGAAATGGATTATGGAAAATATCGAAAGGAAGAATAGACTATGAAAAAATTAGATTATAAACGAGCAAATCAAATAAAAGCAGGAAAAAGAGCAAGTTTGTTCAGCAAATGGTCATATTTCGCTGTTTTGAATAGAAGATAGATAAAGCAAGGTTTAAAGAAGTTAGTATATGTATGTAAACAATATTTATAGGTTTCATTTGTAATTAATAAAAAAATAAAGAAAAAGAGGGAAAACAATCATGAATAAAGAAATAGAAATCGTAAAACAATTGAGAGCTGGGTTAGAAACTGGCGAAATTGAAATGCGTAAAGTATCAAGTATGCACGAGCTAGATGTTAATAGTCAAGAAGAGGTAGCCGGAGGAGCAGGTTGTCGATTTGTCTGGAATGGCTGGGGCTTTTTCTGTAGAAAATAAAATTAGGAGGAATAAAAGGTGAATCAAGAAGAAATTTTAAACGAATTAGAATCAAAATTAGAATCAGGCGAAGTAAAAGTACAACAGGTACAAGGATTAAAGCAGCTGGACGAGGCAACACTGGAAGAGATCAATGCAGGTTGGAAATGTGTAATTAATATTTGGGGCTTAGGTTTCATTTGTAATTAATAAAAAAATAAAGAAAAAGAGGGAAAACAATTATGGATAAAGAAATGGATATCGCAAATAAACTAAGAGCAGGGTTAGAAGCTGGCGAAATCGAAATGCGCAAAGTATCAAGTATGCAGGCATTGGATATTGAGAGTCAGGAAGAAGTAGCTGGAGGAGCAGGATGTTGGTTTGTCTGGAATGGCTGGGGCTTTTTCTGTAGAAAATAAAACGAGGAGGAATAAAAGATGAATCAAGAAGAAATTTTAAACGAATTAGAATCAAAATTAGAATCAGGCGAGGTAAAAGTACAACAGGTACAAGGATTAAAGCAGCTGGACGAGGCAACACTGGAAGAGATCAATGCAGGCTGGAAATGTGTAATTAATATTTGGGGCCTAGGCTTCATTTGTAACTAATAAAAAATAAAAAAAGAGGAGAAACAATTATGAATAAAGAAATGGATATCGTAAATAAACTAAGAGCAGGGTTAGAAGCTGGCGAAATCGAAATGCGTAAAGTATCAAGTATGCAGGCATTGGATATTGAGAGTCAGGAAGAAGTAGCTGGAGGAGCAGGATGTTTGATTGTTTGGAATGGCTGGGGCTTTTTCTGTAGAAAATAAAACAAGGAGGAATAAGAGATGAATCAAGAAGAAATTTTAAACGAATTAGAATCAAAATTAGAATCAGGCGAGGTAAAAGTACAACAGGTACAAGGATTAAAGCAGTTGGATGAGGCAACATTGGAAGAGATCAATGCAGGTTGGAAATGTGTAATTAATATTTGGGGCTTAGGTTTCATTTGTAATTAGCATAAAATCATAATCTATATCTATAAGTCACTGCTTGGGCTGGAATTATTTGGAAAAGAATAACAGCAGGTGAAACGAGATAAAGACATTTCCGTCTTTATCTCGTTATTTATATACAAAAAAGTACAAAGAATAAACCGAAACTTAAAAAAGGAACAAAAGGAAGCTGTTGTATTTTTTTTCCGAAAATAAATCGGAAAAATATCAAAAACAATAGCGCACTGCTACTTGAAACAAATAGTAAAATAATAAGTGATGTATTTCCTAGTAGTATCCCCCATAATGTTACCAAAAGGATATCCCCTCCGCCGATAGAATTTGGAAGTATAAAATTGAAGCTAAATAAACTAACAAATAGGAATGTACCTGTAAATAAGTGTATTGGTAGTCCTAAAGAATAATGAGCTAAGCATACTAGCACTGCAAATGGATAGAAAATCTTTGGTTCAACAATTAGATAAAAAATATCAGTTAAAGTCAAAGTAAAAGCAGTTAGTAAGAAGAAAAGAATGTACATAGAATTAGCATCATTGAAGCTTGTTATTGTAAACAGGAAACCACAAATAAGTTCACTAAAAAAATAACTGACAGATAGTTTATGCTTGCAATGACGGCAACGAAACCTTAATAGCAAGATAGCGATGATTGGAATTAATTCAAAGAACAGTAATTTTGTTTTGCAATAGGAACACTGTGAAGCTGGTGTGAGAATTGACTTTCTAAGAGGAACACGTTCTGCAATTAAACAAAGGAAAGAACCAATTACACTTCCAAAAATAAACGAAATAAACCACATAAAAAATCTCCTTTCATATGATAAATACGCAATGAACAGTTTTTTTTATTAGGTAATTTCTTTTTTATTGGAAATGATGAAAATAAGAAGTGAAGCGAGGTAGTGGGGAAAATAGTAATTGATATGGATATAGGAACGGTATAACGGAGGCTGTCGCTTTTCAATAAGGAATAACGGTGTGTGTGATATGTGCTCATTTCTGAAGTTTTAGATCCTTAAAATAGAAAGTGATGTTATCGAAATGTAGCGTTGTAGATAATTTCTTTGTTGATTTTAATCCCTGAGACAAAACTGTTTTTAGTTTTGTCTCAGATTCTTTAAAATCTCTCTGTACTAAACAAATATTAATTACTCTTCTTAATGGAAGGGTTGAATGACCTTTCCACTAAACTTGAAGGCTCCTTGATTGTAATCGTTCTCCATTTTGTAAAATGCATAACTAACGTTTTCTATTTCTGAGGATAAGTTTGACCATCGGATTGTAGCCTCTTTAAAATCTACAACACCATTATTTGAAATGCTACCAATTTCCCCGTACTTAAAAGGTTTTGTCTCAATTGATTTCACTAAATCAATTGTATGATCCGTGTTAAAGTCTACAGGAGGCAAGATGATTTCTTGATTTGTTGCGTCAATTATCTTCACATGTGTCAAAATGTTAATGTCGGATATTTGATTAGTTGATATATCTACCAGCTGGAGGTTAACTGGGTTAATCCCTTCTAATGAAGTTAGATTATTCCCTGAAACCACAAGCTTTTCTAATTGTTGATTCTTTAGTGAGGATAGACTTGATATTTCATTATTGGGAGCAATAAATTTTGTCAGTTTAATATCTGCGATTGGGGATAAATCATTGACTGCCCCATTCGCTATAAATAATTGAATTCCGTTTTCATTTTTAGCATACTCTAGGCCTGTTAAATCTTTTACTCCCCACGCATATACTGAAGTTAGCTGCTTCATGTGTTTTTTAGTGATAATATCATTGTTAATTTGAATCCCAGCTATTGATAAAGCTTCTAATACGCCTTTTCTTAAATTTTTGTCAGGAATAATGACCTCATCTTCTAAGATAGGTTGGATGACTTTTCCACTGTAATAAACATTGTTGTTCTTTCTGGAATCTACTGGCCATTGATAACGCCGATCAAATTCATAGGTTAATTCTTTTGTATTATCAAGCAAATTGTTCCAGGTGATTTTAGTATATGATGGATCTACATTACCATTTTCAGTGATATTGAAAATGCTATCTTTAACATCTGAAAATGCATAGTTTGATACGTGTTTTACCAAATCAAGTGTAATAGATTCTGAAAATGAAATGGGTCTATTTGTTATTGTTTGGTCTAACGCCATTACCATACCTGTTGTTGTTGGGATATTGCTTATGTCGGATATGTGATTTTCGGAAACGTCGACGATGCGCATGTTTGTCATATTTAAATCTGCCAGAGAAGTTATTTTATTATTGGGTAAATTAAAAAGATACATTTGTTGATTTCTCAATGGAGACAGATCCGAAACGTTGTGATTTGGCATAATAAGTTGGTTCAACTTTATATTTTTTAAAGGCGATAAATCACTTACGTTACCTTTTCTTATGTCAACCACGACACCCGTTACTCTTGTCAGATGCTCTAATCCAGTTAAATCAGAAACCGCTTCCCAAACAGTTACTTGTGATAGGGCAGCCATGTGAGCTTTTCGGACAATATTATCTGATACATCGGAAATATCCTGTAGTCGGATATAATTAATTACTCCGGTTCTTAAATTTTCATCTGGAATATAAACTTCATCACCTGAGTTAGGGACTTCATTTGCTGAAGCATGTTCGATATTCACACATAAAAATAGAAAAAACGATGAAATTACAAAAAATAAAATTTTTTTTACTGAAAGTTTTGACATATCCATTCTCCTTTTTTTGTTTAAATTTTATCATTATTAAATGGCGTTAAGCTTATTTGAATAAAAATCGAAAATATTTTGTTTTTTATTCGTTATTTTTATATTAATCTAATTGTAAAGTAAATAAACTTATATGTCTATTTATTTCGGGTGTGTGTTGTTTGTTGAAGAATAATAGTTTTTCGTTAAGTGGTGGGGTATAATAGAATATACAGATAGAAGGCGGTAGGATTTGGGATAGAATAAAATTCTGAGAGATAAGCGAAGTCTTTACTGGAAATGGTAAATTTTTTAATTACACGAGCATATTTTTTTGAACAAAAATAAAAAAAGCAAAGATTTCATGATCTTTAGATAAGAGGATTATTTATCTTTCATTTAGCCAAGAGAATGGAGGGAAGAAAATGAAGAAATTATGGATTACTTCTTTGGTTTTAGCAGGCCTTTTTTTGACAAGTTGTGGAGCTCGAGGGATCTCAGCTGAAGATGCTGGCGAATTGTTTGTTGAGCGTCTCGTGTATCAAAAAGAAGAGAGTAAGTTTGCTAAGGAATTTCGTGATGGTAAGCAAGCTGGAAAAGAACTAGATGAAAATAGTAAAACATTTGAAGAAAATTTTGCAAAAGGCTTATCGTCTACGGGAGCAAAGGTTCCAGAAAAGCAGGCAGATGAGTTAACAAAAGAACTGTTACAACAAACAAAAGAAAAAACAACCTATAAACTCGTCAATATAGATGAAACAAAAACGGGAGCTACGATTACTTACTATGTTACTGGCTTAGATTTAGTAAGCGCAATGCAAGAGATGACTAGGCAGTTGGTAAAAGAAACTTTAGCGAATCCAGAAGTAGCTAAGGATGATCAAAAAACGCTGGAAGCTACTTTTTCTATTTTAGAAGAGCGAGTTAAAGCAATTAAAATCAAAACAGATCCAGTTGAACTTAAATTGCATTTAGAAAAAGAAAAAGGTAAGTGGTTTGTACCAAAAAATCAAAAAAAAGCAGTATCTAATTTGTTTATGTCATTTATTTCAGGTTCGAAAGACTTAGATGCGATGAATAAAGAACTACAAGATGCGTTGAATGAAGTTGCCAAAGAAATCGTTGATTCGTTGGATACATTACCGATTCCTAATGATGATTAACGTTGTAGTTTATAATTATTATTAAATTAAAAATATTATAAAAATGAACGATTTTAGTGTACTTTTCCGTCAGTTCGTACTACAATTATGGGTGTAGATAACTATTTAGGAGGATGATGTATAATGAAATTTGAACAAACTAAAGAAGTTTTGAATCAATTAGTTGCAGACTTAAGCCAGTTTTCAGTAGTAATTCACCAAACACATTGGTATATGCGTGGACCAGAGTTCTTAACATTGCATCCTAAAATGGACGAATATATGGATCAAATCAATGACCAATTAGATGTTATTTCTGAGCGTCTAATCACATTGGACGGTGCTCCTTACTCAACATTACAAGAATTTGCAGACCATACTGGCATTGAAGATGAAATCGGCACATATGAGCGCACAATTCCTGAACGTATGGAAAAACTAGTAGAAGGTTACCGCTATTTAGCAGATCTATACCAAAAAGGAATTGACGTATCTGGTGAAGAAGGCGACGATTCTACGCAAGATATCTTTATTGCAAATAAAACAGATATCGAGAAAAATATCTGGATGCTACAAGCAAAATTAGGTAAGGCGCCTGGTATTGATGCAGATTCACGTGCGAAAACTCGTTAATTTAAAGAATTTGAAGGCTTATGAAAGATAGCTTGCTATCTTTCATAAGCCTTTTTTGTTTTCTCGCTTTCCAGCTGTAACTTGCTACGTTGGATCGCAGCTTGTACTTGATCAAATCCTGTTCCACCGTATGAGTGTCGACGTTCGATTGCTGTTTTTGATGAAAGCGTTGGGTAGATATCTGATTCAATTAAAGGTGTAATCGCTTGATACTCTTCTAGAGAGATATCCTGTAAGTAGATTCCTTTTTTTGTGCATGCCAATACCAATTTACCAACTATTTCATGGGCTTGTCTAAAAGGTATTCCTTTGTTTGCTAGGTAATCTGCAAGTTCTGTTGCGTTTGAAAAATCTTTTTCAGTTGATTGTTCCATGACGTCTTTATTTAGTGACATTGTTTCTATCATCCCAGTCATGATTTTCAAACTAGTTAGAACCGTATGAGCGGTATCAAACATTCCTTCTTTGTCTTCTTGTAGATCTTTGTTATAAGCTAAAGGTAATCCTTTTAAAACTGTTAAGAGGCTGAATAAATTGCCGTATACACGACCTGTCTTTCCACGGATCAATTCAGCCATATCTGGATTTTTTTTCTGGGGCATGATGGAACTTCCTGTGGAAAAGGTGTCAGTGAGTTCAATAAATTGAAATTCATGGCTGCACCATAAAATGATTTCTTCACAAAAACGAGAAAGGTGCATCATTAAGATAGAACTATTACTAAGAAACTCTAGTATAAAGTCTCGATCACTAACACCGTCCAAACTATTTTCGTAGATTGAAGAAAACCCCAACAACTCAGCTGAATACGTTCGATCAATTGGGAAGGTCGTTCCAGCCAGTGCAGCACAGCCCAATGGAGAAATATCGATGCGTTTTAAACTTTCTGAAAAACGTTCTTGGTCTCTTGTCAGCATGCCATAATAAGCCATCATATGATGGGCAAATGAGATAGGTTGTGCGTGTTGTAAATGAGTGTAGCCAGGCATGATAGTGTCAACATTTTCCTCCGCTTTACTAACCAACACTTGCCGAAATAAGTGGGTTTCTTCGATGATTTCTTGAACAGCTTCTTTCAGATAGAGATGCATATCTGTGGCCACTTGATCATTTCTGCTGCGGCCTGTATGCAATTTCCCGGCTACAGTTCCTATTTCTTCATGCAAGTGTTTTTCTATATTTAAGTGGATATCTTCATTTTTTATACTGAATTCAAGTTCACCTGTGGCTAATTTTTTTTGAATAGTATTCAGTCCCGAAGTGATTTGTTCAGCTTCTTTATTAGTTAAAACCCCTGTTTTCGCTAACATTTTTACATGAGCTAAGCTTCCAGTAATATCTTGTTTGGCTAATTTTTGATCAAAAGGGATCGAAGCACCGAAGGCATCGATCCAGGCTTCGCTTTTTCCTTCAAAGCGGCCTCCCCACAATTTTTCCATTATTAACACCTCGTTTATGTATGATTATTCATTTTGGCAAGAAAGGGAATATCTGTTTTTAGGTATTAGAGGATATCGTTTTTACTATAAAAAGTGTTTATTGAGATAATAGCAAAGCGTATAAGGATTATTTTTTAATCAAAATTCCTGTTATCCGTTGTAATAAGCTTTGCTATCAATGATTATTAGTTATTTTTGTTTAGTGAAGTTTGGACTTCGGCATGTACTTTTGTAGGCAATCCCCAAAGTTTGATAAATCCTACAGCAGCATCCTGATCAAATGTATCGGCAGATGTATAAGTGGCTAGGTTTTCATTATATAGACTGTTCTCTGATTTACGTCCTTCAACAATAGCGTGTCCCTTGAATAATTTCACTCGTACAATGCCGTTTACGTATTTTTGAGTAGACGTTAAGAAAGCAATCAATGCCTCAGTTAATGGATTGAACCATAATCCATTATAAATAATTTGAGATAATTGATTTTCAATAATCGGTTTGAAATGTGCGACTTCACGCACAAATGTTAAATCTTCCAGCTCTTTATGGGCGGTCATCAAGGTAATGGCTGCTGGACATTCGTAAACTTCACGGGATTTGATTCCGACTAAACGATTTTCTACATGATCAATACGCCCAATGCCGTGTTTTCCAGCTAAGTCATTTAAATTAAGGATTAACTCTGAAAGTATCATTTCTTTGCCGTTGATGGCTGTTGGGACACCTTCGACAAAAGTCAGCTCAATAATATCCGCTTCATTTGGGGCATCCTCTAAACTAGCAGTTAATTCATACGCGCCTTCTGGTGGTGTCGCCCATGGATCTTCTAGAATACCGCATTCGTTGGCACGTCCCCAAAGATTTTGGTCAACAGAATAAGGATTATCCAAATCTGCTGGGACTGGTACACCATTTTCTTTTGCGTAGTTGATTTCTTCTTCACGGGACCATTTCCATTCACGGACGGGAGCAATCACATTGATATCGGGTGCAAGAGCGTTGATGGCTACTTCAAAACGTACTTGATCATTCCCTTTTCCTGTACAACCGTGGGCAATCGTTGTTGCCCCTGTTTCTTTAGCTAATTCAACTAATTTTTTAGCGATCAGCGGGCGAGATAAAGCAGAAACTAACGGATAAGATTGTTCATAAAATGTGTGACCTTGCAATGCAATTAAGGCAAATTCTTGAGCGAATTCTTCTTTTGCATCAATGGTATAAGAAGCTGAGGCGCCAACTGCTAAAGCTTTGTTTTTGATGAAGTCTAAATCTTTCTTTTCACCAACATCCAAACAGCAAGCAATCACATCGTACCCTTCATCCACTAACCATTTAACAGCGACAGAGGTATCTAATCCTCCAGAATAGGCTAAAACAACTTTTTCTTTCATCGAGAACACTCCTTGTTTTCTAATTGTCTTTTTTTGATTGTATTCATCATAGCACTTGGAAATACAAAAATCAATCGATTTATTAAATAAATATTCATTTTCAAGCTATTTAAAGAAATAATATTCATTATTATTTGGTTGGATTGCATAATATACAGTACGTACTTTTTTGTGTTTTTCATTTTCTATAGAGTAAGATCTTTTTGTACAAGAAAAAAGTATAAGAAAAATCGAGGGAAACCACAGAAATTCATTGACTTTACTAGTAATAGAAGGTATCATGTTAAATGGTATTGTTTGCCCCACAATGAGCCCCGGAAACTCAAGTGAATGTCAAACATCGAATAGAAAATTGGAGGAAAGAATCGTGCGTACAACATATATGGCCAAATCTGGCGAAGTAGAACGTAAATGGTATGTAGTAGATGCAACAGATATCCCAATGGGACGTCTATCAACTGTAGTTGCTTCTATCTTACGTGGAAAAAATAAACCAACATTCACACCACATGTGGATACTGGAGATTTCGTAATTGTAATTAATGCTGACAAAATTAAATTAACTGGTAACAAAGCTTCTGACAAAATTTACTACCGTCACAGCCAATACCCAGGTGGGTTGAAGTCTGTTACTGCTGGTGAATTACGCGATAAAAATTCTCGTCGTTTAATCGAAACTTCTGTAAAAGGTATGCTTCCTAAAAACACTTTAGGCCGTAAACAATTTACTAAGTTGAATGTATACGGTGGAGCTGAGCATCCACACGCTGCACAACAACCAGAAGTATTAGATATCACTAACCTAATTTAAGGAGGGAAATTCATTGGCACAAGTACAATATATCGGCACTGGCCGTCGTAAAAATGCAGTTGCCCGCGTACGTTTAGTACCTGGTACTGGTAAAATTACTGTAAATAAAAAAGACGTTGAAGAATATATTCCACACGCTGACTTGCGTGAAGTTATCAACCAACCATTTGGTGTAACTGAAACTAAAGGCGCTTATGATGTAATGGTAAACGTTAATGGTGGAGGCTACTCTGGTCAATCAGGTGCGATCCGTCACGGAATCGCTCGTGCATTATTAGAAGTAGATCCTGATTTCCGTGCTGCTTTAAAACGCGCTGGACTTCTTACTCGTGATGCCCGTATGGTAGAACGTAAAAAACCAGGTCTTAAGAAAGCCCGTAAAGCTTCACAGTTCTCAAAACGTTAATTGTTGGAGTCGTTGCGAATTTATTCGCTTACGAACACAATATGGGACGGAGATTTCGCAAGAAATTGAGTACCATTCAATTGCAACAGTTCAAGACACTTTCCATTTTTTGGAAGGTGTCTTTTTTTATTTGGTTACAACTTATTGATTAACTCGTAACTGTTTCACCTGGATTAGCTTTCCTGTACGCCTCTAACTGTTTGGTTGTATCAACTTTTAACTGTTCATTAGCATGACCATAAACATCTCGAATCATGTTAGAAGTTTCTCCGTGTCCGACAAGAGCTTTGATAATTAAGTCATCACTCCCTTGATTCAATAGGTCGGAAACAAAAGTATGTCTTAAACTGTGAGGTATAATATGATGAAGGCCATATTTCTTCTCTAGTTGGTTCAATTTATTATTCAGTCAATCTGTATGGAGTGGTTGGGTTACATCACCTTTTTGATTGACATAGGTAAATAGAAATTGCTGAGGTTGATTAGAAAATTAAAAATAGTCAGAGAGGTTTGTTTATAGTATCGCTTCATCGGTTGAGTAAAAAGGCACCTAAAGGATGTTCCTATTAAAGGATATCTGTTAGGTGTTCTTTGAACATGGCTAAAAATAATGTTATGTATATTGTCTTGTAATCTGTTAAATCGCAAACTTATTGTAAAATAAACATTTATTTATATACATTAATCTAAATAGAAAATTATATAGGAGATACTAATATGAATAGAGATCTTATATTCAAAAACTAAGAACATATAATATTTTTTGAAGGAAATATAAAAGGTAAAACGGTTAATTGTCATGAGTTCTCTTTAATTTATTTTTTAGGACTAGCAGAAGTAACCAGAACGCATTTTGACGAAATCTATTCTGGAGATAAGGGTACTCAACATGAGTCTATTTTGGCAGATTGGCAAACCAAAGAGTCTACTCGTTTAACGATTTTAGCATTTAATCTGTACGAAGATTACTTATTTGGTTTTAGTAATCAAGTCTATCAACATAAATTGAATCTTGATTTTAATGGATAACAAAAAGAAAACTGGAATAATTTTATAAAAATTAATTCAATGAGTAATCTATTCTCGGATTTAAAGATGAGGGAGTTTTATCTACAAGCAATCAGTTTACATTTATATTAATTGAATAAAAAAAATTACAAATAAATAATATATTTTGCCTTTAAAAAAATAAAAATATTCAATTAAGACTGAAGAGTTGCCTTTAAATCTTGTTTTGTTTCTAAAAACCATTGACAAGCATACTTATTGACGGATATACTTATTTATGTAAAAAATTTTATTACAGAGTAGGAGAGATCATAATGGCAGGAGCAATTTCCGTCACACCCGAGCAACTGAAATCACAAGCAAAGGTTTATACACAATCACAACAACAAATCCAAGATGCGATTCGTAAAGTAAATTCAATGAATCAACAAATCGCACAAGAGTGGAAAGGTCAAGCGTTCCAATCGTATTTAGAACAATACAATCAATTAGAAGGTAACGTTAAAAAAATGGAAGAATTGTTGATCAGTATCAATAGTCAATTGAACAAATATGCTGACACAGTAGCACAACGTGACCAACAAGATGCAAGTTCTTTCGGTTTAAACTAAATTAATTTTGAAATAAAAAAGCGTCAGTGCAATTCATTGCGCGGGCGCTTTTTCTTTAGGAGAGAAGAGCAAATTGAAAAACAAACTAAAAAAGTATCTTCCTATTATTTCGATTGTTGTTGGTAGCATATTGTTCTTATCTATTCTTTCTTATATTGGGTTTAAAAGCGATAATATCCAACAAACGTCTAATGAAAAGGTAACGAAAATGCAGTATGTGTTGGTAAATGAAGATAAAGGAACTCTTTTTGAAGGGAGAAAATACTCTTTAGGAACCGATTTTGTCACATTGATCAATCAAGATACTGCTAACCGTTGGGAGACAACGACCAGAGACATTGCTAGTCGTGGCGTTGCAGATGGACAATTTGATGCACAGATTATTATTCCGCAAGATTTCTCTGAGCGATTGCTTTCATTGCAGAGTATAAATCCTGAAAAAGCTTTAGTAGAGTATCAAGTAAGAGAAGGTCAAAATGAGATAACCAATCAAGCGATTCAGGGAAAAGTGAATGATATTTTAAAAGATTTCAATCAAAGAATTGTACAAATGTATTTTTCAAGTATTGTAGGAAATCTGTCGGAAGCCCAACAAAACGTCAATCAAATTGTTGGATTGGAAGCAAACCACAAAAATAATTTGGAGAAAACAATTTATTTACCATTTAAAGAAGTGCCAACTAATTTTTCAAATGTTATTGATACAGCAAGTATCTTGGATGAAGACAATAAAATGTTTACATCTGAACAAAAAGCATTTGTTGAATCAGTGAAGCAGTTAATGGAAAGTAACAATACTGGTTTAGAAGCCAATAGCCAATCAACAGAGGAAGTACAGAAATCTGTGAATGATTATGCAGATGAAGCAAATGAAAAATTAGAAACATCCATTAAACAGTTCAATGAACAATTTGAGCTGCAAAAAGAACAATTAGAAAATCAATGGCAAAACGATTTGAAGGGATATAAAGCTCAATTTGATGGTTTTGATGATAGTATAAAAAATCAATTAGGACTGTTTCTTACAAAAGGATCTGAAGAATCTAAGGACACTGGTGTTTACGCAAATTTCTTAACGAATGCTTATGCATTTAAAGGAACTCAAAGTAAGAGAATAGAAGAGCTAACAAGTGAAATAAAAGATCTGGAAAAACAAGTAACTGAATTAACCGCTTTAAAAGAAGATGTTGCTGAAAAATACTACAACGATATAAGCGCTAATCCAGAAACAGCAACAGAAGAACAAGTGAAACTAGCTATTTCAAAATTAATATCACCTGTTGATAAAGATTCTGAGATTAAGGAAGATGGAGAATACTTAACTGCTGTAAAGAACGAACTTCAAAAATTACAAGAACAGGCCCTTCCTTCGAGTACGGAATTTCCGATACTCTTAGCAAAACTTTTAGGTGATGGACTACTTACGCAATCAGAAAGTGACAAACTAAGTGCTTCATATAATTTGGTGACGCATTATGATCCTACTCTCACCGCTGGGAATGGTAATCAATTTAACATACTGTCAACGGTTCCTAAAGAAGATATTTCATCTAAATTCAATGTAACGAACACAGTTAATATAGATTTGAAGCGGGCCAATCAGAGTTTACAATTTGGACATATATTTAATACTGGAAGCGGAGATAGAGTCGAAGTTATTAATATGGCAACGATCAGAGGGAATTTAGAAAGAGAAATCCTTCGTAATTTATCTGGTTCAGACTATACCGCAACAGTTTCTAATGATGAAACACAGCTAACGATAGCAATTATACTTAAGGACACTGAAAGTACTAAACCGCCCAAAGTACCTGCGAATTCTAACATGTCGTACACATTTGAATCCCAAATACAATGGACATATCCGAATGATTCTAGTGATCATAATGAATATTATCAATGTAATTATTTCTGGAAATCAAACAATGTAGTAACATCGTCTGGGCAATTGGCTGCTTATATAGACAAAGACCAGCCTCTAAAGCAAGATTTACCTGAACTTTTCAGCCTTTTTACAACCTTAACATCAGCTGCTGAGAAATTAACTACTATATACGCTGATCCGACTCAACAAGATGTTGTTAGCTTTGCTGGCTATGTGACAAGCAATCCAGATAAATCATTCAATGAGCTAGCTACACCTAATTCTGTTTATTGGCTATATGATAATGTCACGGATACTAAAAAAGTTTCACAAATTTCGGAGTCACTCTATAAAAATTATAGGGCAAACGGAGAGAGTCTATATAACGATATTGTAGAGCAGATCGACAAATTAAACGCTACAATCGGAACAAGTACCGATAAAAATGAAGGCGAAGCGATGACGTTATACGGCACGTTAAATTTAATGACTGTACCAGATATGATGTTACAAGAAGCCTCTATTTTAGGTGAGTGGTTCGATAAAGCAAGCCAAGAAATCGATGGGACATATAATTCTTGGAAAGAAACAGAACGAGTAGCACCAGAATCTGTTATCACGGATACAAATGCACATCCTGATAAGAATGATACGGCTGCAATCAACTCTACTACTGAAAACTTGGTGAAAAATATCCAGACATTAGCTAGTAGTTCAAGAGAAACGGCTAAATCAACAGAAGAATCTGCAGCGCAAGTCAAAGACATTGCCCCTATTATTCAGAACTTGAAAGAATCGACAAACAAGGTGCAAACAAATGCAAATGATATTTTAACGAACTTAGATAAAACCGTTACTGAAGTACATGAAAAAACAAATGACAATGCGAAATATGCAGAAACCTTTGACAAAGTCCTTTCTAATACCAGAAATGGCGGTTCGGATAATTCAACAGTCTTTAACTTCCTATCAAATCCAATTCAAGAAAAAGGCGATTTTGGGAAAACAAGACAAAATTCTTTGATTCCATATTATGCAACGATCATCGCTGCATTTATTATTATTTTGGTCGCAACCGCGATGCAAAAATACATGAAGCGAAGAAAAGTATCTAAAACGGACCTGCTAATGAATCCGTCAAGAGCTTGGTACAATACGTCAAATGTGATTGTTATACTGCTAAGTAGCGTGGCGTTGTCAATCGCTTTTGCCCTTAATTTGAGTCTTGTTGTTGGAATGAATGCGAAAATAGCTTGGTTTAGTTATGCCTTTTTAGTTTTACTTGCGGGATTACTGCTGACACTTGGCTGTATGAGACAGTTCAGAGTGCTGACGCTTTATCTTAGCGGCGCAATATTAGGACTATTCTTCATGCTGACACCATTACTAGGAGTAGCCACTAAAACAGGCACATTCGCCAATATATTGTATCGCGTGTCACCTTTACAAAATATTCAAAACGGCTTTACTGCATTGCTAAATGGAAGCAGTATTGGTTGGGCAAGTTATCTGATTCTTGTAATCCTAGCAGTTAGTGGTATTCTATTGAATTTTTGGGTGAAACCAGAAGATAAAAAAGTAAAAGCGTGATCTTTTCTATTATTTGCAAGGGAGAAAAACGATGCAACATAGACTGAAAATTGATTTAAAAACGATTTTAAAAGGATTGCTTCTTCCTGTACTGTTTATTTTCTTACAAAGTGTTCCTGTTTATGCTGATACTGGCGATTTAAGAATAAATAATCAAGTGATTTACGAAAAAAATGAAGGTAGTCAGAGTAATTCTGCTACCTTTACAATTCATCAATTATTTATGAAAGATATGTCTGATCAGGATAAACAATTAGATGAAGAAAAAATGAAGCTAATTACAAATGCACAAAAAGAAGTTTTTACGAAAGAAACACCAGCACAACGTACAGTTAACCAACAAATAACACCCCTTCTTTTCTCTAGCGGATATGTTTTGAATGACAGTTTAGATTCTGGGGATTCGGGGTTAAAACAAGGAAACAATATCGGGTTTATTTTATTTTGTGTAGTCGGTGGACTCTTTGTTATAGGTCTCGGAATTTTATTAGGTCGAGCATTTCCTACATGGGTAAAAAAAGGATAGGAAGGTAGAATTTTATGAGGAAAGATACATCTATTGGTATTGGGTTACATGTGGGCAAACAAATTATTGATTTACAGATTCCTATAAAAGTTTCTGGAAATCGTTTAAAAGAATTATTGAGAGAATCACTAGAATTATTGAACATCTCTTTACCAGAAACATTTGAGTTAGAAATTATAAATAAGTCAATTAAGCTAAACGGAGAAGTTCTTCTAGCGAACTATGCACTAGGCGACGGGGATCAATTAGTTGTTAGAGAAACGATGAAAAAGTAAAGGGGCCTAAAACGTGAGTGAAGTAAAAGATATATCAGAGAAAATAGATATCCAAGTTCAAAAAGACAAGGTGCTAGTTACACTACAAGCGAACCAATATCGCTTATCAGAGCTGGATCAATTTCAAGCTGTTCTCCAAAAAAGAGATGCGCTATTAGCGGGAGAAGTGGTGGAGTCGACAGAAGAACAATTAGTCTTGTCTTATGATAAAGATAATTATGCAGTACCTATCGAAGATGCGGTACGGAAAATGTCATCAATCAATCGATTACTCTTAGCGCAAAAAGTTCGTTTTATTGAGCCGTTTATCCATTCAACGATTCAACCGTTTATCCATCCTAGAAATATTTTTATTTTTGGAGAAGAGTTATCGATTGCGCATAGAGGATTTATGAATCTAGTTGTACCAAATGTTACTAATGAAGAAGACTTTTTAAAGCAGTATCGTGCCTTGATTCTGTTTATTCTTCATCCAAAATTAGATTTTGAACGGTTGATCGAAGGTGCTGGAACGTTACAGGATCCACTGTCTAAAAAGATTCAAGCAGCTCTTTCACCAGAAGAAATCGACCAAATGATCAGTGAACAAGTCGTTATCCAAAAAATGAAACAAGAGAAACAAAATCAACTTGTAAACAAAAAAAGCTATACGTTGTTTAAATGGGGCAGTCTAGTATTGTTGGTTGCAACGCTTATTTTAGGTTTCTTTGTGGGGAATTATGCACTGAAAGAAGTACCTACACAAGAAAGAATCATTACAGCAGAAGCAAATTATATCGCCAATGACTATTCAGGCGTATTAAGTACGCTGAAAGAAGATACACCAGAGAAACTGCCTAAGAGTGCGCAATATGTGTACGCAGTAAGCTCGATCCAATTAGATAATTTATCGAATGAGCAAAAAGAGATGATTTTAAATAATCTTTCTCAAAAATCGAATGAAAATACGCTTTTATATTGGATATATATTGGAAAAGGCTCATTTGAAAAAGCCCTTGATATTGCTCAAAATGTAGGAGATAACCAATTCATTTTACATGCCTATACGAAATTGTATGACGCAACAAAACTAGATACAAAAATGAATGGTGAAAAGAAACAAGAGCTATTGACGAAATACGAAGAAGCGATTGCTAAATATATGAAATTATTAGGAGGGGCAACCGATGATTCTGAAAACGAATAAAACAGAAGATGAGTCAATTGTTCCTATTGATGATCAAATGCAGCCAGCTGCAAATGTTCTCGTTGATGTTTTCTATTTTGGCGATGTTTTTTCTCACCATCAATTAACGACAGCCAAACAAGAACGAGTGATCGATGGACATTCAGTATCTTATGACGGGCAGAAAGTATTACTTGATAACAAGCCGTTTGAAAAAAATAATCCTAAATTTGTTATTGTAAAACCAACGGACTATCAAACAATTGCGACAAATAAACCTAAAAAAGACTTTACGATTTCTAGTAGAGCTTCTTCGGCAATCAGCTTACCAACGGCAGCATTTATTTCTGTCTCCGTTGAGCCTAAGACAAATCGTTATAGTATGGATATTTACGCAAATAAAGAGACTCTCTATTTTAACGGAAAACAAGTTGCAAAGGGAACCTTTGATTTCAACACTGGCGATCAGCTAATTATTGATAAACTGATTATTGAAGCACGGGAAAACCAATTAAAACTAACGAATCTAGGCGTGGAGTTTACATTAAATCCATTTGAAATCATTGAACAAAGCTACGAACCTGAATACCCTTCAGAATTCCCGTTATTCAGACGAAGCCCACGTATTCATCTAAAAGAACCAAAGATGGAAGTAGAAGTAACGACACCCACACCGAAAGAAAAGGAAGGGAAAAACGAACTATTAAGAACCCTTGTCCCTCCTTTAGGAATGGTGGTTTTAAGTGGTGCTACAAGCTTTTTAAGTGGCGGGAATCCGATCATGATGCTAAGTATGGGTGGCGCTAGTTTATTAACGGCAGGTTTTTCTGTCTCTAGCTACTTCACCAATAAGAAAGAAACCAAAGAGAAAAATGAACGTAGCGAAGGCTCTTATAGACAATACCTGATCCAGAAGAAAGGGGATATTTCCCTTTTACAACAAGAACAAGAGCATGCGCTTACGTATATGTATCCTTCGATGAATGATCTTGCCTTAATGGCTAAAGACTATCAGGCACGGATCTATGAGCGCATGACAACCAACGAAGATTTCTTAAAAATTCATGTTGGAACTGGCGAAATCAAGTCAAGCTTTTCTGTGAGATATCAACCAAATGAAGAAAGCGAATTGAGTTCGTTGGCGGAAAAACAGCTTGTTTGGCCGTATCAACAATTAGAAGCAGCACCGATTGTTATTCCTTTAATGGATCAAACAGTTGGTCTAGCAGGGAATTATCCAGTATTGCGAACAGCGATCCAAACGCTCTTATTCCAAATTTCAATGCTGCATTCGTATCGAGATGTTGAATTTGTGACGTTGGTTCCTGAAAATGATTACGATACTCATTGGCATGCGTGGCGTTGGCTGCCTCATTTGAAGATTCGCAGTTTGAATCTAAGAGGAATCATCCACAATGCTCAAACACGGGATATGGTGCTTAACTCGTTTTACCAAATTTTAACGAAAAGAAGACAAGAACTGAAAGAAAATGGCAATGAAAAGATTCGTTTCCAACCGCATTATGTATTCTCTATTTTAGAAGAGAGCTGGTTATCAGGACATGGGCTAAATGAATTTTTAGCAGAAGATATGAGTCCGTATGGTGTGACCGTGATTTGGGGGAAAGATGCCTTACCGATGTTGCCTGAGACAACGACGACCTTGATTGATTATCAAAGTAGTGAAGCGGCGATCTTGATCAACCAAAATAATGAATATGTGAATCAATCGTTTGTACCGACTCATTTACCGACTGCTTATCCAATTGAAGAAGCATTGCAGCGATTGGCGAATTTACATCATGTTGAAGTGGAGAAAAATGCCATCCCAGAAGCAATCGACTTTCTTGAGTTATACGATGTAAAAGCAGTAGATGAATTAAACATTGGTACACGTTGGACAAAAGCAGATACGTCTAAATCATTAGCGGTTCCTTTAGGTGTGCGTGGTAAAGACGATATTGTTTACCTTAATCTACACGAACGAGCACACGGTCCTCATGGTTTAGTTGCGGGTACAACAGGATCTGGTAAATCAGAAATCGTTCAAAGTTATATCTTATCTTTAGCAGTGAACTTTGCGCCAGAAGATGTTGGCTTTTTACCGATTGACTTTAAAGGTGGAGGAATGGCGAATTTATTTGCTGACTTACCTCATTTACTTGGTTCTATTACCAATTTAGATGGCGCGAGTTCTGCCAGAGCCTTACAAAGTATTCGAGCTGAGTTACAAAAACGACAACGTAAATTTAGCCAATTTGGTGTGAATCATATTAATGGCTATACAAAATTATATAAACAAGGCAAAACAATTACAGATCCAGAAGAAAAGAAAAAATACCCAAGCGATCCATTGCCACACTTGTTCTTAATCAGTGATGAGTTTGCCGAACTAAAAGCTAATGAACCAGACTTTATGGCGGAACTTGTTTCAACGGCTCGAATCGGTCGTTCTTTAGGTGTCCATTTAATCTTAGCCACTCAAAAACCTAGTGGGGTTGTCGATGACCAAATTTGGTCGAACTCTCGTTTCAAACTAGCGTTGAAAGTAGCCGATGCCAATGATTCAAATGAAATCATCAAAACACCAGATGCGGCAACGATCACACAACCAGGTCGTGCGTATTTACAAGTCGGAAACAACGAAATTTATGAACTATTCCAATCTGCTTGGAGCGGAGCGAATTATGATCCGTTTATTTCACGAGAAGAAAAAGTGGATGAACGTATTTGGCTGATCAATCAATTGGGACAATACGAATTATTAACAGCCGATTTATCACAAGAAGAAGATACTGTTGTGAAAAATGAAGAAGAAAAAACACAACTGGATGCTATTGTAGAAGCAATCCAAGCGTATTCAGAAGAAACCAATGCAGTATTACCAGAAAAACCTTGGCTTCCGCCACTAGAAACAGTGATCGATTCGCCTATCTTATCGAAGGAATGGAGCGATACAAGACAATTAAGTGTTCCGTTTGGCTTTATGGATATTCCTTCTAAACAAGAGCAAGTCGTGTTCAACTTTAATTTTAACGAACTGACACATACGGCGTTTTATGGTTCACCTGGTTTTGGTAAATCAACGGCACTTCAAACATTAGTAATGAATCTTGCGCGACTTAATACACCAAGCCAAGTGCAGTTCAATTTATTTGATTTTGGTACAAATGGTTTGCTTCCGTTGAAAAAACTTCCTCATGTCGCAGATTTAGTGCGTTTAGAAGAAGAAGAGAAATTAGTGAAATTCTTGAAGCGAATCCGAAAAGAGATTCAAGAACGAAAAGATGCATTTACCGATTATGGTGTCGCAAGTCTATCGCAATACGAAGAAAAATCAGGGAACAAACTTCCTGTAGTGATTACGATCATTGACGGATTTGATGCCATCAAGGAAAGCCCCTTAGAAGAAGAGATCGAATCTGTAGTGAACCAGTTGCTACGTGAAGGGGCTAGTGTAGGTCTGTACGCTGTTTTATCTGTTCTTAGAACATCTACCTTCAAGATGAGTATGGCAAGCAATATACCGTCTCATATTGGCCTATTCCTTGTAGAGGAAGGTGCAATCAGAGATGTTGTTGGTCGAGATGCATTGATTCCACAAGAAATTATTGGACGAGCACAGATCAAATTAGATGATCCCCATGAGCTTCAAGTCTATCTTCCAACACATGGCGAAAATGATATTGACCGATTAAATCATTTAGAACAAGAGATAGAAGCGATGAACGAAGATTGGTCTGGCGAACGTCCGATTAAGATTCCAATGCTGGCAAAAGTGGTTTCAATGGCTGATTTCTACGAGTCAAAACAAACACAAATGATGTTGGAATACTTACAATTACCAATTGGTTTGGATAAAGAAACAACCAATGTTGTCGGATTTGACCCACAAGAACATGGCTACTTTGTGATTGGAGACGATTCACCGCAACAAACAGAATACATTGAAAAAGTCATTGTAGAAAATCTAAAACATTTTGAAGGACGAGCACAACGAGTGGTCTTTAACGGCTCAGAACGTTTCGGCGGCTTTACGGAAAGCTTTGATATGATGGTTGCTGAACCTGATTATAGTACCTTTGTTAATGATTTAGTCAGTGAAATCGAGGTTCGTCAGGACGCAACAGATCCAGAACCAATGTTTGTCTATGTTCCAGAAGCACATCTGTTTGGAGATAAGACATTCATCACCAATGATGCAATTGACGTGTACCTAAGAAAAGCAGCGAAAGTGAAGATTTACTTTATTTTCCAAGGCAATCAAAAACAAATTGAAAATAGCTTCGATGACTTTAATAAACGACTACGTACGAATATCCCAGCAGGGATGATCGGTACACGTTTAGCGGATCAAGGATTTATTAATGTGAAATCAGGCTATAGTGAACCGACAGTTGAACTAGATGAGTCTCATTTCTTTGTTGGACGAAATGCTTGTCGAGTGAAGTTGGTTAGTGAATAAAATAAATAATTATTTGCTGTGACAGGGAGGGAAAAGCGATGGCTAAAGACGATGCAGCAGAAAGAAAGCGTCAGGAGAAGAACGCTCAAAATAGACGAGAATCAACAAGATGGCAACAAATTGGGAATGAACGAAAAGCAAATTATGATAAGAATCAAAAAAAATTAGAACGTCTGAAAGAAGCAAAAAGCAAATTAAATAATTCCATGAAGAACTTTGCGCAGTTTGAAAATCAAGTGAAGCAATACCCAACAAAATTAAGCACTGGACAATTTAAGGGAACGCTTCGAGACAAATTTGATGAAAAGGCTAAAAAAATGGGTACAACATTGCATAAAGAGGAAAATACCTATCAACAAAATATGGCAAAACTAGATGCGGAAATAGCAAAAAAAGAATTAGAACAAGGGGATTTGATGAGTGCTGTAGAAAGTGCTTTTGATATGGCAAAAAATTTCTTGGCTTCTATCTTTTAACCTGACACAAGGAGTGATTATAGATGGGGAAAACAGGTGTAGATAAAGCAGCATGGGACGCAGTAGTTTCAAAAGCAGATAATGCTGTTTCAAGTATTTCCAAACCCACAATTAATGAATTGGGCAAAACAACCCTAAAACGCTTTAAAAAAGTGATAGAGACACAAAAAGCACTGGTGAACACAGTAGAATCTTTCAAAAATGTTTCAAGTACTGATACACAGAAAATGAAGCAAGTTGCGGAAAATATTGTCAATGAAGATAATCAAGCATCTAAATCATTTGAACAAAATACAACCAAAGTGAGGTTTAAATGATGGCGAATTATGATTCAAAGAAATTTTTTGAAGGTGTTTTGATCAATGATGAATCACTTACCTTTGAAGTGACAGAAGAGCTGATTCTAACGGGTGTTCTCTTAGGAACAAATTTTCAGCTATTAAAATCAGTCTATAAGACACACCGGAATTTAGAGCAACAATTTGAACACAAACCTATGATTGGTGCTAAATTGAGCGTATTCTTTGATTATGAGGAACAAACGGTAACCTTTGATCGCCAATCAAGTCAAGTGGTATTGACTATTCCCCAATTCTTACAATACATTGGCAAAATTGATGTTGCTTTTGCGCCTATTTATCCAGTTGGAACAACAGTTGAACTGGATGAAAGTATGTTGCCAGACAGCGTAGCAGAGATGTTTAAAGACGGCGATTTAGGAGCAATTGTCACTCTTACTGGAAGAAAAGTCCCGTTGATGTCAGGGTTTGATCATTATATTGTCGATTATTTAGGACGACTATGGCCGTTTGGAGAAATCCCTGGTAATGATCCAGTCTTGATTTCAAATATGATGATCAAGCGTGTAATTGCAGAAAGTTATACGAATGAATATGAAGAAGCCTTTTCCTTTGATGTACTGCGTGCGACCCAAGTATTAAATCAACAAATTTCTACAGCATACATGACGACAGAAGATGCGATTTCCTATTATGAAACACTTTCTGGAATCATAGCAACGGAGTAGAGTATAAAAACGTAAAGAACGGAGCATGTTATGGGCTTTCACGTAGAAACAGCCGAAATGAAAAAGGCGTTGGAACAGTATCAAAAACTATCAAGAACCGCACAAGAACAATTAGATAATGCGAAAAGTTCAATGAATGGTATTATTAACAGTAATGCGATGCACGGTCAAGTAGGCCAAGCAATCGCATCAGATATCAATAATAATAAAAATGCCGTACTTGTTGGCTTAAAAAATAGCTATAAGTTAGTAGAAGCAGATCTCCAAAATACTTACGCAGATTTTGCAGGAACCACAGGAGAAACCTCACAAAGCGCGGTGTTAGATGAAGATGTTTTGACTAAGGCAAAAACAGCCATTGATAAATTTAAGACGGAACACAAAGAAAAAAGACAAACCATCAAATCCACTTACAGCGATATAGCCGATCTGATTTCGCTTTCCATGCCAAGCAGTAGTACCTTTACTAGTGCCTGTGATGAAGCAAAAAAACACTTGGATAAGATCATTCAAAAAGTTAATGAGTTTGATAGTAAGCAACAACCAAGCTCAGCAGAAGAGATTATCAATGCTCTATCTCAACAAATTAAAATGTCTGAAACAGCGAGTGGCTTAAGCTACACAGATCCAAGATTTATGGAATTTGTCTCACAAACAGGGTTAGCAGAATCAATCCAAGATATTGATAGTCAAATAGCCAAGGCAGAAGCAGATGCAAAATTAGCAGCGGAAAAAGCTGCAAAGGAAAAACAAGAACAATGGGCCAAAGATCATCCGCTAGAGAATGCCTTACGTAATTTTTCAGATGGCATCGGTTCTTGGTGGGGCGGGATTGTCAAAGGAACAAAAGGGCTTAATACAGAAGGCTTTTTCCTCTTAGAAACAGGCAAAGGCATTTTATTAGCCTTAGAATCTACAGTAGAATTTGTAGGAGAGGGAATCAGTTCATTAGCGATTGGTAGTGTACAAGTTGGGCAGCTTTTAGGTGGAGGAGTCGCAACAGGGATCAATAATTTACGGGGAGTAAAATCCCCAGATTGGATCGGAAAAGATTGGTCAGGAGCTGTTAAGAATGTTCAGGCACTGACGCCTTCTGCTATTCTTGAAATGAGTAAAGCCGCGATAGGCTCAATGGCTGATGACTTTAAACGTGGAGATATCTATGCTATGACGACAGATATTCTGACAGTAGGAACGATGTTAACGGCAGCGAATGGATTGAAAAACACTGCAAAGAATGTTACAACTAAGTTGAAAGCGCCAAAAGTTGGGTCAGTTGTGGATGATGTGGCTAAGCAAGCTAACAAAGCTGAAAAAATAATGAATAGCGCGGATGCTGAAAAATACGCTTTTAATGCAACAAAAGGTGCTAACAATTCAGATTCTATTGTATTAGGAAAATTTGACGGTGGTGGACCAACCGCTTATACTACTAAAGCTAAAAGAATTGGTGCACAATACTTTGAGTTGGATAATTGGGATGAATTAAGTAAAATGTATAGTGACAAAGAAATTTGGAAAATTAATGAAAAATTCTTAGATATACAAATTGCTTCTGGAAGAGATATATATTTTTCACATAATCCACTCGATTTTATTGGTGATGGTTCATTTTATTCACAAGAAATAGCATATTTGCAGAGTCACGGATTTGGATTTGAAAAGATAGGAGACCTTTGGCATGTTATCAGGTGATGAGAAATTTATTAATAAACACTATCTAGACTATACGAAAAAAAGTTTTTTGGAGTATTTTGGGCAAAATATATTTTTAAAAAAAGAAGAATATTCTAATGAGGCAGCAGGCATGGGATTCTATAGACTTAATTATGAATATTCAAAGTATCAGATAGTCTTCGAGTATGAAAGATTACGTTTTACAATTAGAATCAAATGGAAAGATGCTGTTTCAAATTTTTTCTCACAACATAAAGAACTATCAAATAGTTTAAAAGAAGAAGATATAAACCAGTCAATTTCTGTTCTAAAAAATGATATTGATAATGGTTGTTTGGATTTTTTTCGCATTTCAAAAAAAGGTGAAATAAAGAAGATTGAAGGGGCGCTTATTGATGGATCAAAGTTTTAATTTTGATAAACAAGTTGATGAGAAATATTTAAATAACAGATTACGAGTTTTGGAATACACAAATCAAGATATGAATTTAAGCCTTGAAAATAATAATCAAGTTTATATTGCAGTATTTGATATTCCAACAAAAACTAATATTATCGGTTTTCAGACTGAAACCTTAGCTTTAGTTTTTGGTTTAAATGTTCATCTTTATCATGGAAGTGGTTCAGTAATTACAAATTTAGAGCAATATCCAGAGGTGATGAAAGCAATGCAATCTTTATTACTTAGTAGCTCCCAAGCATTACCATATATGAAATTAATTGAGGATTTTAATTTCTACAATAGTGAGTATGTGAGAGTCTATTTAAAAACAGAGCAGGGTGTACATTTTAAAGAACTCAATAAAAAAGATAAAATTGACATTTTTTTGCAGAATATGATGAATTATGTTTTAAATGAGATTACGAAAACTAATGCTTTGAAATAAAAGGCACCTAATCATGAAACAGATAGCCAAGTGATTAAGCGTTGAATAGTAAGGACTAAACTGCTAATAGCTAACTAAACCCAAATGTAATTAGCTAATTAGTGTAGATTATGGGAACGGTATTGGTGGATAAGATACAATCACTAATGCCGATTTTCGTATATCAAAATTAAGAGGATAAATTTAAGAAAAATCCTAATTCAGATGTGTCTTCGTTGGAAATACATAAGCATATATGACAACAGAAGATGCGGTTTCCTATTATGAAACACTTTCTGGAATCGTAGAAACAGAGTAGACAGTAAAACATTAAGAAAGGAGCATATTATGGGCTTTCATGTAGAAACAGCCGAAATGAAAAAGGCGTTGGAACAGTATCAAAAACTATCCAAAACGGCACAAGAACAATTAGATAATGCCAAAAGTTCAATGAATGGTATCATTAATAGTAATGCGATGCACGGTCAAGTGGGCCAAGCAATCGCGGCTGATATCAATAATAATAAAAATGCTGTACTTGTCGGCTTAAAAAATAGCTATAAGTTAGTAGAAGCAGACCTCCAACAAACTTATGCAGATTTTGCAGGAACCACAGGAGAAACCTCACAAAGTGCGGTGTTAGATGAAGATGTCTTAACGAAGGCAAAAACAGCCATTGATAAGTTTAAGACAGAGCACAAAGAAAAAAGACAAACCATCAAATCAACGTATAGCGATATAGCCGATCTGATTTCGCTTTCTATGCCAAGCAGTAGTACGTTCACTAGTGCTTGCGATGAAGCAAAAAAGCAGTTGGATAAGATCATTCAAAAAGTTAATGAGTTTGATAGTAAGCAACAACCAAGCTCAGCAGAAGAGATCATCAATGTTTTATCTCAACAAATCAAAATGTCTGAAACAGCGAGTGGCTTAAGCTATACAGATCCAAGATTTATGGAATTTGTCTCACAAACAGAATTGGCAGAAGCAATCAAAGATATCGATAGTCAAATTATTAAGGCGGAAGCAGATGCAAAACTAGCAGCGGAAAAAGCCGCAAAGGAAAAGCAAGAACAATGGGCAAAACATCATCCAGTAGAAAACTTCCTTCAAAATATGTCAGATAGCATCGGCGATTGGTGGGGAAATGTTGTCCAAGGAACAAAAAATCTTTCTATTCCAAAAGGGTTTAAAGATATTCTTCTATTTGGAGAAGGGTTTCTTGGTGGAGCAGGTGAGATGGTCAGCTCAGTAGCCATTGGCGGTAGTCAAGTCATTCATTTAGGGGTTGAACTAGTCGAATGGGGACTTGATTCAGCGAGAGGTATTGAAACACCACAATGGAAACTAGACGATATCAAAGGGGCATGGGAAAATACGAAAGCGATTGGTAAAACATTAAATACGCTTGGAATGGGTATTCAAGCGGCAACGAATCCATGGTTATTGGCAGTGAGTCCAACGCATCGAGAGGCGTTGAAAGAAACCTTTGACATGGGCGCAGGAATCGTTAATACTATAGTTAACGATATAAAAACAGGAAATGCCTATGCGATAGGTGGCTATGTATTTGATGTAGCGAGCATGTTTGTCGGAGTTGGAGAAGTAAATGCGGCTCTGAAAGGCACGAAGGTAGCTGGTAAAATAGCTGAGGGATTAAATGCGTTCAAAGCAACAACGAAAGCTACTACGTTAGGTAAGTTAGGCAAAGTGACGTCGATGGTCGATAAAGGCTTGAAGTATGGAGATGATGCGTTAAAAGCCTTTATGACAAAAGTAAAGAATATTCCAATGCCAATAATGGACGAAATAGCACTTGCAGGTGGAGGAAGCGTCAAAGTTGTTGGTAAAGGAACATTGGATGATTATATGAAGGCAGCAAAAGCTAACTTTAGTAAGGGGAGCAAGTTAGGAAATAAATTAGACGATTTTGCTGCTAAGCTAGATGAAATAGAGGTAAGCTTTAAGAAAAATGCTAAACATGATGCAGAAGAATTTGCTCGTCAATTGAAAAATCAAGAAAAGGGAATGAATGAGCTGACAGTTGAAGAATATTTAGCTAATCGCGAAAGATATCTTGCAGAGGGTAGGGCGTTGGAAGGGAATATAGCACAACAAGCAGCGCGAGAACAAGCTTATACTAAAAAATTAAATGAATTACAAAAATCTGGCAAAACACTTTCTCAAGCAAAATCTGAAGCAAAACAGTGGTTAGACAAGCAAGCCGCATTGCACAATCCAGACCAGATAGCTGGCGGAAAAGCTAATATTATTGGAGGAATGGGTGACAAAGGAATTAATTCTTCATTAGGAAGTCAGTGGCGATATAGAATAGAAGCAGTTGATGAACAAATTCGAGCGATGGCAAAAAATATGACACCAGAGCAGTTGAAGAATACTCATTTAAATGTAAAATTGACTCAATAGATTGAGGGGGGACATATGTGGAAAAAGTATTGAATGATTTTAAGTTAGAGAAGAAAGTGCCTAGTGAATTGATTGATAAGTATGTAAACTTAGTTCCTGAAGAGATAATAGTAATGTGGAAGAATTATGGATTTGGAACTTTTATGAATGGATACTTTAAAAGTATAAATCCTGATGATTTTAAGGATATTTTATTGGAAACCTCACAAAGATATCAAGATGCAATTGTACTTTTTGCAACAAGTATGGGGGATTTAATTGTATGGTCAGATGATTATGTAAGACTGCTAAACTATAGATATGGTAAAGTTACTACTATTTTGCATACTTTTGATTTTTTCTTTAGTAACATTAGTGATTTGGAATTCAAGATTGAGGATTTACATTGGTTACCGTACCCAGATGCAATTGCCCGCTATGGAGAACCTTCTTACGATGAATGTTTTGGATATGTTCCGATCTTAGGGATGGGTGGTATGGAAAAAGTAGAGAATTTACAAAAAGTGAAACTCCGTGAACATATTTTAATTATTACCCATTTTATGGGGCCAATAAAATAATGTAAAATTATAATAAATTTAACTCAAATTAAAAAAGACAACTAGATCAAAAAGATGTTTGATCTAGTTGTCTTTTTACTGAAATATACATAGCGTGGGAGTAGTAATAGTTGCCACTATAAAATATATGATGTGGGTAATCACTATGTGGTAGTCGGTTTGGATTTCACTAAATTTGGTATCCATAATTCCACTTAGTATATAATGAGGTACGCGTTTCTAGAAATTGGGCGAACGCACCAAGATAAGATGTCTATAGAGAGGAGAAATTTGTATGTTTGAAGTAAAACAAGATAGTATTCTAGTACCTCCATCTGATGAAATAATAGAAAAATTTGAACGTTTTTATAGAGTAGCGTTACCAAACGATTATGTTGAGTTTTCGAAAAAGTATAATGGAGCAGTCCCTATCACTAACGTATTTAGTACGGAAAAGAATGAATACTTGATTGAGCGATTTTTATGTCTGCTTTCTAATGAAGAGAGAGACAACTTGGAGAATATAAGTTGGAGTGAAATAAGAGTAGTATTAACAGATTTAGATGCAAGACTGATTGATGATGAAGATTTACTGGGTATGAATATAATCCCTATAGCATCGCTTTTTGCGGGAGATTTTATATGTTTAGATTTTAGGGAATCTGAAAAAATTCCAAATATTTGTGTTTGGTTCCACGAAGAATCAGATGAATTTTCACCTGTTGTTGAGAAAATATCTTCTAACTTCACTGATTTTTTAAATAATTTACACAAATAACTTGATTTTATAATTATTTATCAATTAATTTTATAAAAAATATATAATGGTGTTAAAGTCAGAAGATGGTCTTCTGACTTTTTGCTATTTAAGAATAATTAGGGCACATCATTACAGAACCAAGCAATGTTGAACAAACTCAGTCTCGTTTGTTCTCAGAAATAAACTCCATAATATCCGCAGGTTGGCAATCAAGAGCAACACAAATCCTTTCAATAACATCCATCGAAACTTTCTCGTTTGCAGAAAGTTTTGCTAGAGTTGCAGTTCCGATCCCTATTTCTTTTCGTAATTGGGTTTTTGTCATTCCTTTATCAATTAATAGTTTCCATAAACGATTATATATAATTGGCATTTGTGAGGACCTCCTATTTTATTTGTCTCTTTAGTATAAAATCCTTATATTCATTAGTCAACATAATAAATTCGTTTAAACGAATAAATAGTTCTGTAAATAGAATTTAGTTTTTGACTGAATATTCATTTTGTGGTATTATATATTCATTAAAGCGAATAAAAAATTCTTTTTTACGAATGGCAAAGTGAGAGGAGCGTTAGAAGGTTTTAAAATAAGCAGGCAAAAAAGAAGCAGAGCTTTAATAAATAAGAAACGAATTTCTTGAATTAAAACTCTACTTTAGACAAGTAAATCATATCATAATTCAAGAAATTCTCCAAGTTTACAGAAAAATTCAAAGGAGAATTATTATGAAGAAAAAACTAATCATTGCTAAACAGAATAATCAGCCATTACCAAATGTTCCGCAACAAGACGTTTATACTATTGCAAATACGTTAGAACAACTTGCTTCATGGAATCTTATTTTAAACTTGCTTAACCAATTTTTTACTGAAAATCTCCAACCACTCGATAAGGATAAAGTAATGAGGGAATACTATGTTTGTTCAAAATTATATACTAATTTTCACAAAGATTTTTCGCAAACTTTACAAAAAATGGAAAGCCAGATTATCATTTTGAGAGGCAAAGAAAAAATTTAATTAAGTTGAATTTTATTAAATAAGCAGAATGGAGAGCCACTTTTAAAGTAGATAGAGAAGTAACAATGACGACATTACTTTATATCAAAAGAACAATTCAATCAGAAAAAAAGCTGATGGGGTTGTTCTTTTTTACTTGTCGTTATATGCTGTATAAGTAAGAATTAATAATGTTTTAGTTAATGATATCAAATAATAAATACATAAATTATAGATTGCCACAAAGATTGAGCTAGCAACTTATTTGGTGAATATTCACAGAACCAAAAAAGGAATAATACAGAACAAAATTAACGATTATTCCTTTGAAAAATATTTTATAGTTTTTATTCTTGATTACTACTGAACAGTTAAGAATATTTAATAATCTACGACTTTTTGCTAAAAGAATCGTAATAATCAACGGCATTGCAGAATTAGTAGACAAACTTTTCTTAAATCCAGAAGAAGTCGCATTTCTTTTAAATGGTGGTAATGATCACTTGCAACTTCTATTTATGGATAGTTTAACCAAAGTTGGAAATACGTACGGCGGATTGACGAATATGGTTAAAGAAAGTGTGTATCAAATTCTATTTGGTGGTAGTTTACAAAATCAATTATTTATAGAGAATTTACCATATACACAAAAAAATGTCGTCGTTCCTCGCAATGTACTTCATAGTTTGAAGGATGATTTATTCGAAGATATTGTTATACCGATGGAGGTAGGAGAATGAGAGAAGAAATGAGCACGCCCTTTTTGCCTCTAGGGAGTATTTTACGATTAGAAGAACCTGAAAATGATCAAATACTTTATGTAGTAGTTGCTCGAGCCATTGCGAAAAATGAAATGGACGCAATTTTTTCAAGATATAAAGTTGCGCCCCACCCATTTGGCGATGTACCAAGCCAAGAAGTATTCACAATTAGTGCTGACCAAATTGCTGAGATTATTTTTGAAGGCTATTCAGATCAAAAAGATCAAGAATTTTTAGATGATTTGTTAGTAAAGATGGCCAACGGTCCTATAGTTGCTCCAGAAGCACCCGAGCCAGAAGTGATTCAAGAACCTGAACCAATTTTGGATGAAGCGGAACAATTACAAGAAGATCCATTTTATAAATTTAGAGAGTAAGGAGAGAGAGTATGGGGAAGATTGCATCAAATCAAGGAGTGGCTCAAAATGCAGTTGCAGGAATTAGCAAAGTTTCCGTTAAAAGTGGAAAGACTTGTTCTTTAGGAAGAAGTAACATTTCGAGTATGAAACAAGGAGCTAAAGTAAGTAATCAGATTTTATCCGATTTATCGAAATTAGTTAGTTGTGTAAATGAACAAGCCAATAAATTCCCTAAACTTGCGGCAGTTATTGCTTCTCGTGATAGTCAAACGAGATTTAAGTAGGGAGGAAAACGTATGGCACAAGATAAAAATGAGAAGTTAAGAACGGAGTATACGCAAAAAATTGTTGAGAAAGAACGTCAAATTGACGATTTGAATAGTGAAAAACGACAGATTCAAGAAGTATTTGAGTCATTAGAAACGGAACTAACTCGAAATTTCCGACAGCTACAAGAATTAAATGATGAATTAATAAAAGAAGGGAGTTCTTCTGCTCGATGGGAGCAAGAAGAACTTCATGGGAAAAAGAAGCATTTCGGACAATTTTTTAAAGAACAAAAGCAAGAGTTAGCAGAAATGTATACAAAATCAGCTGAAGAGTTAAACGAAGAACGCACAGAAATCCAGAAAGAAAGGAATGAACTAACATGGGATTAGTCTATTCAAGTGGAGACTCTTCAAAATTGATGAGTGCCATGTCTAGTAATTTATCGACGGCAAAAAGCACCGTGAGTGACTTACGATCAGGAAGTCAGCGCTTAACCGCAGCCGTGGATGGACGTACCTTGTCAGGTGCGGCATATAATGCAGGAAAAGGATTATTTTCAGAATTAATCCTTCCAACGATAAGTCGTGTTACCACATCAATGGACGGCATACAAAATGATTTAGTAAAATATACAGGAGCGAATGCAGCGATTTCAAGTGAAGGTTTTCTAGATGAAGATAAGTTGAACATGCAGATGCAACTTTTGAAAGCATCCAAGGCTTGCTCTAGCAGCTTCAGCAAATGCGGCTGGAAATTTAGCGGCAGGGAATCCAGTACCAGGATTGAAAGATATGTTAAAGCATGCGCAAAATCGGTTGAATCGTATGGCAAATAGCATGCAGGATGATATCGACAAGGTACAGAAAAAAATTAAGAAGTTACATGATTTTTCGAGTCAGACGAATGGACTTTTTAGTAATAGCTTAAATGAGTTAAGTATTGCGATGCAAGGTGTGCTTGTATTGAATGGAACAGTTGTTAATAGTGACGGTTCTTATTCATTGCCAAAAGGGACGGATAAAAGTTGGTTTTCAAAAATGCATCCAAATTCAAACAAAATTCTTGGACAATCGTCTACTAATACTTTTTTGGAATTGTATAAGCAAACAGAAGCTTTACTAAAACCGGTAAAAGGAGGCAAGACAGACAATATTAAACGTTTTGAAATGTTGTTAAAACTTTATCCAGCCTCTGTAGTAAAAAAACTGCTTGCAAATGATGAATTTTGGATGTTAGCGAATAAACTTCCTTCTGGGTGGCAAACCAAACTAATTAATGGACTAGCTAAGTATGAAGCCTTTGGGAAGGCTGTAGTACAAGGAAAATGGATTCCCAAAGTAGATACATTAGGAAAAGCTTACGAATACTTTGGTAAAATTACGAATCCAATCAAAACTTGGGTAGGTGAGAGTCTAAAAAATTCCCAATTTGTTCAAGGTGCAAAACAGTGGGGCGTAGCAAAAGGGTTAGGGAAAGCAGCTACGGTAGCAACTTATGCACAACTAGGGATTACGTTTGTATCAAGTGGAGTAGAAGCTTATGGAAAGACAGGAAGTATTGGTAAAGGAGCTATCGGTGGAGCGATAGATACGTTGAAGAGTGTGGGGCCCCTTGAAGGAATGACAATTGGAGCAGCAGCAGGTGGACCTCTTGGTGCTGCTATAGGTGGAGCATTAGGTGGAATAAATGTTGCGGCTCAGTTTATCAATCCCCATTTATATGATGATATGAAAGATGGAGCTTACAAATTATATGATAAAGGTGCTGAGACAGTCAAAAATATTGGAAAAGGAATAAGTCAAGGCGTTGATACAGTGAAAAACGTTTTTAAAGACGTTGGAAATACTGGAAAAGCATTAGGGGAGGCTATATCTTCGATTAAACTCCCTAATCTTAAATTTGGGTGGTAGCTATGAAACAAAAGAATATTATGACTGCTAGTTTTGAAAAAAGTTTGAATTTATCCGATGATAATTTTATTAAGTATATGATAGAAGACACGAAAGAACGAAAAATTTTTAATGGAAAAAGCAAGATTGGTGTGACTCTTATATCTATTTTTTTGATTGGAATATTATACGTTTTGGCTATCTTTTCTACAAAGGGGATAGAGACTCCTTTTAAAGACAGCCCTGTCCCGCAACCAACAATCAATTTTTTGCCAATATGGTTATTTGGAATTTTATTAATAGTATGGTTTGCTTTTTGGGGATATTCAAGCAGCAAGAGCTATTTAAATGAAAAAATGTTTGCGAATTTTTTTAATGCGCATAATTTTTTGATATGGATAGTTATAGAGGCTAATTTATTGTTTTTGACTTTTTTTTTAAAATCTTTAACAATTATCGGAATAATTATTCTGTTTGGATATACAATTTTAATAAGCAAAAAACAATCTTTAGAAAAACAATTATTTAATATAAAATCAGAAACAAATAAGGTTGATAATACTATGCATAAAATAATTCACTATATGCTTAAGTATGGATGGCTAATAATATTACTTTGGATAGTATGGAAATTTATATTCCCGAATACTGACGGAGCTCGTACAGATATGATGGGATTTATTGGAATTGTTGCTATGTGGATAGCAATTGATATTGGATTTATTGTTCTAGAAGCATATTTATTTTTGCCTTATTTATTGTATGGATACTATAGATATAAATACCCAGAAGAATACAGAGATTGGGAAGGAAAGACCCAAATAGAATGGTATGGAGAGAAATATTTTAATAAACATATTAAAGGAACAGAGAAAGAGGAGAAAATAAATGACTGAAACAAAAAAATTATTACCCTTAGGAAGTGTTGTTTTACTTGAAGAAGGACTTCAAAAACTGTTGATTGTAGGTCGTGGAGCAATTTATACAGACCAAACTACAGGAAAAGATACTTTTGCAGATTATATGTCAGTATTATATCCAACGGGACTGAATCCAGAAACGACAATTTTCTTTAATCATGAAAATATAGATAAAGTGGTATTTGAAGGGTATTCAGATGAAGAAGAAGAAAGATTTATGGAAGTTTATGCAGAATGGAAAGATGGATTAGACGCACAAGATAAAGAAACAGGCAATTCAAATGAGTCAATTGGATTTTAGGTAGAACGATTATTTAAATAGCTACATCAGCGTATAATATAGATATATAGAAAATAGAAGTAATTGATGAGTATTTATTTGATAGATAATTAACAAATATACGCTATATAAAAAGGCAGTGTAAGTACTGAATTTTGGTATTTACACTGTTTTCCTATTCGTTTCAACCAGTTGTTCCAGACATATTTCTACTATATGAACCATTCTATGTAAATCAAAAAAAGCACTTCCCATTTCTGAGAAGTACCTGAAATAATCATATAAAAAAGAAAAATATTTCCATCACTCGACCAAAAAATCGCTTGCTTCGTCCGTATAAAACTCCCCTAAAATCTCCCGAACCTCATCCGTCGATTTCGTACCCATCAACTTAACCCGCAAATCACTAGCACCTGGAAATCCCTTAACATAAATCTTAAAGAAACGATGCAGTCCGACAATTGAACGTGGAACCATTTCAGCATACTGATCCTGTAAATCAACCTGCATCTCCAATAACCCCAGTAACTCTCGTGGAGAATGCTCTCTCGGTTCCTTCTCAAACGCATAAGGATTCTTAAAAATCCCTCGACCGATCATAATCCCATCTACACCATACTGTTCTGCAAGCTTTAAACCAGTTTGGCGATCAGGAATATCTCCATTAATCGTAATCAGCGTGTCAGGCGCTACACGATCTCGAATCTCCATAATTTGAGGAATCAGATCCCAATGAGCATCCACTTTACTCATTTCATTCCGTGTGCGCAAATGGACAGACAGGTTTGCAATATCTTGCTTCAATAAGTGAGTGATCCAATCTTCCATTTCTGCTATTTCGGCATACCCAATTCGTGTTTTTACACTAACAGGTAATCCTCCTGCTTTTGCAGCGTCAATCAATTCTGCAGCAACTTCCGGTCGTAAAATAAGTCCGCTCCCTTTTCCGCGACCAGCAACATTAGGTACAGGACAGCCCATATTAAGATCAATCCCTTTAAAGCCCATTTCAGCTAGGCCAAGACTCATTTTTTTGAAAAATTCTGGATTATCTCCCCAAATATGAGCCACCATCGGCTGTTCATCTTCAGTGAAAACTAAACGACCTCGCACACTCTCGATGCCATCTGGATGACAATAGCTATCTGAATTCGTAAATTCAGTAAAAAAAACATCAGGTGCGCCCGCTTCTTTTATGACATGGCGAAAGACCACATCTGTTACATCTTCCATTGGTGCTAAAACAAAAAAAGGCTTTGGTAATTCTGCCCAAAAATTAGTTGTCATTATATAATCTCCACTCTATTGCTCGCTATTAGTTTCGTAAAAAGCATAATCATTATACTAAGAATGCTGGAAAGAATCAAAGGGAAGATTTTACTGTTGGATTTTTTCTCTAAGAACTATTTATTTCACTTATTTTTAGTAAGTGATACAATAGGTTTATGAATTTGTTCCACAATAAAAAATGTAAGGGAGTTTTTGAAATGGCAACTATTAGTATTTTTGGTAAAGGAAATATGGGAACCGCAATTGGCGGTAATTTTGTAGATGCAGGTAATGAAGTAACGTATATCACAAAAGATAGTACGGTTGATCAATTGGGAGACATTGTTGTCTTAGCTGTGCCATATCCAGCAATTGCTGCTATTTTGGATTCATATAAGAACCTACTATCTGGAAAAATCGTGATTGATATTACCAATCCTGTTGATTTTAATACGTTCGATGGCTTGGTTGTCCCAGCAGATAGCTCCGCAGCAGCAGAAATCGCTAAAAAATTACCTAACTCAGTTGTGATCAAAGCGTTTAATACTACATTTGCGGCTACTCTAGCAAGTAAAAAAGTAGCGGGTGAGCATCAAACCACTGTTTTACTTGCTTCAGATGATTCAAAAGCAAAAGAACAATTAATAAATGTGTTAAATGGTAGTGGTTTAGGCATTATAGATGCAGGATCATTAAAACGAGCACGTGAACTTGAAGCGATGGGCTTTTTGCAAATTACGTTGGCTTCTGCTGAAAAAATCAGTTGGACTGGCGGATTTGGTATTTTTAAATAATTAAGAATAGAAATAAGGCCTGATAGCATGGTGTCTGTCAGGCCTAAAAACGGTATTGTATAAGTTTGTAAATAGAATCAGAAAACAGTTATAACTCCAAGTGATTCCTATTTTTAAATTGTTGTAACAAAATCCAATAGGTCATGATTAAAAATAGCCCGATCCAACGTAAAAACAAGCCATTTTCCTCATTCGTTTTTGGAAGTAGTTTTTGCGCAGTGTCTACAAAAATGGGGGCTTCTCTATAAACTTCGACAGTCACTTCACTCACGACATCTTCGGCACTTGCTATATTAGGGGAATAAAATAAACCAATAATGAATATCAGCAAGAGTGTTACAAGGAAATTATTTTTTTCTTTTGTAAAAAACATAGCTGGCTCCTCCCACGACCATTAAAGTAATGACTACAGCAAGTATGACCCAGATTCGATTATTATTTGAAAGGACTTCTAAACCTTCATTAAGGTAACCTGAATCAGATCGTGAAATGGAAAAGTCACTTTCCCAAACTGCATCAATATCCTTCGATTTTCCAACGATTTTTAAGACATAATCACCTGCTTTTAATTTAGAACTTGCAAGAGATAACTCAGGGGAGAATAGACTGTTTGGTGCTATTTCGACTCCAGACTTATGATCTTTATAAAGAATATCTGATGGTTTTCCTTGTTTATAAATTTCAAATGATAAATTTAGATCTCTGATAATATTTGGCATAGGATTTTCAAAGGACATATCTATTGCTTTTCCAAGGGGATTTTTTGCTAAAACCATGCCTTTATAGTTTAACTGGATATTTTTATTTTCTTTATTCACTCGTATTTTTACTGGAATGTTATAAGCAAAGACATTATTTAATCCCGCAGCAGGTTGCTCTTCATCTTCTTTTTCATGTATGTTGACTGCTCCCAAAATCGTACCGTCAAAATTATCCGTCTGAGATTTTAGCAGTACCTTGACTTGTTGGGTACTATTTGCGTTGACAGTAATTTCTTTTTGCTCTACAGAAGCAACTTGTGAAAATTTATAGCGTTGGCTTTTGTCGTATTTATGGTCGATATCATAGCTAATTGCACCATCTTTGGTTGTCATTCCATCTAAGAGAGCTAATTCCATCGTTTTGTTTTCATCGGATTCATTTGTGATCAGTAGTTCGATTGTTTGGTTAATTGTTGCCGTTGTTCCTATATTAAAATAATCCTCAGTATTGTCTAACTGGTTCTCTGGGATGACTGCTTTGACATAATAAGCTGTTCCAGCTGCGGAAGCAGTGCTGGGGATTAACATTAAGAAAAATGAGAGCAATAGAAGGGGAATAGGGAAAAAGACGTTTGTTTTCATTGCTTAAAACTCCTTTGCAAAAATTTTAGACGAGAGTCCAGTTCAAAATGGTGTGTATTTGATTTTAGAGCATGGAGCAAAACGAAAGAATAATTTTGCTCCATGCTCTTGTCAGATTGATTATACTTTAGGTGTTAATGTCCAAGTGATAGTTGCGCCATATACCCCGGTTTGTAATAAACTGCTTTGACCAATTGCCAATTGAGGGTTAAGTGTTACTGTTTTTCTTTCAGTATTGCCTTCTTGGTAGCCGACTGTAAGAATTTGATGCTCCTCACTATTATTCATAGTTACTTTATCAGTTGGTGACAACGTTTTATCTTCTGTAGATGGTTCTAGCACAACAGCTAGTTTATTTAGTAAAAATCCTTTGTTTCCAAAAGGTCCATCTGTTAGTTTTGATTTAACTGTCCAATCATCTTTGGAACCTGATCCTGTTCGTGTATCAACCACACTGATGGTTGCTTTTCCAACTTCTTTTTCTTTTAAAGTAGACGGATTATCTTTTGTATTTAATTTTTCAAAGATAATACTAGCTTCTGTATTGGCACTTTCGCTAAATTTCATTGTACCTGCTGTAGTAAGGTTTTCAACTTCTACAATAGCAGTACTTTTTACTGAGCCTTCTGCATCTTCTTCTGTTTTAATTGGTGGCATCACGATTAATTCGTTTTCTGGATTAAACGTAAATTCTAAAGGTAGTTCACCTGTGTAAGGTTCGTGTTCAACGGTAATAGTGATATCTTTACCATCCGCATCTTTACCATTTCTAGCATAGGTGAATCGCTTGTTATTTAGTTCTGTCAATTCTAAAGTTGCTGCATAGTTACTACCTACAGAGATATGTGTTCTTTCCTTGTTATCACGAATCACATCGTAATAACCAAAGTCTCCTCTAGATTTACCTGCTGTATCGAAGAATTCATATCTGCCTGATTTTTTGTCATAACGAGCTAATCCTAGGTAGCCTCTATTGTAATCAGAAACATCATTGCCATCTGCATCAAGTGCTTTTGTTCCTTGCCAAAAAGTAGAAGCAAGAATATCAATACCTGGTTGATCTTTGACAATTAAACCTGTTTCTTTCGATAAGACAGGAGGTTGCGAGGTAAACGTCAACTCACCTGCATAAGGGACATGTTCTACAAAGACAAAACCGTTTGATCCGTCTTTTTGTACACCTTGTCTGCGGTAAGTAAACATCTCTTTATCTAATCTCACCATATCAACGACTACTCGGTAACCTAGTTCAGAGAGTAAAATTCTTTTTTTACCATCGGGTGTAATGAAGAATACTCCTTTATCTCCACGAGATACATTGGTTTGTTTGTCGAAAAATTCATAACGGTTGGTAGTAGCATCATATTTTGCTCTACCAATAAAACTACTATTTTGACTTGTTACGTCGTTTCCTTGTGCGTCATAAACAAATGTCCCTTCCCAATTCGTTGAGCCTATTAGTTGGTTGGGCTCAAATTCTGCTGCAAAGGCTTTTGCTCCGCTTGTCACAGCTAATAACGTGAATAATAGTGTAAATAATGCGCAAACATAGGTATCCTTAAACGTTCCTCTTTTAATCATTTGTAAAACCTCCGTTTTTTTATTTGTATAACTAGTGCTTTCACTAATTAATGTTACTTCAAGTTAGTAAACGGGGAATAAACAAAAAATAAACAAAAGATAAATTTTTTTGTAGTTGATTTTTCTGGTAGTGCTAAAGGGTAATATAGAAGGTAGTAGTTTTAGAGTAACCAAAGAAGAGTTCAGGATTAAAAGAGGGTCAAAAAATAGCGGAAACAAAATAAATGGTGTTAGTCTAGTTTATTCTAAAGGTGAGTTTAAAGGTTAGGATTGGGTAGACTTTTCGGAAGTTAGAAGAGAGTAAAGCCGATCCCCAAAAAAACAGTCTTATTTGGAAAAAGATTAGATCAGAACGAACTGATTATATTAATCAGTATTGGTTTAGTGTACAATAAATATTAAAATGGAGGTAAGTTAATGAAAACAAAAACAATTATTAGTTATTGGGGCGCAAGTAACTTTGATAAACGGCTGAATGATTTTCTAGAGTATATTGAAGCTAATCAATTTGAAATTATTCAAATTGATTATCGACACAATTGGGCATTCTATTGTGCGAGTATTTTATATAAATAGTAGATAACAACTATTCAATAAATTTATACAGAATAAAAGTGGGAAAATAATCAGAAAAAAATTGATTATTTTCCCACTTTTTTGATCATAAGGTATATAAAAAGCACTTAAAGATATGGGGAAAGGGCGCCCAGAAACAGATGTCGCATGTGCAGTTAATGCCCTAGTCGGATTAGTTTATGTTCCTTTTTTATTGAACGACTGTCCATTCGTTAAGGGTCTTCCCATTGGCATCAATCAATTCTAACCAACTATTTGTTCCGCCGAAATATAAAAATAAGCCAACTTCATTTACGCTTTTTAAAATAATATCCTCAGTCGTTACATTATTTTTTATCTGATCTTTATGATCTTGTCTGATTCTTTCTCCCATTTTTGCAGAAAAACCTAGAGATCCGTCTTTGTTGAGAGGAGGATTGGCCATCATTGTTGCTCCGGCTTTTAGAAGCATTTCATTTCGTTTATACCAAAGAGCGGTTGCTTTACTTTCTCTTGTATCAATAAAAAACTCAATCTGGCTGATTTCTTTAGTCCATTTATGACGAGCTTTGGCAGGTTTTGCTTTGGCTTTTTTAGGTTCTTCATGATGTTTTAAATGATAACCAAAATTTTCAAGAACCAATAATACTTGATCTTTGTAGTCAGTAACTGTTTTTTCGTAGTTTACTGGGATTTTTGTGTCCTCTTGAGAGGTATTTACAAGTTTTATTCCGCTTTCTGTCGCATCGGCAATGAAAAGTTGTTCAAGGTATCCTAGCTCAACATCCCAGGGAGGGGTGATCGTGATAACTTTGTTAAAATCTATATCCTCATAAGAAGAGTTTGTTTCTGTTTTTTCAATTGCGATAATCGTGTTGTTTTTTAATAAAAAATAAATAGAAGGTTTTTCAACTATAACTTTTCGATCGTTCGTATTAACTATATTTATGGTACCCTGAGTATTGTCAAATTGAATCGTTGTTTTGTTTTCAGTGATAAGTACCTCTAGTTTGATTTGCATATGGGGCTCCTTTTGAAAAATAATTTTCTTTTTTATGTAGGTAACGCTTGAAATGATTTATTTAAATTTTATCATGAAATCAAGAATAAGTCCTATAGTGAAGCTGGAAATCGAAGTTCAAAGTTGTTCTATGAGCGATACAAAAGTGCAGAGATGCAAATGTATAGTTGTCTATTATAAAAAAGTTGAGCATTATCTGTTGACTTTTTCCTCGGATGGCAGTAAGATCTAAATGTAACTTAATTTGTTACTAAGAGTTGGAGTGATAGACATGGCCATGTCAACGAAATTAAGTGTTGCGATTCATATACTCAGTTTGATAGAAATCGGGCCTCCCGATCGTGTCAATTCTGAATTGATCGCTTCAAGTGTAAATACGAATCCTGTTGTAGTTAGAAGATTAATGAGCAAGCTGAAAAAGGCAGGTCTCATTCATACAAGCAGAGGAGCAACCCAAACCTATTTGCTGAAAAAAGCAGAAAATATTTCGCTTTATGATATTTACGAAGCAGTTGAATTAGATCATGAGGTATTCAATATTCACCAAAATCCTAATCCAAACTGTCCAGTAGGAGCAAACATTCAAACGGCTTTAGAAGAACAATATGCAAAAGTTCAAAACAGCATGGAATCAGAATTAAAAGAGATTGTATTGTCTGATGTGATTCATCAAATCAAGCAACGAGAGGCCTGAAAGTGTCTCTTCTCTTTTTTAAGTTAAAATGTAACAAAAAAAGTTTCATTAGAAGAAAGGAAGATTGAATATGAAAGTAGCAATTTTAGGAGCAAACGGAAAAGCAGGTTCAGCGATTTTGAAAGAAGCAAAAAAACGTGGATTAGAGGTTACAGCGATCGTTCGTGATGCAGCCAAGATCACTGATGGAACACCAGTTATTGAAAAAGATGTATATGGATTAACGACAGATGATGTGAAAGATTTTGATGTTTTGGTCAGTGCATTAGGTTTTTGGGGTGATGTTAGTGAGTTTACTGGTTCAACACAACATTTGATCGATATCTTAACAAATCAAAAAACACGTTTGTTGGTTGTTGGTGGAGCTGGAAGTTTATTTGTTAATCCAGAGCATACACTACGCTTAAGTGAGACACCAGAATTTCCAGAAGCATACCAACCATTAGCTACTGCAATGGGTAAAGGATTAGACTTATTGGAAGCGTCTAAAAATGTTAACTGGACATATATCAGTCCAGCAGCAGAATTTGATGCTGAAGGTCCTGCTACAGGTGAATATGTTGCGGCGGGTGAAGAATTGGAAACAGATAAAGAGGGTAAGAGCTACATTTCATATGCTGATTATGCGATTGCAATGGTCGATGAAATTCAAAATAGTGCGCATCTAAATCAACGCTTTAGCGTTCACCAATAGAATGATACTAAAAAAAGAATTTCCCTGTTAAGTGGGAAATTCTTTTTTATTGTTTTTTTAACCGAAACACTTAGAACAAGGAGTTAATCCCCTATTTTTAGCTTCCTCTAATGTCGCCGGAGTGTACGTTCCATTACCGCATTTACGATTATGATATTTGTCTCCAGTCCGAGTAACTAAAACCATTTCTCCAGTTGCTTGTGTGTTTGGCGCGGGCGTCTGAGCTGCTGCTGCCGCTTGTGCTTGCTGTTGTTCAGCTACCGCTTTTTGTGCTTCTTGTTCGGCTTTCTTTTGAGCTTCCGCGACTCTTTTTGCTTCTTCTTTTTGAGCAGTGAGGGTTTGTTTGACCTTTTCAACTCGTTTTGTTAACTCTGTATTATTGTTTGGAAGCTCGTTGATTTTAGCTAGTGCTAAATTGTAATGCTCATCTGTGGGTTCTTGTTCAGCTTTTTCTACCGCTTCACGGGCAGTTGCAATTTGTTTTTCAGTTTTCTCTTTTTCAGCGATTTTTTGTTGAAGAGTTGCGACTCTTTTAAACAAAGAATCTTTATTTAAAGTGGCTTTGGCTACCAAGGCTGCTGCCGAATCTATATGTTCTTTTGTTTGTTTTGTTTCTGCTAGTTCGACGGCTTCATAAATAGGTATGTTTTCTTTTACTATTGCTAGACGATTAGTGAAATCATCTTGTTCTTTAGTAAGTGAAGTGACACGAGTTGCAGCCTCATCATAATTTTTTTGAGTCGGCTTTTTTTCGGCTAAAACTAAAGCAGTTTCCGCTTTTTTGATTGATTCTTGTTCTTGTTTTTCTTCATTTAAAAAAGCAACGAAGGCTTTTGAGGGGCGAACCTCGATCGTTTTTGCTTTGTCATTGTCACCAATTGAAGCGACAAACGTTAGTTTCTTCGGTTGGTCATCTTTTAAGGTTGCTTCATAAGAAAATATGCCCTTTTTAGTTTTGATTTTTTCTCCATCTAGAGTGATATGACTTTGTTCATTTGTTTTTCCTGTGATTATTACTGTTCCTTGCGCATTTGTTTCTACGGATTCTTCAGTTAATTCAATTTGTGGGATTGCAGGCAGTGTGGAGCTAGCTCCAATCATTACAATAAAACTAATTCCGGTTAAAAGTAATGCTTTCTTCTTAGGTTGTTTTTTTATGAAGGATTGTACTAAAAAAAATCCTCCACCAATTACGCCTAAAAAACCAACCAACATAATAAACGTTCCCATAAGTGTCTTTCTCCTCCTTAGTTGTCTTAAATCTTTCACTCGCTAAAATACTAATTTTTAGAATTGATAAAATTTAGTGTCAGCTTCTAAAATTAGATGATATACGAATATACAAATTGTATCATATTATTAATAATTTGATAATTAATCCATCGTTTTAGAAAATAAAATGAGCGAAGTCGTTTAGAAGATATAAAAAAATTTCCTGTGATAAAATGAAATAAGAATCGTTTTCGTATCTTATTAGAGAAGAGGAGAAAAAATGAAAGCAGAGATTATTGCAGTTGGTACAGAGTTGTTATTAGGTCAAGTTGTAAACACGAATGCGACGTTCTTATCAGAAGAGTTAGCAAATTTAGGAATCGAGGTGTACTATCATACCGTTGTTGGAGATAATCCCCAGCGCTTAGAACAATTATTAGTTGAAGCGCAAAGTCGCAGTGACTTAATCGTTTTATGCGGTGGTCTAGGGCCGACGGAGGATGATTTAACCAAAGATATCGTTGCGGCGCACATCCATCATTCTTTAGTAGAAGATGAACAAGCATTAGCTCGTCTTCATGAGTTTTTTACTTTTTCAAAAAGTACAATGACAGAAAATAATTTGAGACAGACTTTAATGATCGAGGGCGGTATTGCTGTTCAAAATCCGACTGGTTTGGCTGTTGGAACACTGATTACTGAAGATGAAACAACATATCTATTATTACCAGGGCCACCTAGTGAGTTAAAACCAATGTTTCAGCAAAATGCCCGTCCGTTGTTAGAGGAACTTTTTCCACAAGAAGAGCAACTAATCTCTAGAGTTCTCAGATTTTATGGCATTGGTGAGTCGCAATTGGTGACAGAATTAAAAGAGTTGATTGATGAGCAAACCAATCCGACAATCGCTCCTTATGCCAAACCGAATGAAGTCACATTGCGTTTAACAGCTAAAATAGCTGATAAAGTAGAAGGTGAACAGTTGCTGGATCACTTAGAATCCCAAGTTATGACAAAAGTCGGTGAATATTTTTATGGGTATGGGGATGAGAACAGCTTAGTCAAAGTAACTGTTGATGCATTAAAGAAGCATGGAAAAACTATCTCGGCAGCGGAAAGTCTGACAGCAGGACTTTTTCAAAGTACCTTGGGAGATGTCTCTGGTGTTTCAGAAGTGTTTAAAGGAGGTTTTGTCACATATTCAGCTGAAACAAAAGAGCAATTTTTAGCTATTGATCGAAAATTACTCGAAAAAGAAGGAACGGCCAGTGAAGCCTGTGCAATTGCTATGGCAGAACAAACAAGAAAACTGGCTGATACAGATTTTGCTGTATCATTTACAGGTGTTGCGGGTCCTAATGAATTAGAAGGACAAGCAGCAGGAACCGTTTGGATTGCTTTGGCAGAAAAAGGACAACCGACAATAGCTGTACTCCAACATTTTAAGCGTGATCGAAAGTATATTCGTTTAAGTGCTGTGATGAAAGGTTTAGATTTGATTCGTAGAGCAGTAGATAAGAAAAAATAAAGAGGCGAATGTTTGTTCGTTTTTCTCTTGCTTTTTTTAAATAAACCAGTTATGATATATTTATTGAAAAGGAATTTAAATCGTTTATATATAAGGAGGATTATCGATTGGCAGATGATCGTAAAGTGGCCTTAGATGCCGCACTAAAAAAAATCGAAAAGAACTTTGGGAAAGGTTCAGTAATGAAATTAGGGGAAAAGATCGATCAACAGATCTCAACTATTCCTAGTGGTTCTTTAGCATTAGATGTTGCATTAGGTGTAGGTGGTTATCCCCGTGGACGAATCATCGAAGTTTATGGACCAGAGAGTTCAGGTAAAACAACCGTAGCTTTACATGCAATTGCATCTGTACAGAAACAAGGCGGAACCGCAGCCTTTATCGATGCAGAGCATGCCTTAGATCCTCAGTATGCACAAGCATTAGGTGTAAATATCGATGAGTTGCTTCTTTCACAACCAGATACTGGTGAGCAAGGATTAGAAATCGCAGATGCGTTAGTTTCCAGTGGAGCTATTGATATCGTTGTTATTGACTCAGTAGCTGCCTTAGTACCTCGTGCAGAGATCGATGGTGAAATGGGAGCAAGTCATGTTGGATTGCAAGCACGATTGATGTCACAAGCCTTACGTAAGCTTTCAGGTTCAATCAATAAGACGAAGACAATCGCAATTTTCATTAACCAAATTCGTGAAAAAGTCGGTGTTATGTTTGGTAATCCTGAAACAACCCCTGGTGGACGTGCCTTGAAATTCTATGCGACTGTTCGTTTAGAAGTAAGACGTGCAGAACAATTGAAGCAAGGAACAGATATCATCGGTAACCGTACTAAAATCAAAGTGGTTAAAAATAAAGTTGCACCACCATTTAAAGTAGCCGAAGTAGATATCATGTACGGCCAAGGGATTTCTCAAGAAGGAGAATTACTGGATATGGCTGTTGAAAAAGACATTGTTGACAAGAGTGGTGCTTGGTATAGCTATAAAGAAGAGCGAATCGGTCAAGGTCGTGAAAATGTCAAAGTTTATATGACTGAACACCCAGAAATGGTGGAAGAAGTTTCTAAACGAGTACGTGATGCATTTGGTATCGGCGATGGAACAACGACTGTTATTGAAGTTGAAGAAGGACAAGAAGAATTACCTCTTGACGGAGAATAATACACTTTATAAAACAAACCAATAAGTGCTTTTAAAAGCATTTCATTGGTTTGTTTTTTTCGTAGCAGCAATTATTTTCAACATAAGAGCTCTTTCGTCTAGAAAGGGCTTTTTTGAGTTGACACACTGGGATACAAACATTAGAATAAAGTTGTATGTAAATACACTTATGCAAGTAGGCATATTGATAATTGATTATAGTTTATCAGAAAACTACATGAATATTGAAAATTTGAAGATAGTCCGGAGGTGGAAACAATGGGTTTAGAAATTCTCCTCGCTATCATCGGTGTAATTGTCGGTCTTGGTTTAGGGTTAGTCGTTGCAAAATCACGTCATGAAAAGGCTATAGATGGTGCAAAGTCGTCTGCAGAAGGTATAATTGAACTTGCCAATAAAGAAGCGGAAACTCTGAAAAAAGCAGCTTTATTAGAAGCTATGGAAGAGAACCAGAAGTATCGTTCAGAAATTGAAAGTGAGTTGAAAGAAAGCAAAGTAGAACTTAAATCTCAAGAAAATCGTTTGTTACAAAGAGAACAAACGCTAGATCGTAAAGATGATTCTCTTGAAAAACGTGAAAACTCACTGGAAGAAAAAGAAGAGAAACTTGGTGCTAGACAGCAATTAATTGATGAGCGAGAAAAAGATGTAGAAGAACTAGTTGAAAAGCAACACCAAGAAATAGAACGTATTGCTTCACTATCAAAAGATGAAGCGAAAGACCTTATTATGAAATCAACAGAAGAAGAGTTAAGTCACGAGTTGACAGTAATGGTTAAAGAATCTGAACAACGTGCCAAAGAAGAGTCAGATCGAAAAGCTAAAAATTTACTTTCTCTAGCGATTCAACGTTGTGCAGCTGATTCGGTCTCTGAAACAACGGTTTCTGTTGTTAGTTTACCAAACGATGAGATGAAAGGAAGAATCATCGGTCGTGAGGGACGTAATATTCGTACGTTGGAGACTTTAACGGGAATTGATTTAATTATTGATGATACGCCGGAAGCGGTAGTACTTTCAGGATTTGATCCAATTCGTAGAGAAATCGCTCGTATGACACTAGAAAAATTAATTCAAGACGGTCGGATTCATCCAGCTCGTATTGAAGAAATGGTTGAAAAATCTCGTAAAGAAATGGATGAACGTATTCGTGAATACGGTGAACAAGCTGCCTTTGAAGTGGGTGCTCACACATTACATCCAGATTTGATCAAGATTTTAGGTCGATTGCGTTTCCGTACAAGTTATGGTCAAAACGTATTAAATCACTCGATTGAAGTAGCTAAACTAACGGGTGTTTTAGCCGCAGAAATTGGTGAAGATATTCAATTGGCAAAACGTGCAGGGTTATTACATGATATCGGTAAAGCACTGGATCATGAAATCGAAGGCTCTCACGTAGAGATTGGTGCTGAATTAGCTGCCAAATACAAAGAAAATTCAACAGTCATCAATGCGATTGCATCCCATCATGGTGATGTAGAAGCAACTTCTGTTATTTCTGTATTGGTTGCTGCAGCAGATGCTTTATCAGCTGCTAGACCAGGGGCTCGTAGTGAGTCTATGGAAAATTATATTCGACGCTTAGAAAACTTAGAAAATATTTCTAATGGATTTGAAGGAGTTGAATCTAGTTTTGCTGTACAAGCTGGACGTGAAGTCCGTGTAATGGTTAAACCAGATGAAATTACAGATTTAGAAGCTGTTCGTTTAGTTAGAGATATTCGTAAGAAGATCGAAGACGACTTGGATTACCCAGGTCACATCAAAGTGACGGTTATTCGAGAAACACGTGCAGTAGATTATGCGAAATAATAAAATGTAATATTGAAAGAAGCAAAGCCTCAAGGCTCATTGCTTCTTTTTTTGTTTTTTCATATAATTAGAAAAAATTCAGAATATTTTTACTGAAATTAACCTAGTGTTTTAATTACGACAACCCCACAACTTTGATATATTCGTTATAGTTTTTATTAAAATTGGGGGTTATTTATATGAAATTAAAGAAAAGTGCCTTACTGGGCTTAATTACTTTATCAAGTATTGCCCTAGTTGCCTGTGGCGGGAATGCTAGCAGCGGATCAAACAGTGATGAAAAAGTTTTTAGATTTGTCGAAAGACAAGAAATGCCAACTGCGGATCCTTCATTAGCAACAGATGAAGTAAGTTTTATTGCTTTAAATAATGTCTATGAAGGAATTTATCGTCTAGATAAAGAGAATAAACCTCAACCAGCAGGAGCGGCCGAAAAAGCTGTGGTTAGTGAGGATGGCCTAACATACAAAATTAAACTAAGAGAAGATGCAAAATGGACAGATGATAAACCAGTAAAAGCTGCGGATTTTGTTTATGGTTGGCAGAGAACAGTGGATCCCAAGACAGGATCAGAATATGCATATATGTTTAACTCTGTAAAAAATGCTGAAAAGATTTCTAAAGGTGAAATGAAGAAAGAAGAACTTGGGATCAAAGCAACTGGTGATTATGAATTAGAAATCACTTTAGAAAAAGCTACACCCTATTTCGATTACTTGTTAGCTTTCCCATCATTCTTACCGCAAAGACAAGATATTGCTGAAAAATATGGCAAAGACTATACAACAGCCAGTGATAAAGCAGTCTACAACGGACCATTCACTTTAACTGATTTTGATGGACCAGGAACAGATACGAGCTGGTCTTATACAAAAAATGATAAATACTGGGACAAAGATACTGTAAAACTTGATAAAGTAGCAATTGATGTTGTAAAAGAAGCGCCAACATCACTAAACTTATTCCAAGATGGCCAAGCAGATGAAGTGCCATTATCTGGTGAGTTAGCGCAACAAATGAAAAATGAGCCCAACTATATTACTTTGAAAGGTGCTTCAACCTTCTATCTTGAACCAAATCAAAGAGAAGAGAACTCACCTTACCGTAATGTAAACTTGCGTAAAGCCATATCTTATGCAATTGACCGCAAGGCTTTAGTCGAGCAGATTTTAGCAAATGGTTCAACAGTTCCAACAGGTTTAGTACCCGTTGGTCTAGCAACTGATCCAAAAACAAATGAAGATTTCACTAAAGAACTTGGTGACGAACTTGCTTATGATGTGGATAAAGCTAAAGAATCATGGGAAAAAGCGAAAGACGAGTTAGGTGTTTCTACATTATCAGTAGATTTACTGATTGATGATACAGACAATGCAAAGAAAATGGCTGAATATCTTCAAGGAACATTATCTGATACTTTGGAAGGACTAAAAGTATCTGTTAGCCCTGTACCATTCTCAGTTCGTTTGGATCGTTCAAACAAAGGAGACTTCCAAATTGCTGTGAGTGCTTGGGGGGCTGATTACGCTGATCCAAGTAGTTTCTTAGATTTATTTACAACAGGTAATTCGTATAACAGAGGACGCTATTCAAACCCTGAATATGATAAATTAGTAAATAGTGCAGCAACTACAAATGCAAATGATCCAGAAGCACGTTGGAAAGATATGCTAGATGCAGAGAAAATATTAATGGGTGACATGGGTGTTATTCCATTGTATCAAAAATCTGAAGCACATCTACGTTCTGATAAAATCAAAGATGTTGTATACCACCCAACAGGTGCGAAATATGACTTCAAATGGACTTATATTGAGGACTAAAAAATAGTAAGAACCTCTTCCAGTAATTTCGCTGGAAGAGGTTCTTACTATTTATATGACAAAGGTTAGGTAAGCTTATAAAAAGATCATCTACTCATAAAAATAAATGCATAGAAAAGTAAAGAACAGATGATCAAACTGAGGAGTATGATAAAAGGTTCCAAAGGCAATAATACATATTATTTATTATAAATTCAAAAAAACATTTCATATAGATTGAATTTACAATAAAAATATATAAAAAAGAACATTTATCTGCATTTTAATTTATTATGTGAATATACATATTACAAATAGGAGTTTACTCATGAAAAAAATAATCGCTAGTATATTCATTTTAATAACGGCATTATTCTTATTGCCGTTATCCAGTGAAGCAGCGCAAATCAATTTTTACGATATTGACACACTTAGTCCCGAAGAACAAGAAACTATTATCAAAGACAAGCCTTCAATAAGTTTGGAGAATGAACAATATAATCTCGTTTATCAAAAATCTTTGACTAGTTCTGGAACGAATGATCACACTCATTCAGGTAACACTTCAAAACCAATGAATCAATCTAGTTTACCAAAAGCCGGAGAGATTGATCACGTTAATTTACTATTATATGGAAGTAGTTTCGTTGCTGTTAGTTTATTTGCTTTATATAAACGAAAAAAGTACAGTCAATTGTTACTTATTATTATTATTCCAGCAACGATAGGAACAACTGCAATGACTGCGTTAGCAGCAGGAGACCCGCTGATTCCGTCAGAAAATATCTCAATTTATAATGGTGAAGTGAAAAGTCTTGAACCAGCTGTAATTGAGGGGTATACCTATGTTGGGTACTACTCAGTTTCAGAGACTACTTTGCCAGAAGTTGAGTCAACGGTCTTAGTACGTTATGTTGATGAAAATAACAATGAACTTCATGTATCGCAAACAATGACTGGTTTAATTGGTGAGAACTATGATGCATCTACAGAAAAATACAAGCTGCCGATCCAAGGTTATACTTTAAATGAAACAAAGCTACCAACGAATGCTATAGGGACTTTTGCAGAAAAAGAACAAACAGTCGTTTATGAATATAAAAAAGAGGCTGATAATAAAGGAACCCTAACTGTTCAATATTTAGACAAAAATGGGGATGAAATCCTGCCATCTGAGGTTGTGACTGGTGAATTAGGTCAGGCATTTCATATCGAGAAAAAAGAAATCACCAACTTTTTGTTTGAGCATTCAGAAGGTGAAATTGACGGAGTGTTTTCAACAGATGAAATGGTCATCAAATTATATTACACAGATGAAGCGAAAATAAATATTCATTATATTGATAAAAATACGAAAGCCCCGCTTGTTCTCAATGCACTTAAAGATTATGCAGATTACTTACGACCTGATGTGAGTGATATTGATGACTACTATTATACGAGTTCATACGATGGGAAGACCTATACTCTAGGTAGTGTTGTAACATCGGATCAACTGACTGTAAAAATTGGAACGGTGTATACTTTGCCAAAAGAAATCAGATTTTTAATGACGAAACCAGATGGACAAACGATGGAAACATTTTATTTTCCAAAGGTTGTTAATATGCCTGGAATAGGATTGATTACAGCTATTAGCAGTTATTCAAACTTTTTATACTTTAATGAACAACCAGAGTATATTCCAGAGAATTATACAGGGACTGCAGATCAACTTGAGATAGATGTAACGTATGAAGTAACTTCTACGACATATCATATTCCTGGATGGTAAGACTAAAAATAAGAACTTTTGAAAGAAATCGCTGTTGTTTATGATCAAAATGAAACGTGTAGAGAAACTCTAGGCAGAGCTTTCAGAACAGAGATAACGAATTGTTTACTAGAAATAAAGAGTATGTAAATAAACTATGTAAGTAGCTAATTTTTGGTTAAGCTTCTTGCATAGTTTTCTTGTTATTTGAAAAAATCTGATAAAATAAAAAAAACAGGGTCGCAGAGAATGCTAATCCAAGTAAAGGGACAGACAAGTAGTAGTTTAATATTGCGTTACTTTGGATTGTAAATATTTTTTCTTAAATCGCTAGGATTTAAGAAAAAATATCAGTGACTTCTTTATTCAGTGAACGAGCGATATTCAAAGCTAACGAGTCAGAAGGTTTATATCTTCCTTTTTCTATGCTTTTAATTGTTTGAACAGAGACATTGACTTTATCTGCAAGCTCTTCTTGACTAATGTCACTACTACTCCTAGTTTCTTGTAGATTATTCTTATTTTTGAGTGTTTTCTTCATAGCTAATCTCCTCTTTATTATTAATGCTAAGGTAGATACTTATTGAACTCTTTGGGGATAGATGTACAATGATTTTCTTGCTACAGATTTCCAGTATATCTCAAGAAAATCATTTTTCGATCCCGCTTTAATTTATAAGTAAACATTCCTTAATAGTAATAGTATCAGATATTCTTCTTGTTATAAACATATTATTTAAAGAACTTTTAAAAAAACATAAAGTAAAGTCTTTTTTTGTTTAAAAATAAGTATTTTATGCAGATGTATAACTTGAAGACGGATGATAAATGCTTTGGGAAAATAAATTTTTTTCATTTAAAAAGGGATTTTAACTGAGTTGGATTTTTCTATTAATTTTTTTAAAATACAATTATATGAAAAGCTTTTCCAAGAGTATTCGTTATGAAACCTTTCCTTCCTATCAAAAAACATCTATAATAACAATAGAAATTAAAAGAGAAGAGGAATTTTTTTGCGTATATTATTTATAGGGGATGTTGTTGGCTCGCTAGGTCGAGATACCATAAGCACATATTTACCAAAACTAAAGAAAAAATACCGTCCTCAAGTAACGATCTTAAATGGCGAGAATGCAGCAGCAGGCAGAGGCATCACTGGGAAGATTTACAAAAAATTTTTACAAGATGGTGTGGATGTCGTCACTTTAGGCAACCACACATGGGATAATAAAGATATTTTCGAATTTATTGATGATGCGAAAAAAATGATTCGTCCAGCGAACTTTCCGCAAGGGACGCCTGGACAGGGTATGGTGTTTGTGAAAGTCAATCAACTTGAGTTAGCGGTCATCAATATGCAAGCGCGTGTTTTTATGGCAGATATAGATGATCCTTTTCGTAAAGCGGAGGAATTAGTAGCTGAAGCACGTAAGCGGACGCCGTTGATTTTTGTCGATTTCCATGGCGAAACTACCAGTGAGAAACAAGCAATGAGCTGGTTTTTAGATGGGAAAGTCAGTGCCGTAGTTGGGACTCATACACATGTGCAGACAAATGATGCGCGGATTTTACCAGAAGGTACTGCCTTTTTAAGCGATGTGGGTATGACAGGACCATATGATGGTATTTTAGGAATGAAACGTGGACCAATTATTGAGAAATTCAGAACAGCATTGCCGAAACGTTTTGAGGTAGTTGAGGAAGGGCGCAGTTTGTTGTCTGCTTGTGTCATTGATATTGATGATCAGACAGGACGAGCAAAGAAAATCGAACCCATCCAGATCAGTGAAGATCGACCGTTTGAAGAATAATATAGACTAAGATAAATAAGAGATAAAAACAATGCTCTAAGCACAAAAGGAGCTGTTTTTATCTCTTTTTTTAATGTCACAACAAAAAATAATTTGAGCATTTGTGAACAAGAGAAAAGTAAAGTGTTCTATAATAAAGAAAAGAATCCGAGGGGAGTAAATAAAATAGCAGATTAGAAGGGGGCATTTATGCGAAATTCTTTTATGGGAAAGAAAGAGCGGATGAAGTTCGAACTGTTTAAATCAATTGTTTTCTCAAAGAATGGGTTGAGCTTCAGCGAGTTACTGCAGAAATATGATTTTACGAAAAGTACCCTCAGCAGATATATTAATGACTTGGCAAAAGAAGTGGAAGAGTCATTTGATGAGAAGGTTCATTTAGTACAAAACAGTCAGACAGGTACCTATCAAATCCAAACAGCTGAATCTTATAGCGTCGGTTATTTGATTGATTATATCCATTTGTTTTACGTTGAAAAAAGCGGTATTTTTTTCATTTTAGATCGGCTATTGAGAAATCATTATACAACGATTGAAGCGATGGCTCTTGATTTACACATGAGTAGCTCATCAGTCTACAAGCAATTGCGGGTATTAAAAGAGATGCTCGTTCCTTTTGGTGGCAAAATTTCCTTTGATCAACATTCCAGTCCTTTGATCGGCAATGAAATAGGGATTCGACTGTTTAGTTTTTATTCATATTGGTCAGTCTTTAAGTCAACTGAATATGGGAATAATAATTATCCTGAATCGTGGTGGGAAGTCGAAGAAATCGAGGGTTATTTTGATCATACGACTTCGTTATCAGAATCACAACGTGCAAAATTACGATTTATCCAGCTGATTACCCTGAAAAGAGTACTCTGGCAAAAGAATTATGTAGAAATATCTGAAGAATTTATGTCAGATATTGCTTATTTTGACACCAAAGATGCAGAATTGTTGCCCTTGCTTAAACAACGGCTTACAAATGAGTTGTATAAAAAAGAACGCGCATTATTATTGTATGCCACTAGAGGGTTAATCTACAATTTAGATTCACAGGAAACGAAAAAGAAAATCGTTCAAGATTATCAACAATCATCATTAGAAATAGCGGCCTATACAACGAGGTTAATGGCAGAAGTACAGCAAGAATTTGACATAGAATATACAGAAGAAGGGTATATTGATTTTTATTTTTACTTGCTTATTTTATTGATTTACATCAAGCACATCAATATTGATATTTCAGGTTACTATAAAAACGGACTATCTTTTCATTCAATGATTGATTACGATGAATCAAATGTGGAAGTTTTCCGAAAAATCACTAGAATTATTGAACAACAGGTGTTTTATTCCAAAATAAATAAGAAATCATTGAAAGGTGTTATGTCAATTCTTTCATTGACAATTTATTCAGGAATTTACTTAAGTAAAAAAGCAGGAAGTATGTCGATTTGTGTTATTTTCAATAATAATTTGATTTTGGCTGATGGGATTAAGAAAGTTATTCTAGATGTTTATAACAAGGATCGAATCAAGTTCACTAATGATGTGTTAATAGCTGATTTGGTTATCTCGGACTCTTATGAGGCAGTAAACCCTCAGACAGAACATTTCTATTTTGATGAGCAGTTGAATCCAAAACAATGGGGAAAAATGATCGATACGATTAATAAAATTTTTTACAAAACAATTTTTTAGTTACAGTAGGAACCAGAACATAATCGGTTAGAAATATCTATTTTTTCGCTAAAATATATTTAATTTTTGATAAAGCTATAACAAAACAATCAACTGTTTTGTTATAGCTTTTTTTACTGTAAACAATAGGTTTTTCAGGTGAAGAACTGTTGTTTTTTTGAAAATGAAACAGATTGTTTCATAATTATATAAATTTTTTCTGAAAAAAATTGTATTATTTCATTGTAATAAAAAACGCTTGTAATTATTTTTGTGCAATGAAAAAAGTAGATAGGAGGAGAATCGATGAAAAAGCATAGTTTTAGTTTATTCATTTTAATGTTCTGTTTGTTACATGTGTTTAGTTCAACGCAGGATGTTTTTGCAGATACTTCTTCTCCACCTTTAGGATATCCGCTAGGGGTTTCAACAAAAACTAATTTAACAGCTGGCGGCACACTTTATTTTAATACCGATCAGTTACAGGAAAAACAACTTGTTGGTCAGTTTTTAGCGAAAAATATTACATCTAACGGTTCCTCAGGACTATCCAAGAGCGGTTTTCAAAATTATCAACAATCGTTGCGCCAATGGGATCGGGAACAAATCGATCCAGCGATTGTTTCTGAGACGATTACTGGTAGTGATATTATCCGTTTGTATGCTAATGAACAAAGTTTTAAGTATGTTGATGGTGAAGACTTGCATTTTTATATCAGTGATTTGCCAACGGAAAAGCAATTGAAAGATGCGTTACAGTACTATCCTGGACTACGGGAAAATTTTTCTAAAAGAATCTACAATGACTCCCTAGAGTCATTTCCGACATTTGTGGACAATGGTATTTCAGATTTCTCTCAAGTAACGAGTAACATTCAATCTGTCAGTGATTACTATGCAGGGTTGATTGATACAGAAGAAGCCGTGATCTATAATTCAGCGGTTCAATCGGCAGAGATAAATACGGCGAAAAAAGTTGTGAACCCAAATGACTGGGGAGGACAATCATCAATTCAGATCAATGTTGCTTTGAAAAAAGGAGTGACGGCTCAAGCTGTTGCAATTGTTGATATTGATGGCCGAATTGATCATTTTAAAAATGCTCAGGATATATCAATCAATTATACCAATTACGATCCAGATACAATGTTGCCGCCATATGTGATTATTAATTATAAACATTTTCCATCGTTTAATTTCAGTGGCAGCACGTTTTTCCATGCGACTGCTTACCCAAATCTACCAGGGGATGAAGAGTACAAGTTTGAAGGGAATAACGGGATCTTTTTTGAAGGGAAATACGCAGATCAAGCTGTTCCTTTAATAAAATCAGACAGTCATACAATTTCTGAAGAGTTAAAAGATAAAACCTATAAAATTGCTACACATCTGGTTCATAATTTTAATGATGAAGAAGAAGAGATCAAATTTAGAAGTAATGCGTCAATATTTATCGGCACAGTGTTAGCGCCACGAGCCTCAGTTATATTAGATGATACTCAAGGACGAGTGCTAGGAAGTGTTATTTCTGGATATGATATCCATACGAACATGCCAGTCAGTACTGAAGAAAGTACGGGGATGTTTGACTATGACGATTTTCCAGGGCTAGGTGACATTATCAATGGTGAAGAATTGGAAGCACCAGTCAAATCTGGAGAACAATTTGATTACAACGGAACTGAAAAAAGACAATTATATAGTATTTCACAAAAAATACCGGCTTATTCACAACGTTTTCCTATCCAGACATTAAAAATTACCGATAAGCTAGAGGATGCAGTAGAACTTTCTGGAGAAGATGTATCTATTAAAGATGAAGCGGGTAGTGATGCAACAAATCGTTTTACGATCAGTACAAATGAAGCAAATGAACTAAGTATTGAAGCGAAAACAGAAAGCTTGGCCGACAAATCATTTTATGGAAAAATATACACGATGGAATTGGTTGGCAGCTTAAATTTAAATCAAGAAGAATTAATTGATCCAACAATCAATCAAATTGTGATTCCAAACACAGCTATCGTTACTGCAAATGAGGAATCTAAGGTGAGCAATGAAGCTCTACTTAAAGTTGATTTGATCAAAGGTGAACCGATTATTGTAAAATATTTGAATGAAGATGGACAAGAAATTGCGTCCACTGAAGTCTTGGAAGGAAAAATCAACATGCCTTATCAAGCAAAGGCCAAAGAAATTTCAGGATATACATTGATAAAGACACCAGAAAATGAATCAGGGACATTTTTAACGAAAGAACAAACGGTTGTCTATAATTATCAAGGTCACTTGAATTTTTCAGCGGTACCAACGCAAATTAGTTTTGGTACGCATGACTTATCAGAGAAAGATGAAGAGTACAAGATTGAGTCAAAAGATAAAGACCTCGTTGTGAAAGATACAAGAATCTTAGGTTCAAATTGGCAATTAAGAGCAACCCTGAGTAAATCTCTGACTGGCAACAAAACACAGCGTAGCTTGCCAGAAGCGTTGTGTTATGTAAAAGATGGTCAGTCGTTCCCTATACGAGTAGACTCATCAACAGTCATTCAATCAGCAGTCACAACGACGCATGATGAGTATAACGTCACCCACCATTGGACAACCTCTGATGATGGATTGAAAGTCTCCGTGAAGTCGGGAGAAGTGTTAGCAGATCAATACTCGGGAGAGATTCGTTGGGAATTGTACGATGTTGTGCCCAATGATTGAAAGGCGTTCAGTTATGAAAAATAAAAAAAGAAAATGGCTTCAATTGTTAGTGTTGTGTTCTTACTTTTTTTCTCTAACTGAAATGAAAGAAAGCCAAGCCGCAGAAAATAGCAAAGCAAGCATCGGTTTTTACGAAGTTGATAACAAAGAGCAGCGCCTACCTAAAACAGGTGATGATCAACAAAACAAAGAATTACGAATCAGTGGAATATCCATTCTGTTATTTATAACTGGAATGATATCATATAGAACTTTAAAGAATGAGGAGAGAAAGTAAATGAAAACAAACAAAATTTTAGTCGGATTTACACTAGTATCAATGGTTTTAAGTGGAAGCGTCATTGTAAATGCAGAGGAAGTAGCTAAACCAACCTCAAAAAGTGACATTGGTTTTACTGCACCTACAGAAGGCGCATTAACATTATTAAATGTCGCCGATTTTGATTTCGGTTCTAATCCGATTTCAGCTAAAGATGAAGTGTATAAAAATAAAGTAGAAACAACAACAACAGTTCAAGATATCCGAGGAACAGAAGCTGGTTGGACAGTCCAAGTTGCTGAAAATGGACAACTTAAAGCCGACAAAAAAGAGTTAGAAAATGCTCAAATTACCTTAAAAACACCAACAATTTCAGAAAAATCAACAGGTAAAGCCAATGCTAAAAAAGATGTGGTATTAAATACAGATGGGTCCGCAACAACAATATTAGATGCTACGGCAGGTCTTGGTAATGGTGTGACAATTGAAAGTTTTGATAAAGATGCAGCTGTTTTAGAAGTACCCGGTGAGACGGTCAAAGTAGCGAAACAATACGAAACGACATTGACTTGGACATTATTAGATCAACCAGAAAACAATTAACATAAATTAGTGAGCGGAGCAAACTTAAAGCCGTTTTGCTCTGCTCGGTAAATGTACATAGAAATCAAAAAAATGGAGGAATTTATATGTTGAAACGAACGCTTAAAGTTTTGTTGCCGCTGATAGGGTTTGTATTTGGGTGTATGGTAGGAACACTGAATGTCTGGGCACAAGATGCAGGTTATGAAGTAAAAGCAGTTCCTTCAACGAAGCAAGTCGATGAGACAAAAACATATTTTGATTTACGACTTACGCCAAAAGAAACTCATACCATAAAAGCGAAAGTCACCAATCGTTCTGATCAAGAACAAATTATCCATACCCAAGTCAAGACAGCTACAACCAACACAAATGGAGTGGTGGAGTACATCAATAGTGATAAAAACCAATCAATCAACTTACCCTATGATTTAAGTAAGTTGGTCAAAACAAATACACAAAAAATTACCTTAGCACCTCACGAATCAACAGAAGTGGAATATACTATCACAATGCCGGAAAAAGATTTTTCAGGAATTTTGTCAGGCGGGATTGTTTTCACTAGCGAAAATACAGAAGAACCTGAAAAAACAACAGCTGATGTAGCCATCAAAAATCAATTTGGGTATGTAATCGCACTAGTTCTTCACGGGAATAAAGAAGTAACACCGAATCTAGAATTATCAAAAGTAAGCTTAGGGCAAGTCAATAATAGAAATGTGGTCTTTGCCCATTTGGCTAACCCTAACGCAGCCTATTTAAATCGAATGAATGTAAATGTAAAAATCACAAAGAAAAATACAGACAAGATCCTTTACGAAACGAGTAAAAGTGAACTGCAAATGGCACCGAATTCGGTTTTTAACTACCCAGTAAGTTTACAAGAAACAGAATTTAAGCCAGGTAAATATCTATTAGCTATTCATGCAGAATCCAAAGGGAAGGCTTGGGATTTTGAAAAAGAGTTTGAGATAAAAGCGAAAGAAGCTCAAACATTGAATGACAAAGCGTATATTCATCGGGATAAAGATAAATACGTACTTTATCTAGTGATCTTCTTGGTGTTATTAGTATTGATTATTTTATTTATGATATATAGAAAAAGACAACAAAAAATCAAAGCTTTGGAAGAACAAGTAGAAGAATTAAAGAAACAGTAATAGATTATCCAAAATAGAATGTAAAGTAAAGGAGTGAGGCACCCCAGTGGAAGGGGAGCCTCACTTTTTTATTTAAATACTATTTCCAATTTTTAGCGTATGTTATACAATAAACTGCAAATAATGTATTTAACAAAGAGGTAGGGGGACGGATGATGAAGATGAAAAAAGGATATTTAAGAGCAGCGATTATTGGTGCACTATATGTTATTGTTCCTCTGATTTTAGGAGCGTTAATCAGCTTTTGGATCAAAACGTCAATTTTTATACCGACTGCTGTTATTTATGCGGTCATGCTTTTGTTTTTAGTGCCATCAGACAGTTTGTTTCATAGTGTTGTGGATTACAACGCTAAAAGCATCAACCCAACGTATAGACCTGCAGCATCAACGTCTACTGGTGGAAAGACAAATGAACTGATCCATTTTGTCTTAGTATTCATTTCCTTAGCCCTATGTTTGTTGGTTTTGTATGTAAGCTATCTATAGAAAGGAGGCGTGCTGTTTTCTTTCCTGTGAACTGTTGATTCTACTAGATGTATGTTAAAATAAATAGACTTACTTTCTAACAAAATATTACCCAAAATGAAGGTGTGAAAACATGGAGCCATCCATTACAGATAAAGGAATCAATGAAGAGTTAACTAAATTATTAGCCTTAATCGGCGAAGACGATCTGATCAAACGCTACAAAGAACTGGAAGAAAAAGTTCAAAATAATGAAAAGCTCACGGATCTTGTGGAGCAAATTAAAGCTGCTCAAAAAGATGCGGTTCAATTTGCTCATTATGACAAACCGGAAGCGGAAAAAGCAGCAATCAAACGAGCGGATGAGCTGACCAAAGAATTTGATGAACATCCCTTAGTTGTCGCATATAGAGAACAATTGATGGAAGCCAACGACCTCTTACAGCACGTCACAGACATGATCCAATATAGAATCAACGAAGAATTAGAGAAGGAAGGGTAACAATGCCGCAAAAAACCAAGAACACACCGATGATGGAACAATACTTAGCAATTAAAGATCAATATCAGGACGCTTTCCTATTTTACCGATTAGGCGACTTTTATGAAATGTTCTATGAAGATGCAGTTAATGCATCACAATTATTGGAATTAACCTTAACTAGCCGTAATCGGAATGCTGACGATCCGATTCCAATGTGTGGTATACCTCATCATGCAGCTCAAGGCTATATTGATACATTGATCGAAAAAGGCTATAAAGTAGCCATTTGCGAACAAGTAGAGGATCCTAAAACAACTAAAGGAATGGTCAAGCGTGAAGTTGTTCAGCTGATTACTCCAGGAACTGTAATGACTAGTAAAGGCTTAGATGCCAAAGACAACAACTATTTAACTGCTATTGTGGAAGAAAATGGTATATTTGGTTTAGCCTATGTGGACTTAAGCACTGGAGAGTTGAAAACTGCTGTCTTGGGTGATGAAGACGGCGTAATCAATGAAGCGTCAGCACTTCAAACGAAGGAAATCGTTTTAGGCAGCCCGCTATCAGAAACATTACAGCAAACACTGAAAGATCGTTTAAATATCATTTTTTCTGAGCAGAACCAAGCGGAAGAAAATGCGGAATTTAGCTTTTTAACAAGTGAATTAACGCATCCTTTGGAAGTGGAAGTAACTGGGAAACTACTAACCTATTTAACGACTACTCAAAAACGGAGTTTAGCCCATATTCAAAAAGCTGTGGAATATCAGCCAGATCATTTCTTAAAAATGGATCACTATTCTAAGTTTAACTTAGAGCTGACTCAATCGATTCGGACTGGCTTGAAAAAAGGCACCTTATTGTGGTTATTGGACGAAACTAAAACCGCAATGGGCGGCCGTTTGTTAAAACAATGGTTAGATCGTCCTTTGATTCAAGAAAAACAAATCCAAACCCGTCAAGAAATGGTTCAATCCTTATTGAATGCCTACTTTGAACGTGTTGATTTGCAATCAACATTAACGAAAGTCTATGACTTAGAGCGTTTGGCTGGTCGTGTAGCTTTTGGGAATGTGAATGGACGTGACTTGATCCAACTAAAAACATCGCTAGAACAAGTGCCTCTTGTTCGTGAGCTGATTGTAGGGATTAACCAAGGTGAATGGAATGATCTATTACTAGATTTAAATCCAGCAGAAGATATTGTTGAGTTGATTAACCAAGCAATCAATGAAGAGGCTCCCCTTGCGATTACAGAAGGAAATATCATTAAAGACAATTACAATGAAAAATTAGATGAGTATCGTGATGCTATGCGCCACGGTAAGCAATGGTTAGCTGAACTAGAAGCAAAAGAACGCCAAGAAACAGGTATCAAAACCTTGAAGGTAGGCTTCAATCGAGTATTTGGTTATTATATAGAAGTAACAAAATCCAATCTGGCAAATTTAGCTGAAGGAAAGTACGAAAGAAAACAAACCTTGGCTAATGCAGAGCGATTCATTACTCCTGAGCTAAAAGAAATGGAAACGTTGATTTTAGAAGCAGAAGAAAAATCAGTGGATTTAGAATATCAATTATTCTTAGAAGTTCGAGAACAAGTCAAAACTAATATCGAACGTCTGCAAAAATTAGCGAAAACCATTAGTGCAGTTGACGTGTTGCAAGCATTTGCTACAGTGAGCGAAAGATATCAATATGTTCGTCCAACGCTTAAAAGCAACAGCAAAGAACTACACATTGTTGAAGGACGTCATCCAGTTGTAGAGAAAGTCTTAGGACACCAAGAATATATTCCAAATAGTGTGCATATGAGTAAAGACAATATTATCCTACTGATCACAGGACCAAACATGTCTGGTAAGAGTACTTACATGCGCCAGTTAGCATTGACTGTTGTAATGGCTCAAATCGGTTGTTTTGTCCCAGCTGAATCTGCGGAGCTACCGATTTTTGACCAAATTTTCACTAGAATAGGTGCGTCAGATGATTTGATTGCTGGTCAAAGTACCTTCATGGTGGAAATGATGGAAGCTAATCAGGCACTACGTCATGCTACGCCAAATAGCTTGATTTTATTTGATGAACTAGGTCGAGGAACTGCAACATATGATGGGATGGCGTTGGCACAAGCAATTATTGAGTACATCCATCGAGAAGTTAAAGCGAAAACATTGTTCTCTACCCATTACCACGAATTGACTGTCTTAGATGAAACTTTGACTGGATTGAAAAATGTTCACGTTGGTGCGGTAGAAAAAAATGGCGAAGTGGTCTTCTTGCATAAAATGATGGACGGACCAGCTGATAAAAGCTACGGTATTCATGTAGCCAAGATTGCTGGTTTACCAAGTGTTTTATTAGATCGTGCAGCAACAATCCTTTCTGCATTAGAATCAGAAGAACAACCACTTAAGGCTATTGAATACACAAGTGAGATCAAAGAAGATACAGAACAATTATCACTATTCAAAGAAGTTTCCACAGATGAATTAGGTGTGATTGATACACTAAAGAAAATCAACCTATTAGAAATGACACCAATGGATGCTTTAAATAAATTGCACGAGTTACAAAAAAGAATTTAAACGTAGAGAAAAAAACTGAGCAAGGAAGGGATCGGACAGATGGGGAAAATACAAGAATTATCAGAACAACTTGCCAATCAGATCGCTGCTGGTGAAGTAGTAGAACGTCCTGCATCAGTTGTTAAAGAACTTGTGGAAAATGCGATCGATGCCGGTAGTACTCAAATCGATATTTTTATTGAAGAAGCAGGATTAAAAACGATTCAAGTGATCGATAATGGTGAAGGAATCGCAAAAGAAGATATTCTTAGTGCGTTTAAACGCCATGCAACGAGCAAGATTCATACAAGGGATGATTTATTCCGCATTCGCAGTTTAGGATTCCGTGGAGAAGCATTGCCCAGTATTGCTTCCGTTTCTGAAGTCATTGTAGAAACTGCTGTTTCTGAGGAAGAAGAAGGCAGTTATGTTCAGATGAAAGGTGGTAAGGTGGAAGAACATCGTCCTGCTCCTTTAAGAAAGGGAACAAAAATTACGGTTTCTAATTTATTTTTCAATACACCCGCTCGTCTAAAATATGTCAAAACGATTCAAACGGAGTTAGCTAATGTAGGCGACATCGTTAATCGTTTGGCCTTAAGTCACCCTAATGTTGCTTTTCGTTTAGTTCACGATGGCAATAAAATGATGAATACCACTGGAAATAGCGACTTGAAACAAACAATTGCTGGCATTTATGGCATTGGGACAGCAAAGAAAATGCTGAAAATCGAAGCAGAAGATTTAGACTTTAAGTTAACAGGTTATATTTCTTTACCAGAAGTAACTAGAGCAAGCCGTAATTACTTATCAACAATCATCAATGGACGTTACATTAAAAATTTCGCCTTGAATAAGGCGATTGTTGATGGCTATGGCTCCAAATTAATGGTAGGACGTTTCCCGCTTGCTGTATTAGAAATCGAGATGGATCCGCTATTGGTTGACGTCAATGTCCATCCAACAAAACAAGAAGTTCGCTTAAGTAAAGAAAAAGAATTGATGGTCTTGATTAGTGAAGCGATTCGTGAGGTTTTAAGTCATGAACAGCTGATTCCAAATGCAGCAGATAATCTCCGCTTTAAAAAGAAAGTTGAGCAGCAACCTAAAGTTGAACAAATGGAAATTCCTTTAACTTCACAAGAGGAAACGGCTAAACCTATTCGTAAACCAGGGAGCTTAGGATACGATCCAGCCAGTGGGAACTTTTTTGTCAAAGAAACCACTGCAGGATTTTCCACTCAGAAACCTGCACACGACCAAGAGAAACCAGATGAAAAAATCACTAAAGAAGAGCTTGATAGAGAAGCTTTGATGGCACATGCTTTCAGCTCGCCATATGAAGAAACGCCAATTCTGGTTGATTCAAATCCAACTGAGCTTTCAGTTGAGCCGAAAGAGTCAGCGGAAGTCCAAAAAGAAGAAGCTACAGCGGTAGATGAACAAGTTTATGAAGAAGAATTAAGCCATCATCCAGAATTTGATTTTTCAGCAACTAACTCTCAACGGGAGTTAAATCAAGCACTGAATAAATTATCAGATGAACGACCGAAAGAACGTTTCCCAGAATTAGAGTATTTTGGTCAGATGCACGGAACCTATCTTTTTGCTCAAAGTAAAAACGGGTTATACATCATCGATCAACATGCCGCTCAAGAGCGAATTAAATATGAATATTTTAGAGAAAAAATCGGTGAAGTAACCGATGATTTACAGGAATTACTTGTACCGATCGTCATTGATTATCCAAACAGTGATGCATTAAAAATCAAAGAACAAAAAGAAACATTAGCAGAAGTTGGTATTCATTTAGAAGATTTTGGACAAAATAGCTTTATTGTTCGTTCGCATCCAACATGGTATCCTGCAGGTGAAGAGGAGAACATTATCCGTGAAATGATTGATATGTTCTTGACCACAGGAAAAGTCAGTGTAAAAAAATTCCGTGAAGCCACAGCGATTATGATGAGCTGTAAGCGTTCGATTAAAGCTAACCATTATTTAAATGAACAACAAGCTAGAGTGTTATTGAAGGATCTTGAAACTTGTGAGAATCCCTTTAATTGCCCACATGGTCGCCCTGTACTGATCCACTTTACAAATTCAGACATGGAAAAAATGTTTAAACGAATTCAAGATCCACATTAAAAAATGATATGAGGAAGAAGGTTTATACAAATGGCAGTGATATTAGCTTCCCAATCCCCTCGCAGACGTGAGCTGTTAGGGAGAATCGTTTCTGATTTTGATGTTGTTCCAGCTGATATCAACGAAGAAGTCAAAAGCTATTTTACCCCGATGGATTATGTATTAACAATGGCGGCGCAAAAAGCCACGCATATTGCAAAACAATATCCAAATGATTTAGTTATCGGTTGTGATACGATCGTGACAATTGATAATGAAATTTTAGGGAAACCGACTTCCAGAGATGATGCGTTTCGAATGTTACGTCAATTAAGCGGTCGCACACATAAAGTGTATACAAGCATCGTCTTAATGAAAAATGATCAAGAATCTTCAGCTACAGTTCCTGCAACGGTGGAGTTTTATGAGTTATCAGACGAGGAAATCAATCGTTATTTAGATACAAATGAATACAAAGATAAGGCAGGAGCATATGGTATTCAAGAACAAGGGGCCTTATTAGTCAAACATATTCAAGGGGATTACTATTCGATTATGGGATTGCCGATTGCTACCTTGTATCGGATGCTGCCAACTTTCGAGTAGTGATTAAATGATGAAAGAAGGAATTAAATCAATGAAATGTTCTCAAACAAGAGCCATTCAAACACATATGATCACCTATCCTCATTTGAATTTTCATAAGACTTTATTTGGTGGTCAATTAATGGCTTGGTTGGATGAAACTGCTGGCCTATCAGCTGTTCGAGTGTCAAGAGCCGCAATCGTGACAGCGTCCGTTGATCATTTAGATTTTCTAGCACCTTTAAAAGCGAATCATTCAGTGTGTATTGATGCCTATGTATCAGGTGTTGGTACACGCTCGATGGAGATATTCGTCAAAGTGATTGGTGAGGACTTGTTCACAGGAGAACGCTATTTGGCGGGAACTTGTTTTATGACTTTTGTAGTGCCAAAAGGAGCTAGCTTGCCAGATACAATCGAACCTGAAACAAAAGAAGAACAATTTATCTGTCAAGGCTATGACGCAAGAAAACAATTCAGACAAGCGAAACGCCAAGAAAGTATCAACCTTGCTAAACACATTGATTTGGATATTCCTTGGAATTAATAATCAACTTGAACACTTATTTTCTAAACAGAAAATGAGTGTTTTTTGCTCAATGATGCTATGATAAGGTTAACTAAAATGCAAGGGTGTGATTTGTCATGGAAAAACCATCAAAAGAAGAGTTGAAAGAAAAGCTATCCGATATTGAATACGCTGTAACTCAGGAAAATGCAACGGAACGACCTTTTACTGGCAAATATGACGATTTTTACCAAGAGGGAATTTATGTGGATATTGTTAGTGGCGAACCACTTTTTAGTTCAAAAGATAAGTATGATGCAGGCTGTGGTTGGCCAGCATTTACTAGACCAATTGAAAAACGTGGAGTTAAAGAAAAAGCTGACTTTTCCTTGGGTATGCATCGAGTAGAAGTTCGTAGTAAAGAAGCAGACTCTCACTTAGGGCATGTTTTTACAGACGGGCCACAAGATCAAGGTGGCTTACGTTATTGTATCAATGCGGCAGCGTTACGTTTTATCCCAGTGCAAGACTTAGAAAAAGAAGGTTATGGAGCATATAAGGCGTTATTTGAATAGCTATTTTCGCTTATCTGAGCAGTAATAAATGCTTGGATAGGTTTTTTTTATGCAGTTATAAAAGGAAGACTGGCTGATTCTTTTTATTACATGAAAATAGTTGCTATTTGTCTTTGTTTTTAGTAATATAAGAATATTCAGAAAGATTAGAATTAAGAAAGAAAATCATTGATTATTAAGGAGAATAAGATGAAAAAGACAAAGGTGACAAAATTAGTGAGTGTTATGATGCTATCAACCTTAATGTTGACAGCTTGTGGAGGAGGAAGTAATACTGATTCCACAGATAGCAGTACGAAAGGGAAAAAAGCGAGTGGGGAACAGCTTTTTAAATTAGTCGTACAACAAGAAATGCCTACAGCCGATTTATCATTAGGAACAAATACTATCAGTTTCTCAGCATTTAATAATATTTATGAAGGATTATACCGACTAGATGCAAAAAGTAAACCACATGCTGCAGGTGCTGCAGAGATGGCTAAGAAAAGCGATGATGGACTTACTTATACATTCAAGCTAAGAGAAGATGCAAAATGGTCGAATGGTGATCCCGTAGTAGCCGCTGATTACGTTTATGGCTGGCAACGTACCGCCGATCCTAAAACGGCTGCAGAATATGCATACATGTTTGAATTGGTCAAAAATGGAGCGGATGTTTCTGCAGGGAAAAAAGGGTTGGATGAACTAGGTATCAAAGCAATCAGCGATTACGAATTAGAAGTAACGCTAGAGCATGAAACACCATACTTTGATTACTTGTTAGCTTTCCCGTCATTTTTCCCTCAAAATAAAAAAATAGTAGAGGAAAAAGGCAAAGATTACGCATCAAATAGTGAGTCATCTGTCTATAATGGTCCCTTTACATTAACTGATTTTGACGGTGCAGGGACGGATACTGAATGGTCTTACACAAAAAATGATCAGTACTGGGATAAAGATACAGTCAAATTAGATAAAATCGAAGTAAAAGTAGTAAAAGAAGCACCAACTTCGTTGAATCTTTTCCAAGATGGACAAGCAGATGACGTGATTTTAAGTGGAGAATTAGCGAAACAAATGGCGGAGGATCCAGAATTAGTTATCGAAAAAGATGCGCGTACTTCTTATCTTGAATTCAATCAAAGAGACGAAAAATCTCCCTATCGTAATGCTAATTTAAGAAAAGCTATTTCTTATTCAATTGACCGTGATGCTGTTGTTGATCGAATTCTAGGAGATGGATCTGTTGCATCGACTGGATTGGTTCCAGAAGGAATGTCTTATTCTCCAAAAGACAACAAAGATTTTGCAGATGAAAACAAAGATGTCTTGAAATACGATAAAGAAAAAGCGAAAAAATATTGGGATAAAGCCAAAAAAGAATTAGGTATCAGTACATTCAAATTAGATATTGTAGGAGATGACACTGATTCTACGAAAAAAATATTAGAGTATATCCAAGGTGCAGTGAAAGAAAACTTAGATGGCGTTGATGTCACTGTGACAAACGTACCATTTACTGTTCGTTTAGATCGTGGTAAGAATGGTGACTTTGAAGTGATTATGGGTGGTTGGGGTGCTGACTATGCAGATCCAAGTAGCTTCACTGACTTATTCTTAACAGGGGGTTCTTATAACAGAGGACGTTACTCAAATGAAAAATACGATGAATTAGTCAAAGCTTCAGGTAGTAAAGATGCTTCTGATCCAGAAAAACGCTGGACTGATATGGTGGATGCTGAGAAATTATTGATGGACGATATGGGAATTGCTCCTGTTTATCAAAAAGCAGAAGCACATATGCGTAGTAAAAAAGTCAAAGGCGTTGTAGCTCACGGAGCTGGCGCGAGATATGACTATAAATGGACGTATATTTCTGAATAAAAAAAAAGAGTCAGTACGAATTTAGTTAGAATTCGTACTGGCTTTCTTTTTATCCATAAGTAGCTCTTTTTCAAGCTACTGATTTTTGGTAATCTATGCTAAAATAGAAACATATGTGCGTGCAAAACGCAAGAAACGGTGAGGCAAAATTGTGTTTGTCTTAGTGTATGTAGAAAGGTGAAATTATGTACGAGTATATTATTGGTAAAGTTACCTTTATCAGTCCTTATTATATTGTAGTAGAAACAAACGGTATCGGCTATCAGGTTTCTGTAGGTAATCCTTACCGTTATTCTGGAAAAACAGATCAACAAATCAAAATTTATGTCCATCAAGTCATCCGTGAAGATGCTCATTCACTATACGGATTTGGTGATTTAGATGAAAAACAACTATTCCTAAAACTAATAAGTGTCTCAGGAATCGGGCCGAAAAGCGGATTAGCAATCATGGCGTCAGAAGATCATGGTGGTTTGATCAATGCGATTGAAAGTGAAGATGCTACTTATTTAACCAAGTTTCCTGGTGTAGGTAAAAAAACCGCACAGCAGATGGTTCTAGATCTCAAAGGAAAATTAGGTGAGTTGGAAACTTCTGATGCCGCTGTTGAAGCAATGGCTAAAACACCGAATATCCAATCAGCAAATCAATCCCTAACAGAAGCATTAGAAGCATTAAGTGCGTTAGGCTACAGCGAAAAAGAAATCAAACGAATTACACCAAAACTAGAAGAATTAGGCACCCAAGCCACAGATGAGTACTTACGCAACGCATTGAAATTCATGATGAAACGCTAAGGAGGAATAGCTATGACAGAAGATGAAAGACTACTTTCCGCTCAAACAAGCGAAGGTGAAGAGTCACTGGAAAAGTCACTGCGTCCCCAATTTCTCGAACAATATATCGGTCAAGACAAAGTCAAACAAGAACTAACGATCTATATTGAAGCGGCTAGAAATCGGGAAGAAGCGTTGGATCATACACTTTTATACGGCCCCCCAGGACTGGGTAAAACAACAATGGCGATGGTGATTGCTAACGAGATGCACGTTAATATCCGTACAACAAGTGGACCCGCAATCGAGCGAGCTGGAGATTTAGTGGCGATTTTAAATGAATTGGAACCAGGTGATGTCTTGTTTATTGATGAAATTCATCGCTTACCTCGTGTAGTCGAGGAAATGTTGTATTCTGCCATGGAAGATTTTTATGTGGATATTATGGTAGGTCAAGGAACCACTGCCCATCCAGTTCATTTTCCCTTGCCACCATTTACATTGATTGGTGCAACAACCAGAGCGGGAATGTTATCAGCACCTCTTCGTGATCGTTTTGGGATTATTTCTCACATGGAATATTATGAAACGCAGGATTTAAAAGAAATCGTTCTACGTTCTGCCGATATTTTTCAAACAGAGATCGTTGAAGACGGTGCATTTGAAATTGCCCGTCGTTCCCGTGGAACACCTCGTATCGCTAACCGTTTATTGAAGCGCGTACGTGATTTTGCTCAGGTTCAGTCAAATGGTACGATTGATCGAAACATTGCAGATCAGGCACTAACATTATTGCAAGTTGATCATCAAGGGTTGGATTATGTGGATCAAAAATTATTAAAAACAATGATTGAATTATACGGCGGTGGTCCGGTTGGTTTAAGCACATTAGCTGTAAATATCAGTGAAGAAACTGAGACGGTAGAAGATATGTATGAACCCTATTTAATTCAAAAAGGGTTCATCAAGCGAACACCAAGAGGTAGAATTGCAACAGCTCTAGCTTATGAACACTTTGGCTATGAGTCTTATTATCAAGAATAATGCAACGAACTAAGTTATAAATGAAATGAGGTATGTAGGCATGATTACAATCAATGATATAGCGAAAATAGCCGGTGTTGCTAAAAGTACGGTATCACGTTATTTAAATGGTGGATCAATCAGCAGTACAACGGCAAGCAAGATCGAAGCTGTTATCAAAGAACATAATTATGTTCCAAGTACCTTTGCTCAAAGTTTGAAAGCGAAAAACAGTCGTCTAATCGGTTTTATTATTCCTCGCTTAGATTCGCGAGCGGCAATCGCAACATTGGAAGGAATTGATAAGAAAGTTCAAGAACACGATTATCAATTATTAATCGCTAATACGAATCAAAGTACAGAAGAAGAAGTTCGTAGAATTTATGCCTTTGCCAAAGAAAAAGTGTCAGGCATTATTTTAATGGCTACTGAAATCACAGAAAAACACATTCAAGCTGTAAAAGAAGTAGGAATTCCAACGATTTTTGTTGGTCAAGAACACGAAGAGGTTTATTCCGTTGTTCATGATGATTACCAAGCGGGTTTTGAGTTTACCCGGCAATTATTAGCTCTTGGGCATCGTAAAATCACTTATTTTAGTGTTGCTGAAAATGACCACGCAGTAGGAGTTTTACGTAAAAAAGGAGTATTAGACGCCATCAAACAAGAAGCACCAAGTTCCGTTGACGTGGTAGAAACAACCTTTAGTATGGTAGATGCCATAGATATTGGCATGAGCCAACTAGAAAGTAATCATGACAGTTTATGGATCGCTGCTACTGATAATATAGCAGTAGGATTGCTGAAGGCTGCTCATACAATGAAAGTGGCGGTTCCAGAGCAACTTTCCTTAGCAGGATTTGGCGGATATGATATCAGTGATTATGTTTATCCCTCGTTGAGCACTGTACATTTTCGATATGTTGAAGCAGGGGAACAAAGTTTTCATTATTTAGACCAACTGATCAAAGGTGAAGACATTCCTAAAAAGACGGTGATTGATTTTGATATTTATCATCGAGAGAGTGTTGCTGATTTGACATAGAGTATAATAAAAAAAGGATGAAATAAGACTGTTTTTAGTGTTATTTCATCCTTTTTATTATTATTTTAAAGCCCATAGATAATAAAAAAGATTGACAATTATTTGAAAGGGCTTTAATATAAAGTTGTAAAACCGGTTCCAAAAAAATATTTTTTTAGGGTTTTAAAGAACCGGTTCCGAAAAAGGAGGGAAACCAATGAACTACAAAAAAATTGCTGAAGAAATCTTACAAGCTCTTGGTGGCAAAGAGAACATCGAAGCTGCAACACATTGTGCAACAAGACTTCGAGTGGTTTTAAAAGATGACCAATTAAAACAACAAAGTCAATTAGAATCAATCGAAGTAATTAAAGGAACGTTCGATAATGCGGGGCAATTTCAAATTATTTTAGGTAGTGGAACCGTTAATGAAGTATATGCAGAGTTTGCGAAGTTGACTGAGTTACAAGAAATGTCTACTAAAGAATTAAAAGAAGTAGGGTCAAAAAAATTAAACCCAATCCAACGCGGTGTAAAAATGTTATCAGATATCTTTATCCCAATTATTCCAGCTATTGTAGCTTGTGGATTGATGATGGGGTTGAACAATATTTTTACAGCAGAAGACCTATTCTTTAAAGGCCAGTCATTGATTACTGCGTATCCTCAATTTGAAGGAATAGCAGCAATGATTAATACCTTTTCCAATGCGGCCTATGTTTTTTTACCTGTACTGATTGGTTTTTCTGCGGCTGGGAAATTTGGTGGTAATCCGTATCTTGGTGCAACGTTAGGGATGATCATGGTACATCCAGATTTGATGAATGCTTACAATATCGGTAAAGAAGTAGCCGATTCATGGAATTTATTTGGTTTTCATATTGAAAAAATTGGGTATCAAGGAACAGTTCTCCCAATCTTAGTTGCAGCCTACCTTTTAGCCAAAATAGAAAAAGCTTTGCGAAAAATCATCCCTTCTGTTTTAGATAATTTATTAACGCCATTATTAACTCTTTTTATTACGGCCTTTTTAACGTTTGTTATTGTAGGGCCAGTCACACGAGAAGCAGGAAATTTAGTAACAGATGGATTGATCTGGTTATACGAAAATACCGGATTTATCGGTGGTGGAATCATTGGATTGTTTTATGCACCTTTAGTCATTACAGGAATGCATCATAGTTTTATTGCAGTAGAAACACAATTATTAGCAGAGGTCGCCAATACTGGTGGAACATTTATATTTCCCATTGCCTCCATGTCTAATGTTGCGCAAGGAGCTGCTTGCTTAGGAGTGTTATTTATTACGAAAAATGAAAAAATTAAAAGCCTAGCGACCGCATCTTCGATTTCTGCTTATTTGGGAATTACTGAGCCTGCGATGTTTGGTGTGAATTTGAAATTACGTTATCCGTTTTTCGCAGCAATGATTGGTTCATGTGTGGGTTCAGCCTTTATCACAGCGTTTCGTGTGAAAGCAGTGGCACTTGGCGCAGCAGGACTTCCAGGTGTTATTGCGATTACCCCTTCTTCAATTTTAGTATTTGTGTTTGGTTTGATTCTTACAACATTAGTAACCCTTGGAGCGACGTTTATTTTAATTAAAACGGGTAGAGGTACTGATGAAATAGTGAATGATGAAAGTCAATCACTTAATCCATTCAAAAGGAAAGCTGTGATTAAACAATGAAAAGTGGAGAATTTTTTTCAGAATGGACAAAAGAAAAAAGGTATAAACGCTATGAAGAGTATTCAAAAAAAGAAATCCAAGCGCTTGAAAAACAAGTTTATGACAGTGAATTTCGTCAAGTTTTCCATATTCAGCCGAAATCTGGTTTATTAAATGATCCGAATGGTTTTTGCTATTTTGATGGTGCCTATCATTTGTTTTATCAATGGTTTCCGATGGGACCTGTCCATGGTCTGAAATATTGGTACCATCTTTCTTCAAAAGATTTAGTAGAGTGGCAAGAAGTTGATATAGCATTAAGACCAGATACTGAGTATGATAGCCACGGTGTTTTTTCAGGAAGTGGTCTAGTTGTTGGCGATGAATTGTTTTTGATGTATACGGGAAATGTTCGGACTGAACAATGGGAGCGAATCCCTTATCAACTAATTGCTAAAATGGATACCAATGGAAAAATCCAAAAATGCATTCCGCCAGTAATTGAAGGAAGCTTAGAAGGATATACAGATCATTTTAGAGATCCAAAACTTTGGGAACAGTCGGGGAAATACTATGCAGTTATTGGCGTCCAAAGGCAAAATGAAACGGGAGCGTGTTTGTTATTTCAATCTGAGGATGTACTAAATTGGTCAAGTGTAGGAGAAATCCAAACAAGCTTGCAGAATTTTGGTTATATGTGGGAATGTCCTGATTATTTTGAACTCGAAGGATATGGAGTTTTGTTGTTTTCTCCACAAGGCTTGGAACCTTTAGAAGATCAATACCAAAATATTTATCAGACCGGTTATATTGTAGGTCAGCCCCTTGAAGTGGCAACGGGTGAGTTTGATCATGATGTATTTCAGGAATTAGATGCTGGGTTTGATTTTTATGCCACACAAACGACAGTAGCGTCAGATGGACGTCGGATTTTGTTTGCTTGGATGGGATTACCAGAAATCGCTTATCCTAGTGATAAAGACAATTGGGCGCACTGCTTGACGATTCCTCGTGAACTTCAATTGGTTAATGGGCGTTTATACCAACAACCAATCAAAGAGCTGAGAAAATTAAGAAAAGAAAACATCCAAATTAATCCAAACGTTTCAGAGACACAACAATTATCAGAACTAACAGGAATCACCTATGAACTTGAAACAGAACTATCATCTACAGCAGAACAGTTTGGTTTATTACTTAGAGGGAAAGGGAAAAAAGGAACAAAAATTTATGTCGATCAAGTGAAACAAAAATTGATCTTAGATCGCACAGATAGTGGATTTCCTTTTGCAGAAAATTACGGAACAATCAGGCAAGTCCCCTATAAAAAATCTACCATCAAACTACATATTTTTGTGGATACATCATCTATAGAAATTTTTGTTAATGATGGAGAAGTAACATTCACTGCCAGAATTTTTACAGAAGATTTTCAAAATGAAATTTCAGTGATCAGTGAAAATGGTACAACACAAGCAATCATTAATAAATGGACTATTTAAACATGCCAGAATCATTTGACTATAAACTCAAGTGATTCTAGCATGTTTTAATTTATAAAAAACAGAGTAATAATGGCAGATCCATCACAAAATAAAGCGAATCTTCCCTATTAATCACAATATACAGAAAAAATCCAGATTAGATACAAATAGAATCCATAAAACTTTGCTAAAGTTAATTTATCAAATAAGCAGTGGAGGAAAGACAGTGAAAAATAAAAAATTAAAAATAGGATCAGCAATAATTATAATGGCAATAATAGCAGGAAGTGCATATTTTTTATTAACGAAAGAGGATAAAAAAATTGATGCTAAAGACACGTCGCCTGTTGTATCAAAAACGGTGATGGATGTGATGAAGGGTTCTCAAAAAGGAACAGATGCCATATTGGCTGGGACGGTTCTACCAAATTCAAAAAGTAAGATTGCACTGGATGCGACTAGAGGAATTGTTACAGAAGTTCATGTAAATGAAGGAGATACCGTAACGAAAGGACAAGCGCTATTTACATACTACAGTGTGGATAATGAGACAGAATTAAAAGATGCTAGACTTGGCGTTACGAATCAAGCGAACACTGTTACACAAAAGAGAGAAGCCGCAGATCTAAAATGGAAGGAGTACAACAAGAAGAAAGCTAATGCGACAAAAGATGGAACCTCAGAAGAAGATCTTAATACGGCATACATGGAAGCGTCAAATGCAGAAGCAGAAGTTGCTAGTGCTCAGATAGAAGTAGACAAAGCGCAGCTTTTAGTAGATAAAGCAGAAGAAAAAAATTCACAAAATACAGTCAAAGCTCAGTTCGACGGAGTAGTAAAATCAATTGATAAAGATCAAATGAATAAACCAGCTCCAGAAAAAAGTGAAACGCCATTTATGGAAGTGATTGATGCATCTATTCAATACGTAGAAGGCAAAGTAGACGAGTTTAACAAAGATAAATTTACTGTGGATCAACAAGTACAAATTATCGATAGAAATGATAATAAACAAGTTTGGACAGGGAAAATCACAAAAATCGGTAGTTTGACAACAGATGATGGTGGCGAAAAGAAAGAAGAGGAAAACCAAAACACCTCTAAGTATCCATTTAAAGTTGTTGTTGATAAATCAGACACGCCACCATCGATTGGAAAACATGTATATGTTAAAGTCGTTCCTAAAGCACCGGAGCCAGGCAAGGTTGTATTACCCACAGGTTATCTAGTGAAAGAAGACAAAAACACATTTGTCTGGAAATCAGTAAATAATAAATTAACAAAAACAAAAGTAGAAGTGGGCGAAGAAAACCAAGAAGAAGGTACAGTAGAAATCAAATCAGGCATCAAACAAGAAGATGCTATCGTTTATCCAACTGCTGATTTACAAGAAGGGATGGAGGCTGAACGAGATGCTCAACCTAAGTGATATTCGCAAATCTTATTGGCAAGGTCCAGAAGAAGTAGAAATTCTTAAAGGAATCAACCTATCTATTTCAAAAGGAGAATACGTATCTATTATGGGGCCATCTGGTTCTGGCAAGTCTACATTGATGAATATTATAGGCTGTTTAGATAAACCTTCAAAAGGAATATATCGTCTGAATGATAGAAATGTAGGAGAAATGAAAGACTACCAACTAGCAGATTTGAGGAATGAAACAATTGGTTTTGTCTTTCAAAATTTCAATTTAATGCCTAAATTATCAGCATTACAGAATGTTGAATTGCCACTTATTTACTCAAAAGTTGATCGAGCAACACGTCGAGAAAAGGCCTTAGAAGCTTTGAAAAAAGTTGGTTTGGAAGACCGAGTATCTTTTAAACCATCTGAATTATCCGGAGGACAAAAGCAAAGAGTAGCAGTAGCCAGAGCATTAGTCACGAATGCTGATTTTCTCTTAGCAGATGAGCCGACAGGTGCTTTGGACACTCAAAATAGTGAACAAATAATGGAATTGTTTTCTGAATTAAACAATGAAGGGAAAACGATTATTATCATTACTCATGAACAAGAAGTTGCTGATTATACAAAAAGAAAAATTATTCTAAGAGATGGTTTTATAACGAAAGATGAGGTGGAGGAAAAAGTCTATGCTTGAAAATATTAGATTATCCCTACAATCCATTTGGGCCCACAAACTCCGCTCTGTTTTGACCATGCTAGGAGTGATTATCGGCATTGCAGCAATTATTGCAATTTTTAGTATCATCGAGGGAAATACTGCAAATATGAAAAAACAATTTGTCGGTGGTAACAATAATACAATGGACGTTGAGTATGGAAGAAAAAGTCAGTTTAATGGTTCAGGATTCAGTGAAAATTCAAAAGAAAAGAAACCTACGTATATTCCAATACTGACACAAGATCAAATGAATGAAATAAAAAATCAAACAGGCATTAAAAATGTTGCTATCAGCTATGAAAAAGATTCTAAAATTTATCAAGGACAAAAAAGTGAAAACACCTCAATAACAGCAACAACATCAAATTATTTTGAAATGGACAAAAAAAGAGTTGTTGAAGGACGGTTATTCACAGACGCTGACTATACAGGAAGCCAGCAATCCATAGTAATGAACAAAAAAGCGTATGATGCTCACTTTCCCAAAGGTGGGGGAGTTGGAAAATATGTAGAAATCAACGGTTATCCGTTTCAAATAATTGGTGTATATGAAGATGAACAGAGCCAAGATGACATGATGATGGGCTTTGGTGGAAGAAGTGAAGCGATTGTCCCAATCAGCCAATGGGATAAAGTAACAAACGAACTAAATCCAGAGCCAAAAGTGATGATTCAAACGGAAACAACTGATCAACTAAAAACGAAGGCGCCAGAAGTTGCGGGTTTATTGAATGCTCTAATACCAGCATCTGATTATGAATTTGGTGTTCGTAATTCTGAAAATATTGAAAAACAATTAGAACAATTCAATCGTTCAAACTTCCTACTTCTTGCCGGCATTGCCAGTATTTCTTTAGTAGTTGGAGGTATTGGCGTCATGAATATTATGTTAGTTTCTGTAACAGAACGGACAAGAGAGATCGGTGTGAAAAAAGCATTAGGAGCCAGAAGAAAAATTATTTTAGAACAATTTTTAGTTGAATCAGTAACATTAACTGTTTTTGGTGGACTATTAGGAATTATTCTAGGTATAATAATTGGTAAGACGGTGACATCAATTATGAATTATCCATTCATCGTTTCAATGCTTTCTGTGGTTGGAAGTATCGTTTTTTGCTCAATCATAGGGATTGTATTTGGACTAATGCCAGCTGTTAAAGCATCTAAGTTAGATCCTATTGAAGCTCTTAGATACGAATAGTATATAGAAAAATTGTGAACTATAGTTGACGGAGTACGTGCTGTTCAACTATAGTTTCTCTGTCTATTAAAAAATATTTTTGAAGGGGGATGTTAGGATGAAAACAAAAATATTAGTCGTTGAAGATGATACAATGACCAATCAAGTGATTACTGATTTTTTAGAAGAGAAAGGATACGAGGTGCTTTCAGCTTTGGATGGTGAAGAGGCATGGCAAATAATTGAAGAAGAAGAATTGAATTTAATCCTTTTAGATATTATGCTACCGACAATCAGTGGGTTGGAATTGTTAGAAAGAATTCGAAAGACATCTGATGTGCCGATTATTATGTTGACTGCAATCGATCAAGAACATACACAATTGATTAGCTTTAAGCAAAAAGTCGATGACTATGTAATAAAACCATTTTCACCAACGATATTGGTAAAAAGAGTCGAAGCCGTTTTAAGAAGATCAGAGCAAGTTTCCGAAGTAGAAAAGCAAGAAGTTCATCATGGAGACGTTCGAATAAATTTTGATTCATCTATGATATTTTTTAAAGATGACCGCATTCCTTTAACAAAAATAGAATACAGAATTGTTGAATATTTAGCCAAAAATAAAGGGCGTGTTGTGACACGAGAACAATTAATTGAAACGATTTGGGGATATGAATTTACGGCAAATGATCGAGTTATTGACAGTCACATGAAAAATATTAGGAAAAAAATACCAAGCTTGAGAATCGAGACAATCAAAGGGATTGGCTATATGTTAGAGGCAGAAAAATGAAGACAAGAACAAAGACATTTATTTTTACGTCAGTAGTTATTAGTGTAGGTATCACATTTAGCTTTGCTTTGCTTTATTATTTTTTACCGTTAGTATATGAAAGTGATAAAAGAGCTAGCGCAATTAAAAGTAGTAATGAAGTGATTGAGAAGATAGACAATCAGCCAATCGAAAAAATTCAAGAAGTAGTAAGTAACGAGGAGGCAAGACAAGGCGCTACAACGTGGTTTATAGAAGACTCGAAAAATCAGTTTATCTATCCATTTTTTGTTGAAGACAATAACAAAAATCTTAGAGACAACGATATGCTTGTTATTGCCTCGGCAGATTCTATCGTACCTATAATATCTACCACGATTAAAGATTCACAAGGGAAAAAATATACAGTGAAAGTCAGCATGTTCTCAGAGCCAATCATGGCAGTGAAAGCTACGTTGTTAAAAATCTATCCATATATTCTTGGTTTAAGCTTTTTGGTTGGGGGGATTGGCGCCTATATTTACTCCTATTGGGCAACAAGAAGAGTAAATAGAATAAGTAACAGAACAAAAAATATGGTTATGCTAGCAGAGCCAACAGACTATGTAGTTAAAGGGAAAGATGAAATAAGCGAGTTGGAAAATAACATTCAATTTTTATACCTCTCATTATTGGATAACATCCAATCATTAAATCTGGAGTTGGAAAAAAGTAATGCTGTTGAACACTCGAAGTCAGAATTCATGCGTATTGCTTCTCATGAACTTAAGACGCCAATTACTGCCATGCTTGGAATCATTGAAGGGATGATTTTGAACGTTGGTCGCTTTAAAGATCGAGATTACTATCTGAAGGTATGTAAAGAAATATTAGAATCACAAAGTCAATTAGTTCAGGATGTTTTATTCATCTCAAAATTAGAAAGTCCAGAAAAATTTGAAACATCAAATGAAGTGTTCTCACTAACCGAGTTGTTTAATGAAACGCTTGATTTATTTGAACTTATGTCTGTTCAAAAAGAATTGACTTTTGAGGTGAAATTAGAAGAGGTAATGATTGATTGCAATAGAGAAGAGATGAAGCGAGTGATCACGAATCTTCTGAGCAATGCTGTGAAATATACGAAAAAAGGCGGGGTAGTCACTATTCTTTTGACATCAAGGTCTCTGGTCATTGAAAATCAGTGCACGCCATTGGAACAAGAAGAAGTTGATAAGATATTTCTCCCCTTTTATCGACCTGACTATGCTCGTGCGAGAAAAGATGGAGGAACGGGATTGGGATTGTATATTGTCTCAAAACTATTACTGAAAAATGATATTGCATTTACGTTTGAACCAATGGAAAATAAAACTGGCATGAAATTTACACTAACATTTTCTTCTGGTGTTAAATCAATAGAATAATACAGGTAAAATCCACAGTCCATGCAAATAGAATCTACATTCCTCTGATAAACTAACTGTATTGAGAGATTTAGGAGGAATTCAGTTATGAGAAAAAGAAGACTTGCTTTACTAGTATTATCAGCGGTACTAATGGTTACATTAACAGCTTGTGGTGCTAAAGCCGAAAAAGATACAGAAAATAAAGGTGAATTAAAAGGGGAAAAAATAGATAAAAAAGAATCAGATGTTGTCAGTGAACGTACAGAAGAAATTGATGGTCAAAAAGTGACCATTAAAACATTTAAAGACGGCACAGAATTAACACTTCCAGAAGGTATAAATCTGGATGATGTAGATATTCAAGGTTTGGACTAGTAGAAATAGTTGTTTCAAGATGAATAGAAATAAATTGTAATAAAACATAAAAAGGCATAGCCAAAGCTATGCCTTTTTATGTTTTTAATTGTGGGATAAGGAGGATTCGAAGGAACTTCAGTTGTGTGTAACAATTGACATAAAAAAGTTATTGAACGAGTTTCCAGTGAGCATTTTTTATCTATATCATATTTATATAAAATTTTTATATACTTCTTTTTGTAATTATAATTATACATATGGTATGATTATATATATTGTGAGGAGGAGAGAGAATGAAACATAGAAAAAGTGTTACGTTAGTTAGTTGTTTGGTGTTACTTACTTCATTTGGCAGTAATTTTTCACTGCTAGCGACAGCACAAGAGCAAGAAGCAGGGAAAATTGAATTAAAAATGGTCAAGAATGAACTGATTGCCTCAGATTCTTTTAAGCTAGGGCAAGATAACTACGTGACAGGTTCGGTAGATAAAACAATCAAAAAAGTAGAATTGCATGTCAATGGAGTATCTGTCAGTAAGGGGAAAATATATATAGAAGAAAATTTCAATACTTTTGAAATCGCAGCAGAACAAGTCATCAAGAATCTAGATGATAAGGTAGAAGTCGTGGGGTTAACGAGTAGAGGCAAAGAACTAGCACGCCAAACTGTTTCAATAGAAAAAGCCGAAATTATATTAACTGCCAATGACTTTACTCTACATGACGAAGAGATTACCGGAGTGGCAGGAAATAAAATGGATGAAGTGTCACTATTAATTGATGGAGAAATCATTGATACAGTCAAAGTCGAGTCAGACCAAACATATGTCATGCCGATTGAAGAAGATGATATTAGAACTGTTGAGGATCAGGTGGAAGTTGTTGGTTCCACTTTAGGCAAAGAATTAGGAAGAGTTTCTGTAGCGATCAACCCACTTGGATTAGATGGGATTATTCCAGACTATATTCTGGGACAGGTAAACAAAGTGACGGGAGAGTTGACAGGAAAAGATTTGGCGAAAGCCAAAAAAGTTCGTTTATTCGTAAATAAGAAACGATATACCGAAGCAATGATTAATCCAGATGGAACATTTGAACTAGACGCAACAGTGTTTATTACAGATATCAAAGATAACGTCCAAGTTTCAGTAGTAAATGAAAAAGACAATGAAATCGGACGCTATCAAGTTAAAGTAGTAACGAATGAAACAATTGAGAAAAAAGCTATTAATGAATGGTTCCCAGATCCAGTGATGGCACAATTGATTGCGGATAAATTAGGTAAACAACCAACAAATATAGTGGAAAAAGATATATTTTTAGGTATCACTGAGTTTAGTTTTAGGGCAAAAGTTTATGATTTAGAAGGGATGCAACATCTAAAAAAACTAAGGTATCTTAATTATTACGGTAGTGGGGAAAGTTTAAGAGAGGTAAGTGATATAAGTAAGTTAAGTAATTTAACATCACTCGTTTGGCTTGACTTGTTGGATGCCCCCATTAGTGATGTTCGTCCGTTAAGAAATTTATATAATCTTGAAACGTTGCTATTAGATGGAAACAAAATTAGCGATATTAGTTCTTTAAGCAACTTAAAATCTCTCAGAGCACTCCGTATAAGTAATAATCAAATAAAAGATATCAGCGTATTGAGGAATTTTACTAAGCTGAAAGAAATTAATTTTTCTGATAATCAAATCAGTGATGTTAGTCCATTAAAAAAACTTGAACGATTGGAGTCTGCTGATTTTAGTAATAATCAAATCAGTGATATTAGTTTTTTGGACTCACTACCGATAATATTTCCAAATTTTTATGGTCAAAAAATCACGTTACCAAAGCAGAAACTATCTGCAGGAAATCGTCTGGAATTGACTAGTCCGGTTCAAATTTCTAAACTGATTAATATTAGTGATAATGGAAGTTATACAGCAGAAACCAACCGGCTAACTTGGGAGAATTTAAAGGATTCAGGGGAAGTAAGCTATGAGTTCAATGGGAAACTTAATTGGAGATTTTATGGCACTGTAACGATTCCTTACGAAAAATAAAAAGAATGTCGTTGTTGGTAAGTTAAGTCAGTTTTTATAAATAGCTAAGGAAACAAAACTGTTAATTTAAGAACATTATTTTTGTTCATAATAGTATTCATGTGGTTTGCTTAGATAGATACTTACAAGGAGGAGCTAAAATGAACTATAGAAAAAGTGTTACGTTAGTTAGTTGTTTGGTGTTACTCATTCCATTTGGCAGTAATTTTTCATTATTAGCAACAGCGGAAGAACAAAGCTCAGGAAAAATTGAATTGAAAATGGACAAGAATGAACTGATCGCTTCTGACTCTTTTAAGCTGGGGCAAGATGACTATGTGACAGGTTCGGTAGATAAAACAATCGGAAAAGTAGAATTACATGTTAATGGATTGTATGTTGCTGAAGGAGATATCTTTGCAGACGATACTTTTGAAATTGAAGCAGAACAGGCGATTAAGAGTATAGATGATAAGGTAGAAGTCGTAGGATTAACAATTAATGGTAAAGAAATAGCTCGTCAAACTGTTTCAATAGAAAAAGCTGAAATTTTGTTAAACGCTAACGACTACACTTTACATGATGAAGAAATTACTGGAATTGCAGGCAATCAAATGGATGAAGTTACATTATTAATAGGCGGAGAAATTATTAAAACAGTCAACGTCAAAATGGATCAAACCTACAACATTTCAATTGAATCAGACTATATCAGATCAGTTGATACTCAAGTTGAAATCGTTGGTTCCACACTTGGAAAAGAGTTAGGTAGAACGCCAGTTGCTATTAATCCAATTGGAATAGATGCGAATATTCCTGATTATATTTTGGGACAAGTCAATAAAGTAACAGGGAATTTGACTGGTCGAGATATAGCGAAAGCTAAGCAGGTTTCTTTATTTGTAAACAAAAAACGTCGCACAAAAGCAACGATTAATCCAGACGGAACATTTGAACTAGACGCAACAGTGTTTATTACAGATATCAAAGATAACGTCCAAATTTCAGTAGTAAATGAAAAAAACAAAGAAATCGGACGGTATCAAGTTAAGGTAGTAACCAATGAAACAATTGAGAAAAAAGCTATTAATGAATGGTTCCCAGATCCAGCGTTGGCACAAATGGTTACGCATAGATTAGGTAGACAACAATCAACGGATATAGTTGAAAAAGACGTATTTTTAAGTATCACGGAGCTAGATTTAACGAGAGAAGTTTATGATTTAGAAGGAATGCAATATCTTAAAAAATTAATGTCTTTTAATATTTATAGCAATAGTAACAATTTAAAGAATGTAACTGATATAAGTAAGTTAAGTAACTTGACATCACTCATTTGGCTAGAGTTGGCAGGTGCCCCCATCAGTGATGTCAGTCCGTTGAGAAATCTATACAATCTTGAAACTCTTGTTTTAAAAGATAATAAAATTAGCAATATTAGCTCGTTAAGCAACTTAAGATCTCTTAGAGCGCTTAATATGAGTGAGAACCAAATAAAAGATATCAGTGTATTAAGGAACTTTACGAAATTGATTGATATTGATTTTTCTGATAATCAAATAGAAGATATAAGTGCTTTGAAAGATCACACACGATTAAGGTATGTTAATTTTGATAGAAATCAAATCAGCGATGTGAGCGTCTTTGGACCTTCTACAAATCCGAGTGTTGGAGATCAAAAAATCACATTGCCTAAGAAGAAACTATCTGCAGGAAATCGTCTTGAACTAGAAAGCCCCGTATCCATTGATAAATTAAATAAAATTAGTGATAATGGAAATTATATATCAGAAACAAATCAGCTAACCTGGGAGAATTTAAAGGATTCAGGGGAAGTAAGCTATGATTTTCAGGGTAAACTTCATGGGAGATTTTTCGGCACTGTAACGATTCCTTACGAAAAATAAACAATAGTAACTCTTAATTTAGAAATGAGTCATGACTTTTCTAAATTAAGAGTTTTTCTATATTCACAACCATTAACAATCCTTAAAAAAATCTACACAATCTTATATTTTCACCCATTTTTTTGGTATGATGTATCTAACTAAAAAAAGCGAGGAAAAAATTATGAGTGAATCACAAATAACCAAAAAAGCCATTTCATCCGCATTGATCGAATTATGTGGTCGAAAATTATACAGTAAAATTAGTGTTCAAGATATCACCAAAGAAGTTGGATTAAATCGCCAAACCTTCTATTATCATTTTACTGACAAAAATGATTTATTGCGCTGGATCTATACTCACGACGCATTAATTTATTTAGATTCCCCAGACGTAAGCATTGATAACTGGGAAGAGCAAGCGCTAAAAATGCTAAAAGCAATCCAGTCGAAAAGTGATTTCTACTATAATACAGTCAGTTCAGACTCAGATATATTGAGAATATGCTTTTCAGCAATCACCAACAAACTTTTCATCAATTTATTCAATCAAGTCGATAAGGAAAATCAGTTGTTACCAGAAGACAAAGTATTTTATGCACGTTTCTTCTCCTATGGCTGCAGTGGTGTTTTGATTGATTGGATTTTAGGTAGTTATAAAGAATCGCCATTGGAAATTGCGACACAGCTGTTTCGCTTAGCAAAAGACACAGAATTCTTCTCTTATCGGTTATACGCACAGGAAAATGAATTATTGTGACAAACTGTTTAAAGTGTCTAAAAAGAAGACGGAATGGAAAGGCTATCACAAGACTTTTATGAGAAATCGTTGTACGCTAGGTTCAATAAAATGAATCGGAGGGATTCTCATGAAAAAAAGTCACATTGGATTAGCTGCAGCAGGTGCATTAGGTGCAGCCTATCTTGCTAAAAAAGTATCCGCTGAAAAGAAAGTAGAAAAAGTTGCTGAAGTAGAAGAAGAAATCAATAGCCGATATTATGGAGACAAACAAGTGTATCTAATTGGTGGTGGGATTGCTACAATGGCCGCAGCAGCTTACTTGATTCGTGATGGGAACTTTAACGGAAAGAACATCCATGTGATCGAAGGCATGAAAATCCTAGGCGGCAGTAATGACGGCATCGGTACGAACGACAAAGGGTTTGTTGCTCGTGGTGGACGGATGTTAAATGAAGAAACCTATGAAAATTTCTGGGAACTATTTGATAGTATTCCATCTCTTGAATGGCCTAATCATAGTGTGACAGAAGAAATTTTAAACTTTGATCATTTGCATCCCACTCATGCACAAGCACGTTTAGTGACAAAAGATCAAGAAATCGTTGATGCTCACACGATGGGATTTGACAATGAAGATCGACTAGCAATGACGAAATTACTAGCAGCTTCTGAAGGAAGTTTGGATGACATGACTATCGAAGAATGGTTTGCTCCTCACTTTTTTGAAACCAATTTTTGGTATATGTGGCAAACAACCTTTGCCTTCCAAAAATGGAGCAGTGTTTTTGAGTTACGTCGTTATATGAATCGAATGATTTTAGAATTTTCCCGTATTGATACTTTAGAAGGGGTAACGAGAACTCCTTTGAATCAATACGATAGCGTGATTCTTCCTTTGAAAACATTTTTAGACAAACATGGTGTTGATTTTACTTTGAATGAAGATGTTATTGATCTGGAATTTAAACCAGGTTCAGAAATTACTGTTACTGCGTTGAAACTAGGAAATGGTGAGACTATTGAACTTGCTGAAGATGATGTTGTGATTATGACGAATGGGACAATGACGGATAGTTCAACGGAAGGAGATTGGAGCCATCCCGCACCAGCTGTTACTGAAGAATCCCGTTCTGCTAGACTTTGGCGTAATATTGCTAAGAAAAAAGCAGGATTAGGAAATCCTGAACCCTTTTTCGGTAATGAAGCTGAAACAAACTGGGAAAGCTTCACTGTCACTTGTCGCGGAGATAAATTATTAAAACGAATCGAAGCTTTTTCTGGAAACATTCCAGGATCAGGCGCATTAATGACATTGAAAGATTCAAGTTGGTTGATGAGTACAGTTGTTGCGGCTCAACCACATTTTAAAAACCAAGATGCTAATACAACAATTTTTTGGGGGTATGGCATTTACACGGATAAAGTTGGGGATTATGTGAAAAAACCAATGCGTGATTGTACAGGAGAAGAAATTCTATACGAATGGATCTGTCAGATGGGCTGGGAAGCTGACTGGGAAGAAATCATTGAGGACATCGTTAATGTAATTCCTGCATATATGCCTTATATTGATGCACAGTTCCAACCACGAAAAATGACTGATCGACCACAAGTTGTTCCTGAAAATAGTACGAACTTTGCTATGATCAGCCAATTTGTAGAAATACCAAAAGATATGGTATTTACGGAAGAATATTCCGTGCGTGCAGCCCGAATTGCAATTTATACACTGTTTGATATCGATAAAGAAATCATTCCAGTAACACCTTACAACCGTGATCCTAAGGTTTTGGCAAAAGCTACACAAACGATGTTTAGGTAGAAAATAGTTATTTATATCAGGAGGATTAACTGGATATTGAAAAACTAAGAGACTAGGACGAAATTCTTTAAATCTTAGAAGTTTATGTGTTCGAAGTAATGCATAGTCTACATTCGTATCAGTATTCACTCTGATTTTAAGGGTCTGAGGTATAACTCTTCGAGTTATACCTCAGACCTTTATTTTATGTTCCTAGAACGGATACTATCAGAAAATGAAGTACCGAAACCAGTTGATGGTGCAAAAATATACGTGCGAGCAAGGAGTTTGACAGGAGAAGTTTCCGATACACGGGTTCAGAGGCTAGGTACAATGAAGCGACGAGTACCGATGCAAAAAATCAATCTGACTCTTGGTATATGAGTGGTTATCCCTATGAGGTAGAAGAATAAGCTACAGGTTACAGCTAGATTAGCGATAGATAAAACAGCAATTGATGAGGGACAGACAGTCGCTTTTACGCCTACTTTTACTAATTCAGCTTGGATCTTAAAGCGGGCGCATTAAAAAGTTTGGGGAAATACCATGCTGAAGTGGAACCAACTTTGGAAGACGCTAAGTAGAGAAGGTGTTAAAAATAAGAAAGAGAAATTACCAACAAATAATTTCCCTTTCTTATTTTTTTCTTTCTGCATAGCAATAAAAGTATGAAAATAAAATGTCAAGATGAATATTTAAAAATAATATCATTTTTTGGTCGGAAAAATTATCATTTTTTGATAAAAAAAATTCTGAAAAAGAGTAAAAAAAAAGAATTAAGTTATTGCATAATAAGCATCTAGGTAAATAAATTTCAATGTTTATTAAAAAAAAAGTAAAAAAAGAAATAAAAAAAGGAGAATAAGCGATATTCTTATATAGGAGAAAACCTAATTTAGGAGGGGAAAATGAGAGCTTTTTTAGATGAATCGTACGATAGAAAGTTGAAAGTTTTAAGTTATATAGACAATCAAAGAAAAATAGTAAGTATAAAAAATATATCTGAAAACACAAACCTTTCTGAAAAAACAGTTTTACAAATTATCAGACAGTTCGAACAAGAATTTTCTCCATCTTCCGGCCAATTTCAAATTAGCTATGTTAACAAGACAATCAAAGGGATATTTGCAGAGAATCTAGATGTAATGTCAATTGCGGCAACGTATTTAAAAGAGTCTATCCTTTACAAAATTATTTATAATATATTTTTATATGAGAAAGTAGACGTAAAAAAATTTTGTGAGCTAGAGTACATAAGCGCATCAACCTTTTCTCGTTATCGACAAAAACTAGCTTCTATTTTAAAAAAATTTGATTTAAAGTTATCTCGCGTTAACAAAATTGCTGGTGATGAACTGAAGATCAGAAATTTCTTTTTTTTGTTTTTTTCACACGCATCGAATCATTGGGTATTTAATTCACAAGAATATAGAGAAATTGAAGCGAATATCTATAAAAAGGTGAAGTCATGGTCTATTTTGAATAATGCGAAGCAAGCGAGAGTTTGTTTGCTCATATATATAAGTAATATTCGATCTTCCCAAAAGCATAATTGTAATAACGGGATATTGGTAGAATTATCTCAAAAATCAGAATTTGATTATAAAGAAGCTTTAGTAGAGTATTTTTCGTCAAAGAAAAATCGCTCACAAGAACAAATCTGGCAGGAAATAAGTTTTGTTCAATTATTTATGTATAAAGAAGATTTAGTTACAGAAAAAATAAACTTTGAAGAGTATACTTCTTTTTTCAATGAAGAAAATTTTCCCTTTGTAGAAAACAGTAATCAGCTTACAGAGCAAATCATTGAGACTTTTTTTTCAAGCTTTACAGGAGACCTAGCCCAACTTTTTCTTAGAATTAGGCAAGAAATAGACAAAATGCATCTAGTCTTATCAACTTGTTATATAGATACAAACATATTCAGTTATATCTACGATCCAATTAATTGTTACTACCGTGATAAAACAGAAGAAGAAGTGATTGAAGCGATAAAACAAATATTTGATAATTCACAATTATCTCAGAGTTATAAAAATTGGTGGATGGAATTAAATATAGATGAATCATCACTTCTTGAATATGTCTATTGGGTTGTGTATATGCTATTAAACGAAATACAAGAATACACATTTCCTCCTGTAAAGGTAATGGTTCAAAATTCGAAATTTTTTGCAGAAACAATTATTGCAAATAAATTAGTTTTGGTTTTTACAGATCGAATCCAGTTAGTTTCTGATTTACGTGATCAACCAGATGTATTGATCACAGATATTTATCTGCCCGAAGTATCGGAGAATACAAGGGTGGTATTTGCTAATTCATTTTTTAGTTTAAGTGATTTCAACAAAGTGATTGATGAAATTAAGCAAGAGATTATAAAAAAATACAGTCATCGAACTATTGTGCATCCGCTTAGTAATATTTCTTGAAAAAAGAGGTTATTCAAAACAAGAGGTATTGTGTAATTGAGAATTAACAAACGCAGACAAAGTTTTCCAAATGTTTGGGTCGAATGGGTTGTCGAAGTAAAAGAAACTATTGTTGTCGATATTACCTTCGTAACAGTCTGAAATAACAATGTCGGCATCATTGATAGTTTTTGAGAAATGTATAACTTGTTCACCGAAAATAGTTAACAAATTAGTTTTAATATTACCGACTGTATAAAAATTTTTCGAGTATTGACAAAAAATTTTTAAAGGTTTGATTTTTTTAGAGCTATCTATAATGTAATACAAAAGGTTTACCATGTAATTTACCAACCCATCGGAAATTTTTTTATTGGAAAAAGAAACGTCTTTGAAAAATGAACGAGTGAGACTATAAAGTTCTTTTTCTACTATGTAAAATTCATCGTCATCACTATCCAGTGAAAATTGGCGTTCTTCTTGTTCCCATAAAGTCTCATAGTCAATTCTAATATATTTGATATAAAGTAGGGCAATCATTAAATGATAGAAGAAAAATTGAAAATCCTCTGTATCTATTAAAAGATTATACTTTTTTTGAAGTAGGGTGAGTAGCTTTTTACAGATAGCAGCTAATGGTAAGTCTGAATCAATAAGCAATTGAGCAGTTCGTTTTTTTGTTTCGTTTGTATCAATATCACTGATGAAAAATCTAGCTAAGTAACCAAAATAAGCTTGCTCAGTTTTGAGCTCATCATCAGATAATACATTGTCGAAACTTATTGTAAAGGTTGTAGGGTTTTCGTTGTTCAAAATTAATAAATATGAAAGAAAGTCTTCCTCTATAATGATTTTTTCTTGCAAATATAGGATTCGCCAGTATGTAATATTCTGAAAGTAACGAATTCTAGTATCTTGAGACGGGGATAAAGTCGTTGAGATTGGAGTAGGCAACTCTTCAAAATATTTAGGCGATCGATAGAATGGCCAAAACAATCCTTTTAATATTGACCAGTAACCAAAAAAAAGAAAAAAGCGAATGTCAGATTCTTTGCCATAAATATTTGTTTTATTTGAATCATCACCAAAAGCTGTCTTTATATTGAAAGGTTTTAAAATCCTGTTTAAGGAGGTCAAATTTTTATAAGTATAAGAAGGGCTCAAGTTCACACTCTGGGCTAAAGATTCCAAAGAACTATAGTTTTTATCAGCAGCAGCAGCAAAAATTGTATATTCAGGAGATACAGTAATGTAGTAGAACCTTAAATAATCAATGACATAAGCGACATTCATGGATTCAGGAATAGATATAAACAATAGTGTTGATTTTTGATTGATTTGAACAAATTGATTTGGAAATGCTTGGGTCAAATCTTCATTTATCTGTTGGATGTAACGATAAATTGTACTTTTTGAATCACCGTTCTGGTCAATGATCTCTTGAATACTAATTCCATGTATACTAAAAACTATTTTTTTGAATAAATCAAACTTATTAGCTTCATTTTTTTTCATAAATTTTTTATTCATAGTTATATCGCTCCTTTTGAAAAGTATAAAAACTATATATTTAAGTGATTATAGTGAAATATAACACGAAACCATTTAAATGTTAAAAAATTTGTTGTTAAAGTTAAAAAAAAACCGTTCTTTTCAAAAAATCCTAAAAAAAAAGTATTTTACGGAAATAAATCAAGGATAAAAAATGTATAATTACAATATAATTAAATGAAAATTAAAAACTATTTTATTTAAGAAAGGATAATTAATCATGTACAACATAGGAATTATACCAACAAATGAAACAGTAACTGATACATACAAGAACCAACTAAACAATACTTCTTATCATATACATATCTTTTCAGCTGATGAGGTCTTATCGGGAGCATATCTTATGGATGCATTAATAATAGAAGAAACTTCAGCTTTGAACCTGAAAAATACCTGTGAACTAATTTTAGAGATTAGAAGAAATTTCAAAGCATTGATCTGGGTTGTTTCTCAAAATCTTTCTAAAACAAGTAAGATGGTTTATCTACAGTTGGGAGCAGATGGAGTAGCAGATAAAGAGATAGAACAAGAGGAATCGATTTTACAACTTTCAAATTTATTGAAAAGAGTGAAAGAAAAGACTATAGGAGATGAAAGTGAAAGAGATCGATTTGATATAAAACCTTCAGAAGGAGCTCTAGATTTGGTTCCGGAGAACTTAAGTGTGATTGTAGAAGGGAATACAGAAGTATGTTTAACAAAATTGGAGTTTCAAATAATTTCTTATTTAATTAATCACAATGGAAAAGCCGTGACATACGAAGAAATTTATCAGCATGTGTGGAAAGATGATTATAACAACTGCCAAGAAGGAAACAAGCAGTATCGAGTTAGCAATTTAATTTTTCACTTACGTAAAAAGTTAGAAAAGGATTCAACTAAGCCGGAATATATCAAAACGATCCGTTCTAAAGGATATATGTTGGATTTATAGAAATAAAGAGTTATGCAAAGATTTATAAATTCGGCTTGTCACATATTAAAATTGTCAACAAAAATGGAGGATTTCCTGTGATTAATCAAACGATTTACTTAGTACTCATCTAGACTAGAAAGGAGGTGAAATTAAAAGATGTTTTGTAATTTTAATAAAATAACTTTTTTCTGCGCTCTAGCGTTTGGATTAATCCTGTTGTTACCTTCACAGGTGGAAGCTGCTTCAGAAATAGCTCCTCAGAGTGTTCCATTAGATAATATTTTTACAGTACCGGAGGGAGCACACAGTACTGTGAGGGGAAATACCGTCATAATAACTGATGCTGAAACAAATAGAGTAGGAAGTATATTTTCAACGGAAGCGAATAAAGTTGATTTAAGTAAAGATTTTGATGCTGAGATGTATATCAATTTAGAAGGTGAAGCAGATGGTGTTGCTTTTGTATTCCATAATGATCCGGATCGAGTTTCATACTTTACGGGAGCGGTTGGTAATGCCATAGGGGCGTATGCGAATGCAAAACAATCCTACATCGAGACCGCTTGGTCGGGGAAAAAGACATTGGTAGAACAACTAAAAAATAGTTTTGCTATTGAATTTGATACGTATTATAACGGTGATTCTTATGATTATGATATTTTAAGGAATTTGGATGGATATGGTCGTGAAAAAGGACATGTGGCTTATGCTTTTCCTGACAATGTAGATTCGTATCTATTTAAATCAACTCCATATAACGAGTTCATACTTGATCATGCGGGGCTTCAATATCCAGATTTTTCTCTAGGAGATGGAAAATGGCGATTGTTGAAAATTCATTGGACAACTTGGGATAGGCTAGGTAATGGAGTACTGACTTATGAGTATGAAGGTCTTCAACCTGTTAAAGCAACAATTCCAAAAAGTACGTTCAAATTTGCTCAAACGGGTGATGAAAAAGTCTACTGGGGATTTACTGGTTCGACAGGAGCTTTAACCGAAAAGGCAATGGTGGCATTCCGTTCGGTTCCTGGTTTAGTTAATTATGAAGAGAATATAAAATTTTTAAATTCTAAAGGACTTCCAGCAAACATGGATAAAGCCGTTGGACCAAACGAAGAGCTTACTGTGCATTATTCAGGTAAGTATGTTGGTGGGTTACAAAACTTACTATCACCAAGTTTAAATCTTACTTTATCACAAGGGCAAATCTATCAATCAGGATCATTAACTGTAAATGGTAAAAGTGTGAATCCAACTATTCTAGGGGATACTTTAAAAATAACCTCGTCTGATCTGTCACTAATCAATAGTGATTTGGATGTCAAATTTAAAGTTAAAAATACTGGTTTAATGGTAACTACTGATCAAAGTGTTAAAAGTCAAGTAACAGGAGCGAACTATATATCACCTGACCTTCAAAGCTTATACAAAGTTGATGCAATAAAGCCAAAGGGTGAAGGTAAACATACCATAATCAATTATGGTGATGATAAAGCAATTACAGATGTTTTAGATTATACGAAGTTCCTGAAAGATTGGTCTGACGATATTACATTGAAAGAAAATGTAAAGGTCTCTTTAAAAGCAAATCAAGATATCCAAGGTTTGGTAAGTGCGCTTGGACCAGATAGTTTTCTGTTGGAATTAACCGATGAAGTTGGAAATAAGACTGACGTTACAGTTCCCATCTTTATAAAAGATTCAATTGACTCAGTGTCACCAGACAATAAACACTTGCTCCAAGCAGATGATTTTACAGTATTTTCTGCAGATTATCCAGCAACTAAAGCTGAGATCGAAAAAATGATCCGAGAAAAAAGCTATCTCCATGTGTGGCGATTTGATCCTTTACCAGCAATGCAGCTTGATAATACTTTAGTAAGTGTCACTTCCACAACACTACCTGGACTTAACGGTTCATCCGTAGTTAAAGAAGGTGTGTACAAGGTTACTCTATCTTATGGTACAGGTGATTCTAAAGTAACAAGGATTATTGACGTTACCATAAAAAGTAGTATCGGGAAGATAACTGTTGGCTTTGTTAATGAGGTAGGTCAAAGCATAGATAAAAATCCAGTGAAACTTGTGTTGGAAGGTAAGGTAAACACTACCATGGATTTAAGCGAAATACCTGAGGTGAAAAAAAGAATAGCCGATATCGAAAATGAACACTATCGCCTTGTAAAACGGCCAGATAATGAAAAAGCCGTAGCGATTGTGGGAGAGAATGTTGAAGTGAAGTATGAATTTACGGGCTATCTATCTATTGTTACAGCGCCAACAAGTTTAGATTTTAAAGTACAACCATCCTTTATTGGTAGTAAGAAAATATCTGAACCAGATGTTATAGGGGCGAATTTGGTAATTTCAGACACGCGAACAAATAAAGTAGCCTGGAATTTGAAAGCTAAAATCACTAATAATCTTCAAAATGAAGACGGTTCTCAGGAAATGACGAATGTCATCAAGTATAAAAATGCTACGGATGAAGTCACGCTAAATGATGTAGATAACATTATTTATACACCAGATACGATTACCACTAATGAATACGATATTACAGAAGAGAGATGGAAAAATAGAAAAGAAGGGTTTTTCCTCGATTTTCCAGCAGGTTCTTTAAAAGCATTGGGAAAATATAAAGCACAATTAGAAATTACATTGGAAAATGCGAAATGATGAAGAGGAGGGGAACGATGAAAAAAAAGGGTTGGTTGATTTATTCTATATTGTCACTGTTCATAGTAGGAACAAGTTTGATCACTAGCGCTAGGGAGATGAACGCAGCAGATGGAGGAGAAGCGCCTACACAAGGCGAAATTACTTTATTCGATGATTCTTCGGAAGCGCCGAAAACTTCAGGAAGTAGTGAAGTACAAAAATCTTCTGACAGTGTTAGTGGCGGTTCTTCTTCCGTAAAACCAAAAGGAAAGTTTCCCTCAACTGGTGAATTAGTGAAAGCTGGATTATCTGTTGGTGGATTAACGCTTATAGCTGTAGCAGGTATTTTCTTAGTTATGCAAAAAAGAAACAAAGCACAAGAAAATAATGGGGAAGGAGAATAAGAAATGAAAAAAATTCATTTGTTTTCTATGGGACTCCTCCTTGTGATTGCCTTAACAACTGTGCCAAGTTCTTATTATGCACAAGAAAACTCAAATTCAGGAGATATGAACATTACTCTTGACACTGTTGACCCTAAATTGGGGGTCATGGATCCTGAAAAAAAGAACGAAAAATTAGCTGTTGAAGAAGGAACTTATGGGAAAACTAGCGGTCCATTACGCATCGATTTCGTACCCAATCTTGGTTTTAGCAGTAATAAGATTTCAGCTAATGACATCAGCTATTCAGCAGACGCACTTTTATTCAAAGGGCAGATTGCGCCTCGTGGCAGCTTTATTCAAGTTTCCGATTATAGAGGGAATGCTAATGGATGGACATTACAAGTTCGACAGGAAACGCAATTTAAAAATCAGAATAAAGAGAACAGCCAACTGAATGGTGCTGTCATCTCTTTAGATAAATCTTGGATCAATACCTCTAATGGTTTTGGCCAGACCCCGAATATTTCAAAAGAAGTCATTCATTTGAATAATATCGGTGAAACGTACACATTGGCAGAAGCAAAAAAAGGAACGGGAGCAGGAACATGGAGCATCGTATTTGGTGCGTCACCTGACAATCAAGTTAATCAAAATCCGACTATGACACCTCGATTAGACAAAGAAGGAAAACCAGTAATAAATCCCTCATTAGATAATCAAGCCGTTTACATGAATGATGCGGTTAGCCTAACTATCCCAGGAGCTACTAAAAAAGATTCAGGGACTTACTCAACGGTGTTAACTTGGATTATATCCGAGTTGCCATAAATAAAAACATATTCTTAGGAGGAAACACAAATGAAATTAACACACAAATTATGCGGAGCTGCTTTAATAGCTGCTGTAGGAGTATCAATTGCTATTCCAAGTACTACGAAAGCTGAAAACAATCCATTTAAGTCAGATATGGATATTCAATTCACTCGTAACACGGCTGACGATACAGATACAACAAGACCAAATATTTCTGGTGATGACAATGTCTCTGGTTCAATTACAAGAAATCCAGTACCAGTCGGCGATTTCGGTATTATGGATGTTACACCATTAAGCTTTGGTGAACAAAAAGTTGTTACAGATGGTAATGACCGTACGTATTGGGCAAAAGACTATACAGAGGCAGCAGGGGTTATGGCTAACAACGTTTTAATTAAAGACGTTCGTAGTACATTTAACCATGCGTATACATTAACAGCACAAATCACTAAAGAGTTGACAGCGACAATCAAAGATGGTGGCGTGGACAAAACAAACACACTTACTGGTGCTGAATTGTTATACAAAAACTTAAACATTCAATCTGATGCACCAACTGAATTGAGATTAGAAGATGCTGCTTTATCAGCAACAGCTACTGTAACAACAGCTGCCCCTACAACATTTGTTAACAATACAAGTGCTGTTAAAGGTCAAGGTAAAACATACATTTACTTTGGTAAACTTGGTGCAGCAAACGCTACAAAATCAAGCGAATCAGTACAATTAAAAATTGGTAAAGAGCAAAATATCATGGCTGGTGACTATAAAGGCGAAATCACTTGGGTATTAGCTGAAAGTAAATAAGCTTAACTAGTTGAAATGACCTATCACTTGTATAAGTACTAGTGGTTCACCGATCCGCTTCTAGTGGATCGGTGCCTTATTTTTAATTAAAAAGAGCTATGGAAGGGAAATAAATATGAGACGTCAATTGAAACAAGTAATTTTTTTCATTTTTTACATAACAAGTTTGGTTATAGCTATACCACAAATAACATATGCTGATGAATCAATTGATACATCGGGTATTGGTTACAATTATCGAATAATCAAGCCTAGCAATCAAGTTGGGGATACTGGCTACTTTGATTTACGTATGGAACCAAATCAAAAACAAACAGTAGAAGTTGAGTTATACAATATCACTGACAAAGAAATGACTATAGAAATGGCTGTTAATAGTGCAAAAACAAATAGTAATGGTGTGATTGAGTATGGACCAACGACGATCAAAAATGATCCATCTTTAAAATATGATATCAAAGATATTGTAAAGGTTCCTGAAAAAGTTACGATTCCTCCAAATGACCAGACAAAAATTTCTGTAGAAATTACTATGCCTGAAGAAAAATACGATGGTCATATTTCTGGAGGGATTTATCTAAAAAGAGCAGAGACAGAGGAAGAAAAGAAAGCAAATCAAAAAGCTAAGGGTGTAATTAACAAATATGCTTTTTTGATTGGAATATTGCTAAGTGAATCTGACACAAAAGTTCAACCGAATTTACTCTTTAATAAAATTTATCCAGATTTAACAAATTATCGAAATGCATTTATGGTTAATTTTTCTAACACTGAAATGAATTATGTTGAAGGAATGTCAGTAGATGTTCAAATCTTCAAAAAAGGATCAGATGAAGCGCTATATGATTCAAAAAAAGCGAATTATAGAATGGCTCCTAACTCAATGATTGATTTTCCAGTTAGTTTAAATGGAGAGGAATTTGAAGCGGGTGATTATACGGGGCATATTTTAATTACTGCAGGTGAAAGAAAATGGGAGTGGAAAGAAGATTTTAAAGTAACCAAAGAAGATGCTGAAAAGTATAATGCGCAAGATGTCTCATTAGTACAAGAAAGAGGGATTAACTGGAAAATGATTGCTATCATTGTTGGTGTTATCCTACTTGTATTAATTATTATATTTAGTATGGTACGTGTGTTTTCTAAGAAAAAAAAGAAACAAAGAAACAAAAAATCACTTAAAAAGAAAACATAATAAGCAAGGGGGCTACTAGATATGACCGTGTTGGATTGGTTGTTCGTTGGTTGCTTGTCTACAGCCGTTCTTACTGTTTTTTTGGGCATATTCTCGATTGTTTTATTTTTCCTAACAAATAAAGAATATAAGCTTATAAAGCAAAAACGACCAAAAAATAAACAGAAAAAAAAGCGTTGGTTACGAATGCGTCGTCGACTAGAACAAAAGAAGAAACAATATATTAAACGATTTGTGGTTGCAATGATCATTTCTGGAATTTCTGTAGGAACGGGATTATATGCACGTTATTATCAGATGACAAATTTATCTGCAAATGATGGAAATGCAATTATTCAAAGCTATTTCTTAATGGATGAAATAAATAAGAATTTAATAGGGATACAAAATGGTGCAGATACTAAAAAAACGAAAGATAAGTTATTAGAACTTACGTCATTATTAGCGTCTTACGGAACAACAACGCCTTCTAATGCTTTGTCAAAAGATGGTCAGAGGATATTGAATCGTTATTATGCTCAGATACGTGATTATAGTACAGGATTATACTCTCAAAAAGAAGAACAATTGAACGATGAAGGATTAATTCTTGAGTACTTAGAAGATTCCAAACGTATTACTGGCACACAAAAAAAGATTTTTAAACAATTTAGTATAAACGAATCTGCACTAAAACAGAAGAAGTAAGGTAATGAAGGGGGTTGTAATATGAGCACAACCAAAGAAAACGCACCCTCTAAAAAAGCAAAAAAAAAATCGTCAAAAGTCGTTAAAAGTCGTCGCGTTGCTCGACTCAAAAAAGAGGCGAATAATGGCAAGAAAAATGCACTATTAAAAAATGAAAAAAAGTTCTTTATTAGTGAAAATAAAAAACGAAAAAAAGCAAAACAAAATCTTAAGAAAAAAAAGTCTCGTAGAAAAAAGCGTTGGGGTATCATGCTGAAACAAATATTCTTAGAATTTGGGGCTAGTTTAGTTTTATTAGGAGTTCTTTTGTACTTTATTTCGTTTTTTGTTTTTTCTATCTCTAAAGTGGAGGGTTACTCAATGACTCCTTCATTAAATAATGGAGAATGGGTTTTTGTAAGTAAAGTAAGCCAAGTGAAAAGATTTAAATTGGTTTTGTATAGGGATGCTGAGAGTAAGGAGTTAGCAATCCGTCGTGTTATAGGATTACCTGGTGAGCAGATCTATTATGAAAATGACGTATTGTATGTCAATGATAATGAAGTTTTTGAGCGCTTTATAGTTGAACCAATTGGTCGTGCGAAAAACCATAGTACGAAATACACTGAGGATTGGCATCCTGAAATACCTGTGATACCTAAAGGGAAATACTTGATTTTAGGAGATAATCGGCCTTACGCCATGGATAGCAGAAGCTATGGATATATTGATGAAAAAGAAATTGAAGGAATTGTTGAAATGCGGTTGTTACCAATTCATCAAATTCAACAATTTTAAAATTATGATTAAAGGAATGCATCTATGGAAACAGAAAAAAAATCCGTTCTAAGGTTGATTCTTAGTTCTAAGAAAATTAAACAAGATGACAAGATCGTGAGTAGAAAAAAGAAGTTTTTTCAGCAAATCTGTTTTCTTTTATTGATTGTAGTATCTGTTTTTTTTCTTATAAGAATAAAAGCACATATAGTTAGTGGTGACTCGATGTTACCTACACTAAAAAATAATGACCGCTTACTTGTGATGAAAGGAGAATATCCATCTAGGTATAACTTGATTACATTTGTACCCAAAAATAAAGAAAAAGAGTCATATATAAAGAGAGTTTTAGGGTTACCAGGAGATCGTATTTGGTTAGATCAAAATAACCTATATATTAATCATCAAATGTCCTCAAGCAATCTAACTCCAGAAAATGAATCTGCTCTTTTGGGAAGTGAGTTACCAGATGGCACGCTAAAAGTACGAGTATCATGGGAAGTAGCGGCAAAGTTACAAGGAATTTCTTCGATTCCTGAACATCAATATTTTGTTTTGGGAGATAATCGTCGACACTCTACTGATAGCCGTCAGCTTGGATTGATCGATTTTAAACAAATAGAAGGTGTTGTTCGATTCCGCTATTATCCTTTAGATAGACTGGGGTCAATAAACTGAATTATAAGTAAGGATGTGACTACATAAGATGAAAATAAAATCGTTTTTGAGAAATAATGGTTGGGCTATTTGCTTAAGTATTTTGATTCCAGTGATTATTATGGGAATTAGTTATTATCAATTAGGGATTTATCCAACGAGTGACAGAACGATTTTAGCTAGTGATGGATTTGGTCAGTTAGTTAATTTTTATTCAGGATTTAATAATGTTCTCCATGGAAAACAATCTTTCTTTTATACATGGTCAGGGTCTCTTGGGCTAAATTTTGTTTCGTTGATGAGTTATTACGTCAATAGTATTTTTAGCTTCCTAGTATTCTTTTTTGATAATAGACAGATGCCAGATGCTATGTATGTGATTTTATTAACAAAAATTGGTGGGATGGGTCTTAGTTTTTGGGTATATGCCCACAATACGTATCGTTTACCTCAATGGGGAAAAGTCTGTCTTAGTGTTTGTTATGCATTAATGAGTTTTACAGTCGCATATTCAATTATGCTGATGTGGATGGATGCGTTAATTTTCTTACCATTAATTTTATTGGGCATTCAAAGAGTGATGGATGAACAAAAAATCATCCTGTTATTCGCTACATATTTTATTCTCTTTATTACTAATTATTATACAGCTTTCATGGTCGGTGTCTTTTCATTTCTGTATTTTTTTGCCCGACTACTTACAAATTGGAAACAATATAAATCCAGTATTGTTCCTTATCTGATTACCTCTGTATTAGCCGGGGGAGCCTCGATGATTATTATCTTGCCATCGGTTATTGATTTGAAGATGAACGGAGAAAAATTAGATTCAATCAATCAAATTTTTACAAGCGATTTAGGACCTTGGGATTTTGTTATCAAAAGCATGCCTGGAGTTTATGATACATCGAAATATGGTAGTGCACCGTTTATTTATATTGGTTTATTACCGCTAATATTTTTTATTTTCTATTTTGTTAGTAAAAAAATTCCATTAAGGAATAAAGTGATCTATGGAAGTTTAGTGTTATTTATGGTAGCGAGTGTCTATATTGAACCGTTGAATTTATTTTGGCAAGGAATGCATTTTCCAAATATGTTTTTATTTCGATTTAGTTATCTCTATTCTACTGTTGTCATTATTTTGGCAGGTTTTGGTATGGAGATGCTTGAAAAAAAAGATATTCCTTTGTTTGTTAATATCTGCTTGAGCCTGAGTGGATTGTTCTTATTAGCGGTCATTGTATCGAATAAAAAACGATATGATTTTGTTACTCAGGAATCACTTGTTCTTACGTTAGTATTTTTATCAGCGTATCTACTTTTATTTTTAAGTAAAAAGAAAAAACATAAATTTCTTAAGTTCATGCCTGTTGTTCTTATCCTATGCATTAGCCTTGAAGCATTTTTTAATACTACTCAAATGATGGGAGGTATAGATAAAGAATGGGGTTACACTAAAAAAGAGGCTTATACAAGATCATATAAAGATATAAATAAATTAGTGAATAAAACGACTTCTATTAATGATTCTTTTTATCGATTGGAAAATTTAGATTCTGTTACAAGGACAGATAGTTTTAATTATAATTACTCTGGTGTGACCATGTTTTCATCTGTACGAAACCGTCGCTCTTCTAAATATCTGGATAATCTTGGGTTCCGTTCACCAGGAACTAATTTAACGATCATGTATCCAAACAACACAATACTAATGGATGGCGTTTTGGGTGTTAAGTATAATTTATCGAAGCAAAATCTCGATAAATACGGATTTGAAAAAATTGATTCAAGTGGTGAGTACACATTGTACGAAAATAAAAATGCATTACCACTTGGGATGTTAACAGATGAAGGGATTTATCAAGATAAAAATAATAAGACGCAGACAGCCTTACTTCATCAGCTATCTAAAATTGATCAACCGTTATTCCAATTTACAGGACTGAAAGAAGTTTCCAGAGAAAATATGTATGTCAAAGAAGAAGGGGATTTTACCTTTTATTCAGAACAAATGGCTAACAAAGCACAAAAAATCACATGGGAAGTGGATGTTCCAGCCAATACTCAGGCATACCTTAGTCTAGATCCTGGACAAAGTAGTGATATGTGGCAAGCCGATGTAGAAGTAAGTGTGAGTGGACAAAAACGAACCAATAGTCTAACGACAGTAGGAACTTACTATAATCTTGGATATCATTCAAAAGCGGAAAAAGTAAAAGTGAGTGCAAAATTTAATGGTCAATCCATCATTCGCCTCATTCGTCCATCTGTTCTGGTTTTAAAAACAGATACTTTTGATAATGCAATGAATGAAATCAAGAAAAAAGAAGTTGCTTTTGAAGTAAAAGGGAACAAGGCAAAAGCTGAAGTAGCTTTAGAACAAGAGCAAGTAATATTTACAACGATTCCATATGATCAAGGATGGCAAGCCTCGATTGATGGCAAACCAGTTGAAATTGAAGCAGTACAAGATGCGTTGATTTCTGTGAAGGTTCCAAAAGGAAAACACGAGGTGGTATTAACCTTTTATCCTAAGGGGATGAAGTTGGGAAGTTTGTTATTTCTTGTTTGCGTTATCGCATTTTGTCTCTATGTATTTTGGTATAAAAAAATGAGTCGAAAAATAAATTTGGAGGAGAATGAATGAAAAATAAACGACTATTTAGCGTTATGTCACTAGTATTCTTGTTTACTTTGATCGGATGTACTGGACAACTTGATAAAGAGGTACAAAACTTTGAAGATGGAGGCGTGTCATATGAAATGCAGCTTCCTTCAAGTTGGAAAAAAGATAATACAGGCAGAATGGATTATGGATTAAAAACGGCTATTAGTGGTGAAGATACACGCAGTAATTCTTATATGTTTATTACTACGGTTCCAGTTGCTGAGGTAGCGCAAGAAGGATTTGGTGAAAAGACTAGAGAGCAGTTACGTGAAAGATACAAGTATAAAAAAGCAAAAGACATTTTTATGAAGGAAGTTAAAATAAATGGGAATCCTGCCTATAAATACACATTAAATACGATGTTTAAAGAAAAGAGTGTCTGGGCTCAATTTTATTATATATGGACAAAGCATGGATTTGTTCAGGTTACCTTTTATTCCGCTGATGACAATTCTTATAAGAAGCGTTCAGAAATGATTGATGCATCTGTTGAGACATTAAAAGAAGTTGATTATGATTCTAAAAAAGCTGCAGAAGCCCAAAAAAGTCAAAAGCAAGAAGAGGGCGATGTTATTACTATCGAAAATAAAGAAATAAAAATGGAAACAACAGGTGTTCGTAAGATTACCGGTGAGGGAAACAAAAATCTCTTAGCTATCCGTTATACCTTTACAAACTTGAATTCAACTCCAGTGGAGCCTTCTATTTGGAAGACGTTAGTAACTGCAACACAGAATGGGCAAGAGTTAAGTGTTGGTGAGCTTCCCCAAGACACGTCGTTTTTAGATGTGAAAGAATTAGCTGATGAACAGTCAAAAAACGTAGAAAAAGGAGAGAGTCTCGAAAGTGTGGCTTTTTATGAACTCTCTGATGATAGTTCTGTAGAGTTGGCATTCTCTCAAGAAGCGTTTCCAGAACTAAAACCGGTTAGAGTGGTGGTGCCAAAATGATAAGAAATAAACAACTATTCATACTACTTCTTCTAATAGTAGTAATAGTTACTTCAGGATGTTCTAAAGGTAATCCCCACAAACGACTATCTAAAGATGACCAATCTCTTGTCTGGATTAGTGATAGAGAAAGAGCTTTTGGAGATTCTGACTATGTCGATTTGAAAACAGAAGAAGAAGCTTTTAAGGTTTTGAAAAATAAATACAAAGTAGCCATTCCACCGTATTATGAGCAAGCAAAGAAACTTGTGGCCAAAGATATTACTACAGATGCTGTTCAACCTGGAGAGACCAAGTATTTAATTTTAGCGAGAGACAAGGAAGTAGAATTTAGAACGGTGTATACATTCTATCAAGAGGAAAAATTACAAACGATGGCTGTAATAAATTTTTATTACACATTTTCTTCGGATGCTAAAAAAGCACGATTAGAAAGACAAGTAGTCAATATAAAAATTGCGCCGGCAAATGGAAAACTTCCTAAAGATAATTATAAAGAAATAACACAAGACTTAGGAGCATTAATGAAGTTGCCAGAGCCGACTATTAGTGAAGGGATCCAAGGATTTGAAAAACAGATCAAGGAATCTGGTAAGCAATTTAAAAATGAATCTGTAGCAATAGTCACGAACAGCGTTGGATTAAATAAGAACGAAGAGTTGGCTAAATCAATTTCAGCTATTTACGATGGTGGAGGAAATTTAAAAGAAATCTATGCTGAAATATGGGACCAGACTGAATAAAAAATAGAAGTTTTTAGAAAAACATCATTGAATAAACATTTTTTGAGCCGAAGTAAATGAAATTGAAAGTGGAGAGGGAAAGTAAAGAATGTCAGATAATAAAAAAGGAGACTGGACTAAACGAATTGGGCAGTTAACGATAAATCATCGTTATATTCTATTTTTCGTGATTAGCTATCTAAGTATCTATTTCTCTTATATTCAAGGTGGGAAATTATATCAGGGTCATGATAGTGATTTTCACTTAAGTAGAATTGAAGCGTTGTATATTGCGATCAGCAATGGTGATTTTTTTCCACAAATAACCTATTTTTTAGCAAAAGGAATGGGGTACGCATCAAGTATATTTTATTCAGATATATTTTTGTATCCCGCAGCCTTGCTTCGGCTAATTGGTTTTCCATTAGGCTTATCCTATGTATTTTATATATTATTGGTGACCTTTTTTACGTTTGTGATCGCGTATCATTCTTTTCATTCAATTACTTATGATAAGAAAAAAAGTTTAATCTTTTCATTGTTGTATGGTTTATCTTCTTACAGAATAGCGGACGTTGTTACACGCGGTGCATTGGGGGAAGTTTTGGCTTTGATGGTACTACCGATAGCTTTTGCTGGAATGATACAAATAATTAGTGGGGATGAAAAAAAGTTTTATATTTTATCCATTGGTATGGCAAGTTTGTTTATATCGCATATCATATCAACAGTTATTTTTTGTCTATTTATTATTGGCTATCTTATATTAAATATCAAAACATTGATTAAAGATAGAAAAAGAGTATTGTATCTTTTTTATGCAACCGTATTGACACTATTAATGGTAGCGGTGAGTGTATTACCGATTATTGAACAGCTGACTTTTCAACAATTAAAAGTTCAATCTGAACAGATTTTCTATTTGCAAAAAAGCGCAGAAAACTTAGTGGATTATCTGAAATCAGCTATCTTAAATCAAGGGTATAACAATTTAGGGTGGTTGATTATTGTCGCATTATTAGTGCTATTGATCAGGATAAGATCTCTAACTACTCAAAATAAACAATTTTTGGTGTTAGGAATTGTTTTCTTATTTTTAGCTACGGATTATTTTCCCCACTATTTGTTTCAGGATACAGTTTTTAATGCTATTCAATTTCCGTGGCGCTATTTTATAATCATAACACTGTGCATCACATGGGCACTGGCAGATAGTTTTGAGGATATATTACCGCAGAAAAAAAATACGCAAGTTGTAGTTATTTCATGTACCATTTTTCTTTTACTATTTAGTTCTATTCAATATCAGATAACAGGAAGAAAAGATGTTCGATTCGATTATGACTACTTTTCTCAATTAGATGGATTTAATTTAGGCGCTGGAATGGAGTATCTTCCTTCTGATATGGATTATGTGAAGACTTTAAATGAAATATCTGGTATTTTTACACGTTCGAAAGAAGCTGAAATTTCTAAAGCAACACGTAATTACAATGAACTTTCTTTTATATATAGAGTTGAAAAACCAACAAAAGTTACTTTTCCTATCATTTACTATAAAGGTTATGACGTTCAATTAACGGGTTCAGGTGAAATCAGTAAAGTTGAAGAGAGTCAAGAATTTAAAGGGCTGTGTGAAGTAACTGTCTCTGGTGAAGGTAGAGTGAGGTTCTGGTATAAAGGAACAATGATTCAAAAAGTATCGTTGGGTATAAGTTTGCTTACATGGCTATCCTTAGCAGGATATCTCATAGATAAACGTAAAAAGAAAAGTGCGGGCTAGTAGTGAGTATAAATTAAATTTTTAGAGAATTCATATGAGAGGCTATGTTATGAGTAAAGTAGGGGGGATTTTCAAAGTTTTTTTAACTAGAGAAACAATAACATATTTTATATTTGGAGTTTTGACAACTTTGTTGAATGTGCTAGCTTTTTATCTATTGTACACTTTCATTGGAATAGATTGGACGTTATCTAACTGTTTTGCATGGATGATAGGTGTTACCTTCGCTTTTATTACTAATAAGCTGTTTGTTTTCCAAAGTCAGAGATACCAAATGGTACAAATGATAAAAGAAGTTGTGGCATTTATTATTGCTAGACTGTTTTCTTTAGGGGTAGAGATGGTAGGGATGTTCCTTTTTATTGATATTTTACTCATAAATGGAATAAGTTCGAAAATAGTTATGGGTGTATTGGTTATTGTTATCAATTACGTGTTAAGTAAGTTAGTAATTTTTAAATAGCTTAAACTTTTCTCGATAGATAAAGTATCTCAATCAATAAATATGTGGATGAGTCGATATAAAAAGAATAGGAGTTTTTTATGAAAGTTTTAAAAGACAGAATAGTAAAGGGAAGAATGCTTGAATGGTTGACACTATCAATGGTGTTATTATTGCTAACTACTAAAAGTTCACCATTTTTTTTGACAAATGACTGGGTAGATTCAAATGCTTTTTTTACAGTTGGTAAAAGCATGATGCAAGGACTAGTTCCCTATAGAGATTTATTCGATCAAAAAGGACCATTTTTGTATCTGATTTATGGAGTTGGTTCAATTATAAATTCAAAAGGATTTATTGGTGTTTTTATTATTCAATGTTTGGCAATGATGATTAACTTATTTTATTGTTTTAAAATTTTAAAATTATATTTGTCAGAATCAATGAGTATAGTACTGACTATACTATTTCCAGTATTTATTTTGAATGAGTATTACTATAGACAAGGTGGTAGTCCAGAAGAATTTTGTATTCCTCTTTTAATGATCTTAATTTTTCAGATATTAGATGGATTTAAGAAAGAAAGACAGTTTCTTAAATTTTCAAAAGGGGTTTATTTCTGGCAGGGATTGACTGTTTCGGCAATTTTTCTTATTAAGTTTTCTTTGTTAGGTCCTTGGATTGCTTTTTATTTGTTCTTATTTGGCTATTACTTGGTAAAAAAGGAATATCGAGAGTTAATTCCATTTTTTATATATTCTGCATCGGGATTTCTTTTAGGAATACTACCGTGGTTAGTATATTTTGTTATCAATGATGCTCTGGTTGATTTTTTTAATGTATATATCGTGGTTAATAGTGGTGTATATAATGACTCATCTGGGAATATAGTAGAACGTATTGCCTATGTTATAGGTGCAGCTTCTGAGCGTATTAAAGCTAGTTTTTTCGGATTATTTGTTATTTTTCCGACACTAATGTTTATTCCTGTTTGGAAAAAGTTATCTAAGCCAATTAGTCATCGTTTATTTATGATGATAATCATCCTATCAACAGTTTTTTTCATATACATGGGGTTGAGATCGTATGAGTATTATTTTCTATTTATGATGCCATTTGGATTATTTAGTTTAATTTTAATAGGGCAGATAGTGAGTAAGTATAAAAATAGTTTAAGTGAGGTTTTTGAGTTTAAATTGAATGTGAATATTACATGGATCTTGTTTGTATCTATCCTTGTTGTACTTGGTTCTAATTCAACTATCAGAGAATCTCTATTCTTTCCCAATAATGACACAGTTTCTACAAATGAAATGGAACAGAAAGTAACTGCGCAAGAGTTATTTGCACAGTATATGCACAGTAAAACACCTAATCCTACACTTTTAAATTATGAATTTTTAGATGGAGGTTTTTATTTAGCTGCAGACATACTGCCTAGTGAAAAATACTTTATTTTACTTAATTTAGATCACAGAGTGTACCCAGATAATGCTGCTGGACAAATTCGTGCTATCCAGAGAAAAAGTGTTGATTTTGTAGTTATAGAAACTCAAACAAATTATGATGAAAAAAACTTTAAAGGTACAGAATTAGGAAAAAACTATCAGGTCGCTATGAGCCATGATCAATCAAGAGACAAGGTCAATCATACATATTGGTTGTTTGAAAAGAAACTATCTGAATAGGTAAGTAAGAAATAGACTTTCAAAAGTAGGTGGAGGAATGAAGCAAGATAAATTATTCATTGTTGTACCAGCATACAATGAAGAGGAAAATATTGAAACGGTAGTTAAGGATTGGTATCCAATTACTGAAAAGGTACAGGGGGGATCGGAGTTATTAGTAATTAGTGATGGCTCCAAAGATCAAACTTTTGCAATATTGAAAAAATTAGAGTTGAAATATCCAAATCTTACAGCTGTTGAAAAGAAAAATAGTGGTCATGGTGGAACAGTTTTATATGGCTATCAATATGCGATAGATCATGGGGCGGATTTTATATTTCAGACAGATTCGGATGGTCAAACATTGCCAGAAGAGTTTTGGTCAATGTGGGAAAAGCGCAATGAATTTGATATTCAAATAGGAAAAAGAAGCGGCCGACAAGATGGATTTAGCCGTGTGCTTGTTACAAAAGTTTTAAAACTAGTATTATTTCTATTTTTTGGAAAATGGGTTGAAGACGCCAATACACCATTTCGTTTGATGAAAAGAGAAACACTAATTCCATTACTGGATAATGTTCCGACAGATTATAATCTTTCTAACGTGTTGCTAACAGTGTTATATGAAAAAAATAATAAAAAAATACGTTATCAAAAGATCACTTTTAAACCAAGACAAGGTGGAGTAAATAGTATAAATCTTAGGAACATTACTAAAATTGGCTGGCAAGCTATCAAAGATTTTAGCATGCTCAGAAAAAATGTTATTCGACATTCTGAAGTTTAAAATAAAAAAAGGGGGGATAGAATGTATGATTATCTAGTTGTTGGAGCTGGTTTATTCGGGGCAACGTTTGCATACGAAGCTGCTAAGCGTGGGAAGCGGATAAAGGTTATTGAAAAAAGAAATCATATTGCAGGGAATATTTTTACGGAGGAAATTGAAGGAATTCAAGTGCATAAATATGGTGCTCATATCTTCCACACCGATAACAAAATGATTTGGGAATATGTTCAGCAGTTTGCAGAATTTAATCGATACACCAATTCACCTGTAGCGAATTTTCAAGGTGAAATATACAATTTGCCTTTTAATATGAATACATTTAATAAGTTGTGGGGAGTTATCACGCCAGAGGAAGCTAAAAATAAAATTGATCAACAAAAACTAGTGCTAAAAAATAAAAGACCATCAAATTTGGAAGAACAGGCAATTTCGTTAGTTGGTACAGATATTTATAATAAATTAGTGAAAAACTATACTGAAAAACAATGGGGAAAAAGTTGCAAAGAATTACCCTCATTTATAATAAAAAGATTACCCGTACGTTTTACTTACGACAATAACTATTTTAATGATACGTATCAAGGAGTACCGATTGGAGGCTATACTCAAATCGTTGAAAAGATGTTGGCTTCGGATTTGATTGATGTAGAATTGGAAACTGATTTTTGTGCGGATAAAGAGAATTATCTGAAAAACTATCCTAAAGTTATTTATACGGGAATGATCGATCAATTCTATGATTATAGATTTGGATCGTTAGATTATCGTTCTCTAGCATTTGAAACGAAAGTCTTTAAAGATGTTAAGAACTTTCAAGGGAATGCAGTAGTAAACTATACTGATGATCAAACTACCTATACTCGAGTAATTGAGCATAAACATTTTGAATTTGGGAATCAACCAGATACGATTGTTACGTGGGAGTATCCTGAGGAATGGACTTCAGATCGAGAGCCATACTATCCAGTTAATGATATTAAGAATACTAATATTTTAAAACAATATCGTGAAATTTCAAAAAAAGAAGAGAACATTATTTTCGGCGGTCGTTTGGGTCAATACCGTTATTACGATATGCATCAAGTAATACAAGCAGCGCTTAATGTGGTGAATCACGAGTTTGATAAAAATGTGTAGTTGAGTGTTACTTCAAATTTAAGACTAAAGTTGGATGTTTCTCTTAAGGAAAAGCTTTACAATTAAAAAGTAAAGTAGAAGCGATAAGAGAAAAGTTATCAGATGAAGGAAAATGAGATTGGGGAAGTGTGGATCATGAAACGTTTATATAAAACAGTTATTTTTGAGATGAGTATGTATTATGGTGCATTGTCTATTGTTCTACCTTTGATTTATGCAGTTACTTATCATGTACCTTTTATGTCTGTTTTTAGCGTAGAATGGTTTGCGGTTACATTGTTTATCTATCCAATTGTACTGATAGTATCAATGATTAGATACAGTTATCAAAAGCTGAGGAAAGCTAGTCATTAATAAATGAATAGATGTTGAAAAGGCTAAGAAGAGCGTTTATTTTTTGATTGAAAACAGTAAGGAAAAGCCATAGCATCAAAACATAAATATTTATGTTTTGATGCTATGGCTTTCTTATGAAGGAATAGTAGAGGCAGGTAATCATCAATCCTATAACGTCATCTGTTCCATCTGGAATGCTTCAGTCATTTCTTTTGTCGCTTCTTTGATTGGTGTTACTGATTCTAATTCTCCTTGGACTGCAATTCGAGTAATTGCGTTCATGTCACCACAAGTGATTAATGTAATCATTTTTTTACCAGGTACATCATCGATCAACTCTACACGTGAAGGATCAATTTTTTCTACATAATTGATTTTATAGGTGTAAACATTGTTTAGGTCTGTTGTGTAAATCAACTCACCAGGTTTTGAATATTCTAATGGTGAAAATAAAGAGATCATATCTTGCACACGATGACTAGCTAGTGCATAATTGCCTTTCCCCATTTCCTGATCTGGCTTCATTGTTCCAGCACCAGTCAGTAAAACAACGTTATCCAATCCTCTGAAAATCGGTAAATTGATCTTTACATCTGGAAGAGCTACAGCTCCGATTACAGGCAAGTTTTTATTTTCAAGCTGTGCTTTCAGTACGGCTTCGGTGCTCAGTGATTCAACTGCGGCAAAGTCGAAAGTCGTATCTTTTTCATTATTTTTTTTGATTTCTTCGGGGGTCAAATTTTTAATAGCATATGACTTTCCGTTTTGCTGGATTAGCATATTTCGAATTTGTGTATTAAAAACAAGAGCCAAGCCAACAATCAGTAATAAAAATAAGAATATGTTGATCAGCCAATTTCGTTTTCTGTTTTTCTTTTTAGGGCGTAATTTTTTTGAGGCCATATTCTCCCTCCTTATTGTCTTAGTGTATCATAAATTAAATTGAAACCCTAGTTTTAAATATTATTTTTTCATGAAAATTATTTCGAAAAAAGAACCTTAAAAAGATGATAACAGAGACGTTAGGTGAGATAAAAAGCTTTATTTAACAAAAGAATACTCCATTTTTAATTCTTTGTAACTGAATCTTAAAATAAAAGACACAAGCTTTTATTTATAAAATATTGTAGAATATAAGTAGAAAACTATTTTGGGGGTGATGGAACAAATGTTGGATTTGATTTATGTACATATCGATATGACAAGTAATGCGGTTTTATCTAAAGGAATCACTCATACAGATTTCACCCGTTCCATTGTTCATCACCCGAAGAACTTACTTTTACTGAACCCTTCAGCAGAAGAAGGTGAATATGATATGCATAGCGGATTAAAAATTATTCGTGGAGAAGAGAATGTAAATCAATATTTTTCCACAGTTCATCGCCAGAAAATGAACGAAGAAATTAAATGGATCGATTTTTCGGATGTAGCGATGCTCAAAGAGTTAACACCATTAGAAATTTCGGAACTTCTTTATTTTGGCCATATGAAAACCAGTCTTCATTCACCGTTCTTTTATAAATTACAAAATGATTTCGTTTTTTTTGAGTTTGTGGATCACATGACGCGGGTTTATTATCGTTATATCGATGAGTTTTATCGGATTTTAGCAGATAAGATTACTAGGGTGATCTTGGAGAAAGTCAATGATCGGAAAACCTTCTTTAAACGAGGCGTTTCTGTTGAAAAGCTAGATGGAGAACTACTGAAAGAAATGAAGTCGATTTTACAAGAAGGTGTTGTTTTTTGTTTTGATCAGATGGATATCAAAGGTAAGGAATATCATATTCCAATCCATGTAGTGGAAGATTCTTTATGGAAGACGAAGAACTTTGCTTATAGAAATGAGCCAGTAATTGCTATACTGGTCTACAATACAGCTAAACGAACATGGCGTTTGATGCAAGAAGATGATTTTGGATTGACGGATTTTCCAAGACATGCATAAGAATAGAAAAAACGATCAAAAAAGTGAAACTTTTTTGATCGTTTTTTATGTATATACAATTTTAACAGTTCTTCTATTGAAAAGGCGATCTAGTCAGCTTGTTTTTTTTTGTCGGTTTCATTTTCCTTATCTTTCAAAGCATCTTCAATTTCTTTATGCAGGAAGTAGGAGATCACTGTTCGGATTACTACTAGAATGGCTAATTTTAAAATATCTTGAAAGGTTGGTTTGATAATGGATTCGATGATATCAGCTGCGATCAAGATTTCTAAACTAAGCAGAATGTAACTGCCTAGAAAGCTTTTAATGAAATTATTTTGCCGTGCCATGACGATACGATTTCGATCGATACGTTCACTTTTTAGAAAATCAATGCCGGCCATAATAACGCCCCAAATTAAAACAATAATTGAAAAAATATTTAAAGCCAAAATGAACAAATCAAAAAAAGGGATTAAATTATCCATGATCATTTGAGCTAAATCGTGCATATTGTTTTCCTCCTTTTGTTTTGTAATTTTAGTATAGCAGTTCCTATTTGTTATTACCAATGGCGTGAGTCTTGTAGTAGGTAGTGGCAGGTATAAAAGGAATTTTTGATTTGGGAGAGAAGTACCCGTATATTTTAGTTATTGCTTTATTTGTTTATTTCGTTCAAGGACAGTTAGTAGAATGTGGTGCTGGTTAGTCTTTATGGACTTTTGTTGGTTTTTCCAGTTTGGGTTATACGTATTTTTTGTTGGAAAAATCGGTTGCTTTTCAAGAAAGTTAGAAAAATGAAGTGGTTAAATCTGATCCCATAAATAGAAAATAAAGATGAGGCAAAAGCATTTGTTTAGAAGTGCTTTTGCCTCATTCTTTTGTTAATTTATTTTCTTAGCAGAGACTAGTAACATCATCGGTCTGCGTAATTCATTTCTCATTTCAGCGCTTGATTCTAGCATTTCTGGAGCGGGCATGGGTTCAACTAAACGAGTGATTTGAAAACCATTTGTTAAGAGTCCGTCTAAATAGGTAGTTAGGGTCTTATGGTATTTCATCACTGTTTCACCTAAGAAGATTGTTTCACGAATGCTTTCATCAAAATAGCGATCTACAGGCCAATAGAGAGGGGCTCCGTTTTGGTTATAGATCCAGTCTTCTGTTCCTTGGGCTGTAAAAATTGGATGTTCTGTTGAAAAAATAAAATCGCCGCCAGGATTTAAACAATGATTGACTTTTTTTGCGATAGCCTCAAATGAAGGGACATAATGCAGAGCTAATGAGCTGATTACAATATCAAAGGTTTCTTTTAAGCCGTCAATTTCATCCATTCCCATTAAGTGGTAACTGATTTTAGGAGAATCGGTCATTTCTTTGGCTGTTTCAATCATGCGCTCAGATAAATCAATTCCTATCACTTTTTCAGCACCATTTTCAACTGCGTAACGGCAATGCCAGCCGTAACCGCAACCGAGATCTAAAACCGTTTTTCCAGTAAAATCTGGGAGTAGTTTTTTTAGTTCATGCCATTCGCCAGCCCCTTCTAGTCCTTTTTTTGAACGATCCATTTGGCTGTAGGCTTCAAAAAAATCGGGGTTATCGTATTCATTTTTCATTAGCTAGTCTCCTTTAGTTTTTTTTATTGCATCAGTTTGGTAGAAAAATACTTATAAATATAAGGCTAAAATGTATGACCACAATTTTTCAGTACGTGTATTGCTTTATCTTTATCTTTATTTTTGATCAAAAGGTAATCTGTATTATATGTAGACAATGCGAAGATGGAAATCTGATTTTCTGCTAATGGGTTGGCCAATTGAGTCAAAATACCAACTAGTGAGAAGTCCAGTTCACCTGCGATTTGAATAATGAACCAATTATTATCAACAGAAAGTGCTTGTTCTGTTGGTAGTGTATTTGTAGGCACAATGATTGAACACTCGTCTTTTGTATAGGCAATACTTTTAAACCCTAGAATTTCATGGAACGAAGTAGGAATCTCAACGTGGGCTGGGAATTTCATGATTGTATAAGTAGTGTCGTCCCATAATTTTAGCTGCATTATTTTCCCTCCAATTTCTTTTAAATAGAAATTTGTAAAAAGACTTGAGAACCATAAATAGGTGGGAGCGTATTTCCGGTATCCTTGAAACCAGCATGTTTACATAACGGTTGAGTGAAAGCTTTGTCTTCATTAACAATGATTGTAAGTTGGTTGATTTTTGGCCAGTGTTGACGAATAAAAGCTGGTAATAATTCAAATGCTTGCTTGGTGTAACCAACACGAAAATGCCGATAATCTATTGAAAGGTCCTGTACTAATAGGTGGTGTTCATTGCTGGAGTAAGGACTGCCTCCTTTTGTTTCATAAAGAGTTAAAAAGGCAACTAAAGAATCGTCTTCAAAAACTAGAACAGCATGACGTTGTGCATTTTTTTTAGTTAAAGAAATAGCGATTTTTGGTTCACGAACATAGCGAAGTTTTCTTTTTGATAAGCAGTAATTGTCAATGAGTTGTTGGTGTGTATCATCATACATTGTAAGGTACATGATTTTTCCTCCGGCTTCTTCTATTATGCTTGTTCTTCAGTAGATAGGAAAAAAGTTATTCTTGAGCATATCTAGTATAACTTTTTTATAGATATTTGTGCAGCAGTTTGTATACAAATAATTAATTGAAAAAAGAAAATAGTCAGACGGCGAAGCTTAAAAAGGTTCACCATCTGACTATTGTTTATTTTATTTGCCGTTTGTCATTTTTTGACAACGTGCTGACTTTCTTTATATGTTCAACAGGAATCATCCGAATTTGTTGGTTATCTTCTTGTAATCGCAACATAATTGAATCAGTGATGTTTTTGGAAACGACCCATCCGGAAACTGTTTCAAATTTTTGAGAAGTTGGTACTTCTTTTAATTGTAAAACAACTAAACTCTTTTGAGCAGAAGCGACTTGTAATTTCTTAAGAATTTCTTCACGTTCTTTATTTTTACTCTTCTTATCTTTAGAGTCTTCTAAAAAGGCCGAAAAGAAACTTTGGGAAGATTGGCTGATCAATTTTGAAATGCTTTTCATTGTTGATTTATGGTTATTGTCCATTCTTCTACCTCCTTCACGAATTTACTGTTGCTATCAGACTCTGAATAATCAGATACTATCATTCTACCTAAAAAAGACAAAAAATTCAAGAAAATATGTTCGGTATAATTTTAATAAATAATTATTCTGACTTGCTTTTTTCGTTAGATTCAGTAATATTAAGAAGTACCATTTACATATTATATGTGTAATTCGTTTTTGAGAGTATAAGCCCCATCGATACTTTCAATTTAATAGAGGGAGATACTGATGAAACAAAAACAGACAGAGAAGTCAAAAGTTTCCGTTATAGCGTTACTTATAGTAACAGCATTTGCAGGAGCAATTTTAGCCAAAGTTGCCCCGATGGAAGAAGGACATGGCTTTTCATCTTTATTCCATAATGAAGCAACGGATAAAGTAATGACGACTGAATCAAGTGAAAAAGACAAAGAGCCGGAAAAAGTGAAAAAACTTACCTATACTGAACAAGTCAATGAAGATCTTAGTCAAGGGAAATTTACTAATCGGATGCCAATTAACTTGTTATTGCAAACAGACGACAAATGGAAAGCAACACCATATGGTATGGATAATCCTGAAGGAAACACATTAGAAATCAATGGTTGTGCAATTCTTTCTTTAGCGATGGTCGCTTCGTTTTTAGATAATAAGCCAAGTACACCGCAAGATATTTTGAACTGGTCAAAAAATGATTACTTTATGGTTGGGGAAGGGACAGCTTGGTCTGCTTTTTCTGATTTTGCGATGTTAAAAGGTTACCAATTTGAAGATCTTGAAACGGATATCACAGCAGTTGAAGAACATTTAAAACAAAATCATCCGGTGATTATTTCAGTAAAACCAGGATTGTTTACGAAAACAGGTCATATCATGGTACTTAGTGGTACTAATAATGGGAAGTTCTGGGTGAATGATCCCAATGATTCTGAGGAAAAAGGTCATTCGAAAAAAGAATTTACAGCAGACGAATTAATGAATGAAGCGCTGAACTTCTGGGCAATATATAAGTAAACATTTTTATGAATGTTCAAAAACCATTGACATGGGATGGTTCCCACATTATACAATTAAAGTATAAAAAGGGAATGGAGTGAACAAATATGAAAATTATTATCGAAAAAGACTTTGAAGCGATGAGTGAAACTGCAAAGAATATTTTATTAGGATGCATGAGTCAAGATAAACGAATTAATTTATCCATTACAGCAGGAAATACGCCTGTTGGTGTTTATAAAAGCATGATAGAGATCGTAAAAGATTCACCAAATTATACGAATGTTCATTATTATAATTTTGATGAAATTCCTGTAACAGATCAAGCAGAAGGTATCACAATCACAGATTTACGAAAATTATATTTCACTCCTGCAAACATCAATGAAGCCAATATTCATCCATTGACGGTTGAAAATTATGCACAACAAGATAGACGGTTAGCTATGGATGGTGGTTTAGATGCTATGTTGATTGGTTTGGGTGGAGACGGACACTTCTGTGGGAATATGCCAACAACAACAAGCTTTGAGAATTTAACGTATAAAGTCAAAGTGTCTGGAGAAGAGCCGTGGTTTGTGCCAGATATGATGGAAAAAGGGTTGGAGTTTGTTACCATGGGTCCAGTTAGTGTTATGCGAGTAAAACATTTGATTTTGATCGTGAACGGCAAGAAAAAAGCCGAAATGGTTAAAAACGTGTTACAGGGTCCAGTAACAGAAGAATATCCAGCCTCTGTTTTACAACTACATCCTAATTTTACGGTTATTCTAGATGAAGAAGCAGCAAGTAAATTAGATAGATAACTGTTTGAAAAAGAACAAGGACATTGTTTCCTTGTTCTTTTTTTTGTTCCGTTTACAAACGTTTGTTCTCGTGTTATTCTTAGGTAAAAGATAAAAGAATGGAGAAGAGTATGGAAAAAGTACGGTGTGATTGGGCAAATGGGAATGAATTGGAAGAAAAATACCACGATGAAGAGTGGGGAAGACCTGAGCATGATGATCACAAACTATTTGAAATGTTGATTTTGGAAAGCATGCAGGCAGGTTTAAGTTGGTCAACGATACTAAAAAAAAGAGTAACATTAACTAGTGCCTATGATCAATTTGATTATGTAAAAATTGCCGAGTATACACAAGAAAAAATTGATTCCTTATTAGAAGATCCTGGCATTATTAGGAATAAGCTAAAAATTAATGCCACAATTAATAACGCACAGGTATTTATGCAGGTTCAAGAAGAGTATGGCAGTTTTGATACCTTCATCTGGTCATACGTAGACAACAAACCAATTCAAAACCGTTGGAAAGAGATCGGGGAAGTTCCAGCATCAACAGAATTGTCTGATAGAATAAGTAAAGACTTGAAGAAAAAAGGGTTTAAATTTTTGGGAACAACTACGGTCTATGCATTTATGCAGGCAACAGGTATGGTGGATGATCATTTGCTTTATTGTTTTAAATGTAAAGGATAGAAGGTTGCCTGAAGCTCTTTTTTGAAAAAGATATTTGAGTGAGATGTTGGAAATCACAGTAAAAAGAATTAACTGTTATAACGACAAAAAACCAGCTTAGCCTAATTTTGGCTAAGCTGGTTTTATTGAAAGTAAAAGGAAAGTTAGTTTTTATCAAAATGATCTTCATAAACTAGCATCAACTTGTTGAAACTTTTCGCATCAGGAATCAGTGGGATTACAATGATGGGAATATTATTAATGTAGATTTCTGGAATATTTGTGATAATACAATCATATTCAGAAGCTTCTTTCTCCAACTCTTCTAAAGATGTAACGTATAATGGTGTGCAAGAGAAGCGGCCTCTCGAATAATAGGTAATTCGTTCAGAAAGTACATTCATGTAGTCCATACCAGAGTTAAATAAGAGGCAGGCTTTCATTGTTGGTATTGAGTATTCTAAATGGTCGAGTAGATTTGGCCAATGTGTAAATAGAATCGAAATTGCTTCATACACCATATAATCCTTATAAGGACTCGAATAGAAAATTGCTTGTAGAGAATGAATGAGTTCCATCGGGAAGTGACCGTAAAGGTTTTTGATTCCTGCGAGAAATTCTTTATTTTTGTCGTGTAAAATATAAGTTCTACCATTGATCTGACAATCCAAATTATAGAGTCGCATAAAAATATCATCAAAATCTTTGCATGTACAATCCATCTTTTTTTCAAGTTCTTGTAGAAGAGTTTTGATTTTTTCGTACTTTAAATAGGCTTGACGATCGACTTCGATCATTTTATGTGCGGTGTCTAGGGAGTCAACATATTGATCGCTAAAAAATAAAAAGTACATAGTGTTTAGATTGTCTGGAGATAAAGGTAAATGAAATTGACTATAAAACTCATCACAAGCATATGTATCATCAATAATCGGAAATGTTTTTTCCGGAATATCATAAAGTTGATTTTCACTATTATATTTTAGTAAATGAATAACAGTGTATGTGTAAAAACGTAGACGATTCAATAAAGAAAAGTCTATACTGTGTGATTTGACATTAGGAGTCGCTTGATTGATGATTTGAAGACCGACTTTATCTAAAATTGGTAGCTGAGCATTTGTTAATAAGCTTTCAGCTACTCCGTACTTCTCATAAAAATAGTGCTGCATAAAATTACAAATACTATGTGGATCACCAACAAGCTGCATCTTTTTTAGATTGATCGTAAAACCTTCTATTTGAAGATGTTGATTCACACGCTGAACAATTCGTTTGATTGTAGAGACGCTAGTATAAAGATCATCAGCTAAATCAATGATGGTAGAGAAATTATGTAAGAATATTTTTTCTATTAACTGAAACTCCACGCTATTTTTTAAAAATTTTTGATAAATACTTGTTTTGCAGAAGCCGAAATTTGTTGCTAAGCGGATGCCATATTTTTTTGAGGACTCAATTGTTGCTGGAGCGAGCAGAGCTTCTAGCTCAACAATATCCGATTTTAGTGTTTTTACAGGAACATTTAAAGATTCCGAGGCTGTAATAAAAGTGACCCATTCGTTATCAGCTAAAATTTCCATTAACTCTAATTGGCGTTTGGATCGAGAGGAAAGCATTTCTTTCATTATATCAAACCTTTCTTTTTTTTATTTATAATTTTTATATTTGTTCAATGGTAGATGAAATAAATTTCAGGGTGCACCTTATTTTAACTTGAAACATGTTGTTTTGTCTATATATCAACAGATAATAACGTATGTCTTTTAAAAATAATTAGAAATATATAGTTCACTTTTTTCTTTTTAAAAGAAAAATATGACCTTTTAATGTTATGTTTTGAGATAACATTTGTGATAAATACAATATTTTGTTTCGAATTAATTTATATTATGTTATAAGTATTAAATTTAACCAACTCTTCCTTTTTTGTGACCATAAATGACCCTTTATCTTCTGAAATGACGTTTAAAATAGGGGTAAGGCAATTGAAGGCCGAATAATGAATGGAGGAAAATTATGAATAAGAAGTTATTAGGATTAGCATTGATGTCATCAATTATTTTGGGTGGAGCAGGTCTGTTAAGTGCGGATGAAGCAGATGCCCATGGATATGTAGAAAAACCAGCAGCGCGTGGTTATCAAGGATCATTAGATAAAAATACAATCGGTTGGGGTCCAGCACTAGAAAAGTATGGAATGGTTATTACAAACCCTCAATCTTTGGAAGCACCTAAAGGTTTCCCACAAGCAGGACCGGCGGATGGACGTATTGCTTCAGCGAATGGTGGATTAGGACAAATTTCTGACTTTGTATTGGACAATACTGGTTACAATCGTTGGACAAAACAAGAAATTAAAACTGGTATGAACTCATTCTCTTGGCATTACACAGCACCTCATAGCACGTCTAAGTGGCACTACTACATTACTAAAAATGGTTGGAATCCAGAAAAACCATTAGCAAGACAAGATCTACAATTAATTGGTGAGGTGAAACATGATGGTTCACCTGCTTCAAATAATAAAACACACCAAGTAAATATTCCTGCTGATCATTCTGGCTATCATGTTGTTTTAGCGGTCTGGGATGTTGCGGATACGCCAAATGCATTTTACAATGTAATTGATGTGAATATTAAAGGTGGGGGCGAAATTACACCACCAGTTGAGGTAGCACCAGCAACACCAACAAACGTAAAAACAGCAGATGTAACTACTTCTTCACTTAAATTAACTTGGGATAAAGTTGAAAATGCAAAAGAATACAATGTTTATCGTGATGGTAAAAAAGTTGCAACAGTTGGCGGTACTCAATTTAATGATGCTAACTTAGCTGAAAAAACAACTTATTCTTATCAAGTTGAAGCAGTTGGAACAAACGGTAAAATCTCTGAAAAGAGTGCAGCAGTAAAAGCAACAACACAATCATCAGCAACAGAAGATAACCAAAAACCAACAGCTCCAACAAGCGTTCACTCAATGGGAACAACAGAAACATCTGTAGATTTAATGTGGTCAAAATCAACACACTTCTTAGGCGTTAAAAACTATGAAGTATACCGTGATGGTAAAAAAGTTGCAACAACAGAAAAAACAAGCTTTAAAGATACTGGGTTAAAAGCAAATACAACATACAAATATACAGTAAAAGCAATCAGTGTTGGCGGTAACGTATCAGAATCAAGTGCTGTATTTACTGTGAAAACAAAAGAAAAAGAAGCTGAAACTGGTAAAACAACATGGGACAGCAATAAAGTTTATACAGAAGGCAATAAAGTTATCTTTAACGATTTAGAGTATCAAGCGAAATGGTGGAACAAAGGCGATCGTCCAGATAAATCAGATGCTTGGAAACTTCTTTCAGACAAAGTGATGGGCTGGGAATCTAATAAAGCTTATAGCGGCGGAGATAAAGTGACTTACAATGGTAAAACATATAAAGCAAAATGGTGGACACAAGGCGACCGACCAGACAACTCATCTGTTTGGGTAGTAGCTTAATCAATAACTAATACCTGTATAATATAGTAATAACCGAACAAAATAATTACGACATAGTACAAAAAAAGAAACGCTAGATAAGCTGCAATACAGCTTATCTAGCGTTTTTTTTGGGGGAATTATAAGGAGATCGTAAATACTAGTGTATCAAGTAGGACAATAACTATTAGAGATTTTGAATATGAGTGTGTTTGAATGTATCGGGATATTTAAGTCCATATCCTAATATCCTATCTATAAAAATATGCGCACACCAAACCAGAGAGATTGCTAATAACAGTGTTGTTTGGGTGGGTAAGTAAATGAAAATAAGTAGTACTGGGAAAACTAAGTTATGTCCTAAATTATATATTTTTGCCCCGAGAGATGGATTGCTTAAATAGCCAACCATTGTGATATCTGGCAATAAGAGAAAAAGAAAAAAATAGAAAACTGGAAAACCAAAGTAAATAAAAAGGGTCAGTGTTAACAGAAAAAGTATGCCATTTTCTAGTTGTAAGATTGTTTTATTTGTCATTATTTTTCCTCCTTCAATCCGTAAGTGGACAATTGGTCAATCAAATCGAATAGTTCAGCTTGGTTTTTTGCATAGTTGTTGTTTTCGATTGTTGCTTTCAATTTAAGTAATAACTGGTATGCCATTTCATAAAAAGTCATTTTTTGTTTGATGAAATCAATTTTGTTAGCTATAAATTCAGTAGAATTGTTGTTGCAATGGCTGGAAATAGGTTGTCTTTTTAATTCCAGCAAATAGCTAATCTCTTTGATAGAGAAATCTAATTCCTTCAAAGCTAAAATCATTTTTAGATCTTGTTGATCTGTGTCGGTAAAATTTCGATAACCATTTGGTTGGCGTTCAGGTTTTAGTAAACCAGCTTTTTCATAGAAACGAACAGTGTCGGTTGGAAGTTTAAATTTTTGAGCGAATACAGTTATATTCATGGAATTTCCCTCCTGTAGAGCAAGTGTAACATTGGATATAGCTCCATGGTCAAGGGAGAAGCTGTGCTCAAGTCAAATTTTTCTTTGATATTCTTTTGTCAATTGGTATTAGGTGAAGTAAAATGGTATCAAAGTGGTTCGGATGTTAAAAGGAGACGGGAACGATGAAATTTGAATGGCGAAAACAAGAAAAGGAACTTTATTTACCGAAAGCAAGACCGATGGAAATCACAGTACCAAAGCAGAAGTTCTATACGATTTCAGGGAAAGGTGATCCGAATGAACCTCAATTTGGGGAAGAAACGGCTGCTTTGTATGCAATGTCTTATGGTATCAGAATGATGCCGAAAAAAGGAATTGTGCCAGAAGGTTATTTTGGATATACGGTATATCCTTTAGAAGGGATCTGGACACTGTCGGATGAGTCAGTGGCGGCTGGTAGGGAATTTAATAAAGCGGATTTGGTATACAAAATCATGATTCGTCAGCCTGACTTTGTGACAGAAGAATTAGCTCTAGCTAATTTGGAACAAGTTTCTCAAAAAAAATTCAATCTAAATAACCAGAATGTAAAATTTGAAACAATAGAAGATGGAAAATGTGTTCAAATGCTCCACGTTGGTTCTTATGATGATGAGTTTAAAACGTTTGAAATAATGAAGCGATATTGTGATGAACGTCAGTTGGTTAGAAGGACGTTTGCTCATAGGGAAATCTATTTGTCTGATCCGAGAAAAGTAATGCCGGAAAAAATGAAAACAGTGTTGCGTTATTTCATTGAATAGGATGACTAAAAACACCAAAGAGAAATCGCTTGTTTTCTCTTTGGTGTTTTTATTTAAATTCCTGTATTTCGGTAAACGTGAGCTTCGTAATCTGAAAGGATCATTTGTTGTTCTAAGGGTTTTGTATCCGATGTTGTTAAGATTTCTTCCCAATTGGAATAATCTAACGTGTTTGGGAGTGTAACTGTTGTTTGTTTTCGATCTAGTTGAACGAGAATCAACCAACTCTCTGAATCAGTCGTTCTCGTATAACAAAAAATCGTTGGATGATCAGGTAAAAGTAGGTGGAATTCACCATAAATAAGAGCGTTTGTCTGCTTTCTTAAACGAATCAATGTTTGATAATGATGGAAGATACTGTTGTTTTCAACATCTTTTTGGGCAGCGTTTATCGTTTGATAATTGTCGTTAACTTTCAGCCAAGGTTCAGTTGTTGAAAAGCCTCCGTGTAGGGAGTTTTCCCATTGGAAAGGTGTACGGCTGTGATCTCTGGACCAATTAACGGCGATTGCTAAAGCGTCTTTACTCATCGTTCCTTGAGTTAGCAAAGACTGATAAAAATGAATCGTATCAGCAGCGTTAAGTTCTTCGATTGACGTGAAAGGGTAGTTGGTCATGCCGACTTCTTGCCCTTGATAAATAAAGGGTGTCCCTTTTAATAAGAGTAGAACAGTTGCTAAAGCTTTAGCAGCTTCAGATGAATCATCTCCGTAAACAGAAATGCTGCGGGGAGTATCGTGATTCTCTAAGTATAAGGCGTTCCAGCCATTGTGAGCTAAACTTGTTTGCCATTGGTTTAGGGAGTGTTTTAAATGAGGGATAGATCCCTTTTGTCGGCCAATTTCACCGATTCGCTCGCAATGTTCTAGTTCGAAAATCATATTAAAATACCCATTCTCGCCGGTCCATTCAGCTGCTTCTTGATGAGGAACGCCACTGGCTTCACCGACTGTCATGATATTGTACTCGTTAAAAATAGCTTTTAACTCTTCTAAATAAAGTTCAATACCGGCGACATTCATAAAAGGAGCCCATTGATTGTCTGTAATCTTAAAGTGCCAAGGTTCTTTTTGGATATGACTGATAGCGTCTATCCGAAATCCATCAATACCAAGATCTAGCCACCAACGGATCATTTGATAAATCTCGTGACGAACACGAGGATTTTTCCAATTAAGATCGGGCTGTTCTTTTGCGAATACATGAAAGTAAGCTTGTCCGGTCGTTTCGCAGTACGTCCAAGTGGAGCCGCCAAAAAAGGATTGCCAATTATTAGGTAGTTGTTCTTTTGTAGCATCAACCCAATGGTAGTAGTCGCGATATGGGTTATCTAACGATTTTTTTGATTCTAAAAACCAAGGATGTTGGTCGCTAGTATGGTTTATAACCAGATCCATGATGATTTTTAAATCTAGCTCGTGGGCTTCTTTAAGCAATGTTTGGAAATCTTCCATTGTGCCGAAATCTTCGTGAATAGCCTGGTAATCAGAAATATCATAACCGTTATCTACATTCGGTGAAGCGTAGATCGGGTTGATCCAAATGAAATCGACACCTAGTTCTTTTAAGTAAGGAAGTTTTTGGCGAATTCCATTAAGATCGCCGATACCATCATGATTGCTATCTTTAAAACTGCGAGGATATATTTGATACCCTACAGCGTTTTTCCACCAGCTATTTTTTTCTAAATTAGTCTTTTGTTTTACTTCTACTGCAGTGTTAGACATGTTGAATTCCTCCGAGTTTTAAAAGTGTAACAGGTTCGTTTAGCTCCGACAGGAAAATGTGAAAATGTGAGGGTGGTGTTGCTTTGGAATGCACATTTCCCATTTTTTTTCGAGGGGCTAGTTTACGGAACTAGCTAGATTGACTACGAAAGATTCGTAAGGGTCTAATGTTCTTTCGGAAAGTCGAGTATACGTTTTTTGAGTATTTGCAATAATGGTTTCAGTTGGGGTTTCATCTAAAGAAAATACTTGTTCTTGGTCTGAAAAGTTGCAAACAATCAGCCAACTTTCGTTTTGATAATGCCGATAATATGCGAATATTTCTTCTGCGGTATCTTCTACTAATTCAAAACTGCCCCAAACGATTAAAGGATGTTTTTTACGAAGTTCGATCAGTTTTTGATAGGTGTAAAAGATTGAATTTTTATCTGCTAGGTCTTTGGCAACATTGATTTCGTGATAGTTTTCATTGACTGCTAACCAAGGTGTCCCAGTTGTAAAACCAGCGTCTTTAGTATTATCCCATTGCATCGGAGTGCGTGCGTTGTCCCGTCCTTTGGTGTTGATGGCAGTCAGAATTTCTCTTTTAGAATACCCTTTTTCAACTCGATCAGCGTACATATTTTTACTTTCGATATCTTCGATTTCTGTGATGTCGTGAATAACGCGGTTAGTCATACCGATTTCTTCCCCTTGATAAATATAAGGGGTTCCTTTTAACATATGCAATAAAATCGCTAGCATTTTGGCGCTTTGTACACGATAGGTACGATCATTTCCCCATCTTGAAACGATTCTAGGGAGATCGTGATTATTCCAGAATAGTGAATTCCAACCTTGATCGCCGAGTTCTGTCTGCCATTTTGAAAAGACTTTTTTTAGTTCTGATATTTGCAATGGTCGTAAGTCCCATTTGCTTTTTCCTGGTTCTTCGTCCAAACCAACATGTTCAAATTGGAAGACCATGGACAGTTCGTTTCTTTTTGGATCGGAATATAGTTTTGCGATTTCTGGTGTGGCGCCCCATGTTTCACCCACCGTTAGCAAGTCTTTTCCTCCGAATGTTTCAGCGTTCATTTCTTGTAAATAGTCATGAAGTTTTGGTCCGTTTCCAGTGATTTTTTGGTCGGGAATTTTTCCGACTAGATCGATGACGTCCATTCTGAAACCGCCGATACCTTTATCAATCCAAAAGTTCATCATATTGTAGATGGCGTTTCGAACAGAAGGGTTTTCCCAATTTAGATCGGGTTGTTTTTTGCTGAATAAATGTAGATAATATTCTCCAGTTCCTTCATCCAATTGCCAAGCTGAACCTAAAAATGTTGATTCTAGGTCATTTGGAGTTTCGCCGTTGAGACCTTTACGCCAGACGTAATAATCACGGTAAGGATTCGCTTTGGACGAGCGTGACTCGATGAACCAAGGATGTTCATCGCTTGTGTGATTGACTACTAGATCCATAATAATTTTTATCTCTCGTTTTTGTGCTTCTTGAATTAGCTGATCCATGTCTGCCATAGTACCGAATTCTGACATGATTTGTTCGTAGTCGCTGATATCATACCCGTTGTCATCATTAGGGGAACGGTAAACGGGGCTAAGCCAAATAGCGCTGATACCTAAGTGTTTTAAATAATCTAAACGTTGGATAATGCCAGCTAAATCGCCAATACCATCACCGTTGCTATCTTGAAAGCTCCTTGGATAAACTTGATAAACGACGGCTTCCTGCCACCAGTGAGTGTTTGTTTTGTGTTGTGTCATTGTGTCTAATCCTTTCTGCTGTTTCTATTGATACGACAAAGCCGTATGGAGCAAGTTCGATTGTTGTTTCATCTAGTGATTGAGTTTGAATAGAGAATAAAACTTGTTCTTTTTCGATATAGACTGGTAGTTGACCAGTGTTGAAAATGCTGCGAAGCATTTTTCCTTCATACTCGTAAGCGAAGTCGATGATGCCCGTTTGTTCGTCAACTTCATGCCAGCGTAATTTTCCTTCTGATAAGAGTGGTTGATGTTCTTTTCTGAATGCAATCAATGTTTTGAAAAATTCATACATGTCTTGATCTTGTTTATCTGGATCCCATATCATGCATTTGCGACAATCTGGGTCGCCTGCGCCATCCATTGCGTACTCATCTCCGTAATAGAGACAAGGGACTCCTTTTTGTAAAAAGGTAAACGCTAAGACTTGTTTCATGAGCTCTTTGTTGTTCTTGGCGACTGTCAACAATCGTGGAGTATCATGAGAATCAAGTACATTGAACATGATTTGGTTGGTTTGTTCACGATAAAGCATTAATTGGTGATTGAGTTCGGAAACTAGTTTGCTTAGTGGAATTGTTTGGTATACGAAGTAAGAAAGAATCGCATCCGTAAAAGCGTAATTCATTACTCCGTGAAACTCATCCCCGTGTAGCCAAGCTTGAGATGAGTGCCAAATTTCTCCAAGAATATAAATGTCTGGCTTAGCCTCTGTGCAAACATCATGGAATTTTCGCCAAAAACGGTGATCCACTTCATTAGCCACATCTAGACGCCATGCGTCGATGTCGAATTCATCGATCCAATAACGAGCGATTTCTAGTAAATAGTCCTGTACGTCTTTGTTGGCAGTGTTTAATTTAGGCATATGAGGTGTAAAGGCAAAAGTGTCGTAAGTAATATCATTGGAAAATTCGAAATTAGCAGTTGGTGTATAGCTAACTGGGAATTTGTGAATATGGAACCATTTTGCATAAGGTGAATCTGCACCATTTTTGACAACATCCTGCCATTGAGGAGCAAAGTCTCCCATATGGTTGAAAACAGCGTCTAACATGATGCGAATCCCTCTTTTATGACATTCTTTTACTAGTTTTTTAAAGAGTTTTTTATCTCCAAATGCTGAGTCGATCTCAAAATAATCAATGGTGTCATATTTATGATTACTAGCGGCTTGGAAAATCGGACAGAAGTAAATACCGTTGATTCCTAAATCTACAAGGTGATCTAAGTGGTCTAAAACACCTTGCAAGTCACCGCCGAAAAAATCATCTCGTCCTGGGTGTTCTTTGCTGTTCCAAGGTAAAGTCCCTTTAGGATCGTTTGTGGGGTCACCGTTTGCGAAACGTTCAGGGAAAATTTGGTACCAGACGGTCTCTTTTACCCATTGAGGGGCTTTGAAACGGTCTGCTTCATGAAAATAAGGTAGCTTAAAATAATTGTTGGCCATTTTTAAAGTGGCTTCTTGGTAAGGGAAGAAGCCGTGATCACCGTAAAACAACACTGTCCCATCCATTCCTTCTATTTTGAAGGCGTAACTCAAGCGTCTGTGAGGTGCTGATGTTTCAATTGTCCAGTAATCATGCGTGCTGGTGGATAGATATTTTTCCATTTGGCTCGTTGATTTGAACCATTCGCTGTGTTCAAGTTGATAAGGATCGCCATTGATTAACGCGACACTTTTTATATCGCTTCTGCCAGTTCGTAAGCGAATATGCATTTTGTCTGCTGTGTATAAATAAGCGAATTCGCTTTCGGGTTGGTGATGGATTGCTGCAGTGTTCATCTGTTTTTCCCTCCTGTTATCGACTGTTTCCTTTTTAGTCTACTTTTCTAAAAACCACCCATAGTATGACACATAAGAAAAACGTTTTCAATATATTTATCGCAATCGATTGCATTTTGTTTGATTTGAGCAGAATATTTATTGACAGGTATAGAAGTATAGTTGAGAAGGCTGTTATAGTCTCTTTTTTTAATTGAAAAACCTTTATATCATAGTTTTTTTTGTTTTTTGCAAAATATGTCTCTTTGTTAGTGTCTGACCGTTTTTCAACTATTTTTATAATTCATTTACATTTCACTTGACATTTAATGCAATCGATTGCACAATGTAAAGGAATAGAACAGCAAAAAATTCCTAGGAGGAACAAAAGATGAAAAGAAACATGAAAAAGCTTTTGACATTAGGGGTAACAATGACAGCGGCAGCATTTGCACTTGTAGCTTGTGGTGGTGGATCGTCAGATGAAAAGAGTTCTGCCGGAAATGAAAACGCTTCTATAAAGCTGTGGGTGGATGTTGCGTTTGTAGATACGTATAAACCATTAGTAGAGCAATTTGAAAAAGAGCATAAGGGTTGGAAGGTAACTATTAAACCAAGCGAATCAGCGACTGCTCAAGAAAATCTAAAAAAAGATCCAAGTGCAGCGGCGGATGTTTTTATGATGCCTCATGATCAATTAGGACAAATGGTTGATGCAGGAATTATTTATGCTAATACAAAATATGAAAATAGTGTTAAAGAAAATAGTACAGAAAGTGCAGTGGAAGCTGCTACTTATGATGGTAAGCTTTACGGCTACCCGTATGGCGTTGAATCGCAAATTTTGTATTACAACAAAAGTAAACTAGCTGAAAGTGATGTGAAAAGTTGGGAAACATTGACTTCGAAAGGAAAGTTGGGGGCGAACTTTGGTGAAGCTGGAGCTAACTACATCTTCACGCCTTTATTTATGTCTAATGGCGATGAGCTGTACGGTAAAAACGGGGAAGAGATTAACGGGACGAATTTTAACAATGATAAAGGTGTTCAAGTTCTGAAGTGGGTTCGCTCGCAAAAGGAAAATTCTGGCGTGATCCAATCAAATGCTGATGCGCTTTCTAATTTAGGGAACGGTAAAATTGATGCGTTCTTATCTGGTCCGTGGTCTAAATTAGATGTGGAAAAAGCTCTAGGAGATAATTTCGCTGTTGCTCCATATCCAACTGTTGATTTAGGGAATGGTTCAGTGCAACAAAAAGCATTCTTGGGCGTGAAATTATTTGGGGTTAATGCATCTACTAAAAGCCCGGTTGCAGCGATGGCTCTAGCTGATTTCTTAACGAACAAAGAAAATCAATTAACTGTTTTTGAGAAGAACGGCACAGTGCCTGCGAATAAAGAAGCTCAAGCGGAAGAGAAGGTTAAATCTGATAAAGTGGCAGAAGCCGTGATGACGATGAGCGACGGGGATCATTCTGTTATTATGCCGAAACTTCCGGCGATGGTTTCGTTCTGGGGACCAGCGGATGCGGTAATCAATGATACGTATAATGGGAAAATCGCTGAAGATCAATATTTATCAAAATTAGATAAATTAGTTCAAGATACCAGTAAATCAGAGAAATAATTCTTCACCGATTAAGGTGAGTTTGAGGCTGGAACAAAACTCCATGAGCTTTGTCTCAGCTTCTTTTCTTATTTAAAGAACAGGAAGTGAAATGTTATGAAGTTAAAAGCAAAGACGGATGATCAGATTTCTTTTAGAGAATTATTCAAAAAAGGAGATGCGGCTACAAAACTTTCTTATATTTTTATGGGGATGGCTAATTTAAGGAATGGTCAAATTATTAAAGGTTTGCTATTTTTGCTGTTGCAAATTGGATTTGCAGCATGGTTGGTCGTTAATGGTTTTCATGCGCTGTCAATGTTGCAAACGTTAGGAACAAAATCTCAAGGTTGGGTCATGGATGAGGCGTTGGGAATTGAAGTCCAGCAACCTGGTGATAATTCGATGTTATTATTATTATTTGGAATTGCTGCAATTATTCTGATTTTACTTTTTATTTTTCTGTATATCGTAAATTTAAGAAGTGCTCGCAAAATATATCTATTGAAACAAACGGGGCATCGTTTACCGACGTTAAAAGAGGATTTAAATAGTTTATTGAATGAGAAATTTTATATTACTTTGATGAGTGTTCCTTTATTGGGCGTTCTGGCCTTTACGATTTTGCCGTTGCTTTATATGATCTCTATTGCATTTACTAGTTATGATCATAATCATTTGCCGCCGAAAAATCTGTTTCATTGGGTTGGCTTTGCTAATTTTGGCAATGTACTTACAGGAGATATTGCAGGGACGTTCTTTCCAGTACTGACTTGGACGTTGATTTGGGCTGTTTTGGCGACAGCAACGACATTTTTCTTTGGGATTTTGTTAGCTTTGTTAATCAATGCTAAAGGGGTCAAAGGGAAAAAAGTTTGGCGGACGATTTTTGTCATCACAATGGCTGTTCCACAGTTTGTCAGTTTATTATTGATGGCGAATTTGTTTAATGGTTCTGGACCAGTCAATGCGCTCTTGCAAAATTGGGGATTGATCGATCAACCGATTCCTTTTTTAACAGATGGGTTAATGGCAAAAATCACAGTTATTTTCGTGAATATGTGGGTTGGGATTCCTGTGACGATGTTGGTAGCAACTGGGATCATTACGAATTTACCAACGGATCAAATTGAGGCAGCTGAAATTGATGGCGCAAATAAGTTGCAGATTTTTAGAAATATTACTTTTCCTCAAATCTTGTTTGTCATGGCGCCTAGTTTGATTCAGCAGTTTATTGGAAATATCAATAACTTTAATGTAATTTTCTTGTTAACTGGTGGGCAACCAGCAAATAGTAACTATCATTCTGCTGGCGAAACGGATCTTTTGGTTACGTGGTTATATAAGTTAACAGTGAACGCTGCTGATTATAATTTAGCATCTGTTATTGGGATTATTATTTTTGTCCTTTCAGCAGTCTTCTCGTTGTTTGCCTACACGCGGAGTAGTTCGTTTAAAACGGAAGGAGCGTAAAAACGTATGAAATCGAAAAAAAGAAAAACCTTGATCATTCATTATCTGTTATTGACAGTTTTGTCTATCGTATGGATATTTCCGATTGTCTGGATTGTTTTAACGAGTTTTCGGAGTGAGGGTGGCGCTTTTGTAACGTATTTTATCCCTAAGCAGTTTACTTTTGAAAACTACAAAATGTTATTAACTAGCAGTACGTATCCTTTTGTTCAGTGGTTTTTAAACACATTGTTTGTGGCGGTTTGCAGTTGTATTTTATCGACATTGATCACCATTGCGATGGCGTATTCATTGAGTCGCCTGCGTTTTAGAGCGAGAAAACCGTTTTTGAAATTGGCTTTAGTATTGAATATGTTTCCTGGGTTTATGAGTATGATTGCTGTTTATTATATTTTGAAGGCGATGAATTTGACGGGTAGTTTGTTGGCGTTGATTTTAGTGTATTCGTCTGGTGCAGCGTTAGGTTTTTATATTGCGAAAGGGTTCTTTGATACGATTCCGATGGCATTGGATGAATCAGCGATGATTGATGGTGCGAGTAAATTTGAGATATTTACGAAGATTACCTTACCGTTAAGTAAGCCGATCATCGTTTATACGGCATTGATGGCGTTTATGGCACCGTGGATGGATTTTATTTTTGCGAAAATTATTTTAGGGGATAACGTTAATAAGTATACGGTGGCAATCGGGTTGTTTACGATGCAGACAAAAGATAAGATTGATCAGTACTTTATGGCCTTTACAGCAGGATGTGTGCTGATTGCGGTGCCGATTACATTACTGTTTATCTTTATGCAGAAATATTATGTAGAGGGAATAACTAGTGGTTCTGTAAAAGGCTAGTGAAAATGAAAAAGCATTTCCGGTGAGGAGATGCTTTTTTATTTTCGTCTTTGGGTATAAAGAGAGGTGTTTCCTTCTATGACGTTGCTGATTTCAACAGCTAAGGCTGTTCTTGAAATAGGATCATATCCTTGTACGAGCTTTCGGACTCCCGGGATTTTTTTGAGTAGTTTAATCATGTTTCCGCCGATGATGGAAGAATAGCGTTTTTTATCCACAACTAAACTAGGGTAGAAAATGATACTTTGTTTGGTTTGTTTTTTAATCAATTCTTCCGCTTGGAGTTTAGACTCCATGTATTGATTTAAGAAGAAAGGTGCGCTATTGGCTGATAAGAATAAAAATTTTGCTGGATGTTCTTGTGTATTTAGATAAGCGAGAATGATTTGAACGGGTTTGTAAATAAAACGAGTATAAGTAATATTTTTAGAAGGGTCTTCCTTAAGTATCCCGATGGCATCGATAACCCAATCTGCTTCTTTAACGGCGGATTGCCAAAAATTGTCTGTTAAAACATCTGAACGAATCCAGTGGACTTTTTGTGACCAAGAAGTTGTTAGATTCGCTGGTTTGCCGCTACGGGAGATGCTTGTTACGTTATGACCTCGGTGGACTAACTCTTCAGTAAGTTTTTGCCCGATAAAGCCGCTTCCGCCAAAAATAGTTATCTTCATCTGCTCTCCCTGCTTTCTTAAAGAATGTTTCTGTAGTTAGTGTATCATTGTTTTTCAGGATGGCACAAAGAAAACGTACACTGAAGAGTTGGGTTACTCGTTAGTGTACGTTTGGCTTCTTATTGAATAGTCGCTGAAACACCAAAATGATCGCTGACCACAGGTGTATTTTTTCCATTAAATATAATTTGGTAGTTATTGACTGCTAATTTTTTTGACGTGAAAATGTAATCAATTCTCAATTTCTCTTGATTGTCTCCCCAACCATCGATTGCTTTTTCTACTGTATGTTCACCGATTGTTTTTTCAGCAGTCAAAAAGCTGTCTTGCAATTGTAAAGGGCTGCTTAGAACGAGTTCATAGCCAGTTTGTTTAGCTGAGGCTGGATTGTTAAAATCTCCCATGATTACTAAAGGAGAAGTGTAGCTTTGTAATACCTTTTCGGTTTGCTGCCATTCGTAAGAGAAGCCCTCGTGCTCGTCTAGCCACCAAGAGTAATGGCAACTTAAAGCGGTGATTGGTTTATCATCTAGTTTTGTTTGACCGATCAATAAGACTCTTCTGCGATAGTTAGCAGGATCTTTTTCAGTAGATATGACAACTGCTTCAGGTTGAATTGATTGTTTTGAGAGTAGAGCGACGCCTTCGTGGTAAATAGAATACCCAATATGATTATACGCCCAACTCCAATGATAGTGATAGCCTTGTTCTTTTAAGTATTGAACTAAAAGGTAAGCGAAATTATCTTCATGGACAGGAAATTGCTCTGCTGTTGGATGAAAGTTGTTGTCAGTAGTGATTGGAAGGCTATCGATCCGTTGGTTGACTTCTTGTAAAGCGATCAACAGGTAGTCTTCTTTGATAATTTGGTCGGCTACTTGGTGTAATTTTTCCAAAGGCTGATTTTCTAACCAACTGTGTGTGTTTAATGTTAATACGTTCATGTGTACTCCTCCTGATGATAGAAAACAAGGGTAGGATAAAACTCTTTGAGCTTTATTCCACCCCTTGTTAAAGCTGAAGTGAACTTAGATTTCTAAACGCCCGATCGCGGTTTTAGGGTTTTGTTCACCCGTTTTATCTAAGTGGAAAGTTTTGATTTTTTCGCCGTTTGTGAAAACAACGATCATTGTTGTTTGTTTACCAGCGGCTTTGATTTTTTCTAGATCAGCTGTGGCAATGGTTTCGCCAGCGGTTACTTTTTGCCCTTCATTAACATGAATTGTAAAGGCTGCTTCTTTCATTTCAACCGTATCAAGTCCCATATGGATAAGAACGTCAATTCCTTCTTCTGTTTGGATTCCTAATGCATGTTTTGATGGGAAAATACTGCTGATAACACCATCAATCGGAGCGTAAATTGTTTCAGTTGATGGGATAACAGCGAAACCATCACCCATCATTTTTTGTGAGAAGACAGGATCGTTCACTTGATCAATAGCAATCACTTCGCCTTTAGCGACAGGAAGGATTGTTTTGGTAATGTTTAGATATTCTGCTTTTGAGACTGTTGAATCAGATTGAGTGACCTGTTGTGGTGTTGGGATAGTAACATTGGAATCCAATAAATCTTGAATATCTGATTTTAAGACATCAGCTTTCGGACCGTAAACAGCTTGAACACCATTATCTTTAACGATCAACCCCATAGCTCCTGCTTTTTTCCAGGCTTCTTCTGTTCCGACTTTATTTTTATCAGTTACGCTCACGCGCAAGCGAGTCATGCAAGCATCTACATCAACAATGTTTTCTTTCCCACCTAATAAGTGAACAATTTCAATGAGTTGGGGATCAATTCCACCTGACTCTTGAGTACTTACTGATGATGAATCTGTTTGGGTATCGTTGTTATCGTAGTTTCCATTTCTGCCAGGTGTGGCAAAGTTAAATTTTTTGATCATAAAATTAGCAATAAAGTAAGTGAAAACACCGAATAGTATAGTGCAAAGAATGAAATTCAGTAAATCGCCGCCTAAACCAGCTTTTAATGCTAATGGTGTTCTAGTCAAAAGTTCAATGTTTCCAAAAGAATGAACACGTAAATTGACAATGTCAGCCATCGCAAAGGCAGCTCCTTGGATCAGTGCATAGACAACGTATAAAGGAACAGCTGCGAACATAAACATAAATTCTAAAGGTTCGGTAACACCAGTCAAAAACACAGCTAAAGCGGCTGAAAGATACATTGATTTATAACTTGAACGTTTGTCTGGATCGACATTACGATACATTGCTAACGTCATTCCCATCAAAATACCAGAAGCCCCAATCATTTGTCCAACTTTAAAGCGAGCAGGAGTCCAATTTGATAGCACGTAATTATATTGTGAAGTATCGCCGAGTCCTTTTAGGTTGACTAAATCAGTGGCCCAAGCTAACCACAGAGGATCTTGTCCAAATACTTGCGTCCCTGCTTGTGCGCCAGATAAAATCTCATAAGTACCGCCAAGTTGTGTGTAATTGATTGGGATCGTCAACATATGATGCAGCCCAAATGGCAGTAGTAAACGTTCAAGAGTTCCGTATAGAAACGGTGCTAAAATCGGTGCAGTATCTTGAGATTGAGCAATCCATAGCCCGAAGTTATTGATTCCCGCCTGAATATAAGGCCAAATAATTGCTAAAAGAATAGAGACAATCGTTGACCAGAGGATAACAACGAATGGTACGAAACGTTTCCCGTTAAAAAATGAAAGTGCATCAGGCAGTTTTCGATAATTATAGTATTTATTGAAGGCCATTGCCCCTACGAAACCAGCGATAATCCCGACAAATACACCCATATTTAGAGCAGGAGCTTCTAATACGCTAGTGAAGAATCCTTTGACCATTATTTTAGTGCCGAATAATGTATGAGTGAATGCTTTGTCGTCTGCTAACATGTCGCTAGTTACGCCAAAAATCGAACCCGTGATTCGGTTGATTAAAATAAAAGAAAGTCCGGCCGCAAATGCACCGCCAGCACGTTCTTTTGCCCAGCTACCCCCAATTGCTAATGCAAATAAAATGTGTAAGTTGCCGATGACACCCCAACCGATATTTTCGATAACGCCGCCGGTTGTAGCGAGTATCGCCCAATCGGGATTGATTAAAGGGATGGTCTTTCCGATGCTGATCATGAGACCCGCTGCCGGCATTACCGCAATCACGACCATTAAAGCTTTACCGAACTTTTGCCAAAACTCGAAACTTAATAATTTTTTCATTCTTTTTCTCTCCTTTGCAATTATAACGCAATCGTTTTCGTTGTTTGTAGTATAGAGCAGAATTTTATTTTTGTAAACCCTTAAATGAAATCGATTCTTTTTATTTACTTATAAAATGATGGTATCATGATATGTATAGAATATTCAACTGATAAGGGACAACGAATAAATAAATATTTGACAATGCAATCGGTTGCGTTTATTATAATGCTGAGAAGCAGAATGTTTACAGGAGGAGAGAAAATGAATCACTTATTTGAAATAGATCCATGGAAAATTGCGACACATCAATTAGAAAGAAATCAACGTCGTTTGCAAGAGTCACTGACTTCAACAGGTAATGGCTATATGGGGATGAGAGGGAACTTTGAAGAACAATACACAGGAGATCATCACCAAGGCACTTATTTAGCTGGTGTTTGGTATCCAGATAAGACAAGAGTAGGTTGGTGGAAGAACGGTTATCCTGATTATTTTGGCAAAGTCATCAATGCGTTGAATTTCATTGCTATGGATATTTTGGTAAATGGGGAAGCCGTTGATTTAGGTGTTCAAGAACCGAAAGATTTCTATTTGGAATTGGATATGCAGAATGGTCTATTGACGCGTACGTTTATTCTTGAAAATGCAAATACAAGTGTGAAATTTCGATTTGAGCGTTTTTTAAGTATTGTTCAGCAGGAGTTGGCCGTTATTCGAGTAACGGCAGAAGTTCTTAAAGGGAACGCAACTATTCAAGTTGTTTCAAAAATTGATGGTGATGTTCGCAATGAAGACAGTAACTATGATGAAATGTTTTGGGAAGCTCAGCAATCAGGTTTTGAAGATACAGTTGGTTTTTTGACTACTCGAACGATTCCTAATCCGTTTGGTATTGAACAGTTTAGTGTAACTGCTGCAATGAAACATTTGACAGAGGCTGAACTGGGCGTGTCTGAGACAGAATCATTGAAGGTACAACAAGTATTTCAGGCCAATCTTGCAGAAGGTGAAACAGTCAGTATAGAAAAACAAGTGATTGTTTTGACTAGTCGTGATGTGCTGGAAGCGGAACAAAAAGTAAAAGCGGTTCAATTACTACAAGAAAACACGAAAAATTTTGATGAATTATTAAAAGAACAAAACGAAGCTTGGGCGAAGCGTTGGGCTCTTGCTGATGTAGTAATCGAAGGAGACGCTGCAGCGCAACAAGGCATTCGTTTTAATTTATTCCAATTATTTACAACCTATTATGGTGAAGATCAACGGTTGAATATAGGTCCCAAAGGTTTTACTGGTGAAAAATATGGCGGTGCTACTTATTGGGATACCGAAGCCTATGCTGTGCCTCTTTATTTGGCTTTAGCCAAACCAGAAGTGACGAAAAATCTATTGAAATATCGTTACAACCAATTGGAGCAGGCTAAACATAATGCTCGTCAACAAGGGTTAGCAGGTGCCCTATACCCGATGGTAACATTTACTGGAATTGAATGTCATAATGAGTGGGAAATTACCTTTGAAGAAATCCATCGAAACGGTGCGATTGCCTATGCAATCTATAATTACGTGAATTATACAGGAGATCATGAATATTTAAAAAATGAAGGATTACAAGTTCTAGCGGAAATTGCACGTTTTTGGGCAGATCGTGTTCATTTTTCTAAACGTAAACAAAAATACATGATTCATGGTGTCACAGGCCCTAATGAATATGAGAACAATGTTAACAATAACTGGTATACTAACACGATTGCCGCATGGGTGCTGCAATATACACTAGAGAATTACACCAAGTATCAAACTGAAACACCCGTAGTTATTTCAGCGGAAGAACAAGAAAAATGGCAAGAAATTATTGAAAATATGTATTATCCATTCGATGAAGAGCTAGGTGTTTTTGTACAGCACGATACTTTTTTTGATAAAGATTTGATGCCGAGAACAGCACTTTCACCTAAAGATTTACCATTGAATCAACAATGGTCTTGGGATCGGATTTTACGTTCTTGCTTTATTAAGCAAGCAGATGTTTTACAAGGTATTTATTTCTTTAGTGAACGTTATACACGAGAAGAAAAAGAACGGAACTTTTTATTTTATGAGCCGATGACCGTTCATGAATCTTCTTTATCACCTAGTATCCATGCCGTTTTAGCAGCAGAACTTGGGATGGAAGAAAAAGCGGTAGAAATGTATCAACGAACAGCTCGCTTAGATTTAGATAATTACAACAATGATACTGAGGATGGGCTTCATATTACGTCGATGACAGGTAGTTGGCTTGCGATTGTACAAGGGTTTGCACAAATGAAAACCGCTAAAGAACAATTAAGTTTTGCACCATTTTTACCTAGTGCTTGGACAAGTTACGCTTTTCATGTAAACTATCGTGATCGACTATTGTACATCACTGTGGATCAAAAAAATGTACGTGTGCAATTAGTGTCAGGAGCTGAATTGTCCCTTGATTTATACGGGGAAAAAATGGTTTTAGAGGATGAATTAGTTATCAAAATGGAGAAGGTGGATAATGATGTTTAAAGGTGTCTTATTTGATCTAGATGGTGTGTTGACCGATACAGCCGAATATCATTATCACGCGTGGCAGCGTCTAGGTAAAGAGATCGGGATTACGATTGATCGTACATTCAATGAAGAATTAAAGGGAGTCAGTCGTGAAGACTCCTTACAATTATTGCTAGCTTATGGAGGGCGATCTGGAGATTTCACCCCAGAAGAATTTGCTGAACTGGCACAGCGAAAAAATGAATATTATGTAGAAATGATCCAAGAAGTCAGTCCGACTGATGTGTATCCAGGGATTTTGGAACTGTTGAAGACATTGAAAAGCCAAGGAATCAAAATATCATTAGCTTCCGCAAGTAAAAATGGACCGTTTTTATTGGAAAAAATGATGTTGATGGAATACTTTGACGGAATTGCAGATCCAGCCAAAGTAGTAAAAGGAAAACCAGATCCTGAAATTTTTCAATTAGCTGCTGAAGAAGTTGGGCTGACCGCAATAGAATGCATTGGGATTGAAGACGCCAAAGCAGGAATTCAAGCAATTATAGCGAGTGGTGCTTTACCAATCGGGGTTGGACGTTCAGAAGATTTAGGAGCGGATATCAGACTGGTTTCCTCCACAGAAGAATTGACAATAGATTTTTTAAGATCTGTGTGGCAAACAGCAAGAAATAAGGGGGAATTCAGTTAAACGCTGATTGTAGTTGTAATCGTTAAGTCTATCACGTTTTCTTGATTGAAAATGATAATAGCAACTAGGCATCAATCTGTGGTATTATTTTCTACGATAGAATTTTTTGATCATGCACGTATAAATAATTGTGAAAGGAGTGGAATAGATGACGATTACTGTTAAAGATGTTGCTAAAAAGGCCGGTGTTGCTACCTCTACGGTATCCAGAGTGATTAATGATCATTCTAGCATTTCAGATGCTACAAAGAAAAAAGTCTATAAAGTAATGGAAGAAATGGGGTATGTTCCAAATATTGCTGCACGTAACCTTGGCAAGCGTTCATCAGGTGCTGTAGGCGTGATTTTACCTCCTTTGGATTCTCGTGAGCGAATGGGAAATCCGTTTTATTTAGAAATCATTGAATCAATTAACGATGAAGCACGTAAACACGATATGACAACGGCGATCGCTACGGCACAGTCTTTTGAGGCGTTGATGGAAAATGTCCAGCTAATGCATCGTCAAAAACAAGTAGATGGATTTATCCTACTTTATTCAGATAAAGATGATCCAGTGATCGAGTATTTATTCAAAAATCACGTTCCTTTCTCATTGATCGGTCAACCCTATGTAAACGAGGATAAAGTAATTTATGTGGATAATGACAATCAATTATTAGGAAAACATGCAACAGATTTTTTGATTGAAAATGGGCATAAAAATATTTTATTTATTACTAATACAACCCATGAAAATGTCTATTATGAGCGTTATTTTGGCTACCAAAAAGCAATGATGTTGGCAGGATTAGCAGTACTGCCCTCAGTTGATATGGAAAGTCCAGAAGATTATGTGGCATTTGAAGAGCTTTTGAAAGAAACCAAGGCAACTGCGGCTGTTGTGATTGACGATATTTTTGCCATGCGGATGATTCAATTAGCACAAATGTATGGTTATCGTGTGCCAGATGATTTTTCTGTGATCAGTTTCAATAATTCGATTTATGCGACTTTAGTGCATCCATATCTCACAAGTATTGATATTGATATTGCAGAATTGGGCAAAATGGGCATGCAAAAACTGATGGAATCGTTGCAGGAAAAAGAAGCGACAGGTGTTCGTTTGGTCATTCCTCATAAGTTAATCAAGCGTGAGACGGTCCTTTCGTTGAAAGGGTAAAAGCTGTGATAAAACAGAGAAGATTTGAGTTTAATTATCGAATCCTCTCTGTTTTTTTGCATACTATATAAATAAAGCCAACAGTTTTTTATGTTGACAAAGAACTTATTCTATTTTAATATAAAGTAGAAGTTAAACGACTACAATTATAGTCGTGTAGGTTATATAAACATAAAAGGAATAAATAGACAAAGGAGATGGGGAAAGTGGAAACAAAAACGTTTGATATAGAAGGAATGACTTGCGCTTCATGTGCCCAAACCGTAGAAAAGGCAACTGCTAAACTCACTGGTGTTTCAAAAGCAATGGTCAATTTAGCGACAGAAAAACTAAATGTTGAGTATGATGAAAATAGATTGTCGGAAAGAGACATTCAAAAAGCAGTTGCAGATGCGGGTTATGAAGCCTTAAGCAATGTCCAACAACGAACATTTGATATAGAAGGAATGACTTGTGCCTCATGTGCCCAAACGGTTGAAAAAACAACAAGTAAACTAAACGGCGTTACAAAAGCATCGGTTAATTTAGCGACAGAAAAAATGGTTGTTGATTTTGATCCATCTGTTTTAAACATTTCTGATATTACAAAAGCAATTGCAGACGCTGGTTATAGTGCAGTTGAGCAAGTCGATTCAGTAGATACGGTGGATAAAGATCGTGAAAAAAAACAAAAACATATCAAGGATATGTGGCAACGTTTCTGGATGTCAGCTGTATTTACTGTTCCTTTATTATATATAGCAATGGGGCATATGATTGGACTGCCTTTACCGACATTTTTAGATCCGATGATGCATCCAGAAACCTTTGCGGTAGTTCAGTTGGTTTTGACGATACCAGTATTGTACTTAGGTAGAAGTTTCTTTACGGTTGGCTTTAAGGCGTTAGTTAAAGGACATCCCAACATGGATTCTTTAGTTGCGCTAGGAACAAGCGCAGCAGTTGCCTATAGTGTGTATGGCACAGTAATGATTTTTGCTGGAGATCCACAATTTACGATGGCGCTATATTATGAATCTGCAGGTGTGATTTTAACCTTAATCACTTTAGGAAAATATTTTGAAGCTGTTTCAAAAGGAAAAACCTCAGAAGCAATCAAAAAATTGATGGGCTTAGCACCGAAAAATGCGCGTGTTTTACGTAATGGAAAAGAAATGGAAATTCCTGTTGATAGTGTGCAGTTAGAGGATACGATCATTGTTCGTCCTGGAGAAAAAATACCTGTTGATGGCGTTGTGATCGAAGGTTCTTCTGCGATTGATGAATCCATGTTGACGGGAGAAAGTATGCCCGTTGAAAAAAGAGTTGGGGATAATGTTATCGGTGCAAGCATCAATAAAAACGGCAGTTTTCGTTTTAAAGCGACAAAAGTCGGCAAAGATACCGCATTATCTCAAATTATCAAATTAGTTGAAGATGCCCAAGGTTCAAAAGCACCGATCGCTAAAATGGCAGATAAGATTTCTGGTGTTTTTGTACCAATCGTGATGGTTTTATCTGTATTAGCTGGTCTCGCTTGGTATTTCTTGGGACAAGAGTCATGGGTATTTGCTCTAACGATTACTATTTCCGTTTTAGTTATCGCTTGTCCGTGCGCGCTAGGTTTAGCAACACCAACAGCCATTATGGTAGGAACAGGAAAAGGTGCTGAAAATGGTGTACTGATCAAAAGTGGAGATGCACTAGAAACAACTCATAAAATCCAAACAATCGTTTTTGATAAAACAGGAACCATCACAGAAGGCAAACCGAAAGTGACGGATATCGTTACAGCAAATAATATGGTACAAGATGAGTTATTACGTTTAGCGGCATCTGCTGAAAAAGGTTCTGAACATCCATTAGGTGAAGCCATTGTTAATGGGGCTGAAGAAAAAAATCTAGTGTTTTCCTCAACGGAAGCTTTTGAAGCCATTCCAGGTCATGGAATCGAAGTAATGATTGAAGGTAGCCGTTTATTATTAGGGAATAAAAAATTGATGACTGATCGAGAGATTATTTTAGGAGATCTAGGTGCAACCTCTGATGGATTAGCAGAACAGGGGAAAACACCCATGTATATCGCTAAAGACGGTGTTCTTGCAGGAATTATTGCAGTAGCGGATACGATCAAACCTAATAGTATTCCAGCAATCAAAAAATTGCACCAAATGGGTATCGAAGTTGCGATGATCACAGGCGATAACAAACGAACAGCACAAGCCATCGCAAAACAAGTAGGGATCGATCGTGTCTTAAGCGAGGTATTACCAGAAGACAAAGCCAACGAAGTGATGAAGCTGCAAAAAGAAGGGAAGAAAGTTGCTATGGTTGGTGATGGAATCAACGATGCACCGGCCTTAGCCCAAGCAGATATTGGAATTGCAATTGGTTCAGGGACGGACGTTGCCATGGAATCAGCAGATATTGTATTAATGAGAAGCGATTTGATGGATGTGCCGACAGCGGTAGAATTAAGTAAAGCCACTATCAAAAATATCAAAGAAAATCTCTTTTGGGCATTTGCTTATAATACATTAGGAATTCCTGTTGCTATGGGTGTGCTGTATTTATTTGGCGGTCCTTTATTAAACCCTATGATTGCAGGGGCTGCAATGAGTTTTAGTTCAGTGTCTGTCCTGTTGAATGCGTTAAGATTGAAAGGGTTTAGACCTTCAGTGTTAAAAAAATAAATGAGAGAAACAAGCTCATTATTAAGATAAAAAAATTGACTACGTTCTTAGTGATTTGAAGAACGTAGTCAATTTTTTATGTTTAAGCAGATGTTCGTTTCTATTCGACGATCGTTAGAATTTCATCCGTTTTTTGCCGTTTTTTTAGTGGTATTTCATTTGTACGATAACCTAGACCGAGCATATAAGAAACACCGAATTCAGTAGTATCTAACAGTCCTTTTTTACTCAAATAAGTTTCCACCTCAACTCGATTAAACCCTTCAATCGGACAACTATCAATTTCCAACAAAGCTGCAGTGGTCATCATATTAGCTAATGCTATATATGTTTGTTTAGACGCCCAATCGAATAATGAACGTTCGCTGTTTAAGTCGAAATCGTTTGTTTGAAACTGTTTAAACATTTGAGTTTGTGGAGCGTCTGGTGAAAATGGGAGACCAAAAACATCCTCTACCATATGTTTTACATGAGCGCTATCGGATACAACATTTTTACGAGCTAAAGCAATGATAAAATGACTTGCTCCATTTAAACTATTAACTGCTCCCCAAGAAAATTCTTTCAACTCTTCTTTTATTTGAGCGTTCTCTATCAATAGAAACGACCACGGCTCATATCCAAATGAGCTTGGTGATAAACGTGCTGCTTCTAAAATTGTTTCCCAATCTTCTGTTGGGATTTTTTTATTTGGATCAAAAGCTTTTGTAGCATGACGATGTTCAAAAGCTGTTAGAATTTCTTTTCGTTTGTCTTCTTTCGTTCTATTCATTTCATCTTCCTGCCTTCACATGATAGTTTATTGCGCATAGCAATAAGTGACTTTAGTGTAAAGGAAGTAACAATTGTTGTAAATCGGGGAATTTTTTTATACCTTCTCTTAAATGATTATTGAGAGCTTAATTGATGGGCATTAAATGCATTGCCCCAATGATACATTGATTCAATAACAGGAGCCAAAGTTCGTCCGTAATCAGTCACTGAATAGCTTACGACTATCGGTTTTTCCTGTAGGACTGTTCGACAAATTAGTCCATCTGCTTCTAAATCTTTTAATTGTAACGATAGCATTCTTTTTGTAATGCCAGGTACAAAGCGTTGCAATTCACTATAACGATAAGCACCTTCAAAAATTAAATGGTACAGCAACACGCTTTTCCATTTACCTGAAATTAGCTGTAAAGTTGACTCTACAGAACAGCCATCTAAACAATTGTGTATCTTTCGGTTTGCCATTGTGTCACATCCTAATACTTATGTTGTTTAAAAATGCTAGTGATGAATGATATATTATAGCATGAACACATTTAGGGATGAACTAAAATATCTTGAAACCCACGAAAGTGTTGTGTTACTATTTAAAAGATACGAAATGAGTGTATAAAATAAAAGAAAAGAAAAGGAAGTGATAAGCAGATGAATACATACAAATTAATATTGATTATGCTCCCGCCGCTTCCCGGATTTAGATGTTTTTTTTCAACCCTTTAGTATAAGTAATTAGGAGGAAGTATCTTGAAAAAAGACATCGAAACACGTGGACCATCTTTAGCATTACTGATCGTTTTAGTGGGTTTTCCACAGATCAGTGAAACGATTTTTACACCATCATTACCTGATATTGCTCGTGATTTTCAATCACCAATGGCAACGGTTCAGTTAACCTTGAGTATTTATTTTTTTGCATTTGCACTAGGCGTTTTTTTATGGGGGTGGCTGTCTGACTTTATCGGTCGGCGCAAATCTATGTTGTATGGCTTGTTGTTTTATGGACTTGGCAGTTTTCTATGTTTTCAATCGTCAACGATTGAAGTATTATTATTGTCTCGTTTCATTCAAGCTTTCGGTGCTAGTACAGGGTCGATTGTAACACAGACCATGTTGCGGGAAAGTTATTCTGGAAACCAACGCCACGCATTATTTGCGCAAGTGTCAGCAGCTCTTGCATTTACTCCAGCCATTGGTCCTATGATTGGCGGTATTGTTGATCAATATTGGGGATTTAGAACTGTTTTTCTTGTATTGGTATTGATGAGTGTCTTGATTTTTTGTTACGCTTTTTTACGCTTGCCGGAAACTTTCCAAGTGAGTGAACGAGCGCCAGTAAAATTAGTGCCCATCATTCAGAGACTTGTAGCTAGTCCAAAGGTTTTGACCTACGGATTTTTGATTGGTGCGATCAATGGTGTGTTATTCAGTTATTACGCAGAGGCACCATTTGTTTTTATAGAAGCGTTTCATTTATCCACAGCAACTTATGGTTTTTTAGGAATTGGTGTGGCTGGCGCTTCAATTTTAGGTTCGTTAGTATCAAAGCGGTTATTGCCGATTTATCAGCCAGAAAAAATTATACTTATCGGGATTAAAACGATGATGTTTGGAACGGTTTTCTTACTTTTAGCTAGTGCAGCAACGTTTCTTCCGTCTGCAGCTCAGTTTTGGCTGATGTTAGTTGGGATTTTTATTCTTTTAACAGGGACAGGAACAGCGTTGCCTAATTGTCTTAGTTTGGCGTTAACAGATTTTCAAGATGTGATTGGAACCGCAGGAGCAATTTTTAGTTTAGGGTATTACTTGTTGGTCAGTGTGTTTACGTTTGGGATGAGCAAGCTTCATAATGGAACATTATTAATAATGCCGCTTTATTTTCTTGTGATAAGTGGGGTGATGTTTCTATTGGCACGAATATATTTACTTACAAGAGATAAATAATCAAAAAAACATCTGCGCAATGCGTGGATGTTTTTTTGAGTGAACAGCGTGATGCAACTCTTAGAAGAAAACTTTTTTATGTAATCAAGAATACATAGTCCTTTTTTACAATAATTTATGTTAGTGTTATAAAGAGAGCAGTGAGGAGCGAGTGAAGTGAGAGAAATTTTGTTACAAGCGTTTGGGTTTTGTTTTATCATATTTTTGGGCTACTTGATGAAACGGATTGGTTTGTTGAGTAAAGCAGATGGTGGTATGTTATCAGTAATTATTGTAAATATTACATTGCCAGCCACGGTCGTTGTTAGTTTAGCCAGTATTGATGTTTCAGGAACGCTGTTTTTCTTGTTGGCAATGGGTATTGTATTGAATATTTTGGTTATTTTGATTGGTAGCCGAGTAAGTACAAAAAGACCTGTTTTGGAACGAGAATTCCAAATGTATTCAATGTCAGGATACAACATTGGCAACTTTAGCTTGCCTTTTATACAAGGGTTTTATCCATTAGCGGTACCGTTTTTGTTGATGTTTGATATTGGCAATAGTGTGATGTTAACAGGTGGCAGTACATTGTTGATTGATAAAATGGTGGGAACGAAAGAAGAAACGACGTTGAAGAAAATTGTATCATCTTTATTTAAATCAGCTCCTTTTACAGCCTATATGGTTATGTTGTTGTTGCGGATCGTTCATGTTGGTTTACCTGTAGAGCTATTGGGGATGTTAGAGATGATTGCCAAAGCAAATGGTTTTTTATCAATGTTTATGATTGGGTTGTATTTAGAACTGAAATTACCTAAACAAGCGTTGCGTTTGGTCAAAGAAGTATTGTTTTGGCGCTATTTATGTGGAGGGTTATTTGCGTTGTTGTTTGCCTTTCTACTTCCTTTAAATCCATTGCTAAGAGTTGTGTTGGTTGTATTGAGTTTGGCACCGATGCCGACATTTTCAGTAATCAATAGTGTGAAAGCAGGGATGCCAGAAGAAACGGTGGGGTTTACTTCTTCTGCAAGTATTTTGATCAGTTTGGTATTGATGACGCTAGTGATGATTTTGATGGGGTAATAAAAAAGAGTAGGGAAAAAAGCCCTACTCTTTTTTATTATTCGCGAATTAGACGATCAGCGATTTGATAATCTCCTTCATACGGCGTATCTACTCCGCCGACTTTTTGATATAAGTCAGCACCTTTACCAGCTAAAACGACAGCATCGTCCGTTTTACTTATAGCCAGAGCTTCTTTAATGGCAACATCACGGTCAACGATGATTTCAACAGGAATATCGGTTGTAATATGAGCTTTGATTTCTTCACAGATCGTAACGGGATTCTCATCAGCTGGATCATCCGTTGTCAAAATCGCAACATCGGCGAGTTCAGACAAAACTGTACCGAAGTCTTTCCGTCTAGAAATCGCTTTGTTTCCAGTACTGCCGATCACTACAAGGATACGGCCATTAGGATGTTCTTCTTTCACAAAAGTTAAAAGATTTTTTAAACTGTCATAATTATGGGCATAGTCGACATAGACTTTCGCACCATTTTTATTCGTCAACAATTCCATTCTGCCAGGAACGATCGTTTCTTTGATGCCTTGTTGACAATCACTGCGTACGGCACCAACTAAAGCACTAGTTAGAACAGCGCTTAAGGCATTTCCTTTGTTGAAATCTCCACCTAAACGTAAGTGATAGTCCCCAGTAATAGCTAAGGTGTCTTTTTTTGCTGTAATAGAAAATGCGAGAGAATCTTCAAGATTCGTTTGATAGATGTAATCTGCATCCGTTGCTTTTTGATCACCATAAACGATATAAGGCGTTTGGTGTAACTCAGCAGTTTCTTTAAGTAGTTTAAAATGATCGGAGTCACGATTTAAAATCATTGTTTTAGAATGTTTGATTAATTGTCGCTTACAGTAAAAATAATCGTCAAATGTTGGATGCTCAATTGGGCTAATATGGTCAGGTGTAATGTTTAGGAAAATTCCTACATCAAAGAATAAACCATACACACGATTGGTTTTATAAGCTTGTGAAGAGACTTCCATAATAAAGTGAGTCATACCGTTAGCGACCGCTTCTGCCATCATTCGATAAAGATCTAGTGATTCTGGCGTGGTCAATTGAGATTTGAAAAAAGTTTCGCCATCTAAGGTAGAGTTCATTGTAGATAGCATTGCTGTCTTTTTATGTGTTGTGTGGTCTAAAATAAACTTAGTAAAATAAGCAGCAGTTGTTTTTCCTTTGGTACCAGTAAAACCAATCAATTTCAATTGATTTTGTGGATAGTCATAAAAAGCCATACTCAATACAGCCATTGCCTTTTTGATATCAGTGACAATGATACCTAATGGTGCAAGTACGTCATCATAAGGCTGTTCTGCTACATAAACCTCAAGACCTGACTGAACGGCAGCATTTAAATATTCTGATTTGAAAGTCATTCCTTTACAGAAAAACAGAGTATCACAGCTGACTTTACGGGAATCATAAGAAATAGTATCGAATAGTTTATCTTTAAACGAGTCAGGTGGGGTCAAAGACCAACCTTCAGCGGAAATAAATTCTTTTAATAGATGCTCTTTTAGTAAACATTCACGGATTCTTTCTAAAGAAATAGTCATCATTGCGCCTCCAAGCGGTATCTAAAATCTGAATGTAAGATTTTTTGAAGTAAAAAGCTTTTAGAAATTCATCATACAATTTAAATGATAAAACTTCAAGGTGCGTGCTAATTGTTGGAGGAAAATCAATCACATAGATGTTCGTTTTTACGATGAATAAGTAATTAAATAACGATTATATAAAAAGCATATTTTTTTAAAATGCGAAAATAATTATAAAATAAAATAAATAAACTACGACTTAATGCTTAAATATAAACAAAAAACAAACAATTGGTAATGGTGTATTCATTTGGTGTTTATATATTAAAAAAATTCTAACTACTGTTTTTTTACAAAATCAATGAGGAAAACATAAATAAGTTAATTTATTCAAGAAAGTCGTTGCATATACTTGATTTAACAATTAAAATAAAGGAAGCATGTTTGAAGAAAGTTGGAGGAGTTAAATGATAAATCAACCAAATCCTGCTGATCAACCAATCTTAACAAATCAAGAGAAGATGGTTAAAGGATCGGCTTGGATGACAGCTAGTAATATAATTTCTCGTTTGTTGGGTGCGGTGTATATTATCCCATGGTATGCTTGGATGGGAAAACACGCCAATGAAGCAAATAGTTTATCTTCAATGGGATATACTGTGTATGCTCTCTTTTTATTAATATCAACGGCAGGCATTCCAGCCGCTATTGCAAAGCAGACATCTTATTACAATTCGTTAAATGAATATAAAATTAGCCGACAGCTCTTTTATAAAGCTCTTCAATTAATGGCTATCTTAGGTGGAGTTTTTGCGATTGTAATGTATCTTGCATCGCCACTTCTGGCAAAATGGTCAGGAGGCGGGGAAGCATTGATTCCTACGATGCGTTCACTGAGTTTAGCTGTATTAATTTTTCCATGTATGAGTGTTGTTCGAGGATATTTCCAAGGAAACCAAGACATGATGCCATTTGCATTATCACAAATTGTTGAGCAAGTTGCACGTGTATTTTACATGTTATTGACAGCGTTCATCATTATGAAAGTCATGGATGGCGATTATGTTAGTGCAGTCACACAATCAACTCTTGCGGCATTTATTGGGATGCTGGCTAGTTTAGTTGTATTGTTTTTCTACATTCGTAAACAAAAACCAATGTTTGACTATCTTGCAGAACACAGTGCCAATGAACATGAAGCATCTACGAAAGAATTATTGACAGAGACCTTAAAAGAAGCGATTCCTTTTATTATTGTTGGTTCAGGTGTAACGGTATTTAAATTAGTGGATCAGTTTACGTTTTCTAATTTCATGGGTACATTTACAGCCTATTCTGGTAGTCAATTGAGAACGTTGTTTGCGGTTTTTAACGCCAATCCGGACAAATTAACGATGGTTGTGATTGCTTTAGCAACATCGATTTCAGCCACTGGGTTACCGCTTATTACTGAGGCAATTACCTTAAAGAATTATCGCGATTTATCTAAGTTAATCAGCAATAATTTACAATTATTTATGTTTGTGATGTTGCCAGCAACTTTCGGTATGATTGTCCTGGCAAAACCATTATATACGATGTTTTATGTGCCAGATGCGCTAGGTGTATCGGTCTTGATCCAAGCTTGTTTTGCCGGTTTGTTTATGGGACTATATATGTTGTCGTCAACGATGTTGATGGGAATGTACGAAAATGAAGCAGCGATTAAGTATTTTGCTTTAGGTTTAGCGCTGAAATTGATTATTCAATATCCAAGTGTTCGACTTTTTGAAGTTTATGGCCCATTGATTGCTACGATGATTGGTTTTACATTATCATGTGTATTGATCATGAGAAAAATCAAAAAAGTTAGTCGATTTAATTTCGGATTGACATTACGTCGTGGTTTATTGATTTTCCTGATCACCTTGGTAATGATGCTTGCGGCGGTGTTGATGAGACAATTCTTATATCTGTTCTTAGATCCAACACGCAAATTCCAATCCTTCTTAATTATTATAATTGTTGCGGCATTTGGCGGAGCGGTTTATGGTTATATTACGATCAAACTTCGTTTAGCAGATAAATTACTAGGCGCAAGTGTTGGTAAAATTCGTCGTAAATTGAAAATAAAATAGACTTAGTAAAATAGCGGGACATAATGTTCCGCTATTTTATTAGATAAAAAACTAAGGAGAACCCATGCGATTAGATAAATTTCTTGCAGAAACCGGTGTTGGCAGCCGCAAAGAAGCAAAACAACTACTAAAAAAAAGTTTAGTCTCTGTAAATAATAAGATTGTAAAAGATGGAAAAACGCAAATTGATGAAAGCAAAGACATCATTACTTTTGCTGGAGAACAATTGAGCTATCAAAAATTTTATTACTACATGTTGCATAAACCTCAAGGAGTCATCTCTGCGACAGAAGATAAAAGAGATCAAACAGTGATTGATTTATTGCAGGATCAAGATTTTAGAGAAGATTTATTTCCTGTTGGTCGCCTTGATAAAGATACCGAAGGATTACTACTATTGACAAACGATGGTCAACTAGCACATCAATTACTGTCACCAAAAAAACATGTAGATAAAGAGTATTTCGCAAAAATTCAGGGAATTGTTACCGAAGAGGATGTCCGCCATTTTGCTTCAGGGTTTGCTTTGACTAATGGAGAACAAGTAAAACCAAGTAAATTAACGATTGTGTCACTAGATGAAGAAAATGAACTATCAGAAATACAGCTGATCATCCAAGAAGGTAAATTTCATCAAGTCAAGAGGATGTTTGAAGCGGTCGATAAAAAAGTTGTTTATTTAAAACGTTTGCGAATGGGTAGCTTATGGCTGGACGAAGAGCTGACGTTGGGAGACTATCGAGTATTGTCAGAGAGTGAACTTGAAAACTTGAAGGTGAGTAAATAATCAAGCAAGTGAGTATGTGATGGGAGTAGCTGTTATACGGAAGTTACAGCGATTATATATTTTTGACTAAAAGCTATTACAAAGATATACTTCTTTTGACTAGGGAGTCAATGATGAGGAGGAACAAAATGAATGCCATTGAACTTAAGGGATTGACTAAATTATATAAAAAACAACCAGCGATTAATCAAGTGGATTTATCTGTCGAAAAAGGTGAAATCTATGGTTTTATCGGTCCAAATGGTGCAGGCAAATCAACAACGATTAAGACTATGTTGAATTTTACTTATCCAGACCAAGGCACAGCTACCTTACTTGGTTTAGATAGCATAAAAGAAGCCAAAGAAATTCGTAAAAGAACAGGATATGTATCTAGTGATGTACGATTTTATCCGAATATGACTACTTTGGAAGTGTTAAAATATGTAGCTGAATTCCATCAACTAAGCAATAGCAAGAAGCAGATTGATTATTTTATTGAATTGTTTGATATTGATGCTCAAAAGAGGATGTCAGAGCTATCACTAGGAAATAAAAAGAAAATTGCTATTACCGCCGGGCTATTGCCGGCACCAGAATTATTGGTGTTAGATGAACCTACCAACGGGTTAGACCCTTTGATGCAGCATCGTTTATTTGAAGAGTTAGAAAAGCATAATAAAGATGGTATGACCATTTTTTTATCTAGCCATGATTTAAATGAAGTTCAACAACATGCACATCGGGCCGCATTTATTCGTGAAGGTGAAATTATTACGGTTCAAGAGGTATCAAAAGAAAAATCATTAGGGAAAGTGATTACATTGATTGGCGATCAAATCCCATTATCTGTGTTTGAAAAACTAGGTGCGGCGATTTTGAAACACCAAGGAAATGAAACCCGCTTATTGTACGAAGGAGATTTACGTGCAGTTCTACCATTGTTAGACGATGCCTCAATTCAAGATTTTACCATCACTAATCCAGAATTAGAAGATCAATTCATGGCGTTATATGAAGGAGGAACAGTCAAATGATCACAGCAAAAATCGAAGGAAAATCTTTAATCAAAAGCTTGTTTATTTGGTTAGCTATTTTTATCGTTGTAGTTTTTGGTTTTAGCGCTGTTTATCCACAAATGCATGACTCAGCCATGAAAAATATTATGGATGCTTCACTAAAAGGACTTTCTCCTGCATTGTTGAAAACATTCAATCTTAGTGTTAGCGGTCAGACAAGCTTTTTAGTTTCTACGGGTTTTTTTGCTTATTATTTTCAATATATGTTTTTGGCTGCATCCATTTATGCGATGATGCTAGGGAGTCAAGCCTTGATTAAAGAAGAAACCGATGGAACCATTGAGTTTTTATATGCTCAACCAGTGACTCGTATGGGAATCGTAAGTGGGAAATTGATCGCAAATATCGGGATATTAGCTATCTTTTGGTTGTTGTCGTTTGCTGCTTCTACGGGAGCGACATTGCTATTTAAACAATCAAGTGATTCGGCTGGGGAAATTATTTCAGGAATTGGTAAAATTTATTGGCAAGAAGCTGTGATCTTATTTTTCTTTTTAGCGTTGGGCTTTTTGTTTTCTACCCTTTTAACATCAAGTAAACAAAGTACAGGGATTTCTTTAGGGATCGTGTTTGGTTTTTATTTGATTGGTATTTTTTCTGATTTAAATACCTCGTTCAGCTGGGCGAAGAATATTTCTCCAATTCATTTGGGTATTCCTAGCAACATACTAGAACAAGGGCTTTCTATAGGGAATATAATGTCATTAGTTATCTGTGCTCTTGTATTTTTGGCAGGTTCTTATATGTTTTATCAGCGGAAAGATCTGAAAGTCTAGCGAAGAAAAAATCTTATCTTTAAAAGGTATTCTAGCGATATTATTTTAATAGAAAAACAGAGGAAAGTAAGTGTCATTTTTCCTCTGTTTTTCTGTCTAAATTTTCGAAGTATTTCATGTATTGTGGTAAATGTTTACTAATCTCAGTAGGCAAGACGACATAACAAGTTTTACTAAGCTCTTCTCCAATCAAACTATGAAGGTAAACTGCTGCCAAAAGAGCAGCTTTCTTATCTTGAAATTGAGCTAGAAAACCCGTGATCATGCCAGCCAAGGTATCACCCATGCCACCAGTTGCCATTGCTGGTGTTCCTAGTGGATTTTTATAGTTTTCATCTGGGGTATAAATTTCAGTTCTATGACTTTTTAAAACAATAGTTGCGCCTAATTTTTTCTGAAATAATTGGTTGTTTTCCTTTGTTTGATCAACGATGCTTAAACCGCTCAAGCGTTGCCATTCCATTTGATGAGGTGTAAAAATGACTTGTTTTGGATAATTTAATGAGCAGCCCATTTGGGCAAATAGTGTAATCGCTGATCCATCGATTATTAGCCATTGAGAGGCCTTTTGCTTTAGTAGTACTTCTCTTAATAGATCGTGACCCTGTTTACTTAGTCCAAGTCCTGGACCAATTAAAATAACATCGGAGCTAGCTAATACATCACTTGTTTCTTGTGTAAGTTCCCAGTGAAGTACCATCGCTTCTGGTAGACGGGCATGAAGAGCGCTGTGGTTTTTTTCAGCTGTAATGACTGAAACTAGACCAGCCCCTGATTTTACAGCGGCTTCTGCACTCATAATGATGGCTCCACCGTAAGTTTCATTCCCTCCAACCAATACTGCTCGTCCAAAGGTTCCTTTATGGGAGTTTTGCGGTCTAGGATGAATCACAGCAGTTAAATTTTTTTGCGATAATTCTTTCATCGGAATCTTCTCCTTCAGTGGTTTGCCTTTAGTATAAATCTGTTTTAAATCAAGAGCAAAATATTATAGAAAAAACTGTTCCTGCCTTTTTCTTTTAAGCAAGTTAGTGGTATGATGGGGAGGTAGAGAATAATGAATTGGAGTGACTAAAAAATGACAATTGATTGGCAAAAAGAAGTAGACGCTCGTAAAGATGCGCTATTAGAAGATTTACAAAATTTATTACGTATTAACAGTGAGCGTGATGATTCAAAAGCAACGCCAGAAGCACCATTTGGACCAGGACCTGTGGCTGGCTTAAAACATATGTTAGCATATGGCGAACGTGATGGTTTTGTTGTGAAAAACGTTGATAACTATGCTGGACATATTGAATACGGTGAAGGCGATGAAACATTAGGGATTTTCGGTCATATGGATGTTGTACCTGCTGGTGATGGTTGGGATACGGATCCGTATGAACCAGTAATCAAAGACGGTAAAATCTTTGCTCGTGGTTCAAGTGATGACAAAGGCCCAAGTATGGCGGCTTATTATGCATTAAGAATTATCAAAGACTTAGGTGTTCCATTATCTAAAAAAGTTCGTTTTGTTGTCGGTAGTGACGAAGAAAGCGGCTGGGGCGATATGGATTATTACTTCAAACATGAAGAAACACCTGATTTTGGTTTCTCTCCAGATGCAGAATTCCCGATTATCAATGGTGAAAAAGGAAACGTATCTTTATATGCTCGTTTTGGCGGATCAAGCGAAGGCGAATATATTTTAGAAAGCTTTAATGCTGGCTTACGTGAAAATATGGTTCCAGGTACAGCAACGGCTGTAATCACTGTTCCAACTGCCGAAGCTGCTGAAAAAATGCAAGGTGCATTTAGCGTTTTTGTCGATGAAGAACCAATTTCTGGTACGTTAGAAGCTAATGGTACAACTGTTACGATCAAAGTCGTTGGTAAAGGCGCACACGGCGCTAGCCCTCAATCTGGAATCAATGCAGCGACATTCTTAGCTGTATTCTTAAATAGCTACGCATTTGGTGGTGCAGCGAAAGAATTTATCCAAGTTGCAGCAACATTAGTACATGAAGATTTCTATGGTGAAAAATTAGGTGTAGCCTTTGAAGATGCGAAAATGGGTAAATTAACAATGAATGCTGGCTTATTTGTATTCAAGAAAGAAGCCGAAGAAGGCAACTTTATGAGCTTGAATTTCCGTTATCCTAAAGGAACAACTGCAGAAGATTTAGAAGCTGGTGTAAAAGCGACAGCAGGTGCGATCGGCGCAACTATTGTTCAAGGTGGACGTAATCAAGAGCCTCATTATGTACCAGCAGATGATCCATTGGTTGAAACATTATTACAAGTTTACGAAGATCATACTGGTCAAAAAGGCCACGAACAAATTATCGGTGGTGGAACATATGGACGTTTACTAAAACGTGGTGTGGCTTATGGCGCAATGTTCCCAGGTTATACGGATACAATGCACCAAGCCAATGAATTTATGGCATTGGATGATTTATTCCGTGCAACAGCTATTTATGCGGATGCGATTTACCGTTTGGCGAAATAAGAGTTCAAAAGATTTATTTTTAATCATTCCGAGTTATTTAAAAGCTAGTTGGAATAAGGGGTTCTGATTTTAGAAAATGATTAGGAATTATTTTGTGGTGTGATATTTTAAATGGGAAATAAAAATATCACACCAACTAAATAATGATAAAATAGGTGCAATAATTCACGAGAAGTGTGAGTTAATTGCACCTATTTTAATTCTCATTTGAAATAATTTCCTATATAATGTTCAAAAATATTTTTCAAAAAAGAACTTGCTGATAAGGGTGAGTGTTTCTATTTAAACGATAAAGTGCATTGAAAAAGACAAATATAAACCTTCCAAAGCATTATCTTTCACTATTGCTAGTTCATTGAATAGGGAAGTTATAGATATTTTTCCTTATTTAGAAGCTTAGGCAACAAAGGACAGCTATTTTTGATATTGAAAATCATTCCTTATTGTTGAGCAATTATATGTTATAGTTAATTTACTTTTACTAAAGGAGCTTATAATGAAAAAAAGAAATAGTATTATCATTGTAGGACTATGTTTGTTAGTGTTCCTAGGCGTCGGAGGAAAATATTATATGGGTGAGAAAGAAAAAGAGTTAATTGAAATAGAACGGCAGTCAATAGTTATATTGAAGCAAACCTTTAGTGACATTAAGGAAGTAAAGATAGAAAAAACTGGTCATAATAAAGCTACTGGATCATATAGAATGTTTGTAGAAGTTATTAATAATATTGGAGAATCTGTAAAATTCACTTACAGTTTTTGGAAAGAAAGGGATGAAATAGGGAGCTACGGTATTGTGAATACCAATGTCCAAAAGGAAGGGATAACAGATTCCAAAGTGAAAGTGACTTATTCGGATGGAAAAGAAGGTGAAATCTGATGGCAACTGAAAAAGAATATAATGAAGCAAGTGACATGGTTTATTGGCTTGATTCTAAGCATGAAAATTATGATCCTTCGATCACAGAAGGAAGTTTTCAAAATATTGGTGGACATAAATATCAAATACTAAAAATTAAAACAGAACCCAGTAACGGGATGCAAGCCATGGCAATTGCCTCATTAGATTCAAATGGCTATCCAGACACGACTCAGCTTGGATGGTGCCCAGGTCAAGCTGACTCAGCTCAAGAATTTGTGGATTGGATTGAATTGACATATCCTTTTGTTAGGAGTACATGTACTAGCAACTAGTGTTACATATAGCGAGTAATCATTTTAAATAACGCAGAATGTTAGAAAAAAATAGGGTTTTACTGATATATTGTTGTGCAATTATATGTTATGGTTAATCCATTATTACTAAAGGAGCTTACAATGAAAAAAAGAAATAGTATTATCGTTATAGGATTGTTTTTTTTAGTGTTCCTAGGAGTTGGAGGGAAGTATTTTATGGATGAGAAAAAAAAAGAACAAGAAAAAGGGTTAATTGAAATAGAACTGCAGTCAATAGTTATATTGAAGCAAACCTTCAGTGACATTAAAGAAGTAAAGATAGAAAAAACTGGTCATAATAAAGCTACTGGATCATATAGAATGTTTGTAACAATGACGGATATTCATGATCAAAAGGTTTCTTTCACTTATGGATACTGGAAGGAAAGAAATGAACTTGGAGATATTGGCATTGAAGATAGCAGCATACAAAAAGATGGAACTACCAATTCCAAGATAAAAGTTATACTTTCAGATGGTGGTGTTGAATATATATGACAATTAGAGATGAAGATTACAATCAGTTTAGCGATATGGTCTATTGGCTAGACCCAAAACATCCTAATTATGATCCTAGCTTAAAAGAAGGTAGGATAAAACAATATAATGGACAAAAATACCAGATACTAAAAATTAAAACAGAACCTAGTAACGGGATGCAAGCCATGGCAATTGCCCCATTAGATTCAAATGGCTATCCAGATACGACTCAATTAACAGTAGCTTTTGCAGGCACTAATTTTGGTGGCGATTGGCGAGATGTTGTAACGGATGGTCAAACTGTTGGTTTAAGCATGGAACAACTTGGTTGGAATCCTGGTCAAGCTGGCTCAGCTCAAGAATTTGCAGATTGGATTAATTTAACCTATCCTCATGCAGTCGTTACAACAACGGGTCATTCATTAGGTGAATATTTAGCTCTTATGATTGCTGCTGAGAATGAATGGCGTAACGTTGGCTTCAATGGACCAGATCCATACGGTATATTATCTACAGATGCAAAAAAATGGATAGAAAATAATCCCGGAATGCTTACGAACTATCGTAATTTTGCGGATTTGATAGGAAACTTAATGGGAAATGGAACCGGTGCGGAGATCATGATTGGCTATACTAAAGGGAGCCCTGCTAATCCTTTAGACGCACATGCATTGACCTTATGGAAATTTGATGAAGACGGACGATTGAGAATCCCTGATAACACATACGCATTAATGGATGGTCAGCAATTAGAACAAAACTTAATGAGTAAGTTTGTAACCAGTATGTATCTATTAAAAACGTTAGAAGCAAAACTAAATGCAAGTGGGGGCGGACTTTCAGGAACAGAAGAAATTTACCTAGATGCCACACTAGCTAGATCAATTGTAACAACAGCTTCTAGTTTATTGAAAGTAGCAATGAGTAAAGTGATTACGCATTGTCAGGAAGAGATGGATAAAGCAGAAGAGTTATGGAATAAGATTTTAACGAGTGCACGAGGAGCTTCTTCCGATTTGTCTGAATCTGAAATGGAGAGCCAATTATCTACAGTGGGATTTACAAAAGCACGCATAGTGAATACTCCAAATGAAAAATATCAGCAAAAAATTCAAGAAGCCAAAGAAGTTGGAGAAACTTTCGAAAGTTTAGCTTCTGAAATTAATAGTAAAATAATTGCGGTTGTTCAACAAGATCAAGATTTGGCACGGCAACTTCAGTTTTAATTGTATTGGAGGGTATTATTTTGGATGAGGAAGCAATTATAGAAACGTATCAGACAGCACGCAGACTACTTGAAGAGCAAGAGGATGAACTAAAAGTTGTGCGTAAAAAAGGCGAATATCTCCTAGATGATTCTTTAGAATATTTGTCATATATTTTGAAAGATTTGGCATTAGATGGCGAGCCTTTTAATCAAGCAAGGCGAGAAATGGAACAGGAAAATCATTATTTTTTGGATGAATTAGAAAAAGAAAAACGTATGTTGATGAAAAAAGAAGAAGAAGCAGAAAATACCTATCGTTCTCAATTGAGGAGGCTTAGGGAAGAACTATAAGATACAGGAGAAGTCATATGAATGAATTACTCGATGAATTATTAAAAAAAATGCGGAAAAGGTATCAAGAAGCAGCTGTTCGAGCTATAGGAATGGCTGGGGTGCAAAACAGTGAAAATAATCAAAAGAATGCTGGGAAAAAAGGGAAGGTCATTCTAGAAGAAGCGAAATCCTCACTTTCTAAAACAACTAAATCCTTAGAGGAATCAATCAAAGGACAATTTGGAAAATCAGTAAAAGAAGCTTTTGATAAGCAACAGAAAAAATTAGATAATTTTGATAATTAACTCAACAGGAGTTTTTTACATAGAGATTAAATTATGTATAATTAGAATCGAAAAATTCCCAAATTAAGAATAGATGAAGACTATCTGGACAAACTGTTCTGATTTCCTTCGTCTAGTGTGATAGTTGTATTTATTGATTTTAAAAAGCTGGTGTAACGGTGTTTGTTAACATCTGCGATTTACCGTTTAGCTAAGTAGTACAAATTTAAGGTCATCTGAAAAGCTTTTATCATCGTTTTTCAGTTGATCTTTTGTAAATGAAAATAGACAGAAATTTAAGCAAGTCTAAATAAAATTGATTACATCAAAAACAAGGTGGATTATCGCTATCAAGAATAGTGATGCTCCACCTTGTTTTTGATAGTGGACTTACTTATCTTGGGGGAATGAGCAGAAGGCTAGTAAAACTGTAATCACATCGAAACTACAGGGACAGTATATACTTATATGTCTTTTGATAGCGCTTACTTGTTGTTTTTTATGATGCTAAATCAAGGTATTATTAGTAAAGGTATCTTGATTAGGATACGTTGAAATGATTAAAATCAGAAACTTTTCTAATAAAAAAGTCGCATGAAAGAATATTGATTTCTTCTATCTCCCCACTAAATAGCTAAAAGAAAGAAGGATGTGTAAAGTTAATGAAAAAAAAATATCATATTTTAGGAGTCTTCCTTGTAGGAATAGCGATGATAGGTTATTTTCATTTGAATAATACAAGTATCAAAGCTGAGAATGAACCTGAGCAGCAGACACAAGTACATAGAAGCACAGGAACAAGTAGAGCAACATTTGAAGGTGAAACTAGGAAAGTTTCTACCGGAGAGGAAATGAGAGATGCTGTAAACAATGATAATGTATCACAAATAGAAATGCTAAATAATATAACCATGGGTTTCACTGTTAAACCTAAAGTCATAAGTAGAGATCTGGTCATTAGAGGGAATGGTTTTACTTTACAAATGACAGGCCACACTTGGGAGATAAGATATGGGAATCATACCTTTAGATTGGAGAATATGAAAGTAGGTTATAATCTTGACTCGGCAATGTTTGAGTATGCTGCTTATCCTTCTTCTCTTGCTAAAAGTTATATGGAAATGGAAAATGTAAGTGAGGCAGCAAGTAATAAGGGGGTCATCACGAATTTAGGTTCTTCACATGTTGTTTTTACCGGTGGAAAGAATGAATTTAAGTCTACCAGAGCTAAACCCTATTTATTTGCACAGACGAGTATGACACTTAAAGGTGGTGCGGAAGTTTATATAGAGCAGCCTGACATTACAATAATAAAAAAAGGTACAGGTACTTACGCAACGTCATACGATTTGAACATCACAGAAAATTCAAAGATGATTATCAATACAAAACAAAGTGCTACACCTAAATCACCTCTAACAGGGCTGAGATATATCAACGTAAAAACTAACTCTTCTTTAGAAGTCAATGCTTTAGCATCAGATACGTCAACTTCTGTGCCTGTTGTAGACTTTGATACCAATCCTATCGACTACAGTGGCTTATATGTGAGTGGAGACAGCGAAATATCTATTTCTGGAACAGGTAGTCGTATAGGGATCAATCTTCCAGGAGAAACATATGGTACAGCCGTTAGTGCTACGAATAAGTCAAAGCTGAATATGAAAACAAAACTGGGGTCTAATGTTGTTGTAGGAAACGGAAAGGATACAACAATTCAGGCGACTGGAGGAAGTCAAATAGAGTTTGAGGGGACAGGAGAAAAAGTAATAGATGTTACTGCAGTGTCACCTCAAATTAATGTTACACAGAATAGTAGAATCAATGTCCAACATAATACCAACACGGCAGGATCAAGTATCAACTTGTCTGGAAAGGGGACTTTATCTACACATAAAACAGCAATTAATGTAACCGATTCTAGTGAGTTGAATATGCAACGTAATGGAGGGGGCGCTGGATCAAATATTTATTTAGAAGGCACTCTTCCAACAATGAATGTCAAAACTGGGAGTAAGACTACTTTAAAAAATTCAGGTATAAGTTCTTTATGGATGAAAGGAAGTAATACTCAGTTTACTGTATCTGAAAGTGAATTTAATCAGGAAAGTACCTCACAAACTGGAGGGATGGCAGCTGGCGGAATTTACATGGTTGGAAATGCACCAAATATGATGGTAGAAAAGAATAGCTCTGTGAAGTTGAATGGATTAACTTCTCCAACCATTCAAATGGATGGAACTGGTGCTAAATTATCAGTCATTGGCGGGTCAAAAATGAGTAGTAAAGTTGGCGATACAGATAGTATACGCTTGCTTGGAAATCAGCCGCAGTTAACTGTTTCTGGGGTGGGAACATCGTTTGTGTCTGAAAGCAATCGTCAAAGATTCGTCGATGGAGCGGGTACGATTTATTTAGGAAATCCTGATGCTGAAAAACTGTCTACGGGTGCAGCTATTACGGTAGAGGATCAGGCGGAAGTAAACTTGATATCTAATTTATCAAGTGCAATGATCATGCAGTCAAGTTATGGCGTATTTAATCTATCCTCAGGTGCCAAGATAAACCTTATGTCTGGGCCTACGGATGGCTATGTTAACAATGCAAATGCAACCTTAAGATTTATGAGAAGTGGTTATGGAAGCAGTCAAAATGGTCATTATCTATTTAATATTGATAATGCAGAAATGAACATTGAAAAAAGTGGCGGAAGCGCTGCTGGTGTTAGATTGTTTGGTCATGGAAATCAAGTGAATGTAAAAAATAATGGGAAGTTCACGATAAATAATCCTGGAAAAGGCACTCCTAATGATGGTGGAACAGCGGAAGGAAATCAAGGGGTTCACTATACGAAAGCCACTGACGTATCTGGAGATAGAAATGAATTTAATGTAACTGGACAAGGTTCAGAAGTAAGGATTGCTGCTAATTCAGGTCCAGCAATTGATATGCATGATCAACCAGGTTTAATTACTGCTTCAGATGGAGGCTATTTTGAAGCTAGAGGGAAGACCGCTTCTACAAATACAGGGATTTTTAGAACATCAGATCGCTTAGAGGTTGTATTTGATAAACCATTATTCATGGACTTTACGAATACTCGAGGAAATGGTGGGAACATTTTCACGGTGAATAGTAGCTCAACATTAAAGGCTACTAAGAGTGACTTATCTTTATGGAAGAAAGGAACTGGCGTAGAGCAAGACCCGGACTTGAATTTTATTGATTTAAATTATGCATTCAAAGGCTCTAACTTTGATACGCTTGGTGCGACAAATAGACCAGGTGATTTCAATACCAATACAATTGGCACACAAGGATTAACGAATTATACTCGATTAAGTAGTAATAACGCTCGCTGGGCTGTGGCAGATGTCCTTAGGGTGCCGACGACTGCAGACAAAAAAATTCATGGTCGATTGAGTGTACCAGTAGGACTTAATCGGACAAGGCCAGCATGGGATAATGAAGTAGAGGCTACTGTAGAAGTACAGAGAGCAAATGGAGAAAAAGAAGTCTATGAAAAAGTGAAATCAGTAGGGGATAGCAAGGCGAAACCTGGTATTAGTATTTATGGAGAGAAGCCCCAAGGAGGACTTTTTGAAATTGATACAGGAAAATATTTTGAAGTTGGAGATAAAGTCACTATTACAAAAGTAAACTTAACAAGTGGAGAATTAACGCCAGGATTTGATAATCAAATTTTGACAAAGACAGTCGAACCATTCCAAATCATTCCACCAAAGCCTATCACAGTCGAGAGCAATGCGATTAACAATCAAGCAACAAGTATCAAAGGGCATGTGGAAGATCAAACGGTAGAAATTACAGCTACGTTAAACGGACAACCTCTGGATACATCTAATGTAGTTGTTGATGACATGGGGAACTTTGAGCTGTCTCTTGAAGCTATGACATTAAAAAAAGAAGATGAAATTCAACTCTTTGCAAGAGACCATGAAGGTTCAGCGTTAAAAGCAGGAGTAGTGAATCCGCCAACAACGAACAATGATACAGGGAATAGTAATCCTAGCAAAAAATTGAATTTTCATGATACATCATTTGAAGCGGCGCCCACAATTAATGTGAGTGAGCTTATGCCTTTAAGCATTCTATTCCAAGATGAAAATGGCCGGGCGATTCATAAGAGTTTGACAATGTTCAAAACACCAAATGAGTCTGTTGATTTAACGAAGGAAGAACAGATTACAAGCGCGATTCAGACATTAAAAAAACAAGAATACACTCTATTAAAAAAACCAAAACCAGAAGTAATCATAATGAACGAGGGAAAGACGGTCGTTTATCAATTTATGGGGCCAACAGAAGAACTAATTTCTGACAAAGAACCACAGACGGATGAATTTACGATTCGGGCCGTTTCCGACTTCAAATTTCCAAATGCGCCAATCGGGACAACGCGAGCAACCAAATTGGATAAAGTAACACCTGAACCATCAGAAGGTGCAAAAGGTTATAGTTCAGGAATTGAAGTGGTGGATATGTCAGGTGGAGGTAAAGGCTGGAGTGTGAGTGTAGCGATGACAACACCTCTGCAAACAACTGAAGGGAAAGAATTAAAAGGTTGGGAACTTTACATTCCTAGTGAGAAAGTGAAATCTGGTGGAGTAGAGACTCAGGAAGCAATTGGGCATGCGGTGACTGTGACTAAAGAAGGTGCAACCGGTTCGGTCTTTAGCGCAGCTGAAGGCAAAGGGAAAGGTCGATTTACAAACTTATTCGAATCCTATACAGAAGAAGCGACAACAGAAGAAGGACTTACTCGTAAAAAAGGTGTTCAGTTGACTATACCAAATGGTGCGTATAAAGGTGCATATCAAGGGAAGCTGACGTGGACGCTACAAAATGTGCCAAATTAAACAATTTGATGAAATATTTTTAAATCAACGATTAAAACCTGACAGACAGTTGTCAGGTTTTTTTCTGTACAATAGAAACAAGTCGTTAGAAACAAATAACATTTTCAAGTATACTTATAAACATACTTAAAAATAAGGAAGATTTTTCTAAAGCTAGATAGCAGAGCCATACAAGAAAAAAATGAGGTGAACAAATGATTAATTTTCAAAACGTATCCAAAAAATACAACGATCAATTCGTTTTAAATAATTTTGATGTCTCGATTGAAGACGGCGAATTTTTTGTATTAGTAGGTCCTAGCGGTAGTGGGAAAACGACCACCTTAAAAATGATCAATCGATTGATTGAACCAACCGATGGTGATATCTACTTTAACGACAAACGGCTGATCGATTACAATCTGAAAGAACTAAGGTTGACTATTGGCTATGTCCTGCAACAAATCGCACTTTTTCCAAATCTAACCGTTGCTGAAAACATCGAATTGATACCAGAGATGAGACACTGGAGCAAAGCGAAAAGACGGGAGAGAACGGAAGAATTACTGAGAAAAGTCAGCTTACCTCCAGAAGAATATCTACACCGAAAACCTGCTGAATTATCTGGTGGTGAACAGCAACGTATCGGCATTTTAAGGGCAATTGCAGCGAAACCAGATATTATTTTAATGGATGAACCTTTCAGCGCATTAGATCCGATTTCAAGAGGACAACTGCAATTATTGATCAAGGAGTTGCATAAAGAATTAGCAAGTACAGTTGTTTTTGTAACCCATGATATGAATGAAGCCTTACTTTTAGGGGATCGTATCTGCGTGATGAAGGATGGGAAAATCGTTCAAACAGATACTCCAGAAGCAATCAAAAGTCATCCTGCTAATAAATTTGTGGCGCAGTTCTTTCAACATGAACATGCCAATTTGGAAAATTACTGCGCAGAAGACGTATTAGAATCTGGGTTTATAGAAGATGGACAAGTGGATAGCGAAACAACAGTCAATTTAGACACAGATTTACCAACTGTGATTCGTTTACTTATAGAGGGGGAAACTGTTGTACTTATTGATGAGAAAGTACCTATCGGTGAAATCACAGATCGAACGATTTTACGCTTTTTAGAGACAAAGATAGAAAAAGGTGATCAATAATATGGGAAAACTAATAGAAACATTCGTTGCCCGAAAAGAAGATTTTATACAAGCTGTTGTTGAGCACATTCAACTATCTTTATTGTCATTACTGATTGCAATTCTTTTGGCAATTCCGCTTGCGATTTTACTGACGAATTATAAAAAAGCGGCTGAATTTGTCTTGCAAATCACAGGAGTTTTCCAAACGATCCCATCATTAGCATTACTCGGATTATTGATTCCAGTTATAGGCATAGGGAGTCCGCCAGCGATCGTTGCTTTAGTGATTTATGCTCTATTTCCGATCCTGCAAAATACCTATACAGGCTTGACTGAAATCGATCCGTCGTTAGAAGAAGCCGCAGAAGCATTTGGAATGAATAAAAAAGAAAAGCTAATTAAGTTTGAACTACAGTTAGCATTGCCGTACATCATTTCTGGGATTCGCACGGCGACAGTGATGATCATTGGTACAGCAACACTTGCGGCTTTGATCGGTGCAGGTGGGTTAGGTACATTTATTTTACTCGGGATCGACCGAAACAATGTGTATCTTATTTTGATTGGCGCCATCTCTTCGGCTGTATTGGCTGTCCTGTTTAACTTTGGAATTCACCTACTCGAGAAAGCCACAGTTAAACGGATCACAACGGCATTTATGGTTTTATTAGCGTTATTGGCGGGGTCATTTGTCTACACCCATCAAGAAGCAGAACAAAAACAAATCACAATTGCAGGGAAATTAGGGGCAGAACCAGATATCCTAATCAATATGTACAAAGAATTGATTGAAGCCAATAGTGACATCCATGTAAACTTAAAAACAAACTTTGGTAAAACGAGTTTCTTATTTAATGCATTAAAATCTGGAGAAATTGATGTATATCCTGAGTTTACGGGAACAGTTCTAGAAACATTTTTGAAGGATAACAAGAATACATCAAAAGATCCAAAAGCAGTGTATGAGTATGCACGTGACCAAATCAAAAAACAAGAAAATATGGATTATCTAGAACCTATGAGTTACCAAAACACGTATGCTGTAGCGGTTAAACGATCATTTGCGGAAGAGAATGGTTTGAACACGATCGAAGATTTGAAAAAAGTTGAAAATCAGTTAAAAGCTGGCTTTACTTTAGAGTTTATTGACCGTGATGATGGCTATAAAGGATTACAAAAATTGTATAACTTGAATTTAGATGTGAAATCAATGGAGCCATCCTTACGCTATCAAGCAATCAATAATGGGGATGTCAATGTGGTGGATGCATATTCAACAGATAGCGAATTGAAGCAATACGATTTGGTGATTTTAAAAGATAATAAACAACTATTTCCACCGTATCAAGGAGCACCGTTGTTGAAAGCTGAGACTCTTAAGAAATATCCGGAATTAAAGGAATTATTGCAGCCTTTAGTTGGTAAAATTACGGAAGAAGAGATGAGTGAGATGAACTACCAAGTCAATGTGGAGCAAAAAGATCCAGCGACTGTTGCACATGATTATTTGGTGAAACAAGAGCTGTTAGAGAAACATTAATATTTTCTTAAAAGATATAGAATCTTTTATTTTGATGTGGTACTTTTAATATTATTAGGTAAAAGGAGAGTCTAACTGAAAAAAGGAGGATGTTGGTATGTATGAAGAAAATATGGAGCAAAAGCTAAACTGTATTCAACAAAAATCATTTTGGGGATACTATAACATTTTGAATAGGAAATGGCGCACGATTTTGTTGCCAGTGCTGGTGATAGTATTGAACCTAATTATGACATTATTTGGTTCACCATTCCCGAAAAGTAGTTTTCTTCTAGTTCAGGTACTTGCGGTGATAGTAGCAGAAACCTTTGTCATTTACATGGAGTACCGTTTCTATAAAGATGTCTTTATTACAAAAGTGAAAAAATATAATGGAACATTATTTTTTATACTAGCTGTCGGATTAACGACTATGTTGTGGTTATCAATGATTGTTCCTGTTATTAGTAAAGGCGAGCTGCTTTCGTGGGCAATCGGCGGAGTGATTTTTAGTCTGATCATGGTAGGGATCGTGTTGCCAAGTATGAACGAATTTGCAAGGAAATATGCTGTTTGATTTTTTAGGCTTAGAGTAAAAATAAAACAAAGTACACAAGGTGAATGATCAACTTGTTGTACTTTGTTTTTTATTTATATTGGTAGGTTTGGAAAGGGTGATCCGTTTGATTTCTTGAGTGAAATCATGTTTTTTCCAAAAATCAATTCAAGGTTATCTAGTAGTTCATTTTCGCTAAGAGTCGAAGTCAGGGTACCTCTATTTTTCTTTCTTGTTCAGGTAGTTTTAGTCCCGTGGAAATCTCCTCCTCTAAATTATTCGTTTTATAGCCTTTTGAGAATGTGCGTTCAATTTTTGTGATTAAAATTTTTATTTGCAGCATCGAAATTGATTTGAAATCTTTTGTAGAATAACTAGGATAAGTTGTTTTTTGTATACTTTATAAGGTATAATAAACAAGAAGGTAATCGATAATCACTACGATTACAAAAAAAGCCAGTGCTGATAACACTGACTCTTTAGTTGAATATTGACTAAAGCTCGAAAGTGTACTACATTGCTACTATCTTACTTTAGCGGTTCAGATAGTGGTCTTTTTTTACTCAAAAATAGAAGTGACAAAGATTTTAATCACTTCGATAATATAGTAAGCTACAAGTGTGACTACTATCTTCGAAGCGATATCTTTTAGCAAATCTTTCAAGGATCGCTTTTCCTATGCAATAAAGCAGGACAAAAGCGATAATGGATCTAGGTCAATGTCTTGGGCCGTTTTTAGTAGAGACAATTAAGACAATTTAACTTTTTCCTGGTCTTCAAATTCCTGAGGAGTTAAATAATTGATAGAACTATGGATTCGGTTACGATTATAAAAACCTTCAATGTAACTAAATAATGCACGATTTGCCTTTTCAAAATCTGAGTACGTAGTCACATATACTTCTTCTTTTTTTATGAGGCGATAAATGATTCAATTGTAGCATTATTATAAGGGGTTCCTTTGCGACTGTAGGAATGCCTTATTTTAGCTTTAAGCCATTCCTCGACTTCTTTCTAAAGCTGTGTATTGGCTACCTAAATCGGTATGTAGAAGCATTCCTTCGCCAAACTTCGAACAGAACGTTCTGTTTCATTTAATTCAATGATCATTTCTTTAAAATCTTCTGTGTATCTGGTCATAGAAAATAATCCTCTCGTAGATAAGTTTAATATATTTCTGTCTCTACGAAAAGTTGTATAAGATTTGATATTAACACCAAAAGTAAAATAGCAAAAAAATACAACAAATTACACTATGAATTAAAGCTTCGAGCCTTCGGTCACAAGAGGGATCGAAGGCTTTTTTCATCATTTTATCCTTACTTTTCTCATAATAAAGTAATTTTTACCAAAAAGAAATGCAAATTTCCCAGACTTTCGCTATAATAAAGAAAACAACTAAAAACAGGAAGTGTTGACATGAAGAAAGCAGACCGACAGCTGTTGATTAAACAATTGATCACAGAAAATGAAATAGAAACCCAAGACGACTTGATTGCACTTCTTGAACAATCTGGGGTCAAAGCAACGCAAGCAACTGTCTCAAGAGACGTTCGTGAGATGAGCATTGTTAAAACCCACGGATCAGACGGTCGAGTGAAGTATGCCTTATTTTCTCAACAACAAGCGTCCAGTAGTGAGGAAAAACTAAAAGAATCCGTGAAAGATTCAGTGATTCGCATGGAACGTGTCCAATTTATGGTAATTGTCCATACTGATATGGGCGCAGCAGATGTTGTGACGAATTTTTTAGATGAAGTCAGTTATGAAGAAATTGCTGGAACCGTAGCAGGAGTAGATACGATTATTATCATTGCTCGTTCAGAAGATGACGCAATAGCCGTTGTTGAACGTTTTGAAGCGATGATGGATTAAGCCTAACCAATCAAAAAATGAAGGGAGATTTGGTTACATGGATTTGAAAGCGTTACAAAACGGGTCGGATATAAGAGGAATCGCAGTAGATCATGAAGAAAAAACAGCGAACTTAACACCAGCACAAGTCGGGAAAATTGCAGTAGGAATGGTTCATTGGCTTCGCGATGAAAAACATTTAGCAGAAAAACATCAATTAGGAAAATTAAAAATTGGTATCGGTCATGATAGCCGTATTTCAGCGGATCGTTTGAAACAAGCATTGATTGATAGCTTCGTTGAGCAAAACGTAGAAGTTTTGGATTTTGGTTTAGCCACAACGCCAGCAATGTTTATGGCCACCCAATTTTCTCACTATGATTGTGATGCAGCGATTATGATTACAGCCAGTCATCTACCTTATTATTTCAACGGATTAAAATTATTTACTAAATCTGGCGGAGCGGAAAAATCGGATATTGCCTATATCTTGACACATGCTGAACAACCTGCACTTCAAAGAAAAGGCTCAGTCAGGAAAACTACAATTTTAGATGACTATTCCGCTGATTTAACGGATAAAATTCGTAAAGGTATGAAAACAACAGAAGAAAAACCACTAGCAGGCTTTCATATTATAGTGGATGCAGGTAATGGAGCAGGTGGCTTCTTTGCTGAAAAAGTTTTAGCGACACTTGGCGCAGATATCACAGGTTCTCAGTTTTTAGAACCAGATGGAATGTTTCCAAATCATATTCCCAATCCAGATAATAAAGAAGCAATGGCAAGTATTCAGCAGGCAGTATTAAAAAATAAAGCGGATTTAGGTGTGATTTTTGATACTGATGTGGATCGATCAGCAATAGTAGATGCGTCTGGTGAAGTGATCAATCGAAACAATTTAATTGCCGTCTTAGCAACAATCGTTTTGGAAGAGTTTCCAGGCAGCAGTATTGTGACAAACTCACCAACGTCAAGTCATTTGAAAGATTTTATTGAATCCATTGGTGGTAAACAAGTCCGCTATATTTCCGGCTACCGTAATGTAATCAATAAAATGATTGAATTAAATGAAGAAGGAATAGATACGCAATTAGCGATCGAAACAAGTGGTCACGCAGCTTTCAAAGAAAACTACTTTTTAGATGATGGTGCCTATGTTATTGCTAAAATCTTGATGCTACTGCCACGCTTAAAGAATGAAGGGACAACAATTGGTGAGCTGATTAGTTCATTAAAACAACCCACTGAAACCCAAGAACTACGTTTTGAAATTTTGGCAAGTAATGTTCGTGAGTATGGTGAACAAGTCGTTCGAGATTTAAGTGGTTTTGTGAACAGTCAAAGAGGGATGAACATCGATCCTGAAAATCATGAAGGCATTCGAGTGAATGTTTATGATGATTATGGAAGTGGTTGGTTTTTACTACGGATGAGTTTACATGAACCATTATTAGTTTTACAAGTTGAAAACGATCAAGCTGGAATGAATCAAAACGTTTTAGAAGAACTAGCTAGTTTCTTTGAAGGGTATAAACAGTTGGATTTAGCTAGATTACATGAAGCACTGAGTAAATAATAAAAGCTAGGAAAGAACAAAAAGTTCTCTCCTAGCTTTTTTGCTTACCATAAACTAGGTTCAGCAATTGCTGTGATTATTTCTCCAGTAAATGGATGGGTTAGGTGCAGTTCATAAGCATGAAGCATCAAACGTCCAATAGAATTAGGATGATACAATGGATCACCAAAAATTGGATGCCCAATACTTGCTAAATGCACTCGAATTTGATGGGTTCTCCCAGTTTCCAAAACGCAATAAACAGTGGTCTGATTGGTCTTTTTTAAATATGATTCAACTTCAATATGAGTAACAGCTACATCACCACGGCGCTCATCAATCACTCGTTTCCGACGATCATGTCGGTCGCGACCGATTTTTTTGCGAATGGTCAAAGATTCTACTAAGTTCCCTGAAACTACAGCTTGATATCGTCGATAGATTTTTTTACTTTCCAATAAACGACCTAAAATTGGTAAGACAAAAGGATTCTTGGCGAATAAAATTGCCCCGCTCGTTTCTTTATCTAAACGATGAACTACATAAGGTACTTGATTTTTAGGTGCTAAATAAGCGGCCAAATGGTTAAGTAGCGTATCCTTTTCATCTGGTTGGTTGGGATGGGTTTTCATTCCAATCGGTTTATTCAAAATAATCAAGTGTTCATCTTCAAATAGTACATCAATTATGGATTTATTTCCTAAAAGGATTGCAGGAGTTGGATAATCTTCTGGCTCAAAAAGCAAAGTAATAACATCACCACTTTTTACAGGGAAATGGAATAAAGCAGGTTCTCCGTTGATTGCCACATTTTTCCGAGTTCGTAAAAAGTGCCGTACTTTACGTGGAACTAACCATTCTTGTTCCAACAGTTCTCGAACTGTCTGTTCCTTAAAATTCTTGGGTAACTGGATGGATAATTCCATTCTTTTTCCGCCTTTTCAATAGAGTTCTATCTTTAGTTTAACAAATTGGGAGAGAGAATTGAAGGGAGAGTTATTTGCTTTTTGAGAAGATGGTTCTAGATAACTGCGCTCACTTCTACTCTGACGAAGCCGATCGCAGTGAGTCGCAAAAAGAACCCGTCCTTTGGGGAAGGACGGGAAAGGAGTTAAAAATGAAAAAGTGTTTTGTTAGGGTTGTTTGTTGGTATGTTTATATAATACAAAGTAAATATGAATTTTTTGTGTATTAATTTATTCAAAACTGTAAATTTTTTCTAAAGTAGTGCTTAAATTTCGCACAATCATTCTAGCGGTTAGTTATTTTTCAGAGTATTGATTAAGCGTTTTGTCCAGTTGAAATCTGTTTTTGTGATAGTATCATCGCCGAATTGTTTGCCATCTCGATCAATTGCGTAAGCAAACATTCCACCTTTTGGTCCATCTTTTGGATTCCATTTAGCGTATGCATAGGCGCGACTGGTTTCATAAGGTCCTACAGTATCGTTCCAGCGATTATGGTCTTGTTCTTCTGGGAAAGAGATACCAGGAAGAAATTGTTGGGGCGTGATCGAATTTTTATATGTGTTCCATGTGTTGTCTAAAGAAGTAGCTGAACGTCCGTAAGCTTGGATAAATAGATAGTCAAAGTAGGGAGCAACTTTTTTAAATAAAGAATGATTATCTTTATTTGTATCATAAATCAATAGCTTTCCGGTATTGGAATTGGGGCCTAATTTTTTAGACAAAGCTTTAAAGGTGCCCGCAGCCATTTCTTCTTGTTTAGCAGTTAAACTAGATTCCATATCAACATCCAGTCCATCTAAATTCCATGGTGTAAGATAGGTATCAATTAGTTTTTGTGCATATTGCTCATACTCAGCTGTTGTTGGAGTAGTCCCTACATGTGGAACATTCCAAATTTCTCGGATATCAATTGTTCGTATAACACGGGTTCCTCTGGCGTGTAAAGTAGGAACGTAGCTATCTTTCAATGTATCCCAGAATTTCTGTTGATTTGTTCCAGGATTTACATAATGAAAGACAGAGACGATATCTACACCTTCTGGAATATCTGTCATAGCAGTGACGTTTTGATCAGGTAATGTGGAATTTGCATCATGAGGCATAGTAACATCACGCCATGTACGATAATAAGCCATCATGATAGGCTCTTTTTGATTTGTTTGTGTCGCATGGGATTGATTAGGTAGTAAGGCAATACTCAGTAAAAAGAAAATCGGAATAAGTAAAAATGGTAACTTTTTAGACATAAAAACACTCCTCTGTTGTTTTTTTGTTAAGCGTTTACAATTCGAGTTAAGTGTAGCATAAAATTGTTTGTATTGACAATTAGAGAGGGGCTAGTCAACGTTAATAGGTAGAAATTTTCCGAGAACAAAAAAAGTCCCACTCTTTGGGGAGAGTGGGGAAAGGAGTTAAAAAATGAAAAAGTGTTTTGTTAGGGTTGTTTGTTGGTATACTTATATAATAAAGGGAAGATATGAATTTTTTATGATCAAAGTTATGTGAAATCAGCACTTTTTTTTAACGGAAATAAGAATGGACGCTCTATACTACTAATGTAATGAACAAAATCATTGATTTCTTGATGCTTTCTTAAGTTTTTCTATATAAAAATAAAAGAAAAGCATGGTAAAATAGGCAAAATAAGAAGTATAGGAATTTTTCATGCTAAAGCCGTATGAATAGAGACGATAATCTATGTTAAAATGGCTTAGAAACTTTTACATAAGAGGGAGTACTATGGACACTAAAACAATTATAGAAAAAATCAAAGCTGGATTTAAAAGCTTTTGGACTTGGGTTAAACCATACTTGATTCGTTTTCATCATTGGAGAAAGCGAATTTGGAAGAAATATCAAATCAATAAAATTGTTTTACTTTTGAGCTTAGTTGTCGTTTTGGTGACTAGTATCTATTTATTTACATTAGCTAAATCGGCGAATGTGGGGGCTCTAAAAAAAGGGCTAGAGGAATCTACTGTAATCTATGACAAAGATGGACAAGAAGCAGGGAAACTGTTTGGACAAAAAGGAACAGTGGTCACCATCGATCAAATTTCTCCATATGTCAAAGAAGCCTTGATCTCAACAGAAGATCGAAACTTTGAAACCCATCATGGTTACGATATCAAAGGTCTTTTTCGTGCGGTTGTCGGGAAATTAAGCTTTGGAAAAATTGGTGGCGGAGGTGGAGGTAGCACGATTACGCAGCAGCTAGCCAAAAATGCTTATTTAACGCAAGAGCAAACGATGACTCGTAAAGCAAGAGAGTTATTCTTAGCGATCGAAATCGAGAAAAAATACGATAAACAACAAATTTTAGAAATGTATCTTAACAATTCTTACTTTGGTAACGGAGTTTGGGGGATTGAAGATGCATCTCATAAATATTTTGGTGTTAGTGCCAGTGAATTATCAGTGGGTCAAGCCGCCACTTTGGTGGGGATGCTGAAAGGTCCAGGTATTTATAATCCGATTGACTATGTTGAGAATGCGGTTAATCGTCGTAATACAGTGTTACAGTTAATGGTAAATAATGGAAAATTATCTCAAGGTGAAGCAGATGCCCAAGCTGGTGTTGATATGGGTAGCATGTTAGTTGACAATTACTCAGATAAAAATTCAGATTATAGATACCCGTATTATTTTGATGCGGTCATTGACGAAGCGGTTAATAAATATGGCTTAAAAGAAGAAGATCTATTGAATAAAGGGTACAAAATTTATACAGCATTAGATCAAACCTATCAAGAATCTATGCAGCAAACTTATGCAAATGATGCATTATTTCCGCCAAATGCAGAAGATGGGGCGATGGTTCAAAGTGGTTCAGTTGCACTTGATCCAAAAACTGGCGGTGTGCAAGGTGTTGTAGGAGGACGAGGGGAACATGTTTATAGAGGATTTAACTTTGCCACACAAACAAAACGTTCACCAGGATCGTCTTTAAAACCGATCTCAGTTTATACACCAGCTTTGGAATCGGGTATGAAACCAAACAGTATTTTAGAAGATAAACCACAAAGTTATTATCCAGCAGAAAACTATAGCCGAACGAGTGCTGGTGAAGTCCCAATGTATCAAGCGCTAGGAGAAAGTTTAAACTTACCAGCGGTTTGGACCTTGCATAAAATTGGTTTGGATAAAGGCTTTGAAAAAACACAGAAATTCGGTATTCCTTTAGCTAGTGAAGATAAATATTATGGTTTGGCTTTAGGTGGATTGAAAACAGGTGTTTCACCATTGACTATGGCTAATGCGTATAGCCCGTTTGCAACAGGTGGATCTCAGTCAGAAGCACATTTAATTACAAAAATTGTTGATTCAACTGGGGCTGTGATTGAAGATAATACCAACGCTAAAAAGAAACAGATTATTACTAAAGATGTAGCAGATCAAATGACTAGCATGCTTTTAGGTGTATTTAGTTCTGGAACAGGAGTCAACGCCGATCCAGCTGGTTATGTGATGGCAGGAAAAACAGGAACAACTGAAACCAATTTTGATACAGATAAAACCAACGATCAATGGGTGGTAGGTTATACACCAGATGTAGTTATTGCGACATGGTTAGGTTTTGAGCAAACAAGTGAGAGCCATTATCTACAAGGAAGTAGTGCTACTCACGCTTCGACAGTTTTTAGTAGTCAAGCGCAAGGGATTATGGCTAATACTCCACGAACACCATTTACTGTAGCTGATGCTTACGCTACAGGAGGCGAAATGCAGGCAGCTAGTGAAGTGTCGTCTGGAAACAATGATGAATGGAAAGACAGTATGAAAGATATCGGCGGTCAAGTCAAAGACGGTGCTAAAGATATTGGTGGGAAGATCAAAGAGGGTGCTGCAGATATTGGCGGCAAAATCAAAGAAGGTTGGAACAATACCAAAAATGGACTAAAAGACATTTTTGGCGGTTTAACTGGAGAATAATCGGTTTGAAAACGAATCAAAGAATGGTACAATCAAAGAGAAGAATTTGTAGAAATGAGGGAGATTGAATGAGCAATATTTATGATACAGCCAATCAAGTAGAACGTGAAATCCGTGAGTTAGCAGAATTTAAAGCCTTGGAACAAGCCTATGATGAAGTGAAGGCAGATGAAGAAGCCTACAAATTATTTAAAGAATTCCAAGCCTTCCAACAAGGATTACAAGAAAAACAAATGCGTGGAGAAGAATTTTCAGATGAAGATGCTGAAAAAGCACAAACATTAGCAACTGAAGTTCAAAAAGCAGAAGTAATCAATCAGCTAATGCAAAAAGAGCAAGCATTTAGTTTAATTGTGAATGATTTGAATCGCATTATCATGACACCGATTCGTGATTTATACAACGACTAGAAAATAAATTACAATATATCTTAAGAATAGGACAAAAACAGAAACTTCAAAAGAAGAGCTGTTTTTGTCCTGTTTTTGTATACTTATAGTGGGAAAGTAGTTGTCTTACGTAACATTGAATAAAACACCAGATTTTTTCTATTCATCTTTAAAAATCAGTTATTGATGCAATAAAGGTGTTCTTTTTTCTATCAAATTTTCATAAAAAGTCGCAGATTCTTTCAAAAAACCTCCCAAATTCCCCTATTTTAATGATATAGTAATAGTAAAGAAAAAATGAATGGGGAACAAAAAGCATGATTGGTATTTATGATTACACCGTGATACTGACCTATGGAAATGCAATTTTTTCCGTAGTTGGTATGTATTTAGCACTTACTCAACACCTTGTCGAAGCTATCTTTTGTTTGGTTCTTTCTGGTATTTGTGATATGTTTGATGGCTTTGTTGCAAATCTTAAAGAGCGTACAAAAAGTGAAATGAACTACGGCATTCAGATTGATTCGTTGGCTGATTTGATCAGTTTTGGCGTGTTTCCAACAGTTTTAGGCTATGCATCTGGATTGACACAAGGAATTTATTTGCCATTATTTGTATTTTATATTTTAGCAGCCTTGATTCGGTTGGCTCACTATAATGTGACTGAGATGGAACGGAAAGAACAGTCTAGCAGCTGTCGTGAATATTATGAGGGGCTGCCAGTAACTAGCAGCGCAGCATTGATACCATTGCTATTCTTTATTGCAGGACGCTTACATATTGAGATTTCTTTGATCTATCCAGCAGCGTTATTGATTATTGGTTTTTTGTTTATTTCAAAAGTAAAAATCAAAAAAGTCGATCCTCGAAAGTTGATTTTTGGAGCATTTCTGGGAGCTGTTTTGGCTTTTATTATTCGTTAGATTCTTTAAAGGAGTAAGTACATGGAGAAACGTTTCAAAACGAAAGCGATCACTGAAAATGATAGTTGGTCATTACATTTTCTATACAAAAATCCTATTGGGCGTCTTTTTTTAAAAGGCATGATTCAGCCACCAGTTACAAAAATTGTTGGGGCTTATTTAAATAGCTCATTTTCAAAAGGAATGATTAATAATTTTATTAAAAAGAATGATCTGCAGATGGAAGAATATGAATCCACAATCTACAAATCATTCAATCATTTTTTTATGCGAGAGATAAAAAAGGACGTACGCCCATTGCCGCAAGATGAAACATCTTTAGCAGCACCTTGCGATGGGAAAGTTACGGTATATCCGATAAATGAACAGAGCTGTTTTAAAGTCAAACGTTCAGAATATGATCTTTCAGAGTTACTTGATAGCACAGAACTTGCTGAACAGTGGCAAGGTGGCTGTGCTGTCATTTTTCGTTTAACACCAGATGATTATCACCATTATTATTTTATTGATGAAGGAACCATTCTTGAGCATCAAAAAATATCGGGTATTTTTCATACGGTTCAACCAATAGCCATTCACAATGAACCAGTATTTTCCAGAAATGCACGAGAAGTGACGGTCATTGAAACAAAGAATTTCGGGAAAATTGCTCAAATTGAAGTCGGTGCTTTAATGGTTGGCAAAATTAAGAATTTGAAAGATTCAGGGGACTGCAAACGTTTTGAGAAAAAAGGCTGGTTTGAATTTGGTGGGTCAACAGTGATTGTATTATTTCAAAAAAATCAAGTGACAATCGATCCTGAAATTTGGAAGAACACAGCGAATAACCAAGAAACAATTGTGAAATTTGGACAAGTTGTCGGCGAAGTGCTGGGGGAAAAGCATGAATAAACTAGCATTTTTGATTATTATGGTTTTGTTTCTTTTAGGGAATTTTTATATCGGTAGAAAATTTCTCTTTATTCTAGGGCGGATTTCAGCTTTTAACTACTCATTTATACTATGGGGTATTATCAGTTTGTTTGCTATCGCATCAATTCTGACGTTGTTATTATTCGATGTAAATGTAAGTGGTCTTGTGGGTAAAATCGGTACTTATTGGTTATCTTTTTGGTTTGTCTCTTTGGTTATTTTTGGATTAACGGACATAATACTCAAGGTTACAAAGAAAATTATGATCCTTCAAACAAAGACAGAACTGGTTATTTGGCTAGGTTCAACTGCGTTGATTATTATTTTATTTTGCTATGGCTCGTGGCAGGCACAGCAAATCAAAACGATGAATTATCAAGTAACACTGAATAAAGCTGGCAATAGCGGACAGAAAAAAATAAAGGCTGTATTGATTAGTGATGTGCATCTGGGCTATGTGAACAATCTAAAGAAACTGAAAAAAATAGTGACGCAAATCAATCAAATGAATCCTGATATTGTTTTTATTTCTGGTGACTTATTTGATGGCAATTTTAATGCATTGCAGGATCCTGAGGGGATAAAACAACAATTCAGACGACTTTCTTCTACGTATGGAACATATATGTGCTGGGGGAATCATGATGCGGGTGAGACCTTTGATCAGATGAAAGAATTGGTTGAATCAGGGAATATCACATTATTGGAAGATGAAATGACGGTTGTTGCTGATGAGATTTTAGTTGTCGGAAGAAAAGATAGCCGACCGATTGGTTCTCAAGAAGGTAACAGAAAAAGCATTCAGGAGCAGTTCACGAAAGTGGGGAATCAACTTCCTAAAATCATTTTAGATCATCAACCATCAAATATAGATGAATATGAGTATGCAAATGAGCTGATTCTTTCTGGACATACACATAAAGGCCAGATTTTTCCCTTTAATTTAGTAACAAAGGCGTATTTTACAGTGGATTATGGTTATTATCGTAAAGATAAAAATAGTCCGCAAGTTATTGTCTCTTCGGGTGTTTGTACGTGGGGACCACCGATGCGTCTGGGAACGCAGAGTGAAATCGTTCAAATAGATATGACAATAGAATAAATGTGCTAAGAGAGGCTAGAATGAGATGTTTAACATTGAATTTCTGCCTCTTTATTTTTATATTCTCAAAAAAAATGAAAAACGAACAAATTTTCGTATATTATTACTGACCAAATCTTCATAAAATGATATGATTAAGTAAGAGAATTAGGACAAAAGAGGAGGATCTAATGAAAGTATTGCATACGGCAGATTTACATCTGGATCGGTCTTTTGAAGGCCTAAAAAACATTCCCAAACAAATCGCTGAAAAACTACAGCTAGCTAATCAGAAAGTAGTCACAGCGATTGTTGACATAGCGATAAAAAATCAGGTGGATGTTGTAATTTTTGCAGGAGATACCTTTCACCAAAGTCGGACATCAATCCGGACGCAAGCCTATTTTATTGAAGAAATGAAACGCTTGGAACAAGCCAAGATTCCTGTAGTCATGACATTTGGTAATCATGATTATTATGTAGCAGAGCGGTACTGGTTTGATTTTCCAAAGAATCTATTTCTTTTTCGCAGTGAACAAGTTGAGACACATTATTTTATGACGAAGAATCAAGAAAAGGTAGCAGTCTCAGGGTTCAGCTATGAGCATCCATGGATGAATGAGGATAAATTGTCTGATTTTCCTCTGAAAGATCCTACAGCAGATCTTCATATCGGTATTTATCATGGGGATACGTCCAACAATGGGACACAAAATTATGCACCGTTTTCATTTAGTGAAATGAAGAGAAAAGGCTATGATTATTGGGCTTTAGGACATATCCATCAGCCGCAGATAGTGAGTGCGGACCCATTGATTGTATACCCTGGAACTCCGCAAGGACATACAAAAAAAGAGCGTACTGTTCAAGGTGTAGCCATGGTTTCAGTAGAAGCAGGGCATGCGACAGTCCATTTTGAACCTGTAGCGCAAATTACTTGGCAGGTGGAAAAGTACTCATTGAGCGAGGCTAAAAGTTTACAGGAAGCGCTCATCATTCTTACAGATTTTCTTTTAAATGATATGAAAGCCCCACAACAAGTTCTTTTAAAAGAAATCAAATTGATTGATACGGAGCAACTTGGTGAAGAGTTTCAGACCGCTTACGAAAATGGAGAATTACTTCAATACCTTCAAACAACGTTACTACAGCAAACCAATCATCTGCTATTTTTATTTCAAGTGGAAGTATTAAATAAAGATATCGATAAAAAAGTAATGATTGCAGCAACACCAGAGTTGTTAATACAATTAGAAAAAAACTACTTACAGCAAGATATCTTCTCAAACACGTTACAAGAACTGGTACAGAATCCGTTATTTTCTTCTGTTGTAAAAGTGAATGAAGAATGGCGTGAACGTAGTATTGAGCAAGCTGATCAAAAGATCAAGGAAGATTTTGTTATTCAGGAGGGTCAGCCATGAAACTCATTGCGATAGAACTTGTTGGATTTGGCAAATGGCAACAGCATAAAATTGAGTTTCTACCCAAGAATCAATTATTGTTTGGGACAAACGAAGCAGGCAAATCAACGATTTATCAATTCATTCAAGCAATGCTTTTTGGGTTTCCAGCAAAAGGCAAACGAAAAAAAGACTATCAACCCAAAAATGGTGCAGCGTATGGCGGACGTTTATGGTTTGATCATCCGATTTATGGAGAAGTTCAAGTAGAACGTTTCAAAGGACAAAACAAAGGGCAAGCCAAAGTCTATTTTAATGAGCAGATAGGTGATGAAACAACACTTGAAAAGATGATTTATCCACTGACTAAAGAGTTGTTTCAATCAGTGTTTACCTTTCAACAAGAACAACTGAGCCAACTAGAAAAATTAAGCGAAGAAGAACTGCAAACGTCTCTACTTTCGTTAGGTTTGTCAGGAAGTCAACAATTATTACTTAGTAGAGAAGACTATTTTAAGACTGCTCAGACGATTTACAAAGGCAAAGGAAGCCAACCACCCTTAAATCAGAAACTGAATGCTTATCAAAGCTTACAACAACGTATCAATGAAAAAGAACAACAAGAACGTCCGTTCCAACAATTACTTGCTGATTTATCTGATACTGAGAGACAAATTACAGAAAAACAGCAAACAATTCAAGAAACAAAGCAACATCTAGCTTTGGTGGAAAAACAAGTAATGAATTTACCACTGTATGAAGAGTTACAGACAATCAATCAGTCAAAAGAAAAACCTGTGTTGGGACGAGAAGATCAAGAATCATTGCTTTCGATTTATCAGCAACACCGTTTTTTGAATGAAGAATTAACACGCTTAAACCAAAGTATCGCAACACAAAGTGAGACAGAGGATCAAAGTGAGGACTACCAATTTTATTTAGAAGAAGAGGAACACATTCAGCAATTACTTAATCAGCGATATGATATCGATAAATTACTTTCTGAAGTTGACTGGATGACACAATCTTTACAACAGAATCAACAAGAGATGCTGCCTTTAGAAAAACAATGGGGATGGAACTCAGTACATCCGCCTCAATTATCTTTTGAAGAACATACTGTTAATGAGATGAGAGAAGAGATGGTTGGACGGGCAGTAAAATTACAAAATGCTAAAACAGACTTGCACTTGCTAGAAGAAGAGATTGCCACTCGTGAAGAAAATTTGAGTACCTTTGAAACGATGAATAAAGAGATGTTTCAAAAAAAACATCAACAAAAAAACAAGTCAATCAATCTACTGTTTTGTGGAATTGCAGGACTCTTTTTACTACTTAGTTTCTTTTTGCCAGTACCGATTCGATATGTGACATTCGTTCTTAGTGCAGGAAGTCTTGTTGTTGGATTATTGCCTCTTTTCTATCAACCAAAAGATACCTATAAAAATGAAAAAAGGCAATGGCAGGAAAAGTTGTCTCAGTTAGATTATTTAAATGATCAGTTACTAAAGATAAACACTGAAATACAGAAGTTAAAAGAAGAAGAACAGGAAATGTCTCGCTTTATTTCTCAAAAAGTTAAAGAGAACCATTTAGGTCGGATGGATCAAGTTGAATTTTGGTTGACTCATCGTACAGATATTACTCGTTATTTGATTTTAATTAATACAAACCAAGAGCTTGAACATCAATTACGGGAAGATCAAAAGCGTGCAGCAGAATTGGCTGAACAAACAGAGCGTTATACGGCAAGATTACCAATTGCTGGAACCTCCTTAGGAGAACGAATTCGTGTAATTGGCCGTTTTGCTGATAAGATGGAGAAAGTTCGTTTTGCTCAAGAATATCAAGCGGATGCATACACACGTCAGACGATTCGAGAAGTTAAAGAAAAGCAGCAACAAGTACTAGATCAAGCACGTCCATTGCTGTATCGTTTTCAAATAGCTTCTATAAATGAGATTCCAAGTAAACTTCAAGGCTATCAAGAAGCGAATGCAAATCATAAACGAAAACAAGAATTGCAAGGGATGTTGGCAGGATTGTATACAGAGTTTAGCGATCCAAAACAGCTGCAAGCAAAACAGTTTGAGTTATCACAAGCAATCAAAGAAATAGAATCCAGTATTCAAGAATTGCAGAAAAAAGAGCAGAAATTACTGTATCAACGTCAACAGATGTTGGCTGATGGGACACTAGATGAACTTTATCAAGAACAGGCTGTATTGAAAACTGAAATTGAAGAACTTGCTTTAGAGTGGTCAAGTCATCAATTAGCTGGACAGCTATTGATGGATCTGTTAACAGAACTGTCAGAACAACAATTGCCTAACTTATTAAACAAAGCGACAGACTATTTCCAACTCTTAACACAAAAAGCCTATCGATCTATTCAATTGCATGAAGAACAATTAATGATCATTCGTGAAGATCAGCAACGATTTATGCTTCATGAACTATCCACAGGAACAAGAGATCAAGTAATTATGGCTGTTCGCTTTGCTTTTCTTTATCTACAAGAACAGCGTAGTTTGTGTCCAATTATTATTGATGATGGCTGGTTGCATTATGACAGTAAAAGAAAAGAACAATTGGCGCAGTTATTTGCCGTTTTTTCTCAACAACAGCAAGTCATTTGTTTTTCTTCTGACAATGAAATGGTAAGCTATTATAGAAAGCTAAATCAACCGATTATAGAACTAGAGGGAGCGTAAGTATGAAAAAAATCCGTGAGTTAACTGTAGATGAAACGTTTGAATTATACCTTTTGATTAAAAATGCTGATGTACGTATAGCAAAAAACGGCAAAAAATTTATTGCGTTTACTTTCCAAGATACATCAGGCACAATTGATGGGAAATACTGGGATGCTTCAGAGGAAGAAATTAGTCGCTTTACAGCAGGCAGCGTAATCCTTTTAAACGGGAAAAGAGAAGTGTATCAAGGGAATCCTCAAGTTAAGATTATCCATATGCGTGTTGCACGTTCAGACGAGCCAAGTGAACCTTCTCTCTATATGGAGCGAGCACCATTAAAACGGGAAGATATGGTTGAAGAGATCAATCAAACGGTTTTTGAAATAACAAATGCCCATTGGCAACGAATCGTTCGTTATTTATTAACACAATACCAGAAAGAATTCTTCGATTTTCCAGCAGCGAAACGAAACCATCATGCATTTGCCAATGGTTTGGCGTATCATACAGTTTCTATGCTTCGTTTAGGAAAAGCAATCTGCAAAGAGTACAATGAATTGAATGCAGCGCTATTATATTCCGGAATTATCTTACACGATTTAGGGAAGGTAAAAGAACTTTCTGGGGCAATGGCTACTGAATATACCTTAGCAGGGAATTTGATTGGTCATCTGGTGTTGATAGATGAAGAAATCACAAAAGCTTGTATTGCATTGAAGATCGATGAAAATGATGAAGATGTCGTTGTTTTACGTCATATGGTTTTAGCTCATCATGGCTTATTAGAATATGGTTCACCTGTTCGACCACGCATCATGGAGGCTGAGGTTTTGCATCAAATTGATAATATTGACGCCTCAATACAAATGATGTTAAGCTCAGTTCGCCAAACAGAACCAGGAGAATATACGGATCGAATCTTTGGATTAGATAATCGTAGTTTCTACGTACCAAAAGATATTTAAATGAGCTAGGGGTAAAAAAATGAATCAGTCGGTGAAAGATTTATGGGGACAGTTCAAAAAAGAATGTTTGATTCCACATGATAATTATGAAGCATGGTCTTTTGGGAATTCACCAGAAATGGCAGATGAGCTGCTCATGCATGTGCTTAAAGGGGAGAAGACGGGAACGTCTTCTCTTCATATCCTATATGAATTAAGCTCTGAAGAAGAAAAACTGCCTGAAGTAGGAAGTTATAGTGTACTTCTAGACGGAAAAGCTCAAGCTCAGGCCATCATTTGTACAAAAGTAGTAGACATACTATCTTATTCTCAAATATCGGAAGTACATGGTTATCTTGAAGGAGAAGGGGATCGTACACTAGCGTATTGGCGAAGTGTACACCGTCCTTTTTTTGAGCAAGAATTGAAGGAATATCAATTAACTTTTACAGAAGATCTGTTGGTTGTGTATGAACTATTTGAACTTGTTTTCCAAAAATAAGGCAAACAAAAAAAGAGATGACAGCATCTCTTTTTTTGTTTACACGTTATTTAGATGATTCTTCTGTCTTGCTTGAAGAATCTTTAGATTTTTCAGAGTCTTTAGATTTAGAATCTTTTTTCTCTTTTTTAGAAGAGTCTTTAGATTTTTCAGAGTCTTTTGTTTGGATTAAATTAGACATCAAACCACTAAAGGCATCGTCTTTCATCTTAACATTTGCTTCAGTTAATTCATCAGAAATTACTTTTTGTGTAAATGTTTGATCGCTTAGTTTGTTTGTTTCAGCAATTTTCTTCAACTCTTTTTTGTAAGGAGCCATGTCGTTGCCTTTTTCTTTGTTTTTAACCATTTTTACAATAAAGTAAGATGATTGGTAACCAGTTGCATCAGTTGCTTGGATTGGTTCAGAAACTTCACCATCTTTTAATTTGAAAGCTGCTTCTTTTACTTGAGCTGGAACTGTTTCTGTTTGAGAGTCAAATTTCACTTTTCCGCCGTCTTTTTTAGACGCTGCATCAGTTGATTTTTCTTTAGCAATTTTAGCAAAGTCGCCACCATCAGTTAATTGTTTTTTGATTTCTTTTGATTCATCTTCAGTAGCAACTTGGATGATTTGAGCTTCTACTTCTGGATGGAAGGCTTCCCAAGCTGTTTTCAAATCAGCATCAGTAATTTTCACGTGTGCTTCTAGGCCTGCTTGATAAGCTAAGCCTTGTTTGATTTGTTCTTTGTAGCTTTTTTCAGTAAGACCAGCTTGTTTTAATTGATCATCGAAGTTAGCACCTTGATCTGTAATGCTTTTCTTTGATTCATCATATTTAGCTTGAACTTCTTTGTTTGAAACGTCTTTACCATATTTTCCATCAAAAACTTTGTAAACAATCATTTGTTGAACAATTTGTTGGCTTTGTTGGCTTGATTTCACTTGGTTATAGAAATCATCAACAGAAATTGTGCCACCTTTCATTGTTGCGATGTCTTGTGAACCGCCTGAACAAGCAGCTAATGCAAAAACGCTGAATGCGCCTGCTGCGGCTAAGATTAATTTTTTCTTCATTTTGTTAGCACTCCTAAGTTTGTTTTATTTTTTATTATGTAGAAATTAATTCTCACGGTTATAACTATACCACACTATGTTTCATAAATGAAATACTGAAGTCATAGTTTCAATAAATTTTCGAATTTAGGACACAATTTCATCGATAAAAATAGCTGATTTCACAAAATTTTTTCTAAAAATAGAAGCTTAAAAGGCTTGGGTTACTTTAGCTAGCGCCAAAAAAAGCAGGAAAAAGACCTTTTTAGTTAAAAAATTTCTGATTTCATATTAATTATTTATATTTAAATAATTAATATAGGCGGATGAAATTTTTTTAGCTATTTCATCCGCAAAGTTTTTTTAGTCAGTTTCTGGCATTTCAGGTAATTCAGACTGGATTTTTTCAACTTGTTCTTGGATTTGCTCTAGTCTTGGTTCTGCTTGGAACTTAAAGTTTTCAACATCTTGAGTCAAACCTTCAATAAAAGGATCAATGTATATCTCTGCTGCTTCTTGCAAGGCCGCTGCAGATTCCTTAAATTGATCTAGTTTATCAGTGAAGTCTTCCTTTAAATCAGACCAGTCATCTAGTTCATCCACAAATTTTTGGCGTGTTGCTTTGCCGCTTCTTGGAGCAAACAATAGACCACTTGCAGCACCGACAACGGCACCAAATAAAATTCCTTTAGAAAATTTTCCCATTATTGTTCCACCTGCTTCGCTATTTTTTCTGCAATTGCTTGCATTTCTTCTGAAGAATAAGCTTCCTGATTGTTTCCAAAATGAATAGAAAAATCGTCTGATTTTCCATATCGAGGAATCAAATGGATATGAGAATGGAAGACGGATTGATAGGCTAATTCTTTATTGTTATTGATAATATTCAATCCTTGCATCTCTGGAAAAGCTTGTTCCAAGGCACGTGCTACTTTAGGGACACGTGCAAAGACTTCACCAGCTAATGCTGGATCATAATCGAAGATGTCTGTCACATGTTCTTTTGGCACTAATAATGTATGTCCTTTGGTTACTTGGGTAATGTCTAAAAATGCATAAACATTATCATCTTCATAGACTTTATAGCTAGGAATTTCTCGATTAATGATTTTGCAAAAAATACAATCTGTCATGGTATCACTTCTTTCTTTTACTCTTTCTTTTACTTTACCATATCTTGAATTTTATTTGGGAGAAAAAGTTCATGAAACCTTCAAAAAGTTCGTGGTATAATAGATGAAAGATAAAAATGAGTTGGAGGGAACAAAATGAGTTTAGTAATTGAACACTTAACAGGGGGTTATGGTCATATCCCTGTTTTAAAAGATATTAACTTTGAAGTGAAATCAGGTGAAATGGTTGGATTGATTGGGTTAAATGGTGCGGGAAAAAGCACAACAATCAAAAACATCATCGGTTTGTTAACACCACAAAAAGGCAAAATTTCGATTGACGGAGAGACGTTGAAACAACAACCAGAAAATTATCGCAAGAAAATCGGTTATATTCCTGAAACACCTTCTTTATATGAAGAATTAACTTTACGGGAACATATTGAAATCACGGCGATGGCTTACGATATTCCCATTGAAGAAGCTTTTAGACGGGCTGATACTTTATTAAAAACGTTCCGATTAGAAAATAAATTAGACTGGTTTCCTGCTAATTTTTCAAAAGGGATGAAGCAAAAAGTAATGGTTTTATGTGCTTTTTTGATTGAACCAAGTTTGTATATTATTGATGAGCCCTTTTTAGGATTAGACCCCTTGGCGATTCATGCGTTATTAGAATTAATGGATGAAATGCGTAATCAAGGAGCTGCGATCTTGATGTCTACTCATATTTTGGCTACGGCTGAACGATATTGTGATCGATTCGTGGTTTTACATGATGGTGAGGTTCGAGCAGTCGGATCAATGGAGGAGCTGCGTAAAGAATTTAATTTGCCTGGTTCTTCATTAGACGATATTTATATCGCACTAACAAAAGAAGAAAAGGTGGGTTAATATGTCTGGATTTTTTGGCATTCGTTTAGCACGCCATTTGAAAAAAATGATGAAGTATATGCGCTATGTGTTTAACGATCATTTTATTTTGGTCTGCGTGTTCTTGTTAGGAGGTCTGGGATTTTACTATTCTCAAGTGCTGAAGACACTACCAACAAATTTTGTTTGGGGACGACCGATCATTTTACTTCTTTGGTTGGCTTTACTGCATATTGGTCGTATTGCTACATTAGCGCAAGAGGCGGATAAAGTATTCATTTTACCAAAAGAACCTGAGATGAATGCATATTTGAATCGTGCGATTCGTTATTCTTTTTGGTTACCACTAGTGGCATTATTCTTGATGGGTGGTATGTCAATGCCGCTTGTAGTCGTTTCAACAGGTTGGGCATTTTCAACATTTTTCTATTTTATTGTTATGCTGGGGATTTTAAAGGCTAGCCATTTACGTTTGCAAAAATATGAGCTATATCAGATATCCTCAAATGAGCGCCTTCGTTGGTTTACTCTTTGGTTTGTCACTAGTTTGTTGATTATTGCTCTTAGTTTATATGTTTTGCCATGGGCAGGAGTTCTTGGAGCTGCTGTACAAATGGTATTTTTCTATCTGATATTAAAGAAAAAAGAGCAAGTTGTATCTTTAGACTGGGAGACAATGATTCAAAAAGAAAAAAATCGGATGCATCGTATTTATCAATTTATCCATTTATTTACAGATGTACCGGAAATTTCTAGCAGCGTCAAACGGCGGAAGTTCCTCGATCCACTATTGAGTAAAATCAAGAAAAAAAATCAAAATACTTATTTGTATCTTTATGCTCGCAGTTTTTTAAGAGGATCTGAGTACAGTGGTTTATTCATTCGATTGGTATTGGTTGCTGGAGTGATTTTATTTTTCCTAAAAGAGTTTTGGATCTCATTAGGTGTGTCAGTTTTATTTGTATATTTGATTGGATTTCAGTTGATTCCGATTTATACGCAGTTTGACTACATGGTGATGACACATTTATATCCTGTGCCAAATGGACAAAAGAAACAAGCAGTTAGTAAACTCGTAACGGTATTATTGTTTGTAGCAGCGATTCTGTTTAGTCTCTTTGTTTTGATTGCGTTACCTAATATTAAAGACGGATTAATCGTTGTGGCTGCATTGATTGTTGAAGTTTTAGCATTTGCTAAGTTTTATGTTCCTTATCGTTTGAAGAAAATGGAGGCTTAATGATGCATATTTTATGGAATGATCAAATCGTTGAACGTGAAGAAGTAAAGATCGATATTGAAGATCGTGGCTATCAATATGGTGATGGATTGTATGAAGTTGTTCGTGTGTATAATGGTCATTTATATATGTTAGAAGAACACTTGAATCGTTTATGGAGCGGTGCCGAAAAAATCAGAATGACGTTGCCTTTTTCAAGAGAAGAACTAATCCTTAATTTGAAAAAATTAGTTAAAATTGAAGGGATTAATGAAGGAAAACTATATTTCCAAGTGACACGCGGAATTGATTCACCTAGAAACCATGCATTACCTGATCCTGAGAAAGTTAAAGGCGTTTTGACAGCCAATATCATTCCTTATGAACGACCTGTGAAAAAGATGGAGACAGGACTCACTGTTGCGGTTGTACCTGATACACGTTGGCTTCACTGTGATATCAAGTCGTTGAGTTTGCTAGGAAATGTGATGTCACTGGATGATGCTCGTCGTAAAGGCTTTGATGATGCAGTGCTAGTACGTGATGACAAAGTTACAGAAGCTTCGGCAGCAAATTTTTGGGTAGTAAAAGATGGTACGCTTTATACTCATCCTGATGGAAATTTGATTTTATCAGGAATCACAAAAATGAAAATTTTAGAATTGGCAAGAGAATTGAATATTCCGGTAAAAGAAGAAGCTGTTTATGAAGAAGAATTATTTACCGCAGATGAATGTTTTGTTTCTGGATCACTGACTGAAATCGTGCCTGTTGTAAAAGTGAACGATCATATCGTTGGAACTGGAAGACCTGGAAAAATTACGAAACAGTTAACAAATGCTTATATCGCTGCTGTTGATAGAGTGTGTGGAACTTCAGAAAATTAGTTTAACTACTAAAAGAGCAAGAGAGATGCTTGACGAAGTACGTTATGGAAGCTAAAATGATAAGTACTGTAAATGATGTAGTAACTTGGCTTCACGGGTTAACCCTTCGGAAAAAAAGATGACTCATTCAGGTGACAAAAAGCGTCACAATAATGATTCCCTATTTTTCAATCGAGACAAAACGAACCCGTTCCGCTTTTATTTAAATTGTATTAAGAATAGGAGATAATTTCCATGGCATTTCAGTTGGATAAGGAATGGCGCTTGCAGCCAATAAAAGGCGCAACTGGCCAAACTTTCATGGGTATACGTGCGACTGAAAGAGTATTTATCAAAAGAAATACTTCTCCTCTTTTAGCTGCTTTGTCTAAAGAAGGGATTGCTCCAAAGTTGGTTTGGACCAAACGCACAGTGACAGGGGATATTTTAACTGCACAAGAATGGTTGGACGGACAGGTACTGAAAGCCCAAGAGATAGGTCAAAGAAATGACGTGGTGGATGTATTGTATCATCTGCACCATTCACATATGCTGAAAAATATGTTGGAAAAAATCGGCGGACAAATCCAGACTCCTGCAATGATGCTTCAAGCGTATGCTGAAAAATTGCCAGCGGAATTGCAACATAATACTTATCTTGCCAGAGTGTATCTTTATTTGCGAGAAAACATACCAAACTACTCCGTTCATAACTATATGGTGGTTCATGGGGACGTAAACCATCGTAATTGGATCGTATCTAATAATTACTTGTATTTAGTTGATTGGGATTCAGTGATGATTGCAGATCCCGCATTAGATCTAGGCATGTTATTAGGCCATTATGTTCCTAGAGGAAGCTGGAATAAATGGTTATTGTCTTACGGTATGCGTCCAAGTGAAGAGGCACTGACCCGAATTAAGTGGTATGCTTTATTTAATTTTTTACAAGAAATCCTTCGGCACTATCAATCAGGAGAAACACGAGAAATGAATGCAGAGATTTTGAAATTGAAACAAGCTTTTGGGTATTAAAGAGGTTGGGAAAAAACAAGTAGTTGCTTTTTTCCAGCTGCTTATTTGAATAGTAGAGGGCAGCACAAAACATTAGCGTTTTGTACTACCCTCTTAAAATTTGTTATACGAGGAAGGAAACATAAAATATGCGAATGAGAAAAAGACATGGAGCAGCTGAACTTTTGGCTAGTCATCCTGAATTAGTTATAGATGAGCCAGCTAAATGGCAAGGCCGTTGGGCAGAACGTTTTGGAAATGATCATCCTATCCATATTGAAATCGGTTCTGGTAAGGGACAATTCGTGGTAGGAATGGCAAAAGCAAATCCAGAAATTAATTATATTGGTATCGATATGCAGTTGAGTGTGCTTTCGATTGCTTTAGAAAAAGCTTTGGTAGAAAATTTACCTAACTTGCAATTACTCCATGTGAATGGAGAAGAGTTGACGGAATATTTTGCTGAAAATGAAGTGGATCAAATTTACTTGAACTTTTCTGATCCTTGGCCAAAAACGAGACACGAAAAAAGACGCCTGACATATAAAACTTTTTTAGAAACAGATGAAAAAATTCTAAAGCCAAATGGCGAAATTCACTTTAAAACAGATAATCGTGGTTTATTTGAATATTCACTAAGCAGTTTTTCAAAATATGGTATGATTCTTGAACAAGTTTGGTTGGATCTTCATGACAGTAATTATGAAGGAAATATCATGACAGAGTATGAAGAGAAATTCTCTGCTAAGGGTCAGCCAATTTATCGTGTGGAAGCAAAATTTCAAGCTTAAAAACAGAAAAAGCGTTAGATTTTTTATAAAAATCTAACGCTTTTTCTGTTTTGATTATTTTAATCGTTTCACATCAATCACAGTGCCTGTATATGCATCAGCAGTGAATTCGTATTGCACCATAACACCATCTTCTAAGCGTGAAATTCCGCCATTATAGGTTTTTGAATGGATGGCAAATTTTCGTAATGGCTTTTTCTCAAATTCAATCCATGATCCTTCAATCGGTCCTTCTTTTAAAAATGCGTCCTTCACGTTTTCTAACACCAGATCAGCGTCTAATGTACGTTTTTTGTGATACCATAATGTTGAAGCGATTCCACTTAGGATACCGATACTAACACCGATCGCTAAGCCACCTTTAAAATAGCTTAATTCATTTTCTTCATTCATGGGGAATAACCTCCGAGTATTTTCAAATGCTTGCTAAAAACCTTCAGCGTTACCTCTATTCTAACACAATGTATGAAAATATCGAAAAACAAAAAACGTGGGCAATTGAAAAAATTTGCGTTATAATGAAAATGAAATCATATGAAAGGAGTATCTGCCGTTTTTGTTTGAAGATAATGTTATTTTTTAGCAAAAAAGAAGAGTTAATTCTGAGTAGTAAACTAAAGTGATCTAACTTTAGTTAGCAGGATAACTGGCAGATAATACAACGATGGAAGAAAAAACATTTCAACGCATCAAAGAACTAACAGAATTACAAGGAACAAGCGGATTTGAAGATGATATTCGTGCGTATATGAAAAAAAATATGGCACCATTAGTAGACGAGATTCAATATGATGGCCTAGGCGGAATTTTTGGTTTGAAGAGAGCCAAAGAACTAGATGCACCTCGTGTTATGGTTGCCGCACATATGGATGAAGTTGGGTTCATGTTAACTCAAATCAAAGATAACGGACTGTTCCAAGTAGTACCCTTAGGTGGATGGAATCCATATGTGGTATCTGCTCAACGTTTTACATTAAAAACAAGTAAGGGAAATTATCCGTGTATCTCTTCTTCTGTTCCACCACATTTATTACGTGGCACAAGCGGTCAAAAACAATTAGAAGTCACAGATATTCTTTTTGATGCTGGTTTTGAATCGAAAGAAGAAGCGGAAAGCTTTGGTGTTCGTCCAGGTGATTCGATTGTTCCACAAACAGAAACGATCAAAACGGCCAATGGTAAAAATATCATCAGTAAATCATGGGATAATCGCTATGGTTGTACGTTAGTTTTAGAAGCCTTGGAAGAATTACAAAATGAACAATTAGGTCATACTTTGATCGCTGGGGCGAACGTGCAAGAAGAAGTTGGTTTACGTGGTTCTAAACCATCTGTGCATAAATTCAATCCTGACTTATTCTTTGCAGTGGATTGTTCAGCGGCAGATGATATTCAAACCAAAAAAGGGACTTACGGACATCTTGGGGAAGGGACATTGTTACGCATTTATGATCCTGGTATGATCACATTACCTCGTGTACGTGAATACTTATTAGATACAGCTGCAACTCATAACATTCCTTATCAATATTTTGTATCTAAAGGCGGAACCGATGCTGGCGCTGCTCATACAACAAACAATGGTGTGCCGAGTACAGTAATTGGTGTTTGCGGACGTTATATTCATACGCACCAAACAATGTTTAATATCAAAGACTTTGAAGCAGCACGTGAAATGTTGATCCAAGTCTTAAAAGGTTTAGATAAAACAACCGTTAATACGATCATTTACGGAAAGTAGAGGGGAATTTATGATTATTCCAACATCTTATGAAGAGTTGGCAAGTTATGTATCCGAAGGGAAAAGTGTTTTCTTTTTTACCGCTGATTGGTGTGGTGACTGCCGTTTTATTAAACCAGTGATGCCTGAAATTGAAGCGGATTTTCCAGAATTTCGCTTTATTGAAGTGGATCGGGATAAATTTTTAGAACTTGCTTCTGAGTGGAATATTTTCGGTATACCAAGTTTTGTCGTTACAGATCAAGGAAAAGAATTAGGCCGTTTGGTTAACAAAGCCCGAAAAACAAAAGAAGAAATCACGACATTTTTAAAAAGCATGTAGTTTCAGTCGGAATCAAAATAAATCAATCGGGAGATGAGTACTGTGCTAACACAATCATATAAAAATATTTTAGTGGGTGTCGATGGCAGTGATCAAGGAAATTTAGCGTATCAACAAGCAGTAGAAGTAGCCAGAAGAAATAATGGACGGGTGATTGTAGCTCACATTATAGAAAATAAAGTCTATACAATGATGGGTTATTCCTCTTTGAATGATGGATTGTTAGATCAAGAAACAGAAAGTGCAAAAGAAATACTCGCTGAGTGCAGCGAGTATGCAAAAAAGGTTGATTTTAATCAAGTAGAAACAGTTTTGACTTACGGCGTGGCAAAAGAAATGATGTGTAAAGAGTTACCAGAAAAGTATAGCGTTGATCTAATCATGGTGGGTCAAACAGGATTAAATAAGGTTGAACGCTTAATGATTGGTAGTATCAGTAGTTATATCATTCGTCATGCACCTTGTGACGTATTGATTGTTCATCCTGAGAAAAAATAAATATTAGACTAGATAAAATAGGTGAAACAAGACGTTAACCGTTTTGCTTCATCTATTTTTCTTAGTTATGATAGCCAAAAGAAAAATAACCCTGCAGTAAATCCATTTTTTTGTTAAGATAGGACAGGAGATATTTTGTTTAGCATTTTGGAAAAAAGATAAAATGGAGTGAGGAAAAAATGATTTTTGCTTATAATAAGGAACATGTCGGCGATGTTTTAATGATCATCGTGGCTGACGATAAAGGACAAGAAAATCAAGTAAAACGTAATGGAAATGTGGCACAAGTAAGTGTTGCAGAAGACGGACAAGTGGTTGCTTGGAATATTTTTGATGCATCAACGGTTTTAGGTGAAATTGAAGGCAGTGGCCAGGTAGACTTAACAAAGGAACAACTAACTAAAATAAATCAAGAAATGACCAAAGCTGGTTTTTCTGAAACCTTAGTTGAAGATAACGAACCTAAAATCGTCATTGGTTTTGTAAAATCTTGTAAAAAGCATCCTGATTCTGATCATTTATCGATCACTCAAACAGAAGTAGATAATGGCAATGTTTTACAAATCGTTTGTGGCGCACCTAACATTAAAGCTGGACAGAAAGTTGTTGTGGCTAAGCCTGGTGCAATGATGCCGGATGGTTTGATGATCTGGCCGGGCGTTTTACGTGGTGTGGAGAGTTTTGGAATGATTTGTTCTGCAGGAGAACTACGCTTGCCGGATGCACCAGCGAAAAAAGGGATTTTAGAGTTGCCTTTTGATGCGGTTGTAGGGGAAGCATTTCCAGTTGGAAAATAGAAACAAAGGTTGAGATAAAGTATTGCTACTTTTATCTCAACCTTTTATTTTTTTATCACTTCAAAATTGAAAGAGAAGTTTTGGGTTATGGATTTTGTTGATTATTTGAGTTAGATGAATTTTGTTTAAGTGCTGACTGATCAATTGTTAAATCAACATCTACGCTTTTTTCTTTTCCATCACGATAGAAGGTAACCTTCATTTTGTCGCCAACTTTTTTCTTGTATAGAGTACTTTGTAAGTCAGTCACAGAGTTGATCTCTTTATCATCGATTTTAGTGATAACATCGTATCGTTCGAGTCCTGCTTTATCAGCTGGAGTGGCTGTTTGAACACTACGAACAAGAACACCCATTTGAACTGACTCAGGAAGGTTCAAGATTTCTTTTCTTTGTTGAGTTGAAACATTTGTTAATTCTTCCATTGAAATTCCAAGCGCTGGGCGAGTCACTTTGCCTTCTTTTTCTAATTGATTGATGATATTCACAACGTCATTACTTGGGATTGCAAAGCCCATCCCTTCAACACTTACTTGGCTTTCAGATTGAACGATTTTAACAGAATTGATTCCGATAACTTGACCTTCAATATTCACTAACGGACCACCAGAGTTCCCTGGATTGATCGCTGCATCTGTTTGGATTGCATTGATGTTGATTGCTTGGCCGTTATTTTCATTTTGGATATTTCTATTTAATGAAGAGATAATCCCTTGTGTTACGGAATTGGCATAAGCTGAACCTAATGGAGAACCCATAGCTAGAGCTGGTTCACCGATTTTTAGATTGTCAGAATTACCAAATTCAGCAATTGAGTCTACTTTGTCAGATGAAATTTTAATTACAGCGAGATCCGTATAAGAATCTGTACCAACTAACTCGCCTTTGACTTTTGTACCATCATGTAGAACAACTTCTAATCCTTTTGCTTGATCTACCACGTGATTGTTAGTTACAACATAAGCTGTTTTTCCATCTTTCTTATAAATTACGCCGCTTCCTTCGCTAGCAGGTTGTAAATCACTACCATCAGATTTAGAACCGTCAGTTTGGTCACCATTATTTCCGCCGAATAATCCACCAAAACCGCTAGCATCACTATTTTGGCTAGGGCTTTGTAAATTGATAACAGAAACAACAGAGTCTTTCACTTTATCTACAGCCTTAGTGACATTACTATTTACATCTAAATTAACATTCGTTACTTTGGTATCACCTTTGTTATTTTTTACAGAATTTGTCGTTGTTGGTGCGTTAGATGAAGGGGAATTTTGACCCATGATAGCATACGCACCACCGAAAGCCAAGGCTCCGCCTAATAATCCTCCAGCCAATCCAATTCCAAATTTTTTGAACAAACTATTTGTATTTTTATCTGAGTCAGGTGTAACATCTTTTCTTTGCATACAAGCAACCTCCTAAGTTATTATCATTATTTATTATATTAAGTATAGTCTTTCAAGACAACTTTAGTCTACCCAAGAGCTTTGAATTTTTTATGAACAAGTTAGGGAGAAAAACAGATATAAATAATGAAAAAATGAGATGACCGAAATACTTATACACAATAAAGTGTGAAAAACTTTTGGAAAATAGAGGAAAACCTCTGTGAAAAAGTTATCCACAAAATGTGGATAATGTGGACAAATAAACGGGAATATGTGTTTGTATCTCAAAATACTGTAAAATAAAGGATTTTATGGCATAGATCTGTGGATAAGTCTGTGCATATGTGTATAACTTTGTGGGAAAGTATGTGGAAGAGTCAAAACATTCATGATAAAATTGTTAACAACTAGAAGAATAGAATAGGAAGAGACGTGAAAACGATGAAAATAAAAATCATTACTGTGGGGAAATTGAAAGAGAAATATTTGGTTCAAGGAATCAATGAATATATGAAACGCCTTAAAAGTTATGCAAAAGTGGAAATTATTGAAGTAGCTGATGAGAAAGCTCCTGAAAATTTGAGTGATTTAGAGATGATTCAGGTTAAAGGAAAAGAAGGTGAGCGGATCTTAGCGAAAATTTCAGATCAAGATCATGTCTTTGTTTTGGCAATTAATGGAAAACAATTTAGTAGTGAGGAATTTTCAAAAGAGATTGAACAATTGGGGATCAACGGGAAGAGTCAGTTGGCTTTTGTGATTGGTGGTTCATTGGGGCTAAGTGATGAAGTATTGAAGAGAAGTCAACAGCAGATGTCATTTGGGAAGTTGACTTATCCGCATCAGCTGATGCGGTTGGTGTTGGTAGAGCAGATTTATCGTGGGTTTCGGATTATGCGGGGGGAACCGTATCATAAGTAGGGGGATTTTTAGTCTTTTTCGATTGTTAAAAGTAAACATCTACTATTATTTTTTTCTGATAAAGTATAGGTGTGTTGTAGATAAAACAAACAGATTAATAAAGCAAAAGACACAGATAGGAATAGTAGTACAAGTTAAGAAAGGTTACAGTACGTAGTGATGCTACTTTGGTTAATCGAGATTATGGTAACTAGGTGATTAAATAACGAATTTTCAAAAATAGAAGGGTGATTTTATTCTTTTAATGACTGTGTTATAGTCAACTTACTCTTACGTTAAGGAGAAAACAATGGAAAAAAAGAGACTAATAGCTTTAGGTATACTCATTTTATTCATTGGAGGTGCATGGTATATGAAACGAGAAAAAGATTTAGCAGAATTACATGATATTCAAACAGATTTAGCTAATTATTTATATAACAACTATCGGTTATATACGAGAAAAACATCTGAAAGTGATGAAGTAAAGAAGTTGTATAACAAAGGGAATGGAAGTTTATCCCAAGAAGAATATTTAAAAAAAATGAAAGAGACTCGAGTTTACTCGGATATAGAAAAAGTGGAATTTACTAAATTTTCTGTTGGACCAATGAAAGATTTAGTCGTTGATTTTAAAATCAATGATGTGTACTCAGACGATACATCATTAAGTATCATTTCTGCAGAAACAGGGAAATGGTTGTACAGCTTCAATTCTATGAATAACCGAAATGGGTATGTTTTAGAACGAAAAGAAAAAAGCACTGACAAAAAAATGGCTGAAGAAAACATTATCTACAACAATAAAGGGGTAGAATAATTATGGCTAATATAGGAAAACCACCACAAAAAGAATTAGACGATTATAACAAATTATCAAAAGAGTCTTATCAAGTGAAACATAATAATGTTCAGACAGGTGATTGACTAGTAGACGATAAATATTTAGTTTTGGAGACCATTAACACAAACAAAGATACCTTAAAAGCAGAATATACCCCAAGAGAAATCAGATGGGGAGTAAATTCACCACGCTATCGAAAGAAACTATGGTCAAAATAGGCGAGTTAGTCCAACTAGACCAAGACTTAGAGAAACAACTCGCTTAAATTCAAAGGGAGTGAACCCAACATGAGGAATGAAGACCAGGCACTAGCAGAGTACCACCAAACAAGGCGACAACTTGTTAACGGTTATTATTACGTGGTTTTATGAATCTAATCTCTATGTTATGATTATCTTACTCTTACTTTAAGGAGAAAAAAATGAAAAAAAAACGCATAGTTATAGGCATAATAATTTTATTAGTAATTGGAGGAACATGGTATATGAAAAGGGAAAAAGATTTAGCAGAATTACATGATATTCAAACAGATTTAGCCAATTATTTGTATAACAACTATCGACTTTATACTGTAGATAAAAGGAAAGATGAACAGTTAAATTCAGAATACAACAAAGGGAAAGGAACGCTAACCACTGAAGAATTTCTGAAAAAATCAGATGAACTTAAAGAATACTCCGATATAGAAAAAATCGAATTTACAGGGTATGAGATTAGTCCAATGAACACCTTGGAAATAAAATATAAAATAAACGACAAAATCGAAAAAGAAACCTCTTTAGATACGATTTCTGCTGAAACGAATAAACTGTTATATCGTGTAGGAGAACATGATGGGGAAGGCCCGTTCTATCTTGAAAAAAAAGAAAATACTACGAAATTAAGTACACCAGAAAATTTAATTGTTTATTACGAAGGAGGGATTAAATAAGATGGATCAAAAAAGAGTTTTGTCAAAAGAAGTATATGGAGTAGAACAGGGAAAAGTGAAACAGAATACACGTATTAAGGATACAGATTATATTGTCTTAGACACTATAGACACAAATAAAGATAGTTTGAAGATAGATCAAACACCTCGAAAGAACAGTATGCAAGCCATGGCTGTAGCGGAAATCAAAGATGAGTATAAGTCATACAAAGATGGAAAATTAAAAGAAATTGACGGCTACCCCGAATCGGTCGTAAAAAAAGACGTCACAATTGTTTATGCTGGGACATCAAGTAAACGAGATTGGCAAACAAACGTTGGCGAAATTTTTCTAGGGGCAAAAGCACCCGAAGGGGCTTTTGATACCTCTTTAGAATACGCTAGAGAAATCGAAAGAAAATATCCGAAACAAGAAGGGTTTACCATTGGTACGTCTGGACATTCATTAGGTGGTGCAGAAGCCATTTATGTTGCGGTATTACTAGGATACAATGCTTTTACGTATGGTGCTGCTGGATCAGGTTTAACGGATGAACAGATTAAACAGTATAAAGGGACGATTGTGAACCTTTTCGATACAAGGGATGCCGTGACGAGTGGTGTGTTGACAGATGGTCGGAAAAAAATACCTTTTTTGAGTATGGGTATCGACAATCCATGGTGGAGAACAGCGGGTCATTCATTAGATCAGTTTAAAGTCGATAAAAAAGGGAACTATATCAACAAATACGGCGATATTGTGGTTTATTCAGATTTGAATGGCGGGATTTCGATTGAACAAACCCTTTTAGCGCAAAGTATCGTTGAAAATAAGATGCAAATGCGCAGATTAGAACAGTATGGTGTACATAAAAGTGGTAGTAAAAAAGAGTACCAACAATTAAAAAAAGAAAATGAGTGGCTTCAAACTCAAATTGATAGTTTTACCAAATTGAACGTCTTACGTAAAAAATTTACTGCTAGTGGTGGCGGTTTATCTGGAAATGAACAAATCTATTTAGACGATAGCCAAGCGCTAACCATTGTAAAGCTTGCATCTTCAAAATTTGACATGGCAATGGAGAACGTCGTAAAGCTCTATAGAGATGCCGTTAGGGAATTAGAAGAAATGTGGCAAGAAGGACGTTCGACGATTCAACGTAATTGTCCTGACTTATCTTATGGCGAAGTTTTAGATGCTATGCAGGCAATGGGTTGTACGGAACAAACAATGGTGACGATCCCTTCACAAGAATTTCAAGAAAAACTAAGTTTAGCACATCAAATGAGTAGTAAATTTAGTATCCTAACCAAAGATATTACTGCAAAAATAGGTGAATTAGTTCAACGAGACCAAGAATTAGCGAAACAACTCGCCTAAAAAAGGGAGAGATACGAGTATGGATCAAGAAGAGCAAGCATTAGCGGATTATCAACAAACGAGACGACAACTTGAAGAAGAATCTGACGCATTGACAAGAATTAGGCGACAAGCGGAACAAGCAACGAATGATACCTATTCTGAAATGCAACAGCAAGTACAACGATTTGGTGAAACAAATGAGCCTATGGAATGGGCAAGGCGTGAACTATCACGTCTTGAAGAAGATTTTTTCTCAGAATTAGACAGAGAGAAACGGACCCTTTCGTTAAAAGAAGACGAAGCAGAACAAGCCTATCGTAAAAAACTTCAAGAACAAACTAAACCGTAAAAGGAGTATGATTACGTGTTAGAAGCAATCGAAAAACTGTTAAAAGAATATAAAAAGAATTTACAAAAAATGAGCGCTCAAGCCACTGCAATGGCACTTGTTCAAAAAAAAGATAGTCTTGTGAAAAAAACAAAGAAATCAGGAGAAACGGAATCAGAAAGTGCAAAAAGTTCCATTACTTCTGCAACAAGCGGTCTAGGGGAAACAGTAAAAGGGCAGTTTGGAAAGAAAGTAACACAAGTTTTAGATGAACAAGGAAAAATGCTAGATAAATTTTAATTGAAACAGAAAAAGAAGCCAAGAAACACTTTGAAGAAATAGAGAGAACTTTAAAAGAAATGCAAAAAGTGGTTGATTCCTGGGATATAAAGTACGAGAATACGCCTGAAAAAAGAAGGACGGAATTTCATGTCATTAAGGAAACCGATGTAAATCAGTTGTAAGGAATGTATCTAGATTAAAAATAACTATATATTATATTCATGAAGATCAATCATCTTAATCGGTGGTTGGTCTATTTTTGTGTTTTAAGGAGGAAATAAAATGTTTGGTAACAAAGAAAATCGTTACATCACGAAGGGAGTGAACGAACAAGTTCCAAAAGAAATCCAACTCTATTACTAGAATTTGGTCGACAAAAAAAGAAGTGATGCTGAAAAAAATTAGACTACTAACAAATCTTTGAATTTAATCAAAATGATCAGAACCAGGTCGTGACGATCATTCATCAACAAGAAGATAGAAAAAAACATTGGTGATTTCACCAATGTTTTTTTCGTACTTTACTTGATTCTTAGAATATATTAATTGGTGTAAATTTAGCAAGGATAGAAACTTCACCAGTTTTTTTAGATTTCGCAGTAACTGTATATTCTTTTGCTAAAAAATTCTTCCCTTTTGGTGAATTTACAAACAGGTATTCCATAAAAGGTGATACTTTTCCAGCAACTTTACCTGAGGAATCAGTCAAGGTATACGTATAACCATTGTTCATTTCCGACTTAAAGTCAAATTGTATTCCGCTAGTTTGCGTAGTTATGCTACCGTCTTCTAAAAGATGATCTCCAGCAACTTCTTTTTTGTTAAAGAAATTATTGAAAGAACTTCCTTCGATGACATTAGAGATTGTTCCAACATTTCCGTTTGCAAGAACATTACCTAAAAAGTGATGATTCAATAACTCGTTTTTTAAGTCTTGATTTGTAAACTTAGTTGCTACTGGTGGCACGTTGACAGATAAAGTAAAACGATGAATATATAAGGAATCGAAAAGTTGTTCTCTATCTGCAACAGTAGGGTATTTCTTGACTAAATCATCAAGTTTAAAGTCAAATCCAATATATTTGCCGTTTTGTACTACAGCTGTCGCCTTAGGGAACAAGTCCTCTGCTCCAAGTGCTAGGTAGTATTTAGTTGCAGAAACAGGTGTTTTTAATTTTGCTCTGAGCACATTGTAATGTACGTATTGTACTGAGCTGATTTCTACTAGACTATCAGAAGCCTTTTGAGTAACTGCTGAAGTTGAGGTTTGTGCATTCGCTGTTTGAGTAGTTAATACAGCTCCTGAAATCAGACCAACAAATACAGCAGCTGTTGATAAAATGTGTTTTGTTTTCATAATGTAAATCTCCCTTATTCTATATATTATGAATCCGCTGAGTTATTAATTAGAAAAAATGATTTTTTCAAACGATTAACTTGCGGAGTTTCATCTAATTAACAAAAATATATTATTCGATTGGCTTTTAACGAAGATGATTTTGGACTATAGGCATCAAAGTTTGAATATGTATCAAATGGAAAATCTATTTAAAGCATTGCCCCTAATTATCATTCACTTTGCTGACAACTTTTGTTACATGTGAATTATAACATCTGTATCACATGGTTTGATTTCCGTTTTTTGTTATTTTTATCAAGTTCGTGAAAACTAGGGTAGAAAAATTTTTATTTATTTTAAATTAATATAGTTAGTTGTTATAAATAGATTTTTTGAGGGAATATTACTGGTTTTCGGAGGTCTTTGTTGATGCATATTTGAGGAAGAAGAGTGCGTAAAAGTGAGATTTATATATACTTAAATTGTTTTGTTTTGTTATTTTAAAATGAGTGGGGTTTTTACTTTGGTATGATGCTATTTCCCGCCGTTTATATGGAACTAACATTTATTCAAGAAATTACAGAGATGAATAACTCTTTTTTCAAATGATAAAAAGAGTGAGAATGGAAGATAACTCTGCGAGTCATCTTCCATTCTCGTGGAATCCAGTTAAACGGGGTTGAAAATCAGCTCATTGCTAAATGATTTTGTTTCAGCTTCAATTTAGGAAATTGCTAGAGCCGTCAATTCTTAGCATGTTCCATTTTTAGAAATTAATGCAGTTGAAACGCCGTTTAGCGTCTGTTTTTTTCATACCATTTATATGATGTTTAGAATATATTAGTCGGTGTGAATTTAGCAAGAGTATAAACTTCACCAGTTTTATCAGATTTTGCAGTAACTGTATATTCTTTCGGTAAGAAAGTTTTTCCTTCTGGTGAGTTTACAAAGAAGTTCTCCATAAAGGCCCATGCTTTTCCAGCAACTTTACCTGAAGCATCCGTTACAGTATACGTGTAACCATCCTTCATTTCTTGCTTAAAGTCAAATTGTACTCCACCAGTTTTTGTAGTTATACTACCGTCCTCTAGAAGGTGATCTCCATAGATTTTTTTTTCGAGTAAGAATTTATCGAAAGAGCTCCCTTTTACAAGATTAGAGACTGTTCCTGCATATCCATCTTTAAGAACGGTACCTAAAAAATGATGATTTAATAACTCGTGTTTTAAGTCTTGGTTTGTTAATTTAGTTGTTACAGGTCGTTCGCTACCATCTAAAGAAAAACTACGAATAAATAAAGAATCGAAAAGTTTTTCTCTATCTGCAACAGTAGGGTATTTTTTGATTAAGTCATCCAGTTTAAGATCAAATCCAACGTATTTGCCGTTTTCTATCACTTCTGTTCCTTTATGATACATACCTTCTGTTGCAAGTGCTAGATAGTAGTCAGACGCAGAAACAGGTGTTTTCAATTTTGCTCTAAGTACATTGTAATGTACGTAGTATACAGAGTCGATTTCAACTGTGCCCTTAGATGCTGTTTGAGTAACTGCTGAAGTTGTGGATTGTGCATTTGCTGTTTGATTTGTTAAGACAGCTCCTGAGATCAGTCCAGCAAATACAGCAGCTGTTGATAAAATGTGTTTTGTTTTCATAATGTAAATCTCCCTTACTTTTTATATATGAACCCGCTAGTCAATAAATTAGAAAAAACAATATAAAGGAACTATGTTTTTTTTAAAGATTAATTTGCGGAGATTCATCTAGCTACCAAAAATATGTTGTCCGATTATTTTGTATTAAAGATAATATTGGACTCTAGGCAACAAAGCTAAAGTATTTAGAAGAAAATTTTATCTAAAACATAAGATACTTTGTTAGCAGCTGTTGTTGCATGTGAATTATAGCATCTATATCACAGTACTGTATTATCATTTTTTTGTTATTTTAAGTAAAATAATGATAATAAAAAAATATAATTATGGTTTGGGGAAAAATTATATATCTGATTATTATAAACCGTTTATTTTAGAAATTTCTGTACTTTTCGTGAGTTCGTTATTGTATTGATAATGTTTGTTAGTTTGTGTATGAAAAAAGAAAATCAGGTGAAAAAAAATATATTTTCATCTGATTTTCTGTTATTCACGATTTAGGATAAAATTTACCAAAAAAATATTATTTTGTTTTTTGTTATTTTAAATATAGAAATTTGTTTTTACTTTTGAAATGAGGATGATTTTGGTAATAGTGACAATCTAATTATTAATGTTGATAAGGCTGGGAATAAAATCATACGGTTGAAAATGCTTGATATTTTGATAAGAACAATCCGCTTATTCTACAGATTAAATAAGGAAGGCAACTTTTGGATTGCTTAGTGGTAAATTTAACAATCTGGATTGAGTATAACGATAGGATAAACTTAGCTGACAAAGATTTGGGGATTTAGATAAAAGGATTCAAAGAAAAGCTGCAGATAAACAATAGAGGAAAACTCTCAAAAGGAAGTTTAGAAAATTTGATGCTACATAATCACTGTAGTAAAGTAGGTAGTAGATAGATTAAGCTGATTCATTTCAAATACCAAAGGAGGTCCATCATGAAAATTACACAATTATCCATAGATACTTTAAAACGCGCCCAAGAGCGTTTAGAAGAGACTCTTGGTCAAATGAAGGTAGATGAGGCAAATACTATGCCAGCACCGCTGATTAAATCAGTTACGTGGCTAATTTGGCATACTGCACGAGAACTTGATTACCAAATTTCAGAACTTAACAACACGGAACCTTTGTGGCTGGAATCGGGTTGGAGTGGAAAGTTTGCTCTGGATTTGCCTGATGATACAGAAGATTGGCATCATACACCAGAACAAGCAGCTAAAGTTGTGGTGGACGATAAAAAATTACTAAGTGATTATTTAGCAGCTAGTGTTGATTTTACGAATACTTATTTAGCAACTCTTGATGAACAAAAACTTAATGATGTGGTGGATACAAATTGGACACCAGTCGTTACACGGCAGGCTCGAATTGTATCTGCCATTGATGATGCGGTAATGCATTCAGGACAAGCAGTTTATACAAGGAGATTAGTCATTGGTAAATAGTACTCATCAATAGAATTAGATAGTATTGATTCATAAAAAAGCTTGTTTTGAGCAATAAGTTGCTCAAAACAAGCTTTTCAGTTTAACTTCTCAACCCGCGTCCTCTATCAATCAAATACCAACAAACAGCATATAGTACAGAAATGAAAAGAACTAGAATAATCATAGAAAAGATGATAGGGACATCAATCGTTCCAAGAAAACCATATCTAAATCCTGAAATCATATAAACAATCGGATTGACTTTTGAAATAGTCTGCCAGATTGGCGGTAACATGGATATTGCGTAAAATACACCACCAAGATATGTTAACGGCTGTAAAACAAATGTCGGCACAATGGACACATCATCGAATGATTGGGCAAAAATCCCGTTTAACAACCCTGCTAATGAGAATAAAATGGCTGTCATAAGAAGTGTGATGATGACAATAGACCATGAATAAACATGAAGTGGGACAAAGAACAGCGATATCATAGTTACAAGTGTACCTACTAGAACGCTTCTACCCAGTCCGCCAATAACAAATCCCCAGATAATGATATGTGTCGGCACAGGTGCAACTAACAATTCTTCAATGTTTTTCTGAAACTTCTGAGAGAAAAATGAAGAAGAGACATTAGCATAAGAACTTGTGATTACTGACATCATGATCAACCCAGGAACGATAAATTCCATATAGGAGAATCCTTCCATTTGACCGATCCGTCCGCCAATTAGATTTCCGAAAATAACAAAATATAGTGAGGTGGTAATGACTGGTGGTACTAAGGTTTGTACCCATATTCGCAGATAGCGATTGGTTTCTTTTACAGCAAGACTTCTTAAAGCCGTGAAATATAGCTTAAACATTTTTATCCTCCACTTGACGTTTTTCTTCTGTGATTTTTAGGAACAGCTCTTCTAAGCGATTCGATTTGTTACGCAAGGAAAGGACCTTAATTCCCTGGTCTGTAAGCTGTTTAAATAGTTCGTTGATTCCTTGATTACGTTCAACTTCTACAACAAGGGTCCGCTCATCTTCAAAACTACTATTATAGCCTGTGATTTCCGGCTTATTATCAAAATCCTCTAAATCAAAGATAAATGTTTCGAACTGAAGTTTTGCTAGAAGAGACTTCATGCTAGTGTTTTCAATTAGCTCACCAGATTGAATGATACCGATATTACGGCAGAGCATTTCTGCTTCTTCAAGATAATGAGTTGTTAGGATGATCGTCGTACCATTCTCATTCAATTCTCTTAGGAAATCCCACATTTCCCGTCTTAGTTCAATATCGACTCCTGCCGTAGGCTCATCTAAGATAAGTAATTTTGGTTCGTGCATCAAAGCTCTAGCAATCATTAATCTACGTTTCATCCCGCCAGAAAGCATCCGTGCTCTGACATTGCGTTTTTCCCATAAATTCGATTGTTTTAGGTATTTTTCGCTGCGTTTTAGTGCTTCTTTTCGTGGAACACCGTAATACCCAGCTTGATTGACAACGATTTGTTCTACTGTTTCAAACGGATTAAAGTTAAATTCTTGCGGAACTAAACCAATTTGTTGTTTAGCAAGGACTAAATCGTTGTCGATGTCGTAGCCAAAAATCTTCACTTTTCCTGAAGTTTTGTTGACAAGAGATGTGATAATACCGATGGTTGTTGATTTTCCAGCACCATTTGGACCTAAAAGAGCATAGAAGTCACCTTCTTCTACAACCAAATTGATCCCTTTGAGCGCTTCAACGCCTGATGCATATACTTTTTTTAAGTCTGTTATTTCAAGTGCATAAGTCATTTAGTAAATATCTCCTTATTGGTATGATTTCTTAGTTTATCATTCTGTTGGCAAAGACCATCTTCATCACTATCAGACAATAATTGTGTCATGGAGTCCATAAAGTCTCTTACAAACTCTTCTCTTAATGTGTAGTAATGCCATTGTCTTTGTTTACTGACGGAAACGATCTCGGCTTTTTCAAGAACTTTCATATGATGAGAAAGAGTTGGTTGAGTAAAGTCAAAATGTTCTAATACATCGCAAGCACACATACTGCTGTATGAGAGGAGATCGATTATTTTCATTCTTTTAGGATCAGCCATAGCCTTTAGCACCAATGAAATTCTTTCATAGTCCATATCTATTTCCTCCTGTATATAGATGGTTAACTATGTTTAATATAGATTAGTGTGAATGTAATGTCAATAGAACTGCCATTGAAATAAATGGCAATAGTTATATTAATTGTAGTTATAGGATAGGTTCTCTATATTCAGTTATCTAAGAATTAGGTATAATGTCTGTGAGTCTAACTGAAATAGCAACCGATGTAACAAATGTGTTGTAAGAGGAGAAGAATATGAGAAATATTAAACTAACAATTGAGTATGATGGTACAAGATATCTTGGATGGCAAAGACTTGGGAATTCGGAGAAGACGATCCAAGGGAAAATCGAGAATATCCTGACACAGATGACTGGAACAAAGATTGAAATCATCGGTTCTGGTAGGACAGATGCAGGAACACATGCAAGAGGGCAGATTGCTAATTTTAAAACAGATAGCAAGATGATGTTGGCTGAGATGATTGATTTTCTTAATCGTTATCTTCCACGGGATATTGTTGTAAAAAAAGTAGAAGAGGTTCCTGAGAGGTTTCACGCTAGGTATAATGCAACTGGGAAAAAATACAGCTATCATGTCTGGAATAATGAGATTCCGTCTGCTTTTGAACGTCATTATAGTTTTCAATTTTCTCAAGAACTTGATATCGATTTAATGAATGAGGCTTGCCGTAAATTGATAGGATCACATGATTTTATTGGTTTTTCTTCTCTTAAAAAGACGAAAAAATCAACGGTTCGAACAATTGATGAACTTTCTATTCAACAAGAGGGAAGTATGCTTCACTTCACGTTTGTAGGAAATGGATTTCTGTATAAGATGGTTAGAATCATTATGGGGACACTCTTGGAAATTGGAACTGGAACGTTGGAATTAGGTGTCATTGATGAGGTATTTGAGAATAAAATCAGAAGTGATGCTGGGATGACAGTACCTTCTCAAGGTCTCTTTCTTGATGAGGTTTATTATTAATAGTAAAAACTAGAAGAAGAACGAACCAAAACCGTCCAATATCATCTTCAACGGTTCCCTTCCTGTCAGATCAAAATGACAGGAAGGGAACCGTTGAAGTTTTCTCGTCTGCTCTGATATTTCGCTGCAAATTGTTTTGAATCAAACAAAATAAATATTTGGTTAAACAATCTTATTATCGATTTCAACAAGTAAATGATACAAAGCCCCCAACAGATTTGATGAATTTCGGAAAGCACAAGCTTCAATAACAAGTGGGGCAAAGGTTTGATCTAACATCATTTCTTCTTGGCGAATGTTGAGGTATTGCTTTTGGATCGTTTCAATTAAGCTATCCTGTACGCTGATTCCACCACCAATCACGATTTTTTCTAGATCCAATAAAACTTGCATATCAATCAGAAGAATCGCAATGTCACGGCAGTAATTTTCAAATAAAGCAGTCAAGTCCGTTGATGATTGGTTTACTATGGCTGTAAAAACAAGTTCATGGTCATCTTCAGAAGCAGCTAACAGTGTGGCCGCTTCTTTCATAAATTTTACTGCTGAACCATAAAAACCAAAAATTTGCGGTTGTTTAGGATTTGGTGATTGTCGAATCAGAAAACTTAATTCACCAGCTTGAAAGTTAGGACCTTGATGTAAATGGTTATCTAAAATCAATCCGCCACCGATCCCAGTCCCCAAGACAACTGCTGCACCATTTTCGATTCCTTTTAGATTGCCGATCCACCACTCAGCTAGAGCAGCTGCCTTTCCATCGTTGATAACTGCAAATGGCAAATCAGTAATGCTGGCAATCCAGTCTTTCATAGGGAAATTATATAGAAATAACAAGGCACCGCCAGTATGGATGTAACCTTTAGTTGAATCTACTCTACCTGGGCAGCTCATGGCTATGCCTTTAATTTGTCCTATTTGTCCTTCTAATTCGGAAACAATCATCTCTTTGAATGTCTCTAAGGACTTTGGTGTCGGCTGTCTCCAAGTTTGGATAAAAGTACCTGCTTGATCAACTAGGCCCAATTTGGTGTAAGTACCTCCGATATCAATACTTAAATAATGCATCTTTCAAACCTCCAAACTCTATTAAGAATCGCTTATACGTTCATCTTAAAGAAAACGCTTTAAAAAATCAACTCCCTCATCATCACAAAGTTTAACAAGCGTATTTTTTTGTTTATAGGAAGAAAATTTTTTTAGCTTTCGAATCATTAAAGTTATCAAATTCTCCCTCAGTTACGTATAATTATAGTGGAATAAAGCTAAAAAATTAGCTTGGGAGGATAAGTATGAAATTTCTTGAAAAATATGGATTTTATTTTCTATTATTAGGAGTAATGAGTGATTTTTTGACGCCTTATATTTTAGGCATCTTTTACCCAAAAATGAACCAAATGACTATGGTGATCAGTGTGTTTGGTGATGTAGGTAGTCCAGTTCGGCAGGCATTTTTGATTTGGTCTGTGATATCAGGGCTATTCATGGTTCTGGCAATACCAGCGGTGTATCAAAGGTTTTACCGCACTTCCTCCACATTAGCTATTCTACTAGTTTCAGCAATTGGCTTATATGGCGTGGGAGATTGTATTTTCACGGGACTTTTTAGTATTAATACGGAACAAGCAACTTGGAATTTTTCTACTTGGGTTCATAATATTGGTTCTGGTTTGGGGTATATTGGTTTTTTACTATTCCCGCTTTTTTTATTTTTACTTTATAAAAAAGAAAGTAAAAATAGGTATAGTCGTCTTTATCTGATCTTATTGATTATTAGCTTACTATTGGCTAGTGTCTATGGTTTGGCAAGGATTCCTGGCGTCAATCAACTGCCGATTTTGAACCAACTTGGATTATTCCAGCGGATTAGTTTCATTTTCAATTATTTACCAATGGCGATCTTTGCATTGGTTCACATTAAGAATAAAAAAATGAGACTAAAATAGTAAAGATGAAATAAAATTAGTAGTAATTTTTCTACATTTTCTGACTAATCATCAATAATTGGTGGTTAGTCATTTTTTTGTTTATGATGTTTAGTGGGAAAAGGAAGCATTACTGACTGTAGATTCAAATTTGATACGAAATTAGTTAGATTAAAAAAATCTATATATTACAATTTTCTATAAATTTGCTTTTTTTTTGAGGGTATGTTTTGTGGTATAATATATTTGTTCAACTACTATATACATCTTCGAAAAAAACATAGAAATAGAGGAGCTTTATAATGGAAACAAGTTTAGAATCAAGAAAGTACATAAAACTGCTAGCATTCGTTGCGGTAGCATTGAGCATGACGGTTGTTACTCTAGCTTTTGGGTTAGAAGAAACCCAAGCAGCTAATGCAGTCAATGATTATGTTAAACAAGGAATTACGAATAAAAAATGGGTATCGCCTGTGGAGCAAAATCGCACAGGGCAGATCAAATATAAGTATCCTTATGAGGGCGGTGTCGGGAAGCCTACCAAAATTATCAATCATGAAACAGCCAACAATACTTCTACAATCGAAGGCGAAATTTCTTACATGATACGAAATCAAGAGAGTGCTTTTGTTCATGAATTTGTTGATGCTAATAATATAATAAAAATTGCGGATACAAATTATCTATCGTGGGGTTCAGGACCGATGGGGAACAAAACTGGGATTCAAGTTGAACAAGTTCGTATGCATTCAAAAGATGATTTTGCTAAAGAAATTATGAATTTAGCTACGTTTAATGTCAATATGCTGAAACAATACGGATTAAAACCAACACTTGGTCAGTCAAATGGGACAGGAGCTATTTGGACACATGCAATGGTCACTCGCTATCTTGGAGGAACAGATCACGTAGATCCAGATCAATATTGGGCAGATCGTGCCAGCCGTTTTTTTGGCACGACATATACTATTAATAACTTTCAAGAATTAGTGGAGGATATGTACTACAATCGTATTACAGATAAGACACCGGCAAATGTTGATGCAACATCAAGTGTAAGACAAGAAAATGGCGATTTTATTGTCGATGTGACAGTATCAGGTGATACAAGCCGTATTATAGAAGTGCAGGTTCCCACTTGGGCGCTTAATAATCAGCAAAAAGATTTAAAGTGGTATCAAGCGGTACAAATCAATGCGAATACGTATCGTGCCACTATCCCAATAAGCAATCACAAATTAGTCGATAATTATCTTTTCCACACGTATGTCCGAACGAATGATGGGAAATTTGCATTTAAAGCAGCAAGCTCTTTAGAGTATAAACCAGCTGTTACAACTGCTAATACCACGTATGATCTTATTAATGATAAATTAGTGATCACAGCTAAACTAACTGGTGATACCACACGTGTCTCACGTGTCCGTTTTCCACTTTGGCGTGATCCAAAACAAAAGGATCTTGTCTGGTACACAGCTACTAAAAAGTCAGATGACACCTATGAGTATATTTATGATTTAAAAAATGTTCCTTATGGAGCGATAAATGTTCATACCTATGTACAAACAGATGGCTGGCAAGAATTAAATAAAGCAACTAATGGTTATAATTATAAAGAACCAACAGTACCAAAAGGTAAAACCACAGCGAAAATAGAAGGTGGTACAGTAGTTCTAACATCAACGTTTGAAGGAACAAAAGAGGAGTTAGCTTCTGTTGCCAAAGTAGAGTATCCAACATGGTCAGTAGAAAATGCAAGTAATAAAATTTGGCATTTAGCAACAAAAGTAAATCAAACGACATACCAAGCACGAGTAGACTTGAAAACGTACAAACGTTACGGTAATTACATGACCCATAGTTATATAACGACAACTGATAGTCGTCTAGTCAACTTTGCAGCAACGAGTTACGCTTATAAGCAACCAGCGTTGCCAAAAGGTAAAACGACAGCAAAAGTTGAAGGAAGTACAGTAGTCTTAACGTCCACCTTGGAAGGAACAGGAGAGGAGTTAGCTTCTGTTGCCAAAGTGGAGTATCCAACATGGTCAGTAGAAAATACGGGTAATAAAAACTGGCACCTAGCAACGAAATTGAATAAAACAACGTATCAAGCACGAGTAGATCTAAAAAGCTACAAACATTATGGTGAATATATGACACACAGTTATATCACGACGATAGATAATCGCTTAGGGAACTTTGCAGCAACGAGTTATACCTATAAGCAACCAGCACTACCCAAAGGTAAAACGACAGCAAAAGTTGAAGGAAGTACAGTAGTTCTAACGTCAACTCTTGAGGGGTCAGAAGAAAGCTTAGCCTCTGTTGCCAAAGTGGAGTATCCAACATGGTCAGTAGAAAATGCAGGGAATAAAAACTGGCATCTAGCAACAAAAGTAAATCAAACAACGTACCAAGCACGTGTGGATTTGAAAACCTACAAACGTTATGGCAATTACATGACCCATAGTTATTTAACAACAACGGATAATCGCTTAGCATCGTTTGCGACAACTGGATATATGTATAAAGAACCCACACTACCAAAAGGTACGACTACAGCAAAAGTCGAAGGAAGTACAGTAGTCTTAACGTCAAGTCTGGTAGGAACAGAAGAAGAACTGGCTTCTGTTGCCAAAGTGGAGTATCCAACATGGTCAGTAGCAAATGCAGGGAATAAAAACTGGCATCTAGCAACAAAAGTAAATCAAACAACGTACCAAGCACGTGTGGATTTGAAAACCTATAAACGTTATGGCAATTACATGACCCATAGTTATTTAACAACAACAGATAATCGCTTAGCTTCGTTTGCCGCAACGGGATACACATATAAACAACCAGCGTTGCCAAAAGGTAAAACCACAGCAAAAATAGAAGGAGATACAGTAGTCTTAACATCGACCTTAGAAGGAACAGCAGAAGAACTAGCTTCTGTTGCCAAAGTGGAATACCCAACATGGTCAGTAGCAAATGCAGGGAATAAAATCTGGCACCTAGCAACGAAACTAAATCAAACAACGTACCAAGCGCGAGTAGATTTGAAAACGTACAAACGTTACGGTGAATATATGACGCACAGTTATATAACGACAATAGATAATCGCTTAGCTTCGTTTGCCACAACGGGATACACGTATAAAGAACCAACACTACCAAAAGGTACAACAACAGCGAAAATAGAAGGAAATACCGTAGTTCTAACGTCAATCCTAGAAGGAACAGAAGAGGAACTAGCCTCGATAGCCAAAGTGGAATATCCAACATGGTCAGTAGCAAATGCAGGGAATAAAATCTGGCACCTAGCAACGAAGCTAAATCAAACAACGTACCAAGCGCGAGTAGATTTGAAAACCTACAAACGCTACGGTGAATATATGACCCATAGTTACCTAACCACAACGGATAATCGCATAGCCTCTTTTGCAACAACAGGCTATACGTATGCACAACCAGCGTTGCCAAAAGGTAAAACGACAGCACAGATTGAAGGCAATACCGTATTATTAACTTCAACATTTGAAGGAACGGAAGAGGAACTAGCCTCAATAGCCAAAGTGGAGTACCCAACATGGTCAGTAGCGAATGCAGGGAATAAAATCTGGCATCTAGCAATGAAGTTAAATGAAACAACGTACCAAGCACGTGTAGATTTAAAAACCTATAATAGGTACGGTGAATATATGACACACAGTTATATAACGACAATAGATAACCGATTAGCTTCCTTTGCTGCAACGAGCTATAATTACTTGCAACAAAAGATAGAGGGGAAAACAGCTATAGTTCCTGCTGAAAGTGACGTTACAGATACATCTAGTAGTAATCTGCCGTTGACGCCAACTGTTGAAGAGGAGTCTACGATGTCAAGTTCTGCTACTATTAATTAATTGGAGGTTATCTATGATGAATAAAACAAGAAGATCACTTGTTATAGGGCTGGTCATTACAGTTGTTTTAGTACTTGGAGTGGTATGGGCTGTAGGTAAAAATAATAAAACCGCCGAAGAAGATAATTCAACTAAATCGTCAATAACTAGTAAAGAGAAAGAATCTCTTCCTGAAAAAGATAGTACGGATAAAACGACAGATATGTCAGTAAATTCATACAGTCAATCTATGACTAAGTCAGAACAAAGTGAATATGATGAGGCTGCTAAAGAAGGAGAGAATAAAGAAAGTGCATTTGATGTGAAATTAAAAGATGGCACAACTGTCGCTGCAGAAGATATTGCTAATGCACGACATGCACTCTCTCAAGCAGGAATCAATGATACATTTTATTCAGATAAAGATATTGCGGATCTAATTCAAGAGTCATCGAATAGTAGTTTGGATATCGTAACTGTTGTAAAAGATCGCGAAAAAGGAATAAATGATTAAACCTGAGATAATCTCTAATTGATTATGGAAAAAAGTTCATTTTGAACGTTTAAGGCGGGAACAATACTTATTTAGTATTGTTCCCGTCTTTTTCTTATTTAGCGAAATCAATCGTAAGAATAGGTTAGATTGATTTTCTTTGGTTCAATTATTTATTAAGTGAATACTGTTGTGTATTCAACGTTTGTGTTTACTTATCGTTTTGTTTATTATATGATTAAACACGTTGTTTGAATGAGCTTATTGCACTTTTTACGAACGATTTATTTATCGTTCGGACTTTTAGGAGGATATTTGATGAAAGAAAAAATTGTTTCTTATTTTGAAATTGAAAAATTGAATACAACGGTTAGGCGCGAAGTTTTAGCTGGTTTTACGACGTTTATTTCAATGGCGTATATTTTATTTGTAAATCCAACGGTATTGGGTGCTTCTGGAATGGATGAAGGAGCAGTCTTTACTGCAACGGCATTGGCCAGTGCTTTAGGCTGTGTTTTGATGGGGATTTTTGCTAAATATCCGATTGCAACTGCACCAGCTCTAGGGATCAATGCATTTTTTGCTTACTCAGTTTGCATAGGAATGGGCGTTCCTTGGGAAACTGCATTAGCAGGTGTTTTTGTGGCTTCGTTGATTTTTATTTTAATCACTATTTTCAAGTTACGTGAATTAATTATTGATGCCATACCTGCAGATTTAAAATATGCTATTTCTGGAGGAATTGGGTTATTTATCGCTTTTCTGGGATTAAGTGAAGGTGGAATTATTGTATCTAATGAATCGACACTTGTAGCATTAGGACCTTTGAATGTAGGAACGACTTGGCTAACTATTTTTGGCTTGGCGATTACAGCTATTTTATTAGTTCGTCGTGTTCCAGGAGGAATTTTTATTGGAATGACTGCAACAACTATTTTAGGATTGGGAACAGGTCTGATTCAAGCACCTGCTAAGATCATTTCTGCTGCACCAAGTCTTAAACCAACTTTTTTAGTTGCCTTAAAACATGTAGGTGATATTAATTCGTTACAGTTATGGGTGGTGGTTTTAACATTTTTATTGGTTACGTTCTTTGACACTGCTGGAACATTAGTAGGATTAGCAAATCAAGCTGGTTTTATGAAAGACAATAAAATGCCTAGAGTTGGAAAAGCCTTAGCTGCTGACTCAACAGCGATGCTTGCAGGCTCACTTTTTGGAACTTCTCCAGTCGGAGCCTATGTAGAGTCTTCAGCAGGAATTGCTGTAGGAGGACGTTCTGGTTTAACAGCTGTAACAACCGGACTGTTTTTCATCGTTGGGTTATTTTTCTCTCCATTGTTATCGGTGGTAACATCACAAGTAACAGCACCTGCGTTGATTGTTGTCGGTGTTTTAATGGCACAGTCACTTCGTGAAATCAAATGGGATGAAATGGAAATTGCGATTCCTTCTTTCCTAATTCTTTTAGGTATGCCTTTGACTTATAGTATTTCAGATGGGATTGCTCTTGGGTTTATTTTCTATCCAATTACAATGGTTGCTGCTAAACGTGGCAAAGAAGTATCACCGATTATGTATCTACTCTTCTTTGTTTTCGTAGGATTTATGTGGATTTTAAACGTTAATTAAGTATGAATACCTAATAGCCAGCGGCTCCTTTTTGGATGTGCTGGTTATTTTTTCTTATTTAGAGATGATGGTGAAGTGGCTGATAAAGGTAGGGGATTCTTAAAATTTTGACTTTTATACTAAAAACACGCAAAATATAAGTAATGAAAAAGACAAGTTAGCGAGGAATGATCAAAAATGGAAACACCTCTTATGTCAGAGTGGCTGGATTATACAAAAAAGAAGTCCGTGGTTGAAAAAAAATTAGAAGATATGTTAAAGAAAAATGGTGATCTGACAACAAGTGAATATTATGCATTATACCAACTCAATCAAAATGGCTGCCATATGCGGTTAAATGATTTAGGTAGCTATTTATGTTTAAGCCAAAGTGCATTATCGCGTTTGATTAAACGATTGGAAGATAAAAATCCACCTTTTATTGAAAGAAGAATTTGTGTTGATGATAAACGAGGCATCTATATAGATTTGACTGATGAAGGGTTGCGAGTTTTATTGTCGGTTGAAAAAGATGTAAACACAATTCTAAAAGAATATTTTATTTAGAAGACTAAAAAGTTGCTTTTTGGTCTTTTTTTCGTTAGTATAAAAATAGATGCATGTGCATGCATGTTCAAGAGGAGGAAATTAAATGAATATTGTAGAGACAGGTTTAACTTTTAAAAGAGGGTTGCACTTAAAAAACAGAATAGTTATTGCACCTATGACAACGAAAATGTCATTTTTTGATGGTGTCGTAACGAATGATGAGATTGAATACTATGGTTTACGTTCTGGTGAAGCTGGGGCATTTATTACTGCAGCAGCCAATGTTCATGAAGGAGGCAAAGGTTGGGATGGTGAGCTAGGTGTCTACGATGATCGTTTTATCCCCGGACTTTCTAAACTGGCAGCGACTATTAAGAAGAATCATACGAAGGCAATTCTCCAAATTTTTCATGCAGGGAGAATGACAGATTCTAAAGTGTTGCAAGGTGTTCAACCTGTTGCGCCAAGCGCAGTTGCAGCAGAGAGACCAGATGCACAAACGCCGAGAGAGTTGACAGGACAAGAGATTATTGACATTCTGGAAAGCTTCAAACAAGCTACAAAGAGAGCAATTCAAGCTGGATTTGATGGCGTAGAGATTCATGGAGCAAACACGTATTTGATTCAACAATTTTTCTCTCCCCACTCTAATCGACGCACAGATGACTGGGGTGGCTCATTAGAGAAAAGATTCAAATTTATCAATGATTTGGTAGATGGTGTTACGGAAGTTGTTGATCAATCCGGTGTTAAAGAATTTATTGTTGGTTATCGTTTTTCTCCAGAAGAATACGAAGAACCAGGGATTCGTTTAAATGATACATTGTTTTTAGTGGAACAATTATCCAATAAACCCTTGGATTACTTACACTTATCAATGCCTAATTATAGAAATCATTCAGTAAGTGATGCTTTTAAAGATAAACCAATCTTAGACTATATAAAAGAAACTATCAATGATCGCCTACCTTTGATTGGTGTGGGAGATGTCAGAAGTCAAGAAGATGTGGAAACGATTTTAAATACTGCCGATTTAGTTGCTGTAGGTCGTTCAGTTTTGATTGATCCTCATTGGACGCAAAAAATTCTAGATAAAGAAGATCACTTGATTAGGACAGAGTTGTCTCATTATGATCGAGAAGATCTAAGAATCAGCAACGGTGTTTGGGGATTTTTAGAAAGTATGATGCCTGAACGACTTAAATAATTGTTTAAAAGATAGGTTATTGTAGAAGGCACAAAGGAATTTAAGGAGATAAATAAGATGTTATCATCTTATTTATCTTCTTTTTTTCAATATCGAGTTATTCGCTAAGGAATGTTTCATCTGATAAACTATCAAGAAGAGAGGTTCGTAAAACAAAATCTTTTTTATTGCTTTTACAGACATTAAACCTATACTATTTATAAGATGTTAGATAAAAGGAGAATGGGAATGGAAGAAAATCAAGTGAGTATAACACTACCTGAAAAAATAGTTGAAGAATTTCATTTAGAAAATGAGACGGAGGTTATTGTAAGTATTAAGGATCAAAAAATAGTGATCGAACCTAAAAATAAAGTTGTAGGAAATCAAACAATTTCTCTTAGATGGTTTTTGATTCCAACGTTAGTTATCAGTGGTCTATTTTTGTTTTATTTATTTTATAGTGATAAAAACCAGATTGCTTTGGTAGGCCCCTATTCGATTGCTAATTTTGTTCTTTCGCTAGGCGTTTTAAGCGGTGTTTTTAGTTTTATCTTTTTTTTCATTAAAGGAAAAAGAAATCAAATCACTACCCAATCAAAAGATATTTATTGGCGCAATTTTCCAGCAATTTTACTGTCCTTTATTGTTATCTTGGTGTTTTCTTTATTGGTATTTTTTAAAGTGATTGGGTTGGTATTTATTGGTGCCACGCTTGATCGTTATACGGCTACATTGCTATTTTTCGTGTTTGTTGGGCTCGTTAATTATTTTATGATCTATTCAGCACTGTCTATCACACCGACAAAGTTGACCAATTTGTTGATATTTGTGATCATTGGGGGAGTCTTACTTTCAATGATTACCAATAAAGATTATCAGTGGTGGCAATTCAATTTTAGTTTTTTAGGTACTATCGAAGCCAAAAGTAGTTGGCAGTTCAATGTTACGTTAATGTTTTCTTCATTATTGATGGTGGCGTTGATCGATAGTTTGTTTGTAGAGTTGCAAAAAGCGATACCTCATAGTAAACAATTGACTATTCTAAGAGTTCTTTTGACGTTAACGGCATTGGATCTTGGAGCTGTAGGATTATTTCCTTATACAGAAACAGGTTCTTTTCAAGGTATTCATAATCAAGTTGCAGGTTATTTAGTTTATCTGATTGTTGTTTTAATTTTGGGAATCAAGTGGTTATTACCTAAGGTATCAAAAGAGTTTTTAACGATCTCATATCTGATCGCAGTGACTTTGGTGGCAGTTGTTGTACTTTTTCAGGTGGTTGGTTACCTTTCCTTAACGGTTTTTGAATTATTAGCGTTTATGCTAGCTTTTAGTTGGATCGTGTTGTTACTTCAAAATCTGCAGAAAATGGCGCAGAATATCAATAACACGTTTCAGGTCAATGTTGAACATATCCCCAAGAAAGAATCAGACGAAATTTAAAAAAAGGTTGAGACTAGAGTGAGCATTCGTATGCTTTTCTAGTCTCAACCTTTTTTCATCTCATTTTATGGAAGTGTTTTTGAATCTATGAACGTACTCTGAACATTTAATTCTTCTTATCGTTATATTTTGTTGTATAGATTCCTATACAATCTCCCAAAGTCTTTATTCTCATTCGAAATTCTGTTTAATCCATTAAATAACGTACGTTTTGAAAGGTGGAGGTTTTTAATTTTTTTAGAGTAAATATTAGAATAATATTTTTATTTGAAAATGGAACTCATTATTTTATATAAATAATGAGAAAATTTCCGAATTTTTTTGAATTTAAATTCACCCAATTTGTGAACCAATATAATGGTTTTGTTGGGGGAGTAGGTTGGTTTTGTTAGGCAACAATTATTTATATGTTTTTATTTTTTTATAATATATAAAAAAATAATCATAATAAACTAAAAAAAGGAGATATTATAAGATTATATGAAATTATGGGAAAGAGGCGTTGTTCATGAGAAAAAGAAAGTTACAGATCGTTATGTTAGCAATACTAGTCTTACAGAGTTTTGGTTCAGCTGCAAGTGCGTTTGCAATTACTAGTGACTATGTAGAAGAACCTTCTCAAAGTAAACAGCTAGCTGATACAACAACAGACGGCGATTCAAGAAATAAAGAATCTCGTGATATATTGAACGAACAGATAGACAATAATGATGTCAACAAACCCGATGAAGATAAGGTGGAAAATGAATCGGTAATAGGAAAGTCGACCAACAATCAGATACAAGTGACAGACTCTTCAATATTAGAAACGGTTCAAGGAACTAGAACGAAAAATTCTATTCTGCCTACAACGATTGAAGATGAGATTTTAACAAGCATGACAGTTACTAATATGGAAGGTGTTGAGTACAGTCAGAGTACTTTAAATCGAGTACTAAATACAACACCAGTAACCTCTAAGATAAGCTTTGTGATTGAGGATAAAGATTATGCGCCAGGTTCACAGTACACGGTAGCATTGCCTGAACATCTTGGATATTCTGATGTCAGCGGAGATGTAGCTAATGTTGGTGCTAAGTGGTCAGTGGATGCTCAAAATAGAAAGTTGACAATCACATTCAATCAACGAATCACTGACGCAGAATTTAATTTAGACTTAAAAAGTTATGTGTACACAAATTCAAATCCATTAGTAACAATTGAAACACCTGGACAAACAAAGAATCTTTACAATTTTGACTTGTATGAAGAGGTTCTGCCTATTAAATACGAAGAGACTAAAAGTAATTATGGAGTGAGTGGGAACCTGTATTATAATCTGGACAGAGGGTTGTCTGGTAGTCAGACAGTAGAGTTATTAATGTCAGATGTACCAGGAGCAACGTTCTCTAATGCCTCAAAACAACCGATTGTTGCTTTCTCATATGATGTCAACATACACGGAGATGTGATCCCAGAGTCCAAACAGCTTTTAGAAAAAGATAAAGATTATACAATCAACGAAGATAGTGTCTATCGAGGCGCTGTGACGTTTACTAATATGGATCAACAAAAAGCTTATGCCGTATCGATTGATCGTGCGTTAGCTTTAGAAAGCGTTTTAAACTATGATTACAGTTTTTACAATCAATATCCTACAACTAAATTAGGATCAGTCAGCTTAAATCGTTCAACTGCACCTTACGGCGGACTTGAGTTTACGGCAAAAACAAGTAAAGATCATACATCAGTGAAAGAAGTAAGGGTAGGAACCCTTACAAGTGCGAATTTCCAAGAAAAAGGCGATTATTATGTCTACATTTACAATATTCCTACACAAACCAAAATAGGGGAACAAATCATTTTAGAAAGTACAAATGGCCAAGCTATCGATGAGTATAAGTTTTCAGCTTACACTGGAGAATATCAAGAAGCCAAAATTACCGATTTTTTTGATATTCGTAAAGACAAGAATAAACTAATTTTAACAGCAATTAAAGAGAGTGTTTTACAATTAAGAGCAGATAAAATTACGATTCCTTTTGAACAAAAAGATATCAATATTTCCATTAGTACCCCTGTGGTCAGTAGTGGGAAAGCAATGATGATGGTTTCAGATCAATACCTTCAAACTGTTTCAATCGTCAATCCTAACAATGTAGAAACGGCATGGGGAAACTATGATCAAAATGGTGCTTACTTTGGTCGTACAACTGTAGCAATAGAAGGTAGTACTCAAAAACCCGCAAAAAATGTAGCGATCAAAATTGAGCATCCCAGTTATTTACAACTAAGAGCACCTAAAGGAGAATATTCTTATTACAAACTAAATAAGGATTATACGATTACAGCAATTGAAGGCGGCTCACTTATAAAATTTACAACACCTGTCACACATTCCTTCAATCTGCCTCTAGGGTTTAATTATGTACCAGATGGTTTGGAAAAAAGTAAAAGTATCCCTATAGATACACTTTTAGTCACACTAAGTGCAGATGACTATGAAACTGTGGAAACAACGGTTAAAACAGGTAGCAAATCTTATTCAGAACGTACATTACAAGCCAGCAAAAACCAATTTCTAGTTAACGCTAGAAATGATTCATTCGATTCCTTAAGTGTTTTAACTAAAGTTCCTGCTGGGACGGATGTTGTTTTTGATATTTATGATGTTTCAAACGATCAAGTTGAATCAATCTACCCACAATATTGGGATCGCGGCTACTATTTTGATAAGCCATTAGCTTCAAATGATCCAGCATACCCAAAAATTACTACTAATGAAACAGATAATACTTATAGATTTGATTTTGGAAAAACATCAAAGCGTTATATCATTGAATATAAGTATGCCAATGGCTGGATCGATACAAAAAAAATCAATGTAACTGGAAGTACGGCAGAACCATTATATGACAATCAAGTAATATCAGCCGCAATTTCCGTAAACAATGAGGGGACGGAGATTTTATCTGCCCAACAAACAAGCTATGACTCTTTAAAAAATGTAACAAAAAATGAATTAAAAACTACAAATATCAATAACCGAACACGTAAAGTTAAAAATCCAACATTTGATATCACGATAAAAGGAACAACAAATGCTGGAATCGATTTGAATTCTATCGATATTCCTGGGATACCTCAAGATGTTTACACAATCAAACAAACGGAAAAAGGGATGCAAATCGTATTTAAAGATTACACGTTGACGGAAAATATTACGATTACTTATAATACTGTTTCTAAAAATGCGGGACAAATTTTTACAGAAACGATCATTACTGCTGATAATTTAGAGCAAATGTCAGAATCTCGTAGAACTACTGTAACCTCATCAACTGTTTTACGTTTTTCAGATGGAGAAGCAGAAGGAGTGGTTTATTTAGCTCAAGCGCAATTTCATACGTATAATGAAACAGATAAAGCTATAAATGTACCTGATGTTCATTTTGAACTCGTTGATAATGTTACCAATAATCGTACGGAGTTTGACACAAATGATGAAGGTTACTATAAACTAGATTCGATCATGTCAGGAGAATATACGCTAAAAGCAACCGATATTCCAGTAGGCTACACGCTCGCTGAGGAATATCTTGATGGCAAAGTGATCAAACTAACAAAAGGGACAAATTCAATCGACATCCCTTTGACAGAAAAAAATGATCAAACCAGCATTAGCGCAAAAAATTCAACCATCTATGTTGGAACAAATTGGAAACCAGAAGATAACTTCACAGGAGCGACCGATAAAGAAGGGAACGCTGTTTCATTTGATCAAATTTCTGTGACTGGAAGTGTGGATACCTCAAAAGTTGGTGAGTATGACATTACCTACCATAATCAAGGGAAAGAAATTACAGTAATCGTTTATGTAGTATCAAATCAAGAAACATTAGTAGTGAAAGACTCTACATTATATGTGGGAGATCCTTGGCAAGCATCCGATAATATTTTGTCGGCAACCGATGAAACAGGAAAAAGTATATCGGTTGAAGTGATGACTGTTTCTGGATCCGTAGATACAACAAAAGCTGGTGTTTATGACGTTACGTATAGTTACTATGAGCTAAAAGAAACAGCTAAAATCACTGTGTTACCAAATCAAGCAACTGTTAGCGGGAAAGATTCTACCATCTCTGTTGGGACAAACTGGAGTGCAGAGGATAATTTTATTGCTGCAACTGATCGAGATGGCAAAACTGTTGAGTTTGATCAAGTAACGGTAATAGGAACAGTGGATACAGCCACTGTTGGAGACTATGAAGTCACCTACCAAAACCAAGGCAAAGAAGCTAAGGTAGTGGTACATGTTGTAGCGAAACAAGAAACTATTGCAGTCAAAGACTCCACGATTTATGTAGGAGATCCTTGGCAGGCGGCAGATAATTTTCTATCAGCAACAAATGACAACGGCGAAAATGTTCCAATTGAAAAAGTAACAGTAAATGGAACCGTAGATACAACAAAATCAGGCATCTATGAGGTTGTTTATGGATTCGGTAACCAAAAAGAAATAGCAAAAATTACCGTCAAAGAAGACCAGTCTACCTTAGTAGTGAAAGATTCTACGATTTACGTAGGAGATAACTGGGATGCTAAAAATAATTTCATATCAGCAACTGACCGAGCAGGGAATATCATTTCTTTTGAAAAAGTGAAGGTTACTGGAACTGTTGAAACAAAGGAAAAAGGAACCTACCAAGTATCCTACAAGACTCAAGCAACCCAGAAGCCTGAACCCAGAAAAAATAAACTATCTTTAACAAACGCTGCAAGCCAAAATGAAAGACAACAAACGGCTACAGCGAATATCACAGTTCTTGAAAGAAAATCTCCTAAATCGAATGAAACGAATAAGAATCAAACACATCTTGTTAAAACAGATAAACCAGGAAGTTACCCCAAAACAGGTGAAAAACCATCAGGTTATTTCACGTTGATAGGATTTTTGATTTTATCAGCTACATTAATTGGAGTAACTATGTTGAAAAAAAGAAAACCAGACTAACTGAATACTAAAAGAGATTGTGGCCGGAATAAAAGCGGAGTTCGATGTGCTTTTATTCCGCCTTTTATTCAATTTAAATAATACTTTGGAGGCGTAGTCATAGGTGAGAAATAAATCTTTATTATTGAGTACAGCCTTACTATTTTCATCTGCATTTTTTGTTTATTCTGACGTTTTTTACGGAGAAGAAGCCACTACGCCAGGAAAATATAAAATGACCTACGAAGTAGATGGAAAAGTAAAGACTGTTATCGTTGAAGTAAAACCAGATAAGACAGAGATGGATCTTAAGGATGTAATTATTGGATTAAACGAAAAATGGACGCCCTTGGACAACGTGGTGTCATTAAAAGACAAGGACGGGGAAGCGTTAGACTTAAAACAAGTAAGGATTAAAAGTAATGTAAATACACAGGAAACAGGTATCTATTATGTGAAATTCTCTTATAAATCCTATGTTTCAGTTGCTAAAGTAGTGGTCACTCAACTCACTAGCTCTTACAACAAAAAAAGAGCAATGAATAATGATTCTTTCAATAATTATCAAACGAAAATAATATTGAACGATGAGCTGTTAAAGGAAGAACCCATTAAGCAAAAAATGAATGTAAAAATTTCCGGCGGATCTGATCTGTTATGTCCTACAAATTTTGGAAATATGTTGAGTTTCCTATCAGGTACACTGCTGTATGGAACAAGGAGAGTATAGATGGATTTTTTGTTATTAGATGATCGTGCGAATTTAAAATTAGCCATTATTCGCAAATTAGAACAACAATACTCGTTTTCAGAACGCAAGGATACCTTGTGTGAGGAATTAAATATCTCCCAATATCTTCTGGAACGCAGTATTTTGGAACTAAATGAAGATTTGAAAAAATTTGAGTTGATTGATGAAATGGAATTGATCGAGCAAAGCAATGAAATTATGCTTTTTCAAGGGACTAAAATATCCTCAAGCATTGTAGAAGAAAGATATTTAAGGGACTCTTTGGAATTTACATTATTGAAAACGATATTTTTTAAGCAATTTACTTCGATCAAAAAATATGGAGAAAAACATGGCATGAGCCGCACAGTTGTTTACAAAATTGTCGATAGGATTCGAAAAGAACTTGGACAATACGGCATAAAATTATCCAAAACATTTCAACTAGTGGGAAATGAGATGAAGATTCGTCAGTATTTTACGATGCTCTATTATCGAATTTATAAAGATTCAGACGAGTTGTACAACCAAATGGATATTTTATCCGTTAACGAATTATTTTCTGCTATTAAACCTTTTTATGGAGAAGTAAACACATTTTTTCTATTCAGACATTATTTATTTGTTATGTTAGAAAGAGTGAAGAGAAAACAACAGTATTTTTTACCGAGTAATTTTCAGTCAGTTACGTTTGATAAAGAAGAGCGTATCTATCAAACGATCAGTCAATGGATGGACTGTGCAATAAATGGAACAAGCCGAGAGTTAGAAGTTGAAGTAAAAGGGCTTTTCAGTAATCTATCCGTCTATCGAATCGAGTTTTGCGATCTTACAAATGAGGAGATTGAAAATAGTGTGCAACAATTAAAGCAGGAGTTTCTTAAATTTGCTCAGCTGGATGGATTTGAAGAAGAATTTTCGACGACGCTCCATCAGACGATGTACCAACATAAATTTATTACACCTTTAATTGATCTTACATTACGAGTGATGGATTTAGAATTCTTTCACGAGCGTTATCCATTTATATTTGATGTTTGTCATGCATTTATTCGTCAGTTGGACGTGGAAGAATTTCGATTTAGTAAAAAATCCTTATTCTTCAATTTATTGTTAGTTCTTTCCAAACAATATGACCAAGAAAATGAGCAAAATACGATTAATATTCATGTGAATTTCACGCAAGGGAAAAAATATAATCAATTTATCAAAACACAAATCAGTATCTTCGATTCATTCAGCATTAATTTTCAGCCAATGATTCGACCAGATACAGATCTCATTATCTCCGACTATCTTCCTGAAAACTCTTTTTCAGCACGAAGTTTGATTTGGCTAGCGCCACCTAGAGCAACCGACTGGCGTAATTTTGGTAATGAAATTGTACAAATTAATAAGAATTTACAAGTGAATAAGAATAGGATGTCAGAGCGCAATTGAAACAGAATTTCGACTAATAAAGAAGCTACTTTTGCACCACTATTTATTTGAATTTCAAGAGCAATATAATGAAGGTTGGTTAAGTGAGATAGAAAAAAGGCACTTTCGATTTAATGAGAATGACTACTGAATCATAAAAGCAGTAACTTCAGAGATAGGTGCCTCTTTTTGATTACTTACAAATCGTATAATAGCTGAAAAATAGATGATATTTCCTGTTTTAGTTGTAATTATTCCATGAGTGGAACCTTCTTTTCCATGGGTTAAAATGGATTGAATATGAAGGGTGCGTATCTCTTTTTGCTCTTTGAGTATAGTTCGAATAAACATTTCTTTTCCGTTCAAGGTGTTTCTTCCCGGAATAATCAAACGAAAGGAGTCGGCAAGGATAGAGTTTATAAATTGCTGATTTCCTGATGCTAGGGCAATCAAATAATCACGAATGAGTCTTCGTTTTGGAGCATTGTCACAGTTTAATGAGCAGATAACTTCAAAGTCAGATTCCAGCATTGTTTTATTGAGAGAAGAATCTTGAAAAGTCCAATTATGCTCAGCTAATGCTTTTTCTAAAATCGTTATTGCTTTAGGACCTACCCCGTGCATTTTTAATAGAGTTGCTTTATCTAATGTACGAACTTGTTCAAGTGTTGTATAACCATTTGATTTCAGCGCATTAGTTGCTGGTTTGCCAATAGACGGTAATTGCATCATAAGTATCCTCCTAGTTTTCTAGAGACAGAAAATATTGCTAGTACTAGTATATAACTATCAGGATTTATTTTAAACTTTCTAAAACTAAGAAAAGCCAATCAGATACAATAAATGGTCTGAATTTGACTATTTTTTTTCAAAATGGTAGAGTAACACCTGAGGAAGGTGTTACAAATGTACGTATTATTCATTTCAACTCTTAGCTCCCTACAACTTATTTTTGATGAAGTGTTGTATGGAGCTTAATCGAGAAGCTTGAGAGCTTTTCTTATTCATCAGTAAATTTAGTATACTAAAAAAATAGCATTAATTTGCTATGTTTTTGGCGTACCTATTTACTGAAGGATATATAGATTAAAAAGGCCCTAGACATTTTGTCTATGGGTCTTTTTTGTATGTTCTTTAGTAAAAAATCACGAAACTAACTATATGAAAGAGGAAAATAAAATGGAATTATTACAAGTCAAAGAGTTAACATATGCAGTGCCAGATAAACAGCTATATGAAAACAGTTCATTTGTTCTAAGAAGTAAGGAACATATGGGAATCGTCGGTAAAAATGGAGCAGGTAAAAGTACATTGTTGAAGATGCTTTTAGGGAATGTGTTGCCAGATGAAGGGACGATTTCGTGGAATCCAGCAGCGACTTTAGGTTATTTAGATCAGTATGTAGATATGGATCAATCACTGACAATCAACGAATTTTTAAGATCGGCCTATCAAGAATTATTTGCCACAGAAAAGGACATGATCAAACTTTATGAAACATACGGCGAAACTGGTGATGAGCAATTATTGACAAGAGCCGCAACCTTTCAGGAGCAATTGGAAATCAAAGGGTTTTATCAAGTAGAAAATGATATCAGTAAAGCAATCACAGGACTTGGTATCAATGATGCAGATCAAACGTTAAGTGCATTAAATCGTGGCGATCAAATCAAAGTTATTTTAGCTAAACTTTTGTTGGAAAAACCATCTGTTTTGATTTTAGATGAACCAACCAACTATTTAGATCAAGAGCATATTGAGTGGCTGACAGATTATTTAAATGCTTTTGAAAATGCCTTTATCATTGTTTCTCATGACACAGATTTTTTAAGTAAAATTGCCAATTGTATTTGTGATATCGATTTTGGCTCAATCAAAAAGTACCACAGTAACTACACGGATTTCTTAAAACAAAAAGCACATTTGGCAGAAGCATACCAAAGTCAATTTGATGCTCAACAACGAAAAATTAAAGAAACCGAAGCTTTTATACAGAAAAATATTGCTGGTATCAAGACCAAAATGGCACAAGGTAGAAGAAAACATTTAGAAAAAATGGATAGACTGAAGGAACCTGAAAAGAAAGTCAAATCGAATTTTTCATTTAAATTAATGCCGCAAAGTTCGCCAAACGTCATGACCATCGATGAACTGACTATTGGCTATAAAGAACCACTACTAACTGTGCGAGATATACAAGTGAAAAAAGGGGAAAAAATAGTCATCACTGGAGCGGATGGTTTAGGTAAATCTACTTTAGTGAAAACACTTCTTTCGATGGTACCAGCGATTTCTGGTAAAGCTCAATTTTCACCTCAAGTGGTTGTCGGCTATCATTCACAAGAAATCGAATGGGAAAATACCGAATGGACACCGATTGAGGCTTTAGCTAATAAATACACGAAGCTTACCTATGAAGATGTCCGTCGGGAATTGGCAAAATGCGGATTGAAACGGGAAATTGCATCCAAAAATATCTATATGTTAAGTGGTGGGGAACAGTCAAAAGTGAAGTTATGTGATTTAACGATGCAGCCAAGCAATTTCCTAATCTTAGATGAACCAACGAATCATTTAGATGTCGACTCAAGAAAATCTCTTCAAGATGCTTTAAAAGCCTTTAGAGGGAGTGTCTTATTGATTTCAAATGATGAACAGTTTTATTCAGCTATTGCAGATCATGTTTATACTATTGCTGATAAACACCTGATTAGACAATGATTTTTTCTGGGTAGGAAGAGTATCAGAAGTACTGGCTTTCAATGGTAGAGCAAGAGACAATGGAAGTGGTAGAAAATCAGTTTGGTGAATGTGTTTTAACCATGCCTGATTGCCATTGGTTTAGCTAGTCAAGATAAGAAAGTCACTACCTTAGAAAGTTTGGATGAGATTCTTTTTGACAGTTTAGCATCACCGAATAGGACTGAACGTATGGAGAATTTCTTAGTAACATCTTTTATGAAGAAGTAGTCAAGCCAGTTCTTAACATTGATAATGTAATTTTTCCGAAATGACTAGGAATATTCTCACATTCGTTTATAGTTAAAGTAAAAAGGAGTACGAGTATGTTTATACCTATCGACGAAGTAGATTTTCAAAAAGTAGTAGACACATGGAATCAAGGGTTCAGTGATTATCTATTACCAATCAATGTGGACAAAGCTGGATTAGAGCATAGAATTCAGTCGCTAAAACTTTCAAAAAAGCTATCCGCTGTTTTTTCCATTGATGGAGAACTTGCAGGGGTCATCTTATTAGGAATTCAAACTTTTCAGAAAACTAAAGTAATGTGGATTGGTGGGATGGCTGTGGTTCCTAAATATCGCAGAAGCAAAGTTGCTTCTAAATTGATTGATTATGCTGAAAGATTGGCAAATGAAAATCAATGTGAACAACTGGTTCTTGAAGTGCTTGCCGCTAATGAACGGGCGAAACAATTATATGAAGTAAAAGGGTTTCAGCTTGTGAATGAGTTAGCGGTAGGTTCAGTTGTTTTACCAATTACGATTAAAGTAAAAAATGATCTTGCGTTTAAATCCGCTTCGAAAAAAGAACAATCACTAACTGAAAATCAATGGACACCGTGGCAAAATCGCTGCATTTTTTCAGATAGAAACTACGAGATCTATCATGAAGAATCAAAGATTGGTTCAATCAGTTTTAATTTAGTTGAAGAATCCTCTGAAAGAACGCTAATTCTCAGACAACTGCATGTATCTCAGAGGGAAGATAGATGGTTAGTAATCGATATTTTGCTTAAGTTAAAAGAACAAGAAAATATTGATACTATCAAAATAGCCAATTTTGATATGGCAATACCTGAATATCTTGAGTTGGAAAAAATAGGCGTTATATTACAACTTACGCAATTTCAATTAGCTAAAAAATTGTCGGAAGAATAGTTTGTTGTTTGCTTTAAAACATCTCTGCTGCATTTTTTGACCAAAATAAATGCAATAGAGATGTTTATTTTTTTATTTAAAAAAGGATTGATATAGCAGATTAAATAAGTCCAATTGATTTCTAAATGGGATATAAGAAAAAAATCTTCCAAGTTTAGAAACTGTCGTTTATTTTATGGAAATACAAACTAGTTAATGGATCAAAGGATTTTAGCAAAATAGCCGTAAGTGATGTAAATTAGTATATGCAGATAAAAAGAACGATACTTGTCGTTCTTTTTTTTAGTAAAAATACCTCTTGACGCATTATACTATGTAATGTATAGTAATGTGTGTCAGGAGGTATAATATGGATTCACAATTAAAAAAAGGCTTACTAGAATATTGTATTTTAGCTATTTTAAAAAAATCTGATTCTTATGGTTATCAAATAATTAAAGATTTATCCAATGTCATAACAATTTCCGAATCAACATTATATCCAATCTTAAAACGTCTAGAAACGAAGGAAGAATTGGAGACGTACTCAATGGAGCATAATAGTCGTTTAAGAAAATATTACCGAATTACAGATAATGGTAGAGATAAAATAAAATCTTTTATCCAAGAATGGGACGAAGTAATGAAGGTTTATCACTTTATTGAAATGGGGGAGAAAAATGAATAAGCAAGAATTTTTATATCAATTAGAACAAGGGTTAATTCACCTGGATGAGGTGGAAAAAGGTCAGTATATTCACTATTATGATGAACTGATTGAAGATTATTTGGAAGATGGTGCTAGTGAAGAAGAGGCCGTAAAAAAATTAGGAAAACCATCGATTATAGCTAGAAAGATTTTAGAAGATGCTTTTGAAGAAGGAAATATACCACCGAAAAAGGAGCTTAGCCCATTAATAATTGCATTATTGATTCTAGGTTTTCCTTTATGGGGGAGCTTGTTATTAGCCGTAATTGGGGTTGTTTTATCTGGGTATGTTGTTATCTGGTGTCTGCCATTTTCAACAGGTATTCTTGCAATTGCTAGCTTAGGAGCTTCGGTATTTAGTGTGTTTGCCAGTATTTTTGCATTGCAAGATGGTGTTTACATTGCGGTTACGCAGTTAGGTGTTGGTGTCTTGGTATTAGGAATAGCAATACTTAGCGGATTGCTAACTGTTAATATGACAACCTATTTTATTAAAATTTCAAGAAGTTTTTCTAGTAAAATAGTTCACTTTATTAAAGCTAAGGAGTTGTTAGTATGACGAATAAGAAAACGCTTTTCAAGTTGGGGCTTGGTTTGACACTTATTGGTTTTATCATTATGCTGATTGGGTTTACGATGGCTGGTTGGCAAATGGATAAGTACCACCAAGAAACGCCTTCACCTTGGTATCGAACAGTTCATTTTAATTAAAGAGATAGAAACATTCGACAGAAGTGATTTTGTTCAATGTTTCTCTTTTTATACTAGAAATGAAACTAGGGCTTAATAAGTAGAAACTGACACTATAAAATCAGCCTTAATACCGATAAAAATTAAAATAAGCTTTGTTATAATTAATTTGAAAGTAGTGCTGAAAGGGGTGGGGAAATATCGACAGGTCAGTAAATGTGCAGAGAGTAAGTAACTATGGAATTGATATAATAAAATATGCAGCAGCGATTTTAGTTATTTGTTTTCATTGTGAAAGTGTATTCCAAAATCCTGAAATTAACCATTTATTTAAAAATGTGCTGTGCCGAGTGGCAGTCCCGTTTTTTTTGATTTCTAGTAGTTATTTTGTTAGAAAAGGACAAAAGCATTCATCAGATTACATAAAGCGGTATCTACAATCGTTGACGAAATCCTATTTGTTTTGGAGCCTCGTGTACTTACCTGTTGGTTTTATGTGGATTCAACAGAACTATTCACTGAGTCCTACCCTGTACCCAATAGCCTTGGTGGTTGGTTTGTTTTATACAGGAACCTATTATCATCTGTGGTATATTCCAGCAACGATTTTTGGTATCTTTTGTGTACATTGGCTACTGAAAAAAATAAGCTATGTTGTTTTGTTTGGCGTAGCAACTGCGATGTATCTGTTTGGCTCATTGGAAACATATTATGGCTACATTGAAAATGAAGGATTAAAGCTATTTTTTGATCAATATATGAACATGTTTATAACGACTCGTAATGGTTTGTTTTTCGCAGTGATATTTGTAGCTATTGGTTTCTTTTTATGGGATTATCGAGAAAAAATACTTGGCTATCAAAAGTATTTTGGATTACTTGTCATTCTTACTGGAATTGTTCTAGTGGGTGAAGGAATTGCGGTATATTCGAATGTGGGGATTGATAAGAACTTTATGGTAATGCTCATTCCATTTACGGCGTGCCTGTTTTGTTGGAGTTTGCATATAAAAATGAACGTGAAAATTAATATCAAGCACTTACGAGATTTAGGGAAATATTATTTTTTCATTCATCCCTTATGTATTTTATGGGCAGCAAACCTAGTCAATAGCTATGATTTCTTTGCGAATGCATGGCTTCAGTTGATTGTGACGTTGATTGCTACACATTTATTAAGCACTCTTGTGATCACTCTCAGCAAGCAACTACCATACTATTATTTTGATTTAGGGCTTATGTTGAGAATAAATGGATTATATATGCAACAGCTTATTTAAAAATTAAAGGTTAGATAAAAAAGTATGAGGTTGAGACAAAATGCAGATGATTTTGTCTCAACTTCATCTTTTATTTTAAGTAAGGTGAACCCCTTTATCTACATAAATAATATCTCCTACAATACCACCAGCTAGTTCGCTGACTAAGAAGGCACAAGTATTACCAACTTCTTCAATCGTAACACCTGCTTTATCTGGTGTGCGGTCTTCTGAAAGTTTAAGTAATTGATCGTAATCTTTTACACCAGTTACTGCAAGAGTTTTAATAGCGCCAGCTGAAATTCCATTCACACGGATTTTGTCTGCTGCGAATTCGTAGGCTAAATATTTTACAGCTGTCTCTAAAGAAGCTTTTGCGATTCCCATCATATTGTAATTTGGGATGGCTCTTTCAGAACCTAGGTAAGTCATGGTAACAATACCTGAACCTGGGTTTAACAGTGGTTTAGCGTAGTGTGCAACAGCTAAAAGTGAGTAACTGCTGATATCTTGAGCTAATAAATAACCTGAACGGCTGATGTCACTGACATTGCCATCTAATTCTTCTTTGTTGGCAAATGCAATTGCATGAACTAATCCGTCGATTTTATCGAATTTTTCTTGAATGGTTTGGAAGGCTTTGGCAATTGATTCATCAGAAGATACATCACATTCTACTAATAGATCAGTTGGTTCAGCTAATTTGGATAATTGTTTTTTCATGCGATCGTTTTGGTACGTATAGATAATATCAGCACCTTGCTCTTTTAACGCTTTGGCACATCCCCAAGCAATACTTCTTTTGTTAGCTACGCCCATTACGACGACTTTTTTATTTTTTAGAAACATATGATTTTTTCCCCTTTGATAATTATTTTAGTGTCTTATGTCTTAATAAAATCTAAAAATATGATCTTATTTAAGTTGACGGATAAAATTGCAACTGGTATTATCTGTTGTGAGAATGATAATAAAATTCTCAAACTTGATAATGACAAATCGACAGACATTTTATCGGATGTCTGAATTATTAACCAAAATACTTTGAAAGTCAAACTATTTTACTTAAATTTAAACAAAAAAGTGTTGGTTAAGCAAGTTTTTTTTAATTTGATCGTCAAAACAATGGTGGAGGTGCATGATGAAACGAGTTGTAATAACGGGAATGGGAGCGGTGACTCCTCTAGGAAATACAGTAAAAGAATACTGGCAAAATCTAGTTAATGGAAAATTAGGAATTGATAAGATTACTAAATTTGATTCAGAAGATACTGGTGTTGCATTAGCTGGTGAAGTAAAAGAATTTGATCCAAGTGATGTGCTTGATCGAAAAGAGCAAAAGCGAATGGATTTATTTTCTCAATACGGATTAGTTGCTGCGATGGAAGCATGGAATATGAGTGGATTAACACATGAAACAATTGATCCAAAACGCTTTGGTGTGATTGTCGGCAGTGGTATCGGTGGTATGACGACTTTGCAAGATCAAGTAAGAGTCATGGATAAAAAAGGTGCCAAACGAGTAACACCTTTCTTTGTACCAATGGTCATTGCTAATATGGCATCTGGCAATATTTCAATTAAATTAGGTGCAAAAGGTCCTTCTCAAACAATCGTGACGGCTTGTGCGTCAGCGACAAATGCAATCGGTGAAGCCTTCCGTACAATCAAGTACGGTTTGGCAGATGTGATGATCACAGGTGGTACAGAGGCAACGATTTGTGAAATCGGGATTGCTGGATTTGCTGCTTTGAGTGCATTGAATACGACAGAAGACCCTTCAAGAGCATCCATTCCTTTTGATAAAGAAAGACATGGATTTGTGATGGGTGAAGGTGCGGGTATGTTGATGTTGGAAGAACTGGAACACGCTCAAAAACGTGGTGCAACTATTTTAGGTGAAATCGTTGGTTATGGCAGCAATTGTGATGCTAGCCATATGACAGCGCCTTTAAAAGATGGTAGTGGAGCTGCTGATGCGATTGAACTAGCTTTAGCTGAAGCGTCAATCGATGCGTCAGCTGTGGGGTATGTTAATGCCCACGGAACCTCAACACCGGCCAATGACGCCGCTGAAACTGCAGCGTTAAAACGCGTATTTGGTGAACGTGCTTATGATATTCCAATTTCTAGCACAAAAAGCATGACAGGGCATCTTTTAGGTGCTGCTGGCGGAATTGAAGCAATTGCTTGCGTGAAGACGTTACAAGAAGGTATTGCCCATCCTACAGTAGGATATAAAGAAGCTGATCCAGAATGTGATTTAGATTATGTAACAGACGGTTCCCGCAACGTTCAAGCAGAATATGCGATTAGTAATTCGTTTGGCTTTGGCGGTCATAATGGTGTTATTTGTATGAAGAAATGGGAGGAAAAGTAAAAATGACAAGATTAATGAATGCAACAGAAATTATGGAAATGATTCCAAATCGTTACCCAATTTGCTATATTGACTATGTGGATGAGATTATCACAGATAAAAAAATTATCGCAACAAAAAATGTAACGATCAATGAAGAGTTTTTCCAAGGGCATTTCCCTGGAAACCCAACGATGCCAGGAGTTTTAATTATTGAAGCATTAGCTCAAGTTGGTTCGATCTTAATTTTAAAAATGGATCAATTTGAAGGTGAAACAGCGTATATCGGCGGAATCAACAAAGCTAAATTCCGTCAAAAAGTTGTGCCGGGCGATGTATTGAAATTACATTTTGAAATCGTAAAAATCAGAGACTATGTAGGAATCGGAAAAGCAACTGCATTTGTTGAAGATAAAAAAGTCTGCGAATGTGAACTAACATTTATCGTAGGTAGATAATAAAAAAGGGTAAGACAGAGGCATTAAATCCCAAGAACCAAGTAGGTATTCTTCAAAATTTTGTGAATTTCGGCTTATTTTTGAAGAGATTGCTTCTGTTTCCACCGTTTATTTACAGTTAAAGTATGAGGCAAAAGTAATTTTTTACTTTTGCCTCATACTTTTTTTATTTAGGAACTATTGGTGTTCTAAATTTTGAAAGATTTCAGCGGGATTTTTATAAATATCCTTCAAGTCGTATTGCGTTTCATAGCCAGTTTCCATCTGTTTAACCGTTACTTTTCCAATAGCTAGCTCATCATCACCGATAATGACTGAAAATTTCGTTCCTAATTTATTTGCCTGTTTAAACTGAGCTTTTACTTTTCGGTCCAAATAGTCCCGCTCTACTGAAAGACCAATTTGGCGTAGGTGTTCTACTAGTTTTAGTATTTCAACAGCTGATTTTTCGCCAATTCCAATAACATAAACATCAATATTTACGTCTATTAATTCTTTTTCTTGTTCTGCTTCTAATGCTAAAATAAGCCTCTCGATCCCACTCCCAAAGCCAAATCCTGGAATATTAGGTCCACCAATTTCCTCAACTAAACCATTGTAACGGCCGCCAGCACAAATCGTTGTATTCACACCGGAAAATGCTTTAGAATCGCTCATGATCTCAAAAATTGTATGATTATAATAATCCAGCCCACGAACCATATTACTGTCGACTTCAAAAGGGATTTTTAACGTATTCAACATTTCTTTAACTGTTTCAAAGTACGTTTTTGATTCTGGGTTTAAATAATCTAAAATTGATGGGGCATCGGCAACGAGTGGTTGGTCTTGTGCTTCTTTACTATCTAAAATACGTAGTGGATTAGTTTTTAAGCGGCGTTTGGAGTCGGGGCTTAATTTATCCGCTAAAGGAGTTAAATAGTTTAAGAGAGCAATCCGATGAGCTTCTCGACTTTCTTTATCTCCTAAGCTATTGATTACTAATTTGAATTTTTTTATCCCTAAGGAAGAGAATAGTGCAAGTGCTGCAGAAATCCCTTCTACATCAATAGCAGGGTTGTCTGCTCCTAAAACTTCGATACCAATTTGATGGAATTGACGCAAGCGACCTGCTTGAGGACGCTCATAGCGGAACATCGGACCAATGTAATACACTTTGTACGGATTTTGGTGTTCTGGTCCATAGAGTTTATTTTCTACGTAGGCTCTAACAACGGGGGCTGTACCTTCTGGGCGTAATGTTATATGACGGCCGCCTTTATCCTCAAAATCGTACATTTCTTTAGTAACAATGTCTGTCGATTCACCTACGCTGCGGGTAATTAATTCTAAATGCTCAAAAATCGGTGTTCTGATTTCTTTGTATTGATATCGTTTGAACACCTCTTGTGCTTTTCGTTCAATGTATTGCCATTTTTCACTTTCGCCTGGTAAGATGTCGCGAGTTCCTTTGGGTCTTTGATAGATCATTCTTGCCACTCCAATCTTTTTTTATGTTAAAAAATCCAATCCCGCTATAAACAAGATTGGATTTCAAAAGTAAGAGGTAATAACAGAAGGGTTAAACCACTTTTTTTAATAATCTATAGAAACAACATTTTCCACAGCATCGATAAATTCATCACTCATAATCAAATGGGTAATAACATCTAATTCTTTATACATCTCAATATTTTTATCTTCTTCTAAGAAACCACAATGTTTACGAACAACGTCATAAGCGGCTTGTGTTCCTTTTCCTAGTTTGAAGCTTGGATCTTGTGCTTTTCTCATATCGATTGCCTGACAAGCTGCTAAAACTTCAGTTGCCACAACACGAGAAGTATTTTGATTGATACTTTTTGCTTTACGAGCAGCGATGGTTCCCATGCTGACTAAGTCTTCCTGATTTTCACATGAAGGGATTGAATCAACAGAGGCTGGGTGAGCTAGAATTTTATTTTCTGATACTAAAGCTGCTGCAGCATATTGTGTAATCATAAAGCCAGAGTTCAGTCCGCTTTTTGCAACTAAGAATGAGCTTAAACGATTGTGGGACGCATTAACTAAACGTTCTAGACGACGTTCTGAAACATTGGCAATCTCAGCAACTGAAATGCCTAAAAAGTCAAATGGAAGCGCCATTGGCTGCCCATGGAAATTCCCACCAGAGATGGCTTCTTTATCACGAGTGATAATTGGATTATCTGTGACAGAATTGATTTCAATTTCTACTTTGTCTTCAACAAAACGAATCGCATCTTTGCTTGCACCGTGAATTTGTGGAATACATCTTAGTGAATAAGCATCTTGCACACGTAATTCTCCTTGATGAGTAACGAACGTACTACCGTCTAATAATTGACGCATATTTGCAGCTGTAATCACTTGTCCAGCCTGAGGACGAATGACATGTAATGCTTCCTTGAAGGCATCGATAATACCATTATGAACCTCGATAGATAAAGCTCCTGCAACATCACTGACTTTCAATAAACGAATCGCATCGTAAACCGCTAATGCACCTGTTGCAGTTAATGCTTGAGTTCCGTTGATTAAAGCCAAACCTTCTTTAGAAGCTAAAGCCATTGTAGTAATACCAGCTTTTGCCATTGCTTCTTTTCCGTCACAGATTTCGCCGTTAAACTCAGCTTCGCCTAAACCAAGAATAGGTAAAACCATATGAGAAAGAGGAGCTAAATCCCCAGAAGCACCTAATGATCCTTTTTCTGGAATGATTGGATGAACATGCTTATTCAACATTTCAATCAATTTTTCAATAACCTCTAAACGAATACCTGAATAACCTTTCGTTAATGAATTTGCACGAATCACCATGATCCCTCGAACAATATCAGTTGAAAAAGGATCGCCATATCCACATGCATGAGTACGAATCAAATTTTCCTGCAATTGAACAGAATCTTCTTTTGAGATAGAGACATTACATAAAGAACCAAAACCAGTATTAATACCATACGTTACACGCTCTTCTTCAACAATCTCATCAACAATTTTACGAGAACGCTTCACCTCTACAACAGCTTCCTCACTAATTGATACAGTTGCGTTGAACCGTGATACAGCTACCAACTCATCCAACGTTAAATCATTTCCAGTTAATACTACATGTTTAATTGTTTGTGCTTTTGACATAATTCTTCCTCCTAAATTTAAAAGCTGAACAGGCTCGTCCAGCTCCGACAGAAAAATAGGAAAATATGAGGGTGGCGTTTTTTGCCACAATCAGATTTTATCTTTTTTCCGAGGAGCTAGCCTGTGAAGCTAGATAATAAAAAGTGCAGTGTGCTCGTCCAGCTCCGACAGAAAAATAGGAAAATATGAGGGTGGCGTTTTTAGCCACAATCAGATTTTATCTTTTTTCCGAGGAGCTAGCCTGTGAAGCTAGATAATAAAAAGTGCAGTGTGCTCGTCCAGCTCCGACAGAAAAATAGGAAAATATGAGGGTGGCGCTTTTAGCCACAATCAGAATTTATCTTTTTTCCGAGGAGCTAGCCTGTGAAGCTAGATAATAAAAAGTGCAGTGTGCTCGTCCAGCTCCGACAGAAAAATAGGAAAATATGAGGGTGGCGCTTTTAGCCACAATCAGAATTTATCTTTTTTCCGAGGAGCTAGCCTGTGAAGCTAGATAATAGATAATTAAAAATTCACTTCAACATTTTTAATTGCTGTTCGTGCCTCACTTAAGACATCTTCAATCAATTGTTTAGCTGGTTTCACTTGATGAAGTAAACCAGACACTTGACCGGCCATAACAGAACCATTTTCGATATCGCCAGCGGCTGCTTTACGAGCAGACCCCATTGTTAACTCTTCTAACTGTTCACGTGGCATATTGTCTTTTTCCCATTGAATATATTGTTCAATCATTTTATTTTTTAAACTTCTAACGGGAGCACCGCCATTGCGTCCAGTAACTGCGGTATCCATTTCTTTCGCATTAGCAATAAAGTCTTTAACGTTAGCTGGAATCGGACATTCTTCAGCTAACATAAACGCGGTTCCCATTTGAACACCGCTAGCGCCTAATACGTACGCTGCCGCCATTGTTTTACCAGTACCGATACCGCCCGCTGCAATAACTGGAATTGAAACAGCTTCAACAACTTGGGGTAATAAAACCATCGTTGACAATTCGCCAATATGTCCGCCAGCTTCTGAACCTTCAGCAACAACAGCTGTTGCCCCAATATCTTCCATTTTTTTAGCAATTACGGCACTTGGGACAACTGGGATCACTTTGATGTCGGCTTCATCAAAAATAGGCATATATTTTTTAGGTGTCCCAGCACCTGTGGTAACGATTGAGACGCCTTCGTCTACAATGACCTGAATCAATTCTGGTACATTAGGTGCCATCAGCATTAGATTGACAGCAAAAGGTTTATTTGTTAACTTTTTGCAATTTTGGATTTCTCCTTTTAATTGTTCGGCGCTCATACCACCAGAAGCAATGATACCAAGTCCACCAGCATTTGAAACGGCTGCTGCTAATTGGTATTTTGAAATTTGCGCCATAGCTCCTTGGAAAATCGGATATTGAATACCTAAAAGTTCTGTAATACTCTTCATCTTGTCGACTCCTTTTCTAAGTTAATACTTGTGTACTTTTTAGTTTTTTATAAATAAATGTAAAAATGATTCCTGCAATTGCTAAAGCTAATCCAATAATAAAAGCTTGTGTGAAGTTTCCGTTATTATTTTCACCGATCATCGCTGACAGTCTTGGAGCGACCATCGAAGCAATCGAGTATCCAGCAAAGACAAACGAATAATTGACTCCTTGATTTTTATTTCCAAAGCTTTCAATTGTAATCGGCGGCATAACGGCAGCAACACCACCTTCGCAAAGTCCTAACCCAATCATTCCCACCGCAAAACCAACAACTGAATGAAGAAAAATAAAAGCTAATAGAGATAAACTTATACAAGCGAAAATTAGCATCATGGTATTGGTTCGATTGATCTTATCAGATAAACCGCCCCAGATAACACGACCTAAGCAATTACTTAAGGCATAAACACTAACGAATGTTGCTGCAACGATAGGTGTTAATTCAAACATATTTTGACCAATATCAGCAGCGTTTGACGAAATCATCAATCCTGAAAAACCGCCAGCAGCATACATCAAGACAATAATATAAAAAAGTGGATGCTTGATCATTTGCCGCCAGGTATAATTTTTTTCTGTTGAGCTATTTTCAAGTTGTTCGGATTCTTCTTCGATAGGTGCATTTTGAATGATCAGTGAACAAACAAGAGAAATACCCGCATAAACGATACCTAAAACCACAAAGGTCATTTTGATGTCAAAACGTTCGATCATCCAAGCGGATAAAGGAGCAAAGACTGTGGTTCCAAGTCCAATTCCTGTAATCACTAATCCTGAACACAACCCCTTTTTATCTGGGAAAAATCGGATCGCATTGTTGATACAAGCAATGTAGCCAAGGTTTAATCCGAAGCCGCCTAACACGCCGTACGTGAGATACAGCATCCATTTGGTTGTTACGAATCCTGTTAAAATAAACGCGGCTGCCAATAACATTGAACTAAAGAGAATCAGTTCTTTTGATTTTCCTTTGTCTGAAATTCTGCCACCAATCACCATTGGAATTGGCGAGATGGAAATAGCTATAGTAAAAGCGATCATAACGTCTGCAACGTCCCAGCCATGTGCTTTGGCTATGGGTGTTGCAAAGACACTGAAGGCATAAATCCCGCCTTGGCAAAAGATGATTCCCACAGAAGCAAATAAAATGGCCCAACGGTTAACTTTTGGGAGTTTTTTTTCTATACTCATGCTTTTGCCTCCATTATTTCTGCTAACTTACCCCAACTTTCTTGGAAAATTTCTGCAGACATTTCTTTTAAGTCAGCTGAAATTTTTACGGGAAATTCCATTTGAGCTAAGATATCTTTTTCTAAATCAATTCCTGGTGCGATTTCAATTAAAACAAGCTCTCCGTTGTTTAATTCAAAGACCGCTCGTTCAGTTACAAAAAGTACTTCTTGATTATTCTTAGCTGAAAATCCGCCGTTAAAAGTGATTTGATTGACGTGTTGAACAAATTTTTTGTTTCGTCCTTCTTCTAAAATAGTTAATGCTCCATTCAATACTTCCGTTTTTAAACCGCCGGCTGTAAATGTTCCTGTGAAGACTAACTTCTTAGCTGTTTGGGAAATATTGATAAAACCGCCGCAGCCAATGACTTGGTTGCCTAACTTACTAACGTTCACGTTCCCAGACTGATCCGCTTCGGCTAATCCTAATACAGATAAATCAAGACCTCCGCCATCGTAAAAGTCGAATTGTGAATGATGATCGATGATCATTTCAGGGTTATAAGCATGACCGAAGTCTTTCAATCCAGCTGGAATTCCCCCAATTGTTCCAGCTTCTGTTGTCAAAATAAATTGATCACTGACATTTTCTTCTGCGGCAACTGTAGAAACATTGACTGGAATCCCAACCCCTAAATTTAGAACCATGTCAGGTTTCAATTCCGTTGAGGCTCTCCTCGCTATTACTTTACGAGCATCTAAAGGTAAGGGGGGGACATCTGCTAATGGGATTTTTACATCACCGCTAAAGGCTGGTTCAAATTGAGTCGTTCCTGTTTGAAAATGATTTTCTGGTTCTGATACAACAAGATAATCAATCAAAATGCCAGGTACACGGACGTCTTTAGGATTGAGAGTCTCGTTTTTAACGATTTTTTCAACTTGAGCAATGACGATCCCGCCGCTATTATGGACAGCTTGTGCAATCGGGAGAACTTCCATATGCAGCCCTTCTTTTCCTAACGTTAAATTACCGTGTTCATCAGCATAGGTTCCTCGAATTAATCCAACTTGAATCGGGAAAGAAGGATAGAACATCCATTCTTCATCAAGCAGATCAATCACTTGAACGAGATCTTCAGTTGTGACCTCATTCATTTTTCCTCCTTCCAAACGTGGATCGATGTACGTCTCCAAGCCTATCTTTGTGATTAAACCAGGTCGCTTGGCAGCAATTTCCCTATAAAGCTGAGCTAAGACACCCTGAGGTAAGTTATAGGCTTCGCATTCATTGTTTTGAATCATTTCGGATAATGCAGGGGAAGATGCTTTAACAATGCCCCCAATCCAACGTTTTAATAACTTTTTATGGGATAAGTGAGACATTCCTTTTTGTTTGCGGTCACCCCAACAGCTTGAGTGCATCACAGTCAAATTTTTAGGAGAACCAGTTTCTAAAAAACGTTCCTCCAATGCAATTGCAACTTCTTCATTTGCGCAAGCTAATTCAAAACCACTAAAAGCCAGTGTGTCGTTGTCTTTAATTAGTTTTGCTGCTTCTTCTTTAGTGATTGCTTTCACATTAAACTTCCTTCCTTTAATTAATTTTATAAGGGTATGGTAACTTGGTGAATCAGTTGTTAATTCGTGTTTATACAGAGAGGTAAGCAACCTAACTTAACCTCTTTATATAAAAGTATGACTATTTTATCAGTAGAAAAACAATCTATAGTGAATTTAATCACATGTATTCTTTTACATCATTCTATAAAGCAATTACCATGCCAACTATAGGAAAAGGACTCTGATATTCAGAGTGCTAATTCGTTTTTCTTGATAAATCCTTGTTAAAACAGTATTTATTAAATTATTTATTTTTCTATCTTATGAAAAAAACAGAAAAAGACAGACGAAAAGAAAAATGCTCAAGTGTAATTTTTGTTTACACTTGAGCATTTTTTTTATTAAAGTGTATTGTTTTGTTCCAATTCTAAGTCTGAAATTTTTTTATAGATAAATGGGCGGCTAACGTGAGTTGCTTCTGCAGTTTGACTGATATTCCAATTATTTTCTTCTAAATGATAGTCAAAATAAATTTTTTCCACATGTGCGATGAATTCTTGATAATCGGAGGTTTGAGCCGCTAACTGAAGCGTATGCTCATCCAAAATGGTGGAATCAGTATTGTCTGGGTGAGCAATGTTAGGTAATTTCAGATCAGCTGTAACAACGATATATTCAATATAATTTTTTAATTCCCTAACATTTCCAGGCCAAGCACATGTAATTAGGTGTTTGGTATGCTGGTTTGTTAAGGTCATATTATGGTTGTAATAAGAATTGAAATATTCAACAAAGTGGTTTGCCAAAGCAAGTACATCTTTTTTTCGCTCTCTCAATGGAGGGATGAAAACAGGGATAGCGTTGATTCGATAATAAAGATCTCGACGGAATTTTCCTTGCTCTACCAAAGAAAGGATATCTTGGTTTGAAGCAGAGATTAATCGGAAAGAAACAGGGATTTCTTCAATTCCTCCTACCCGTCGAATCATCATCGTTTCCAAGACTCGTAATAATTTTGCTTGTAATTCTAATGGCATTTCCGAAATCTCATCAAGAAACAACGTTCCGCCATTTGCTGCTTCGATCAAGCCGATTTTATCTTCTTTTGCACCAGTAAACGTTCCTTTTTCATAACCGAAAAATTCAGATTCAAACAAACTATCTGGAATTGCTGCACAGTTGACAGCAATAAAAGCATTGTCAGCTAATGTGCTGTGTTGATGGACATAATTAGCAACCACTTCTTTACCAACACCAGATTCGCCTAATAATAAAATTCGGCTATTATACTTAGACACTTGTTTACAAACTCGTAAAACCCGCTTCATTTCCATGCTTTCCGCAATGACATTTGCCATTTTTTCTGATTTTTGAGCATTTTCTTCTGCGATGATCGGGCGTACATTTTCAGTCCATTGTTTGACTTCTTCTTCAGTTAACGGATCTGATTTTGTTACAACTAAATGCAAGGTACCGTCTGGATAAAAAATAGGATTAGATTTTGAATTAATTTGGTAACCTGCTTTGGTCGTTAAGGTAACATGGGCATTTTTATGTGTTTTTAACGTTTCTATTGTCGCAGATGTATTGTAAATATCTGTAGCAACTAGGTCGTAAACATTTGAGTTCAGTAAGTCATTTAAGGTCATACCTAAAGTCATAGCAGTAAATTCATTTGCAAGTAAGATATTCCCTTCGCCATCAGTCACGAAAAGAGTAGTAATATCTTCATTCATTAGTTTTGTTACGGTCTTAGTCATATCAAATCTCCTTAACTTGCTAATATTGAGCGCTAGAAAAAAGACAGCATTTATTTTACTGGTAATTGTGTTTGCTTATAGTACGTTTTTTCAACCGCTCGTCTAACCATCATTCCGCACGTAATATTACTTGTTGAGTTGATTACAGTCGCGGTCATATCAGTAATCGTAGTGATCACAGCGAGTACAGGGATGACTTCTACAGGGAAACCAAAGAGTGAAACTAAAAGGACTTCCGCTGTAAAACCACCACTTGGAATCGAGCCCATAACGACACCAACCAAAAAGCCGCCGCCGATAATACAAAGTGCCGCTAAAGGTGTATCTAACTCTCGATTAAACAAGGTGAACAATAAAACTACCTGTAAAACGCCACTCATTGCTGACCCATCTTTATGAATATTCGCGCCTAAAGAAATCACTGTTTCTCGAATATCTTCAGGTACACCAATTCTTTCCAACGCTGTTAGATTAACAGGGATACAAGCTGCACTGGAACTTGTCCCCAACGCCTGCAAAGACGGATTGAAAATGTTTTTCCAGTAACATTTCAAACCACTGGTACCGCCTCCAATATAGGCGTAAATCGAGAGGATAAAGACATAATAAATGACACAAACAATGACAAATAGTATAAGGCTTTTAAAGTAACCACCAAGAATTTTAGAACCCAAATTACCTAAGGTATATGCAAAATAAGAACCCAAGCCAACTGGAGCAAATCTCATTACGAGAGTGATCATTTTCATAATCACATGATTTACAGAGGTAATTACTCTAGTCAAAGGTACGGCTTTTTCTCCAACAGAAGAAATTGTTAAACCAAAGAAAAGTGAAAATAAAATAAGGGACAATAAATGACTCTTATCAAATAAGTCTAAGAAATTACTAACAGTCAGTGTATCAACGATAACCATAGCTAATGATTGTGAATCAGCATTTAAGGTTTGATCCATTAGTTCTGTGAATTGACCAGTATCGATAGTTTCAAAAGGATTATAAATCAATGTTGCTAGATACATTAAAACAACAGCTGTTAGAGTGGTTAGTAAGAAGGATACTAAAGTAAATCGTAGTATTTTTTTGATACGGTCTAGTCCTTGGTTGTTAGCAACCGCCAAAGTCATATTGCAAAAAACTAAAGGGACGATCAATACGAAAACAACGTTTAAAAACAAACGTCCAAGGGGTTCTAGTAAAAGGGCGAAGTCACTAAAAAAAATACCTATGATAGCACCAATGGCAATCCCAGCTAAAAGTTTTAGTGAACTCTGATAGTTTTTTATGAATTTCATCATTCTTCCTCCAGTACTGGTTTAGAATCAAGTGAATCGTAATGATACTAAAATCAGTTTATAAGTTGTTTATTTCTCAAATCAGCGGATTAGGTTGGATCCGTCATTTGAAGGAGTAAAAAAAAATGTGATCTAATTCACAAGTAGTTGTGATGTTCTACTGAATATTTTCAAATACACAGTCAATATAACATGCTAGACGAACTTCGTCCATATCTTTTAAAATTTTTAAGGAGAGAGTGAAATAAGAATTAGTGAAGTAACACTTCCTAAAATAATAAATCTATCAGTGAGAGGAAGGGCTTTAGCTAAAAAATTAGAGAATCCCCAGATTTACCTCAAAAAAATGAACTGGAACAGCGTATTCTCTAGAATATCCGTAAGTAATCTGCTACAATGATTGAGAAGATTTTTTTTCATGATGACTCTCTATTCTAAGAAGTAAAGCTACATATACAGAAGGAGAGCCTACACTAATGTTCGATCATACGATAGTAGATTAAATGATCGAACTTTAAAGAAAGAGGAGAATAATAACATGATAGCAGTAAGTGATCTTAAAGCAGGTATGACTTTTGAACAAGATGGAAAATTAATCCGCGTAATGGATGCTAGTCACCACAAACCTGGTAAAGGCAACACAGTTATGCGTATGAAATTGAAAGATGTTCGTACAGGTGCAACTACTGATACAACGATGCGTCCAGATGATAAAGTGAAAAAAGCCTTTATCGAAAGCAAACCAGTTCAATACTTATATAGCCAAGATGATACAGCCAACTTCATGGATTTAGAAACCTATGAACAATATGAAATCCCAACTTCTGTAATCGAATATGAATTAAAATATCTTTTAGAAAATATGGAAGTAAAAATCCAATTTTACGGATCAGAAGTAATTGGTGTAACATTACCAACAACAGTTGTGTTGAAAGTTAAAGAAACACAACCATCAATCAAAGGTGCAACTGTTTCAGGTTCAGGTAAACCTGCTATTATGGAAACTGGCTTAGTTGTCAACGTTCCTGACTTTATTGAAGCAGATGAACTATTAGAAATCAATACACAAGAAGGTACGTACTTAAAACGTGCAGCAAAATAATTAAACTGAAGTAAGGGTTATTCGGATTTAGAGTGTGAGGCAAAACTGATTATTCGTTTTGCCTCATATTTTTTTAAGAAATCCATCGTTTTTTGTAAACTTTTTATGACCATCGGAGTCGACTGCATGGTATAATAAGTAGTGAATTTTTTGTTAGAAAGGGAGAGGAAATATGGTCTTTTTATTAACTTTGTGTCTGGTATTATTATTTACCAAACTTGCTGGGCATTTTTGTAATCGAGTGGGGATTCCTTCCGTAATAGGAGAATTATTAGTAGGTATTTTGATTGGTCCAGCGTTATTAGGCTGGGTTCAGCCAGATGATTTTATGCATTATTTTTCTGAAATTGGTGTTATTATTTTAATGTTTATTGCAGGTTTGGAAAGCGATTTGGAATTACTAAAAAAATATTGGCGACCAGCCCTTGCAGTGGCTTTGTTGGGAATTGTTTTCCCAGCTTTGATGGGCTTTGGCGTGGCAGAATTATTTAATTTTTCTGTATCAAATGCTATCTTTTTGGGTGTTCTTTTCAGTGCAACATCTGTTAGTATTTCAGTTCAAGTATTGAAAGACCTAAATAAAATAGATAGTGAAGAAGGAGCGACGATACTCGGCGCTGCGGTCGTTGATGATATTGTTGTTGTCTTGATATTAGGTGTCATGCTAAGTTTAATGAATCGTTCGGAACCAGGTGAAGGATTACCGATGTGGGAAGTTTTATTGTTGAAAGTTTTCTTCTTTATTGTTATCTTTGCGGCAAGCAAATGGCTTGTACCTTGGGTATTAAATTTAAGCAAAAAACTTATCGCAGTGGAATCTGTTTCAGCATTCTCATTGGTTATTTGTCTAGGATTTGCTTATTTTGCTGAGTTATTGAATATGGGAGCGATCATTGGAGCTTTCTTTGCGGGTGTGGCAATTGCTCAAACGGATTACCGAAAGAAAGTAGATGAAAAGTTAGAGCCCATTGGTTACGCTGTTTTTATTCCGATGTTTTTTGTTTCGATTGGCTTGAATATGACTTTTTCAGGTATGGCAAAACATATTGTATTTATCTCGATATTGACAGTAGTAGCAGTCTTATCAAAATTAGTCGGTGGTGCACTCGGTGCTCGAATGACAGGATTCAAAGGAATCTCTACATGGATTATCGGTTCAGGAATGGTATCAAGGGGAGAGATGGCATTGATTATCGCTAAGGTGGGATTAGCTTCAAACTTTCTCTCAGAAGACTACTATTCTTCTGTGATCGTTGTAATCATTGCTACGACAATTATTGCTCCCTTATTTTTAAAAGCAACAATTGTTAAACAGGAATCATTAAACTATGAAAAAATGTAGTTGAATAGACTGCTTGTTTTGATTAACCTATAGAAATAAAACCTTAAGTATCAAGTCGATGAAGACGATGCTTAAGGTTTTTTTTGAAATTGCACATTACTAAAATAGATGATAGAGTTAGTTATTTTATTTAAAATGTACAAAAATCCATAAAAACTACAGATTAGATACAAATAGAATCCATGTAACTTTGGTAAATTAAGAGTATAAAAATAAACAGGGGGTATTTACTCATGAAAAAAAGAACAATTGGAATTTTTGCTTTATCAGCTGTACTAATGACAGTAACATTAACGGCTTGTGGTGCTAAAGAAAAAGATGCAGGAGATAAAGGTCAATTGAGCGGTAAAAAATTTGACAAAAAAGAGTCAGATGTCGTTAGTGAACGTAATGAAGTCATTGATGGGCAAGAAATGACAGTCAAAACATTCAGCGATGGAACGGAAATGACGTTGCCAAAAGGTATTAATCTTGACGACTCAGAAATACAAGCACTTGAGTAATCAGGTAGGTTGCGTAGAAAAAAATTTAGAAACATCATTTTTTCATAACTAAGTCTACCAAATAGTGTTAATGAAAAATGCTGGATAAAGTTAGGTACTTAAACCACTTTATCCAGCATTTTTTAGTTTGTTTTTTATTTAGTGAATGGAACCCATCAATTTTTTGATAGGATTTTTAAAAAGGAGCAATATAATACCTGCAATCACAGCTACCGTTCCAACGATTCCGAAATAAGCGGACTCGGTTTGAGGTGTATAAAAACGTGCGATTTGCGCATTGATTGCTTGTGAAGCAGCATCTGCCAGTAACCAGATTGCTACTGTTTGTGATTCAAAAGCTTTAGGCGCTAATTTAGTGGTGATAGATAGACCGACAGGAGAAATACACATTTCGCCAACAATCATAACAAAAAAGCTAAAGAATAACCAAAGCGGACTGACTCTTCCATTTGTGCCGTACAGTAGTCCAGGCAACATTAAAAGAACGAAAGAAAGACCCGCAAAAACTAAACCTAACGAAAATTTCACGACTGTTGAAGGCTGTTTTTTTCCTAACTTTGTCCATAAAGTAACAAAAATCGGGGTTAAAACTACCACAAAAATTGGATTCAATGATTGGAACCAACTAGGTGCAATTGAGAAGCCAAACAAGGTATCATTTGTCCGCTCGTTAGCAAAGAGAGCTAAAATAGAAGAGCCTTGTTCTTCCAATGACCAAAAAACGATACCAGCCAGAAATAAAGGGATGTAACCAAGAACTCTTGGTTTCTCTTCTGCTGTTACGTTATTAGATGTCAGCATTTTTATGAAATAATAGACAGGCAATAAAATGCCCAAAATACTGACAGTGTTAATAAAGAAATCGATTGTTAAATGACCCAGAATAAATGCACCGCCAAAAAGCACAACAGCAAAGATAAGGGCAAGAATTAACGAGCGAATGAATAGTTTACGTTCCTTAGAATTAATGGGGTTGGTCGGTTTTAAACCTATTCCCTCCAATGATTTTTTCCCTTGTAAATAGTATTGTAGTAAACCGAAAAACATACCAAAAGCTGCAACTGAGAACCCAACGTGATAATTATACGTTTGACCTAGTGTGCCGACCACAAATGGGGCGATTAATGCGCCGATATTGATTCCCATATAAAAAATAGAGAAACCAGCATCACGACGTGAGTCTGTTTTGGAGTAGAGATGTCCTACCATGCCGGAAACATTCGGTTTTAACATTCCTGTACCGATTACGATTAGAAAAATAGAAAAAAATAACGCTGAGATACCAAATGGTGTCGCTAGAACAATATGACCTAGCATGATAAATATACCACCATAGAATACGGTTTTTCTAGCACCTAGCACCCGATCAGAAATCCAGCCGCCAATAATACTAGACATAAAAACTAAGGACCCATAAATCGACATAATCGCCAAAGCAGTTTCTTTAGGTAATCCTAATCCACCGTTTGATACCGTATCGTAAATATAATAGAGTAAAATTGCCCTCATGCCGTAGTAACTAAATCTTTCCCACATCTCAGTAAAGAAGAGTGTAGACAATCCTTTTGGCTGACCCAAGAATGATTTGTCTAACTGCCGCTCATTCATAAATAGTAACCTCAATTCTTTTTTTAATATTCAGAAAATTCATTCAAAATAGATTTTCCAAAAACTGTACATATTGATTGTAAACTGTTACCATTTTAATCATCAAAAATTTTAATGATTAGACTATAAGAAAAATATAAAATATACTCATTCAATTCTCATTATCATGTGAAGACTGAATAGAAAAGGGAGGGTTACATTGAAGAAAATCACTGGAAAACAACAAGAGTGGGCATCATTGAAGTATTTGGTGCTATCAAAATCCCAACAAGATTATAGAGGGATCAGAAAATTATTTGCAGATGATACATGGAATGAAGAAAAAGAACAGGCATTTCATAGCTACCTTCATCATGCGTTAGCTGAACCTGCTAAAAAAGAAAATCTTCTGAATGCCTATCAACATGTCTGGGGTTACTTTAAAAAGAAAGCAACCGAGGATGAACATGAACAATACCAAAATTTGATTGACACATTCTCTTTAGAACAAGATGAACTATTGCCTTTTTTAAAGGGACTAACAGTAAAGTATCAAGAATCATACTTACTTCAGTCAAAATTACTTTTTAATGAGGTATTTTAAAAAATAAAAAAACCGGTTAGTTTCCCAAAGTAAGGGGATCAAACCGGTTTTATAGTAATTATTTCAAATAATGATCAATCGTTTTTTGATACTCTTGCCACTTACTTTTTCCTGAATTAAAATAGTCTGCCAACAGGAAGCCAATGTAAGGCCCCGTTGTTAGACCAGAAGAACCTAAGCCGCTTGCAACAACAGCGGTGGGATCATCTGGTAGGCAGTTGAAAAATGGTGCGAAATCCGATGTGTATGCTCTGGTTCCTACGCGATATGCAGCTGGATAGTCTTCAAAAAAACTTGACATAGCAAGAAAAGGTGCTGTTTTTTGTTTGAGTATGGAAAAAGCTTCTTTTGTTGGAGATAAGTCAAAACCAGCGTCATTTTCATGGGTCGCGCCTACTAGAATTTTTCCGTTTTCAAAAGGAATCAAATCACTTTCTCCATCGAGCATGGCTACCGGCCAATGACTACTTTCTTTAAATGGTGTTTCAAAAGCTAATAATTGTCCCTTTTGCGCTCTGATATCTGTCTTATAGCCTAACGGTTCTAATAAAGAAGGCAAACCAGGACCAGCACATAAAGCGATCTCGTCAAAATGTTCTGTTTCAATGGGTGTATGAACAATCCATTTATCTAGTGTGCGGTTAAGTGTAACAGACCCATTTTTTAAAGTGATATGTTGTGTTAAAGCGCGTTGGCGTAGCGTTTCTAAGTAACTAGCACCATCCAACTTTCCGCCGCCGGTTACAAAAAGAGCTGGGGATGGGGCCAATAAAGGCAATTTTTCAGATACTTGTTGTGGTGTTAATAAGTGAACATCGCCAATTTCAGGAGCTGCTAGTTTTCGTTCTTCTGCTAAACTTCTTAATGGTTCAAGTTCGCCGTCTTTACGAAGAATCAAAGTTCCAGTTTGCTGATAAACACTCTCTGTTAAGGAAAAATCTTTTACTAATTTGGGGTAAAAAGCTGCGCCATCTTTCGCCAACTGATACCATTTTTTATTGCGACGTTTAGAAAGCCATGGTGAAATGATGCCAGCACTAGCTTTAGTAGCTTGTCCAATTGGGGTGTCGTAAATTGTGACAGTGTATTTTTTTAAATCAATGTAGTTGGCTAAGGTCATTCCAATGATTCCGCCGCCGATAATTGCTAATTTTTTCATAGGTAACTCCTTTGATAAACTTCTAGAATCAAGTAATTTATTTTTACATAAGTTAATGAAGGTTGCAAGAGAACTTTCGCTCATTGTTGTAGTATTATAGATTGTTTATGTTAAGGTATCATAAATATTTCTCAATACGGTGCTAGAAAAAGTAAGATAAAAAATGATATTAAACAAAAAGTGTGTAAAATAGATGGATTTTTCATTGATTCTATAAAAAAAGGAAATAATGAGAAATACCTTACTTTTGCTATGATATGCTTGAACATGAGAGTGTGTCTGAACATTCTTAGAACTATTATTCGAAAGAGGGAAGCAGAATGAAAAAAACATTAAAAAGGGTTGTTTTAGCTTCACTGATTGGTACACAGATAGTGGCAACACCAATTTCTGTTTTGGCAGTAACTGTTGAAACAACTGAGTCCAGTGAAACGGTGGCTCCTCAAAGTGCGGAAGAGCAGGTTGGTGCTCCGGAAGTCACGGAAGAAAGCAAAGAGGAATCAGAGACAACTGAAATGCCGAGTAAAGATGAGTCTACGGAGAATACTACAACTGTAGAGGAAGACAAAAAAATAGAAAAAGGCTCATCGGAAGAATCAAAAAAAGAAACAACAACAACAACATCTAAAGAGAGACCAGAGCCAAAAGCAAGTGAAGCGCAAATGCAAAAAGTTAGAGAGGCAATTGCAAAAGCTCAAGAAAAACTTGATACTGGAACGTATTTGGCAGAAACAACATTACCATTAAAACTGTCAATAGAAAAAGCATTACTGCTTTTAGGCGATCCCAGTACCACTAATATTAAACTTACTCTAGTAATAAAGGAAATTCAAAATAAAATGAGTAATTTAATTGAAGCAGAAGTAGAATTAAGTTTTGCGAAAAATTTGGGAATTGCGATCGATGAAGCAACAAAAATTTTGAATAATGCGGATGAATTTAAAGGTCTTTATACACCAGCTTCTGTTAATGCTGTAAGATCTGAGATACAAGTTGCTCTTGATGCAGGAAAACCCGTTTGGTTAACGATTCTAGGGGCAAACGGCAAGATTGATCCAAAATTGGCTACCCAAAAAATAACAGACGTTATCGAAAAGGCTGATGCCATTTATACGGCGATAAATGCCGATCCTGGTTTAGTTCGCAGAGATCATTTAGCTGAGATTTTAGCAGAAGCACGTAAATTATCTGGTTCTAAGGTAGCTGGTATTAAAGATAGAGTAGATTTTGAAAATGCATTTCGTCAAGCAGAGGATGCATTTGAGAATGCTTTGACAGATGGTGAAGCATCTGAAGCGGTGGATGCTTTGAGAGCAGTATTGGATCGTTTGAAATTACTTGTTATTGTATCTGCTGTAGATGAGAACAATAATTTAATTATGGATCAAGCAGCTATTTCTTTAACAGGACGACCTCAGGAAGCTTGGTCAGCTAAACCACCAGTGATTGAAGGATATGAATATATTTCTTCAAGCAATCAACCGTTAGCTTTTACAAATGACATTGTTCCGAAGTTATCAGGAACGTTCGGTGATGGTACAAATGATGTAACATTCGTCTATAAACAACTAGAGACTGTCAATCCTGCACCGCCAGTCAGTCCAATAAGTCCGGAAACACTGCTTCAAAATACTACAACGATTGATTTAACAAACAAGAATCAAAAAAATGCCTATAAATCAAAGGGGAAACTTCCTCAGACAGGAGAGAACACAAGTGCCATTGCTAGTCTTGGATTCATTGCATTAGCAGTTGGACTGGTTGTTTTTTTCAAAAAGAGAAGAGAAACTGAATAAATTATTTATTTGAACAAGACACTCTAATTGTAAAAAAGGAGCGAAGGTATTTTCCTTGGCTTCTTTTTTTATAATCATCCTTGTAAAAGAGAGGTTGAGTAATTCTTAGAGAAGCTTTTATTGTGAGCAAATTATAGTATAATCTAGTGAGGACTGTGGCTGAATAGGAGCAAGAAATCAAATATGTGAGTGATTTTTAATGAAAAGATACTTACATGGGGAGATACAATTGAAGTAGATAGTCATGATGAGTTTCTCGAACACATAATCATTTCATTGGTAATTATTGCTATTGATTTTGTAAAATTAAGAAGAAGCTGCTTCAAGTTTATCTAGTAAATGAATAACAGATTTATCGGATCGAAACTAAAATGATGACAATAATTTAAGCGGTGGACTATAATAAATGACGTACTGACTGGGGAGGATTTTCCTGGTTTTCAGTCGAGGTTAAACAAAACAGACACATTCAGCTTTTAAACTAAGGAGTACGAACCATGACATTAAAACAACGAATCATTGCGGAAAGTAAACGTTTAGGGATCGATAAAATTGGTTTTGCTTCTGCGGAACCTTTTTATGAATTAGAGGATTCTTTACGAAGACAAAAGGAACTTGGGTTTAATTCTGGGTTTGAACATCAAGTGATTGAAGAGCGAATCTATCCAGAAAAAACATTTGAAAATCCCAAAACGATTATTTCTATTGCATTGGCTTATCCGACTAAAATAGAAGAAAAAGTTCCAAGAGATGAGAAAAGAGGCATGTTTTCCAGAGCATCTTGGGGCATTGATTATCATGATATTTTGCGGGATCGCTTAACAAAATTGATTGATTTTATTCAATCCCAAGCCAAAAGTTTGGAAGAAACGGAAAAGTGGCGTTTTGCTCCGCAAGTGGATACTGGAGAACTGGTTGATGTTGCTGTTGCTCAGCGTGCGGGCTTAGGTTTCATCGGGAGAAATGGCTTGTTGATTACAGAAGAGTTTGGCTCTTTTGTTTATTTGGGAGAGATTGTAACCAATATTGATTTTGAAGTGGATGAACCTGTACCGTTTGGCTGTGGCGATTGTACTCGTTGTGTAACCGCATGTCCTACCCAAGCGCTTTTAGGAGATGGCAGCATGAATGCGCAAAAATGTTTGGCTTATCAAACTCAAACTAAAGGAATGGTACCAGAAGAGTATCGTAAAAAAATGAGCAATGTGATTTACGGTTGTGACATTTGTCAGTTGGTTTGTCCTTATAATAAAGGGAAAAATTTTCATTTTCATAAAGAAATGGAACCAGAAGTGGATACTGTTTATCCTAAATTAAAACCAATGTTAAGCATATCGAATAAAGAATTTAAAGAAACTTTTGGGCATTTATCTGGTTCTTGGCGAGGGAAAAAACCACTGCAAAGAAACGCACTAATTGCTTTGGCTAATTTAGGTGATCGCAGTGCATTACCAGAAATTTTAGTCTGTGCAAAAGAAGATGTGCGTCCTGTAATTAGAGGAACCGCAGCATGGGCAATCGGTAAATTAGGAAATAGAGAAGCGGAAAAATGGCTTGGTATTTTGACTGAGTTGTTAGAAAAAGAGCAAGACGAAGAAGTGATTGTGGAGATAACGAATGCCATTGAACGATTAGAAAAGTAATTAATTATTTATGAGGATACAGATGTTAGAGGCATAAGAAAAAAGCACCGAAAAGAAGATCTTTTCAGTGCTTTTTTATATTTAACTAACAAAATTAAGCTTTTGCAGCCTCTTTTGGTTCGCGGCCTAAAATCGCTTGTAGAACTGTTAAGACACCATATGAAGCTAAAATTGTGTAAATCAAGCTTGAATACGTTGTAATATCGAAATCCCACGTTTTGTAAATAACTAAAACAATTGCTAAAACAATGCCTGCAAGAACGTTTAAAAATGCGAAAGCCCATAGATTTCCATTTTCTTTACGTGAAAGATAATAGATCGAAAACCATAAACTTAAAACACCCCAAGCGATGCAGACTAAAATAGCTGCCCAATAAATAATAAATGCTACCACGAAGTTTCACCTCACTTTTATACATTAAGTATTCTATCACGTTCTCTTTTTTTTGTCATGAAAAGACAGTGAAAAACTTAACAATATTAAAAGGTTCTCACTTGATTTTAGACGATAACGTTTTAATCCTGAATAGCTGAAATAAAAGAATTCTTTTTAAATTTATGCGAATATTTTTTCTATCTGACATCCATTTAAGCTATAATAAAAGTATTAGGAGATGATTCTATGCAATCAATCGATGAACAAAAAGCTGTGGCTTTAATCCAACAAGCCAGAAAAATCACTTTTTTGACTGGTGCAGGTGTTTCAACAGCTTCTGGCGTACCTGATTATCGTTCTTTATCAGGGATATACCAGGGGATTGAGCGTCCTGAATACTTGTTAAGTCAGACATGTTTGATTGAAGAGCCGGATAAATTTTATTCATTTGTGAAAACATTGTATCATCCAAAAGTTCAGCCGAACCTTATCCATTTAAAAATGGCAGAACTAGAAAAAACAAAAGAAACATGGGTCATTTCTCAAAACATAGATGGGCTTCATACTGCAGCAGGAACGCAGCATTTAGTGAACTTTCATGGGGATTTGTATGACTGCTACTGTCGACTATGTGGTCAAAAAGTTGCTGCAACTGCCTATTTAGTATCTGATCGTCACGAACAGTGCGGTGGGCAAATTAGACCTAATATCGTTTTGTACGAAGAAGGGTTAAGCCAACAATCGGTTGAAACATCTATTGAAGCTGTTGCTAGCGCTGAGTTAGTAGTTATAGTTGGAACGACTTTTCAAGTGCATCCTTTTTGTGACTTGATTCATTATGCCGCTGATACAGCAAAGGTTTTAGTAATCAATCAAACACCGATTAAATTAAATAAAGAAGCTTATTTTTTCAAAGAAGATGCAACGAATATTTTTGACAATACTTTATAGAGGAGCGTTACTATGGAAGAAATAAAATCAGAACGACAAAAAATGATCGATGGGGAACTTTATTTTGCAGCTGATCCAGAATTAACAACGGCACGGAAATTTGCTAGAGAACAAATGAAACTAATCAATAGAGAAGAAGATCAGTTGATTCGTCGGCAGCTAGTTGAAGAGACGTTTGGTACAACTGGAACGGGTAGTCATATTGAACCGTCTATTAGTTTTGATTACGGCTTTAATATTCATGTTGGGAAAAATTTCTATGCCAATTTTAACAGCATCTTTTTAGACATTTGCCCAATTACGATTGGCGATAACTGTATGTTTGGTCCGAATGCGCAATTATATACAGCAACCCATCCATTACACCCTGTTAAAAGAAATAGCGGACTAGAATACGGAAAACCGATTACATTAGGCAATAATGTTTGGTTAGGCGGGGGAGTTGTGATTACTCCAGGTGTAACTTTAGGTGATAATGTTGTCGTAGCAGCAGGAGCTGTAGTGACAAAATCATTTCCAGATAATTGTGTAATTGGCGGAAATCCAGCGAAAATCATCAAAGAAATTGAAGTGGATGAAAAACGTTCACCGCTAACGATTCAGCGAGATAAAATCAATGCGTTAGATAAACAAATCGTTGCATTGTTAGAAGAGCGCATGGACGTTGTGGAAGCCATTGCTTCAATTAAAAAAACATCAGATCAACCGATCTTAGATGTAACAAGAGAAAAAGAAGTACTAGGAAAAATTGCTGGTTATATAAAAAACGATAAATATGAAGAAGTGATCAAAGAGACGTATCAAGGTATCATGGATGCTTCAAAACAATTTCAACAAAAGCAAATGGACTAAACAGGCAGGAGGAATTTAAATGGATGGCATAAAAAGACGAGAAGCGATTTTACTTGAATTGGAATCAGCAGAAAAGCCAGTGAGTGCCAGTCGTTTTGCAAAAGAATTCAAGGTCAGCCGTCAAATCGTGGTGGGCGATGTGGCTCTTTTAAGAGCATCTGGCTATGAAATTATTGCAACAGCTAGAGGTTATTTGCTTGAAACTGAAAAAGATAAACAAGGGATTATCAGAAAGATCGCTTGTCAGCATTCACCGGAACAAACCGAAGATGAGTTATTGACGATCGTCTCATTAGGTGGAGAAATCATTGATGTTGTAGTGGAACATCCGATTTACGGTGAACTAACAGGTGGTCTGCATATTAGTACAGAAAAAGAAGTAAAAGCTTTTATTAAAGGGTATGAAAAAAGTAATGCTTCATTATTATCTGAGCTGACAGAAGGTATTCATTTGCATACGATTCGTTGTAAAAATGAAGGAACGTTCCAGAGTATCAAAGAAGAGCTGACTGAAAAAGACATTTTGTATAAAGGGTAAAAATAGATAGACATAGACAAAACTGCTAGGGGTGTTTGTGTCTTTTTTTTTAATAAACGAATTTAGGGGAGGGAATAAAAATTATGAAAAAAAAGTTATTTTTTGTGTTGGGAGCAATTCTTTTACTATCAGGTTGTTCAAATTCAAATGAACCAAATAAAAGTTTGGAAAGTTCCACAAGTAACAGTTCAAAGAATTCTACTTCGAAAGCAAGCGAAGGTGATTCAACAAAACAAGTGTCAAGTAAATCATCTGAAAAACAATTGACTCAAGAAACAACAACTGAAGATGTGATTAAAACATATCCATATGAAGTCTCGTTAGATACATTTAAAGCGAATAGCGTGTTTGGTAAAAAGGGGATGAATGTTCCAAATACCATTGAATTTTCTTTTGAAAATGCATCACAGGGTGTGGTATCCTTTAAATTTAATACACCAGAACAAGAGCATGTAACGAGTTACAGGGCTTCTTATCAGCAGGTTCCCACAAAAACAATACGTATTTTTTCAGCAGAAAACAAAAATATACGTACTGTAAATGTAAATACAGAATTGGTGCTAGGAGAACGAGTGTACAGTGATCAAGATCGTATAATTTCTGGCAACCTTTATACGTTTATGAATAAAAATGGTGGAGTATCTCTAATAACACCAAATTATGCTGGAAATGTAGCTCCAGAGGATACGGATGTGATGTTGGAGTATTTGCCAAGGTAATTAACATTGTTCGGTTAGCTTAACTTAATCAACGAAAAAAACTCTATCAGAAGTCATTATGACTTCTGATAGAGTTTTTTTAATTGTTTTCCGCTTCAAATTTCTCGAATGCTGATTTGATAACTTCTTTCAAAGCATTAGCAGAAGCATTCATTCGATCCATTTCAGAATCTGTCAATGGGATTTCAATAACTTGTTTGACCCCTTGACGATTGATTACAGCAGGTGCACCGATGTAAATGTCATCTTGTCCGTATTCTCCATCTAAATAAACAGAAAGTGGAAATACAGAATCTTCATCGTCTAAGATTGCTTTAGTAATTCGAGCCAAGGCAGCTGCAATTCCGTAGAATGTTGCGCCTTTTTTCTCAATGATTGAATAAGCGGCATCTCTCACGTTAAAGAATAGATTGACCATGGCTTCTTCATCTACATCAGGGTTATTTTTAACCCATTCATAAATTTGTAATCCAGCAACATTAGCATGAGACCAAACTGGAAATTCAGTATCGCCGTGTTCACCTAAAATATATGCATGGACGTTACGAGCATCAACATTGACTAATTCAGCAATTGCTTGACGGAAACGTGCTGAATCAAGTGATGTTCCCGAACCGATAACGCGTTCTTTTGGAAATCCCGAGAACTTCCATGTAGAATAAGTTAAAATATCAACTGGATTGGCAGCAACTAAGAAAATGCCGTTAAAACCGGAATCAACGATGGCGGTAACGATTTGTTTGTTGATTTTCAAGTTTTTATGAACCAAATCAATTCTTGTTTCACCAGGTTTTTGTGCAGCACCTGCAGTCAATACCACAAGATCAGCATCATGACAGTCTTCATAAGTGGCTGCATAAATCTTTTTAGGAGAAGTGAAAGCCAATGCATGAGATAAATCAGCGGCATCTCCTTCAGTTTTTTTTATATCTATATCAATAATCCCAACTTCTTGTGCAATGTTTTGAGTGACTAAGGCAAAAGCGTAACTAGATCCGACAGCGCCATCTCCAACTAAAATTACTTTTTGATGATCTTTATTTCCTACTGCTGAAGTCATGTGTACCATTCCTTTCAGATAATTGTTTTATCACAATGATAATACCACCGTTTGTGATCTTTGTCACGTTTTTTGATTATTATATTGATACAGTTTTTAATGCTGTTTTATAAGAAAACTCTTTCATGTGCGGTATTTCACTATTTGTGTTTTTAACTATTATTTTTGCTTTTGAAAAGAATAAATCAGGTTTACGGTTTTTTTAACAAATTAAAAGATTCGGCAATTGATTGTTTTATGGTATAATTGTAAAAAACTGGGCAGAGGATTTTCCTGCTCGGGCATTTTGTGTTGGAGAATGAATAAAGGGTAGCAGAAAAGCAATTTCTTTGAAAATAAGCGCCTGTTCCAACCTCTTAATATAAGGAGACTATAAAAGAAATGAAAATGATCGTCGGGTTAGGTAACCCAGGAAGCAAGTATCAAGAGACAAAACACAATATTGGTTTCATTACAGTAGATGAAATTGCACACCGTTACAATGCGACGTTTAACAAAAGTCAATTTGAAGCGGATATCGCAGAGTTTTTTATAGGAACAGAAAAGATCATGTTGGTTAAGCCACTCACGTTTATGAATGAGTCTGGTCGTTCAGTTGGACCATTAATGACTTATTATGGTGTGGAAGATGAAGAGCTGATTGTCATTTATGATGACTTAGATCTAGACGTTGGCAAAATCCGATTACGTGAAAAAGGTGGAGCTGGTGGACATAATGGAATCAAGAGCTTGATTTCTCATCTAGGAACGAATGTGTTCCCGAGAATAAAAATCGGCATTGGTCGCCCTATTGGCAGTAATACAGTGGTTCATCATGTGCTAAGCGGATTTCCAAAAGAAAGCCACGAAGAGATGTTGATTGCGGTGAAAAATGCGGCAGATGCAGCGGTTTATACCTGTGAAGGACATACATTTGTTGATACGATGAATCAATATAATGGAAAATAAACAAGAGGGAAATTATTGTCTAGCTTTGTGGACTAGTCTCTCGGAAAAAAGATGGAAATTGAATGAGGCAAAAAGTACCTCGCTCGATTTCCACTATTTGTCATTCGAGGCTAAAAGAGCCCGCTATGCTTTTAACTTTTAGGAGGAGTCTAACGTGAACATCATTGAACGAATTGGTGCAAGTGAACTAGCCCAAGATTGGCGCAAACAGCTAACAGAGAATAGTCGCCAGTTGATTACGGGTTTAGCAGGCTCTGCCAAAACATTGGTTATGACCAGTGGATTTAAACAAAAAAATAAAAAAATCATTGTTGCAGTTCCTAATCTTTATTATGGGAATCAACTAGTAGAAGATTTTCGTAATGTTTTATCTGATGAAGAAGTGTACTTATTTCCCGTTGATGAAGTACTATCTGCGGAGATGGCATTTTCTTCACCAGAAGCTAGAGCGGAAAGAGTAGCTACTCTTAATTTTCTTTTAACCGATCAAGCTGGAATCGTGGTTGTTCCTGTTGCTGGATTAAGAAAATATTTGCCAAGTAAACAAACATGGGAAAAAGCCCAACTACATTGGTCAATTGGTGGAGAAATTGAATTAGATTCCCTAGCACAGCAACTCGTATTGATGGGGTATGAACGTCAATCTTTAGTTGGTAAGCCAGGAGATTTTAGTATACGTGGAAGCATAGTGGATGTGTATCCGCTGAATTCTGAATATCCCGTTAGAGCGGAATTGTTTGATATTGAAATCGATTCTCTGCGTTATTTTGAAGCTGACACCCAACGTTCAGTTGGTAACATTGAATCTGTGACGCTTTCACCTATGACAGATCTCGTGTTTTCAAAAGAAGATTTACTTTATGGCGAAAAACAATTAAACAATGCTTTAGAAAAAAGAGTGGCCATCGCTAAAGATGGGGCTGAAAAAGAGTTTTTACAAGATTACTTTGGTCAGTTGGCAACTTCATGGAGTCAAGGGATACCTACAGATACGGCTCATTATTATACTGATTTTTTATATGAAACAAAAACGACGTTGCTCAACTATCTGCCTGAAGACAGCTTTGTTTTCGTGGATGACTATGCTCGGATTTTAGAAGCGGAGCGTGAAATTTTACGTGAAGAAAACGAATGGCAAGTACTTAAATTAGAAGAAATGCGTGTTTTTCCTGAACAGACATTTGGCTTGGAGTTTCATGAGCAAGTGCGAAAAATGACTTTTGGAACGACCTTCTTTTCATTATTCCAAAAAGGAATGGGCAATTTACGTTTTCAAGCCGTGCATAATTTTCAATATCGTTCTATGCAGCAATTTTTTGGCCAAATGCCTCTATTGAAAACGGAAATGGATCGCTGGCAAAAACAAGATCAGACGGTTGTTGTTTTCGTTCCAACGAAAGAACGCAGTCAAAAAGTCGAAGAGTTGTTTCGCGATTTTGATATCTCAAGTGTGACGGCCTCTCCTGATAAGTTGATAGAAGGGAAAATTCAAATCGTTGAAGGCTCACTTCAGTCAGGATTTGAATTGCCTGTTGAAAAAATCGTTGCAATCACGGAAAAGGAAATTTTCCATACAACAACGAAAAAAAGAGCGAGACGTCAAACCGTTTCAAATGCAGAACGTTTGAAAAGTTATAGTGATTTAAAAACAGGTGACTACGTCGTGCATGCTAATCACGGGATTGGTAAATATATTGGCATGCAGACATTGGAAGTTGATGGTGTTCATCAAGATTACATCACTATTTTGTATCAAAATGATGATAAGCTATTCATCCCTGTAACTCAGCTAAACTTGATTCAAAAATTCGTTGCTTCAGAAGCGAAGTCACCGAAAGTTAATAAACTAGGCGGCAGCGAATGGAGCAAAACTAAGCGCAAAGTGTCATCTAAAATTGAAGATATCGCTGATGATTTGATTCAGCTCTATGCTTCAAGAGAATCTGAGAAAGGCTACGCTTTTCCGCCAGATGATGCTTACCAAAAAGAATTCGAAGATGCTTTTCCTTACAGTGAAACAGACGATCAGCTACGCAGTACAGCTGAAATCAAACATGATATGGAAAAAACTCGACCAATGGATCGTTTACTTGTGGGAGATGTGGGCTACGGTAAAACAGAAGTTGCCTTACGTGCAGCGTTTAAAGCACTTAACAACAACAAACAAGTTGCATTTTTAGTTCCTACAACGATTTTGGCGCAACAACATTATGAAACTATGCTGGATCGTTTTGAAGGGTTTCCGGTGGAAGTTGGCTTATTGAGCCGCTTTAGAACAAAAAAACAGCAAAATGAAACCATTGAAAAAATTAAACATGGTCAAGTGGATATTGTAGTAGGTACTCATCGCTTGTTATCACAAGATGTGAATTTTAGTGATCTTGGTTTGTTAGTAATCGATGAAGAGCAACGTTTTGGGGTGAAACACAAAGAACGCTTGAAGCAACTTCGTGCACAGGTAGATGTTTTAACATTAACGGCAACACCAATACCTAGAACACTACACATGTCTATGCTTGGGGTACGTGATCTTTCTGTTATTGAAACACCACCGGAAAATCGTTATCCTATCCAAACGTACGTTATGGAAAATAATCCCGGAGCCGTTAGAGAAGCCATCGAAAGAGAAATGGCTCGTGATGGACAAGTCTTTTATCTTTATAATCGTGTGGATACGATTGAGCAAAAGGTGGAAGAAATCCAAGCCTTGGTTCCAGACGCTAGAATTGCGTATGCACATGGCCAAATGACTGAAGTTCAATTGGAAAACACGCTGTTTGATTTTATTGAGCGACAGTATGATGTTTTAGTCACGACAACAATTATTGAAACAGGTGTTGATATTCCTAATGCCAATACGTTATTTGTTGAAAATGCTGATTATATGGGCTTATCTACCTTATATCAATTACGAGGAAGAGTTGGTCGGAGTAATCGTGTAGCCTATGCTTATTTTATGTACGAACAACAAAAGATTTTAAATGAAGTCAGCGAAAAACGTTTAGAGGCAATCAAAGATTTCACTGAGCTAGGTTCTGGATTTAAGATTGCGATGCGGGATTTATCAATTCGTGGAGCAGGTAATTTATTGGGTGCGCAACAACATGGATTTATCGATTCAGTTGGTTTTGATATGTACTCACAAATGCTGTCAGAAGCAGTAGCTCGCAAGCAAGGGAAAAACATTCAAGATCAGAAAACCTCTGTTGAGATTGATTTGGGCATTGATGCTTATTTACCAACGAGTTATATTGCTGATGAACGCCAGAAAATTGAAATTTATAAACGAATTCGTCAATTAGAAAATATGGATATGTATGATGAATTAGAAGCCGATCTTCTCGATCGTTTCGGAGAATATCCAGATGAGGTTGCTCATTTATTGACTACTGGACAAATTAAAATGGACGGAGATCGTGCTTTAATCGAACTGATTCGTAAGAGACATCAAGAAATCACATTTACTTTAAGCAAGATTGGCACCAAGACATACAATGTAGAACAAATTTTTGAAGCCTTATCTCAAACGCAACTAAAAGCAGACCTTGCTGTAGATAATGAAAAAATGTCGGTTCGCTTAAAAGTACCTAAAGATATGAAAGAGGCAGCTTGGCTGCAAGAAGTCGCATTGTTTACTACAGCTTTAAGACAGGAAAAATACAAGACAGTTGCGATTGATGAAGAATAGAATGAGCCCATTCAGCTTTTAAGGTGTCTAGCTTCATGGGCTAGCCCTTCGGAAAAAAGATAACAATAGAATGAGCCGAAAAACGACTCAGTCAATTTTTTCTATTTTTCAGTCAGAGCTAATGAGCCCATTCAGCTTTTAAGGTGTCTAGCTTCTTGGGCTAGCTCTTCGGAAAAAAGATAAAAATAGAATGAGCCGAAAAAACGACTCAGTCAATTTTTTCTATTTTTCAGTCAGAGCTAATGAGCCCATTCAGCTTTTAAGATTGGAGGTCAACATGGCGCATAAAGAGATGCGGACGATGATGCAAGGGGCGGCTGTTTTAACTGTTGCGTCATTTATTGCTAAAGTATTGAGTGCAGTTTATCGTGTGCCTTTTCAAAACTTAGTGGGTGATGAAGGGTTCTATGTATATCAGCAAGTTTATCCAATTTATGGAATTGCTATGACATTGGCATTGTCAGGATTACCGCAGTTTATTTCTAAAGTGGTAGCAGAACAACAAGAGATTAGTGCACAGAAAAAGGTTTTACAGCAATTGTTTCCTTTTGTATTTGTAATTGCAGGTTTATGTTGGGCATTTTTCTTTTTAGGTAGTCACGAAATTGCCTTTATGATGGGAGATGTTCGGTTAGCATCGTTGATTCAAGTCGTGTCTTTTACTTTTTTGTTAGTTCCAATATTGTCTTTTTATCGTGGGAATTTTCAAGGGCACTTAATGATGGTTCCAAGTGCTGTTTCTCAAGTGATGGAACAACTTATTCGAGTGGGTGTGATTTTGCTTGCTGCGTATTCTTTTAGCCGAGCTGGTTGGTCTGTTTATCAGACCGGAACAATTGCGATGGGTGGCGCCTTATTAGGAGGCGTAGTCGCTGCATGCATTTTATGGTATTATGATCAAAAAATTCGTGTAGGCAGTTCAGCGTATCTTACTGAATGGAAAGTTGAGAAAGGTTCAGGCGGATTATTTGGACGTTTAGTAGTAGAAGGCGGGATTGTTTCTTTATATAGTGCGTTTTTGATTTTCTTTCAATTGATTGATTCTTTTTTTGTGAAGAATTCATTAGTTGCTTCAGGAATTAGTGATTCTGCTGCTAAAATCGACAAAGGTATTTATGATCGAGGTCAGCCTTTGGTTCAGTTAGGCCTAGTTGTTGCATTGGCATTAAGTTCAAGCTTTTTACCAGCTCTGACAAAGTATTTTATCAGTCAAGAACAAGGGCGTTTTTTGCAAGCCGCTAAAATATTTTTACGTTTGACCACAACGATTGCTTCGGCTGCTTCAGTGGGCTTAGTTTTATTGCTTCCTTATATGAATTTTACTTTATTTAAAGATTATAAAGGCAATGGTGTTTTGGGGATTTATGTTTGCTCGATAGCGTTTATGGCAGTTATTCAAGCATATCAAAGTATTTTACAAAGCCGTAATCGATTTGCTACATCTGTGTTTGCCGCAGGGATAGGTTTAGTCATCAAACTTTTCTTAACGAGTTTTTTAACGTATAGATTAGGAACGATTGGTGCGAGTGTTTCGACGATTGCAGGGTTGATTGCTACATTAATTTTCTTGATGCTCTCCTCAAAAAAAGAAATCAATCGGTTTGTCGTAGAAAATCATTTCTTGAAAAAATTAACTATCAGTTTAGGATTGATGGGAATTGTGTTACTCTGTTACCAAGGTGTCATTGGGCTGTTATTTGGAGCGGTCAGTCATCGAGGTCAAGCATTAATTGTTACGTTGTTGGGCGTTTTAATTGGTGGAACAACATTTATTTTTATCATTATTAAAATAAAATTATTTACAATACGGGAGTGGCTAACATTACCGTTTGGAGCGAAAATATTAAGAATGAAGAGGTAGGCTTATGCGTTTAGACAAATTTTTAAAAGTTTCTCGTATTATTAAAAGAAGGCCTGTAGCCAAAGAAGTTGCCGATAAAGGTCGGATTCAAATTAACGGCGTCTTAGCAAAATCATCAAGCAATGTAAAAATTGGTGATCAAGTTAAGATTCAATTTGGAAACAAAATATTAGAAATCGAAGTGCTTGAACTTCGTGATTCAACGAAAAAAGAAGATGCAGAAAAGATGTATCAAATTATTTCAGAAAAAAGAGTCGAAAATAGTGATGATGTATAAGTGAATTTGAAATTATTTTGTCTGGATCTGGAATAAAATGAAGAAAAGCATGTTTAAGAAATAATCAATAAGAGTCTGGAATGTTTGTATACCCTCAATGATTAGGTTCAAAACCTAATGTTTAACGAGGCGTTACAATTTTTCCAAACTCTTATTTTTTATATACAGTCATGAAAGAGTGTTGGGTGTATTTAAAAAGGTGACGGATAAGAGTTAATGGCATTATTAAGGTACAGAAGGTTGCAAGTTATTTCGTCTGGTGGCTATTGCGGATTTACAATCTTCGGATGCAACGTAAACCACCAACCTAGAAAAATTATTTTTCCGTTATTTTACATCTTGATAAGGATGAGGAAGAAATCTTAGGCCACTACCCGTCTATGACTATCAACTTGAAATATCGTTGGTTGCGTTCAGCATCTGAAGTGATTGTGTTAGGTAAATCAGCGGTCGATATAAGAGAATGAGTATGTTCCCATTTGAATAGAACGATAATCGTTTTTTAGACTTTAGAAAAATAGTGATAATTTAGATTAGACAAGCTTCTTAGATGTTGGTATAATAAGACAGACAAACCAAAAACGAGTGGAGCGTAAGACATGGGAAAAAAGAAAAAAGACATGGAGAAAGTTGCTGCATTAGATAATGAGTATACTAAAGAACAGTATGCTGAATTTCAAAAACAGCAAAAACAGTTAATTTTCAGACGCCGGCGTCTAGCGGTTGTTTTTCTCATGGCGTTTGTGATTTTTATTGTTTCTGGTATCCAATTGGTAAAAGACTACCAACAATTGAATGTCTTTAAAGCACAAGAAGCGGATGCTGTGGCTGAATCAGCCGAGGCAGATAAAAAGCTAAAGCGTTTGGAACAAGACGTTGCTCTGTTGAGAGATGATGATTATGTGGCAAAATTAGCCCGTAGCCATTTTTACGTCTCGAAAGAAGGGGAACAAATCTACAACATTCCAGAGTTAGGCGGAACGACTAGCTCCAGTAATGAGCAAAAGCAATCATCAGAAGTAAGTCAATCACAGTCTCATTCGACTGAGAAACAATCAGGCGAATAACTGCAGATATAATAGGGTAAATAATAGGAGGAACATTTTTTTTATGTCAATTGAAGTAGGAGCGAAGTTGCCAGGAAAAGTGTCAGGTATCACTAATTTTGGTGCCTTCATCGATTTAGGTGAAGGAAAAACAGGGTTGGTTCACATTAGTGAAGTATCAAATGGATTTGTAAAAGACATCCATGATGTATTAACCGTAGGAGATGAAGTAACTGTCAAAGTTACCTCAGTTGGTGATGACGGTAAAGTAGGCTTATCGATTCGTAAAGCGCAAGATGCACCAGCAGCGGAGCCAAAACGCGAATTTCAACGTCGGGATAACTATGAGCAACAAGGGAATCGAGACCGCGGACAACGTCCAGCACCTAAAAAACAATTTACCAAAGCACAACCAATGAACTCAAAACAAGATTTTGATTCATTAATGAGCTCATTTTTAAAAGATAGTGATGATCGTCTATCTTCTTTGAAACGTAATACAGAAGGTAAACGCGGTGGACGCGGCGGACGCCGTAACTAATGAATAAATAATTGAAGCTGAGCGGAAGCTCGGCTTTTCTGTTTAATGTATGTTTATTTTTTTGAGAGAATTTATGAACTATGAAACAAAGAGGTGAGCAGATGTTTCAAGAATTTTACAGTCATTGTAGAAGAAGTGAATACTGGAAGCAGGATCAAAGAATATTATTGGCGATATCCGGCGGTATTGATTCTATGGTCTTGTTGAATCTGATGCAGACAGCGGCTCAAAAAGATCAATTAAAAGTAGCCGTAGCTCATATAGATCATCAACTGCGTAAAGAGTCAGTACAAGAAGCCGCTTATTTGAAAGACTATTGCCAAGAACAAGGGATTCCTTACTACAGTAAAAAATGGACTGCCTTAGATAAGGAAAAAAATACAGAAGCTCGTGCTCGTAAATTTCGTTATGATTTCTTTGCTGAAATCATGGAAAAAAAAAACTACACCACACTTTTTACTGCCCATCACAACGATGATCAAGCTGAAACTGTTTTAATGAAGTTGACCAGAGGGAGTGCGCTGTCCAATTTAGTAGGTATCAGATCAAGGCAGCCATTTGGGGGAGGCGAATTGATTCGTCCATTCTTGATTTTTTCAAAAGAACAATTGGAACAATTTGCTAGAAAATCAGAAATTGTTTATTTTGAAGATAGTTCAAATCAAAGTGATGCTTATATGCGAAATAGGATAAGGCATCAAGTGGTCCCTGTTCTAAAAAAAGAAAACCAACAATTCCTGCAGCATATTACTAATTTTAGCGAACAAATCGAATTAGCTAATGAGCTTATACTATCGGTTATTAATCCAAAATATGATCGCTGGGTGGAAGAAATAGCAGAAGGTTGGAAGATTCAATTATCTGAGTTGGAAAAAGAAAAAGAAAGCATACAGACCTTTTTTTTGGTAACCTTGTTTCAAAGGACGCTAGTACAAAAAGGTGTGACAGTCAGTCAAGTGCATATTCAACAATTTCTGTCGTTACTTAATCAAGCAGCACCTCAAAAATCGTTGGATATAGAACAAGGCTGGCAAGTTATCAAAGAATACGACGTGGCTTACCTGAAAAAAGAACAGTTTGATCAAGGCGAATTACTATTTTATCTAAAGGAAAATGAACAAGTTTTTCTTTCTGAGAAGGAATGGATAGGGCTGGAGACAGCTGAAAAAAAAATTGAATTGCCGGAAACAATAAAAAATTGGGAAGAATATTCACTGATTATAAGTGATCAGGTCTCTCTTCCGTTGACGATTCGCCACCGGAAAAATGGAGATAGAATCTCTTTAACACCAGATTTGACGAAAAGACTAAACCGGTTATTTATTGATCAAAAGATCCCTAACCATATACGAGAACAAGCATGGATCATCCTTTCTGGTGAAGGTAACATTATTTGGGTGCCGAAATTCGCAAATTCATATTTGAGTATTCCTAAAGAAACTGATAAAATACACTACAGACTCCTTTATAAAATAAACGAGTAAACAAAATAACCTAAAAATAAGGAAACTACACTTAACTAATGCTCCACACTTTCAATAACTATGCGTTAAAACGTTAATAGTGTGGAGGAATAAAGAAAAGGAGAGCAATATGCTAGAGAAAGACATTAAGCAAATTTTGATCACAAAAGAACAGATTCTTGAAAAATCAACTGAGTTAGGCAAACAGTTGACTGAAGACTACAAGGATAAAAATCCTTTAGTTATTGGTATTTTGAAAGGTGCGATTCCTTTCATGGCTGATATCACACGCTCTATTGATACCTACTTAGAAATGGATTTCATGGATGTATCTAGCTACGGAAATGCGACTGTGTCGTCTGGTGAAGTGAAGATCGTTAAAGATTTGGACACGAATGTTGAAGGACGTGACATCCTTATTGTTGAAGATATCATCGATAGTGGACGTACACTTGCATATCTAGTAGATTTATTTAAATACAGAAAAGCAGCGTCTGTGAAGATCGTTACATTGTTAGATAAACCAGAAGGGCGCGTGGTTGATATTGTTGCCGATTACGTTGGTTTTAACGTGCCAAATGAATTTGTTGTTGGCTATGGTTTAGACTATGCGGAAAGATATCGTAATCTCCCTTATGTAGGCGTATTAAAACCGGAAATCTACGAATCAAATTAATATCTCTCTTGGAATTAGTTATGTTACAATGTAATGGTCAGAATTGATAAAAAAATAAAAAACGTAAAATTAAATTACGCGCAGCAATCAAAGGAGGACAGGCATGAATAAAAAGAATAGCGGCATGAAAAACGGCCTATATTACGTATTGCTTATTTTGGCGATGGTTATGGTTGTTTATTTCATTTTTGGAAATAACAATCCCCAGTCACCAGATATCGAATACTCAACCTTCAATACTCAACTAGAAGAAGGTAAAGTGAAAGAACTGACGATCCAACCAACGAATGGCGTTTACAAGATCACAGGTCAGTACAAAGAAAAACAAGAAATCAAAAATACTGGCGGTCTTTCTTTATGGGGATCAACAGAAGTATCTACAAAAGCCTTTACTACAGTAGTCTTGCCAAGTGATATCACTTTGTCAGGCATTCAAGATATGGCTCAAAAAAATAACGTAAAACTTACAGTGAAAGAACAATCATCAAGCGGTGCTTGGCTTTCTATCTTATTTAGTTTCTTACCGATCGTACTGTTCATCTTCTTGTTCTACATGATGATGGGACAACAAGGCGGCGGTGGCGGTGGCGGCGGCCGTGTTATGAATTTTGGTAAATCAAAAGCCAAAGAAGCTGACAAAAAAGCGAACCGCGTACGTTTCTCTGATGTAGCAGGAGCAGAAGAAGAGAAACAAGAATTAGTCGAAGTGGTGGAATTCTTAAAAGATCCTAGACGATTTGTAGAATTAGGTGCCCGTATTCCAGCAGGTGTTCTTTTAGAAGGACCTCCAGGAACAGGTAAAACATTGCTTGCTAAAGCCGTTGCAGGTGAAGCTGGCGTGCCATTTTACTCTATCTCAGGTTCAGACTTCGTTGAAATGTTTGTCGGTGTCGGTGCAAGCCGTGTCCGCGATTTATTTGAGACAGCGAAGAAAAATGCACCAGCAATCATCTTTATCGATGAAATCGATGCGGTTGGTCGTCAACGTGGTGCTGGTATGGGCGGCGGACACGATGAACGTGAACAAACCCTAAACCAATTACTTGTTGAAATGGATGGATTTGATGGGAACGAAGGAGTTATCGTCGTTGCTGCAACAAACCGTTCAGACGTGTTAGACCCTGCATTATTACGTCCAGGCCGTTTTGACCGTCAAATTTTAGTTGGACGTCCTGATGTGAAAGGCCGTGAAGCAATCCTTAAAGTTCATGCCCGCAACAAACCGTTGGCTGACGATGTTGATTTAAAAGTCGTTGCACAACAAACACCAGGCTTTGCTGGTGCAGATTTAGAAAATGTCTTGAACGAAGCCGCTTTAGTAGCAGCTCGTCGTAATAAAAAGAAAATTGATGCATCCGATGTGGATGAAGCAGAAGACCGTGTAATTGCAGGACCTGCGAAAAAAGACCGTGTTATCAATAAAAAAGAACGCGAAATGGTTGCTTACCACGAAGCTGGACATACAATTGTCGGTTTAGTCTTAAGTCGTGCTCGTATCGTTCATAAAGTAACGATCATCCCTCGCGGACGAGCTGGCGGATACATGATTGCTCTACCAAAAGAAGATCAATTCCTAATGACTAAAGAAGATATGTTTGAACAAATCGTTGGATTACTTGGTGGACGTACAGCTGAAGAAATTATCTTCGATGTACAATCAACAGGTGCATCTAATGACTTCGAACAAGCAACAGGTATTGCCCGTAGCATGGTTACTGAATACGGAATGAGTGACAAATTAGGTCCAGTTCAATATGAAGGAAACCACCAAGTCTTTGTTGGTCGTGATTACGGTCAAACAAAAGCTTATTCTGAACAAGTTGCTTTTGAGATCGATCAAGAAGTACGTCGTATCTTGATGGAAGCTCATGACAAAGCACGTGAAATTATTGAATCTCACCGTGCCCAACACAAACTAATTGCTGAAAAACTGTTAGAGTATGAAACATTAGATGCTCGCAGCATCAAGTCATTGTTTGAAGAAGGTGTTATGCCTCAAGACGTTATTGATAGTCAATTCCCAAGTGAAAAGGCTCAAACGTTTGAAGAAGCAAAACGTGCATTAGAAGAAAAAGATGCACAAAGACAAGCTGAAGAAAAACAAGACTTTGAAGAAGCAAAAAAAGAACTACATGACGAAGCCGAAGAAGTAAAAGCAGACAGCGAAAAAACAGAACAAATCGTTCAATCTGAAGATGAACATAAAAGTGATTCTGAATATGAACGCAATAACTTTGACGATCGTTACAAATAAAAAACTTGAGCATCCCTTTTAAAGGGGTGCTTTTTGTTGCAAATTGTAGTAATTGCCAACAGAACAGAAGATACACAAGGTTTGGTTGATGAAAAAAGAGGCGTTTCATTTATATAAGGTGATTACAATTTTAGAATTATTTAGTTGAAAAAATAAGCAAACACTAGTATTATCTGATAATGAGTCAGAAAAAGTACCTAGTGAGAAGAGGGAAACAAAAATGGAAGATTACTTAGTAAAAGCATTATGTTATGAAGGATCAATTCGCGCATATGCAGTTTGCGCAACAAATACAATATCAGAAGCACAAAAACGTCACGATACATGGAGTTCATCAACAGCCGCATTAGGAAGAACGATGGTTGGAGCGTTACTACTTGGCGCAACCTTAAAAGGTGAAGATAAATTAACTGTAAAGGTTCAAGGGAATGGGCCGGCTGGCGGAATTGTTGTTGATAGTGATGGCAGTGGGAATACTAAAGGATACATAAAAAATCCTCATGTCAGTTTGACTTTAAATGAAAGTGGTAAAATCGATGTCCGTGGAGCTGTTGGAACAGAAGGGATTTTTACTGTAATCAAAGATTTAGGCTTGAAAGAAACCTTTTCAGGACAAACACCGATTGTTTCTGGTGAGATTGGTGAAGACTTTACTTATTTTATGGCAGTTTCAGAACAAATCCCTTCAGCAATTGGGCTGAGCGTTTTAGTGGATACAGATGAAAGTGTTAAAGCAGCCGGCGGATTTATGATCCAAGTAATGCCAGGAGCGGATGAAAAAACAATTGATTTTATCGAACAACGCTTACAGGAAGTGCCGATGATTTCACGTTTAATTGATGAAGGCGAATCACCAGAAGGAATTTTAGAACGTTTGCTTGGCAAAGACGAAATCGAAATTTTAGAAAAAATGCCAGTGCAATTCAAATGTAATTGCTCTAAAGAAAAATTCGGCACAGCCATCATAGCTGTCGGGTTAGACGAGATCAATGCGATGATTGAAGAAGATCATGGGGCTGAAGCAGTTTGTCAATTCTGTGGGAACAAATATCAGTATAGCGAAGACGATCTGATTGAATTAAGAGATGAAGCGATCAAGAATACTCGCGAAAATTAGGAGAGAACCACTATGTGGAAAATAGGAAATATCGAAATTCCAAATCGTGTCGTAGTAGCACCGATGGCAGGGATTAGCAACGCTGCTTTTCGTGTAACAGTCAAAGAATTTGGTGCAGGCTTAGTTGTCTGTGAGATGATCAGCGATAAAGGAATTCAACAAAGAAACAAAAAAACGTTAGACATGCTCTATATAGATGACCGAGAATATCCATTAAGCGTACAAATTTTTGGTGGAGATAAAGAGACCTTAGTTGAAGCTGCAAAATTTGTAGAAGAAAACACCAAAGCGGCGATTATTGATATCAATATGGGGTGTCCAGTGAATAAAGTCATCAAAGCAGAAGCAGGAGCGAAATGGCTTTTAGATCCAAATAAAGTCTACGAAATGGTTGATGCAGTTTCTTCTGCAGTGGATTTGCCTGTGACCGTGAAAATGAGAACTGGTTGGGATGAAGAGCATTTATTTGCTGTTGAAAATGCAATGGCAGCTGAAAAAGCAGGAGCTTCAGCTATTGCAATGCATGGACGGACTAGAGTGCAAATGTACGAAGGTCAAGCGAACTGGGATGTTTTAAAAGAAGTGAAACAACATTTAACGATTCCTTTCATAGGTAATGGTGATGTACGCACACCAGAGGATGCAAAACGTATGTTAGATTATGTTGGGGCTGATGGTGTAATGATCGGTAGAGCTGCTTTGGGAAATCCATGGATGATCCAGCGCACAAAACACTACCTTGAAACAGGAGAACTAATGCCAGAACCAGCACCTCACGAAAAAATCGAAACAGCGAAAGTACACCTGCAACGTTTAGTAGATTTAAAAGGTGAAAAAATTGCTACCAGAGAATTTCGTCAGCATGCTGCTTACTATTTCAAAGGGATTCCACGTGCTGCTAAAGTTAAAGTAGCGATTAATCAAGCTGAGACTCAACAAGAGATGTTGGATTTGATGGATGCCTTCGAAGAAAAAGCTGAAAAACATGCAGAAAAAGAAGCGATCGAAACAAACTAAGAAAAAAAGCCGGCTGAAACAAAAATTCGGCTTGCTTTTTTTTGTTTTGCTGTGGCATTATAAGGGTATGTGATTTCAGAATGGAGGAAATAAAGTGGCAGATGAACAACAAGCGCACTTAGAAGATCTAAATGATCAAATGCTTGTGCGTCGTGAGAAAATGGAAAATTTACGTGAAGAAGGGATTGATCCTTTCGGCAAACGTTTTGACCGTACACATAATTCAAAAGAATTACATGAACAATTTGACCAACATTCAAAAGAAGAATTAAACGAAATGGACTTATCAGCAAGTGTTGCTGGTCGTATGATGACTAAACGTGGTAAAGGAAAAGCTGGTTTTGCTCATTTACAAGACCGTGAAGGCCAAGTTCAAATCTACGTACGTAAAGATCAAGTGGGTGACGAAGCGTATGAACTATTCAAACACGCCGACTTAGGAGACTTCTTTGGTGTAACAGGACAAATCATGAAAACTGACACAGGTGAAGTAACTGTTAAAGCGAAAACAATCGTGTTATTAACAAAAGCGCTACGCCCGTTACCAGATAAATATCATGGTTTAACAAATATAGAACAGCGTTACCGTCAACGTTACTTAGATTTGATTAGTAATAAAGATAGCTTTGACCGTTTCATGAAACGTAGTCAAATCATTAGCGAAATTCGCCGCTATTTGGATGGCAATGGCTATGTGGAAGTTGAAACTCCAGTTCTACATAATGATGCTGGTGGAGCTGCTGCACGTCCATTTATCACACATCATAATGCGTTGGATATGGACTTATACTTGCGAATCGCGTTAGAATTGCATCTGAAACGTTTAATTGTCGGTGGTATGGAGAAAGTTTATGAAATCGGTCGAGTATTCCGAAATGAAGGGATTGATACGACTCATAACCCAGAATTTACAATGTTAGAAGCGTATACTGCTTATACAGATTACCAAGATGTAATGGATTTGACAGAAGGGATCATCCGAAATGCCGCTGAAAAAGTTTTAGGAACAACTGATATCACATATGCGGGTCAAGGTGTTGACTTAGGTTCTGAATTTAGACGTGTGCACATGGTTGATGCAATCAAAGAGCAAACGGGCGTTGATTTCTGGCAAGAAATGACTGTAGAAGAAGCGCGTGAATTAGCTAAAAAACATAATGTAGAGATCAACAATAATATGACAGTAGGTCACATCTTAAATGAATTTTTTGAAACATTTGTTGAAGAGACCTTACAACAGCCGACATTTGTCTATGGCCATCCAGTAGAAGTATCTCCTTTGGCGAAGAAGAATCCAGAAGATGCTCGCTTCACTGACCGTTTTGAATTATTTATAGTAGGAAAAGAATTTGCTAACGCATTTACTGAGTTAAATGATCCAATTGATCAACGTGAGCGTTTTGAAGATCAAGAAAAAGAACGTGAGCAAGGAAATGATGAAGCGCATGGTGTTGACGAAGACTTTATTGAAGCTTTAGAATATGGTTTACCACCAACCGGAGGATTAGGAATCGGTATTGATCGTTTAGTTATGCTCCTTACGGATGCTCAATCAATCCGTGATGTACTATTATTTCCAACAATGAGATAAAAAATGAAAGAGTAGATTATTTACTAATAATCTACTCTTTTTTATTTTCTGAAATTTCTCAGGAAATGGGTTGTATTTAACTTTTAGAAGGCATTAAAAACGAACAATAAAGAACAAAAGTAATAAAACAATCGGTAACGAAAAAAAGTTTAAAAAAAGTGCAAATTTTAGTTGACCAAAGCGCAGAAACTT
>NZ_MIKB01000017.1 GCF_001730365.1 Enterococcus quebecensis
CTGCCAGTAGTTTATTATACCGTTCTTATGATGTAGGGAAGGTTGTAGACACAAAGCTTAATGAACAAGGTATATCTATTTATGAACCGAGTAAATTAAGTAATGGGCTGCATCAAGTAAATTTTACGCGAGATAAAGATAAAGAAGTGATTTTAAATGTATTGCCGGGAAGTGTTCGTGCCAATAAAGAATACACAACTCAAATAATATGGACACTTGAAAATGGCCCCTGAGGAAAGAGGAGGGGGAGGAAGAGAGTCATAAGATTAACAAACTGTAGACAAAGCGTTTAAAAAACACTTTGTCTACAGTTTGTTTGTGTACACTACAAATAAAAGGTTTATGAAGGCGATGAGGTAGAAAAAATTAATGATGTAAAGATTATCTTGGTAATCGCTCTTTTGGTTTGATTTTTAGGTAGGATGTAAGGAAAAAAAGTAGCTAAGTTGATCTAGGAATGAGAGCACGAGTTCTTGCTTACTAAAAAAAGTACGATGTCTGATTTTTGGACATCGTACTTTTTCTTTAATCTGAAGACGAGCGTCTTCGGACTGCGTTATTTTGAACTACCGGATTTGATGGTTGCGTTGAGTCACTGCTTGGCACTGTTTCAGACGACGTTGTTGGTTCCGATGGTTCAATTGATTGACTTGATGAATTTGGTATTTCGCTAGGTGGAGTTACTGGCGCTTCTGTTTGTGAAGGGACAGTAGAGCTGCTTGTAGTTTCTGATGTTGTTGAACTTTCCGAACTGGAAGAAGTATCAGAACCAGAGTTTGAAGTGATGACTTGTTCCTCGTAAGCACCCTTCACATATAGTTCGCCACCAGAGCGTACGACAGTGTCTGGCATGACCCAATCATCATTAGAGACACCTTCAGAGAGATAGGTCATCATTTGTCTGTAAACATCAGAAGCCGTTCCCCAATATTCAAAAGGAATCGGGGTTAAGCGATTTTTGTAACCTGTCCAAACAGATACCGCATAATGAGGTGTATAACCAACAAATGTACTGTCAGGAGCAATGCTAGATGATGCAGAGGCACCGATTTTTGCTAGATCATCGTCAGTATAATTCGCTGTTCCTGTTTTTCCAGCTTGAATTAATCCTGGTATATCTGCATTAAAGGCAGTACCACCACCGATAACATCTTTAAGCATATCTGTCATCATATAAGCAGTTGAATCTTTCATGGCACGTTTACTTTCAGTTTGAGTTACATCTTCCGAACCATCTTGATAGACAACTTTATTGACGTAATAAGGTTTATTGTATACCCCCATATTAGCAAATGAGGCGTACGCCGCTGCTAATTTTAGGGAAGAAACGCCGTATTTGTTTCCGCCTAAGTCAATAGTATTACTAGATATTGCATTGGCAGCAACGATTTGTTTAAATTCAATTCCTAAGTTTTTAAGGAAAGCAGCTGATTTATCACTACCGACCTCATCAAATGTTTGGATGGCCGTCGTATTACGAGAATGCATAATTGCCTTACGCATCGTAATGGCTCCATAATACTGCATATCTGCATTCGTAACAGGTATATTGGTTCCTTCGTAATTTGTTGGCTTATCTAGCATTATTCGTCCAGTGGAATAATTCAAGTCTTCAATGGCAGGGCCGTAGTCAGCGATAGGTTTCATTGTTGAACCCACATCCCGATCTGTTTCTACAGCTAAGTTAGTACCTAGTTGTACATCATCTGGTATGTTACGACCACCTATTTGTGCTTTTACTTGACCAGTTTTGACATCAATTACCGTTGAAGCCACTTGAAAGTCTTGGTCAGGATATTGAACGTATGTGTCACTATTGACAATATCATACAATCGTTTTTGTGCGTTCATGTCAAGGTTGGTGTGGATTTCTAGACCATCAGTGTAAACATTTTTACCCATTTTTGAAACTTCATTGATGACTTCTTTAATGTAGTTATCAACGATTTTCCGATTGTCATTAGACTGTTTTAATGGCTGTAAGCCGTCATTTATTGGAGTAGCTTTGGCATCGTCATATTCTTTTTGCGTGATTTTATCATTTTCTTTCATAGTGTATAAAACAACGTCACGTCGTTCTTTGGCAATTTCTGGTTTTACATAAGGATCATAATCATTTGGAGCTTGAGGCATTCCAGCTAATAATGCAGTTTGTGGAAGCGATAACTCAGATAATGGTTTTCCATAATAAGTTTGTGCAGCAGTTTCCATACCATATAAACCATTTGCCATATAAACTTTATTGATGTAATAAGTTAAAATTTCTTCTTTTGATTTTTCTTTTTCTAATTGCATAGCAAGCCAAGCTTCTTGGGCTTTACGTTTTAGGTTTTGATCTTTTTCTTTTGTAGAAAAGTAAGAAAGTTTGATTAGTTGCTGAGTGAGTGTACTACCACCTTGAAGTCCGCCAGTTTTAAAGTTTGAAAAAGCTGATCCTAAAATTCGGATTGGATCGACTCCGCTATGTTTGTAAAAGCGTTTATCTTCAACTGATACAACAGCGTCTTTCAATAATTGAGGAACTTCTGTTGGTTTGATCATTTCACGTTTTTCTGCACCTAATTCTTCGAAAACTTCGTTGTTTGCATCATAAAGTTTAGAAGAAACAGTGGCACTTAGTTTCTCATCATCCAGTTTAGGTGCTTCTTTAGCATATGACCAAAAGAGGCCTAAGCCAGCTAGAAGCCCAATGATTCCAAGAAGAACTAATACCAGAAATAGTTTTAGTAAGATTCGTTTTTTCTTTGGTTTTTTACCACCATTAGAAGGGGTGTTTTCAGTGTTGTTAGAAGCAGGGGTATGTCCATGCCTGGCAGCACGTGATCCTATTTCATCAGTTGTCATTAAACGCAACTCCTTTGTTTGATTGAATATGTTGTTCGACTGCATCCAAATACGGGACTCTAGGCGCAATGCCAATTCGGATTTCTATTCCATTATTTTCGATAATAGATAAAGGCAATGATTTTTTTCCAGTGCTTTCTTGTTCTGACCAACAGGTAACCAATTCTTCTCCACTAAAGAAGAAACACCTATTCAACGAAGAAAACCACAAAAGCACAAAGCAAATTCCTTTTTGCGCTAAACATTGCTGGATATGATCAATCTGGTGCTGATGAAAATTTTTAAAAGGAAAAGATGTTTTATTTTTAGTTTCCTTTGCTTCAAAGTCCAGATAGTATCCATTGTAAACACCATTATAATCAGTTGTTGAGGCTTGTCTAAAGTAAGCTTCTTTGATTACTGCAGCACTACGGCTGGGATAATCAACTTTAACAATTTGAACGGGAGTAGGCTTTTTGTGGATAACAGCTGTATTATGCATCAAATAATACGCATTACTTTTGTTGATTTCTTCTTCAAAATCCATTCCTCGTTTACCAAATTGAATTGATTTTTGGTTTTTTACTTGTTTTTTTGATTTCGGTACTTCATGATTATTATAGGGAGTACCATTAGGATAATGAAAAGCCATTTCTATCACACTCCTAGCCAACATTATAACAAAAAATCTTTATGAAAGAAAAGGAATGTCTATGGAGAATGTAAAAACACTTTATGTGACTGGCTATAAAAGCTTTGAGATCGGGGCTTTTCAGGACAATGACCCCAAAATAATAGTTATTAAAAAAGTATTAAAAAAAGAAATTATGGGTTATTTAGACACTGGATTGGAGTGGGTTTTAGTTTCTGGGAATCTTGGAACAGAAATCTGGGCAGCAGAAGTAGTGGCAGAATTGAAAAATGACTATCCAGAATTAAAGTTGGGACTGATTTATCCTTTTAAAGAATTTGGAAATAATTGGAATGAAAAAAATCGTGGAAATTTAGAAAAAATTGAACTTTTAGCGGATTTTGTGGATTCAGTGAGTCATCAGCCATATAAATCACCAGCGCAACTAAAAATGCATACACGCTTTTTATTAGAGCATTCAGGGGCTAGTTTGTTGGTCTATGATAAGGAATATCCAGGGAAGACGGAGTATTTTTTAAAAGATGCAGAACTTTTTTCAGAAAAATTTCCTTACGAAATTCGCTTAATAACAATGGATGATTTACAAAACTCGATGGAATAGTGAGAATCTGTTTGATTTTCTGCCGATTTTCAGATACAATAATGCTGTTGAACTATGAACTTTTTATCCTATATCAAAGAAAATAACGAGGTGTAAGTATGGCAAATTTAGTATACAGTCCAAAAGATATTTTACAAAAAGAATTTAAAACAAAAATGCGTGGGTATGATCCAGTTGAAGTTGATGAATTTTTAGATAATGTAATCAAAGATTATGAAGCATACAACAAAGAACTCTTAACGTTACAAGAAGAAAACAACCGTTTGTTAGCTAAACTTGATCAAGCGTCTAAAGTACAGCAAGCAATGCCTCCTAGAGGTGGACAAGAGATGCCTAAGAGTGCAGCTGTAACAAACTTCGATATCCTAAAACGTTTGTCTAATTTAGAGCGTGAAGTATTTGGTAAAAAATTAGATGACACTCCTGCGTCAAATCCAATTTCAGGTATGAGCCATTCTAATCCATATGAGAGCAGCTTGCATAATCCATACGAACGTGAAGTAGATAACTCTGAAACGCGTCAATTTTAATTAATCAAATCAAGTATTTTGTAATTTTCGGGTGATCGCGGTTTGAATTATTCAGGCTGAGGAAAGTCCATGCTCGCACAGGCTGAGATGTCTGTAGTGTTCGTGCTTAGCGAAATCATAAGCTAAGGTACTTAATCTAGTAAAATCTTTTGGTTTTTTGATCAAATTATTTTTACTTTTAAGAGTAACGGCAGGAAAAATGACTAAGGTTTCGGCTATGTCAAAGTACCCTTGAAAGTGCCACAGTGACGAAGCAATTTTGGAAACGAAATTGGTGGAACGCGGTAAACCCCTCGAGCGAGCAACCCAAACAATGGTAGGGGCGCTCTTCTAAAGGAAATGAACGAGTAGAAGAGGCAGATTAATTTCTGCAGATAGATGATGACCGTCGAGTGTCTTTCCCTGAGAGACATTCGATACAGAACATGGCTTACAGAAAATTACAAGTATTCAGGATGACCTTCCAACTTTGTTGTGAAGGCTTTTTTTAAAGTAAGAGATACTCATAAGTAGTTAAAAATAGTCGAACAAATCAGTTCTTAAAACGTATAAGAACAAGAGGAGATATCATGACAAAAGAAAAAACATTTAAACTTGTTGCTACAGCAGCAAGTGGATTAGAAGCATTAGTGGGGAAAGAATTACGTGATTTAGGTATCCCCTGTGAAGTAGAGAACGGAAAAGCGTTATTTGAAGGAACTATGGAGACGATTGCTACAGCTAATTTATGGTTAAGAACAGCTGACCGTGTGAAAATCATCGTCGGTGAATTTGATGCATTCAGTTTTGATGAATTATTCGAAAAAGTTAAAGCATTACCTTGGGAAGATTATTTACCAATGGATGCAGAATTTCCCGTAGCAGGAAAATCAATTAAATCCAAACTGTACAGCACACCCGATTGTCAATCAATTACCAAAAAAGCGATCGTAAACCGCTTGAGAGAAGTGTATCATCGTCCTGCAACAGTACCTTTAGCTGAAACTGGTGCTTTTTTTCAATTAGAAGTTGCACTTTTAAAAGATCATGTAACGTTGACCATTGATACGACAGGACCAAGTTTATTTAAACGAGGATATCGAATCGAAAAAGGTGGAGCACCGTTAAAAGAGAACATGGCTGCTGCCTTAGTGACGTTGACAAATTGGCGTAAAGACCGTCCTTTCTATGATCCAGTGTGTGGTTCTGGTACGATTTGTATTGAAGCAGCTTTGATCGGACATAATATTGCACCAGGATTTAACCGTGAATTTGTTTGTGAAACATGGGATTGGTTTGATGCATCTATCTTTGAAAAGGTTCGTAAAGAAGCAGATGAAAAAGCAGATTATGATATTGAACTAGATATTATGGGGTCAGACATCAATGGGAAAATGATCGACATTGCCAAAGCAAATGCAGAAGAAATCGGGCTAGGAGATTCAATTACATTTAAGCAATTAGCCTTGAGAGATTTTACTACAGAAAAAGAGTATGGCGTAATGGTAGCAAATCCGCCTTATGGAGAGCGTTTAGGTGAAGAAGAATCTGTTCGTAAATTATATAAAGAAATGGGAGAAGTCTTCCGCCCACTAAAAACGTGGAGTAAATATATTTTAACGAGTGATTTAACATTTGAGCAATATTATGGTGCAAAAGCGACGAAAAAAAGAAAGTTGTATAATGGGGCATTACGTACTGATCTGTTCCAATATTGGGGAGAAAGACCGCCTAGAAAACCAAGAGAAGAGTAGGAGAAGCGTATGAAAGAACAGGAATTTTTACAAGAGCTAAAAGAAATCCAAATGTTGACTGAAGCGTTGGGATTACTTGAGTGGGATAGCCAAACAGGAATGCCAGAAGCGAGCAGTGAATTTAGAGGAGAAGTTGTCGGTTACTTGTCAGGGATGGCTTTTGAGCGCAGTGTTGGTCCTAAAGTTCAAGAAGCATTAGCTTATTTTGATACTCACACGGACGAACTATCAGAAGTTGGTATGTCTGTTTATAAAAAGGTTAAAGAAGAGTACGAGCTGAATCATAGTATTCCAGCTGAACGGATGCAGGCATACAACACAGCCCTAACCAATGCTCATACAGCTTGGCTACAGGCTAGAAAATCTAAAGATTTTAACAAGATGAAAGCAGAAATTCAAACAATCATTGATTTCTTAAAAGAATTTATTCCATATTGGAAAAAAGATGAGGCGACAAATTATGATGTGTTGCTAAATCAATATGAGCCTGGATTAAGTGTTGAAAAATTAGATCAAATTTTTGAGCAATTAAAAATAGGGATTATGGAAATAAGAGCAACAATTGCTGAAAAAGGGACTGTCCCGCGTACAGATTTCTTATATAGACGAGTAACAAAAGAGCAACAAAGAAAATTCGTGTCTGGTATAGCAGAAAAAATTGGTTATGATTTTTCTCGTGGACGTTTAGATGATACGGTACATCCATTTATGTTGGCTTTGAACCGTACTGACGCACGAATTACTACTCGTTGGGACGAAAACAATTTTTCGATGGCGACTTTTGGTGTGATTCATGAAGCGGGTCACGGAATTTATGAACAAAGTATAGATGCTAAATATGATTACACACCACTTTCAACAGGTGCATCTATGGGGATTCATGAATCTCAGTCATTATTCAATGAAATTATTATTGGGAGCAATAAGCAGTTCTGGAAAAAACAGTTCCCATTTTTCAAAGAATGTACTGAGGGAACATTTGATGATATTGATTTTGAGACTTTCTACGATTCATTAAAGGAAACAAAAGCTAGTTTAGTTAGAATCGAAGCAGATAGTTTAACTTATCCATTGCATATTATTATTCGTTATGAAATTGAGAAGATGATTTTTAATGAAGATATTTCCGTTGATGAGCTTTCGCAAGTTTGGAATGATAAGTATGATGAATATTTAGGTATTCGACCAGAAAATGACTTAGAAGGAATTGTTCAAGATGTTCATTGGTCTGGTGGTAGCTTTGGATACTTCCCGTCATATGCTTTAGGTTATATGTATGCAGCACAACTTCAACATGCAATGCAAAAAGAAATTGATGTAGATAATGTTCTATCGAGCGAAGATTACTCTCCAATCAAAAATTGGTTAACACAGCATATCCATCAATACGGAGCATCAAGAAAACCAAATCAATTGATTCTAGATGCAACGGGTGAACCATTGAATCCGCAATACTTGATTGACTACATGAAATCGATCTATTATGATGTGTACAAAATTAAAGAATAGTGGGTTTGATAAATATATCTATCTAGTACTAGAAAGCAGGGAGCGGTTATGTTATCAATCAATGAGTATCTAAAAGCTGGTGAAACAACTGTCTCCAACTTGGTAATCGAGAACTATCAGAAAATTGGTTTAACCGATGAAGAATTTTTATTTTGGCTACAATTGTTCCGTTTACAAGCAAAAGGAGATTTATTTCCTGATTTAGCGGAGATCAGTCAAATCATGGGGAAACCAATTGATGTTATTTATAAGCTTTTGAATCAGCTTGTTTCCCGTGGGTTTTTGATTATCCAAACAAAGCAAAATGAGCAAGGGCAAATGATGGATACGTACGATTTGTTGCCGATTTTTGATAAAATTACTCTTTTACAACAAAGGCAGACAGAGAAAGAAAAAGAAGTGACGTCAGAAGAAACAATCAAACAACTCTATCAAGGGTTTGAAAAAGAGTTTGGGCGTCAATTATCTCCAATCGAATTAGAGATGATTGGACAGTGGCTAGAAATAGATCAGTATAAACCAGAGCTTATTCGGTTAGCTTTAAGAGAGGCTGTGTTGAATCAAGCCTATAGTTTAAAATACATTGATCGGATTTTGCTTGCGTGGGAACGTAAAAATATCACAACAAAAGAACAAGTCGCTGAAGATCAAAAACGCAGAAAACAGACATTGATTCAAAAAGAAATTGAGGAACAAGGTGCTGTTAATGAGCCGATTCCAAAAGTTACCTTACACAATTGGCTTAATCCAGAAGATAGTGAGTAGGAGGTAGGTAGATGCTTTCAAAAGAAAAAACGATGGAAGCGATAGAAATCATGTATGATATGTTTCCAGATGCTGCATGCGAACTTACTCATAAAAGTCCGTTTCAATTGCTGATTGCTGTTATTTTAAGTGCTCAGGCGACCGATATTTCTGTAAATAAGGCAACACCTGCATTATTTGCAGCATATCCAACCCCTGAAACGCTTGCGGCAGCTCCTGTTGAAGATATCATTCAAAAGATTAAAACGATTGGTTTATATCGAAATAAAGCGAAAAACATTAAAGCGTGTGCAGCTCAACTATTGGAACGTTATAATGGTGAAGTTCCTAAAACGAGAGAAGAGTTGACGTCTCTTCCTGGTGTAGGTCGTAAAACGGCGAATGTCGTGATGGGTGATGCTTTTGGTGAACCTGCGATTGCAGTGGATACTCATGTAGAACGGGTGTCAAAACGTTTACGAATTTGTAAGCTAGATGCTAGTGTCATGGAAGTTGAACAGACATTGATGCGGAAAATACCTAAAGAATTATGGGTTAAAACCCATCATACGATGATATTTTTCGGCCGATATCACTGTTTAGCTAGAAATCCAAAATGTGATATTTGTCCATTGTTATCTATGTGTCAAGAAGGTAAAACAAGGATGAGTGGAAAGTAATTAAAAAGAGCTTAAAGTAAACATTTTGTGTTTACTTTAAGCTCTTTTTTGTTGGTTTTAACCAATACCGATAACAAAGTGTAATAATTTATCTGAGTAGGTTAGTTCATCTAAATCGGTACGAATTGTTTGATTTAGCAATTTGAGCTTGTCAGTTACAATGCCATCCACTCCATAAAACATCATACGTGTCATTGTATCTTCATCATTAACCGTCCAAGCGTAGACTTTTTTTCCGTCATCATGGGCTGCATTGATAAAGTTTCGATTTAGTGTCGTATATTCCATTGTAAAGAAATCTACATTTGTAACTGGAGGTCCTACAATATTAAACGGTAGAATATAGCCAACATAAAATTGAGGTTCTTCTTTTTTTAGCTGAGTTGCTGTGTCAAAGGTCAAGGTATGAAGAATATGTTTTTCCGATAAAATAATTTTGCGGTATTTCTTAGTAAAGCGTTCAACTAAATCAGGACTGTCTTGTGCTGTAGTTTTAATCTCAATCAGTAATTTTTGATTAAGTGATTTTGCCTTGTTTAAGTATTCATCAAAGGAACAAACTTTGGCTTCCATACCGTTCTCTTTGACAGTTAATTTAGTTAGTTCTTCTAGAGTTAGTTGATTGGGTCTTTTGTTTACTCCAGTAAGTTTTTTTAAATTGAAATCATGCATAACGACAAACTGTTTATCTTTAGTTTCTTGTACATCCATTTCCACATAGCTAGGGTTTTCTAAGCTAGTTTTTTCTAGAGCAGGCAATGTATTTTGAACACCATTTGAGGCATCAACACCTCTATGAGAAATTGTTAAGGGTTCTGTTACAGATGGATTGCTTAAATAATTGGTATTATACGTTCCTACGCCAATTCCAAATATTGCGGCAATAAAAGCAAATGAGCCGATTTTTAAAGCTGTCCATTCTTTCTTTTGTTGTTTAGACTGTTCAAAAAACCATTGTGGTAAATCTGGTAAAAATCCTTCATCGTCCATATAATCAATAGTGATATAGAAAACGCCAACAGTAGAAAAAATAATATTCATGAGTAAAATAAACTGTAACAACGTCATCGCAATCACGGCACTAACTAGTGCATAACTTGGGAAAGTAGACTCAATAATCGCTTGCCCACTCAAAATAACTGTATAACTGAGAACAAAAACCACAAGAATACTTCCGCCAATTACAACAAATTGTCCAAGAATTTTAAAAAAATGATTTTTTGTGGAGCGCCAACTTTCTTTGACTGCTTGACGGAAAGGCACGTCCCTTAAAATCATTTCAGGTAGCGCAAAGATTAAACGAACGGAAAGGTAGAAGAAAACTAGATAACCTAGTCCAACTAGAGCAATGATTGTCACACGATTAGCAAAAATAAAATCCATAATAAATGCTGGAATTTTAATTTTTGCTAATAAATCCGAATTGAATCCTAACCCGCTAAAAGGTAAAACAAAGAAAAAATAAAATAGGAAAAAAAGAATGGTGCTAAATCGAATTTTTTTTAGTTGAAGAATCGTCCCTTTAAGTAAATTCGTCAGAGAGATAGGCTCTCTTTTTTTTATGAAGAAAATGCTCAAAAGTAAAAAAGTAAATTCAAAAAAAACTGCAATTATAATTGCAAAAAGAACGATAACCAAAGCAAGCAGTACACCAGGATGTTTTGATAAAATAATTGGAATTGTATCATAAGATAAATACTCAATTTTCCCTTGTTTTAAGATGAAACGAGTCGAACTAGCTAAAAGTGGGAGTAATATAAAAAGCATAAATCCGTGCATCAATAAAACATCGCGGAAATAGGCTGATGTTCCTGCAAAAAAATCAATCATATTTTTAAAACTATTTTTTAAGTATTTCATTATGAGAGCCACCTTTATGTAGAAATAAAATGGATAGGATACAATTGCATCCTATCCTGCTAACTTTTATTATATATTTTAAACTGTTAAAAGCCTAATAAACCGTTTAAGAATGTACCACCATAAATCAAGGCTAAACTATATAAGAAGATTGAAACAGGTTTTGCCAAAATAATGATCAATGTAAATTTCTTTAAAGACATTTTAGTTAAACCAGCCATCAAACAAAGAGCGTCATCCGGAGCAATGGGAAGGAAAATGGCTAATGCGAAGAGACGTTCAAATCGCTTTTCGTTATCCAACCAACCAATATATTTGTTATAGGTTTTATCGCTGACTAAACTTAAAATAAATGGTTTCCCATATTGTCGTCCTAGTAAGAAGATAATAACTGAACCAATTGCAATCCCCACATAATTATAGATAAAACCTGCATAAGGACCGAAAATCAGAACGCCTGCAGCACAACTAATACCTCCTGGTATGATTGGGATGACAACCTGAATGATCTGTATCAACATAAACAACACAGGGCCTAAAATCACTGAGTCACCGACTAATCCTCTCAAAGCGTCCACATCTTTAAAAACACCTAATCGTATAAAATAAATTGTCACAGCAATTGTGGCTATAATTCCTACGATGGAAATGCAGTTAATAATTTTTCTTGAAAGTGCGATGCTCATTCGTTTCATCTCCTTAAAGTTAACTATCTCTAGTATAAAAGTCCTACTAATATTTTACCATTGTTAGTGGTTAATTTTCACGAACAAAGTTGTAAGACGCCATTTGTTATAAAAATTATACATAAATTACGCAGTGAAAACATCCTACTTTAGACTGAATTAAAAATAACTAAGTGTTTCTTATTTACAAGAAACAATGAGAGGATTATAATAAATTTAAGGATTATGGCACGCCTAAAAATATAATAATTTAAACCTGATAATTTATAGATGAGAGAAGGATAAACATGAAAGAAGAAAAATCAGAAACAGAAAAATTACTGGACTATGCAAATGGTCCAAGTTTAGAAGAAATCAACAATACTGTTGATGTACCAAAAGATGCTAGTTTTTGGCGGACATTGTTAGCATATAGCGGACCAGGGGCTCTAGTTGCAGTCGGCTATATGGATCCTGGAAATTGGATCACGTCTATTGCCGGAGGTGCGGAATACAAGTATGCCTTGTTGAGTGTCATTCTATTGTCTAGTTTGATTGCTATGTTGCTTCAAAGCATGGCTGCTAAATTAGGTATTGTGACTGGCAGAGATTTGGCTCAAGCGACTAGAGAACATACGAGTAAAAAGACAGGATTTGTTTTATGGATCATCACTGAGCTTGCGATTATGGCAACAGATATTGCTGAGGTAATCGGCGGAGCGGTTGCTTTGCAATTGTTGTTTGGTTTTCCATTATTGATTGGCGTTCTTATCACGACATTTGATGTTTTGCTATTATTACTTTTAACGAAATTGGGTTTTAGAAAAATCGAAACAATTGTTGCTTGTTTGATTGCTGTCATCTTTTTTGTGTTTGCTTATGAAGTAGCTCTTGCGGATCCGAATATTGGAGAAGTACTGCGTGGTTTTATTCCAGACACAAGAATTGCTAGTGACAAGTCAATGTTATTCTTAGCTCTAGGAATCGTTGGTGCAACAGTGATGCCCCATAATTTATATTTGCATTCATCGATTGCTCAAGCTAGAAAATTTGATCGTAATGATGATGATGAAAAGGCGAAAGCAATTCGTTTTACGATTTGGGATTCAAATATTCAGCTGACGGTTGCCTTTATCATTAACTGTTTATTACTGATTTTAGGTGGAGCTTTATTTTATGGAACAAATAGTGATTTAGGAAAATTTGTTGACTTGTTCGACGCATTGAAAAACCCAGATATTGTAGGGAATATTGCTAGTCCGGTTTTAAGTATCTTATTTGCAATTGCGTTGCTTGCTTCTGGTCAAAATTCAACGATTACTGGAACACTTTCTGGACAAATCGTTATGGAAGGCTTTATTCATTTAAAAATGCCTCTATGGATGCGTAGAGTGGTTACACGTTTGATTGCCATTGTACCAGTTATTATTTGTGTAATTATCTACGGAGGAAGAGAATCAGCAGTAGAGGACTTATTGCTCTATACACAAGTATTTTTGAGTATTGCACTACCAATTTCCATCATTCCTTTAACCATGTATACGAGTGATAAAAAAATCATGGGTCGATTTGCCAATCCAATGTGGGTAAAAGTGTTGGCTTGGGTTATCGCAATTATTTTAACTGCGTTGAATTTATTCTTGATTTATGGAACATTAACAGGTGTGAATGCTTAAGCAAATTAAAAGAAGGTTATTCTTTATTGAATAGCTTTCTTTTTTTGTATATATAATAGAATTCAGTCTATAGAAATGGTAGAATGAACAAGACTAAAATTTTGAAATGAGGGTTTTAAGTGACTGAATATTTAAATGTTGGAAAAATCGTCAATACTCAAGGCTTGAAAGGGGAAGTACGTATTATTTCCCAAACAGATTTTCCAGAGTTGCGTTATAAAAAAGGATCAGTTTTGACATTATTTCAAGAAAAGAAAGACCCACTTGAATTAACAATTAAATCTCATCGGAAACATAAAAATTTTGATATTGTCACTTTTGAAGATCATTTTTCAATTAATGATGTGGAAAAATATCGTGATGGTATTTTGAAAGTAGCAAAAGACGATTTAACAGATTTACCAGGAGATGAATTTTATTATCATGAGATCATAGGGTTGACTGTTATCGACGAAAATGACGAGGAACTAGGAAAGATCAAAGAAATTCTTTCTCCAGGAGCAAATGATGTATGGGTTGTTCAAAGACCAAAGAAAAAAGATGCATTAATTCCTTATATCGAATCTGTTGTTAAGTCCATTGATTTAGAAGAGGGTATTGTTCGAGTAGAAATTCCAGAAGGTTTGATTGACGATGAGAATTGATGTGTTGACGCTTTTTCCAAGGATGTTTGAAGGACCAATGGGCGAGTCAATTATTGGAAAAGCTGTAGAGAAAAATTTACTGGAAATCAATGTTTCTAATTTTCGTGATCATGCGGATAATAAGCATCAGTCGGTAGATGACTATCCTTATGGCGGTGGTGCTGGCATGTTGCTAAAAGTTCAGCCAATCTATGACAATTTAAAGAGAATCGAAGAAGCCTCTCCTGAATCAAAGAAACGTATCATTTTACTAGATCCAGCTGGCAAACAATTTGACCAAAAAATGGCAGAAGAATTTTCTGAAGAGGAGCATTTAGTTTTTATCTGCGGTCATTATGAAGGGTATGATGAACGTATCCGTTCTTTAGTTACTGATGAAGTTTCACTTGGGGACTATGTCCTGACGGGAGGAGAATTGGGCGCTATGGTAATGATAGATGCTACTGTTCGTTTACTGCCTGATGTTTTAGGTAATAAGCTATCCGCTCAAACGGATTCTCATTCAACAGGTTTGTTAGAGCATCCCCAATATACGCGCCCAGCTGAATTTAATGGTATGAATGTCCCAGAAGTTTTGACGAATGGGAATCACAAACTGATTGCTGAATGGCAGTTAAAGGAGTCTTTGCGCAGAACCTATTTAAGACGTCCAGACATGCTAGAAACACTTGAGTTGGATGATGAAATGAAAAAATTTCTTGCTGAGATTATTCAGGAAGAAAATGTAATTCAGGAATAGACAATTAGTCACTTTTAAAGAAAAATCTCTTTACAGCCTAGAAGAGCTGTGTTACACTGTTTCAGTGAGTGCAAAGCGCTCAACTATTACGATATTCCGCTGTGGCAGTGCCATAAGAATGTTTGGAATGAGGAGAAAAAAGAATGAATCCATTAATTCAAGAATTAACACAAGAACAATTACGTACGGATATTCCTGCGTTTCGTCCTGGAGACACTGTTCGCGTACATGCGAAAGTAGTCGAAGGAACACGCGAACGTATCCAATTATTTGAAGGAGTTGTTATCGGACGCCGTGGCGCTGGTATCAGCGAAACTTATACAGTACGTAAAATTTCTAACGGTGTTGGTGTGGAACGTACATTCCCACTACACACGCCACGTGTTGCTCAAATCGAAGTAGTACGTTATGGTAAAGTTCGTCGTGCGAAACTTTATTACTTACGTGCATTACACGGTAAAGCGGCTCGTATTAAAGAAATCCGTCGTTAAAAACTTGTTATTAATTAACAGTGAACCCCTTGGTAACCAAGGGGTTTTGTTTTTGTTTATATACTAGTTTCTTTGATTCCTTAATGCAAATTGTAGTACATTATATCATTCTTTTAAGCAGGAATAGTTGTAGCGGTGTAGATGTTTGTGATAAAATCAACAAAAAGGATATATTCAGAAAGAGTTGATAGATTTTGAATCTAAGTTTGTATTATACATTTCTTGTATTGGCAAAGAATTTAAATTATCATAAAACTTCAAATATTTTATTTATTTCTACACCATCAGTTTATCAACAAATCAAAAAATTAGAGGAGCATCTTCACTTAAAACTATTTAAAAAAGAAGGTAGACATATTTTCCTAACTAATGCTGGCGAGCAACTTATACCGATTGCTCAGAAACTTATATTCACTTATGAAGAGAGTTTAGAACAGGTGAATGCAATAAGAAATCATCATCAATCAACTCTAAAAATTGTTACATCTCATTTTGTAGCAGTCTATATTATGCCTAAATTTTTAACTTTCTTTTTTAGAGAAGCTCCTGATATTGAAATTTCAGTTGATTATATTGAGGATGAACTAATGGAGAATATGATAGAAATTGGGAAGTTTGATGTAGCATTGACCAGAATTAAACCAAATCATAATAAACTTAAATGTACTAGTGTCTATTCTTGTCCAATAAAATTAGTAGTGCCTAATAACGATACCTCTAAAAACGAATTGAGTTACTTAAAAGAATATCAAGTTTTAACGGGCAATCATCCAACCTATTGGGAAAAATTAGAACAAGATATTTTTAAAGCAAATCCAGAAGTAAAATTTTTTTCAGTTGATAATGTTAAAATGGTGGAAAGTTTAATCTCAAGAAAACAAGGAATTTCATATCTGCCGATGTGTATCTTTCATGAATCAATGTCCAAAGAGCTCAACGTTATAAAGCCTAAATTGATTGTTCCTCCTGATTTTACTATTTATAGTATTTGGTCAAAAAACAATGCTGAGGTAGTTAGATTCAATGGCTTGGTTGATAAGTTTTTTGAAACCTATTTTTAATGAATCTTTTAAACAAGAGGAAAAAGTCGAAATACTCAATGATATATTGAGTATTTCGACTTTTCGCTATTTTTCAATGATTTTTTTAGATGAAATTTGAATTTAATTCAAATTAAACCAATATTCATGTCTGCTATTTTTTTAGCATAGGAAATGACTACATTTTACCTATTGAAATGGAGATTGATAGTTTTGAAAATGTGATAATAAGTTTGTACAATATAATCGTTAGAGGCTGTATGGAGAATTCTAAGATTATAGATGAATGTTATATTTCTATATTTTCATATGTTAATACTAATAAAATTTAGAGAAACATAGTTTTTAACCAATCACTCTGAGACGTCAGAGCCTAAACAATTCATGTAGCTTTCCACGTATCATGTAATGAGAGCTACCCAGTAAGGGTTAATTTTTTGTTCTAACATATAAGAAGCATGGATAGCAATAAAACCTTCATCAGTTGTATCGGAAGGACTATTCTCAGCTCTTGAAAAGCCGCCATCAGGTGATTGATGAGAAGCTATCCATTTTTTTGCTTGTTCAACATCGTCCGGAAGTTCATTTAAAAGATATAGTGCACCAATCGCATGATAAGATCCGACAAAGCTAACTGTTTTGTTTTCTTGATACTTAAATCCACCATTCGTATCTTGTAATTTTTTTAACCACTGAATAGTTTTTTGCTTATTCGGAATGTCGACACCAGATATCCGTAAGCTATCTATTGCTCTAAAAGTTGAGAATGTTTCTGATACGCCGTTAGGAATTACGCCAAATCCACCGTCAATATTTTGCGCATTTAAAAGATACTGTATTAAGGCTTCTTTATCCTTTGGTTCATCATCTAAAATGTGTAAAAGAAGGGTACCAAAAGTTGAATGCCAAACATCACTAGGATAGCCAGGAGCATTTCCAAAGCCACCATCAGGATTCTGACAATTTTTGATAAATTCAATACACATTTTAACATCAAAATCATAACTACCCAGAATATAATTTGTAAAAACAACACAATAAGTAGTAAACAGTTCTGATAATAAAGAAGGTTGCTCGCCAAATCCACCATCAGAATTTTGAGATGAACGTAAAATAATTTGTAAATTTTCTTTGTTAGGAATTGTTTTATCCAAAACCTTCATATCAGCTGCCACATGTAAGGCAGAAAAATTTTGAGGTGTTCGATCTGACTTGAAACCTAGTGGAGATCTATAGGGCGTTAAACCGAAAGCGAAACCTGAAATCGTTTTTTCAGACCATTCTATATAATCGTTTTCATCAATGTAAGACGTGGATAGTCTTCCCGTTGAAACATAGGTTTTATCTGTATTGAACTCTTTCTTAACATAAGGTAGGTGTGGGAGTTGCTTCTCAATAGATACTGTTTCATTTTCTAATGCCAGTATGCCGATTAACTGTAAAGTTGCTGTTTTCTGGTGCAAAGGTAAATAGCGATTATTACCAACAACGAATGAGCCTACGGTAAAAGGTGGTACCATAGTATGTCTGGCTAATGGTACAGTTGGGGTAGTTGGTGTGGAAAACCAATTGCCTTGCCCTAGCATAAGTCCACCATTTTTTTTATCAAAATAAATAGATAATTGTGTCAGTAATTCTTTGATAATAGGATCGTATTGTGAGTTTTCAGTACTTATTTTATATTTTTTTAATGCTAACAGGAAAAGCGCATGACTTTGTGTGGATTTTATTGGAAAAGGAGATTCTGCATGATTATAATAAACGGGAGTAGAGTCAACAGATACAACACCGGAACTATCGGATTTATTCCAATATCCTTTAGTAAATGGATGTGAGTAATTTTCAATGATAAATTGAATAGTTTGATCAATTATCTCGACATAAGAAGTATCTTGGTCAAGTATTGTTGATAGTGAAAAAATAAGAAGAGACAAGTCTGCTAAAGTTTTTCCTTTACTTTCAATTGGTTGATTGTTTGTATTTAATACGGAGAACGCTCCTTTTTGATCATCTAAAAAGTTCATTAATAATTTTATAAGGGAACTTGATTTAGTTTGGTATTTCTCAATATTTAGTGTATTTAGAACATAGATAAAAAGTGAAACGTCAGATAACTTTTTATCTTCTGATAAGATTCTACTCCAGTCTTCTGTGAATCTCATAGCATGGTTATATTTAAAATAGGTATCACTGACTTTTTCGATTAGTTCGCTTCCTTTAATTTGAAGAGTTTCATTATCAGTAACTTGACCTGCTTCATAAAGACTGTAGCCAGTTAAAAGCTGAGTGAAAGTCGTTTTAATTTTTCCTACTTCATAAGGCAGTGAGGTGGTATCCAGGATTTCAAAATAACCAATATTGTTAGGATCTTTAAATTTTTCAAGTGCAAGAATACATTCTTCAAGTGCTTGGTAATTTTTCAGTTGAGTGAAAGCTAGGATTGCGAGACTAACGTCCAGTAACAATTTGTCTTCGGTTACGATGTCTGTCTTTCCTGTATTAATGGAGGCAAATAATCCACCATTTTTTTCATCCATAAAGTCATTTAATACTATTTTTTCGAGTTCATTCGAAAATGTTTTAGTTGTCATATCGATAATTCATCTCCTTTGATTAGTTGGTTTAACAAATTTATTGCTTTTTCTAGTCCGTTTGGATAGGGGGATAGTATTTTATATCCTTTGAAAATATCGTTGTCAGTATCTAAATTTAAAAGGCTGGACACGATCTTAGTAAACTCTTGTACATCATCTCCGTAAAAAACGGGCAAATCTAATTTTTCTAATCTTTTATAAGCTTCTACTTCATGATATTCAGCATAACTTGCTAAATAAAAAAGAGTCGGAATATTTAGTAAAGAAACTTCTGTTACAGTAATCCAACCAGGATGGGCGATTAGAAGAGTACTATTTTCAATTAATTCTCTCCAATTTGGTAAATAGGGAAGAAAAATAAGGTCATTGTCTATCTGGTGATTTTCGGAATCGATCCCTAGCAAAACAAGCTGCAAATTTGAGTTTGTTTCTTTAAGAAGTTTGAAACTTTCCGTGAATAGTTTAGTACTATTTTCTTTATCTTCAGCAAGCATAGTTGTATTACTTACAGTTGCCACAATATAAGGTCGGTCACGGTCGATGCCTAATTCGTCAAAATCTAAAGGATGGTTGTCATCGGTTCGATCAGCATATATTGAACCAACGAAAAAAGTTTTATCACTGTATTTCATAAGTTGGGTATCACTTTTGAACGTTTTCATAAAGACTTTATCGGTAATAATGAGATCCACATTTTTAACTAGCCATAAAAAAAGTTCATTTAAAGCTTTTTGAGCACTGATAATATCAGAAGTTTCGACTTTGAAATTGCCTTTTTTAAGCTCATCGGTACTTATATCTACTAGTGTAAAATTATGTCTCTCGGTAACAAAAGCATTTTTAATATTAGACATAACCGCTGCAAAAGTAGCATTGATATTATAATCACTGATTAGTAGATCTGGTTTTAAATGATTGATTAAAGTCATATATTTTAAAATTTTATCACCATTGAAAAAAGTCGGTACAAAGTAATTGGTAATCATTGTTTGCCAATCGAGATTTTGATTTAAATTTGAACTTTTTGAGTAATCTATAATTCCTGTAGGACTTAAGTCAATAACAGTAATACCTTCTTTTTCGAAAAGGGGAGTAAATACATCTTGTCTTGATCCTAATAATACAGTAATCGAAATATCAGTATTTTCTTTTATCAGTTTTTTCCCAAGAGCCAGAACCCTCATGTTATGACCTGTGCCGGTAGGATTTGGTGCTAGTAATATTTTTGTCATTAAATTCACCTCGATATATTTTTTAAAATAAAACTATTGCTTGGTATGATTGAATTATCTGAAATGTTAACACCACCTAAAATAATTGTATTCGAGCCGATTATTACATTTCGTCCAATTTTTACAGGTTGCATTGTTGTTGGCAAAGAAAGTTTTTTATAGTCGTGGGAGGTTGAAAGTATATGGATGTTATTTTCCAAAGTTGAATTTTCATCTATATATATTTTGCCAGCAGCTTCTAAGATAGTATTATTCCCAACTGTAATATTTCTTCCTAAAACTAGTCCGCCTTTTGCTAGTTTAGATCCAATAAAAATATTGTTTTCTCCAATTGAAGAAAAATAGTTATTTACAAATGAAGCACTAATATAGTTATTGCGTTTGTTTTTTTGAATGTACTTCTTTTGTTCTTTTTTTTCGATCATAGTTTTTAAAAATTTAGAAAATTCAGGTACACGATCTTTAGTATAACTTCTCTTCTTAATTGTTTTCTTTTTTTGTCCGAATATTATTGTGTAAGGTTCTACATCTTGGTTTATTATAGAGTTTGCACCAATGATACTACCTTCACCAATCGTTACACCTTCATTTATTATGGTGTCAGCACCTATCCAAACAAAGTTTTCTATCGTTGTTGTTTTATTATCACCACCAATTATAGTTTTTGAAGCGATTTGAACATTATTTCCAATCGAAGAATTTTTGATTGCACATCTAAATCCAATAAATACGTCATTACCAATAATAGACTTACATATCAAAGAACCAATTCTAATCCAAATACGGCTTCTTAATGTTGATCCAACAATTTTCACGTCATCATCTATGAGTAAATCAGTACTATGTTCCAAATATAATCACCTTCTTTCTAGTACATGAATATTGTTCGATACTTCCAAATTAGTCGAACTATAACCAGAAGTCCATTAGTTTATTTTTAATATTCCATTTATTTAAAACTATCGAACTATTTTACTTGAAATATAAAGAAAAAAGGAATATGATAGTTCTATGAATATAAAACAATTAGAAGAGGACGAAATAAGAGTACAGATTTTCAAGGCACTATCTGATCCAGCTAGATTGGAAATCATTAGAGTTTTAAGAGACAAAGGAGATGAGATGGGATGTGGAGAGATAGGGGATAATCTTGAGTTGAGTAAGTCAACGGTTTCCTATCATTTTAAAACTTTAAGAGAAGCAGGATTAACAACTACTAGAAGAGAAGCTAGAGAAAAATTTGTAAAACTTCGTTATGATACGTTTAATAAGTATCTTACCAACTTCCTAGATTCCTTATGATGGGATCTAGGTATAGTTTTATTATTCAGTTCGATAGGTTTGAAATTATGAAACTGTTATGTGGGATTTAATAGTCTAAGAATTACGGGAGAGGAAAAATAAATGAAAAAATATTCTTTGATTTTCTTTTTAATTATGTTTTTGATAGGTACAGATACATTTTTAATATCACCATTATTACCGACCTTAACAGATTTGTATGATATACCAGCCAATATTTCTGGTTGGATGGTAAGTGCTTACGCATTAGGATATGCACTTTTTGCATTGATTAGTGGACCGATTTCTGATGGGAAAGATAGGAAAAAGGTCATGTTGTATGGTTTTGTAGCATTTGCTATTTCAACATTTTTATGTGGATTTGCAACAAATTTTACTTTGATGATTACGTTTCGTTTTTTAGCAGGTGTGAGCGCATCTTTTGTAACACCACAAGTATGGGCATCTATTCCAATTGTATCACCTAAGGATATGATTGTTAAAACAATGGGATATGCGTCTGCAGGATTAGCAGTCTCACAATTAGTTGGTGTTCCTATTGGGAGTTACTTAGCAGCAGTTTCTTGGAAGATGCCATTTTTTGTGATATCTGTAGCATCATTACTAGTAGGTTTAGTTGTTTATTTATTGTTACCTAGTTTGAATCTTGAAAGCCAAAAAGCAGAAAATACAACCTTTGTTCACATTTATGGACAGATATTGAAGAACAAAAAAGCGTTAGCTTATCTGATTGCTTATTTCATTTTTCAAACAGGAAATTTTTGTGTGATGACATTTATTGGATCATGGTTTACCAGAGACTTTTCTTTAGGTCTATCGAGTGTTGGAACTGCGATGATTGCGATAGGGACAGGGAATTTAATAGGTACGTTATTTGGTAATAAATTGATTAGTCGATGGGGAATTCCAAAATCACTCTTTATGGGATTGGTAACACTAATGTTTGTATACCTTATTATTCCATTTTCAAACTCATTTTTATTAGCTGATATTGGCTTAACAATTGTTTTTTTAGTCAACGGTTTTATTTTCCCTTTATTTATGACAACTTTGCAAAGTACAACCACAACGGCAAGAAGTACAATATCTTCACTATCAAATGCAGCTATGTATGCTGGAACAACAGTTGGCGGAATTGTTGGTGGAATATTGTTTACTAAGTTTTCTGGTTTCTTTGGGATTGCTTATTTTACTGTTATTACTTATTTGATTGTATTGGTCATCTATAAAATGTCTGGTATCTTCAAGCAAGTGTCGATGGCATCTGGAGGAAAAGGCAATGAATAAAATGATAGAAATAATGAAGGATCACAGTTCACATAGGAAATTTGATGTAAACTATGAACTTCCTGAACAGGATTTACAGCTGATTATTGAATGTGCAAAACAAGCTTCAACCTATATCAATGGGCAATTCTATTCCATTATTATTGTAAAAGATAAAGAAAAAAGAGCACAGATGGTTAATAGCAATCCTTTAAATAGTCATATTTTAAATAGTTCAGTTTTTTTATTATTTATCATGGATTTAAATAGGTCAAATAAAATTTTTCAACATCATCATACTTCACATGATTTTTCAGATAATATAGATCATTTATTTTTAGGAAGCGTAGATACGGCTTTAAGCTGTGCTAATGCAATTAATGCGGTAGAAAGTCTTGGGTTAGGTTGTGTTGTTGTAGGTGGAGTCAGATACCATGTAGATGAAATAATTGATCTATTTAAATTGCCAACATTGACCTATCCTTTGTTTGGACTATCCATTGGAAAACCAATTGATACACCAGTAATTAAGCCAAGATTGAGCAATGACACTATGATTTTTACTGATGAGTATAAGGATTACTCCTATGATTTAATATCTGATTATGATTTAATTCTTAGTAAGAATCAGTTAAGTGAATCTTGGTCAGATAGCATTAAGAATTATTTCAATAATGATTCTCTTAAGGAAATTACACGAAAAGGGTTAGATAAACAAAAGTTATTATAAAAAATTATCGTATTGGAACAAATCGGAAGAAGTCGTTTTCAACTGATAGCCAATGTTAAATAAGCCTCTTGGTTATTGAGGGGCTTTTTAACGGTTAGATAATCTGATACCGCAATCTAATAAAAAGAAATTTGAATGGAGAAGTTGAAGATCAGCTAATGACAGTTGAGTAGCCAGCAATCAAAAAACTTTTGAATTACAAATATCTTTAGATTTTAACCAAATAGGCAACGTAAAATAAAAATTAAAACTAAGGAACAGGAAAAGTAAGACAATGCGATATATAAATAAAGATTTTCTTTTGCTGCTCTGTATTTAAATAACGAGAAAATTGCTGAAACAAAGAAAAGTATTGATAAAACCACTATTTTCACCTCAAAAGTAATTGTACCAGTTTTAAATGGAAAATGATAAAAAAAGTAAAAAAAAGAAAAGAAAATAGTGTTAAATTGAATTTATTTGATAATTAGGAAATTATTTATAATTATCATTAGTGATATATTTTAAAACGCAAGCAGTTAGAAAAAGAACGAACTTAAATAAACTGTATAAGTAGCACATGTGTAATCGGCTATTTATACAGTTTATTTGATATACTCTATGCGTATAAATTTTCTCTTGATAGTAATAAGAGGTCTTTTAGAAAGAGAGGAGCTATAACGAATCTTATGACTGTCTTAATTCTAACAAAAATGCTAATGCCTGTTCTTGATTCATTAAACCAGATTTTAGTTTTTCAGCAATGAGGTCAATTTCTGAGCCTTTTGCACCGATAGACATAGCTAAGGAACGAGCTTGTAAGGACATATGACCCTTTTGGATACCGTCTGTAACTAAAGCGCGTAATGCAGCAAGATTTTGTGTTAAACCGACAGCGGCGATTACTTCTGCTAATTCTTTTGAAGTGGTAACATTTAATAGTTCTAAAGCTGCTTGAGCTTTGGGTAATACACTAATTGCGCCACCAACTGTTCCAATAGCTAGTGGTAATTCTATTGTACCGGTTAATCCATCTGCGGTAAGTTTCCATTCACTCAAACCTCTATATTTTCCTTTTACAGCATAGGCATGAGCGGATGCTGCTACAGCACGAGTGTCATTACCTGTTGCCAAAACCACAGCCTCAATACCATTCATAATTCCTTTATTGTGAGTCGTTGCGCGATAAGGGTCTATCTGAGCTAATTGTGAAGCAGCTGCAATTTTTTCAGCAACTAGCTTTCCGGCTTCTAAATCTCCTGTTTTGCTCAAGCTGGAAAAATCAACTTCACATGTAGCCGTTACTAGAGACTCTGTTGCGTAATTACTTAAAATACTAAATAGAATCTCGTCATCAAACCATTGACGGAATAAATCGGCTACGCCTTCTAAAATAGAGTTTAGAATATTGGCACCCATAGCATCTTTTGTATCAACAAGTAAATCTACTGATAAAAAGCTATCGTCCTCTGGAAATTGACGAACTTGGATTCGTTTTAATCCGCCTCCACGCTTTACAATAGAGGGGTAACTTTTTTCAGCTTGAATGAAAATTTCTTCCGTGGATTGATCAATTTTTTCTTTTATGTGTATTTGATCTGTAACATTCATAAAGACAATTTGACCTCTTAATAGACCTTCAGACAGTTTACTTTGAATACCACCACAATTTCGAATCATTTTAGTCCCATTACTACATGCGGCAATAACTGAGGGTTCTTCTGTTGCCATAGGAACAGTATAACTTTTTTCATTCACTAAAACATCCGTGACAACGCCCATTGGCAGAGCCATTTCACTGATTTGGTTTTCTATTAAGTGATTAGCAATATCTTCATCTAAAGAGATAATTTCTAACTCTTGTCTGTTTTCAAGAGAAAGATTTCCAAGTTCTTGTAAGAAAGTTAAGCGTTCATCTCTGGATAGTTGGTAAATTTTTTTTTTTTTATTTTTTTTTAAAGGGCGCTCAATAAGAATAGCGAGCCCTAGACCGCCACCAACACAAAGTGAGGCGATGCCATATTGATTATTTGTGTCTTCCAATTGTCTTGCTAGAGTTGACACAATTCGTGTTCCAGAAGCGCCAATAGGATGACCTAGGCTGATGCCTCCGCCCCAAATGTTAAGCTTTTCATCTGGAATCTGTAATTCATTTTGAACAACAATAGACGATGCTGCAAAAGCTTCATTGATTTCAAATAAATCAATGTCTTCAATTGTCATATTATTACGATGCAATAAGGATTGAATAGCTTTAATTGGTGAAATGCCCATTATGCTTGGGTCAATTCCGATTTCAGTAACATCCTTGACGATTGCAATGTAGGGAAGTTGATGTTTTTCAGCAAAAGCTTTTGATGTCAATAACATTGCAGAAGCACCATCACTGATTGTTGACGCATTTCCCGCTGTGACAGATCCATTGTCTTTGAAAACCGTTTTTAAAGTACTTAATTTTTCTAAGGTTGTATCTTTCCGAATTCCTTCATCTTGCGTAATGATGTTGTCATCAATGGTTAAAGGTAGGGTTTCTTTTAAAAATTTTCCTTCATCTTGTGCTTTGGTTGCTTTCATTTGTGAGTGGGTTGCGAATGCATCTTGCATTTTTCGTGTTATATTGAATTGCTCAGCAACATTTTCTGCTGTCAGTCCCATAGCTTTTCCGCTAAAAGCATCTGTTAAACCATCAACCATCATAGTTGGAGCTGGTTTTGAATAAGTGTCATCTTCTTTATAAGTGATAGCGGGAGCAGTTGTCATACTTTCTGTTCCACCAGCCAATACAACATCTGCTTCCCCTAATTGAATGGCTTGTTTTGCTAAGCTGATTGCTTTCATTCCTGATCCACAAACTTCATTTACGGTGAATGCAGGGACTTCGTAGCTTAATCCACTGTTGATAGCAATTTGTCTTGCAGGGTTTTGCCCATTGCCAGCTTGTAATACATTTCCGAAAATAACTTGTTTTATATGTTCTGCTGCCTTTGTATTCCTTGTAAGTAACTCTTTTGTAACAGCTGTTCCAAGCTCAACTGCAGATAATGATTTTAATTGTCCTCGATACTTACCTATGGGCGTTCTCAAGGCGTCGATAATTACGATTTCCACGACGTCACCTCCACTATGAAATATACCATGCTTTGTGAAAAAAGAATACTCTATAAACCATATTAAAAAAACTTCTGAAATTCTTTAACAAATTTTAAATTGTTCTTTTTTCTAACAATGTTGCTCGAATTTATGATAAATTATACTATGTAGTGAATTGAGAATAACGATAAAGGAGATATACGATGAACGTTGGCATAGATAAAATCAGTTTCTTTGTACCACCATACTACGTAGATATGACCGATTTAGCTTTGGCAAGAGAGGTAGATCCAAATAAATTTCATATCGGTATTGGACAAGATAAGATGGCAGTTAATAAAAAGACACAAGACATCGTGACTTTTGCCGCAAACGCTGCAAAAAATATTTTAACTGATGAGGATAAAAAGCAAATCGACATGGTAATTGTGGGTACTGAATCCAGTATAGACGAGTCTAAGGCCTCAGCAGTGGTTTTACATCGTTTGTTAAATATTCAACCATTTGCTCGTGCATTTGAAATAAAAGAAGCCTGCTACGCAGGAACTGCTGCTTTGCAGTATGCGGTATCTCATATTCAAAATCATCCTGAAAGTAAGGTATTAGTCGTTGCTTCTGATATTGCAAAATACGGATTGGCTTCTGGTGGTGAACCCACACAAGGGGCTGGGGCAGTTGCTATGTTAGTTTCGGCTGAACCAAGAATTTTACAATTGAATGATGATAGTGTGGCATTAACGCAAGATATCTATGATTTTTGGCGTCCGGTAGGGCACGATTATCCAATGGTTGATGGACAGTTATCTAATGAAACATATATTCAAGCTTTTCAAAAAGTATGGGACGAATATCGACGTCGGTATAAAAAATCGTTTGCTGATTTTCATGCACTAACTTTCCATATACCGTATACAAAAATGGGGAAAAAAGCCTTATTAGCTGCATTGGAGAATGAACCATCAGAAGAACAAGAACGAATTCTAGAGCAATATGAAGCAAGTATTGTGTATAGTAGACAAATCGGTAATTTGTATACTGGTTCTTTGTATCTTGGTCTGATTTCTTTGTTGGAAAATGGTCAGTTAAATGCCGGAGACCAAGTAGGACTGTTTAGTTACGGTTCTGGTACTGTAGCAGAATTCTTTAGTGGGACCCTTGTTGATGGTTATCAAAAAGAATTATTAAAAGATCGTCATCAGAAACAATTGACCGAGCGAAAAAGGTTATCAATTAATGACTATGAAGAGATGTTTAATGATAGTTTGGATGTTAATGTGGATAAAGAATATAAGGATTCTTTACTTTATAGCATAGCTACTATTTCAAATACAGTCAGAATGTACAAAGAAGCGTAATTTTCTGAAAAACAAACGAAGAAAAAATTTCTTAGTATTTCTTTTGAGCTATTCTAAATTGAAAAAAATTAACGCTTCGATTAATTTAGAGAAAAAGGAATAATAATTTACGATTATCAAGTTGTAGAAATAGTACTTGGGTGATTGTTCGACAAGAGGTAAGTCTAGATTAAGTGATTAAGGATAAAAGTGAGTCAGAAACGTGCTAGAAAAGACGTTTCTGACTTTTTTTCTTTGTCGAAAATAATGGCATTTTCCGATAATTTTATCTGAAATAGCTCGTTCAATCATAATTCGGACTTTCAACTGTTTATTGTAAAGCTATTTTACGTTTTTAAATGAATTCTAAGTCAACAAGATAATTTGTAAAGGAGGAAAAATTTGGTTTATAATGTAAATGAAGAGAGGTTTTAAGAGAGAGTTAAGGAGGAAAGGACATGAATATAAAAAAGGTCAGCGAACTAAGCGGTGTTTCTGCTGATACTATCAGGTATTATGAACGAATTGGCTTGATTCCACCAGTGAAACGTAGTGTTAGCGGGATTAGAGACTTTGACGAAGAAGACTTACGTTGGCTTGTTTTTAGTAGACAGATGAGAAATGCAGGCTTGTCCATTGAGTCTTTGGTGAAGTATCTAACTTTATTTCAAGTTGGGAATGAAACGGTTTCTGCACGCAAAGAAATCATTGCCCTCCAAATCACAGAATTAAAAGAAAAAGCGTCTGAATTAAACACAGCTATTGAACGATTAGAGTTTAAATTGGCCAATTATGATGAACACATGATTCCAGCGGAAAATGCATTAAGAGATTTTAATCAAAACAGAGAACAAAAAATTACCAGCTTCTAAACATTTTAGTTTAGAAGCCTTTTTATTTCTTAAATAAAGTTCTTGACTTAGAGTTCACTTTAAGAGTTAAACTATATTTATTGATAAGAATAGTAATTTATTATAAGGAGGAAACTAAATGAACTACGTAAAATTTGGCAATACAGGGATGGAAGTTTCAAGACTTTGTTTAGGTGCAATGGGATTTGGCGATCCCAATAGTGGTTTTCATGAGTGGGTTCTGGAAGAGGAAGAGAGTAGAAAAGTTATCAAAAAAGCTCTTGATTTAGGGATCAATTTCTTTGATACAGCCAATGTTTATTCTTATGGAGCTAGTGAAAGGATTCTTGGCAAAGCTCTGAATGAATATGCTAATCGTGATGAAATTGTTGTTGCGACAAAATTATTTACTACGATGAAAAAGGATGTACCAAATAGCGGAGGACTTTCAAGAAAAGAAATCTTCCATCAAATTGATGCTAGTTTAGAACGTCTAGGTATGGATTATGTAGACTTATACATCATCCATCGTTGGGATTACAATACACCAATCGAAGAAACCATGGAGGCTTTGCATGACGTAGTGAAATCAGGAAAAGTTCGTTATCTTGGCGCATCTGCTATGTTTGCTTGGCAATTTGCGAAAGCGCAAGCAGTAGCAGAAAAAAATGGTTGGACAAAATTTGTTTCCATGCAAAATCATTTAAATCTATTATACCGCGAAGAAGAAAGAGAAATGCTGCCACTATGTGAGGATCAAAAAATTGCTGTTACACCATATAGTCCATTGGCTTCTGGACGTTTGACTCGTGATTGGAGCGCATCAACCAAACGATTTGAAACAGATCAAACTGCAATGTCAAAATATGATATAACTGCTGATCAAGATCACATAATCGTTGAAAGAGTCGCAGAGATCGCAGAAAAACGTGGAGTAGAACGCGTGCAAATTGCTCTTGCTTGGTTACTTCAAAAAGAACAAGTTGTCGCACCAATCATTGGCGCAACCAAAGAAAGTCATTTGACTAATGCGATTCCAGCTTTAGATTTAATTTTGACTCAAAAAGAAGTGATGTTTTTAGAAGAACCTTATGTTCCTCACGCTATTGTTGGACATAAATAAGCAGGGATAAATTGATAAATAATTGGAGACATGGTTAGCATTTATGGTCGCAAAAGAAATTTTTGGTGACTAGAATAGATTATATTTGATATGACAGGAGGTAGAACAAGGGTTTCTTAATGTTTTACTTCCTTTTATATTTAGAGATCCAATAATTAGATGCTAATTTTTTATTAAACTTAATTAAAAAAAACAATTATTAGGAGAAATCAGGATAAACTTACTAAGTAAGAAACAAAAATCAAACAGTATTTTTAATGGTCTTGTTCACATCGTAAAGCAGTTACTGTGAAAGAGCATCATGTGGAAGAAAGTAGGGTATATGAAAGAAAGAGCAATATTGATTATTCATGGATTTGGTGGTAATGAGAATGAGATTCTTTATTTACATGAACATTTAAGACAAAATAAAATGGATTCATTTTGGATTCAATTAACTGGACATGATGGAAATAAACAAAGTTTTTCAAATGCTACCTCTGATCAATGGTTAGCTGATGTCGATAGGAAGTTAGAGGAGCTGGAACAAGAATATACACATATCACTTGTATTGGTTTTTCAATGGGGGGATTACTGACGATTCAGGTATCTGAACGAAAATCAGTGGATCAACTAATTTTGTGTAGTACGCCAATTTATCTTTATAATGCCAACGTTATCCTACAAGATATCGTACAAGGTTTATTCTATAAAAAACAAGAAAAATTAGACTATTATTTTCGTTCAGCTAAGACGGCATCTATTCGCTCCTGTCTACAGTTTTTATCGTTGTTAAAAAAAACAAAGAAAAAATTGAAAAGAAAAACTCTGACATTATCGAATAAAAAAATACTTATTTTACAAAATAGAAAAGACGAAACTACATATTATAAAAGTGCATACTATTTGGCGAAAGCTAGTAATGCACAAGTATCTTTGAAAATGTATGAAAATGGACGGCATCAGTTATTTTTAGGAGAAAATAAAAATCTGGCAGTGGAAGACATTAAAAAATTTATCCTCATTAACTAGATAGAAAATACTAGTATGAGGATTTTTCTGTTCATTATCCAGAATTAGACAAGCAAAATTAAGCACAAATACTAAAAAGTTTTCATTAATATAAAAAGTCTTTTTGTATAACTGGAATTACAGAGGAAGAGAATGAAAAGACTTTAAAAAAGCGTGAGAAAAAATGTTTTTAAAAAAGACTTTTACTGGCAGAAGCCGAAAAAAGCCCACTGATTAAAAAGTCTTTTTAGAATGTTGGAAAATAGTTGGAATACAACGATTAGACGAATCAACTACTGAAACCGTAGATTTTTAAATGACACAAACAAAAATGGTAAATATAAAAACAGTAAATTTACCCGTTGCCAAAGGCCGCGATATGGAATATTAAGTTGATTAATAATTGGGATTTTTGGTGCAGCAAATAAAAACATAAAACAGGCTGAAATAATAAAAATTATTATGAGTTTTGTAACAAAGGAATGATGATTCTCTACACGATAGAGCTTGATCAAGATTAGAATAGCTAATAGAAGAGCAACGAATCCAGCTCCTGATGCATAATCGTGGATTAGTGATTCAATCGCCATCTTGTCTAAGTTTGTTGATCGGTCAAAAATCCCTGTAATAAAACAATCACCAATTGCAAAAGTGGCCATCATGACACTAAGCCAATTAGCTAGTGGTTTTGACGTGTTTTTAAACCTTTCATAAAAACTTGGAATGGTTAGAAGAAATAAACTACCATCTATGAGTTGCCAAATTTTAAAGGCAACTTTTGTAGGACTGCCGTCTTCACCAAAATCGCTGATCAACATTGTAACTGGGTTATAACCAGAATAAAAATGAATCAAAATCCAAGGGACAGTTAATTCACTGATAATGACCAGAATCATAGTAAGAAAACCATATTTTTTTAACACGTTCACGGAAATTCCTTCTTTGCTATTATACTTAGTGCTATTTTACTATAAAGTTACTTTTTTAAGAAAAATAAGGATTGAATAATGCATTATAAAGTGACAGACTCTAATTTAAATTAGAATAATAATTCAACCTCTTGCAGTTCAGAGGTTTTTCATGGATAATAACTAGCTGAGGCTAATATGAAAAGGTAAAATTTGAACAATTTAGTTACATTAAAATTCATGCTAAATGAACTAGTTTTATCATTATAGAAAATGAGTTGATCAATTAAATAGTAGATTGGGGAAATAATGAATAAAAATAATTTTGATAGATACCCACTAAGTGAAGTTATCTTAAATGCTGTTTCTGATTTAGGTTATGAAACACCAACAGCTGTTCAACAAGCTGTGATTCCAGCAGTTTTAGAAGGAAAAGATGTACTGGTCCAGTCTCAAACTGGTAGTGGTAAAACAGCAAGTTTTGGTATCCCTCTTTGCGAAAAAGTGAATTGGGTCGAAAATAAACCTCAAGTACTTGTTTTGGAACCTACCAGAGAATTGGCGCAGCAAGTTCAAGAAGATTTAATCAATATTGGCAGGTATAAACGAATCAAAGCAACGGCTGTTTTTGGGAAAGCTTCTTTTATTAAACAAAAATCTGAACTAAAACAAAAAAGCCATATAGTAGTTGGAACACCAGGTCGTGTAGTGGATCATCTAATTAAAGGAACATTGCCTATTGAAAAAATTGATTACTTGGTCATTGATGAAGCTGATGAAATGTTGAATATGGGCTTTATTGACCAAGTCAAAGAGATTATTAAAGCTTTACCTAAAGCCAAACATACACTTTTATTTTCTGCAACGATGCCTGAAACCATTGAGCAGATGAGCAGTTCCTATTTACATGAACCAACGGTAGTAAAAATTGAAGCAACCGAACAGACAATTCCTAAAATTCAACATGCTTATTTAGATGTAACAGAAGAAAATAAGTTAGCTGCCTTGGAAGCTATGACGATTGTTGAGAATCCAGATACCTGTATTATTTTTTGTAACACGCAAGGAAAAGTAGATGATACTTATGAATTTCTTGTTGAAGCAGGTTATCCTGTTGGCAAGTTACATGGTGGAATGATGCAAGAAGATCGTTTTGACGTAATGGATGCTTTTAGAAAAGGGAAGTTTCGGTACCTAGTGGCGACAGATGTGGCAGCTAGAGGAATCGATATTGAAAACATCACTCATGTTATTAATCTGGATGTTCCATTTGAAAAAGAAAGTTATATCCATCGAGTAGGAAGAACTGGTCGTGCAGGTAGAGAAGGATTTGCATTGACATTTGTTACCTCAAAAGAAGAGCAACTTAGAAAAGAAATTGAAGGCTATGGCAGATTTTCCATGAATCGAATTACCTTACCTAATTCCAAACTAGTGACAAGAAGTAAGGCTGCTTTTGAGAAGAAAATTACAACCAAGCAAAAGCAAAAAGATCAAAAAGCCAAACGTCTAAACGAAGAAATCACAAAAGTTTACTTTAATGGCGGGAAGAAAAAGAAGTTGCGAGCACTTGACTTTGTCGGGACGATTTCAAAGATAGAAGGTGTCAGAGCTGAAGATATTGGAATCATTACGATTCAAGAAAACGTGACGTACATTGATATTTTAAATGGTAAAGGTTCACTGGTCATACAAGCAATGAAAGAACGCACGATTAAAGGGAAACAGTTAAAAGTACATGTTGCCCGAAAAAAATAATTAAAAAGATAAGAAAAAAAAGTTTAGCTCCAAGAAATAAGCTGGAATTTCCCAAAATGATTCTTTCAATTTTGAGCGAATTTCGGCTTATTTCTTGGAGCTGTCTTTCCATCATTGTTTATTTGGATTTGAGCATGATTAAAATGATTATAGTATATCTTAATCACAACATTATATTCTGAATCGTTTATTGCAGGAGCAAGTTGGATTTGCTGAGGGAGAAGGGGGGATGAGCGTTACTTCACTTCGATTACCTTTATAATGATAACGGTTTCTTTTTCCGATGAAATCACTCTTTTGATTTAAATACACTTCAAACTATAAATCTTTTAATCATTCGATTCAAATCATAAAAACAACTTAGGGTTTATAACGATTAATGTGTAAATGAAATCTAATTAAATTTCCATTAAGAAAGTTGTTGTTAATCACAATTAATTTTCCTATAAATTATAATTAAGAGAACAACTATTTTGTTGAATAGTTTGCAAAAAGTTCATGAATGATTTGAGGATAAATGAGAATGAAAAAAATAAAAAATTGGATTAATAGTCGTAACCTTTCAACAATAAAAAACCGTAAGCGTATGAGTGTAATCTTATTATTTTTAACAATTGGTTTATTTCTGCTGTTTGTGACAAGACTCTCGCATATTGTAATAACAGGTAAGGTTGCAGGTGTTTCTTTAAAAGAAAAGACAAAAGAGCTTTATGAAGTTCACGAGACTCTTGAGGCCAAACGTGGCTCTATTTTTGATAGAGATGGTAATGTAATAGCAGAAGACTCAAGTGCATTTTCTTTATATGCTATCTTAGATACAAACTATACTGATTTAAATGGCAAGAAATTATATGTTCAAGAAAGAGATTGGCCAGCAATTTCAGAAATCTTTGAAAAATATGTAAAAATTGATAAGGCAATGACTTTAAAGCAATTAAAACCTAGTGTAAATAAAGAGGGAGAAGCTATCACAACTGTTGAATTCGGAACAAATGGTAGAAATTTAAATTTTGAAACGAAAAGAAATATTGAAGAAGAATTAAAGCAGAAAAAAATTTCAGGTATTTATTTTAAAGAAGAAAAAAAACGAAGTTATCAAGTTGGCAATTTTGCGTCTTATTTTATTGGTTATACTCAGCAAGATGATAAGGGAAATGAGCAGGGGATCATGGGAATTGAAGGCTCCTACAACAAACAATTATCGGGTAAAAATGGTTCTAGGAGTTATGAAAACAATTCATCACTCGGAGATGTAAAACCTGGAAGTGTGAAAGAAACAAAACAAGTGGATGGAAGCGATGTCTATACAACGATAGACAGTAATCTACAATTTTATCTAGAAGAACAATTAGATAATGCGGCGAAAACCTACCAACCAGAAAATATCACAGCAACCCTAATGGAGGCAAAAACCGGCAATATATTAGCAACATCTCAACGACCATCTTTTGAATTAGATACGAAAAAAGGGTTGGAGGAACTTAATGTTAGTTGGCGTAATATCCTTTTAGAAGATGTCTATGAACCTGGATCTACTATGAAAAGTATGATGATAGCAAGTGCAATCGAAGAAAATAAATTCAATGAAAGTGAGCAATTTGCCTCGGGGAACATAAAAATTGATGATACAACAATTAATGATTGGAATAACGGTGTAGGTGAGGGGAATATGACTTTTAGACAAGGATTGGCTTGGTCAAGTAATGTAGGGATGGTGACCCTTCAGGAGCGAATGCCAGATTTGTGGCAAAATTATCTTACAAAATTTGGTTTTGGTAAAAGCACAAATTTAGGTTTGGCTGGAGAAGCAGTTGGAGAGATTCAGAATAAAACCACAGTTGATAGAGCAATGACCTCTTATGGACAAGGAATTTCTGTGACTCACTTACAAATGCTTCAGGCATATACTGCGATTGCTAATGGCGGCAATATGTTAAAACCAAATATTATCAGTAAAATTGTTTCTGCAGATGGACAAGAAAAAACGATTCAACCAGAGACGGTAGGAACACCCATATCCAGCGAAACTGCTGATAAAGTTTTACAGTATATGAAAGATGTTACGGTAGATCCTAAATATGGCAAAGGTCGTGAATATGCGATAGAAGGATTAAACGTGTCTGCCAAAACAGGAACAGCTGAATTTTTTGAAAATGGTGGTTATCAAAAACAAGATTATCTACATTCAGTGGTTACAATCACACCAACAGAAGATCCTAAGTACATTTTCTATATGACAATCAAAAAACCACTATTGCAAGGGATATCCGCAAATCAGATCATTTCCGACGTATCGAATAAATTAGTACAACGGGCAATCGTTGCTCGTGATTAAAGAAAAAACGAACATACCTCTTATTGAGGAGTGTTCGTTTTTAATGTTTCTAATAATTCTTCATTAGGCGTGACATAGAGCGTTTTTTGATTTTCATAAATGACATATCCAGGTTTGGCTCCGTTTGGCTTATGAACATGTTTGACCTGTACATAATCAACAGGAACTTGGGCTGATAAACGATATTTAGAGTAATAAGCTGCCAGATTAGCTGCCTGTAATAATGTCTCATCTGATGGATCGGTATCTTTAATGATTACATGGGAGCCAGGGATATCTTTTGCATGTAGCCAAATATCGGTTTTTTTGGCTGTTCTGAGAGTCAGTTGATCATTTTGCAGATTGTTACGACCAACAAGAATCAGACTGCCGTCACTTGAATAAAATTCTTCTGGTTTACTTTTTTTCGGTTGCTTTTGTTTTTTAGATCCTCGTCTTTTGACGTACCCTTGTTCAATCAATTCTTCACGGATCGTTTCAATGTCCATCGGACCTGCGATTTCTAATTGAGATAAAACTGATTCTAAGTAACTAATTTCTTGTTCTGCTTGTTGTATTTGTCCATGAACGACTTTGACCGCATTTTTAAGCTTTTGGTATTTTTGAAAATATTTTTGTGCATTTTGATTCGGCGTAAGTGCGGGATTTAATTTTATTTTTAGTAATTGATCTTCTTCATAATAATTCGGCAGTTCAACAAACTCGGCACCTTTAGGAACCTGCGCCATGAAGGTTGTTAAAAGCTCGCCGTCACGTCGATAGTTTTCGGCATGTTCTGTATCTGCTAATGTTTTTTTGAGTTTTACAACTTTACTTTGATTACGTTTCAACTCATTTTCAATTTTATGAATCAATTCGCCACCTTGTTGTTTAACTCGGTCTTTTTCTGCTTTTCCACCATAAAAAGCATCTAACAACTCGCTAAGTGAGTCAAAATTTTCTTGTTTTCCTTCGAGGGAAACAAATGGAAGAGGGGTAAAATACTCCTTTTTCTCACTTAAGGTCAATGTCGGGATAGTCTGACTTTCAAGTGTAGACCAGAATGTCTGCCAAACAAGCATTTTTTCATTTGGTCGTTCATTTAAACGAAAGGCTAGTTCATCAGCGGTATCTTTTCCAAGTCCTTGAAAGTGACTTTGCAAATATTTACCGTTGAGCTCGCTAGTTTTTGAAAGAATCTCAAAGACTTTTTCTTTGCTTGCTAAGAAAGGATTTTGTTGGTCTTGTTTAGGTGGATCAATGTATTCAACACCAGGCAGTAAAGAACGATAACTATTTTGTGAGCTGCCGATATGTTTGATAGCATCTAATATTTTTCCATTTTCTTTGTTCATCAAAACGATCGTACTATGTCTGCCCATTAATTCAACAATTAAAGCGATATTTTGTAAATCACCGAGTTCATCGCGTTTTGTAAAGGTAAAGTGGATGACTCGGTCGTTATCAATTTGATGAATCTGTTCCAAGATAGCCCCTTCAAGGAATTTGCGAAGCATCATAACAAAATTCGGTGGTGTTTCAGGATTTGCATAAGCGATTTCAGTCAGCTGTACCCGAGTATAGCTTGGGTGAGCGGATAAAAGTAATTTATGATTTTTTCCTTTTGTGCGGATAACTAGAATAATTTCATTTTCATATGGCTGATGAATTTTTGAAATTCGGCCTGTAATTAATGCCTCAGATAATTCCGAGACCATTGCATGAGTAAATACGCCATCAAATGACATAAACATCCCTCAATTCTTTATTCGTAATAGTATTATTATAACGGAGTTCTTTTTATTTATAAAGGAAGTGGGAAATAAAAGTCGAAGAATGTGAAATTGTTTAATTTCTTTTATGTTATGATTGCTTTCTAATTTAGACTGGTCTATTATTTAACTCCAATTCAGTCTGTTGAAAAGTGAGGATACATCAAGCTATTCATCAGTAAAAAAACAAGAAGCTGAGTTTAGTTAGCAGCTTCTTGTTTTTTGGTTAAGCATCATGCCAAACTTTTTTCGCAGTATCAATCACTAGTTGTACTTTTGCCCATTGTTCATCTTCGGTTAAATAATTCCCTTCTTCTGTAGACGCAAAACCGCACTGCGGAGAAAGACAAAGATTTTCAAGAGGGGCATAATTGGTTGCTTCTGTTATTCGTTTGACTAGACTGTCTTGTGATTCCAATTGGGGAAACTTCGACGTGACTAATCCTAAAACGATTTTTTTAGCTGGATCATTTTTATGAATTTGAGCTAACGGTTCAAATCCGCCAGAACGTTCATCATCATATTCTAAGAAATAGCCATCTATGTTTAACTCAGCTAAATAATCAGCAACATGGTCATAAGGACCTGCAATCGCCCAATCGGATTTATAATTACCACGACAAACATGCATGGTAATCGTCAAGTCCTTCGGTAAATTCGCAAGAAGCTGGTTGATAACCGTCACGCCAGCGTTACATTGATAGTGCCATTGTTCAATTTCTGTCTCTGTTTTAGCATTTTCGATAAATCCTGTATACATTCCCCAAGAAGTATCGTCTAATTGAAGATAGCGACAGCCCAAGTCATAAAATTTTTGAATGGTTTGTTGATATGTTTGGACTAGATCATTAATAAAAGAAGTTTCGTCTTGATAATTTTCTGGAATAAATGTACTACTACTTTTTCGATTGAACAATAGAGTGGGAGAAGGGATAGATGCTTTAGAAAAAATTCCTTTAGGCGTATGTTCTTTTAAAAAAGTAAAAGCCTCAAAAAAAGGATGGTTCGGATTAAATGATACGGTATCTATAAATTCATAGGAAGCAGCTCTGGTTTTAACTTTGTTAAATTGGTAGCCATCGTTAGGTGTTGTTTGTTTAATGCCATTTAAGCCCCAAAGAAAATCTAAGTGCCACCAACTACGACGAAATTCACCATCTGTTATCGCTTTTAAACCTAGTTGAGTTTGTTTATCGATCAATTCGATAATCGCCTGATCTTCAATTTGTTTTAATGTTTCTGCTGAGATTTCATGATTTGCAAATTGTTCTCTCGCTTTTTTTAATTTTTCAGGACGTAAAAAGCTGCCGACCTGATCGTAACGAAATGGGATATCTTTGATTGCTGTCATATTATTTCCTCCTTTTAAATTAAGCATCATGCCAAACATTTTTAGCAATTGTTTCTACAAGTTTAATTTTCTTCCACTGGTCTTCTTCGGTCAAATGATTGCCTTCTTGTGTTGAAGCAAAGCCGCATTGTGGAGATAAACAAATTTGATCCAAAGGAACAAATTTACTTGCTTCTTTGATTCGTTTTTCGATAACCAGAGGGTCCTCAAGTTCACCATTTTTAGTTGTAATCAATCCTAGAACGACTCGCTGATCTTTTAATTCTTTCAAAGGCTCAAATCCACCAGAACGTTCATCGTCATATTCTAAGAAGAAGCCGTCAAATGCAGTGATTGAAAATAAATTTTGGGCAATTGTTTCATAAGTGCCGTTATAAAGCCAGTGTGACTGAAAGTTACCTTTACAAAAATGAAATGTTACAACAAGATCGTCTGGTTTATTTTCTAAAGATTTTTCTGTTACCTCTTGAAAATCAGTCAGTAGTTGATCAGCATCTAGGCCGTTCGCTTGGATCAACTTACGGAAGCGTTCATCAAATAATCCACCCCAACTTGTGTCATCCAGTTGCAAGTAACGACAACCAGCATCATAAAATGCTTGAATAATGTCTTGGTAAGTGTTGATCAAATCTATTTTAAATGTCTCTAAAGAGAGGTAAACGGGATTTTCGTGGTATTGCTTTGACAAAATCAATGAATCTAAAAAAATCATATTTGGACCAGGAATTGTTTGTTTAGCTAAAGTAGGAGAGGCATGTTTTTGAGTAAAGCGAAAATGATCAAGAAACGGATGATTTCTTGAAAAAGATAAAGGCCCGCTAACATAGGTTCCTTGTGCATTCGTTGTGATACCAAAAGCAGTCGTTTGAAAATCATAAACAGTAATACCGTTCAGACCTGCGATGAAGTCGAGATGCCACCAACGGCGACGAAATTCACCATCTGTTACGGCAAGAAGACCGGCAGCTTTTTGTTTTTCGATCAAAGTAATAATCGCCTGATCTTCTACCTCCTGTAGTTCTTCTTTAGAAATATCACCAGCAGTGTATTTTGACCGAGCATCTTTTAATGCCTCTGGACGTAAAAAACTGCCTACGGTGTCGTAGCGGAAAGGGGCTTTTGAGTTAGTGTTTCCCATGATTATTCCTCCATTTTTGATTTGACTTATTGAAAAATACAAAAAAAGCCCAATACTTTGTTCAAAAGTAAAGGACGACGAGTCGTGTTACCACCTTTAATTTAAAAATCTCTCACAAGATTTTCCTCAATAGGGACAGATCATAATAATCAATACCATGACGCTGTAATGGGCGCTCCCAGCGTTAGCTAAATAAGTATTCACCAACGCTAACGAAAAGACCATCTTCCTGTTCTTCAAAATTATCTCTTTTCAGCTTCCGAGACTCTCTCATTAATTTTATAAAAACAGTACTCTTCTTTTCATAGTTTTCTAATGTATTCGTAATTAACCAAAGTATAGGCTAGGGGGGTGTTTTTGTCAACAACTGGAATTTGTGTTTTATGATTGTAGTTTCTTCACATTTATATATTAAAAAATAAATAACAGCGCATTTTTTTATTAAAACTATGAGAGGTATTATTTGTTATACTAGGCAAAGGTAAGAAGTATTAGTATAATAAACATATAAGTTGTAGAGGAGAGAAAACATGAAGAAAAATTTTATTGATGTTAAAGACGATTTCGTGGCTTCTTTAAATAGACAGAAAAAGCTTACTGCAATTATTTTGGCTATAATCGTTGTATTGATTATTGGTTTATTTATCATCGTACCAAAAGTACAAGCGAATATTCGCGCTTCTGAGATTAATTCTTTAGTAAGCGAAGAAAAGTTAGCTAAAAAAGCAAATTATTTAGATGCGAAAACAGCCGATACAGAAATCAGCGAAAAAACAGCAATGACTGTTTTATTCTCAGCTCCTAGTGGAAAAACTTATCAGAAAGTTATCGATATTCTAAAAGATTCTAAACAAATGAAAGACTTCAATCATAGTATTTACATTTATCCAATTGTTTATGATGCACAGACAATCGAAAGTAAATATAATATTAAAAAAGATGAAGTGACGATTATTTTCTTTGAAAATGGAAAAGAGAAAAATAGATTGTCTATCAGCGAAAATTATGATGCGAAGACTATGCTTATAACTGAATTAAATCAGTTACCATTGTCAAGTATGGGACAAACTATTCACCCTCCAGCATCATCTGCTCCACCTACAACGACACAGACGACGCAAACAACGTCAGAATCGCAATCGACTGGGCAAGAAGGAGCAGTTGAGCAATCTGTTGAAACTGATTCGTTTGCACAATAAACATATCATCAGAAAGAAGGGCTTAATATGGAAGGATTTATTCTATTCATTTTATTGGGACTTTTTATAATCACACCTAAATTACAGCGTGTATACGTGAGAAGTGATCGACGTGAAAAGTACTAAATGGCGGACTTTGGCAATAGATATACTAAAAAAGAGGACTCAGCCCAACTCTGAGTCCTCTTTCAAACATAATTCATCAAAAAAAGTCAGAATCAATGAAAAGATTCGCCTCGTTCCCTTTGATAACATTCGAAAAGAATCACTAAAATGGTATCAGGATCCAGAAAGCATGTATAATATCGTTGGTGTAAAAATGACCTACACAAAAGAAGAAATTAACCAAATGTATACATGGCAAAATGAACATGGCTTACTTTATTATATTGAATATAATAGAGGTAGTCGTTTTCAAACAATTGGGGATGTCTGGTTAGCTGAAGATGATTATGCAATTGTTATTGATCAAGAATATCGTAATCGTCATATTGGACGAATAGTTACAAAATATTTTCTGTTTAAATCGAAAAAAATGGGCCGAGAGTATATGACCGTAAGTGAAATTTTTAATTGGAATAAAGCTTCCCAAAAAATGTTTACAAGTTTAAAATTCTATCCATTTAATGAACAAAAAGATAGTTGGAGTTATCGGAGAAAGTTAAAAAGACCAAGAAAATTAAATTCACTATAGGTAAGGTTTTGAACATTTTTAGACTTGACGAACAAATTATAGTTGGTGTAAACTTATCTTAATAGAAAACTATAGGAGTGATTACATGAACAGACTATCCAACCCAATCAACCAATTGAATAATTCATGGCAAAACTGGCGTAGATAGTTGTATGTATGATACTCTCATAGATGCAACTTTAGAAGACAAATTCTAAATTTTGTATCTATGTTGGTTTGTTCAAGTTGAATTTTTGACCGCATAGATGATGGATCTATGTGGTTTTTGTTTATAAAACAACGACCGCTCCTTTTTAGGATTTGTCGTTGTTTTTTTATTTGAATATTGTTACTTCATTTTTATTTATTTTTTATAGTAGGAGGAAAAGAAATGAGAAAAAACCGCTTATCGATCGTTGTAATAATTATTGTTGTCTTTTTAATTGCTTCATTTTTTGTAGAAAAGAAAGAAACGGCTAAAGAAAATCTACCGACAGTAGGCGTGCTACAATTTGTTAGTCATCCGGCCTTAGACCAAATTTATAAAGGGATTCAAGCAGGATTGAAAGAAAAAGGGTATGAAGATGGTAAAAATATGACAATTGCTTTTCAAAACGGACAAGCTGATCAAAGTAAGTTAGCTACTATGAGCCAACAACTGGTGCAAGAAAAAAAATCAGATGTTTTGATTGGTATAGCCACCCCAGCAGCTCAGGCGCTTGCTAATACAACATCAGAGATTCCTATTGTATTAGGAGCAATTACTGATCCGGTGAGTGCGGGACTTGTAAAAGATAATCAAAGACCGGGAGGAAATATAACTGGTGTTAGTGATAAATCACCTGTTGACGCGCAGTTTGACTTAGTGTCTGAAATTTTGCCTCAAAGTAAAAAAATTGGAATTTTATATGCATCATCTGAGGAAAATTCAAAATATCAGGTAGAAGAAGCAAAAAGAGTTGCTGAGAAAAAAGGGTTGAGTGTCAAAACCTTTGCAGTTCCTTCTAGTAATGAAATTGCTCAAACAGTTCAAGTGATGGCAAGAGAAGTTGACGTTATTTATATTCCAACGGATAATACAATTGCCAATGCAATGCAGACCGTAGTTAATGAAGCTGACAAAACCAAAACACCCATTATTCCATCAGTAGACACAATGGTGGAACAAGGGGGAGTAGCAACAGTTGGAATCAATCAATATGACTTAGGGGTTCAAACAGGTAAGATGGCAGCTGATATTTTATCAGGAAAAGCAAAGCCTGCAACGACTCCAGTTTATACATTTAAAACAGGAGATATCATTATTAATCAAAAACAAGCGGATAGATTAGGCATTTCAATACCTGAAACTATTCGTTCAAAAGCGAAAATCATCGAATAAGCATAAGGAGAGGATCAAATGATTGTTTCAGCAATTGGACAAGGAATGTTATGGGCAATATTAGGGTTAGGAATTTTTATGACCTATCGAATTTTAAATTTTCCAGATATGACAACGGAAGGATCGTTTCCTTTAGGAGGAGCGGTTTGTGTTACAGCGATTACCTCAGGAATTCACCCGATTCTAGCAACTTTACTAGGCGTTTTAGCTGGAATGTGTGCTGGATTGGTGACAGGGTTATTATTTACAAAAGGGAAAATACCGATTATTTTGGCTGGTATTTTAGTGATGTCAGGTTTGAATTCAGTTATTCTTTATGTAATGCAAACACCAAACCTATCTTTATTAAACAAACCTAAAATTCAAGATCTATTTTTGAACCTAAACTTACCTAACTATTATGACATTGTATTTTTGGGTGTAATCTTTCTAACGATTATCATTAGTTTACTATTATTTTTCTTCAATACTAATTTAGGCCAAGCCTACATTGCGACAGGTGACAACGAAGAGATGGCTCGATCTATTGGGATTAAAACAGATTCTATGAAGATTTTAGGATTGACTTTATCAAATGGTGTCATTGCTTTATCAGGTGCACTGATTGCTCAAAATGATGGCTATGCGGATGTGAATAAAGGTACAGGTGTAATTGTTATTGGTCTAGCATCAATTATTATTGGTGAAGTATTATTTGGCGAATTAACTTTTGCTGAACGATTAGTGGCAATAGTTGTGGGAAGTATAATTTATCAACTACTTATCTTATTAGTGATCAAGCTTGGGTTTGATACAACATACTTAAAAATCTTTTCTGCAGTGATTTTGGCGGTATGTCTAATGATTCCTCAAGTGAAGAAAGCATTGAATCTACATTTTCTACCTGAGAAGGAGGGGGAAAAATGAGCACAGTTTTAGAACTTAAAAATGCAACCAAGAGAATTGATAATGGTTTGAATGAAACAAAAGTTATTTTAAATCATGTGAATCTAAAAATTGCTCAAGGCGAGTTTGTTACTGTATTAGGTGGTAATGGCGCAGGAAAAAGTACGTTGTTTAATAGTATTACAGGAACTCTAGCTTTGAGTGAAGGGGATCTGTTTATTAATGATCAGAGAATCACTACTTATTCTGAAGAGAAACGAGCAAAATATTTTTCACGTGTTTTTCAAGATCCAAAAATGGGCACGGCACCGAGGATGACCGTTTCCGAGAATCTACTATTGGCGATGTATCGAGGGCAAAGACGAGGATTACGATTACGCAAAATAAATGAACAAAGAGACTTTTTTGCAAAAATATGCAGCGAGGTAGGAAATGGTCTTGAAAATCATTTAGACACACCAACTGGCAACCTATCTGGTGGGCAAAGACAAGCTTTAAGTTTATTAATGGCAACATTGACTAAACCAGAATTATTGCTTTTAGATGAGCATACAGCGGCTCTGGATCCAAAGACATCTAAACAGTTGATGCAATTGACAGATCAACGAATCAAAGAAGCAAATCTAACTTGTTTAATGATCACTCACCGAATGGAAGATGCGCTTCATTACGGTAATCGACTAATCGTCTTACAAAAGGGTCAAATCATCAAAGATTTAAACAAAGAAGAAAAAGAAAAATTAACATTACAAGATTTGTTGATGTTCTTTGAAGAAGAGACAGAAGAAATCGCAATTGATTGATAAAAAAAGATTGTTCTAGTAATTCAATACATTACTGGAACAATCTTTTTTATTTGGATGAGAGACTACTTTGTTATTTTCATGGTTGATTTATGTTTATCGAATAATTTTTTTAATAACCGTTCTACAATTCCAGTAACCATAAATCCTGCAGCAATTGCTCCAGCAGTCATAATGACTTTTATGATTGAATGAATGCCGCTAACATAATCTCCTAAAACAATGTTTCTAACTGCTTGATATGCAGGGCCGCCAGGAACTAAGGGAACAAGACTTGGAATATTGAAAATAGTCATAGGCATTTTTTTTCTACGGGAAAAGTAAATACTCATCATACCAATTCCAATTGCACCAAGAAAATTTGCAAATATTTCACCTGTATCCAAATTTTTAGCGAACCAAAAGATCATCCAACCAACAGCACCTGTGATGCCGCAAGCGTTTAAGAGTTTTCTAGGTACGTTGGTAACAATACCAAACGTAACTGTACTGAAATAACTAAATAAATAATGAATCACAACTTCCACGTTCATTTCTCCTTATATAAATAGTTTAAAAACGATTGCAATTCCAATTCCAATCGATCCAGCGACAAAAATTGCCTCAGTGCCACGAGCTGTTCCGCTGATTAAATGTCCTGCTAATATATCTCTGAAAGAGTTTGTGATAGCAACACCTGGAACAAGGGGCATAACAGCGCCTATTATAATGTTGTCCATATTTTCTGCTAGATGAAATGTTACAGCAAGATAGGCAAGTAAACCAATGGTAAAAGCTGAAAGAAAGTCATCTAAGAATTTGATATTCAGCCATTCTTTCGTAAAAAAGGAAACACTAAAACCAATCATGCCAATAAAAAAAGTTGCCAAAAAATCGTTCCAAGTTCCACCGAATATATACATTAACGTACAACTAACTACTCCAGCAGCAAAAATTTGTAGTGGAATAGAATAAGTAGGGGCTTCATGATTAATATTTGTAAGTCTGTGGTTGAGTTCTTCCAAAGTAATTTCTTTCTCAGCAAATTTTCGTGAAAGATTGTTGACGATTGCTACTTTCTCTAAATTAATGCTACGCTCAGTCACATTTTCTATTTGGGTATAATTACTTGAGCGGAACCCCATAAATAGCCCCGTAGCAGTAACGTAACTAACACTTTCTTTTTGGCCCGCATTTTCTGCGATTCGATTCATAGTATCTTCAACTCGATAAACTTCTGAGCCGCTTTCAGTCATAATTTTACCAGCCATTAAACAAGTATCTAAAATAAGTTGAATCGGTGGTTGTTTCATCTTACTCATATATCAAAACTCCTTACAGTAAAATTTGCAGCAAAACTAGTGTATCATTTTTTACAGCTGTTTGAAATGGATAAAACGTTTTAGTGTTAAAAAAGAGATATCGCTTAGAATTATAAAGAAACACTAAAAAAACATATGAAAATTCACATATATAGGAAAGACCCTTGCATTTTTTGATCAAAAGTCCTATCCTTGATGTAACAAACCGAAGGGGTCTAGATATTATGGATAAACAATGGTCACTTTATTCAGTAAGCAGTCTGGTTTTACTTGTATTGTTAAAAAGAACGTTCGATCAGGGACATATGGGATTAAGCCTCATGTTGCTTTTTCTCTTGCTGATTCAAGTGACAGGAACCGTTATCTGTGTTCATCAAAAAAGACATAAAAAAGAAGAGGTTGGGACAAAAGTGTTTAGCTCCGAGAAATAAGCAGTTGATGTGATCGAAGCAAAGCGTAGTCTATTTTCGTCTCACCGTTTATTCTGATTTTAAGGGTCTGAGATATAACTCGAAGAGTTATGTCCCAGACCCTTTTTTATAATTATTTTTAGAGAAATCAATAGTTTAAATCAGGTCAAAATGCTTTAAGGCATGAATAATTCCGCCTTCAGTATTTTTCTTAGTAATATAACTAGATCGTTCTTTTAACTCTTTTCGAGCATTGCCCATGGCAATCTTATTGTCACAAGCATCAAATAAAGCAAGGTCATTAATCCCATCACCAAAGGCAAAAGTTGGGACTTTTGGCAATACTAGAGTTTTAAATAGATTTTGGACACCAGATCCTTTAGAAACACCTTTCCTAACGGTGTCGATAGAGTAAGGTCCATTACGATAGAAAGTCATTTCAGGAAAATGCTTCAAGTAATGCTCGTCACCATCTTCGGATAAAACTAACATCATATTGACTGTTTTATTTTTTAGATTAGATTGATCAATAACAGGTGGGCGGGAATGAATGAAAGCATAAGCATTTTCTAATATGTCGCTATGGCCAGAACACCAAATCTGCTGATCATTATAGTATGAAATTTCATGACCTAAGCTTTTCACATGTTCATACATTTTCAGGCATTCTTCGTAGGTAAATTCATCTGAATAAATTTTCTGTCCTTCGACTTGAATAAATTGTCCATTCATTACGATTGCCGAATCAATACCGCTGTCCTTCATAATATGTTCAATTTCTACAACCGTGCGACCTGTTGCGATCATTGGTAGAACATGGTTGTCTTTTAAAGCACTAATCGCAGTAGTGATCTCAGGTGTGATTTGTGATTCATGATTCAATAATGTACCATCTAAATCAAAAAAAGCAATAGCTTGTATATTTTCCATGAATTTTCAACGTCCTTTCAACCTTAATCTTATCAAAGAATGAAAAAAAGACAAAGCTTTTTTGAAGAAAGATAGAAGTTATTGGAGCTAGCAAGATTTTAGAGTATAATATAAGTGACGTTAAACTTGAATGGAAGAGGAGAATATATAATGAATGTATTAATGATAGAAGACAATGAATCAGTATCCGAAATGATGCAAATGTTTTTCTTAAACGAAGGTTGGAACGCTACGTTTAAGTACGATGGCAAAGAAGGTTTAGATACTTTTTTAGAAAATCCTGAAAAATGGGATATGATCACTTTAGATTTAAATTTACCAACGATGGATGGAATGGCAGTATGTCGTGAAGTGCGCAAAGTGTCTAATACGGTACCAATTGTTATGCTAACTGCAAGAGACTCAGAAAGTGACCAAGTTATAGGTTTGGAGATGGGAGCAGATGATTATGTGACAAAACCATTTAGTCCTCTCACTTTGATTGCGCGTATAAAAGCGTTACATCGTCGTTCAGAAATAACTGATCATGGGACGGATAGTGTTGATCGTTCAGGCGACCAATTCGATGTAGAAACGGATCACTTTAAAATGAATACAAAGACTAGAGAAGCTTATCTAGATGATAAATTAATCGGTGGCTTAACACCAAAAGAATTTGATCTTCTTTATACTTTAGCCAAAAAACCGAGGCAGGTATTTTCACGTGAGCAACTGCTTGAGATGGTTTGGGACTATCAATATTTCGGAGATGAGCGAACCGTTGATGCGCACATAAAAAAATTGCGTCAAAAAATTGAAAAAGTGGGACCACAAGTGATTCAAACTGTTTGGGGCGTCGGGTATAAATTTGATGATTCTGGAGTCGCGTAGATGAAATATTTATATCAGCAACTATTGGCTTTTTGGGGTGTGATTATTTTAATCATATTGATTGTAGGTACATCCTTTACACAACTTACTAAAAAGACAATGCAGGATAACAATTACGAACAACTTCGAGGCTATGCAATTTCAGCTTGGCAAACGAAAGATTCTATCAACAGATTACCTGGTATGACAGATCAAGATATCTGGAATACATCCTTCCGTTTATTTGAAGGATTTCTAAGTAATCAAGATGTTCAATTTGTTTTTTACGATAGAAATATGGACGTTCAGTATCCTTTGAATAAAGAAAAAAAACTCGACAACTCTGTAATTAAAGAAAACTGGAGAGCATTAATGGAAGGGCAGCAAAAGTACGCTACAATAGATAAAGATATATATGGGGAAAAACATATGTCATCTTATGTAATGTTGCCTGTAAGTCAACTGGATGTTCAATCAAATAAAAATGTTATCATAGGTGCATTGATCATTACTCAACCTGCAAAGAATGTTTCAGATAGCGTGGATGCAATAACTGCAAATTTATTTAAAGGTTTTATTATCTCAAGTATTGTAGGGTTGATTTTGAGTTATTTCTTTGCTAGTTTCCAAGTGAAACGTATTAACCGAATGCGAAAGGCTACAAAAGAGATAACGAGCGGCAATTTTGATATTAAACTTGTTGCCCATGATAAGGATGAATTCGATGATTTAGCTGATGATTTCAATAAAATGGCTGAATCTTTAAAAGAATCCAGAGAAGAAATTGATCGCCAAGAAGAGCGTCGACGTCAATTTATGGCTGATGCTTCTCACGAAATGAGAACGCCGTTAACAACTATAAATGGTTTACTTGAAGGTTTGCAATATAATGCAATACCAGAAGGGCAAAGAGAAAATGCCATTAAGCTTATGCAAAATGAAACGTCTCGCTTAATTCGTTTAGTGAATGAAAACTTAGATTATGAAAAAATCAGAACCAATCAAATCAGTATTGTTATCAAAAAATTTGATGCAACAGAGACGTTGAAAAATATACTCACTCAATTAGAGGCAAAAGCTGAGTCTGCTAATGATCGACTTATTTTAGAGACAACCGATGCAATCGATGTTTACGCTGATTATGATCGTTTTGTTCAAATCATGGTAAACATCATTCAAAATGCGATACAGTTTACTCAAAGTGGTGATATACGAATTCATATTCAAAAAGGTTATTTAGAGACAATTGTAACCATCACTGACACAGGTATTGGAATGTCAGAAGAACAAGTTCAGAATATTTGGGATCGTTATTATAAGGTTGACCCATCTAGAAAAAATACGAAATACGGTGAATCTGGTTTAGGTTTATCAATCGTTGAACAGTTGGTTCGCTTACACAAAGGCAAGATTAGCGTTGAAAGCGAAGTAGGGAAAGGGACTAGTTTTACTATTTCATTTCCTGATGTGGAGATTTCAGATCAATGATAGCAAAGCGAAAGATCCGATTAAACAAAAATTGTTTAATCGGATCTTTTATTTTTTATTTATGCAGTGTTGATAATCTTGTCCATATAAGGACTTTCAGCAATCTGTATATCATTTGTTAAAACTAGAATTGCTTTTTGTTGTTCTTTTGCTATTTTTTGAAGTAATGGTAGTAAGTTTTGTCGCTGGCCAATGGAAAGGTCTTGAAAGATATCATCAATTATGATTATATCTTTACCAATAATCATTAATTGAACTAATTGAAGTTTGATACGTTCAAAAGATGTGAGGTGGGATTCAGAAGTATTTAAAATGCTATCCTTAAGCCCGACATAATCTAGATATTCATTTAGTAGAGGCTTTTTATTTTTTTCTTTGATAGAAGTACCTACAAATAAATTATCTCTAATGGAAAGGTAAGGCAAAAAGATATTCTCGGATAAGATAAAACCAACGGACATAGACTGTTTCATATCAAATGTTTTATCAATTAGAAAGTAAAAATCCGCTTGAATACTACTTTGATCTTCTAGAACAACAGTCATGTGTTGTTGTTGAAACAATTCACTAAAACGATCATCTGTCCAATTTTTTGCTAAAGAATGATTCATTTGATCACGTCCTAAATACTTTTATGGATTTTTTTGATGAAAAATATGTTAATAATAAAGTCATTCCAGTTGAAGTAGACAATATAATCAGGCAATTTTTCAAGAAAGCTCTAAAGATAGTAGCAAAAGGTAAACGATTAACTCCAACTGTAAAAAAATGAGTGTTGTTGGTTAAATTAGCAATTTGATTAGGGGAGTTTTCCAAAAGTACACTCGATGAGAAAAAAGAAACTCGCCGGATACCCGTTACATCTGAAATCAAAGGTCTAACATATATTAAGAAAAACTCATATGTATGTTGGCAAACTAAAAGGAACACAGCTGCAGTAAAAATGCCTGCGATGATAGGGATAAGATTTTCTAAAAGAGACTGCTTAATAATGAAGCGATTTGAAAATCCCATAATACGCCATTTCATCATGTCTTGTTCTTTTATTCGCAATGAAATGAAAAACAATCTAGCTATTAGAATAATACCCAATATTAGAATGGCCAAATACATGGAAGAATATAACTTCATAATTTTTTGATAATTAATGAGGTAGTCAGAGTTAGTGATATAGCTATGCACCTGATTGAAAACCGTTTTTTCAATATCAATCAGGTTCAAAATGCTTGTTGAGAAAAATAGAAAAATAGCAGAACAAACACCAATGCTGAAAGAAATTTTTTTATGGTAAGAAACGCTAGCAAAAGCGTAACGGATGTTTTTCAAATATATTCACCTCACTGTAATAAGTATAAAAGAAGAATATGAATTTATTATGAACAAGATATAAAAAAGCTTGAGTAATTTACTCAAGCTTTTGTGATTATTCTATGCTATTTTCCATTTTTTAAATAGTCTTGGTAAGATTCAGTACGGTATTTATCAACAGTAGAGGTATTATTATTTTTACTATAAACACTAGTTGAGTCTTTACCTTTTTCTTTTTCGATTTTCTCTAATTGTTGTAATTGGTCTTTGTAATTATAGTCATCTGGATTTACTGGAGTCAATCCACTGTTTGTATAGAAACGTAACAAGTCACCATTTGTTGTTTGATCAGAGATTTTAAGCTGTAGAGCTGCTTTTTCTTTTAGCGCATGTGCTTCTTGTTTCTCTTGCTCTGTGGGTTCTTCTATTAAACGACCGGTTGCTGTGTCATAGATACTAGAACCCAGCATTGTGTATTTTGGTGAAACAAAGTTACCATTTCTAAAGGCAACTATTTGAGAATTTTCTTTAGAGAATAAGTCTTGTCCCATTTGAATATAGTTTTTAGTATCAATACCCATTAAATGTAATAGAGTAGGTAAAGCATCGATTTGTCCACCGTAAGTATGGTTAATCCCACCGTTTGTTTGGCCAGGAATATGAATCATATATGGAACACGTTGCATTGTTGAATTATCAAAGTCATTCCATGTTGATTTTGTTTTTCCAAGTAATTCAGCCAAGTTTTGATTTCTTGAAGTTGAAACACCATAGTGATCGCCATAAAGAACGATAATCGAATTTTCATACAAACCAGAAGCTTTTAAGTAGTTAAAGAACTCTTCAACTGATTTATCAAGATAGTTTGCTGTAGCAAAATATCCATTGATTGTTTCATCCGATGTTTGAGCAATCGGAAATCCAGCTTCATTATTTGTAAATTGAGAATATGGATAGTGATTTGAGACTGCAATAAATTTAGAATAAAATGGTTGCTGTAAATGTTCTAAATACTGTGTGGATTGCTGGAAGAAAGGTTTGTCATGCAATCCGTATTGGAACGAGTTATCTTCATTAACGTTATAGTAGTTTGCATCAAAGAAGTAATTATAACCTAAGTGTTTGTATGTTTCATTACGGTTCCAGAAGTTACCCGCGTTTCCATGAAATACAGCACTAGTGTAACCTGCTTCTTGGCCCAAAATTGCCGGTGCAGCTTCAAAAGTATTCTTCCCGCCAACTTGAGTGAAGAGAGAGCCTTGATCTAAACCGAATAAAGAATTTTCGAACATTGTCTCAGCATCACTAGTTTTTCCTTGTCCCACTTGATGGAAAAAGTTGTCAAAACTGTAGGTGCTGTTACTGTGATATAAGCTATTGATAAACGGTGTAACTACATGTTCCGTTCCATTTTCATCTTTTAATTTGTAGTCGATCAAAAATTGTTGGAAGCTTTCTAAGTGGATGTAAATTACATTTTTACCTTTTGCCATACCAAATGTATCAGAATTTGGTGCTGCATAATGTCCTTTTACGTAATCAGCTACAGTATCCATGTCATTCTCACTAGCTTCTGCTCGAACTTGGTTTGTCTGGTACGTAGTAACTCCATCATAGACAGTAAAAGCGTTAAGTCCTAAAAATTTAACGATATAGTCTCTAGAAAATTGACGACCAAGTAATTGAGGACGTGCAGTTTCAGCCAGAGTAAGGTTTGCTGCAAAGAATAGAGCAGATAATAAGCTGATGGAGACAGCTACTCTAGCTCGTACTGGACGTTCATCCATTTTGATTTTTTTAGTGATTAATAAGATGCCAATAATAATGAAGTCTAGCCAATAAATCACATCATACGGTCTAAATAATCGCAAAGCACTCTCACCAAGGCCGCTAGCAACTTTACCAGCTCCTAGCATCGTATTTACAGTAATAAAGTCAGTAAATTCTCTATAGTAAACAACGTTGGAGAATAACAATAAACTCATTAAGAAATAAATGATCATCATAGTTATATAAGAACCTTTTTTTCGTCTTACATATAATGCAATTGCTAGTAAGAAAAATGTTGAAGCAATTGGGTTAATGAAGAGAATAAAATATTCTAAGGCATTCTCAATTCTTAAATGAAAATCTATTGTATAAGCAAAAATGTTTTTTAGCCAAATTAATATAGCGACAAAACCGAATAGTCCTAGCCGTGTATTTAAAAAGTTAGGCATTTTTATTTTTTTAATAATAGTCAAAGTAAACGTATCCCTTCCGATATCAAGTCTAAAGAAAGCCAATGAAACATTTTCATAAGCTTTTCATATACTCTTCTAATTTTACTCTCTCTACAATTCCATGTCAATTTAAATCAAGTTTCAGAACGGAAAAGTTAATAAAATTTTACTTTTCTTAAGATTCAGAAGGTAAATCTCAGAATTAAAGCTAACGACAGGAGAGCTGTTTTTTGATATACTAACGAAGGATGAATCGAAAGTAACGTTAATATAGACAGAAACTAGGTAAAGGACGTCGCAAAAAAATGAATATAAAAGTAGCAAAAAAATCAGAAAAAAAATTTAAAGAAAGGTATCCTCTTATTCAAAAGGAGGATCTAATTGATGTTCCCAGTTCATTTTCAGATGAGTGGGTGGACTTTGTAGATAGTAAGGGGCAATATATTGCTACTGGTTATCTTGGTAAACAAAATAAAGGAATCGGGTGGTTGGTGAGCTGGCAAGGGTCTGTAGATACAGCTTTTTTAGAAAGTTTATTCCTAGAAGCTAAAAATCATCGTACTATATTTGAACAAGATGAATCAACTTCTGCTTATCGTTTGTTCAATGGAGAAGGTGACGGTTTAGGTGGTTTGACCATTGATCGTTACGATAATTTTGCTGTATTTTCTTGGTACAACGAAACTTTATATCAGAAAAAAATTAAGATAGTCCAAGCTTTTAGAAAAATTTTTCCAGAAATAGAGGGAGCTTATGAAAAAATTCGATTTTCAAGTAAATCATTACCTGAATCTCAAAAATTATTTGGCTCTGATGCACCTGAACCACTTTTGATTTGTGAAAATGGGGTGAATTATGCCTCGTATTTAAACGATGGTCTTATGACTGGTATTTTTCTGGATCAAAAAGAAGTAAGAGGGCGTTTAGTTGAAGGGATTGCTGCTGGAAAAACGGTGTTGAACATGTTCAGTTATACAGGTGCATTCTCCGTTGCAAGTGCGATGGGTGGCGCGATTACAACAACAAGCGTTGACTTAGCCAAACGTAGTTTACCTAAAACAAAAGAACAATTTGAAGTAAATCATATCGCAGTTGAAGATCAGAAAATAGTAGTTATGGATGTTTTTGATTACTTTAAATATGCAATTCGTAAAGACTTAATGTATGATGTAATCGTTCTTGATCCTCCTAGTTTTGCCCGAAATAAAAAGAAAGTTTTTTCTGTTGCTAAAAATTATGGAGAACTAGTATTAGACTCAATTGATATATTACAAGATAAAGGATTGTTAATTTGTTCAACGAATGCTGCCAATATTACCTTGGAAAAATACAAAAAGATGATCATCAAAGCTTTAGACGAAAAGCGGGTTCATTATAAATTCAAGGAAACCTATCAATTACCAAGTGACTTCAAGATAAATAAGCACTTTGAAGAAGGAAACTATTTAAAGGTTTTCTTTATTGAAATAGATAAAAAAAGCCCAATGCATTAATTAATGCATTGGGTTTTTTTAGGATTTAGTAATTACTATTCAACTACAATAACAGAAATCAGGCCACCATAAATTACCAATTTAGAGTAATTTTGGACATTAGGCAAAGCACCCCAGTTAGGAACGATTGAATTTCTTGTGTAAAGTGAAACTTGTCTACCCACCGTTGGGGTATTATTTACTGTAACGCGAGTATCAAATACTGGTTGTCTACCATTGACTTTATTAATTTTGTAAGACAACAATTGTCCGTCAAATGGCATTGTTGGTGCAACAATTGTACCTTCCATAGTAAACGTCATTCCGTTAATCGTATAGACTAATTTAATAGAACGCAAATTTGCTTGAGCATCAAAGCTAGAGAACGATCCACTATAAGATGTTCCTTCAAGTAAGTTATCAGAGTGTAAAAAACTACTCATACGATTGTTCTCACCTACAGCCTTAGTATTAGCTGAAAGATGGACACCTCTCGAAAAATCCACCGCTGCTTCTGCTTCTTGTTGACCGGAAAAAATTGTGATCATTGAAATGATCATTACAAATAACATACCAAATTTGTTCATTTTCTTCAAAATAAAACACTCCTTTTATTGTATTTAGAAAACTAAATATAATATATATTTTATATTTAGTCAACATAGGTTTTTCTGGTGTTTTATCTCGTTATATATAAAAGATATCTATTTAAGGTCGTTTTTTATTTATAAAACATATTCTGAGCGAAAGGAACAATAAAATTTTTAAAACGTAATGCGGCAGGGGATAGAAAATGGTCTTTTTTTGTTGCTAAGTAGATATAGCGTGGGAAAAAATTGTCATCCAAAGTAATGGTTTTTACTGTGTATGAAGAAATAGAAGGAATCTTTGGCATAAGAGCAATTCCATATCCATGAGCGACAAAACCAAGCATTGTATGATCTTCTTCTACCTCACAAACAATAGTGGGATTAATTGAAGCTGCAACTAACATTTTGTCGATATGTGGGCGTAATCCGCTACGTTTGTTAAAGTAAACAAAGGGATAATCGCTAGTTTCTTTTAGGGAAATAGAATCATTTTTCGCCAAAGGATGATCTAGCGGTACGACCAAAACAATTTCTTGTTCTGTTAAAATTTCATAATTTAATTGTGGATTTTCATTTAGTTTAGATGTGATGGCAAGATCAACATCTTCCTTCAACAATAAATCAGTCATATCAGATGAATTTCCTTGAAACAAATTGAAACGAATCTGTTCGTTGCCAGAAGAGGTGGAAAACTCTTTCATTAGCATAGGTGCTAGGAAAGAACCAGCTGTATAAATAAAACCGAAATCAATTAGTCCTTTTTCAGGGCTTACTAATTCTTTTAACGCTCGTTCTCCTTTAGCTAATTCTTCTAATGCAGTAGAGACGTAAGTATAGAAAAATTTTCCATATTTAGTCAGTTGGATATTTCTTCCTTTCTTTTCGAATAGTTGGGCATCTAGTTCTTTTTCTAATTCAGACATAGAGTGACTTAAATTTGGTTGAGTAGTGTTTAGCAATTTTGCAGCATGAGTCATATGTTGGGTATCTGCTAACATTCTAAAAAATTCAAGTTGACGTAAATTCATGTGAAATAGCTCCTTACTGATTATTTATTGACTATAGTTTAACAATAATAGAAGTAGGATGCATCAATAAAATAAATTCATATATAAATTATATTTATCGAAAGTATCAAAAATATTCATTGGAAGTTATTGATCGTTTGAATTAAAATGAAATCACAACGATTGTGAAATCATTAACAATTAAAAACGGGAGGTAATTATGAATAAATATCAAGCAATATTTGAACCTTTAACAGTCAAACGAATGACTTTAAAAAATCGAGTGATCATGCCGCCAATGGGAACGAATTTTGCAAACATGGACGGCACCTTCAGCATGCAACATGTTTCATATTATGAACAACGTGCCAAAGGTGGAACTGGTCTGATCACATTAGAAAATGTTTGTATTGATTATCCAATGGGGACAAATGGTGCCCGTCAATTAAGGATGGACAATGATCAATATATTTCAGGATTATGGCATTTTAACGAAAAAATGCACGCATATGGCGCTTGTACATCTGTTCAAATCAACCATGCAGGTGCATCAGCTTACGGTTTACGTTTAGATGGAGAACAACCAGTTTCGGCATCAAATATTCCTTCTAAAAAAGGCAATCCAATTCCTCGTCCATTAACGGAAGAAGAAATTTACGGAATTGTTGATCGATATGCAGATGGTGCTTTAAGAGCGCAGCGGGCTGGATTTGATTGTGTAGAAATTCACGCAGGGCATTCTTATCTATTGAGCCAATTTTTATCTCCGTTATACAATAAAAGAACAGATAAATTTGGAGGAAGCGCTGAAAACCGTGCTCGTTTGACTAAATTGGTTGTTGAAGCTGTTAGAAAAGCTGTGGGACCATTTTTCCCAATTTCTTTACGTTTTAGTGCGGATGAATTATTAGAAGGTGGTAATACCTTAGAAGATACGATTGAAATTTTGAGTTATTTTGCTGATGAGGTGGATATTTTAAATGTTTCAGCAGCACTAAATGATAGTCTGCAATACCAAATAGATAAAATGAATTTGCCAGATGGTTGGCGTGCATATATGTCAAAAGCAGTCAAAGAGCGTTTTCCAGATAAAATAACAGTTACTTCTGGAAATATTCGCAGCCCTAAACGAGCAGCAGAAATTCTCCAAGCTGGTGATGCTGATTTATTAGCAATGGGTCGAGGATTAATTGCAGAACCGAATTGGGTCAATAAAGTAGCCAATGGGCAAGAGGATCTTTTGAGAAAATGTATCTCTTGCAATATCGGTTGTGCGGATCATCGAATTGCTAAAGCACGTCCAATGCGCTGTACAGTAAATCCTGATTTGCATTATGAGGACGACTATAAGATGAAACCTGTGTTGCATCCTACTAAAATGATCGTAATTGGAGGAGGAACAACAGGACTTGAAGCTGCAGCGACAGCTGCTGAAGTTGGTGTAAATGTAGATCTCTTTGAACAAAAAGATTATTTGGGTGGTTTAGGACATGAAATTGCCCGTTTTCCAGATAAAAAAAGAATTGATGACTTTATCACCTACGAAATCAACCGCTGTAAAGAATTAGATAACCTGTCCATTCATTTGAATCACAGTGCCACACTAGCAGATATTGAAGAGATTGGCCCAGACATCATAGTCAATGCAACGGGAGCGAAACCTTTGTTACCACCAATCAACGGGTTAAAGGAACAACTAGACAACCCAAAGAGAAAAATATTCTCTATTTTTGATATCTTAGATGATATGACAAAATTCCAAGAATTCGAAGGAAAAGAAGTTGTTGTGATTGGCGGCGGTGCTGTTGGTTTAGATGTTGTTGAATACTATGCGGAACGTGGTGCAAAAAAAGTAAGCATTGTCGAAATGCAAGGTGAAATTGGCAAAGACTTAGATCTAATCACTAAATTAGCAATGATGGAAATCGTAGAAAAATTTGGTGTAGAAGTTCATGTTGAAACTAGATTGACAGAAGTTCGAGAAAATAGCTTTTTAGTTGAAAAAGATGGAGAAAGTCTTGAACTACCCTTTGATTTAGGTTTTGTTTGTCTAGGGATGCGTGCAGAAGCACCGATGATTCGTGAATTAGACAACTATGCAAGAAGTAATGGTGCTGTCCTTTTAAATATGGGCGATAGTAAAGTTGCTAGAAGAATTATGGAGGGGACAAGAGAAGCGCGGGATATTCTGAAAACAATCGAAGTTTTGGAAAATACTCGAACACAGAAAGTGTTGTTTGAACAAACGAAAAATTTACAAAAATCACCACAAACTATATAAAGCGAGGGAATTTGAAATGACAGAAAGAATTGATGGACACACATTATTGATCAGTTTGATTGCAACACCGATTCGTCACAGTTTATCACCAACGATGCACAATGAAGCATTTGCTAAGTTAGGTTTAGATTATGCTTATATGGCATTTGAAGTAGGCAATGAAGAATTAAAAGATGCGGTTCAAGGTATCCGAGCTTTAGGGATTCGTGGTTCGAATGTTTCTATGCCTAATAAACAAGCGATTATTCCTTATTTAGATGAGTTATCACCAGCTGCAAAGTTAGTTGGAGCCGTGAATACAGTGACAAATAAAGATGGAAAAGGGCATTTAGTTGGACATATCACTGACGGTACTGGAGCTATGCGTGCTTTAAAAGAAGAGGGGGTAGAAGTAAAAGATCAAATTGTAACGATGACTGGTGCAGGAGGTGCGGGAACAGCTATCGCAATACAAGCAGCGTTGGATGGTGTTAAGGAATTACGAATATTTAATATTAATGATCAGCATTATAAAACTGCAGAGGAAACTGTGAAAAAAATCAACGAAAATACAAAGTGCATCGCAACTCTTACAGATTTATCAGAGCAAGCAGCATTCAAAAAATCAATCAGTGAAAGTAGTATTTATATTGACGGCACTGGTGTTGGAATGAAACCATTACAAGAGGAAAGTTTAATTAATGATCCAGAAGTTATTCATTCAGATTTGGTTGTTTTCGATGTTGTTTATATTCCAAAAGAAACAAAGTTATTAAAATTTGCCCGCGCAAATGGAGCGAAAAAAACAATCAATGGACTAGGCATGATGCTTTATCAAGGAGCTGAAGCTTTTAAACACTTTACGGGTGAAGAGATGCCAGTTAGTTATATTCAAGAATTATTATTTAAGGACTAACAGTTAGGAGAAGATGATGAAAAATAAATACACACCGACCGCCATTGGTCTATATATCAATTACATTGTACACGGTATGGGCGTTATCATTATTTCGCAAAACCAAAATTCGTTGATGGCACAATGGGACACAGATTTGATGGGGATTGCTAAAGTAATTTCAATGTTAGGGATTGGACGTTTGATTGCTATCATGATTTCAGGAAGACTGTCTGATAAATTTGGACGTAAGCCGTTCATTTATTTAGGGATGGTAACCTATGCAGCTTATTTCTTTGGTATACTTTATAGCCCTAGTGTTGAGTTAGCGATGTTTTTTGCAGTAATTGCAGGAATTTCTAATTCATTTCTTGATTCAGGAACCTATCCAGCGCTGATGGAATCATTTCCTAAAACAGCGGGAACAGCGACTGTTTTATTAAAAGCATTTATTCAAGGGGGGCAATTTGCGTTACCTCTGATTATTAAATTCTTAGTTTCTAATCAGTTATGGTTTGGTTGGTCGTTTATGATTGCAGCGATTTTACTTGGCATAAATGCCATTTACTTGTGGAAACAACCTTTCCCAGATGCAGATGCAAAACAAGCAGAAAAGGTAGAGGAAGTGGCGGAAGAAGCGCCAACTGTTTTATTTAAGTCAAAACCTAAAATGGCCATTGAGGGTGTAGCTTTTGTTATGTATGGTTTTATCGCACAAGCAACATTCTATTTAATCAGCCAATTTATCGGAACATATGGTGAAAAAGTAGCTGGTATGTCTCAAACAGATGCTGGTGTTTTGGTGTCTTATTATTCAATTGGCTCATTATTATGTGTCGCATTTACAGCAATTATGGCATCTAGAGTTCGTTCAGTGTATCTAGTAGTAATTTATACCTTAGTTTCTTTTGTTACAATCGCCATTATGTGGTTATTCCCAACACCACTTGTTTGCATGATTGGAGCGGCGTTGGTCGGTTTCTTTGCAGCAGGTGGCGTGTTACAATTGGGATTAACTGTTATGGGTGAAATGTTCCCAGCTGGAAAAGGAACGATCACTGGTATTTATTATACTTTTGGGAGCATCGCCTCATTCGTTATTCCAGTAGCAGCAGCTCAAATTGCAAAAACAAATGTACGTGGTATTATGTTATTTGATACGATCATTGCAGGGATTGGTTTTGTGTTAGCAGTTATTATTTTTATTCGCTATCGTCAAACAATCGATACGTCAAAATAAAGTAAGGAAGATTAAAAAAATGAATACAATTACAGTTAAAGGTGTGACCCTGGGAAGTGGGAGTCCTAAAATTATTGTCCCTCTTGTAGGGAAAAATGAAGTAGAATTAGTCGCAGAAGCAAAACATTTGTTGACAATTGATTGTGATCTTGTTGAATGGCGTGTAGATTTTTTTAATCAAGTTCAGGATTTTCAAGAAGTTGCTGAAATGTCAAAAAAAATCGCTGAAATCTTATCTGACAAGCCATTACTTTTTACGTTTCGCACTAAACAAGAAGGTGGAGAAATACCGTTTTCAGATGAACAGTACTTTTGTTTATATGAAACAGTTATCAAAAGTGGAGTCATTGATTTATTAGACGTTGAATTGTTCATGGATGGAAAACTTGTTCAACGGACAATCAACTTAGCTCATGAAAAAGGGATCAAAATAGTTATGTGTAATCATGATTTTGACAAAACGCCTGATAAAGCAGAAATTGTTTCTAGATTATGCAGCATGCAAGAAAAAAATGCAGATATCTGCAAAATTGCTGTTATGCCACAATCTTCAGATGATGTGTTGACCCTTTTAGAAGCAACTAATGAAATGAAATCAATACATGCAAACAGGCCAATCGTTACAATGTCAATGGGACAATTGGGAATGGTTAGCCGAATGTGTGGAGAAGTTTTTGGTTCAGCGATGACCTTTGGCGCAGCCAAAAAGGCTTCAGCACCAGGACAAGTGCCAGTAGAAGAATTACGAGAAATTCTTAAAACGTTAGCGTTATAAATAAATAGGACTAGTTAGAAAGGAGAAAACTCGTTTTTAACTAGCCTATTTTCTTGCATCCATTGATTTCTTTGTTAAACTTAAATGCGAGGTGAGTGAAATTGAGTAAGAAAAAGAAAATACAAAAAACAAATGCCATGCGTATAGTCGAACAACAAAAAATTCCTTATACAGAGTATGAGTTTGAATGGAGTGAAGACCATTTGAGTGCAGATAGTGTAGCGGGAAAGTTAGGAATCGAAGATGGGAAAATTTTTAAGACATTAGTAACTATTGGTAACAAAACTGGACCTGTTGTTGCTGTTATTCCTGGGAATAAGGAGTTAGATTTAAAAAAATTAGCTAGTGCAAGCGGCAATAAAAAAGTTGAAATGCTTCATTTGAAGGATCTAGAAGAAACAACAGGCTATATTAGAGGTGGGTGTTCACCGATTGGAATGAAAAAATTATTCCCAACATACCTTGCGGAAGAGGCAAATGATTATGATACCATCATAATCTCAGCTGGTAAACGAGGGATGCAGATCGAATTACCGTCTGCATCAATTTTGCAAGTAACAAATGGTAAAATGGTGAGTTTGACAATGTAAGACTCCAAAACACCCTAGGAACAGTTATTACTGATATTTTCTTAATGCTTGTCTTGCTAAAGAATCGGCACCTTTATTTTGACTCTCAGGAAGCCATTTTACTAATAACAATGGGAAGTGGCTTTCTAGTTGTTGAAAGGTGTGCAAGTAGGGCTGGAATAAAGGATTTTTGGCATGTCTTTTTTCAATCGTTTGAACAACGATTTTACTATCAGAATGAATTAGAACCGACTGCGCATTTAAGTTTTTTTCAATCACTAATTGAAGAGCGTTAATAAAAACTTTAAATTCTGCCTCGTGATTAGAACATTCACCAAGTGGTACATGCAATTGTTCGTGAAGAGAATCCCCCACAATAACGATACCACCGCCACTTGGGCCAGGATTTCCTTTTGTTGCAGCATCGACATATATTCGTAACATAAATATCTCCTTATTGTCTTTTCGTTCAAAGTTGAAGTATGTTATTATTATAACATACTGAATTTTTATTAAGGGGTCGCTACATGAAGAAAAGAGTCTATCATTGGCAACCAGAATTATCAACAGCGATAATTTATTGGTCTTGTACATTTGGCATTTTATTTTTAAGTTTGATTTTAACATTGGAACACACTCGTCCTTATATGACTAGTAATATTGTGTTAGGCATTTTCTTTTTATTTGCTGTATTAGGATTTAATCGTTATTTTATCATTGAAAATGAATCTTTAATTGTGCACACATTATTGCCAGTTAGACGAAAAAAAATAACGTTAGCCACAATCGAATTGATCCGAATCGGATCTAATTGTATTGAATTAACATCGACAGAGTTAAGAGGCGACACACAATTATTTATTATGACCAAAAAAAACAAAATGGCATTTATAGAATCGATTAAAAAGCAGAAATTGTTTACAGGAAAAATTGTAGATGATCCAGAGCTGAAAATCGGCAGACATTATTAAAAAAGAGGGCGGACAAAAGTGTCTAGCTTAGAGAAATAAGAGAAAGTTGCTTTTTCTCACTGTTTATTTATATTTAGAGCGTAAAACAAAACTTATTTTTAGTTTTGTTTTACGCTCTTTTTTCTATATTTTTTTCACATGAGCGGCTTGTAAACCGCGTGTACCTTCCATTACTTGAAACTCTACTGCTTGATTTTCTTCCAATGACTTAAAGCCATCTTCTTCGATTGCTGTGAAATGAACAAAGATTTCCTCATCTTCATTGTAAGCAATAAAACCATAGCCTTTTCTATTATCGAACCATTTGACAAAACCTTTTTCCATTCAAATCACGCTCCTTTATTTTATGAAGTCTAGCATCATTATAAAGTGTAAAAAGGTACCCGTCAAACTTTTGGAAAAAAGTGTTTTTTATGATGGAAAAGCATATTAATAAAGGTTATAATAAGCAATAACTTAACAAAGTGTGAAAAAAAATAAAAAGAGTTCGGGAAAAGAGGTTTTTCATGAAGACAGATATTGAAATTTCGCAAGAGGTGGACTTATTACCTATTAAAAAAGTGGCAGAGTCAATCGAGTTAACGGAAGATGATCTAGAATTATTTGGAAAATACAAAGCCAAAATTGATTTTTCAACGATTCAGAATTTGGCAGGAAAAGAAGAAGGAAATTTAATTTTAGTCACCTCTATCAATCCAACACCAGCTGGCGAAGGAAAATCAACAGTCACAATTGGATTAGGGGACGCATTGAATCATATTGGCAAAAAGACAGTCATAGCTTTACGGGAACCTTCATTAGGCCCTGTGATGGGAATTAAAGGTGGTGCTACTGGAGGAGGTTATGCGCAAGTTTTGCCGATGGAAGACATTAATCTGCATTTTACTGGAGATATGCATGCTATTACGACTGCGAATAATGCTCTTTCAGCTTTACTTGATAATCATATTCAACAGGGAAATGAATTGAACATTGATGCTAGACGGGTAATATGGAAGCGTGTAGTGGACTTGAATGATCGTGAATTGCGTCAAGTAATCGTCGGATTGGGTGGTCCAATTCAAGGGGTACCTCGTGAGGACGGTTTCGATATCACCGTTGCTAGTGAAATCATGGCAATATTATGTTTAGCTTCTGATTTAGAGGATTTAAAGTTTCGTTTAGGAAACATCGTTATTGGCTATACATTTGATCGTGAGCCTGTGACAGTGAGTGATCTAGGTGTCCAAGGAGCACTGACTTTATTATTGAAAGAAGCAATCAAACCCAACTTGGTTCAGACAATATATGGAACTGCTGCATTAGTTCATGGCGGTCCATTTGCAAATATTGCTCATGGTTGTAATAGTATTTTAGCTACAAAGACAGCTTTGAAGCTTGGGGACTATGTTGTGACGGAAGCTGGATTTGGTGCTGATCTAGGAGCAGAAAAATTTTTAGATATCAAAGTTCCCAATTTGAAGAAAGCACCTGATGCGGTAGTGATCGTAGCAACGATTCGGGCACTCAAAATGCATGGTGGCGTAGAAAAGACAGCGCTAAAGGAAGAGAACATTCCTGCGCTGGTCAAAGGATTTGATAATTTAGAAAAGCACGTTGAAAATATGAAAAGTTATGGTTTACCTGTAGTTGTTGCCATCAATGAATTTGTGGACGATACTGAAAATGAAATTTTAGCTTTACTCGATTTATGTAAAACAATTGATGTTCCAGTTGAATTGACGAGTGTTTGGGAAAAAGGAGCTGAAGGAGGTATTGCTTTAGCTAAACGAGTTATCCAAGTGATTGAAGAGCAATCATCAGAATTCCAAACTATTTATCAAATGGGGATGAATCTTGAAGATAAAATCAATGCCATAGTAACTAAAATATATGGTGGCAGCAATGTCACTTTTTCAAAGAAAGCCAAAAATCAACTAGCTACTTTTGAAAAATATGGTTGGGATCGTTTGCCTGTTTGTATGGCTAAAACGCAATATTCCTTATCGGATGATCCGCAAAAATTAGGATGTCCAAAAGGGTTTACGATTACGATTCGAGAGCTAGTACCTAAAATTGGTGCAGGATTTATAGTCGCTTTAACTGGCGATGTTATGACTATGCCAGGTTTGCCTAAAAAACCAGCTGCATTGAATATGGATGTAGACAAAGATGGTCATGCGATTGGTTTATTTTAATAAAAGGTATGTATCTAAAAAAACAAGAGTTTAGTTTTGAGACTCTTGTTTTTTTGTCATTTAATGCAGTTTATTTTCGTTTAAATCAACTTCTTTCTTTCAGTCTGAGGTTTTTTGTTATATACTTTATATTAAAGCTCGAGGAGGAATCAACATGAATATTCGTTGTACTAGAAATACCGGATTTTATGGGATGGGCAGTCCGATCGAGATCAAAAAAGATGGTAAAAAATTGTTTTGTTTAAATCAAAATGAAACGAAACAAATTGAGTTAAATGACAAACATTGTACATTACAAGCCAATTTTTTTCTTTTGAAGAGTACACCGCTGACCGTGAATGATAACGGCCAGACGATTGATTTAGTGGTAATGATGAATCCTATGCTGATGTTGATTTATGTTATACTTTTTGTTGGAATGTTTCTAATTCCACTCCTGCATTTGAATATCTTAGGGATTTTGATATTGCTAGTGCTCTATTTTGTTTTTTTATTTTCTATGTTAAATAAAGCTTATATCATCAAGGAGAAGATGTAATGGGGGAAAGAGCTGAAGAATTTTTGAGTAGTTTTAACCGAATTGAAAAATGGTTTCGTGAACAATTAAATAATCCAACAAATATGGGATTTAGCGAAATGGTTCGTCGGTTGGCTAGAAAAAACGAAAGTCAGGTCTTGATGTTTCAAGATGATTTACTACAAATGGCTCAATTAAGAAATGCAATCGTGCATGAACGAATTTCAGCGGATTTTGTGATAGCAGAACCAAACGAGTGGGCAGTCAAACGCATTGAGGAAATTGAAGAATCTTTAATTCGACCTGAAAAAGTTTTGCCTCGTTTTTCAAAGAAAGTAACTGGATTTGATGTAAATATTTCAATTAAAGAAATTCTAGCAATCGTTGCTCGTAAACAATACTCTCAATTTCCAATTTACGAGCATGGTATCTTTAGAGGTCTGATTACTGTTCGTGGTTTAGGCATTTGGTTAGCTGTTGAAAGTTCTAAAGGAGACATTCATCTAGAAGGAAGAACAGCTTCGGAGCTTTTAGTCAGTAACTACAAAGAGAGTAACTATCAATTTGTTAGTAAAGAGACGACTGTTTATCAAGTAGAAAGAATGTTTGTGACCCAAATAAAACTAGAGGCCATATTGATAACCAAGGATGGTAACCCCAATGGCAGTTTACTGGGCATTATTCGACCAAGAGATCTATACAATAATTTAGAGAAGGAATGAAAGCCATTGTTAGCAGTTTATCTTATTATCAGTGCCGTATTGGTTGGTTTAGATCAGTGGGTAAAATATTTAACGGTAACTAATATCCAATTAGGAGAAACCAAAGAATTTATCCCCGGATTTTTATCATTTACCTATATTCGTAATACTGGGGCTGCGTGGAGCCTTCTAGAAGGCAAAATGTGGTTCTTTTATATTATTACGGTAATCGTGGTAGCTGTAGTTTTATATATCTTAGTTAAAAATATTAATGGAAGCAAATGGCTTACCGTTGGTTTGAGTTTAGTTTTAGCAGGAGCGATCGGAAATTTTATTGATCGTTTACGTCTAGGTTTTGTTGTTGATATGTTCCAAACAGAATTTATTAACTTTCCTATATTCAATGTTGCTGACTCAGTACTAGTTATAGGTGTAGCATGTATATTTATTTATTTGCTTTTGGAAGAAAAAGCAGCGAAGGATGGGAAAAATGGAACAAATTAATGTAATAATAAAACAAGAAAAAGGACGGATTGACAAAGTTTTAAGCGACTTGTTAAAAGATCATTCGCGTTCGCAAATTCAGCAATGGTTAAAAGACCAGAATGTAACTGTTAATGGTGAAGTGACTCGTTCTAACTATAAAGTAAAAGAAAATGACGAAATTAGCATTAATGTTCCAGAACCAGAGGAACTTGATGTTCAAGCGGAAAACATTCCTATTGAAATTGTTTATGAAGACGACGACGTACTTGTTATTAACAAACCACAAGGTATGGTCGTTCATCCATCAGCAGGACACCAAGATGGTACATTAGTCAATGCATTGTTGTATCATATAAAAGACTTATCCTCAATTAATGGGATTATTCGTCCAGGGATTGTTCACCGTATCGATAAAGATACTTCGGGTTTATTGATGGTAGCTAAAAATGATAAAGCTCATATTGCATTAGCAGAACAATTGAAAGATAAAACATCACTTAGAAAATACATTGCCTTAGTTCATGGAGAAATATCTCATGACAAAGGTGAAATCAATGCACCGATTGGGCGTTCAAAAAATGATCGGAAAATGCAAGCCGTAATCGAAGGTGGAAAACCTGCAGTGACTCATTTTGAAGTCTTGGAAAGATTTGATGATTTCACTTTAGTGCAATTACAACTAGAAACAGGACGTACACATCAAATTCGGGTACACATGAAGTATATTGGCTTTCCAGTAGCAGGTGATCCATTGTATGGACCAAGAAAAACCTTAAAAGGGAAGGGTCAATTTCTACATGCTGAAATGCTAGGTTTCAAACACCCCACAACTGGTCAAATGATGGTATTTGAAGCACCTTTACCTGACCTTTTTGAAAAAACTTTAGACCAATTAAGAAATAATGATTGATTTATTTCAGAAGAAAAGGTACACTGATTTGAGAAAGAAAATTAAATAAAGTAATCCTTTAAGAGTAGTCCCGTGAGGCTAAGAAGGAAACATGCAGAATAATATCTAGGTGCGCTTAGAGAAAATCTGTGTGAAACGAATAGTATCTTTGTATAGATAAATTCAATCCTCCTATCCGAACACGGGTAGGAGGATTTTTGCTTTGATATACAGCGAAAGAGTTAGCTGATGTTGAAAAGTACAAGGTGAACGAAGTGGGAGAAGTTATCTTACTAGCGGGAACACCAAAAGAGCAAGCGTACCGTCTTATACGCTGAAACAGGAAGCTCACAAGGCAATCAAAAAATAAAATCACATTTTTAGGAGGAAAAAAATGCAAGGCAAAGAAGTCGTTGACGCAGTGACAATGAAACGAGCACTAACAAGAATCACCTATGAAATTATTGAAAGAAACAAAGGAATCCAAGACATTGTATTAGTAGGAATTAAAACCCGTGGAATCTATATCGCACGACGGATTGCAGAGCGTTTAAATCAATTAGAACATATTGAAGTACCAGTAGGTGAGTTAGATATCACATTATATCGAGATGATATGGATGGTCAATCTATGAAAAAAAGATCCCTAGAAGAACCGGAACTTCATTCATCGGATATTCCAGTTTCTATAGAAGGAAAAGAAGTTATTTTGATTGATGATGTACTGTTTACAGGACGAACGATTCGAGCTGCAATGGATGCAGTGATGGATCTTGGTCGACCTAGAAAAATTTCATTAGCTGTTTTAGTAGATAGAGGACATCGTGAACTTCCAATTAGAGCTGACTATGTTGGCAAAAATATTCCAACATCGATGGCAGAGGAAATCATTGTAGAAGTAGAAGAAAAAGATGGTGCTGATCGCATCTTGATTGCTAGTACAGAAGAATAGACAAATAAATATAGTAGAGATAGGATAGGTTGAGATGGCAGAAAAAAAGTTTCGTAATGATGAGGCAGTACTGGATATAAATGATAAACCAAAGGCAGTACCTTGGATCGGATTAAGCTTACAGCATTTATTCACGATGTTTGGCGCAACGGTTATCGTTCCAATATTAGTAGGGATTGATCCGGGAATCGCTTTGGTCAGTTCTGGATTAGGCACGATAGTTTACCTATTTATCACAAAAGGGAAAATTCCAGCATATTTAGGAAGCAGCTTCGCTTTTATTGCAGCTATGCAGATGTTGATGAAAAGTGATGGCTATCCTGCTATCGCTCAAGGGGCAATCACAACGGGTTTGGTTTACCTGATTGTTTCCCTCATTGTTAGTAAAATTGGTTCAGCGTGGCTAGACAAACTTTTACCGCCGATCGTTGTAGGACCGGTAGTAATGGTCATCGGTCTAGGTCTTGCAGCAAATGCTTCAAATAATGCCATGTTTAATAACGGCGAGTATGATTTTAAATTTATCGCTGTTGCATTAATCACTTTAGGCCTAACGATTTTTTATAATATGTTTTTCAAAGGGTTTCTAGGTTTGATTCCTATCTTGTTAGGAATTGTCAGTGGCTACTTGGTGGCGTTGTTATTCGGAATTGTTGATACGGAGCCGATCAAACAAGCGGCATGGTTTACAGTACCAAATTTTGAAATTCCCTTTGTTCAATATCAACCGAAACTATATCTAAACGCAATTACAACAATGGCGCCGATTGCGTTTGTCACAATGACAGAACACATTGGACACTTAATGGTTTTGAATAAATTAACAAAACGAAATTTCTTTAAAGATCCTGGACTATCAAAAACATTGATGGGGGATGGAGCCGCTCAAATCGTCGCGGGACTTGTGGGCGGACCTCCTGTCACGAGCTATGGAGAAAATATCGGAGTGTTAGCAATTACAAGAGTGCACAGTGTCTTTGTTATTGGAGGAGCGGCAGTTTTCGCTGTGGGTCTTGGCTTTGTCGGAAAACTAAGCGCAGTAATCTTAAGCGTTCCTGGACCAGTAATTTCTGGTATCAGCTTTGTTTTATTCGGAGTAATCGCAGCGAGTGGATTGAAAATATTGATTGATAATCAAATCAACTTTGATAAGAAAAAGAATTTACTGATTGCCTCTGTGATCTTAGTTATTGGTATCGGCGGATTAGTCTTTAAGCTAGATACATTTGAATTGTCATCTATGGCATTAGCCACAGTTTTAGGAATTATTCTGAATTTAATTTTACCTGAAACGGCACGTAGTGAAGAAGAATCTGTCTAGATTTAAGAGTTAGCTTTTATGTTCTCTAGCTTCGCAAGCAAGCCTAAGACACTTTTTACTTTGAAACAAAGTGAAGTGAACGGATGTTGAAAACTACAAGGTGTAGCGAAGCGGAACGTTGTTACTTATATAAGGAGGAATGAATGCATGATCATCACATCTGAACGTATCAGTTTAAAACATCTTTTAACCGTAGAAGCATTAAGTGATCAAGAGGTCATGGGGCTGATCCATCGCGCACAAGAATTTAAACAAGGTGCAACTTGGCAGCCAGCAAAAAAACAATATTTTGCGACAAACTTGTTCTTTGAAAACAGTACTCGAACTCACAAAAGCTTTGACGTTGCTGAGAAAAAACTGGGAATTGAAGTGATTGAGTTCGAAGAAAGTATGAGTTCAGTCAAAAAAGGTGAAACACTGTATGATACAGTGCTGACAATGTCGGCAATCGGAGTAGATGTGGCAGTCATTCGTCATGGAGAAGAAAATTATTATGATGAACTAATCCAAAGTAAAACAATTCAATGTGCCATCATTAATGGAGGCGATGGCAGCGGACAACATCCAACGCAATGTCTTTTAGATTTAATGACGATATATGAAGAATTTGATAATTTTGAAGGATTGAAAGTAGCAATTGTTGGGGATATTACTCATTCCAGAGTAGCAAAATCAAATATGCAAATGCTCAAACGTCTTGGTGCAACGATCTTTTTCTCTGGACCAGAAGAATGGTATGACAAGCAGTTTGAAGCTTACGGACATTATATGCCACTAGATGAAGTAGTGGAAACCGTAGACGTAATGATGATGCTGCGAGTGCAGCATGAACGTCATGATGGATCAGAAATCTTTTCAAAAGAAGAATATCATCAAAACTATGGTTTAACAGTAGAGAGAGCAAAACGATTGCAAAAACACGCAATTATCATGCATCCAGCACCAATCAATCGTGATGTTGAGTTAGCGGATCCTCTTGTAGAGGGAATCCAGTCACGTATTATCCAGCAAATGAGTAATGGTGTTTACATGAGAATGGCTATTTTAGAAGCAGTACTACAAGGAAAGGCATAGGTGAGCAAAATGAAAACACTTATCAAAAATGGAAAAATCATTAAAAAAGACAATCAACTGATTCCAGCAGAAATTTGGATTGAAGATGGCAAGATTAGAGCAATTGGTGAATTTTTTGACGAAAGCAACTTTGAAAAAGTGTACGATGCAAAAGGTCAGTTGATCACACCAGGATTAGTGGATGTTCATGTTCATTTGAGAGAACCGGGTTTCACCTATAAAGAAACAATCGAAACTGGTAGTAAATCGGCTGCTAGAGGTGGATATACAACGGTTTGTGCCATGCCTAATTTAAATCCGGTACCAGATACCGCTGAAAAACTAAAAGAAGTTTACGAGATCATTCAAAAAAATGCTGTAGTAAAAGTTCTACAGTATGCGCCAATCACCGAAGAACTTCGTAGTGAAACCTTAACCGATCAAAAAGCTTTAAAAGAAGTTGGAGCATTTGCTTTTACTAATGACGGTGTAGGTGTACAAACTGCTGGAACGATGTATCTTGCCATGAAAGAAGCAGCTTCATTAGGAATGGCGATTGTTGCTCATACTGAAGATGAGTCCTTGTTGTTCGATGGTGTGATGCATGAAGGGGAGATTTCTAAGAAATTAGGCTTGCCGGGGATTTTAAGCTCTACGGAAGCGTCACAAATTGCTCGAGATGTTGTCTTAGCTGGAGAAACAGGAGTTCACTACCATGTCTGTCACGTCTCTACAAAAGAAAGTGTTCGTGTAATTCGTGATGCTAAACGAGCAGGCATTCATGTAACAGCAGAAGTTGCTCCTCATCATTTAATTCTTATTGATGAAAATATCCCAGAAGATAATGGCTTTTGGAAAATGAATCCGCCATTGCGAGCAACTGAAGATCGTGATGCGCTGATCGAAGGATTGTTAGATGGAACGATTGATTGTATCGCAACTGACCATGCACCACATGGTTTAGAAGAAAAAAATCAAACATTCTTAAAAGCCCCCTTTGGAATTGTTGGGAGTGAAACAGCCTTCCAATTGATTTATACAAACTTTGTTGAAACAGGAAGATTTACTCTTGAACAAGTTATTGACTGGATGGCAACGAAACCAGCAGAAATTTTCGGTTTAGATGCTGGGACTTTGACAATCGGCAGTCCAGCAGATCTTGCAGTTTTTGATTTATCAACGGAAGAGGCAATTAACGACAAGGATTTTGAATCACTAGGTGTTAACACACCGTTTGTTGGTTGGAAAGTTAAAGGAAATACACTAATGACTTTTGTTGATGGACATTCAGCTTGGTCTAAAGGAGATGCATAGAATTTGAAGCGATTATTGATACTAGAAGACGGAACCGTTTTTGAAGGAAAAGCATTTGGCGCAGCATGTGATGTTGTTGGTGAAGTTGTATTCACAACAAGCATGACCGGTTATCAAGAAACGATCACTGACCAAAGTTTTAACGGTCAAATCATTACATTTACTTATCCGATGGTTGGTAATTATGGTATCAATCGTGATGACTATGAATCTATATCTCCTACTTGTAAAGGCGTGATTGTTAAGGAACATGCACGCCTTGCATCAAATTGGCGTGCTCAAATGACGCTAGATGAATTTCTGAAACGAAAAGGGATTCCAGGGATTTCTGGAATTGATACTCGCGCATTAACAAGAAAGCTTCGTTCTGTAGGGACGATGAAAGGCGGGTTCATTGATGAAGGGGATGATTTGACTCATGCCTTTGATCAGTTGAAAGCAACAGTATTGCCTCAAAATCAAGTTGCTCAAGTTTCAACAACTAAACCTTACCCAAGTCCGGGAACTGGACGTAATGTTGTAGTGGTTGATTTTGGCTTGAAACATAGTATTTTACGAGAATTGTCAAAACGTCACTGTAATCTAACCGTTCTCCCTTATAACACAGATGCTGAAACCATTTTAGAGCTTTCACCTGACGGAGTTATGCTGACAAATGGACCTGGTGACCCCAAAGATGTTCCAGAAGCTATTCAAATGATTCAAGGAATTCAAGGGAAAGTACCGATTTTCGGAATCTGTTTAGGTCATCAATTATTTGCACTAGCAAATGGAGCGGACACTTACAAAATGAAATTCGGTCACCGTGGTCTAAATCATCCGGTTCGAGAGATAGCTACAGGAAGAATTGATTTTACTTCACAAAATCATGGATTTGCAGTTGATGACGCAACGGTTGATCCTGAAAAATTAATGGTGACACATATAGAAGTAAATGATGGATCAGTTGAAGGGATTAGGCATCGTCAATACCCAGCCTTTACCGTTCAATACCATCCTGATGCGGCGCCAGGCCCTCATGACGGATTGCACTTATTCGATGAATTTATGGAACTAATGGATGCATGGAAGGAGCAGGACTAATGCCAAAAAGAACAGATATTAAAAAAATCATGGTCATCGGTTCAGGACCAATTATTATTGGTCAAGCCGCAGAATTTGATTACGCTGGAACACAGGCGTGTCTTGCTCTAAGGGAAGAAGGCTATGAAGTCGTTTTAGTAAACTCAAACCCAGCTACGATTATGACTGATAAAGAAATCGCAGATCAAGTGTACATAGAACCAATTACACTTGAATTTGTTTCTCGTATTTTAAGAAAAGAACGTCCGGATGCCTTACTTCCAACGCTTGGTGGTCAAACAGGACTGAATATGGCGATGGAGCTTGCTGCATCTGGCGTTCTAGATGAACTAAATGTCGAATTATTAGGAACCAAATTGAGTGCCATCGATCAAGCAGAAGATCGTGATTTATTTAAACAACTGATGGAAGATTTAGATCAGCCAATTCCAGAAAGTGAGATTGTCAATACTGTAGAACAAGCAGTAAAATTTGCGAATACAATTGGCTACCCGATCATTGTTCGCCCAGCATTTACCTTAGGTGGAACGGGTGGGGGGATGTGTGATAATGAAGATGAACTGCGGCTCATTGCTGAAAACGGTTTGAAATTATCGCCAGTAACCCAGTGTTTGATTGAAAAAAGCATTGCTGGCTTTAAAGAGATCGAATATGAAGTGATGCGGGATTCTGCAGACAATGCGATTGTTGTCTGTAATATGGAAAATTTCGATCCAGTAGGCATTCATACCGGTGATTCAATTGTTTTTGCACCAAGTCAGACATTATCTGATCATGAATATCAAATGCTTCGTGATGCATCACTAAAAATAATTCGAGCATTGAAAATAGAAGGTGGCTGTAACGTTCAACTAGCTCTGGATCCTGATAGTTTCAACTATTATGTGATTGAAGTAAACCCTCGTGTTTCACGCTCATCAGCACTTGCTAGTAAAGCAACGGGATATCCAATCGCTAAATTAGCTGCAAAAATTGCGGTGGGATTAACATTGGATGAAATGAAAAATCCTGTGACAGAAACGACGTATGCTGAGTTTGAGCCTGCTTTAGATTATGTGGTTGCAAAAATTCCTCGTTGGCCTTTTGACAAGTTTGAAAAGGGCGATCGCCGTTTAGGCACTCAAATGAAAGCAACAGGAGAAGTCATGGCCATTGGCAGAAATATTGAGGAATCATTATTAAAAGCTGTTCGTTCACTTGAAATCGGTACTTACCATAATGAATTAAAAGAAATACAGGATGTTAGTGATGAAGAATTGACAGAAAAAATCGTGAAAGCCCAAGATGATCGTCTTTTCTATCTATCCGAAGCGATTCGTCGAGGTTACTCAATCGAAGAGCTGGCAATGTTGACAAAAATCGATTTATTCTTCTTAGATAAATTACTTCATATCGTTGAATTGGAAAATGGTTTGAAAGAAAATAGTAAAAACATTGAGCTTTTAAAAGAAGCAAAACAAAACGGCTTTACTGATCGAAAAATTGCTGAGTTATGGCAGATAAGCGAACAAGAAGTGACAGAATATCGTCATGAACAAAAAATTCTTCCTGTATACAAAATGGTGGATACCTGTGCAGCTGAATTCGAATCTCAAACACCTTATTTTTACAGCACATATGAATTCGAAAACGAAAGTATTCGTTCTGAAAAACCATCAGTCTTAGTTCTAGGTTCAGGACCGATTCGCATTGGTCAAGGCGTGGAGTTCGATTATGCTACGGTTCACTCTGTTAAAGCAATTCAAGCAGCTGGTTTTGAAGCTATTATCATGAATAGCAATCCCGAAACAGTGTCAACAGATTTCTCGATCTCAGATAAACTTTATTTTGAACCATTGACGTTGGAAGATGTCATGAATGTGATCGAATTGGAGCAGCCGATAGGTGTGATCGTTCAATTTGGCGGTCAAACTGCAATCAACTTAGCTGAACCTTTGGTAAAACAAGGGGTTAAAATCCTTGGTACATCAATTGAAGATCTAGATCGAGCTGAAAATCGTGATTTATTTGAACAAGCATTGCAAGAACTAGATATTCCTCAACCACCTGGAGATACTGCAACAAGTCCAGCAGAAGCGGTGGCTGTAGCGAATAAAATTGGTTACCCAGTCTTGGTACGTCCAAGCTATGTACTTGGCGGAAGAGCAATGGAAATTGTAGAGAATCAAAAAGACTTAGAAGATTACATGACTAACGCAGTGAAAGCTTCTCCAGAACATCCAGTGCTAGTTGATAGCTATTTAATAGGAAAAGAATGCGAAGTGGATGCCATTTGTGATGGAGAAACCGTATTAATTCCCGGGATTATGGAACATATCGAACGAGCTGGTGTCCATTCAGGAGACTCAATGGCTGTTTATCCGCCGCAAACTTTATCAGAAGATATACAAAAGACAATTGCTGATTATACAAAAAAATTAGCGCTTGGATTAAACTGTATCGGCATGATGAATATCCAGTTTGTTATACATGAAGAAAAAGTTTATGTGATCGAAGTGAATCCCCGAGCAAGCCGAACGGTACCATTTTTAAGTAAAATTACTGGTATTCCCATGGCTCAGATTGCTACAAAAGCAATTCTTGGTGAAAAATTAAATCAACTAGGTTATAAAGACGGTCTATATCCTGAAAGTAAACAAGTACACATTAAAGCGCCAGTATTTTCTTTCACTAAACTACAAAAAGTCGATACTTACTTAGGCCCAGAAATGAAATCTACTGGAGAAGTAATGGGTTCTGACTATAGCTTAGAAAAAGCTTTATACAAAGCCTTTGAAGCATCAGGACTACATTTACCAAGCTTTGGTGCAGTACTCTTTACGATAGCTGACGAGACAAAAGCAGAAGCACTAGGTTTAGCTAAACGATTCAATGAGATCGGTTATAGTGTGATTGCAACAAAAGGGACAGCAAAATTCTTGCAAGAGAATGGATTATTTGTCAAAACCGTTGATAAAATAAATCATGAAGGTGGCAAAACAGTTCTTGATTTGATCCGCACAGGTGAGGCACAAGTGGTTGTCAATACAATGGATAAGGATCGATCAGACACGAATCAAGATGGCTTCTTGATTCGCCGAGAGGCAGTGGAGCATGGCGTGCCGCTATTTACTTCATTAGATACAGCAGAAGCAATTTTGAAAGTTTTAGAGTCTCGAGCATTTTCAACTGAGGCAATTTAATATACATTAAATATTGAGAAAAAAGGTTGAGCTCTTAAAGACAGCCGCTTTTTCTCAGCTTTAGTTATAATAATATGCTGCAAAGGAGTAGAAAACATGAAACAGGAAATTATGACAATCGTTTCTCAAAAACAATTAGCTCCTAGAATTTTTCAAATGACTTTGACAGGGGATTTAGTAAATGAGATGGAAAAACCTGGTCAATTTATTCATATCAAAGTTCCAAGAGAAGATATGCTTTTAAGAAGACCCATCAGCTTAAATCAAATCGATAAACAGGCGCAAACATGTACGATTATTTATCGAACAGAAGGAGAAGGTACGAAAGTATTTTCTATGCTATCTGCTGGTGACACCTTAGATGTGATGGGACCTTTAGGAAATGGTTTTGATGTGCATTGTTTGAAACCTGGTCAAAAAGCGTATGTAATTGGTGGAGGGATCGGAATTCCTCCAATGTATGAACTATCGAAGCAATTGAAACAAAATGGGATTGAAGTGGTTCATTTTCTAGGCTATGCCTCTAAAGAAGTGGCCTATTTTCAAGACGAATTTGTAGCTTTAGGAGATACAAGATTTGCAACAGATGATGGTTCATTCGGTGTTGAAGGAAATGTCGGCAATCTTTTGTTAGATGCGGTAAAAAAAGAGCAGCCAGATGCCGTTTACGCCTGTGGGGCTAATGGGATGCTAAAAATGGTAGCACAAGTTTTCTCTGAAAATCCCAATGTCTTTCTATCTTTGGAACAGCGTATGGCTTGCGGTATGGGGGCTTGCTATGCCTGTGTTTGCCACGTACCAGAGGATGAAACAGGAACAAAAAGCGTTAAGGTATGTGACGAAGGACCGATTTTTAGAGCAAGTGAGGTGGTTTTATGATCAAGAATCCTTTAGCTGTAAGTATTCCTGGTTTAGAGTTGAAAAATCCAATTATTCCTGCTAGTGGCTGTTTTGGATTTGGTGAAGAATATGCGAAGTATTATGATCTTGGGAAATTAGGTTCAATCATGGTTAAAGCAACAACACCACAAGCACGTTTCGGTAATGCAACACCTAGAGTAGCGGAAACACCTAGTGGTATGTTAAATGCGATTGGGTTGCAAAATCCCGGTCTAGATGTTGTCATGAATACCAAATTACCTGCTTTAGAAGCCTACGATTTACCAATTATCGCTAATGTTGCTGGAGCTTGCGAAGAAGACTACGTAGAAGTTTGCGGGAAAATTGGAGATGCTAAAAATGTAAAGTCAATTGAGTTAAATATTTCTTGCCCAAATGTAAAACATGGAGGAATCGCTTTTGGAACTGATCCAGACGTTGCCTTTCAATTAACACAAGCAGTGAAAAAAGTGACTAAAGTACCAATTTATGTAAAATTATCTCCGAATGTTACTGATATTGTGCCAGTCGCACAAGCAATCGAAGCTGGCGGAGCGGACGGATTTTCAATGATTAACACTCTTTTAGGAATGCGGATTGATTTGAAAACACGCCGTCCCGTTTTAGCCAATCAGACTGGAGGATTATCAGGTCCTGCTATTAAACCAGTTGCTATTCGTCTTATACATCAAGTTTCCCAAATCTCTAATTTACCAATTATCGGTATGGGCGGTGTTCAAACAGTTGATGATGTTTTGGAAATGTTTATGGCTGGAGCTAGTGCAGTAGGTGTTGGAACAGCCAACTTTACAGACCCATATATTTGTCCTAAACTGATTGATGCTTTACCCAAAAGGATGGCGGAACTTGGGATTGAATCGTTAGAACAATTAATCAAAGAGGTTAGAGAGGAAAAAAATCAATGAGCCAACGACCGATTATTGCATTAGATTTTTCTTCAAAAATAGAAGTAGAAGCATTTTTAGCCAAATTCCCACACGACGAATCATTGTTTGTTAAAGTTGGGATGGAGCTATTCTATCAAGAAGGACCTGAGATTGTCCGTTGGTTAAAATCATTAGGTCATTCTGTTTTTCTAGATTTAAAATTACATGATATTCCAAATACTGTTGAAAAAGCAATGACAGGTTTGGCAAAACTAGGTGTGGATATGACAAATGTTCATGCTGCAGGCGGAATTAAAATGATGAAGGCTGCTAAAGCAGGGTTGGAAAAAGGCACCAAATCAGGAGGGGAAGTTCCAGTTTTGATAGCTGTAACACAATTAACTTCAACTAGCGAAGCCGAAATGCAGCAGGACCAACTAATCCAAGTACCTTTAAAAGAAAGTGTGCTTCATTATGCAAAATGTGCGCAAGACGCTGGTTTATCTGGTGTTGTTTGTTCTGCTTTGGAGGTAGAAGCTATTCATGAAGCAACAAGTAAAGATTTTGTTTGTTTAACTCCAGGTATTCGCCCTAGTGGTAGTGATCTCGGCGATCAAAAACGTGTTGTCACACCAAGAGAGGCCAGAAAAATCGGATCAACGTTTATTGTTGTTGGAAGACCAATTACAAAAGCGAATATACCTTATGAAGCATATCAAACAATAAAAAATGAATGGAATGGAGAAAATCTATGACTGAATTGGCTAAAAAAATTGCGAAAGAGTTATTAGAAATAGAAGCAGTATTTCTAAGTCCAAACGAACCATTTACTTGGGCAAGCGGGATCAAAAGCCCAATCTATTGCGATAATCGTATTACAATGAGTTATCCAGTAGTTCGCAAAGATATTGCTAAGGGACTGGCAGAAAAAATTAAAGAGAGTTATCCAGATGTACAAGTTATTGCTGGAACGGCTACAGCAGGAATTCCTCATGCAGCATGGGTAGCGGATATTTTGGATTTACCAATGGTTTATATTCGAAGCAAAGCCAAAGAACATGGCAAGGGAAATCAAATCGAAGGTCGGATATTTAAAGGTCAAAAAATGGTTGTGATTGAGGACTTGATCTCTACAGGTGGAAGTGTGTTGGAAGCAGCTTCTGCAGCAGAACGTGAAGGTGCTGATGTTTTAGGCGTTGCAGCAATCTTCACTTACGAACTACCAAAAGGCAAAGAAAAATTTGCAGAACATAACATGAAATTAGTTACATTGACTAACTATTCAACATTGTTAGATACAGCTTTAGAGTCAAACTACATCGAAGAAAGTGATATTGACTTGCTAAAAAATTGGAAAAAAGATCCTGAAAACTGGCCCAACGGCTAATTTAACTAAAGACCACACAATGTGTTTGTATGCATTGTGTGGTTTTTGAGAAATTACCGAACATTTTGACGTTTGATACTGTATATCAGTTTCCTTCAATACGCTATAATTTTCATGTTAAACTGATTTAAATATTAAATAATCGATAAATCGTTTTTGAAAATTGACTGTTAATAATAAATAGGATACAGTTATTTAAATGATAAAATCTGAAGGTGGGGTTTGATGAAGAATATTCGAAATATGGACGTAGAGTGGGGATACACAGGTGAGCGTGGTCCTGAAAACTGGCATACGCTTTGTGATTGGTTTTCAACAGGTGCAAAATATCCATATCAATCACCAATCAATTTATCCAAAGACTTAATTAATGGTGTATCCGAAAATAGAGAGATCAATTTTTGTTATAAAACAGAAGAATTTACAGAAAAAGAATTTAAAAATACATTCCACTTTATTCCACCAAATACAGAAAGTTATGTGGTTTTCGAAGAGGAAAAATATTATTTGACAGATATTCACTTTCATACGCCTAGTGAGCATACGTTTGATGGTGAACATTGTCCAGTAGAATTTCATCTCGTTCATATGAATAATTCTGGCGATAATTTGGTTGTAGGTTGTTTATTTACTATTACTAAAGAAGAAAATAAGTTTTCAAAGAAGAAAGCAGCTTTTGTATGGAATACGCAAACCCATCAACAATGGTTTGATCCTTCGATTTTCTTACCTGAACAAAAGTCTCATTTTCACTACTTAGGTTCATTAACAACACCTCCAACGAAAGGTCCTGTTCATTGGTTTGTGTTCGATACTGTTCAAAAATTGGATAGCGATTTTTTTCAACGGATAGATGAAGGTATGCTGCCGTTTAATAACCGACCAGTACAACCACTTAATGGACGTAAAATCTATTTTTCTGAATAAGACGGAGGACTTCTATGAATATTCAACAAATGAAGTATGTTGTAGCTGTCGCAAATAATGGCAGTTTTCGGGAAGCCGCAAAGAAACTTTTTATCACGCAGCCCAGTTTATCCAATGGTATTCGTGAGTTAGAAGAGGAAATTGGTGTAACCTTGTTTATTCGTACAAACAAAGGGGCTTCATTGACAGACGAGGGATCAACTTTTTTAGAACATGCAGAAAAAATTTTAACACAAATGGAAATCATAGAGAACCGTTACCAAGAAGTTACGACAAGTGAACGATTTTCAATTTCGTCTCAACATTATGACTTTTTAGGAGAAGTAATGGGAAAAGTGATTCAGCGATTTAAGGATCAGTACAAAAATTTTCGTGTGTTTGAGACAACAACGTTAAAGGTAATAGAAGATGTGAAAAGTTATCACAGTGAATTAGGTATAATTTATTTAAATAGTCAAAATCAAGCTGGGATTGAGCGTTATTTGGAACAAGCCAACTTGACCTATGATGTGATAGGAAGTTTTAAAACCCACATTTTCCTTGGAAAAAATCACCCGTTAGCTACCCAAAAGGAAATCCAATTGGAACATTTATGTTGCTATCCACAAGTTCGTTTTACACAAGAAGGCAGCAATTTTTCTTATTTTTCAGAAGATCTAATCGAAAATCAAGAACAAGAAACAGTCATTTACACGAACGACCGAGGAACATTAATGAATTTGCTAGTAGAAACAGATGCTTATGCATCTGGTTCGGGCGTTGTTACAGGCTTTACAAAGAAAGAAATTCGTTTGATTCCATTAGCAGAAAGTACAAATAACAAAATTTGTGTACTTTATCAAAAGAACAAAGGGATAAGTACAATTGGGCAATACTTTATGGAAGAATTGAAACGATTATTTTGAGTGTAATAGCTGAAGAAAGTAATAAATAAACGATCAAAATCACTCTTACTCATCATTTTTAAGAGTGATTTTTCTACGTTTAAAAATCCTTGTTAAAGCAATAAAGAAAATACTCGACATGAATATGTGGATTTGGAGAGAAAATATCTTTTTTTGAAATACAAATTTCATTTTAAGTTAGATTATGCTATCATAGAGCCATTAACACAAATGTGGATATGATAACGATGTTTTGCTTACGATGACTTCTTGATACAAAAATAGTAAGTATCGAAGGTTGGATTATCAAACAATAGGAGGGTGTTTTATGGATTTATCTAAAAAGTTTAACAAGCAAGTATATAAAATTGCTGTGTCAACGATTCGTCAGTTTGATGAACAAGTAACAGATATTGAAGGTATCATAAAGCTAACTTTGGGAGAACCTGATTTTAATACACCAGAGCATATAAAAAAATCAGCGCATGATGCGATCAATAACAACTTTTCTCATTATTCAGGTATGGCTGGATTGACTGATGTTAGAGAAGCAGCAACTTTTTTTATGAAAGAAAAATATGGTGTAAGTTATCAGCCAGCATCTGAAGTTTTGGTCACTGTAGGTGCAACTGAGGCGATCTCAGCCAGTTTGTTATCTATTTTAGAGCCAGGTGACAAGGTATTGATGCCTGCACCTATTTATCCTGGATATGAGCCTGTGATCACTTTGGCTCAGGCAGAGCCAGTCTATATCGATACAAGACCGAATAATTTCGTTTTGACACCTGAAATGATTGAAGCAGCTATGGCAGAACATGGTGATCAAGTTAAAGCAATTATTTTAAACTATCCTAGCAACCCTACAGGAGTTACTTATAATCGTGATGAAGTCAAAGCGATTGCTGATGTTCTGAAAAATTACTCAATTTTTGTTATCAGTGATGAAATTTATAGCGAGCTGACCTATGAAGATCAACATGTATCTATTGCAGAGTTTATACCAGAGCAAACCATTTTAATCAATGGTCTATCGAAATCTCATGCCATGACTGGATGGAGGATCGGGTTTATTTTTGGACCAGAGAGCTTGATTGGAGAGATTATCAAAGTCCATCAATATTTGGTTACAGCAGCTTCCACTATTTCCCAAAAAGCAGCTGTTAGAGCTTTAGTTGAAGGAATGAATGATGCAGCGGCTATGAAAGAAGAATACCGTGAACGCCGAGATTTTGTTTATGAACAAATGACATCTTTTGGTTTTGATGTCGCTCGACCAAATGGTGCTTTCTATATCTTTGCTAAAATCCCAACAGGTTACGAACAAGACTCAATGAAATTTTGTGTGGATTTGGCACAACAACAAGCAATAGCTATTATTCCTGGAGTTGCTTTTGGTAAAGAAGCAGAAGGGTATGTGCGTATTAGTTATGCGGCAGATTTAGCAACACTTAAAGATGCGATGAACCGAATAGGAAATTATATGAAATAGAGAAAAATACGTTTCATAGTGCTTAAAATCACTTTTTATGTTCGATTTTAAAGTCTTAGCCAAAACTGGTATTTAGTTTTGGCTAAGACTTTTTGTTGCTAAACAAAACCTTTACATTCCTTTACTCATTATTTACACAACGTTGAAACGGAATTAACATGTTGTTGGTAAACTAAGCTTGTAACTAATTGAAAAGGACGTGCAAAGATGAAGAAACGTTTATTATCAGCAATTGTGTTAAGTGTAGGAATTTTAATCGCAGGATGCGGCAATCAAGGTGCTGCAACTGATCAGAGTAGTGATAAAGGAAAAGACAGCGGAAGTAATCAACCTGTTAAAATCGTAGCTGTAGGTTCCACAGCGTTACAACCTTTAGTGGATGCCGCAAAGGATCAGTTTGTGTCTGAACATCCAAATTACACAATTTCAGTTCAAGGAGGAGGGAGCGGAACAGGACTTTCTCAAGTAGTAGACGGTGCCGTAACGATAGGGAATTCTGATGTTTTTGCGGAAGAGAAATCTGGCATTGATGCCTCAAAATTAGTTGATCATCGGGTTGCCGTAGTAGGCATGGGACCTGTAGTAAACAAAGATGTTGGTGTTAAAAATATTTCCAAACAAGAATTGGTTGATATCTTTACTGGAAAAACCAAAAATTGGAAAGAGTTGGGTGGAAAAGATCAAGAAATAGCAGTGATCAATCGTCCAAGTGGTAGTGGTACACGAGCAACATTCGAAAAATGGGGACTGGATGGAGCAACGGCTGTTCAATCACAGGAACAGGATTCATCAGGAACGGTTCGCCAAATTGTCTCTCAAACACCGGGAGCTATCAGTTATCTTGCTTTTTCTTACATGGATAACTCTACCACTGCATTAAGTATTGATGATGTAAAACCAACCGAAGAAAACGTTGCAGACAATTCTTGGAAAATTTGGTCATACGAGCATATGTATACAAAAGGACAACCGGATACTGATGTCCAATCCTTTATTGATTTTATATTATCAGATGATGTTCAACAAGGTGTCGTTAAAAAGTTAGGTTACTTACCAATAACGGCGATGAAAGTTGAAAGAGACGTATCTGGAACGATTACAAAGAAATAACTTCTTCCCCTAAAAGATCAAAAAGAGGCGAATGTTTTCACATTCAGCCTCTTTTTGATTTAGCTATTTTTAGGTAATTTAACCATAAATGTTGAGCCTAAACCTAAATGACTCTCGATCGTTACAGAACCACCTAGTAATTCAGTGTAGTTTTGGACGATTGACAAACCTAAACCAGTTCCGCCAGAATGACGGCTTCGAGCTTTATCTACCCGGTAAAAACGTTCGAAAATTCGTTCTTGGTCTTTTAAGCTAATCCCAATGCCATTATCTTTTACTGTGAAGAAAAATGTGTCACTAAAACCAAAATCGATTGTAACAGTTTCATCTTCTTGAGAATACTGAATAGCATTTTCAACCAGATTTTTAACGATTGGATAGAAAAGCTCATACTTCGTTGTATACGTTAGCGTTTCATTCCCAATGATTTTTATGGTCAGATTTTTTTCCTTGATTGTTTTGCGATAAGAACGCAATATTTCTTCGATAAAAGGATGCAAAGTAATATCTTGGTCATCATAAGATATATTTTTCCCATTTCGTGATAACTGCAAAATCTCTTGAATTAACTGCTGCAGGCGCAAGGCATCTTTTTGCATGATTTCTAAAAATTGATTTAATGTTTCTGGATCATCTTTGGCTCCATCCAGTAATGTTTCAGTAAAACCTAATAACGAAGTAACCGGTGTTTTCAGTTCATGTGATACATTGCTGACGAAATCTTTTTGCATTTTTTCTAGTTGTCTTACACGAGTAAGGTCATAAGCGATTCCTAAGACTTGATAATTACTGCCATCTTCTTCTATAAAACGTAAAGACATATCTAAAATCATATCATTTAGCGGATCAGTCAGTTTAATTTCTTGATGTACTGAACTTTTTTCTGTGATAACTTGATGGATTAAATGAATCAAGGCAGGTTCTTTGATTACTTCAAAATAATCTTTCCCAGCATCATCGTCTTGAATTGTTAAAATTTCAAGCATTTTAGGATTGATTAATTGTAATTTCCCATCCACGTCAATGATAAAGACTCCAATCATTAATTCATCTAATAGCGCATGAAATTGTTCATCAGTGGATGTATAAGCTAAATATGTTTGACTCATTTGTTGACTCAACAGATTGACAGTTTGATAAAGTTCATTCCATTCAGGAGAATCTTGGATGATAGAACGAGCTTCGTCAGGATATTTTACAATTTTTTTTAATACAGGCAAAATAGTCACTAAGGGTTCATTTTTTTGACGGAGCAATAAAAAAACAAAAGCGGTAATGATCAAAAATAAAATCCCTAAGGTAAACAGAATGTATCGACGGAACGATTGAATACTATTTGAAAACTGTGTTGTCTCTTCAGCAACTCGAAGAATGCCGACCAATTCGCCATTTTCACGAATTGGTAAAGCTAAATAAAGCAATTCTTTTTTCAACGTAGCACTTTTTCTTAATGCCGACCCAAAATCGGCGCCTGAAAGTATCGCTTTTACTTCAGGTCGACTACTTCTAGATTCGTGGAGCACAGAATTGTTACTGTCGTAAAAAATAGTTCCTTTTGCATTCATCAATGTCAGACGCTCATTTTCATCCGTTGCATAATGGTCAATGAGTTTCTTTTCTTGTACTGAAAAGTCTTGATTTATAAATATCTCAGGAGAGAGTTGGTCAAGGATCAATGTTCCTTTTTTTTGTAAGTATTCTTCTTGTTGGGAGAGAAGCTCTTTTTTAAAAAAATAGTTTGTTAAAAGAATACTACCAAAAAATAAAGCAATCATCATGATACTGACTAACAGGTATTCAATTCGTTGCCGTTTTTTCATTTTTTAGGCTCCTGAAAACGATAGCCAAATCCTCTAACAGTGACCAAATAGGCAGGGCGTTTTGGATCGATTTCTATTTTATCTCGTAAATGACTCACATGAACATCAACAATTCGACTTTGACCGGCAAAATCATAGTTCCAAATACGATCAAGTAGAGTGTCTCGGTCAATTACTCGATCTTTGCGCTTGATAAAATAAACTAACAACTCAAATTCTTTTGGCGTAAGTTCGATTTTTTGACCACGAACCCTTACTTCATAATTTTGCTCATCGATACTGATTTCACCTATTGTTAAAGGTGCTTTAGGTGTTTCGATAAATTCTTCTGATTTACCTGGTGCAGGTTTTAAGCGTCGAAAGATAGCTTTCATTCTCGCTAATACTTCTCTTGGACTGAAGGGTTTTGTTAAGTAGTCGTCTGCACCAATTTCCAAACCGATTATTTTATCGACTTGATCATCTTTGGCAGTCAAAATCAAAATAGGCGTGTCAATTTTTTCTCTGCGTAGTGACTTTGTAATTTCTAAGCCATCCATATTTGGCAACATAACGTCTAAGATGATAAAATCAAATTGATTGGATAATGCTAATTCATAACCAACTGCACCGTCTTCGGCAGTCATTACTTCGTAGCCGTCTTTTTCTAGGTTAAAAGATAATAATGTTAATATCGATGGTTCATCATCGACAACTAGGACTTTTTTCATCTATTTGGCTCCTTTAAATACGAAATAAACACAACGTCATTTTATCACAAATTTGCGACTATCAAAAACTTTATGGAATGTTTCTAAAACTACTTTCAAAGCTAAAGAAATGGTATAATGATAAAGATTGAAATGAGGGAAGTAAGATGATTGGAATTAGCGCATGTCTTGGTGGGGTCTGCTGTCGTTATGATGGTCAATCGAAAGAAATCAACGAATTGAAAAAATTAGTCTCAGACGGAAGAGCAATACTTGTTTGTCCTGAAGTATTGGGTGGTCTACCGATTCCTAGAGATCCAGCTGAAATAAGCGGTGGGGATGGATTTGATGTTTGGGATAACAAGGCAAAAGTCCTTACTGAATCAGGCGTTGATATGACTGATTTATTCAAACAAGGAGCAATCATAGCCTACCAAAAACTAATTGAAAATAATATTACAACAATCATTTTAAAGGAAAATAGTCCGTCATGCGGTAAAGCTGGCATTTATGATGGCACTTTTTCCGGGAAGCATAGAAGTGGTTCGGGAGTTGCAACAGCATATTTTATCTCTCACGGTCTTGAAGTGGTTTCGGAAAGTGAGTGGCAAAAAGTGCTTGAGCGTGAGGAAATGATCGACAGTAAATAATAGAAGTGGCCGTTTCTAAAAAGAATTTTTGGATTGGCGGGCAAAATTAGTATGATTAGTTGATTAAATCTTGAAAAAATACTTGAAAATCAAACAAGAACTATTGACTAATTCCCCTGAAATCGGTAACCTAAAAGGGATTGAAGATAGGAGTAACAACTATGGAAATTGAAAAGACCAATCGAATGAATGCGTTGTTTGAATTTTATTCTACTTTATTGACGGAAAAGCAAATGAATTACATGGAAATGTATTACGCAGATGATTTTTCATTGGGTGAAATTGCTGAAGAATATGAAGTTAGCCGTCAAGCTGTTTATGATAACATTAAACGAACAGGTAAGATTTTGGAAGAATATGAAAAAAAACTTCATTTATTTTCTGACTATGTTGTACGTGGTGAGTTATTAGATGCACTGAAAGGTTACGTAAATGAAACCTATCCGAAAGATACAACGCTTGCAAATTATATAGAACAAATACAAGAAGTAGAGGAATGAGATTATGGCATTTGAAAGTTTAACAGACCGCCTGCAACAGGCGATGAGTAAATTACGTCGTAAAGGAAAAGTATCTGAAGCTGACGTAAAAGAAATGATGAGAGAAATTCGTTTGGCATTATTAGAAGCCGATGTAAATTTACAAGTGGTCAAAGATTTTACTAAACGTGTACGTGAACGTGCGGTGGGGGTTGAAGTTCTTGAAAGCTTGTCACCAGCCCAACAAATCGTTAAAATTGTTGATGAAGAATTAACAGCAACATTGGGAACTGATACCGTTGGATTGAACAAATCCGAACGTATCCCTACAGTAATCATGATGGTTGGTTTACAAGGTGCTGGTAAAACAACCTTTGGCGGAAAATTAGCCAATCATTTAATAAAAACAGAAAATGCCCGTCCATTGATGATCGCAGCCGATGTTTATCGTCCTGCGGCAATCGATCAGTTAAAAGTTTTAGGTCAGCAATTAGATGTCCCTGTTTTTGACATGGGCACAGACACCAATCCCGTTGAGATTGTTCGACAAGGAATGGAATTGGCAAAAGAAAAGAAAAATGACTATGTTTTGATTGATACTGCAGGTCGTCTTCATATTGATGAAAACTTAATGGATGAGCTAAAGCAAATCAAAGAAGTCGCTCAACCGGATGAAATCTTACTTGTAGTTGATGCTATGACTGGGCAAGATGCAGTTAACGTTGCTGACAGTTTCAACCAACAGCTAGGTATTACTGGGGTCGTGATTACTAAATTAGATGGAGATACTCGTGGAGGTGCGGCTCTTTCTATTCGTGCTGTAACAGGTGCGCCAATCAAGTTCATCGGTTCAGGTGAAAAACTGACAGATTTAGAAATTTTCCATCCTGACCGTATGTCTAGTCGTATTTTAGGCATGGGAGACATGTTAACTCTGATTGAAAAAGCGCAACAAGATTATGATGAGAAAAAAGCTGAAGAACTTGCAATAAAAATGAAGGAAAATAGCTTTGACTTTAATGATTTTATTGAACAATTAGATCAAGTGATGGGCATGGGACCAATTGAAGATTTGCTGAAAATGATTCCTGGTATGAGTAATATGCCTGGGCTAGAAAATGTTAAAGTAGATCCGAAAGATGTAGAGCGCAAGCGTGCCATGATTTTATCAATGACACCAGCTGAAAGAGAAAATCCAGATCTATTAAACCCAAGTCGTCGCCGCAGAATTGCTGCTGGTTCTGGAAATAATGTGGTTGAAGTCAATCGCATGATTAAACAATTCAAAGAATCTAAAAAAATGATGCAGCAAATGTCCAAAGGTAACATGGATATTCCTGGTATGGATCAAATGCTAGGTGGAGGAATCAAAGGAAAACTTGGTAAAATGGCTATGAATCGCATGGTGAAGAAAAGCAAGAAAAAGAAAAAGAAGAAAAAATAATATAAAAAAGAAGTTGGGGCAAAAGCGTTAAATCCCAAGAACCAATTAGATACTGTGCCACATCAAGTCGTACCTTGTTACAGTATCTAGAAGGGATTGCTGTGGCTTCCGCTCAATATTTGATTATTACATGTGGGAAAGAAGCAATTAATTCTCTAAAGCAACGAAAAATAAGCTGTAAAAAATAGTAGTTTTTTACAGCTTATTTTTGTTAAGCAACTAATAATTGCCCCTGCCAAGGTAGAATAAGTATACCACACCTTGACTCAAAACAAATGAGAAACAGCGGTTTAAAGCTTTTTTTAAGGTGTCAAGAAAAAACTCTTTACAGCTTGTTGAAAATCTGGTAAACTAACATTTGTGATTAAGTTAATGGAGGTGTAATATATAAAATGTCAGTAAAAATTCGTTTAAAACGCATGGGTTCTAAAAAGAGTCCTTTTTACCGTATTGTAGTCGCAGATTCTCGTTCTCCTCGTGATGGACGTTTCATCGAAACTGTTGGAACTTACAATCCTTTAAAAGATCCTGCAGAAGTAGTTTTAAAAGAAGATTTAGTTTTAAACTGGTTGTCTAATGGCGCTCAGCCTTCAGATACAGTTCGTAACATCCTTTCAAAAGAAGGCGTTATGAAAAAACACCATGAAGCTAAACTTGAAAAGAAATAAGGTGACAGATGATGACAGATGTGAAAGAGTTAGTCTTAACTATCGTTCGCCCATTAGTCAGTCAACCTGAGCTAGTCAAATTAGAAATAGAAGAATCTGATGTTTTTCTAGAATATAATTTGACTGTATCGCCTGAAGATATTGGTCGTATTATTGGAAAGCAAGGACGTGTTGCTAAAGCAATCCGTACCATTGTTTACAGTGTACGTGTGGATGGGCCTAAAAAAGTTCGTTTAAATATCCTAGATGGTAAATAGTTCGAAGTAAGACACCCAATTTTTTGGGTGTTTTTTTGTTACAGTCTCAAAAGTATGAATGCAAAAAAAGATGAAGAGAACTGTTGCTAAGTTTCTTCATATTTTTTATTGGAATTATTATTTTTTTCTAAATACTTTGATCTCAAAAACTGGTGCATCAAACCTAATTTCAGCTTCATCGATCATTAAACCAAGCAGATGATAATCTTCTTCTTCGTGATGTGTGATGCCGAGTAATTCATCATAATAACCCTCAATGCTTAGATCTCTAGGTGTATTTAATAGCTCTAATAAATGTAATACATTTTCAGGCTCATCTTCGGTGTTTCCTTGCATATCAATATAAAAGCCATCAGGAGTAAAATCTACATCAATACGAATTTTTTCAATACCATTCGAAAAAAAGTAAGTCAATAATTCATCTACAATTCTCTTAGCTTTGTCTCTTTCTTGCATGCTGCTTCACCTTTCTGATCTGTAAAATATTATCAAGTAATGGTACCATGACTGCCGCCACAAAACCAGTAGAAAATCCATTATTGTAAAGATTAAGGCCACCATGAAGATAACTGACGTTGGTAACTAGGGACATATGTAAAAATCCAGCAATTAGTCCAAATGTAATACCATAATATCCGGCAATCGGAGCGAGACCAGTGCCAAAAATCCCAGCAAGTACTACCGTTGTTTGATTAACTTCGAAAACAGAAGATAATTGAGCTGTTAAAAAGACACTAATCAACAAAGGTGAGCTATTAAAAAGATGATTACCGAATGCACTAAAACCAACTGCAGATAAAATAGCCCCCACAATGGGTCCATTAATGGTGGATTGACTAACTTGAGTATAACCAACAAGTAAAAATCCCATCAATGCCATATTCATCATAGTGGCTCCAACGCCCGCAATAGAGATAAAATCAGTAATCAATTTCCCAGATGTTTTACTAATCTCTTTTAACCCTTTTAATGAAAAATGATTGACTATAAAGCCTACAAAAAACATCAAGAAAAACAAAAACAATAGGAAAGACAAGAGATGAGTATGATATTCGGTAGAAACTAAGTTTTTTCCTTCAATTTTCCAACCAAACATCCTTAAAACTCCTGTAAATAGCATTGCAATAAGCCCAGATGTAAACCCAACGTTATACAAAGAAAACCCTTGATGAAACGTGAGAATATGGGAGGCAAGAGGTGGTAAAATTAAACCGATAAAAATACCCACTAAACATCCCAGAGGAACAGAAAATATCAAAGGCAAAGAGATGCCAAACGTAAGGTAACTGATGATTGGAGATAATGCACTACCGAATAAGCTTACAACGATAAATTGTGAAAAAGGCTTTTTCACAATTCTTGCGTAGCAAAGTCCACCAATGATAATTGGGATTGAATTATATAAATTTTTTCCAAAAAAAGAACAACCTGATACTGTAAATAATGCAGCTATGATAGGACCGTTAATCGGGATTTTTTCCTTTTTTGCAAGTAATACACTAATTAGTGTGAGCAGTCCGCTATTTACAAATGCGCTGCCGAATGTACCTAATTCAATATAATCGGTTAGCAAATTGCTAGGTGAGGCTAGGATTCGAATCATGCCCTCCCATAAAATATTTATAGGCTCACTAAATAGCCCGATAATAATCAGGATTACACAATAACCGATTAGAAAATAATAACTTCTATTTTTATTTATTTGATCTGGATTTTTTTTGTCAGTGTGTAGAAAAAGTGCTTGGCTGTTATTTTTAGCCATAAATAATACCTCCGTTATTTGACTGTAACTTAACTATAGCTTGTAAAACTATCATTGGTCAATAATATTTCAGATAAGTTTTATAAATTATCATGATTTTAGCATTTCTCCATAAATATTGAGAAAATAAGTTACTAAAAGAGTGTAAAATAAAAGAATAAATAATTAAAATAAATATGTACAATTATAGTTTTGTGAATAAATAATGATAAATTAAAAAACAGGAGGAATTGTTTTGGTGAGAAAAAAAGTGTATACAAAAAAACATATATTAGCTGCTGCGCGTGATTTATTAGTTGAAAAAGGGTTTTCTTTTATAACTGCAAGAAATGTTGCTGAACATATGGGAATTTCAACTCAACCTATCTATCTTGAGTTTAAGAATATGGAAGATTTAAAACTGACATTGTTGAATAGTGTGTATGAATATTTAGAAACTGAATTTTTTACTAAAAAACAAACAACTGATAGTTTTACGAATTTTGGTTTAGGTTATATTAATTTAGCAAAATCAGACAATAAGCTCTACATATCTCTATATTTAGATCAACATTCATATGGTCAAGAATTACAGAATCTATCCTTTGATTTATTTCAAAAATGCATGAAATCTGATGAAAAATACGTTGCTTTTTCAAAAGAACAACTTGAAAAATTACATATGCAACTATTAATTGTCGCAACAGGTATGGCTTCTTTGACGCTTTCAGGAATATTAAAACAAACAGAAGAACAGTTAGTGACAGCTTTTGATACTGTGAAAGAAAACAGTATAGCCTAATAAAAATAAGGATAAAACGGATTTTTTAAGTGTCCGTCTTATCCTTATTTTTTAGTTAAACAGAAAATAAACATGGGCACAACTTGTTTCTATTTACAGAGACTGAGAAGTGTCTACATCGGAAGTATTACACAAATTTCATAAATTCGGCTGATTTTTTCTTGATAATCCGTTGTTAAAATAAATGTATCAAAAGAAATTTGGAGGAATTATCTTGAAAGTAATTAAAGCGATCGTTGTACTAGGATTAGTTGGAGGAGCTACTCTTTTAGGAGCAAAGCTATATACAAAAAATCAATCAGATGAATTTTCGGGTATAATTGATCAGTTAAATCCACTAGTTCCAAAAGGAGAAGTATACGTTAAGACAAAAAAAGCTGATAGCATAAACAACTATGGAACTAGCAGTTATAGACAACAAACAGTAGACAAAGATGGTAAGAAAAAAGAACTTACTTTTTCGGCAGACCATGAATTGATAACAAATCGCTATTTGAAAATTTACAATAAAGGAGCACATGTAGAGACCTATGAAGAGGTTTCTGAAGGTGAGGTGCCTGAAAGAGCATTGAAGCAATTAAATAGATAAAAGACTGCACCGGTAATATAATCCGATCAAATAAAGTTGAACAAAAGAGATTCTAAGTAGGTAAACTACTTTTGTTCAGCTAAAGTTAGGATGATATTCGTGCAGTCTTTTTTCTGTATCAAGTTGTTCAAATAGCTTGAGGAATAAAGTTAATCGTACATAAATCATTATAATGAAAATGGATAGTTGCCTTAATTTCTCCCTCTTCAATCAATTTTTGTGCGGTATCTTTTACGTCTTCTTGGTCAAATTGCTGAAAATTGATCACATTTGCTACAAAGCGAGGAGATTTTCGATTGGAAGCCTCAAGTATGAGCGTTTCTAGTTGTGGATTAAACGTCATTGGTTTTCACCTCTTTTGTTAACAGTATCATTTATTTCTTAAATTGGATAGTAATTCAATAGTTAATGAGGAAATGGAAAGAAGTTTTTTAAGATTAATTTTTTATGTAAGTGTGGTAAACATGCTTGTTTTTTTAAAGTATTAATTTATCTGGGCATCGTTCAGTCAATTTTTGTAACTCAAGAAGGTTCTTTTTTTCAAAATGGTGACTCCAAATAAACATCTTTTTCAGCAAATGAAGTGTAGGTTTATAGTTTGCTGTTTCTTGCTTTGTTTTTTGTTTAATAAATCGATGCAGAATACGATAAACTCGAGTAGAGTATGAAGGCAGAAGTAGTAAAATGATATCTGCATCATTTAGAGCAGGAGCGATCCAGTTTTTAGTAGTGGTTCCCTCAATAATCCATGTATCCTTGTTCAAAATACTTTGTAGTTGTTGGACAGATTCATTTTCTAAATAAGGTTGATCCCCTTGAGGATGGCGTTTCCAAATCAGGTTATCTAGTTCGTAATAGGGGATCTTTTTTTTTCTGATAGTTGTTTAGCAAATGTTGTTTTTCCACTACCAACAGGTCCAGCAATCATAATTTTGTGCATACATATCCTCCGATCTCAAAGAAAAAGAATGGTGATAAAACACCATTCTTTTTAAACGTTTATTTTTTAGCTTCTTGTAAAATATTGATTTTTTCAATTTTGATGTCTTTTTTAGGTTTATCTTGTTGATCTTTTTCAGCAGAAGCAATTTTATCTACAACATCCATCCCTTTGGTTACTTGACCAAAGACAGTATGTTTGCCGTCTAGGAAAGGAGTTCCACCTTTTTTATAAGCTTCGATAATTTTTTCTGGGTAATCTTCTTTTAAAAGACCGTCAGAAACATTTTTGTCATTTTGAACAATAAAGAATTGGCTTCCATTGGTACCATTTCCATTTTCGTCTGTACCGGCATTTGCCATAGATAAGGCACCACGAAGGTTGTATAACTGGTTAGAGATTTCATCATCAAATGGCTTATCCCAAATGCTCTCACCGCCAGTACCATCGCCTTTAGGGTCACCACCTTGAATCATGAAATCCTTGATAACGCGATGGAAAGTAAGGTTATTATAATAACCTTCTTTTGCATGTGTCATAAAGTTTTCAACTGTTTTTGGTGCTTGTTTTGGAAATAGTTTGATCTCGATTGACCCTTCTGTAGTGACCATCTCAACTAAATCTTCATCTTCACTGACTTTGTCAGATAATTGAGGTAGATCCAACGCATTTAAATCAACAGATTCAGATGTTTTTGTTTCAGAAGAAGTAGCAGAATCTTCTGCAGAAGAAGAAGTAGCAGAAGATTCTGCGGTTGTTTTTTCATTTTTAGATCCGCATGCTGCAAATAACGCTACGGCTGCTAATAGAGATGTTGCAACAATGAATTTTTTTGTTTTCATAAAGTTAAGTCTTCCTTTCAAAAATAGTTACATCTCATGATAACAAATCCTTTTTAGAACTGCCAGTCAAAATGGCAATTTTTTAAGAATAGGAAAAGGTGTAGACCACTTTTTCCTATTCTGCTATAATGAAAATGGATACATTATAATCAATACAAATTTTAGGAGGCAGTATAATGGGAAAATTAGGTATTTCTATTTATCCAGAACGTTCAACTTTTGAAAAGGACAAAGCATATCTTGATCTAGCTCATAAATATGGATTTAAACGTGTTTTTACAAGCTTACTTCAAATTACAGATGACAAAGAGAAAGTTCTAGCAGAGTTTAAAAAAGTTGTTGATTATGCCAACAGTTTGGAAATGGAAGTAATGGTTGACATTAATCCTGCCTTGTTTGAACAATTAGATATTTCTTATGATGATTTGTCATTCTTTGATGATATGGGGGCTTATGGTGTACGTTTAGATGTTGGATTTACAGGTGCTGAAGAAGCGAAAATGACCCGCAATCCATATGGCATAAAAATTGAAATTAATATGAGTACTGGGACAAGTTATGTAGACAACATCATGAGTTATTCACCAAATACGGATAACTTGTTAGGCTCTCATAATTTTTATCCACATCGTTATTCTGGTCTAGGCTATGGTCATTTTGTGTTCTGTTCTGAAAAATTCCGAAAATATAATTTAAATACAATGGCATTTGTGAATTCTCACGACGCAACATTTGGACCTTGGCCGACACAAGACGGTCTATGTTCTTTAGAAGATCATCGTGACTTGGAAATTGCTACTCAGGTAAAACATTTAGTATTAACTGGTTTGATTGATGATATTTTAGTAGGAAACGCTTATGCGTCAGAAGCAGAGTTAAAAGCGATGGCTGAGGCATTCAATGCAGAATATCCATCAGTGAAGGTTGACGTTGCCAAAGATATCACAGATGATGAAAGAGAAGTTTTATTCACGAGTCTTCATAGTTATCGTGGAGACCGTTCTGAATATATTTTACGTTCGACGATGACACGTATTCACTTTAAAGATCGTGCATTTCCAGCTCATAATACAAAGGATATGACTAAGGGGGATGTCTTGATCGATAATGTTGGCTATGGTCAATACAAAGGAGAAACCCAAATTGCGTTGAAAGAAATGAAAAATGATGGACGAGTGAATGTTGTCGGTCGTATTTCTGCAGATGAATTATTCTTGTTAGATTTCTTAAAACCATGGTCTAGCTTTAAATTAATTGAAAGTACTAAATAATAAAATTAAGAGATTGAGAAAAGTTATAGGCTTTTCTCAATCTCTTTTTTTACTTGTTAATGAAATACCGAATTTCTAGTAATCTCCAATGAAATAGAAATAAATGAAAAAAATATCATGATTTGTGATTAATATTGCGAAAGTTACAATAAAATATTATACTATTTAAGAATTTGAAAAAAGCTTAGTGTTATTTGTTTATTTTTGAGGTAAGCAAATCAGATGAAAATGACTAGTGCTTTTAACGAGGAGTAATCGAATGAGTCGAATAGTAAAATTTTTGATTGTTATTGTATCATTGATCGTAATTGTATTATTAAGTGCAGGCATGTATTTTTATAATTATGCAGTAGTTCCGTCAAAGAAGGATTTCTTGGATGGTGATACCCCAGGCACTGATGTTGAAGTGGAAAAGCCAGAAGAAAAGTGGTTTAAAGATAGCAAAAATCGCTCTTATTGGGAAATAACATCAACGGATGACCTAAAATTGAAAGCCATTTATTTACCAGCTGAAGAAAAAACAGATAAAAATGTCATCATGGCTCATGGTTATATGGGTACTGCAGAAACAATGGCTAGTTTTGCCAAGATATATCATGATTTGGGCTACAATGTTTTAGTACCAGATGCTAGAGGACATGGTGAAAGTGAAGGGGATTATATTGGTTTTGGGTGGCCTGAACGTAAAGATTATCTTCAGTGGATCGATAAAGTACTGACTGAAAATGGTGAAGATGCTCAAATTACTTTATATGGAATTAGTATGGGTGGAGCAACCGTGATGATGACCAGTGGCGAAAAATTACCCAAAAACGTTAAAGCAATCGTAGAAGATTGTGGTTATTCTACTGTGAATGAAGAATTGGCCTATCAATTAAAAGATATGTTTAACTTACCGTCATTTCCCTTAGTTCCAGTTACAAGTTTAATCACTAAAATTCGTGCTGGTTACTTCTTTGGTGAAGCTAGCTCAGTTGCACAATTGAAAAAAAATAAAGTTCCAATGTTGTTTATCCATGGCGATGCAGATAAATTTGTGCCATTTAAAATGTTGGATGAAGTATATGATGCAACAAATGCACCAAAGGAAAAATATGTTGTTGCAGGAGCACAACATGCAAAAGCTTATTCAACAGATCCGAAAGCATATAAAGAGAAAGTGTCAAACTTTTTAACAAAATACGTTGATTAATGAAAGATCGTCATTCAGTTTGAAAAGCTGGTGGCGATTTTTTGAAGTAAAACCCAAATTCTGCTGATAATTCACTATTAAAAACGAGATCAAATACCCATGTTATACCTTAACTAATTAATTTCATGATTTTGCTATGCATCTACTAGAATTCTTTGATATGATAATAAAAAGAAATGAGGTAAAATAGATGGAAGATCAAATTATTGACTATCTTCATTACTTACAAATAGAACGAGGGCTTTCTCTTAACACTAGAAAAAGTTATGAACGAGACTTACATAAATATTTCACTTTTCTAAAGGAACAAAAAGTAAGCTCTTGGCAACTGATTGACCGCTACATAATTATGGAATATTTACAATCACTACACAATGAAAATAATTCATCTGCTACGATTATTAGAATGATTTCAAGTTTAAGAGGCTTTCATCAGTTTTTAAGACAAGAACGTAAGACAGATCATGATCCAATGCAACATATAGATTCACCTAAAAAAGCACAAAAGCTTCCAAGTACACTTTCAGTGGAAGAGGTCACCTTGCTTATTGAGACGCCAGACACCACCAAACCGCTAGGAGTAAGGAATCGAGCGATATTGGAAGTAATGTATGCTACAGGATTACGTGTTAGTGAGCTAGTGGATTTAAAAATAGGAGATTTACATTTATCAATTGGATTATTGCAAACAATCGGTAAAGGAGACAAAGAACGCATTATCCCTTTAGGTGATTATGCGATTCAGTGGATCGAAAAGTACTTAGAAGAAGCTCGTCCTATCTTGATCAAGAAAAATCAAAGCGAGACACATTTATTTGTAAATCATCATGGCAGACCACTTTCACGTCAAGGAGTTTGGAAAAATCTAAAACAAATTGTTCGAGATGCTGGTATTGATAAGAGCATTACGCCTCACACTTTACGTCATAGTTTTGCCACACACTTATTAGAAAATGGTGCTGATTTGAGAATTGTTCAAGAGCTTTTAGGACATGCTGACATCTCCACTACGCAAATTTACACTCATATTACTAAACAACGTATGGCGGATGTTTATAAACAACATTTCCCAAGAGCGTGATGAATAGTTCTGAAAGAAAGAGGGTGAGATCATGTTAACTTATTATCGAAAAGAGCAACGAAAAATTGCAATGGGTATATTGAGTTTTCACCAAAAACTAACTGAATACAAGGAATTGTTAAAAGAAATAGATATGTATGAGAAAGAAGAAGACCTACATTTGCTATTTTGGATACCAGCCGGGGGAAAAAATATTCAGGGAATTGTGGGAATCGAAGTGAAAACGTCCGAGGCGATGATTTTACATGATATATCGATCAATCCTTCTTTTCGAGGAGAAAAGCTCGGGTTTGATTTACTAGATGAGTTGGCTGAATTGTATCAGGAGACGAAAATTTATGGAACTTTGGCAACATCTACTTATTTATCTAAGTGGAAAGAACACAAGGTTTAAGTTTTATGGTAAACTAGAGAGTCGAAAAAGAAAGTTGGATGATCTTGCAGGAAATTAATGTAAAATTAGATGTATTTGAAGGACCGTTGGATCTTTTACTACATTTGATAAAAAAATTGGAAATAGACATTTATGATATTCCGATTGCTGCAGTGACAGAACAATATATGAATTATATTCATACAATGAAAACACTGGAATTAGAGATCGCTGGTGAATATCTAGTGATGGCGGCAACGTTAATGGCGATTAAAAGTAAGATGCTTTTACCAAAACAAGAATTGGAAGTAACAGAAGAAGATGAACTTCTCGGAGGAGAAGATCCGCGAGATGCATTGGTCGCTCAATTGCTAGAATATCGAAAATTTAAATATGCGGCAGGTCTTTTACATGAAAAAGAATCTGAAAGAAGTCTTTATTATACGAAAGAACCAATGGATATCGATGAGTATAAGGAAGACAATCCATTTTTAGAACCAAATCAAATCAATACGATTGATTTATTTCTGGCGTTTCATGCAATGCTGGAAAAGAAAAAGAGTCGTCAGCCCGTAGAAACAACAGTTGCAGGTGATGATGTATCAATCGAAGAAAAAATTGCAACAATCTCTGAAAAAATGCGTCAAATAGATCGAAATACACCGATAGATTTTGATTCTTTTTTTACTTCATACTCTAAACAAGAAGTTGTAACAACTTTTATGGCTTTGTTAGAATTGATGAAAAAAGGGGTTATTCATGTAGAGCAAGAAGAAAATTGTAGTACAATTTTGCTGTACAATACGTCTGAAGAGATTGAATCAAGTACGGAGGAAACCGCGTGACAACAATCAGTCAAGTTGAAGCGATTCTATTTGTTGTTGGTGAAGAAGGAATTGGTTTAGAGGAATTATCCTATTTACTAGATCTATCTACCGCCAAAACATACGAATCCTTGACAGCTTTAAAAGAACGCTACGAGTCAGATAAACAATCAGCCTTAAATATTTTAGAGGTCGGCAATCACTTTGTATTGTCTACCAAAAAAACATTTGCATCTTTATTAAAAAAATATGCGCAATCACCTATGTCTAATTCACTATCCCAGGCAGCCCTTGAAACATTGTCAATTGTTGCCTATAAACAGCCGATTTCAAGAGTTGAAGTAGATGAGATAAGAGGTGTGCAATCGTCAGGATCGATACAAAAACTGGTTGCTCGTCAATTGATAGAGGAAAAGGGTAGAGTGGATGGTCCTGGCCGAGCGATTTTATATGGAACAACAGCTTATTTTATGGATTATTTTGGCTTAAAATCATTAGAAGAACTACCAGATATTCATCAAATGGAAGAAGAAATAGCTGAAGAATTACCTTTGGATCTATTTTTCGACCGTTACAAAGAAATAAACGAAGAAGAACCGGCAACGGACATGAGTGAATCGGAGGAAGAAAAATAGATGGAAAGACTTCAAAAAGTAATTGCGCATGCAGGGATCGCATCTCGTAGAAAAGCAGAAGAGTATATCGTCAATGGACGTGTAAAAGTAAATGGAAAAATCGTTCGAGAATTAGGAACACAAGTAGGAAAAAATGATAAAGTTGAAGTAGATGATGTGCCTATTTATAAAGAAGAATATGGCTATTATCTATTCTATAAACCCAAAGGTGTTATTTCTGCTGTTTCTGATGATAAAGGCAGAAAAGTCGTTACCGATTTTTTCTCTCATATTAAAGAACGCATTTATCCTGTTGGTCGATTAGATTATGATACTTCAGGATTGTTATTACTGACGAATGATGGTGAATTTTCACAAAAATTAACACATCCAAGCCATGAAATCGATAAAGTCTATGTTGCAAAAGTAAAAGGTTTGGCTAAAAAACATGATTTTCTTCCGTTGACTAAAGGCATGAAAATCGAAGGGTACAAAACAGCACCAGCTGCTTTCCAGATTATATCGGTTGACCTTAAAACCAATACTAGTATTGTAGAGTTAACGATTCATGAAGGACGCAATCATCAAGTGAAAAAGATGCTGCAAGCTGTAGGTTATCCAGTTCAAAAGTTAAAAAGAGAAAAATATGGTGATTTAACCTTAAAAGGATTGCGCCCAGGTGAATACCGTAATTTGAATAAAAAAGAAATCAGTACATTACTCAATCAAGCAAAATAATGTGAAAACTAAGATGATATATGGAGTGACCCGAAAAGTTAGATTTTTGTTCTAACTTTTTTTGGTAGCTCAGACTGTATCTCATCTTATTTTTTATAAAATTAAAATGTGAAAAGCGTAACTATTGCTTTTTTAGAATAACATTGTATAATAAGTATGAACAAAATTTAATAAAGGTTCGTCTTCAGGGGCAGGGTGCAATTCCCGACCGGTGGTTATAGTCCACGACCTACTTCATTTGAGGTGGCTGAATTGGTGAAATTCCAATACCGACAGTAAAGTCTGGATAAAGAAGATAGGGCTTATTTGAATTGGCTTTTTTCAGATAAGATAACTCTACTCTATTTTCCCTGCTGGAAAATAGAGTTTTTGCTGTGAAACATTATACCTCATTTCGATCGTATCAATTTCTAAGAGCTAAAACAGAAGTGAAGGATAGAACAGATGTTGAACAGTACTTGGTGAAGTTACTATCGTAGTGAAGCACTGTGCTTGATTAAAAAATAACTATTACTACGACCTACTGCAGAATAGTTATCAATAAAATGGTGAGTATAGGGTATTGCATAGTTAATGGCATTTCATTAGTTGTTCGACTAATGAAAACCTCTCGCAGCAAATCAGGAGAAATTACTGGAAAAACAATTTAGAAAAGTTCGTTTGAAGATGGGTCCTTAACAGGAGGATTTCATATGCGAAACAACAAGGTACAAAAAATGGTAAGTGTAGCAATGTTAGCAGCAATAGCTGTGGTTTTACAGTATTTAGCTTTTCCGATCATGCCGATCCCTGCGCTCAGCTTCTTGAAAGTTGATTTCAGTGATATTCCGGTTATGATCAGCATGTTCTTATTTGGTCCGCTGGCAGGTATTAGCACAGCATTCATAAGATCAGTGTTGCATCTATTCACAACCGGCGCATCACCACAAAATTTAGTAGGGGATGTAGCTAGCTTTTTTGCAACAATGATGTTTACTTTACCAATGTATTACTTTTTTAAAAAAGGAAGCAATAAGCTTTCAAATAAAATTCTGGGAATTTCTACAGGAATTACTGCTCTAACTGTTTTTATGACAGTAGCAAATTACTTCGTGATTACACCGATATACTTAAAATTATTCGGCGTATCTGCTGGGCAGTTTTTAGGAATGTCATTAACGAAATATGTGACGATCGGTATTTTTCCATTTAACTTAATCAAAGGGATAATTGTGAGTGCGGTATTTTTAGTTCTTCACGCCAAACTTTTACCATGGCTATCAAGGAAGCAACATCAGTTAGGAAAACAAAAACCAATAATGAAATAAATTTATTGATATAGATGTTTAAAAGCGTGAAACAGACTATCTTTTAGTTTTGTTTCACGCTTATTTTATGAATAAACCAAAAATTTCTATTTACTTGATTATTTCTGGTAGAATAGAAAAGATGAGGAGGGGAAAAAATGAAGAAATGGCAGAAGCGACTACTTTGGATGACAGGAATACTTGCAATATTACTTGTAGTAGGACTGTTCTATATAAAAACAATCACTTACACACCAACGACAGAAGCTTTGGAAGTATCAAAAAAAGCAGTTGATGAAAGTGGAACCTTGATTTTTGAAGGAGATCGGAACAAACCAGCAATTATTTTTTATCAAGGAGCTTTAGTTGAAAATGCTAGCTATAGTATCTGGGCACAAAAAGTTGCAAAAGCTGGATTTTCTGTGTACCTGATTAAAGAACCATTGAACCTGGCAGTATTAAGACAAAATGCAGCGAAGCAAATCATCCAATCTAAACACTTAAAAAACTACGTGATCGGTGGTCATTCTTTAGGTGGAGTTATGGCTAGTCGCTTTGCTTCTGAAGAAAAGAACCAACCTATGTTAAAAGGTGTTTTTTTCCTAGCGAGTTACCCAGATAAAAAAGGCAGTCTTTCTCAATTTGAAGGACAAGTTCTTTCACTGACGGGATCAGAAGATGGCGTTTTAAATTGGCGAGCCTATAATCAAGCAAAAAATTTTTTACCTAGACAAACACTTTACCAGAAAATAAAAGGTGGAAACCACGCTGGTTTTGGAAGCTACGGGGAACAAAAAGGAGACAAACCTTTTTTGATAAGTAATGAAGAACAACAAGAAGAAGTAGCAAAAAAGCTGATCGATTGGTTAAATACAATCAAATAAAACAATAGTAGGAGAAGACGATAGATTAACAGAAGTATCGTCTTCTCCTACTATTGTTGAGATAAGCACCTGATTTTTTTTAATTTTCTATAATCTCTATTGCACGAACAGGGCATTTGCGGTACGCTGTTATCGCATTGGTTGTTTCGCTTTCATGAACAAATTCTTGCAGAGCCTCGTGATCATTTTTTAAAATAACGATTCCATCGTCATTATAATCGAAAATATTTGGGGCATATACTTGGCACAGACCACAAGCAATACATTTTTCAGGTATTATTTTACATAACATATGTACACATCCTATTCTATCATTCAAAGAGGTGAAAACATGGACTCTCTCTTTATTTTAGCTTTATTTCAACATGGATACAAGGCACGGACCTCAACTTTGTATCATCTTTTAAAAGGAAAGCGGACAAGTTCCGTCCTACTGTATGGTTTTTTGTATGAGAATTTACGCTTTTTCCATTTAATCCCAGAATTGTCTGAAACTCAATTTAATAAGAACATAACTGAATTAGTTCAGCGTCAATTCTTGGTATTAGATGATGGAGGAGAAGCCAAAATAACGGCTCAAGGTAAGGAAATACTACTTCAGCATGAGAACTATTTTATTTGGCTTGATAATTATCGTTTTGGTAAAACAGATGAAACCATCTGGAGATTATTACAGTTTACGGTACAAGTTATCTCTCATTTATCCTATGCAGACAAACAGTATATTCCGCTTGAACAGTCGCCGTTGTACCAGAAACAACTAAAAATGTATATTAAATCAATGCCGAAAAATCAGTTGATTCAGACAGTCAAACAAGAATGGACACAGATTTTTTTGTGTTTGCCTAAAGAAGAAGCTGATTTTTTTGCGAAACAATTCTCAGGATATCAGCAAATTGGCAAAGCTTCTTTTCAACTGATGGATACAAAGCGTACAGCATTTGAAAAATTTCTTTTAAAAAAAGAACGGTTGCACCATTTGCTTCAGACCATTTCTAAGATGTCAGAGGATAGTTTTTTGAAAAAGTTTATTATGCCGCTGCTTAAACAAAATGAAAATAAAAGTATGAATGAAACAAGATATTATTTGAACAGAGATCTGTCAATCGAGGATGTGGCTAAGGAAAGAAGAATGAAAAAAAGTACTGTACAAGATCATTTTATGGAACTAGCGCTAACTAGTGAATTTCCATTTGAACGTTTTATATCGAACAATACATGCCACTATTTAAATAATTACTCGGGTCCTTATCAAGAATGGGTTTATCGTTCATTGAAACAAAATAATCCAGAACTTGATTACTTTGAGTTTCGATTGTACCAAATTCAAAAACTTAGAGAAGAAAGAGAATAGGGAAGATGTCTATATATTTAGAACAAGTACTATATGATAAATTCGGATTTAACACGTTTAAGCCTGGGCAAAAAGAAGTCATTGAATTACTGTTAACAAAGAAGGATACATTGGCTGTTTTGCCTACAGGCACAGGAAAGTCTTTATGTTACCAATTTATTGGACAACTAGTTGAAGGAACCGTGATTATTGTATCTCCGTTGTTATCATTAATGGAAGATCAGGTGATTCAACTTCAAAAAAAAGGCGAATCTCGTGTAATTGCGTTAAATAGTAGTCTATCATTTCTAGAAAAGCAATATGTATTGAATCATTTAAATGATTATAAATTTATCTTGGTTAGTCCAGAAACCTTAATGCAAAAAGAAGTCAGACAAAAGATCGCACAATTAATGATTGCTTTGTTTGTTGTAGATGAAGCCCATTGTGTCTCCCAATGGGGTGTAGATTTCAGACCTGAATACACCAAACTAGATCAAATCCAAGAAGAGTGCGGGTATCCCTTAACCTTGGCTTTGACTGCAACTGCAACTAAAACAGTAAAAAAAGAAATACTTAAACAAGTATTCACTCATTGTGACCAAGTTTCTGAAGTAGTTTTTTCTGTCAATCGACCGAATATTGGTTTAATCGTCAACCACACAACAGAAAAAAATGAGAAACTAATTTTTTATTTGAATCAATTAAAAAGCAAAGGGATTATTTATTGTGCAACAAGGAAGAAAGCTGAGATCCTAAGCCAAACTATTAAAGAACAAACTAATTTAAAGACCGCGTTTTATCATGGGGGCCTGTCACCCAATGACCGAAGTTTATTACAACAGCAGTTTGTGTCAAATCAATTGGATGTTTTATGTGCGACTAACGCTTTTGGTATGGGGATTGATAAGCCGGATATCCGATTTGTTATTCATTATGATTGTCCTGATAGTTTGGAAAATTATGTCCAAGAAATCGGTAGAGCCGGTCGTGATGGTCAACCTAGTGTAGCGATTTTATTGTATCAAAAAGGAGACGAATACATTCACTATTATTTTCAGGAAGAAAGTCGACTGGATAGGGAACTCTTACATGCACCAGGTGTGTACCTAACAGAAACGCAAGAAGATACACTTCCTGCATTAAATGAAATTCAGCAAAAATGGCTTCAAGGTTTTTTAAAAAAAGAATATACGATTGAAGAGTTAGAGAAAAGATTATTAAGAAAAGAGAAAGAACGTCAACAACAGTTAAACAGTATGTTAAACTATATTAATGAAGAGAAGTGCCGGCGAGAGCTTATTCAACAGTATTTTTCAGAAAAAATTAACGAAACAAAACAGGAAAATTGTTGTGACCAATGTGGCTTATCTTTTGACAATTACAAAGAGCAGATAGTACAATCACCAGAAGAAAATGAAAAATCTCAACAATGGGAGGACATTTTAATAAGATTATTTAAAGAATGAAAATAATCTTTATTTAGACTGCAGTTGGCAAAAAGCTGTGGTATAATAACAGACGATAGAATTTTAGGAGGAACGATACGTGAGTAAACAAGATAAGAAAAAACCATCAGGAGCACGTGAGCCTTGGGAGCAGTCAATCTATGATACAGACAAGAATTCTGGAGGTTCCCGCTCAGAAAAACGTCAACAAAAAAAAGGAAATACGGTTTTTCTGACGATTTTAGTTATCTTATTACTAATGATCATTGCGTTACCTGTAGGGACATATCTTTATGTGATGAGAGATAAATCAGATAATAAAGAAGCGACTCAACCTTCATCATCTGTTGTTGTTCAATCATCAACGGCACAATCATCATCTAGTGCGTCAAGTGAAGCGTCTTCATCTAGTGCGGCGAACAGTGAAAGTAGTGCGCCACAAGAAACAACACCAACAAGTCAGCCAGGGCAAGAAACACCAGCTTACACAGAAGTACTTGCTGGGGAAGGGCCGAATCAAGTTGCTGCGAGAAATGGCATTACGACAGATGAATTATTACAATTAAATGGTTTAAATCTGAATTCTGTTTTACAACCAGGACAATCATTACGTGTTAAATAAAAAAATAAGCAAACGATGAGATGAGGTGTACCTAATCTCACAGTTTGCTTTTAAGGGTCTGAAACAAAACAATCTTTGTTTTGTACCAGACTCTTTTACTATGTATTAAACAAAGGAGTTCGTTATGAAAAAGATTAGTATTGCAATCGATGGTCCGGCATCGTCCGGAAAAAGTACAGTCGCTAAAATTTTGGCCAAACAATTAAATTATATCTATTGTGATACAGGAGCAATGTATCGAGCCTTAACATATTTAGCAATCAAAAAAAATATTGATTTTGAAGATGAAAATGGCTTAGTTGAACTATGCTTGAATCACAAAATTTCCTTTAAGCAGACAGAAAAAGAACAACTTGTTTTTATAGATAATACAGAAGTAACAGAAGACATTAGACAACCTGATGTGACCAATTCTGTTTCGATTGTAGCTAAACATAGAGAAGTTCGGGAGAAGATGGTTGGTCTACAACAGATGATTGGACATGCAGGCGGAGTGGTTATGGACGGTCGAGATATTGGGACAGCTGTGTTGCCGAATGCGGAAGTTAAAATCTTTCTGGTTGCCAGTGTTGAGGAGCGAGCTGAAAGACGTTTTAAGGAAAATCAGGAAAAAGGAATCACCACTGATTTTGATACGTTGAAAAAAGAAATTGAACACCGAGATTATCTTGATTCAACTCGAGAAGTATCACCATTGAAACAAGCTGAAGATGCAGTGAAAATTGACACGACTGGTATGAATATAGAAGAGGTTGTTACAGCAATAAAACATGTCATTGAGACAAAAAATTAAACGTTCATTCTCTTTATTTATGTAGTTATTAAAAAAAGTTTGAATGTTTTGAGATTATGCTTTTTTTAGCTTTAAGAAAGAAATTCCCTGCATGTTTCGAAGAAAAAAAAGAAAATGATAGAAATCGCTTTATTTTTTTGGTGAAATCCCGTACTATTAAGTGAGTAGGTCAGTTTTTTACGAATTTTTTGGTGGCATAGGAGGATAAGTATTCATGACAGAAGACAAAAAAGTGGAAATTAGCAATGAAACAATGGAAGATGCAATGAACAGTGTCCAAGAAGTAAGTGTCGGCGACATCGTTAAAGGTGAAGTGCTTGCTGTTGAGGACAAACAAGTGGTTGTTGGTATTGAAGGTGCGGGCGTTGAAGGTGTGGTACCTTCTAAAGAATTGTCCACTATACAAGTAGAAGATATCAACGAGTTAGTAAAAGTTGGAGACATCTTAGACTTGGTTGTAATCACTTCAATTGGTAAAGACAAAGAAAATGGTAGTTATTTACTTTCTAAACGTCGTTTAGACGCTAAAAAAGTTTGGGAAGAAATCGAACAAGATTTCCAATCAGGTAAAGTCATCGAAGCCCCTGTTACAAATGTTGTAAAAGGTGGTTTGGTTGTTGATGTCGGCGTACGTGGATTTGTGCCAGCATCGATGGTAGAAGACCATTTTGTTGACGATTTTTCAGAGTATAAAGGTAAAACTTTAACATTTAAAATTATTGAAATTGAGCCTTCAGAAAATCGTTTAATTCTATCTCATAAAGCAGTCGTTGAAGCTGAGAAGAATTCTAAGAAAAAAGATATCTTAACTACTCTGCATGAAGGGGATATCGTTGAGGGCAAAGTTGCTCGTTTAACTGATTTTGGAGCGTTTATTGATTTAGGCGGTATTGATGGGTTGGTACACGTTTCTGAGATTGCACATCAGCATGTAGGCAAACCAAGTGATGTCTTAGCTGTTGGCGATGATGTGAAAGTGAAAATCCTTTCAATTAAGCCAGATGAAGAACGTGTTTCTCTATCAATTAAAGAGACATTAGCTGGACCGTGGGAAGATATCGAGAGCAAAGCTGCTGTTGGTTCTGTACTTGATGGAACAGTCAAACGTTTAACTAGTTTTGGTGCATTTGTAGAAGTATTTCCTGGTGTAGAGGGGTTAGTTCACATCTCCCAAATTTCCCATAAGCATATTGCAACACCTCACGAAGTATTACAAGAAGGTGACGCAGTTCAAGTGAAAGTTTTGGAAGTAAACCCAGATGAACACCGCATCGCATTGAGCATCAAAGCTTTAGAAGCAAAACCAGAGTCTCAAGAAGAACCGAAAGATGTTCAAGAATATGAGTTGCCAGAAGAAAATACTGGTTTCACTATGGGCGATATCTTAGGAGATGCTTTAAAAGGTCACGATTCTGAATCAGAATAATTATAAGATTAATGAGAACGAAGGGAAACCTTCGTTCTTTTTTTGTATTCAATATTAAAAAAAGTGAGGTGGATAAAACTCAAAGAGTTTTATCCACCTCACTGGAAATTCTAATAAATGTTGTGAAAAAGTCAGGGAATGAAGGTATGCTAGAATTGAAGGCTCCAGAAATAAGCTGAAGCTTTCTTTTGTCATGCGTCAGTTTAATTATAGATTACACGTAAATCTGCTGGTATGTAAGCTCCCTGATATTGTTTACGGAATTGGTGAGGAGACTGACCAACTTTTTTCTTAAATAGCTTGCTGAAATAAGTAGAATCAACATATCCTACAGTACCCGAAATTTCGGTAATAGACTCTTCAGTTTTCATTAGTAATTGTTTGGCTTTTTCTATTCGATAAGTGGTTAAATAATCAATAAAGTTCATACCCACAGCATCTTTAAAAAAGCGGCTAACATAATGACGATTCAAATGCATGATGTCTGCTAGAGTTGTTAAGTTAATCTCTTCATTGTAATGGTCATGGATATAGTCAAGGATAGTGTTGATCTGTTCTTTAGCCAATGCGGTTGGTTTGTTATTCAAAACATCCAGCAAAGATACTTGATTTAGTGATTTCACACTACGATCGATTGCAAAATTTAACTCATTAAAATCAATTGGAGTTAGTAAATAGTCGATAACGCCGCACCGCAATGCGTGTTGAATACTTTGAAAATTATCGCGTTCAGTCAATATAATCACTTTAATGTTTGGTAAATACTGTATTATTTTTCGTTTTACGATGAAACCGTCAACGTCAAGATGATCAATCGCTATCAAAAGAATTTCTGGAAGAAGTTTTTCAGCGATGTTTAAGGCTTCTTGTTCTGTTCTGGCTGGAGGTAAAACTTTTATATTCATAAATGAATCATTAATAGATTGTTGAAGAGCTTGCTGTTCTTTTGGATCGTTACTAACAATCAATAATCGGCACATAAGTAAACCCTCTTTTCTTTGATGGAATTAAGTGTACTTTTGTTTGTGAAAATCTATTTACTACTTTTATAATACCCTGATTATATTCAGCTTTCAAGTCTAATAATTTGTGAAAGAAATACACGAAAAGGTAAATTTTGTCCATAATATTCTTAAAATATTCCCTAACAAATTGAAAAAAATAGATTAAAATAGTGTTGTAAGCGTTTAATAAAATCCAACTCTACAAGAGCCTAGAACAGAGTGAAGATTGAAGTAAAAAAATTGAAGGAGTGTTCAAAATGACTGAAGAAATCAAAGTGAAAGAAATTGACACACTAGTTGAAACAGCAAAGAAAGCACAGGTAGAGTATGAAACCTTTTCTCAAGAGCAAGTAGATGCTGTTGTAAAAAATGTCTATCAAAAAACATTAGATAATGCGGAAAAATTAGCTATAGCAGCAAACGAAGAAACTGGTTTTGGAAAAGTTTCTGATAAAATAATCAAAAATACTTTTGCTAGTGAACAAGTCTATGACAGTATTAAAGACTTGCCAACTGTCGGAGTAATCAATCGTCGTAAAGAAGATAAAATCATTGAAATCGGGATTCCCTTAGGTGTCGTTGCAGGTCTGATTCCATCAACAAATCCAACTGCAACAGTTATTTTCAAAGCTTTGATTGCATTGAAAACGAGAAATGCAATTGTTTTTTCTCCACATCCAAAAGCGTTAAATTCTATTTTGATGGCTGTAGAAATTATCGAGAAGGCAGCGGTTGAAGCAGGAGCACCTGCTGGTTTAGTTCAGGTAATCAAAGAACCAACATTAGATGCAACAAGTGCATTGATGAAGCATACAGATGTTTCTTTAATTCTTGCAACTGGTGGTAAAGCAATGGTGGAGGCAGCTTACAGTTCTGGAAATCCAGCAATTGGTGTTGGACCTGGAAATGTTCCTGTATTAATTGATGCAACTGCAGATATTGCTCATGCGATTGATTGTGTAATCAGTAGTAAAACATTCGACAACGGAATTATTTGTGCATCTGAACAAGCCTTGGTTGTAGAGGCTTCTATTAAAGATGCAGTCATTGAAGAATTAAAAGCTAAAAAAGCTTATTTTATGAATGAAGAGGAATCAGCGAAAGTTAGTAAATATATTTTGAGAGAGACTGGAACGCTTAATCCAGAAATAGTTGGTAAAAGTGCAGTCGATGTTGCGAAATTGGTTGGTATTTCAGTACCAGATGATACGACTATTTTGATTTCTGAACAAACAGAGATTGGTCATCATAATCCTTATTCAAGGGAAAAACTAACACCAATTTTAGGATTCTTTACGGTTGACTCGTTTGAAAAAGGAGTAGAAACATGTAAAGCGTTACTTGCTAATGAAGGAACTGGACATACCGCTGTGATTCATACGACAACGGATGCTAATGCTGAAACGTACGGCTTGGAGATGAGAGCTTCACGCATTCTAGTTAATACATTAGGAGCACTAGGCGCGATTGGGGCAACTACAAAGCTAGCTCCATCAATGACATTAGGTTGCGGAGCAATGGGCGGAAGTAGCACAACAGATAATGTTACTGCTCATCATTTAATGAACGTAAAACGCATTGCGTATGGTATTGAGTAATAATCTAATATAAAAAGGAGATCATCGTGGGCTTTAAGTTCCAACGATGATCTCCTTTTTTCTTGAGAAGAAAGGGAAAGATGCTTTAGCTAAAGCATTTTCGATTTTTTAAGTAGTAGATAGATAATCAGTGAAATTCCTAAAAATAAGGCCCATAAAATAAAGTAACCATATTTGAAAGTAAGTTCAGGAATATTAACAAAGTTCATTCCGTAAATGCCTGAAAGGACTGTGATAGGTGTAGCAAAGGCTGAAAATACAGTTAGTTTGTTCAAAAAATTATTGGATTTTTCACTCATATTAGTTGTATAAAGATCCATTAAATGAACAGTTTTATCGTTTAAACTTGTTCCGAATTCATACAGACGATAGGTTTTTGCTGAAATATTTTTAAAATATTTCAAATTTTCATCTGAAATTAAATCGTTATCATTGCTGTTGATCTGTTCACTAATATATGTCAACATACGTAGTTGTCTTTTAGCTTCAAAAGAAATATTTTTCATGGTTATAATTTTCTCAAAATCATAATATCCATCAGATTCCAACAATATCATTTCTTCTTTAGCAAGTGAATTCTCGAAACCTTCTAAAGAAACAAACATTTCTGAAAGGATATAGTCAAGAGTTTTATAGTAAATAAAGGTCAGTGTGTCAATTCCGTTCGGTTGTCTATCTTGATTCAATCGAGTGTCTGCAGCAATTTTCTGGTAAAGTGACTCGTTTTGATCACAAACGAAAATCAAGTAACTATTACTAAAGTACAAATAAACTTTTTCAAAAATTAATTCATCATGTACCCATTCAAAAAAAGAAAATGAAATCACATCATAATCAAAATGACTTTCAAAGTGAACCAAGTCAATTGTCTTATTCATTTCTTCTCGATTGATTAAATTAAACTGTTCGTACACATGGGTGAAGTTTTCTCTATCACAAATAATAAAGCAACGCTCATCTTTAGGTAAGTCTGATGCGTCATATTTTGATTTAATATGGTAAAATCTCAAAAATACCACCTCCATTTATTAATCCAATCGTATCTAACGTTAGATCGTTCGTCAATGAAAGCGACTAAATAGAAAAAGTTTTAGATGAATCGTCGAAAAAAGAGAAGAAATTTCAATAAAATAATATTTTTTCTCATTTTTTACATTGTTCCTCAACTATATACAACATTTTCTTGCATCTTAGACAAGCATTAGGTAAACTAGTAAAGATTGAAAACTTGTCAAGGAGGTAATTTGAATGGCAAATCCAACAATTGCAATTGTCGGGCGCCCGAATGTCGGGAAATCGACGATTTTTAACCGTATCGCTGGTGAAAGAATCTCAATTGTAGAAGATACACCAGGTGTAACCAGAGACCGTATTTATGCCACAGGAGAGTGGTTGGGACGTGAATTTAGTATAATCGATACAGGTGGGATAGATCTAGGTGACGAACCGTTTATGGATCAAATCAAGCATCAAGCAGAAATTGCTATTGAAGAAGCTGATGTAATCATCTTCGTTGCTAGTGGACGTGAAGGGGTAACCGATGCGGATGAATTAGTAGCAAGAATCTTATACCGAAGCAAAAAACCTGTTATTTTAGCTGTAAATAAAGTCGACAACCCTGAAATGAGAAACGAAATTTATGAGTTCTATTCCTTAGGATTAGGCGATCCATTTCCTGTTTCTGGTAGTCATGGTCTAGGACTTGGAGATGTGCTTGATGAAGCAGTCAAACATTTCTCGACTGAAATTGAAGAGGAAGATGAAGATACAATCAAATTTAGTTTGATTGGTCGTCCAAACGTGGGGAAATCTTCATTAATTAATGCAATTCTTGGCGAAGAGCGCGTGATTGTTTCTGAAATTGAGGGAACCACTCGTGATGCGATCGATACACATTTTGAATCTGAAAATGGACAACAATTCTTAATGATCGATACAGCAGGTATGCGTAAACGTGGGAAAGTATATGAAAGCACTGAAAAATATAGTGTCATGCGTGCGATGCGTGCAATTGAACGCTCAGATATTGTTTTAATGGTGCTAAATGCGGAAGAAGGTATCCGTGAACAAGATAAAAAAGTAGCTGGTTATGCTCACGAAGCAGGTCGCGGTATTATCATTGTTGTTAATAAATGGGATACTGTTGAAAAAGAAACGAATACAATGCGTGACTTTGAAGAAGAGATTCGTGATGAATTCCAATACCTTGATTACGCACCAATTATTTTTGTTTCAGCACTAACAAAACAACGTTTAAATAAACTACCTGAATTAATTGAGTTAGTTAGCATGAATCAAAATCTGCGGATTCCTTCAGCTTTGTTAAACGATGTTGTGATGGATGCCATTGCAATCAATCCAACGCCAACAGACAAAGGGAAACGATTGAAAGTTTTTTATGCTACACAGGTGGCAATTAAACCGCCGACTTTTGTTATTTTTGTGAATGAAGAAGAATTAATGCATTTTTCTTATGCGAGATTCTTAGAAAACCAGATTAGAAAGGCTTTTACTTTCGAAGGAACACCAATCAAAATCATACCAAGAAGACGGAAATAGCGCATTTTACCACATTTTTTTCAAATGTACAAACAAATTCATTGAGTTATAAAAAAAAATGATATTTTTAGAAAAAACTGGTTAAAACGCATCAAAAACCTTGCTATTGCAAGCTTCCTATGATATCGTGATAACAGAATATTGATCCAATTCAATATTTGTACGTCATTTTTGGACCACTCAAAAATAAACGTAAATTAGATATCTTTTAGATATCCTATCCCTTGTGGAGGAGGTGAAATAATCCATGGCAAATAAAGCAGAATTAATCGAAAACGTTGCATCTTCAACTGGTTTAACTAAAAAAGACGCAACTGCAGCAGTGGATGCTGTATTTTCAACAATCCAAGAATCTCTTGCTAAAGGTGAAAAAGTTCAATTAATCGGTTTTGGTAACTTTGAAGTTCGCGAACGTGCGGCTCGTAAGGGACGTAACCCACAAACTGGTAAAGAAATTCAAATCGCTGCAAGTAAAGTACCTGCGTTCAAACCAGGTAAAGCGTTGAAAGATGCTGTTAAATAAGACAGTTCTTAGACCCCTTGATTATTCAAGGGGTCTTTCTTTGTTTATGGATAGAAATATTACATAAGCTAGGATAAAACTAGATTAGTGTAGAAAAGGCTAACGAATGATCACTAATCTTTACAACATAATTCAGACATAGCAATACCCATAATCATGCCAGAAGCAGATAGAGCCAATGCTGCAATTAAGCCAGCATAGAACACTTTTTTCATTTGATTTACCTCCTATATTTGCAACGAGTATAGCACAAGTTCAATTAATAGGGCAATTAAATGGTTAAAAACGGAAAGAAGCCAATCTTTTCAGATTGGCTCTAGAGATCATGAATAATTAGCTATGTTAAAAAAACGTATAGTCTTACTATGAATTTTGGAAATTGCTAACTATTCAAGTCAGACCGAATCACTCTGTTTCTAAGAATCTGTAATTTTTTAAGAAGTGCGCTATAGTTCTTAAAAACTGTAGGTTCTTGAAACAATTTTAGTATATCGAACAATTAAGAATTTTTTACATAGAAATATATGAATATATATAATGAAATAGTGAATCAATAATGTCTGTTCTTTAAGAAAAATAAAAGAACAATTGTCTTTAGTTGAAAAGTCAAAGAAGATTTAATTTTAAATGGTGTGTCTCAATAAAAACATCCTTCTTTTGGTTTTACAACAACTAATGGTAAAATAAGGAAGAGGGGTGTTATCGATGGAAATAGTATACGAAAAAAATCAGTTACGTACGACGATCGTTTATGGAGAAACATTTGCTTCACAACTTAAATCGATCTCACTTGGCTCAAAACACATTTTTTTGATTACCAACCAGCGTTACTATGATTTATTTTCTGAGAAATTGGTTCAGCTTTTTGATGACAAAAAGGAAATAGATTGGTATATTTGTAAGAATGATGTTCATTGCAACAATATAAAAGAATTAGAAAGTCTATTGGCCTTTTTGGCTGATTTTGAACAGCAACAGGAATTCCTTTTTCTAGGTGTTGGAAATGAAGGCGTTGTTCAGCTGACCAATTTCCTACACAAAACATCCATATTGACTTCTGAATGCTGGTCATTGCCGCTATCAGTTCAATCACTTAGTAAAAGCTTGATTCCAAAAGCGCAAATAGAGCTAATGAACCATCCTGTTTTAGAAACTTCGGTACTAGCCAAAAAAATTATCTATGATCGTACACTGACTACTGATCATGGAGAGGGAAAGCTAGTTGATTTTCTTGTTTTCATTAGATGTGGATTGGTTTGCAGCCACGATTTTTTACGAATGCTCTTTAAAAATTATAGTGATGCAACACGCTTGAATCAGCAATCATTTAATGGCATGCTAGATGAAATGATTTATTATTATGAAAAAAAAGGGCAAGAGATTGATCAATTCGGCAATTTATTTGAACAAGGTTTTCTACAAACACCGAATGGTCATTTACTTTCCAGCCATATGAAACGATTTTTAGGTTGTTTACTGCAGCTGTTGTGGTCTCAAGAGGTTAATCGTTTTTCTTTTCATTATAAAAACTTTATTATATGGTTGATTCGTTTAGGCTTTCCAGTCGATTTTCCTGAACAGATTTTAGTCAGTGATTATGTGGAAGGAATTATAAAATGCGTTGATCACGGTGGAAGTGCTTCTCTTTTAAACGAAGTAGGAGTAGTAGCTCAGATGGAAAAGCCAAAAACGGAAGATCTATTAGCAACGATAGAAAAATATAAAACTATTTTAAAAGAAATCAGAGGATAAAAAATGACAACATATAGTGAACAAATGTTACAAGCGTTACATGAAGAAGAGTTGGCTCAGGCGCAATTGATGTTAGCAGAAGCTATCAGAAAGGACGACGATGATACGCTAGCTGACCTAGGTGAAGAACTATTGTCTCTTGGATTTTTGGAGGAAGCTCAAACAGTTTTTGAACATTTATTGACAATTTTTCCAGATGTTGATGGATTGAATATTCCTTTAGCCGAAATCGCAATTGAAAATAATCAGATTGATGATGCTTTTGTTTTTTTAGAGAAAGTATCTAAAGAAAGTGATAGCTATGTTCAAAGCCTGCTAGTAACCGCTGATTTATATCAAGTGATTGGCATTCCAGAAGTGAGTGAAGCGAAATTGAAAGAAGCGCAAGGATTATTGCCTGATGAGCCATTGATTATATTTGCTTTAGGTGAACTGTACTTCGTTAATGGGCAATTTTACGAAGCTGTTGAATCCTATCAGGGACTGCTTAAGGTTGGAGTGAATGAAATCTCTAATGTATCTATCAATGAGCGTTTAGGAAGTTGTTACAGCATGTCAGGGGACTTTGAAGAGGCAATTCCATTTTTAGAAAAAGCGCTAGAAGAAGAGCAAACGGATGATCGATTATTCCAATTGGCGTTTACTTATTTACAGTTACATGAAAATCAAAAAGCCATCGCACTTTTACAACAATTGAGAGTCTTGAATCCTCATTATCAATCAATGTATTTATCATTAGGGGAAGCTTTACAAGAAGAAGAACAATTGGAAGAAGCACGGATCGTGTTAGCCGAGGGCATCAAAGAAAATCCTTTCCAAGTAGACCTTTATCAATTAGCTTCTGAGAATGCTTATCGCCTTCATGATACAGAACAAGCAGAATTGTTATTAAAGCAGGCACTAGAACTTGGTGAGAAGACTGACGAAACTAGATTGACGTTAAGTAATTTGTATTTAAACGAAAATCGATTTGATGAGGTTATTGATGTTGTAAAACAAATGGAAGAGCAAGGACATCCTTACGGCGAGTGGAATTTAGCTCATGCATACAATGAGTTGGAAGAGTTTGATTTGGCTAAAGTTCATTATGAACAAGCCTACCAAGAAATTTCTCATGAACCAGAATTTTTGAAAGAATACGCAGTTTTCCTTCGTGAAGAAGGAAAAATAGAAAAGGCTAAAGAATTATTACAACACTATCTTCAACATGAACCTGGTGATAATGAAGCACAATCATTGTTGGAAGATATTGAAGAAAGATAGGTGATAAGATGTTTGTCAATGTCTCGGATAAGAAAGAATTTTTGATTTGGCTAGTTAATAATATTTCATTTAGTCAAAGAGAAGTATTGTGGATTTTAAATTATTTGATTAATCATGAAGCTATTTTAAATAATGTTCATTTTATAGAGCAAGCCGACAAAGCCACTCGCGGGTTAAAAGTCACTTCAAAAGAGGTAGAAGGAGAACCAATCAGATTATTTCTATCAGGGAAAGAATTTACAGATACAGATCAGATTTTTCATGAAATTCGTATGAATTGGAAAGAGGCATTGTACTTGGAATGTGTTTTTGATTCCTCTTGGCAAAATAGCCAATATTTGTCTATTTTAGAAGATAATCCTTACGCTCGTTGGAATGAGCAAGTGAGTGAAGAGGTAGTTGAAAATATTAATAACTTCTTTGCTCATGAAGAAAAGCAAGCAAAAATGAATTTGTTGTATAGTCAAATTGATTTGGCGTTAGAAGATAACAATCACGAAGCTTTTTTGGAATTAACCAATGAGTTAAATCATTTAAAAAATATCTGATCGTACTTTTAATCAAAGAAAAACTGGCTAAAATAGACAAGTCTGTTACATAGTTGTCTGTTTTAGCCAGTTTCTATTTAAAAACCTATTACTATTTTAAGTAAGCTGATTTTTCTTTTTAAATATTTTTTTTGATGGTCTAGCATAAGTGAATCCTTCTCCAATAGCTTCATGAACATTAATCACAGAAATAAAGGCTTTTGCATCTATTTCATGAACAATACGTTTGATTTCCATGATTTCACTAGGGCTAACAACGACATAGAGAACCTTTTTATCCACTTGAGAATAGCCGCCTTGTCCATCTAAATAGGTTACACCACGTTCCAAAACAGCCATGATTACTCTACCAATGTCTTCAGTATGGTCTGAAATGACCAATATCCCTTTAGCGGCATAAGCACCATCTAAAACAGAGTCCACCACTCGACTGAAAACAAATGAAACAATCAAAGTGTACATCATTCGTTTGACATCAATATAACTCAAAGAAAGTATTAAAACTAAGATATCAAAAATCAGCAATGAGCGTCCCATGCTGATACCATAATTTTTTTCTAGAATACGAGCAACGACATCCGTCCCTCCAGTTGTTCCACCTACTCTATAGACTAATCCACTGCCTATCCCAGCAGCTAAACCAGCGAGCAAAGAGGCAATCAGTAAATCATGATCTAAGTTAACTTCGATTGGCCAGCGTTGCCATAACCACAAAAAAACTGATAGTGAAACAGTTCCTAAAATTGTATAGTAAAAAGAGTGTTTCCCAAGGATTTTACCGCCAATTAAAATCAGCGGAATATTGATAATCAAAGTTGAGTAAGCCGGATCAATATAAAAAAGTGCACGCAAAATCAAAGTAATACCGGTTACTCCGCCTTCAGCTAAGTCATTGGCGATGTTAAATGTGACTAACCCAAATGCATAAAGACACGTTCCAGCTAAAATCAACAGAACGTCTTTTACATAAAATTTCTTTTCTTCCATTTTTTACCTCCTTATCCAGTATCACTTTATCATTCTCACTATAAAACAACAAGTAGAACCTTTCCAGATGGCGTAGTTTTTGATAAGATGTTTAATAAGAAAGGTTGGGGTAAAATGAAAGACAAGAATCAATCGCTTATTTCCATGCAGCAAGAAGTGGATGCGTATATCCAGCAATTTAAAACTGGTTATTTTTCTCCATTAAGCCAGATGGCACGATTAACAGAAGAAGTAGGTGAATTGGCTAGAGAAATCAACCATTACTATGGTGAAAAGCCTAAGAAGGCAGAAGAAAAACCAAAAACTGTTTCTGAAGAACTTGGCGATGTGTTATTTGTTACGATGATTATGGCGAATTCACTGAACATAGATCTAACCGAAGCATTCCAAACTAATATGGAAAAATTCAATCAACGAGATAAATATCGTTTTGAGAGAAAGGACGGACAGACAAATGATTAAAATTCTAGTTGCAGGTTTTAAAGGGAAAATGGGCGCAACTGCTACCAAGATGGTTTTAAACCATGAAGGATTTGAATTAGTAGGTGTATTGGATCCGTTTGAAGAAAAAACAAATCTTAAAGAATTAGCGGAATATCCCATGATTGATGTTCCCATTTTTAAAAAAAAGGAAGAGGTTCTTTCTGTACAGCCAGATGTTTGGATTGATTTCACAATACCAGCAGTGGCATATGAAAATACACGTTTCGCTATTGAACATAAAATCTCACCTGTTGTAGGAACCACTGGTTTAACGGAGGAGCAATTGTCTGAATTGACAGCTCGCTCAGAAACATTGAAAGTTGGTGGTTTAATTGCACCGAATTTTGCTGTTGGAGCGGTTTTGATGATGCAATTTGCTCAAAAAGCAGCTGAATATTTTCCAGATGTTGAAATTATTGAATTGCATCACGACAATAAGTTAGATGCACCAAGTGGAACTGCGATTAAAACAGCTGAAATGATGAGTGAAGCTCGCACGAAAAAAAGTCAAGGTCATCCAGAAGAAAAAGAATTGATGAATGGCGCACGTGGAGCTGATTTTGAGGGAATGAAGATTCATAGTGTTCGTTTGCCAGGTATGATCGCACATCAACAAGTACAATTTGGAGGCGTGGGAGAAGGTTTGACCATCAGACACGATTCTTATGATCGGAGTTCGTTTATGACAGGCGTTGCTCTAGGATGTAAGAAAGTGGTTCATTTGGATAAGTTGGTTTATGGGTTGGAAAATCTATTATGAAATTAGATACGATACCCGATGAATTTACCAAAGCAGCAAGTGTACTTAAGGAGATTCAGGATCATGGATTTGAAGCTTATTTTGTTGGTGGTAGTGTTCGGGACGCCTTATTAAAGCAGCCGATTCATGATGTTGATATTGCTACTAGTGCTTATCCAGAAGAAATCAAACATATTTTTCCGAGAACAATCGATGTAGGTATCGAACATGGAACTGTTTTGGTTTTAGATGGTGAAGAGCAATATGAGATCACTACATTTAGAACCGAATCAGCATATCAAGATTTTAGACGTCCTGATACTGTAACGTTTGTTCGTTCATTAAAAGAAGACTTGAAACGACGGGATTTCACTATCAATGCATTGGCAATGGATGTTGAAGGGAACATTATTGATCTCTTTGAAGGCATGAATGACTTGGATCAACAGATTATTCGAGCTGTAGGTAATCCTAAGGAACGTTTTCATGAAGATGCTTTACGAATGATGAGAGGATTACGTTTTGCTAGCCAATTAGACTTTAAGATTGAGGAAAATACTTTATCTGCCATTCAAGAATTTCACTCGCTACTAGGTAAAATTGCTGTTGAGAGAATTGCTGTTGAGTTTAATAAACTTTTGATGGGGAAAAATAGACGAGCGGCATTGTTGCCATTTATTGAGACGGAGTGTTACCAATATTGCCCGGGATTGAGACCGTTTGGTGAAGCATTGTTCAATTTTTCTGATCTCCCAAATCAACAAATCGAAATAGACAGTGAAGTTTGGACATTATTGCTTAGAACCATGCAACTAAGTGAAAGTGAAGTTCGTGGTTTTTTGAAAGAATGGAAGCTATCAAATCAAATGATTCACGCTGTACAACAACGGATTTACGGATTGAATAAACGCTTAGCAGGAGAATGGCAAGCGCAGGATTTATTCGATTTAGGCTTAGATGCAGCGTTATCTGTAGAAAAACTATTGTTTTATTATGGACAAAAGAGTAAACTTGAAGAGGTAAGAGATTGTTATCTAGGTTTGGCCATTCATGATAGAAAACAACTTGCTGTTACTGGGAATGATTTATTGGCGTATTTTGATAAAAAGCCTGGTAAATGGTTAGGTGAGATGATTGAGATGATTGAATCGGCTGTAGTGAATGATAAACTAGTTAATGATAAAGAAATGATACTTATATTTGCAAAGGAAATGATTAATAAGGAGTGATAACCTTGAAAGAGTTTTCGAAATCGTTTGTAGTTGCTTCAAAAGATACAGCTAAAGAAATAGGCTCTGGTGATTTAGATGTATTAGCAACACCAGCTATGATTGCAATGGTAGAAAATACAGCGAAAGAATATCTGCATAAAGAGTTAGCACCAGAAGAATCGAGTGTAGGTACAATCATTGAAGCAAAACATTTGAGACCATCTACAGTTGGCGCTGAAATTATTGTAAAAGTAAAGGTGGAATCTCAAGAACCTTCTAAGATAAATTTTTCTTTTACTGTTTTCGATAATGAGAAGATCATAGCAACAGGTATTCACCAAAGAGCTGTTATCTTAACAGATGTTTTTTTGAGTAAATTAGCAGTTACAAAGTGAAAATGCGAATAGTGTGACCTAGATCAAAAGTTATGCTAAACTTAACTTTGTAGAAATTATTTCAGATAAGGAGACCTATATTATGAGTAGAGAAATGACTGGATTAAAATTTTATTTTAGAAATGGTGAAACTTGGACGATTGGTCGTCGCTTCATCGGAGATTTATGGATTAAACAAATCACAACCAGCTTTGGCCGCATTCATGGAAGCGAATTTATGGAAATTCATCCATGTGAAGGGTTTAAAATCGAAATTTTCCAAGAAGGCGATCATGTACAAACGCATGATATCAATCTTGGCGGACTTGAGTTAGGTATGTTTGCCCGTGCTTTAAAATATGAAGATATCGAACGTATGGAAATTTTATTCAAAACTGGTGCGCCGGATTTAGTTTACTTCCCATACAAAGATAAAACTGACGAAGGATTAGACAACATCTATCAATCGACTAAAGTCAGTGAAAAAACAAAAAGCTTATATATCGTAATTGACCCTAAACAAACAGTTGACGATGTATATGGTGATGAATTCTAATTTCTAACCTATTTTAACCGTAGATTTCTTTTTAGAAATTCTACGGTTTTTTCGTCAAAAACAATCTATAAAGAGGTGTTAAAAATGAAAGCAATAGAACTGTCATACGTTGAAAATCAAGCAATTTTAGAACTGAATAATGATTTTGAGTTACCTAAAAGAAAGACCAATCAATTATTAGTAAAGGTAGAAGCTGCCGCAATCAATCGGACAGATCTAGTAGCGAAAGAGACCGGGAAATTACCAAAAGGCAATACAATTTTGGGTGTTGAAGTTTCTGGTATTGTAATAGAAAGTGATTCTAAAGTCTTTCCATGTGGAAGTCGTGTAATGGGACTTGTTAATGGTGGCGGTTACGCTGAGTATGCTGTGATGAATCTTGGCAACGCAATGCCCCTATCTGAAAAACTATCATTTGAAGAAGGTGCAGCTATTCCAGAAGTGTTTTTGACAGCATATCAGACGTTATTTTGGCTCGGGGAGCTAAAGTCTACAGAGTCAGTCCTGATACATGCAGGTGCTAGTGGTGTAGGAACAGCTGCAATTCAGTTAGTCAAACAACTCACTTCAGCAAAAATTTTTGTGACAGCAAGCAGTGCCGAGAAACTCGAATTATGTCATACATTAGGAGCAGATGTTCTTATTAATTATCATGAAAAAGACTTTAGCGAGATAATTCAGCAAGAAACAGTAGGCAAAGGTGTAGATGTTATTTTAGACTTTGTCGGTGCATCTTATTGGGACAAAAATTTAGCAAGTCTTTCTTATGATGGTCGGTTGATATTAATTGGAATTCTTGGTGGCGCGCTTGTAAAAGATGTGAATCTAATGAATCTATTAGAAAAAAGGATAACCATTAAAGGAACATTGCTCACACCTAGAAGTGATGAGTATAAAGCTAGATTAACTAAAGAATTTTCAGAAAAAACAAAGATGTTGTTTGAAACGGGGCATTTAAAACCAATCATAGATTCAATTTTTTTACTGAAAGAGGTTGAACAAGCCCACCAACTTATGAAAAGTAATAAAAATAAAGGGAAAATCATTTTAAAAATAAATCGTTGAATAGTCAAAAATATCAGTATGTAAAACATTGGTACGTAAAGCTTTATATATAATATGCACAAGGATTTTAAATAATATTAAGAAAAATAGGTTGACACCACGTATACCTAGGTATATACTGATAACAATTCTTAAATAATCAGTTACGGAGTGATTCATAATGACAACCATGAAACATAACCAAATACAACTGAATAATTATTACTTTAGCTATTTTAGATGAGTTTGTATTCATGAACATTGTGGATGCAGACTAGCAAGTTTGTATCTATGATGGCTAGGGGATTTTGAGATGACTTTCAGCCGCGTAGATGAGTAAATCTATAGTGGCTTTTATATTACCTATTTTTTGTGAGGTGTTCACTGTAGATTTTTCTAAAATTTACGTGAATACCTTTTTTGTTTGAAAAAAATCAGATTTCAGGAGGAATTAAGATGGAAAATAAGATCACAGGTCATACAAGGTTAGCTGCATTATTTGCTACACCAATCCGTCACAGCGTTTCACCAATGATTCACAATACAGCTTTTCAGGCATTAGGTATAGATGCAGTATATCTTGCTTTTGAAGTGGGGACACAAGGACTGTCACAAGCCATTGATTCAATCAGAAACTTGGAAATGTTAGGTGCAAACCTATCAATGCCAAATAAAATTTTAGCTGTGGAGCATATGGATGAGTTGAGTGAAGCTGCTCGCTTGATTGGAGCAGTTAATACGATTACCAATGATAATGGCAAGTTAACTGGTCATAATACCGATGGTACAGGTTTCATGAGAAGTTTAGAAGACATCGATGTAAATATTATTGGAAAAAAAATGACGATCATCGGTGCTGGTGGAGCAGCTACAGCGATTATCGTACAAGCAGCTTTAGATGGTGTGAAAGAAATCACTGTCTACAATCGAAAAGATGATTTTTATGATAATATCAAGAAAAAATTGGCTTATATATCTGATAATACAGATTGCATTATCACACTGCATGACTTAGCAGATCAGAATGAATTGGCGAAAGATGTGGCTGGAAGTGCCTTATTATTAAATGCAACAGGTGTTGGTATGAAACCACTAGAAACACAAACACCGATTCAAGATTTTTCAATAATACGTCCTGATTTGGCTGTATGTGATGTGATTTATACACCGCGAGAAACAGAATTTTTAAAGCAAGCTCGTTTGCGAGGCGCCAAAACAAACAACGGACTAGGTATGTTGTTGTATCAAGGAGCTGCTGCTTTTGAAAAATGGACAGGAAAAGAAATGCCGATAGAAATCGTTAAACCAATTATTGAAAACAACTAATTAGAAATTATCGAGGGAGAGAACAAAATGATCGTAATTATGAAATCAGAAGCAACTAAAGCACAAATTAATACAGTAATCGAGCGAGTAAAAAAAGAAGGACTGGAAGTTCATCTAAGTGAAGGGAAAGAGCAGACAATCATTGGTTTAGTTGGTGATACGAGAAAAATGCAGGATGTAGCATTCAATAGTTACGATGGTGTTGAAAACGCAGTTAGAATTTCACTAACATACAAATTGACTAGTCGTGAATTTCATCCAGAGAATACAGTGGTCGATGTGGATGGTGTGAAAATAGGTGATGGAAGTATGACCATGATGGCAGGTCCGTGTTCAATTGAGGGTCTGGATCAAATTCGTGAATGTGCTAGAATCGCTAAAGCTGGCGGTGCAACAATTTTACGTGGGGGAGCGTTTAAACCAAGAACATCCCCATACGCATTTCAAGGTTTGGAAGAAGAAGGATTGAAGTACATTCGTCAAGCGGCAGATGAGTTTGGCATGAAAGTGATCACAGAAGTAATGGATGAAGCACATATTGATATGATTGCCGAATACAGTGATATTTTACAAATCGGTGCTAGAAATATGCAAAACTTTAAATTATTACAGGCTGTTGGAAAAACTGGTAAACCAATCGGCTTAAAACGTGGTATTTCTGGTACAATTGATGAGTGGTTAAACGCAGCGGAATACATCGCTGCACAAGGAAACTTCAATGTGATTTTCATTGAACGAGGTATCCGAACATACGAAACAGCTACCCGGAATACACTAGATTTAAGCGCGGTTCCATTAATCAAAAAATTAAGTCATTTTCCTATTATTGTTGACCCGAGTCATGGTGTGGGAATCTGGGATCTTGTTCCTTCAATGGCACGAGCAGGTGTAGCAGCAGGAGCGGATGGTTTGATTGTTGAGATTCATCCTGATCCAATCAACGCATGGTCTGACGGTCCACAATCGCTTAATGAAAAGACATACTTACGTATGATGGAAGAGGTACACATCATTGAAAAAGCGATGAAAGAAATCAAGGCTTTAGGATAAAAAATTAGACCAAAAACGTCAAAAATGGGGGTTGAATCAAATGAAACTCACGGTAAATTTACCAAATCATTCTTATGATTTGACTATTGAAAATGGGATTTTAGCTAGCATTGGTCAATGGGTAAACGATTTATGGTCTTCACAAAAAGTTGTCATCATATCAGATACAAACGTTGCACCGTTATATGGCAAGCAAGTAAAAAAAAGTTTGGCAGAGGCTGGATTTGATCCATCACTTTTTGTGATAGACGCAGGGGAACAAAGTAAAAGTTTGACTGTAGCTGCAGAAATTTATGATTTTCTTGCAGAAAAGGGATTAACAAGAAGTGATGGGATTATCGCTTTAGGCGGCGGTGTTGTTGGTGATTTAACAGGATTTGTCGCTTCGACATATATGCGAGGCGTTCACTTTTTACAAGTTCCAACAACATTATTAGCTCAAGTAGATAGTAGTATTGGCGGGAAAACAGGTGTTAATACGACAAAAGCTAAAAATTTAGTGGGGACATTTGCGCAACCCGATGGTGTGTTGATTGATCCAAATACTTTGAATACGTTAGAATTAAGGCGAGTTCGTGAAGGAATTGCTGAGATCATCAAATCAGCAGCGATTGCAGATGAAAGATTATGGGAACGGCTGGATATGTTGAAAGATGAAGATGATTTATTAGCACATGCAACAGAGATCATCGCAGCTTGTTGTCAAATCAAACGAAAAGTAGTTGAAGAAGATGAACTGGATAATGGTGTCCGCTTACTCCTTAACTTTGGTCATACAATTGGCCATGCGTTGGAAAATACTATTGGTTATGGGAAATTGACCCACGGTGAAGGAGTAGCAATTGGCATGAGCCAAATTACCAAAGTCGCAGAAGAAAAAAATTTAACACCCATTGGAACCACAGAACAATTGAATAAGATGATCCAAAAATTCCATTTACCAATTTCATCTGATAGTTGGAATCCAGAACAATTATATACAGCATTGACACATGATAAAAAAGCGCGGGGCGGAGAAATCAATATTATTTTATTAGAATCAATTGGTAAGGCAAAAATTGTCCGTATTCCAATTGAAGAAATGAAGAGTTATTTAGACTAGGGGGAAATTATATGCGTTTTATTACTGCGGGAGAATCACATGGACCAGAGTTAACAGCAATTATAGAAGGTTTGCCAGCGGGCATGCCATTATCACCAGAAGACATTAACTTGGAATTAGCTAGAAGACAAGGTGGATATGGTCGTGGCGGTAGAATGCTTATTGAAAAAGACCAAGTAAGAATCACTTCTGGTATCCGTCACGGGAAGACATTAGGCTCGCCTGTTACATTAGTTGTTGAAAATAAAGACTGGAAAAACTGGACTTCTGTAATGTCAATTGAAGAAGTTTCAGAGAAGGAGAAAAAGATTCGCCGTGTAAATAAACCACGGCCAGGGCATGCAGATCTGGTTGGCGGTATCAAGTATCAGCATGATGATCTTAGAAATGTTTTAGAACGCTCATCAGCACGGGAAACAACCATGCGTGTGGCTATTGGTGCTGTTGCTAAAAAGTTGTTAAAAGAATTGGGTATCGAAGTTGCTGGCCATGTTGCTGTTTTAGGCGGAATCAAAGCCATAATTCCACAGAACTTAACAGTGAAAGAAATTCAGGAGCGTTCAGAAAGTTCAGATGTTCGTGTATTGGATCCAGCAGTGGAAGATGAAATGCGCAGCTTGATTGATCAAACAAAGAAAAACGGTGATACAATAGGCGGTGTTGTAGAAGTTATTGTAGGTGGCGTACCAATTGGATTAGGTAGTTATGTTCAGTGGGATCGTAAATTAGATGCAAAAATCGCACAAGCTGTGACGAGTATCAATGCATTTAAGGGGGTTGAGTTCGGTATCGGTTTTGAAATGGGGTACAAACCTGGTAGTGAAGTTATGGATGAAATTATCTGGAATGAATCGACAGGTTACACAAGAACTTCAAACAACCTAGGCGGTTTTGAAGGTGGTATGACGAACGGGATGCCGATCATTGTTAGAGGCGTAATGAAACCTATTCCAACACTATATAAACCGCTGCAAAGTGTAAATATTGATACAAAAGAACCTTATAAAGCGAGCGTTGAAAGATCTGATAGTACAGCAGTTCCTGCGGCTAGTGTAGTTTGTGAAGCTGTTGTGGCAACCGAAGTCGCACAAGCGATGCTAGAAAAATTTGGTAGTGATGCCTTTGAGCAAATGAAAGCAGAAGTAAAAGCTTATCGCCAGTACACTCAAACGTTTTAAGAAAAGTATAAATGGAGAGTGAAGCAAAATGGAAAAAAAGGTATTGATTGTCGGTTTAGGATTGATCGGCAGCTCGTTGGCAATATGTATAAAAAGAGCGCATCCATCAGTAATTATTATTGGAATAGATGAATTGGAAACTTCTGAAGAATTTGCTTTAAAACGAAAAATCATTGATCGAAGAGGTGATTCTTTAGAAGAGGCGGCAACACAAGCAGATGTGATTTTCTTATGTACACCTGTAAAAAGCATGCTTGGTCAATTAAAAGTTCTTGGTGAGTTGCCACTAATAGAAGATGTAATCGTTTCGGATGTCGGCAGTACAAAAATAGAAATTATAGAAACTGCTGAAAAAGCTGGGTTAAAAACATTTATTGGTGGGCACCCAATGGCTGGATCCCATAAGTCTGGTGTCACGGCAGCAGATGAAGATTTATTTGAAAATGCTTATTACATTTTAACTTCTTCTGATATAAACAAGCAATCAAAAATTAGTGAACTGCAATGGTTATTAAGTGGTACAAGAGCAAAATTTGTTGTTCTAACAGCAGAAGAACATGATCAAATTACAGGAATGCTTAGTCATTTACCCCACATTATTGCAGCTGGTTTAGTGAATCAAAGCAAAGCGTTTAATGAAAAACATCCTCGTTCCAGACAATTAGCAGCTGGTGGATTTCGTGATATCACAAGAATTGCTTCATCTGATCCACAGATGTGGACGGATATTTTATTGAGCAATAAAGAGGCGTTATTAGAATTAATGTCTTCCTGGCAAGTTGAAATGGAGCAGGTTTTATCTTGGATTAAAAATGAAAATAAAGAAGCAATTTTTCAATTTTTCTATGAAGCAAAAGAAACGAGAAATCAAATGCCAGTCCATAAAGAAGGAGCAATACCAGCTTTCCATGATTTATTTGTAGATGTTCCAGATGTACCCGGAGTTATTGCTGAAATTACGGGATTACTTGGAAAAGCGAAGTTATCATTGATTAATTTAAAAATTCTTGAAACTAGAGAAGACATTTATGGTATTTTACAATTAACGTTTAAACGTGAAGATGATTTGAAAAAAGCTAAGGAAGCCATTGAAAATCAAACGAATTATTTGTGTTATGAAAAATAGAAGATCTGATAGCTAGTTTTATGGGACAGTTCTTCAGGCAAAAGAACTGAACGAGCCCATTAGGCTTTTAAATTTAGGAGGGATTTTTTGGAATTAGTAATCAATAAAGTTGGTTTAAAGGGTAGAATTGATATTCCCAGTGATAAATCGATTTCTCATAGAAGTATCATGTTCGGTGCTATTGCAAAAGGTAAGACAACGATAAAAAACTTTTTACGTGGTGATGATTGTTTAAGTACATTAAAAGCGTTTCAAGATTTAGGCGTTAAAATCGAAGATGATGGACAAATCATTACGGTACATGGAACAGGTTTTTCTGGCTTGAAGCCGTCTATCAACGCTATTGATGTTGGTAATTCTGGAACTACCATTCGCTTAATTATGGGGATTTTAGCAGGAACAACTTTTACTACTGAGTTATTTGGGGACCACTCAATTGCGAAACGTCCGATGAATCGAGTAATGGGGCCAATCAATCAAATGGGGGCTGTATGTTCTGGGCATGATGGAACAGAATTCCCACCTCTTACTGTAACAGGGACAAAGAGCTTATTGCCTATTAATTATCAGATGCCTGTTGCTAGCGCACAAGTCAAATCAGCAATTCTTTTTGCCGCATTACAAGCTCAAGGAGAATCAGTGATTATAGAAAAAGAGAAAACACGGGATCATACAGAGGATATGATTCGTCAGTTCGGCGGTACAATTGCTGTATCAGGAAAAGAAATCCGTATCAAGGGGCCGCAAAAGTTAATTGGACAAGAAGTCACTGTCCCTGGTGATATCTCTTCTGCAGCGTTCTTCCTTGTAGCAGGTTCAATCATTCCTGACAGTGAAATTGTTTTGAATAATGTTGGCTTAAATCCCACCCGTACTGGAATTATTGATGTTATCAAACAAATGGGTGGAAAACTGACAATCCAAGAAACTGGTAATAAAGAAAATAGAGCTGGAACATTAACTGTTGAAACTAGTGAATTGACAGGAATTGAAATTGGCGGAGAGATTATTCCTAGATTGATTGATGAATTGCCGATTATTGCTTTATTAGCAACTCAAGCAAAAGGCACTACAATTATTCGTGATGCCGAAGAGTTAAAAGTCAAGGAAACCAATCGAATTGATGCAGTGGCTAACGAATTGAATAAAATGGGCGCTACTATCGAACCCACAGACGATGGAATGATTATTCATGGAGGAACCACTTTGCATGGTGCTCATGTTACAAGCTATGGTGATCACCGTATCGGCATGATGCTTCAAATTGCCGCTCTTTTAGTTAAAGAGGGCTCAGTAAAATTGGACAAAGCGGAAGCGATTTCTGTTTCCTATCCAGCTTTTTTCGATGATCTAAATAAATTGTATTGATAAATGGAGGGACAAGAATGAAGGGAATTATTTTAATTGGTTTCATGGGAGCAGGAAAAACAACTGTTGGGAAGCTGCTTTCAGAAAAAACGGGTATGGAACATATCGATTTTGATGATAAAATTGTTGAAGAAATTGGCATGACAATTCAGGAATATTTTGATAGACATGGAGAAGAAGCTTTTAGAGAGAAAGAGACAAACGTTTTAAAACGATATCTTAATCATAACCAAGTGGTATCGACAGGTGGCGGAATTGTTATGAGACCTGAAAATCGTAAACTGTTAAAACAAATGGCGCCAGTTGTATATTTACAAACAAAACCAGAAGTGTTTATTCCTAGGTTAAAACATGATCATACAACTGTCAGACCTTTAGTTGTTTCGAAATCGCCAGAAGAGATCAGACAAGTTTTTGAACCAAGAATTCCATTTTATGAAGAAAGTGCTAGCTTAGTTGTTGATACTGACAATCGAACACCAGAAGAAATCGTAGAACAAATTTTAAAGAATATATAAGTAGGTGAGTCAATGAGAGTCGGTTTTTTAGGTCCAGAAGCATCTTTTACTCATAATGCAACAAAAACTGCTTTTCCAAATGAGGAATTAATTTCTTATCATTCGATTCCAGCATGTATTAAAGGGGTTGAATTTGGTGAAGTTGATTTAGGTGTTGTACCAATCGAAAATACGATCGAAGGGTCTGTTAATACAACTGTTGATTATTTGTATCATCAAACAAGTATTCCTGTTGGAGCTGAAATTGTATTGCCGATCTATCAACAATTGATGGTAGCCAAAAACAACCAAGATAAATGGCAGGAAACGACAAAAATTTTATCTCATCCTCAAGCGTTAGCTCAGTCGCAGGAATTCATTCGCACTTATTTTCCGATGGCTGAATTAGAGGGAACGCCATCAACCGCTTATGCAGCTAATTTTGTCGCCAGTCACCCAGAACAAAAAATCGCAGCTATTGCACCAAAACTTTCTGCACAGACTTACGAATTGTCCATTGTTGGAAAAAACATTCAAGACGTAGCGATTAATCAAACTCGTTTTTGGGTATTAGGTTCTGAGAAAGTAGCTCTCCCGATTGCGTCAGAAGATAAGAAGTTGACAATTGCGTTGACCATGCCTAATAATATGCCAGGAGCCTTACACAAAGCGTTATCTGCTTTCAGTTGGCGGGAAATCGATTTAAGTAAAATCGAATCTAGACCATTAAAAACAACCTTAGGGGAATATTTCTTTTTAATTGATATCAATGTTCAAAAGCCACAACAATTAATTGATAACGCATTAGAAGAAATACGTTTAATGGGAGGTTCTGTAAAAATATTTGGGAACTATTCTATTTATCCAATAAACGGAGTATAAAGATCTGAAAAGGTCTTTTTATTTTTTTTTAAATTTTAACAATATAAATAGGAATTTTCGGCAAAATAAGGTATGCTTATAACTGTTGTTAATTGAAGAGAGGTGGACATAATGAGCCGTGTGGATCGTTATAAACATATACATGACAAGGCCAAACCAGTAGAAGAAAAAAATGGATTTAATCCTAGAAAAGAAAAAAATTATTCGGAAGAACCTAGAAATAGCTATTATCAGGAACAATCTAATCAATATCAAGAACCCGTGAGCAGTAATGAAAGTCAAAGATTTGAACAAGCTGAACCTAATGAAAAAAATAAAAGTTTCTCAAAAAAAGAGAAGAAGCCGAAAAAGCCTAGGAAAAAAAGACGGTTCAGCTGGCCTAAAAGAATTGCTTTATTTTTAATTTTACTGATTGTTTTAGCTGTTGGATTCTTTTTTAAAGGAAAATCTTATGCTGAAAATGATAATTCTTTACCTAAAGAATCAGTTCAGACTTTTAATGGTGTGAAAAGCGAAAATGGTGCGAATAACATTTTGATTTTAGGCAGTGATACAAGAGGGGAAGATTCTGGTCGAGCGGATACGATTATGGTATTGCAATTAGACGGACCATCCAAAAAGCCTAAACTTATTTCATTTATGCGAGACACCTTTGTTGATATCCCGGGTTATGATGCTAATAAGATTAATACAGCTTACGCATTGGGCGGAGCAGAGCTAGTTCGCCAAACATTAGCAGAAAATTTCAATATTCAAACCAAATATTACGCAAAAGTTGATTTTCAATCATTCGAAAAAATTATTGATTCTATGTTTCCTGGTGGTGTTAAAATCGATGCTGAAAAAGATTTGAATTTAGATGGTGTTGATATTACCAAAGGAAACCAAAAAATGGATGGGCATAAGCTTTTGCAATATGCACGTTTTAGAAAAGATGAAGAAGGTGACTTCGGGCGTGTTCGTCGTCAACAGCAAGTTATGAACGCTGTTATTGGACAGTTAAAAAATCCCTTTGCCTTGATTCGTACACCTGAATCTTTAGGACGTTTGGTTGGATATATATCAACAGATATTCCTACATCATTTATGCTGAAAAATGGTCCATCATTGATGTTAAAAGGCGGTGGCGGTGTGGAACGCTTAACTGTTCCCATTGACGGCTCTTGGAGTAATGAGGATGTTTACTATGCGGGTAGCGTACTTCAAATTGATCTAGATATGAATCGATCAGCAGTTCAAAGCTTTCTAGGACAATAAGTATTGTATTTAAATATACATTGATTTATGCTATATTTATAATGCCGTGTAAAATTAGTGAAACGAGGTTACAAAATGAAAATTGCTATTGTGACAGATAGTACAGCTTATTTACCTGAGCGAATCAAAAATTCGCCTAATCTATTTGTTATTCCCATCCCAGTTATTTTAGATGGTAAGATATATAACGAAGGAATCGATATCGAAGCTGATGAATATTACAGCTTGTTGAATCATAGCAATGAGTTTCCAACAACTTCTCAACCTGCATTAGGAGAAGTTATTGAATTATACGAAGAAATTGCTTCCAAAGGATATGACACGATTATTAGTATTCATCTTTCATCCGGTATTTCTGGATTTGTTAATACCTTATTTTCATTAACTGATTCAATAAAAGGTGTTACACTTTATCCGTACGATTCTAAAATTACGAGTGTACCCATGGGACATATGGTAGAATCGGCATTAGATTTAGTTAAAGAAGATGCTAGTTTAGAAGATATTTTCGCTAAATTAGATATTATCAGAGACAACACTTATGCTTACCTGATTGTTGAAGATTTAAACAATCTAGTCCGTGGTGGACGATTGACAAATGGTGCAGCATTAGTTGCTGGATTATTGAAGATTAAACCGATTTTAACTTTCGAAGATGGAAAAATTGTTTTATTCGAAAAAATTCGTTCAACTAAAAAAGCTTTTGCTCGTGCCGAAGAGATAATAGGCAAACGAGACAAAGAAATTGGTCGACCAGTTAAACTTTACGTTATTCATGCAAATAATTTAGCTGTAGCCGAACAAGAGAAAGCAAAGCTTGAAAAAAAATATCCTAATGCAATTATTGAAATTGGTCATTTTAATCCTGTTATTGGAACTCACTTAGGCGAAAAAGCAATTGCCCTTTGTATTTGTGCCCAATAAACCAAGAAGAGGATGAAGCAAAACTTTTTTAGTTTTGTTTCATCCTCTGTTTTGTTCTTTGAGGTGTAATACGAGGGATAATCTAATAAGTTCGTATTCTCACTAGAAAATAAATAGTATGTTACAATGAAAAGCAAATCTTATTTTTTGTTGAAAATCGATAAAAAATAACGATTCAATAGTCATTTTCCTTTAAAAGTAGGGTATACTTAAAGAAAAGGAGGGCGAGTGGATGAATCTAACTGAAGGACGTTTACAAAAAGAAAAAATGAAGCAAGTTCAACTACTCGCTGCGTATTACCAAGTAGTCAATCGTTTGCCGCTTGGAGATAAACGTGATCAGATGATACGAGACATACTAGCTTGCAAAGACAAAATAAAGAAAATCAACCAACAATTAACTGAGCTAAATAAAAAAGAATAACTATCAATTAAAGATAGATAGAATCATTTACAAAAGGAGAATATTTTGAGCATAGATTTTTTTACAGTACTACTCGCTATTTTTGTTGTACTTATTTATATTTATCTAAATTTAGTAAGAAAAAGTATCTTGATTAGAAGTATAAAAAGACGTTTTTTTTATGTATTAGTTTTTGGATTCAGCTCAATCGTCTTAGTTACTACCCTGTTTTCTGAACAAACAACGGATCAAAGAATTCGAGGTTTTCTTTCAGTTTTACTTATACTAAGTTTTTTATTGGATACAAAAGGTTTGTCGGATGATCGACTTATTTTAGGACCGTTTGATAAGAATGGTGTTATGTATCATGATATAGAAAAAATGGCATTATTACTTAAACAAAAAGAAATACGATTGAATTATTTTAAAAATGGACGCAGAGGTCCAATGTTGAAATTTTCTATGCCAATAGAAGATCTGTTATCTTTTCTTTCTGAGCGACTGAACGAAGAAGCGGAAATTAGTATTTTGGTGGAGGAAGACAATGAAAGTAAATAAATAAAATCAGTCTAAAAGAGCATTTTGTTACCCTTTTTTTGGCGTTTAAGATTTCAAAATTAAGTTTGAAAAGTTTTTTCTAAAGAATAGTAAAATTTAGTAGGTATTTCTTCAACTGTTTGCTATAATGTGTCAGAGAATTTCTGAAAGGAAGTAATGTTGTGAATAAAGAGATAGAGCAACGAATTGCTGAGCTACGTGAAAAATATAAAGAGTTGCCTCCAGAAAAAAAAGCAGAGTTGGAACGTCATATAAAGAAAAGAAACTTTTTAAACTATAAAAAAATTGAATTAGTCAAGTCGGAGTTACTACGTTTAGAAGCTCGTCGTGCTCAGTTGGAATTGTGTGACAAGGAAAAAGAACTGGGACTAATAGAAAAGAAAATAACCTGTAAGAAAGAAAAATTATTACGATATTTAGGTAAACAGATGGATCAATAATTAATGAAGGGAGATACAGGATGGGGTTTGTGTATTTAATTATTGTATTTGTTTTTGCAATTACATTTTCTAATGTGTTTAATCGGATTGTTCCGATTATACCGTTACCGATTGTTCAAATCATTGTTGGTATCTTAATTGGATTGACGGACATCGGTCGTGAAATAACGTTTGAACCAGAAATATTTCTAGTAATGATTATCGCACCTTTGCTTTTTCGTGAAGGTCAACGAAATGATATTTCTGCGACGATGAAAAATTTTAGCGTCATTTTATTTTTAGCTTTTATCGGTGTTTTAATCACACTTGTGAGTGTTGGTTGGGCATTACATATTATTATACCTGCGTTACCGATCGCAGCTTGTTTTGCATTAGGAGCAGCACTTGGACCTACAGATGCGGTAGCCGTAGGTTCTTTATCTGGAAAGATCCAGATTCCTCCTAAGGCCATGCATATATTAGAAGGAGAAGCACTTATCAATGATGCTTCTGGCGTTACGGCGTTTCAATTTGCGTTAGCTGCTCTATTGACTGGTAGTTTTTCGGCAACGGGTGCGGGAATAACATTAATCGTTTCAAGTATTGGTGGCGCTATCGTAGGAGCTATTTTAGTAATGATCAAACGACAAATAGTCATGATCTTAGAAAAAGCTTCAGCCAGAGATGTAACCGGTTATTTACTGCTGGAACTATTGTTACCGTTTTTAGCTTATATGGTTGCTGAAGTGTTCCATGTTTCAGGGATTATTGCAGCAGTTGTAGCAGGTGTTATGCAAGCGGCTAGTTTTAAAAAAGTTTCTCTTTTTGAAGCGGAACTTTCGAGTGTCTCTGAAATTACTTGGGGAACGATTACTTTTACCTTGAATGCATTGGTCTTTCTATTCTTAGGAATTGAGTTGTCACAAGTTTTTTCACCTGTTTGGAATAGCGAGACTTACTCGAATAGTTTCTTAATGCTTGTTGTTTTGATTTTAAGTGTTACATTATTTGTCGCACGTTTCTTATCTCTTGTTCTGATTTATAGTGTGAAAAATGGATTAAGAAATCTCGGGAAGTCAATGAATGAAATGCTGATTTTGACTTTTGCTGGAGTGAAGGGAACGGTCAGTTTAGCAACGATCTTTATTTTACCGTTAACAGTAAACGGGCAATATTTTCCTGAGCGATCATTGTTGTTGTTTATTACAGCATGTGTAATCTTGGTTACTCTAGTTGGCGGAATTCTTGTTTTACCATTTTTAACTGAATCTGACGAAGCGGAAAGTATTAATGTTCAAGGGATTAATTTACTTCAAGACGTTATTGAAAAGCTAAAAAAGATCAATAAAAACGATCCGCATGTTGAGATGAATGTTGTGATCGAAAATTATCAAGATCGCGTGAAAGAATTGTATACAGAGCAATTACCATCGGATCAGCGGCAAGAGGTTCAAGAATTACGAGCACTGATTGTTTCGATTGAACGTGATGGGTTGGAAGAAAGTTTTCGACAAAAAGAAATTGGCATCGAAGGATATCGCCTATATGAGCGATTAATTTCTAGAATGGAGCGTTCTATCGCAAGACAATTACTCTCTATTATTGGTTTTTGGTTGCTTTTTGTTCGACAAATTATTGCATTTTTTGTCCATCCTAAGTTGTTATTCTCTTCAAAAGACGAAGAGAACAGACGAGAATTTCAAAAAGAAGAACTGGAAAATGTTCGACAAGTATTTTTACAAAATACAGAAGTGATTTTAAAAAGTTTGGATAATTTAAAAGGTGTTTATGATGATGAAATTATTCAATTCTTTATTGAAGGACGATTACAATTTGCACAAAGGCTAGAAGATGGAACATTTATTGATTCCTTTATCGTTCGTTCTCAATCAAATTATGTAAAGGAACTATTGATTGGTTATCAAGAAGAACGAAGAATGATTGATCAATATGAACTTTCAGAAAAAATATCTTCATTAGAAGCAAATGAATACAGAAAAAATGTTAATTTACTGGAATCTTACTCAATTAATGATACTTCTAACACTATTCCATTGCGAAAGTTGACAAGAGAATTAAAAAAAGAAGCTGAGTAAGAAAACTCGCTTCTTTTTTTTACTTTTTTTTGATACAATAAGCAGGATGAAAAGGGCGTGAGCATATGAAAGAATTAAAAGTGAGTGAGTTAACTAAAACATATGGAGAGAAAACGTTATTTGACCATATCTCTTTCCATATCCATGATAAAGACCGAATTGGATTGATAGGAACAAATGGAACAGGAAAAACTAGCTTATTGAATATTCTTGCTGGTAAAGACAGTGGTGACGGTGACATTCATGCGATCCAGCAGCCAAATGATTACCAAATAGGCTATCTATCGCAAGATCAAGAGTTTGATCCTGAATTAACAGTTGTGGAGGCAGTATTCCAAGGTGATACGCCGATTATTCAAGCTGTGAAAAATTATGAACTAGCTTTACTAGCGCTGACTGAGGATGGACTTAGTGAATCGGCTCAAAAAAAATACGCTCAAGCAGAGGAACGAATGAATAAAGAAGATGCTTGGACTGCTGATACGGATGCTAAAATCATTTTACAAAAGTTAGGTATTGAAACCTTGCATAAAAAAATTGGTGAATTATCTGGTGGGCAAAAAAAACGCGTCAGTCTAGCACAAGTACTAATTGAATCTCCTGATTTATTACTGTTGGATGAACCAACGAACCATTTAGATTATGAGGCAATCAATTGGTTAGAAAGTTATTTAAACGGATATCGTGGAGCAATTTTGATGGTTACCCATGATCGCTATTTTTTAGATCGTGTGGCAAATCGGATTTTTGAACTATCTTTTGGTAAACTATATGAGTACAAAGGTAATTATGAAGCATATATCCTAGCAAAATCAGAACGTGAACGTGTAGAACTTGAGCAAGAAGACAAAAGAAAACAATTATATAAACAAGAATTGGAATGGATGCGTGCTGGTGTACAGGCAAGAGGAACAAAACAGCAAGCAAGGCAAGACCGTTTCCATGATCTTAAAGAAAACCTTCATCAAGTGAACCAAAAAAATCAATTAGAGATAGATATAGCGACCCAAAGACTAGGTAAAAAAGTATTAGAAATTAAGAATGGAAGCTATAGTATTGAACATAAAACCATTCTAAAAGATTTTGATATTCTGATTCAAGCAAAGGATCGGATAGGAATTACTGGTAAAAATGGTGCAGGAAAATCTACACTGTTGAATATATTGGCTGGGCGTTTGACATTGGATAGTGGTGTCTATTCAATTGGAGAAACGGTTCGTTTAGCTTATTATACGCAACAAAACGAAGCGATGGATCCAAGCCAGCGAATGATTTCTTATTTGCAAGAGGCTGCTGAACAAGTGCAACGAACAGATGGTACCAGTATAAGTGTTGCTGAATTGCTGGAACAATTTCTTTTCCCTCGTTTTATGCATGGGACAATCATTGGCAAACTTTCTGGTGGCGAGAAACGTCGACTCTATTTGTTAAAACTATTGATCAGTCAACCAAATGTGTTATTATTGGATGAACCTACAAATGACCTAGATATAGACACCTTAACGATTTTAGAAGATTATATCCAATCATTTAAAGGAGCAGTGATTGCTGTTTCTCATGATCGATACTTTCTTGATAAGACCATGGACAAACTACTCGTTTTTCAAGGCGATAGTCAAATCACAACTTATTTTGGTTCAATGAGTGAGTATTTGTTAATCAACAAAGAGAAAACAAAGAAAACTGTAAAAGTAGAAGACAAGCCGATCCAATCAGTTGAGAAAAAAGAAAAAACGAAATTGACGTACATGGAACAAAAAGAATGGACAACCATTGAGGCAGATATTGGTAAGCTAGAAGAACGAGAAGCGAAACTTACTGAAGAAATGAATCACCAAGGTGACGATTTTACTAAGTTACAACAACTTCAAACTGAGTTATCAGCTGTTGAACAAGAATTAGAAGAAAAAATGGAACGTTGGGAATATTTGAGTGAATTTGCAGAAAATTAGGAGGCAGTATCTATGGAAGAAACATACTTAGCATTAGGCCGCAAAATTTTAGAGGAAGGTCACTTAAAAGAAGATCGCACTGGGACAGGAACACGCAGTATTTTTGGTCATCAAATGCGTTTTGATCTCTCTGAAGGGTTTCCACTTCTAACAACGAAACGGGTACCATTTGGTTTAATTAAAAGTGAGCTCTTATGGTTTTTAAAAGGAGATACCAATATTCGTTATTTATTACAACACAACAACCATATTTGGGATGAATGGGCTTTTGAACGCTATATAAAAAGTTCAGATTACCATGGTCCAGATATGACAGATTTTGGTCGTCGAGTGTTGATAGATGAAGTGTTTAAAGACAGTTACGAAAAAGAACACAAAGAATTTTGTGATAGGATTTTGACCGATGAAGTTTTTGCTGCTAAGTATGGTGAGTTAGGCAACATTTATGGTGCACAGTGGCGCCATTGGGAAACAAAAGATGGTGAGTTTATTGACCAATTAAAAAATGTTATTAATATGATAAAAGAAACGCCCGATTCACGTCGCTTGATTGTTTCTGCTTGGAATCCTGAAGATGTTCCTTCCATGGCGTTACCGCCATGTCATACCATGTTTCAGTTTTACGTAAATGATGGTAAATTAAGTTGTCAGTTGTATCAACGCAGTGGGGATGTTTTTCTTGGTGTGCCATTTAATATCGCTAGTTATGCCTTGTTGACGCATTTAATTGCACATGAAACTGGATTAGAAGTGGGAGATTTTGTTCATACGATAGGAGACGCTCATTTATACACCAATCATATTGATCAAATGAGTGAACAACTCTCTAGGGATGTTCGATCATTTCCTACTTTAAAATTGAATCAAGAAAAGCAATCTGTTTTTGATTTCGATATGGAAGATATTGTTATTGAAGGATATGACCCACATCCAGCAATTAAGGCGCCAATCGCCGTATAACTTGAAAGGAGTGCTTCCTGATGTTAGCAGCCATATGGGCACAAGATGAGCAAGGGACAATCGGTAAAAAAAATCGGTTACCTTGGCATTTGCCAAATGATTTAAAATTTTTTAAGCAAATGACCGAAGACAATACAATCGTTATGGGAAGAAAGACTTTTGAAGGGATGGGAAGTCGTCCATTGCCAAATCGTCAAACAATCGTGATGACGAGAGATAAAGACTATCAGGCACAAGGAGTCATTGTGTTTCATACAATAGAAGAAGTACTTGATTATGCAAAAACGTTCACGGGCATTACATTTATTGCTGGTGGTTCAGCAATTTATGAGGATTTTTTACCTCATTGTGACGTGTTGTACCGGACTCTTATCCATCATACCTTCGAAGGAGATGCAAAATTCCCTATTGTTTCCTGGGATGATTGGACATTGATTAATTTAAGTGAAGGTGAGCAAGATGAAGAAAATCATTATGCTTATCAATTTGAAACATATCAACGAAAAGTTTCATCTGAACAAATAAACTGATAGAACGTTTGAATAAAGTAATGGAAAAACATAAAAAACATACTATTAAGGTAGTATGTTTTTTATGTTTTAAATATGATTGCGATATAATCCAACAACTTTACCTAAGATACTCACATTATTTAAAATAATAGGCTCTAAAGCATCATTTTCTGGTTGTAAACGAACATGATCTGTTTCCTTGAAGAATCGTTTACATGTAGCTTCGTCTTCATCAGTCATTGCGATAACGATATCTCCGTTAGACGCATCACTTTGCTTGCGAACAATAACTTGATCACCATCTAGTATTCCAGCATTAATCATACTTTCGCCCCGAATTGTTAACATAAACAAAGCATTTTCTTCTGATTTTAAATCAGGAGGAAGAGGGAAAAAGTCAGATGCTTCTTCGACAGCTAGTATAGGTTCTCCGGCTGTAACGACTCCTAACATTGGAATAATCGACGGGCGAATACCGATTCTTTCTAAACCTTCTGTAGTTAGTTCAATGGCTCTTGGTTTTGTTGGGTCGCGTAAAATCAGCCCTTTTTTCTCCAAGCGCGCTAAGTGTCCGTGAACCGTGGAGGTTGACGAAAGATCAACTGCTTTTCCGATTTCCCGAACGGTCGGGGGATAGCCCTTGAGTTCAACTTGTTCGTATATATATTTTAGTACTTCAATTTGCCTTGTGTCTGTACGTTTCACCACAACCCGCACCTTCTTTCGATTTATATTTTCAGTGTACCATAGTTTTACGAAGGAATCAAACAAGCGTTCGTGTTTTTTTGAAAAATTAAAGCTAAACTTTTTATTGAAGTTACTGAAAAAAATGATTACCTAAGAATAAAAAGTTATTTTCCTGTTTTATCAAGAATATGGTTGTGTTTTCGAAGCTCATCTTATAAGATAGACATGGAAAGTAAACATGTTTTGTTATACGAATGTTTTGACTAATATCTTATTACATTTTTGGGGAATTTCGTAAAAAATCGAAACATGAATAAGATAAAAATATCTTCTTCGTTATTTTTATTTCCCAATGAAGGTTGGACAAGTTCAGCTTTTTAAATTTTAAGGAGGATAAACATGCTATCAAAAGAAAAAATGAACCGAATAAATGAACTTGCTAAAAAAGCAAAAGAAACTGAACTAAATGAAAACGAAAAACATGAACAAAAAATACTGAGACAAGAGTACTTAGCTGCTTTTCGCGGCGGAATGCGTCACCATATTGAAGGAATGAAAGTTGTTGATCCAAACGGAAATGACGTCACACCTGAAAAGTTAAAAGAAATTCAAAAGGCCAAAGGATTACACAATCGAGAATAATTTTAGTTTATTTTACTAAAAGTAATTGCTTTCATAAACAAAATACGATAAAATATAACTAATAAAGGTAAAAAAAACCTAAATAGGAGATGATTTTTTTGTTCGACAACACTGATCAGTTAGGCGTCAATACGATTCGTACACTAAGTATCGAAGCAGTACAAAAAGCAAATTCAGGCCATCCTGGACTACCAATGGGTGCTGCACCTATGGCTTATGCACTTTGGACAAAACATTTAAAAGTAAATCCTAAAACATCAAGAAAATGGGCTGACAGAGATCGCTTTGTTCTTTCTGCAGGTCATGGATCAGCAATGCTCTATAGTTTGCTTCACTTAGCAGGCTACAACGTTACGATAGATGATCTTAAAAGTTTCCGCCAATGGGATAGTAAAACACCTGGGCATCCTGAAGTCCATTTTACTGATGGTGTGGAAGCGACAACTGGTCCACTAGGTCAAGGAATTGCGATGGCAGTTGGTATGGCGATGGCTGAAGCTCACACTGCAGCAGTGTATAATCGTGATAGCTTCCCTGTAATTGATCACTATACGTATGCATTGTGCGGTGATGGTGACTTGATGGAAGGTGTTTCTCAAGAAGCAAGTTCAATGGCAGGTCACATGAAATTAGGCAAATTGATCGTGTTATATGATTCAAATGATATCTCTTTGGATGGGCCAACATCAAAAGCGTTCACTGAAAATGTTGGTGACCGTTACGAAGCTTATGGTTGGCAACATATTTTAGTTAAGGATGGGAATGATTTAGAAGCTATTTCTAATGCAATCGAAGCAGCAAAGGCTGAATCTGACAAACCAACTTTAATTGAAGTTAAAACTGTGATTGGCTATGGAGCTCCAAAAGAAGGTACTTCTTCTGTTCATGGTGCACCAATTGGCGCTGAAGGAATTGCTGCTGCTAAAGCTGTTTATGGTTGGGAATATCCTGATTTTACAGTTCCTAACGAAGTAGCTGCCCGTTTTAAAGAAGCGGTGGTTGAAAAAGGTGGGAAAGCAGAAGATAACTGGAATAATATGTTCAAGAATTATGAAAAAGAACATCCAGAACTAGCTAAACAGTTCCAGCAAGCTTTTGCAGATCAACTTCCTGAAAATTGGGACAAAGACTTACCAACATATGAAGTAGGATCAAGCGCAGCAAGCCGTGTAACTAGCAAAGAAACAATCCAAGCAATTTCAAAAACTGTACCTAGTTTCTGGGGTGGTTCTGCTGATTTATCTGCATCAAATAATACGATGGTGGCAGCTGAAAAAGATTTTGAACCTGGACAATATGAAGGTCGTAATATTTGGTTTGGTGTTCGTGAATTTGCGATGGCAGCGGCAATGAATGGTATTCAATTACATGGTGGAAGCAGAGTTTATGGCGGAACATTCTTTGTGTTTACGGATTACTTACGTCCAGCACTCCGTTTAGCTGCTATTCAAAATACACCTGTAACTTATGTGTTAACGCATGATTCTGTAGCAGTTGGAGAAGACGGTCCGACCCATGAACCTGTTGAACAATTAGCAAGCATTCGCTGTATGCCTGGTGTGCAAGTTTTACGCCCTGCTGATGGTAACGAGACAGTTGCTGCTTGGAAACTTGCAATGACTACAAAAGATGCACCAACTGTTTTGGTATTGAGTCGTCAAAATTTACCAGTTATCGAAGGGACAAAAGAAAAAGCTTCTGAGTTTGTTCAAAAAGGTGCATATGTGATTTCTCCACAAAAAGGTGCTAAACCTGAAGGAATCTTGATTGCAACTGGATCTGAAGTGAATTTAGCAATAGAAGCTCAAAAAGCACTGGCAGAACAAGGTAAGGATGTTTCTGTTGTTTCGATGCCAAGTTTTGATTTGTTTGAAAAACAAACAGAGGAATATAAAGAGTCTGTTTTACCTAAAAATATAACAAAACGGGTAGCGATCGAAGCTGCTTCACCATTTGGTTGGGAACGTTATGTAGGTACAGCAGGTACGACTGTGACAATCAATCATTTTGGTGCGTCAGCTCCAGGAGATTTAGTATTGAGAGAATTTGGTTTCACTACTGAAAATGTTGTAGCAAAATATAATAACTTATAAGCAATCTAAAAAGGATGGGGAAGCTCCCATCCTTTTTTTTGTAATATTTAAGTAATGAAAATGAAACAAAAAACAAATAAAAGAAATGTTTTTTCGGTAAATTAATTTTTTTTAATAAAATGGGTATTAAAGGGTTTCTATTCATAAAAATATACGAATTATCTACACCGTGTAATAATAACGGAACAAAAATTTGTTTTTTAATAAAACAAAAATTTCAAATAAGTTACATATCCTTTAAAAATTCAAGAATCGGGAGTAAATAATTGTTTATAAAAAGATACCCGAGTAGAATATGAGTATGATGTTCTATCAAGGAGGACAAAGGAATGGAAGAAAAAATAACAAGAAGCAGTAGGCATCAAAATAAAGTGCACACTATCAGTAGTAAAAAGATCGCAGCGGCACTAGGGACTTCATTGGTTTTTCTTCCTGTTGCAAGTAATTTACTACCTGTAGGTGTACAGGCAACAGAAATTGATCAGCAAGGAGCATCTTCTCCGCAAGCATTTATTGATTCGATTGGTTATTCTGCTGCTTCGGTTGCGAGTGCTAATGATTTATATGCATCTGTAATGATTGCTCAAGCACTGTTAGAAAGCAGCTATGGTACGTCTGGGTTGGCTGCAGCGCCCAATTATAATTTATTTGGTGTGAAAGGTAGTTATGGTGGTCAAACAGTTTATATGCCTACTTCAGAATATTTAAATGGAGAATGGGTTACCATGAACGAACCTTTTAGAAGTTATCCTTCATACGCAGACTCATTTCAAGATCACGCTAATGTTATTAGAACAACCCTAGCTTCTAATGGAAACTATCATTATTCAGGTGTGTGGAAAAGCAATACATCAAATTATACAGATGCTACAGCAGCTTTGGCAGGACGTTATGCAACAGATCCAGATTATGCGAGCAAGCTAAACTGGCTAATTGCAACGTATAATTTAACTGATTATGACTGGGGAGCAAATACAAACGGAAATACAACATTTGACATAACAGCACTTGGACAAAGTGGAGGCAGCTCGGTAGAAACAACTGCGAACACGTATACAGTTGTTTCAGGTGATACGCTTTGGGCTATAGCTGAAAAAAGTGGTCTTTCAGTTGACCAGCTTATGTCTCTTAATGGGTTAACTGCTGAATTAATTACAGTAGGACAAGTACTGAAAATTGCATAAAAAAACTCTCAAAAGACTGTCGTTTTTCATGGCAATCTTTGAGAGTTTTCTTTTTTATCTTTTTCCAGAACGTAGTTCGTCTAGTCGGCGTTGACGATTTTTTGTTAGATCCTTAATTCTTGGTCTAGGTAAAATCGCTTCTGGTGTTGTTTTTGAATGTTGCTTATGAGTTGAAGAATCGTTTGCATCAAAATTCTTTAAATATTCAATAACCTCACGAACAATTTGTGTAGGAGTAGAAGCGCCTGCTGTAACTGCAATTTGTTCGACATTAACCAACCACTGGGGATCAATTTGTGAAACATCAGAGATTCGATAAGCATGAACCCCAGCTTGTTCAATTGAAACTTGAGCTAAGCGATTGCTATTATTACTTTTAGGATCACCTACAACAATGGTTAAATCACATCCTCGGGCTTGTTCCACAACGGCTTCTTGACGAACTTGGGTAGCTTTGCAAATATCTTTATGAATCACTACATGAGGATACTTTTCTTGTATTTCATCCATTAAGTCACTTACATCCCATTGGCTCATTGTTGTTTGATTGGTAACAAAAATTTTATCAGCTGTTAATGTTAAGGCAGAGATATCGTCTGAATTAGAGACTAAGTGAACGTGTTCAGGAGACACACCTAGTGCACCTTCGGGTTCAGGGTGATTTTTCTTTCCGATATAGATGATTTCATAGCCTTCAGCTGTTTTCTCGGCAATCAATTCATGCGTAATTATTACGTCTGGGCAAGTCGCATCAATCACAGTTAAGCCTTTTTCGATGGCCAGTTCTTTTACCCTAGGGGATGTGCCATGAGCAGTGAAGATAACTGTTCCATGATCGACTTTAGCTAAGATCTCTTCGCGATTTTCTCCTTCTAACGTGCGGATGCCAACACTTTCAAAAGCATCGGTTACATGTTGATTATGAACGATCATTCCTAAAATATAGATCGGGCGAGGCAATGTTTCGTCTAGAGAAGCATTTCTAGCTATAACCATTGCATCTACTACCCCATAACAATAGCCACGTGGGCTAATATTTATAATTTTCATTTATAGATACCCCTATTTACTTTTTTTAGTCTTCTATAATATACACCATTTTTGTTAAATTTGTTTAAAGACTAGCTATCAATTAGCTTACACTAACAAATTAATAGCCATATAGCGCTATATAAGCTATTATAAAACAAGAGAAGTTTTATCTGTAAAATAGAAAAATGGAGGAATATAATATGACTCAAATTTTTAATTCAGTTACAGAGTTAATTGGGAAAACACCGATTGTAAAGTTAAATCATATGGTTCCAGAAGATGCAGCGGATGTTTATGTGAAACTGGAATTTTTTAATCCAGGCGGAAGTGTAAAAGATCGAATCGCATTAAATATGATCAATCAAGCTGAAAAGAGCGGCAAACTTAAAACTGGAGATACGATTATTGAACCAACGAGTGGAAATACTGGGATTGGTTTAGCAATGGTAGGAGCGGCTAAAGGATATAAAGTTGTGATTGTTATGCCTGATACAATGAGTATTGAACGCAGAAAATTGATGAAAGCGTATGGCGCTGAACTATTATTAACTCCAGGTTCCGAAGGAATGAAAGGAGCTATCGCCAAGGCGACTGAACTATCAAAAACAGATGGTTACTTTATGCCTATGCAATTTGAAAATCCAGCGAATGCAGAAACACATGAAAAGACAACTGGAAAAGAAATTCAAGATGCCTTTGGTCCTGCAGGTTTAGATGTCTTTGTTGCTGGTGTGGGTACAGGAGGAACAATAACAGGCGTTGGTAGAGAATTGAAACGTGTCTATCCTGGTATTTCAATTATTGCAGTTGAACCAACAGAGTCACCTGTTTTAGAAGGTGGAACACCTGGACCGCATAAAATCCAGGGAATTGGTGCAGGTTTTGTTCCCAAAGTATTGGATACAGAAATTTATGATAGAATTATAGCAGTCCCCAGTGACACTGCTATTGAAACCGCTAGACAATTGGCAATAAAAGAAGGACTGTTAGCAGGGATATCCGCAGGTGCCGCAGTTTATGCAGCTTTGGTTATTGCTAAGGAGTTGGGCGTAGGGAAAAAAGTTTTAACAGTAATACCAGATAACGGTGAGAGGTATCTTTCAACAGCTCTTTATGAGTTTTCTGAATAACTTTTAACTAAGAAAGGAAGCGGATGCCACAGCTTCCTTGTACATAATTCAAACAAAAAGTATGTAATTGTTATATTAATTCAAATAATTAAAGAGATAGAACGGGTATTTCCTGTTTTATTCTTTAATAATTCTTGTAAAGATAGATTAGAAATAGTATTATTTAAGAAAGAAAGACTGGGAGGGAGACAAATGGACAATATATTGGTAAAGAACGCACTTGAAGAGTTAAAAGAAGCCAATATTCGTATTACTCCTCAAAGATATGCAATTCTAGAATATCTAATTGAGAATCATAGCCATCCAACAGCAGATGAAATTTATCGTTCATTAGAAGATCGTTTTCCTAATATGAGTGTAGCTACTGTATATAATAATTTACGTTTATTTACAGATATCGGTTTTGTTCAAGAAATGAATTATGGTGATGCATCAAGTCGCTTTGATTTTAGTTCAAAAAAACATTACCATGCCATTTGCCAAAACTGTGGTAAGATTGTCGATTTTCATTATCCGGGTTTGGAAGATGTAGAAATGGCAGCGAGTAAATTGACAGGTTTTGAGATTAACGAACACAGACTAGAACTTTACGGACTATGTCCAGAGTGCCAAAAAGAAAAGGAGTGAGAAAATGAAATCTATTCATACGGATAAAGCACCAAAAGCAATTGGACCTTATGTACAAGGGAATATTGTGAATGGGTTATTATTTGCTTCAGGTCAAGTCCCTTTAAGTCCTGAAACTGGGGAAGTTGTTGGTTCTACAATAGAAGAACAAACAAAACAAGTTCTGAAAAATATTGCAGCAATTTTAGAAGAAGTAGGCAGTGATTTTAATCATATTGTAAAAACGACTTGTTTTTTAAAGAATATGAATGATTTTGTCGCTTTTAATGATGTATATGCTTCAGCTTTTACAAGTCAATTGCCAGCACGTTCTGCAGTTGAAGTAGCCCGATTGCCAAAAGATGTTCTTATTGAAATAGAAATTATTGCAGAAGTAACTGAATAATACCTTACTTTCACAAGCTGAGAAATGATTATTTCTCAGCTTTTTTTGTTGTAAAATCAGCTTTTTTATTATTTTTCAGCGATAATAAATGAAAAAACAGTTAAAAACAGAAGAGTTTGTGAAAAAATAATCTTTGAATTCACAAACAAAGTACTAGAAAGTGCCCTTTCACTTTGTTATATTACTAATATACCAATAGATTCGTAATGAACTCATTGGTGAAAAATTTAACTTGAAAGAAGGGATTTACAAAATGAAAGTCGTAGTCGTAGGATGTACGCATGCAGGAACTGCTGCAGTCAAAAGTATTTTAACAAATCACCCAAATGCGGAGGTAATCGTATATGAACGAAATGATAATGTATCATTTTTATCATGCGGTATCGCTCTATATGTAGGAGGAGTCGTGAAAGAAGCAGCTAGCTTGTTTTATTCAAGTCCTGAAGAACTTGCGTCCCTTGGAGCTACTGTAAAAATGGAACATGACGTTGAAACAATAGATGTTAATCATAAAACAGTCACTGCAAAAGATATTCAAACGGGTATTGAAGAAACCGTTTCCTATGATAAATTAGTAATGACAACTGGATCATGGCCGATTGTTCCGCCAATCAAGGGGATTGAGGCTGAAAATATTTTATTATGTAAAAACTACAACCAAGCGAATGTAATTATTGAACGAGCGAAAGAAGCGAAAAAAGTTGTCGTTGTAGGCGGCGGATACATTGGTATTGAATTAGTAGAAGCATTCGTAGAATCTGGAAAAGAAGTTACTTTAATCGATGGACTAGATCGTATTTTAAACAAATATTTAGACAAGCCTTTCACGGATGTTTTAGAAAAAGAACTGGTGGATCGCGGTGTGACTTTAGCTTTAGGTGAAAATGTTCAAGAATTCAAATCAGATGTAAGTGGACATGTGAATAAAGTAATTACCCCTAGCCAAGAATTTGAAGCGGATATGGTTATTATGTGTGTTGGGTTTACACCAAACACAGTATTACTTAATGACAAAGTTGATATGTTACCAAATGGAGCTATTGTAGTTGATGAATATATGAGATCAAGCAACCCCGATATTCTTGCTGCAGGTGATAGTGCAGTTGTACACTATAATCCAAGTAATTCAACTAATTATATTCCTTTAGCCACAAATGCTGTCCGTCAAGGAATGCTTGTTGGATATAATTTAACTGACGAAAAACTAGCTTACCGTGGAACTCAGGGAACTTCTGGCCTATACTTGTTTGGGTGGAAAATCGGATCAACAGGTGTTACTTTGGAAAGTGCAAAAATGAACAATTTAGAAGTTTCGGCAACACAATTCGAAGATAACTATCGACCAGAATTTATGCCAACAACTGAAAATGTAATGATGGAGCTGGTTTATGAAAAAGGAACAAATCGTATTGTAGGTGGACAGTTAATGTCTAAATACGACATTACACAGTCAGCTAATACGTTATCATTAGCCGTTCAAAATAATATGACCGTAGAAGATTTGGCTTTATCAGATTTCTTCTTCCAACCGCATTTTGATCGTCCTTGGAACTATTTGAATTTGTTAGCACAAGCAGCGTTAAACGATATTGCTAAAAAATAATAAATAAAAAAACTAGAGTTGGGTTTATATCTAACTCTAGTTTTTTTATTCTAAAAGAATTATAGTGTGCTCATTGTATTGTTTTGTTGCCCATTGTTTTAATTGAATTAGTGGGTTGATCATGCTCTACGTTTCTTATGAGCGTTGATGAGTGTTTTTGAGAGAAACATTATAACAGAAGAATCGGTAATAGGTGTTATTGGGAATAGTATTGTTGGTTTTACTAACGTATTTGGAGATTAATCTTTGACTGAGTATTATTTTTTGAGAGTGATGCTAGCCTTTATTTTCGGTGAATATTTGGAATCATAATGCTTATCAATGTGTTTTTTAGTGATCCGTTTATTAATTTTTTTGGAATGAAAGAGTACGTAAATCTATTATTGGAAAAGTATAAAAACAAAAGATTAATAAAGTATAGTAAAGAGCAGTGTTTTCAAGATTTCTTGTTTTTTAATGACATTGTTAAAAAATTTAATTCCAATTCTTTTTTACCTCGAAAAATTGATAACGCATACATTGTTTTTTTTGTAAAACTTCATATTATATTGATAATATTCATTCTGGGTCTAAAATTATTTTCATTAAAATTAAAATAGTATATACAAGGGCTTTAAACATTGTTATTAGTGGTTTTTGTTTGTTTTTTTAAAAAAGGACATCCGTTTTTTTATGTTCTTATTAAAAAAAAATAAGTTTTTTCGATTCATATCATTTCCAAAAATATTATAAAGGTTATAAAATCCATAGGTAGAAGCTTAAATAAATTTTTACGTTGCTCACATTTTGCGAAAGGAGAGTGTCTATTGGTTTTAACAAGCTTCTAAATCCATTTGTTTTGTAATATTTGTTTAAATGCAGGAGGAGGATAATTATGAAAAATGATAAACAAAAGAAAAAAGGTAATAATAAATCAAAAAAACAGAATAAGTATCGTGCATTATCGCTTGTTTTAACAAGTAGTTTGGTTATTGCACCTTTAACAGTCCCATTGACCTTTTATTTACCCGGGGGGATTACTGCTTCAGCAGCGATTTTGGATGCAGAAATTTTATCTAATATCACCAGTTCTAATAATAGTGGAACAACTAGTGGAAGTCCGTGGGCATCGGATGGCTCTACAAAAAATGTTGATTTTACGATTTCAGGAAGTGCTCTAGTAGGTGGTTCTGTTATTAATACCGGAACAAAACAAGGAGTATTAACTATCCCTACTGAATTAAATGGAAAAGTAACACCAAATGGATCAGCAACGATCAATACGAATGTGACAATTACGGTTGGTCAAGTATCATTTTTAACAAACACATTAACAGCAGCCAATAATTTAGCAACCTTATTAACCCAAATTACTAGTGGTACGGTAGCTTCATTAACTGGGGTTACCCTTGATTTAACTGCTGTTCAACAACAATTAAATCTATTAAATAATATTGAAAATTTCGGAAGCGCATCATTCAGTTCAACACCAACACTTTCGGCTGATGGCTCATATATCAGTGCAAATATTGATGATGGTTTGGGATTGGTATTATCACAAAATGTTACAACGATACTTCAAGACTTAAAATCAGCGGTTGATGCTTTACATGCAACTGGAATTGGTCTAACAGGACCGGCATCAGCTTTGATTATTAATACAGCTTTAGCACCAGTAAAATTAGCTGTTGATACAGCTATTGATGTAGCGTTACCATTAGTTCAAGCAGGTGGAACTGGGTTCAATCAATTATTAGATGCATCTGTATTAGGTTCAACAACTATTGATATCCCTACAACAGTTGTTAGCCCAACTAACTTGTCGCAAAACTTAGATGCAAAATTTGTTGGTACAGTCGTACAGACCGATACCATTGACGTTAATCTATTAAACACTGCGAATGGTGTTTCTGACATCTACTATGCAGGAACTGCAGTAGTTGTTCCAGCGCCTATAGTAACAAACACAACAGGAACATCTACAACAGGTTATACAGTAACAGGTACAGCGACAGCTGGCGATACAGTGAATATTCTTAATGCTGGTGGTACTGTTATTGGAACAGCGACTGCTGATGGAAGTGGGAACTTTAGCGCAACAATCCCGCAAGGTCAAGCAACAGCTAGTGAAGCTTTAACTGCCGTTGCAGTTGATGGAAGTGGCAATCAAAGTACACCTACACCATTTACGACCCCTGCAGACCCAACTGCTGTAGCAGCTCCAGTTGTAACAAATACAACAGGAACATCTGGTACTGGTTATACAGTAACAGGGACAGCAACAGCTGGTAATACAGTAAATATTCTTAATGCCGGCGGCACTGTTATTGGAACAGCGACTGCTGATGGAAGTGGTAATTTTAGTGCAACAATCCCGCAAGGCCAAGCGACAGCTAGTGAAGCATTAAAAGCTGTGGCTGTTGATGGAAGCGGCAATCAAAGTACACCTACACCATTCACAACGCCAGCGGATCCAGTAGTAATTCCAGCACCAACTGTGACTGGGGTAACAGGAACATCTGCAACTGGCTATACAGTAACAGGGACAGCACCAGCTGGAGATACTGTATCAATTAAAAATGCCGGCGGTACTATTATTGGTACAGCAACAGCAGATGCAAGTGGAAATTTCACGGTAACAATTCCTACAGGTTTAGCTACACCTGAAGAAGCATTGACAGCAACTGCTTCGGATGGAAACGGCAACCAAAGTCCAGCAACACCATTTACAACGCCAGCAGATCCAGTAGTTGTTCCAGCGCCAACAGTAACGAGTGTAACTGGAAACTCTGCCACAGGCTATACGGTAACAGGGACAGCTACACCAGGAAATACAGTATCAATTAAAAATCCAGGTGGCACTGTTATTGGTACAGCAATTGCTGATCCTAGTGGAAACTATACAGCGATAGTTCCAGTTGGTTTAGCAACACCAAATGAACAATTAACTGCAGTTGCAACAGATGGAGCAGGAAATTCAAGTACAGGCACACCGTTTACAACGCCAGCAGATCCAGTAGTGGTCCCAGCGCCGACTGTGACAGGTGTGACTGGAACATTTGCAACAGGCTATACAGTAACAGGAACAGCAACACCTGGAGACACTGTGACAATCAAAAATACTGGCGGAACAGTGATTGGTACAGCGGTAGCGAATGCAGGAGGAAACTATACAGTAACCATTCCAGCAGGTTTAGCAACACCAGTTGAACAGTTGAAAGCTATTGCATCTGATCCAGCAGGAAATCAAAGTACTGCAACACCATTTACAACTCCAGCAGACCCAGTAGTTGTTCCAGCGCCAACAGTAACAAGCGTGACTGGAAACTCTGGAACAGGTTATACAGTAACAGGAACAGCGCCAGCAGGAGATGTTGTAACCGTTAAAAATGCTGGCGGAACAGTGATTGGTACGGCAATAGCAGATCCAAGCGGAAATTACACACTTGTAATTCCAACAGGAGCAGCTTCGCCAAATGAACAATTAACAGCAACAGCGACAGATGGAGCCGGAAATACAAGTGCTGGCACATCGTTTGTAACGCCAGCAGATCCAGTAGTTGTTCCAGCACCGACAGTAACAGGAGTAACAGGTACATCTGCAACGGGCTATACAGTAACGGGAACAGCAACGCCTGGAGATACAGTGTCAATCAAGAATACAGGCGGAACAGTAATTGGTACAGCGGTAGCGAATGCAGGAGGAAACTATACAGTAACCATTCCAGCAGGTTTAGCAACACCAGTTGAACAGTTGAAAGCTATTGCATCTGATCCAGCTGGAAATCAAAGTACTGCAACACCATTTACAACACCAGCAGATCCTGTGGTTGTTACTTCACCAACAGTAACAAGTGTAACTGGGAACTCAGGAACAGGTTATACAGTGACAGGTACAGCGCCAGCAGGAGATATTGTAACAATTAAAAATTCTGGTGGTACTGTTATTGGTACAGCAATAGCAGATCCAAGCGGAAATTATACACTCGTGATTCCAACAGGAGCAGCAACACCAAATGAGCAATTAACAGCAACAGCAACTGATGGAGCTGGAAATACAAGTGCGGGTACACCGTTTACAACGCCAGCAGATCCAGTAGTTGTTCCAGCACCGACAGTAACAGGAGTAACAGGTACATCTGCAACGGGCTATACAGTAACGGGAACAGCAACGCCT
>NZ_MIKB01000018.1 GCF_001730365.1 Enterococcus quebecensis
GATACACCTGTTCCCATGCCGAACACAGAAGTTAAGCTTCTTAGCGCCGATTGTAGTGAAGGGTTTCCCTTTGTGAGAGTAGGACGTCGCCACGCTAGTTGTTATTCCGGCATAGCTCAGTTGGTAGTAGCGCATGACTGTTAATCATGATGTCGTAGGTTCGAGTCCTACTGCCGGAGTAAAAGAACGAAGACTAGATAAGTTTTCGTTCTTTTTTTAGTTTAATAGTAAAGAAAACTTTATTATTTGATAGAATGAATAAAAAATGGAATAATGATAACAAGTGGTAAAATTAAGTATTTTTATCTAACATTTTTGTCATGTAAAGGATCTATTTTATCGAAAAATGGCTTTCCTGTGCTATTTTTTGATATAATATCTGTAAGTTTATTGAACTAGGTCTTAAGATTGAGTCGGAGTTCTTAGAGCTGTGTTATAATAACTTAAAGAAGTTAGGAGGGGCAACGTGAAGGTTTTATTATATTTTGAAGGTGAAAAAATGTTAGCAAAGTCAGGAATAGGACGAGCATTAGACCACCAGAAGCGGGCACTCTCTGAAGTTGGAATTGAGTATACACTAGATGCTGATTGTACAGATTATGACATTTTACATATTAATACTTATGGGATCAATAGCCATAGTATGGTGAATAAAGCGAGAAAGATGGGTAAAAAAGTTATTTATCATGCCCATTCAACTGAGGAAGATTTTAGAAATTCATTTATTGGTTCGAACCAGATTTCTCCTTTAGTAAAGAAATACTTAGTTAGCTTGTATTCTAAAGCTGATTATTTAATTACGCCCACTCCCTATTCCAAGGATCTATTAGAAGGGTATGGTATTAAAGTTCCAATCTCTTCGATTTCCAACGGAATCGATTTGAATCGATTTGAATATTCAGAAGAAAAAGAGAATGCGTTTAGAGAGTATTTTAAGATAAAAGAAAATCAAAAAGTAATCATTTGTGTAGGTTTGTATTTTGAAAGAAAAGGAATCATTGATTTTGTTGAACTAGCCCGAAAATTTCCTGAGTATCGTTTTATCTGGTTTGGTCATACACCAATGTATTCCATTCCTAGAAAGATTCGAACGATTGTCAAGGAAGATCATCCTATGAATGTAGAATTTCCTGGTTACATTAAAGGAGATATAATTGAAGGCGCATATTCAGCAGCTGATCTTTTCTTCTTTCCTTCTTATGAGGAGACAGAAGGGATTGTCATATTAGAAGCTTTAGCTAGCAAACAACAGGTTTTAGTGAGAGACATTCCAGTATACAAAGGTTGGCTTGAAGATAAAGTAAATTGTTATATGGGGAAAAACAATGAAGAATTTGATTATTTGATCAAATCACTTGTTCAAGAGAACCTTCCAAATACATGTCAGGCAGGCTACAAAGTTGCACAAGAGAAGAGCATTGGAAGAATTGGTTATGAGCTAAAAGAGGTTTATGAGAAGGTTTTGAAAACTGGAGATAGCAAACAAAATAAACAAGTATATCTAGAAAATTAGGGATTAATGGAGGGGAACATCGTGAAATTTGGTTTCTTTACAGATACATATTTTCCCCAAGTTAGTGGGGTTGCAACATCTATCAAAACACTTAAAGAAGAATTGGAGCAAAAGGGACATCAAGTTTATATCTTTACAACTACTGATCCAAATGCAAAAGAGTTTGAAGAGGACGTCATTCGAATGCCTAGTGTTCCTTTTGTATCATTTAAAGATAGACGAATTGTAGTACGTGGTATGTGGTATGCTTATTTAATTGCTAAAGAACTTGACTTGGATTTGATTCACACCCATACAGAGTTTGGTGCTGGTTTATTAGGTAAAATGGTAGGTAAAAAACTTAAAATCCCAGTGATCCATACGTATCATACGATGTATGAGGATTATTTGCACTATATTGCAAAAGGGAAAGTTTTACGTCCAACACATGTGAAGTATTTTTCTCGTTTTTTTGCAAATCATACAACGGGTGTTGTTTGTCCTAGCGAACGGGTGATTGATAAATTAAAGGAGTATGGAGTAACAGCTCCGATGAGAATTATTCCAACCGGAATTGATATTAAAAAATTTGAAAGACCTGATATCACGGAGGAGATGAAAAAAAATCTACGTGAAGAATTGGGTCTAACAGATGATAATGTGATGTTATTATCATTGAGCCGTATTTCATATGAAAAGAATATTCAAGCAATTATTAGAGGCTTACCAGCTATTATTAAACGTTATCCAAATGCTCGTTTAGTTGTTGTAGGAGATGGTCCTTATATTGAGAAGCTTCGCTGTTTGGGTGAAGAATTAGATATAAGTAATAATATTCAGTTTATTGGTGAAGTTCCTAACGATCAAGTGGCTATTTATTATAAAGCTGCTAATTACTTTGTCAGTGCTTCTACTTCTGAAACCCAAGGGTTAACTTATACTGAAGCAATGGCTTCGGGTGTCCCTTGTGTTATTGAAGGAAATGCTTATTTAAATAATTTATTTGATCATGAAAGCTTAGGCCGGACGTTTAAAACAGATGCTGATTTTGCTCCAGCATTTATCGATTATGTTGAATCGGGAATTAAACCAGATGAAGCTGTGTTAAAAGAGAAACTTTTTGAAATATCAGCAACTCGTTTTGGAAATGTCATGATAGAGTTTTATGAAGATATGATCAAATACTATGACCAACTTACATTAGAAAAAGAGTCAGCAGCTTCCATTGAACGTATCAAAGTCAAATTTACTTCTTTAAGAAAATAAATGTAAAACTTCTATTCTTAGTTTATACTGGGAATAGAAGTTTTTTTATTTCAGAAAAAATAGGAGGGCTATATCTATGCTGCAAATTGGATTTATTGGAACAGGTGTAATGGGAGCCTCAATCGTTAGAAACATGATGAAAAAAGGGTTAAATGTGAATGTTTATAATCGGACAAAAAGTAAGACGCATGAACTGATAAAAGAAGGAGCAGTTTGGAAAGATACACCAGCTGAAATAACGAAAAGTAGTGATATTATTTTTACGATGGTTGGTTTTCCCAATGATGTTGAGCAAATTTATTTTGATAAAAATGGTATATTTACAGAAGATATTGAGGATAAAATAATCGTTGATTTAACTACAAGTACGCCAACACTAGCTGAAAAAATAGCTGTGAAAGCAAAAAAATTGGGTGGAACTGCATTAGATGCTCCTGTATCTGGTGGGGACTTAGGGGCTGCCAACGGGACGCTGACGATCATGGTGGGTGGTGAACAAGCTGCTTATGAAAAAGTTTTACCGATCTTTAAGACATTTGGAAAAACATTTACATTACATGGCTCAGCAGGCAAGGGACAGCATACTAAAATGGCGAATCAAATCATGATAGCAGGTACTATGACTGGAATGACTGAGATGATGGTTTATGGTAATAAAGCTGGATTGGATTTGAATAAAGTGATTGAAACTTTGTCTGGTGGAAGTGCTGCTAACTGGTCATTAAGCAACTATAGCCCAAGAATTTTGAAAGAAGACTATTCTCCTGGTTTCTTTGTAAAGCATTTTATAAAAGATTTAAAAATTGCTTTGGATGAAGCTGAGAACATGCAGCTAGATTTACCATCTACTAAATTAGCCGTAGAACTCTATGAAAAGCTTGCTAATAAAGGGTTTGAAAACGATGGAACTCAGGCATTAATCAAACTGTGGTGGAAAGATGGAGAACAGCCAACTTCCAAAGATTAAAGAACAGCAAAAAAATGAAAAAAATTGACGAAATATCATGCAAGAAAGACAATGTTTTGATACAATGGTACAGAACTAGTTTGTAAAGGGAGGCCCATTTATGAAACATTCACAACTTGTGGCGATTATTAAAAGACTTGAAGCAATGACTGAAGCAACAGACAATGAAATTCAAGTTCGTCGTTTTGAACGCGAAGGTGTAGAAAAATGCATCGTAAACTATGATAAATCAACTGAAACATTTGAATTGACAGAATCAGATTCTCAGCAAAGCTACCAATTTGATAATATTGATATTGTAGCAATGGAAATTTATGATTTAATTCAATAATTAAAAAATTTCAGTAAGTATTTAACAAAATCAATGACAATAATCAAAAATCCTGTGGCGTACAATTTTGTGCGCCACAGGATTTTTTTACTTAGAATCATATATTTTTAGTAACTTTTGTTAAGTAGTCTTAATGGATACAGGTCTCTGTTCTGTCTTCAAAGACAGGTTAATGGTTCTTATTTTCGAAAATCCTTTGATCATCAAACTAAAATTGATTATAGTAGATTCAATGAACTCAGTCAAATTTATTTGATATAATACAGCAGAATCAGCCTAAATTAATTTTTTTTATTAACAAAAAACAATCAATGGCGGTTATTTCTTCTTTAACAAAAATTAAAATTTAAATATTTTACTTGCAATCTTTTTTCATTTGCGATATAGTTTGGACATCAAATGATTTGATAATCAAAGTATATGGATGGTGCACATACATGGAACCTAATTTAGAAACAGTCAACGATTATCTCGTCAGCGTCTTTAATGATATTTTGACAATTGAAGAATCTGAATTAAAGAAATCGCAATTTAATGACTTATCCATTACTGAAATGCATACAATTGAAGCAATTGGCATGTATAAAAAAAAGACTTCTTCTGAAGTTGCCAAAGAATTAGCAATCACTGTAGGAACATTGACTGTAGCAATCAATAATCTTGTGAAAAAAGGATACGTTGAGCGTATACGAAGTGAAGATGATCGCCGAGTAGTCAAGTTGGGATTGACCAAAAAAGGAAAATTACTTTTTCGTGTTCATCAGCATTTCCATCGAGAAATGGTTAAAAGAATTTTGAGCGGCATGGAGAAAGTAGAAGAAAAAGCTTTATTGAAGGCATTGAAAAATCTTCATGATTTCTTAAAGGAATATAAATAAAAGGTGAGGACCGAGATGAACCAATATGCAAAGATAATTTGTACGAGCAGATATGTTCCTGAAAACGCAGTATCCAATCAGCAACTATCAACTATGATGGATACTTCAGATGAATGGATTTCTAGCCGAACAGGTATACAATCAAGAAATATTGTCACCGATGAAAATACTTCGGACCTATGTATCAAAGTTGCTGAAAAACTATTAGAAAAATCCGGGAAAAAAGCAGAAGATTTAGACTTTATCCTTGTAGCAACTATGACACCAGATTACGGAACACCTTCAGTAGCTTGTCTTGTACAAGGCAGTATTTCTGCTACTCAAGCTTTTGCTTTTGATATTAGTGCTGCTTGTACTGGTTTTGTCTATGCATTAAGTATGGGCGATAAATTGATTCGTACCGGGAAAAAGCTAGGCATGGTGATCGGTGGAGAGACACTTTCCAAAGTCATTGATTGGAACGATCGTAGTACAGCTGTTTTATTTGGTGATGGAGCTGCTGGAGTATTGTTGGAAGCAAGTGATGAAGAACATTTCCTGAAAGAAAAACTGCAGGCAGATGGACAAAGAGCTAAATCATTAACTTCTGGTTATGTAGAAAATACGAGCCCTTTTTACAAAGGAGCAACAACTCATAGTTCTCGTTACCTACAAATGATTGGCAGAGATATTTATGATTTTTCATTAAATGATGTGACGAATAATATTCAAGAAATCGTAGAAGAAGTGGATTACTTGTTATTGCATCAAGCAAATAAGCGAATCATCGAAAAAATTTCGAAAAAAATAAATGTTCCAAGAGAAAAATTTTTAACGAATATGGAACATAATGGTAATACCTCTGGTGCAAGTATCCCGTTATTATTAGATGAGGCAATAGAAAAAGGAGTGCTTCAATTAGGCTCCAAACAAAAAATTGTGTTAACAGGTTACGGCGGCGGTTTAACGTGGGGGTCAATCCTCTTAACGCTGTAAAAACTGTGACTATATAAATTAAAATAGAAAATTATTGGAGGAATATACACATGGTATTCGAAAAAATTCAAGCAATTATTGTAGAAGAATTAGGTAAAGAACCTGAGGAAGTAAAATTAACAACAAACATCCAAGAAGAGTTAGATGCGGATAGCTTAGATTTATTCCAAATCATCAATGAAATCGAAGATGCTTTCGATATTAAAATTGAATCTGAAGATGGAATCACTACGGTTCAAGACCTAGTAACATATGTAGAAAAACAAAAAGCAGAATAATTAAAGCGATTAGGTAAACTATAAAGTTGGATGAGCAAGACTCTATGCAACTCTCAACAATTGCTGAAGGGTCTAGCTTTTTTCGCACCGTTCGTTGGAATTAGAAAGGCTGGTACTAAACTTATAGAGTTTTGTTCCAGCTCTTTTTTAATTAATTATTCTATTTATTCGAAGGAAGTCATTTATGCAATCAAAAATATGTACGTTGTTGGGAATTAAGTACCCTATTTTTCAAGGGGGAATGGCTTGGATTGCAGATGCTTCTTTAGCGGGAGCAGTGTCAGAAGCTGGCGGTTTAGGAATTATTGCAGGTGGTAATGCACCACGAGAAGTTGTTCAGGCTGAAATCAAAAAAATCAAAGAAATCACTGATAAACCATTCGGGGTCAACATTATGTTACTTTCACCATTTGCACAGGATATTGTGGATTTGGTTTGCGAAGAAAATGTTCCAGTAGTTACAACTGGAGCAGGCAATCCAAGTAAACACATGGCTCGTTTTAAAGAACATAACATTAAAGTGATTCCAGTGATACCATCTGTTGCATTAGGTATCCGTATGGAAAAAATCGGAGCAGATGCTGTTATTGTTGAAGGTATGGAAGCTGGGGGACATATTGGTAAGCTAACAACCATGAGTATTGTGCCGCAAGTTGTAGACGCACTGTCGATTCCAGTGATTGCTGCTGGCGGTATTGGTGATGGGAGAGGAATGGCTGCTGCTTTAATGTTGGGGGCAGACGGTGTTCAGGTAGGCACACGATTTTTAGTTGCCAAAGAATGTACAGTACATGAAAACTACAAAGCCAGAATTATCCAAGCAAGAGATATTGATACGACTGTTACATGTCAGCATTTTGGGCATCCTGTACGAGCAATCAAAAATAAATTGACCCAGGAATATGACCGGTTAGAACAAGTCGAAATGAGAAACGATGAGCCTGATCTTGAAAAATTTGAAAAACTAGGACAAGGTGCTTTGCGTAAAGCTGTAGTCGAAGGGGATGTAAATCACGGTTCCATTATGGCTGGGCAAATAGCAGGTCTTATAAAAAAAGAAGAAACAGCAAAAGAAATTATTGAATCTTATATTATTGAAACAAAAGAAATCATGACAGCTATATGTAGTCAGTGGGTATAACATAAATTGTATTCTTACTGACTTGTAAATATATTCGACTTTTAAAGTATCTAGCTTTATGAGCTGTCTCTCGGAAAAAAGATGAAATCTGCTTGTGACCAAAGGCGTCACATTCATGTTTTTTTATTTTTCAGACGAGACTAAACGAGCTCGTTCAGCTTTTAAAGTAAGGAGTAAAGAAATGAAGACAGCTTTTGTATTTAGCGGACAAGGTGCCCAGTATTTTGGCATGGGTAAAGAATTATTTGATCAAGAGGAAATTGTTCGAGAGACATTCCAAGAAGCAAGTGATGTTTTAGGGTATGACATGGCAGAACTCTGTTTTACTGAAAATGACCGACTTAACGAAACGATGTATACACAACCGGCTATTTTAACAGTCAGCATTGCCTTTTATCGCCTGTTACAACAAAAAGGTTATCAACCAAATATTGTAGCTGGTCTTAGCTTGGGAGAATATAGTGCACTTGTCGCTAGCGGAGCAATTTCATTCAAAGAAGCTGTTCAGTTAGTCGCAAAAAGAGGGAAGTTTATGGCTGAAGCTGCACCAACTGGGACAGGGAAAATGGTTGCAGTAATGAATGCTGACCGTTCCTTGATCGAAGAGTGCTGTAAAGAAGCGAGTGCTTTTGGAATTGTTTCACCTGCAAACTATAATACACCTCAACAAATTGTGATTGGCGGAGAAACACCTGCAGTTGATAAAGCAGTGGAGCTGTTAACTGAGGCTGGTGTGAAACGGATGATTCCATTGAACGTCAGTGGTCCTTTCCATACGGCGTTATTAAATCCTGCTTCCGAAAAATTAGCGATTGAACTAGAGAAAATAAATTTTACAGAAATGACGATTCCTGTAATTAGTAATACTACTGCGCAAGTAATGGAACAAACAGAAATCAAAAGCTTATTAGAAAAACAAGTGATGTCTGCTGTTCGTTTTGCTGACAGTATCGAAACAATCAAAAAAATGAATGTTGATGTAATTATAGAAGTTGGACCAGGAAAAACATTGACTGGTTTTATCAAGAAGATTGATAAAGAAATAAAAACAGCTCGTGTGGAAGATGAAAAAACATTATCTGAAACCGAAGCATTATTAAACGGGAGGTAAAGAATGGACTTAAAAGGAAAAAACGTACTTGTTACAGGCAGTACACGAGGAATAGGGAAAGCTGTTGCCTTGGCTTTTGCTAAAGAAGGTGCCAATGTTGCATTAAATGGGCGTGGTGAAATTACTGCTGAACAAATCACAGAAATAGAATCTTTTGGTGTGAAATGTATTGGTGTATCTGGAGATATTGCTAGTTTTGATTCTGCTGAAAATATGATTAAGGCAGTCGTTGAGGGTTTAGGTTCAATTGATATTCTAGTTAATAATGCAGGAATTACTAATGATAAACTCTTATTGAGAATGTCAGAAGACGATTTTACTCGTTGCATTCAAATCAATTTGACTGGCACATTCAATATGACTCAGCATGCAATCAAACGAATGATGAAACAACGTAGCGGCAGAATTATCAATATGTCTAGTGTTGTTGGTTTGATGGGGAATATCGGTCAAGCAAATTATGCTGCAAGTAAAGCTGGGGTCATTGGTTTAACAAAATCTGTGGCAAGAGAAGTAGCTGCACGCGGCATCACTTGTAATGCAATCGCACCAGGATTTATTGAAACAGAAATGACTGAGGTTTTATCAGATAAAGTGAAAGAACAAATGAACCAGCAAATTCCATTACAAAGATTTGGTCAAGTGGAAGACGTTGCCGATACAGCGATCTTTTTGGCAAAAAGTCCATACATCACAGGACAAGTCTTAAATGTGGATGGCGGTTTAGTAATGCAAGGGTAATCAAAAAGCTTGAAAGGAGCAATAGGAATGAATCGCGTAGTTATTACAGGTTATGGTGTAGCATCTCCAATTGGGAATGATGCAGAGACATTTTTAGAAAGTTTACAAACAGGAAAAAATGGGATTGGACCAATTACTAAGTTTGATGCAAGTGAGACTGGTATCACATTAGGGGCAGAAGTAAAGGATTTTCCTTTTGATAAGTACTTTGTAAAAAAAGATGCCAAACGAATGGATTTATTCTCTCTTTTTGGCATTTATGCAGCTTTGGAAGCTATGGAGATGAGTCGTTTAGATAGTGAGCAAATTGATGCTGATCGGTTTGGTGTCATGGTAGGTTCTGGTATTGGTGGACTCCAAACAATTCAAGATCAAGTAATTCGGATGCATGAAAAAGGGCCTAAAAGAGTAGCTCCTTTGTTTATACCGATGGCTATTGGAAATATGGCAGCCGGAAATATTGCTTTGCGTGTGGGAGCAAGAGGTATTTGTTCTGCTACAGTAACAGCTTGTGCTACAGCAAATAATTCTATTGGTGAAGCATTTAGAAATATCAAGCATGGCTATTCAGATGTACTTTTAGCTGGAGGAACAGAGGCTTCCGTTACTGAAATAGGGATTGCAGGATTTGCTTCATTGACTGCCGTGACTTCAGAAGCAGATCCAAATAGAGGATCAATTCCATTTGATAAAGATCGCAGTGGATTTGTGATGGGAGAAGGTGCTGGTATTTTAGTTCTGGAATCTTTAGAGCATGCTCAAAAAAGAGGTGCTAAGATTTTAGGAGAAATCGTTGGTTATGGTGCAAACTGTGATGCTTATCATATGACTTCACCTAGACCTGACGGAAGTGGTGCTGCTAAAGCTATGCAACTAGCTATTGAAGAAGCCGAAATCGATCCATCAAAAGTAGGATATATCAACGCTCATGGAACAAGCACGCCATCAAATGATGTTGCAGAGACTAAAGCAATTCAAACTGCATTAGGAGAAGCATCAAAGGATGTTCGTGTGAGTAGTACGAAAAGTATGACTGGACATGCATTAGGAGCAACTGGTGGGATCGAAGCAATTGCTACATTAAATGCTTTACAACACCAATTTATTCCGCCGACTATCAATGTGGAACAACTTGATGAAGCCATTGAAATAGATATTGTCACAAATGAAAGTCAAAAACATGAATTTGATTATGCTCTAACAAATTCTTTCGGCTTTGGTGGTCATAATGCAGTACTTTGCTTAAAACGCTGGGAGGATTAAGATGAATATCAACGAAGTGAAGGAATTATTAACACAATTCGATCAATCGACACTAACAGAATTTGATCTTAAAGAAGGTTCGTTTGGTCTTTATATGAATAAAAATAAAGTAACACAAAAAAACGTATCCAATGAATCAAAACAAACAACGGAAACTGTTGCAGCTGTCCAAGAATCATCAAAAGAAACGATTCAAACCACTACTGATAAAGGGATGGCAAATGATAGTGTAAATGTTGAAGCAAAACCAGAAAATACAGAAGAGATCATATCTCCAATTGTGGGTGTCGTTTACTTAAAACCAGCACCTGATAAAGAAAACTTTAAACAGGTTGGCGACTCAGTGAAAAAAGGAGAGGTCGTTTGTATTGTTGAAGCAATGAAACTTATGAATGAGATCACTTCAACAGTGGACGGGGTCATTACCGAAATATTGATACAAAATGAAGATGTTGTTGAATACAATCAACCACTGTTCCGCGTATCAAAAGGAGTGTAAAGATGAATATTCAAGAGATCAAAGAAATTATTCCTCATCGTTATCCTTTCTTATTGCTAGATACAGTGGAAGAGATCGTTGTTGGAGAAAAAGTTATTGCAAAGAAAAATGTTACGATCAATGAACCTTTTTTCCAGGGCCATTTTCCAGGGGAACCTGTTATGCCTGGGGTTTTAATACTTGAAGCTTTGGCTCAAGCAGGGGCTGTAGCATTATTGTCTATGCCGAATTTTAAGGGTAAGACGGCTTATTTTGGTGGCATAGACAAAGCCAAATTTAGACAAAAAGTTGTTCCAGGTGATACTTTAGTGTTAGAAGTAGAAATTAAGAAAGTAAAATCAATAGCCGGTATTGGCAAAGGAACTGCAACTGTGAATGGAAAAAAAGTAGCGGAAGCAGAATTGACCTTTATGATTGGATAGGTGAGCTATGTTTTCAAAAGTTTTAATTGCAAATCGAGGAGAAATCGCTGTTCGAATTATTCGGGCATGTCGTGAATTGGGAGTACAGACAGTTGCAGTGTATTCTGAAGCAGATAAAGAAGCATTACACACACAACTTGCAGATGAAGCCATTTGTATTGGTCCTGCTAAAGCAGCCGATTCTTATTTAAATGTTCAGAATGTGTTAAGCGCCGCTATCGTAACAAACGCTGAAGCGATCCACCCAGGATTTGGTTTCTTATCAGAAAATAGCCAATTTGCTGCGATGTGTGAAGAATGTAATATTACATTCATTGGTCCTAAGGCTGAAACAATTGATGCGATGGGCAATAAAATTAATGCTCGTGAACTGATGCAAAAAGCGAATGTACCAGTTATTCCAGGGAGTACTGGTGTGATTGGAACTATTGAAGAAGCGCTAGAAATTGCTGATAAAATCGGCTATCCAGTCATGTTAAAAGCTGCTGCTGGTGGTGGTGGTAAAGGGATTCGTAAGGTGTTAAGCAAGGATGAATTACCGCAACATTTTACCTCAGCTCAACAAGAGGCAAAAGCAGCGTTTGGTAATGATGACATGTATTTAGAAAAAATCATCTATCCAGCACGTCATATTGAAGTACAGATTTTAGGTGATCAGTATGGTCATGTAATCCATCTGGGTGAGCGAGATTGTTCACTGCAAAGAAATAATCAAAAAGTTCTTGAAGAATCTCCATCAATTGCAATTTCTCCAGAGAAACGTCAGTTGCTGGGAGAAACAGCAGTACGTGCGGCTAAAGCTGTTAATTATGAAAATGCTGGAACAATTGAATTTTTGATGGATCAATCTGGAGAATTTTATTTTATGGAAATGAATACTCGAATTCAAGTAGAACATCCTGTTACAGAAATGGTGACAGGAATTGATCTTGTCAAAGCACAACTAAAAATTGCTTCTGGTGAAGAGTTACCTTATACACAAGACGATGTCGTGATTACAGGGCATGCAATCGAATGTCGGATCAATGCTGAAAATCCTGCGTTTAATTTTGCTCCTTCTCCAGGAAAAATCAAAAACCTGTTGCTTCCAAGTGGAGGTATGGGATTAAGAGTGGATAGTGGGATGTACTCGGGTTATACGATTCCGCCTTACTATGATTCGATGATAGCTAAGGTGATTGTTCATGGCAACGACCGTATGGATGCACTAATGAAGATGCAAAGGGCATTAAATGAGATCGTGACTGATGGAATTATCACAAATGCAGAATTTCAGTTGGATTTGATCACTCATGAAAATGTGTTGGCTGGTGAGTATGATACTAGCTTTCTACAAGAAACGTTTTTACCAAATTGGGAACCAGATAGCGATAACTAAAAAGGAGCAGGAGTATGGCTTTATTTAAAAAGAAAAACTACATTCGAATTAATCCGAATCGCTCAGTCGACCAATCTTCTGTGAAAAAACCTGCTGTTCCTGATAACATGTGGGCAAAATGTCCTTGTTGTAAACGTACACTTTATACAAAAGACATGGGGGCAGAAAAAGTTTGTCCGTATTGTGGCTATAGTTTTAGAATCGGTGCCTGGGAACGTCTTGCCTTGACGGTAGATGAGAAAAGTTTTGAAGAATGGGACACAGATATAGTTACTAAAGATCCATTAAATTTCCCAGGTTATTTGGATAAAATTACAATAATGCAAGAAAAAACAGAATTACACGAGGCTATTTTGACTGGAAAAGCTAAAATCAATGGTCAAGATATTGGTATTGGTGTGATGGATGCTAATTTTATTATGGGAAGTATGGGAACTGTGGTTGGTGAGAAGATCACTCGTTTATTTGAACGAGCAACAGAACAGCAATTACCTGTTATCATCTTTACGGCATCAGGCGGTGCAAGAATGCAGGAGGGGATTTTTTCTCTGATGCAGATGGCAAAAATCTCTGGTGCTCTTAAACGTCATAGTAAAGCTGGGTTACTGTATGTAACAGTATTGACTGATCCAACAACCGGTGGAGTCACTGCAAGTTTTGCAATGGACGGCGATGTTATTTTAGCTGAACCGCAAAGTTTAATTGGTTTTGCTGGACGCAGGGTGATTGAGCAAACGATTCGCCAAGAATTACCAGATGATTTTCAAAAAGCAGAGTTTTTACTAGATCATGGTTTTGTGGATAAAATTGTTCCTAGAAATCAGTTGCGGGAAACACTTAGCAAATTAGTGGAAATTCATACTATGAAAGGGTGGAAATAGATATGGAAAAAACAGCCAATGATATTGTCACCCTTGCTAGAGCACAGGATCGTTATACTACTTTGGAATATATCGATGCTATCTTTGATGATTTTTTGGAGTTTCATGGTGATCGTTATTTTGGTGATGATTTAGCGATTGTCGGAGGTATTGCAACGTTAGAGGAAAAACCCGTGACAGTTGTTGGTATTCAAAAAGGGCGTAATTTGCCTGAAAATATCGAACGCAATTTTGGAGCTCCTCACCCTGAGGGGTATCGTAAAGCTTTACGTTTGATGAAACAAGCAGAAAAATTTGGTCGTCCAGTCATTACGTTTATCAATACAGCAGGAGCCTATTGCGGGATTGAAGCGGAAGAACGTGGTGAAGGAGAAGCGATTGCTAGAAATCTACTGGAAATGTCTGACTTACGGGTACCCATTATTGCAATCATTATCGGTGAGGGCGGAAGTGGTGGTGCGTTGGCACTTGCAGTAGCAGATGAAGTTTGGATGTTGGAGCATACCATTTATGCTGTACTTTCACCAGAAGGCTTTGCTTCAATATTGTGGAAAGATGGCAGCCGTGCAAAAGAAGCGGCTGAACTAATGAAAATCACAGCCACAGAATTAAAAGAGTTAACGATCATTGATCGGGTGATTCCAGAAGAGATGAACGGAGAAGCCCTTGAACAACTTAAAATTAATCGAATGATTCAAAAAGCGCTTATTAGCCAATTATCTGAGCTCTCTAAGTTGGATACTGAAAAATTATTGGAAGAACGTTACCAAAGATTCCGAAAATTTTAAAGCTAGTCAAAAATAAAGATAGAATCAATAGAAATATGGAACAGGCAGAGTGCTGCTTTGTTCCTATTTTTATTTTTCTTAATTAAAAACGATGAAAGTCTCTATATATTTACAAAGGTAATAAAATATATCTCCCAAAATACAATAAAATCAAAAGAAAATATAGATATAAATTTCATACATTTTAAAACGTTTAAACTACTGTTACAAAGCGTTGATAGCCCTTTTTTTATTAATTATATTTGTTACTATAAAGTTGAGAGTTTGGTATGACTATCCAGACTTTAATAATTTAATGGAGGAAGTAAGATATGAAAAAAATGGCTATTTTAGGAACTTTTATGGGGATATTATTCTTTAGTACCTTTACTCAAGGAACGTCTGTGGAAGCAACAACGGTAAAACAATCAACGAAAAGTGAAATCGTTTTTCCGGCGTCGCATATTTCTGAATTTAAGAAAGAAGAAATCCAACAAACAAATGCATTAAAAGACTACAAAGGGAATATAATAATTCTGACTTCTATTAAACCAAGTCAAAAGTATGAATTAAGAATCGGCGAGGTAGATATCAAGGGGACAGGAGTTCATAATGTACAACCAGTAACACTAAACAAGATTGGTTTTGACCTTTCCTTGATCAATGTATCAAAAATTTTAGATGAGAGCGCGTTTATTCTGTTTTATGTAGAGAAATCAAATCCTCATGTTGCAGTGGATTATTTCTTCGTCAATGACAGTCTGATTAAATAGTTAAATAAAATCGTCAAATTAGTTGTTTTTAGTATGTGTGATTTAAAACACTATGTGACTGTTTTAAGTCTTCAAAATTACGATTAAACAGAATAAAAATAGAGGAGAAAATTATCGACGGATGATTTTCTTCTCTATTTTTTATTCTTTTTTTAATGATGTATTTCAGTATGAAAAGTCTTTAGTTGTGATTATGAGAGCTAAACAAATAAATAGATGAAATTTTATCAAAAATAGCGTATAATCAAGAAGCAAATAATACATTGGAGGACTTTTTAGTGCTCCTATTTTATTAGTAAGGAGAAAACATGTTTTCAAAATTTAAACCAACTTGGATGGTGGATGCGATCTACAAAATCACACCTACCCAGCTAAAAAAATTAGGAATCAAAGCAGTGTTGACCGATTTGGACAATACTTTGATTGCTTGGGATAATCCAGACGGGACTGAGGAATTATTGACATGGATTCTGGAAATGAAGAATGCCGGAATTCCAGTTGTAGTTGTTTCAAATAATAAATCCAGCCGTATTAAACGAGCAGTAGAAAAATTTGAACTAGAGTATGTTTCTAGAGCTTTAAAGCCGTCAACTAGAGGGTTTAGGGAAGCTGAAAAGAAACTAAAAATGAAACCAGAAGAATTAGTAATGGTGGGAGATCAGATCATGACTGATATCCGTGGAGCGAATGCGGCTGGAATTAGAAATATTTTAGTTCGTCCAATCGTTGACACTGATGGATGGAATACAAGAATTAATCGTTTTTTTGAACGGAAAATTATGAAACATTTAGCGAAAAAACATCCAGATATGATATGGAAAGGCGGACTAGAATGAGTGAGAATGAAGTAATTCATTGCATCGGCTGTGGTGCAGTCATTCAAACAGAACAGCCGAATGAACTAGGGTATACACCTAAGGCTGCTTTTGAAAGAGGGATGGAGACAGGTGAGGTTTATTGCCAACGTTGTTTTCGTTTAAGACATTACAATGATATTCAAGACGTACACTTAACAGATGATGATTTTTTACGTTTATTGAATGAACTAGGTCGCGAGGATGCCTTGATCGTAAATGTTATTGATATTTTTGATTTTAACGGATCCTTAATTCCTGGACTACATCGTTTTATTGGAGATAATCCTGTTTTAATGGTGGGAAACAAAGTAGATATTCTACCAAAATCATTGAAGAAACCAAAGATGATCCAATGGATGAGAGAGCGTGCTCATGAAGAAGGATTACGCCCAGTAGATGTTTTATTAACTAGTGCTAAGAAGCCTCAGGAAATGGAAAACTTACTTGAAACAATCGAAAAATATCGTGAAGGTAAAGATGTTTATGTTGTTGGTGTGACGAATGTTGGTAAATCGACATTGATTAATCAAATCATCAAACAGACAGCTGGTGTTCAAGATGTGATCACAACTTCTCAGTTTCCAGGGACGACATTAGATAAAATAGAAATTCCATTAGACGACGGTCATTTCTTGATTGACACGCCGGGAATTATTCATCGTCACCAAATGGCTCATTATCTTGGCAAAAAAGACTTGAAGATTATTGCGCCTCAAAAGGAGATCAAACCAAAAGTTTATCAGTTGAATCCTGAACAAACGCTATTTTTAGGTGGTTTAGCTCGTTTTGATTTTATTCAGGGGGAGCGCAGCTCATTTATTGCGTATGTTTCAAATGACTTATCGATTCATCGAACCAAATTAGCAACAGCAGATTCATTTTATGAAAAACATGTTGGTGGGTTGTTGCAACCGCCTCGTCCAGATGAAGTAGCAGAGTTTCCAGAATTAGTTCGGTTTGAATTTTCTATCAAAGAAAAAACTGATATTGTCTTTGCAGGCCTTGGCTGGATCACTGTAACTGAACCTTGTGTAGTTGCTGGTTGGGCACCAAAAGGTGTGGATGTTTTAAGAAGAAAAGCCTTGATTTAATAACAAGTGAGAATAGAGAGAAGGAAAATTAGTGGATTTAAGAGGAAAACAAAAGCGTTATTTACGCAGTGAAGCTCACCATTTACAACCAATTTTTCAAATTGGTAAAGGCGGTTTAAATGATGCTATGGTCGTACAGATCAATGAAGCATTAGAAAAACGTGAACTAATCAAAGTGACCTTATTACAAAATACCGATGAAATTGCTGAAGATGTAGCAGTAGCATTGAAAGCAGATATCCATTGTGATATTGTTCAGATTATCGGACGTGTACTAGTTTTATTCAAACCATCATCTAACGAAAAATATCAAAAAATCTCTAAAGAAGTTAAAGCTATTTAAAACTTGGAGGTAAGAAAATGAGGACAAATACGAATGCAACGTTAAAAGCAGAAGTAATTGTAGAAGAAGCTGAGCTTTTTCCAAAGCGTAAACAAGTAGGAATTTTAGGTGGGAATTTTAATCCGGTTCATGTGGCTCATTTAGTGATGGCTGATCAAGTACAACAGCAGCTTGGGTTGGATAAAGTCTATTTGATGCCTACTTATTTACCGCCTCATGTAGATGAAAAAAAGACTATTAATAGTAAAGATCGTTTGGCAATGCTTGAATTAGCGATTGCCAATAATCCAAATTTAGCTGTGGAACCAATTGAGTTATTCCGTAAAGGAAAAAGTTATACCTATGATACAATGAAAGCTTTAACTCAAAATAATCCAGATACAGATTATTATTTTATCATTGGCGGCGACATGGTAGAATATTTACCAAAGTGGAACAAGATTGATGAGTTATTGACTTTGACAAATTTTGTTGGTATTCGTCGTCCAAATTATGGAACGGTTACACCTTATCCGATTATTTGGGTGGATGTTCCGCAAATGGATATCAGTTCAACATTAATTCGGGAAAAAATAAAAAATGGTTGTTCTACACGCTACTTATTGCCAGATAGTGTGATACACTATATAGAAAAGAAGGAGTTATATGTGGATGGATTTTAGCGGGAAATATACAACGTTTAAGCGTGAAGAATTGATGCAAGAAGTCCAGATGCATATGAGTGAACGACGTTTTGCACATGTATTAGGTGTAGAGAAGATGGCGATTGCTCTTGCTGCGAAATATGGTGAATCAGAAGAAAAAGCAAGTATTGCGGCATTGACTCACGATTATGCCAAAGAGCGACCAGATGAAGAATTCGAGTTGATCATCAAGCGAGATGGCTATGATCAGGATTTACTGAATTATGGTAATGCCATTTGGCATGGCCTGGTTGGGGCTAGCATGGTTCAAAGAGAGCTTGGTATAGAGGATGAAGAAATTTTAGAGGCGATTCGTTTGCATACCACGGGAGCTGCAAAAATGAGTTTACTTGATAAAATTATTTATGTTGCTGATTATATCGAACCAGGTAGAAATTTCCCAGGAGTGAAAGAAGCTCGGGAAATTGCATTAATTGACCTAGATGAAGCAGTTGCATATGAAACCAAACATACCCTTCAGCATTTAATTGAACAAGAACAAAAAATTTATCCTAAGACGATTGAGACATACAATTATTGGGTAGTAGGAAAAGTTGATTGAACTCGTTTGGCACAGATACAAAAATATGGAATACCATTAGTGATGCTATTTGTCATTAACAGAATACATCTTTTTTTGAAGTGCTAGTTTATGAGGTAGGATTAAAGAAGAGCTGAACTCAGCATTTAGTTCTTTGAAAAGTTAGGCATTTGAATAAAAAAATTTTAATTAAATAATGGGAGGAAACCATCATAGATAGTCAACAGATTTTAGAAATCGCTGTAAAAGCAGCCGATTCAAAAAGAGCAGAGGAAATTGTCGCATTAGATGTGCGTGAAATATCACTTTTAGCAGATTACTTTATGATTTGCCAAGCAACGAGTGAGCGTCAAATTAATGCCATCGTAGAAGAAATTATTGAAAAAGAAGAAGAAGCAAAAATAGAAGTGAAGCGAATCGAAGGAAAAGATGCGGGAAAATGGGTACTGATCGATTTAGGCGATATCATTGTTCATGTATTCCAATCATCTGAACGTGCATTCTACAACTTAGAAAAACTTTGGTCAGATGCTCCAATGATCGATCTACACGCTTGGGTCGAGTAATATGGCTTATGAAACATTTGCTTTTGTTTATGATGAAGTAATGGATGATAGTTTGTATGATCAATGGCTCCAATTTTCAAAACGTCACTTACCAGAAGGGAAAAAAGATGTTTTAGAAATGGCTTGTGGTACTGGAGCTTTAGCTGTAAATTTTGCAAAAGCAGGATTTACTGTTACAGCACTAGATTTATCAGAAGAAATGCTGATGATGGCTAGCAAAAGAGCTGCTGAAGAGGATGTTCATGTTCAGTTTGTCCAAGGAAATATGATGGATTTATCGGAAATGGGACAGTATCATGCGATTACTTGTTTTTCTGATTCACTTTGCTATATGGCAAATCGTCAAGAAGTACAGCAAGTATTTGATGATGTTTATCAAGCATTAGAAGATGATGGTGTTTTTATCTTTGATGTTCATTCGACCTATCAAATAGACAAAGTATTTCCAGAGTATAGTTATCATTACCAAACAGAAGAATTTGCCTTTTTGTGGGATAGCTATGCTGGTAAAAAAGAACATAGTATTGAGCATTTTTTAACTTTTTTTGTGAAAGAACATGAAAATGATGAAGTATTCATCCGACAAGATGAACTGCATCAAGAACGAACATACACAATGGAAAATTATTTGATGATGTTGGAAAGTGCTGGTTTTATGGATGTTAAAGTCTATGCGGATTTTACTGATGAGGCACCAACCGAAAAAAGTCATCGCTGGTTTTTCGTTTGTCAGAAATAGCAGAAGAGACCCCAAAAGTGAGTGGCGCAAAACTATTTAGAGTTTATGCCACTCATTTTTATTTTGTTTCAGTAATAAAACAAAAATGGTATGATGGAATTCTAATAGAAATGTTTCAGACAAGGAGAATACAGATGAAAAGCTGCGGCATTATTGTTGAATATAATCCTTTTCATAATGGACATCAGTATCACGCTAAAATGGCTCGCGAAATGAGTGGAGCAGATGTTGTAATAGCTGTAATGAGTGGAAATTTTTTGCAAAGAGGAGAGCCCGCAATTATTGATAAATGGACACGTGCTGAAGAAGCGCTGAAGCATGGGGTAGATTTAGTGATTGAATTACCGTTTGCATATGCGGTTCAATCAGCTGATTATTTTGCTAAAGGCGGGATTAAGCTGTTGCAATCCATGCATTGTGATTCGCTGTGTTTTGGTACGGATAACCAAGGGGATATGTCTTATGAAAAATTTGGTTCTTATGTAAAAGAACATCAGGCAGAAATTAATCAAACTTATCAGAAAATCAAAAACAATGGCATGAGCTATCCGCAACAAATGACGGAAGTTTTTCGTCAAATATATCCAGAGACTGCTTTAGATTTTTCTTCGCCAAACCATATTCTAGGGTTGAGCTATGCTAAAGAGAATGCTAGTTATGAAAAGCCAATGAGTCTCTATCCTCTAAAAAGAGAGCAAGCAGGTTATCATGATCTAAAAATACATAAAGAATTCGCTAGTGCTACTGCGATTAGAAAAGCTGTTTTTTCAGGGGCATTGGATCAAATTAAACAAGTGCTGCCAGAAGAAGTGGTTTTAGATCTAGTAAATACACCGAAGGTATCGTGGGAAGATTATTGGTTATTATTAAAATATAAATTGATTAGTAGTTCAATAGCAGAATTGCAAGAAATCTATCAGATGAAAGAAGGAATCGAATATCGTCTGCAAGAAGCTGCCAAAACTTCGGAGACTTTTTTAGCATTCATGGAAAAAGCGAAAACCAAAAGATATACTTGGACACGTCTTCAACGACTAGCTACTTATATTTTAAATAATGTAAAACAAGAGGAAGTAGAAAAAAATTGGCATCACAGTCATTTACAGGTTTTAGGTTTTACTGACCAAGGTCAACGGTTTTTACGAGAGAAGAAAAAGACGATTGAGTTACCAATGATAACAAAGGTGTCGAAGAGTGTAAGTACGCAATTAGCTTTAGATATTCGCAGCAATCAAATCTATCAGTTAGGAAATGAAACTATTTTAGAGCAAAGTTTTGGACGTTTTCCGATTCGATTGTCTTAAAAGCAAAAAACACTTAACAAAAGTTCATTTGCCAAGTATAATGAGAAAGGCACTATAAACAAAAAATAATAATGAATGAAAGCGAAGTGAGAATATGGGTCGTAAGTGGGCAAATATTAAAGAGAAAAAAGCTGCCAAAGACGCAAATAACAGCCGAGTTTATGCAAAATTCGGAATTGAAATTTACGTAGCAGCGAAATCGGGTGATCCTGACCCTCAAGCAAATCAGAAATTAAGATTTGTTATCGAGCGCGCAAAAACATACAATGTACCAAAACATATCATCGATCGAGCAATCGAAAAAGCGAAGGGTTCTGGCGATGAACAGTATTCAGAGCTACGTTACGAAGGCTTTGGACCAAATGGATCAATGGTTATTGTCGATGCATTGACTAATAACGTAAACCGTACAGCTTCTGATGTTCGTGCTGCTTTTGGTAAAAATGGAGGAAATATGGGTGTCAGTGGAGCTGTAGCCTATATGTTCGATCATACTGGCGTTATCGGTTTTGCAGGAGATGATGCAGATGAAATCCTTGAATATTTAATGGAAAAAGACATTGATGTTCGTGATGTTACCGAAGAAGAAGGGCAAATCATTGTTTATACAGAACCAGAAGATTTACATGCTGTTCAAGAAGCCATGAAAGAAAAAGGCATCGAAGAATTTTCAGTAGCAGAGTTAGAAATGATTGCTCAAAATGATGTAGAGTTGGATGGAGAAGATTTAGAAAAATTTGAAAAAATGATCGATGTTTTAGAAGAGCTTGATGATGTTCAAAAAGTGTATCATAACGTTGATTTAGGCGAATAGGTAAGTTAAGAACTCTTGATTAGTTGAGGGTTCTTTTTTTGCGCAATAAAATCAGAATTCGGCATATTGATATGTTTTGTTGTTGGTAAATAAAGACTAAAATAAAAAAATTTAAAATCAATAATATGTTAAGTTTGATATAAATATCTATGAGTAATATAATTGTTATAAATGCTGTCTTTTTGATGACTGTAAATCTTTTGAGCAGAATGTAGATATTCTAGAGATATTAATTGTTTTTTTTAAAGAATCTTAAATAAAGGCTGGGAGGGGAAAATAGTACATCTATTTGAAGTTAATATGATTATTTATTGATAAAGAAAAAACCCTTCATACACACACTATATGAAGGGAAACACAATATGAAAAAACTAAGAACAAAGATATAATAGCATTTTTTTTGTGAATTCTCAAATATTTCGAATTTCTAGGAAATTTTTGAGAATTTAAGAAATAGAGTTTTGAAAAATGAAAACATTTAATTGTAGAATAGTATCCAAAAGTTACTGTTTTATGTTCCTCTAAAATGATTTTATTTCTTTGTTATATATATTATGGAATACACATGATTTTCCATATGAGAGTTTACTTCCTTGTCTATACTGTTGTTTTTCAGTAATTAAGAAAGTATCGTTATTGTATTTTGTTTTAATTTTAAAGTTATTTATTTGTTTTCTATCCGTATTTTTACTTTTGTTGTAATGGAAAAATGATGAAAAATAAGAAGCAAAACGAAGGTTTATCATAGGAAACACTGACTAATAGAACTGTATTTTTATCTGCATGATATTATTATTTTTCAATTTTTTTATAAAAAGTGTAAAAAAGTGAAAAATATATTTGTTTGTTGTAGTGTAAAATGATATGCGTACAAATAGGGGTTACTTTCGAAAATACATTCATTGTGTGGCTTAAAGCTAGAGGTAATTACATATATTTAGATAATGAGTGTTAGTTTATTATTTCGAAAAATTCCATTTTATTTGCTACATACATTTATCCAATAATATTTGTAGGAGGTGTTTAGGTGAATAAATCAGCAACTTTTTTTAAACAGATAGGAGTCGTAGTTCTTTTGTTTATCTCAGTAGTTGTGTTAAGCGCATGTCAGGGTAAGAAAGATAAGACCAAAGACGTGACATCGAAAAAAACAATAGAAACCACGATTGAAACAAAGTCTAATGCAGCCACGATTATCGTTGAAGATTCGTCAAATTAAAAGCATCAGGAAAGAAGGATATGAGTTGGATCAAAAACAAAATTTTAAATTAGTAGAAAAAATAGCTACTTGGTTTATGTTACTAATTTTAGTATTCCAAGTAATTACATCTGGTCTATTTGGAGTGATTGCACAGGCTGAATCATCAGTCGGTGATCTTTTATTGATCAATGAGCAAGGCACACCAATCAATAACCTTACTTTGGAAAAAGGCGAAGTAAAAGTTATTGGTGTGAAAACAACGAATAAAGAGGATAGCTCTGTTCAGGTAAATCTTGGAGGGTTACATTTAAAACAAGATCAAACCAATGAAAAAAATGCTGGCAACCCGGTTTCTATCGCTTATAGTGAAGAAGCATCCAATGTTATTGCCAGTTGGCAGACCACACCAACTGTGACACAAGACAAGTCTGTAGATGAGCAGGCAGCTACAGAAAACAATCAAATTAACCCGATACTTGAAGATCCAGTAACTCAGTTTGTAAATAACCAAGCGTGGTTAGTGGTAGAAGGAACTGAAGCAGGTACCTATCAAGTTCAGGCGAGGTCTTCTAGATCAACAGGGATTGGTATGTCTGATCCACTTGTGGTTACGGTGAAAGAAAAAGTAGTGGAGTCTAGTGATGAAGTAACTGAAGAATTAAAAGAAAATAAAGCGACAAAAGAAGGTAAGAAAGTAGAAAGAAGTAAAGCATCCTTACGTAGAAATACTAAAGCTGTTTCTAGTGTGACATCACAGGTGTGGGATTTAAACACTAGTGACTGGGGAACAGCTAACGAAATTACTGATTTTAGACAATATAATTATGGAATAAAATATAATATTCAGTTGACACTTGATAATGAAGAAGCAAAAAATGAAATAGCGATTGATCCAAGTTTAGTCAATCATACAAATAATGTTCCGTGGGCCATAATTTCGGAGGATTCTGTATCAGGGAGTAATCCGGCCGGTTCTCCTGCAGATGTTGTTTTTGAGTTTGGTACTATAATTTTAGAGCCTAATGGGGCAGGAAACTATCAATTATCTTTTGTGGTTAAATTCTCAGAAGATATAAATGCATTTAAAGGATTAGATGTTGAAGGCACATTCAACGAATTTACGTTAACATTGGATAGCGAAAATCAAACACAAGAAGTTAAAACTAAGGCTGTTTTTCCTCAGCCCTATTATCTTATTTTTACAGATAGTAAGAACCCAACTTCACCAATTATTCAAAAGAAGATTCAATTTAAACTAATACGTAAATCAGATGGCTCTATTCAGACTTATACCACAGAGGGAGATACTGGAAATCCTGATAGATCGTTTGGTGCTTGGCTTAATATTATTGAGGGCGATTATGACATTAAAGTTGAAAAAATAGAAGATGACATGTATTTACCAAAAACTGATAAAGTTGAGGGATCTATAAATAAATTTGTTCCCAATTGGACTGGTTCACTAAAAGGAATTAATTTAGTAAGAATAGAGCCAGCGATAAATACTAAAATAAGTTTTGATAAAGAAAATGACAACTATTATTCTGATGTCGTGAAATCAACACAAGAAATATCTAAAGACACTGAAAAAAATGGAACAGACCCCATTAGATTTATTTTTGCTTCGGAAAATACTGGAACAAATATGTTACCCAAAAACGAAGTGAAAATATATAGAGTTTCTAATGGTTCTGAGGTAGATGTTGTGAGAGTTCCTTGGAATCAAGTCTGGAAGCCTGTAAAAGATATTAGTGGTGCAGATACTTATAGATTATCATATGAGTATCAGTTGTCTAGTCCATTATTAGATGATGAGAAAATATTTATGGAAACTGACTGGCAATTACTTGAAAAAGATCCTGAGAAGGCTCTGGTTACTAGCAATTACCAACTTAGTATTACGATTCAAGGTATTGACAAAAATGATGTTGGGTCGAATAGAGATCCAATTGTAGCAACAACAAATGCATATGCACGAACGGCAACTGAGTCACTAGCTAAGAAAGAAGTATTGAAAAATGGCAAGGATATTAATGATCAAACTTTAGTTGTTGGAGATACAATCACCTATCGAATGACGTTGCAGGCTCTTTCTGATGAAGAAACAGCCCAATTAAAAGTCGGACAGTGGTTTGAAGACCAATTGCCGCAAGGGATCAGTTGGGATCCAAATGATCTTTTTGTAACAATGACTACTGCATCTGCTGGAAAGCAAACGATTCGAAAGTCAAATTATAGCTTGAATAGTTCAGGTCTGCTCCGCATAGATATGAATAAAATAACTTTTTCTCCAAATAATCTACTTTACATCTCTAAAGATAAACCAGAGGCTAGTAAACTGATTTTTGAAATCACAGGTAAAGTAACCAACGCAGCTAGTGGTGTACTTGAAAATCAAGCAACATTTAATACACAAAGAAGGACAGATGATTTTAAAGTAGATAGTTGGGAACAAGATGCTCCAACAAAAACAAATAAAGTATCTAATACAGTCAAACCCGAAGTAAAGCTAGAAAAACACGTTTATGCTGAAGATCCTAGAACAACAGCTGATCAAGAAGATGCAAAAGTCTTATACGCAGATAAATCATTTTTCTACTCAATTGATGCGAATTTAACACCAGAGTCTGGCGCCATGTACAATGGAGTAATAGAGGATGACATACCAGATAAGCTAGAGCTTCAAGGGAACTACGCTCTGTTGATTAATGGAACTGAGGTAGCTTTACCACAAGAAGCCATTGAAGTAGCTGATCAAAAGGTAAAGTTTGATTTTTCAAAAGTCCCTGAACTAAGTCCGATGTTAAACACTCAGAAAGTAACATTAATTATAGAGGTTAAGGCAGATGCTTCTCTAGTAAACACTGGGATAGATACAGTCAATAAAGCAAGTATTAAAGGAACAGATAAACAAGGAGTATCTCCTACGAAAGCTGAATCTCAGGTAGGTGTACGTTTCGTTTATCCGCCAGGGGATCTGTCAATTGAGAAAAGTGTTGGTAAGACAGTAAATAACGAGTTCGCTCCATTAAAAGATAAAAGTCCAGTAAAAGTGGGAGATACAATCACATATCAACTAATTGTAAAAAATCCCGCTGCTGTCGGAACAATTGTCAGAGCGGTTCATGCTAAAGACAATGTACCAAAAGGGTTAGAAATAGTACCTGATTCAATCAATGTAAAAGTGAGTAAAGGTGATCAGGAAGAGTCAAATAAAGGAACTAATCTAGGTAATGGACAAAGTATAGATGTATTGATCGGCGATTTGATGGGAGGAGAGCAAGCTGAGGTTACATTCGATGTAATTGTAACAAAAGAGGCTTCTGGAGAGTTAAAAAATATTGCTTCCGCATCTGGAAAAATCGACGAAGTTCCAAATGGTCCGGACATCAATAAAGATACAGAGAAAAATCCATCTACAGAACTAGGAATTAAGCCAAATCCTGCATTGACCAAAACAGTCAGTCAGAAAAAAGCATACAAAGGTCAAAAACTTACCTATACAATTGTTGCTACAAATGAGAATGGTGCACCAATCATCAAAGGAAAGATTAGTGATAGTCTTCCAGGTGAAGTAAAATATGTTTCCGGTACAACAGTTGTTGACAAAGTAGCAATCGATGATACTTTGTTTGGTTGGGCAAATGATAAACGCTCTTTTGAATATAGTGAGCTAACTATTGATGCTGAAAAAACAATTACCATTACATTTGAAGTAGAAGTAACAACAGATGAAGTAAAAGCAGATATATTAAATACAGCCAAATTTAATGGTGAATATCAAGTCAATACAGAGAAGACAGAAGCGATTGAAGAATCATCAGCTTCAGCCGATTTCGAGACAGTTCGACAAAATGGAGAGCTAGCAATTAAAAAAGAAGTTTCCCAAAACTCAGTAGATCGGCATGACAAAGTAGTAAAAGTTGGCGATATTATTGAATATAAGCTCATTGTCGAAAATACTACAAAAGATCCTTCAATTATTCATAACGTTAAGGTGACAGATACGATTCCTGTAGGGTTAGTCTATCAAGATAATACTCTGAAAGTTAATGGAAAAGAGCCAGCAGAAGGAAGTAAAGTTGAAAAAAATTCATTACTGGTAATTATTGGTGATATTACCGAAGAAACAAAACCAATAGAAATTACCTTTAATGTCAAAGTAACAAAAGAAGCCTTGGCAGTAACAAAAAATGAAGCAATGGCTTCGGGTGAAACGTTAAAAGATCCAACAGATCTTGACTCAACTAAACTTACACAGGAAACCGACTCAAATGAAGTTATCATACACAAACAACCTGACCCAATCATCAAAAAAGAAATTCTTGATCCATCAGACGCAAAAGTGTTTAATGGTGACGAAATCACTTATCAAATCAGTGTAGCTAACGGAACGTTAGAAAATAAAGAGACACTTGGTGGTTTGCATAATGCGAAAGTAACGGACGAGTTAGATTCTAACCTTGAATATGTCGATGAATCAACAACTGTTGGTGGAATAAAAATTTCTGATACTGGGGTATGGACAAATAATAAAAACTTCACTTATACATTTAATGAAGTTATACCAGCTGGCGAATCAAGAACTATTACATTTAGAGTAAAAGTAAGTGAAAAAGCTAAAGGGAAAATCAACAATAGTGCCACAATTATTGGTTTAGATCAAGATAAAAACGAATTACCAAAAGTTGATCACAACGTTGATGTTGCTGTATATCCTAAGCCAGGAAAACTTGAAATCGAGAAGTTAGTTTTCAACAAAGAGAATACAGAAATCGAAAACGGAATTGTTGCTAAAGATAGTATTGTCACTTATCAACTAGCTATTAAAAATACAGTAACTGGTACTTCTGAAGTACTCAATGCAACAATTGAAGATAAAATCCCAGCAGGATTAGAGTACCAAAAGGACAGTTTACGTGTTGTCGAAAAACCTGCAACTGTTACCGTAAAAGAGTTGACAGTCTCAAATTCACCAGACACAGTGAAAGCTGTTGTCGAAAAACTAAACGGTGAAGAAAAAGTCATCATAGAATTTAAAGCAAAAGCAACTGCGCAATCTGGATCTGTGATTACAAACCAAGGAAGTGCTAAAGGACAAGTAACACAAACTCCAGGGGGAGAACTTACTAACTTAGATCCAGTAGAAGATACAGTAGTTATCTACAAAGCGCCAGATCCAAAAATTACGAAAAAAGTGATCGAACCTACAAGCAAAGAAGTAATCAAAGGTAGTCAAGTCACATATGAATTAGTGATTACAAATGGCGATAAGAACACAGGTGAATTATTGAATGGTCAGGTGACAGACGTATTGCCGGAAGGCTTGAAATATGTTTCAGGTACTACTAAAATCAATGGCCAAAAAGCAACACCAGAAGAAGAAAATAGTTGGGCAGAAGATAACAAAACATTCAAATATAACCTGCCGTCACCTTATCTAGGTGGAACTGAAACGAAAATCACCTTTACAGTTGAAATAACAAAAGGTGACAAGTCAGAAGACATCGGCAAACCAATTACGAATGAAGCAAGTCTTACTGGTCAGGATAAAGAAAAAACAAGTTATACACCAGATAATGGCAAAGATGTTGTTACCCCGATTCGTAAAGATGGTAAGCTAGCTATAAAAAAATCTGTTATTAAAGATAATGAGAATATTCATGATAAAGTCGTTTCTGTCAATGATATTATTGAATATAAGCTTGTTGTAGAAAATACAGAAAAACTACCTTCTGAAGTAAATAATGTTATTGTGACAGATAACATTCCCGATGGCTTGGAGTATCAAAACGGAACCTTAGTAATCGAAGGTGCAGATAGTTCAGCCAAAGGACAAGTTACTGGTAATGTTTTAACAGCTGAGTTAAATACATTAACAGAAGGTCAAATCGTAACAATCAGTTTCAAAGTAAAAGTAACAGAAAAATCTAAAGGTGTAATAAATAATATTGCTTTAGTCTCAGGGAAAGTGAAGCCAATCGACGGCAGTTCATCGGTTGATGTCAAAAGTGATGACGATGTAACAGTCAATAGAACGCCAGATCCAAAAATTAAAAAATCAATTGTCACGCCAACGAATAATATCGTGACAAAAGGGGATCAAATAAAATATCGTCTAGTCGTAACAAATGGCGATAAGAACACAGGGGTATTAAAAAACGGAACAGTTACTGATACACTAGTTTCTGGATTGAAGCATGTAGCGAATACGACAACAATGAATGGTCAATCTGTTGATGAGTCAAACTGGATTTCCGAAACGTTAACCGTTGATTTACCAGCGTCTTATGAAGGTGGAAGTGACCCGATAACAATTGAATTTATAGTTGTTGTAGAGACGAATGAGTTAGGAACAATTTCAAATACAGCCGAAGTTTCTGGACAAGATATTACTGATACAGGTAATTATAGTGACACAGGAAAAGTGGATATTAAGGTGGTTCCAAAAGCAGGAGAATTAAATTTAAAGAAAACTGTTACTAAAGATGACAAAGATGTTCATGATAAAATCATTCGTGTTGGAGATATTATCACGTATACAATGGTGGTTGAAAATCCTGTAACGGATCCTTCACAAGTTAAGGATGTTATCCTGAAAGATTTGATACCAGAAGGATTAGAATATCAACCAACAACACTAAAAGTGAATGGTATGCTAAAACCAGATAGTCATATAACAGGACAAACCTTGACAATCAATCTAGGTGTAATAAAAGAAAAAGCGAAAGTAACTGTAACTTTTGATGTAAAGGTTACAGCGGCGGCTAAAGGTAAAATTACAAATATTGCCACTGTTTCTGGTACGGTGACCCCTCCTGGACAAGAGGATACAACATTACCAAACCTTACTGAAAAAGTAGAAAATAGTAAAATTCCAGAGCCGAAAATTCAAAAAACAGTAATTGATGGCTCTAACAATGAAATAAATGCGCCAAAAGTCATCAAAGGGCAAGAAGTCATTTACCAACTAGTTGTTACTAATGGAACAGAAACAACGGGTATTTTATATGATGGAGTTGTGAAAGATACCTTAGAGTCAAGCTTGGAGTATGTTGCTGGAACGACTAAAGTAAATGGTAAGAAAGTAACGGATGAAGTTGCTGGATGGTCTGGAAATAACTTGAATTATAAATTACCAAAAGAATTCATTGGTGGAGAAAAACTTGTGATTACATTTACTGTTAAGGTAACAAGCTCAGAATTAGGTTTAATTACCAATACTGGCGATATAACAGGAAAAGATAGTGAAAAGTCTCCAGATACTGATTATAATCACTCTGATCCAGTTGATATTGAAGTTATTCGTGGAACAGGCGATCCCAAAATTTCAAAAGAAGTTTGGTCAGAAGATGAGAGTCAAGACCTGAACAATCAAGTGGTTAAAGCGGGAACTACCATTCAATACAATTTAATTGTTGAAAACAAAAATCAAGAACCATCAGAAGTTAGAAATACGACCGTTACAGATATTATTCCAGCTGGGTTAACCTATGTACAAGGTACATTGACGCTGGAAAATACACTTGTTGGTGATGAAAACATTGTTGGACAACAACTAACTCTTGATGTAGGAACTCTTATAGAGGGACAAAAGAAAGTTATTAGTTTTAAAGTAGTTGTCACAGATGCAGCTAAAGGTATTAGTAAAAACATTGCATATGTTACTGGAAAAACGACGGACAAGACAGGATCGGACAAAGAATTACCAAAAACTCCTTCAAATCCAGTAAACATTCATAAACCTGCTGACCCAGAGATCAAAAAATCAATTGTAGGTGCAAGAGAAGTTACTATTGGTAGTGACATTGTTTATCGACTTGAAGTAAGCAATGGTACATCAGAAAACGGCGAGTTGTTAGAAGGAGTAGTGTCAGACGAACTTCCTGAAGGTTTGGTGTACAAAGCTAGAACAACTAAAGTAGATAAAAAACTAGTAAACGATGAGCAGGTTTGGAAAGACAATACGTTAAATTATCACTTATCTTCGACATTCAAGGGCGGAGAAGTGACAGTGATTGAATTTACAGCCACAGTGAATAAATTAGGATCTATTAATAACACAGCATCTGTAAGAGGTACAGATTTTAGTAAATCTTCATATGATGAAAATGGTGTTGTGTCAGTTACTGCTGTTGCAAAACCAGACCCTTCAATTGAAAAAAGTGTTAAAGAGCTTAATGCTAACGAGTTTGCTGCAGAATCAGATAAAATTGAAGTCAAAGCAAATGATCATTTAATTTATCGACTAGTTGTAAAAAATGGAACGGTAGACTCTGGGACTTTATTTAATGCGAAAGTAGAAGATAGATTACCTGCAGGTCTAACCTATGTAGCTAATTCAACTACAATCAACGGTGCTACAACATTATCTGATGCTGAACATTGGAAAAATAATGTGTTTACCTATGTTCAACCGATTATGGCACCAGGAGAAGTTTTAGATATTCAATTTGAAGTGAAAGTAAACGAAACAATGAGTGACCAACAGATTAAAAATACTGCAACCCTTACCGGAAAAGATTTAGGTACAGTAGAATATAATGGTCAGTCTGATGTTTCTGTACTGGTTAAAGTTGATCCTCCAATCGAAGATCCATTTGAGGATCCTCTAACTACAACAATTGAGCGATCATTACCAAACACATCAACTAAATCTAAAAGTGATGCAAGAAGCTATCCTAGAACAGGAGAAATGGAAGATCAAATTTCTTGGTTAGGATACGTGTTGATTGTTAATCTGGCAGTATTTTCTCTTTTCAAAAGAAAAGAGAAAAAAGATAAAATGTTGTGACATAGGTTACTTTAATTAGTTAAGAATAGTAGAGAAAAAAGTTGGAACGAAAGTGTTTATTTCCAATGAAGCTACGTTTGTCTTATTGTGTAATCGGATGTTAAAAGTCTGGGATATAACTCGAAGAGTTACGTCCCAGACTTTTTTTCTTTTGACTAATTTTTTATTGTTTAAGTGGTACAGGTGGATACTATGAGTAAAACAGTGTGAAAACAAAGTTATTGTTTGGTTAATAAAAAAAGGTATTCGTTCAAGTCTGCTGTTGTAAAGACAGTTTGGAAAATGAGACCGGCATAATCAATTTTTTCATTATAAAAACGATTGCAAATATTTTACTTTATTATAACCACAGTATAGAATTAGTGTAAGGAAATAAAGATCTATACCTTTTTTAGTTTCTGATATTTTTTGAATTATATAATTATATTATTTAAAAATGTATAGAAATAAGGGTTGTATACAAGGGGGCATTATAGTTGAAGGGGAAATGGCTGTTTTTATTTTTATCAGTATTGATGTTGAGCATTTTTAAGATCAATGATTACCAAGCTTTTGCGGAAGAGGAATTAGTAGATCAACAAACTGTGACTATGAATGCTCCTCAACCACGGTTGGTTAATGTGGGATCAGGCGTACTTAGTGGAACTTATGTAACTGGAAGTTCTGGTCAATCAATCATAACTATGTCATACACGTATACTCCAACGCTAAATCTTTCGTTAGGTGGAAAGCCCATGATTATATTGCAACTGCCAGCAGAAATAGCGAATCAAATTAATGGCAGTACAGCAACCCAACAAACTTTTCTATCTTTACTTAATGGTACAGTAACACTTCCAAGCGCATTAATTGGAAACGTCTCTTATAATATTCATGACACTACACATGGGATTAGTTTAGCGTATAGTAGCGCTTATAATTCAGTTTATGTCATATTTCCTACAAACCTTGTAAGTCTATTGGCACTCAGTCGTTGGGCAGTTTCTTTCAATTTTGACGTCTCAACATTGTATTTAAATGGAATAACGATTCCGCCAGCTAGTAATGGGAAGGATTATCCAATTAAAGGGACATTTGGTTCATCAACTGATGGTTTAGATATTATAAATTTAGTATTAGGAAATGTTTCACAGTCAGGTGTCATTAACATGCCATCGATGTCAATAGGGACAGGTGTACCCAATGTTACGCCGCCAGTTATAAACAGTCCCTTATTGAATTTACAGACAACAGTGAGCGGAACGATTCAGCAAACACAAAACAGTAGCTATACTTATACGGTTCAACTAACTCTCACTCGTTCTGATGGCACTTCATCACCTATAGTTATTAGTGGGATACCTGTTGACAGTTCTGGAAATTTTAGCACTGTTTTGGCATCAGCTTTACAGTATGGTGACAGTGTTTCAGCACTTATTATAGCCCAATCGAAAACCACTAGTAATTATATTCAAAGTTTACCTTCTGCTACACAAGCCGTCAGCTGGCCGATTCAACCGGTAACATCTATATCAGCGGTGGCAGGATCTACACAGCTTTCAGGAACAGCAGTGCAGACAAATGCTGGTACTTATCAAGTAGGGGTGCAAATAAATGGAGGAACTATTTATACAACTACATTGAATGGGAATGGTAGTTTTCAGTTTTCGAATTTACCAATGTTTCAAGGTGGAGAAACAGTTAATTTATTTGTACAGGGGCTCAGCAATCGAACGGGTAACGTTTTGGTAACAAGTGCTAGTTATAATCGAACGATTGCTTATCTATCACCAACTATTTCCGTTGTCCAAACAATTGAGCGACTTAATGCACAAGGGAATTGGGAAACAGCGCCATCTGTCGTTACTGGACAAACCGTTCGTTATACATTAACAACAACTTTAACGAATCAGCCAGCAACTTGGGGGAATCAGACATTAAAAGCATCTATTCCAAATGGCTTAACACAATTAAGTGGCGCAACTTTGATTCAAAAATCAAGTTCAGGTACGCAAACTCCTGTCCTTGGGACACAACTTTTAACCGATTCTAATACCAATACACAATATTGGTATTATCAAAATACACTTTCCATAAATAATTTTACGCAGCCTAATACTAGTTTTACTTTGCAATATACAGGTGTAGTTGCTCAAAATACGACCGGCCAATCATTGGCTTTTTCCAGTGTAATCGGAGGGGCTGACGGGGGAGGAACATCTATAACACCTCAAAGTAGTGCAGATTCGATACCAGTAGGAGATGGGACTTTACGTTTTGTTCAATCACCTAATAAAATCTCATTTAAAAACATTCCAGTGCCTGCGCATACTACAACATATAGTCCTAGTGGCGTAGATACCTCCTTGGTGATTGCTGATGGCCGTGTCAGCAAAAGTCAATGGCAATTATATGTTAGAGAAAACCAAGCAATGCAATCTACAACTACAAGTAAAAAAATTAACCAAGCTTTTGTTTATCGGGTGAATGGGCAAGATAATGTTATTAATACACTAGCATCGAAAATCTATAGCTATACTTCTCCTGATAATAATAATGTAGTTATTTCATGGAATCAGCAAAATGGTGTGTTTTTAAAACTTACGCCTAGTGTAAATATCAATGTAAATGAATCGTACACGGCGCAATTACAATGGATTTTGTCAGATGCACCATTATAACTTGTGTTAGCTTCTAATCTAAATGAGAAGTTAAAATAAAAAAAGAAAGAAGGAAGTAAAATGAAGAAGAGTTTAGGTTTTTTATCTGCAGCAACTGTCTTAATTGCACTTGGTTTTGTGGGAGGAACTGTTGGGGAAGCTGCTATTGTGGGGTCTTTAAACTCTAATGCGGATATAACGTTCTCTCAAGATACTACGGTAACATCTCCAGTCAATCCTCTTGATCCAACGGAGCCAGTATCACCTAACCCAGATGATCCTCACCAAACAGGAACAGGTGGAGCCTTAAGTTTGGATTATATATCTAATTTTCATTTTGGTACTAAAGTGATTCAAACGGATGATGTGACCTATTATGCTCAATTGGATCAAGTTCAAAACTCACTTTCAACGTTGATTAGTGTTCCGAACTACGTACAAGTAACAGATAAACGTGGGTTAAACCTTGGTTGGAAATTAACAGTTAAACAAAATGGGCAGTTTCAAACAGCAGATACAACACCAGCTGTGTTAAACAACGCTCAGATGAGTTTTGTAGCGGCAACACCGAATTCTACTGAATTAATCACACTTGCACCAGTAACAGTACCTGTCACTCTAGATCCTACAGGAACAGCTTCTTCACCTGTGGCTACAGCACTTGTGTCTACAGGAATAGGTACATGGACACTTGCATTTGGATCAGGCGTCGGAGCTGCTCAAGGGGTTAAATTAAACGTACCAAATGCAACGACAAAAGTTGCAAATAACCAATACAAAACTACACTTACTTGGACATTAAACGATAGTCCTTTATAAAATAAGTAGATTGATCTTGTTATTTCATACAAAGTAATTATATTTTTAATATACTGAAAAGAGCCTAAATTTAACTAGTGCTCTTTTCGGTTTAATGGGATAGGGTTGTTACTGACGATAAGGATTTTAAAAGGAGTTTTAAGTATGAGAAAGAAAATACCAAAATTATTATTAGCCATTATTTTATTATCATTAACATTGATTACAGGGGCGGTCGCCCAAGCTAGTGAAATTGATTTTACGGTTAAAGCTATTTTGCCAGAGAATCAGCGTAGTAAAGAGATTAGTTATTTTGATTTAAAGGTAGTTCCAGGTAAATCTCAAACACTGAGTTTGGAATTAATTAATGATACAGAAGAAGACATTACAGTCTACGCTTCTGCAAATTCAGCAATCACAAATGATAATGGGATTGTTGATTATTCCTATAAAGATACAAAAAAAGATTCGTCAGCTACCTTTACCTTTAGTGAAATCGCATCGATGCCTAAAGATATTAAGTTGCCAAAAAAATCAAAAAAAATAGTTGAATGTACTATAGATATTCCAAAAGATCCCTTTGACGGTTATGTTTTAGGCGGACTTTATTTTGAACAAAAAGAAGATGACAAAGCAAAAGAAAAGAGCCAAGGGGCTTTAGCAGTTGGGAATCGTTTTTCTTATGTTGTTGGCGTTTTACTGAACGAAACAGACAAAGAAGTTAGGCCTGAGTTGACGTTGAACGAAGTAAAAGCAACACAAAAAAACGGGAATAACGCCGTTATTATGAATATCCAAAATAAAACAGCGGCAATGATTAAAAAATTACAAATGGATGCCAAACTTTACTATGAAAATGAAACGAAACCACGTTATGAAAATCATCAAGAATCGTTAACGATGGCTCCAAATACGAATTTTAATTACAAAATAGACTTAAAAGAGCAACCATTTGTAGCTGGTAATTATACGGTCAAGATCAAAGCAAATGACGGTTTTAGAGATTGGACATGGGAAAGAAAATTTAAAATAGAAGAAAAGGAAGCGGAAAAATATAATGCTACAGCTGTCAACTTACCACCTGATCAAAAAAGTCAGTGGCCGTGGCTCTTGATTATTGTTATAAGCTTAGTAATTCTAGCTGTGATTATAGGGATTATTTTCTATTTTAAACGAAAAATGGACAAAGAGAAAAAAGCACAGCAAGAAAAATATGAGAAATTAAAAAAGAGCATTGGTCAGTCGGGAAAATAGTAAGGAACGCTTTGAAGAATGTTTAGTTGAAATTAAAGGGAGAAACAAAACGAACAATTCGTTTTGTTTCTCCCTAATCTATTTTATAAACGACACCCTTTTTCAGAGTAAAATAGTAGGATCAACGATCAAAAAGTAACCCGTATCCTAAAGCAGCTATTTCTCTAATATATGTTTTGAACGTAGCGGAAGATTTAGAAATAGCGGGAAGTCCACTAATACTAGTAATGCCTAAACGCTTTGCTAATAACTTTGAGCGATACATATGAAAATCACTTGTGACAATTACGGTGCTCCCTAACTTTTGTTTTTTTAAGGCATTTTGAATGTTTTCTTTAGTACGAGTAGAGGTATCTTCTATCAGGAGTTGCTTTTGTGAGATGCCATTTACTCGTAAGTATTCAGCCATAACATTTGCTTCACTATCTGGTTCATCAGAACCTTGCCCTCCACAAACAATGGCAATTGCATTTGGATGTTCCTTTAAGTAAGGAACGGCAGTATCTAATCGTTCTTTTAAAACCGTACTTGGATAAGCATTGTCTTTTGAAGTGCCTTTTACCTGTGCGCCTAAAATAAGCACCGTATCAGGCGCAGTAGTTGGTTGATCTTTTGTACCGCTTAAAATCAAGAAAAGAATAAGACCTATATACACAATTCCCAAACTTATAATAATAAACATCATTCGTTTCACCCATTTCATAACACCACAACCTTTCATATCTAGTGTAGTAAATAATCAGCATGAATAGTACGCTAGAATCTTTTTTTAAAGTTTTTTTAACGTTTTTAAGAGAAAGTATAAATAATGTTCTGACTTATCTTATAATCTATGGAAGAAGGTCAAGACTGGAGGGGTAGAGTGAGAACTGAAAAAGAAATGTTTCAATTGATTTTAGACATAGCTAGAAATGATTCTAGAGTATTAGCCGTGGGAATGAATGGATCAAGGACAAATATAAACGTACCAAAAGACTCCTTTCAGGATTATGATATTGTTTATATTGTTGAGTCTGTTGATCCGTTTGTTAAAGATCAGTCATGGATCGATCGTTTTGGGACACGATTAATTATGCAAACTCCTGAGAGTATGACTTTGTTTCCACCTTTGAGGAATGGGAAATTTACTTATTTAATGCTATTTGATGATGGGAATCGAATCGACTTGACTCTTTGCCCGAAAGAACAGGCGAACAACTGGAATCAAGGTGATCGATTAGCAGAAATTTTGTTAGATAAAGAGCAATTATTACCTAAATTGATAGAAGCGACTGATCAAGATTACTGGGTTAAAAGACCTAATCAAGCAGAATTTACTGATTGTTGTAATGAATTTTGGTGGGTTAGTACGTATGTTGTTAAAGGATTGTGTCGCAACGAATTGTTTTACGCAGCGGATCATTTAAATGAGGTCTGTCGAAAAGAATTTTTACGCTTGTTGTCCTGGCAAGCAGGAGCGGATAATAATTATCAAATTAGTGTTGGGAAAAATTACAAATACTTGCCTGACTATACAACGATAGAACAGTACGAAAATATTTTAAAAACTATGGATTTATCAAGTATTGCCTCGACATGGTCAGCTTTAAGTTTATTGCAGAAACAATTTGATTATCATGCGCAGATATTTTCTCAAAAAAATCACTTTGTTTATGATCAACAAACGGCTAAAAAAGTTGTGATATATACAAAAAATCAGCGATTAAAGTATTAAAATAATCTAATATTTGCTCCATTTTAAAGTTAATTGTAAATAAATGATAATTTAGCTCAAGATATTGTCAAATAGTCTTTTTTCCTATGCCTAATGTGTGGTAGAATGGTAAGTATATTGTATCAAAACATTGATATTTACTATCTCCTGTAAATCAAAGAGCAGTGGAGTCTAGCAATTATACATAAAAACATGAATTTTTTCTCATATGTAAGCAAATTAATTGAACATTGAGGGGGATTTAACTAAACTAACTTTAAATTGCAGTCATTGAGTAGTCTCTGATAATGAAAAGTTTGAGGGAATAGGATGACTTGTTTATTTTTAAAACAGGAAAAGTATTTGCATCAACGTAGATATATAAATCATAAAAAAGGAAGATCGTTTAATGGAAAATGAAGAAACAGTTAGTCGCTCGTCAAAAAACACACGAGTACCCCAAAATAAGAATCATTCAAATAAGAAAAGATGGTTAGTTCCAGTTGTTGGTCTATTAATTTGTTTCTCATTAGTATTCACTGGTGGACTGTTCTATTTTCAATCACATTTCTTTATCACAGCTAAGGCTAATGGGGTTGATATTAGTTTATTAAATGTAAAAGATGCAAAAAATAAGCTGGAAGAACTGAATAAGGCTGAAAGTGTTGTCATTAAAGTGAATGGTAAAGAAGAAAAAATAGAATTACCTAAAAAATATGAGATTACAGAGGATTACTTGAAGCAAAACATCGGTGATCGTTCAATTAAGTTACCAATCAATGAAGATTATAAAGTGGAATTAAAAAATAAATTAAATGCGCTCACTTTTGAAGAAGGAACACCTAGTCAAGATGCTCGCATTGAAAAGGTCGATGGGACATACCAAATCCTTCCAGAGCAAGTCGGAACAGTTGTCGACAAAGAAGCGTTGATGAATCAAGTTTTAAAAGATGTTGACGCAAATAAAGGCGGCTATGTCTATGATGTAAAAGAATTTTACCAAAAACCAACAGTGACCAAAGATGACAAAGGTCTGCAAGAAAAATTAACATTGTTATCGAAAAAAGAAAATAAAGCAATCACTTTGGATATTAACGGTGAAAAGCTAACAATAACAAAAGAAGAGCTACAGTCATTTATGGATACGGCAGGTAATGTTGATCCAAATAAAGTTTATGCTTGGGTAGAGCAAACAAATCAAAAATACGGTTCAATTTACAAACCGATTATTTTTAAAAATGTTCACGGTGTAACGACAAAATATAAAAATAACGGCAGCTACGGCTGGGATATTAATATGCCCCAAACGAGAGATTTACTTGTCCAAGCAATTAATAGTGATAAAGATACTGAGACGATCACTGTCCCAATTGATGGTGATGTAACTCAATCATCTACAGTTGATAAAGATTACGTAGAAATTGATTTAAATGATCAAAAAATGTACTTCTTTAAGGGCGGCGTAAAAGTAGTCGAAACAGATGTTATTACAGGTCGCTACAATAAAGGAACAGCAACGGTTCCTGGTTTCCACACAATTTTGTATAAGGATACAGATACGAAATTAGAAGGTGAAATGCTGGACGGCTCAAAATACAGTGTACCAGTAAAATACTGGATGCCATTGAAGAGTTTTGGCGGTGTAGTTACTCAAATCGGTATCCATGATGCTGACTATAAAGCTGAATATTTTGGAAACAAAGAAGCTTATAAAACAAACTTCGGAAGTAACGGTTGTATCAATACACCAGGAGCAGCAGTGGCTCAAATCTTTAACGGTTCTTATGCAGGTATGCCGGTAATTGTTTATGGACATATCTATGACAGTGCACCGGGAGAATTTGATAAGCCAGTTGATTATGGTGAACCAGTTTAATGAAAAACTAGAAGAAGTCCGAAAGGGCTTCTTCTTTTAGGAAAGGGTTTCTAAGGAGAGGAAATGAACAATGAATATTTTTGATCAAATCGCTTCAAGATATGATTCGCCTAAACAATTGAAACTTGGCGAGATTATTACAAAAGAAGTCAAACAAAAATTGAGAGATACTAAAGGGGAAACGTTATTAGATTATGGTTGTGGTACTGGATTAATTGGTTTAGAACTTGTAAATGAATTTGCGGAAATAATATTTGTTGATCCATCTGTAGAAATGATTCGAATCGTCGAACAAAAAATTAAACAAATGAAAATTGTGAATGCAAAAACAATTGCTGATTGTTTTTCTGAGGAGCATGTACTAGGTGTGAAAGCTGATATAATCATCGTTTCTTTAGTTTTATTGCATGTGCCAGACACGGAAGATCTTCTGAAAGAATTATACGATGTGTTGAATCCAAATGGGGAAATTCTAATCGTTGATTTTGATAAAAATGAAAAGATTAATCATGAAAAAGTCCATAACGGTTTTTTACAGGATGAACTTAAAAACCAATTTACGCTAGCTGGTTTTAAAAATATAACGAGCAGTACTTTTTATCATGGAGAGAAAATATTTATGAATCAAGATGCAACAATGTTTATTTTAAGAGGGGAAAAATAAAAGTAATTTTATCTAGTAATTAATGATAAGATAGAATTGAAAAAATAAATGAAATGAGGCGGAAACATGCCATTTATCCATATTGAACTAATTGAAGGACGCACAGAAGAACAGCTAAAAAATATGGTCAAGGAGATTACAGATGTTGTTTCTAAAAATACCGGAGCGCCAAAAGAAAACATCCATGTAATCGTAAATGAATTAAAAAAAGATCGTTATGCCCAAGGTGGGGAATGGAAAAAGTAATCATTTGTAATTAATGCTTGCTTTTTATTTAGAGAAGTGTTTAAATTAATTCATAAATGATTGATGAGAAAGACAACTGAACTTGCAAGCAGTCTTATAGAGAGGAAAATCTTGGCTGAAAATTTTCCAGACCCGCACAAGGAATGACCACTTTTTCAAACCTTTGTTGAAACAAAGGCGGCCGTACCGTTAACACGCTTGAGGAACATAGTTATTTGCTGTGTTTAAAAATAGGTGGAACCACGAACTTTTCGTCCTAGTATCTGATGAATATATCAGATACTGGGACTTTTTTCTTTCTCATCTTAGGCTCGTTGCAGTAAGAAATTACTGTGAATCACCATCAAGTTAAGACAAAAACGGAAAAACGAATACAAAAAGTGTATCAAGAAATCTTTTCAATCATAAACTTACTCAAGGAGGAAACAAAAATGTCAATCAAAATCACCTTTCCAGATGGTGTAGTCAAAGAATTTGAGGCTGGCTCATCAACACTAGACATTGCTAAAAGTATCAGCAACAGTTTAGCTAAAAAAGCATTAGCAGGTAAATTAAACGGAACATTAATAGATTTAGTTCGTCCCATTGAAGAAGATGGCAACATCGAAATCGTAACACCAGATCATGAGGATGCGTTGGGGATTTTACGCCATTCAACTGCTCACTTGATGGCAAATGCTTTACGCCGTTTATTCCCGAATATCAAATTTGGAGTAGGTCCAGCCATTGATTCAGGTTTTTATTATGATACTGATAATGGAGAAAATCCTGTAACAGCAGAAGATTTACCAGCAATCGAAGCTGAAATGATGAAAATCGTCAAAGAAAATAATCCAATTGTTCGTAAAGTTGTTTCTAAGAGTGAAGCGTTAGAATTGTTTGCGGATGATCCTTATAAAGTAGAATTGATTTCAGAGCTTCCTGAAGATGAAGTGATTACCGTATATGATCAAGGAGACTTTGTTGATTTATGTCGTGGTGTTCATGTACCATCAACTGGACGTATCCAAGTGTTCCAATTGCTATCAGTAGCAGGTGCCTATTGGAGAGGAAATTCTAACAACCAAATGATGCAGCGTATTTATGGAACAGCCTTTTTTGATAAAAAAGATTTAAAAGAATTTATCAAGATGCGGGAAGAAGCCAAAGAACGTGATCATCGTAAATTAGGTAAAGAACTTGATTTATTCATGTTGAATCCAGATGTGGGTTCAGGATTGCCGTTTTGGTTGCCAAAAGGTGCAACCATTCGACGTACAATTGAACGTTACATTACAGATAAAGAAATCAGTTTAGGGTATCAACATGTGTATACACCAATCATGGCTAATGTTGAATTTTATAAGAGATCTGGTCACTGGGATCACTATCATGAAGACATGTTCCCGCCAATGGATATGGGAGATGGCGAAATGCTCGTTCTACGTCCGATGAACTGTCCGCATCACATGATGGTTTATAAAAATGATATCCACAGCTACCGTGAATTACCAATCAGAATTGCAGAACTTGGTATGATGCACCGTTATGAAAAATCAGGGGCGTTATCAGGATTACAACGTGTACGTGAAATGACTTTAAATGATGGACATACATTTGTTCGTCCAGATCAAATCAAAGAAGAGTTCCTTCGTACATTGAAATTAATGGTAGAAGTTTATGCTGATTTTGATATAACTGATTATCGTTTCCGTTTAAGTTTAAGAGATCCAAACAACAAAGAGAAATACTTTGATGACGATGCAATGTGGGAACGTTCTGAAACAATGATCAAGGAAGCCGCAGAAGAAGCTGGTATTGAGTACTTTGAAGCAACAGGCGAAGCAGCCTTCTACGGACCAAAATTAGATGTTCAAGTAAAAACAGCTTTAGGAATGGAAGAAACGTTATCAACAATCCAAATTGACGCTTTATTACCCGAACGTTTTGATTTAACTTATGTAGGTGAAGATGGGGAAAATACACATCGTCCATTGGTTATCCACAGAGGAATCGTCTCAACAATGGAACGTTTTGTGGCTTACTTGACTGAAGTTTACAAAGGCGCTTTCCCAACTTGGTTAGCACCAATCCAAGCAACAATCATTCCAGTATCGGTTGAAGCTCATTCAGATTATGCCTATGAAGTGAAAAAACGTTTACAAGAACAAGGCTTACGTATCGAAGTAGACGACCGCAATGAAAAAATGGGTTATAAGATCCGTGCTTCTCAAACACAAAAAATACCATACCAAATTGTTGTTGGAGATAAAGAGATGGATGAAGCAACTGTTAATATCCGTCGTTATGGCAGTAAAGAAACAGATGTGATCGATTTAAATATTTTTGTAGAGAGTATGGCAGCTGACGTATCAAATTATAGTAGATAATTGTAGAAAATGGACAAAGCAACTTGCTTTGTCCATTTTTATTGAATAAACATTAAATATTTTCTTAGTAAGAGGATTACCTCTATTTTTTTTTGCGTTTTTTCGTTACAATAGAAGGGCGAGACTTTTCTCATATGGAGGATTAACGATAAATGAAAAAAATGAGCTTTTTAGATAAATTAAAAAAAGATAATGAAGAACCTATGACTCAAAAGAGTAAAAAATCCCACATTCCATTTCGATTGAATCTATTGTTTTTTGTCATATTTGGTTTATTTGTAGCTTTGATCGTACGATTAGGCTATTTACAGATTGCAGAAGGACAGCAGTATGCTAAAAAAGCTGATGAGAATTCAACGCTAAAAATTAAAAGCAGTGCCCCTAGGGGACAAATTTATGATGCCAAGGGGAATCTATTAGTTGGAAATAAAGCAAATTTAGCTATTACCTATACACGCGGGAAAAAAGTTCAGGCAAAAGACCTTATACCGATTGCATACAAGGTAAGTGAGCTGATCAATGTACCAGCCGATGAATTAACAGAGCGGGATAAAAAAGATTTCTGGTTAGCAAATACTGAAAATTTAAAAGCTGCACAAAAACGTTTGACTGATGCAGATAAAGTAGACGAAAAAGGCAATGCTATTACAGATCAAGGAACATTGTATGGTTTGACGGTGGAAAAAGTAACGCCAGAAGAAATCAATTTTGATGAGCATACCATGCAAGCTGCAACAATCTTTAAGCGAATGAACTCTGTACAAGAATTAAATACAGCCTTTATTAAAAATGAAGGGGTCACTCAAGAGGAAATTGCGGTAATTGGTGAACATTCATCAGAAATCGCTGGTGTTTCTACTGGTATGGATTGGGATCGAGAGTACCCGAATGATTCAGATATTAGGAGTATTTTAGGCCAAGTTTCTTCTGAAAAATCTGGTTTACCAGCAGAAGAAGTTGATGAATATCTAGCAAAAGGCTATGAGTTAAATGATCGTGTTGGAACTAGTTATTTAGAAAAACAATACGAAGATGTTCTCCAAGGTCATAAGGCAATATCAGAAGTAACATTAGATAGTAATGGAAAAATCGTCACTAAAACACCTTTGTCAGAAGGTAAAAAAGGTGAAAACTTAAAATTAACGATTGATTTGGAGTTTCAAAAGAAAATCGAAGAAGTCGTGAGAGGACAATATCAACAGCTGTTAGCCACAGGAAATGCACCATACTCTGACGGTGCTTATGTCGTTGTGATGAATCCTAAAACGGGTGCGGTAATGGCTATGGTGGCTCTGGATCGTGATCAGGCAACCAATGAATTGACATCTAATCCACTGGCAACGATCAACAAAGCGTTTGAACCGGGATCAGTAGTTAAAGGAGCAACGATTTCAGCAGGTTATGAACAAGGTGTGATTTCTGGAAATGATGTATTGATTGATGAACCGTTACAAATTTATGGAAGTAAACAAAAGTCTTCGGTATTCAATAAGATTCTAGGAAATCAAATTCAACTAAGCGCAGAACAAGCGTTAGAATATTCTTCAAATGCTTATATGATGCAGCTGGTATTAAAAATGATGAAAACAGAATACCAATATAATATGAAATTACCTTATCAAACTGGAGACCCAACCTTATTTGAAGTGTTGCGTAAAACATTTGGTGAATATGGTATGGGGGTTTCTACAGGGATTGACTTACCGGGAGAATCTAAAGGGCTATCTAATAAAGCTTTTGATGATCCTGATCTAGCACCAATGCCAGGACACTTACTCGATTTATCTTTTGGTCAGTACGATACGTATACGGCAATGCAATTGGCTCAATATGCTTCAACTGTAGCAAATGGCGGAACTCGTGTGGCACCTCGTTTAGTTGAAGGTATCTATGACAACAAGTCTGACGGCACGCTTGGTGAGTTGAAAGAGGAATTAAAACCGAAAGATCTTAATAAAGTGGATATTACTCCAGCACAAATGAATATCATACAACAGGGTTTTTATGATGTTGTACATGGAACAGGGGTCTTTACTACAGGGCGTTATATGCAAGGAGCTAAACTTGAAATTGCTGCCAAAACTGGTACAGCAGAAACCAATGTTGGTGAACATATTACCGTCAACAGTAATGTTGTGGCTTATGCACCATATGATAACCCTGAAATTGCTGTGAGTGTAGTATTACCTCATCTTACAAGCGAACAGGGCTACCCAAATCAGTTGATGGCTAAAGCAATTGTAGATGCTTATGCAGACTATAAACAAAAATAAGATTTGTAAAGTAGTTTTCCTTTACAAATTTCGTCAAAAGGGTAGAAATTCCTGAATAAACATGATATGATATTTGAGGCTAAGAAATATCTTAGAAATTCGAAATTAGGTATAGGAGGGAAAACACATGCGCGTAAACATTACTTTAGAATGTACTTCTTGTAAAGAACGTAACTACTTAACAAGCAAAAATAAACGTAACAATCCTGATCGTTTGGAAAAGCAAAAATATTGCCCACGTGAAAGAAAAGTTACTTTACACCGTGAAACAAAATAAGCTTTTAAATTATAGCGCTAGATCCTTTTCTTATAAGGGTTTAGCGCATTTTTTATTTTTATTGAAAACAAAATTAGTTCTGACTTTAATTCCGATATTCGCTAATAGTATATAAAATAGATATACTATGAGTTAATAGGTGGGTTTGGCGTCCTATTTCAAAATTAAATCTATTTGTAAGCATAATGGAATTACATGTTAAGACAGCAATATCAAAGAATCTAAGGTATGTTTTTAAGTAAATTCACTGTCTTTTTTAAGGAGAGAATGAAATGAAAATCAGTATTCGCCATCGATATATTAAAAAAATTCCAGTTTTGGAGGTTGTTTCGGAGGAAAATAAAAATAATTCTTTGCCATTGGTTATTTATTATCATGGTTGGCAATCAGCTAAAGAACTATCTTTAACACAAGCAAGGAAATTAGCTAAAAAAGGAATCCGAGTGATTTTGCCAGATGCGATGAATCATGGAGAACGCAAAGTAGGACCGAATTCACCTATTCCTTCAGTAACATTTTGGTCTAGTATTCAATACAATATTATTGAATTTACGCAGTTGGTACGTCATTTCGAGAAACAAGAACTGATTGCGGAAGGTAAAATAGGGGTTGGGGGCGTTTCAATGGGTGGAATTACTACATGTGCTTTATTGACCCAACATCCAGAAATCAAAGCAGCTGCTTGTATGATGGGAACACCAATGCCACTACGTTATATTGAGCGAGTAATGGAACGAGCAACGGAAATGGATTTTTATGTTCCAAAAGATTTACCGTTGATACTTAGTTGGGTAGAAAATTATGATCTTTCAGAAGTACCTGAAAAGTTAGCGAAGCGTCCGGTTTTATTTTGGCATGGAACGGAAGACCCTAAAATTCCTTATGAAGACATGGCCGATTTTTTTCAGAAAATCGAAGATAAGTCTTATGCTGAAAATAGCCAATTTATCACAGGTGTTGGTGAGGAACATTTGGTTAAAGGTGAAATGATGGATGTAGTGGCTGAATTCTTTGGAAAAGAGCTATAGTGATATTAATAAGAGTTTGGGTCAATATTTTATGATTATTGCCCCAAACTCTTTTTCAATTATTAAAACGAAGATCCAGGCTCCTTCAAAAATGCTATCTCTTCCTCTGTTGAAGGGCGTCCTAAAACTTTATTTCGATGTGGATAGCGCCCAAAGCGAACCAAAATATCTCGATGTTTATATTCAAATGCTAAATTTTGCTCCATTCCCTGATCTGAAAAACATTTCAATGCTTCTTCATGGATCACTAAGGATTCTGAATGCATCAAAGGCATATACAAGAATGCCCGTTGTTCAGTGGTCAATGCATCAAGTTCTCCTGTTGCAATCGCTTCTTGCGTCAAAACCAAAGCCATGCCATCGTAAGCAAAAGACTGTGCACTGTCCCTAAATAAATTTCGTGAAAATTGATCTAAAACAATGATTTCTGCTAAACGTCCTTCAATTGTTTTCCGCCAACTGGACTTTTCTCCCCTAGAAACTTGTCCATGAATGTTCAAAAATCTTTTTTTAATCAATGCGTCAAATGATAAATCTTTTTCAAACCACTGACTAGGACTGCACTCGTCAAACCAGAATGTAAGTATTTCTTGATAGTTCATAAAACACCCTCCAATTTATTTAGTTCTCTTTCTTAATTGTAGCATAAGAATAGAAGCAGGCCTTTGAAAGAGAACTTTTTGTGAGTTTAATAGGGGATATATAGTTATTTTATATATTTTTTTTAAGAAAATGTCTGTGATACATTCACTCAGAAATAAGAATGCTGCGATTTCTAAAAAAATGAATCTCAATGTTAAAATTCAGAAAAAAGGCGAAGATACATCTGTAATCAATATGAAGAAAGAAGCATTAGAAATGGCGCCGAATTCGATGATGGATTTTCCTGTACCGATAATAAGATAGTTGCAGCCAGGAAAATATAATAGTAAAATGTTGGTCACTCAAGAAGGAAAAAAATGGACATTTGAAAATGAATTTGAAATCACAAGAGAACAAGCAAAATTAATTAATGAAGAGAATAAAGGAACTCAAGTTGAGAATAAGCTTCCTTTTTGCTTGATTTTGGTAATTGTGTTGTTGCTTTTATTGGTATTGGTTCAATCTTATATTTTGTGGCGAAAGAAGCAGCAAAGTTAATTAATATAGAAAAAATCCCCCCTTTTTTAATCTGTATTAGATAGAAAGGGGGTTCTTTTTTCATTTATGATGATTGATTATTTCAATTTAAATTTAACTTGTGTATTATCGTTAAATTGTCCTTGGAATTGGAATTGCTTATAGCTAGAACCTTTACCTAGTTTATTTAAAATGTGTGAAGTGATTTCTTTTTCACTACCATTTTTCAGATCTAAACCAGCGATGATACCTTCAATTTTTTCTTCAGCAGCGCTGCCTTGTAATTGAACTTTATTTGATTTATCTTGGTATTGAGCTTTGATCGTACCATTTGCATTTACTTGGTACTGTAATTGTACTTGTTGTCCAGTAGTGTAAGTAACTTGGATTTCTAATTTTTTCAAATTAGATTGCTCTGGAGCAACGGGTGTTTCAGGTGTCTCAGGTTCAATAGGCGTTTCAGGTTCTTGCGGTTTTTCTGGAGTTACAGGCGTTTCAGGAACGTAGTATGATTGCAAACCAAATTCGGCTTTTACATATCCTTTAGTAATCAAAATAACTTTAAGATGTAAATCTTTTTGATACGTCATTTTTTGCAACAAGTTTACTGATTTGTAGTAACTTCTGCCGAAATCTCTTGCAATTACGGATGCTTCTGATGAAGAATAACCTGCAGCTTCCCAAGTGCTTGCCTTAACTAATTCGTTATAGACAGATGATACATTTGAACTTGTTAGTGATAAACCTGTGTACTCTAAGATGTCAGCTTTATTGAATAAAGTGACTGTCTTATTGTAATTTGACTCTACAACCTTTGCTGCCTCTGCTTGGTTTGACACCACTGCCAAACTAGCTGAACATAGACTGATTGCCAACCCTGCAACCATCATACCTTTAAAAACTTTCATAAAAAATACCTCCTCTTTTTAACTACTATTTTATAAATAGTAGCTTGCCTATATTATTAGCCGAAATAAATATAAAGTAAATATATATGAGTGATTTCTAATAATTTTATAAATATATGCATTATTTTTATTTTTTGTATATCGATTACCTATAATGTTTTTGAGTAACGGATGTTTATTTTGTGAATCTAACAACTTTTTAACGAATCGTTACCTTCTTAGCTATTTTTATTTGATATACTATGTAAAGAAGTAGTAGAAGTTGATGAAAGGGAGCTTTAACGATGAAAAAAGCGATAATTACTAAAACAGTTAACTTATTGGATGGCGGCTGCAACGCCTGTGGAATTATTGAGGATGAGAATTATACGTTAACAATAGAAGAGCAAGTGCTGCCGTTAGATACGTTAACGGTCAATTCTTTAGTCACGACGATTGTTTTAAAAAATGGTTATACTCGAGAATACGAAATGGATGTTTGGGATGACTATATTCTTTACAAAAAAAAGGACCACCAAGTGATCCTTAAAGAAGAGTATGATTATCTGATCTATTCAAATGATTCATCAAAGGTTGAAACTAAAGATCAAATCAATGATACAGCAAACTTGCTAAAAAAAGTGAATGAAATCTTGATAACTATTTTTGATGTAGAAGAATTAGATTTTATTTTGTAGTGAGATTAATAGAGAGAGACAGATTTGTCTCTCCTTATTTTGGTCATTCTATTTGAAAAATCTCAGACATTGTTATTTTTTCAAACCGTTCTTGCGAGTCAGAGCTATCTTCGTTATGATCATAAACTAATAGCTTAAAATCCTCTGTTTTAGCAATACGTTGAAAGGTTTCACTGTCTAAAAAGAGAACCATTTGCTGACAAAGCCAATCAAGCACAAGTGCGATGTTTTCATCGTCTTCCACCCAATCATCAAATAGGTGTAAAGAGGTAAAACGCTGATCCTCATCCCAATCACTTGAATTGTATTTCATTTCGCTTATTTGCTGTTCGGTGTATCCTTTATTCGTATAATAGTCTGTTGTTTCTTGCCAAAGTTCTGTAGTATTGAAGCAGAGGTTTATTTCACCTTCTTCATGAATATTGCAGTCTAAAATAAATGCGTAAAATGTTTCATCAGAATGATCTAATAAAAAGTTATCAATACTATCAGTTAAAAAATTGAAAAAGAATTCCTGCTGCTTTTCTAAAAAGTTTTCCATATGTTTCCTCCAAGATTAAGACCTTTTAAACATTGAAACAGATATTTTTGAAAATGTCTATCTAAATAGTCAAGAGTAAGAAGAGAGAGTTTCTAAGTTACCAAAAATAGGCTTGAAATGGTTAAGAAAATGTTAAAGATTATTTGTGATTCTATAACTAGGAGCAAACGAGTTAAGCTTACTATACTTGGTTTCTAATAAAAAAATTTGATTTATTGTGGCTACTTTGTGAGGCTGTTTTATCCATTTTTAATTTGACTTTGTGATTGGATACGCTTATAGTGTAAAATGAATTAAATACTTGTTAGGTGAGGCTCCTATGTAAACACAGGCTGCTGCTCAGAAATGTCGAAAGACAGGCACGGGTAGGACAAAAGTTGTCGAATTAAGGCGATTTTCAAAGTAGCTAAAAGCGATGCTTTTTACGTTATATAGTGCTAAAACTCAACGAAGAGAAGATCTAGGTAATTTGTAAATAAGTGACGGTTGTCATATGTTTTTACCCAGTAATCTAATCCCTTCGCTGATCAATGTTGGTGAAGGGATTTTCTTGTATGCAAGTAAATATACGAGGTTTAGAAAGGAACACACAATGAAAAAATCTGCAAAAATAGGTATTATTACTTTGTTATCAATTCTTCTTGTGGTGATCGGTGTGGCATGTTATGCTGCTATTTCATTTCAAATGGCGAAAGAAAAGAGTGAATCGAAGCTTTCCACTATAAATCAAAATTTTACTGGTGATGAGCAATCAAGTGATAAAGAATTGACTGTTATGGTTGTCGGTAATGACTCCAGAGATGATGACGAGGATCAAGGGCGATCAGACACGTTGATGGTGGCACATTATGACGGCAAAACGAAACAACCTAAATTGATTTCAATTATGAGAGATAGTTATGTAGATATTCCTAATCGCGGTATGGATAAAATAAATGCGGCCTATGCATATGGTGGTGCTCAACTGACTAAAGAAGTATTGAATAAAGATTTTGATTTGCCAATCAATTATTATGTTGTAATGGATTTTAAAGAGTTTAGTGATATTATTGATGAACTTTATCCAAAAGGAGTCACAATTGATGCCGAAAAAGACATTAATTTAGATGGTGTAGATATTGTAAAAGGCAAACAAACATTGCATGGAAATAGTCTGTTACAATATGCTCGTTTTAGAATGGATGAAGAAGGAGACTTCGGTCGTATTAGACGTCAGCAACAAGTGATGGACGCTTTAATCAATCAGTCAAAAGACTTGATTCCAATCTGGGAATTGCCTCAAGTTGCTGGTAAATTAGTAGGGAAAATAGACACAAATGTTTCCACTAGTCTCTTGATCGATTTAGCTAAAGACTTTCTTTCTGGCAAAGTAAAACCATTAAAATCACTTTCAGTTCCCGTACAAGGAACATGGGATTTTAATGATTATACAGAATCTGGTAGCGTTATTGAGTTAGATGCAGAGAAGAATGCTGAGGCAATTAACGCCTTTATGAAAACTAATTAGAAACGAATGGATCTGTTTGTTCAACGATATGTTGAATAGGCAGATCCTTTTTTATTAAAATAACGAAACAATTTAACTTATTTCTATGCGTTTCAATCAAGCTTGTGCTATTCTTTAAGAAAACGTTTTATTCATTGGGAAAGAAGGTTTTACTGTGAAAGTCGTGATTATTGGCGCTTCTTTTGCTGGCGTGTCAGCAGCTTTAGCGATAAGAAAAAAACATCCTGCTGCAGAAATCTATTTAATTGAGAAGCAACAAACGATTGGTTATTTATCTGGAGGCCTAAAACTTTATTTTGATGAGTCAATTAAACCTGTCGAAGAAGCCCGATTTATTTCAGAAAAACAAGTAGCAGATAGGAATATTCATTTACTATTAAATGCAAAAGTAATTAGTATGGATTCAACTGAGCACATTCTCAAATATGAGCAAAGAGGTGCTGAGTTATTCATGTCTTTTGATAAATTGATTCTAGCTACAGGCTCAAATCAATGGTCACAGAAAATTATTGGCAGTGATTCGGATAAAGTACTAAAATATAAATTTTTACCAGGCGTTTTAAAGGCTATCGAACATTTGGAGAACAGTGAGAGGGTGGCATTGATCGGTGGCGGACAAATTGGTGCAGAAGCTGCGGATGCTCTTTTAAAAAAAGGCAAGGAAGTTCATCTGTTTGAACGAATGGATTATTTACTATTTAAGTATTTTGATAAGGAAATGATTCAGCCAGTGCAAGATGAAATGGAAGCCAAAGGGGTTGTTTTTCACTTTGATGAGATGGTTAAGGCAATAACAGATACAGATCAAGGTCTTATGATTGAAACAAAAAACTATGAATGCTTATGTGACAGTGCCGTGTTTGCGATGAATGTACGCCCTGATTTACAGTATTTAGACAAACATATCCAAACCCACACAGATCAAACAATAGTTGTGAATAAGTATTTGCAAACGTCCCAAAAAGATATATTTGCCATAGGTGATTGTATTCAAGTACCTTATAGTTTGTCCAACGAATCATTTTATATTCCTTTAGTCAATAATGCAGTGAGAACGGGGTTAGTTGTCGCTGAAAATCTTGTCGAACGAATTACGCCATTTGTTGGTTCAATTCGTACAATTGGTACAAAACTTGTTGATTATTATGTTGCAAGTACTGGATTGACGGAAGCAGAAGGGTTGTTTCACGATCAGCCGATAGCTGTTTCTCATGTAGAGCAGAAAAGCTCCTTTTTTTCAGGAAGTGAAAAAATTCTAGGAAAAATTATTTTTGAAACGTCTAGTCATAGAATTTTAGGGGCACAATTAGTCTCAAAAGCAAATATCCTAGAAAAAATCAACACACTTGCACTGGGGATTCAAATGGGGCAAACCTTAGAAGAGCTATATCAAAAAGACTATTTGTATCATCCCTACTTTTCTAATGTTATAGATATCACGAACCAACTAGGTCTTGAAGGCTTGTGGAGCGAAGCAGATGAAAATTGAAAAACTCCTTGATAAAAAAGAAGCAAGAGAAATTGGAATTTTAAAGAAAGTTATTTTAGTTGGAGGACGTATAGCTGTTACGGAACTCTTGGATTATTTAGGTGTCTCAAAGGCTTCTTTTGAAAGTGATTTAAAGGAACTTGGCTATTATTTAAAACCTTATGAGAAGGATTGCTCATTGTTTTATGATGGTCAATGGGTCGCGTTACATATGTCTGATCAGTTCTCTCTTAATAAAATTTTAGACGATTATGTTCGGGCATCTGTTAAGTTTCAGTTGATAGACTATTTGTTTCATTATCGTGAATTTACGATTGTACAATTGACGACTAAATTTATGATTAGCGAGTCGTCATTGTTTCGAAAAATTAAGGAGTTAAATCAGTTATTAAAAGAATTTGATCTTAAAATACGTAATGGTCAAATAAAAGGCGAGGAATTACAAATTCGCTATTTTTATTTTCAGTTATACTGGTTTCTAACACCTTATGAGATTCATCAAGAAAAAACGTTAACTGTTCAAAACCTCAGGATTATTGAAGCTTTGGAAAAAGGACTCTCTCTTTCTTTTGAGGAGCATAGTAAACTGAAAATCAGCTTATGGCTAACAATCAGTAAAAAAAGAATCACCGTTCAGCCAAAGGTTTTTAAAGAATTGTATAAAAAAAGCCACAGTTACGAACAAGATCCATTTTTTAAAACCTTGCGTTCATTTGTTTTGCGCTTTTTTAGTCGTTATCCTCTTGAAATCGATGAAGAGGAAAGTTTACTACATTTCATATTTTTAACGAGTATGTCCGTTTTGGCAGAGTCGGATTTTTTACAATATAATTTGATTCGAGGACGACGAACACCAACGTCTTTGGCAGATACATTTGTATTGGAGCATGTGATTTTATATTATCGTCCACAAAAATTTTTTCCAGAATTGGAGAAGAAGATTCTTTACTATTTTTCTCAAATCCATAGCCGATTATACTTTTTCAAAGGGGAGCTGGAATTGTTTGACCGAGAGAATATCTGGCAAAAGGAACAGCATCTTTCCAGTCATAAGTTAAGAGATTTTTCTCATGTACTTTTAGAGAGAAGCTTAGAATGCTTTGGTGAAAGGTATGAACAAGGCAATAGTTTACATGAATGGTCATTAGTGAAGTATTTGAGTGTTTTGGCGATTATCGATTTTGAAATTGTTGGTGAAACACGAGTGGGTATTGATTTGAAAATGGATCATTTATATAAAGAAGTAATGACTCAAGTGTTGGTTTTAAGCTTGAAGAATTTAAATGGTTTGACAATTGAATCGTACGACCCGAAACAATCCTATGATTTGATCATTACAAATGTTCTAAAACCAACTTCTTATCGGTCAGCAAAAGAAGTATATGTTTTATCAGAACTTGGTTCTATATATGATATCAATCAGATTAGAAAGAAAATTCGAGAACTACATGGTAAAAGAAGAGACAAGGAGTAAAAAGAAGAAAAAACAAGCTGATTTATGGCTTTGTTTTTTCTTCTTTTTATTGATATGACAAGGTTTTTTGTGAAAACTTTCAATTATTTTGAAAATAAAAAAAAAGATGACGTTTTTTCGAAATGATTTAAGATTATTATAAACGCATAGGAAATAAAGCGTTTTCAAAAAAAGAGATATAAAAGCGAAGAAACAAGTTGTTACGCTTTTTGTTCTCTAGTTTCACAGATTAGTCTGCTAGGCTTTTAAATTTAAGGAGGAAACCACAATGACAGAACAAAAGTACATCATGGCGATCGATCAAGGAACAACTAGTTCAAGAGCAATTATTTTTGATAAAAAAGGCAATAAAATCGGTAGTTCGCAAAAAGAATTTACACAGATATTTCCTAAAGCTGGCTGGGTAGAGCATAATGCAAATGAAATTTGGAACTCGGTTCAATCTGTAATCGCTGGTGCTTTGATCGAGTCTGGTGTTAAACCTTCTGATATTGTTGGTATCGGAATTACGAATCAACGTGAAACGACTGTTGTTTGGGATAAACAGACAGGTTTACCAATCTATAATGCAATTGTTTGGCAGTCTCGTCAGTCTTCACCTATTGCAGATCAATTAAAAGAAGAGGGACATGGAGACATGATCCATGAAAAAACAGGATTGATCGTGGATGCTTATTTTTCAGCAACGAAGATTCGCTGGATTTTAGATAATGTAGATGGTGCACAAGAAAGAGCAGAAAAAGGAGATTTATTATTCGGAACGATTGACTCTTGGTTGGTTTGGAAATTGACTGGTGGAGAAACTCACGTAACGGACTACTCAAATGCTAGTAGAACAATGCTATTCAATATCCATGACTTAGATTGGGATCAAGATATTTTAGATATTTTAAATATTCCTCGAGTAATGCTGCCAAAAGCAACGTCAAATTCAGAAGTGTATGGATTGACAAAAAATTATCATTTTTACGGTAGTGAAATTCCGATTTCAGGTATGGCCGGTGACCAACAAGCAGCATTATTCGGTCAAATGGCTTTTGAACCTGGAATGGTTAAAAATACGTATGGTACGGGTTCATTTATTGTAATGAATACAGGAGAAAAACCACAGCTGTCAAATAACAATTTACTAACAACGATTGGCTATGGTATTAACGGGAAAGTTTACTATGCTTTAGAGGGAAGTATTTTTGTTGCAGGTTCAGCGATTCAATGGCTGCGTGATGGATTGAAAATGATCCAAACCGCTACTGAGTCAGAAGCAGTAGCGAAAGAATCTCATAATCGTAATGAAGTCTATGTTGTTCCTGCTTTTACAGGATTGGGTGCTCCTTATTGGGACTCAGATGCAAGAGGTGCAGTTTTTGGTTTAACAAGAGGAACAACGAGAGAAGATTTTGTGAAAGCAACATTGCAAGCGGTTGCTTATCAAGTTCGTGACATTATTGATACGATGAAAAATGATACTGGAATTGATATTCCAATTTTAAAAGTTGATGGTGGTGCAGCGAACAATGATTTATTAATGCAATTTCAGGCAGATATTTTAAATACATCTGTTCAACGCGCTCAAAATTTAGAAACAACAGCACTAGGCGCAGCATTTTTAGCGGGATTAGCGGTTGGTTTCTGGAAAGATTTAGATGAATTAAAAGAGTTTTATGAAGAAGGACAAATTTTTAAAGCTAAAATGGCTGCTGAAGAGCGGGACGATTTATACGAAGGTTGGCAACAGGCAGTCGCTGCGACTCAAATGTTTAAACATAAATCAAAATAAAGGAAGAAGTGAAGGGTTATGACATTCTCAATCAAAACACGGCAAGAATCAATTGAAAAACTGAAACATGGAGAGTTGGATTTATTGATTATTGGCGGAGGAATTACAGGTGCCGGAGTGGCCTTACAAGCAAGTGCTGCTGGTATGAAAACAGGTCTTATTGAAATGCAGGATTTTGCAGAAGGGACTTCTTCACGTTCGACTAAATTAGTTCATGGTGGTATTCGCTATTTGAAAAATTTTGATGTGGAAGTCGTTGCAGATACTGTTCAGGAACGTGCGGTTGTTCAAGCAATCGCTCCTCATATCCCAAAACCAGATCCAATGCTGTTACCGATTTATGATGAACCAAAAGCGACATTTAATATGTTCTCTGTTAAGGTTGCCATGGATTTATATGATCGTTTAGCAAATGTGATCGGAACGAAGTATGAAAATTACACCTTAACAAAGGAAGAAGTATTGGAAAGAGAGCCTCAATTAAAAAGCGAGGGATTGCAAGGCGGTGGTGTTTATCTAGATTTTAGAAATAACGATGCTAGACTTGTAATCGAAAATATTAAACAAGCTTCACAAGACGGCGGTTTGATGGTGAGTAAAGTAAAAGCAGTCGGTTTCATTTTCAATGGTGAAGGGAAAATTACAGGTGTTAAAGCGAAAGATCTGTTAACAGATGAAATTTTTGAAATCAATGCAAAAGTAATCATCAATACAACGGGACCGTGGTCGGATAAAGTTCGTGGTTTAGACACAGCTAAAAAACTAATTCCACAAATGCGTCCGACAAAAGGTGTGCATTTGGTTGTGGACAGTAGCAAATTATTCGTACCTCAACCAACGTACTTTGATACTGGAAAACACGATGGACGGATGGTCTTTGTTGTGCCAAGAGAAAAGAAAACCTACTTTGGTACAACGGATACAGATTATACAGGAGATTATGAACATCCAACTGTTACCCAAGAAGATGTTGATTACTTGCTAGAAATTGTTAATAATCGTTATCCACAAGCAAATGTGACTATTGCTGATATTGAAGCGAGCTGGGCTGGATTGCGTCCGTTGATTTCTGAAAATGGTGGTTCTGATTATAACGGTGGCAATAATGGTAAAGTTTCAGATAAAAGTTTTGATCAAGTGATTGATATCGTATCTAAGTATCAAAAACAAGAAGTTTCTCGTTATGATGTGGAGAATGTGTTAAATCATTTGGAAGACTCCTTAGCTGAAAGCAAAGAAAATCCGTCAGCTGTTTCTAGAGGTAGTTTATTAGAACGCTCAGAGGATGGTTTGCTAACATTATCTGGTGGGAAAATCACAGATTATCGGAAGATGGCTGAAGGAGCATTAAAAGAAATTCAACGGATTTTAAAAGAAGAATTCGATCGTACTTTCCAACTGATTGATTCCAAAACATATCCAGTTTCTGGAGGACGCATTAATCCAGCAAATGTGGAAACGGAATTAGAAACATTGGCAAAAAATGGAATCGAAAAAGGATTAACGAAAGAAGAAGCAGAATATCTTGCTCATTTATATGGTTCAAATGTCACGAAAGTTTTTGGAAAAATTGATGAGACTAAACCTGTTGCGGGCTTAAGTTTAGCTGAAACCATTGCGTTGCATTATGCTTTAGAAAATGAAATGGCATTAACTCCTGCAGACTACCTAGTCCGCAGAACGAACCATATATTATTTATGAGAGACACATTAGATGAAGTGAAACAAGGAGTAATTGCTGAAATGAGCAATTATTATACTTGGTCTGATGAGCAAAAAGAAATATACACGAATGAATTGAACGAATTGATTGCAGAGTCTGATTTAAGCCTATTAAAAGAAGGAGCGAAGTAAAATGGATACTTCCAACATGACACAGATTTTCAGTGAGTTTTTAGGGACAATGATTTTGATTCTTTTAGGTGACGGTGTATGTGCAGCGGTTAATTTAAAAAAGAGTAAGGCGGAAGCTTCGGGTTGGATCGTGATTGCCTTTGGGTGGGCGATGGCCGTAACAATGGCTGTTTACATTGCTGGTTTTATGGGACCTGCGCACTTGAATCCTGCAGTGACAATCGCAATGGCAATGACTGGTAGTTTTAGTTGGGGCATGGTGGTGCCGTTTATTATTGCCCAAGTACTGGGTGCGGTAGTAGGAGCATTCTTAGTTTGGGCTGCTTACTTGCCTCATTGGGAAGCTACCGAAGATCAAGGTGCCATTTTAGGAACTTTTGCTACAGGACCGGCCATTCGTAATTATCCAGCGAACATGGTGACTGAAATTATTGGTACATTCATTTTAGTTTTAGGGTTACTTTCATTTTCGCAACATACATTTACAGATGGATTAAATCCATTAGTCGTTGGCGCTTTGATTTTATCAATTGGTTTATCTTTAGGTGGACCAACAGGATATGCGATTAATCCGGCTCGTGATTTGGGTCCTAGATTAGCGCACCAATTATTACCGATTCCAACAAAAGGAGATTCTGACTGGAGTTATTCTTGGGTTCCCATCGTAGGCCCTGTGATTGGCGCTTTAGTAGCTTCTGGAGTTTATATGTTGATGGTTTAAGTGATTGTCTAGAGCTGAGAGTTGAAAGAGAATTTTCTTTCAACTCTTTTTTTTATTGTATACACAAATTATAGATTAATTAGTTATAAATCATTTTTTCGTGAAAAAATATCAACATTTTATTTACAAGGAGCGCATTTTTCTGTACTCTTAAGTAGAATTGAGTTTTTAACATATTTGGGCTATTTAACTTTGCGGCTACACTCTCGTAAAAAAAATAAAAAACTGAATGAGGCAACGAACACCTCAGTCATATTTTCCTATTTTTCAGTCGAGACCAAATGAGCTCGCTATGTTTTTAAATTAAGGAGGATTATAATCATGTCCTATCAAGAAATATTGTTCCCTTTTTTGGGGGGATTAGGAATTTTTTTGTTTGGTATGAAATACATGGGAGATGGTCTGCAGAAGTCGGCAGGCGATTCTTTGCGGGAAATTTTAAATACGTTTACCTCTACACCTTTAAGATCTGTTTTAGCAGGATTGATTGTAACGGCGATTATTCAAAGTAGTTCTGGAACAACAGTTTTAACAGTTGGTCTAGTAAGTGTAGGTTTTATGTCTTTACGACAAGCGATCGGTGTTATCATGGGTGCAAATGTCGGAACAACGGTAACCGCTTTTATTATTGGATTTAATCTAAGTTCATATGCACTACCGATTATTGGTGTAGGTTCAATCTTATTATTTTTCTCAAAGAGAGAAACAGTGAATAACATAGGTCAGATCGTCTTTGGTTTCGGTTGTTTATTTTATGGGTTAAAATTAATGGGTGAGGGCATGGCACCGTTGAGTAAGTTACCGCAGTTTTCAGATTTGATGGTGGATGTTTCTCATCATCCTATTTTAGGGGTTGGCATTGGAACATTACTTACAATGGTTTTACAAAGCTCTAGTGCAACGATTGGAATTTTACAGCAATTATATAGTCAAGGAAGTTTAGCGATAGGATCGGTATTGCCGATTTTATTTGGAGATAATATCGGTACTACAATCACAGCTGTAATTGCAGCGTTAGGTGTCAGTGTTGCCGCAAAACGCACAGCAGCTTCTCACGTGATTTTCAATTTAGTCGGAGCAATTATCTTTACGACATTGTTAACGCCGTTTACAGCGGTAGTGGTGGCTATTTCTAATGGGTTACATTTAAAACCAGCGATGCAGATTGCCGTAGCTCATGGTTTATTCAATGTTTCTAATTTACTGATCCAATTTTGGTTTATTGATAAAATTGAACTCATCGTTCGCAAAATCATTCCAGGAAAAGATCGAAGTATTGAGTTTAAGCCATCTAACCTAAATGAGTCCATCATTCAAAACTCAGCTGCGTTAGCATTGAATCAAGCGAAAATCGAATTGCTTCAAATGGGTGACTATGTATTAGGCGCATTTGAAGCAACCAAAGCGTATTATGAAAAACAAGATACGATCGACAAAGAAAATGCTGATCAGTATGAAACAGCGATTAATGATATGGACAATCGTTTAACAGAATACTTAGTTCAGCTTTCAGCCACAGAATTATCAATTTCTGAAAGTCACGAGCAAACAATGATGTTAGAAATGACTAAAGATTTGGAGCGGATTGGTGATCATTGTCGTAATATTATCCAAAATCTTAATGAAGCCATTCGTGTCGAAAAGAAGCAAAAAGCCAAAGATAAAAAAGCTGGCAAAACTTCTGAACGAGATGCGTTGATTTTAAATGACGAAGACTTGATAGATTTGTTTAAAAAAGTATCGAAAAATATTCGTGATTCTTTGATTGCTTTTGAAAATGATGACAAAGAAATGGCTGCTCATATGTTAGATCGTGAAGAACAAATTGATCAGATGGTCAAATTGTTGCGTAAAAAGTATATTTCTATCATGAATAGCGGTAAAGGACGAGCGGCTGATGGCGTGTTGTTTATTGATACGGCTTCTAATTTGGAGCGGATGAGTGATCGAACGATCCACATAGCAAAATATGTTTTAGGTGAGCGCTATGGAACGGAAGAAATTGCAGTAGATCAATCAGTGAATCCAGTGATCACAGTACAATCATAATAATGAAAACCTTCTGAGATATAATCTTTAGTATATCTTAGGAGGTTTTTTCAGTTTGTAGATGTTCGTCACACTTTTTCATAATAATTATTTTAGAAGAAAAACACTTATTTCACTATTTCATTGAAGGAGAATCGTTTATAATAAAACTATTAACTGAGAAGAGGTAAATACATGGAACACAATAGTTTTTTGTCATCTAATCCAAAAATAACAAGTCATTTTATCTGTTGGGAACCAGAGCAAGAAGCCATCGGAACCCTTCAGATCATTCATGGAATGGCTGAATATATTGAACGTTATCACGATTTTGCCAAATATTTAAATGGATTAGGTTATGTCGTTATTGGTCATGATCATTTAGGTCATGGAGAATCGGTGTCAACTGATGATCCGGAATATGGTTATTTCGGTGAAGAAGAACCTGTATCCTTTGTACTGGAAGATATTCATCAGGTTAAAACATGGATTGAAAACAAATATCCTAACCTACCTCACTTTATGTTAGGACATAGTATGGGTTCCTTTGCGCTACGTAATTATTTACAGAGAGATGTTGCTGGTATAACGGGAGCTATTTTTATGGGAACAGGAAAAAAGCCAGTAATGTTGCCATTAGCTCTTTCTATAACGAAAGGCTTGAATCTAACAGCGCCGAAAAAACAAAATAAATGGTTAGATCAACTAGCTTTTGGCTCTTTCAATAAGCACTTTCCAGAGCTTGGTGGCTTCAATTGGTTAAGCAAAAATCAGGAGAATGTTAGAAATTATGAAAATGATCCATTAATGGGATTTACGTTTACAAATAATGGTTTTTATACGTTATTTCATTTAGTTGAAGGAGCGAATTGTAAGGGCTGGACGGATGAGATTAAACCAGATTTACCTATTTTGATCATCAGTGGTGAACAAGATCCTGTAGGTGATTTTGGTAAAGGACCTAGAAAAGTAGCAAAAGAGTTGGATGCAGCGGGAGTAAAAGATGTTTCTTTAGTTTTATTTGCAGAATTGCGTCATGAAATTTTGTTGGAAGATGAAAAAATCGAGGTATATGAAACCATCAGCAACTGGTTACAAAAAAGAAGGGATTTTACGGTTGAAAACTAGAAATCTGTTTGCTATTTTAAGTATTTTTCTATAAACTACAAAGTAAGTGTAAAAAGACTTAGGAATTGTAATTTAAAACGAAATTTTTGAAGAAAAGATAAAATATGATTTTCAGATGATGCTGAACGATCTCGTTCAACTTTTAGAATATAGGAGGGCTTGACTGTGGAGAAAGACCGTTTAAGAAAATTAGGGTTGAAAAACTTAAAATGGCTGCATAAACATCCTATGCTGAAAGAACAAAAAGAACGAGAAATCAGTCAAGCACTATTCACTGATCCTTGCTGGGAAAAGGCGCAAACGATCGCAATCACAAAACCTTTAGAATTTGAGTTTGATACTCATATTTTGTTAGCTAAAGGTTGGGAGTCAGGCAAAGAAATGTTGATGCCTGTAGCAGGAAAAGACCGAAAATTAACTTTTCATTTAATTGAACCAGATACAACTTTTGAAAAAACAGCGTTTGGTGTTAAAGAACCTATTGAGGCACCAGAAGTATCTGCTGAAGTAATCAATTTATTAGTTGTACCGGGTATCGTGTTTAATCATGAAGGGTTTCGAATTGGTTTTGGCGGTGGTTATTATGATCGATTTCTTCAAGATTATCAAGGTGAAACATGTAGTTTGGTATTCAGTGAACAGATTCAAGAAAGTTGGCAGGTAGAAGCATTTGACTTGCCTGTGAAACGATTATTTATTAGCTAGGAGGAACATATGAATTATCAAACACAAATGAAAATAAAAAGAATATTAAAGCAACCTCTAATTACTTATATTTTACTTGGGATCACAACGATTATTTTTCTAGGAACAGAACTTTCAGGTGGCTCAGAAAATAGTATGGTATTGATTCGTTGGGGAGCGATGTCTCGAAGTGAGATTCTCAATTTACATGAATATTGGCGCTTTTTCACTCCAATGTTTCTACATATTGGTTGGTTGCATTTTGCGGTAAATATGGTGACTCTTTATTATGTTGGATCTCAGGTTGAGAACATTTACGGTCACTGGCGATATCTACTGATTTATCTATTAAGTGGTATTGCTGGAAATGTTGTTAGCTTTACCTTTGGTTCACCACTTAGTATCTCAGCTGGAGCAAGTACATCTTTATTTGGTTTATTTGGTGCTTTTGTTATTTTGGGACGCCATTTTAGAAATAATCCGGCGATTACATTTATGGTTCAACGTTATACGACATTTATCGTAATCAATTTAATTTTTAATTTGTTTAGCAGTTCTGTTGATATTATGGGTCATATTGGCGGGTTGATTGGCGGATTATTAGTTGCTTCGACATTGGCTGTGCCAGATCATTCGGAAGAATTTAACATTCATGAACGTATCATTTCAGGGATTATTTTTGTATTTCTGTTAGTTGTTTGCCTAGCCTTGGGTTTTAAAAAATTCGGTTTACTTGTATAATAGGTTGGTGAGCGAATAAACGCTTTTTTCTCAGCCTCTTTAATAATAAGGAAGTGCATTCAAATGGAAACGTTATATGATGTACAGCAGTTATTTAAACAATTCGGTATTTATATTTATGTAGGAGCCAGAATTTATGATATCGAGTTGATGATGATTGAATTAAAAAATATTTATGAAGGTCACTTGATTGATAGAGACACCTATCTTCACGCAAGAAGTGTTTTGCAACGGGAGCATCGTATTGAAGAAAGCAGAGGAACTGGGAAAGGAACCGAGTAAATGGATAAGAAATTGATTGGGATTGATTTAGGCGGAACAACGATTAAATTTGCGATTTTAACAGCTGGTGGAGATGTTCAGCAAAAATGGAGCCTTGAAACGAATGTTTTGGACGATGGCAGCCATATTGTGCCGGATATCATTGAATCAATCAATCACCGAATTTCTCTTTATGAAATGAAACATGATGATTTTATTGGGATTGGTATGGGTACACCAGGTAGTGTAGATATCAAAAAAGGGACAGTAATTGGTGCGTACAATCTTAACTGGACAAAAAAACAAAATGTAAAAGCACAAATTGAAGAAGCAACGGGTATTCCTTTTGTTTTGGATAATGATGCCAACGTAGCCGCTTTAGGTGAACGATGGAAAGGTGCTGGAGAAAATAATCCAGATGTCGTTTTTATCACGCTTGGTACAGGTGTTGGCGGTGGTATTATTGCAGAAGGTAATTTATTACATGGTGTGAATGGATGCGCCGGTGAAATTGGTCATGTGACTGTTGATCCAGGCGGTTTTGAATGTACTTGCGGGAAACGTGGTTGTTTAGAAACGGTTTCTAGTGCAACTGGTGTGGTTCGTGTGGCTCGCCATATGTCCGAAGAATATGCGGGAGATTCTCAATTGAAGCAAGCAATCGATGACGGACAAGATGTGTCTAGCAAAGATGTCTTTGATTATGCGCAAGCAAATGATTCATTCGCATTGATGGTTGTTGAGCGCGTGTGCTATTTCTTAGGACTTGCAGTTGGCAATATAGGAAATACCTTGAATCCGTCTAGTATCGTGATTGGCGGTGGGGTTTCTGCTGCAGGAGAATTTCTGCGCAGTCGTGTTCAAAAATATTTTGAAGAATTTACTTTCCCAGAAGTTCGTAACAGCACGCAGATTAAGCTTGCTCAGCTAGGAAATGAAGCTGGGGTTATCGGAGCGGCATCATTAGCATTACAATTTATGGAGAAAGAGTAAGAAAGGGATTTTAGAATGAACGTTTTGTGGACTATCAATATTATTTTATTAACAATTTTACTAGCAATGGGAGCAAATGAACTGTATCTTCGAATTATGACGAAGCGTTCAGCTAAAATGATCACAGAAGAAGAATTTAAAGAAGGTATGAGAAAAGCTCAAATCATTGACGTACGTGAAAAGGATTCTTTTGATGCTGGCCATATTCTTGGTGCTCGTAATATGCCTTATACAACAATCAAAACAACATTAAATTCAATTCGTAAAGATCAACCAGTCTATCTTTATGATCAAAAAAAATCATTGAGTATCCGTACAGCCAATCAATTACGTAAAAATGGCTTTAAAGATCTTTACATTTTAAAAGGCGGCTATGATGGCTGGACTGGAAAAACGAAGAAGAAAAATGCTTAACTAATTAAACACAGAGAGAGAAACGAGGGTTCAAATAATGGACAACGTTTACTTCTCTGTGTTTTTGTTTTTGAATAAGTAGCATAAGTCGTTTCTTTTTTGAATAATTACGATAAAATACAGATACGATGATTCAAATGAAGAACCTGAACATACAGAGCTCTAATTAGAACTTCTATACAACAGGTGACGACAAGGAAATAACTAGTGCGAAAGGAGGGGGAAAATGAAAATTGCAATCGTTGGTGGTGGTCCCAGAGGTCTTTCAGCATTGGAGCGAATTGTTGAGTGGGCAAGAGGAGAACAAGTTGTTCAAATTACAATGTTCGATCCTTTTGGACCTGGTGGGAAAGTATGGCGTGAAGATCAACCCTTATCTTTATTAATGAATTCAATAACCTCTCAAGTTACTTTATTTACAGATGAAACATTAAGTACAAAGGGGCCAGTTATTAAAGGTCCAAATCTATATGAGTGGATAAAAGTTGAGGCTGTAGCTTTTATACAAAAATATAATTTCAAAAATAAGTCAGTTCTAATAGAAGAATGTGAAGACTTGGGTCCGAATGATCATTGCTCACGGGTTTTATATGGACTGTATCAAAAATGGTTCTACGAATATGTACAAACTCGAATGACCGAACAAACATCAGTTAAATTTTTCAAAGATACTGTGCGGGCAGTGAAAATTCAAGAGGACAAATTCTTAGTGTATACCAAAGCAGTTGAAACAACCGTTGACAAGGTTATTTTGGCTTTAGGCCATCAAGAAAACGAATTGGTTGGAAATGAGAAAGAGTTGGCAACTTATGCGAGCGAGCATCGATTGTTCTATTCTTCACCCAAAAATGCAGCGGACGCATATCTTGAAGCAATCACGGGAAATAAGTCTATTTTGATTAGAGGTTTGGGACTGGTTTTCTTTGATTATATCAATTTACTAACCATTGAGCGTGGAGGTATTTTTGAAAATAAAGCTGGGAAATTAATCTATCATCCTTCTGGTAAAGAACCTAAGATTTTTGCTGGTTCTGGCCGCGGTATACCTTATCATGCTAGAGGTGTAAATCAAAAAGATTATGGAGAAGAGTATCAACCACGTTTTTTGAAAGAAAAAAGTTTGAATAAGTTTAAACGAAAAGGAACATTTTCTGCAGAGCAGTTTTTTGAACTTTTGAAAAAAGAAGTTGAGTTTGTTTATTATTCCGCTTTGGTCAAAAACAATTATCCTAAAGTTAATCCATTACGTTTTAATGAAGAATTTATCCGTACAAAAGGTGCTGAATCAGTGCTGGGAAAATATGGAATTGATGAAAAAGATTACTGGGACTGGTCAATTATTCAACATCCTGATCAAGGTGGAGAAGAGGGGGATTCTTTCCAAGGATTCATCATTGATTATTTGAATTGGGATTTTTTGGAGGCGAAGAAAGGGACATTATCAGGACCATTTAGTGCTGCTTTAGATTGTTTAAAAGATTTAAGAGATGAAGTACGTTTTATGATAGACCATGAACTATTTTCAAATGATGAGTATAAAAAATGGTTGTGGGATTGGTTTACACCGTTGAATGCATTTCTTTCAATTGGCCCGCCATTAGAAAGAATTGCAGAATTAAAAGCATTGATCGAAGCAGGAATTATTACATTAATTGGACCTAAGATGAAGATAGAAACAGAAGCTGACTGTTTTATTGCTTCTTCCAAAAGGTATCCGAATAAAAAATATAAATCTCATTTTTTAATTGACGCTAGATTACCAAAAATAGCAAATCAGTACAGTATAAATCCCTTAGTACAACAGCTTTTAAAAGATAAAATAGTTAGTTTGCATCAATTGGAATTATCCACAGGTGATCTCTATCAAACTGGAGCAATTTTAGTAGATCGCCAAACAAATCAAATACAATCAACACAAGGAGAACTACTAACAGGTCTATTTTGTTATGGTATCCCAACAGAGGGAGTTCATTGGCTAACTGCAGCGACAGCTAGACCAGGAACTGATCCGTGGAATCTACGTGAAGCTGATTTGATTGCACGGAGTATCTTTGAAGAAAAGTAAACAGTAAAAGAGAACAATTGATTCAATTGTTCTCTTTTACTGTTTACTTCTTTTTTTATTAACGAGCAACACGTTTACGCATTGCTTTTTTACGGTTTTCCTCGATCATATCTTCTTTTTCTTCAATTGGATCAAGTACAGTTTTTTTGATAGTCGCTGCAAAGCCGACAACAGCAGCACATGTAACTGCTGTTCCTACAAGCATTCCTGAAATAAACTTTTTCATATACATTCTCCTCTCAGTTATTTAGACACCTCTATTATGAACTAAAGTAAGAAAAAAATCCAATAGATTGTGGCAAAGTTGTTCAGGCTGGGCTATTTTTATTGCAAGAGGATATTTTTTCTTTTTGAAGAACTCGGTTATACAGTGTTAGTTGTCTTTTTTATTATTTTACTAAATTGTTGTTAAATTTTAGTAAATATTTTATAATATATTTACTAAGATGAAGAGGTGACTACTGTGGAAAATGAATTGATAGAGCTGTTTCATTCAGTTTTTGGAAAAGAGTCAAAATCAGTTTACTTTGCTCCTGGAAGAATCAACTTGATTGGTGAACACACAGATTATAACGGCGGCTATGTTTTTCCTGCTGCGATTACAATCGGGACATACGGTGTTGCTAGAAAACGAGAGGATCAAACAATTCGACTTTATTCAGAAAACTTCTCGGAATTAGGAATTATTGAACTGTCATTAACTGATCTAGTTTATAAAAAGGAAGATGAATGGACGAATTACCCTAAAGGAATGATTCATTATTTAATAGAACAAGGTTATGTTATTGATCAAGGAGTGGATATTCTCTTTTATGGAACGATTCCAAATGGAGCAGGACTTTCTTCATCCGCTTCAATAGAATTACTGACTGGGGTTATATTGAATGATTTATTTAATTTGAATATCAATATGTTGGATCTAGTAAATACAGGAAAGCGTGTAGAAAATCAGTTTATCGGTGTGAATTCAGGAATCATGGATCAATTTGCTATCGGTATGGGCAAGTTGAATCATGCTATTTTGTTAGATACCAATACATTAGAATATGAATTGGTACCTGCAGATTTTGGAGAGTATGTGATTGCGATCATGAATACCAATAAGCGTCGAGAATTAGCTGATTCAAAATATAATGAACGTCGGGCAGAATGTGAGTTAGCTTTGAGTCGCTTGCAAACCATCTTACCGATCAAATCCTTGGGCGAATTAACAGAAGAAGTTTTTGAACAAAATAAAGATGTGATTGCTGATAAAGAATTGATTAAACGAGCCAAACATGCAGTAACTGAAAATCAGCGCACAATCAAGGCTAAACAAGCGCTTGTTAATAATGATTTACAACGCTTTGGTCAATTATTGAATGCTTCTCATGCTTCTTTAAAAGAAGATTATGAAGTAACAGGAATTGAGCTAGATACATTGGTAGGTACAGCGCAAAAACAATCAGGTGTGTTGGGCGCTCGAATGACAGGAGCTGGATTTGGCGGTTGTGCAATTGCTCTAGTAAAAGAATCAGAGGTGAATCATTTTATCAAACAAGTGGGACAAATATATCAAGAAAAAATTGGTTACTCAGCAGACTTCTATATTGCAAATATTGATGATGGAGCTAGAAAGCTGTAGAATAAAGAATACGTTAGAAAAAGATCTTAATTTCTGATACATTTGAAGTAAGGAGGCAATAACATGTCAATTTTAGTTTTAGGTGGAGCAGGCTATATTGGTTCTCATGCAGTGGATCAATTAATCAATAAGGGATATGAAGTTATCGTTGTTGATAATCTTCAGACTGGACATAAACAATCGATTCATGAAAATGCGACATTTTATCAAGGAGATATTAGAGACAAAGAATTCGTGCAAGAGGTTTTCAAAAAAGAAACGATTAATGGAGTGATCCATTTTGCTGCAAGCTCACTTGTAGGTGAATCAGTAGAAAAACCTTTGGTATATTTTAATAACAATGTTCATGGTACACAAATCATATTGGAAGTAATGGAAGAGTTTGGCGTTAAAAATATCGTGTTTTCTTCAACTGCGGCGACTTATGGGGAACCAAAAGAAATGCCTATCGTAGAAACGATGCCGACTAATCCAGAAAATCCCTATGGTGAAAGCAAATTAATGATGGAGAAAATGATGAAATGGTGTGATAATGCATATGGCATGCGTTATGTTGCGTTGCGCTATTTCAATGTTGCTGGAGCTAAATCAGATGCCTCGATTGGAGAAGATCATGATCCTGAGACACACTTGATCCCAATAATTTTACAAACTGCTTTGGGACAAAGAGAGTATCTAGGCATTTATGGTGACGATTATGACACGCCAGACGGCACGTGTATTCGTGACTATGTTTACATCGAAGATTTGATAGCTGCCCATATTGCTGCGTTGGATTATTTGGAAAAAGGAAACGAAAGTAATATCTTCAACTTAGGCAGTAACACTGGTTATTCAGTCAAAGAAATGCTTGAAGCAGCTCGAGAAGTCACAGGTAAAGAAATTCCTGCCAAAGTGTTGCCACGACGTTTAGGTGATCCGAGTAAACTGGTTGCTTCAAGTGATAAAGCTAAATCAATTTTAGATTGGCAGCCTCAAGTGACAGATATCAAACAAATCATCAAAACTGCTTGGGATTGGCATGTCAATCATCCAAAAGGATATGAGTAATACTGAACAAAACTTGTTTAGCTTTTAACACGGTTTAGCCTCATGAAGCAACCTTAATTACTATCTAGCTATGTGGGGTCTCAGATCGTATCAAACGCTATGAAGCAAAATTCTAAGGAGTGAAGGGGTAGAAAAAAGATAAAATCTGTCTGAGTCAAAAAAGCGTTACAAACCTATTTTCTACGAGCCTAAATGAGCCCGCTAAACGTTTAAATTTGGGAGGAATCGTTGTGTCAATTAGTCAAACTATTACTGATTTTGTCACATTAGCAATTCAAGCTGGTGGTTGGATGGAATTAGATCGTCTTTATTTACAAAATCGTGTACTCGCAATGATTGGTGAAGAATCGTTAGAAACAATTTCTCCAACGGTTGTGGAGAAAACATCGTTAGAATTACTTGATGAATTAGTCGATCAAGCGATAAAAAATGAGATTATTCAACAAGGATCAGTTGGTTTAGAGATTTTTGAAGCGCAATTGATGGATTTTTTAACACCGCCACCTTCAGTTGTGAATGCACTTTTTGCCCAACACTATGAAAAAGATCCGATGGATGCAACAAATTATTTTTACAAATTAAGTAAAGAAAATGATTATATCAAAACACGAGCAATTGCTAAAAATATCGTTTTCCCAGCAGAAACAGAATATGGTCAATTAGAAATTACCATCAATTTATCGAGACCGGAAAAAGATCCAAAGGAAATTGCCGCTGCTCGTCAAGCAAGCCAGCTGAATTATCCAAAATGTCTGTTATGCATGGAAAATGAAGGCTATAAAGGTCGGGCCAATTATCCGGCAAGAACGAATCATCGGATCATTCGGATGAACTTAGATGGAGAAAGTTGGGGGTTTCAGTATTCACCATATGCTTATTACAATGAACATTCGATTATCTTGTCAGAAGAACATCGTCCTATGGTCATCTCAAAAGACACATTCCGTCGGTTGACTAGAATTATTGAAGTGTTACCTCATTATTTTGTTGGATCTAATGCTGATTTGCCAATTGTAGGTGGGTCGATTTTGACTCATGATCATTATCAAGCAGGTCGACATGTCTTTCCAATGGAGAAAGCAGAGATCGAACAATATTTTGAATTGAATGATTTTCCGCTGATGAATGCGGGAGTCGTCAAATGGCCAATGTCTGTGATTCGCCTGCAAAGTCCTAATTCAGAAGATTTAGTTGAAGCAGCTACATTGATTCTAGAAAAATGGCGTAACTATTCTGATGAAGAGGTATCAATTCGAGCTTTTTCAGAAGATGGAACATCGCATCATACAATTACGCCAATTGCACGGCGTAAAGGTCATTTATTTGAAATGGATTTGGTTTTGCGAGACAATAATGTTTCGGATGAACATCCAGACGGGATTTTCCATCCTCATAAAGAGGTTCAACATATTAAAAAAGAAAATATCGGTTTGATAGAAGTAATGGGCTTAGCAGTACTGCCTCCACGTTTAAATGATGAATTGCAAGAAGTAGAAAAGTATTTACTGAATAAAGAAAACCATATTGCTGATTACCATAAATATTGGGCAAATCAGATGAAAGAAGTTTATTCTTTCAATGAAAGCAATACAAAAGAAATAGTTCAAAAAGAAGTAGGTAAAATCTTTGCTCGTGTTTTAGCAGATGCAGGAGTTTATAAACGAACAAGTGAAGGTCAAGCAGCTTTTAAACGGTTTATTGACAGTCTATAAAGGGAACGTAGGTGATGAGATGGCAACAATCAAAGATATCGCAAACTTAGCAGGAGTTTCACCAGCCACAGTTTCAAGGGTGTTAAATTACGATTCTGAGCTTTCAGTAGGAATTGAGACGAAGCAAAAAATTTTTGAAGCAGCTGAAGAACTAAATTATACAAAACATAAAAAGAATGTAAAAAATGTCAGAGCCCGGATCTTATTAGTTCAGTGGTACGATGAAGCAGAAGAATTAGAAGATATCTATTATCTTTCCATTCGTTTAGGGATTGAAAAAAAGGCTGAAGAACTTGGGCTTGAATTGATCAAGCGATCCTTGGAAGAATTAGCTAACGAGCAGGTGGACGGAATTCTTGCTTTGGGAAAATTTGATAAAAAACAAGCTGATTTTCTATTTAAAATGAATGATAATCTTTTATTTGTGGACTTTGATGCGTTAGGTTTAGGCTATAACTCTTTAGTTATCGACTTTCACCAAAGTATGTCCTCTGTCCTCACTTATTTGATCCAACATGGTCATCAAGAAATTGGTGTGCTGGCTGGAGAAGAATATACTCGTGGAAGTCATGAAGTGCTTGAAGATAGGCGGTTGATGATTTTTAAAGAGATGTTAACACAGAAGAGGTTACTTAATGAAGCATTCATTTTAAAGGCTCCGTTTACTGTTGCCAGTGGTTATAAAGTGATGAAACAGTTTTTGAACCAGTATCCAAAAAAATTTCCAAGTGCTTTTTTTGCTTCTAGTGATGCCTTGGCTGTTGGAGCTCTTAAAGCAATTCAAGAGGTAGGTCTTAAGGTGCCTGATGATATTTCTGTGATTGGCTTCAATGATATCAGTGTAGCAAAATATGTTAGTCCTCCGTTAACAACAATAAAAATCCATACAGAATGGATGGGAGAGCTAGCTATTGAGACAATACTGTCATTGATTCAAGAGAAAGCTCCAGTGGCAAGAAAAATTACAATTGCGACAGAGTTGATAGAAAGAGCATCAACGAGGTGAATCCTCATTGATGCTCTTGCTTTTATTTATAAGCGATAACAAATAAATTAACATTATCATTGATGCAGCTTTGAAGAGTGATTCGTTCGCCGCCGCCTGTGCCTACGGTAAGATCCCAATAGTTAGTTCCTGTACCGACTTCGTTTCCATAATCGTCTAATTGTAGAAGTGTACGGACAGTATAAGTGGTAGGTGTACCATCTGCATCGGTTACAACAATTTGGCTACCTGCACCTAATGAGAAGACTGTAGAAAACGCCCCAGGATTATGACCGATGAAGTGAGTATTTTGTCCATCACTACCTGACTGAACAGCTGCGCCTCCCCATGTAGAAGCAACGCCATTAGGGTTTGAATCGATGATACTTTGTCCACTGCCTTGACCACCGTTTTGATAAGGAATGGTTTGTCCACTCATAGTAATGGTCATTGGTGCAAAAGCAGGTGTTGCTGGAACTTCAGGAGCTGTTTGAGTAGCTTCAGCAGGTGCAGAAGCTTGTTCCACAGGAGCTTGTTCTGCTGGTGGAGCAACTACAGGTTCACTTTTTGGAACAATGTGAAAGATTCTTTCAGTAACACCAGTATTACCGCTAGTATCAGTTACGGAATAGAGGATGGTTTGTGTACCTACCACAGATGTATCCAATGTTTCCTTTGTAGAAACTTTGTCTGTAATATTACCATCTTTATTATCAGTCGCTGTGATATCTTCATAAATATTGATTTGTGCATTTTGCTCTACAGTTTCTTCTGGCGCACTAATCTTAGGAGCTGTGGTATCTTTAGCGACATTTACTGCAAGTATTTTTTCTGTGCTTTGTTTTTTCTTAGCGTTGTTAGACAAAGTAATTAAATCCTTGTTTTTAGGGACATTTTGAATTAAGGTAACTTTTGCTTTTTTGGGCGCAGCATCTAAGCCGTTCATTTTGCTGAAAGTATCGGTGAAAATGTATCCACCAATAAATAAAGCTACACCTAAAATGCTGATAGCGCCAACGATAATTGTGTGTTTTATTGTGTTTTTTTTCATGTCTAATCCCTCCAATAAGTGTGGTGAGATTTTCCATTTATCGATAAATTTTAAATCCGCGTTTTTATACTTTTATAATAAGAGCTGTTTATAAATAAACCAATTGAGTTGCGCTTTTGATTAATACAAAAAAGGGAGATATGATGCTATAATTATTATTAAATAAGGATTTCTTCAAAATATTCTTAACAAATGGAAATTTATGAAGAATAATTATAAAAAAAATGAAAAGAGGAGATAAGATGGAGAGACTATTATCACCGTCGATGCATCGAAGAGTACTGTTGCTAAATTTATTGAATGGACCAAGTAGTTGGATCACCTCTGATTATTTAGCTGAGAACATTAAATGCTCGAAAAAAACCATTATGCAAGATTGCCAGTACCTTGAAGATCGTTGGTCAGATTATCTGACTATAGAGACATCCAGAAAGTTTGGGATCCGATTGATTGCTTCCCCTCATCGTTCAATTCATGAAATTTATATAGAGATCATTCAAGAATCAAATGCTTTTTCTTTATTAGAATCAATTTTTTTTGAGCCAATGAAATCTGCTTCTTACTGGGAAAAAAAATTATTTTTAAGTAATTCTAGTTTGTATCGATTGTCTAATTTAATTGGCTCAGCGCTGAAAGAACGAAATATTCAAATGAGCCGTTCCCCTTATTTCGTTCATGGAAAAGATGAAAGGCAAATTCGTTATTTCTTTACCTGCTATTTTATAGAAGTTTATGGCATTCGTGATTGGCCGTTCCATTTAGACAAAGAACTGATATTCCAGTTAGCAAACAAGATAAATGAAAAATTTGAATTGGAGTTAAACGATAGTCAGGCGGTTCATCTAGCTTATTCCATTGCTGTAACGATTATTAGAGAACGTCAAGGGTTCTTGATTCAATCTAGAAAAGACCCTATCAATCGTTTTGTTAAAAAAACGATTGAGATAAGAGAATTTAAAGCTGATATAGAAGAAATTGCAGAACCTCTCAAAGTAGTTCTACCTGATGATTGGTATGAGGATTTTTGTTATTCTATTTTTTGGTGGGATTTTGGTTGGGACAATGAACAAGAGAAAGCCAATATTATTCATCAAGCAGAAGAACTAGTGAGTACGATCCAAAATGCTTTATCGATCTCAATTTCGGATCAGAGTAGAGTAAGTATCGTTCGTTTGATTGAGTACATTTATGCGAAACATAAAATGTTTCCGTATAAAAAATTTATGGTCTATGATCGTTACTTGTATTCAAGCAAAGCAATCAAACAAAATTTTATTGTCTTTACCGCTGTCGTTAACAAGGCACTAGAGGTTCTTGAAGCAAAAATGAAATTTCCGTGGAGATCAATGTATTTAGATGGAATTCTTCACGAAATGGCCATTCGATGGGAAAATCTTAGCAGGATTACGGATGAGATGAGACATCAATTATCTGTATTGGTTTTAAGTGATTTAGGAAGGGAACACGCTAAGTTACTTAGTTCTATTTTAAAAGAGAATTTCCAAAATAAGATTACTCTTTCTATCCAAGATAACCATTTTTATGAGCAACCAAAAAATATTTTTACTCAGAGATACGATCTTTATGTATCAAACTATGCTGTTGAAGCGGTGGATGAAAAGGTTAATATGATCGTAGAAGATATCCCTTCTTTCAAAAACTTGACTGACTTGCGCAGGTACATTGATAGGAGACGACTTGTTTTACCGAAAGATATTGCTTATTTAAATGTTTAAATTGTTATTTTAATTGATTTTTTAGCTAGTTTAATTTTTTTTAAGATTAAAATAAAGACTGTCATTTAATAAATGGTAATGATATAATAAAAAGGTATTATTATTTGTTAAAGGAGAGAGATATGAAAAAGAAAGCATACAGAAATACACCAGCATTTGTATTTCTAAGTTGGGGATCATTTGCCTTTTTCGTGGCATTGATGTTGATTGGTTTATACACATTGAAAGAGCCATTGATGGTTAAAGGATATTATTTAATGGGATCAGTTGGATTGATTTCTTCTTCGTTTACGCTTTCAAAGGTGATTAGAGACAACCAAGAAGATGAAGAGCGTTACAATCAAATGTTCCGTGCGATGGACGGACCAACAAAAAAAGAAGACACAGATACGCATATTTAATGTATTTAAAAAGTTCTGACGAGAGTCAGAGCTTTTTTTGTGAAAAAATTTTTAATGAGTCAGCTTTTTTTAATGCCTTATCCATAAAAATCACGTATAATAGTAGATAGTGAAATTTCGAGGGAGGGGTAAATTATGGCGTATCAAGCTTTGTATCGTGTCTGGCGTTCACAGCGTTTTGATGATGTTGTTGGACAAAAAGCGATTACCCAGACATTAAAAAATGCCATCATACAAAAGAAAACCTCACATGCCTATTTATTCACCGGCCCAAGAGGAACAGGAAAGACTAGTGCAGCAAAAATTTTTGCTAAAGCAATTAACTGTAAACACAGTGTAGACGGCGAACCCTGTAATGAATGTGAAACTTGTGTAGCGATCACAGAAGGTCGTTTAAATGACGTTATCGAGATTGATGCGGCTAGTAACAACGGCGTGGAAGAAATTCGAGACATTCGTGATAAAGCAAAGTATGCACCAACCCAAGCAGAGTATAAAGTCTATATCATAGATGAAGTACATATGTTATCGACAGGTGCTTTCAATGCATTACTAAAAACTTTGGAAGAACCGCCACAAAATGTTATTTTTATTCTAGCAACCACAGAACCACATAAGATCCCATTAACGATTATTTCTAGAACACAGCGCTTTGATTTTAAGAGAATCAGCACCCAAGATATTGTTGATCATATGGGCTACATTTTAAAAGAAATCAATGTTGACTTTGAAGAGCAGGCCTTATACGTCATTGGTCGAGCTGCAGAAGGCGGAATGCGGGATGCTTTGAGTATTCTGGATCAAACGATCTCTTTTAGTGATGAAAAAGTGACGCTGCAAGATGCGATGCAAGTGACAGGTAGTTTGACCTATGAGATGATGGATCAATATATTTCCAGTTGTGTAACAGGCGATGTAGAGCAAGCTTTAGAAACCTTAGAGAATATTCTTAGTTCTGGTAAAGAAGCAAGAAGATTTTTGGAAGACTTGTTACTGTATTGCCGTGATTTGCTCATGTTTCAGCAAGCACCGAAACTGTTAGCTGAAAAAGTTGGAAATCTGACAGATAATTTCAAAGAACTAGCTGGACAGACGGCTGCTGAAAAAATTTATCAAATGATTCAAATATTAAGTGATACTCAAAACGATATTCGTTTTACCAATAATGCCAATATTTATCTTGAAGTAGCCACTGTTAAATTAGCAAAATCTGTTAAAAAGTCAGCTGTGATTTCAGAAGCAGTTCAACCTGTGGAAAGCGCAGAAATAACGACATTACAACAGCAAATCGAACATCTACAAAAAGAATTAACAGAGTTAAAGAAAAATGGTGTAACAGCTAAAGAAGCTGAACCTGTGAAGACAACACGAGTGACCAGCAATAAAAATGCACTGCGCATCCCAACAGAACTTGTCTACAAAGTATTGAATGAGGCTACAAAAGATCATTTGCTGAATGTGAAAAATGTTTGGGATGATTTATTACAGATGATGTCTGTAACTCAACGAGCTATGCTGAAAGCTAGTGAACCAGTTGCAGCTGGACCTAATGGTTTGGTGATTGCATTTGATTATGAGATTGTGTGTGGTCGGGCGATGGATGATGATGAATTACAATTAGCGGTTCATAATAATCTAAGTCGTCTAGTCAATTATGCACCTGACATGATTTGCATCACAAAGGAAAGTTGGCCGAAGTTGCGCCAATCATTTATTAGCCAAAACAAAGACACATCTGGTGATCAAACAAATGATGATCAATCTGTTGAGGAAAATAGTCACTTGTTAGCAGGGGAAGAACCTGCGGTGGAAGTAAATAATTTAGTAGTAGACGAAGCAATCGCTATGTTTGGCGATGAGCTTGTTGAAGTAATAAATGATTAAGAGGAGACGATAGTTATGATGCGAGGCATGGGAAATATGCAAGGGATGATGAAACAAGTCCAAAAAATGCAAAAAGATATGGAAAAAGCACAAGCCGAATTAAATGTAAGAGAATTCGTAGGCGTTTCGAGCAATGAGTTAGTAACAGCAACTTTTACAGGTGATCGAAAAATGCAAGATATATCAATCAAAGCAGAGCTTGTTGATCCGGAAGATATTGAGATGTTACAAGATTTAGTAATCATGGCTGTTAATGATGCCTTGACTAAAGTAGAAAAAGAAACAGAAGCAACGATGGGTAAATATGCTAAAGGCATGCCTGGATTTTAATTTAGAAAAGTTGTAGAGATGTGAATCGACAGTCATAGGATTTTAGTTGATTGAAAAACTTTATAAATTAATAAAAATGAATACAAATAAATAGAACAACCTAGAGGGAATCTCCCCTCCAGGTTGTTCTATTTATTTGTATTCATTGCCCACTGTTCACTAAAGTCCGTGAGTAAAGAACGATTATTTTTCTAGTTGTTTTTTTCTAAATAGATAAGCACCTGCAATTAATAGTACTCCGGCGGAAGCAATCATCATATTATTGTTTTCTTCACCTGTTACGGGCAATTGCTTAGCAGTTGTTTTTCCTGAATTAATTGTTTTTTTAGCTGAGTTAGCAACAGGAGATGTTACTTGAGAAATTCCTCCTGTAGCAGGTGTTTTAGTATCTTCCTTTGGCAAATTATCGTTCAATGGATTAGAGCTTTCTGGAAGAACGCTTAGAGTAATTACTTTTTCTGCTACAACATTATCTGTGCTGCGTTGTTGCGCTGGTTTACTCACATAAAATCTAATTGTATGTGTTCCTGGTTCCACTAATGAATTTCCAAGAGCAGTAACTTGAATTGGATCTCCAACTACTTCAAAACCTACTATATAACCATCTGCATTTTTAAATGTTGCCCAACCTAAAATCATATCTTCTGTTAGTGTTTGACCTACATAAACAGTCTGATTGGACACTTCAATTGTTGGTGTAGCTTCTTCAGACGAGCTAGATTCAGAAGAAGTAGACTCGGAAGAGCTAGATTCAGAAGAAGTAGACTCAGACGAGCTAGATTCAGAAGAAGTAGACCCAGACGAGCTAGATTCAGAAGAAGTAGACCCAGACGAGCTAGATTCAGAAGAAGCAGACCCAGACGAGCTAGATTCAGAAGGCGTAGACTCAGACGAGCTAGATTCAGAAGAAGTAGACTCAGAAGGAGTAGACTCGGAAGAGCTAGATTCAGTGTCGTACTCCAAGTTTGTTAAAATCGTAATTAAATTATTAGCAGAGCTTTGATACTCAGATTCTAAATTATTGTCTAAAACGTACTGAGCGCTAGAGACTCCAGCAGCTATTTTTTCAAGGGTAGCTGCAGAGAGTGACCCAGGAGCAGCTAAAATTTCCTTTCCTCGGGTTACTAATTTTTCTAGGTCAGCACGATATACAGCAATGTTATCATCAGCAGAAGCAGATGACTCCTCAGCATTCACAACAGAAGTTACTGATTGCGTCGTCCCAACAACAGAGCTGATTAATAATAATGCAGCCATAATCTTTAAACTTTTTTTCATATAAAATTCTCCTTTTTTGTAAAAATTAGTTTCTCAACCATAAATAAATATACGATATACAAAATAAAACTTCAAGTTTTTTTATAAAAAACAGTAAAAGTAATTAGATTTATGTATTTTTTTAATGTTATTATAAAATTAGGTTATTTTATGTTTAGATCTATTTTAAAGGGTTTTTCAAGTCGCTCGAACTATTTTAGACTCTGTTTAACTAGTTATATAAATTTTATAAACGAGAATTTTAATTGTGATTTATAATTGTATTATACTCTAATTATCTTTTTTGGGGCTGTGTAAAAAGGTGTGGGAAAGAGATCATTCGAGATGGTTTTGAAATATGAATAGATGGTTTAAATGCCGATTTATCTGATAAAAAAACTGCTAGCAAGAGAAAAGTCATTATTCTACAAAATCATTTAGAAAAAATGTTATAATGTACATTAGTCTAATAATGAATACATACTACGCAACCGATTGATAATCGTTTATGTTTGAAAGGATTTGTTGAACATGCATTACCCAGAACCCATCGCTAAACTAGTCGAGAGTTATATGAAATTACCAGGTATTGGACAAAAAACAGCCGTGCGTTTGGCTTTTTATACACTTGATATGAAAGAAGAAGATGTTAATGCTTTCGCGAAAGCATTAATCAGTGTGAAACGTGATTTACATTTTTGTAGTATTTGCGGCAATATCACAGAAGAAGATCCTTGTGAAATTTGTCAGGATAAGACGAGAGACCGCAGTATTATTTTAGTAGTAGAAGAACCTAAGGATGTCATGGCAATGGAGAAGATGCGTGAATATCATGGTCTGTATCATGTGTTGCACGGTGTCTTATCGCCAATGGAAGGTACTGGACCAGAAGATATCAATATTGCCTCTTTGATTCAGCGTTTACATGATGACGAAGTGAAAGAAGTGATTATTGCAACCAATGCCACAACAGAAGGAGAAGCTACAGCAATGTATCTTTCTCGTTTAATCAAACCAGCTGGAATTAAAGTGACTCGATTAGCCCATGGATTATCTGTCGGCAGCGATATCGAGTATGCAGATGAAGTAACTTTACTGAAAGCTGTAGAAGGGCGACGTGAACTTTAAAACATAAAAGAATCAGCTATCTGTGTAAAGGATAGCTGATTTTTTTATTCTTTATTTTTCAACGATGCTGATTGTAAATCCGTCATATCCTTTAACTCCAACTGTCTCAATAGCAGTTGAAGTTAAAATTGAAGAACTAGACAGATCCTCTACAAAAGATCGAACCCCTAAAACTCTTCTGTCTGAACTGGAGGAATCGATAACAGCACCATCACGTACTACATTATCGCCAATAATAATCGTTCCTGATTGAGCAAGTTGTAACGCATAATTTAAGTAAATTGAGTTATTCTCTTTATCCGCATCAATAAAAATTAAATCGAAAGGGTCTGTCTGAGTGTGTACCATTTTTTCTAAACTGTCAGAAGCAGAACCGACTATAATCTTTGTTTTATCAGAAACCCCTGCAATAGCTAAATTTTCTTCAGCAACTTTAGCATGTTTCTTATCATATTCAAGAGAGATGATTTGTCCTCCTTTGTTGATTGCTTTAGCAAACCAGAGAGTGCTATATCCGCCAAGGGTTCCAATCTCTAAAATTCGTTTAGCATTCCTTATTTTTGCAAGAAGATAAAGAAATTTCCCCTGAGATGGTGAAACATCATGTGGAGGTAATTGGTGTTTTTGGTTATTAGCAAGTATTTGATCGAAAACAGGGTCCTTTTCCACTAGCTTTTCAATAAAATAATTATCAACTGCTTCAAATAAATCTTCCAAATAACTCACTCCCGATTTTTTTATAGTGTCTATCTAAACTGATTGTATCACTTTTTTGAAGAAATATTTGGTTTAAAAACCGAATTTGAAATAAATATCACTAGGCTGTTTAAATTTCTTTTCAGACTTAAGGAATTCAATTAGACTGATTGTGATAGATAAAGTATAATAGGTAGAAGGAATCAAAGTAAGTTAGGGGATTAGTAAAGTGCAAGGGATTTTTATAACAATTGAAGGGCCGGATGGCGCAGGAAAAACAAGTGTATTAAATGAGTTATATCCAAGGCTAGATCTAGCTGCAGAAAGAAGCATCATTAAAACAAGAGAACCCGGCGGTATTCCCATTTCAGAGAAGATCCGTCAAATCATTTTAGATCCAAAGAATCAAGAGATGGACGAACGGACGGAAGCTTTGCTTTATGCAGCAGCCAGACGCCAACATTTGATGGAGAAAGTATTGCCTGCCTTAGAACAAGGCAAGATCGTTTTATGTGATCGTTTCGTAGATAGTTCTTTAGCTTATCAAGGAGCTGGTCGACGGATTGGTGTTGAGGCAATTGCTTCAATTAATGAATTTGCAATTGAAGGAACCGTACCGGATTTTACAATTTATCTTGATGTTGATTCAGATACAGGGCTAAATCGTATTAAAAATCATCGTCATCAACAAATTGATCGATTAGATTCAGAAGGTCTTGAATTTCATCAACGAGTTCGCCACGAGTATTTAAAACTAGTGGAAGAAAACCCAGAAAGAATCACCAAAATCGATGCCAGAATGAGTTTGGAAGATGTTGTTGAAGCGACTTTCCAAGCAATCGTAAACCGTTATCCAGAATATTTTAGAAACTAGGAAGGTGACCGAATATGAAAATTATTTTAGCGATTGTCCAAGATAAAGATAGTAACCGTTTAGCTAATGAATTTATTGATGCCAATATCCGTGCGACTAAACTTTCATCAACAGGCGGTTTTTTAAAAGCTGGAAACAGTACCTTTATTGTTGGTATTGATGATGACCGTGTTGAAGAAGCATTGGAATTAATCAAGAAAACCTGTCAATCTCGTAAACAATATGTGTCAACTCCTGTAACACTAGATCTTACGATGGATGGACAAGTACCTTATCCTGTAGAGGTTGAGGTTGGTGGGGCAACTGTTTTTGTTCTTCCTGTAGACGGATTCCATCAATACTAAGATGAACGAAGCACAAGTTTTAAAGGAGCAGCAGCTGCTTCTTTACCAGCAACTTCAAAAAAGCTTTGAGCATGGTCGTCTTGCCCATGCTTATCTTTTTGAAGGAGATACAGGAACTGGTAAAAAAGAATTTGGGTTATGGATGGCAAAGCACGTTTTTTGTATGAATCTGACAGATAATAATCCTTGTAATCAGTGTAATAACTGTTTGAGAATTAATGAAAATGAGCATCCAGATGTTCTGCGAATAGCCCCTGATGGTCAAACCATTAAAGTGGATCAAATTAGAGCATTAAAAGCAGAATTCAGTAAGAGTGGAGTGGAGACAGCACAAAAAGTATTTCTTATTGAACAAGCAGATAAGATGAGTGTTGGCGCTGCTAATAGTTTATTAAAATTTTTAGAAGAGCCAGAAGGTAAAGTATTAGCGATTCTAGAGACAACATCGTTGAGCAAAATTTTACCAACGATTCAGTCACGGTGTCAGGTTCTTCACTTTCAGCCTTTAGTTAAGGAAAAATTAGTCCAAGCTTTAGCAGAATCAGGAATCAATAAAAATACTGCAAGCCTTTTGGCAGAACTGACAAATAGTTTTGACAAAGCAGTTGAAATCTCTCAAGATGAATGGTTTAATGAAGCTAGGGAAATTACTCAACAGTGGTTTGGTTACTTGATAAAAGATGATCTTCAAGCTTTTGTCTATGTTCAAAAAAAGATGATCAAGGTCTTTAAAGACAAAGATCAACAAGGATTGAGTTTTGATTTATTACTTGCTTATTATCGCAAACAACTTACTGAAAGTGTCACAACAGAGCAGCTTAAACGTGTAGTAGAACAACATGCACAACGAGTTGAACTGATTTTAAAGGCACGGCAAAAGTGGGAAGCCAATGTCAGCTTTCAAAGTGTTTGTGAACAGTTAGTGATACGAATGATTCACCCTAAAACATAAATAGGAGGATGAAAATGGTAGAAGTAGTAGGGGTTCGCTTCCGTGAAGCAGGTCATATCTATTATTTTGCTCCTGGAAAATCAGAGTATTTTTACAATGAGAAAGTTCTTGTGGAATCACAGCAATCTAAACAGTTGGCCACAGTTGCAATACCGAAAAAGTCCATTGAACCAGAAGATTTGCCGGAGGATTTAAAACCCATTTTAAATAAAGCATCTGAAACAGATTTAGAAAAAGAACAAAAGAATATAGATGATGCCCAAGCAGCGTTAAGTGTAGCTAAAGAGAAAATTCGAGCACACGAATTAGAGATGAAGTTGATTCGGGTGGAGTATACATTTGACCGCAGCAAAATGGTCTTTTATTTTACAGCAGATGGTCGAATTGACTTTCGTGAATTGGTCAAAGATCTAGCTGCAATTTTCCGTACAAGAATCGAATTACGCCAAATTGGTGTCAGAGATGAAGCGAAGATTTTAGGTGGAATCGGACCATGCGGTCGTCAACTTTGCTGTTCGACTTTTTTAGGTGACTTTATGCCAGTGTCAATCAAAATGGCAAAAGATCAAGGCTTATCATTGAATCCTGTGAAAATCTCTGGTTTATGCGGGCGTTTGATGTGTTGTTTAAAATACGAGAATGATGAATACGAAGCAGCGAAAAAAGAATTGCCAGATTATGGTAAAGATGTAATCACGCCGGATGGAAAAGGTCGGGTCGTCGGTTTGAACTTATTGAGCCGAATTGTAAAAGTCCGCTTAGTTGGACGTGAAATAGCTGTTGAATACGATTATGAAGAAATCAAAGAAGCGACAGAAAAAGCTCAAGCCGAAAAAGGTGATCACAATGGATAAACGCTCTTTATATGATGGTCTGAGTTCTTTAGAGACAGATTTACAAGGAACTTTGGGACAATTATCAGAAATTAAAGAAGCATTGCATGAATTAGTTGAAAAAAATACAACTCTTGAGATCGAAAATCAACGCTTACGTGAACATTTACAGGAGTTGACGAAATTAGCTAGTGATCCTAATGATCCAGCAAAACAAGAGCTATCTAAATCACGTATGAATTTAGAGAAACTGTACGAAGAAGGATTTCATGTCTGCAATATTTTATATGGTTCACGCCGTGAAAATGACGAAGAATGTGCGTTTTGTTTAGATGTCATTTATGGTGAAAGATACAAGTAAATACAGGTTTAATTCATTCAAATTTAGAGGCTGTGACAAAATTTGTCTCAGCCTTTTTTCAATAAACTAATCTAAAAGCTGAAAAGGAGCGACTATGCAAAAACAAAAAAGTTTCGATTCATCTAGCATTGGGCAGCTATACTTGGTGCCAACACCAATCGGGAACTTAGAAGATATGAGCTTCCGCTGTATCAATAGTTTAAAAGAAGCAACGATCATTGCTAGTGAAGATACCCGAAATACGCAAAAGTTACTAAATCATTTTGAGATTTCAACTCCGCAAATCAGTTTTCATGAGCATAATTATAAAGAACGAATTCCCCAATTTATTGAACATTTAGAGAAGGGGGAAATTATTGCACAGGTCAGTGATGCAGGCATGCCTTCCATCAGTGATCCTGGTCATGAGTTGGTAGAGGCTTGTATTGATGCTGGAATCAAGGTTATTGCACTACCTGGTCCTACAGCAGGAATTACAGCGTTGATTGCTTCTGGTTTATCACCACAACCGTTTACTTTTTACGGATTTTTACCTAGGAAGAAAAAAGAGCAAATTGAAGCATTGGAGAAGCTGAAAAAGGCACAACCAACTCAGATTTTTTATGAATCTCCTCATCGAATTGCTGCTACAATAAAGAATTTTTCGGAAGTATTTGGGGATGATCGCAAAGCTGTTATCTGTCGGGAATTAACGAAGCTTCATGAGGAATATCTTCGTGGAACTTTGGTTGAATTAAGCAGTTATTTAGCAGAACATACCTTAAAAGGTGAGTGTTGTCTTTTAATTGAAGGATTTACAGGTGAAGAAGACGCTGATAATGAAGATTTGGCACTTCCAATCAATGAACACGTGGAACTTTTGATAAATTCTGGTAGTTCTTCTAAAGAAGCAATTAAAGAAGTTGCTAAACTGCGGGGATTAAAGAAACAAGATGTTTATAAAGAATATCATGTGGATTAAAGTAGCTTAATTGAATACCTCTAAAATAAACTGACGTCTAATGGTCAGTTTATTTTTTATTCATAAGAGAATGAAACCGTTCTATTGGTATAGATGTCATTTTTTATCACTTTAATTGTTAGAAAATTTAAATTATTTTTTTATATATAGTTATTTTTGATGTGATTTATTAAAAAATGATGATAGAATAACTGACAAAGCTAAATGAAGGTTGGCTTAATTTGAAGTAGGAGGGGTTCTATGGAAACAGGAAATGTAGCTTTTATTCTTATCTGTTCAGCAATGGTATTTTTAATGACACCTGCCTTAGCTTTCTTTTATGGCGGGTTGGAAAGAAGGAAAAATATTCTTAATACTATGATGATGGTGATTTGTGTGATGGGACTTTCTTCTGTCTTGTGGGTTATTATCGGATATTCGCTTTCTTTTAGCGGAGACAATTCATTTTTCGGGAATTTGGATAAATTATTTTTTAATCATGTTTCTATGACTGAAGGAAAAACAATTCAAGAAGGTTTGTTTGCTGGGTTTCAAATGATGTTTGCTTTGATCACAACAGCAATCATCACTGGAGCTGTGGTTGGAAGGATGCGTTTTTCTGCAATCTTTTTATTTATTGGCATTTGGTCTCTTGTGGTTTATTATCCAATGGCACACATGGTGTGGGGCGGCGGCTTTTTAGAACAAATTGGGTCAATCGATTTCGCTGGCGGAAATGTTGTTCATATTAGTTCTGGTATTTCAGGTTTGGTTTTAGCAATTGTGTTAGGTCATCGCAGAGAATACAAACAAACTGAATATCGTCCTCATAATATCCCTTTTGTTGTATTAGGTGCAGGGTTATTATGGTTTGGGTGGTTCGGATTTAATGCTGGATCTGCTTTAGCTGCCGATGGCTTAGCGATCCATGCCATGCTGACGACCAACACTGCAGCAGCAAGTGGAATGCTTTCGTGGATGTTAATTGAAAAGCTAGCGATCGGTAAACCCACTGTTGTCGGTGCTTGTACAGGAGCAATTGTTGGTTTAGTGGCGATTACACCAGGAGCAGGCTTTGTGCCTCTTTGGAGTTCATTTATTTTAGGGGCATTAGTTAGTCCATTTTGTTATTATTTTATTTCATTCGTCAAACATAAACTAGGTTATGATGATGCGTTAGATGCATTTGGCTGTCATGGTGTTGGAGGGATTTTTGGCGGTGTTATGACAGGTGTTTTTGCAGATCCTGCCATAGGTGGAAAAACAGGATTGATCTATGGTGGAACCGAGTTATTCATGGCGCAAGTTGCTAGTATCGCTTTTACCATTGTGTTTGCGGGAGTAGCTAGTTTTGTCATTATTAAAGGGATTCAATTATTTATGCCGATTCGGGTTACAGCGAAAGAAGAGGCTCTAGGTTTAGATAGAATTGAACATGATGAAACAGCTTATCCGACATTTATGGGCTTAGATTCTTAGGAGGAAAACAGATGAAAAAAGTAGAAGCAATCATTCAACAGGAAAAACTAGAAGAATTGAAAATAAAATTAGGTGATAGTTTTGAAGCGACAGGGATGACCGTAAGCCAAGTTTTAGGCTTTGGCAACCAAAAAGGATTAAAAGAATATGTACGTGGTCAAGAAATTATCACTACATTGTTGCCTAAAGTGAAAGTCAGTTTTGTCGTTTTGGATCAAGATGTTGAAGCGATTATTTCTTTGATTTTGGCTATTTGTCAGACGGAAGAAGTAGGTGACGGTAAGATATTTGTTTACAATGTGGAAGAAGCGATTCGTATCCGAACGGGTGAACGAGGAACAGGTGCGATTTAAAAAGATAAAAAAGAAGTAAGGCAACTATATTTAACTTGCTATCTTACTTCTTTTCTTTTTATAAATTTAGTTTACTTAAAAGATGAACTATCAATTTTACTTATTAGCTCAGCAGCTTCTTCTTCAGGTATTTTTGTGTACTTTTTAATGACAGTATACGAGGAGCCTTCATTTGAAGAACCTACAGCATATAGAAAATTATTATCAATAAAATAACTAAAACTATTCTTCATTATGTCACTTTTATCAACGACAGTTTCTGGATCAAGAGAAGAAATATATTTATACTTATCATAAGTAAAAGAATAAATACCCTTTTTTTCAGTATAGTGACCGCTGATCTCTACTGTTTTCTCAATGCTACTGAAAGAATTCATAGAGAAGGTTTTATCACTATTCATTGAGACTAATGAGATAGAATCTTTCATCGGCAACGTATAATTAGCAGAGCTAGCTAAATTTTTCATGGCGTCTATTTCAGTATAGGTGTCTGAGCGATATTCACCGACGAGCGACCAATTATCAGTTGTTATTTTTTCTTCATCAGTTGTATGGGTAGTACTTGCTTGTGTTTCATTCTTTTTATCTGAGCAAGCGCTTAATGATAAAAAGCAAAGTAATCCCAAGGTAACTAATATCATCTTTTTCATGTTAATCTCTCCCTAACAATAAATTTCAACAGTCTTTATCATAGCGTATTGAATAGTTTTTATCAATGTAAAAAATAACATAAATTATAATAAGTCATATTTAGTTGATAAAGAACTAATGTTCGTATATAATGTGTGTAACAGAACAGTGAGAAAATAAATCCATGTTGAGGATACTCTATATACTTCTTTTGAAGTTAAAAAAATATTAGAAACTGCAACATTGTAATAGGAAATACAATAAAACAGCTTTTGTTTTGGCTGTTTCAAAAGTGACAAAAAAAGAAGAATGAATTGATGCTTCTTGAGAGTATATAAGTAATCTATGTCAAACTTATTTAAGAGGTTTAAAGGTTAAGTCAGGTCTATTTTAAAGGAGGAGGACGACTATGATCAGTGAATTACGTTTCCCTTTAAAAAAAGATATTTCCCGCAAGATTATTCATATCGATATGGATGCATTTTTCGCTTCTGTAGAAGAGCGAGACCATCCAGAGCTTATCGGTCATCCGTTGGTGATTGCACGTCATCCAAGTGATACAGGAGGTAAAGGCGTGGTGACTACGGCAAATTATGAAGCGAGAAAGTTCGGTATTCATTCTGCTATGAGTGCGCAAAAAGCCTACGAGTTATGCCCAGAAGCGATTTTTAAAGCTGGAGATTATCAAAAATATGCTGAAATTTCTCAGCAGATTCGAGAAATTTTTCACCGCTATACAGATATTATTGAACCAGTCTCAATAGATGAAGCTTACTTGGATGTGACAACGAACAAAATTAATAGCAAGTCAGCAATTAAAATTGCCAAACTAATTCAATACGATATATGGACTGAATTGCATTTAACTTGTTCAGCTGGTGTTAGTTATAATAAATTTTTAGCAAAGCTAGCCTCCGATTTTCAAAAGCCAAAAGGATTAACGGTTGTGATGCCAGAGGAAGCAGAAGAGTTTCTAAAAGCTTTACCAATTGAGAAATTTCATGGTGTTGGTAAAAAGACGGTTCCTAAAATGCATGACTTAGGTATTTTTACAGGAGAAGATTTGTACAAAAAAGACGAGATGGAGCTCATCCGTAATTTTGGCAAAATGGGGTATTCTCTTTATCGAAAAGTTCGAGGAATTCATGATTCCCCTGTAAATATCACAAGAGACCGTAAGTCGGTCGGTAAAGAACATACATATGGCACTCCTTTAACGACAGAAGCACAAGTAACGGCACAATTAAGGCAATTGGCAGATCGTGTGGAAGAATCTTTAAATCGAGTCCAAAAGCATGGAAAGACGGTTGTTTTAAAAGTTCGCTATGCAGATTATACAACGGTGACTAAACGTCAGACTTTGCCGGAATATATTTCTAAAAAAGAAGAATTATATTATCAAGCTAACTTAATTTGGGAAGAAATTCTTGGTCTGGAACAAGGTATTCGCTTATTAGGAATAACCTTAACGAATCTCGATCCGATGTCCTATGAGAATATAGTATTGCCTTTATGGGAAAAACAAACTGAAAAAGACTGATAAAGTCTAATTAAATAAAAGCTAAAGCTGCTCGTTTGTCCATTCAAATAAGCAGCTTTAAATTTTAGTTTTAAACGATTATCTATGCTACCATCAATATAAAGTACACTAATAAGAGGGGAATAACAATGAGTAAAACAATCATGTGGTTTCGTAAAGATCTGCGTATAGATGATAATACTGCTTTTAATAAAATGCTTGAACACAGTAAACCTGGGGATGAACTTATCTGTATATTTCAATTAAATCCGGCACAGTTCTTAGAAGAAAGTTATAATCACGACACTTTTTTTTCTAGTTTAAATACTTTTTATGAGACACTGAAAGCCAGTGGTCTAGTGCTTCACTTTTTATATGGAGAAATAGAAGAAAATTTTGCAGAACTAAAAAAGACGTATCAAGATTGGAATAAAATCTATTTTAATAAAGATGAACGAGGTTTTGGGAGAGAACGAGATCAAAAAATAGCGAACTTTCTAAAAAACAATGACATTCAAGAATACTCTTTTCAAGATAGTCACATACATGGTGTTGAAGAAATCAAGAAACCAACAGGTGAAAACTATAAAGTATTTACGCCTTATTTTAGAAATTGGATAACACGACCTAAAAGACGATACGAAAGGTCAGTGGTGAGTGAGAGACAGTTCAATCAAATCCCTCATCCGTTATTTAGTAAAGGTGAAAAAGAATTTAAAAAGATTATTAAGAAAATAGCTTTACCATTTGAGTATGAGGGTGGCGAGGTTGCTGCTGAGAAATGTCTAAGGGATTTTATACATAATCACTTACATGATTACGAAAAGACTAGGGATTATCCTATCCTCGATCAGACAAGTAAACTATCCAGATTTTTAAGAACGGGGGAACTATCTATCCGTAAAGTTTGGTATGCAGTCAATGCTGAACCCGATTCTAATGGTCGCCAGACATTCATTTCTGAACTTTGTTGGCGAGATTTTTATAATATGATTTATTTTGAAAACCCAAAACAAAAAACACAAGAAATCAAAGAGCAATATCGGATGTTAAGCTGGAGCTATAATCAAGAATCTTTTGAGCGATGGAAAAATGGTCAAACAGGCTATCCTATTGTAGATGCGGGAATGAGGCAACTCAATCAGACTGGATGGATGCACAATCGTTTGAGAATGATTGTGGCTTCGTTTTTGACGAAAGATTTAATGATTGATTGGCGTATGGGGGAAAAATATTTTCAACAAAAATTAATTGATTATGACTCAGCTAGTAATATTGGTGGGTGGCAATGGGCAGCATCGACAGGAACCGATGCAGTTCCTTATTTTCGAATTTTTAATCCAACAACCCAAAGTGAAAGATTTGATCATCATGGCGATTTTATCCGCCACTTTATTCCAGAACTAAAAAATGTACCCAATAAATGTATTCATGAACCAAGTAAGATGCCCATAGATATTCAAAAAAATATTGATGTAACTATGGGGATAGATTATCCTGAACCAATCGTTGAACATAGTAAAATTCGTACAGAGATCTTATCTTTTTTTAAAGAGAAAAATAATTAACCTAAAAAGGATTTATGACACTATTGATTCGACAGTGTCATAAATCCTTAAATGCTGCAGACTTAAATGAGTTTTGCTTTTTTTATTTGTTCGTACTTTTCTTCACCATCATGACATTTATCCCAAATCACAGCTTGTCCAATGGCTAAAGATTTTTTTACATCAATAATTCGTTGATTGCTGCTGCCTCTGAATTGTAGATTCAAGTTTCTTTTTGATAATTCAAAACGACCATCAACTAAAATATCGATTTTATTTAATAGTTCAAGTTTATCCTCAGATTCCAAAAGTAATTCTTCAAAGGTATACCCACTCCAAGACCAGATATCCTTCTTGTTTCCAAATGTTTCATGAATTCGATCAACTACTTTTAAGCAGACCTCAGTATTTAAAAAAGGCTCTCCTCCTAACAAAGTCAGTCCCTGCACGTAATCATGAGACAAATCTTCGATGAGTTTGTCCTCTAGCTCTTTTGTAAAAGGTTTGCCATAACGGAAACTCTGAACTGCTTGATTGAAACAACCTTCACAAGCGAAAAGACACCCACTTACATATAAGCTATTTCGGACACCTTCACCATCAACAAAGTTGAATGCTTTGTAATCGGCAATATAATTTTGGCTAAGCTCTTTTGCTAACCATTCTTGTGGTTTAGGATTTCTCATCCCAATTCCTTCTTTCTGAAATATGGTAGTTTACAATACTATTTTTAGGGTGTTCATCTACTAAATAATATCATAAATACTATCTAAACACAATATATTGTGTTTTTATGTCGTTTGTAACTATATGTTGTGTTCTTTTTTGAATTAAAAATAATTTTGTTTGAAAAATATTACTTTATGTGTTATTTTGATTGTATAGGGATAGAAAAAATTAAAAAAGGAGTGTTCGTATGATAAAGAAGAATGTGTATTTGAGTTTAGTGTTTGCAGTAGTTGCAGTGTTTACTTTTGTTGGGTTTGGTGAGTCTGCAGAGGCATATGTTTATTTAGATAAACCAACCAAAGTAAATGAAGTGTTTCCTGATCCTGCTTTTGCTGGTTATATGGCAAAACAATTGAAAAAGAATCCAAATGATTTAGTTACCCAAGCAGAATTGGACAATATTACTTATGTAAATATTAGTGGGATGGGGGTTAAAAGTATTGAAGGGATCAAATACATGCATTATAATTGGGCCTTCCACTTTTTTGGTAATGAAGTAGAAAGTATTGAACCATTCAGAGATTGGGAAAATCACAAGTTAAATAATTTACAATTTTACTACAACCCAATTTCAGACATTTCGCCATTATTAGGCACAAAACTACCTAATCTGTGGATTTTGCACATCCATTTTTTAAATTTAGATAACTCTGCCTTTGATGTCTTGACTAAGTTTGACACATCAATGAGACTTGCAACATTAGCTTTGAAAGGAAACCACATGGACGATTTCCACAAACTGACAAAATTACCTTTCAGAGGTAGTTTGTGGGCGAATCTAAGATATCAAGATCAGGAAATCAAGCGTGAACCTGTTACGGTTGGCAAACAACCGCTAGTTATCGAAAACACAAGTACAGATAATCTTCCGGTGATTAAAAAAATGCCGATCACAAATGCCAATGGCGGTGTTCAAAACGGTGATTTAAGCGTTTCTTGGAATGAAGAGGAAATTGACTACGGGACAGAAAGTTTGGTAATGAACGTAGAATCTGCAACAACTTCTACTGCTAACTACAACAAACCAACAGTTGAGTATACATTACCGTTAAAATGGCAACCATTAATGTTGGGGTGTGACAGTGTAGTAAGAATCGGAGCGAAGTTCGATCCATTAAGCAATGCTTCAGCATACGATGCAGAAGATGGAGATATTAGTGATAAAGTCATTGTAAAAGAAAGTACCGTACCAGTTGATGAAAATGGGATCGCTACTAAAAAAGGAACATACAAAGTTGTTTTTTATGTTGTAGATAGTGATGGTAATGACGGTGAACAGACAGTAAAAGTGAGAGTATTTTAAATAAATATCATCTATCCCTTTGTAATCAAAAGCTTCGAAATAGAAGCGGTTGGGACGAAAGTGTTTGGCTCCGAAAAATAAGAAGACCTTCAACTCTTAGAGGGTGATGGGATCGAAGCAAAGCATAGCCTACTTTCATCTCGCTTAAGGGTCTGAAGTATAACTCTTAGAGTTATACTTCAGACCCTTTTATTTTTACTCAATATGTTCTACATCTAAATACTTAGTTTCACAGTAATAGCCTTTGCCGCCAACATAAACTTTTTCTATTTCATTCTTTTTATTGGTTGTTAATTTCACTAATATTTCTGAAGGCGAGTGTAAAGAATGACCTTGTTCAAATACATAGACATCTCTTTGCAAGGATTGCTGTTGATAAAGGTAGCAGGCGAGTGCGCCATTTGAAGTCCCAGTCGCAGCTTCTTCATTAATATCGTAAAGTGGAGCAAAATTTCTACATATTATTCGATCGTCATCAAAAGTATATAGATGCATCCCGACAACAGTATAAAATTTGCTGATTTCTTTAATTTTTTCGAAATTAGGTTGCAGCTCGTGTAATCGTGTTTCACTTTTTATAGGAATTAAAATATCTTTTAAGCCCGTAGAGACAATTTGAATTGGGTATTTCTTGTCTATAGCTTTAATGTCAAAGCAATCGATGAACTCGTTTGGTGAGACAACATCATAGAATATTGGTTTGTTTTGTTCCATGAATATGATGTCATTTTTTATGGTAATGGCAAGGACACCGCTGTTGGTTTCAATCGTATAGCGATTCCTGAAAAGTTTATTTAAATGCATTAGTATCACAAAAAAGCCAATTGTGGCATGACCACATAAATCAACTTCTTCTTCTGGTGTAAAATAGTCCAATTTATAATCAGCAATGTCAGATTCCGATATAAATACGGTTTCCGCATAACCTAATTGTTTGGCAATTGTCATTTTTTGAGTATTGGTTAATGTATTCTCAATAAATACTACTCCTGCTTTATTTCCGCCTTTATGATCCTTGCTAAAGGCACTTGCAACATAAACGGATATTTTCATAAGACACCTACCTTCTCCATTTATACTAAATTGTAGCATAGGAAGGACTACGTATAAATGTTGCTGGATAAACTTACTATAAAAGCAGGAGACAACCTATTTTTTAGCCTCTGATTGCTTGAAAAATAGGTTGTCTCTAGTAAGGATAAACAATAGTAACACAATTAATTTCTTTGGAAATAACACTTATGTCTAAACTTTTTTTGCTATTTCACATGTTTTACTCGTGATGAGATTTCTTTATGGCGTCCATGAACCATAGGTCTAGCTTGTGGATTACCTAAGTAACCGCAAGTCCGTTTAACAACATCACAGGATTTTGGATCATGATTACCGCATTGTGGACACTCAAAACCTCGTTCAGTTGGATGGAAATCTCCTTCAAATCCGCATTCATAACAATGATCAATCGGCGTATTTGTTCCAAGATACCCAACACGATCATATGCATAATCCCAAACTGCTTCTAAAGCCTTGGGATTTTGTTGTAAAACGGGGTATTCACAATAATGAATGAAACCACCAGAACAATATTGTGGATAATCTTTTTCAAAATCTAGTTTTTCAAAAGGGGTAGGATCTTTGCGAACATCATAATGGAAACTATTCGTGTAATATTCTTTGTCTGTGATATTTTCGACTACACCAAATTTTTCAGTATCTAAACGACAAAAACGGTCAGTTAAACTTTCACTAGGCGTTGAATAAACACTAAAGTGATAACCATAATCATTGCCCCATTGATCAGCATGATCTTTTAAGTCTCTTAAAATAGCGATAGTAAAGTCTTTCGCTTCGGGATTTGTTTCCCACTCGCCACCATAAAAAGCAGAAGCCACTTCGTATAAACCAATATATCCCAATGAAACAGTGGCGCGTTTATTTTTGAATAGTTCATTAACAGAATCTTTTTTAGATAAACGTTTGCCAAATGCGCCATACATATAAAGAATGGGTGCGTTTGCTGGAGTCGCTTCTTTACAGCGTTCAACACGATAAACTAAAGCATCTTTCATTGTTTCCAAACGTTCAGTTAAAAGAGTCCAGAATTTATCCTTATCGCCTTGAGCTTCCATTGCAATTCTTGGAAGATTCAAGGTAACAACACCTAAATTCATACGACCAACATTCACTTCTTGACCCTGCTCGTCTTTCCAACCTTGCAAGAAAGAGCGACAGCCCATAGGTACTTTAAAACTTCCAGTTAAATCGACTAATTTATCATAATTTAAAATATCTGGATACATCCGTTTGGTCGCACATTCTAATGCAAGTTGTTTCACATCGTAGTTTGGATCTTTTTTATTTAGGTTTACACCACGCTTTAAAGTGAAAATCAATTTAGGGAAAATAGCTGTTCTTTTTTCACTACCTAGTCCATTGATGCGGATTTGCAAAATTGCTCGTTGAATCTCACGTTCAAACCAATTTAGGCCTAAACCAAAGCCTAAAGAAGTAAATGGTGTTTGTCCATTTGATGTGAACAAGGTATTGATTTCATATTCTAAACTTTGCATCGCATCATAAATATCTTTTTGGGTTTTAGTTTTTGCATATTCTTCCTGACGTTTAGAACCATCAATCCATTCTTTTGCATCAGCTAAATGTTTTTGATAATTTAATTCAGCGAATGGTGCCAATAATTCATCTACACGGTCAGCGGAACAGCCGCCATATTGACTAGATGCTACGTTGGCGATGATTTGAGAAATTTGAGCAGTGGCTGTTTGAATTGATTTTGGTGATTCTACTTCTGCATTACCGATTTTGAAGCCCTTATTTAACATCCCTTTAAAATCGATTAGGCAGCAATTAGTCATGGGTGTATATGGATGGTAATCTAAATCATGGTAATGGATGTCACCTTTTTGATGGGCGTTAGCCACATGGGGAGGGAGCATCTTCAAGCCAATCGATTTACCCACAATACCCGCAGTTAAGTCTCGTTGTGTATTGAAAACATCGCTGTCTTTATTAGCATTTTCGTTCACGACAGATTGATCTTTATTGATTAATTTACTGATTGTAAAGTTGATATCAGTTGCCTTACTCCGTTCAAAATCACGGCGTGTACGGTAGTTAATGTACTCTTCAGCCAACTCATATTCATTTTTCGATAGTAAAGTATGTTCGACGATACTTTGGATTTCATAAATTTTTACATTTTCAGTGAAACGATCTGAAATTTCTTGATCAACGCTCTCCACAATTTCTTGAATACGTTCGTGTGCAAGCGGGTCCAAAGAACCTCGGATTTTTTGTTCAGCTTTGATCAAAGCATCGTATATCTTGTGATCATCAAAATCAACCAATCGTCCATCTCTTTTGACAATTTTTATCTCTTTTAAGGCTGAATCAATAGAATTTACTCCGTTATTCGCTTGCTTAATCTCCATCATTACTACCCATCTCCTCGTTGATTTATTCCTTTCTTATCATAAAACAATTCGTTGAATCTTTCAACTATATATAGTGTTGAATTTAAATTTATTTTCATATTGGTAACTATATATAGTGTTTATTAGAAATGAAAAAATAGTGAAAACAATTCGTTGAGAGGTTTGTGTCGATTGTCACAACCTTGTTGCTGAGAAAAATAAATACTTGATAAAAAAATTGTTAGCATTACTTAATTGTAAGAGGAAACGATGTTCAGTTACACCAAATATTGGTAGAATAAAGACAATGAATAAACTGGAGCGAAATCTATGAAAAAAATTTTAGAAGTGAATCACTTAAGTAAATCATATGGCTATAGAAGTAATAAAGTACAAGTCTTAAATAATATTTCTTTTTCTGTTGATCAAGGGGAATTTGTCGGAATTATGGGACCTAGTGGTGCGGGGAAATCAACCTTATTAAATACTATATCTACGATTACTTTGCCAACAACAGGAACTGTTCGAATCGATAACCAAGATATTCTTAAAATGCGGGATAATCAAATTAGCGATTTTCGTCGTAAGGAGTTAGGGTTTATTTTTCAAAACTTCAATTTAATGGAGACTTTGAATGTAAAGGATAATATCCTGTTGCCGTTGGCTGTGGATCGAATGCCTATAGCTGAAATGGAGGAACGGTTAACCCATGTTGCTAATGTTTTAGGAATTGAACAATTATTGACGACTTATCCTAGTATGATCTCAGTTGGGCAAAAGCAGCGTGTAGCAGCGGCACGTGCATTGGTTACCAAACCTAAAATAATTTTTGCGGATGAACCTACGGGCTCGCTGGATTCTAAATCAGCAGCAGAGTTGCTTCAGTATATGACGAATATGAATGTACAAGATGATGCAACGATTATGATGGTTACCCATGATCCATATACAGCAAGCTACTGCAATCGTATTTTGTTTATTAAGGATGGTGTGATATTTTCAGAAGTTGTTCGTCAAGGTTCTAGAAGAGATTTTTTTAACCAAGTGATTGATATGCAAGCTACAATTGGCGGAGGTGGCCGTGCCAATGATTTTTAAATTATCTTGGAAAAATTTCAAAGGCCAGTTTCTCAATTATTTGGTTTATTTTGTCAGTATGACCTTTGCAGTGGTTGTTTATTATTGTTTCAGTGCCATCACTTACAACAGATCGTTTGCAAGTAGAGCGGGGCAAGATATCCATATCAATAGTGCAATGAATTTAGGCGGCATTCTTGTTGTTATTATGATTTTAGGATTTATGTTTGCGGCGAATCATTTCTTCTTATTAAAAAGAGGAAAAGAAATTGGTCTGTATCATCTAATCGGTATGCGAAAAGGGCAAATATCTTTTTTGTTTTTTGTGGAGACATTGATTTTAGGGGCGGTATCTCTGGTATCAGGAATCATTTTAGGGATTATTTTTTCAAAGTTATTCTCAATGATTCTAGCAAAAGCAATGTTTTTGCAAGTTGAAAGCCTCTTTTTCGTTTCAATTCCGTCGATGATTCAAACAAGTCTGGTGTTTGTATTTATGTTACTGGCAGTATCTCTTCGAAGCAGTTGGTTGATTTATCGTTATCAAGTGATGAATCTAGTCAAACCAACGAAGAAAAGTGAGCTGAACTCAAAGAAAATGTCTGTTTTAAGTGTTTGTTTAGGTGTTCTAGGCATAACGCTTATTGGTATTGGATACTTTTTATCGTACAACATTATTCACTTTGCTACCGTTTTAATACGTACGAAGGTCGGTTTTTCTGGTTTCTTGATTGCACCGCTACTAATTATGTTTATTTGTATGCTAGGAACTTACTTGTTTTTTAAATACACAATGTATTTATTTGTGTATTTATTTGGGAAAAGTAAATACAATTATTACCGAAAACTGAATATGTTAGCTTTAGGAAATGCCAAAATTCATATTAAAAGAGGCGGAAATACATTATCCTTTGTAACTATTTTTATTGCAATTGCTTTAGGGATGATTGGAGGAGCGGCATCTTTTTATACTATAGGAATGAATTCAGTGAATGCAACAGCACCTACTGATTTTATCGTGTCTGAAGAGAATTTTAAGAAATTCACACAAATAATTGAAAAGGAACCGGATACAAAAATCGATTCAGTAGTCAAATTAAATTATAAGTTGACGGGTAGCCGATTTCATCTTAAAATTGGACAAGAAGAAAAACAAAATACATTAAGCCCAATAAACTTACTATCACTCTCCAATTATCGAGAATTTCAAAAAATAAATCCTTATTTGAAAAATATTGAGTTAACTAATGAGCGAGATAGTGTTATTTTGGACAGTATTCAAAACGTTTTAGGTGGGTTTATCAAATACGGTTCTGACTTTACATTATCTGGTGGAGTCAAGCTTAGTGTTTCTGATGTACGACCAGATTATTTAGGTCAAAGCTTATTAAGATACACGTTCCCAACGATCGTTGTGTCAGATGAGCAATTCAATGAAATAACTTCTGGTACGGTATACACACTGATGGCCTTTGACGTTGATACAAAAAATGAAGAAGCATTGGCAAATAATATGTCTGAAGCAATAAAACCTCAATGGATTGCACCTGTTTATTACAATTATCAGTGGGTGGATAATCAATTGGAAGGCTATACATCAAAAAAAAGTCAGCAACCAGAGAAAACAAGCGCACAAGAGTTTTCTGAGACTGATGAACAGGAAAATTGGCAATTGAATTACACGAGCCGTTTCTTAGAGCAAAGGTATCAAAGAAGAGTAATGGGACTGTTCATTTATGTGGCAATGTTTTTAGGTATTTTGGCATTGATTATCACAGGTAGTATTTTGATGCTGCAGCAATTTTCTGAGGCTGAACGAGAAAAAGAAAGTTATGATTTGTTAAAGAAAATTGGTATTCCTAAAAAAGAAATCACTAAACTCATCTATCAGCAAAACAGCATTATTTTTTTTCCGCCAATGATTATTGGTGTCTTGCATGCGAGCTTTGCAATATATGTTTTTAGTAAAATTATTACAAGTTCTGGTTATTGGTTAGCGTATCTTTCTTGTGGGCTATTGATTTTGATTTATTTAGCTTATTATTTCTTAACGTCAGCGATTTATTCTCGTATGATCCATGGAAGTGATCGTTAAAATTTAAGTTTTGTTTAAGCATAGGTTGAGGAAATAGTGAGAATGAGCATATGAAAACATGTATTATTTTCTTTTCTCAGAAGTTTACATTCAGAGAGAGACTAAGTCAGAAAAAGTAAAAAAACGCTTCCTTCTCAGGTGTTTAAACAAAAATTGTATTAAAAAAATAATTTTTCTTGTATTTTCTTTTACTATGTAAAGAGGGTGGAACAAAAATTTTATCTTTTGTCCCGCCTTCTTTTATATACAAGTGACAAAACTGTTAGTGGGAAATAGTCGTTTATCAAAAATTTTGTTTTATTTCCTACTTGGTTTTGATTACAATAGCAATATGTAAAATTGCGACTATGTGGAATTTTGGAGGCGTAAAAATAGAATGAAAGAATTTCTCAAACAACCTAATGTACAGTATTGGGGAAGATTCATTGGAAAGACCGCTTTTTATTTTGGGGTACTTCTAGTGTTGATTTATTTATATCATTACAAAAATATTGACGGCGGCACATTTATTTATAATGAGTTTTAAAGGGGGAGTACTTCATGACGATTTTAAACATTATTGAAGCAATTGATCGTTGGGGGATGGAGGAGCCAAACCGCCCTGTTTATATTGAAACCAATCGAACATATACTTATGGTGAGTTGAAAAAAGACTCAGATGCAATTGCTACTTATTTGCAGGAAAACATAGAAAGAGCTCGTCCAGTAGTTGTCTATGGCGAGTTGGAATTTGAAATGCTGGCTTGTTTTTTAGGTGCATCAAAAGCCGGTCATGCCTATATCCCAATCGAAGCGCATACACCGAAAGAACGTGTGGAAATGATTTTAGAAGTAGCAGATCCAGCAGTTATTTTTTCTGTCAAAGAGTGGCCTGAGCTAGAAACGACTGCTAAAACAGTTTCACTGGAAAAACTACATGAGATCTGTACAGAAGCAAAAATTGCAACTACACTTAAACCAGTTGTAGAGTCTGAAACATACTATATTATTTTCACCTCTGGAACAACTGGTGTACCAAAAGGTGTTCAAATCAGCCATACAAATCTTTTAAGCTTTGTTAATTGGGAATTGACTGATTTTGGGATTACAGAAGGCATGCGCTTTTTATCCCAAGCACCTTATTCATTTGATTTATCAGTGATGGATCTCTATCCTGCATTGACTTCAGGTGGTTCATTAACACCGATGCGTAAAGATGTCATCACGGACTTTAAACAATTATTTACCATGTTGCCGACATTAGAAATAGAGGTTTGGGTTTCTACACCATCCTTTATGGAGATTTGTTTGATGGAGCCAACATTTAATGGTGAACAAGTGGAAAGCTTGAAAATTTTCTTATTTTGTGGTGAGGAATTGCCTAATGCTACGGCTAAAAAGTTACTGGAACGTTTTCCAAAAGCGCATATATTCAATACCTATGGTCCGACAGAAGCGACTGTTGCCATTTCAGGAGTTGAGGTAACTCAACACTTATTAAATGAATACAACCGTATTCCAATCGGTTATGTAAAAGCTGATACCAATGTATACATTATGGATGGCGATAAAGAGGCTTCAGATGGAGAAGTTGGTGAGATTGTGATAGCAGGTCCAAGCGTTTCTAAAGGATACCTGAACAATCCAGAAAAAACAGAAGCGGCCTTTTTTGAATATAAAGGTCAACCAGCCTACCGAACAGGAGACGCCGGTAAGCTAAAAGAGGGGCTATTGATTTACGATGGACGTATTGATTTTCAAGTGAAACTTCACGGTTATCGTATTGAACTTGAAGATGTTGATCATCATTTAGCGGGTGTTTCATATGTCAAACAAGCAGCTGTTGTGCCAAAATACCAAAATCATAAAGTCCAACAATTAGTTGCCTATGTTGTCGCTGAGAGAAATGAATTCGATAAAGAGTTTAAGTTAACGAAAGCGATCAAAGAAGAGTTGAGGCAGACGGTAATGGATTACATGATTCCGCAAAAATTTATTTACGTGGATCAACTGCCGCTTACTGCTAATGGAAAGATCGACCGTAAAGGATTGATAAATGAGGTAAATGCAACATGATTAATTTTCCACACATGATTCCTTATGCGAATCCAATCTATTTTATATATCTATTGATTGCTTTAGCACCGATGATTCTAACATTATTAATTAAAGGGAAACGTTGGTCTTGGTATCAAGTATTAATTACGTTATTTTTCTTGTATATGAGTTTTGGCGGTGAGGATTGGAAACAAGGAGCTGCATTGATTGCTTATGTATGTTGGCAAACGATTCTGGTCTGGGTTTACTTTCACTATCGTCAAAAGAAAAATGCTAGTTTAGTCTTTTATTTGGCTGTATTTTTAGCTTTGCTACCGTTGATACTAGTCAAAGTAGTTCCTTTTACTTCAGGACATGCCTCGATTTTTGGATTTTTAGGCATTTCTTATTTAACATTTAAGTCTGTACAAATCATTATGGAAATGCGTGACGGATCGATTAAAGAATACAATATTTTTCGTTACATTGAATTTCTTTTGTTCTTTCCAACTATCTCTTCTGGGCCGATTGATCGTTATCGTCGCTTTGAAAAAGATGTGGAAAATCCGCCGACACCAGAGAAATATGTTGATTTTTTAGCAAAAGGAATTCATAATTTCTTTTTAGGTTTTTTGTACAAATTTATTATTGGTTATTACTTTGGCCAAGTGATGTTGCCAATCGTTGCAAAAGCAGCAGAGAAAACAGGTGGTATCTCTTGGGAACTAGTTGGTTATATGTATGTTTACAGCATGTACTTGTTCTTTGATTTTGCTGGGTATAGTTTATTTGCTGTAGGAACTAGCTATTTGATGGGGTATGATACGCCAATCAACTTTAATAAACCGTTTTTAAGTTGGAATATTAAAGAATTCTGGAATCGTTGGCACATGACATTATCTTTTTGGTTCCGTGATTATGTATATATGAGATTGATGTTTACGTTGATCAAAAAGAAAGTATTTAAAAGTAGAATCGTTGCTTCCAACGTCGGGTATTTTGCCTTATTCTTGCTTATGGGAATCTGGCACGGACTGACTTGGTATTATATTGCTTACGGGCTATATCATGCTACGTTGATTTGTGTGACGGATGCATGGTTAAGGTTCAAGAAAAAACATAAAGAAAAAATTCCCTCAAACAAATTCACCCATGCATTTGCGATATTTTTAACATTTAATGCTGTGTGTTTAAGTTTCTTGATTTTTTCCGGCTTTTTAGATACTCTATTCTTTAAATAAAAAAATAAAATACAGCTAAGGCTGTACTTTAAGGGAGACAATAACAATGAATGTAGAAAAAACAGTTTTAGATATTTTAGAAGAAATCACAGGCACTGATGAAGTAAAAGAAAATAAAGATGTTGATTTGTTTGAAGAAGGTTTAATGGATTCATTGGCTACTGTTCAATTATTAGTGGAAATCGAAGGACAACTAGGTGTACAAGTACCCGTTTCTGATTTTGATCGTGAACTATGGAAAACACCTAATAAAGTGATTGAACAAGTGAAAGCATTACAATAATGAGTATGAAGAAAAAAGTCTTTGGGATTTTTGGACCAATTATTATATCAGTTGTTCTTTTAGTTGTGTTTTTCTTCGCACCATTCCAGATAGACTTGGATAGTAAACGAGTTCTTGAAGATGCGTCTACTTCTATGGCAACGAATATTTTAAGAGGAAACGCTATTAAAAATAAAGCAACGGGCTCAAAAGAATATGTTCCATTTTTTGGCTCTTCTGAGTTAAGTCGAATCAGTGCCTTTCACCCTTCTGCACTGGCAGAAAAATATGATCGAAAGTATCGACCATTTTTATTAGGAGCACCAGGTACGCAATCTTTGACTCAGGCGATGATGATGCAGTCAATGGGAGAAAACCTTTCTCATAAAAAAGTAATATTTATTCTTTCGCCTCAATGGTTTGTTAAAGATGGTGTCACAAATGATTACTTCAATGCGTATTTTTCTGATCTTCAGACATATCAGTGGGTTAATAATCTGGAGAAAGTAACGGATGATGATAAATACTTAGCACAACGTTTGATGGATTTTCCCAAAGTAAAAAAAGACAAACGTTTAAGCCACTCGTTAGATCGTATTAAAGAAGGCAGCTTACCAAATTCTTCCGACAGAAATTATATCAATTTGATGTTTAATATGTTCTCAAGAGAAGATGAACTTTTTGGGAAAATTGGTATGATGAGTAAAGAAGAGGTTCTTAAAAAGGCAGAAAAACGCTTGCCCGAAATATATGATGATGGCGAACTAGACAGATTAGCTGCTGAGATTGGCGAAAAAGCAACAAACAACAACCAGTTTGAGATTTCAAATGCATTTTATAACAAACGAGTGAAAAAGAAACTTAACAGTTTGGAAGGGTCACAAAAAAAGTGGGACTATCGTTTTTCACCAGAGTTTTCTGATTTACAATTAGTCTTAAGTCAATTGGCTCAGGATAATGCAGAAGTACTGTTTATTATTCCGCCTGTGAATAAACATTGGACGGATTTTACAGGACTTTCTCAAGAGATGCTACAAGGATTTGCTGAGAAAGTTAAGTATCAATTGGAAAGTCAAGGGTTTAACAACATTGCCGATTTTACAAAAGAATCTGATACACAATATTTTATGGCTGATACGATTCACTTAGGTTGGCGTGGTTGGTTAGCTGCTGATCAACGAATTAAACCATTTCTTGAAAACAGCTCTAAAAAAGCACCAAGGTATAATCTTCAATCATCATTTTATTCAAAAGAATGGCAGCAAAAAGAGCCAAACGATATAACAAAATAAGAACAGGAACAAGGCAAAACTTTTTTCTAGGTTTGCCTTGTTTTTTTGAAAAAAAGCAGATTTTAGTAAATAGTGTGTAGAATAGATGAGTACAGTTGAGAGGCAAATTTTTTATTTTAAAAACCAGATGAATGGTATAATAAAATGGATTCTATAAAGAGAAGGGAGTTTTATAGTTTGGATCAAAAAGAAGAACAAATGTTGATTGAACTTACAAATGCTAAAGGAGTACCTGGAAACGAAGGCGAGGTCAGAGACTTATTCAAAAAATATGCAGAACCTTTTGCAGATAAAATTATGTATGACGGTTTAGGCAGTATTATCGCCAAGCGAGTTGGGGATAAGGAAGGTCCTAAAGTCTTTTTCTCAGGGCATATGGATGAAGTTGGCTTTATGGTTACGCAAATTACGGAAAAAGGTTTTATTAAATTCCAGACACTTGGCGGCTGGTGGGGACAGGTTATGCTAGCTCAACAAGTGCAAATTAAAACTGGTAAAGGTGATTTGATTCATGGCGTGATTGGTTCAAAACCACCTCATGTTTTAAGTGCAGAGGCTAGAAAACAACCTTATGACGTAGCAGAAATGTTTATTGATATCGGTGCATCTAGTGACAAACAAGTAGCTGAATGGGGCATAAAACCTGGTGATATGATTACACCATATATTGAATATCGACGTATGAACGATACAAAATTTATGTTGGCTAAAGCATGGGATAACCGAATTGGTACAGCAGTATCCTTAAGAGTTCTGGAAAACCTTGCAAAAGAAGGACATCCTAACATCTTGTTTGCAGGAAGTGATGTACAAGAAGAAGTTGGTCTACGAGGAGCACAAACAAGTACACATTTAGTTGATCCAGATATTGCTTTTGCACTAGATACTGGAACCGCAGGGGATACACCAGGAATGACACCAAAAGAAGCCGATTCTGAATTAGGGAAAGGCCCTCAAATTTTGATTTTTGATGCATCTATGATTCCACATAAAAAATTACGTGATTTCGTGATTCAGGTTGCTGAAGAAAATAATATTCCCTTTCAATATACAGTGATCACAGGTGGTGGAACAGATGCTGGTAGAATGCATTTATCTAGAAATGGTGTACCATCATTAGCGATCACAGTTCCTGTTCGTTATTTACATTCTCATACGTCAATAATCCATGAAGATGATTATTTAAACACGGTCAAATTAGTTACAGAAGTAGTTAAAAGATTAGATCAAGAAACAGTTGACAAGATTCGGGAATATTAACAGATAGAGGATGGTTTAAATGAAAAGTCAAATTACTAATGCAACCCATAGAGAGCAAGCACGTACATCATTAAAAAACCAATGGGGAACGATGGCTTGGATTACGTTCTTAGCAGTATTCACTCGGTTTATTATTGGCACAATTGTGGGTGGTATTGCAAACTTACCGCAAGATAGTGTAGGAAATAATCTTATATCATTTTTACTGAACAACTTTATCTTTTTTGCGATTACCTACGGTACGTATTATTGTGCATTGCAAGTATTGAGGGGGAGAAAAGTCAGTACAGGTATGCTAACAACTGTTTTCCAAGGGAAGTTTTATATTCCCATGTTATTGATCAATTTCACACAGTATCTTGTTGAATTTAGTTGTATTACTACCAGTTCTTTTATCTTATGGAACAGTCTTTTATTTTGGATTAATGTTTAATACAGTTTCAGTGGAACAATTTCAAAATGAACTTGCAGGAAATGTACTTTTAGGCTTCCTATTAGTGATTTTTAGTTTGCTGATGATCTTGATCGGTATATTTATTAGTGGTGTATTTCAATTTGCAGTTTGGGTCAAAATCGATGATCCTGATTTATCTGTAGGTGATGCTATAAAATATGTTTTGTACTTGATGAAAGGCCGTTTCGGTCAATATTTATTATTGCAACTGTCTTTTATCGGCTGGTTTATCATTGGTATTTTAGTCGTAGGAATTGGCTTATTGTGGGTGATACCTTATCATGATGTAGCTATTGCAAGCTTTTACGATACCGCTCGTAAAGAAAAAGATGCACCAGCAGTAGTTGAGTAACACATATATGAATCAACCTCCAAAAATTGTATGTGAAAACATCAATTTTTGGAGGTTATTCTTTATTATCTAATAAGATTTAGAAGATATTAATGATATTATATCTATTTTTTCGTATTTATCGATCAAAAATGGATAAAATTTAATCTGTTATTTGATGTATAATTAAAAAAAAGGTAAAACATAGAAGGTGGGAAAGCAGTGGGAAAAAAGATATCTAAAAGTAGTTGTTACATAATGTTGCTATTTTTGTGTTTTTATTTCTTTGCAGTTGAGCAAACTCACAAAATAAAAGCTGAGACGAGTTCTGTTGAAGAAGAGGTTTTATTAGATAAATCAAAATGGAGAGTAACCTTGGATAGAGAAACAGACTATTTATATAGTGAATCTTATGATCTTACAACAAAAACAATCAATTTTGATCTTGTCAAAGGATACATCTTCCGTGATTCAGCCACTGATATAATTAATTTATGGATACGTGATCATTCAGTTAAGGATTATTATGATCCAGGGAGTGGTATGTGGACTACTAGAGTAATTAAGGCCAAACTTACTCAAACAGTTCCTTTAAAAGCAGGTCGTTATTATCAATTTAAAGCAAATTATAATTTGTCATATATGACAGACAGACCACATAGTGACCACCATGTTGCTAATATGGAGGTTAGCGGGGTAGCTTGGCAAAATTTTAGTATGCCAGCTAATGGCTTAGAGAAGGCTGAAGGAACAATTAATCCAGTATTTTCAATTAAGGCACCAACAACAAAAGACTATGTTTTTCAACAAACGTTTACGGGTCCCTATGATGGGACAGGAGGTTATCCTTATACTGATGCATTTTGGAAAATATCTAATATAACCTATAAAGATGCTACTAATGAGTGGTTAACATTGAAAAAGAGAATAAATGGTTTATTTGCAGATACAGAGCAAAAAGAGTTAAGTTTAAGTACAACAACACAGCTGATAAATGACTTAAGAAAAGAAGTACAAGACTTCAGTAATGTTTTAACAGCGACTGACAAAAAGGATCTAGAGAATTTGTTATCAAAAGCGCAAACACTCCTAGGTAAAATCAACGTAACGATAACAACAGGAGAGTTAGTTGACAATCCAACACAACAAGAAAGTTACACTGTGACAGGGAAAACTTATCCTAAAGCGTTTCTATCATTCTCGGGTAGTGCCTCTTTACCAGAGGGGCAATTAAGCTCAGAAGTTAAAGATGATACAAGCAAGTATCAAATACGTGCTAATGCGGATGGAACATTTAATTATACATTGCCAAAAGACCAGTATTTTACTGCAGGAGAGACCGTTGTAATTAAAGGCATGCTAAATGGTAAAGCTGCAACTGTGACTCGAATAGTCAAAGATACAACACCTCCAGAAATGCCTAAATTAGATCCAATTACTGATACATCAAGTTCATTTTCTGGTAGTACCGAACCTGATGCTGCAATCAAGCTGTACGAAACGGGGAGTACCGATGTTTTTCTGACAGGAAAAGCCGATGAAACAGGTCGTTTTGAACTCCTTATTCCAGATGAGAAAAAACCGTTAGTTCCTTACAAAAACTATGAAGTGACTGCAGCAGATAGTGCAGGAAATATAAGTGTTGCCTCAAATAGTCAACAAGTAAAAGATACGACACCACCAAGTGCTGAAGCCCTTATTCAATATGTAAAAATTGGTTCAGCAATTCCAAGTATTTCCAATATGTTAAAGAATATCTATGACAATGCAGGTGTTGAATCAGTCACCAAAACACTGATAAAAGAACCAGATCTGACAAAAGTAGGTCGAACAACAGCAATTGTTGAACTGATGGATAAGGCTCAAAATAAAACCAACATAGAAATTCCATTTTTAGTGGAAAGTTTGGACACGTTGAAAGATGATACATATATGCTCTATGGTGAAAACTTTAGTGCACTAGCAATTGATTATCCTGAAACAGAAAAAGAACAACTGGATTTTATTTTGGCTAATAGCAATGCAAATGCGTGGGAGTTAGCAACAGCTAAGGAAACAAAAGAATTAATCTCGATTGATAAAACATCAGTGAAAAAAGATGTGGGAACATATGAATTATCAATAAGCATCGGAAAAATCACTAAAAAAATAACGATGACTTTACTACCAGGAACATTAAGTATTAAAAATTATTCCTCTGATCTGTCATTTGGAGAAGTAACGATTCAATCAAAAAGACAAAACATTGTCCAACAAAAAACGATTGAATTGAACGTAGAAGATACTAGATTTGTTAAAAAAAATTGGCGATTAACTGCACAGTTGGCGGAGCTTTTCCAAAATGAAAAAGGGGAAAAAGAATCAGGTATTCTTTTATATTTAAATGACCACGGACGTGCAACTATACCGATAAACACTCAAGCTTCAAGTGAAGTGTTTGACGCTAAAGATAGTAACAAACGCGAGGTAAATGTAGTATTTTCAGATGTGTCACGTTCATTGAATTTAGAAATTATGCCTGGGAGACTCCGAAAAGATACAGCATATACAACTAAAATTAATTGGACTTTAGAGAATGGACCTTAGAAAGTTTGGTCTGTAATACAACCATTTATTTGGTTTTAGAGGGTGAGGCAAAAGTGCTGTTTACTTTTGCCTCACCCTCATTTAGTCTAGTTACTGGAACCTAAACAATTTTTTGTCTCAATTTTGTTTTTTTATGTTACCATTAAGAAGAAAATAATCAAGGAGGCCGATGAAGTTGAAAATAACCGTTTTAGGCTGTTTAGGTGCGTATCCTTATAAAGGAGAAGGAACCAGTTCTTATTTATTAGAATCGGATGGATTTAAGTTATTGTTAGATGCTGGAAGTACAACTTTAGTCAATTTAGAAGAACATCTTGATCCATTAACATTAGACGCCGTGATCCTATCTCATTATCATTATGACCATATCGCAGATTTAGGTGTATTGCAGTATTATCGTCAATTATATCCGGTGATGGAGCCAACACCTGTTTTACCTATTTATGGACATACAGATGATGCCGTTCATTTTGAAGCACTTAATATGCCAGGAGTATCTGAGGCAGTTCCTTATTTTGAAGCGGAAGAGTTAAAATTAGGTCCCTTTCTTGTGACTTTTATGAAAACAATCCATCCTGTTCCTTGTTATGCCATGCGATTTTTAGAAGAAAAAACAGGAAAAGTATTTGTTTTCACAGGTGATTCTGGCTACTTGGAAAGTTTTGTTGATTTTGCGAAAGATGCAGATGTCTTTTTAGCTGATACGTACTTATTTGAGGGAAATGAAAACCATCATGCACATTTCACGTCAAAAGAATCGGGTGAAATTGCCAAAGCTGCCAATGTTAAAAAACTGATATTGACTCATTTACCTCAACATGGTTCACTAGAAGAATTGAAACAACAAGCTGAAAAAGCTGCAGGGAACCAAGTATCTGTCTGTTTAGCAAAGAAAAATTTAGTTATTGAAATTTAAGGAGTGGTGAATAATGATCTTTGTACCAAATGAAAATAATGACCCAAGAGTCAACTTAGCAATCGAAACCTATTTGTTAAAAGAGAAACCATTAGATGAGCCGATTCTATTATTTTATATCAATGACCCCTCAATCATTATTGGTCGGAATCAAAACACGATCGAAGAGATCAATAAAGAGTATGTAGACGAAAACGGGATTCATGTTGTCCGTCGCTTAAGCGGTGGTGGTGCTGTATATCACGATCACGGTAATTTAAACTTTAGTTTTATCATGCCAGACGATGGCAATTCTTTCCGTGATTTTGCCAAAGTTACACAACCAATTATTCAAGCGCTACATGATTTAGGTGTTTCTGGTGCGGAACTAAAAGGCCGTAATGATTTAGTAATCAATGATATGAAGTTTTCAGGAAACGCAATGTATGCAACAGCTGGCAGAATGTTTGCTCATGGCACATTGATGTTTGACAGTGACATTGATGAAGTAGTGAATACCTTAAAAGTCCGCAAAGACAAAATCGAATCAAAAGGAATCAAATCCGTTCGTTCACGAGTAACGAATATTAAACCATTTTTACCTGCGGAAAAACAAGATATGACGACAGAAGAATTTCGTGAAGATATTTTGTTGAAAATCTTCGGTGTAGATTCTGTTGATCAAGTAAAAACCTACGAATTGACAGATGAAGACTGGGAAAAAATCAATAAAATCTCCGATGAATTTTACCGTAACTGGGATTGGAACTATGGTAAGTCTCCAGCCTTTAACTTAGAACGCCATCAGCGCTTTCCAATTGGTTCCATTGATGCGCAAATGAACGTAGAAGATGGTGAAATTAAAGAAATCAAAGTCTTTGGTGACTTCTTTGGACTAGGTGAGATCAAAGATGTAGAAGATATTTTAACGGGTACTAAATATGAAAAATCAGCAATCGAAGCTGCTGTTGATAAGATCGACATAAAAAAATATTTTGGTAACATTGAAAAACAAGACTTAGTTGGCTTACTTTATTAAAAATAAAAAATACATGTAGGTTCTAGAGGAAAAAGCAGATTGCTTTTTCTCTAGAATCTTTTTTAGTAAAACAAGGTAGTTGACAATTTATGTACTTAGTTATACTATATACCTGTACTTTATATTACTAAGTAGTGAGAAGATAGATCAATCTTAGGTTGTTCCATAAGAAAGTAAAGGTGATAAATACTATGAACGGGATTACAGAAATGCTCAAAGGTGTATTAGAAGGAGTGATTCTAGAAATTATTAACCGACGGGAAACATATGGTTACGAAATAACGAATAACTTACAAGAATATGGATTTGAAGACATCGTGGAAGGCACAGTTTATACTATTCTATTGCGCTTGGAAAAGAAGAACTTAGTAACTGTTACGAAAAAAAAGTCGACAATGGGACCAATGCGTAAATTCTATTCATTAAATGAGAACGGACAAAAAGAACGTGAGTTGTTCTGGCAGCGCTGGTCGTTCATTTCAGGACAAATAGAAAAAATAAAGGAGGGAAACGATAATGAAAAGTAAAAACATCTTTCAGTATCTTAAACAAGTTCATGCAGATAAAATCAAATACAATGAAGAGATGGCGCGCCTAAAAAAATTACCTGCTGACTATCAAATGGTTTATAAAGAAGTCCAAAAATTTTTATGGGAGTTTACAGCCGGTGACGGTATGGAGATGTTGCCAGTAATGCTAGATTTACTTGATTTCTTTGAAGAAGGTGCTGCAAATAATATTCCAATTTTAGATCTAGTTGGAGAAGACGTAGGATCTTTTGCTGAAAATACACTATCAGAAATGCAAGGACGGACTAGAATCAATGAACTAAAAAGAAAAATGAATGAACGAATTGCTAAGAAATTGAGGAATGAATAGGATTGATTTTTGTTTAACTTGTTTCAATTAGTTTAAGGTGTTTAGATTGTTAGTTGCCTCATTTTCTTTTTGACATCAATTGTATCTATTCGTATAATAAAGAAGCGAAAAGGAGCGAATAGTATGCGAAACGAAATGATGCATCGACCCGTTGTAAAAAAAGAACTTGTCGATTTTATGCGTAATAAACAAAAAATGATTCAAGGCGAATTAGGAGTGATTGAAGAAGAAGCTCATGAGGCGGGGATTCCTATTATCCCTCATGAAACCGTAGTATTTCTACAATTTTTCTTAGATCAAATCAAACCCAAAAATATTTTAGAAATAGGCACAGCAATTGGTTTTTCTTCTAGCTTGATGGCGCAATATGTTGGTGACGATGGACATGTGACTACGATTGATCGTTTTGATGTGATGATCAGAAAAGCCAAGGCAACCTATGAACGCTTAGGACTGACGGACAAAGTTACTTTGTTAGAGGGGCAGGCCGCAGAAATTTTACCTACATTGACGGGGCCCTATGATTTTATTTTTATGGACAGTGCGAAATCCAAATATATTGAATTCTTACCAGAATGTTTACGCTTATTGCGTGTTGGTGGTGTATTGATGGTGGATGATGTTTTTCAAGCAGGAACGATTTTAGACCCAATTGAAGACATTCCTCGTAGTCAAAGAACGATCCATAGAAAATTGAATCAATTTTTAGATACAGTCATGACTCATCCAGATTTGACGTCTACGTTGTTGCCTTTAGGCGATGGAGTGATTATGATTACGAAAGAAAAAGAGATAACTGAATAACTATTATACAGCTTGGATCAGGATTTAATTATTTTGATCTAAGTTTTTTATGTAATATTAAAGGAGGGGAAAAAATGAAAACAGATAAAGACAAGCTTCGAGTGCTAAATAATTTAGTCGATCATTACGGCTATCAGCATTGGTGGGAAGATGAGAATCGTCTATCTGATTGGGTATCGATGATCCTGATTCAGCAAACAACCGAAAAAAACGCTCACAAAGCGTTGGGGAATTTGGAACCATATTTAACGGTGGAAAGCCTTCTGGAAATTGAATTGGAAACATTACAAGAACTGATTCGTCCGGCAGGTTTCTTCAAACAAAAAAGCAATTATATTAAAGCATTGATCGATTGGTTTATCTCTCACGACAGTGATTTTGATAAATTTCACACATACTCTACGGATGAACTTAGAAAAGAACTTTTAACGATTAAAGGTGTAGGCTCAGAAACAGCAGATGCGATGTTACTTTATATTTTTGAACGAAATGTGTTTATCGCTGATCAATACGCAATTCACTTGTTTAATCGCTTAGGTTTTGGTCCATATAAGACCTATGAAGAAATGCGTAAGGATTTTATTCATTTGACCGAATCAATCCCCCATAAATTATGTAAAGAATGGCATGCAGTCATCGATGTTCATGGAAAGCATTTTAATAAAGACAAGACCATGGATGAAACATTTTTAAACTCCTAAATAAGATTTCACTCCATTGACATGGCTCTTCTGCTAGTTTTTATTGTCTGCATTATCCAGATGATTTTCATTAGAAAATAAAACTAAAAATTTCTTTTATTTTATGTTTAATCTTCATTTAAGTTTCAGGGCGTAGACTTTCTCTATATCGGAGGATGATGTCATGAAGAATGATAAAAACATAAAAAGAAAGCTTCCTAAAATACTTTTGATTGGAGGTGTTGCTTTAATGCTCTTTCTTTTATTCCAAAAAAGCCTAACTGCATTTGCTGAAAAATTTACGCCAACGAGTGGACCGGTGGAAATTCAAACGCCAACGATTTTTGTTCCAGGAACTAATGGAACTGTGAACCGTTTCAATGGCTTGATCAAGGCATTAGATCCTAAATCTGATGTGCTAAAAGTCACTGTAGCAACCGATGGCAGTGTATCATCTAAAGGAAAGCTAAAGAGTACAACGGAGCATCCTACCATCGTGATTGCGTTTCAAGATAGTAGTAATGAAACCTTATCCCTTCAAGGAAAATGGTATCAACTAGCGCTGAGTTATATTCAAAGAAAATACTCGTTTGACACGTATAATTATCTAGGTCATTCCAATGGTGGATTAGTGATCACATCTTATCTGGAAGAATTTCAACAAGTCGAAGATCCAAAATTAAACAAATTGATAACTCTAGGTACACCCTACAATGACACATCAAAAAAATACAATGAAGCAGTTACTACTTTTACACAAGTGAAAGAAACTAGCGATCTGCTTCAAGGGTACATAGAAAATCGGGGGAATATTCAAAGTTCCATTAAGATGTTGAATATCGCAGGAGAAGTTGAAGAAACAGCTTCTGATAATACAGTACCCGTCCAAAGTGTTTTTTCTGGAAGATATATTTATCAGGATCAACTAGCCGATTATCAGGAAATACTGATTCAAGGTGAGGAGACCCGCCACAGTGAATTGGTGGAAAATCAGGAAGTTATTCGATTAATAAGAAATTTTTTCTGGTAGAATAAAGAAGATTACTCTTGTCTTATTTTCATTCCATCGTGTAAAATAGAGTAGATAAACAACAACTGATAATTTATTCGCGTTATTGAGAATGAGAGAGCTATTTTCTCAAAGAGAAGACGAATATAGCAAAAATAAAATGTCTAAACTATAATAATTCTATTGACATAATAATTTTAAATTGATACGCTAAGAGTGTAGAAAAAAGGACTAGCTGTAAGGGCTAGTTTTTAAAATTAGGAGGAATATTGAGATGAACTTAATCAACACAAAATTATTAGACTTTGAATGTGACGCATACCAAGATGGTGAATTTATCAAAGTGTCAACAGCAGACGTATTAGGTAAATGGAGTATTTTCTTCTTCTATCCAGCTGACTTTTCATTTGTTTGTCCAACAGAATTAGGGGACATGCAAGATCACTACGATCACTTAAAAGAGTTGAATTGTGAAGTTTACTCAGTATCAGAAGATAGCCACTTTGTTCATAAAGCATGGGCAGACGCAACAGATACTATTGGTAAAATCAAATACCCAATGTTAGCTGATCCAAATGGAAAAATCGCTCGATTCTTCGGCGTATTAAACGAAGAGTTAGGTCAAGCTTACCGTGGTACATTTATCGTAAGTCCAGAAGGCGAAATCAAATCTTACGAAATCAACGATATGGGTATCGGCCGTAATGCAGATGAACTAGTTCGTAAATTAGAAGCATCTCAATTTGTTGCAAAACATGGCGATAAAGTTTGTCCTGCAAACTGGAAACCAGGCGAAGAAACAATCGCACCAAGTTTAGACTTAGTTGGTAAAATCTAAATAGATTAATAAACAGGCGTAAGACTTCCTTTTTTAGGGGAGTCTTTCTTAAGATTTACAGCTCAAAAACAACGAATTGAATAAAAGGAGAACGTATATATGAGTCAAGAAATTTATGATTTGATCGTGATCGGCGGCGGTTCAGCTGCGTTATCAGCAGGGATTTATGCAGGTCGTGCAATGTTAGACACATTGATTATTGAAAAAGATAAAATCGGCGGACAAGTAACAACAACTTCTGAAATCGTGAACTATCCAGCAATCCGAGCAACAACTGGACCTGAACTGATGGAAGACATGCGTTTACAAGCATTAGATTTTGGTGTTGAGTTTACCACAGATGAGATTATTGACGTTGATTTAAGTCAAACAGTGAAAACAGTCAAATCTGCTACAAAAACTTATCAGGCGTATGCTGTAATCATCGCAACGGGTGCTTCCGCACGTAAAATTGGTTTCCCAGGAGAAGTTGAGTTTACTGGTCGTGGCATCGCGTATTGTTCAACATGTGATGGCGAATTTTTCCAAGGATTAGATATCTTTGTACTTGGGGGCGGCTATGCAGCGGCAGAAGAAGCGGTTTATTTAACTCGTTATGGTAAATCAGTAACAATGATCATTCGTGAACCTGATTTCACTTGTGCTAAATTAACAGCAGAAGCAGCCAAACAACATCCAGATATTAAAATCGTCTACAATACCGAAGTGAAAGAAATAACTGGGGATGATTTTGTTCGTAAAGCTGTTTTTGTCAACAACGAAACAGGGGAAGAAACAACTTATGACGCACCAGAAGGTAGTACTTTTGGTATGTTTGTTTTTGCTGGTAACAAACCTAGTACTGAAATTTTTGAAGGCAAAGTCGAATTAGACCGCGGTTATGTACCAACAAATGAAAATATGGAAACAAACGTCCCTGGTGTTTATGCAGCTGGAGATTTACGGATCAAAGAATTACGCCAAATCGTTACTGCTGTGGCAGATGGTGCGATCGCTGCAACCAATGCACAAAAATATATCACAGAAGAAAAAACAAAAGCTGGCTTGCCAATCGTCAATGAACGCATGGAAAAACGATTAGCTGAGCAACATGCAGCGAGCAAAAAGGAACAACCAAAAACAGAGAAGAAAGCAGTTAAAGCTACAAGTGGTAATAATACTTGGTTCCCTGACGCAATGAGAGAACAATTAGGCGGTATTTTTGGAAAACTTACGAAGAACGTTACATTACTTCAAGTGATGGATAGTAGTGAAGAGAAATCACTAGAACTGAACTCATTCTTAACTGAATTTGCTTCACTAAGTGATAAGATCTTGTTAGAATCGATCCAAAAAGGTGAGAAACCTGACTTAGAAACAAAATATGGCATTGATAAATTGCCAAGTGTTGTTGTTTTAAACGATCAAGGAGACTACACTGGAATCAAATTTAGTGGTATTCCAAGCGGACATGAGGTCAATTCAATCGTCTTGGCTGTTTACAATGTGGGAAGCGCAGGACAACCAATTGAAGAACCTGTAGTCAACAAAATCAAAGAATTACCTAAAAAGAAAGTACAAATATTCGTTTCATTGACTTGTCATTATTGCCCAGATGTTGTGGCAGCATGCCAAAGAATTGCTTCTATCAACCATAATGTTGAAGCAGAAATGATTGATATCGGTGTCTTTCCAGAATTGAAAACAGAGAAGAAAATCATGAGCGTCCCAGCGATGATCATTGATGACAAGGAAATTGTTTTTGGTTCTAAAAATATGGATGAGATCGTTGAGATTTTAGAAAAATAAATCCTTTATAACAAAGAAAAGCCAAATCAAAAGAACAATCTGTTCTTGATTCGGCTTTTCTTTATTTTATCGTTACTAGTTTCTTTAACGGTTCTACACCAAAGTGTTTTTCTTGATACAACAAAATTTCAGCACATGCTCGACTATCTTCCAACGCATCATGGTGATTGTTCAATTGGATATCTAGATTCTCACAAACCGTGTTCAGCTTGTGATTTTCCATCTCTGGAAATAACTTACGGCTCGTTTTAACTGTACATAGTGAAAGGTAATTTGGTTGATCAATTCCATAATAATCTAAACAACCAGTTAAAACACCAGTGTCAAAAGGAGCATTGTGAGCGACAACTAAGCTATTCGGTTTAAAGCAACCTTGAATTTGCTTCCAAACGTCTGGAAACTTAGGAGCATCCGCTACATCTTCTGGTTTAATCCCGTGAACTTGAATGTTTTTCCAGAAAAAATCCGTTTCCGGTTTGATTAAGGAATAATATTCATCAACGATTTTACTGTTTTCTACTTTTACTAACGCGACAGAACAGGCACTATGCTTGGCATAACTGGCTGTTTCAAAGTCTATGGAATAAAAATTCATGTTCATTATCCCTTTCAATAAAAAATTAATTCATACATGCAGTATAACAAAATAAAAGACCTATAGTAAGTCTAATTCAAAAATATTAACACAAAATAAACAAAAAGAGAACGGGATAAAACTAAAAATCAGTTTTATCCCGTTCTCTAAATTCAAATAAACATTAAACGATAAGTAGTATCGAATCTTTTTAAGTGATCGTCAACTCAACTTCCACTGGACAATGATCACTACCTGTAATTTCAGTATGAATCTTAGCACTAGTCAAAGCCTCTTTCAAACCATCAGAAACGACAAAATAGTCAATTCTCCATCCAGCATTATTTTTCCGAGCATTGAAACGATAACTCCACCAAGAATAAACGCCTTCTTGATCTGGATAGAAGTGACGGTATGTATCAATAAAACCACTATCCAATAATTCTGTAAATTTTTGACGTTCTTCTGGTGTAAAACCAGCATTTTTTTGATTGGTTTTCCAGTTTTTTAAATCGATATTTTGATGAGCTACATTTAAATCACCACAAAGTATCACGGGTTTTTCTTTACTTAACGCATTTAAATAGTCGCGAAAAGCATCTTCCCAAGTCATACGGTAATCTAAACGTTTCAACTCATTTTGAGAATTAGGCGTATAGCAAGTAATCATAAAGAAGTTTGGATATTCTAATGTGATCAAACGCCCTTCTTGATCATGCTCTTCAAGTCCCATACCATAGCGCACACTTAGCGCTTCTTCTTTCGCAAAAATCGCTGTACCTGAATAGCCTTTTTTCTCAGCATAATTCCAGTATTGATAATAACCAGGTAAGTCTAAATCAATTTGCCCTTCTTGTAATTTTGTTTCCTGCAAGCAGAAAAAATCTGCATCTAATTCATTAAAAACCTCCATAAAGTTCTTCTTAACAACAGCACGCAGGCCGTTGACATTCCATGATATACATTTCATGTTCATTACTCCCCTCTACAAAAGCTACTTATTTGATTTCGTCTATCTTAGTTTAACATAAGCAGTATTGAATGTATGGAAAGTTGTTTAGTTACTTTTTTCTTGTTGACAGATTCTGTAACTCTTTTTCATAATGAGTCTCTCCTTTTTCTGGAGTGCTGAATTTTGAGCTTCAGCAAGTAACACGAAAAACGGCTCCGATATGTAAAAAGAAAAATAACAGAAAAAAATCTCCTTTTATTGAGCAGAAAGTAGAAAATTGTAAACCATCAACTTATGTTTTTACGTTTTGTCGAGAAACGTATTGTAGAAGGTATCAAAAAATAAACACAATGAAAACGCAATTGTTTCTATATGTTTGTTTTGATATACGTTAAAAACGGAAATAAAGACAATAAGGAGAGAAAATATGGGGATAAAAAGTAGTCTATCTGTAGCTGGGAGTGTATCCACTTCTTTTAGCCAATCAGCCAATGCCTTAAACAACATAAAAGGATCAACGAACATTGCAACCAGAACCAACGTATCTGGCAATGGGAAAGCAAAAGA
>NZ_MIKB01000019.1 GCF_001730365.1 Enterococcus quebecensis
ACCTAGAACCAACAGGAGGAATTGATTTAGAGAACTTTGAAGAAATCGTTCAAATCGCAGTAGACGCAGGCGTGAAAAAAATCATTCCACACGTATATAGCTCAATCATTGATTCAGAAACAGGAGACACCAGACCAGAAGACGTGAAAACATTGCTTGGAATGATGAAAAACACATTGAAAAAATAAAAGCTGAATGAGCTCGTTCAGCACTGACAGAAAAATAGGGAAAATTGACTGAGGCGCATTTTGCCTCCTTCAATTTTTGTCTTTTTTCCGAAGTGCTAGCTCATGAAGCTGGATAAAAAAAAAGAAAATAAGTTAGGAAAAGTAATTGAACTTTTCCTAACTTATTTTTATTTGCTAAGAACTTTTTGAATATCTTGATAATACTTCTTAGTTAATCCGCTATCTTTATTTGTATAATAGTATATTTTGTCTTTGGTTCTTATTTCCAAAATTGGTTTTTTATTTTCAAATACAAGCAAATAGGCAGGTTCGTTATTGACTTGAAATTCTCCTGTTAAATAATTCTCTGTTGCTGTACCATATACCCGTACTCTATCTTTAGGCAATTTATCTAACAATTCAACAGATTCAATTTCTGTCCAATCGATTTTCCTATTTTGAGCTAAAGGTGCTGACAAAGAAATACCACTATTAGAAGTTGATAATTGAAATGGATTCGCTGAGAAATCACCAATCAATAAAGGAACGCTAGCAGCGATTAATGAGATTAAAACGAGAACACCTACGATACCCATAACAATTTTTCCACCAAGCTGACCTAAATTTATTGAAATATTCATCCCTACGCGGTCGGGAATCAGAATTCTTTTATCATTTGGATTAATATAAATAGCATATTTCCAATATTGATCTTCATCGCTATAGCGATATTCTTTAGCCATTGAGATTAATTGATCTTGTTTTTTTCTAGCTGTGAATAAATAGTAAAATGTAAAAATCACAAATACAAGAATAAGTATGGCATATACAATGGATAACATCATCATCTTTTCATAAGGAATTGTAACTGAAAAAGCAGGTATAAACGCTAAGGGACTCATAACTAATCCTGAAACAGCCATCAAAACGGACCAATGATGACGCATTTGATCATTTACCTTTTGATTAATTGTATTATCCCTCGTTAACGGTTTGACAGGAAAACGGGCGATATAATAATAGAAAAGCAAAAACATACCAGTTGTTAGAATTGAAATAAGGCAGAAAACCCAAGTGCCGTTAGCCAGACCCAGTATGTTAAAAGAATAAACGCAACCTGAAAGAGTGAGTAAAATACTTGGTAAAAACCACCAAATAGAAATCAATTTACGGTTTTTATTTGCCACTAGTTTGGTATCAACTAATATTGGACTTGTTGGTAATAACCAATTATTCTGCACTTTTACAGCAGTCATTTTACGAATGTACACGATTTCTAGATAGTAAAAAGTGCCGATAAAACCACTAAGTATCGCTAGAAAATAAATAAGAGTCAAAGAATCATAAGGAATTGCTAAAATTGGTAAAGCAATAATAATAAAGGCAAATGCCCATTGAAGCAATCTCTTCTTATAAGTCTTACTTACTTTAAGAACTTGTTTATCTTGAAGTTTGTCTTTAGGTAAAGTTGTTTCTAAAACAACATTTTTATGTGGGTTAGCAGGTATTCTTCCTGAAAATGCCATTAAGAAACTAATACCAATTAATAGTAAATATAGAAAAAAATTCATTTTTAACGCCCCTTTTATTGTTCAAATTTTTGATAAATCAGTCTGACTTTTTCTTGTACTTCTTTTTCTGAAAGTTGGTGAATGGAAGCTTCAGCTAATAACAGTTCCAATCCATTTGAAAATTCTTTTTGAAATGCTGGGTCTAATACTTGTTTTTCAGCAACTTTTGTCCCGTTACGGCGATCGGTCAAAATGTACCCATCTTTTTTCAAAGACGTGTACGCCTTTGAAACAGTCATCATATTAACGCCAATTTCATCAGCCATCTGCCGAACGGAAGGAAGAATTTCACCTGGTTTAAGTTTATTTTCGGCAATACCAAGGATGAGTTGATTGCAAATCTGTTGATAAATAGGTATTTCACTTTGACTATCTATTTCTAAAAGCATGTTATCACCTCTTTTTGCTCTTTGTATTATATAATATAATACAGATGATGCAAAAAGACAACTTTTATTTGTTAAAAGCTTGAGGGATTGAAAATTCAGGCATATAATGGAAAAGAAATGTTATGAGTGAAAGGATGAATTGATATGTCAGTAATTGAACCGAAAATCACACAAAAATTCCATGACACATTTATGGAAAATAATAAACAAAAGGCTTTACAACGAGGCGTAATCAAAAATGGTATTACAGCATCTGCGCAAAATCAAAGTGCTGAAGTAAACAATGTACCGGTGTTCTCAGTGGATATTACAACTGGAACCGTAGCAAACCAAAAACAAAGCGGACGCTGTTGGATGTTTGCAGCGCTGAACACATTTAGACACAAAATGATTAATAGCTTTAAATTAAAAGATTTTGAACTTTCTCAAAACTATACATTTTTTTGGGATAAATACGAAAAATCAAATTATTTCTATGAAAATATCATCGCAACCGCTGATCAAAAATTAGATAGCAGAAAAGTTTCATTCTTACTAGCAACCCCTCAACAAGATGGTGGACAGTGGGATATGATTGTCTCCATTTTCCAAAAATATGGTGTCGTACCGAAAACAGCTATGCCAGAAAGTAGCAACAGCTCAAATTCTCGAGATTTAAACAATTACTTAAATAAAAAATTAAGAAAAGATGCAACAACTTTGCGAGAGTTAGTCATTAGTGGCAAAACATCTGAAGAAATTCAAGCAGCTAAAGAAACAATGCTAGGTGAAATCTACAATTTTTTAGCGATTTCTTTAGGCACACCACCAGAAACATTTGATTTTGAGTATCGTGATGAAGAGAAGAATTACCACTTAGACCAAAATTTAACACCGCAATCGTTTTATGAAAAATATGTTGGTGTAGATCTGGATAACTATGTAAGTGTGATCAATGCGCCAACAGCAGACAAACCATACAATCAAACATATACTGTAGAAATGTTAGGGAATGTCGTGGGCGGTAAAGAAGTAAAATATATCAATGTAGATATGACAACATTCAAAAAATTAGCTGTAGCGCAACTAGAGCAAGGAGAATCTGTTTGGTTTGGTTGTGATGTTGGTCAATCTTCTACAAGAGACAGTGGGATCATGTCTTTAGACGCATATGATATGAATGATTTATTTGATATCGATTTTACTATGACGAAAGCACAACGCTTAGATTTTGGTGAAAGTTTAATGACCCATGCGATGGTGTTAACTGGTGTAGATCTGATTAATGGAGAGTCAACGAAATGGAAAGTAGAAAATAGCTGGGGAGAAAAAGTCGGCGATAAAGGATTTTTTGTCATGAGTGATGCCTGGATGGACGAATATACGTATCAAATTGTTGTTCGTAAAGAGTTACTAGCACCAGAATTACAAGAAGCATGGAAACAAGAGCCGACTGTTTTAGCACCTTGGGATCCAATGGGAGCTTTAGCTTAATAGAAAAAATGTATCATGATACTCGTTTAATAACGTTTAATTTCCCATCTCTTAAGAGGTGGGAGTTTTTTACTTAAAGTTTACTGAGAGAATCAAAAAGATTTCATTGAAATATAAAATGTATAAAAAAAGAAAGACGCTGACATTACTACCGCCTAAAGTAAGTAATATCAACGTTAACCGATTCACTTGGAATCTTTTTTTGATAAAGTAAGTGTATCATATGTTGATTAGATTTACAAAATCATGATGCGTAAATTTTGGGAAGTATCTGATCAAAATGAATTTTATTACATAAAATAATAATTTTAATAAAAATAATCAGAAGAGATATTGGTTAAATAGTTGGATTTTGAAAAATTTAGCTCACTTAGAACGTCATAAATAATCTTTTTTTATCAGTTTACAAGAGGATATAGAGAATTATTAAATTTTATTTAATAAAAAAAACTATTTTTACCTTGCTAAAATACTTTTTTTAGAGTAGAATTGGAAACAGTTTAAATAAACCGAAAACAAAATTAAATCAAATGACTTTTGATAAGTAGCGCCGGCTGCTCGTCTGTATAAGTGTGAATCGACAATTCCTAGGCCTTAGATGGAATTGCTGATTGACACTTTTTTATTTGTTTTAATATGTCTTTTGGCTTTATTGGCTAAACGTTAGGAAAAAAGTAAGGTTAGCTTGAGACAGAAAATGTTGCAAACATATTTTCTTACCTTTCAAACAATACTAAGCGAACCGATTACGTTTTTTAAATTAAGGAGGATTTTTATATGAGTAAAGATTGGATAAAATTAATGATTGGTGCATTTTTTGAAGTATTATGGGTCATTGGTATGAAACATAGTACGACTTGGTGGGAAATTTTACTCACAATTATATTTATATTAATCAGTTTTTACGCTTTGATTAAGTCAGGTGAAACCTTACCTGTAGGAACAGCCTATGCTGTTTTTGTTGGATTAGGTACGGCGGGAACGGTCATTACAGGAATCTTATTTTTTGGTGAAGAATTTAAACTGTCTAAAATTCTGTTAATCGCAGTTTTATTGATTGGTGTTATGGGATTGAAATTTGTTACTGGTGAGAAAGGGGAGGAGCAAAAATGAGTTGGTTATTTTTAATTATTGCAGGGATTTTTGAAATGTTAGGGGTTGGATCAATCAATCGCTTTAACTTAAATAAAGATAAAAAATCATTATTGTTATTGTTCTTTACCTTTGGTAGTAGTTTTGTTTTTCTTTACTTAGCAATGAAGGTTCTACCGATGGGGGTTTCATACGCTATTTGGACAGGTATTGGTGCTGCCGGGGGAGCTATTTTAGGTATGGTTTTTTACGGTGAATCGAAAGATTGGCGCAGGGTTGTTTTTATTGGAATTATTTTAGCGTCAGTTATTGGATTAAAGCTGATTGGTTAATAGATAGTGAAAAGGGTCTGAGGCGTAACTCTTCGAGTTATACCTCAGACCCTTAAAATCTTAATAAAGGGGAGACGGAAAACAGATTATATGTTTCTTCAATCACATCAACTTCTAAGAGTAAAAGCTCTTCTTCTTATTTCATGGAGCTAAATACTTTCATTCCAACCTCTTTTAGCTTTTAATATGTAAATCTTTCTTATTTCGATGTTAACTGATTTAATTTGTATAGTGTTAATTAGTTATTTTCAATGCCGTATTATGTTTTTTTGTAAAAGTTAAGTGTGTGATTTAATGGACCTTTCTTAGTAAATTATGTTTTTTGATATGGTTATAGACTGTTGGAACAGATAAGTTACATTTCTTTGCAATTTCTGGAACAGATAAATTTGAACCAGTATAAAGTTCCAACGCTTTTTTTACCTCTTTTGTACGTGGAGGCCTCCCTAGCTGTTTTCCATTTTCTCTGGCTGCCTCAAGGCCTGCTATGACTCTTTCTCGAATCAACTCAGCCTCCATTTCAGCAAAAGCACCCATTACCGTGAAAAAGAACCGGCCCATTGGTGTTGTCGTATCTATATTATTTTGGATGCTGACAAAATGAATGTTTCTTCGATCAAATTCTTCTAATAAATTCAACAGCTGCTTAGTCCCTCTTGATAGTCGATCCAGTTTGAAAATAACGAGTGTATCACCTGGTTGTAGAAGAGTAAGTACTTTGTTTAATTCACTTCTTGATGTTTTTCGCCCACTCTCACATTCTTTGTAAATAAGATCTACACCATATTTTTCTAGTGCTTTTTGTTGAGAATCAAATTTTTGTTGATGCGTGCTGACACGCATATAACCAATAATTGCCATTAATGAACACCTCTTAACTATTGATAGTTTAATTGTTTTCTGTAAAAAGCGTTGTATAGCTAAATGAGTTTACCAAACACCTTAATCACCACCTTTAAACTCTATAATACAAGTAGTAAAAAATATTTTATAAATTCTATTGACTTTCTCTTTTCTCTATAATAAACTAATGATTTTTATAGAGCTGAAATCCATGAAATTTTATATAAGAGGAAACAGTCTGGAAATACGTTGTGAAGGGATTTATCCATTCAAATGTATTTCTTTTTTTTGTTTTAGTTGATTTTCTTAATATCATTAGTTTTTTGGACTATTTAAACAGTCTCAATTCAATGAGTGAGACTGTTTTTAGAGAAATAAAAAACAGTTGTATTTCTTGATATGTTTGCATTTTACTTTCAAATAAAGATGAGAAATAAGGGCTTTGGTAAGCCTAATGTGAAGCGAGGACTTGGAAATTGGTAGAAGAGGGAGTTAGGAAACAACCGTCAAATAAAAGGAAAAAAACAAAACTATCACCATCAAAAAAGCCAGTCAATAAAAAAAAGAGATCTAATCGTTCAAACTCAATAGCTAACACAAAAAATAAGAATCTGAGAACTGAAAAAAACAGAAGGCAAAAGCAACAAACAGGTTCTAAAAAAAAGCAAAAGACTACGACTTATAAAACTAAAAATTCTATATCTACATTGATATTCAATTTGTTTTTTTATGGATTTATTTTATTTGTGGTCATTGGATCCATTATTTTTGCGACAACCAAAAATGTGGATAAGAGTATTTTTGGGTACAGATTTTTTGGCGTATTGACGAATTCAATGGTTCCTAGAGATCCTGAAACTCAAAAGGGTGGTTTTCATTCAGGTGACATTATCATAGTTAAAAATATTGCTGGTGATGAAGCAAAGGTAGGCGATGTTATTACTTTCCGACCAAGTATCAAGAGTCAGGCATTCTTGACGCATAGAGTAAAGAAAAAAATGGACCACTTAGGTGAGACGAAAGGAATTTACTATATCACCCAAGGTGACGCGAATTTGGCAGAGGATGTTCCAATTAGTGAAAAACAAGTTGTTGGTAAAAAAATAGTAGTTGTTCCTAAGATAGGTGCAATTCTAAATTTTGTACGTGATAATCCATTAATTTCAATTGTTTTTCTAATCTCTGTTTTTGGATTTATTACGATTATAAGGTATTACATTTTAAATAAGTAAAGGGTATTTACTTTTTAACAACGATTAAAAATTTATTCAGGCATTGCTGTTAAAAAGTTGATAATAAAAAAATGGAGAGGAAACTAAAAAATGAACAAACAAAAAAAGAAAAAAATACTTGCTTTAGCGAGTGGCTTTGCACTTGTTGCGCTTGCAGCAGCAACATTTGCTTGGTTTACCAGTGAAGACCAAAAAAATAACCACTTTGAAGGTCAAATTGCAACAGGTAAGGACATTGAAGTAGTGGAAACATTTGAACCACCGACCGAATGGGAACCAGGTTCAGAAGTAAACAAAGATGTTGCCATCGCTAATATTGGCAAATACGATACGTTGATTCGTGTATCTTTGGCAGAAACTTTACAATTATTAAAAGATCATCGAGTAAAACCAACAACGGGGACAGAGCTTGAAGGGAAAAAGAATAAGGATATTTATCTATTGCCTGGAACAGCTGCTCCTACCGAGTTTACGGATTCTACTTTTGATGGTACTGCACCAAAACTAACAGTAACAGATGGAGATTACGCCGGGACGTATACATTGAAAGTCAAAGAAAAAACTGAAAAAGTTGGAACCAAAACAACTTATACGTATCGTTATGCGTTTGAAAAAGGCGGCAATTTATACTACGCAGCTGGTATTGACGGATTTGATCGTAACGCAGAAAACAAAATCAAAGTAAGGTCAGGTACACCAGCACTAAGCTATGTATCATTAGAATATAATACACCAGCTGAGGAAAAAGATTGGACGAAAGCCCCAATCTATACACCGACATTCACTAAAGACGGAACATTGATTTGGAATGCAGCTGCTGCAACAGGTTCAAAAAATATTCAAATCTCATTCAACAATATTACAACAGATCCCAAGGTTGCTGATAAATGGTACTTTAATACTACTGATGGTTACTTCTACTACACAAGTGTTGTAGCACCTGGGGGCAGTACAACACAATTGATGGATGCAGTTAAATTATTAGGAACAGCTGGTAATGAATACAGTAAACTAATTTATGATTTAACCGTTAAGGGACAAGGGATTTCAGCATACAAAGATGCTGTGGACGACTGGTTGCCAGCAGGTATCAACGACTCTTTAGCAACTGCATTGAAAGCATTAGTACCTGCTAAATAATTGAAAGCAACGATCTATTTTAAGGAGGAAGAAGGATGAAAAGAAGAAACAGGGTGAAAAAACGGTTGTTGATAGGATTATTCTTATTTATTAGCCTATCAACTACCTTTCAACCTGTTGAAGTAAGTTCTGAGTCTAATCTTCCTTCTGGAATAGTTGTAGGTGATGATCAAGGAATCAAAATAAAAAATGATGGTCAATATCTAATTGATATTCGAGATGTAGCACCAGGGAAAAAGTGGTCTACAAAGATTACGATCATCAATATTGAAAAAGATATTCCCTACCATCTGACTATGAATGTAAGTGAACCGACAAAGAAGGAGGGTTCGCTGGATTTGTCCCAAGCCATTCAAATGACTTTGATTTATGAAGGTGAGGAATTGTATAAAGGACCTCTCTCCGGCAGAGATGAGAAAATTAATCTACAAGACAAATCAGCACCTTTAAATCTAGGTACATTCAAAGGTGGAGATACTAAGATGTTGGAAGCGCAATTTGAATTAGATGGAAAAACCTACACTAACAGAGACTTTTTCAAAAAAAATGTTGTAGAAAATATCTGGCATTTTAAAGCTGTAAAAACAGTATTACCAGATACCGATAGCCCAGAAGACCCAGAAAAACCTTTTATACAAACATTAAAGAACAAATTAAGACTTCCAAAAACAGGAGAAGAGTGGCGGACAGCTTTGCTTTTTTCGTGTGTAGGATTGTTCTTAACGCTAGTTTCTCTATTGATACTTAAGCATAAAAAGCTAGAAAAAAAACGACATAGTCAAAAAAAAGAGTAAATAACACAAAGACGCCGATTGAATTTTTTAGAACGATCAAATGACAGGGGGGAAGACAGCGTGAAAAAAAATACAAAAAAAATTCGACGAAGAAAAAAGAAAAAAACGAAGATAAATATAAAAGTGATCATTGCTGTTTGTTCATTTCTCTTTTCTGGTTTGATGATTCTAGGAAGTACATATGCGTGGTTTGTTTCTGAAGATAGTGAATCTAATCATTTTGTCGGTTCAAGATTATCTGCCCAAATAGTAGAAGAATTTGAACCTGAAGTTGAATGGCAGCCAGGAGAAACTATAAAAAAAGTTATCCAAGTCAAAAATGTTGGGAATATGCCAGCCTTTGTCCGTATTAGTTTATATGAATACTTATTGACCTTCAAAGTAGACACTGTTGATCAGACGGGTAACGGGAATTTAGCACGATCACCGAAAGAGTTACTACCAGCAGTTGATCAAAAAAAAACAGATACTTGGCAACCGGCAGCAACAGATGGAGGAACGTATTTTTATAACGGACAATTTTTTATTGCTCAAAAAGCTATTGTACCCGATATGGATACTGGAATAGAAATGTATAAGTTCAAAGACAGCAGTAGGGTAAAAACGGATTTACGGTGGTTTCAAATAGCCTTTCCAGATAATGTCTATGATCTTGCACCGCCATCAGGAACAAAAGAATATTGGCTATACAAAGACGGATTTTTTTACTATTCCGAATTGCTTCAACCCAATGAAGTAAGCCTTCCAGTAGTCAAGAGTGTCGTGTTAAACACAAGTGCGCCTAATAAATTTAAAGGTTCATTGTATCAATTGAACCCAGTAATGGATGCACATGATAGTACAAAAGCACTTTTGAGTACTTGGAATATTGGTAGTTCAGGAGATTTATATGATTTGTATTACGACCGTTTAAGTGAGTAAAAGGAGTAGATAGATGGTGAAAAAAAAGAGACAGAAAAAAAAGTTTCTAACCGTTAAGCAGCTCTTATTATTTGTGGGACTTTTAATTATAATTGTAAGTTTTTCATCGGGATTGTATAAGACCTATGCAGCCTTAACTGATAAGGATCAAAAGCAGAATGAATTTAGAATAGGTGATTTCCAAACATCGATAGAAGAGGAATTTGATCCTCCTGCTAACTTTGAACCTGACAAAGAGTACTTAAAAAAAGTTTCAATTAGAAATACTGGTGAACAGGAAAGTTTCATTCGAGTTTTAGCATTACCTGTTCTTACAAAAAAACAAGTAAATGGGACGACACAATTGTTGGTTGCAACAGTTGAAGGACCCACTGCGGTTTTAACGATTGATTATAATTTAACCGATTGGTTTGATGGTAAAGATGGCTATTTTTACTATAAAAAGAAGCTAATTAAGGGTGAAAGTACGACTAATTTATTTACAAAAGTAATGATGAACAAAGGGAACATCACAGAAGAATATGAAGGTGTGTTTTTGTCAATTGAGATAAAAGCGGAAGGAATTAGTAGTACAAAATTTGCTTATAGAGATGCTTGGTGGGGTGGTAAAACGCCAATTGAAAATCCTCTTTTAGCGATAGATGAGTCATTAAAAAATCAAACAATTAGTGAGTAGCTTAAAAAATTTTACAGAAAAAGAAGGTATTGTATTGAAGAAAAGAATTCAATTGAAATTTTTGAAATGGCTTATGATCATTTTGGGTTTGATGGGCTCTGTTTATGTTATTCAATCTTCACTGTTATTTACTAATGCACCAATTAAAGCTGCAAAAAAAATAGAGTTACAACCAGGAGAAATTCAATTAAGTAAAACTGCTGAACCTGTAGCTGGAATGGTCAATCAATGGGATATCACACTTCGGATTGAAGGACGTAATCAGTTTCCACCGCCACCAACGGACATTGTTTTAATCATTGATACGTCTGGAAGTATGAAAGACAACGATCGGATGATCAAAGCAAAAACAGCAGCTGAAAAATTTGTAAATATGGTTTTACGAAAAGACTATGATAATAGAATTGCACTGATCACTTATAGTACAGAGGTAACTAACTATACATTTTATGAAAGTGGTTGGAGCAGTCAGTTTGTAAATGCAGATCACAAAGGTCTATTAATCGATAAAATCAAAGAACTTGAACCAGTAGTAAATGGAGGAACATTTACGCAAGCGAGTATTAAATCGGCAACAGAGGTTATGCAGCAAGCCACTGCAAAGAAAAGGAATGTAGTGTTGATATCTGATGGTGTACCAACCTATAGTTATCCTCCAAAGACACCGTACAATCAGCTAATAGGGATGGAAAAGTTTGAGTACAAACAAAATGGTTACGATTATTATGAAAGTGTTAAGAGCATTCCAAAAGAAAAATTTAATTATGATTATGTTAATCCTAAGACTAATGTAAAAGCTTATGGAGATGGTGTGAGGTATCGTTATGCGGCTCTTGCTCCAGATTATGAGCAAATGCCGTCAGGCTCGAAGAATCGATTGATGGCTAACCATGCACACAGTGCAATAGCACAAGCAACGATTACAAAAAATGAAAAAATACCTAGTGGTGAGTTTCTAGTGACAGATCTGTACACAATTGGTGTGGATTTAGATTCTACCTCACAAGATGATGAGGTTGTGACGGGAAATAAAACAATGAAAGAGATGGCATCGTCTGAAGATAAAAGTTTTTCAGCAACTGCAGATAATTTGGAAGACATCCTTAGTGGTATTGCTGGAGAAATCGTTGGTGCAATTAAATCAGCGTTTGTTGTTGATCCAATGGGTACCGGATTTGAAATGGTTGGAGGAATCGCCAACACTCAGGGGAAAATTGAGGTGAAAGATGTTCTGGGGAAACCAACGATTAATTGGAATGTTGGAACACTAAAGACACCTGTGTCTAGTGAACCAGAAGAGGATGTAATGTTTGCTCAAATGACTTATCGTGTGAACGCTCAAAACGATATTTTAAAACCAAATGTGATTGACGTAGAGGGGTTAGCCGAAACTAATGGAAAAACAACCATTGTTTATAAAGATTATAACGACAAGATGAAACAAGAAGAATTTGTTGTCCCAAAAGTCAAACCAATCATCGTCAGTTTGCAAAAAAAGCTACAAAATGAAAATGGGGAGGACATAAGTAACCAAACAGAACTATTTGATTTTGACTATGGAAACGATGAATACACACAAAATGATAAATTTTCACTTTACTCAAATGAAGTAAAAAAAATAGTCCACCCTTGGAAGAGTGATCAAGAATATATTGTAGAAGAGATACTAAAAGCGAATCAGGATTATGAAACAACGATTGATATCAATACACAAATAACGAAAGGTATAAAAAGTAGTTTCAAATTTACAGCAAACGCTAATGAATATGCACATCAGCAAATAATCGTAACGAATAAAAAAGTTTCTGAAAATAAAAAAATTACTTTGAATATTCGACAAACTGTGATAAATCCAAATTCAGAATTAGTTATTCCTTCAAAAGGATACTATCAATCTATGATAGATGGTACGCAACAATCGTTAAATTTGATTTCTGAGAGTACCACAAAAGATACGGCATCTGAGGTATCAAAAACACTGTTTGCTAAATATGAAACAACAATATCAAAACAACAAAAGCAACTTAAAATAAAAGATTTAATTCCAGAATATTATAAATTTTTCGGATACATTGCAACAACAACAGATCAAGAATTAAGCGTGAAACACTTATCCAATAATACAGAGGCATTAAAAAAGAATAATGAAGCTAGTTTAGATTATCAAATAAACCACGAGTATTGGGTAACGATGTTTATAACCCCCGAATTGGGGAAAGATAGTAGCGGAGAGCTTGAAACATCACCTAGACCGTATAGTTGGGATTACAAAGTAAATCAATTTAGAAAATGAATTTATTTTGAAAAAAAACAAAAAATTAGTGTATATGGTTTTTACTAAGTGTTTTTTGATATTCATATATCGTTTCTTGATAATCTAAGCCATCTAAAATAGTGAGGTATTTAGTGATTTTATCGTTTATTTGTTTTTCTTGATTAGCGACTTGAGCAATTTCGTAATTTAGATTTGCAATGATTGTTTCAAAGAGTCGATAATCTTTTTTAGCATTTTCTTTAGCCAAGATTGAAAAATACATGGTATTTTCATAGTCCTGATTATTTAAACATAAACAAGAAAGGTTTAAATAGATTCTTAGTTTAATATCTTGATAATCCTCCATATTACTAAGTCTATCTATTTTTTTTCCGACTAAAATACCTAAGGCAATGGCTTCAGATAGCTCAAAACAATACAATGAATTATTTAATAGTCTTAATTCATAGAGATACCATTTATCAATACCGATTAAATACTGTTTGATGGGAAACAATAATTGTTTCAAAATGGCCATATCTTCTGGCTTAATCTGTTCCTTGTTTAAACAAGTCATTGCTTGAGTAATCAAGTTTAAATGGAAATATTTTTTATTGTTTGTGGCTGTATAGAGTTGTTGAGATTTTTCAATAAGTAAATCAAACATTTTTTCATCCTTTTTAAAAACTGCATGACTTAATTGTTGATACAAATGATTTTCAGTTGGAAAAGAAGTCGGATCAAGTAGTTCTAAAAACTCTTCTACTGAAAGAAATAATTTTTCTAGTATAATCAGAAACTTATCGAATGAAGGCATACTTGTATTTGTTTCAATTAAATAATAAGTTTGCCTGGTCATAAGACCTTCATATACATCTTTTTGGCTAAGCCCTTTTTCTTGTCGAATTTTTTTTAACATGGTTCCATAATTATTCAAAAATAGTTCTCCTCTCTATCGGTAAAAAATAATTTACCTGGTGAATCTTTTTATAATGTTTATGTTATTATAGCAAAAACATTAAATAACTAATAGAAAATAAAAAAAAATAGAAAGGAAAATAAATTTGTTTTATTAGGAAGGAGTTGAGTGACATGCTTAGATTATATATTTGGTTCATCACATACTAGTTTTAGTTTTTAGAAGATTCAAAAATCAAATTTGTTAGGGGAGCTTTATTAATATGAAACGGAAAATTATTTACTTATTTTTATCCTTGGTTTTAATGGTATTAGCTATCACATCGCTCGGTGGGAGAGTAGTAGAAGCAACTCAGGGGAATAATCCATCGTGGTCAACTTCTTCGGTTGTGAACGATGATAAAAATGGAAGTGTGATGGCAAATGATTATATGTCAAACTTGCAATCAAGAATTTCAATGTCAAGAAGTCTATCACCTCGATTTTTCTCTCCAGTATCATGTGGCGGAGTTCAAGTGATTAAGTATGATGGACAGACTAAAGCAAGGTTATCAGGGGCACAGTTTACTATTTATAATAGATGGAATCGAGCTGTACAAGTGATTCAATCTGGATACGACGGTATTGCTGAGACTAGAACATTACCGCTAGGCAATTATTCTATTCGAGAAACGAAAGCTCCAACTGGCTATCAGTTAGAGAATGCTGTAATGCGTTTTAGTGTTTTTGTACCCGGCCAAGTGGTTTGTCTAACTAAATGTAATACACCATTACCCAACCAAAAAGGCAGTCTTCAAGTCGTTAAAACAGATGGTAATAATCAGCGTTTAGCGGGAGCGCAATTTGATGTTTATAATTCGAATAATCAATTTGTAGGAAGAATTACGACGAATATCAACGGGGTAGCCACATTGGGAAATCTTTCTTATGGCACATATAAATTAATTGAAGTCAAAGCACCCGTTGGCTACGAATTAGATGCAACACCAAAATATGTTACTCTATCTGCTTTATCACCAAATAAAGTAGCAAGTATTATTATTTCTAATAAAAAAATAATTACAAAAGGTAGCATAGAGATAATAAAAAAAGATGAAACAGGAAAATTATTAGCTGGTGCACAATTTTTTGTTGTTAACAGTAGTAATACGGTAGTTGGACAAGTTACAACTAATGCCAATGGAGTAGCGACAGTAACAAACTTACCATATGGCACATACAATGTAGTGGAATATATGGCTCCAGAAGGCTATGAATTAGATCAAACATGGAAACCAATTACCTTATCTAAAGACAGTCCAAATGGTAAGGCAAGTATTACCATAGTAAATAAGAAAAAAATCACAACAGGTGCCCTGAAAGTAATTAAGAAAGACGAAGCAGGTAAATTGTTAGCAGGAGCGGAGTTTGAAGTCCGCAATGCAAGTGGCAAAGTGGTCGGAAAGATTACTACAGATGCTAATGGTATTGGCACGATAAAAGATTTACCATTTGGAGATTACACAGTAGTCGAAACAAAAGCTCCATCTGGTTATGAATTAGATGCAACACCGAAAAATGTCAAAGTTTCCAAAGGCGATCCCAATGGAGTCGTGACTATAACTGTTGAGAATAAAAAAGAAAAAATAACAGGAAATCTTGAGGTAGTGAAAAAAGACGAAGCAGGTAAATTGTTATCAGGAGCTGAGTTTGAAGTCCGCAATGCAAGTGGCAAAGTGGTCGGAAAGATTACTACAGATGCTAATGGTATTGGCACGATAAAAGATTTACCATTTGGAGATTATACAGTAATCGAAACAAAAGCTCCATCTGGTTATGAATTAGATGCAACACCGAAAAATGTCAAAGTTTCCAAAGGCGATCCCAATGGAGTCGTGACTATAACGGTTGAGAATAAGAAAGAAAAAACAACAGGAAATCTTGAAGTAGTGAAAAAAGACGAAGCAGGTACTCTTTTAGCTGATGCGCAGTTTGATGTCTACAATGCAGCGGATCAATTGGTTGGAAAAATCACGACTGATGAAACAGGGACTGCCCAGTTAAATGATCTACCATATGGGACGTATAAAGTAATTGAAACAAAAGCCCCAGATGGTTATGTATTAGATACAACACCAAGATTTATCATACTGTCTAAGACCGATCCAAGCGGAACAGCGTCAATCGAAGTGATCAATAAAAAAGAAGAACTACCAACTGCAGGTTCGTTAAAGATTATTAAATATGTGAAAGATTCGGATCCAACAGTTTACTTACAAGGAGCAGTTTTTGAAGTATATGACAACAATAATCAGCTGGTAGGTACGTATGAGACAAATGAAAAGGGAGAAATTCTTTTAAGTGATTTAGACCCAGGTAAATATTATGTTATTGAAATTGAAGCACCGCCAGGTTATGAACAAGATTCAACGTTCTATGAAGTGACTGTTGAATCAGGAAAAATAACCGAAGTCAGACACGCAAATATCAAAAAAGAAAACTTAGGCGGTTTGAAAATAACAAAGTATGCAAAAGATGAAGATGGTTTTGAAACAGATACTGTATTACCAAATGCAGAATTTGAAGTAACTGATTCAGCAGGAAATGTCCATAAAGGAATTACAGATACGCAAGGTGAGTTGTTCTTTCCTGATTTACCAGCTGGAGAAGTAAAAATCGTTGAAACAAAAGCACCAGATGGCTATGAAGTTGACGCCACTGTGCAAACCAAAAAAATTGTTGTAGAAGAAATTGCAGAAGCAATTTTTTATAATAAACCAAAACAAGAGCAAGGACGCGCCCTAGTCTATCTTTCAAGCAATGATACAAAACAATCATTAAAAGACTTGGAATATAGCATTACTTGTACTAAAGGAGCCGCATTTGCAACGACTGTAATGACCAATGCATTTGGACAGATCAGTATTTACTTACCACCAGGTGAATATGAAATAGAGCCTGTTGTAAGGAGCTTTATAATCCAAGCAAAACCGACAAGCTTCAAAATTGAAGCAAATAAATTCACTGTTATCAGACTAAAAATTTGAGCGCATTTAGCGAGTAAATGGTAGTCAAAGTGAATAAGAGACTTGTTTTAAGATAGGTCGTTTTAAAAATGACCTATTTTAAATATATGATAGTAAAAGTGCACATTTATTATCAACAAAAAACACTTAGGAGGAACACACACTATGAACAAACAAGCTGAGAAAAAAGTTGGAAAATCTTTCGAGGAATTAACACCTGAAGAAATGAATAAAGTACAAGGGAGCTTCTTTGGTTGGAGTTGGTCTTCATCATCATCTTCGTCTTCATCAAGAAGCTGCTACTCTACAAGATGTAGCTATAGCTGCTGCTCTTCAAGATGTTGCGGATGGTAATTTAAAATAATCAAGTTGCTAGACAAGTTCCTCTTGATAGGTGCCTTGTCTAGCACTTGTTTTTAACTAAAGAAATTATACATAAATAAAGGAGTTTAGCATGGAGCTTAAAAATTTAGCAAAAGGCACATCGATCCGACAACGATACGATGTTTTAAAAGAATATTATGAAAACAATCATCTGACATATTCTAATGGTCAACTTGAAAATTATAAAAAATGGCGTAAACGCCCAACAACGGTGACAGATGAACGCTTTAAAGAAATATTGCAATCATTAGAGTTAACAGAAGAAGGATTTGATTTTGCCATAAAAGCGTTAACGTCAAATGAAAAAGAATATATTTTTAAAAGCATCTCTAAAGAACCGTGGATAAAAACGACCCAGCAGATTTTATCACAAGAAGATCAGTTAACAGAAGATGTTTTTGATGAAGAAAAAGCGAATTTTACGTATGCCTTACGTATGCATATTGATTATTTTGAGAAGCACTTAAAACAAATAATTACAAAATTCCCTAGGGTTCAAGTTCAAGAGACTGCATTATCAATCTATGTAGGAGAAGTAATCAACCGATGTATGGACATAGGATTACGGACATTTGTCTATGATTTGCATGTAGAAAAAGAAAAAATGCTTCTTTCAGAATCAGTGGATGAAAAAGAAGGATTTAGACAATACTTAGTGTCACGGTTTAGTAGCAGAGATAAACTGGTCGAGTTCTTCAATCAATATCCAGTATTAACTAGACTTTATGCGGAAACAATCAACTTTCAATTAGTCAATTTTCAAGAATTAGTCCAAGCAATTGCAGAAAGTGAACAAGAATTGAAGCAGGTATTTAAAATAGAAACCCCTGTTAGTTTAACCAGTTTGAAAATGGGGGCGGGAGATTCTCATGATCAAGGAAAGTCTGTAGCGATTCTAACCTTTAATAATGAGGTTGATGTTGTCTTTAAACCAAAGAATCTAATGATAGGTGAACGTTTTGACTCATTCGTGCAAGCAATCAATAAAATGAATCCAGCATTTGATTTTTATTTGACCACAAAAATAGTGAAAGAGAACTATACATTTGAAGAATGCTTGATTTACTCTGAATGTTTATCGCAAGAAGAAGTCACGCATTACTACCGCCAATTTGGACAAACTGTTGCGTTGGTTTATTTGCTGAACGGCAACGATTTTCATTTAGAGAATGTTCTTGCTTTTGGTAAATATCCGGTATTGATTGATCTTGAAACAATCATCCAAAATCATTTTCCTATGCCGGATAGTGAAAATGCAATCGTTAAAGTGATGCAAGAAAACGGTGAATCAGTAGTAATGAGTGGTTTAGTTCCCATCTATCTATTTGAAGAACGAGCTGAAGCGGACGTGGAAGGTGCATCTAAAGGTATTCAATTGAGTGCCCTAAGTGGTGGTGAGCAGAAGTTACCGTATAAAGTACTGAAGTTAATTAACTTTGATTCTGTCAACATGCAATTTATGTACCAAGAACATATTACCGATGCAGCAGAAAATATACCCTTGTTCAAAGGAGAAAAAGTTGATTTTGTGCCTTACATTGAAACCATTGTTGATGGATTTAAGGAGTTCTCTACCTTTGCTATAGAGAATAAAGAAATGTTGGCTACTTTAGCTGAAAAAACTTTTTCAGATTGTCTTGTTCGTAATGTGATTAAAACGACTCAAAGTTATGGTGATTTACTAGATTATTCAACTCATCCAACATGTATGGTGGACTATATCGAGCGTGAGAAACTATTTGAAAACCTTTGGATGCATGGCTACTCTAACTCAAAACCAGTTCCTTACGAGATACGTGATATGCTGCAACACGATGTGCCGATTTTCTTTAATCCTACAAGTACTCGTGATTTAGTGGCTAGTCAAGGAGAAGTTATTACAAATATGTACCAAGAAGAAGCTGTTGTTCTAGAAGTAGCTCAATTAAAGAATTTTTCAAAAAAAGAAGAAGAAGAACAATTAGATTACTTAAAAACATCATTCGGTTTGTATCATTCGATGGATCTTCAAGAAAAAACAGTTCCACTAAAAGAGGTACTGCATCAAGGAGACTTTTTAGATGGCGCTAAGGCTGTTGGAGAAGCGATTGTAGAAGCTGCATTTTTAGGCGAAGACTCGATTGCTTGGAAAGATATTGAAGAAACATCACCTGATAATTATGTTGTCAATGTTATGAATGAGAATTTCTATGATGGTATTACAGGAATGTACTTGTATTTTAGCGAGTTATACCATGTGACTGGGGATCAGCAATTTAAAAAATATTATGAATTAGCCGAGTTATTAGTCTTGAAACTAGAAGAGGATTATGTAGATAGTATTTCAGCTTTTTACGGTTCTTTTGCGGCAGTCTATCCATTGTTGTATACCTATCAATACACAGGAAACTCTAAATTATTAAAGACAGCTGAATCGATTGCTGCAAAATATATGGAGGCCTATGATAAGGAAACTATTGAAAGTTATGATTGGAATGGCGGTACAGCCTCGATCATAAAAGTGTTTGTTCACTTATATCAATTGACGATTCAAGAAAAATATTTCAGGTTCGCCAAGCAATTGCTTTTAGATTTAGACCTGACAAAAATCACTCAAGGAGGATTTGCTCATGGCTATTCAGGTGTAATTCATAGTGCGAATAGTTTGTTGAAAATTGAGGATGATCCAGAAATAGAGTTATTAATTAAGACTTGTTTAGTAAAAGAACGAGAAACGTTTGATCCCATTCAGCAAGGTTGGTTAGATTTACGCCCAAATCCGCCAATGGTTAATGATTTATGGTGTTATGGTTCTACAGGGATCGGCTTAGCTTATTTAGATTTGTATGTTAGCGGTTTTGAAGATGTTCACTTAGCTAAAGAAATACAAATTGTGGCAGAACGTTTGATCAATCAAGAGAAAAGAGACGATTGCTTGTGCCATGGTAATTTTGGTGATTTGGAATTCTTGATTGAATATGGAAAAACAACACTAGCTACTGATGAACAAAAAGAGCAGATTCAAAGAAAGATACATCAATCAAATCAGAAGGTTCGTAAAGAACGATATACGTTTGAAGGTCTACCAACGATTCCTAAATACGGCTTATTTACAGGGTTAGCTGGTATTGGTCATCAGTTGCTACGTGTCCATGATTCTACGCAAACAGCTGATTTACTAACCTTGGAATTACTAAAGAATTAAGGGGGAAACATATTGACAAAAAAAGTACCATTTACTGAACAAAGTGAGCATAGTGAATGTGGGTTAGCCTGTACAGCAATGGTTTTAAATTATTATGATGACAACGTAACACTAAGCCATCTTCGAGATGTATATGGCGTGCCCAAAGGAGGCAATACATTAACTAATTTAAATCAAATTTTATTAGATAGGGGAATCGAAACCAAAGCAATTCGAGTATTGGATCTTGATATTTTAGAAGAACAAACCACACCGACAATCTGTTTTTGGGAAGAACGTCATTATATTGTGCTAGAAAAGTTAACAGCGAAAGAAGCGACGATTCTAGATCCATCAAGCGGTAGAAAAAAAATTAAAAGAGCAGAATTTCAAGCAAGTTTCTCCAATATTGCACTGATTTTAACTGATGTGGATGTCACCATCACACAACGAAAGAAAAAGAAAAATGCGACTTGGGGGATTCTAAAGGGGATCTTAAACAATCAACGAGCAAAAGTTGCTATGTTTATTGTTTTGACTCTGTTAATTCAACTGGTTACTATTGCGATTCCTAGATTGACACAAACTATTATTGATAATTCCAATGTTGCAGTTACAAATGTCCTTCAAATCGCTTCAACGATTGTGATTCTTTTCATTGCATATTACTTACTGCAAGTTGCTAGGGGTTTGGTTTTGATCATTTTAGAAAACTTATTTGATTTAACACTGATGAAAGCTTTTATGAAGAAAATTATACATCTACCACTACGATTTTTTGTTAACCGTTCTACAGGGGATTTAATTTTTCGAGCGAATCTCAGTGTGATTATTCAACAAATCATGAGTCAACGGATGTTGACCATTTCAGTAGACTTTTTATTTGTGTTTATCTATTTGATTTTGATGGTCAATTTATCTCTTAATTTAACGTTGATTGCGATCTTCGGCGCATTTATGATGGGAGCAATTTCTGTAGTCAACTCTAAAAGAGTGCAAAGTATCACCAATAAAGAATTGATTGCTCAATCGAAAGTTCAACGAATTTTAGTAGAACTTTTTGAAGGGATGGAAACCGTCAAATCCTCTGGTTCAGAAAATCAATTTTATGCTAAATGGCGTAATGAGTTCAAAAATCAAATTGCATTACGAGCGGAGAAAAACCGCTTTTCCACATGGGTTAGAACGATTCAAACATCGATTCAATTTATTTTACCGATTGTGTTGATTTACGTAGGCTTATTTCAAGTGACGAAAGGTCAAGTGACATTAGGAGAGTTGATCAGCTTCAATGCATTATCGGGTGCGTTTATTGCACCGATTGTAACGGTTTTTGATTCTTATACAGAGTTTTTACTGCTACGTTCCTACTTTGGTAAGTTAAATGAAATTTTAGAAGCAAAAGACAATCCTCGTATAGCCATCGAAGGAGAAAAGATAGCTAGAATCGAGTCCTTGACTGTTGAAGATGTTTCATTTAAGTATAGTTACTTTGAGGAAGATATTCTACATTCCGTTTCTTTTCAAATAAATCCTGGGGACAAAGTGGCGATTGTTGGTAAGAGTGGTTCAGGAAAAAGTACATTATTGAAATTACTGGCTGGGTTGTATGATGCAACGTCAGGGCAGATTAAACTCAATGATATTGATCTAAAACAAATCGATGATGCTTCTTTAAAAAGCTGTATTAGTATTGTCAATCAAAAACCAACGATTTTTAACGCTTCTTTGTATGAGAATATTGTTTTGAATCAGGAGCAGGCCACTGATGAACGAGTAGAACAAGCGATTTTTGATTCGAGAGTCGATGAAATCATTATGAACTTACCGTTAGGATTGGAAACACAAATTTCAGAAGGTGGGATGAATTTATCTGGTGGCCAGATGCAGCGGATTTCGATTGCTCGGGCATTAGTGAAAGAAACAAGTCTGTTATTAATGGATGAACCAACGAGTTCCTTAGATAATATTTCAGAAAACTTTATTATGAATCGTTTAAAAACCTACGATTTTACCTGTATTATTGTGGCTCATCGCTTAAACACGGTCAAACATTTCGATCGTATTTTAGTAATGGATCAAGGGAAAATTGTTGAAGAGGGTACACATGAAGAATTGCTAGCTTTAAAAGGATACTACCATTCGATCTATTCTGATCCGATGAGTATAAGTTAGTAATACAGCGTATTGGAAATAAAGGAGAGGGTATGATGGCAGTTATTGGCTACATGCGTGTGAGTACACATTATCAAAAATTTGATTCTCAGCTGCAGGCATTGAAAGATTACGGGGTCGATGAGATTTTCAAAGAATACGAAAGTGGACGTAAATGCTTTCGCAATGAATTAAACAAGGCACTGAATGCTTTGGAACAAGGAGACACATTCGTCATTTTTAAGTTGGACCGATTAGCTAGAGGAACCAAACAATTGCTGATTTTATTAGAAGAATTTGATCGGAGAAATATTCATTTCGTCAGTATTGAAAATAATATAGATACATCAACACCTGTAGGACGTTTCTTTTTTACCATCATGGGTGCTTTTGCTGAAATGGAAGCTGAATTGATTCGTGAACGTGTATTGGCAGGATTAAGTGCAGCTAAAAAAAATGGTGTCATTTTGGGGCGTCCCCCGCTAGTGAATCAAGTCAATAAAGCACTTGATCTGTACCATACTACCGATATGTCAACAGATGAAATCTCCAGACGTTGTGGCATTTCTATTTCCACAATTTACCATCATTTAAGAAAAGAGGGGGTTTATCGAACGAAAAAGACAAAGACGGATGATTTATTGGTAAGCAGTGGGGAAAAAAACAAATGAAGGAAAAGGTTGGGGCAGAAGTGTTAAATACCTTCTGCTCCAGCCATTTATTCGCAGTTAGGGTATTAGGCAAAAGTGATTTTTACTTTTGCCTAATACCCTTCTTTTTTTTATTTATTGCAAAATACGCGTATATCTTGTTGCAAATTCATTGTTGTAAGAGACACCGCTTGCGTTTGTACCAATATCCCAATTAGCAGACCACGTCATCAAACCTTTGATTGGATTGCCATCTTTAGCTAATTGATCAAGAGCTTTATAAACAGCTGTTGGATCGATTACATAGCCGCTACCAGCACCATCTACATTAGCAGGAAGTCCAAGAACAAGTTTGTCATTTGGAATCTTCAAGAACGTCCGTGTGCCATGGATCATTGAATCAGACATATAATAGAGAAATTCATATTTCAAAGCATCGTTACTTTGAGGAATCCATTTATTGATTTCATCCACCCAAACACCGTCTCCCCCTTGGTTGTATAACTGCGGTGCAATGTAATCGTAGTAACCATTTAGAGAAGTAATGTATTTTTCATATGCACCACTAGGTTTTAAATACGGAAATTCAGGAGCCATGGTAATGATAAAATTCTTTCCTTGTGTTTTGTAATAGTCTTTAACCATTTTTAAAGCCGTTGGAATAACTGTCTGGTTATCTCCTGCGGTAATTGCTGATTGTTCTAAGTCAATATCAAGTCCATCAAAGCCATAAGTTTCCACCTGACGAATAATCTCATCAGCGAAGGCTTGTTCATCGCCCTTTTGTAATTGGATATGAGCATCAGCTCCGCCTAAGGCAAGTAAAACAGCTCGACCTTGACTATTAAGGGATGCGACATCTTGACGGAAAGCAGCATCTGTTTTGTTATATGGAGCAAATGTAGGAATTCGGCTTAGGCCATCACTTTTCATAAATGAAACAGGAACAACATTGTAAGCTTTATTTACTTCTGACAATGAAATATTTGCAGATGTTCCCTGTTTATAACCGTCTTTTCCTTTAGAGGCCCAGTTATGCCAATAACCGACAAGAACTTTTTTATTAGCCACACTGACCATTTCACTAGCAGAATCAGCAGCTTCCACAGTTGAAGTTGCAAGTGAAGTTCCGACAATCACGCCAGAGAGTAGTAAAAAGCTAGGAATTAATTGTTTGATTTTCATATAGTTAGCTCCTTTGAGTATAAGTTTTTTGTTATTTTACGTTGACATCGATCGCTTGATAAAAAGCATTGGTTGTGTCATAAACATTCCAAACAGCGTAGATCACATGATAGCCTTTGCGGTCACTTGGAATAGTAACTGTGTGACTGACTGATGTTTCAGGAATCGTAGCTTTATCATCAACACGACCAATTAAATCAAAGTTTTTAATATCTAACGGTTGATTTGGATCCCAACCTTGTTTTGTCATATAGTAATCCCAAGTAGCGGTTCTGTGGCGGGCTGTTAATGTCCAATTGATTGCTAGTGAACCTGTTGTAATATCAGATTTAAACCAACGGTCAGCACTTTGAACATCTAATGGATCAAATCCACTAACACCAGCACTAGCTAATTTTCCTGGGATAAAGGTATTTTTAGTTGTTTCGATACTTTGAGGTTCCCACTCTGCACGACCCACATTTTTGTTTATTTTTCCGCCTTGGCTGCTACCAAAGTACGCACGACTTCCTGGTGATGAAACATATCCATGAGCATGTGTAGCAGTTGATGAAATGGATAATCCTCCTACTAGTAAACCAAGTGTAAGGACTGTTTTCAGCATTGCTTTTTTCATTGTAAATCCCCCTAAAAGTATTTTTTGTAGCGCTTACAACGGTAAATGTAACATGCTGTTTTATATTATTCAAATGATATGCAATTATCGTTTATATGTTAATTAGGTGAGGGGATTTCTAATGATAAAAAAGCCATTAATTAGGAGAACGCAAAGTGCATTCTCCTAATTAATGGCTTTTTTACAAAAATTATTTTAACGATGCAAGGATTGTTCATCCTTTTTAATCACATTTAATAAACTCTGGTTATTATTGAAAGTTGCAAAAGCTTTAGCACTGCTAAAGTCTGGTGCTGTTAGGTTTGGTGATTTCATAAAATTATTGAAAGCTACTTCATAAGCTAAAAGATCCAACATGTATAATGATTGATAAGATCTATTTAAGGCCATTCCTTCTGAAGCTAAGTCATAAGCCGTTTTATAATTTTTAGTTAACGAATAAAATTTCGCTGTGTTAAAGAAAATTTTAGTCGCCTCAATAGGTACTTTGATGGTCATTTTGCGTAGCATATCGATTGATTTTTCATAATAAACCTGAGCTTTATCTAATTCATTGGCCATTTCATAGACAATGCCTAAGCTATTGACAGAAAGAATAGCGTAAATAGAATTTGAATCACCAAGTTCATCAGCACGATAAAAATAAAATAAACTATCTGTTGTGTTATTGAAGCCAAGTAAGTTAGTGATTCCCATAAAGTAGAACCAACGAACTTCTAGCTCCTTATTTTGGAAATCAGAAACATTAATAGTGGTTTCTTTTAAAAGTGAATAAGCTTCTTTGTGCTTAAATGTGTTACATAATTCTTCTACTTGATTCAATAAAGATGTTAATTTTTTTTCATCATTATCATCTAATACACTTTCAAGACTGAGGTTTAATCTTTTGCAAATGGCATCAAGAATTTCAAGGCTATCGCAAACGTTTTTATTTTCAATATTACTAACGGTTCCCTGCGTACAAATTCCGGCGGCTAAAGTGACTTGCGACAATTTTTTTTGTTTTCTTACTAAACGGATGATGTCTCCTTTGATTCTCATATATTTCCCCTCTATTTTTTAAGCGTTATAGTTCTGGTTTTATATAATAGTATGGTATTATCGTTTTAGAATCAACTAATTTTTTGGAGGGATAACAATGGAAACGCTTTTGAACCTGATAAATGAAGTGATTGCATACGGAAATACTGGGCACGTATAGTGTAAAAAAATTAGTGAATTGAGTTTTTTTTTTAACAAATAGGTATAGTGGGAAAACTTTTTAATACCAGAGTTATTTACTCTTTGGTATTGAAAAGTTTTTTTGTTAAATAAAAAAAATAACTAAAATTATTAGTAAATTTAATTCAAAAAAATATTTATCTAAAAAATATATCTTATTTTAGGGGTAATTTAATTACACATTATTTTTTCTCGTTGATTCAATGTCTTATGGTATAATTTAAGCAGCTATTCAAGTTAAAAAGGAGGAGATCCGGTGGCAAAAAAATTTACAAGCCCTTACGAAGTTGCCTATTATGATGGAGATATCACTAGAAGAATGAAAATATCGTCCATGTTGGCAATAGTCATTAAAACATCTGAGGAACAAAGCGACGCTTTAGATAGAGGAGCTGATTTTGTTGCTTCGTTTGGCCTAGGCTGGGTCATTACCAATTATGAAATCTATATCACGCGTTTACCCAAGGTTGGTGAACAGATTGCTATAACGACTCAAGCGATGGCTTATAATAAATATTTCTGTTATCGTAACTTTTGGATTCATGATGAACAAGGAAATGAATGTGTACTAATCAAGTCCACATTTGTATTAATGGATAAAGAAAACCGCAAAATGAGTAGTGTGCTGCCTGAAATCATTGAGCCTTATGAAAGTGAAAAAATCACGAAAATTTATCGTGGGGAAAAAATCGAAAAAGTTGAAAATAGCGATTTTTTGCCGTATCGCGTACGCTATTTTGATATTGATGGAAACCAACATGTAAATAATGCTGTCTATTTTAACTGGCTGCTAGATGTTTTAGGGTATGATTTTTTGAGTACAAATGAGCCTACTTTTATTAATGTAAAATTCGATAAAGAAGTCGAATATGGTCAGGTAGTGGAAAGCCACTATGACATGCTTGATACGCCAGAAGGTAAAACAACGCGGCACGAAATTCGAATTGATGGGCAAACATACTGTGAAGCAAATATGAAGTGGAAAAAAAGTGAATAACTAACTATGTTGAAATAGCTTTTACTTTAAGATCGAGACAATTTTTTGTTTTGTCTTGGTCTTTTTTGTTATAGAATAAAAGAGAAAAATAGTTATTCAAATGATAGGTCAATAATACTAGCTTGATAAAAATAGAAAGGAAACTACGTGATGATTCGATTAGGTTTAACTTCCTTTAACGAGCATGATAAATTAACTGGGAAAAAACGTTCAACATTATATGAATATGCTGGTTATCTACCTCTAGTTGAGATGGATACGGCTTATTATGGTATTCCAAAACAAGAGTCGGTCAGAGAATGGGTGAAGGCGGTTCCAGATGGATTTCGTTTTGTGATGAAAGTATATAGCGGTATTAGCTGTCAGGGAGAATGGCAGCAGTATTATCAAAATGAGGAAGAAATGGTTGAGGCATTCTTAACTAGTATGGAGCCGATGGTTGAAAGCGGTAAGCTCTTTGCATTTCTAGTTCAGTTTTCTGGAACATTTAGCTGTACAAAAGAAAATGTTCACTACTTGGAGAAGATCCGCCAATGGTTTGCGGGATTTCCCGTTGCGATAGAATTACGAAATGGTTCATGGTATACAGCAAAATATATCAAGCAAACATTATCTTTTATGAAGAACAACGAGTTTTCATTGGTTGTTGTGGATGAACCACAAATTCCGACAAATCCAGTCCCCTTTTTTCCATTTGTTACGAATAACCAATTTACTTTGTTCCGTTTTCATGGACGAAATGCAGCAGGATGGATGGCAAATGATAAAGATTGGCGCAAAAAAAGAACCTTATACCGCTACAACTCAGAAGAAATCGAAGATTTGAGTGAAGCGGTTGAAAAAGTAGCTCGTGAAACGAACGAAGTGGGCGTAATATTTAATAACAATTCCGGTGGTGATGCAGCAGGTAACCTATTAGAAATGAAAGCTGCGCTAAAATTGGAATATGAAAATCTGAATCCAAAACAAATGGGTTTATTTTAAACATAAAAATAGTAGGTTAAACAAGGAAAGGAATACTATGATAAAAGCAATTTTCTTTGATATCGACGGCACATTGGTGAATAATAATGCCAAAGCATTGGAATCAACGAAACAAGCAATCGCACAAGCTCAAGCAAAAGGGATCCTCTGCGGTATAGCCACAGGACGGGGGCCGGTTCACTTAAAGAAACAAATTGATGAGCTGAATTTTGATGTGTTTGTTACCTATAATGGTCAATTAGTTTATAACAAAGAAACAACTATTCGAAAGGAAGCTTTCACCGAAGAAACACTGAATAGAATTGTTTCCTTTGCAGATCGTTATCACCGTCAAATCATGTTTGGCAGTAGACGAAGTTTAGAGGGCAGTTCATTAATGCGCTTTGGACAAAACAAATGGGCAAAAAAAATTGTGCGTTTTTTACCAAAGCATTTTCCCACAACGCTTACAAAAAATTTGATTAGTCGATTTTCGATTCATAGAAAAGAACAGCGGTATCGTGAACTTGATATTTTGAAAGAGCCGATTTATCAATGTGTTCTGTTAAGTCCGAGATCGGAAACTGTGTTTTTAAAAGAGGAATTACCGGATTGTCATTTGACACGATCGAATCCATATACAGTAGACATTATTCCAGCAGGAGGATCAAAGCTAGTAGGGATTCAAAAATGTGCAGATTATTTTGATATTGGACTAGAAGAAGTAATGGCTTTTGGCGATAGTTGGAATGATTTAGAAATGTTAAGAGGTGTTGGTTTTGGTATTGCAATGGGCAATGCAGAGGAAGAAATTAAAAATGCAGCGAAGTATGTAACGAAAAATAGTGAAGATGATGGTATTTATCATGCATTAATGCATTATGGTGTTATCAGCTAGTTTCCAACATTTAATTATGGCAAAAAATACCACAGTCAATTTTTTCTATTTTTCAGTCAAAGCTAAATGAGCCTGTTTAGCTTTTAAGATTAGGAGGAATCCAATGAAAATTGATAATCCGTTTGAAAAAACAGAAGCATTTCACAAGCAATTCGATAATAGAAAGCCTCAAATTCCAACTCAATTTTCAGCTAAACAAGCGGCTGATAGAGCGGGATTTAAAGCTGAAGAATTAGTTGAATTTTTATATGGAGCAGCGAATAATAATCCAGTAGTTTTTAAAAAATTAGTAACACAATTAAAAGAATCTGTTGATCAAGCTGAAGAAAAAGTTCTTAATAAGCAAAAAGAAGTGATGGATCCTTTGGTAGAGCAAGTAGATGCTTTGATTGATTTGTTGTATTTTACGTATGGTTCTTTTTCGTTATTAGGCGTGGACCCGACAGAAATTTTTTCTATTGTTCATGAAGCCAACATGGGAAAGTTATTTCCCGATGGAAAACCTCACTATCATCCAGTGACCCACAAAGTGCTGAAACCAGATAACTGGGAAGCGGATTTTGCACCGGAACCCAAGATTAAGGCAGAGTTGGACCGTCAAAAAAAAGTAGCTGAGTTCAATTAATCAGAGAACAGACCCATATTCATCTCTTTTTATTAGTGAACAAAAAAAGAAAGCTCTTAATGTAGAGTTTTCTTTTTTATTTTATATAAATAAACGTTGTTTCTATTATTCCTCAAAAAAAGTCTGGTACAATGCCTGAATTGCTTTTTTCTCCTGATCTTCACGAATACCGAACATGATACTAACCTCAGAAGAACCTTGGTTAATCATTTCTAAGTTGATCTTGTTGAGAGCTAAAGCTGATGTACTGTCTGCCATGACCCCGATTCGCTGACGCATACCTTCACCAACGACCATTAGCATTGACAACCCATGAGTGATCCGCAATTCATCTGGTTCAAGTTCATGTTCTAAACGTTGCATTAATTCTTCTTCGATATCAATCGTCAATTGACGTTCCCTTAAAATAATTGAAATGTCGTCAATTCCAGAAGGCATATGCTCATAACTTAAGCCTAATTCTTCAAGGATTTGCAGCAAACGACGGCCAAAACCTAACTCTCTATTCATTAAATACTTACTGATATAAATACTCGCAAAGCCTTGGTCACTAGCAATTCCAACAACGGGATCGTGTTCGATTGTTCTAGAAGTTGTAATTAATGTTCCAGGATGATTTGGATTATTCGTATTTTTGATAACTACAGGAATACTGGCACGATAAGCCGGCATCAAAGCTTCATCATGAAGCACAGCAAATCCAGCATAGGCTAACTCACGCATTTCACGATAAGTTAGTTCTTTGATTGTCTTTGGTTCTTGAATGATTCCAGGATGAGCAACAAAAATGCCATCGACATCAGTAAAATTCTCATAGATATCTGCCTCTACACCTGCAGCAACGATCGATCCTGTAATATCTGACCCACCTCTGGAAAAAGTACAAATCTCGCCTGCTTCCGTGAAACCGAAAAAGCCGGGAATTACTAAGATCTCTTCAGTGGCTTTAAATTGATTAATTTTACTAGCAGATGAAGGTAAAATACGAGCATTACCAGGCTCATCCGAGACAATGATGCCAAGATCTAAAGGATTTTTATAACGCGCATTTAACCCACGTTGCTGGAAAAAAGATGCTACTAGTTTAGCATTGTTGTCTTCACCACTAGCTAAAAAGGCATCCAAAAGATGTGGATTATCTTCTTTTGGTAAAGTCGCCAACTGTTGAATTGCTTGTTGAATGTCATTCAAAACGTCTTTATTGATCCCAAGTTCATCTAAAATTGCTTCATAACGATCGACGATTTTTTTTATGAGTTCAGTTGTGTTCTCATTATTTAAATAAGCATTATAGTATGCAATCAGTAAATCAGTGACTTTAATGTCTTCTGAAGAACGTTTACCAGGAGCTGAAACAACCACAAACTTTCGTGAAACGTCTTCTTTTACGATTTGTAAAACTTTCTCTAATTGTGTAGCAGAGGCTAGCGAGCTGCCTCCAAATTTTATGACTTTCACTTTTTTCACTCCTAATTTTAATAGTTTTTTCATTATATTAGTAAAAGAATACCGAAATATTGTATGAAAAGCAACCACCAAATGGACAAATATTCTTTATTTTTCGTTATTTCCCAACAAATTTCTTCATTTTTTTTCAAAGTTTTGTTAGACTGGTAGAGCTGAATAAGAATAGGTAAAAAAGGAGCGCCAAAATGACGCAAAAATACGAAGGCATTATTTTCGATATGGATGGCGTGTTGGTTGATAGTGAAGAGTTTTATTATCAACGCAGAAAAGCTTTTCTCAAAGAATACGATTTATCTATTGAACAGATTCCAATCCCATTATTTATTGGAGCGGATATGCGAAGTTTATGGGAGACGATTCTTCAAGTTAATGATACAATCTATAGTGAGTCATTCTTAAGTGAAAAGTATCATCAATATAAAATCGAACACCCGATTGATTACAGTGATGCGATCAACCCAAATGCGAAAAGAGTCTTGCAATTTCTTAAAAGAAAAGGCTATAAAATTGGTTTGGCCTCATCATCAATGATGAACGCCATTCAAGATGTATTGAACGTCGGACAATTAACCAGTTACTTTGATATAATTGTTAGCGGATCGCAATTTAAAAAAAGTAAACCAGCACCAGAAATTTATGAGTATACCGCACAAAAATTAGGTCTGTATCCCAGTTCTTGTTTGGCAATTGAAGATTCTGAAAAGGGGATACGATCAGCACACGATGCTGGGCTAACTGTGTGGGCGCTGAAAGATCGTCACTTTGGAATGAACCAAGAGTTAGCTGATGAACAGATAGAGTCATTAAGTGATGTGTGCAAAAAGTTGCAATAATCAGAGGAAATCGTTTAAACTAACTAATAATCGGGATGAATTTGTTCTAATATTACAAAGTCAAAACATTTCTCGAAAAATTACAATTTGTTAGTGCTTGATAGCACGATTTGTGATATAATTTTCTGTAGGTGTTTTTAAGGAATTTTAAGTAGATAAGAGAATAGTGTAATGGCAGATAAGAGAGGTTTCGTTATTTATCAGCTATTACATATCATATATGGACTAATAAACGGAGGAACCATGAATGAAGAATAATCTGATCATTATCGTAGTTTTAGCTATAATAATCATCGCAGCTGTTTTGTATTTAGTTGGTTATTTTATGAGAAAGAAAAATCAAATGAAACTCGATGATCTGGAAAAGAGGAAAGAAGAACTGTTCGACTTACCAGTAATTGAAGAGGTAGACGATGTCAAAAGAATGCACATGGTCGGGCAAAGTCAGAATACTTTTAGAGAATGGAATCAGCGTTGGACCGAGATTTCTACTCGTTCTTTTGCAGAGTTAGAAAGTCAGATTTTTGAAGTTGAAAATTTAAATGAAACCTTCCGTTTTATGAAAGCAAAAAAAGCAGTTGCTGAGGCTGATCAGACAATGTCTGAAATGGAATCAGAAGTTGAAATCATTCGTAATGGTTTAAAAGAACTGCGCGAAAGTGAAGAACGTAATTCACTTGAAGTGCAAAAAGCATTAGATGTTTACGAAGAGATCAGTAAATTACTTCATGATGAAAAAGCAGAATTCGGTTCAGCATACCCAGAATTGCAAAAACAAATTAAAAATATCGAAATCGAATTTACTCAGTTTGTTACATTAAATACTTCAGGAGATCCTATTGAAGCTCGTGAAGTACTCGAAAATGCAGAACGTCACACCTATGAATTAGATGATGTGATGAAGCGTATTCCACCACTTTATGATGAACTGAATCGGACATTCCCTGATCAATTGAAAGAGATCGAAGAAGGATATAAACGTCTGCTTGCAGATCATTATGTATTCCCTGAAAAGAACTTTGAAGATGAATTAAGACGTGTACAAAAACGCGTGAAAAATTCAACTGTTGATTTAGAGAAGACAGAAGTAGATGCTGTTGAAGTTGCGAATCGTGATACAGCAAATGCAATTGATGCATTGTACGAAATCATGGAACGTGAAATCAATGCGAAGAAATATGTTCGTACTAATCATAAAGTTGTTGGTGATTATATCGCTCATGCTTTGAAAAATAATCGTCAGTTGATGATTGAATTAGATCATACGTCACAAAGTTATACCTTGAATCATAATGAATTAGGTCGTTCAAGAGGTTTCCAAACAGAAATCGAAGAGTTGATTCGTCGTTATGAGGATTTCGAACCAAAATTAAAAGAACACACTATTCCATTTTCGGAAGTCCAAGCATTCTTTAAAGACTGCTACAAAATATTAGATGATATTGAAAATCAACAAGTTGAAATTGATGATTCATTAAAAGAATTACGTAAAGGTGAAAAAGCCGCTCAAGAAAAAGTGGATCAATATGATTTTCGTTTACGCAGCATCAAACGATATGTTGAAAAACAACGATTACCTGGATTGCCAGCGGATTATCTAGAATTCTTCTTTGTGGCAACAGACCGTATTGAAGAGTTAAGCAAAGCGCTAAATAGAATTCGAATCAATATGGAAGAAATCAAAAAATTATCTGATCTTTGTAATGAAGATTTAGACTTACTAGATAAGAAAACAAATGATTTAGTAAACTCTGCAGCATTAACAGAGCAAATGATGCAATATGCTAACCGTTACCGTCACACTCACGAAGCAATTCGTATGGCGATGGAAAAGAGTTTAGAACTGTTTTCAAAAGAATACAGATATCAAGATGCTCTTGATGAAATTGGAACGGCTCTTGAACGGGTAGAACCAGGTGCATTTAGAAGAATCGAAGATTTTTACTTCAATAATCTTGATGCAATTTAATTAATTAGGGCGAGACAGTTGTCTCGCTCTTTTATTTTATTTAGTTTTGAATGTTTAGTTGAACTACTAAAATAGAAAGTATATAATAGGAAAGAATTTCAAGAGAAGAAGGTTTTTAAGATGATATATTTTGATAACAGCGCAACAACTCCAATTTATCCCCAAGCTTTAGATACATATGTAAAAACTAGTCAGCGAATTATTGGTAATCCATCAAGCTTGCATAGTTTGGGAATTCAAGCGAATCGCCTCTTAGAGCAGGCACGTAAGCAAATTGCGGATTTAATTCAAGTAAGTTCAAATGAAATTTATTTTACGAGTGGTGGAACAGAAGGTGATAATTGGGTTTTAAAAGGAACAGCATTAGAGAAAAAAGAATTCGGTCGTCACATCATTATTTCTAGTATTGAGCATCCTGCCGTTTCTGAAACGGCGAGACAATTAGAAGCAAATGGTTTTGAACTATCTATCGCTCCGGTAGATGGACGCGGATTTGTAGTAGTTGATGAGTTAGTTAAATTAATTAGAAAAGATACGATTCTTGTTTCCGTCATGGCAGTAAATAATGAAGTAGGCTCAATTCAACCAATTCAAGCAATTAGTGACTGTTTAGCAGACTATCCAAAAGTTCATTTTCATGTGGACGCTGTTCAAGCAATTGGCAAAGTTAGTCAAGACCAATGGCTGACACCTCGTGTGGATTTTGCTACATTTTCGGCTCATAAATTTCATGGACCTAGAGGAATTGGGTTTATCTATTGGAAGCAGGGACGTAAATTGGCACCTTTATTAAATGGTGGTGGACAAGAAAATAGTCAACGAAGTGGAACAGAAAACATACCAGGAATTGTTTCAATGGCTAAAGCATTGCGCTTATACACAGATAAAAAAAGTGAAAAACCAGAACATACTGCTACGATTCGCCGATATTTAATCGAAGCCCTACAAGAGTATGCCAATGTTACGGTATTTTCAAAGGAAACAGCTGATTTTGCTCCTCATATTTTATGTTTTGCCTTAAAAGGAGTTCGTGGAGAAGTCTTAGTTCATGCATTTGAAGAAAAACAAATTTATACATCAACGACCAGTGCTTGTTCTAGTCGGAAAAAAATAGCTGGCAGCACGTTACATGGGATGAAGGTACCTGATACTTTAGCGACCTCAGCGATTCGTGTTAGTTTAGATGAAAGCAATACGATAGCTGAAGCAGAACAGTTCATGATTATCTTTAATCAGTTATATAAAAAATTCTCTATTTTAAAATGAAAATAAAAAAGTCTAGGTCAGTAAATTCTGATCTAGACTTTTTTATTATATATATTAAATTAAATTGGTATAATTAATATGTTTTAATATAATAATTATATAACTTTGTGATATAATTAGGTTCATGAAAATAAAGGAGAGAGATATATATGCAAAAGAAAATGGTTAAATTTTTGGTATTATTACTTGTGTTGGTTCAAGTAATAGACGTTGTTGGTATGTTTAGGCATTTGTCCAGCGTTTATGCCGAAGAGGCGACAGAGCAAAGTGTAACAAGTTCGGAGTCAGAAAGTTCACAAACATCAGCTTCAAGTGAAATAGAAGAAACAATGGATACGACGTATTTGTCTGTTTCTCAAGCACAAGATGCACAAATTGAGAAAGCGATAGAAATTGATGCAGAAAAAGTTACAGAGGATAGGTCAAGCATCAGTGATGAGTCAGCGTACCAACAGAAACAGTATGAGATTAAAACAGATCTTTTTCCTCAAGAAAAAAATGAAGATCATTCACCGAAGTTAGATTATTTAACCGGTGAAGAAATTACTTTATACTCAAAAATGGTGGTCTCGGGGGGAGATTTTAAAAGCGAAGATCTGCGATTTAGAATTACATTACCTAAAGAGTATTTTGCACATTATGGTGTCGTTTCTGGTGGCTCAAGCGTTTTAAAAAGTGAACTTTCAGAAGATGCTGAAAATACTTACTTGGATATTTATCTCAAAGAGGTAAAAACAGGTACAGAGCTTTCTGTGCCCTTTAAAATAAAGTTTCATTCGGATAAATTGTTTCACGGAACTAAAGGATCTGTTACACAGCAATTATATTATGAAGAGGATAAAGAGTTGGCGAGTAATTCGATTGAATTAGAAGCAACTACGATAAACAGAGCTATTCATATCAGACAAAGTACTACAACTATTGAGGTGTCTGGGAAGTATGTTACAACGGATGGTTTAGTCAGTTCAGATTATGTAGATGAAGTAAAATTCTTTCTTCAAGGAAAAGTGTCGGGCAATGTAGGGAGGGCTATATCGGATTCAATTGTTGAATTTCAATTGACAGAGAACACTATATTTGAGCCAGGGGACAATGGTCCTGAGTGGGTTTATAATGCTGAAAACCATTCAATCAGCCGCAGGATTCCTAAAAATGAGATATTAAAAGATTACTCATTTAAGGTCAGGTACAAAAATGTCAAAGTCAATACTCCAGGTTATCCAGTTACTTTTAAAGCAACCACAAGACTATTAGATAGTGACGGGGAAATTGAATACAGAGTATCTGAGGAAAGAGCTGAAGCGAAAAGAAAATTTAACAAAAAAGCGGCTGGTGCTAGTATTGAAAAAAGTATGGACTGGCAAAATCCCAAAGGTATATATTATATAGAAGAAAATAAAGATGCACTATTTTTGGGTGAGGTTTATGTTCACTGTACAGATGACTTTGACAAGTCAACGGTGGAGAAAATTGTGGATACTTCAGAAAAAATTGACGGATCAAATCCTTTTATTCTTAAGTCTGCTCAAGTGGTTGCCTATGGAGATGTCAAAATTGGCGGAAAAGCCAAACTAGTGGGTGTTTATAATAAAAATGGGCAAGAGCAAAAGGTGATCTTATCTGAAGACGTAACAAAGGAAGTAAATCTTAACGATAACGAAAATTCCTACGATTCATTTTATGTGGAGTTTGACACTCCTGTGGAATTAACCCAAGCGGGTAATGGTGTGGGACTTAAGTTTACAGCCAAAAGAAGTACAGAATACTGGAAATATTTAGAAACTTCTTTAACAACGATGTTTAGCTATATTCATAATTCCGGAACCGTGCATTTTGGAGATGGTTCTAAAAAAAGTACGTACTATATGTCCCTTCCAACGCGTAAAGCTATACACAGCATTGCGTTAGCACAAGATCAAACGAAGAACAAAGTGTTTGTTGATGAAATATTTGATCTTACCTATAGGAATTTCATACTAAAACTGGACAATAAAAAATTAGTAAACCCTAAGTTACATGTAATCGTACCTGAGAGTGTGGAAGTAGAAAGTATAACTGATTATAAGTGGTTGGCAGGGGGATATTCCTATTCTATTGAGAAAAATTTTTCAGGGACTCAAAAAACAGCAATCATTATTACCCCTAAAGAGGAATGGACAATGGATGATATAGACAATTTATTTTCATATAAAGGGTTGAATATTTCCCTTAAATTCAATGACTCAGTTCGTTTTGGGGAGCAAATAATAGACAGCTACTTTACGTATGATAATAATGGTTCAACTGGAATTGACATGGTCATGTACAACAATACTTTTATAAAAAGTGAAGAAGATCCATATAAGTTGATTAGTTCAAATGCGGAAAACAAAGAATTATTAAAGTTCTCTACTTCAATCACGGTTGTTCCACCTCTTAGTTTATACGTGGACACAGCAGCGGCTGTGAATGGTGGAGAAGAGTTTGTGACTGGGAAAGCAGAACATGTGGATCAGGGTACGATTATTAAACAACAACTTTCAGTAGGAAATTATAGTGATGAAGATATTAGTCAATTAGTGGGAATCAATGTTTTACCACATAAGGGAGATTTAACGACAATTGTAGGAGCTGATGGCACTCACCATCCAAGAGGATCAGATTTAGGTTACGTGTTAGATGGACCAGTGGAAGTACCAGAAGGATATACAGTCTATTATTCTTATGAAGAGCCTTCAGGCGATATGAAGGTTAATATGAATAAAAGCTGGTTATCACCAGAAATAAGTACGATTGATTATAGTAAAGTCACGATGATTAAAATTGTTTTAAATGACAATGCTATTTTAAAACAGAATGAAACAGCTACTTTTACATTCCCAGCTAAAATTCCGATCGATGCAACCATTAAAAATGACCAAAAAATGGCAAATTCCTTCACTGTATCAACAGATAAGGAAAATAAATACTGGATTGAATCTCGCGTATCAGAAATCCCAGTAACTGCTTATGGGATTCGAGGCTTGGTGTATCAAGACACAAATAAAAATAGCTTGAAAGATATCGATGAAAAAGGACTTGAAGGGTACGAAGTAGAACTGGTCACAAACGATGTAACTTATACAGTGAACACTGTAACTACTGATGAAAATGGAGCGTACGAATTTTCAAATGTGACCGCCAGAGGAGATTACAATGTACGGATAAAGACAAAAGATGGTGATACAATTTCTGAGTACTTACAAAGTACAGAAGAAATAATTGCAACCGATGTAAAACCTGATCAATTAAAAGCTGGAGTAGCTTCTATTCAACTAGCTCCAGATAAGACCGCTCATAGGATAAATATGGGGCTATATTCTGAACCGATACCTGTTACTAGTTCAGTGGAGTTGACAAAAGTAGATAGTGTGACGAAACAAGTGTTAGAGGGAGCAAAATTCCGATTAGAAGCAGCTGATGGACGTGTTATTCAAAATGAACTGATTACAAATGCAGAAGGGAAATTGCTTGTAGAAAATTTACCTTTGGGGAATTATCGATTTATAGAAACAGCTGCGCCAATTGGCTATACTTTGGATGAGACACCAGTAAATGTGGCACTAATTGAGGAAGCGAGAGCAAATGTTACAAAGGAAAATACACCGATAAATGTTGAAGGATCAGTAGAATTAATAAAAATAGACAGTATGACAAAACGTTCGTTGGCAGGAGCAAAATTCAGATTAGAAAAATCAGATGGAACAGTGGTGTACAATGATCTGACCACAAACACAGAAGGAAAAATAGTTGTCGAAAACTTACCAGTTGGAAACTACCAATTTGTAGAAATCGCAGCACCTACTGGTTATATTCTGGATCAAACACCAGTAACTTTTACAGTTAACAATTTTCAAAAAATGATTAGTCTCATGAAAGAAAATGTCAAGGAGACAGGATCAGATAGTTATTTACCGAATGATCCATCAGTATCAAAAGGTGTAGGAAGCAATTCTAATAAGACGACAGGGATGTTTCCGAGAACAGGAGAACAAACACTACACTCAATGATCGTTGTTGGCTACCTAGTACTAATGTTTCTTCTTATTACAATGTATGCAAAAGAATTATCTAAAAAACGCAACGAAAACCATTTGAATTATTAAACAGAAGCGCCCAGTAACAAAAAACAAAGAATGTTTTGAATTGAAACTTATTTAGAACTAGAAAGAGTAGTAAAACTGGAATAGTTTGCTGCTCTTTTTTTATTTGCTATAAGGATAAGATACCCATAAAAAATCTTAATTAAAGGTTTAAAAAAGTGAAATACTGTGTTATATTGATTCACGTTAATAGTTATTATGAACACTTTGACAATAAGTTTACTTATGTAGCAGGAAAAATAGCAACATAGAAAGTTCTAATAGAGAAGGATTGAAAAATAGTGAAATATACTGAAATCATGGTTCGTTACGGCGAACTTTCAACTAAAGGGAAGAATAGAAAAGTATTTACTTCTCAACTAGCGCAAAATGTTAAAAGAACCCTAGGGGAATTTCCAGCAGTAAAAATTCATGCCGATCGTGACCGTATGCATTTACTGTTAAATGGGGAAGATAGTGTACAGATTATGCCAAAATTAGAAAAAGTATTTGGTATTCAAAATTTTTCTCCAAGTATTCGAGTTGAAAAAACAATGCCTGCTATTCGGGGAATGGTTCAAACGATCATTAAGGATGTTTATCAACCAGGTCAAACATTTAAAATTACTTCTAAACGTTCTGATCATGATTTTGAGTTAGATTCAAATGAATTAAACCGCGAACTTGGCGGAGCCGTGTTTGAAGTCTTTCCTGAGATTTCCGTTCAAATGAAAAAACCAGATATTGATATTCGTATCGAAATCCGTAAAGAAGGCGCCTACCTTTCTTATGAAACAATTCGTGGAGCAGGTGGATTACCTGTTGGAACAGGTGGCCGTGGTATGTTGATGCTTTCTGGCGGAATTGACTCACCTGTAGCAGGTTACTTATCTATGAAACGAGGCGTAGAAATTGAAGCCGTTCATTTTGCCAGTCCACCCTACACAAGTGAACAAGCGCTGCAAAAAGCGAAAGATTTAGCGGCCAAAATTGCGCCATATGCAGGGAGTATTCAATTTGTCGAAGTACCATTCACTGAAATCCAAGAAGAAATCAAACGCGTTGTGCCAGAAGGTTATCTAATGACAGTGACGCGTCGTATGATGTTACGTTTAACAGATGCTATTCGTGAACTTCGAAAAGGTTTAGTGATTATCAATGGAGAGTCACTGGGACAAGTGGCTTCTCAAACCTTGCAAAGCATGGTAGCAATCAATGAAGTAACAACAACACCGATCATTCGTCCAGTTGTTTCAATGGATAAAGGTGAAATCATCGAAATCGCTGAAAAGATTGATACATTTGAATTAGCTATCCAACCGTTTGAAGATTGCTGTACGATTTTTGCACCGCCTCAACCAAAAACAAGACCAAAATTAGACAAAGCTCAAGCCTATGAAGCACGTTTAGATGTAGAGGGATTGATGGCTCGAGCAATGGTGGGGTTAAAAGTTAGTGAAATAACTGGAACAAGTGAAAAAGGCGAAGAATTTTCTGATTTGCTGTAAACATCGAAAGAACAGACTTGATAACACTATCGAGTCTGTTTTTTTTATTTATCTTTTTCAAATAGCAACTATTTCTTTCACAAACAAGTTGCTAGTAGACGCAGAGCATGATAAACTGTATACATATGTGAAAAAAGTAACAAGGAGAGCTGGAAAATGAAGGAATTACATAAAGAAAAACAAATGCCAAAAGCAACTGCTAAGCGATTGCCGTTATACTTGCGTTATTTAAAAATGTTAGGTGATTCTGGTGTGACACGCATCAAGTCAAAAGAGTTTAGTGAAGTGATCCAAGTACCATCAGCAACAATTCGTCGTGATTTTTCCCAATTGGGCGAGTTGGGACGTAGTGGTTATGGCTATGATGTCCCTTACTTGATTGATGTTTTTAGTCATATTTTAAATACGCAAGAAGAAAAACGAATTGCATTGATTGGCTGTGGTAATTTAGGAAAAGCATTAGTCAAGAATAATTTTCGGAGAAATGAAAACTTAAATATTGTTTGTGCATTTGATTCCAAAGAAGAACTTGTTGGATTATCCATTGATGATGTTATTATCCAACCAATGGATAAATTAGCAGATGAAATCAAAAAAACGGGTGTGACAGTTGCGATTTCAACTGTACCTAGCCAGTTTGCACAAGAAGCAATAGACAAAATTGTGGATGCAGGCATCACAGCGATCTTGAATTTTGCCCCAGACCGTGTAATTGTGCCCCATAATGTGAATGTTCAATATATCGATTTGACAACGGAACTGCAGACATTAATTTATTTTGATGAAACATTTTCAAATAAGAGAGCGTAGGAGGCAAGAACTTTGTCATCTGATGTTCCTTCCTCTATACTAAATAAAGAGAGTTTAGGTTTTAAATTTGGGAGGGAAAAAGAATGAAAGTAACAAAAAAAGGCGAAGAAGTAGAAATAATCGGTGTACAACCTGAGTTGGGTGCTAAAGCACCAGATGTTTCATTAAGAAATTTAAAAGATGAAGTAGTGAACTTGTCCGATTTTGCAGGAGTTCCTGTTTTGATCAGTGTTGTACCAGACATCGATACTAGAATATGCTCACTACAAACAAAACGTTTCAATCAAGAAGCGGCTAATGTGGATGGTGTAAAATTTATAACAATTTCCAATAACACAAAAGAAGAACAGGCGAATTGGTGTGCTGCTGAAGGTGTTGATATGGAAATTCTCCATGATACTGATGGAACATTTGGGAAAGCTTACGGATTATTTATTCCAGAAATGGGACGTTTGGCTCGTGGTATTTTTGTAATTGATAAAGAAGGTAAGATTACTTATGAAGCGATTTCTACAGAAATTGCGGAAGAACCTGATTATGATACTGCGTTAGCAAAAGCAAAAGCAGCTCGTTAGTTTTTTTCAAATTGACTTATTTTCCACTTCAATGTAAAATAATGGAGCAAAGACAATGAACAAGAGGAGTACTACTGGCATCGTTATAGAGAGAGAATCGTATGGTGGAAGATTTTCACATAACCAGTAAGAAGGTAGCTTGGGAGTCAATGATTTGAAGTTAGTAGAATGATTCGAGTAGTGATCGTTACCTCACCAATGAAGCGGTGTTTGGATATCAAGCACAATTTAGGTGGTACCGCGTACAGAGTTTACGCCCTAAAATACGAAAGTATTTTAGGGCTTTTTGCATGTTTACTACAGACAGTCTTACTACTAAACAAAAATTTAGATTAAAAACAGAAAGAAGGAATCTACATGTCAGAAGAAAAAAATCTACCGACCAAATACCAGCCAACAGAAGTAGAACAAGGTCGCTATCAAAAATGGCTAGATCAAGATTTATTTAAACCAAACGGCAATAAAGAAGCAAAACCTTATTCAATCGTTATTCCACCACCAAACGTTACTGGGAAATTACACTTAGGTCATGCATGGGATACAACATTACAAGATATGATTATCCGCCAAAAAAGAATGCAAGGCTTTGATACATTGTGGTTACCAGGAATGGATCACGCAGGTATTGCAACGCAAGCAAAAGTAGAAGAAAAATTAGCGGAACAAGATATTTCTCGTTACGATTTAGGTCGTGAAAAATTTGTTGAACAAGTGTGGGATTGGAAAGAAGAATATGCGTCTCATATTCGTGAACAATGGGCAAAAATGGGCTTGTCTCTAGATTACAGTCGTGAACGATTTACATTAGATGAGGGCTTATCTCAAGCAGTTCGCAAAGTGTTTGTTTCTTTATATGAAAAAGACCTGATCTATCGTGGTGAATACATCATCAATTGGGATCCAAAAGCAAAAACTGCCTTATCTGATATTGAAGTTATCCACAAAGATATTGAAGGTGCCTTCTATCATATGAGTTATCCACTGACAGACGGAACAGGCGTTGTTGAAATTGCCACAACTCGTCCTGAAACAATGCTTGGAGATACTGCGATTGCAGTACATCCAGAAGATGAACGTTATCAAGCAATCATCGGTAAAACAGTTACACTACCTTTAGTAGACAAAGAAATCCCAGTCATTGCTGATGAATATGTAGATATGGAATTTGGGACAGGTGTGGTAAAAATCACTCCAGCTCATGATCCGAATGACTTTGAAGTTGGTAACCGTCATGATTTACCTCGTGTAAACGTAATGAATGAAGATGGTTCTATGAATGATTTAGCTGGTAAATATGCAGGTATGGATCGTTTTGCTGCACGTAAACTGATTGTATCGGACCTTAAAGAAATGGGTCGCTTGATTAAAATCGAAACAATGAATCATAGCGTTGGACACTCAGAACGTACAGGTGTTGTCGTTGAACCTCGTTTATCCACACAATGGTTTGTAAAAATGGCGCCGTTAGCTGAAAAAGCAATTAAAAATCAAGAAACAGAAGATGCAGTAGAATTTTATCCACCACGTTTTAATCAAACCTTCTTACGCTGGATGGAAAATGTTCATGACTGGGTCATCTCACGTCAATTATGGTGGGGACATCAAATTCCAGCTTGGTATCACAAAGAAACGGGTGAAATGTATGTTGGCATGGATGCACCAACGGATGCTGAAAATTGGACACAAGATTCTGATGTATTAGATACATGGTTTAGTTCAGCACTATGGCCGTTTTCAACAATGGGGTGGCCAGATGAAGAAGCAGAAGATTACCAACGCTATTTCCCAACTAGTACATTAGTGACGGGATACGACATTATCTTCTTCTGGGTGAGTCGTATGATGTTCCAAAGCTTAGAGTTTACCGAAAAAGCGCCATTTAAAAATGTCTTGATGCATGGTCTGATTAGAGCAGAAGATGGACGTAAAATGAGTAAATCTCTTGGCAATGGAATCGATCCAATGGAAGTCATTGATAAATACGGAGCAGATGCGCTACGTTGGTTTATGTCAAATGGTTCAACACCAGGTCAAGATATGCGTTTCAGCTATGAAAAAATGGATGCTTCTTGGAACTTTATCAATAAAATCTGGAATGCTAGCCGTTTTGTAATCATGAATGTTGAAGACATGTCATATGAAGACATTGATTTTAGTGGTGAGAAAACAGTAGCAGACCGTTGGATCTTAACTCGTTTGAATGAAACAGTTGCTCGTGTTACTGATCTATTCGATCGTTTTGAATTTGGTGAAGCTGGTCGTCAATTATATAACTTCATCTGGGATGATTTCTGTGACTGGTATATCGAGATGAGTAAAGAAATTCTTTATGGTGAAAATGAAGGCGCAAAACAAACAACTCGCAGCATTTTAGTGTATACATTAGATCAAATTTTACGTCTATTACACCCAATCATGCCATTTGTGACAGAAGAAATCTGGGAAAATATTCCTCACGAAGGAGTTTCCCTAGTTGTTGCTGACTATCCTGTCGTACACGCAGAATTTTCAGATGAAACAGCTGCTCGCGGTATGGAAGTCTTAAAAGAAGTGATTCGCGCAGTACGTAATATCCGTGCCGAAGTGAATACACCACTTTCAAAACCAATCACACTGTTGATTAAAACAAATGATACAGCTGTTGATAAATTCTTGATCGAAAACACAAATTACATCGAACGTTTCTGTAATCCAGAAGAGTTGACGATCGCAAGTGATATCATTGCGCCAGAATTAGCGATGTCAGCTGTGTTAACAGGAGCAGAGCTATACTTACCTCTAGCTGGTTTGATCAACGTGGAAGAAGAAATTGCTCGTTTAGAGAAAGAGTTAGACAAATGGACGCAAGAAGTTAAACGTGTGCAAGGAAAACTAGCAAATGAACGCTTTGTTTCTAATGCACCGGATGATGTTGTGGAAGCTGAAAAAGCAAAAGAAAAAGATTATTTAGAAAAACAAGTCGTTGTAAAAGAACGAATTGCACAACTTCGTACAGTGAATTAAGCATAAACGAAAATGGAACAATAATCAGGTGGAAATCTGATTATTGTTCCATTTTTTGATAGTCATTATTAATTTAAATACATTATTTTTGAAGTTACTTACTTTAATTGGTTACTGTAACAGCGAATCGCTTAATCTCAATTCCTGAATCATTTAAAACAGCCACTTGTACTTTATCTTCAGGTGATAAAATCGCCATTCCTAATAAGCTAAATGTGCCATCTTCAGCTACTTTGATTGTTTGTTGTCTTCTACCGTTCACATATAAACGCACATTTTTGGCAGATTTTCCTATTACTTTTCCAGCTAAATATGGATCACCTACTTTATATGGAGATAGAGCTATTTCTATCACAGGTTCTTGAATCGCTACTTCTTTCCGAGTAATTTTATCATCATATCGATAACCAATGACTTCTACTTCATCGTCAGCATACTCAATCAATCCTTCTACATCAAAATTAAACTGTCTTGTTGAGGATAACGGTTTACGTTCTATTTCCTCTCCATTGATTAGCAAGGCTACATGAGTATGGAAATAATCGGTTTGTCCAGAGACGGTTGAGTCTTCGTATAAAATGTAGGGATTAAGGGTTAAAGCATAAGATTTTTCCTCTAGTTTTACAGTAGTCCGTTCTAGTTCTTTATTTTTCCGATCTAATGCAATAACTTCTACTTTGTCTGTTACTTTAGTGATCATTCCTTTTGTATCCAATTCGAAACTTCCATCGCTAAAGACTGTTGAAGTAGAAATCACTTCACCATTTACGACCAATTGAACTTTTTTAGCGGAGAGGCTAGAATCTAAGCTCCCAGTTACATAGTGATCAATACCTAAATAGAACGGATCAATAAATAAAGAAGTTGGTTCCGTAACTGTAACAGTACTAATTGCTTGGAAACCGCCATCTTCTGTTGTTGCAGTGAGTACAGCTGTCCCTTTTTTAAGACCTGTTACAACACCTTCTGAGGATACTGTTGCCACGGTATGATCTGACGAAGTATAGATTACTTTCTTATTACTTGCATTCTCTGGTGTGATTTTTGGCTGTAGGGTAACCTGTTTAGAAACTGTTAACTCTAATATACTAGATGATAATTCGACACCATTTACTTTGATAATGTCTTCATATTTTTCTCGGATATATTTACCTGGTATACTCCCATTGTAATTTGCCATCAAGTCTTCACTACTAGAGTAACCATTTTGAGTATTTTGAGAAACTAGTGTCCATTTTCCAGTATAGCGTTCATCTTTTTTTTCTGGAATTTCAGAATTGTTTAATAAACTGTTTTCTCCCAAAATTAACGTGTCTAAAGAAGAGGTACCACTAAACATATTGTCGGGATATGAGCTATTTGAAAAATGACCATGCGTATTCCAGCTACTTATATCAAGAGAGGTTAGATTGCTTGCACCATAGAATATCCAATGCATGTTTTTTACTTTATCTGTGTTCCACTTACTTAAGTCAAGTGAAGTCAGACTTGTTGCGCAAAAAAACAAACCATACATGTCGGTTGCATTACTAGTATCCCAATTGTCTATAGTAAGCTCTTTTAGATTACTTGTATCTGCGAATAATCCCCCCATACTAATTACATTACTAACATTCCAATTATTAAGATCAAGAGAGGTTAGACTTGTTGCGCGATGAAACATATAAGCCATAGAAATTACGTTACTGGTATCCCACTTATTTAAATCAAGAGTAGTTAAACTAATTGTTTCTGCGAACATACCAGTCATATCACGTACATTACTGGTGTCCCATTCAGTCAAGTCAAGCGCAGTTAAAGCAGATGCCGCTAGAAACATACCAGTCATATCAGTCAAAGTACCAGTATTCCAGTTGCTGATATTGAGAGTTGTTAGATTAGTTGTGTGAGAAAACATATAGCTCATATTGGTTACGTTATTTGTATTTAGAAGTTCTAAGCCTTTTATAGATTCCAATTCTTTTAAAGAGTTAAATAAATAGCTAGAATTTTTATTTGCTATAACAGGTTTCGCAAATGTTATATGCTTAATATCTGGACGAATGTTTTTTTCAATATTAGATAACTGGTCTGTATTTGGGAATTCCCCCTCGTCAAAAATAAGTGTTTGTGTTTCTTCTTCAAACGTCCATGGAACTGTTCCGAACGTTCCTGTAATTTTATTTTCGTTCTCGCTGTTTGTTGTAATGCTTTTCGGCGTAACTTCTTCTATTGTCTCCTCTAACTTGTTGGATTGGTTAGCGTCCATTTCATTTATAAAATTTTTTTGTTCTTCCGCTAAAGCTATAGGAGACTGCAAACCAACCATTCCAATCAATCCTACCATTATTAAACCTTTAATCATTTTATTCTTTTTCATAGGTTAACCTCCTTTTAAAAATTAATGTCAAGTTAATAATATCATACTTAAGGGGTGTTTTTTATCTGAATTGTGTTTTCTGATTTCGTAAAGAACCAATCAACAAGAACAGGTTGTGAAGGAATAGTAGAATTAGGGGGAGTTATTTCGTGCAATTTTTGAAGAAAATAAAGGGATCTATTACTTAAACGAAAACAAGTACGATTTCGACAATAATCATCAAAATCGTACTTGCTTTTTTTCAGTTGTATTAACTAATCAAAAAACGATTGAATAAGAACAACAACGCATAGCCGTAAGTCGCGACAGACCAGAATTTAAAGATAAGCAAGATTTTCATATACTCTTTAAATGGCAGATCCGCTAAACCAGCTACCAAACAAGCTAAATCATCTGGTGCAAAAGGTACTAACAACGTAAAAATCATTAATTTTTTGATTCCTGATTCGGGACGATCCATCATCTTTTCAAACTGTAAATAGCGTTTTTTCGATAAAACTAAACGGACGAAAGCTTTTCCATAATAACGAGTCAGCCAGTAAACAATGATTTCTCCGATAATCAATCCAATATAACTATAAATCAATCCTTGAATACTCCCGAACATCAACATACCAACCACGGTAGAAATTCCTCCAGGTAAGATGGGGACAATTACTTGAGTTAATTGGAGTGCCATAAAAATCAATACAGCATACTTACCAAATTGTTTGATAAAAGTCTGTAACGTCTGAACAGAATGAAAAATTCCTTTGGAATAACCATAAATGACTAAGGCAGTAAAACCAATAATTCCTAAAATCGGCAGTACATAGATAATTCTTTTAAGAATAGTTCTTCCCATGTCTGTAAATTCCTCTCACGCTTACTTGTTGTTTCGCTGTAAAATTCGCTTAAATATCTGATAAAATAATACGCCGAAAAGGACGGAAAAGCTAATTAAAATACCTATAAAGAAATTTCTTTGGTGATAGTTCATGGTGATTTGGTGTTTTCCAGTAGTAAGGTCAAGACCTGTGAAATTTCCTAAGATTCGTTTAGCTTTGATCTTCTGTCCATCAACAGTGATTTGCCAATTTTTATCATATGGAATGGCTAAATAGAGTAATGACTCTTTTTCATCTGTTACTGTGATTTCTCCAGTCAGTGTACCTGACACTTGTTCTTTTAGCTGGATCGCTTTTGCTTGCTGTGCATTTATTAGTGAATCGAAAGCTTCTTGCTGCAGCGTTTTTAATTCAATAGTTTTTTCTTCAAGTTCACTTTCTGATTCCAATTGTATTTGTACGACCTCATCTTTTTTGAAATAGCCAAGATTAAATAGTTGATTTGTTGCGATATAAACAGCTGGCTGAATCTTCTTGCCGTTGACTTTAAATGAAGTGATCTTCTCCCAATCAACATCTGGAGCATAAAGATAGACCTCACCGTCTGCTGTTGTTTTTGTTTTAAGAGTATAGTTGTTATCAGAATGAGTTGTAAAAGCTATGTTTTGTGTTTCTTTGAAATAGTCATGTTGATTTGCTTGAATCTGTTGTAAAATCATTTCTTGATTTCTTAATGGCTGATTTTTAGTTAATTCAATGGTGCCGAATTTTTTAGGAACTAAAAAGCCCATACCGATCGCTTCAGAATTTTCGTAAACGTTTGTTGAAGGATCATTTGAAATATTTTTTTGCTGTGATTTAATTTCTGGAGTCAGTTGATAATTCACATTTAAAAGCAAATTGATCACTTTTGCTTCATCTACATAGGCGATTCTACGGTCATTTTTTTGATACAAACCTAAAGCAGTCAATGTATCTTGAGTTTTAGCATCTAACGTTGAAGTATAGCTGGAAACCCCTGCATACCCGTATAGAATCGGATTATTATAGCCATTATTTTTTTCGTTGTAACCAGCAACATCAGAATCAATCGTTTGTTTTATTCGGAATAGATCAGAATGTTCATTTTGTAAACCTGAAATAATGGTATCTTGAATTTGGTATGTTTGTGCAAATTTTTCTTGATTACCAAAAGGAATATCTTTAAAGCTGATCCAAAAATTAAAAACCAGTTCGGAACAAACAAAAAAGAAAAGTAGGCTGTAAATACTTAGCCGCTGTAGACCATGTGTTTTTTGACTTAAGAAAAGCAAAGCATAAATCAACCAAATACAAAGAAGGCTGATAATGAAATAATAATCCGATAACAGAAATACACGCTCTTTTGAAAATTTTAAAGCGATATATCCAACGATCAATAGTCCAGAAAAAATACTGGGTACAACTATATTTAGTGTAGCTCCTTGTTTCAATTTAAGAAACGCTTCGTAAGCAAATTTTATCATCAAAAAGCTAAGGATAAAGGTGTTTCTATAAGGAAATCCCGCAGGACTTTGGGACATATGCCAGATAGTATTGATCAATTCCAACCAAAAACTTAAGAAAATAAACCCAATCAAAAAGGCAGTACCTTTTTTTTCTTTTTTAGAAATAGCAGGTAGCTGGAAATAGGCGATAAAAAGCAAGGTCATTAGAATACCAGAAAAAATAGTAGGTAAATGTTCTAAGCGCCATTCGAAATTGACACTGCCAATTCCTAATTGAGATAGAAAGTTTAAACCAAAATTCGGGATAGGTAAAAATGTTTGCCAATCAAAACTGGTTTTCTTTGTGGCTAACATACCTTCTATTGCTGGAATCAAAATAAAGCTCGTGCTAATTCCTGTTAAAAAAGAAGTAACAAAAAACAAACGACCTTCTCTAATGAATTGTTTGATAGATTTTTTTTGCGATGAATCTATTTTTTGATAATACCAATACAAGCTGTAACAAACGGAAAAAATACAAAGCATGTAGCCCATATAATAATTCGTTACTATAGAAAGAAATAGTGAAACCGAATAAAGCACATATTTTTTGTGATCCCACAGCTGTTGAATTCCTAAGGCTAATAACGGTAGGAAAATCAATGCATCTAACCACATAAAATTCAAAGCATAAACTGTCACAAAGCCACATAAGCTATAAGATGTTGAAAAAAGTAATGTAGACATACTTGATTGTTGATAGGTTTTTTGAAGATAATAAAACATCGAACTGCCCATAAGAGAAATTTTTAGCGTAATAATAAGTAGAATCACAATGGGAAGCTGTTCATAAGAGAAAAATAAAACTAAAAAATTGAAAGGACTTAATAAATAATAGGCACTCAATGGTAAAATAGTTCCGCCAAGTGCATCGGAAAATGTATAGAGAGAATATGTTTCACCTTGAAAAAATTGCTTAAAAGCACTTAAAAATGGCATATACTGTGTACCTAAATCACTGACTAAGAGATTATTACTCCCTAAAGGTGCTAAACCCAAGATGAACCAGAGTATGATCAACAATAGGAAAGGCAATAAAAAACTTCCACTAATCAACAAACTTTTTTTAATTCTTATCATATTTTATACTGCTCCTCTATTCTAATAATTTGTAACTGTTTTAGGATAAAGGTTCAATCAATCTTAATGAAATTAAACGAACGACCTGCAACAATAATTATTTTTCGATTAAGTTTTTGATAAAAAGAACCATAAAATTCAATTTCTTCTAAGATTCTAGTCTATCATGGGACTTGGTGAAGATGCAAAAAAATCTATTTTTACTTTATACATATGGACTTATTTATTTTATCATAAAAGGCTTTAATTAGTGAAAAGCATTCCTGCTTTCGATATAATAGGTAGTGAGGAGTTGATAAGATGTCATTAGCAATAGAAGAAGCAATTGATTGGATCCATAGCAGATTGCCTTTTGGCTCTAGACCAGGTCTTGATCGTGTGGAAGAACTACTAAATAGAGTGGACAATCCAGAAGATAAAGTACCAACGATTCACATTGCTGGCACGAATGGAAAAGGCTCAACAGTTACTTATTTGAGATGCATGTTAGAAGAGCTAGGTTTAAAAGTGGGGACATTTACATCGCCATACATTGAGCACTTTAACGAACGGATTGCGATCAATGGTCACGGAATTTCAGACAATCATATCATCCAGTATGTAGAAAAATACCAAGATTTAATTGAAGAGATGGATCAACAGCCTGAAAGTGCGGGGATCACAGAATTTGAAACATTGACAGTTATGGCTCTTGATTATTTTCTAGATGAACAAGTGGACGTCGCTATTGTTGAAGTAGGTCTTGGTGGATTACTAGACAGTACAAACGTAGTCAAACCACAGTTAACAGCTATCACCACAATTGGTAAAGATCATACAGAAATTTTAGGGGATACGCTTGAAAAGATCGCCTTCCAAAAAGCTGGTATCATTAAAGAATCCATTCCTGTTGTAACTGGAAATATTGAAGAAGAAGCATTTATGGTGATTGATAAAGTAGCTAAAGAAAAACATAGCTCAGTTTATCGTTATGATAAAGACTATAAAGCTGAATATCTGCATCCAGATAAGCAGTGGGGGGAAGTGTTTCATTTTTATGGAAAAGCTGGAAAACTTCCGAATGTGAAAGTACCTTTATTAGGACGTCATCAAGTGGAGAATGCAGCTGTAGCTATTCAGTTGTTTCATCTTTATTGTGACATGCAACAAATTCATTTTAAAGATCGTGATGTTTATCAAGGGTTGGCAAAAGCGCAGTGGCCTGCACGAATGGAAAAAATCAGTGATGAACCGCTGATTATTTTAGACGGTGCCCACAATGATCATGCGATGCACCGTTTAGCTGAAAATTTAAAAAAGGAATTTCCAAACAGAGAAATCCATATTTTATTTTCGGCACTGGCAACCAAAAATGTCGATCAGATGATTGGTTTACTGAGGAAAGTACCAAATGTTCATTTGTACTTAACGACCTTTGATTATCCAAGGGCTATTGAGTTAACAAAAATGGCTCATTTTGAAGATGAGAAAACCGAGCTTGTTTCATTATGGCAATTTGGCTTGGGTGAGATCTTAGAAAAAATGTCAGGAGACGATTTGATGTTAGTGACAGGTTCTCTTTATTTTGTTTCCCAAGTACGTGAGTTATTATTGAATATAGGATCTAGCGACGTGGAGTAGTACGACGTTCTTGTTTTGAAATACAGTGACACCTAGTGCTATAGGTTTGCTCAGGATGCTTTTAAATTTAGGAGGAAATGATGAAGAAAATTGATGGAGTAATTTTTGACATGGATGGTTTATTATTCGATACAGAGCTGATTTATTATCAGTCGACACAAAAAATTGCGGATGCAATGAACTTTCCGTACAATAAAGATGTTTATTTAGAATTTTTAGGTGTGTCCGATGAAGAGGTACAAGAAAATTATCATCGCATCTACAAGGAGTTTGGAAAAGAAAAAGTCGAAGAATTTATTCAACGTTCATATGAAGACACGTATCAAGTCTTTGAATCAGGTGAAGTGCCACTTAAAGAAGGCGTACTTGAATTGCTAGATTTTCTTGATCAACAAGAAATTCCAAGAATTGTCGCTTCAAGCAATGTTCGTCCAGCAATAGAATTATTATTAGAAGGCGCTGGAATTAAGGAACGCTTTTCTGGAATTGTTTCAGCAGAAGATGTGACAAGAGCAAAGCCAGATCCTGAAATATTTAAAAAAGCCCTCTTCAATCTTGGAACAAAAGCAGAAAGTACCTTGATTTTTGAAGACTCATTTCATGGTGTCACTGCAGCAGATGCGGCTGGGATTCCTGTAATCATGGTACCAGATCTATTAGCTCCAACAAATGAAATCAAAGAAAAGACACTAGAAATTTTTGACAGCTTAACACAAGTTCCAGCTTATTTAGAAAAATAAAATTAGCACTCCGTTGCGTATCTTTTAATAGAAGAGCGTAAAGGAGTGATTTTTTGTTAAAAGAGGAAAAACTATTTATCAGAGAGATGCCGGAAAACTGTTTACCAAGGGAACGCTTAGAAGACTTAGGTGAAAAAGTACTGTCTAATCAAGAGTTATTAGCGATTTTATTGCGAACAGGATCAAAAAACGTAAATGTCATGAAAGTTGCTTCTATGTTTTTGAATCATTTTAATCATCTATATGAGCTGAAAAATGCAACCTTGACTGAGATGATGGAGATCAAGGGCATTGGTCGAATCAAAGCGATTGAACTTAGAGCAGCAATCGAGTTTGGCTACCGCATTCAGCAAAGCACTCAAATGAAGTTTGGAAAGGTTTCTTCCAGTTACCAAATTGCTCAAAATTTAATGTATGAATTACAAGATTTTCAACAAGAACATTTAGTCTGTTTATATTTGAATACAAAAAATGAAGTGATCAAACAAGAAACGGTTTTTAAAGGCACGCTGAATCAATCCGTAGCCCATCCCAGAGAAGTCTTTCGTAGTGCTGTAAAGTATTCTGCAGCCCGTTTGATTCTCGCTCACAATCATCCATCGGGCAATCCTACGCCTTCAGAGAGTGACATTCATTTTACTCAAAGAATGCAGAAGTGCGGCAAGATGATGGGGATCGAGGTACTTGATCATATCATCATTGGGGAGCAAGTATACATCAGTATGAGAGAAGAAAATTTTTTTAAATTAGACTAGCTTGAATTCTTGCAAAAATAAGGGTTCACATGTACAATGTAAGGGTAATCTTGTTTGGGACAATATAGAAGTTTTAATTTTAAAACCCTCTATCGTACACGGGCAATGTTACAATATTTAGTGCTTAAGCACGAGGAGGAACAAAGAATGGAACAAGGAACAGTAAAATGGTTTAACGCAGAAAAAGGATTTGGATTTATCTCTCGCGAAGATGGTAGCGATGTATTCGTACATTTCTCAGCTATCCAAGGAGACGGATTCAAAACTCTAGAAGAAGGCCAATCAGTAAGCTTCGATGTTGAAGATTCAGATCGTGGACCTCAAGCAGTAAACGTAGAAAAAAACTAATTCATCCATTCCAAAACACCTAGCATTTTGCTAGGTGTTTTTTTGTTGTAAAATACTGCGATTGCTACGTAGTGCAGAGCAGATGTTGGACAGTACTAGGCGATTAAAAGGAGCGTACGAATCTTACTATTAAACATAGTTGTAAACCATTTAAACAAAGGAAGGAAAAAATAATCAACACAAAACAAAAAGGCATCCATGTGATTTTTCATTCACAGAATGCCTTTAAATCGTATTAGAACTTGAATCGCTCATTTAGGTTGATAACTCTCCTTAAATAGATTTTTTCAATTCTTTTACTGCTTGTGTAATCGTGACACCATAAGCTACATTTGCTTGGTCATTTGCATCAATAGCCATAAACAAATTTTTCTTTGTATCTAACGCTACACGGTATTTTAATACTTTATTACCAAATGTCATAATGATTCTCCTTTCTTGATTCTTAATGAAAGGCGGCGATATCTGATAACGAAATTCCATGATTACTATAGCATGACTTTATAAAAGTGTAAAGTCCGAAGTTTTGAAGGATCAGTATTTTTGTAGAAAGCCCTTTCAAGTAGTATAATGAAGAGAGCATAGAAGGAGGTTTTTGTCATGAGCGAAACATATAAGAATATTTTAGTTGCCGTGGACGGTTCTGATCAGTCAGAAAAGGCATTTCAGGAAGCAATTAAAATCGCCAAACGTAATAATGCTACATTGCATATTTTATACGTAATTGAAGAGATGGGTAATTATTTTGGCGAATTGACGATGTCAATGGGAACGGTGATGGAAGAACTTCGTGTAAAAGAAGAAGCAGAAATGAAAAAAAGGGAGTCGATAACAAAGGGTGAAGGACTAGAAAATGTCTTTACTTATGTTATCTATGGATATCCGAAAACATTGATTGCTGATTTTACAGAGTCAAAAGAACCAATTGATCTGATTGTAATTGGTAGAACTGGTCTGAATGGATTTGAACGGCTGATGGTCGGTTCAACAACTTCTTATGTGGTAAATCATACACAAGCAAACGTATTAGTTGTTAATAAAACAGTATAGAAACCAAAAAGCAGTTGAGGGATAAAAATCCATCAACTGCTTTTTTACATATAAACTTATGAAGTCATGATCATTGGTAAAATCATTGGATGACGTTCTGTTTTTTCAAATAAGAAAGGCTGCAACGCTGTAGAAATCGCATCACACAATTTCGCTTCTGTACAATTTTCATCCCGCAAAGCTTCACGGATAGCATTGAACAACAGGCGCTGTCCTTCATGAATCATTTCACCAGATTCTCTCATATAAACAAAACCACGAGATAAAATGTCTGGACCTGCTAAAATTTCTTTATTTTTGATGTCCACTGTTGCTACAGCTAAAACTAGACCTTCTTCTGAAAGGATACGTCGATCACGTAAAACAACATTACCGATATCACCGACACCGTTCCCATCTACATAAACATCATTTGCATTAAAGTGTCCAGCAACATGAGCTTCATCAGCAGTTAAAGCTAAAACATCTCCATTTTCCATAATGAAACAATTTTCTTCTGGGACACCCACATCTTGAGCTAGCGATGCGTGGATTTTTAACATTCTAAATTCACCGTGAACAGGCACAAAGTATTTAGGTTTCATTAAACGTAACATTAATTTTTGTTCTTCTTGTCCGCCATGGCCAGAAGTATGAATGTTATTGATCTTACCATGAATAACTTCAGCACCTGCTTCTGAAAGCAAGTTGATCAAGCGGTTAACACTTGTGGTGTTTCCTGGGATAGGTGAACTTGAAAAGATCACTGTATCACCTGGTTGTACTGAAATCTGACGATGTGTTCCATTAGCGATTCGGCTTAACGCAGCCATTGCTTCGCCTTGGGAACCTGTACATAAAATCATTGTTTCGTTTGCAGGCAATTGATTTAGCTCGGATGCATCTACAAATGTACCTTTAGGTACATTAATGTAACCCAGTCGTTCGCCATTTACAATAGCGTTTTCCATGCTACGCCCAAATACTGCAATTTTACGTCCAGTTTTAACAGCAGCGTCCGCTGCTTGTTGTAGACGGAAAATATTTGAAGCAAAACTAGCAAATATAATTCGTCCGTCGATTTTTTCGAAAATCTTCAAAATAGAAGAACCAATTGTTTTTTCTGATTTTGTAAAAGTCGGGATTTCTGCATTGGTACTATCGGAAAGGAGACATAAAACACCTTCTTCACCTAATTTAGCCATGCGATGTAAGTTAGCTGGTTCACCGACAGGTGTAAAGTCAAATTTGAAATCTCCTGTTGCCACGATATTGCCTGAAGGTGTCTTAACAACTACACCTAAAGCATCAGGAATACTATGTGTTGTTCGGAAAAAGCTGACCGCTGTTTTACGGAAACGGATCACGGTATCCTCATTGATCTCATGTAACACAGCATCTCGCAATAAGCCATGTTCATCAAGTTTATTGGTAATTAAAGCTAATGCTAACGGTCCAGCATAAATTGGAATATTTGCCTGACGCAATAGATAAGGGACACCACCAATATGATCCTCATGACCGTGAGTGATAACTAAGGCTTTGACTTTATGCAGATTTTGAACGATGTAGCTATAATCTGGAATAACATAATCAATTCCAAGTAAATCATCTTCTGGAAATTTGATTCCAGCATCAATAATGATGATCTCATCTTGAAATTGAACCCCATAAGTGTTTTTTCCGATCTCGCCCAAACCACCTATAGCGAAAACGCCGGTTTCGTTGTTTTTAATATTTACTTTCATATTAAAACTCCGTTAAAGAGAATTCCGCATGTTCTTGTTCGTAAGCTAGATGATTCTCATCAAGAGCTTGAATATATTCAATGTTGTATGGGGTATTTTCTTCTACTTGTTGACGAACGATAACATCGTTTTCTGCCTCAACATAAATAGACTTTGTATCTTCTCTTTTTGGGTTTCTTGTTTTTGTTTCTTGATAATAAACTTTATAGATCATTATTTCTTCTCCTTTACCTGCCAAAGCAGTTGATTATTTATTTTTAATAATTTCTTACTGTAATTTTGAACACAACAAAATGAGGTGGTTGTCCACCTAAAAAACAATTGTCATCAAAAACATCCGTTGATGATGAAATGGAGCCTCGACTTTGCGCCACTGTCTTTGTTTTATGGAAACTTTACTATCTTTCAACCGTCCCTTGTGTTGTGCGGTACAACAATTAAACGTATTTTATCATAAATCAGCAAATAAGTATAGAAACAGACTTGCTACTTTAAAGAAAACCTTATTATTCATTTGTTTCTTCTAAAGAAGGAGCTTTCTTTTTATTAAAATACACATTTAGACCGATGAAATGGACTAAATAAACAATGGCCAGAGTCGTTGTCATAAATGGATTACGTACGATTAAACAAGGAATAGCAAAAACAACAAACAATGTGACAAACAATTTTACTCGACCAAGTGGCGTGATTTTCTTTTCTACGATAGATTCTTGAATATATTTTTGATAGTACGCTGATTCAATAAACTTTGTATACAAATAATCAGAACTACGCATCCAGAAAAAGGCCGTTAGTAGGTAAAAAATTGTTGTAGGTAAAATCGGTAGAAAAATACCGATGGTTCCTAACCCAAATGTAAGGCAACCTAAAGCAATATAAAGTATTTTTTTCATTGATTTTCATCCGTCACTTTCATTCTATATTTAGCGTAAAATTAAAGTAAGTTTCATTATAACATAGTAAAAATGGTTCGGTTTATTCTTCAATTGAAAACTGCTGAATTTTCATTTAAATATAATTTACCTGACTATTGATTTTATGCTATAGTGGGAGTACTGAATTAAAAACTAATAGTAGGAGATGATTGATTGAAATTGATGTGGCGTTACACAATGAGATATAAGAAATTGCTGTTTTTAGACTTCATTTGTGTATTTGGGTTTATTTTGATAGAACTAGGATTACCGACGATTCTTGCGAAGATGATCGATGTTGGGATTAAAAATAATGATTATGATTATGTAAAGCAACAGGGAATATTGATGATTGTAATCACTGTTATAGGCGTGATAATGAACATTATGTTAGGGTATTTCGGCGCACGAATGACAACGAATATTGTACGTGATATTCGAGATGATCTGTTTGAAAAAGTACAGACTTTTTCTCATCGCGAATATGAAACAATAGGCGTATCTTCATTGATTACAAGAACGACGAATGATGCCTACCAAATAATGTTGTTTATGGGAAATATTTTACGAATAGGTTTCATGACACCTATGATGTTTTTTGTCAGTTTATATATGGTTATGCGTACGAGTCCTTCTTTAGGTTGGTTTGTGCTAGGTTCATTGCCTTTTCTTTTAATAGCAGTTGTACTGATTGCCAAAATATCTGAGCCGTTATCAAACAAGCAACAAAAAAATCTAGATGGAATCAATGGGATTTTAAGAGAAAATCTTTCAGGTTTGAGAGTAATCCGTGCATTTGTTAATGAAAAATTCGAAGAAAGCCGTTTTAGCAAAGTAAATGAAGATTATACCAAAAGTTCTAAGAGTCTGTTTCGTTTGATGGCTGCGGCGCAACCTGGATTTTTCTTCCTATTTAATATTGTAATGGTGTTGATTATTTGGAATGGTGCGCTTCAAATTGATCAAGGGAGTTTACTTGTTGGAGATTTGATTGCTTTTATTGAGTATATTTTCCATGCACTATTTTCATTTATGTTATTTGCCAGTGTATTTATGATGTATCCTCGTGCGGCAGTTTCAGCACGTCGGATTCAAGAAGCTTTTGATATGGAGCCAGCGATTCGAGAAAATGAACAAGGTATAACAGAAACAAAAACAAAAGGCTACTTAGAATTTAAAAATGTAACATTCGCTTATCCAGGGCATTCAGAAAGTCCTGTGATCCGTAATGTTAGTTTTACAGCTTCACCAGGAGAAACCGTTGCATTTATTGGTAGTACTGGGAGTGGTAAATCTACCCTGATCCAGTTGATCCCGCGTTTTTATGATGTGTCAGAAGGAGCAGTATTGCTTGATGGAGTGGATGTACGTGAGTACAAATTAAGTACATTACGCAATAAAATCGGTTATATTCCGCAAAAAGCGTTATTGTTTACTGGAACGATTGCAGAAAATATGCGTTATGGTAAAGAAGACGCAACCATAGAAGAAATGGAATTAGCTGCAGAAATTGCGCAGGCGACAGAGTTTATTTCACAAAAACCTGACGGATATGATGAACTTTTGTCAGAAGGTGGAACCAATTTCTCTGGAGGACAAAAGCAACGTTTAGCAATTGCTAGAGCAGTGATTCGTCGTCCAGAAGTTTATATATTTGATGATAGTTTTTCAGCTTTAGATTATCAAACGGATGCGAATTTAAGAGCACGTTTGAAAAAAGAAACAACAGACGCAACTGTCTTAATTGTCGCCCAACGTGTTGGTACGATTATGCATGCAGATAAGATTGTTGTATTAAACGAAGGGGATGTTGTCGGCATTGGTACCCATCGTGAATTACTTGAGAATTGCTCTATCTACTACGATATCGCAGCTTCTCAATTGTCAGAGGAGGAATTAGCATGAAAAACGCACTTTCTTCTATCAGACGCTTAGCTAGATATATTCGACCTTACAAAGGAACATTTATTTTAGTTATCATCTTCACCATTTTAACTGTCGCATTTAACGCAGCCTTACCTTATGTTTCTGGTTTACCAATTACTGAGATTAGTAATAATGTTGCAGCAGGGGATGGATTGAACTACTCATACATTATCCAATGTTTGATTTGGATATTGATTGTTGGTCTCGGTTATTGCGCGGCTCAATTTTTATCTGGCTATTTGATGGCAGCAGTTGTTCAACATTCTATGCGTGATTTACGTCGGGATATTGATGAGAAAATCAATCGATTACCTGTTTCTTATTTTGATAAAAATCAACAAGGAAATATCTTGTCTCGTGTGACAAATGATGTAGATGCAGTTAGTAATGCCATGCAGCAAAGTTTCATCAATATTGTTTCGGCTATTCTTGGGATTGTTATGGCAGTTGCGATGATGTTTTATATCAACTGGTTGATGGCGTTGATTTCCATTATAATGATTCCTTTATCATTATTTATTTCAAAAACGATTGTCAGCATCTCACAAAAATATTTCCAAGGGATGCAAAATGCTCTTGGTGATTTAAATGGTTATGTCCAAGAAAATATGACTGGCTTTAGTGTATTAAAGCTTTACGGACGTGAAAAAGAAACCTTAGAAGGTTTTAAAAAAGTTAATCATAACTTAAATAATTTTGGTTTTAAAGCAGCTTTCATTTCTGGATTGATGCTTCCACTTGTGCAGATGACAGCATATAGTGCATACATCGGTATGGCAGTTTTAGGTAGTTACTATGTAATTACTGGTGTCATTGTAGTTGGACAATTACAAGCATTCATTCAATACATTTGGCAGATCAGTCAGCCGATGGGAAATATTACTCAATTGTCAGCAGCTTTACAAAGTGCGTCAGCTGCCACTACGCGTGTTTTTGAGATTTTGGATGAGCCGGAAGAAGAACTAAATGAACACAATGTTCCGTTACCAGAAAAAGTTCATGGTTCAGTCCAGTTTGAAAATGTCAGCTTTAGTTATGACCCTGCAAAACCATTGATTAAAAACTTGAACTTTGAAGTGAAAGCAGGTCAGACAGTTGCTATTGTTGGACCAACTGGAGCTGGGAAAACGACATTAATCAATTTACTGATGCGTTTTTATGATGTTAATGAAGGCGCCATAAAAGTTGATGGTATTGATACAAAAAAAATGGATCGAAGCGATGTACGCTCAGTCTTTGGTATGGTTTTACAAGATGCTTGGCTGTATGAAGGAACGATTGCAGACAATATCCGTTTTGGTAAATTAGATGCTACTGATTATGAAGTCGTTGATGCTGCAAAAACAGCTAATGTCGATCACTTTATTCGTACGATGCCGGATGGTTATGAGATGGAAATCAATTCAGAAGGAGACAACGTTTCCCTCGGACAAAAGCAGTTGTTGACAATTGCTAGAGCAGTGATTTCTAATCCAAGAATCTTGATACTAGATGAAGCCACAAGTTCTGTTGATACTCGTTTGGAAGCGTTGATTCAAAAAGCGATGGATCGAGTAATGGAAGGACGTACTAGTTTTGTAATTGCCCATCGTCTTTCAACAATTCGTGAAGCGGATTTGATTCTTGTGATGAACCAAGGAGAAATAATTGAAAAAGGCACACATGATGAGCTATTAGAGCAAGGCGGTTTCTATGAAAAATTATATAATAGCCAATTTGCTGAAGATGGTGACTACGATTAATAGTTGTGAAGAAAAGATACCAATTGAGGTGTCTTTTCTTTTTTTTTGAAGAATTTCTAAAAAGAATGCGTATCTATCCGAGTATGTTCTCAAATTTGATATACTTATAGATAATAGAAGAGGTGAAACAAATGACAAAAGATTATTTTATTGCAGCAAGCGCAGATGTTTATGGCAATGTGACATTAGCTAAAGATACAAGTATTTGGTTTCAATCTGTATTGAGAGGGGATAATAATTCAATTACCATCAATACAGGTAGTAATGTCCAAGACGGTACTGTAATCCATGTTGATCAGGATGCCCCTGTCGTTATTGGTGAAAATGTAACGATTGGTCATCAGTGTATGCTTCATGGCTGTACCATAGAAGATGGCGCTTTGATTGGCATGGGTTCGACGATTTTAAATCATGCAATAGTTGGGAAAAATAGCTTGATCGGTGCAGGTTCTTTAGTCACTGAAGGGACAGAAATTCCGCCTAATGTTCTAGCATTTGGACGACCAGCTAGAGTGATTCGCCCATTAACAAGAGAAGAAATTCGTAAAAATAAAGAAAATGCTGAACATTACGTTGAACGCTCAAAAGAATTTATGGCTGGGAATTATTCACGCTTAGACTAATCATAGTAGGTTTACTTTATAAGTAAAGCAGGAGGCGGTGAAAGAATGTATTTAACAGTTAGTGATGAAGCACAGGTGAAATTAACTCCTTATATTGAAAGCAAGACAGTGATTATTTTGGATCTAGATGATGGTGTTGGTAAGTATTCCAAAATGGGTGGTTGTTCACTAGATACGAGTTTCCGATTGTTGATACTGAATCAACTGCAAGATAAAACTGATTTTGATTTGACATTAGACTCAGCTATCGGTGCAATTTACATCAAGGACTACTCTAAAAGGTATTTAGATGAAGAGATGATATTAGATGTTGATCTCCGACTACAAGTATTCAAGTTGAAGGGTACAAGTGGTACCTTGGATGGAAATGTCCCTATTGTTGATTTGCGACCAGAAAAAAACGAATAAAAAAACGAGAAGGATCGCCTCCTTCTCGTTTTTTTATTCGGGTCTTTTTAAATCAAATAGATCATCAATATGTGCGTAAGTATTACCAGCTAATCGAGCAATTGGTTTGAATACTTCTGGTAAAATGTACTCATTTTCTTTATCGAAAACAGCTTCATCAAAGTGAAAATCTGTTATCTCCACAATAAATAAATCAGTAATCACTTGGTTTTCATGATTTTTAACTGGTACATATTGATGGAGACGTCCTTCCATTCGAATCGGTGCTGCTTTTATTCCTGGAACATCTACAGAGTTGCTTGCAGTGGTTCTGATTTGATTAAGACTGATCTCACTTTGGTCGGGATCTAAAGAAGCAGCTGTTTTATTCATAGATTCAACAACCTGATCGTTGATCAAGTGGATCACAAGTTCTTTTGTGTCTAAAATATTTCTAGCCGTATCTTTTATTTCACCATTCCGCCTGAGAATTGATAACGTTACTAATGGAATGTCAGCTGCAGCAGCATTGAAAAAACTAAAAGGTGCAGCATTTACAACTTGTTTATTTTTATTTAGCGTTGTCACCCACGCAATTGGACGAGGAATGATACTACCGGATAGAAATTTATAAGCCTGTTTTGATGATAAATATTTTGCAGAATAATGCAGCATTAGACTTCTCCAATCCTCAGTTATTAACGCGGTTTATTCGCATCAGAAGTATCAAATGGTCGAACGAATTCTTCGATTTCTTTTCGTTTGCTTTCTAAAAATGGTGGTAAAGAAATTTTTTCACCAGCATTTTCATAGGTTTCGTCTTCTAAGAAACCTGGTCCATCAGTTGCTAATTCAAATAAAATATGTGGAGCGGCTCTGAAATACTCAGATTTAAAGTAAAAACGCTCAACAAAACCAGAATGCGGGAATTGTAATTGATTGATTTTATCAATCCAGAAACGCAAAGCTTCTTGATCTGTGACACGAAGTGCTAGGTGATGAACATTACCAAAACCTTCTTGAGCTTCTGGAAGATCGTCACGATGTTCCACAATAATACTTGCCCCGTTACCACCTTCGCCAACTTCAAATAAATGAAAACTTCCCTGAGCATCTACTAATTTAAATCCTAAAACCCCAACTAAAACACGTTGCATATGTTCAAAATCTGACACCGTTACAAAGACTGGACCTAATCCAACCAATGCGTGTTCAGCAGGTATATTCGCTTTTTTCCAAGGAATGCCACTAGGGACTCCTTGATTATTTTCATCTGATATCAATTGATATCTTTGGTTATCGAAGTCTTCAAATTCTAGATATTTTTTACCAAAACGTTCTTGAATCTCGCCATGTTCAATCTTATTTTCATTGAAGCGCTCAATCCAGTAATCTAAAGAGGCATCGCTTTTAACACGAAAAGATGTCCGAGAAATTGAATTTGTTCCTTTAGAACCTTTTGGGATTCCTGGGAAATCAAAAAATGTCATATCTGTCCCTGCTGATCCAAGGTCATCGGTAAAATAAAGATGATAAGTTTCGATATCATCCTGATTAACTGTTTTTTTTATTAATCGTAATCCTAAAACATCAGTAAACAGGCGATAGATTTTTTCTGCACTTGATGTTATTGCTGTAACGTGATGAATGCCGTGAATTTTTGTATCCATGATATAAACCCTCCAAATTGATAATTATTTTTTCAATTAACTTACTAAAAGTAAGTATAAACTGAAACGATCAGATAAGCAACTATTTTGTTTCTCCTTAACTATTGATAGAAGATATAAAGAAGAGTAAGATAGGGATACTAAGTTGGTAAAGAAAGTAGGATAAAGTGATGGAAGAGAAAAAAACGTTTCATGTTAACGGTTATATTGCCTTAGTCATTTTAGTTATCTTGATTATTATTGGCGGATATTATTTTTATTTTGGAGTCACAAATGAAAGTATTGCAATGATTGCGATTAGTTTGGTTTTATGGGTGATTTCTGGTTTATTTTTAAGCTCATTAACGATAGTTAGTCCAAACCAAGCTAAAGCAATTTTGTTTTTCGGACAGTATCTAGGAACGATCAAAGATAATGGTCTTTTTATAACGACACCATTGACTCAAAAAATCAACGTCTCATTAAAAGTACGAAATTTTAACAGCTCATTGCTTAAAGTGAATGATTCAGACGGAAATCCAGTTGAAATTTCTGCAGTTGTTGTTTTTAAAGTCGTTGATACAGCCAAAGCTTTGTTTGATGTTGACCGTTATCAAGATTTTATAGAAATCCAAAGTGAAACAGCTATTCGCCACATTGCTACACAATACCCGTATGATACCTTTAATGAAGATGATTTAACTTTACGAGGAAATACAACTGAAGTTTCAGAAGAGATGGCGAAAGAATTACAAGAACGTTTAGCCGTTGCAGGGGTTGAAGTCATCGAAACTCGCTTAAATCACTTAGCGTATGCCACTGAAATCGCTAGTGCAATGTTGCAAAGACAACAAGCTAAAGCCATTCTTTCTGCAAGACAAATCATTGTTGAAGGTGCGGTATCTATGACACAAATGGCTTTAGAACAAATCGAAGGTGGACAAGAAATCGACTTTACTGATGATCGTAAAGTTCAATTGATCAACAATCTTCTAGTATCAATTATTACTGATAAAGGCACACAACCAGTTATCAACACTGGTGAAGTTCACGAACGATAGAAATAAATACAAGAGACAGAAGATCTTAATTGGTGATCGTCTGTCTCTAATGCTAATCTGAAGACTGAACTTGGTTGGACAAAAGAAAGTGAGTTTTTTATGCTGTATAAAACGATTTTATTTGATTTAGACGGAACGATCACAGATTCTGGCGAAGGGATCATTCATTCTGTTGTTTATGCGTTAAAAAAAATGGATTTAAAAGTACCAAAGCAAACGGAGCTTTATTCTTTTATTGGTCCTCCTTTGAATGAATCATTTAAAAAAATGTATCGTTTAGATACACAATCAACTGAACAAGCTGTTGAGTATTACCGTGACTATTATAAGGAAAAAGGGATGTATGAAAATCGTGTGTATAAAGGAGTTACCGAACTCTTAGAGGCATTAACAAAAGCTGGATGTCGTTTGTATATTGCGACATCTAAGCCGGAAGTCTATGCAAAAAAGATCCTAGATCACTTTGGTTTAGCAAGTTATTTTAAAGGGGTCTATGGTGCTAGTTTGAATGGTGAACGTTCGAAAAAAGGGGATGTTATTCACTATGCACTAGACGAAGCTAAGATTACTAATTTAAAAGAAACGGTTATGATCGGTGATCGCAGTCACGACATAGAGGGAGCCAAAGAAAATGAATTAGCCAGTATCGGTGTGTTGTATGGATTCGGTGATGCAGCAGAGCTAGAAGCTGCAGGAGCGTCCATTATTGTTAAAACACCCAGAGAAATAGAAAATATAATCATAAAAAGTTAAAAAAATTTAAGGAAATATAGATCGGTTGATAAAAAATGTGAGAATTGAAATGGTCTATTGAAGAAAAAAGGAATGGAATGACCTTTCATTGAGAGTACTTCAGTGGATATTCGTAAATATTCTTTTTGCATATTTTAAGTGTCAATAAGAGGCTAGGGACAGGAGTTCTAAGTCTCTTTTTTGATCAAAATTTGTGAACAAATCTTACAAGTTAGTGACTTTTCTTTAAATAAGTTTAAATTTAAAAAGCTTTCATGTATAATGGTTAAAGTTAAAGAAGAGATATAGAAAGTAAGGAGGATTTGTTTTGGCAGACGATAACCAAAATAAACAAGATCATTCCACATCTTCATTTAAAGATCAGGTCTTGCGTTCTTTGCGTGGAGAAGAGATTGGAAATGATAGTTCAGCTTCCTCTGAACACAAGGCTCAGAGCCTATCACAGCACAATGAAGCAGAATATAATAGAACAGATAGTTCACCGTATAGTAACCAAAGCGAGCCGGCAAAACCAGTTGAGATGGAATCTGTAGGTTCACGTAGCACAGAGCACCAGTCAAGGCGAGCAGGGCAAGGTCAACCGAATGAGCCAGAGGAATTTGGGAACTCATTGGGATCTAATAACGAGAATAAGAGCAAACAAACTAGAAAAAAAGAAGATCGAATTGTTAGTCGGATTGTCTTGATCGTTGCATCTGTTTTATTATTAGTGATTGCAATTTTCGGCTTTACTTTTTATAAGTATGTCGATGCAGGATTGCAGCCATTAGACAAAAAGGATACTAAATTGGTTCAGGTACACATCCCAGAAGATTCCTCTAATAAGAAAATTGCCAATATTTTAGAAGAAACTAAAGTCATTAAAAGTGGAATAATCTTTAATTATTATGCAAAATTTAAAAATTTGACTGATTTTCAAGCTGGCTACTATCAAATGTCGCCAAATATGACATTAGACGAAATTGGTGCACTTTTAAGAGAGGGTGGGACGGCAGAACCAACTCAGATTGCAGATGGAAAAGTCACGATTCCAGAAGGCTATGATATTGATAAAATCGGAGATGCCGTTGAAAAAAATACTGATTACAATAAAAAACAATTTATCGAATTGATGAAAAATCAAGAATTTTTCGATACAATGAAACAAAAATATCCAGAATTGTTGGCAAGTGCCGCTGAGGCAAAAGATGTTCGCTATCGCTTGGAGGGCTATTTATTCCCAGCGACCTATGATTATTACAAAGAGTTAAAGTTAGAAGATTTTGTAGATAAGATGATTGCCAAGACCAATAGTGTGATTGAACCGTTTATCCCAATGGTTCATTCTAAAGGTATGACGATTCAACAAGTGTTGACACTAGCTTCATTAGTTGAAAAAGAAGGTGTGAAAGAAGAGGATCGTAAGAAAATTGCTCAAGTCTTCTTTAATCGTATTGCAGCAAACATGCCTTTACAGTCAGATATTTCCATCCTTTATGCTTTAGGTGAGCATAAAGAATTAGTATCTTATACAGATTTAGAAGTAGATTCACCCTATAATTTATACAAAAACACTGGTTATGGACCAGGACCTTTAGACAGTCCTAGTGAGCAAGCAATAAATGCCGTATTAAATCCAATACAAAATAATTATCTCTATTTTGTTGCTGATATCTCAACTGGAGATGTTTATTTTGCTGAAACGTACGAACAGCATCAAGTGCTTGTAGCTAAATATGTAAATAAAGAAACTGAATAAAATAAATAAAGTTTAAGTTTGCGTACTATATTACGAGCCAACCTAGTTGATGGGCGGCTCGTTTCGCTTTCCTTATCCTTAAAGAGAAGAGTGTAATAGGCTTAGTTAGGCTATAAACTTTTTAGCAGAATTATAAAAATTGAGTGAATATTATTTACAATTTGCTTAAAGCGTGGTACTCTTTTCTGGATTGAAAGCGGAATTTTTCAATGAAAACAAAATATGACATTGTAGTAAGTTAAGAAGGAGAAAATAACATGGCAGAAAAAGTATTTCCTATGACACTTGAAGGAAAAGAAAAATTAGAACAAGAATTAGAAGAACTAAAGACAGTTAAACGAAAAGAAATCGTTGAACGTATAAAAATTGCGAGAAGCTTTGGTGATCTATCAGAAAACTCTGAGTACGAATCAGCTAAAGATGAGCAAGCCTTTGTAGAAGGTCGAATCACAACCCTAGAAAATATGATTCGTTTTGCACAAATCATTGATAATGATGGTGTAGATTCAGATGAAGTTTCTATTGGAAAAACAGTAACATTTATTGAATTACCAGACGGCGAAGAGGAAGAATATACAATTGTTGGAAGTGCAGAAGCAGATCCTTTTTCTGGTAAAATATCAAATGATTCACCGATTGCTCAAGCGTTGATCGGTAAATGTTTAAATGACCAAGTAGTTATTGCTACTCCTGGTGGAGATATGCAAGTAAAGATCACGAAGGTTAGCTAATTAACAACAATAAATTTTTTCAACTGAAGAATTGTACGAGGATAGGACGCTTTGTCCCATCCTCGTTTTGCTGAAAAATTAGGGCTAAAGTCCTATAGTAAAATGGGGCTTGAGCAACTAACATTAATATGGGAATCAGGCTATACTAATTTCATAGGAAGGGGGATTATCATGAATAACCCATGGCGTTTTTTTATTGTAGTGGAAGCATTACTTTTTATTTTGGCATTATGGCAAATTTTACATAACCCAGGTCTAGTTGTTTTGTTAGTATTGGGTATCTTAAGTGTTATTTATGCAATGAAAAAAACTCATCGCAGTCATTTCAACAACTTTCAGCTAGTGTTGGGGGTCATCTTGATTTTGATTGGAGTGATGAATAGTCCTGGATTTTGGTTGATGTTAGTTTTTGGTGTTTTATTTATTGGTTTAAAAGGAGTAGAAATTGCTGGCGTTGATATCACCCAACGAGCTCCTTGGAGAAAAAAACAGATGATTATGGTTGAAACAACAAATGTTGAACCAAAAAGCGGGCGACGATTCAAACGTCCCTGGTTTGCTAATGAACGCATCGGCAGTAACGTTTATGAGTGGGATGACATCAACATCGACATTCTTTCGGGCGATACTATTGTTGATTTGGGCAATACATTGTTACCTAAAGATGATAGTATTATTATTATTCGTAAAGGGTTTGGTCGCACAAGGATTTTAGTTCCCGTAGGAGTTGGGGTGTCATTGGAACATTCAACTTTTTATGGAAATGTTAACTTTGAAGAAGAAAAATATCATCTTAAAAATGAATCATTAAAAGTTTATAGCAATGATTTTGATACGAATAATCGTCGCTTAAAAATTATCACCAACGCATTAGTCGGAGACGTAGAGGTGATTCGTGTATGATGGGTAAGATTTCTCGACAGATGCTTTCTTTATACGCTGCGTGCAGCACGTTTATTGTTGTTTTACTTACCCTATTTTCATATTTTTATTCGATTAAGCAGAAAAATTGGATGTTGGAATTGATTCAAAGGAAAGTTTTTTATATTCCCTTGATTTTCCATATCATTTTGATTTCACTTTTGGTAGGCTTGTCTACTTTTTTACTCGCATCAATTGTACAAAAAGCACAATATGGTAGAATTGAGGAAAAATTACGTTTACTCGCGAGAGGAAGTTACGAAAACACAATTATAACGAAGGCTGTGCCGCATGCCAGTAATGATCAGTATATTGGTGAAGTCGATCAAGATATTTTTAAAATCAGCACGAAATTATTAGAAATGTCAAAAGAACTGCAATTATTGAATAGTCGTCCACAAATAATGGATGGGGAAACAAAAGAAGAAATCTTAGAAGCAGAACGACATAGGCTGGCTAGAGAGCTTCATGATTCCGTCAGTCAGCAACTATTTGCAGCAATGATGATGCTCTCTGCTTTAAATGAACAAGCACAACGAAGTGAAACCCCAGAGATGTTTCGTAAACAGTTGGTGACCGTGACAGATATTATTAATGCTTCACAATCTGAGATGCGTGCATTGTTGTTGCACTTACGCCCAGTGAGCTTAGAAGGAAAAAGCTTACGTCAAGGGATAGAACAACTGTTAAAAGAGCTACAAACAAAAATCAAAATTGAATTAACTTGGGATGTTGAAGATGTTCATTTAAATAGTAGTATCGAGGATCATTTATTTAGAATTGTGCAGGAATTGTTATCTAATACACTGCGACATGCCAAGGCAAAAGAACTTGAAGTATATCTGCATCAAGTGGATAAAAATGTTTTATTGCGCTTGGTAGATGATGGTGTTGGATTTGATATGAATGAAAATGATAATAAAGCTGGCAGCTATGGCTTAAAAAATATTCGTGAGCGTGTAGCTGGTATGGGCGGCATTGTTAAGATAATCAGTTTTAAAGGACAAGGAACAAGTGTTGAGATTCAAGTGCCTGTAATCTAGCTTCTCGGAAAAAAGATAAAACCTGAATGTGGCCAAGAGCGCCACTTTCATTTTTTCCTATTTTTCAGACAAGGCTGAACGAGCTCGTTCAGCATTTGTATTATCTAGCTTCACGAGCTAGCCTTTCGGAAAAAAGATAAAACCTGAATGTGGCTAAGAGCGCCACTTTCATTTTTTCCTATTTTTCAGACAAGGCTGAACGAGCTCGTTCAGCTTTAAATTTAAGGAGGAATAACAAGTGATCAAAGTAATGTTAGTGGATGACCATGAAATGGTAAGGTTAGGCGTGTCCTCTTATTTATCGATTCAAGAAGATATTGAAGTGGTTGGGGAAGCGGAAAATGGACGGATTGGTTATGAAAAAGCGTTAGAGTTACGACCAGATGTTATTTTGATGGATCTAGTCATGGATGAGATGGATGGAATTGAATCAACGAAAGCGATTTTAAAAGATTGGCCGCAAGCACGAATTATTATTGTTACTAGTTTTATTGATGATGAAAAAGTTTATCCAGCAATTGAAGCTGGAGCTGCAGGATATCTTTTGAAGACCTCAACTGCTCATGAGATTGCAGATGCGATTCGTGCTATTTCAAGAGGGGAACGTGTATTAGAGCCAGAAGTGACAACCAAAATGATGGAACGTCTGACAAAAAAACATGAACCTGTACTTCACGAGGATTTGACAAACAGAGAACATGAAATTTTGATGCTTATTGCTAAAGGCCGTAGCAATCAAGAAATTGCAGATGAATTGTTTATTACGCTGAAAACTGTTAAAACTCATGTCTCAAACATTTTAGCTAAATTGGATGTAGAAGACCGTACACAAGCTGCTATTTATGCATTTCAGCATGGATTAGCAAAATAATAGAATTATATTTTTAACTCTGGATTGAAGTGAATTAGCATGTCTTATTCACTTTTTTTTATTTATAAAGATGAGAAGAATACAAATTGTGGGAACAAGTTAAGACGTACTTGATCTCAGTTTCTGTTCAATTATCAGTGTGTTTGTTATACTTAAATCAAATATAATGCTAGGAGAAATAAAAATGAAGCAAAATTATGCAATTATTGGCTTAGGAAGATTTGGAGGCAGTATTTGTCAAACATTGATAGAATCTGGTCAAGAAGTGTTAGCTATTGATAGTAACGAAGATCGAGTGAATGAATATATGAATATAGCGACACATGCCGTTGTTGCTAATGCTCAAGATGAGACAACGTTGCGATCTTTAGGGATTCGTAATTTCGATCATGTAGTTGTTGCCATAGGCGAGGATATCCAAGCAAGTATCTTGGTGACTTTAATGGTGAAAGAAATGGGTGTGCCAAATGTTTTAGCAAAAGCGGTAAATGAGTATCATGCAAGAGTATTAGATAAAATCGGTGCTGATCTAGTTGTTCACCCAGAACGGGACATGGGAATCAGAGTAGCACATAAATTAGTTTCTAAAAATATTTTAGATTATATTGAATTGTCAAATGAAGTATCTTTGGCAGAAATTCACGTGTCTAATCCGAAGTTTTATGGCAAGACACTAGCTGAACTGAATTTTCGTCAACGCTTTGGTTTGACAGTGGTTGCTATACGACGTTCGAAATCTGAAGTCATTACATCGCCAGCCGCACAAGAAATGGTCAGAGAAAACGACAATTTATTAGTAGTTGGTGAAACGGAAGATGTTGATTTGTTAGATGAAAAAATGAATGAATAAGTCTAGGCAATTTATACTCTGAAAATCAAACTCTATGCTAAAATAACAAGAGTGGTAGGAAGCTTTGCAGCATAGTCTGCCATGCTTTTATGTTGGGAGGAAATTGAAGATGAAATTAACGATTACACCACGTGCGCAAAAATGGTTCAAAGAAGAAGTAGGTGTTACCTCAAAGAGCGGTATTCGCTTTTACGGGAAAATTTATGGCAAAACAGATGTACATGAAGGTTTTTCAATAGCAATGTCAGTGGAAGCTCCTGATCAACCATTAATTAAAGAAGTAATTGATGGGATCACTTACTTTATTGAAGAAACAGATGATTGGTTCTTTAAAGGTTATGATTTATTGGTAGACTATGATGAAGAAGCAGATGAGCCAAAATATGTCTTCGCTGAAAACAAGGAAGACTTGAAGCAATAGAAGCTAATAAAATATATAGAAAAAAGAAGAAACAAAAGCGTGCTTTACTTTTGTTTCTTCTTTTTTTATTTAACAATGAAAGAAATCGATTTTTCTGTATACTTTGTATGTAACAAATCTATAAGGCTAACCTGATAATCCAACGCAGGCGACAATGGGATGATTTTGAAGTTTCCATCTTGTTTGACCGTAGTTGGTAACAATAGTTTTGATGTAGCTATGTAAAAATCGTAGTCCTCATCGGAAGTCGAAGTAACAAATGAGACAGAAATAAAAGAAATTTGTTCTAAGAAGTCAAAGAGTGACTGTAGAAAAATAGCATTAGGTGACAAAATAATTCCCACATTCAATCGATATTGCGTATTACTTCGTTCGTAAAAAGGAAGTAGTAAAAATGAACAAATATACACTAAATCCTCCAAGCAATTTTTAATCCAAGCAAATTCAGGCTTCAAAATAAGTTCATTTAGAAAGGTTCTAACCTTTTTAGAAAGATGCTTGTATAAAGGATTTTGATCTCTGATGTATGTCTCCATAAAATTTATAGCCAAGGGCAATGAATCTTCTAAAACTGAATGATTCAAAAATGTTGTGAAAATATTAATGTTTAGTAAATCCTTTTCGCTAGCAGACAGTTTTTTTTCTGAGAATAAAGGGAGATAGAATGTTTCAAACTGCTCAATTAAATTACCTAGAGGCTGCTTATTGCTTCCCATATATTCTTTTACATAACTGATTCTTGGATCGTCTGCATAGAAGTAAATACTCCAGTAAAACATCATAAATGAAAGGAAAGTTGATTCTCTATCTATGTACTCTTGAGATTGTTTTGAATACTCTAGCTCTCTAATAAATGCAGCATTTGTTTTAGGAAATATTAAGTTTTTAAATGGAGGTTCCATAATAAAATGTTTCTTTTTGATTCGTAATTTGGAGATGGTAGTTAGTAAGTACCATTCTCTAGGTTCAGCATAAGTCATCCATTGATGATCTTCTTGATCGAACAAGTCAATTCCTCGTTTTGATTCATCCAAAGCTAAAAAAAGATCTTCGCCATAAGATGCGATCCAAAAGAAGTTTAAATACACAATACGAATCAAGTTCTCTTTTCCCGTAAGTCGAAGTTGTGTACAGTTTAATTGTAAATTGAAAGTCTTTAAGTAATTAATTAATGGTTGCAGTCTACGTATAATAGAGGCACGACTGATGAAGTGATCATTACAAAAGTTTTCTAATGTGTAATTTCTTTCTAAAATTGTTGCTAGTAAAAATTTGTAAGGTAAACTTTTTCGGAATAAAAATTGAAGATAGGGTATATCTCGTAATACCGATGTATCTACCTGTACTTTCCCCTGATCGTTTAATAGCTCAAAGCCTTGTTTTTCCATAAGATCCTCATGTATTTCAGAGAATAAAGAATTCAAACGAGCATAAGAAAAATCTGTGGTTTGTTCGAAATAGTGAACACTATATGTGCCGTCAGCAGTCGATAATAATTGATTAAAGACACTGATTTTACGTAAAGCAACATCATCTAATAATATGTCTTCTAGCATATCTACTCTCCCCTCGATAATTGATTAACTATTTTATTGAAAGATATGTGTTTGGTTAAAATAAATATATCATGAAAAGCTCCTTTGCTATAATAGCTATTTAATTGAGAAATTACAATTATAAACAAAAAAAATGATCGTTATTTAAAGTTAAATTAATGTAATTATAGAATATATATAATTTTTCTTGTAATTTGTTTTTTGAAATATCGTTTATTTCATAATAATGTATATTTAATTAGCTATTGTTGTACATGGGTATGAAATCACAAGTTTAATAAATAGTTTACGCACGATTTCTTTATTATTATGTAAGGGATGTATGTTATAATCAAAAAAGAATAATTTTTTGGAGGAAGTTTTATGCTATCGATTATTGTCCCTTGTTACAATGAAGAGGAGTCAATTCCGTTGTTTTTTGAAGAAGTGGAGAAAATAAGTGCCCAAATTCAACAAAACATAGAATACATATTTATTAATGACGGATCGAAAGACAACACTTTAGATACGTTAAGAAAGCTATATAAAGAACATCCTGAAAAAGTTCGTTATCTTTCTTTTTCTAGAAACTTTGGGAAAGAAGCTGGCTTATACGCAGGTCTTAAAGAAGCTCGCGGCAGTTTAGTTACTGTAATGGATGTTGATTTGCAGGATCCGCCTGAGTTATTACCGAAAATGATCCAAATGCTAGAGGAAAATAAAGAGTTGGATTGCGTTGGTACAAGACGTGGTGATCGAGAAGGAGAGCCGCCTATTCGTAGTTTCTTTGCTAAGATGTTTTATCGATTGGTGAACAGGATTGGCGAAACAGAAATGGTTGATGGTGCTAGAGATTTTCGTCTAATGACACGTCAAATGGTTGATGGAATTTTAGAATTAACAGAATACAACCGTTTTTCAAAAGGAATTTTTAGTTGGGTTGGTTTTAACACAGAGTATATTTCTTATGAAAATCGCGAAAGAGTAGCTGGATCTACTTCGTGGTCTTTCTGGAGTTTATTGAGTTATTCTATTGATGGCATTGTTAACTTTTCAGAAGTACCCTTAAATTTGGCATCTTATGTTGGTGCTTTTTCATGTGTGGGATCAGTGATTACAATGCTTGTTATTTTCTTTAGAACGATCATTAAAGGAGACCCTACAAGTGGTTGGCCATCTATGGTTTGTATTATTTTGTTTGTAGGTGGACTACAGTTGCTTTGCCTTGGAATTATTGGGAAGTACATTGGTAAAATTTTCTTAGAGACTAAAAAACGTCCGATCTATCTAGTGAAGGAAACAGAAAAAGATCAATAATAAAAATGCAGCTTTGAAATTCAATTTTCAAAGCTGCATTTTCTGTTTAATAACGTTGTCGTAAATCTATCTTATTTTTAGATAACGTTTTATCAGTCAAAAACTGCTTAAGATTTTTCATGAATATACTTAGTAATTGTGTCTTAAATTCAGGGGTTAGCCCTGAAATATGAGGGGTAATTAAAACATTATCCATCCTCCATAAAGGGCTGTCTTCAGGTAAAGGCTCCTCTTCAAAAACATCTAAAGCAGCGAAACTTATCTTGCCCGCGTATAATGCCTGAATCAGGTCGCTAGTATTAACTGAAGCACCTCGACCAACATTGACAAACACAGTTCCAGATTTCATTGCAAGGAACATCCGCTCATTGTACATTTGATAAGTATCATCAGTTAAAGGAACTATATTGACAATAATATCCATTTCATTAACGATGCGACTCATGTTTTTATGTGAATAGCATTCGATAAATCCGTTTGTTGGATGACCAGAAGTATTTACTCCATAAACTTCGATCCCTAAACCTTTTGCGAAAATAGCAAGTTGTTGTCCTATATGTCCAGTTCCAACAATCATCATTTTTTGTGCGGATAGTTGACGGTAAGAGATGTTATTTCTTGTCCATTTCTGTTTTTCTTGATTGGTAATGCTAGTACGAATACCTCGAAATTCGGATAGTAAAACACCTAAAACATGTTCAGAAATGGAGATACTATGAATACCGCTAGAGTTGGACAATAAAATCTCTTTTTCCCAGAAACAGTCCAAATCATACATGTCAACGCCGGCAGAAATCGATTGAACCCATTTCAATTGGCTAGTATCCGATGCTAATAAACGTTGACCTAAATCAGCGTTCCAACCTAACATAATTTCAATATCGTCTTCAATCATTTGAGGTGATTTTCGTGTGGAATCAATAATAATATACTCAGGAGCTGCTTGTCTAATAGTTTCAACTTGTTCTTCGTTTAGTTGTTCAAAAAGATAGATTATCGGTTTTCCCATGTTGATTCCCCCTTTGCTCATCTATTGTACCAAAAAAGCATTCAAACAAAAAAAGATTGAACTACTCATAGGTTCAATCTTTTTTGACTTCTATTCACTTAGATTTTTTCACCGCGAGCGTATGCTGCAGCAAGAATATCAACTTCTTTTTTCAATTCTTCAACCATGATCTCTTCTGGTACGGTGCGGATAATTTTTCCTTTTTTGAAAAGCATGCCTTTTCCGTTGCCGCCAGCAATACCAATGTCTGCTTCTCTTGCTTCTCCAGGACCATTAACAGCACAACCTAAAACAGCAACTTTGATTGGCGCTTTGATCTTTTCGATGTACTCTTCAATTTCATTAGCAATCGGTATTAGATCGATTTCAATACGTCCACAAGTCGGACAAGAAATTAACGTAGCAGCATTACTTGCTAAACCAAAAGCTTTCAGTACTTCTTTTGCTACTTTGATTTCTTCCACAGGATCAGCTGACAATGAAACCCGACAGGTATTTCCAATACCTCGGGAAAGTAATGCGCCCAGACCAGCAGCAGACTTCATACCACCAGAAAATTTTGTTCCAGCTTCTGTGATTCCTAAATGTAGGGGATAATCAAATGTTTGTGCAGCCAAAGTATATGCTTCGATTGCTAAGTTCACATCACTAGCTTTTAATGAAACAATGATATCGTAAAATTCTAAGTCTTCAAGAATTTTGATATGCTCAACAGCACTAGCAACCATAGCTTCAGCAGTTGGATAACCGTATTGCTGCAAGAATTTCTTTTCCAACGAGCCGGCATTAACACCAATTCGAATGGGAATTCCTTTCGCTTTACAGGCTGTAACGACTTTCTCTACACGATCTTTGCGTCCGATATTTCCTGGATTAATGCGGATTTTATCAACACCTTGTTCGATTGCTTTTAGTGCCAAGCGGTAGTCAAAGTGAATATCAGCAACTAGAGGAATCGAAATCTGACTTTTGATAGCGCCTAATGCAGCAGCGGCTTCTTCATCTGGAACAGCAACACGAACGATTTGGCATCCAGCTTCTTCTAACCGTTTAATTTGAGCTACAGTTCCCTCAATGTCATGTGTTTTTGTTGTACACATACTCTGGATAAATAGTTCATCACTGCCACCAATAGCTAAGTCGCCGACTTTAACTTGACGTGTATTTTTACGGTGGGTTAATTCTTCCATAATGATTCTCTCCTTAATTACTGCACTATTTATTTTGCTGACTGATTCGCAACAAGTATAATTCATGGTCTATCTTAACACATAATGATAAACCTGAGAATGTAAGAAAAGTTTAAGATTCGATCAAAAAAATTGTAGCCAAGTGTTAAACTAAAGGCGATTGATGCCGATTTTCTTTACGAATCGCAAGGAAAAAGATCAATAAAGAAACGAAAACAATCAAGAAACTATCATCGAAAGTGAGGTTGATAAAATGTAGAAAGCTGCTAATGATCACAGGTAATGTAGCGCAATAAGTGACAATTTTTAAGCAATCAAAAAAGCGTAATTTGTAAAGACGAAGTTTACTATAAAGATTGGCACCAATTGTGATTAAGAGCAAGTTGACGATTAAATTAATCAACGTTGGATACAAAGTAAAAATAAAAATGACTAATTTTATCCAAAAAGGAATATTAGCTTCATCTAGTGCTTGTTTTAAATCTTGACTATTCAAACCATCTAATGTGCCCTTTGAATAAGGGACTTCAAATTGATTGGTGCCTAACAGAGAATCAGCGGCACCAGAATCAGGCAAAGACACGATGAATTCATCTTTCAAAAAGCCTAAACTAATGGCATTGCCAACTGAATCAGCGCTCACGTCATTAAGAGATCGTTTTCCTTCTGGATCAAAGGTGAAAATAATTGAATTTGTTTGATAGATAAATCCCTCAGCTTGATTTTGGGTTTGAAGTTTTCCATCTGTAACTTTAAATTCTGGCAACTTTGCAGCAATTTTTTGTCCATCATCTTTAATATCCTGAAGAATAGTAAAGACTTGTTTTGTTATTGGCAATGTAAGAATGATACTTAAAAAAATAACATATAAAATAACTTTCCAAAAGGGCATTTTCTTAGCCTGATAGAGATCAGAAAACTGAAATAGTGAGTGTTTAAAAAGCGTAAATGTGTTCATAAATTCTCTCCTGACTTGAAATTGAATACACACGTCATTTTAAATGAGATAGCATGGAAAAACAAGTTTAGCAAAAAAAATGTAAGCAATTACTTTGAAGGTTGCCATAAAATCTGTTATGCTATGAATGTATGAAACGTTACACTCAATTAATGGAGGGATTTTTTATGACTTACACTGTACCAGAATTACCTTATGCTTATGATGCATTGGAACCTTATATTGATGTAGAGACAATGCACCTACACCATGACAAACACCATAACACTTATGTGACGAACTTAAATGCAGCAATTGAAAAACACCCTGAACTTGGGACTAAATCAGTTGAAGACTTGATTGCTGATATGAATAGTATCCCTGAAGATATTCGTACAGCAGTACGTAATAACGGTGGCGGACATGCCAATCACTCATTCTTTTGGGAAATCTTAGCACCAAACGCAGGTGGTCTACCAACTGGTGATATTAAAGATGCTATTGATACTGCTTTTGGTAGTTTTGATAAGCTAAAAGAAGAATTTAAAACAGCTGCAACTGGACGTTTTGGTTCAGGATGGGCTTGGCTAGTTTTAAATAATGGTAAGTTAGAAGTTACTTCAACACCTAACCAAGATTCTCCTTTAATGGATGGTAAAACACCAGTTTTAGGTTTAGATGTTTGGGAACATGCTTACTATCTAAAATATAAAAATGTTCGTCCAGATTACATTGAAGCATTTTGGAATCTTGTAAACTGGGATGAAGTAAATAAACGCTTTGCAGCAGCTAAATAGACGATAAAAATAGAAATTTTATAACTTTTTTTGAGGAAAACAGTAAATTACACTGTTTTCCTCTTTTTGTTTGTGGCATACTAGTAGTATGGGAAAGAAAAATAAGGGAAAAAGTAAGGGAGTTTTTACAATGAACATAGCTATGCAAAAAGTTCATGGTTCAGAAAATGATTTCTTTTTAATAGACGAAACTCAATTAGAACGCCCTTTTACAGATCAAGAAATTGAAGACCTACGGATCTGTTTATGTAATAGAGAGACTGGTTTGCTAGATGGTGCTGATGGTCTTTTGCTTGTCGAAAAAGCAACAAAAAGTGAGTCATTGGCTAAGATGCGTGTGATCAATAGCGATGGTAGCGAAGCAAGTATGTGTGGTAATGGGTTGCGCACAGTTGCAAGGTATTTAGCTGAGAAACATGATAAAAAGTCCTTCACTGTAGAAACAATGTTTGCTGATTTGAAAGTACAACAAGCAGATACTATTGCTGAAAATATAGCAACGTATCAAGTAGAAATTTCACCTGTTCATTTTGAAACAGACTCAATTCCAATGAAGAGTAATAAGGATAAGATTATTGATGAAATAATCCCAGATCTGTCTTCTACTCTAAGATTTTCAGTTGTGGCAGTCCCTAATCCTCATTTAATCACATTTGTTGATCATCAAATGCTTATGAGTGAAGAATTTGAGCGGATTGCAATCTATGTTAATGAAGAAAATCCAATATTTCCAGATGGAGTAAATGTAAGTTTTGTCGAGATTTTAGGTGAAAATCAGCTATTTGTGCGTACGTTTGAACGTGGTGTTGGTTTCACAAATGCTTGTGGTACAGCGATGTGTGCAAGTAGTCTAATGTACGCTTTATTATATAGTGGTGAGTTTGGAGAAACTATTACTGTCAAAAATATCGGTGGTATGGTGAAAACTGTTGTACATAAAGAATATAATGAAAGTTATTGGATAGAGCTGATTGGTAATGCCACAGTTACCCATCGTTTAACGGGGAGTCTGCTTGATTTTATCAAAGGTCAATTTGGTAAAATTAATATTGAAGAAACAATTGAACAAGCAGAGTATATCGCTTTCTTGGATACTATCAAAGAGTAATTGATTCATCAGAAACGTGTTATCTAAAAGGTAGGTTGGTTAAAAAATGTAGGTATGTTCAAAAGGAGTGTAAAAGTGATAAAAAGTGGTTTGGTAGGTCGTAATAAAGTCAAGATAATTATGTATTTAATTGTTATTGGTTGTTCAATTGGGATTTGTTTTTTAGGGTTAAGACTAAATGTAAGTCAGCAGCATCAAAGAAAAATTGAGTACGCTGAAGAGACAGTAAGAAACGAAGCTGTGAAAATAAAGCAGTTAAATAACCAAGTTCGTACCCTATATCAAAATGATCAGGAGGAATTTTTAATACATCCATTAGAAGAATCTTCAATAGTTGAAGTTGAAGAACAGATAGAATCTTTAAAGTCTAAAGCAGAAGATTTTGGTTTAAAGAGCAAAGATTTTTCTATGGATACTTCTGATGTGGTTAAAAGTAAACAAGAATTAGTGAACAAGATAAACCAAATAAAAAATAAAAGCAGTATTCAAAATCAGATAGCTGCTTTACTTGTTGATGCACCAAGTGATTGGGCAACTACTGCTGATACTGTTGTTATTAATGAAAAAGTAACCCTTCAAAAAATTGAGCGGATGCGAAGCGAAATTACTGGAAATACTGGTGTATGGCACAATGCAATTACAATTATATTGAATGAAATGGATAATCAGGTGAAGCAATACAATGAATTGAAGCAATCAATTGAACGAATGATTGATGGTGAAAGTTTGACGAATGATGCGACTATCGAAAATTTTATACTTAGTTTTAATCAGCTTGAGTTAATAAAAAATACCATTTTAAGAAAAGAATTAACTGATAAGTTGGAGTTGATTGATAAACGCTTAGAAAGCCATTCAGCAGGAATAGTGCCAAACGGATTACAAGAGGAAATAGTACCATCAAGTCAATAACTTATTGATAAGGCACAATGCTATCTCTTGTGTTCGTTCACTGTTGAGCGTGTGCTTTTTATTTTCTAAAATAGTCTTGCACTTGATTTAGCTAGAATTTATAATTATTTGTATGTAGTTAATTGGAGGAAAAAATGGAAGAGACAATCAGTTTACAAGAATTAATTGGAGTTTTAAAGAAACGTGTTGGTTTGATTATAGTTAGTATGTTTTTAGGTTTGGGCATAGCTGGGGTATTGACTTATTTTGTGATTACTCCTAGATATAGTTCTCAAGCTCAGTTAATTGTACGACTGCCACAAAATGAAACAACGAACGTCAATGATATCAATGGAAATTTACAAATGATCAATACCTATAAAGATTTGATTAAAAGCGATACAGTAATGAGTGAAGTGCAAAAAAAAATGAAGGCTGAACATGAAAATGATTTGTCCGTCGAAGAGTTGGGAGCGAGTGTCTCTGTAAATCAATCACAAAACTCGCAAATGTTTTCGATTGTATCAAAAGTGACTGACCCAATTCTTGCTCAAAATATTGCAAACCAGACTGCGTTAGTCTTCCAAGAAAAAGCAAAAGACATGCTGAATGTAGATAAAATAACGATTATATCAGCAGCTACTGCTAACGTTAAGCCAGTTTCGCCAAATGATAAGTTGAATTTATTAATTGGAGTGGCTTTGGGTATAATTTTCGGGATAGCAGCAGCCTTTATTTTAGAATTATTCGATAAAACGATTAAAGATGACCGTTTCGTTGAAGACGAGCTTGGTTTTACTATATTGGGAGTAGTTCCAAATATGACAGCAAAAGAACTGAGTGCCAAAGTTGTTAGAGCACCATCTACTTCACAAGTCGTTGAACCAAGGTTGCCAAAGAGTTTAAATTTAAATACAGAGCCACTAAAAAATATGTCACAAGAAAAAGCAGAGTCAGATGCGTCTACACCGGTACGTAGAAGTCGTCCGCGAGTTTAAAGGAGTAAAAAATGACAAATAAGATGAGACAACAAAAGAAACAAAAAACAAGAGCAGTCAGTTTGATTACTTTAGCCGACAAGTCTTCGCCGATTTCAGAGCAGTATCGAACGATTCGAACGAATATTCAATATGCTATGGTGGATCGAGATTTAAAAACATTAGTCATTACTTCCTCTGGACCAAGTGAAGGTAAATCTACTACTTCTGCTAATTTGGCTGTTGTTTTTGCTAATTCTGGCAAGCGTGTGTTGTTGGTAGATGCAGATATGCGAAAGCCAACCGTTGCAAAAACTTTCTCGTTGGACAATGTTCGGGGATTAAGTACTTTGTTAGGGAGTCGTGAAACAGTACTGCATCAGGTGGTTCAATCATCTGGGGTTGATAATTTATTCTTGATGACAAGTGGTCCTAAACCACCAAACCCATCTGAATTATTAGATTCTAGAAGGATGGGAGAATTATTACAAGAGCTTAAACAACAATACGATTTGATTATTTTTGATATGCCTCCGGTTGTGGCAGTAACGGATGCACAGATCGTTTCTTCAAAATCAGATGGAACGATTTTAGTTGTTCGAGAAAATGTCTCAAAAAGGGATTCTCTTTTGAAGGCAAAAAACTTATTAGAAATGGTGGATGCAAATATTCTTGGTGTTGTTTATAATGGTTCTAAAAATATAACAGACCAAGGTTATTATTACGGCTCATAGTAGTTAGAAAGGAAAAAAACGATGATTGATTTACATTGTCACATACTGCCAGGAGTCGATGATGGAGCACAGTCAATTGATGACTCTCTTGAGATGGCTAGAATGGCTGTTAAACAAGGCATTACCCATATTCTATGTACACCTCATCACAATAATGGTAAATATGACAATTCGGCTGGCAAAGTGATCTCTTGTGTGGTAGCTCTGCAAGAGGAGCTGGATCATCGGAAAATTCCGCTTACCTTATGGGAAGGCCAAGAAGTCCGTATTGGAGGTGATTTATCGGATCAAATTACAAACAATGATATTTTATTTGCAGATTTGAATAATCGGTACCTCTTGATTGAATTTCCAACCAATGAGATTCCAGCATATGCGAAACAATTATTTGTTGAGTTATTAGAGGCCGGTCACATTCCAATCATTGTTCATCCAGAAAGAAATAGCAAATTTATTGAAGATCCTAATGAGTTGTTGCCATTTTTAGAAATGGGGGTTTTGACCCAACTAACAGCTCCAAGTTACGTTGGTATTTTTGGAAACAAAATTGAAAAAACAGCAAAACAGATGGTTGCTCATAACATGGTATATATGATGGCATCTGATGCTCATAATGTTGGTAAACGTGGTTTTTTCATGAAAAAAGCATATGATGCAATCGCAAAAGATATGGGTGAGGAACATGTTTTAGCGATGCAGCAAATGGCCAGAGATATCTTGAATGGAGATGATATTCAAAGGCCAGAATTCAAGGAGATTAAAAGGAAAAAATTTGGTTTGTTTTAGAATTGATTTAGATTAAAAAAGTATCATATTAGTTGTTGGTATGCGTTTAATACATAGTGGTTGTTGTATAAAAAATGCATAACTTAGTTGTTGGTATTGTGTGAGTAGTTCTAAAAGGAGTGTTAAATTTGGAGGGAAAGTTTGTAGATGTGGGGAGAAGTGTACCACAAAATAAAGAATCTATAAAATCAGAGAATAAAGTGGTTGATTCAAATCTAAAAAAAGATTTTGGACAACAAACTTTATCTTTTCGTGTGCTCAAAAGAGGATTAGATATTTCAGGCAGTTTATTAGGACTTATACTCTTAAGCCCAGTATTTCTTATTGTTGCTTTTTTGATAAAAAAAGAGAATCCAAACGGATCTGTGTTTTTCTCTCAGCAAAGAGTGGGTAAACAAGGAGAGTTGTTTACTATGTATAAATTTCGCTCAATGTGTACAGATGCAGAAAAACAATTAGATGAATTACTCGAATATAATGAAATCGAAGGTGCGATGTTCAAGATGAAAGATGACCCTAGAGTGACTAAAATAGGGAAAAAAATTCGTAAAACGAGCATTGATGAACTTCCTCAGCTTTTGAATGTTTTAAGAGGTGAAATGTCTTTAGTTGGACCAAGACCACCTTTACAAAGAGAAGTTGCTGAATATAGTCAGCGTGATAAGCAGAGGCTACTTGTTAAACCTGGTTGTACGGGTTTGTGGCAAATACGAGGTAGGAATGATGTTCATTTTGACGACATGGTGGAATTTGATTTGGAGTATATTGGAAGTCAGTCTATGGGAAATGACTTGAAAATTATGTTTCAGACGATTAAAGTAATGTGTTTTTCTAAAGGAGCTTATTGAAAAGGTATTGGAGAAGAAAAAGGATGGCTAAGAAAAAAGTGTGTTTAATTGCCTCATCAGGGGGGCATTATGATGAGTTACTGATGTTAAATAAATTAGGTGAAACTTTTGAAATCTATAGGGTCACTGAAAAAACTGCATATAATCATTCGGAAAAAAATATTTATTTTCTTAAGCAGTTAAATAGAAAAGAAATTTTTATTATTATTAATCTTTTATGGAATTCAGTACTATCCATTAGAATATTTTTTAAAGAAAATCCTGATATTATTATTTCTACAGGAGCGCTATCTGTTATTCCAACATATATCATTGGGAGAATTTTTAGGAAGAAATTAATTTTTATAGAATCTTTTGCTAAAATTTCTTCACCTACATTAACAGGAAAGTTGCTATATAGATTTTGTGACATATTTATTATACAGTGGGAGAGTTTAAAAGAGTTTTATCCGAATGCGGTCTATCTGGGAAATATATATTAAGGGAGCAAAAAAACAATGATTTTTGTAACGGTTGGTTCGCAAAAATTTCAATTTAATAGACTTATTAAAATGGTTGATGACTTTATTGAAAATGGAAAAATTTCTGACAAAGAAGTAATCGGTCAAATTGGTTCATGTTCATATAAACCCAAAAATTTTACATCAAAAGATTTTTATGAAAAGTCATGTATGAATGCTTTGTACGATCGAGCTGATATAGTAATTACTCACGGAGGGACTGGATCTATTATTTCTGCGTTAGATAGGAATAATAAAGTGATTGTAGTCCCAAGGGAAGCTGCGTGTGGAGAGCATGTTGATAACCATCAATTCCAAATTTCCAAATTATTTGAAGAGCTCGATTATTGTGTCGAAGCAACGGATTATGAGAGCTTTTCTAGAGGTTTAGACAAAGTTAAAGAGCATGAATTTAATAGTTTTAAATCAAACAATGATATCTTCTTTTCAAATTTAATAAATCTGATTAATGATGAGAGTGTGTAAAGTGATGAATGAGAGTGAAATAAATGTAGCGCTAATTACGGATAAAAATTACTTTATTCCAGCTATAGCTACAATAAAAAGTATGTTGGCGAATACAAATAGAACAGTTAATGTGAAATGTATCTTGACAGAGGTGGTTGAAAATGAACTAAATGAGTTAGTAGATGAATTGGAAAATAAGTATCAAAATAGTAAAATTGACTTTTTATATTTTGATGATTCTATTTTAAGTCATGTTAAACCTAAATGGCATATTTCTAGGGCTGCGTATGTGAAAATTTATTTACCGTCTATTTTGTCAAATTGGGAAACATGTATTTTTTTAGATAGTGATTTGTTAGTAAAGGAAGACATAGGATTACTGTGGGATGAATTTCAGAATAATGGATATGGAAAAGAATTGGCAGCTGTTTGGAATCCAGGTTATAACAAGGATAATGAGGTTATGGGACTGGAGGAAGATGAGAAAACATTTAATAGCGGTATTATGGTTATGAATTTAAACAGTATGCGAAAACAGAATGCAACTGAAAAACTAGAAAAATTCATTAAAGAATTTAACCATGTAACATTATTGAATGATCAGGCAGCCTTTAATGCCGTGTATAAAAGGGAATGGCTTGAACTACCGTTAAAATGGAATGTACAATTTCTATTTTTTGCCAAAAGAGGAAAAGAGATTGGGATTGAAAAACAAAGCTTAGAACAATTGAAAAAAAATCCGGCAATAGTACATTTTACAACGTCATCAAAGCCATGGAAATTTAGAAGTGTACATCCGTTTAAAAAAGAATATTTGCCTTATTATCTTAGTGTTGAGAATTCTACCTACCAAGGAAAAGTTTCATTTATTGATGTGATAAAGAGAGTAAGAGAGATTTTTTTGTTTGCTATAGGAAAAATCTGAGAGGATAATTATGAAAGCTACAAAATTACTGAAATTTGCGATTTATTTGAGTGTTAGAAATTTTAATTTTCTTTCACACTTAATAGTTCTTATTTTGAGATATTTATTTGCTTTTGAAGCGTATGTAAACAAACATACAAAAATAGGGGGAAATGTACAGTTCAAGCACAATGGATTAGGTTGTGTCATTCATCCCAGAATAAACATAGGTGATAATTGTTGGATATATCAAAATGTGACAATTGGTGCAAATACAAGGTATAGAAATGGAGTGTTAGATAACACAGGTGCTCCGACTATTGGTAGTAATACTGTGATCTATTCTGGTGCAGTTATTGTCGGACCTATAACTGTCGGAGAAAACTGTGTGATTGGAGCTAATACTGTTGTTTCAAAAAATATACCGTCTAATTCTATTGTTTACGGTAATCCAGCAATTGTTAAGGAGATCAAAGAAGGAATTGATTATATAACTCCAAAAAGTTTGATAGAAAAATAGAAGTTGGAGGTCGTATGAGTAAAGAATTTCATTTAAAAAAAGCACTAGTATTAACAATGTTTTCAATATATTTGCTCACCTTTTTTTTAATACAAAACTCTATGTTGAATTTAATTACAAATTTTTCTGATTTTGCTTTAGAGTTTAAAAATTTTTATTTATTAGTATCCATTCTTTTTATTGTATTTTTTAATAGATATAGTATGAATCAAATTGTTGTTTTAGTAGGAATGTTCATTCCTTTATTTATAACAAGAATAGTTGCAGGAGCCTCTCCGTTATTGGAGTTATTAATAATTGTCTCTAGCTTGAAATGTGTGTCGTTGAAGAATATAATTAAAACAATTTATGTGACTCAGGTACTGAGTTTCACGGTAATATTATTATTGTTTTTTATGTCTGTGATTCCTGACAGAATTGTAATTAGAGATGGGGTTACGAGAACTTCCTTAGGGTTTTGGCATCCGAACACAGTAGGATTAATGCTATTGTGTATATTTATCTTATCTATTTTTTCAGAAAATAAATTTAGTCGGTTACTATTTAAGCTAATTTTATTCAACGCAATAAGTGTTACTGTATATGGGTTAACGAATTCTAGAACGTCATTTATACTTGTCTTATCTGTTTCGATTTTGGTATTAGTGCAGCATTTTTTTAAAGAAAATAATATTATATTTTTAAACACTCGTTGGTTTACCCCATCAGTCTTGTTATTGTTACTATTTTTGTCCTATTTTGCATCGTTACTTTATTCAAAAGGCAATAGTCAATTGATTGAACTAAATGCTCTAGTATCTAATCGAATTTCATTAGGAAGTAAGTTTCTAAATGAGTATAGTCTGACTCTTTTTGGGCAAAAAGTTGAATATAACAGTTTGAATTATTTGGTACAGGAAATAATTGGTTTTCAATATCGTGTTCTAGACAATGTTTATTTAAAGTATTTATTAAACTTTGGCTTAATTTCAACATGTTTACTTGTTTGGTATTTATATAAAATCTCTTCTGTGTTGAAAAGTAACTATTTGAAAGCTTGGAACACGTATCTTTTTATTTTCTTGATTTTTGGTTTGATGGAACAGTCTGCTTTTAGCTATGGTACAAATTTCTTTCTTTTTTTTGGAGTCATACTTTTGAATGGTAAAGAAAATGAAGAATTTATTAAATAAGAAAGGAATTAGTAAATGAATATTTGTTTGGTAAATGTGGATTTTAAAATGGGGGGACAACAAAAAGTTGTTCTAGATTTAGGTAAACAGCTTTCTAATTTTGAAAATCAGATATCCTTCTATTCATTTCGCCCAGCAGTACCATTCTTTGACATAGAGGGACTCGATATGATGATAGATCTATCTGATGATGAATTATCTGTTCTATCAAGAATAAAAAGAAAAGTACTCAGGAAAACCGTTTTTTCTGATGGAAAAGCAAATCCGGTGGCAGAATTTTCTAAGCGACATCAAAGAATGTTAGAATATTTAAAAGAACGAAAAATTGATTTGGTGATTTTAAATGGAGGATTTTTAACAGCGTTCAGTAAGTCTATAAAAGAATATTTACCGAGCATTAAAGTAATTTCTTGGCAACATAATATGGCGGAAATATATTTGGAAAATTATTACAGTGAAATCAAAGACAAGTATCTAGAAGGATTGAAGTACAGCGACTCTGTAGTTTGTCTAACGAAATCTGATAAAGAGGTATTCGCTAAATACAATGATTATACAATCAATATACCGAATAGTGTTACGGTAAGTAAAAAAAAGCAGTGTGAAGATTGCACAAGCAACGATATTATTTTCGTATCAAGGTATAATGTTGAGTCTAAGGGAATTGATTATTTAATCGAGTTAGTTAAGTTATTGCCATCAGATGTGAGAGTGAAGTTTGCTGGTTCTGGAACAAAAAAACAAGAGCGACTAGTAAAAAAGATGATATCGAAGAGTGGACTATCTAATAGAATAATTTTATTAGGGGCATTGAATGATGAAGAGTTATCCGAGCTATATCAGCAAGGTAGAGTCTTTTTGTCTACTTCCAGATGGGAAGGCTTTGGGCTTTCTATTGTTGAAGCAATGACATTTGGATTACCAGTTGTTTCATTTGATACAACTGGCCCAAGAGAGATAATCGGCAACAATGAATATGGTATTGTGATTAAATCTTTTGATATTTTCAATATGGCAAAAGAGGTTGAACGCTTGTTGAAAGACGATGCTCATTACGAGGAATTAAGTAGACTGGCTAAAAAAAGATCGAAAGACTTTATCCCTAAAAAAATCGCAAAGCAATGGGAAATTCATATTCAAGAAGTTTTTAAGTGAGGTAATTATGAAAAAGTTTATTTCAAAATTAATGGGATTTTCTATCGGACCTATCCTTGGAGCTGCAATATCGTTCTTAACAGTGCCTATTACGACATACTATATTGATCCGTCTGAATTTGGAAAAGCAAGTATGTTTTCCGTCATTCAATATTTTTTATTATCAATTATATTTTTAGGTATAGATCAGTCATACACAAGAGAGTATCACAGAGTTGAGAATAAAAATAAAGTTTTTCAAAACGCGCTCATAATTCCTTTGCTTGCTTCGATGTTACTAAGTGTCATAATTTTTATTTTTCAAAACCAATTTTCAATCTTTCTTTTTTCTGATTCTAAATACCCCGAGATAAGCATTTTATTTGGTATTATGATTGTTTTATCTGTTGTTGAACGGTTTATTTTATTGTCAATTAGAATGGCTGAAAAAGCCCTAGAATATTCACTCTTCTCAGTGTTTTTAAAATTAGTAGTATTTGTTTTTACACTAGTACTTGTTTTGTCAGGGAAGAGAACATTTCTAACCATTGTATACGCAACTATCTTTGGTCAATTTTTAGGAGATGCTTTTTTAATAATAAGACACAGAAAACTTTTAAAGATCGGCTTGAATGACTTTGATTATCCTCTGTTGAAAAAGATGATTACTTTTGGGTTACCTTTGGTAATAGCTGCATCTTTAAGTAATCTTTTAAATACTTCAGGCAGATTCTTTTTAAGAGGATATAGTACTTTTTATGAGCTAGGAATATATACAGCGGCACTAAAAATATCCAACATTTTACAAATAATACAAACAGCGTTTACTAGCTTTTGGGTTCCAACTGCATATAGATGGGACAAAGAAAAAAAAGATATAAAACACTTTTCTTTTGTAAGTGATATTTTACTTTTGGTGATGACGATCGGGTTCTTTTTAATTTTGTTTTTCAAAAAATATATTGCGCTGATTTTATCAAGCGACTATAGTGAAGCGCAGTTTGTGGCTGGTCTATTAGCTCTTACACCGATTCTTTACACATTGAGTGAAACATCTACTTTAGGAATAGTTTTTTCTGGTAAGAGCCACTACAATATTTGGGTGAGTATCCTAGCAATTATACCTAATTTAGTGTTAAATTATTTATTGGTTCCGAAGTTCGGTACTATCGGTGCGGCATTAGCCACTGCGTTTGCGTATATCGTTTTTTGTATTTCTAGAACTTATTTTTCTAGAAAATGTGATTTTAAAATCAGTTTCTATAAGCAATCGATTTGTATTTGTCTGTTTTTTATCGCAGCGTGCTTGAATTCCTTTGAGTACGAATATTCTTATATTGTAACACTAGGATTTTTTATAATTACATTGCTAGTTCAATACTCAACGTTTAGTAAAATTATTGAAGTCAAAAAAAATTCTGAACAATGGAATTTTGAATAGTATTATATGTGGAATTTGAATATTGTTAATTGAAAATAATAATTGCGAAGAAGGTGATTTATTGCTAACTAGGATTAGTAATGTTTGCCATTATTCTTCATAATAAGTGGATTTTTGAATAAAGTGAAAAATCAAGAAAATTTTAAGCAGTTTTTTTTGAAAAGATCTTGAACATGTGGGTTCGATACTTACTATTAGGCGTATTTTCTATCATGAATATACAAGTTTCGACCTGTAAAGAATTACTGAAATTATTATATAGTGGTACAAAGGCTACAGGTATAATCGGTGCATATTGGTTTATCCCTGTTCTGTTTTTTACTGAGTTAGCTAATTATTTTCTTCAAAAAGTAAGTAACAGAACAATCAGAATAGTTATTTTACTTATTAGATATGTTGTATTTCAATTTGCTTTAAAAAATATAAATTTGCCTATGAATCTTAATATTGTTCCAATTGCGTTAGTTTTTTTCTCAATAGGTGTTTCTCTTAAAGGAAATTGGCATTATAGAGTAGTTATTAGTAAGTTATCGATAACAATATTGATAGTATTCATCCTTTTTTATAGTTTGAATTTGACTGATTTTAAATGTTGATTTGAAAAATGCTGTGGCATCAGCCCTAATCTTGGATGTTCTAGTTCCAGTAGCTTTTTGCCAGCTTATATTTTTTATATCTACGTTTTTGGAAAACTAGCGAATTATCTTTTATGGGAAAAGAAAGTTTGTTTTTTATGTTGACTCATAATTTAATCATTGTGTTTTTGGAATCAAAAGGTATTCATAGTTGGAGTATAATTTTCATTTTTACTTTATTGATCTTATTATTGTTATATTTTCCTTTAAGTTTGCTAATAAAACAAAGTACTGCTTTTGTACAGTCAGTAACTAACTATTATCAAGAACATTGACATTATAATTATATTGGTGGATGAGTGATACAATATTAATTTATCATATAAGAAAATAATATTATTTGCATCATTATTTTACAAATACATTAAGATATCATGCCAATTCCTCAAATATGTTGCGACACTTCTCAAATTGTGAGAAAATAGACATCATGAATTATTCTTGCAAAAAATGAGGAAGTGTCTTATGAAACTATGGAAAAAAGCAATATTGACCGTTTTAGGATTAGTTCTTGTTTCGGTTGCAGGTTTTTGTGCATATGGGATTAAAATGTACTCTGATGCATCGTATACAGTTAAAGGTGTTTATGAATCTATCGATCGGACTTCTAAGAGAAGAGACAAAGTCGTAAATATCGATGCTCAAGAACCGTTTTCTGTATTACTGATGGGAATCGATACTGGAGATTTAGGTCGCACAGAACAAGGTCGTTCTGATACTACGATGGTCGTTACTGTCAATCCCAAGGAAAAGAAATCTACGATGATCAGTTTAGATCGAGATATTTTGACAGAAATAGTCGGAAACGGTACGGAAGATAAATTAAATCATGCGTATGCTTTTGGCGGAGCTAAGATGGCTATTGATACAGTTTCAGAGCTGTTAGATATTCCAATAGATAATTATGTGTCGATCAATATGAAAGGCATGAAAGATTTAATTGATGCTGTTGGAGGAATCGAAGTCGATAATACGCTTGGTGAGTTTACATTGGACGGTATTGTTGTTCCTGCTGGAAAGACGAAATTAGATGGTGAAACGGGATTGGCGTATGCTCGTATGCGTAAAGAAGATCCGGAAGGCGATATCGGACGTCAGCGTCGTCAAAGAGAAGTTGTGGAAAAAATCGTCCATAAAGTCATCAGTTTAGATGGTGTGGCAAAATATAGAAAAATTTTGGATGCTGTAAAAGACAATGTGAAAACAGATTTAACTTGGGATAATATGGTAGATATTCAAAAGAAATATTTGCCTGCGTTTAAAAATATTGATTCATTGCAACTAGAAGGTGAAGGTACAGAAATCAATAGTATCTATTATCAACTAGTAGACCCAACGAAATTGTATGAAGTACAAACTGAGTTACGTGCTCAATTGGGTCTGTCTAAGAATGAAGAAATGCAAGCAAAAGATAATAGCAACTATAACAATTATGCTGGTAATGGTGCTGCATACGGTGGAACCTCTGCCGACAACGCTAACTATAACTATGATTCAAATGCTTATGTTGATCCTAATGCAAACACTAATGGTTCGACGTACACTAACCAAAATGAGGTAGAGGATCAAACGCCTTACCAAGCGAACGGCTACTAAATACAGACTTCTATTCTTAACGAGAATAGAAGTTTTTTTTAGTTTCTATTCAGTTTAGACTAGAAATCTTTTTTTTAGGGTGTTATAATTGGACTATACCGAATCTGAAAATAAGGGAGCAATTTTTAATGAAAATTATTAAAGTAGCGAACGCTGAAGAAGGCGGAAAAAAAGCATTTGAATTGATCAAAGAAGGCATGAATAATGGTGCAAAAGTTTTAGGACTTGCTACAGGAAGCACACCAGAAACATTATATAAAGAAATGACTACAAGTGATTTAGATTTTACAGATATGACATCTGTAAACTTAGATGAATATGTTGGTTTAGGTGGAGATGATGATCAAAGTTATCGTTACTTCATGAATGATCAATTATTCAACAAAAAACCATTTAAAAACACGTATGTGCCAAATGGAAAAGCAGAAGATTTAGTAGCTGAATGCAAACACTATGAAAGTATTATCGACAGCAACCCAATTGATATTCAGATTTTAGGCATTGGTCAAAATGGACATATTGGTTTTAATGAGCCAGGAACGCCTTTAGATAGTTTAACTCATGTAGTTGAATTAACAGAATCTACAATCAACGCAAATAAACGCAATTTTGAAAAAGTAGAAGACGTGCCAACAAGAGCTGTTTCAATGGGGATTGGTTCAATCATGAAAGGCAAAAAAATGATTTTAATGGCTTATGGTGAAGCAAAGGCAGATGCGATCAAAGGAATGATCAACGGACCTGTTTCTGTTGATTTACCAGCAAGTGCTTTACAAAACCATTCAGATGTTGTTGTTATCCTTGATGATGCAGCAGCAAGCAAATTATAATATTTGTAATGAACCTGTCTTGTAAAAGATGGGTTTTTTTATATAGCATCGTTTACTTCTAATTAGTGATATAATGAAATAGAAGAGTATTAGGAGGAAAGAGTAGAATGGATATAGATTTAACGATTCCTGAAATTATTATACGATTATGTTTGGCAATGTTGATTGGCGGAACGATAGGGTTTGAGCGGCAATATAAAAATCGACCAGCTGGCATGCGGACACACATTCTCGTATGTATGGGGGCTACAATTATTGCATTAATTCAAGTTGAAATCGCTGCAAGTGCTTTACGTGATGCGACAGATCATCCTGAATTAGTTGGAGTGATACGCTCGGATCAAGCCAGGTTGATAGCTCAAGTTGTCAGTGGGATAGGTTTTCTAGGAGCTGGAACAATTATCGTAACTAAGCAGTCGGTAACAGGACTGACAACCGCAGCTTCACTTTGGGCTATAGCAGGGTTAGGAATTGCGATTGGTATGGGTTACTATGCTGTTGCTATCACCAGCTTTATTGGTGTTTTTATTGCATTAACATTAGTAAGAAAAGTAATTCATGTACCGACAACAAAAAAATTAGAAATTCGCTATATACACAAGCAGGAAACAAAAGAATTTATTAATAACTATTTTGAAGAACATAAAATCGAAATTGACGATGTTAACTTTAATGTGGTACTAGTTGATGATACACAAATTTATACGAATATTTATACGATTGACTTGCCGAGAGGAATGACCTATGCGGAAGTTATAGAAGATTTATCAATATATAAAAATATAACTAAACTGCGTTTGGTCAGCATTTAAGCCACTTTAATAATTACAAGAAAAATAAGGTAATCTTGAAAAATTGTATTTCGAGAGTACCTTTTTTTTATGTCTATTAGAAATCTACCAATGAATCCTAGAGATAATTTATATAATAAAATTATCATGAGGCACTTTTTGAAATAATTGATTCAGTGAAAAACTGTAAGTAGAATGGGTACATCGTTTAATATCTCTGTTAAAATTAGATCAATGTAACTGTAAAAGAGAGACTCTCTTTCATAATACAATAGTTTAAGAAAAAAAATCTTTTTATACTAAAAAAGAATGGTAAAATAAAAGTATCATATATTGGAGGTTTTGTATGGGCTCACTATTTAAACAATCAAAATTGTTGTTTTGGACAGTAGAAATTGTATTGACGATTATTGGTGTCTTCTTTTTATTAAAGATGCCTAATGTATTTAGTCCTATTTTAGGAATGGCGTCAGCTGTTTTTATGCCGTTATTGATTGCTGGTTTTCTATATTATATGTTTGACCCGATTGTGGTTTTCTTAGAAAAACGAGGTTTACCTAGAATTGTGGGTTTCTTACTTTCTTTTATTGTATTGATTGTTTTGATCACATTAGTAGTCATGAATGTGGTTCCTCAATTGGTGAATCAGTCTTTGGAGTTAAGCCAGTCACTTCCTAGCTATGCAGAGGAAATGAATCAATGGTTGAAAGATTTAGGTAACTTAGAAGCGTTGAAAGGTTTTAATGTTCAGGAACAACTAGATAAAATGAATATTACGATCAGTAATATTTTGAATTTTGCGATTGTGGGTGTAACTAGTAGCCTTTCTAAAATTGTTAGTGTTTTGTTGAGGTTCTTTATTTTACTATTTACAGTGCCCTTTATCTTGTTTTTTATGTTTAAGGATGGTCATAAGTTTTTAGATGCAATGTCTCATTTCTTTCCAAAAAGTGTCCGTAGCGAGTTACGTCAAACGGTCAAGGAAATGAATCAAACGTTATCAGCTTATATCAGTAGTACAGTTTTGGATGCTTTTATTATTGGCATATTAAGCTTTATAGCGATGACGATTTTTAAACAACCTTATGGTTTATTGTTGGCTGTTTTTTGTGGTTTGACGAATATTATTCCTTATGTTGGCCCTTTTATTGGTGCAGTTCCAGCAATTTTAGTTGGACTATTTATATCACCATGGCAGGCCCTTTATATGGTGATATCAATTTTAGTTATTCAACAACTGGATGGTAATTTGATCAAGCCTTTATTAATGGGAAAATCATTGAATATTCATCCATTAACAATTATTTTGGTCTTGATTGCGTCAGGAAGTGTAGGCGGCATTATTGGTATGTTGATCTGTATTCCTGTTTATGCAGTGATTAAGACATTAGTCATCAATATTAGTAAGATGTTTAGGATTAGACAAGAAAGTAAGGATCGCACCTTTGATGAAGAGGTTAGCTGAGTCGTAATGACTCGGCTTTTTTTATGCTAAAAAATAAGAAGAAATGGAATGATAGTTATGTAATTATTGTGGAATATTTATTTGGTTGGATAAAGTATATATTTCAACTGTAAACATCTATAAATGCAGTTATTAAGAAATTTTTGAGAGTTTTCTTTTGTTAAGAAATAATAGATAAATAGAAACGTTAATAAAGAAAAGCTAGGATAAAACTACTTGAGTTTTTATCCTAGCCTTATTTTTTTAGAGAAAGAGTTATTACATACCAATCAAATAATCGTCATCTTTCATCGCTTCAACGGTTCCTAATAAGTAGCCATTACCGACTTGAGAGAAGAAATCATGATTACTTGTACCAGTAGAGATACCATTCATAACGATTGGGTTAACGTCATTTGCTGTATCAGCAAATAATGGATCCATGCCGAGATTCATCAAGGCCTTATTGGCATTGTAACGTAAGAATGTTTTCACTTCTTCCGTCCAACCTAATTCATCATATAATTCTTCTGTGTAACGCTCTTCATTTTCATATAATTCATAAAGAAGATTGTACATCCAGTCTTTCATTTCATTTTGTTCTTCTTCAGGCAATTCATTAAATCCTAATTGGAATTTGTAGCCGATATAAGTTCCGTGAACAGATTCATCACGAATGATCAATTTGATAATTTCGGCAACATTTGCCAGTTTGTTATTACCTAAATAGTAAAGAGGAGTATAAAAACCAGAGTAGAATAAGAATGTTTCTAGGAAAACACTAGCAACTTTCTTTTCCAAAGGTGTACCGTTTTTATAAATTTCATTAATTTTTTCAGCTTTTGTTTGTAGATAAATATTTGTATTTGTCCATTCAAAGATTTCATCAATTTCTTTTTTAGTATTCAATGTACTAAAGATTGAAGAATAACTTTTAGCATGAACAGATTCCATAAACTGAATATTGTTTAAAACGGCTTCTTCATGTGGTGTACGAACATCGTTTCTCAGTTGTTCCATACCACTCTCTGATTGAACAGTGTCCAACAATGTCAAACCGCCAAAAACATAACCTACAGTTGTTTTTTCCAAGTCTGAAAGAGTTCTCCAGTCATCTAAATCGTTGGATAAAGGGATACGGGTATCCAACCAAAATTGTTCAGTTAGTTTTTCCCAAGTTGATTTATCAATCACATCTTCAATGGCGTTCCAGTTGATTGCTTCATAATATGTTGCCATGTATTTTCCTCCTCGTTACCTTTACGTTGAAATACAATAAATCATAGAACAAGGCGACCTAAGGGCGCCTTGTTTGTTGTTCAGATTATTGGTCCAGCTTCAAGGGCTGAACAAGCCTGTTTCGCTTTTTTAGATTACACAACTTTCACATTGGTTGCTGCCGATTTCTTCTGCATCGTCAGTGAAGGTTCTTACGTAATAGATTGATTTTACTCCTTTATGGAAAGCGTAATGGCGTAAAATATTCAAATCACGAGTTGTTTGTTTTGGTGAGTCTTTCCATTCATACAAACCTTCTGGTATTTCAGAACGCATGAATAAAGTTAAACTCATACCTTGATCTATATGTTGTTGTGCGGTTGCATAAACATCAATTACTTTACGCATGTCCATATCATACGCAGATGTGTAATATGGAATCGTATCATTTGCTAAATAAGGAGCAGGATAATAAATTTTACCGATTTTCTTTTCTTGGCGTTCTTCGATCATACGAGTAATTGGGTGAATACTAGCACTCGTGTCATTGATATAAGAAATAGAGCCATTAGGTGCTACTGCAAGACGATTTTGGTGATATAAGCCATCTTTTTTCACTGCATCACGTAAGTTTGACCAGTCTTCAGCAGTTGGTATAAAGATATCTTTAAAGATGTCTTTAACCTTATCTGATTGAGGAGTGAAATCACCATCAATATATTTATCAAAATATGAGCCAGTTGCATAATCTGATTTTTCAAAATTATGGAATGTTTTATTGTATTGTTTAGCAATGTTATTACTTTCTACTAAAGTCCAATAATTTAATAATGTAAAGTATACATTTGTAAAATCTAGTGATTCTTTAGAACCATACTCCATATGATTTTTAGCAAAGAAGGTGTGTAGACCCATTGCGCCAAGACCAATCGTATGACTTAATCTATTTCCGTTTTGAATAGAAGGAACTACATCAATGTCAGATGCATCAGTAACAAATGTTAATGCACGAGTCATTGCACGGACAGATTTACCAAAATCAGGACTGTCCATCAAATTAACGATATTCGTAGAACCTAAGTTACAGCTGATATCTGTACCAAGTGTTTCATATTCTTGTTTTCCATTTAAAACAGAAGGTGTTTGAACTTGTAAGATTTCTGAACATAAGTTACTCATGATAATTTTTCCATAAGCGGGATTACTTCTGTTAGCTGTATCAATGTTAATAATATATGGGTAGCCAGACTCTTGTTGTAATTTAGAAATTTCATTTTCTAAATCACGGGCTTTGATTTTACGTTTACGGATTTTTGGATTGGCTACTAGATTGTCGTATTCTTTTGTAATATCAACATATGAGAAAGGAACGCCGTATTCACGCTCTACACTATATGGACTGAATAGATACATATCTTCATTATTACGAGCCAATTCATAAAATTTATCAGGAACAACGATACCTAAAGATAATGTTTTCACACGAACTTTTTCATCTGCATTTTCTTTTTTAGTCGAAAGGAACATTTCAATGTCTGGATGGAAAACGTTTAGATAAACAACTCCAGCACCTTGACGTTGACCTAATTGATTAGAATAACTAAAGCTATCTTCGAATAATTTCATAACTGGAACAACGCCGCTGGCAGCTCCTTCATAACCTTTGATTGGTGCTCCTGCTTCACGTAAGTTAGCTAATGTGATACCTACACCGCCACCAATTCTTGATAACTGTAAAGCTGAGTTGATTGAACGACCAATGCTATTCATATCATCTGTTACTTGAATCAAGAAACAAGAAACAAGCTCACCACGACGCTTACGTCCTGCATTTAAGAAAGATGGTGTCGCAGGTTGATAGCGTTGATGGATCATTTCATCTGCTAATACTAAAGCTAATTCTTCATTACCGTCAGCAAAATATAGTGCGTTAAAAGCAACACGATCTTCATAGCTTTCTAAGTATTCGGTTCCTGCATTATTTTTAAGCGCATATTGTGAATAAAACTTGTAAGCAGCCATAAATGATTTGAATTCAAAGTTTTGTTCATCTAAAAATGTATATAGTTTTTCAATGAAAGTCATAGAGTATTTTTGAATAAATGCTGTTTCTAGATAATCATTGTCAATTAGATAATTGATTTTTTCTTCTATTGTATTGAAGGTTCTTGTATTAGGAAGGACATTCTCTTTGAAAAATGCTTCCAATGCTTCTTTATCTTTATGCAAAGGGATTTGTCCATCAACAGGACGGTTGATCTCATTATTTAACTTAAAATAGCTAACATCTTTAATTTCTTTTAGACTCAAGTTCATTCACTACTTTCTTAAAGGATTCCACGTCTTCGTTCGTACCGCTAAACTCAAAAGCAAAAAGCATCGGAACTTTATAATCACGTGCTATGTCTTTGGCTGTATACACAAATAATTCTGCAAAATTGAGGTTGCCGCCACCAGCAACACCTTGTAACTGTTCACGATTGCTTTTATAATCAAGAAAATCATTCACTACCTCGGTTATTTCTTGATCATAAGTAGGAACGACTAGAATAAAAGGTTCATTTATCTCAAAAAAAGGATTCGCAGGCTCAATTTCATAAGCTGGCAAATCCAATTTGTTAATGAAGCGTCTAGTTTGTCCGGTAACTGTAAAATAGACAATTTTCATTTTAGCTAGCCAATTGTTTTAATTGATCAGGACGGAAACCTACAACTGTTGTAGCATCAGAAGTAATAACTGGAACACTTTGGAATCCTTGTTCTTTTAACCAGTCAATCGCATCTGGTTGGATGTCGATATTTACTTCTTCAAATGCTATATTATTCTCGCTTAAAAAGCGTTTTGCCATTTTACATTGGATACAATTATTTTTAGAAAAGATTTTTACGTTCATTTTTAATTCCCCCTCAATTAGTTTACTTCACTAGTATAAATCTCTCAGGGAAAAAGTCAACACTTAGGCACTATATATTGTGGTTGTTTTTTAGCTGAATACCATGTTTTGTGTTTTTGAAAGAAATATGAAAGCACGTATTCTCTTGATTTGAGGGGCTATTATTACAAAAATCGTGTTTAAAAAAGAAATTTATTAAATTTTAAATTGGAATTTTTAATTCAGAAAACACAAGATCTAGTGGTTGATAATCTCGGGAGACACTAACAGAATGTATATAATTTTGATCTTCAATTATTTTCTTACTAAGTAGAAAGAACAAATTTGTGAATTACAAATGAGTGTCAATAGCATTAATTATGTAAATAAAATTTTCCAAAGATGTTATATGATTGTTAATAATAGTAGAAAAATGAATATCCTTAGAGAAAGAGACCAAATTTTTATGGTTCAAGTGTGGGTATGAATTGAAGTTGAGAAAAAATGAAGCAGAGCTAGTTTTATTATAGAAGGAATATGAAAGGAAGAGAGGAATATAGTTGCCCTTTGTTTTGTTGTAGAGTATGTTACCTCTTGAATAAACTACTTTCGAGTGCTACAATATTTAAGTACTAAACTATTTGGGTCGTTAGCTCAGTTGGTAGAGCAGCTGACTCTTAATCAGCGGGTCATGGGTTCGAGCCCCTTACGACCCATTGGGTGCCAAACCCACGAGAACGAAGGACTATCGGCGCTATTGCAGCGTTTCGAAGATAATCCTTGCGTTCTCTTTTTTGTTTTGACCTCAATCATTTTTCAAATTGTATTAGTTCATTTTGAAGAGAGGTTATCAAATTATCATAGTTAATTCCAGTGGATGCTTTTGTTGTTCGTTCTTCTCTTTTTGAAGGTTTATAATATTCTAAAATATCTACTTCTGTTATTACTTTTTTGATACTTTGTTCAAATATCCAAAAAGGGGTAGAATCGATAAATACTAGCATCTTTACAGGGTGGATTTTTAAAACTTCACTCATCCCTTTATCGAATGTAAGTAAGGAATGCATATCAAAGCTTTCTGGTTCGTTATCAGTTGGAATCATGTTCATTGCAAGCATTCGTATATGAAACAAATCCCATGACATACCTAATATTGCTCCTGAAATATTTTTACTACCAATTTTTATTTTTTTGAAAAACTTTTGAACTAAAGGATCATTAGGATTTTTTAGAAATCTATAGCAAATAATCAATTCCCTTTCTAAAAATGAGCATATTGAATGGTGTGAAAATTCGTAAAGGGATTCAATTTTTTCTGCTAGTGTTTTGTCTGATTTTAGTGACAAAAGTGAGGTATGAAGCAATAAACATTGTATTGCTTTTTGAGTTTCTAGTAGCTTTCGGGAATAGGGATCAACAGACATATGTTTGATTTCAGTAATTGTCTCATCTGTTTTCTGATAATCTAAGTTCATCGTTATATTTTTATTTTCAAAAGTATTGATAAAATCAGAAAAGCTCATTTCCATATAAAAATCGTAAATTGTCAAGTTTTCAAACATAGGTATTAGAATTTTGGGATTATTTATTTTCGTAGAATTTTCCATCAAATAAGGAAATGCCGAAAAATCTGTATCCTTTTCTTTAAGGTAGTATAATATTTCATAAGTATCATTAAGAAAAGGCGTTTGGTCTTTATCTCTAGTTTTGAATAGTTTCATGAGATAACTAATAACTTGAGTATCTAAATAAACACAACTACTGTAACAAATATTGCTAGTTGTATGTTCAACCATTTCTTTTACAACTGAGGTGTCAAGCCATAAAAAGGATTGTTTTCCATTGATACTATCAATAGAAAATTTACTGTCTTCTTTGTAAGATAAAATATTTTGAAATTTAAATTCATTAGTACCTTCTCCAAAATAAAGTATACCAACATTTTTTAGGAATTCTTGATTGGTATAAAAAAATTCTATTAGTTCTCTTATAGACATATTATGTATCCTGTCTATCAATAGTGATTCGTTAATAGAAATCCCTCCTTAATCTTCTTCACTAACGAGTTTGATAATTTTAGAAATGTCATCAATATCCAAAGCATCTGCAATTCTTTCGATATGAGGTAGATAGATTTTCTCTCTTTTTCCATTCGCTAACTTGTTAATGATTGATGGTTCAATATCTGATAGACGAGCTAATTCTCTAAGAGATATTCCTCTCTCCTTAACAAGTTCTTTCAAACATATTTTTACTTTTCTATCCATAAATATCCCATCTTTCTTTTTAGTATTGTCTATAGAGACATCGTATAGTAAAATGAGAATACAGGTGGTGCTTGTAAAAGCACCGTTAGTAAAAATGAGGAGAATGCTGATGGATAGTATAAAAACGGGTATCACTAAAAATAAACAACCGATAAAAGAAATTAGTTATCAAGATATTCATGAAATTAGTGATTTGTTAGAGCGATTGAGTTCTTGGGAACAACCTCTAAAGATTTTAGATGATTTTTTTAGTGAGAAAAGTAATCCAGTCAATAAAAAGAAGATAGTAAAAGAATATCATGCGTTCCATTTTGAGTTTGGCAATTCAATACAAAGGATTGAAGGACAGATTGAAGAATCGGAAAAAGGTGTGAAAAAAAGAACAATGATATCATGATGGGTATCATTGTTCTTTTTATGCTATTTTGAGTCCGTGTTCATTAATTGTGCAAATCGTTGTACTGCTTGTTTATTTACTTCTTTTGTAATTTGTAATATGAAGATACACCTTTCTCATTGTTTTAGAATCTTCGTGTCTGATTCGTTCTTGTATCGCTTGTAAATCAACACCAGCTTCTGTGAGTAAGCTTACATGGGTGTGTCTAAACTTGTGGAGAGTAAGAGGTTTACTATTACCTAATTTTTGCAGATATCTTTTTAGACGGAAACCTATTGCTCTTCTTGATTCTGGATAACCGCAGAAATTCCCTTCTAGCTTGGCAAAAACAAAATTTGTATCATGATAAGCAGGAAAGATTTTTTTAATCTCTTCTTGCTCAAATTGTATAACACTTAATTGTTCTAATACTAAACTATCAACTAATATTATTCGGTTAGACTTTTTAGTTTTTGGAGGAGTCAATTCATATTCTTCAATCCTATTCTCATGTCTGAACAGCGTTTTGTTAATGCTGATTGTTTCGTTTATGAAGTCGATATCCTCCCACTGTAGTGCTAAAAGCTCACCAATTCGCATACCAGTGTATGAGAGTGTTAAGAAAATGGAATAGTCTAAAGTGGTTGTTTTAGTTTTTACATATTCCCAAAATTGAAGTAACTCTTTTTTTGTGAGATAGGATTGTTCAAGTGCTTCTTCTTTTAAATCATCGATTGTCTTTAACCTTTTTGGGACAACCGCATGTTGAGCTGGATTTCTGTCAGTTAGTTCATTCTCGATTGCGTATTTGAAAATAAGCTTAGCAACAATATTGACTGTTTCAAGAGTGCTTTTACTGTAGTTGTCTGTAAATAAAGTATTTAAAAACTCTTGATAAATAATCGGCGTGATTTTCATCAAAGGGTACTGACCAAGATATTTTCTTAAATTGGGTATAGCTGTAGTCTGTTTATTTAGGATAGTACTATTCTTTACAACTGAAAGCTTGTATTGAGTAAACCATTGATCAATAAGCGTGCTAGAAAGCAAATTATTATCAATGAGTGCCTGTAGATACTCGTTGCATAAGTTGAGAAGCACTTAACTGAGCTTCTCGTTTTGTTTTATATCCTCGTCAGGTAATAAATTTTGGTTTTCCAGTTTGTGGGTTAATGCCATCTCTTTTTTTGAACATCCACATTTCGTCAGATTTAGTTTTATATTTTTGAAAACTAGCCATAATTGTCCACTCCTTTCGATCCTTGTTCAATCATGCTATACTATTCTTGTCTAGGGAGTAGTATTCTTGATTAAGGGATTTTTTCTCTTTTTCATTGGTACTGCTTTTTATTATTTCTTCAAACTCCTTGATATCTTTTATCACTACATAAGTAGTTTCATTCTCAAAATATTCTTCATTGTTGATAAAAATCTTCCTATGATAATTCTTGTATAACTCTAAACTATCTAGTTGTTGCAATTGTCTTTTGATTTCCTTGATATTCTCCAAATTTAATATTTTTTCAGAGGGCTTCTTCAAATATTGACTGGTAAAGTAAGCTTTTTTATATTGAGATTTTTCTGCTAAATCCTTTGTAAAATATTTGCTGACATAGCTACCATATTTTTCTTTTGCTACATTATTAGGAATCTGGTTGATTCTGATAAAACCGTGCTTCCATATTTTTTCTAATTCTTTAGAAGAGATGTACGGAAATCGAAAAAGGACAACATGATAATGAATAACTGATTTTCCAGTTTTTTTCTTTCTTTTTAATTGGATTTCCCAAGTAGCTATATAACATACTTTTGGCAAGTTCATCTTTTTTACTATTCTATAATTCAACCGCTTAATGAACTTATTGAATAGATAGTTCGCTTCGTTTAAATCTTCTAACTCATCAGCAAATGTCAAAGTTAAAAACTTAGTCTGATTATCAAAGTTCATATTGATTAATCCGCGGATATGTTGAGCTTTGTTCTTATAATAGTTTTCTCTTTTTTTCAGGATTTCAATTTCTGATAATTCATTTTTAACAGGTGACATAATATTTCCGCTTTTTTCCTCTACAGAGTATCCATAGATTACAGGAATATCGTAAAAGTAAATTTCACAACTAACCGGAGTTAAAAATAATTTGATAGTGTATTCTGCCATAAATTAGCTCCTTTTTCTGTTTGATCATGTTTTTGTTGAGATGAACATAGTCAGATAACTCATCGGTTCCACCTCCTTTCAAGTATTTTTTCTCCAGATGTCAGACTATTATCAAGTTAAATAGAAGAATCTCGCTGCGCTCGTTTCCTCAAGCTCTTACGACACATTCATACTAGCATTTTTAGCCTTCGGCACAAATGCGTACGATGTGTCTCAGAGCTGTAGAGAATCAAAGGCTAATCCAACCCCTAGCCCCAATCATTTGGGGATACACTCGTTCTCTTGGTAAATTTACCAAGAGAATAAAACTAAGCTTGTAAGATAGTCTAATAGCCGTCAACTCCTTAAATCGCTTTGCTTCTTACCATTGACTGCACATCATGCAAGCTTCTGTCCATTAGACAGGCTAAAACCAAGAATTTCTTCAACAGATTCTTTTGGACTAATCCGAGTTTCGAATTATCATAGAATGTGAATCCTTTTTTTACCATCAAAGCATAGTGTGATTAGTTATGAAAAGGGGGCAACTTTTCCAGCTAGTGATACGTTAGAAAAAATGTTGGAATTATTCGAAGTTACTCCTAACCAGCTTTTTTATCCTTTAAATACCAATAAAGAGGAAATAACTGATAAAGAGATGAAAATTAGAGAGTTGGAGTCATATAGAGAAAATATTTTAGATACTATTAATAGTGTAGAAGAAAATGCCTCTGTTATAGAGTATGAGGAACCTGTTTACGATGAAAATGGGGAGGTAATTACTTACCGAGAGGTCATTGTATCACCACATGACCAAGCAAGAGGGATTTTAGTAAGTGCAATAGATTTAGGAAATTTGGATATGGATTTTCTGATTAAGATATTTAATGAGAAGATTGATATTGAGATTTTACAACTTAAGAAATAAATATTCAGTTAGTTGGTGCTAACATTTTATAAATAATATATAATATAGTATAGGTAAATTATTTTGGGGGTGTGTTGAAATGTTGGCATCAATATCTGATTTATTGAATGTGGAAAGAACTGAGTTTGAATTAACTGGAGCATTTAATGCTATCTTGGGAGCTGATTCAGAGCTTTTTGTTGATCCTGCGCTAATTTTTAATACAGACATATTAGAATTCACTAATGCCAAAGAGAAAATAACTGATTATTTTTCTGGAGTATTAAAGCTTATCAGACGATCAAACCAAAGAGATGATAAATTTTGGAGGACAGCGATCCAGATGGTGACTATTCCAGAAGTAAAAGGGCTATCTATAGGTTATTCATCGGAAAGTAGTGATGGAAATGGTATAGGAAAGACTTTAGCAAAAAAAATTATAGAAGACGCAAATTTAATAATAAATGAATCTGAAAATGATATTTATTTTTTTGAATTACTTGGATTGTTTGAAAAAGGTTTAGGAGCAGATAGAATAAGTGACATGATTATTCATATAATGTTAGATGATTTTCAAAATTATTCAAAGCGTATTTGTGATGAATTAGGTGTAAATTATGAAGAAAAATGTCTTACATCAGAAGGAAATCATATTATTATTATTCCACAAAGCTTGTTAACTAATCTTCCACATAGCACTAGAGTTTTTAAAAGCGAAGTTACAGATGAGTCTGTTAGAGAAACTTTAAATGTGGCAATTGGTAAAAGTTGGAGAGATGCATTTACTAAAGAAAATAGTTCTGAGGTAGATAAACATGCTGTTTTAGAAAGTTTTGCAAGCAATCCTGAAATTTTTGAAGCGTTTATATTAGATTATTTAAACACAAAAACCCATACTTATAACTTTAGCACTGATCCAGATGGAGAGTTCTTATGGTATCATGAAACGCAAGAGACCGTAAAAAATTCATTAGATAAATATAAAAAAGAAGCAGATTTAATTGATAAAAATGATACTAATTTGAAGGATAAAGTAATTATCATGTGTGATATTTTTAAAGACTTGGTTGAAAATAATGGATTAGATTCATTATTTTACAAAGATAGCATTTCAAATGTGAGAAATTCTAAAAATGAAAAAGCAATTCAATTAGTATTTTATGGTGTGTCTCATTTCTTCTGTAAACAAAATAATATTGATTTAACACCAGAAAGTAATACGGGACGGGGACCTGTTGATTTCAAATGCAGTTTAGGAAATGAAAAAATTTTAATAGAGGTAAAGAAAACTATACATTCTAGGTTAGAACATGGGTACTTTACTCAATTAGAAGAATATAAAAAATCTGAAAAAACTAAGGAAGCTATTTTTTTGTTAGTAATTGTGGATGGGAAAAAAAGTATAGATAATTTAAATAAGTTTAAAGAGAAAGTTTCTAACGCTGAAAAAGGAAAATACTCTAAAATCATATATATAAATGCTCAAAAAAAAGCCTCAGCTTCAAAAATGTAATTGACCTATGACCACATTGTGACCTCCTTTTATATTGAGAGTGAGGTCATTTTCTTTTTTCAACTAATTTAAATTACCAATAAACTATTCAAAAAACAGCATTTCATTTCAAATGTGTTCAAATCTCCCTTACGACCCATTGGGTGCCAAACCCACGAGAACGGTATTCTATCGGCGTCTTTGGACGTTTCGAAGATGGAATATGCGTTCTTTTTTTATTTTCACAAGACAAAAATATAAGGAAAATATCAATATTAATTTCATTTCTGTTGTACTTAATGTGACGTTTAGGTATATATTGAGTACGAAAATATTATTTCTTTGTTTTTTTGTAGTGTTGTATCTGATTTAGAAAAATTAGGCTTAAGAAGCGCAAGTTATCCGTTTGATTGGGGCATATCTTCATGGAAGGGCTAATAGACAACGAGTTTCAAGATTTTTTATCTCATAACTTAATCTATCAAGTTGATGGAGCTGTATATAAAAATATGCGCTATTATTTGAAGTTTTATCATGATTTTAATGAGTATAAAAATTATTACTCACAAATTGAGTATGTAAGAAATGAATACAATAGAAGGATGCATCGTTTTTATAAAGATATACGGAAGCCAACTCTATTCATAAGGTATATTAAAGACCATGAGGAACTAGTAAGCAATTAAAATAAGAAAAATTTAGAAAGAGACTTAAAAATGTATCTAAATAAACAAAAAATAAACTCATAAAAATATTCCAGAAATTATTTTTGAAAAAATACATACACGATAAAAGACTAGCTGATTAGGCTTGGAACGAGCCTCAACTAATGGGACGATAAGAAAAAAGCATTAATTAGGTTATCTACTGTCGGTATTCTAAATGAAAAAATAAAGCAGAATCATCATTGACGAAACATTCACTCATCTTGTACAATGAGTACATGATAGAAGTGAAATAATAAAATAAAAAAAGGCACTTCATAGATTGGTGGCCGCCAAACTACGAAGCCCTGATAAGTCAGCAGACACTGACCAATCAAGTTGCCCTCGTCAATGCAAATGCACTGACATGATTCATTGTACTCAATTTTTAGGAAAATATCTACCCCTAAAAATACTTGATACGATGAACATGCCAGCGTTTACTTATTGAACGATACAACGGTATTGGAAGGAATTCTGGTACCGTTTTTTATTTTTTGCTTCTATCTTTTGGTTTAAATATCCTTGTTTTTATGCTTAGATATAGGAGCTAGGTATAAGGCAATGATTTGAGGGATATTGATAAAGCTTTACCACTATAGGTGTTTGATCTATCTTTTGGGGAAGAAAATCAACGATTAAAAAAACTAGAAGGAATACTTGTTACCTATAGTGGTAGCTTTATGCATAAGTATAAAAGATGTCATATACTTTGAACTTATTATAATATAAGAATTACTATAGAAGCAATTGAAAAGCCATGGAAAATAAAAAGAAAAACAGAAAAATACTTTTTAAAGACCAAAAAATATTGGTGTGAATAGTTCTGTTTTTCTTTTATGGAAATAATTATTGTGTAATCATACTTTTATCTGGCTGTGAATGAGCTAAACGGCTAGCAGCAGCTGCAGCGATTGCACCAACAATATCGTCTAAAAATGTATGGACATGTGGCCCTTCATGAGAATTCAATTTGGCTAAAATTCCTGGTTTTACTTTATCGATGTATCCGTAGTTAGTAAAACCGATCGAACCATACACGTTAACAATCGAAAGCGCCAAAATTTCATCAATCCCATAAAGCCCTTCATCTTCTTCTATGATTTCTTGCAGAGGATGGAGTAATTTTTTTTCTTCAGCCAAAATATCTAACTGAATACCAGTAATGATGGCATTATGAACTTCGCGTTTCGACAATACACTATCAATGTTTTCAATACATGTGGCTAAATCAAGATTTTCCATGTAGGGTTTTTGTAAAAATAAAACTAATTCTGCCAGATCTTCCATCTCAACACCACGATCTTTCAATAATTGCCGTGCTTTTCTCTCTAATGTTTCCCCTTTTATAACCAAAATAAAAACCTCCAATGCATCATTTTTAAACTTAGAATACATCAATGGTATACTATCCTAAGAGAAAAATGCAAGGAGAAGATAAATGAATCCACTTATAGAATGTTGTGAACAAAATTTAGCTAAAGGCGGAGAACTGTTACTTAGTGACCCATTTATTGAGGAAAACGGAGATGTAATCACCTATTCTTGTATGAATGAATGTGTTCTGTGTGCGCAAACTTATTTTGTTCTTTTTGAAGGAGAACGAATCATTGGTAATACACCAGAAGAGTTAGTTGAGAATGTAAAAAAAGCAATTTTACTTTGGCAAGAAGAAATGGAATAATAAAAAAATTGGAAGTTGTCGTATAATAGACAACTTCCAATTTTTATTAAAGCATTTTAGCTTCTTTTCCCTCAAACAAACTAGTGCTGTGCATCGGTTGAGTTCTAGTATCTGGCTTGATAAAATGCAGTGCATTATTCACAGCGGTCGGAGCTTCACCAAATCCTGTTGCAATCAATTTTACTTTCCCATCGTAGTTACAAATATCACCTACAGCATAAACGCCAGGAATATTTGTAGACATATCCGAGCTCACTTCGATTGCATTTCGACTAACATCTAAACCCCAGTCCTTTAAATGGCCTAAAGATGAAGTGAATCCGTAATTAATGATCAGAGAATCCAAATCAAGCTTTTCAAAATTATCGGCTTTTGTTTCTTTTAACTGAATGCCTTTGAATGAATCATCTTCAACTAACAGTTGGTCAATGACGTAAGGTGTGTAAATAGCAACTTCAGAGTTTTTTAAATTATCTACACTGTGTTCGTGTCCGCGAAACTCAGGACGACGATGGATGATAGAAACTTCTTCAGCAATTGGTTCCAACATTAATGCCCAATCGATAGCAGAATCTCCACCACCAGCTATGGCAACTTTTTTTCCAGAAAACTTGTTCATATCCGTTACATAATAATGCACATGGTTTCCTTCAAGCTCTGCTGCGCCATCAATAGTTAAACGTCTAGGTTGAAATGAACCATTTCCAATAGCAAAGATGACTGCTTTGGAATAGTGGGTACCTTTTGATGTTTCAATACGCAAGTAACCATCTTCTTGAACCAAATTTCTGACTTCTTCTTCTAAACAAGTTTCATGGGCAAAAGGAGCGATTTGTTTTTCTAGATTTTCAATCAGTTCACTAGCTTTAATTGCAGGAAAACCAGGAACATCATAAATATATTTTTCAGGGTAAAGCGTAGATAATTGTCCGCCAAGTTGAGGCAAGCTATCAATAATTTTCGTTTTAGCTTTGCGAATCCCTGCGTAAAAGGCAGCGAAAAGCCCAACAGGACCCGCACCAACAATTGTTAGATCATAAATGTTTTTTGAGTCAGACATCAAAATTTCCTCCAGTTTCTATAGTAAAAAAGTTTTCATTTCTATCAAATGAAATCTAAAAAATGCAGTATATCGTTTTTCACAAAATATCACTTGTAACAGAAAAAAGCAAGTGGAAGTTTGTGAAAAAAAGTTCTCTTAAGAGATTATCAAAGATAATGGAATTTTCAAATGAAGTTCGTTATGATAGTATAAGTAAGTAAAAATTAACTAGGAGGAAATAACTATGTCAGAGTTTCCACAATTAGATTTAGCAAATGTTAAAGGACCTAAAGCTGTAATAAAAACCAATCGCGGAGATATCACAGTTCAACTTTTCCCAGAACAAGCACCTAAAACAGTTGAAAACTTCGTTCAATTAGCAAAGAAAGGCTATTATGATGGTGTGATCTTTCACCGTGTAATCCCTGATTTCATGATTCAAGGTGGAGATCCCACTGGAACAGGTATGGGGGGCGAAAGTATTTATGGCGAAAAATTTGAAGACGAATTTTCTAAAGACGTTTTCAATTTACGTGGTGCTTTATCAATGGCTAACGCAGGACCAAATACAAATGGCAGTCAATTCTTCATTGTTAATAACCAAAATGTTCCAGCGAACATGATGGGACAATTAGAAGGTGCTGGTTTCCCTACAGAAGTGATAGAAGCTTATAAAGAAGGCGGAACACCATGGTTAGACTTCCGTCATACTGTTTTCGGTCATGTAGTAGAAGGCATGGATGTAGTTGATGAAATTGGCGGTGTTCAAAGAGACTCACAAGACCGCCCAACATTTGATGTAGTGATTGATAAAGTAGAAATAAGTGAATAATGGATAAGTAGCTCAATAAAAAAGTGAAGCATAAACCAATTACAGGTTATGCTTCATTTTTTTTTATTCAAAAGAATGTTTGATTCGACGTAAACCTTCTAACAATGTTTCTTTTGGACAAGCAACATTTAAACGCATATGCTGCGTTCCTTGGGGGCCAAAAGTAATTCCAGCATTCAAAACTACTTTTCCTTTATGAACCAATTGTTGTTGCAGTTGAGCATCGCTCAAGCCGAAAGCTGAAAAATCCAACCAAATCAAGTAAGTTCCTTCTGGACGCATTATTTTGACTTGGGGAAGTTCACTCTGTATAAATTCAATCACAGTATTGATATTTTCAGTTAAGTAAACTAGCAGTTCTTCTATCCAAATATCACCATTTTCATAAGCAGCTTCAGTTCCTACATAGCCAAAGATGTTGATTTCATTTTGAAAATTTTGTTCTTGTACATCAACGAATTTTTTTCGTAAATCAGGATTTTCGATAAAAATCATCGAGTTTTTGATACCAGCTAAGTTGAATGTCTTTGTTGCAGCTGTCAGAGTAATCGAGAAATCTTTAAATGTTGGATGGACATTAGTGAATGTTGTAAATACATGCGGCGCAAAAATTAAGTCCTGATGAATCTCATCGCTGATGACTAGTACATCGTATTTAGCACATAACTTACCAAAAGTTTCCAACTCACTCTTCTTCCAAACACGTCCGCCTGGATTATGAGGATTACAGAGAATAAAGAGACGCACATTTTCAGCGATGATTTGTTTTTCCATCTCGTCTAAGTTCATTACAAAATGATCTTGTTCTATCAACAAAGAACTACGAACGAGCTTTCTATTGTTCTGTTCAACAACTTTGGCGAATGGAGGATAAACAGGATCATGAATCAAGACTCCATCACCAGGCTTAGTATATGCTTGGACAGCTATAGAGAGACTTGGAACAACTCCGCTGTTGAAAAGAATCGCTTCTTTACTAACTGAATAATCGTGGCGACGTTTTTGCCAACTTTGGATCGCTTCATATAATGAAGTTGGAGCAGGAGAGTAACCAAGGATTCCTTGATCCACAGTTTTCTTTAAAGCTTCTAAAACAGGTGGGTTTGCTTTGAAATCCATATCAGCTATCCATAATGGCAAAAGATCTTCTTCTCCATATGTATCCTTAATGGAATCCCACTTAGAACAATTTGTATTACGACGATTATACACTGTATTAAATTCTACCATTCAATTCATCCTTTCTATATTAAAAGCATTTTTTTCATTAAATAAGATTTAAGTATAGTATAATAGACTTTCAACAAAATATGAACAAAAAGAATTAATACTATATATAGTAGAAATAAACTCATGCACTTTTGAATAGAAAGTGATATTATTTAAGTGATAAAATCATTTTGATGGGATTAACGAAAAGAGGATAACATTATGGAATACAAAATAGGGATGATTATTAATGGAACAATTACAGGGCTACAGCCATATGGTGCATTTGTTTCGCTGAGTGATACAATTCAAGGGTTAATTCATGTTTCAGAAGTACAGGCTGGATACACCAAAAATATTCATAGCTTATTGACAGTCGGACAAAAAGTGAAGGTTCAAGTCATTGATATCGATGAATATTCTAAGAAAATCAGTTTATCATTGAGAACTTTAGAACCTCAAGCTCAACAGCTAAGTCAACGTCGTAAAAAATACTTCACTAATAAAAATAAGAAGATTGGTTTTAATACATTGGAAAAAGAGCTTCCTATATGGACTAATGAGGCAATGGAGAAACTACTTGCGAAATAATTCTGTTTTTTTTCAGAAAATATGGTACAATTCTTCTAGTTTATGAAAACAAAAATTAATTGAGGTGGATGTTTTGTCTAACAAAAAAGTCGCTGGTACTATTATGCTGAACCTAAATGATGGTTCAAAAAAGTTTCTTGTTCATCCAGTTGGTAATTCGATGGAGTTTGTTACAGTAAAGGTTTCTGAAGATATGACAGGTTTAGCGAGTATGTTGCAACTTTTCAAAGAAGAGATTCAACTAGATATTACTTCAATTAGTTTAGTCGAGTTAACAAATGCGCATACAGATGCTGAAAATATGCCTTTGTTTGTATTTGAAATGAATGAAGATCAAACCGTTTCTAAAATAAATGATAACTATGTCTGGGAAAAACCGACAGAATTAAAAAATTTACTAGCTTCTTATGAAATTGAAGGCGTTCCGATGTTTTAATAGTAAGGTACATAAGAAAATTGTAGTAAAGTACATTTTCTATACCAGATCCAAAGGCATGGTAAAACTAACGATTAGTTTTACTGTGCTTTTTTCTATATATACTAAGTTAAGGGAGGAACTAATAATGAAATTAAAAGAGGTAACAACTGCTGAAACTCAAATTGTCATGTCAATATTAAAGGAAACAGCAGAATGGCTAAAAGACAGAGGCAGTAATCAATGGTCAGAAGTTTTACAAGGGGAAGACAAACACGAATTGGCAAAAGCGGTAGAAAGAGAAGAGGTATTTTTCTTCTATAATAATGAGAATGAACTAGTCGGAATGGTTGCAGCTTGGAAAAAACCAACAACGTGGGATAAATTACTTTGGGCAGGATACGGACTTCATCCAAATTCACGTTACATTCATCGCGTAATTATCCGTCCAGTATATAGAGGCAAGGGATACGGGAAAGAATTACTTAGTGCATTAAAAATAAGATTTGAGGGAGAAGCAGATATGTTGCGCTTAGATTGTTTAGCTAGTAATCATAAGCTAGTTCAGTTCTATGGAGAAAATGAATTCACTAATATTGGAAGTTCAATGGATTCTAACGGATTGGAATTCGAACTATTTTCATTTTATTTGTGAAATCGATCGGTATTTATAGGTGTTTTTGTAGGATTATTCTTGATGGATTCCAAATGTAAGGTAAAGCCGAAAGTTGCTTAATTAGCAATAAAAGTGAAGGAAAAACTTTTTAACTTTTTTTAAAATAATAGTTGACCAAAGCGCAGAAACTTGGTATATTATATCTTGTCGCAAGGCACTGATGAAAATCACCAAACGACAAAAATAGAATAACATTTCGAGTTT